>NZ_JBRKQB010000001.1:0-2377343 GCF_053005265.1 Roseibium sp. MB-4
TCTTCTGTCAACTCAAAGAGTTCAAGCGAATCGCCATGCGGGCCTGCAAAACCGATCGCAGCTTCGAGGCATTCATTTACATCGCAGCGGCCGTCATCAATTCAAAATGAATCCCCACAAACCCTAGAACGCTAGCCGTCTTAAGATGTTTTTGATTTCGCCCGCGATCAGGGAACTCTCTGGCAAGTCCAGGCTGGCTTGCCGCTCAAAGGCACAGTGTTTTGCTGAATAGGTTCAAATCGTTTTTCACAGTCTCGGGAATGTTGAGCCTAACGTTCCTGTTGGCGCCGGGCTCTCTTGCTGCAGATGGCTGTAACAAGATGACCGTTGCAGCCGCCGAGATTCCGCATTTTGTTGAGAGTGAGAGCGAAGGGGAGTTCGTCGTTTTATTGCAGTCCGCGGCAAGGCGCGCGGACTTGGCTTTGGACATCAGGCTTTATCCGAAAAAACGCGCTCTTGGATTGTTTCAGATGGGGGTGGTCGACGCGCTGATGCCCCATTCCAGTGCTGGCGCGGATGTCGCGTCCTACAAATCGCTGCCAATTCTAACGAAGCGCGACTTTGCGTTTGTTCGAAAGAGTGGCTCGGTGCCGGCAAGTGTTTCTGATCTGGAAGGCCTCCGGATCGGCTTGACTGCCCAATACGCCTATCCGAAATCGCTAACGGCCAACGATGAAATCGACTTCAGCCGCGAGCCAAACTCGGATCT
This sequence comes from Roseibium sp. MB-4, assembly GCF_053005265.1. NCBI lineage: Bacteria > Pseudomonadati > Pseudomonadota > Alphaproteobacteria > Hyphomicrobiales > Stappiaceae > Roseibium > Roseibium sp. MB-4. Next base: position 710 of record NZ_JBRKQB010000001.1, read on the forward strand.
GGACAATATCAGAATGTTGTCCGCGGGCCGTCTGGACGGGTCGATCATCGAAGAGCAATCCGGCCTGAGGGCAATTGCAGAAGCAGGTGTCGACAACATCGTTTACGATGAAACCAGCCCGATCAATGAACTCAGCGTCTGGATCCTTTTCGCCAAAACGGAGTGCGGCGCGTTGCATGCCGAAAAGATCAACTCCGCTTTCCGGGCCATGATCAACGACGGAGAGTGGGCTGCAATCAAGAAGGCTGATCCGCCGAACGGATAGGTGACTGTCAGCCCGTTTCTGCGGATCGACCCAGACGATCATCTCGCCGGTTTCGGAAAAGGTTGCCGTTTTAGGCTGAATCCCGTATCAGCACACATCTCAAGACCAAAGACATCGCTTACCTGCTGTGTGTGCAGGAGTGAGCAGGAGACTGACATGATTCAATTGACCTTCCCCGACAATTCCGTGCGCGCCTATGAAGCTGGGACTTCCGGTCTCGACGTGGCGACCGGCATTTCCAAATCGCTGGCCAAAAAGGCCGTCGCGATGACCCTCGACGGGGAGTTAAAAGACCTCACCGATCCCATCGATGCGGACGCCAATATCGAGATCGTGACCCGGGAAGACCCGCGCGCGCTGGAGTTGATCCGGCACGATGCAGCTCACGTTATGGCGGAAGCTGTTCAGGAGTTGTGGCCGGGTACGCAGGTGACCATCGGGCCCGTGATCGAAAACGGTTTTTACTATGACTTCAAACGGGTTCACCCGGAAGGATCGGCCAATGCCGGGTCTGACTGGCCGTTTAACCCGGAAGAGCTGCCGATCATCGAAAAGAAAATGCGCGAAATCATCGCGCGCGGTGCGCAGTTCACAAAGGAAATCTGGACCCGCGAAGAAGCCAAGACCTATTTTGCCGCCAAGGGTGAGCACTACAAGGTCGAGCTTGTCGATGCGATCCCGGAAGACCAGGAAATCAAGATCTACAAGCAGGGCCAGTGGCTGGATCTCTGCCGTGGCCCGCACATGGTTTCCACCAAGCAGATTGGCGACGCCTTCAAGCTGATGAAGGTTGCCGGTGCCTATTGGCGCGGGGACAGCAACAATGAAATGCTGACCCGCATCTATGCGACAGCCTGGCACAATGAGAAGGAGCTGAAAGGCTACCTTCACATGCTGGAGGAAGCGGAAAAGCGCGATCACCGCAAACTCGGCCGCGAGATGGACCTGTTCCATTTCCAGGAAGAAGGACCGGGCGTCGTCTTTTGGCATCCGAAGGGCTGGGACATGTTCCAGAACCTGATTGCCTATAAGCGCCGCCGTTTGCGCGGGACGTATGACGAGGTGAACGCACCGCAAGTACTGCACACCTCGCTCTGGGAAACCTCCGGCCACTGGGGCTGGTACAAGGAGAACATGTTCGCCGTTCAGAGCGCGGATCCAGAGAGCGAGGACGATCGCGTCTACGCGCTCAAGCCGATGAACTGCCCGGGCCACGTTCAGATCTTCAAGCACGGTTTGAAGAGCTACCGCGACCTGCCGATGCGCTTGTCCGAATTCGGCGTTGTTCACCGTTATGAGCCGTCAGGTGCCTTGCACGGCTTGATGCGCGTGCGCGGCTTTACCCAGGATGATGCCCACGTTTTCTGCACCGAAGAGCAGATGGCTGACGAATGCTTGAAGATCAACGATCTCATTCTGTCGGTCTACAAGGATTTCGGCTTTGAAGAGATCGTCGTCAAACTGTCGACACGGCCGGAAAAACGCGTTGGCTCCGATGAAAATTGGGATCATGCAGAAGGCATCATGTCCGATGTGCTGAAGCAGATCGAAGAGCAATCAGACGGCCGCGTGAAGACGGATATCTTGCCGGGCGAGGGCGCGTTCTACGGACCTAAGTTCGAATACACGCTTCGGGATGCGATTGGCCGGGAGTGGCAGTGTGGCACGACCCAGGTTGACTTCAACCTGCCGGAACGCTTCGGCGCGTTTTATGTTGATCACAACGGCGAAAAGAAAACGCCGGTGATGATCCACCGGGCGATCTGTGGCTCCATGGAGCGGTTCCTCGGGATCTTGATCGAGAACTATGCCGGGCACTTCCCGCTGTGGTTCGCACCCTTGCAGATCGTGGTTGCAACCATTACGTCAGAGGCTGACGATTATGGTCAGGAAGTGGCTGATCTTCTGCGCTCTAAGGGCCTGAAGGTTGAAACCGACTTCCGCAACGAGAAGATCAACTACAAGGTCCGCGAGCACTCGCTTGCCAAGGTTCCGGTCATCCTGGTCTGCGGCATGCGGGAAGCGGAAGAGCGTACGGTCAACATCCGCCGTCTTGGTTCCAAAAACCAGACGCCGATGGGATTGGACGAAGCGGTGGCCGCATTTGTCGAAGAAGCGACGCCGCCGGATCTGAAATGATCGAACTTCCGTTTTGTTAACGGAAAAAATGCCAGCTTGCACACTGCCCTTACTTAAGGGCAGTGTGATGTCATACGGCTGCAACAGAGAGTCTGTTAGAGCGTTTCAATTCCGCTGGTCCGGACGCGGGTAGCGGGTACAAACAATGTAACAAACGAAGTCGGCTTATCGTGGATTACGCAGAATTCAGCTACGCCAACCCAGATCACCATCCGCTGAAACGCATGGTGATCCGGTCGATTGAGCGCTTGTCAGGGCGCCGGAAGCTTCTTGATCTTTACGAGATCTGGAAGCAGTCCATCGTAACCACAGATTACATGTGGAGCGAACTTCTGCGTCTCATCAACATTCGTGTCTCGGTGGACAGTGGTGAATGGCCGCCCAAGGATGTGCCGGATGGGCCTTTGGTTCTGATTGCCAATCACCCGTATGGCATCGGCGATGGTCTGGCAATTCTGTCCCTTGCCGAACAACTCGGCCGCCCGTTCAAGATCATGATCAACAACGAGCTGCTCAAGCTTCCTGAGATTCGGCCATTCTCCTTGCCGGTCGATTTTGAGGAAACCAAAGAAGCGCTCAAGACAAATATGGCGACCCGCAAGGAGGCGCTGAAACTCCTGGAAGAAGGCACGACGATTATCGTGTTTCCAGGTGGGGGCGTTGCAACGGCGCAAAAGCCGTTCGGCCGTGCCGAAGAACTGCCATGGAAAACCTTTACGGCGAAGATGATCCGCTCATCCAAAGCGACCGTCTTGCCGATCCACTTTGAAGGCCAGAATTCCTGGTTGTTTCATTTGGTCAGCCGGTTCTCGCTGACCCTTCGTCTTTCGCTTTATGTCCGCGAGTTTCGCCGGACACTCGGGCAGGCAATCCGGGCAAGGGCAGGGGCGCCGATCCCATATGAAACCATTTCTGGTTTCAAGGACCAAAAAGAAGTCATGGATTTCTTGCAGTCTAAAGTAATGGAAATGGCACCGGCCGAACAAAAAGAACGGCTGCTCAGCCGTCATTGACCGGCGGTCGCTTTGCTTTCCTGGAAAATTCTGAAATCTCCAAGGGCGATCAGTTCGCCCTTGATGATCCGCTGACCAATTCGCTGATCGAAGAGACCACTTCCACTTCGCGGTCTGCACCTGGCTCAACCGTGAACGTATGAAGGTAAGTCCTTCCGTTGTTGCGGGCCACTGCCTCATATTCACCCGCCGCAAGAACAAAGTCAGGAAACGCGCCGGTGGCTTCGACGACCACATCACCGCCTGGTGACAAAACCGACCAGGTGGTGTTGGCGATGGCTTCGCCGCCGCGTTCATTGACAAGCTTCAGCGTGATGTCGGCCGCTTTGTGGAAAATTGTCGCTTCAGTTAGCTTGCCCGGAAGGACCTGGATGTCGGCGCGGATTTCGGCGTTCGCATCCCCGTATCGGCTAACAATGTGGTAAGTGTCTGCGTTCAAACGGATTATCGAACCAGGCTTCACGCTGCTGGCGATCAGATCTCGTTCGCCGCGCTGATCGAATTCCCGACTGTAAATGTCGAACGTCACCGGCCCGCTTTCTAAAGGAGCACCGTCCGGCAGCGTGGCGTCGAATTTGATGCCGCCGGCATTTAACGTCACCATTTTCGATAGGACTTCCTTGCCGATCACGATCCGGTTGGTAGCCTGCGCATAGCCGTAGGAGGTGTGGATCATGTATGCACCCGGATCCAAACGGAATTCGGCATCCCCGCCTTTCGACGTGGCAATCAACTGAAGCCGGCCATCGGCGTTGGTCGTTTCGGAGTAGATGCGCCAAATGAGATTGTCGTTCAGCGGTTGGCTGTCACGTGTCAGCTTCGCCATGAGATAAAGTGCGCCGCCATCCAGCCCGTCGGCCGTTCCTTGAATGCCGCCGGATGCGGGCGCGTAAGGAACCAGCGTGTTGTCCGAGAACAAGGGTTCCGGTTCGCGGTCGAGAAGATTCTGAATGGGTTCCTGAGACGCCGCGGACGGTGCGTTTGGATCCGGCTTCATGGCAGGCGGCATCGGCGCACTGGTTTGGGCCTGTGCTGTGCCAGGTAGCGCTGAAATCAGCGCCGCGCAGAGCGCAGTCATGACGAACCGCTGCACCTTGGTGCGCGTGTCTTTGATCCGGTTCAACAAAGTCGTTGGATTCTGCATGCCCACTTATTATCGTTTTGGCCAAGCGATGTCATCTGGTCAGCGGTACCTTCCAGCCTGTTTCTTGTAATGGACCTTAAAATTTGGCGAATTCAAGACCTGAAGAGTGCAGTTGACAAATCCCAACAATCAATTAGGTAGATAGTTGCAAATGAAACTATCTGCGGAAAGGCAGACCGAATGTCCGAGTTTGGCAGGGGATCACCTCAAACCTTGGAGTTTTTGCGGACCCGCCGGTCACACCCATCTGTCACCATGTCGGCGCCTGGCCCGGATGATGCCCAGCTCACAGATCTGTTGACCATTGCCGCGCGCGTTCCGGACCACGGAAAGCTCGCGCCTTGGCGCTTCATCACTTACCGGGCATCGCAGGGCGAAAAGATCGGGGCCTTCCTTTCAGAGCTTTATGCCAGAAAGAACGGACCGCTTGATGAAGCCCAGACCGACAAGGAACGGACGCGGTTCACGCGCGCGCCTGTGGTTGTCGGTGTTGTAAGCAAGGCCGCAGAGCACCCGAAAATACCTGTCTGGGAACAGCAGCTTTCTGCCGGCGCCGTTTGCATGACCCTTGTTTCTGCAGCCGCTGCTGCTGGCTTTGCCTCTCAGTGGTTGACGGAGTGGTATGCGTTCGATGAAGAAGCGGGGCGTTATCTCGGTCTTCAAGATGGTGAGCGGTTTGCAGGTTTTGTTCATATCGGAACAGCCACGCAGCCGCCCGTTGAACGTCCGCGGCCGGATCTTTCCGAAATAACTTCCAACTGGACGGAAACGGACTGAATATGTTCTACGAAACAGAAAAAAACGATCACGGACTGCCGCATAATCCATTTAAGGCGATCATCGCACCGCGGCCGATCGGTTGGATTTCCAGCGTCGACAAGGATGGGAAAACCAATCTGGCTCCCTACAGTTTCTTCAACTGTGTCTGCGATACGCCGCCGATCGTGATGTTCTCGTCCTCCAACTATAAAGACAGCGCTGCCAACATTGATGCGACCGGTGAGTTCGTCTGCAACATGGCAAGCTACGATCTGAAAGACGAGATGAACCTGTCCTCCGCTGCCGTGCCGCACGAGAAATCTGAATTTGAGTTGACGGGTTTGGAGATGGCTCAATCCAATCTCGTTAGCGTGCCGCGGGTTGCCAAGGCGGCAACTGCCCTGGAGTGCAAGCATCTTCAGACCATCCGTATGAAAGGTCTCGACGGAACCGATACGAACAGCTGGGTCATTTTCGGTCAGGTGGTCGGGGTGCACATTTCCGATGATGTAATCGTCAACGGCATGGTGGACGTGACCCGGTACAAGCCGCTCTCCCGCCTCGGCTACATGGATTACGCTGTGGTGACGGAAGTATTTCAGATGGGCCGTCCCAAAGTTTGAGTATCTGACCGAGAATCGACAAGGCGCTGTAGTGAACAGCGTCTTGTCTCATTATGAAACAATGAATTTTCCGTCTAGCAACTGATTTGTCCCAAATATTTCCGGACTAACCCGGCAATTTTTTCCCAAGAAAAATCGCAGGAAACAGCCAAAGTCCACAAATGCCTGAGATTGCATTGGCATAGTTACGTAGGAGCCGTTAGGTTTTCGTTTCTCTAATAAATGAATCGGTCCCGCCTGTGGCTTGTTAAGGTTTTGTTAACCTTTTTGGCGCGAAAGTTAACGAAGTAATAATTAGTTTCGTCGAGGAGGCCAGTCATGCGGGTTGCTGACACTACCTCGGTCGCGTCTAGGATCGAGCTTGCGTTTCAGTCTGCGAGTACATCCACAGGAACGTCGTTTGACTATCTTGTGAAAACAGCCGCACGGGAATCTTCGTTTAATCCGTCGGCCAAGGCAAAAACATCGAGTGCTACAGGCTTATTCCAGTTCATAGAGTCCACCTGGCTCGAAACAATGAAACAGGCCGGGCCAAAGCACGGGTTGGACAAGTACGCGGACCATATTCACCGGTCAAAAAGCGGTAAGTACTATGTCAGCGATCCCCAGATGCGCCGGGAGATCCTTGATCTTCGCAAGGATCCTGAAATCTCGTCTGTCATGGCGGGGGCTTTGACCCAGAAGAACGCGCAGTATCTTGAGCGCCGGATTGGCCGTGAGCCGACGGACGGCGAGCTCTATATGGCGCATTTTCTTGGTGCGAACGGTGCAAGTCGCTTGATCGAAAAAACCGCGGCAAATCCCGACATGCGCGCCGATCAGGTTTTTTCCGCACAAGCGCGGGCCAACAAGCCGATCTTCTACCATCGAAATGGCCAGGCCCGGTCCATGGAAGAAGTCTATCAGGTGATTGTGTCCAAGCATGATGCAGTCAACATGATTGCTGAAGCCGGCGGACGTAAAAACCTCAGGACCTCTGGCGAGCTTTTGAATGTGGCAGCTCTGCCGAATGCGAAGCCGGCATCTGGAGCGCCAGTAACGGCACCGGTTCCGTTTGATGATCTGGCGGGAGATCCGGCTGCAGCTTTTGCGATGCGGTCCAAGCCACAGCCGCCCAGCATGATGGCAGAGGCAAAGCCGAAGGACTTTGACCATTTGGCAGGGGATCCGGCCGCACAATTCGCGATGCGGTCCAAGCCGGATGCACCAATGCAAATGGCGGCGGCGACAGTGCCCGTCCAGCCGGAACTGCCGCTTGACCTTCCTGAAAGGGTTGCAAATGCGCCTGTTCCGGAGGGACGTCCGCAGACTGTCGCGGTTGCCGATCCAGGGGCGAGTGATCCGGCACAATCTCAAGCACAGGCTCAACAAGTGGCAAGCGCTCCGCGGCCTGATCCTGACGACCCGCGTGACGCGAGTATCAATCAGGCCCCCGATCAAACCGCGAGCCGTGTGTTGTCCGCGTTCCAGGCAGCCCAGACCGCGAACCCGTTTGAAGCTCTGTTCCGCAATGATCCCGGTTCCGATCAGGCAGGCGTCAATCCAAGGTTTGCATCCGCCTTTGCGGCGGTTGAAGAGGCTGCGCTCTACAGCGCTGTTTCTGGAGCATCTACTCAGGTGGCTGCCCAGGAATTGGCCCTTGTCAACCAAGGTGGTCCGTTAGACCTCACACGGTTTCTTCGCTTGAAGGCTCAGGAAGAACAGAAAGACTTACTGCCTCCGGCTTAGGTTTGGGAGGTTGAAGACAGGCGGGGGCATGTCAAAATTATGGTGAACGGATCGTTAAGTCTTTGATGTCAGGATAGTTCAAATACTATTCAGGACTGACGTTAAGAGCATGACCGTTCACGACATTCTGCACCTCACCGACACTGATCAGGCGGGCCTCGATATTGAGGCTGCACGAACCTATGCAGAGCGTTATTTGGCTGCCGAAGAAGGCAGCCTGGAACGGAAAACCATGGCGGCAGCACTTACAGTTCTTCTGGATGATCCGAGCCGGCCGGTTCGCAAAACCGTCGCGAAGGTATTGGCTGCGAGCGCGCATGCACCGGGACACGTGATCCGTTTTCTGGCGCAGGACGTTGATGAGATCGCGGTCCTTGTTCTGAAATCTTCCCCGCTCTTGAACGAAACCGAGCTGGTGGATCTTCTGGCCGAGGGAAGTCCAGAAGTTCAGTGCGCCATCGCAGAACGCGAATCTGTCCCTGCAGGTGTTAGCGCGGCTATGTGCGAAGTTGCTGATGAAGCGGCCTGCATGGCCTTGCTTAAGAATCCAGGGGCAACAGTTTTGAAGTCGTCTCTGGTACGGCTTGCCGAACGTTTTGAGCAACACCCCGATCTTTGCGATGAATTGCTGAAACTCGGCGATCTGCCAATACCTGTGCGCTACGAGTTGTTGATGGGGCTTGCACAGAACCTTGAGAACCATCCCGTTGTTTTGGAACGTGTTCCAGAGCATCAGCGCGATGTGTTCCTGTCGGATGCAATCGACAAAGTTGTCCTTCGCCTCGCGCTTGAGGCAAAAGATGACGATCTTCCCGAATTCGTGGAACACTTGCGGGCCAGTGGTCGATTGAACACGCGTCTTCTACTGCGGGCTGTTTGTTGCGGCCGTCTACGCTTCTTCGCGGCAGCTTTGGCAAACCTTGGCAACATGCCTCTGCCACGCCTGTGCAAGGTTTTGCTGACTGTCCGCCGCGCAGCACTTCAAGCCGTTTTGAGAAAGGCTGGATTGCCAATCCGGTCACACCAGGCGTTCCTGCTTGCGATCGATATTGCCCGCAAGGCTGAGGCTGACTTCAGCTATGACCTTGCCCTTGAAGAAGCGCGGGCTTTGACCGAAACGTTGCTGTCTGAAATGCAAGACGGTGCTTTTGGTGCGGATGATGATATCAATGCATTCCTGCGTCGGTTTGCGATCGATGTCGCCCGCCTTGAGGCACGCTCGGTTCTGAAAAAGAGCCCCGGAGATCTTCGCTCGGTCAATGCTGCGTGATTCCCAACGCCGGGCAGCATTGGTGCGCGGAGCGCGAATCTGATCCAAAATACGATGGGTAGTGATTCAGGCTTGCTGCTGGTCGCGTCCGCCTAGTTCTCGTCTGTTTCTTTGGACGGGAACTGGGCAAGATAGGTGTCGGTCGCCGTGCGCAGCGTTTCCAAAAGCTCGACACCGGTCTTGTTGGCGGTGTCCTTAGCGCCTTCAATCACCATCGCCCGGATTGCTTCAACAAATCCTTCCGCGAGCCCTACCGGCAGATCGTTGGGCGTTGGAATGTTTTCAAGCAAGTGACAAAAGCTGGAAGCAACGTCGCCGACGAGCGGAAAGCCCAGTGTTAGCGCCTGGCCCTTGATGTTGTGCGCCGATTGATAAAGGACATCTATCGTTTCGGAGGAAATGCCGTCCGCTTTGACGGAGTCCCAAGCACCCACGAGCGTTTTGGCTTCGTTTTCCATCCAGTTGCCAAAATGCGGAGCGATCCTTTGCAGAGCAGCTTCTGCAGCTTTCACAGGATCAAACTTGCGTGCCTCGCGAGGTGTCAGTTCACGGACCTTCTTCCGCAGATCTGTCGGCGGCTGCAGAATTTCGTAATCTTGATCCGGAGCGGTTTCAGCCATTGCGGCAGGGTCCTCATCGTTGCAGTGAGCGATCACTCACGATCACCAGTATGCGTAAACAACTTTAACAGGGTCTTTCCCGCCGCCAAGTCTTTCGCAGGTGGCCGATCAGGACCGCTAGTATCTGAACATTTCCGTCAGGATCCGCTCATCCCAGCCGTGATCGTCATCAAACATGATCCGGCCTTCCTTTTCCGTGGACTCCCGAACCGACACTTTTGTGACCCTGCGGATCTCGCGGTGATCCGCAGAGGCGCTGACCGGCCGTTTTTCAGGGTCCAGGATTTCGATATCGACCGCCGCCCAATCGGGAAGCAATGCACCGCGCCAACGGCGTGGGCGGAAGGCGCTGATTGGGGTCAAGGCAAGCAACTGCGCTGTGATTGGTAGAATCGGACCGTGCGCGGAGAGGTTATACGCCGTGCTGCCGGCAGGTGTTGCCACAATGATCCCATCACAAATCAGTTCTTCCAACCGAACGCGGCCATCGACCGAAATCTTCAGGCGCGCAGCCTGGGATGTTTGGCGGAGCAGGGAGACTTCGTTGATGGCGAGCGCGGAATGCTCCGCGCCGTTGTCATCGGTGGCCGTCATCTCCAGTGGGTAAATTGCCGTGGTGTCCGCTTTGGCAAGACGTTCCCGCAGGCCATCTTCCCGGTACTCGTTCATGAGGAAGCCGACCGAACCACGGTTCATGCCGTAAATCGGCTTGTTTGTTCCCATCTGTGCATAGAGGGTTTCCAGCATCAGGCCATCACCGCCCAGTGCCACTATGATATCGGCATCAGCGATCGGAACTTCACCATATTGCGCCGCTAGTGTTTCCCGCGCGTGCGTCGCCTCATCCGTGTCACTGGAGACAAAGGCGAGCTTCTTGTCAGTGATCTGGCTGGCATCGTCCGGCTGCGGGGAAGAAACAATACGGTTCATTGATCAACAAGGGCCTGGACGAGAGTTGTCTTATGGATTTTATGCCGCCACGGCGCTGTGGCGCCAGCTGTCTAAGGACTAGGCCATGCCCTTGAAAAATTAGCAAGTGCCGGTGGTGGGAAACAGGTTCGCAGTCGAAGGTGAGACGAAGCTATCAGTCAATTGTGGGACGCAAAGCCGTTTGGGCTGCATCGCCGCTTTCAGGACAAACCGGGGAGGCCAGAAGTTCCTGCCACTCGAAAAAGGGTACGATAGCGGATCGGATATCGTCGATTTTTGCAGACATTACACCGGCCACTCTGAGCCCATCCGGGGTTGCTACTAGCAAAGGTCCGCCCGATGCGCCGCTTTCCGAAGAGCAGTTGGTAACCCAGCTGTCTTCTACGGTGCCGATCACCTGGCAGGTTGAGACGACGGTTGGCAGAAAACGGCGGCTGCGGCGATAGCCGGCTGAATCGAACCGGGTGTCCTGAGTCAACACCGCAGCATCCTCAGGTGACAGAGCCGGGACGGCAGGCAGCTTGGCGTTTTCCTTCAAAATTAAGATCCCGACATCGGTATGCACATCAGCCAGTTTCGGTTGTTTCTTCGGAGCATAGCCCTTGGCAGACAAGGCGCAGGCCACCTCCAGGCGCGCAGAAAACTCGTCTCGGCGGACACCGGCGATGAAGAACATGTCGTCTTCCGGAAACTTCTTCAGCGTCGCCTTGTTGTAAAGGCAGTGTGCTGCGGTCAGCACGATGTTCGGCGCAATCAGTGTGCCGGTACACATGGACGTGGTGCGGTAGCCAGCCACATTTACCCGGCCAATGGAAGGCCAAGGCGCGTCCGTGCTGTCGATGACCTTAAGAGCTGGTTCTGTTGCTGCAGCAGTGTCAGAAAGGACGAGGCAAGACAGTGCGAACACGGCCGCATAAGCGGCCGCTAGCCTGCGCCACAGTGTTCCGCTGCTTGATGTAATCCCACTGAGGACAGCCACGTTTTGAAGCCTCCGACGAACCTAAGCTGACCGTTTTCCTTTGTGCAGTGTCGCTGAACGGGTTTAACGCGGCCTAAAGTCAATCGCTGAAAGCTCTGCTAGTTCGAATAATACTCCCACACCATGGTCCGCGCGAGTGTCTCGTCATTGTGGCGCATGCGACTGGAAAGCAGGGCGTCCATATTTTGGATCAGGGCCGCCGGTTCACTGTCAGCCTTGTTCTTGATCCCACCCGTTTCATCGTTTGTTGAGAGCAATAGATTGGGTAGTCCGCTGAAGTGAACATATTGCCACTCGGTTCCAAGGCGTGTCAGTGCTGACGCACCGCCCGCCTGGCAGTTCTTGCGGACGTCTTCCGGGAAAAACTGTAACAAACGCCGGAAGTCGAACTCATATAGCGCAGCATCCCGCCAACCGGTCGGTGTTTGGCCTCTAAGATACGGGGCAAGGCTGTTTCCGTCAGGTTTGTGTTTGGGCTCGAGACCTAGAACGTCCAAAAGGGTGGGGAAGATGTCTGCGGCCGAAGTAAAAGCGGAAACCCTGTTGTCTTTTGCCATGCCCGGTCCCCGGATCATGAGCGGGATGTGATAACTCTCTTTGTAAAACCCGCCTTTGCCGAGCATCCAGTGATCGCCCATCATCTCTGCATGATCGGAGGTGAAGATGATCAGTGTGTCGTCCGCGATCTGATCGATCGCGGAGAAAATACGGCCAAGCTGCGCATCAACTTCTGTGATCATGCCGTAGTAGAGCGCCCGAACGCGCTTTAAATCGTGCCGGGTCAGGTCGCGCACGTGGCCATTGGCACCTGGAATGTGGCTGGAAAGGTGCTGGTACTCTTGCAAGGCTGAGACAAGGGGATGGAACGCTGCTTCTTGCCATGCGCTTTCGGCGCCCTTGAACTCAGGTCCGTCATCCGGATCGTACATCGTATTATACGGCTCGGGTACGGTGATTGGTGGATGCGGACGCAGGAATGAAATATGCGCCATCCAGGGCTTTCCTGCGTCCTGTTCGCCAAGCCAATTGAAAAAACTGTCCGTTAGGAAGGCCGTCTGCGTTTCGTTCTTGGAATAGCGCGGGGCCTTGCGGGAGATAAGTTCGCCATCCTCCGGCTCAACGTGGTGCAGCGTGTCGAAGGATGCGGAATCATGGCCGCGAGCGGCCAGCCAGGAGCGCCAGGGTTTGTCATCTTCGGGCAGCGGTTGACGAACGTAAAATCCAGGCAGAACCCCCTCATAAGTGGAGAGGGCCGGATCGTTCGGATCATGTACCCGTGGATCCGGCGAGGTGTCCGTATAGCCAAACAAAGTCGGGACATATCCGGCTCTTCGTGCCGCGCGGGCAATGTTGTCGAACCGGTCGTCCAGCGGAGCCCCGTTCCAGATCACTCTATGGTTCATCTGATAGTTGCCGGTGTAGAGAGAGGCCCTCGCCGGAGAGCAGGGTGCAGTCGTCGCATAATGCTGCTCAAAAACGGTGGCCGTTTCTGCAAAGGCATCAAGGTTCGGGGTTATGACCACCGGATGACCAACAGCGCTGAGGCAATCGCCGCGCCACTGATCGGCCGTTATCAGAAGGATGTTCGGACGCGATGTCATGCAGCTTCCATCTGATCCATCAGTTTGGGAAGATCGGCAACAGTATCGATCACGTAGTCGGCACCCGCTTCCGTAAGTTTGGCGGTTGCTTCCTGACGGATCGCATTGATCTCGGCCTCAGGCAGGGCTGCCAGTTCTTCCGGGGTTTTCCCTGCGAAGTTGCCGGAAAGAGCAAGACCGACGGTGATGCAGCCGGCTGCCACGCCCTCTGCGATGCCGGGCTCCGTATCATCTACCTTGATGACGGCGCTGGGCGGGTAGGCGACAAGATCAACAAAGCACTGATACATGCCGAGCGGACCCGGACGGCCCTCAGGCAGGTCATCAGAACACACCAGATTGTCCGGCGCATAACCCTGTTCGGCAGCTCTTGGAAGAACGCGCTCCATAATCGACCGGGTGTATCCTGTGGTAGAGCCGATTTTCACGTTGTTAGATCGCAGGTAAGCGATCGTATCGAGAGCGCCTGGAACGAGGTCGGCATAATCCGCGACTACTTCCTCATTCATAGGTACAAAGATCTCATAGACTTTGTCGACATCGGCATCAGTTGGGGCGCTGCCGTATTTGGCCTGCCATTGAGCAGCAATGTCCGGATCGTCCATCATGGACCGGATGTGGTCCCACTTCGGCATGCCCATTGGGCCACGGGCCTGATCAATACTCGCGGTGATCCCGAATTTTTCGAATGCTTTCACAAACACACCCATGGGTGCGAAGGATCCGAAATCGATCATGGTGCCGGCCCAGTCGAAAACGACAGCTTTGAATTTGCTCATTGGTTCTCTTTCTTGTGTTTGCTCAAGCGGCGAGTTTCGCGCGCTCTGCGAGCGCTTCTGCAGGTGGGGCGGCGCTTTCAACGCCCATTTCTTTCAAAACGTCAGAAGCGGCGGCGGTTACGCCGCGCATGACATGTTCGTCCATTTGACCGATGCAGCCGACCCGGAAGCTGTCAACGACAGTCAATTTGCCCGGATAGAGGATAAAACCACGCGCTTTCATGAGCTCGTAGAACCGCGGGAAGCTGAAGGCGGGGTCTGCCGGGCAAAAGAAGGTGACGATGATCGGCGACAACCATTCAGCATCCAGCAGGGTTTCAAATCCGAGCGCCCGCATCCCTGAAACCATGACGTCCCTGTTTGTCCTGTAGCGCGCGCCGCGCGCTGCAACGCCGCCTTCGGCTTTATGCGCCCGCAAGGCCTCCAGGAACGCTGCGACGACGTGAGTTGGCGGTGTGAATCGCCACTGACCGGTTTTCTCCATGTGTGCCCATTGGGCATGTACATCGAGGCTGACGGAATGGCTGTTGCCTTTGGCAGCCTCGAGCTCGGCCCTTTGTGCGATCACAAAACCGAACCCTGGCACGCCTTCAATGCATTTGTTTGCAGATGATACCATCGCTGCAAACCGGAGCTTTGACGGCTCGACGGGTATAGCGCCGAAAGCCGACATGGAATCGATCAAAAGGGTTCTGCCCGCGGCGGCAACGGCGTCCGAAATTTCCTGCAAAGGGTTGAGGATGCCGGAGCTTGTCTCACAATGGACGATCAGGACGTGGCTGATCTCTGGATCCGCGTTCAGAAGGGCGACGACTTCCGGTCCACGCGGCGGAAGATAGTCACCCTTGTCCAGCACTTCCGCCGGGCGGCCAAGATAAGCCATCGTTTCAACTGCGCGTTTGCCGTAGGCACCGTTGGACAGGATGAGGGTCTTTTTGGTCTTCGGCGTGAAACTGCCCAACATGGCTTCGACCGCAAAGGTGCCACTGCCCTGGATCGGGACGCAGTCATAGGCATCACTACCGTCGCCCAGCAAAGAAATGAGGCCTTTCCGGAGTTCGGCGGTCATCGCCTTGAAATCGCCGTCCCAACTGCCCCAATCCCGCAACATGGCTTCCTTGACATTGAACGATGTGGTGAGTGGCCCAGGGGTCAAAAGATAGGGCTCGCCGTATTTCGGTTTTGGCAAGGCCGTCGGGTGTTGGGTCATGAATGGTCCCTTTGGGGCGTGAAATGAACTGCAGACAAAGTTGAAGACGCCTCTCGGTTCCATGTGCCAACCGAGCGGATCTCCAGAGCCTGTGCGCCTTTAACACTCTCTTCGGGTAACAGTTTAATGAAATAGTCTTGTCTATAATTATTAGTTATAGACTTGATGCTGGCACTGTCGGCAGGTGGGTCAGGCTGTAGAGTTCAAACTGGCCCGGAACGCCTCTATTGCAGCAACGCCTGACATGTCTTTTTGCCAGACAACATAATGGTTCGCGATGAGGGAAGGGCTGTCGATCGGGATTGCGACACAGCCATCCCGGTCTGTGATCTCAGCTTCCATTGCAATGCCAACACCGATGCCGGACCGGATCAGAGTGGCGATCGACCCCCAAGACCCGAGCGCAAGAATCGTTTTGGGTTTGATCCCGGCAACAGTGGCAGCTGCCTCGAACATCTTGCGGGTTCCGGATGAACTTTCCCGCTGGAGCAACGGAAGGGTTTCCAGGTCTTTCCAGCTTAAAGTGCCTTTGGATGCCAGCGGATGGTCGGCGCGTGCGGCAATGACGATGCGCGTCTGGACCAGAAGTTCGCCCTGAAGACCTGCCGGGATCTCCCGGCCGGTCACAAAGCCGATGTCGATGTCCCCGTTGTCAAACAGATCCAGAATATCGCTGGTGGCCAGGGCGCGGGCTTCGATAGTAATTTCAGGGTGACGCGCCATAAAGGCTGAGATTCTCGGGATCGCCAGCTGATAGGTCGAATAACCGATCCTGAGCTCACCGGTGCCCAGCTGCTTTTGATGAAGCAGTTCCGATTCCAGATCGCTGGTGAGAGCTAGGATCGCCCGTATCTTCGGCAAGAGCGCCTCAAGCGCAGGTGTTGCGGAGACTGAGTAACCGGATTTGGCGATCAGCCGGGTCTTGAAGCGGTTTTCCAATCCATGCACATGGTTGGAAATCGAGGGCTGAGAAACCCCGATCTCCTTTGCGGCCGCAGAAAAACTGCCCCGGCGTACAACAGCTTCGAGAGCGCGCAACTGACTGAGGCTGAGCGGATTTTTAATGCGGTTTGGGACGTCCATCTCTGCTTGTTCACCCGGCTGGAATCGGTCCCATGTCTTTCGGCACTTGATATCCGCGCTGGACGGCCGGACGTGCAGCTATGCGCTGATACCAGGCCTGGACATTCGGAAAATCGGAGAGATTGACGCCCTGCCATTCATAGCGCGATGCCCAAGGCCAGCAGGCCATATCGGCAATCGAATAATCGCCTGCGATAAAATCGCGCCCTTGAAGTTGTTTGTCGAGCACGCCGTAGAGCCGGCGCGCTTCTGTGGAATAGCGCTCTTTGGCATAGTCAGACTTGTCCGGATTGAAATGCACAAAATGATGCGCCTGGCCAAGCATCGGCCCAAACCCACCCATTTGCCACATCAGCCATTCCAGCGTCCGGGCCCGTTCTTCTCCCGACGGGGCGAGAAACTTGCCGTATTTCTCGGCGAGGTAAATCATGATTGCCCCGGATTCCATAAGCTTCAGACCAGTCTCGCGATCCATAATTGCCGGGATTTTGTTGTTTGGGCTGATCTCCAGAAACTCCGGTGCCATCTGGTCACCATTGGTGATGTCGATTGCATGGGACGTGTAGTCAACGCCAAGCTCTTCC
This sequence comes from Roseibium sp. MB-4, assembly GCF_053005265.1. Taxonomy (NCBI): domain Bacteria; kingdom Pseudomonadati; phylum Pseudomonadota; class Alphaproteobacteria; order Hyphomicrobiales; family Stappiaceae; genus Roseibium; species Roseibium sp. MB-4. Next base: position 17,437 of record NZ_JBRKQB010000001.1, read on the forward strand.
AAAAGGATCGACACCTTGCGGCCGTTCGGGGTGGTCCAAGTGTAAAGGTCAATCATGGGTCGGCTCCGGATGTCTGGATCGCATGTGTTGGGAACAGCAAGAAAGCAGGATAGCGGTGATTTCAACCCTGATGATCAAATTGGCGTGTGTGTCACCGGTTTGTTTGGCAGATTGCGTTGCTGTTAAGGGACTGTTTACCATAATGATGTTGGCATTCATTCCTGCAACAGGTTCGGTAATTGACGTTGGATCCATCGGCCGGTCTTTCAAAAAGCATCCAGGTCTGACGTGACTCTGGGTGGTTTCAGAAAACCGGAAATATGCCGGTGAAAGGATGTGAGAGCATGGCGCTGAAGTTTACCCGCCGGAGTTTTGTCATTGGCCTTCCGCTCGCTCTGGCAGCTTGCCAGAGCAAGAAAAGCGCAACTGTTGAGGCTGGTCTGACGCCTTTGTCTGATGGGACGCCAAATTACGCGCTGGCTTACGCTGCTGTCCGCGATGGTGGTTTCAATCTGCCGCCGATCGATTATCAGACTTTTGATCCGAAATACCTGCGGCAAACGGTTTTTTACCCAACCTCACATCCGGTTGGAACAATCGTGGTCGATCCGAACAACAAGTTCCTCTATTTGGTTCAGCCAGGCGGGCGGGCGATCCGGTACGGCATCGGGGTTGGCAGGGCCGGGTTTGCCTGGAATGGCGAGGCGGTGATCCGCTTCAAGCGCGAGTGGCCGAAATGGTTTCCGCCCGATGAGATGATCGAACGCGATCCGGATCTAGAGCGGTACCGGGACGGCCAGGAGGGCGGGCCGAGCAATCCGATCGGCGCGCGCGGTCTTTACCTCTGGCAAGGCAACAAAGACACGCTTTATCGGATCCACAGCACCAATCAACCCCGCAGCATCGGTACCAATGCTTCAAGCGGCTGCATCCGCATGTGGCACCAGGACATCATTGATCTCTATGATCGTGTGGAGCTCGGCACCAAGGTTATTGTTTTAGGGTAACCAGTTTTTCCCGAGGGGTTGCTCGGTGAGGAGGCAGGTTTAGCTCTGCATCCTGGCATACCGGTAGACACGGCCGTTCCTGGAAATTTCGAAGAACATCCCTGATTTCTCGATGGCGCCGGGGACGCCAGCGGTCGTGGGGAACAGCCAGATGCCCATTTGCCCATCGGGTTTCAGGACGCGGTGCATTTCCGGCAGAAGTTTTTCCAAGGGCAAAGTCGGGAATGGCAGAACGCCGAGCAGCAGCACCAGATCGGCACAGCCTTCTTCAAGTCCCGTTTGAAGCGCATCGTGTTGGATCACATCAACATTTTGCAGCCCGGCTGCGTCGACCTTCAAACGGACCCTTTTGACATAGTCCGTCAACGGATCCATCGCGATCAAATGCCCGCTGTTGCCTAGGATGCGCGCTGCAGGAAGGGTGTAGAAGCCTGTGCCGCAGCCGACCTCAAGGACGGTTTGCCCTGGTTTAAGCCCGGCATCGCGAAGCGTTGCGACCGGATCAAAAAGCAGATGACGCAACCGGCTTTCCATCGCTATACCGCCCAACCGGGCTAGAAAATTCATCAGGCGTGATTTGCCGAGTTTTTCGGTGTTCATTGGATTACGCCAGCTTTGTGAAATCGATGCGTGCTCCATGGCGGCGCGTTTCATACTGGCAAAGTACAGACAAATTCAAAAGGGCAAGGCGGCAGCCATATTATCAGGCGGCCAGACGCACCAGAAGCGACCAATCCGCGCTTATCGTCTGCGCAAACATGCACTTACCTAGTGGGCCACTTTCCAGCAGAACCATCGGCTGCTGGGAACCCGCAAAGAACTCAATAAATTTGGGAAGTGGTGCCGGCAGCAGGATTCGAACCCGCGACCCCGAGATTACAAATCACGTGCTCTACCAACTGAGCTATACCGGCGCTGGAGAGGGCTTCTACCAGAAACCGGTTGGATGTCTAGAGGGGGCGATACATTTTTTGATTTTCACGGCGAATTTGTTTCTAAGTCGCCGATATTGCATGCGAAAAGCCGATGCCCTTGTGGAAAACATTTTGGCCTTTTCGCCGTTGCCCACTAGATCACCTTTGCTAACGCGCAAGTCGGTGCGGATACCGTAATCACTTTCGATGCGAACAATACGATTACCCTTGAAAACGTCGCTTTGTCGCCTCTCGGTGCAGATGATTTTGCTTTTGTTTGATCTCAGGTGATGACCGGGGCAGGCGGATGCGTCTGCCCTTTTTCCATAAGCCCTATCACCTCAGAGATTTGAATATGTTGGCAAATCAGCACTGGTAATATGAGTGAAATACTCATAATTATTGGCGGAGCAATTTCAAAAAAGGAAGGCCGCCATGTATCTCGCGATGAACCGGTTTGCAGTGAAAAAGGGTCAGGAGGAGGCTTTTGAAGCTGTATGGAAAGGCCGGGAGACCCGTCTTCACGAGCTGGATGGTTTTAACAGCTTTCATTTGCTGAAAGGCCCGGAAGCCGAGGACGGTCAAACCGTCTTGTATGCGTCCCATACGATCTGGAACAGCAAAGACGACTTTCTCGCCTGGACCAAATCGGAACAATTCCGGGATGCGCATAAAAACGCTGGCAGTAACAAGGACCTTTATGCCGGCCCGCCAAAGTTTGAAGGCTTTGAGACGGTGAGTGGTGCCTAAAGCCCCATTTTCTGGCGCGCGACATAAAGTGAGAGTACGGCAGCGTTGGACACATTCAGCGAGCGGATTTCGCCGGGCATGTCGAGCCTGGCCAGGAGACCGCAAGCTTCCCGCACGCCTTGTCGCACGCCTTTCCCTTCCGATCCGAGAACCAGAACGGTCTTTTCGGTGAAGTCGGTGTCTTCAAGGCTCGCCGGGCCATCGCTGTCGAGCGCGATGCAGCCAAAGCCTTGCTCCTTCATCTCTGTTATGAAGCGGGCCATGTTCTTCACCCGAACATGCTTGATCATGTCGAGTGCGCCGGAGGCGGATTTGGCCAGCACAGGGCCCTCTTCCGGAGCGTGGCGTTCCGTGGTCACAACGGCGTCGGCGTTCAGGGCGACGGCAGAGCGCAGGATCGCACCAACATTGTGCGGATCGGTGACCTGATCCAGGGCCAGAATCAACCGGGCGCCCTTTAAGTGTTCTGCGCCATAAGCGGGTAGGGGATCAGCCTCCAGGATCATGCCTTGGTGGACGGCGTCCTTGGTGACCATCCGGTCCAGTTCCTTGGGGCGCTTGTCCTCAACCGGAACATCAATAACAACGCCCCGCTCTTGCAGGCGGTTCTTTGCATTCTCCGTTGCATAAAGTTTCAGGCGCTTGCGATCCTTATTGGCAAAGGCTGCTTCCACCGTGTGGAGGCCATAAAGCAAGACGGGGCCTTCCGGAGACAATCCGGGACGCCGTGGTCCCGGTTTACCCTTGGATTTAGAAAAGCGGCCTTGGGCATTGCCGGAGCCGTGGCGCTGAGTTTTCCATGCAGGTTTTTTATCGTCGGTCATTCCGCATGCTCTAGCTCCAATTAGCGTGCAGGGGAAGAGGCTGCAGGATTGGGAAAGATCATGCAGCTGACCGTCGCATGGGCAATCAGCTTGCCGCGGGCATCTTTCAACTCACCTTCAGATGTTGCCAGCCGGGAGCCACGATGGACAATGCGCCCTTCGCACGTGACTTCCCCGCTGCCTGGCATGAGGGGGCGGACCATATTCACGGTCAAGGATGTGGTTGTGTAGAACTCGCCAGGTTCCAGGCAGGTGTGAACTGCGCAACTGAGAGCGCTGTCCAGAATCGTTGAAATCCAACCCCCATGAATCGTACCCAGCGGATTGAGGAATTGCTTTTCCGGCTGGCCGACGAAGACCGCACGCCCGTGATCAAATTCCTTCAAGCGGATATTGGATTGAAGCATGATCGGGGGAGCTGGCAGTTGGCCATCGAGCATCAGTCTGAAAACATCCATTCCGGATATACCTGCCACCTGTTCTTTGGGCAGAGCATCGAACTGATAGGTTTTGCCGTTTTCCGTTACGGTTTGCGCAGTGGTCATTAAACTGTCCTTAAAAAGAATGGTTTTTGGGGATCCGGTTATTTAGGAAGACCCCCCGTTGGGCGGCGCGGCAGGCTGTTTGGCAACGGTTTCGAGTGCACGAACGGTTTTTCTCAGGCTCGACAAATGACCGCGAATAGCATCTGCCGTTTCCGCGCCGAGTTCGTGTGTCAGGTCGCGCTGGGCCTGTTCCCAGGCAGCATGAACTTCTGCGGTCAGAGTGGCGCCCCTTTGGGTCAGACGTGGTGTTACCTTTCGGCCGCCGGGCTTGTGCCGTTCAATCAAGCCGGCAGCCTCTAATGGCTTTAGGTTGCGGGCAAGGGTCGAGCGGTCAATTCCAAGGTAACGGGCGATGTCGGAGGAGGAGAGAGCATCCCCACTGGCAATAACCGCCATGAGTTGCGCCTGCGTGATCTCCAGGCCAAGAGGCGCGAGGTAGCGGTTGAAATGGCGGGTCAGCAGATTGGCCGTCCGGCGGACCGAATGGCCAAGGCACAGGCGGCCCATTTCATTAAAATCGATATCGTCGAGTGAGTTGCTCATATGTTGTAGCTACAACATAACGGCGCTTGCTGCAATGATCCTGTCGTGCCTCGCCGGGTGGCTTTCTGTGAGAAACTCCCCAAATTGGGTTACCTGCAGCGCAGTTCCTCGTACGACACCATGACGTGCTCGCGGAAAGCGCTGCGTTCGGTGAGCCGGTGATAATAGCGGTGCAAACGGGGCAGATCCGCGCGGTCGATATTAATGTCGAAGTACCGGTAAAGAATGTGGCCGAACTGGATGTCCGCCAATGTGAAGTCAGGACCAGCAAGATAGGCATGGTTCGTCAGCTGCAGCTCTGCGATTGCGAGTTTGGTTTCAAGAGCCGCTATTGCCTTTCGGATCTGGTTCCAGTCCTGGGCATCCGGAGGTGTGCGGACCACCCGCCAGAAAACCGGAGCCGTAAACGCCATTGCGATGTTGATCTTGGACCACTCCGCCCACATGTCGACCCGGGCGCGCTCTTGCGGTGGCTTCGGCCAAAAGCTATCGGGTCCGTATTTGTCGGCCAGATATCTCATGATGGCTCCGGTCTCCCAGATTGGTGGGCCGACTGCGTCTTGAAGAACGGGGATCGTCTGGTTTGGATTTAGCCGCTTGAAGTCTTCAGTATCGGTTCCCCCGAACCTGTGCCCGATGTCGGCTCTGTCATACTCCACGCCGAGCTCTCCGATGCACCAAATGAGTGCTTGAACATTGGACGATGTTTTGCGGCCCCACACCTTCAGCATCCGTTTGCCTCCAATTTCATAGAATCCGAAACGGCGTTCTCATGCCGCCGGTCGAATATGTCAGGGAATGAACGGCGCTGCGAAGAATGAAGAGCCGAATTGGCCGGACAAAGTTGTCCACAGGGTAGGGGCTTGTTGTAACTGAGATCACGAAAAAGCGGCGAAATCCTTGGAGGTTTTGCTCTGTTTGAGGTCATAATGATCCAAGAATGGCAAGCGGTTATGGCGCGCTTGGGTCCAAGGTTTTCGGTCCCGGGTTGATTTTGTTCGTTTCTTTTCAAAATCGGCGTTGACAGGTCAGGTCCGCATCTGCATAACACGCGCCACGGGATTGCTCGCCCCTTCCGGGCGGGCTCTTCGGTTAAGCCATCCTGATCGCTTCGGCGTGAAGCAAGACGAGATGGAGGAGTGCCCGAGTGGCTAAAGGGGACGGACTGTAAATCCGTTGGCTATGCCTACGTTGGTTCGAATCCAACCTCCTCCACCATCGTCTCGTTTCCTCGTTGTGCGGGTGTAGCTCAATGGTAGAGCAGCAGCCTTCCAAGCTGACGACGAGGGTTCGATTCCCTTCACCCGCTCCATCATGGGCCTGATCGGAGTGTCCGGAACGGAAGGCTCTTTCGCCCGGAAATCCTGAAAAGTTCTTATGGGAAGTTGTTTGCCGCTTGGGCTCTGTTCAAGGCGTCAATCAGCGCCCCGCGCGAGCCTTATCGACTGAACCGAGTACTGGACAGAGAGCGACGCCGATGGCGAAGGAAAAGTTTGAGCGCAACAAGCCGCACGTCAACATTGGCACGATTGGCCACGTTGACCACGGCAAGACGACGCTGACCGCTGCAATCACCATGACGCTGGCCGAAGCTGGCGGTGCGACTGCAAAAGCATATGACGAGATTGACGGCGCGCCTGAAGAAAAGGCACGCGGCATCACCATCTCCACGGCGCACGTTGAGTATGAGACGGAAAACCGTCACTACGCTCACGTTGATTGCCCGGGCCACGCCGACTACGTGAAGAACATGATCACCGGTGCTGCCCAGATGGACGGCGCGATCCTTGTTTGTTCTGCAGCGGACGGCCCGATGCCGCAGACCCGTGAGCACATCCTGCTTGCGCGTCAGGTTGGCGTTCCGGCACTTGTCGTGTTCATGAACAAGGTTGACCAGGTCGACGACGAAGAGCTTCTCGAGCTCGTCGAAATGGAAATCCGTGAACTGCTGTCTTCCTATGAGTTCCCGGGCGACGACATTCCGATCGTCAAGGGTTCTGCTCTGGCAGCTGTTGAAGACCGCGATGCAGCCATTGGCCGTGACGCAATCCGTGAGCTGATGGCAGCTGTTGACGACTACATCCCGACGCCTGAGCGTCCGAAGGATCAGCCGTTCCTGATGCCGATCGAAGACGTGTTCTCGATCTCTGGCCGCGGTACTGTTGTGACCGGCCGTGTTGAGCGTGGCATCATCAAGGTGGGTGAAGAAGTCGAGATCGTCGGCATCAAAGACACCCAAAAGACAACGGTTACCGGCGTTGAAATGTTCCGCAAGCTGCTGGACAGCGGTGAAGCAGGCGACAACATCGGTGCTCTGATCCGCGGCGTTGGCCGTGAAGATGTTGAGCGTGGCCAGGTTCTTTGTAAGCCGGGTTCTGTGACCCCGCACACGAAGTTCAAGGCAGAAGCCTACATCCTGACGAAGGAAGAGGGTGGCCGTCACACGCCGTTCTTCACCAACTACCGCCCGCAGTTTTACTTCCGTACGACGGACGTGACCGGTGTGGTTTCTCTGCCGGAAGGCACGGAAATGGTGATGCCTGGCGACAACGTCTCTGTTGACGTTGAGCTGATCGTGCCGATCGCCATGGAAGACGGTCTGCGCTTCGCGATCCGCGAAGGTGGCCGCACCGTCGGCGCCGGCGTCGTCGCCTCAATCATCGAATAAGATGAGTTTTTGATTGCCGGGCTTCGGCCCGGCAGTCTTGTCTTCAAATCACTTGATTACCATGTGTTTGAAGCGTATCAGGAGCTGGTCCCTAGATAGGACCATCTGAAGGGGTATAGCTCAGCTGGTAGAGCGACGGTCTCCAAAACCGTAGGTCGCGGGTTCGAACCCTGCTGCCCCTGCCACTTTTGCTCTTGATTAATTGGCCTCGAGGGCTTAAAGAGTTTCCTCGAGTGAGGCGCGCAGAGTTTTCTGCGCGCCCACTCGTATTTAACGGACCGGAATCGGAATGGCGAAGACCAATCCCTTTAAATTCATCCAAGAAGTGCGCTCCGAAACGTCCAAGGTGACGTGGCCGACGCGCAAGGAAACAGCTGTGACCACCGTTATGGTGTTCATCATGGTGATGATCGCATCGATTTTCTTTCTCGTTGCGGATCAGCTGATGAGCCTTGGCATCGGTTACATTCTCGGGGTTGGCGGTTAATCAGCCGCTGGTCTGTCTAAAGACAAGAACAACAAACGGAACTGAGATCTATGGCCAAGCGCTGGTACATTGTGCACGCCTATTCGAATTTCGAGAAAAAGGTCGCCGAGTCCATTCGCGAAAAGGCCGAGCAGAAAGGGTTGTCCGATCTGTTCGAGGAAATTCTGGTTCCTATGGAAAAGGTGGTGGAGGTGCGCCGCGGCCGGAAGGTCGACGCTGAGCGCAAATTCTTCCCAGGTTATGTCCTTGTGAAAATGGATATGACCAATGAGGCGTTTCACCTCATCAAGGACACGCCAAAGGTAACTGGCTTTTTGGGTGCGGATCAAAAGCCGATGCCGATCCCGGAAAAAGAAGCTTTGCGGATTATCAATCAGGTTCAAGAGGGCGTTGACCGGCCGAAGCCGTCCGTCAGCTTTGAAGTTGGCGAGCAGGTTCGTGTTTCTGATGGTCCGTTTGCGTCTTTCTCTGGTCTTGTCGAAGAAGTCGACGATGAGCGGGCGCGCCTCAAGGTTGCTGTGTCCATCTTTGGTCGGGCAACGCCAGTTGAATTGGAATTCGGTCAGGTCGACAAGCTCTGACTGTTTGCCGCCCCGCGGGGCGGCGTGAGTGCCGGACGTGAATTGTCCGGAATTAAGTCGGTGGCAGGTTCATGCACTCTTCGCCGGGTGCTTTAACGGGCCACACCACCAACTCCCAGATGGTCAAATTGCCGTTTGGCCATGCATGATTGGAGAAAACTATGGCGAAGAAGATTGAAGGCTTCCTGAAGCTTCAGGTGCCGGCAGGCTCTGCGACCCCGTCCCCGCCCATCGGGCCGGCACTTGGTCAGCGTGGTCTGAACATCATGGAATTCTGTAAGGCGTTCAACGCGCAGACCCAGGATGTTGAAAAGGGTGCTCCGTGCCCGACTGTGATCACATACTACACCGACAAGTCCTTCACCTTCGAAGTGAAGACGGCTCCGGTTTCCTTCTTCTTGAAGAAAGCTGCGAAGCTGCAGAAGGGTTCCCAGACCCCGGGCCGCGGTACGGTTGGTTCCGTATCCAAGGCGCAGGTCAAGGAAATCGCGGAAGCGAAAATGAAGGACCTGAACGCCAACGACATCGACGCAGCAATGCTGATGGTTGAAGGCTCCGCCCGCTCCATGGGCCTTGAGGTAACGGAGTAAGATCATGGCGAAGGTTGGAAAACGTATTTCTGCAGCACGTGAAGGCATCGACCGGAACAAGCTATACTCCCTGAACGAAGCCATCAGCCTCGTTAAGGGTCGCTCGAAGACCAAGTTCGACGAAACTGTCGAAGTTGCGATCAACCTCGGCGTTGACCCGCGCCACGCTGACCAGATGGTTCGTGGTGTGTGCGTTCTGCCGAACGGCACCGGTAAGAGCGTCAAGGTTGCAGTGTTTGCACGCGGCGACAAGGCTGAAGAAGCAAAAGCTGCTGGTGCAGACATCGTTGGCGCAGAAGAGCTGGTTCAGGAAGTTCAGGGCGGCAAGATCGATTTCGATACCGTCATTGCAACTCCGGACATGATGCCGCTGGTCGGTCGTCTCGGTAAGGTCCTCGGCCCACGCGGCATGATGCCGAACCCGAAAGTCGGCACCGTGACCCCGGACGTCACCAAGGCTGTGAACGATGCAAAAGGCGGCGCTGTTCAGTTCCGCGTTGAAAAAGCCGGTATCGTCCACGCTGGTGTTGGCAAAGTGTCGTTCTCTGAAGACAAGATCTCTGAGAACATCAAGGCTCTGCTCGACGCTGTTCAAAAAGCTAAGCCGACTGGCGCAAAAGGCACCTACATGAAGCGTGTCGCCGTGTCCTCCACGATGGGCCCGGGCGTTAAAGTCGACCTCGCGAGCGTTGCTGGCGAATAATCCGGTCATACCGGATTGACCAAGAATTTCAGCCTTCGGGCTGAATAGATCCGGCGGTTCGCCGCCGGATTGCCCTGTCCGAGACTGCAGGTGCCGGGAAACCGGCTTAAGCCGTAACAGGCCTGCATAGATGGGTGAGAACCGAATTCTCCGCGACAAGCGGGCAACCGGTTCGAACCAGACCTTGCCGACACTTTTTGAGTGCAGGTGAGGGGACAGGACCCTGAGCGTCGTCTTTGCAGGCGGTTCCGGGTTCGGGACCACCGCACAGGCGGCAAGGTAAACCGGTGGCGATTTTCGCCATCAAATGGAGAAGGCAAGTGGAAAGAGCGGAAAAGCAAGAGTTCGTGACATCCTTCAACGCCGAGCTGGCTGACACCGGCGTCGTTGTCGTCGCGCACTATGCAGGTCTTTCGGTTGCACAGATGACGGCCCTTCGGTCGTCCGTACGTGAAGCCGGCGGTTCTGTAAAAGTCGCAAAAAACCGCCTTGTGAAACTCGCCCTCAAAGGCACTGACCTTGAGCACATCTCCGACCTGCTCCAGGGCCCGACCGTACTCGTCTATTCCGACGACCCGGTTGCAGCACCGAAAGCAGCTGTCGAATTCGCTAAGGCCAACGCTCAGTTGGAAATCCTTGGTGGTGCTCTTGGAACGACAAACCTGAACCCGGAAGGGGTCAAGTCTCTGGCAACAATGCCGTCGCTCGACGAGCTGCGTGCAAAGCTGGTTGGCATGATCCAGACCCCGGCATCGCGCATCGCACAGGTTGTCAACGCACCGGCCGGGCAGCTCGCCCGCGTCTTCGGCGCGTACGCCAAGAAGGACGAGGCCGCATAAGGCGCCCCCAAACACTGTCTAATGAACCCAGATACTGGTTCGAACTGAAGGTAATGAAAAATGGCTGATCTTGAAAAGCTCGTAGAAGAACTGTCCGCACTGACCGTTATGGAAGCTGCTGAACTGTCCAAGCTTCTGGAAGAGAAGTGGGGCGTTTCTGCTGCTGCTCCGGTTGCAGTTGCTGCTGCTGCTGGTGGTGGCGATGCAGGTGCTGCTGCTGAAGAGAAGACAGAATTCGACGTCATCCTGGCTTCTGCTGGTGACAAGAAAATCAACGTCATCAAAGAAGTCCGCGCAATCACCGGTCTTGGCCTGAAAGAAGCTAAAGAGCTCGTCGAAGGCGCTCCGAAAGCTGTCAAGGAAGGCGTTGCCAAGGACGAAGCTGAAGAGCTGAAGAAGAAGCTGGAAGAAGCTGGTGCTTCTGTCGAGCTGAAGTAATTAAGGCGGAAACGCCTTATACGGTCCCGGGGTTGCCCGGGGCCGCTTTTCGCCCCGGCGGGTCTGACCCGTTTCCGGGGCAAACGTCCCACTAGGGGCCTGTTTTGCCTGATGAGTACGCAGGCAAGGTCCCTGGATCCAAAGTCCGATCAATTCTTCTCATGTGCACAGAAGGTTGATCTTGTTTGGTGGACGGTTTTCCGAAGCGCCCGGGCAGAGGCCCGATTGGACAAGGGGCGTTTCGGGAAGCCGTTTTCCGGCCGATACGAGGAGCGACAATGACCCAAACGTTCAACGGTCGCAAAAAGGTCCGCAAATACTTCGGATCTATCCGCGATGTCGCGGCGATGCCCAATCTCATCGAGGTGCAGAAAGCCTCTTACGACCAATTCCTTCAGGTCGATGAGATGCCGGGTGGCGGCCGCAAAGATGAAGGCCTTGAAGCGGTCTTCCAGTCCGTATTTCCAATCTCCGATTTTGCGGGCACTTCCCTTCTGGAATTTGTTTCCTACGAATTTGAAGCTCCAAAATACGACGTAGATGAGTGCCGCCAGCGCGACATGACCTATGCAGCTCCGCTGAAGGTTACCCTGCGCCTCATCGTGTTCGACGTTGACGAAGATACCGGCGCAAAGTCCGTCAAAGACATCAAGGAACAAGATGTCTACATGGGCGACATGCCGTTCATGACAGACAACGGTACGTTCATTGTGAACGGCACCGAACGCGTGATCGTGTCCCAGATGCACCGCTCTCCGGGCGTGTTCTTTGATCACGACAAGGGCAAGACCCATTCTTCCGGTAAACTGTTGTTTGCCGCACGCGTGATCCCGTACCGCGGCTCTTGGCTTGACATCGAGTTCGACGCCAAGGACATCGTCCATGCGCGCATCGACCGCCGCCGGAAAATCCCGGTGACGTCGCTGTTGATGGCACTTGGCCTGGACGGTGAGGAAATTCTCAACACGTTCTACAAACAGGTTGAGTACACCCGTCAGAAAGACGCTTCCTGGCGTATGCCGTTTGACGGCGAGCGTCTGAAGGGCACAAAAGCCTCTTATGACCTGATCGATGCCGACAGCGGCGATGTCGTTGTGGAAGGCGGCCGCAAGATCACTGCCCGCACGATCAAGCAACTGGCGGAAAAGGGCGTCACCGCACTTAAAGTGACCGACGAAGACCTCCATGGCCAATATCTGGCAGAGGACATCGTCGACATGAAGACCGGTGAAATCTACGCAGAGGCAGGTGAAGAAATCACCGGTAAACTGCTGGAAGAGCTGGTTGACCGCGGTTACCACGACCTGACCATTCTTGACATCGATCATGTCAATACCGGCCCGTACATCCGCAACACGCTGAATGTCGACAAGAACGAGTCCCGCGAAGACGCGCTGTTCGACATCTACCGTGTGATGCGTCCGGGTGAACCGCCCACCATCGACACGGCCGAAGCGATGTTCCAGTCGCTCTTCTTTGACGATGAACGCTATGATCTGTCCGCGGTTGGCCGTGTGAAGATGAACATGCGTCTAGACGTCGACGCGGAAGACACCGTGCGCGTCCTGCGCAAGGAAGACATCCTGGAAGTTATCCGGGTTCTTCTGGAGCTGCGCGACGGCAAAGGCGACATCGACGACATCGATAACTTGGGCAACCGCCGTGTTCGCTCTGTTGGCGAGTTGATGGAAAACCAGTACCGCGTCGGTCTTCTGCGTATGGAACGTGCGATCAAGGAGCGGATGAGCTCTGTCGAGATCGACACTGTCATGCCGCAGGATCTGATCAACGCGAAACCGGCTGCAGCTGCCGTTCGTGAATTCTTCGGCTCCTCGCAGCTGTCGCAGTTCATGGACCAGACCAACCCGTTGTCGGAAGTCACTCACAAGCGCCGCCTCTCGGCTCTTGGACCGGGCGGCTTGACCCGTGAGCGTGCAGGCTTCGAAGTCCGCGACGTTCACCCGACACACTACGGCCGTATCTGCCCGATTGAGACCCCGGAAGGTCCGAACATCGGTCTGATCAACTCTCTCGCAACGTTCGCCCGTGTGAACAAGTACGGCTTCATTGAGAGCCCGTACCGCAAGGTGAAAGACGGCGTTGTCACCAACGAAGTCGTTTATCTTTCGGCCATGGAAGAAGCGAAACACTATGTTGCGCAGTCCAACGCCGAATATGATGACGAAGGCCGGTTCACAACAGAGCTGATCACCTGCCGCCATGCTGGCGAAAACATGATGGTTCCGTCCGACAAGGTCGACCTCATGGATGTTTCGCCGAAGCAGCTCGTGTCGGTTGCGGCATCGCTTATTCCGTTCCTGGAAAACGATGACGCGAACCGCGCACTCATGGGCTCGAACATGATGCGTCAGGCCGTGCCGCTGGTACGTGCCGAGGCACCGTTCGTTGGTACCGGCATGGAGTCTGTCGTGGCTCGGGATTCCGGTGCGGCGATCGGTGCCCGCCGGGCGGGTGTTGTTGACCAGGTAGATGCGACGCGTATCGTTATCCGGGCAACTGAAGAGCTGGATCCGGGACGGTCAGGTGTCGACATCTACCGCCTTCAGAAGTACCAGCGTTCCAACCAGAACACCTGTATCAACCAGCGTCCGCTGGTGCGGGTGGGTGATCGCGTCCACAAAGGCGATATCATCGCCGACGGTCCGTCCACCGATCTCGGTGATCTGGCACTCGGCCGGAACGTGCTCGTCGCGTTCATGCCTTGGAACGGCTATAACTTCGAGGACTCCATCCTTCTGTCCGAGCGCATCGTGTCTGACGATGTCTTCACCTCCATCCACCTTGAAGAGTTTGAGGTGATGGCCCGTGATACCAAGCTTGGTCCGGAAGAGATCACCCGTGATATTCCGAACGTTTCTGAAGAAGCGCTGAAGAATCTCGACGAGGCAGGTATCGTTTACATCGGTGCCGAGCTTCATCCGGGCGACATCCTCGTCGGCAAGATCACACCGAAGGGCGAAAGCCCGATGACGCCGGAAGAAAAACTTCTGCGCGCGATCTTCGGCGAAAAAGCCTCTGACGTCCGTGACACGTCCCTGCGCTTGCCGCCGGGTGTTTCCGGCACCGTCGTTGAAGTTCGTGTTTTCAACCGCCACGGCGTTGAAAAAGACGAGCGTGCGATGGCGATCGAGCGTGAAGAAATCGAACGTCTTGCAAAAGACCGTGACGACGAGCAGGCAATCCTTGACCGCAACGTCTATGGCCGTCTGGCCGAGATGCTGATGGACAAGACCGCAGTTGCTGGTCCGAAGGGCTTCAAGAAGGACACTGTGCTGACCGGGGACGTTCTCAACGACTTCCCGCGCTCGCAGTGGTGGCAGTTTGCCACCGACGACGAGAAGTTCATGTCCGAGATTGAAGCTCTGCGCGGTCAGTACGACGACAGCCGGAAGCGTCTCGAGCAGCGGTTCATCGACAAGGTCGAGAAGCTGCAGCGCGGTGATGAACTGCCGCCAGGCGTCATGAAGATGGTCAAGGTCTTCGTTGCCGTGAAGCGCAAGCTTCAGCCGGGCGACAAGATGGCCGGCCGTCACGGTAACAAGGGCGTGGTCTCCAAGATCAACCCGTGTGAAGACATGCCGTTCCTGGAAGATGGCACGCACGTCGACATCGTTCTCAATCCGCTCGGCGTTCCGTCGCGCATGAACGTTGGCCAGATCCTTGAAACCCATATGGGTTGGGCCTGCCGCGGCATGGGCTTGCGCATCGGCGAAATGTACGATGAGTACCGCAAGACCGGTGAGATCGAAAAGCTTCGTGGCAAGGTCATCGAGATCTACGGCGACAACATGAAGGGTGATGCGGTCAAGGAGTTTGATGACGAAGGTGTCGTGAAACTGGCCGAGCAGCTGAAGAAGGGCGTGTCCATTGCGACGCCGGTCTTCGACGGTGCCCGCGAGCCTGATGTTGTTGATGCGCTGAAGATCGCGGACTTCGACACCAGCGGTCAGTCGACTTTGTTTGACGGCCGGACCGGTGAAGAGTTCGACCGCAAGGTGACCGTGGGCTACATCTATATGCTCAAGCTTCACCACTTGGTCGACGACAAGATCCACGCCCGCTCGATTGGCCCGTACTCGCTCGTCACCCAGCAGCCGCTTGGTGGTAAGGCGCAATTCGGTGGCCAGCGCTTCGGGGAAATGGAGGTCTGGGCTCTTGAAGCTTACGGTGCAGCTTACACGCTGCAGGAAATGCTGACGGTCAAGTCTGATGACGTTGCCGGCCGTACGAAGGTCTATGAGGCCATCGTTCGCGGTGACGACACCTTCGAGGCGGGTATTCCGGAAAGCTTCAACGTGCTTGTGAAGGAAATGCGGTCCCTGGGTCTCAACGTTGAACTTCAACGGACTGACGCACCCATGATTGGCGAGGAAGAAACTGCAGACGCTGCAGAATAACCCCGCCAACGGACCCCTTTAGACTGAAATGCCGGTTTGGGGGAGGTAAGGAGCACTTACCTCCCGGCCGAGCATCGAAGGAGATGGATCATGAATCATGAGGTCATGAACCTGTTCAACCAGCAGGCTCCCGCACAGACCTTCGACAATATCAAGATCTCTCTGGCCAGCCCGGAGAAAATCTTGTCCTGGTCATTCGGTGAGATCAAAAAGCCGGAAACCATCAACTACCGGACTTTCAAGCCGGAGCGTGATGGTCTTTTCTGCGCGCGCATTTTTGGCCCGATCAAGGACTACGAATGTCTTTGCGGCAAATACAAGCGCATGAAATACAAAGGCGTTATCTGCGAAAAGTGTGGCGTTGAAGTCACGCTTTCCCGTGTACGCCGTGAACGTATGGGCCACATTGAGCTTGCAGCTCCGGTGGCACACATCTGGTTCCTGAAGTCCCTGCCGAGCCGCATTGGTTTGCTGCTCGACATGACGCTGAAGGATCTGGAACGCGTTCTGTACTTCGAAAACTACGTCGTTCTGGAGCCGGGTCTGACCCCGCTCAAGCAGCACCAGCTTCTGTCTGAAGAAGACTACGTTGCTGCTCAGGACGAGTACGGCGAAGACGCCTTCACCGCGATGATCGGTGCAGAAGCGATCCGCGAGATCCTGATGTCGATGGATCTTGAGCGTGAGTCTGAAAAGCTCCGCCAGGAAATTGCTGAAGCAACAACCGAGCTGAAGCCGAAGAAACTGGCCAAGCGCCTGAAGGTCATTGAAGCCTTCATGGAATCCGGCAACCGTCCGGAGTGGATGATCATGACCGTTGTTCCGGTCATTCCGCCGGATCTGCGTCCGCTGGTTCCGCTCGATGGCGGCCGGTTTGCAACCTCGGATCTCAATGATCTGTACCGCCGCGTGATCAACCGGAACAATCGTCTGCGCCGCCTGATGGAACTGCGTGCTCCGGACATCATCATCCGGAACGAGAAGCGCATGCTTCAGGAGTCTGTTGACGCCCTGTTCGACAACGGCCGCCGCGGCCGGGTCATCACTGGTGCCAACAAGCGTCCGCTGAAGTCTCTGTCCGACATGCTGAAAGGCAAGCAGGGCCGCTTCCGTCAGAACCTTCTCGGGAAGCGCGTTGACTATTCCGGCCGTTCGGTGATCACCGTGGGTCCGGAACTCAAGCTGCACCAGTGTGGTCTACCGAAGAAAATGGCGCTTGAGCTGTTCAAGCCGTTCATCTATTCGCGCCTCGACGCCAAGGGTTTCTCTTCAACTGTCAAACAGGCGAAGAAGCTCGTTGAAAAAGAGCGTCCGGAAGTCTGGGATATCCTGGATGAGGTGATCCGCGAGCACCCGGTTCTCCTGAACCGTGCGCCAACGCTTCACCGTCTTGGCATTCAGGCGTTCGAACCGACCCTGATCGAAGGCAAGGCGATCCAGCTGCACCCACTCGTTTGTTCCGCGTTCAACGCTGACTTCGACGGTGACCAGATGGCTGTTCACGTTCCGCTGTCGCTCGAAGCACAGCTGGAAGCGCGGACGCTGATGATGTCCACGAACAACATTCTGCACCCGGCAAACGGTGGCCCGATCATCGTGCCGTCGCAGGATATCGTTCTCGGTCTCTACTATCTGTCGATCATGGCAGAGAAAGAGCCGGGCGAGGGCATGGCTTTCTCCGATATCGGCGAGATCCACCATGCGCTGGCCAACAAGGTCATCACGCTGCACACGAAGATCAAGGGCCGTTTCCGTTCGGTGGATGCCGAAGGCAACCCGACCTCCGACATCTTCGAGACAACACCGGGCCGGATGCTGATTGCAGAACTACTGCCGAAGCATCACGAAGTGCCGTTCGACGTTGCCAACAAGCTGATGACCAAGAAGGACATCTCCAAGATGATCGACACGGTTTACCGTGCCTGCGGTCAGAAGGAGACGGTTATCTTCTGTGACCGGATCATGCAGCTCGGCTTCAAGAATGCCTGTAACGCCGGCATCTCCTTCGGCATGGACGACATGGTCATCCCGGACACCAAGCAGAAGCTTGTCGGGGAAACCGCGGCACTCGCGACCGAATACGAACAGCAGTACAATGACGGTCTCATCACCCAGGGCGAGAAGTACAACAAGGTTGTCGACGCTTGGGCGAAATGTACCGACAAGATCGCTGACGAGATGATGGCCCGCATTAAGGCGGTCCAGATCGATGAGGAAACCGGACGCCAGAAGCCGATGAACTCGGTTTACATGATGTCCCACTCCGGTGCGCGTGGTTCGCCTCAGCAGATGAAGCAGCTGGCCGGTATGCGTGGTCTTATGGCCAAGCCGGACGGGTCCATCATCGAGAACCCGATCATCTCGAACTTTAAAGAAGGTCTCTCGGTTCTCGAGTACTTCAACTCCACCCACGGTGCCCGTAAGGGTCTTGCCGATACGGCGTTGAAGACTGCGAACTCCGGTTACCTGACCCGCCGTCTCGTGGACGTTGCGCAGGATTCCATTATCCTTGAACCGGATTGTGGCTCTGAGCGCGGCATCACCGTGGCGCCGATTGTTGACGCCGGTAACGTCATTGCCTCCCTCGGCATGCGTGTTCTCGGTCGGACAACGGCGGAAGACGTCATCAATAACGCCACCGGCGAAGTGATCGTTCCGAAAGGACGTCTCATCGACGAGAAGGACGTTGATGCGATCGAAGCGGCGAAAGTTCAGCAGATCAAGATCCGCTCGGTTCTGACCTGTGAAACGGAAACCGGTGTTTGCGCAACCTGCTACGGCCGTGACCTTGCACGTGGTACTCCGGTGAACATGGGTGAAGCTGTTGGCGTTATCGCCGCGCAGTCGATCGGTGAGCCGGGCACCCAGCTGACCATGCGGACGTTCCACATTGGTGGTACGGCGCAGGTTGTCGATTCATCGTTCATCGAGTCCAACGTCGACGGTACGGTCAAGATCCGGAACCGCTCTGTACAGCGCGACTCGGAAGGCAATCTGATTGCCATGGTCCGCAACATGTCCATCGTTGTCATCGACAGCGACGGCAATGAGCGTGCCGTGCATCGTGTTGCCTACGGTTCCAAGCTGCATGTCGATGAAGGTGACGCGGTCAAACGCGGTCAGCGGATTGCCGAGTGGGATCCGTACACCCGTCCGATGCTTGCTGAAGTTGATGGTGTTGTGGACTTTGAGGACCTGGTTGACGGGGCATCTGTTCAGGAGACCGCCGACGAGGCGACCGGTATCACCAAGCGTGTCGTCATCGACTGGCGCTCTTCGCAGCGTGGCGCGGATCTCAAGCCGGCGGTTGTCATCAAGGACGCCAAAGGTTCCGTTGCCAAAAACCAGCGTGGATCCGATGCCCGCTTGATGCTGTCCGTGGACGCGGTTCTCTCGGTTCAGCCGGGTGCATCGGTCAAGGCCGGTGACGTGCTTGCACGTATTCCGCTGGAAAGCGCCAAGACCAAGGACATCACCGGTGGTCTGCCGCGCGTTGCGGAACTGTTCGAGGCTCGCCGTCCGAAGGATCACGCGATCATCGCAGAAATCGATGGTACGATCCGCTTTGGCCGCGACTACAAGAACAAGCGCCGTGTCATCATCGATCCGGCAGAGGAGGGCGCCGAGCCCGTCGAATACCTCATCCCGAAGGGCAAGCACTTCCACCTTCAGGAAGGCGATGCCATTGAAAAGGGTGAGTACATTCTCGACGGTAACCCGGCACCACACGACATTCTGGCCGTTAAAGGCGTTGAGGCGCTCGCTGCCTACCTCGTCAACGAGATCCAGGAAGTCTATCGTCTGCAGGGCGTTGTGATTAACGACAAGCACATTGAGGTGATTGTCCGTCAGATGCTGCAGAAGGTCGAGATCACCGATCCGGGTGAGACCGAATTCTTCTCAGGTGAGCAGATCGACCGGATCGACTTTGAAGAGGCCAATCAACGGGCCATCGACAATGCGAAGGATCCGGCGAAAGGCACACCGGTTCTGCTCGGGATCACCAAGGCGTCGTTGCAGACACGCTCGTTCTTCTCCGCCGCCTCCTTCCAGGAGACGACCCGCGTTCTTACCGACGCGGCGGTCAACGGCAAGACCGACCCGCTGGTCGGCCTCAAAGAGAACGTTATTGTTGGCCGTTTGATCCCGGCCGGTACAGGCGGGGTGATGAAGCGGATCCGCAAGATTGCATCCCATCGCGACGACCTGATCCAGGAAGCGCAGCGGGCTCAGTCTTCGGAAAGTGCCGCAGAAGGCCTTCTGGAAGACATGACCGGCGCTGCGGAATAAGCTTCGGCAACAGTCAAATCATGAAAGGCCGCCTCCGGGCGGCCTTTCTCGTATCGAACGAGTTAAGGAGGGTTGCCCTCATGAATGACAATGACCTGGAACTGGACCCCGTGGTCTACATCGTCATCGGCCGTGTCTGGCAGGATGAAAATACATCTCCGGATGCAGCGATCACGATCCATGCTCTTTTGACAGCACCAGATGATGACGATGCCGTGCGCAAGACCTTGGAAGCTCTGTCGTCGCAAGGCTTCACGGAAGCGGAACTGGATCAAATCGGTGTCATCGACGGTGAACCGGATGAGCCTATCTATGAAGGCGCCTATCATGATGCTCTGTCGGGCAACGTGGCAATTGTCACGCTTGCCGACTAAGACATGTTGTAGGTAGTTTCGTTAGGACAATTAAATAGTATTGTCATCTGTGATTATGTTTTGCCTCTGCTGTCAAAAGCGGAGGCGTATTTTATTTATATTCTGAGTTGTCTTACGAAAAACATCCACCTTTCGTTTACGTAACTGGAAAACACTAAACCCTGAATTGCAAATCGGAGGTTATACATGTTTTCGAGAATTTCAGTTGGCATGCGATTGGGCATGCTCATGGGGTTGGTGGTTCTTTGCTTGATTGCGATCCTTGGCGCAGCGGCTTACCAGGATCGCGACCGCTCGTATGCGGAGCGGCGGATTGGCCTGACCCATCTTGTCAATGCGGCCACGAGCACGATTGAGAGTTACCATAAGCGAAGCATAGCCGGAGAGTTCACTGAAGAGCAGGCGCAAAAGTTCGCCAAGGAGGCGATACGAGGCATGCGCTATGACAATGGCAATTATCTCTTTATCAACCTGCGCGGCGACGCGCTGATCATGCACCCCGCACGGCCGGATCTGGAGGGCATGACCTCCCAGGACCTCGTTCGTGACTTCGGGTCGTCCAGTTTGCCGACTTTCTATGACATCGTGCAGAGCCAGGGCAGTGGTTTTCATGATTACGTTTGGCGCAGGCCGAATTCCGACGATCCGGCAGGCAAGACGGCATATGTGACGATGTACCAGCCTTGGGAGTGGGTGATCGGGACCGGCGCCTACGTGGATGACATTGAAGCGGCATTTCAAAAGAACCTTGTTTGGCTTGCCGGGATCGCCCTTGGGTTGGTTCTGCTTCTGGCTATCGCTTCCCACTTCCTGATCCAGTCGATTACAAAGCCACTGGCGCGGACGGTCCAAGAAGCTGAAGCGCTTGCAGCCGGTGACACCGAGATCCAGTTCACTGATGCGGATCGCAAGGACGAGATCGGGACAGTGGCGCGGTCGATCGCTGCTTTCCGGGATCGGATTTTTGAACAACAGCGGCTCGCCCGGGAAGCTGCTGAAACGGCAGATGCTCAGACCCGCCGCCAGCATCTGGTGGAAAGTCTTGTGTCCCGGTTTCGCGAAAATGTCTCCCATTTGCTTACCGCGGTTGGTGACCGGATCGGTACTGTGAAGACAACGGCGACCGAATTGTCCGGTCTTGCAAGCGCATCTTCAGAGCGGGCAGCTGGAGCTAGCGGATCAGCGGAATCGGCCAACGGCAGCATTGAGACAACAGCCGCCGCGGCCCAGGAGCTCACTTTCGCAATCCGGGAAATCAACTCGCAGGTGTCCAAAACCACGGAGGGCGTCCAAGGGGCGACGGAAGCTGCGAACAAATCCAGCCAGCGGGTCACCAGCCTGTCCAATGCCGCGATCAAGATCGGTGAGGTGGTCACACTTATTCAGGCGATCGCCGAGCAAACCAATCTTTTGGCCTTGAACGCAACCATTGAGGCTGCGCGGGCCGGGGAGGCGGGCAAGGGGTTTGCCGTTGTCGCTGCTGAGGTGAAAGAGCTCGCAACACAGACCGCAAAAGCCACGGAAGAAATCAGCAACCAGATTGCCGACATCCAGGGCTCCACCAATGAAGCGGTGGCCGCGATTGACGAGATCACATCTCGTGTCGAGGAAGTCCGCAATTTCACTACCGCGATTGCTGCCTCTATCTCTCAGCAAGAGTCTGCAACAGAGTCGATTGCTCAAAGTGTGGTGCAGGCCGTTGAACAGACAAAATCGGCCAAATCCGAAATGGAAATGGTTGTGACCTCTGCCCGGGAAACCGACGACGGATCGCTCGTCGTTTTGCGCGGCGCTGATGAAGTCGCCGACTATGCCGAGAAACTTCGCGGTGAGGTCGACACCTTCCTCGATTCTGTCGCGGCTGCATAAGCAGAGCGGGGGGAGTGGCAAAAGACCCGGGCGCAGGAAACCGCTGCCCGGGTCTTTGTGTTTCCAGGAGTCATGTTGTCTGCTAGTCCGCTTTTTCTAGCTGGAGGGCGGTGTCTCTAAAAGCTGCGGCGATCGGATGTTGACGTGCTGGCCATGGCCTGTTCCGAAGGGTGCACATCCAAAGGTCTTGAAACAGTGGTTTTTCAAGTTCAGCGACGGCGACTTTATCGCGGCAGGAAAATGCATCGATCCCGCTGCGCGGCAAAACGGTATATCCGACACCTGATGTCATCGGCATCGGGATCTGGCCGATTTGATTGACGCTTCCGCGCAATCTCAGATTCTCGATCCCCGCATAGTCGTTGGGATAGTTCAGGCTGAGTAAGCGGTCCGCATAGCCATAACCATCCGGATGCCCAATAAAGCCCAACTCCTGCAAAGCATCAAATTCCGGACGCATACCTCCGAAATCAGCGGGAAGGAGAAGGCACAACTCTTCGCGCCCAAGATGCTCAACGTCCAAACGGGTGTGTGTGGGCTTTTCGCTCACGATGCCGAGATCAATGGTGTTGTCGAGGAGCCCTTCAATTATTTTGTTCTGCGGCATTGAATGGAGGTGAAGCGCAAGGGAGGAGTGGTTGCCCATCAAGGCTAAAAGACGCGGGTAAAGAAGGAGGGCGAAACTACCCGAACATGCCATTGTGCTCGTCCCGGTGCCGGGATCATCGTGGTTCAAGTTATTGAGCAGAGCCTGTTCTTGTGTCCACCATCTTTTGCCGTACTCCAAAACGGCTGTTCCCGCGGGGGTAAGCGTGAAAATTCTGCCCGAACGAACAACAAGATCCTGTCCGATTTGCTCCTCCAGCTTTTTCAAATGCTGTGAGACACCGGGCTGGGTCATGTTCAAACGTTGAGCTGTTTTCGTAAAGCTTTGAGTTCCGCAAAGAACAGTGAATGTCGTCAGCCAGTTCGAGTTCAGCACGATATCCTCGAGAATAACAAAAAGTAATTCCAAATATCATATATGATAATTATTCAAAATATCCGATGGGGCCTATCTTTGTAATCCAACAAGGAGAGACACCATGAAAATCACCCCCCGTTCATTTTCCCACATCGGTTTGTCGGTCCCGGATGTCGATGCCGCAGTCAAATTCTATTCCGAGGTTCTGGGATTTTACATCATCATGCCCAGCACTGAGGTGGTCGAGGACGACAGTGAAATCGGACGCATGTGTACAGATGTCTTCGAACCAGGCTGGACCAAACTCAGGATTGCCCATTTGGCCACTTCAGACAGAATTGGCATCGAGCTGTTCGAGTTTGAAGGGAACCATCCGCCGGAGGACAATCTTGACTTCCGCAGGCATGGAACATTTCACTTCTGTATTCAGGATCCCGACGTTGAGGGTTTGGTGGAGAAGATTGTTGCTGCGGGCGGTAAACAACGTATGCCGATCCGGGAATATTATCCTGGTGAGAAACCGTATCGGATGGTCTATGTCGAAGATCCGTTCGGCAATGTTTTCGAAGTCTACAGCCACAGTTATGAGCTCACATACTCTTCCGGCGCCTACGCAGCACCGGCAGAGTGATATTGGGGCCATGTTTGCTGCATAGCTGCCATGCTACTGTTGGAATCAGTAGCCGGCTGTCCATGCCGGCCCTGTTTGTTTGATGAAACCTGCAGGATTGGCATGATTTGAATCACTGGCTTAACCATTGATTCACTGCTTGGAATCGGCCGATCCACCTGCAAAATCACAAACGAACAACAGAAGCTTGGTTGACGAAACAATCTTACAATCGGGCGCTGTCTGCTGGAGAAAAATGACGCGGATTTCTGCGGTTTTGCGGAAATGCGGAATTTCCAACAAATCACTTGACGCAAAGGGTGCATCTGAGTAGTTTCCGCGCATCCCAAGGGCAGGCGGTAAGAGCGAACCCTCCAGCGCTTCACGAAAGCGCAGGACACAGTCCTCTTAAACGCTGCCGGGTCACATAGGCGAATACGCGTCGATTGCATGACCGCGAGGCAACTCGTGGTCCTCTGGTTTTTCGCAGCGCCGGCCGCTCCAAATGGAGCGCGCGGGCGCGATTCTGCATGTTTGAACACATGCGGCGTCAGCGGGGGACTGCAGTTGCACAAAAGATTTTGGATGGACAAGGTAAAGGGCACAGAATGCCGACCATCAACCAGTTGATCCGCAAGCCGCGGAAAGATCCGCCGAAGCGGAACAAAGTGCCGGCCATGGAGGCCTGCCCGCAGAAGCGTGGTGTTTGCACCCGCGTATACACAACCACTCCGAAGAAGCCGAACTCGGCTCTGCGTAAAGTGGCGAAAATCCGTCTGACCAACGGCTTCGAAGTCATCGGTTACATCCCGGGTGAAGGCCACAACCTTCAAGAGCACTCGGTTGTGATGATCCGTGGCGGCCGTGTGAAAGACTTGCCGGGTGTCCGCTACCACATCATTCGTGGTGTTCTGGATACCCAAGGCGTCAAAGATCGTAAGCAGCGTCGTTCGAAATACGGCGCGAAGCGGCCGAAGTAAGGAGCACATTAGATGTCCCGTCGTCACCGCGCCGAAAAACGCGAAATCAACCCGGATCCGAAGTTCGGGGATATGGTCGTCACAAAGTTCATGAATTCCATCATGTACGACGGCAAGAAGTCCACTGCAGAGCGCATCGTTTACGGTGCTTTCGACGTGGTCGAGAACAAGACCCGCGAGAACCCGATCGAAGTGTTCCACGCTGCTCTTGAGAACGTTATGCCGCAAGTGGAAGTTCGTTCCCGCCGTGTTGGTGGTGCGACCTACCAGGTTCCGGTTGAGGTTCGTAGCGAACGCCGTCAGGCGCTTGCAATCCGCTGGTTGATCGCAGCTGCGCGCAACCGCAACGAAACCACAATGGTTGATCGTCTGTCTGGCGAATTGCTCGATGCAGCAAACAACCGTGGTACCGCAGTTAAGAAGCGCGAAGACACGCACCGGATGGCAGACGCCAACCGCGCATTCTCGCACTATCGCTGGTAATTTCGACTTTGAAGGGCTGACGCTATGTCGCGCACGCATAAAATCGAGGACTACCGTAACTTCGGCATCATGGCGCACATCGATGCTGGTAAGACGACCACCACCGAGCGGATCCTCTACTACACTGGTAAGAGCCACAAAATCGGCGAAGTTCATGACGGTGCCGCCACCATGGACTGGATGGAGCAGGAGCAGGAGCGTGGCATCACGATCACCTCTGCTGCAACAACCGCGTTCTGGAATGAAAAGCGCCTGAACATCATCGACACCCCGGGCCACGTTGACTTCACCATTGAAGTTGAGCGCTCCCTGCGTGTTCTTGACGGTGCGGTTGCTCTTCTGGACGCAAACGCTGGTGTTGAGCCGCAGACCGAAACTGTTTGGCGTCAGGCCGACAAGTACAACGTCCCGCGGATGATTTTCGTCAACAAGATGGACAAGCTCGGCGCCGATTTCGATCGCTGCTGCGAGATGATCAAGTCCCGTCTTGGTGCAACTCCGCTGGTCATGCAGTTGAACATCGGTGCGGAAAGCGAATTTGCCGGTGTTGTTGATCTGCTGAAAATGAAGGCGCTGATCTGGCAGTCCGAGAACCTCGGTGCTGCTTGGGATGTTGTCGACATCCCGGCTGAACTTGCCGACCGTGCGCAGGAAATGCGTGATGCCCTGATCGAGACTGCTGTCGAGATCGATGAAGAAGCTATGGAAGCTTATCTTGAAGGCGAAGAGCCGTCCTTCGAAAAGATCCAGCAGCTGATCCGCAAGGGCACCATCAACGGTGACTTCGTTCCGGTATTCTGCGGTTCTGCATTCAAAAACAAAGGCGTACAGCCGCTTCTTGATGCAGTGGTTGATTACCTGCCGAGCCCGGTCGAAGTTCCGGCCATTAAGGGTATCGATCCGAAGACCGAAGGCGAAGCGGTACGGAAATCTTCTGATGAAGAGCCGCTCAGCATTCTGGCATTCAAGATCGCGAACGATCCGTTCGTTGGTTCTTTGACGTTCTGCCGTATCTATTCTGGCGTATTGAACAAGGGTGTTTCCTTGCTCAACACCGTGAAGGATAAGAAAGAGCGCGTCGGTCGCATGATGCAGATGCACTCCAACTCGCGTGAAGACATCGACGTCGCATATGCTGGCGACATTGTTGCGATCGCAGGTCTCAAGGATACCACAACAGGTGACACGCTCTGCGATCCGCTGAAGCCGGTCATCCTGGAGCGGATGGAATTCCCTGAGCCGGTTATCGAGATCGCGGTTGAGCCGAAGACCAAAGGCGACCAGGAGAAGATGGGTCTCGCCCTGAACCGTCTGGCTGCTGAGGATCCGTCCTTCCGGGTTAAGACCGACGAAGAGTCCGGTCAGACCATCATTGCTGGTATGGGCGAATTGCACCTCGACATCCTTGTTGACCGCATGAAGCGCGAGTTCAAGGTTGAGGCGAACATTGGTGCGCCGCAGGTTGCCTACCGCGAAACCATTACCAAAACAGCAGACGTGGACTACACCCACAAGAAGCAGTCTGGTGGTTCCGGTCAGTTCGCTCGCATCAAGCTCACGATCGAACCGGCAGAGCCGAACGAAGGCTTCGTCTTCGAAAGCAAGATTGTCGGCGGTAACGTTCCGAAAGAATACATTCCGGGCGTTAGCAAGGGTATCGAAAGCGTCATGTCGTCTGGTCCGCTGGCCGGCTTCCCGATGCTCGACATCAAGGCAACTCTCACCGATGGTGCCTACCACGATGTTGACTCCTCGGTCCTTGCGTTCGAGATCGCCGGCCGTGCCGGTTTCCGCGAAGGTATTGCCAAGGCCGGACCTAAGCTCCTTGAGCCGGTCATGAAGGTTGAGGTTGTTACCCCTGAAGATTACATGGGTGACGTGATTGGTGACCTGAACTCCCGCCGCGGCCAGATCGCGGGTACGGAGAACCGGGGCATTGTGACTGTCATCACCGCAATGGTGCCGCTGGCCAACATGTTTGGTTATGTGAACAACCTGCGTTCCATGTCTCAAGGCCGCGCTCAATACTCGATGGTGTTCGATCACTACGAGCAGGTGCCGCAGGCTGTCGCCGAAGAGGTTCAGGCGAAATACGCCTGACCCCAACCTCTTGAATTAATTAAGAATTAGAGAAACGGAGTACTCCGATGGCGAAGGAAAAGTTTGAGCGCAACAAGCCGCACGTCAACATTGGCACGATTGGCCACGTTGACCACGGCAAGACGACGCTGACCGCTGCAATCACCATGACGCTGGCCGAAGCTGGCGGTGCGACTGCAAAAGCATATGACGAGATTGACGGCGCGCCTGAAGAAAAGGCACGCGGCATCACCATCTCCACGGCGCACGTTGAGTATGAGACGGAAAACCGTCACTACGCTCACGTTGATTGCCCGGGCCACGCCGACTACGTGAAGAACATGATCACCGGTGCTGCCCAGATGGACGGCGCGATCCTTGTTTGTTCTGCAGCGGACGGCCCGATGCCGCAGACCCGTGAGCACATCCTGCTTGCGCGTCAGGTTGGCGTTCCGGCACTTGTCGTGTTCATGAACAAGGTTGACCAGGTCGACGACGAAGAGCTTCTCGAGCTCGTCGAAATGGAAATCCGTGAACTGCTGTCTTCCTATGAGTTCCCGGGCGACGACATTCCGATCGTCAAGGGTTCTGCTCTGGCAGCTGTTGAAGACCGCGATGCAGCCATTGGCCGTGACGCAATCCGTGAGCTGATGGCAGCTGTTGACGACTACATCCCGACGCCTGAGCGTCCGAAGGATCAGCCGTTCCTGATGCCGATCGAAGACGTGTTCTCGATCTCTGGCCGCGGTACTGTTGTGACCGGCCGTGTTGAGCGTGGCATCATCAAGGTGGGTGAAGAAGTCGAGATCGTCGGCATCAAAGACACCCAAAAGACAACGGTTACCGGCGTTGAAATGTTCCGCAAGCTGCTGGACAGCGGTGAAGCAGGCGACAACATCGGTGCTCTGATCCGCGGCGTTGGCCGTGAAGATGTTGAGCGTGGCCAGGTTCTTTGTAAGCCGGGTTCTGTGACCCCGCACACGAAGTTCAAGGCAGAAGCCTACATCCTGACGAAGGAAGAGGGTGGCCGTCACACGCCGTTCTTCACCAACTACCGCCCGCAGTTTTACTTCCGTACGACGGACGTGACCGGTGTGGTTTCTCTGCCGGAAGGCACGGAAATGGTGATGCCTGGCGACAACGTCTCTGTTGACGTTGAGCTGATCGTGCCGATCGCCATGGAAGACGGTCTGCGCTTCGCGATCCGCGAAGGTGGCCGCACCGTCGGCGCCGGCGTCGTCGCCTCAATCATCGAATAATCGACAGCCGGGCCTGCTGGCACCTTAGAACAAGTGAATGCGGGCAGGCCCGCCAGTCTTATTGGGAACAACAACAATGAACGGTCAGAATATCCGGATCCGCCTGAAGGCTTTTGACCACCGTATTCTCGACGCTTCCACCAAGGAAATCGTCAATACGGCCAAGCGGACCGGTGCACAGGTACGGGGTCCCGTGCCGCTGCCGACGCGGATCGAGAAGTACACCGTACTTCGTGGACCGCATATCGATAAGAAAAGCCGCGATCAGTTCGAGATGCGCACACATAAGCGCCTTCTCGACATCGTTGACCCGACACCGCAGACCGTGGACGCGCTGATGAAGCTCGACCTGGCCGCTGGCGTCGACGTCGAGATCAAGCTCTGAGGCGAGGCGAAGGGGACACATCCATGCGTTCTGGAGTGATCGCTCAGAAAGTGGGCATGACCCGCATCTATAACGATGCAGGCGAACATGTTCCGGTCACAGTATTGCGGCTGGAAAACTGTCAGGTGGTTGCCCACCGGACTGACGAAAAGAACGGTTACAACGCACTGCAGCTCGGTGCCGGTACCCGTAAAGTAAAAAATACGCCGAAGGCACTGCGCGGTCACTTTGCTGTTGCAAAGGTTGAGCCGAAGCGGACAGTGGTCGAGTTCCGCGTTTCTGCGGACAACATGATCGACGTTGGCGCGGAAATCACCGCTGACCACTACGTCGAAGGCCAGTATGTCGACGTGACCGGAACTTCCATCGGTAAAGGCTTTGCCGGTGTTATGAAGCGTCACAACTTCGGTGGTGGCCGTGCATCGCACGGCAACTCGATCTCGCACCGCTCACACGGTTCTACCGGTCAATGTCAGGACCCGGGCCGCGTGTTCAAGGGCAAGAAGATGGCCGGTCATATGGGTGATGCCCGCGTGACCACGCAGAACCTCAAGGTTGTGCGCACTGATGTTGAGCGTGGCCTGATCATGGTCGAAGGCTCTGTACCGGGCGCCAAGGGCGGCTGGATCCAGGTCCGCGATGCGATCAAAAAGGCGCTGCCGGACAACGTTCCGGTCCCGGGTGCTTTCAAGGCGTCCGAAGCGGCTGAGGCTGCCGGGAAGGAGAGTGAGTGATGGAACTCCAGGTCAAGACCCTCGAAGGTGGGGCGGCCGGTTCGATCACGGTGTCTGACGAGATCTTTGGTCTCGAGCCGCGCACCGATTTGATCCACCGCGTTGTGCGCTGGCAGCTTGCCAAGCGCCAGGCGGGTACCCACAAGACGCTTGGTCGTTCGGAAGTTACTGGTTCTACGAAGAAATTCGTTCGCCAGAAAGGTTCCGGCGGCGCGCGTCACGGCAACAAAAAGGCTCCGCAGTTTCGCGGCGGTGGTAAGGCATTCGGTCCGGTCGTTCGCGATCACGGCCATGACCTGCCGAAGAAAGTCCGCGTCCTCGGCCTGAAGCATGCGCTGTCCGCGAAAGCAAAGGCAGACAGCATCGTTGTTGTCGAAGATGCAAAGGCTGCTGAAGCGAAAACCAAGGCTCTCAAGTCCCAGCTGAACAAGCTCGGCCTGACCAGCGCTCTGGTGATCGACGGCGCCGAAGTTGACAACAACTTCGCACTGGCGTCCCGCAACATTCCGCACCTGGATGTGTTGCCGGTTCAAGGCATCAATGTTTACGACATCCTGCGCGCCAACACTCTGGTGTTGACGAAAGCTGCGGTGTCCGCACTTGAGGAGCGCTTTAAATGAGCAATCTTCCTCACTACGACAAAATCGTTGGCCCGGTAATCACCGAAAAGTCGACGATGGCTTCTGAAGAGAACAAGGTTGTCTTCAAGGTTGCCAATGATGCAACCAAGCCGGAAATCAAGGCCGCTGTCGAAGCACTGTTCGGCGTCAAGGTCACGGCAGTCAACACTCTTGTCCGCAAGGGCAAAGTGAAGCGCTTCCGCGGACGTCTTGGCCGCCAGTCTGACTTCAAGAAGGCCGTCGTAACGCTGCAGGAAGGTCACGCAATCGACGTGGCCACCGGGCTCTAAGACGGGGACTTAAGAAAAATGGCACTTAAGACATTCAATCCGACGTCCCCGGGCCGCCGTCAGCTGGTACAGGTTGACCGCTCCGGTCTTTGGAAGGGCAAGCCGGTCAAGACTTTGACCGAAGGCCTTTCTAAAAAGGGCGGCCGGAACAACACTGGACGCATCACGTCTCCGAACCGCAGTGGCGGTCACAAGCGGACTTACCGTCTTGTTGACTTCAAGCGCCGCAAGTGGGACGTGCCGGCAACGGTAGAGCGCCTGGAATACGATCCGAACCGGACCGCATTCATTGCTCTGATCCGTTACGAAGACGGCGAGCTGAGCTACATCCTGGCTCCGCAGCGCTTGTCCGAAGGCGACACTGTTGTCGCCGGTGAAAACGTTGATGTGAAACCGGGCAATGCGGCTCCTTTGTCGCGCATTCCGGTTGGTACGATTGTGCACAACATCGAGCTGAAGCCGGGCAAAGGCGCCCAGATCGCTCGCTCTGCCGGTGCATTCGTTCAGATCGTCGGCCGTGACCAAGGTTACACAACGCTGCGCCTGATGTCTGGTGAACAGCGCCGTGTTCTCGGCACTTGCATGGCAACCATTGGCGCTGTGTCCAACCCGGACCACTCCAATGTGAACCTCGGCAAGGCAGGCCGTTCCCGCTGGCTGGGCATCAAACCGCACGTTCGCGGTGTTGCCATGAACCCGATCGACCACCCGCATGGTGGTGGTGAAGGTCGGACCTCCGGCGGTCGTCATCCGGTTACTCCTTGGGGTAAACCGACCAAAGGTAAGCGCACGCGGAAGAACAAGCAGACCGATAAGTTTATCGTCCGCTCCCGCCACGCGCGTAAGAAGTAAGGGACAGGATCGTGGCACGTTCGATCTGGAAAGGTCCGTTTGTCGACGGGTATCTGCTGAAGAAAGCGGAGAAGGTCCGCGAGGCCGGCCGGAACGAGGTCATCAAGACCTGGAGCCGCCGCTCGACGATCCTCCCGCAGTTCGTTGGTCTTACCTTCGGCGTCTACAACGGTCAGAAGCACGTTCCGGTGCTGGTGTCTGAAGAGATGATTGGTCACAAGTTCGGTGAGTTCTCACCGTCCCGGACCTATTACGGACACGGCGCCGACAAGAAGGCGAAGAGGAAGTAACGATGGGCAAGCCGAAGCGTGAGCGGGTGCTCGCTGACAACGAAGCTCGGGCGATGACACGGATGATCCGTGTCTCTCCCCGCAAGCTGAATCTCGTTGCTGCTGCTATCCGCGGTAAAAAAGTCGGTTCCGCAATCGCGGATCTGACATTCTCCCGCAAGCGCATTGCGCAGGACGTCAAGAAAACCTTGATGTCTGCGATTGCAAACGCGGAAAACAATCACGACCTGGACATCGACAACCTGGTGGTTGCCGAAGCTCACGTTGGCAAAGCTTTTGTCATCAAGCGCTTCCAGGCCCGTGCACGCGGACGGGTTGGCCGGATCGAGAAGCCGTTCTCGAACCTGACCATCGTTGTGCGCGAAGTTGAGGAGAGTGCCTGATGGGACACAAAGTTAACCCGATCGGCATGCGCCTCGGGATCAACCGCACCTGGGACTCCCGCTGGTACGCGAACAAAAACGAGTACGGCGATCTTCTGCACGAAGACTTCCGCATTCGTGAGTACCTGATGAAGGAACTCAAGCAGGCGGCGGTGTCCAAGGTAGTTATCGAGCGCCCGCACAAGAAGTGCCGTGTGTCCATTCACTCCGGTCGTCCGGGTGTGGTCATCGGTAAAAAAGGTGCGGACATCGAGCGTCTTCGCAAGAAGATTGCTGAAATCACCAACTCCGAAGTGCATCTCAACATCGTTGAAGTGCGCAAGCCGGAAATCGACGCGACATTGGTTGCCGCTTCGATTGCTCAGCAGCTGGAACGCCGTGTTGCTTTCCGCCGCGCCATGAAACGGGCTGTTCAGTCCGCCATGCGTCTGGGCGCACAGGGCATTCGGATCAACTGCGGCGGCCGTCTCGGCGGTGCGGAAATCGCGCGTATCGAATGGTACCGTGAAGGCCGTGTGCCGCTTCACACTCTGCGTGCAGACATCGACTACGGTGTTGCAAGCGCGCACACAGCTTACGGCGTGTGCGGTGTGAAGGTCTGGATCTTCAAGGGTGAAATTCTGGAACATGACCCGATGGCGTCCGAACGCCGTGCGACGGCTGCTTCCGAAGGCAACCAGGGTGATCGCGGCGGACGCCGGGATCGGGGCCGCGAGCGCGCAGCTTAATATAAGCTGCCTGCCGCTCGTAAGATAAGAAAGACGAGAGAAGAACGATGCTGCAACCGAAGCGCACTAAGTTCCGCAAGCAGCACAAAGGCCGCATCCACGGCTTGTCGAAGGGGGGGACTGACCTCAACTTCGGCGCATTCGGTCTGAAGGCTCTGGAGCCGGAGCGGGTTACCGCTCGTCAGATCGAAGCGGCCCGTCGTGCTATGACCCGTCACATGAAGCGTGCGGGTCGTGTTTGGATCCGCATCTTCCCGGATCTGCCAGTTTCCTCGAAACCGGCTGAAGTCCGCATGGGTAAAGGTAAGGGTTCTCCGGATTACTGGGCTTGCCGTGTCAAGCCGGGCCGGATCATGTTCGAAATTGACGGTGTGCCGGAAGACGTTGCTCGTGAAGCAATGCGTCTTGCCGCTGCCAAGCTGCCGATCAAGTGCCGTTTCGTTCAGCGTATCGGCGAATAAGGCAGGCCAGGAGAGACAGCCATGAAGGCGACCGATGTACGGGCTAAGACCCTCGACGAGCTCCGCACAGAGCTTGAGGGCCTGAAGAAAGAGCAGTTCAACCTGCGCTTCCAGAAGGCTACGGGTCAGCTTGAAAACACTGCACGTGTCCGGCAAATTCGCCGTGATATCGCGCGTATCCAGACCATCATGCGCGAAAAGCGCGTGTCGGCGACCGCATAAGGAGACGGATCAATGCCAAAGCGTATCCTGCAGGGCACCGTTGTCAGCGACGCCAATGACAAGACGGTGACGGTGAATGTGGAGCGCCGCTTCACACACCCGCTGCTGAAAAAGACTGTGCGCCGGACTAAGAAGTACCGCGCACATGATGAAAGCAACCAATACAAGGTTGGCGACACAGTTCAGATTGAAGAATGTGCGCCGATCTCGAAAAACAAACGTTGGACTGTGGTCACTACTCAGTGATCACGCTCCGTCAGGTGAGCATCAGGCGCCCGCGTAACGGTGCGCCGATAGAAGAACAAGGCAGCCAGTCATGATTCAGATGCAAACAAACCTCGACGTCGCCGACAATTCCGGCGCCCGTCGTGTCATGTGCATCAAAGTGCTCGGCGGCTCCAAGCGCAAATATGCCCAGGTAGGCGACATCATCGTCGTCTCCGTTAAAGAGGCTATTCCGCGGGGCCGCGTTAAAAAGGGCGACGTGATGAAGGCTGT
Source organism: Roseibium sp. MB-4 (assembly GCF_053005265.1). Taxonomy (NCBI): domain Bacteria; kingdom Pseudomonadati; phylum Pseudomonadota; class Alphaproteobacteria; order Hyphomicrobiales; family Stappiaceae; genus Roseibium; species Roseibium sp. MB-4. Next base: position 51,115 of record NZ_JBRKQB010000001.1, read on the forward strand.
CGTCGTGCGCACGGCTAAGGATATCCGCCGTCCCGATGGCAGCGTGATCCGGTTCGACCGCAATGCGGCCGTGCTGGTGAATAATAACAAGGAGCCAGTCGGCACCCGTATCTTTGGTCCGGTGCCGCGTGAACTCCGCGCCAAGAACCATATGAAAATCATTTCGCTCGCGCCGGAGGTGCTCTGATGGCTGCGAAAATTAAAAAAGGCGACACGGTGGTCGTACTGACTGGCCGTGACAAGGGCAAATCTGGTGAAGTTATCCAGATGCTGCCGGCTGACAACAAGGCGCTGGTACGCGGCATCAACATGGTTCGCCGTCACCAGAAGCAGACCCAATCGCAGGAAGCTGGCATCGTGTCCAAAGAGGCACCGATCCACCTGTCGAACATCGCACTGGCCGATCCGAAAGACGGCAAGGCGACCCGCGTCGGCTTCAAGGTGCAGGACGATGGTGCCAAGGTTCGTGTGGCCAAGCGTTCGGGAGACCTGATCGATGGCTGAGACCACTAACGTACCGCGTCTCAAGACGCATTATGACGAAGTCGTGCGCAAGCAGCTTCAGGAAAAATTCCAGTACAAGAACGTTATGCAAGTTCCGCAGCTGGAAAAAATCGTCCTGAACATTGGCGTTGGCGAAGCCGTAGGCGACTCCAAAAAAGCGCGTACAGCAGCTGAAGATCTGGCAGCGATTGCCGGTCAGAAGCCGGTCATCACCAAAGCGAAGAAGTCAATCGCGACCTTTAAGGTTCGTGAAGGCATGCCGCTTGGTGTCAAGGTGACCCTGCGCCGCCAGCAGATGTTCGAGTTCCTGGATCGCATGATCACAATCGCGCTTCCGCGCGTTCGTGACTTCCGCGGTCTGAACCCGAAGAGCTTCGACGGTCGCGGCAACTACGCTATGGGCATCAAAGAACACATCGTGTTCCCGGAAATCGAGTACGACAAAGTCGACCAGATCTGGGGCATGGACGTGATCGTCTGCACCACGGCGCCAAACGATGACGAGGCGCGCGAGCTTCTGCGTGCTTTCAACTTCCCGTTCACGAAGTAACGGGCAAGGAAGGGAAACACGATGGCGAAGAAAAGCGCAGTCGAGAAGAACAAGCGTCGCGAGAAGCTTGTCAAAAAGTATGCCGAGAAGCGTGCTGCTCTGAAAGCCATGGCCAAGGACGATACCTTGAGCCCTGAAGAGCAGTTCAATGCCCGCCTGAAGCTGGCCAAACTGCCGCGGAACTCCGCGCCGAACCGCGTTCGCAACCGTTGCGAAGTGTCCGGCCGTCCGCGCGGTTATTACCGCAAGCTGAAGATGTCGCGTATCGCGCTTCGTGAACTGGGCTCCCTGGGTAAGATCCCGGGCCTGGTCAAGTCGAGCTGGTAAGGAGAAACTCCGATGGCAATTTCTGATCCGTTGGGGGATATGCTGACCCGGATTCGCAACGCGCAGCTGCGTCGCAAAAACAAGGTCAGCTCACCAAATTCTAAATTGCGCGCACACGTACTTGATGTGCTTGCAAAAGAAGGGTACATCCGTGGCTACACCACGGTTGAATACGAGGGCGGTAAGTCCGAGTTGGAAATCGAACTGAAGTATTTCGACGGTGAGCCGGTGATCCGCACGATTGAGCGCGTATCCAAGCCGGGCCGCCGCGTTTACTCGTCGGTGAAGAACATCCCGCATGTCTCTAATGGCCTGGGCGTGTCGATCATTTCGACTCCGCGCGGCGTCATGAGCGACCATCAGGCGCGGGACGAAAATGTAGGTGGCGAGGTTCTGTGTCGCGTCTTCTGACGCGGCATTCTCGCTGTTAAAACAACGACAAGGTTGGTCAAATGTCTCGTATTGGCAAAAAGCCAGTCCCCGTGCCAAGCGGGGTAACGGCATCGATCGACGGTCAGACAGTTACGATCAAGGGCCCGAAAGGCGAAAAGTCTTTCATGCTCAATGAACTCGTTCTGGCCGAAATGACTGATGACGGGATCAAAATCGATCCGCGTAACGACTCCAAGCCGGCTCGCTCCATGTGGGGTATGAGCCGCACCATGGTTCAGAACCTGATCACCGGCGTGACCGATGGCTTCAAGAAAGACCTCGCGATCACTGGTGTTGGTTACCGTGCACAGGTCCAGGGTCAAAACCTTCAGCTGGCACTCGGCTTCTCACATGATGTGATCTACGCGATCCCGGAAGGCATCGAGATCAAATGTGCGAAACCGACGGAAATCAGCGTTTCTGGCACCGACAAACAACGTGTCGGCCAGGTCGCAGCTGAAATCCGCGAATTCCGCCCGCCGGAGCCGTACAAAGGCAAAGGCGTTCGTTATGCAGACGAGTTCATCGTCCGCAAAGAAGGCAAGAAGAAGTAACGGACCGAGATCATGGCGAACAGCAAACAAGCTTTCGAACGCCGCCGCGATCGCGTGCGCCGTTCAGTCAAGAAAGCCGCGAACGGTCGTCCGCGCCTTTCTATCTTCCGCTCGTCGAAGCAGATCTATGCCCAGATCATCGACGATGCGCAGGGACATACAATTGTCTCCGCTTCTACGATCGAAAAGGATCTGAAGGGCGGCCTGAAAACGGGCGCCGACGTGTCTGCAGCCGCAGCCGTTGGCAAGCTTGTCGCCGAGCGTGCAGCTGCCGCAGGTGTCAAGCAGGTCGTGTTCGACCGGGGCGGTTACCAGTATCATGGGCGTGTGAAAGCGCTCGCCGATGCTGCCCGCGAAGGTGGACTTGAATTCTGACCAGCGCCCGTTGGCGCTCCTAAGTACGGAAGACGTATAATATGGCGAGACAAGAAAATCGCGAGCGCGAAGAGCGCGACAGCGAATTCGTCGACAAGCTCGTACACATCAACCGCGTTGCCAAAGTGGTCAAGGGTGGCCGCCGTTTCGGTTTCGCAGCCCTCGTCGTGGTTGGTGATCAAAAGGGCCGTGTCGGCTTCGGTCATGGTAAGGCACGCGAAGTGCCGGAAGCCATCCGGAAAGCAACTGAAGCTGCAAAGCGCACGATGATCCGTGTGCCGCTGCGTGAAGGCCGGACTCTCCACCACGATGTGGAAGGCCGTCACGGCGCTGGTAAGGTTCTGCTGCGCGCAGCACCGGCTGGTACCGGTATCATCGCGGGTGGTCCGATGCGTGCGGTCTTTGAAACGCTTGGCGTTCAGGACGTTGTGGCAAAGTCTTTGGGGACATCCAACCCTTACAACATGGTTCGTGCGACTTTCAACGCGCTGACCAAAGAAGACAGCCCGCGCTCCGTCGCTGCCCGCCGTGGCCTCAAGGTCTCTGTGTTGCAGTCCCGGCGCCGTGACAACAACGATGAGGCGGCTCCGGCTGCCGCTGAGGCTTGACCTTAGCGGCGCCAGCCACCAGCTGAATGAGGGTTAGTTCCATGGCGAACACCGAAAAGACTGTTACGGTCGAACAGATCGGCAGCCCGCTGCGCCGTCCGAAGGACCAGCGCGCGACGCTCGTCGGTCTCGGCCTGAACAAGATGCACCGCCGTTCCACACTGAAGGACACACCTGAAGTGCGCGGCATGATCAATAAGGTCCAGCATCTCGTTCGCGTCGTCGAAGACGCGTAAGGACGGGGTGAGGAGAAAAGACATGAAGCTCAACGAACTTCGTGACAACGATGGTGCCTCTTCCGAGCGCACACGCGTTGGCCGCGGTATCGGGTCTGGCAAGGGCAAGACCGGTGGCCGTGGTGTAAAAGGTCAGAAATCCCGTTCTGGCGTGGCGATCAAGGGTTTTGAAGGCGGTCAGATGCCGCTTCACCGCCGCCTGCCGAAGCGCGGCTTCACGAACATCTTTGCCAAGGACTTCAACACTGTGTCCATTGGCCGTGTTCAACAAGCGATTGATGCCGGCAAGCTGAACGCGTCTGAGGCGGTTACCGTCGAAGCGCTCAAGGCAGCCGGTGTTGTCAAGCGGGTCCGCGATGGCGTACGCCTCGTTGCTTCCGGTGAACTCACCGCGGCAGTGACCTTTGAAGTTGCCGGTGCCTCCAAGGGCGCTGTTGCAGCGATCGAAAAAGCAGGCGGCAAGGTCGCCGTTCTGGGAGCTCAGGCTTAACAGCCTGGGCTTTTCCCATTTGTCAGCAAGCATCTGACCGGAGTAGGGCATGGCATCGGCCGCCGAGCAACTGGCGTCAAATCTAAATTTCTCAGCTTTCGCCAAGGCTGAAGAACTCAAAAAGCGCATCTGGTTCACGCTGGGGGCGCTTTTGGTTTATCGACTGGGCACTTACATTCCGATGCCCGGCATCAACCCGGAAGCCTTCGCGCAGGCCTTTAACCAGGCTCAGTCCGGTATCATTGGCATGTTCAACATGTTCGCCGGCGGTGCCGTCGAGCGCATGGCGATCTTCGCCCTCGGCATCATGCCGTACATCTCCGCTTCCATTATCATGCAGCTCATGACGACGGTCGTTCCGTCTCTTGAGCAGCTGAAGAAGGAAGGCGAGCAGGGCCGCAAGGTTATCAACCAGTACACCCGGTACGGAACCGTTGTATTGGCTGCATTCCAGGCCTACGGGATCGCCGTTGGTCTTGAGGGCGCCACCAATGTTGTGACCGACCCGGGCTGGTTCTTCCGTGCATCGACCGTGATCACGCTTGTTGGCGGCACCATGTTCCTGATGTGGCTGGGTGAGCAGATCACCTCGCGCGGCATCGGTAACGGTATTTCGCTGATTATCTTTGCGGGCATTGTCGCAGGACTGCCGTCCGCGATCGTGCAGACGCTCGAGCTGGGCCGTCAGGGGTCGCTGGCAACCGGCATCATTCTGGCAGTCATCCTCCTGGCCGTTGTCGTGATCGCGTTTATCGTGTTTATGGAGCGCGCGCAGCGCCGTCTTCTGATCCAGTATCCGAAGCGCCAGATGGGCAACCGCATGTTCGAGGGCAACACCTCGTTCCTGCCGCTCAAGCTGAACACAGCTGGTGTTATCCCGCCAATCTTTGCATCTTCGCTGCTTTTGGTTCCGGCAACGATTTCCGGCTTCAATGCAGGTGGCGGCAATGAATGGCTGACAACGATCACGGCTTTGCTCGGACATGGACAACCATTGTTCATGGTCTTCTACGCGGCCATGATTATTTTCTTCTGTTTCTTCTACACAGCGATTGTCTTCAATCCGAGCGACACCGCTGACAACCTGAAGAAACACGGTGGCTTCATTCCAGGCATCCGTCCAGGTGAGCGCACTGCCCAATACATCGACTTCGTGTTGACCCGGATTACGGTCGTTGGTGCGATTTACATCACCATCGTTTGTCTATTACCCGAATTCCTCATTTCGGCGACTGGCGTTCCGTTCTATTTCGGTGGAACATCCTTGTTGATTGTCGTGAGCGTGACAATGGATACCGTATCGCAGATCCAGGGTCATTTGCTGGCGCATCAATATGAGGGGCTGGTAAAGAAATCGAAACTTAGGGGGAAACGTCGATGAGGCTCATTCTGGTTGGACCGCCAGGAGCGGGGAAGGGGACACAGGCCGCAAGGCTGGTTGAGAAATATGGTATTCCTCAACTTTCCACTGGAGACATGCTGCGTGCAGCTGTCGCCGCGGAGACCCCGGTCGGACTGCAGGCCAAGGCTGTCATGGACGCCGGTGGTCTTGTGTCAGACGAAATCGTTGTCGGCATCATCCGGGACCGGATTGCCGAGGACGACGCCAAGAAGGGATTTATCCTGGATGGCTTCCCACGCACATTGGCCCAAGCAGAAGCACTCGACGACATGCTGAGTGAAAACAGTCTGAAGCTGAACGCCGTGATTGAACTTCGCGTTGATCAGACAAAACTGGTCGACCGGATCATCAACCGGGCGGAAGAAGCCAAGGCTGCCGGTCAGCCGGTTCGCAAGGACGACGACCCTGAGGTCTTCAAGGATCGGCTTAAAGCTTACAACCGGGATACAGCGGTTGTTGTTCCCTACTACGAGAAAACAGGTCTCCTGTCCGTCATTGATGGCATGCAGGCAATCGATGACGTAACGGCTTCTATCGAATCCGTGCTTCAGGGACTTGACGAGAAGGTATAGAGCGGCTAAACGACGCGCTCACCTTACAGTCAAGCCGGTTCCATGCCCATGGGACCGGCATTCTCTGTGCCGGGGCTGCCCCGGCATTTTCGTACCCTGCAAGGGCCGGACTCCACCGGACGCGGGGCTTTTTGAAACGCGGTCAGGCGTAAGCTTTGCCCGCAAAACATGGAGACGAGCGTGGCACGTATTGCTGGCGTTAACATCCCAACGAATAAGCGCGTGGTTATCGCGCTTCAGTACATTCACGGCATTGGTGCGAAATTCGCCCAGGAAATCATCGAAAAGAACAACATCGATGCGGCCCGCCGTGTAAACGAGCTTTCCGACGCAGAAGTTCTGCAGATCCGTGAAACCATCGACCGCGACTACCTCGTGGAAGGTGATCTTCGCCGTGAGACTGCCATGAACATCAAACGTCTGATGGACCTTGGCTGCTATCGCGGCCTGCGTCACCGCCGCGGCCTCCCGGTTCGTGGTCAGCGGACGCACACGAACGCACGTACCCGTAAGGGTCCGGCGAAACCGATCGCAGGTAAGAAGAAATAAGATCGCTTTGCGATTGGTGGTGGAGCTGCCGGGATTACGGCAGTGACGAGATCAATACAAGGACAACAGAATGGCTAAAGACACGACGCGCGTGCGTCGCCGCGAGCGCAAGAACATCTCTTCTGGCGTTGCGCATGTGAACTCCACATTCAACAACACGATGATCACGATCACGGATGCTCAAGGCAACGCGATTTCCTGGTCTTCCGCTGGTGCACTCGGCTTCAAAGGCTCCCGTAAGTCCACGCCGTATGCCGCTCAGGTTGCTGCTGAAGATGCTGCGAAGAAAGCAGCTGAACACGGCATGCGCACCCTGGAAGTAGAAGTCCGTGGTCCTGGTTCCGGTCGTGAATCTGCTCTGCGTGCTCTGCAGGCTGCCGGTTTCCTCATCACGTCCATCCGTGACGTGACGCCGATTCCGCACAATGGCTGCCGTCCGCGCAAGCGCCGCCGCGTCTAAGGCTTTCCAGCTTTAGGTACTTGTTTCTCCAAATGGCAAAGAATAGCCCGGCATTGAATTGACCCGGGCGGGATAGCCGAAGGGACGAAAACGTGACCATTCAAAAAAACTGGCAAGAACTTATCAAGCCGACCAAACTCGAGATCAAGCCGGGTGATGACCCGCGCTTCTTGGCAACCGTTGTTGCCGAGCCGCTCGAGCGTGGCTATGGCCTGACCTTGGGCAACGCGCTGCGCCGCATCCTGCTGTCTTCTCTGCAGGGTGCTGCTGTGACCGCGGTACAGATTGACGGCGTTCTTCATGAGTTCTCCTCGATCCCCGGCGTTCGTGAAGATGTCACCGACATCGTTCTCAACATCAAGGAAATCGCCATCCGTATGGAAGGTGAAGGCCCCAAGCGCATGGTTGTGCGCAAGCAGGGACCTGGTGTTGTGACCGCAGGCGACATTCAGACCGTTGGCGACGTGGAGGTTCTCAATCCGGATCTGGTGCTATGCACCCTGGATGAAGGCGCTGAAATCCGCATGGAGTTCACTGTCAACACAGGCAAGGGCTATCATTCGTCAGACCGGAACCGTCCGGAAGACGCACCGATTGGCCTGATCCCTGTCGACAGCCTCTACTCTCCGGTCAAGAAGGTTTCTTACAAGGTGGAAAACACCCGTGAGGGCCAGGTTCTTGACTATGACAAGCTGACCCTGACTGTTGAAACCGACGGTTCCGTCAAGCCGGATGATGCCGTGGCATTTGCTGCACGCATTCTGCAGGATCAGCTTTCCATCTTCGTCAATTTCGAAGAGCCGCAGCGCGAAGTCGCCGAGGACACTGTCCCGGAACTGGCTTTCAACCCGGCGCTTCTGAAGAAAGTCGACGAGCTGGAATTGTCTGTCCGGTCTGCAAACTGTCTGAAGAACGACAATATCGTGTATATTGGCGATCTCATTCAGAAGACCGAAGCGGAAATGCTGCGGACCCCGAATTTCGGCCGCAAGTCGCTCAACGAGATCAAGGAAGTTCTCGCCCAGATGGGTCTCCATCTTGGCATGGAAGTGGCCAACTGGCCGCCTGAGAACATCGACGATCTCGCCAAGCGCTACGAAGATCATCAGTATTAAGGGCGTACGCGTCCTAACGGAGCAACCGGGCAAGCGCTCAACACACAAAGAGCGGACTGCCTGAAAGACAAAGGAGAGGGCCATGCGCCACGGTAAATCCGGCCGCAAGCTCAACCGGACCGCTAGCCACCGTAAGGCTATGTTCGCAAACATGGCAGCGTCGCTGATCAAGCACGAACAGATCGTAACGACCCTGCCGAAGGCTAAAGAAATGAAGCCGATCATCGACAAGCTCATCACTTTGGGCAAGCGCGGTGATCTTCACGCACGCCGCCAGGCAATCTCGCAGATTCGCGACGTTGCTATGGTCAAGAAGCTGTTTGACACGCTTGGTGAGCGCTACAAGGAACGCGAAGGCGGTTACTCCCGCGTTCTGAAAGCTGGTTTCCGCTATGGCGACAACGCTCCGATGGCTGTCATCGAGCTGGTTGACCGGGATCCGGAAGCACGCGGCGCCGACGACCGGGCACGTGTTGAAGCTGAAGAAGCGGCTGAAAACGCAGCGTAAGTCGAGCGTGTAACGATCAAGAAAAGGCAGGCCTTCGGGTCTGCCTTTTTTGTTTCGGAGGGCTTAATGAAGGTCGCAAGCAGAAATGTAACTTGCGAATTATCAATACTTTAACGGTCGTTGGGTAGTTTTTCCAATATGTCTCGCGGGGGGACCAGGAGAATTACTTTGACCCACTCAGCTTCCTCATCCAAGGCCAGCAAATGGCCGTCTATTCGTTTGTCATTTTTGATACCGGCGCTCATGGTTTTCCTGACGATCGGTGCATGTACCGCAGTCGGCGTGATCGGTTTCTTCAATGCACGAGACGGTCTGCGCGAAGCCGCAGAAGGCGAACTCGGTATGGTCGTCAATGCCAAGTCGGCATTGCTCGAAGCGCGTCTTGCTTCCATCGAAAATGAAATTGTCAATGTGGCGACGGGTGCCGGTATTGGGGAAGCCTTGGTCAACATGACCAACGCCACCATGAACCTGGAGAAGCAGCGCCAGGAAATCTTCGATTACTACAAGGCAGGTGCCACCGCTGAAGAGCGCGCTCAAAAGATGGGCGATGACCACAAGTCCATGTACTCATGGCGCCACTCCGAAATTCACGGCTCCTTCGCCTCTATCTGGAAAAAGGGTGGTTACGGCGACGTCTATCTCATGGATCCGAACGGCCTGGTCATGTACTCGGTTGCCAAGGGCGATGAGTTTCTTTTTCCGGTGACTGAAGTCGGTGGCGGCAACACAGGTCTGCAAACCGCTTTCGAAATGGCCAAGGAAGTCGAAGCAGGCCAGGTCGCGGTCAGCAACTTCGAAGTCTACGCGCCGGGTGGCAACTCCGCGTCGATGTTTGTGGCAGCGCCGGTGTTCGTAAATACCTTCGGCGATATCTCCTTCGGTGGCGTGGTTGCCATCCGGATCGATGCCGGTGTGCTCGATAACGTGGTTTCCTCACGCGCCGATCTCGGCACAACGGGCCAGGCTTTTGTCGTCAACGCCGAAGGCTACACACTTTCCAACAAGCCACTTTCAGATAGTGCGACAGCTCTTAACGAGATGAACAGCGGGGATGTTGTTGCGTCTGCGCTCAACGGTGTTGAAAAAGCCGGCATCGAGGCCGGACCCGATGGTGTTGATCGTTTGATGGTCGCAAAGCCTTTGGTCTTCCAGGGACGCCAGTGGGCGGTTGTTGCGGAAAAGACCGTTGAAGAGACCTTTGCCAGCGTCACAGCCATGCGGAACTCCATGGTCACCTGGTCGTTGATCGCAATCGCCATTGCAGCTGTTGTTGCGATCTTCTTCTCCCGCAACATCACCAAGCCGCTGACGACGCTGGTCGGTGCGCTGAATGCAATCGCGGAAGGTGATCTGAACGCTGAAATCACCGCGGCTCGCCGCAAGGATGAGATCGGCGATATTGGCCGTGCTGTCCTGCAGATCCGTCAGAACGCAGCCGAAGAAAATGAGCAGCGCGCTGCAGACCAAGCCGAAACAGCCGAACGTCAGGCCGCGCAGCGACAGGAAATGCTGGCAAGCCTTGCCGGCGACTTTGAATCGACCGTCGGTACGGTGGTCGACAAGGTGGCCCAGTCCGCAGCGTCCTTGCGCGAATCTGCCAATAACATGCGCCAGATGACAGAAAGCGCTGGCGAGACGTCGTCCAAAGCAGCCGAGATGTCGAAAGAGACCCTGTCTGAAGTGGAATCTATTGCAGCAGCGTCCGATCAGCTGTCCAGCTCTATTCAGGAAATCTCGACTCTGATCGAGCGGTCTTCCAGCGTTGCAGCAGATGCGACCCGCCGGGCCCAGACAACCAACCACACCGTGAAGTCGCTCGCAGAAGCGGCCAACCGGATCGGCGAAGTTGTCACACTCATCAGCGACATTGCAGATCAGACCAACCTTCTTGCCTTGAATGCGACGATCGAAGCGGCGCGGGCAGGGGAAGCCGGTAAGGGCTTTGCGGTTGTTGCCTCCGAGGTTAAGGACCTTGCAGCTCAAACCGGTAAGGCAACCGGCGAGATCCAGCAGCAGATTGATGCGATCCGCGGTGCAACGGATGATGCGGTCGGTGCGATTGGCGACATCCAGAAGACCATCGACGAGATCACCCAATCCGTTAGCGAAGTCGCTGCAGCTGTCACGGAGCAAAGCTACGCGACCCAAGGCATTGCTGAGAATACCCAGCGCGCCGCCGGTGGAACGTCTCAGGTCTCTCAGGATGTCCAGAACGTGTCGTCCTTGTCTGAACAGACCAACGGCGCGGCAACATCCTTCTCTGAAGAAGCTGTTGCCATGGCCAGCCAGGCGGAACATCTCGATGAAGAGGTGCGCAAGTTCCTGCATCAAGTGCGCTCCGCCTGATCTCAGAATTCATGACAAGTTGAAAAGCCGCGGGCAGGGTCCGCGGCTTTTCTTTTTGTATTTGCCTCCATTTTTCCCTATCTGCCGTGTAAGCATCTTGAAGATTTGAGAATCGGGAAAAGGGAAGTGTTCATGGGTCTGTTGGGAACGCGGGCTAGGTCCGGCACGAAAGCCATCACCGCAGGTCTGTTGGCATTGTTCTGGATTGGATCAGCTGCGGCACAAGCGCAACAGCCGACGCCTTCAGACTTGCGTCTTGTTCCGGACAGTGCGGCGCAAATCAAGCTGTCCTTTGCGCCCCTGGTGAAGAAAGTCGCTCCCGCCGTTGTGAACGTTTATGCAAGCCGCAAGGTGGTTCAGCGCCAGCAGCTGTCACCGTTCTTTGACGATCCGTTTTTCCGGCGATTTTTCGGCCAACCGAATGGTGGGTTTGGCCAGCCGCGTGAACGGGTTGAATCTTCCCTTGGCTCCGGCGTGATTATTTCCGCGGATGGAACGGTGATCACCAACCATCACGTGATCAAAGGCGCCGATGAAGTCCGGGTTGCGCTGAACGACCGGCGTGAATTTGATGCGGACATCGTTCTGATGGACGAGCAGACGGATTTGGCGGTGTTGAAAATCCGTGAAGGCGGCCTTTTTGAGCATGTCGAATTCGCAGATGCGGACTTGCTGGAAGTCGGTGACATCGTTCTTGCGATCGGCAATCCGTTCGGGGTTGGCCAGACCGTGACGCAAGGGATCGTCTCTGCGCTTGCTCGAACGCAGGTCGGTGTGACGGACTACCAGTTCTTCATTCAAACCGATGCAGCGATCAACCCGGGCAATTCCGGCGGCGCACTGATTGACATGACGGGCAAGCTGGTCGGGATCAATACCGCGATTTTCTCGCGCTCTGGCGGATCGAACGGCATCGGTTTTGCAATCCCTGCACATATGGCGCGCTATGTTGCCCGCGCCGCAGACCAGGGTGGCAAGGTTCAGCGGCCCTGGCTTGGGGCAACTGTTCAGCTTGTCAGTGCGGAAATTGCAGAAGCCTTGTCTCTCGACCGTCCAAAAGGGGTTTTGGTGACCGCTGTCTTTGACGGCTCCCCGGCCCATGAAGCTGATCTGCGTGTAAGTGATCTGGTTGTCGCGATCGACGGCAAGGAAGTAATTGACCCGAATGCTTTCGGCTACCGCTTTGCCACCAAGATGATCGGAGAACGTGCCGAGTTTACCGTCCTGCGGTCCGGGCGGGAAGAGACCGTATCCATCAGCTTGCAACCGGCTCCGGAGACCATTCCTCGCGACACACGGGAACTGCTTGAGTTTTCGCCATTTGAAGGAGCGACAGTGATGAACCTATCACCCGCCGTCGCTCAGGAGCTGGGGCTCGACGGGCTGCCGGAAGGCGTGATCATTGCAGAGGTGCGCAGAGGTGGTCAGGCAGATCGTGTTGGCCTGCGTCCGGGCGACATCGTCCGTGCGATCAACAACCAGTCGATCGACAGCACGCGCATGATGGAGACGATCACGAAGACACCACCGCGTATCTGGCGTCTTGATATCGAACGGGACGGCAAGGTGTCCCAAATCGTTCTGAGATAGTCAGGCAAAGTACGTGAGTGATCTGTTCGAAGCTTCTGGTTTGGCTGCGTCTGCGCCGCGTCCGTTGGCAGATCGCATGCGTCCGGCACGGTTGGAGGACGTGGTCGGGCAGGACCACTTGCTCGGACCAGAGGGGACGCTGTCCAGGATGCTGAAAACCCGGACGCTCGGTTCCCTGATCTTCTGGGGACCTCCGGGTACCGGAAAAACAACGATTGCACGCCTGCTTGCCAACGAGACTGATCTCGCATTCGAGCAGATCTCGGCCATTTTTTCAGGTGTTGCCGATCTCAAGAAAGTGTTTGAAGCCGCCCGTGCACGGCGCATGGGCGGGCGGGCAACTCTCTTGTTCGTCGATGAGATCCACCGCTTCAACAGAGCTCAGCAGGACAGTTTCCTGCCCGTGATGGAAGACGGAACGATCACGCTTGTTGGAGCGACCACGGAAAACCCGTCTTTTGAGCTCAATGCAGCGCTCCTGTCGCGCTCTCATGTGATGACGTTTCAATCGCTCAACAAGGAGGCGATTGAACAGCTTCTGGCGCGCGCTGAGGAGGTGGAAGAGCGCAAGCTGCCGCTCGATGACGAAGCGCGTGGGGTCCTCATCCGCATGGCAGATGGTGATGGGCGTTCCGCGCTCACACTGGCAGAAGATGTTTGGCGGGCATCTGCCGAAGATGAGGTGTTCGATGCTGAACGCCTGCAGGAAATCGTGCAACGCCGGGCCCCGATTTACGACAAGAGCGCGGACGGCCATTACAATCTCATCTCTGCGCTGCACAAGTCCGTGCGCGGATCTGATCCGGACGCGTCGCTTTATTGGTTTTGCCGAATGCTGGATGGCGGCGAAGATCCGATGTATCTCGCCCGACGCCTGATCCGGATGGCGGTTGAAGATATCGGCCTTGCGGATCCCAATGCGCTGGTTCAGGCCAATGCCGCCCGGGACGCCTACCAGATGCTTGGCTCGCCGGAAGGTGAGCTGGCGCTTGCTCAGTGCGTGATCTACCTGGCGACCGCGCCAAAATCCAACGGAGCATACACCGCTTACAAGGCTGCGATGCGGGATGCCAAGACCAGCGGGTCTCTGCTGCCGCCCAAGCATATCTTGAATGCGCCGACCAAGCTGATGAAGCAGGAAGGTTACGGCGACGGCTATCAATACGACCACGACGCGCCAGACGGCTTTTCCGGTCAGGATTATTTCCCGCAGGATTTGGGCCGCAAGACTTATTACGATCCGCCGCAACGCGGTTTTGAACGGGATCTGCGGAAGCGCCTGGAGTACTGGGACAAGCTGCGCAAGGAACGCAGCTAGAGCATCGGTCGTTTTGATGAAAACGCCCCAAGATGCTCGACCAATTTATGAGTGATCAGCTTCGGGCGTGAAGTCGATCCCGTTTTAACGCCCGTTGATTTAGTAGATCTATTTGTCATCCGCCTCGTTGAGGCGTGCCAAGGCATTTTTCAACGAAGAGACAAGGCTTTCACGCTCTTTGCTGCCAATTTCCGACGGCAGCTCGAAAGCAAGATCCTCAAGCTGTTTGGACATGTCCATGAGCTTGTCCGCTGACTGAAAATCTTCCTGCATTTCTTCGCGCAGCACTTCAAAGGTCGTGATCGGATAGGCGATCCCCTTGACGGTGGCATCGCCGGTTTCCCGGCAGACGATGTGGTCTTTGACCTGTGAGTAGGTTTCAAAGGAAATCGTGATCGCCCCGGGTGCCGCCAAGCTCTCGAGGCGGGAAGCAATGTTTACACCCCGACCGATGATCGTATAGTCGAGACGGTCCTCGCTGCCGAAGTTGCCAACAGTGCAGTAGTCCGTGTGGATGCCCATCCGGCATTTCAGCGGTTTGGAAATGCCAGCCTTGCGCCAATCCGCCTGCAATTCGCTCATGCGGATTTGCATTTTAATCGCCATCCGAACACAGGCGAGGGCATCTTCGCGCACGCCTTTTGTTTCCGGGTCCCCGAAGAAGATCAGGATTGCATCGCCGACATATTTGTCGATGGTTGCACCGTGTTTGAGCGCGATGTTCGACATCTCTGTCAGATAGTGATTGAGAAGAGCTGTAAGTTCTTCCGATTCCAGCCGGTCTGCGGTCTCGGTGAACTCGGCGATATCGGAGAAGAAAACGGTGAGCTTCTTACGTGTCGAAGCAATTTTGACTTCCTGCCGCCCTTCGAAAATCGACTTGTAGACTTGCGGAGAGAGATATTTCGAAAGTTTGCCGGAGAGCACTTCGAGCTTGGCGGTCTGGCCAGCAAGCTGGTCCTCGATTGCCTCACTGTGCTCAATCGTTGCTTCATAAAGCAGGGTCAGATCGTCCAGCTCTGCCCGAAGGGCAGCATTGTCCTTGCGGAGCTTTTGCAATTCCGAACCGGATTTCGACCGCGTCTTCTTGGGCGCTTTGGCGCGGTCCTCCGATTTGATGCTTTTCGTATCTTCCATAAACGCTTGATCCACACCGGCGGTTCGCCGCGATTGAATGGCTGCTGGCGCCAATGGCCTTGCCTGTCAGCAATCTAAAACGCTGCAGATTAATTTGCACGAGTTTCTAAGGGGAAAGCGGTACGCCAGCTTCGAAAAACCATCTGTGAACAGGTTTGAATAAGAAACGCCTGATAGATTCTTTCGAGGGGCGGGGCGAATGCCAACATGAATGATACGGGCGCCGTTCTGCGGTAGCATTTGGATAGAAGGACCGAATCAATCCCATGAAGGAAGTCGAGCTCAGACTTGCGCTTGTTTTATATGGCGGGGTGTCCCTTGCCATCTACATGCATGGTGTGAGCCGTGAAATTCTGAATTTGGTGCGGGCGTCGTCTTATCGCGCAGACCGGAAAAGCAAAAACGGCGAAAAGCCGTACAGTGCGCAGCATATGGCGCCGTCCCAGGCTGCCTATGAAGACCTACTCAATCTCTTGTCGCCTAAGGCAGATATTCGTGTTGTCGTCGACGCGATTGCCGGGGCGTCTGCGGGTGGGGTCAACGGGATCATGCTCGGGCGCGCAATCGCCCACGACCTGCCGCTGGACAGTCACAGTGAGATGTGGCTGAAAAATGCGGATGTGACCCGCCTTGCCCGGCCCCAGAACGGCTTGTCCCGATACTTCAAGATGTCGGTATCACCGATGCTGGACCGGTTGGTGTCTGCGCGGCTTTCCCGGCGGGTTGAAGATCCTGAAACACGTGACAAGCTGCGCCAGTTTATGCAGTCACGATGGTTTTCCCCGCCGTTTTCTGGAGAACGGTTCATCGGATGGATGCTCGATGCAAGCCAGAAGATGGAGATCAAACGGCCAGAGGAACGAACTGTGATTCCGAGGGGGCAAACCCTCGATCTCTTTGTGACGATCACCGATTACAACGGTATCAAACGACGCATTTTGCTGGATGATCCGGACTATGTGGAGGAGTGGGATCACCGGCGCATTCTGCATTTCCATGCCTCGCATCGGTCGAACCATTTCATTGACAGCCAATTCGACGAAAAAAGCATTCCGGAATTGGTGTTCGCGGCTCGTGCCACATCGTCGTTTCCCGGTGCCTTTCCCCCGGCAACGATTGCTGAGATGGATCGTGTTCTCACCCGCCGCAAGGAACGCTGGGCCAATCGCGACCGGTTCTTGTCCCGGGCACTTCATCTCGATGATGACACGACCTCGCGTCACTGTTTTGTGGACGGCAGTGTGGTGATGAACAAGCCTTTCGCGCCAGTGATCGATGTCATCAAGGACCGCCCTGCGGCAAGGGAGGTGTCGCGGCGGTTATTGTATGTCGATCCAACCCCGCTTGAATACGCGGCCGAGGAGAGGGGTGTCACTGAACTGCCCGGCTTTTTCCGGGTTATTTTGGCGTCGCTAGCCCACATCCCGCGTAATGAGCCGATCGGGGATGATCTGAAGGAATTGGAGCAAAACAATCGACGCAGTCGGTGGCTGGCGAAATTGATCGACACCGCCAACCCGATCGTGGAACAGGCCGTGTCCGGGATTTTGCCAAGCTGGCGGGCCATCACGCCCGATGTCGTGTCGCGTTGCCGGAAACAGGCGACGGTCAAGGCTTTTGAACAGGCCGGATTTGCTTTCCTGAACTATCAGTCCTTGAAACTGCATGCACTGGCAGAACGGCTTGCCACCTTGGTGACAGCCTTCGATACAAACCAGGACGGGACTCGCCAGGAAGAGCGGCTGCTCAACCAATTCTACAATCACTTCCTGAGCTTGCCATCTGATCGTCCGGATGAGCTTGGCAGAAGCGACCCGGCGGTGATTGCACTTCTGAAAGGGCTGGACGTCGACTATCGGATCCGCCGCCTGCGGTTTGTTATTCGCAAGCTGAATGAGTTCTACAACTACGATCGCTCGTCCAAACTGCCACCGCCAGACACCGCCGCCCTGGACCGGCTGAAGGGCCTTCTTTACGAGCAGGTTGATCATTTGTCGTGGCGTTGGCAGGAGCGGTTCTACGGAGGGCAATTTGTGCAGTCGGCCCACGAGCTCTGTGCGCAAGATCCCGCTTCCACGTCTTGTGCTCAATCGCTAGAACAAATGATAGACCAGCTGAGCGTTATGATGGGGCTGGCTGATCTGGATCGGTTGCAGGACGAACTCTTTGCCGAGGCAGCAGGAGGGGCGCTGGACAAGGACCGGCATCGGGCACTTCTCCAAGCCTATATCGGCTTCGGCTTTTATGACCTGATCACATTCCCGGTCCTGCAGCGGAACGACTTTTCGGAAGTCACGGAGATCCTTGTCGACCGGATCAGTCCGAAGGATGCCGAAAGCCTCTACACCGACGGGTTTGAGCTCAAGGGAAAACAGCTCAACATGTTTGGAGCATTCTTCAACAGGTCCTGGCGCGAGCATGACTATCTATGGGGCAGGCTCAACGCTGCCGACCGGCTGGTCAGCGTCATTCTCTCAGCTGTCGGCGAAACCACGTTGCCTCAGCATCAGGTGAACCAGGCGCGCGCGCGGGTTTTTCTGGCCATTCTGGACGAAGAACGGGAAAAATTGGCGAACATTCCCGACGAACTCGACCGCGTGGATGCATTGGTCCGGTCTATCTACCCTGACTTTGCCCATGTCGCGGAGAATGTGTGACGCAACTCCCGCCGCCTGTGAGCTGCAACGGCCTTTTGGTGTGCAAGAAACCAGACGTCATGGTTGATTTACGGGGCCGGTCCGGCAAAGACTGAGAGCAGATAACGGAATAGGGCGGATTGGTTTGTATCACCTTCTACTGGTTATGATCGGTGGCGGTATTGGCGCTGGCGGACGGCACCTCGTGTCGATGGCAACCCTCCGGTTGTTTGGCCCCGGATTTCCGGTCGGTACCTTGGCGGTGAATGTGATTGGTTCGCTGGCCATGGGGCTTTTTGTTGGCTGGTTGGTCAAGCATGAGGCCGCACACCTGCAACCACTGCGATATTTCCTTGCAACGGGTCTTCTCGGCGGCTTTACGACCTTTTCCGCTTTTTCTCTCGATACGTCGGTCTTGTGGGAGCGGGGCGACACAATGCTGGCCTTGATCTATGTGGTTGGCTCGGTCGTGCTGTCCATTCTGGCGGTGTTCGCCGGTCTTGCAGTCATGCGCATTGGCGGATCTTGAGGTCATCGGGCTGCCTGCCTGCACGTTTTCCTTTCCTTTCGGCCCAAATCCGCCTATACGCGGCGGAATGTTTGTTTTGCCTTTGCGACGCTGCGAAGGCCCAGATCGAGCGCAGCACATTCAAGCTGCAGCTGAACGAGTCCAAAAATGTCCGCGATTGAACAGAAAAAAGTGACCGCTGATGAGGCGGGCATGCGCCTCGACCGTTGGTTCAAGGCCCATTATCCCGGATTGGGTTTTGGCCGCTTGCAAAAACTGCTGCGGACCGGACAGGTGCGGGTGGATGGCAAGCGCGCGGAAAGCAACACGCGCATCGCCAAAGGGCAGATTATCCGTATTCCACCGCTCGGTGTTGAATTGCCGGCGGATGACAAAAAAAACGCCCGGCCGAAATCGACCAAGCTGATTGCCGACGACAAAAAGGCTATCGAGGACATGCTGCTCTATGAGGACAACCAGGTCATGGTCCTAAACAAGCCGGCTGGTCTTGCGGTTCAGGGTGGTTCGGGTTTGAAGCGCCACCTGGATGGCATGTTGGATGCGTTCACCGATCAGAAGGGCAACAAGCCGCGCTTGGTCCACCGGCTTGACCGGGAAACCTCCGGGATCATTCTTGTTGCGCGGACCCGTCAGGCGGCGCAGGAACTGACCAAGGCGTTCCGCCATCGCAATACGCGCAAGGTGTATTGGACAATCCTTGCCGGTGTTCCGAAACCGCACCAGGGACGGATTTCAACCTTCCTCGCTCGCGATGAAGAAGAAGAGCGGATGCAGGTGGTCCGCCAAGGCGGCGCGGATGATGCACAACACGCAGTCTCGCTCTACTCTGTCTTCGAAAAATCCGGCCAGAAGCTCTCATGGGTCACGATGAAGCCGATTACGGGCCGGACACACCAACTGCGCGCGCATGCAGCTCATATCGGTCACCCGATCATCGGGGATGATAAATACTTCAACATCGAAAACTGGGAACTGCCGGGCGGTATCCAGAACCGTTTGCATCTCTTGGCGCGGCGGATCGTCATTCCGCACCCCTCCGGCCACGGAAAAATTGATGTGTCCGCACCGCTCCCGCCGCACATGCAGCAGACCTGGAACCTCTTGGGCTTTGATGCGACCGACTATGATCCGGAAATAGATGATCCGGATGAGAACGTCATCAAGCGCTAAGGACGTTTCTTTCATGCCAGAGTTTGGACATGGTTGATCACCTGGCCGAGTTTGGCCGGACCGCTCATGACCTAGCTGATGCCGCAGGTGAAATCGTGCGGACAGCCTGGTTCAGTGAGGGCGCGGTTTCGTACAAGGCCGACCGTTCTGCCTTGACTGAAGCGGATACAGCCGTTGAACACCGGCTTCGTGATCTGATCGCACACCGTCATCCGGACCATGGCATCCTCGGCGAAGAGTTTGGTGCAGAAGATCTCGACAAGGAGTTTGTCTGGGTCTTGGACCCGATTGACGGAACACGGCAGTTCGGTGCCCGGCTGCTCAACTTCGGCGTCCTGATTGCGCTCTGCCACCACGGGAAACCTGTCATAGGCGTCATCGATCAACCGATGGGACATATCCGGTATTGTGGGATCAAGGGCGGTGGAGCGACCTTGAACGGCCGGTGCATCACCAGCCGCAAAGACGCGGACTTGGATCACGCGGTCCTGTCGCTGGCCAATCCGAATTCGTTTTGCGGTGAGAGCCGGAGTGGCTTTGAAGCTTTGAACAGCAAAGGCGCCATGACGGGGTTTGATGGCGGGTGCCTGGCCTACGGTGCCTTGGCGCGGGGTATGGTGGACGTGTGCCTGAACGGTCCGGACCTTGATCCGTTCGATATTTGTGCGCTGGTCCCTATCGTTGAAGAAGCGGGGGGATGCATCACGGATTGGAGTGGCGCTCCGTTATCGCTGTCGTCACGAGGTGCAATTGTTGCCTCAGGCTCAAAGCAGCTTCATGAAACGGTATTGGATCTCCTTCCAGGGCGGACTTAAAGTCCCTGAAACAGTGCGGTCAGAATAACGGATCCGATGGTGACGGCGACCACGCCGGCTGCCAGTTTCCAGGCATCAGACCGCTTCTTAAGGCCAGGCCAGCCGAGCGGCTTGATCACCTGGATTGCAGCCACCAGGATCAAGAATAGCGCGATTATTTTGGTCAAGGATGGCTCCGGGCAGGCTTCGTTTGGAGATGCCTAAAACCCATACCCAATCAACTGACAGACCACAAGTACGCTATCTGGAGGCGTATTTCCGTTCGTTGTAGAGCGCCATGTATTTCGGCAGTTTGCTCATGTCAGGCACGACGATCATCGTTTTGACCTTGCCCTGTTTGAAGGCTCTCAGGAACTTGTCGTAGTGGGTGAACGCAACACAGCCATGCGAGCCCTTGCTCCGCCGAAGAAGCGGAGAGTGCGCCAACATACCGTCGCGGCCGCGCATGGCGGCAACGTCGTAGGGCAGCATCCGGATCGCTTCGACCCCATGGAAACGTCGCTCGCGCATCCGCAGCTTGTAAACGTTCGGCGGCGTTGGGCCGAGGTTTTTTACATAAGCGTATTTGGGTTTGTTCATCCGGTGTCCGATGCCGGAATTTGCCTTCAGCTTGCTGCCATCCGGCATGTGAACGACAGCTGCGCTGATGTCATACACCGCGATTTTACTGCTGCGGCCCGGCAAGCCGCCGCCTTTGCCGTTAAACAGTTTTCCGAGGCCACTAAACGGTGAATCTTCCGCGCCCGGTTCTTGCGGCTTGGCGTATGCCAAGACAGGCGCCTGAGTGGTCTGGCGCGTGTTTGGTGCAGAGGAGGGCTTCGAAATTGCGCCGGGTTTGGTTCGAACCAACGGTTTCGGGCGCATGGCAGGGACAGGCAGCACATTTGATGGCGACAGGCTTGCCACCTGAACAGTCGCAGTTTCCGCGTCGATCATCGGCAAGGCATCGACCGTTGACGGATCTGCCGTGATATCGGCCGGTTCTGCAAGGCCCGCAACGACCGTTTCCGGTTCAGCTGTGTCGGCAGCCAGTCCTGCTGGCGCGGTTGCTTCAGCCGTCAGAGTGTTGCTGCCAGCTGGGGCGGATGGACCATAAACGTCCTCGTTTTTGGCAGGTCTGCTCGCCAAAAGCGCATATCGGAGATTTAGGGACGCAAGGCGTTGTGCGAGGGCCACCTTGGCGACGTTCTTTTGGTCCTGTGTTGGCAGAAGCTGTGCCGTAGCTGGGGTAATCCTTGCCTTGTCCACGGTGTCTAAAGAAGCGCGATCGTTTGCAAGGAAGTCCGGTAACTGGATCGACGTTGCGATACGAACCGTGTGGTTTGCATCTTCGGCCTTGGCAACCTGTACCGTAGCCTTGATTGGAGTGAGCGCGACTGCCTTATGCTCAGCTGTGCCTTGCAGGGCAGGCAGTGCCGCCTTGATGGCGAGAGCACCGGCGAGGACTGTAACCGCACCGATTGTCAAAAGATGGCCGCCGAAGCTGCTTTGCTTGGATACCGGAGTGTGCGCCTTGGGCGTGGACTGGTGTGTCTTTGGCATAAAGCACGTATTTCCCTGAGGCCGCGGACCGAATCACACGGCGATGTTTACTGATACTCGCCCGTCAAGCTTGCCTGAGGCGTTTATATAAACTTTTAACCATACGGCGATTTTTTGCCGTCTCGGCCGGGGCGCGGCGCACTCGAAACTCAGACCACCTTGACTGAGGTGTCCGGGAAGTGCCCGGTCGTTTTCCGCGATATCCAAAATTGCTCGCCCGGGAGGGGCGGTTCTGTGGAGGAACCCGGCAATTTCTGCAGGGACGGGAAAAATGCTCTATCCGGCAGCGCGCCATTTGACTGCAAATGCGGGCCAAAATATGTCCCAGACCGCTTGACCCTGGCTGGAAAACCCGGCACATGCGGCCAATTGGTGAGCCCAACGGACATGGATCCTAATGTACCTGATCATATTTGATGTCGATGGCACGCTTCTCGATAGCCAGAACACCATCGTGCATGGCTTCGAAACAGCGTTTTCCGCTGTCGGGCTCCCAGCTCCCGATCGAAAGACCATCCTGTCAATTGTGGGGCGGTCGCTGGAAGAGGCGTTTCAGGATCTTGTCGGTCCGAACCACACGCATCTTGTCGCGCAAATGGCGGACGCTTACCGTAAGGAAAAAATCGCGCGGCGGACGTCCGGGCTGGACCTTGATCCCTTGTATCCGGGAGCCCGCGAGGCGATCGATTGGCTGCATGCACGGCCTGATGTTTTGCTTGGTATCGCAACGGGCAAGGCGATGCGCGGGGTTCGGTACATGCTGGATGTTCATGATCTGCATCGACGCTTCATCACCATCCAGACCGCGGACACATCCCCGTCAAAGCCACATCCGGACATGATCGAACGGGCTTTGCGGGAAACAGGTGCAGAAGCCATAAAGACGGTCATGATCGGCGATACCGGGTTTGATATGGCCATGGCGCGGTCTGCCGGGGTCCATGCGATCGGTGTGACCTGGGGCTACCATGATCACAGCCAGTTGGTAAGTGAGGGCGCGGAGCGGGTCGTCGACACTTTCGATGAGCTCGCTGTAGCAATAAATGAAATCTTAAAAATCACAGAGGAATCAGTGTGATGCGTGATTACCTTGAAGCATTGCATGAAGATGCGGCGAAGGATCCGGAGCAACGGGCCCGGGAACTGTCTCGCCGCGAGCTGCCAAAGAGATTCTACAAGAGCGCCGAACACGTTGAAACAGAAAATGGTTTTGCCATTCATCTGGATGGGCGCCCGGTGAAGACACCGGCCAAGTCGACACTTTTGCTGCCGACCGAAGTCTTGGGCGATGCTGTTGCCGCGGAGTGGGAGGCTCAGGAGAAGGAAATCAATCCGGCCCGAATGCCGCTGACCCGGATTGCCAACTCGGCCCAAGATGCAGTCGCCAAGCGATTTGGCGAAGTCGCGGATGACATCACCGGGTTTGCCGGAAATGATGCGCTTTGCTATCGGGCCGACGATCCGGAGAGTCTCTGCGACACTCAGCGCCGTGTGTGGGACCCGGTGGTTGAATGGGCCGGCGATCAACTTGGCGGACGATTCGTGCTCATCGAAGGCATCATGCACACGCCGCAGGACCCAGCGCTGTTGACCGCGTTCCGCACCAGGATCGGCGAAGACAGCCCTTTGCGGCTTGCCGGGCTTCATACCGTCACCACGTTGACCGGGTCGGCGCTCCTTGCGCTCGCGTTACGCGAGGGTTTCCTGGACGCGGACAATGTCTGGACTGCCGCCCATGTTGAAGAAGACTTCAACATCGAGCGTTGGGGCGAGGATGCGGAAGCTAAACAGATCCGCGCATACAAGCGCTCAGAGTTCGATGCGGCCGCTCTTGTTCTGGCAAACGCGTAAGGCTCGATAGCCCTGATGGCCTCGGTCTCAGTGGTTACTAGGCCCTGCCTTCACAGGGGCGGCCTAAGGATGAGATACTTGGTCGATCTGGACATCAGCCCAGATAGAACGTTGTTGCCATCAGGAAGAAGATCAGAACGCCCAAGACGTCATTGGACGAGGTGATGAAGACACCGATGGCCATTGCCGGATCGATGCCGATCTTGTCGAGGACAATGGGAATGGTGGCGCCGACCATGGCGGCGATCGTGGTGACGCACAACAAAGAGAGTGATGTCGCCAATGCCAGATCAAGCGGCGCTTCAAGCGGCACGACGAAAGAGGCAAGCATAACCAGCGTCCCAAGGATAAGGCCTGCCACAGTGCCGTTCAAAAGGGCTGCCAGAAATTCCTTGAGCAGCCGGAACACAATGTCACCGGACCAAAGGGCGCCGGTGGCGATCCCCTGAACGGCAACCGCGGAGGCTTGAAGCCCAGCATTGCCCGCCATGGACATGGTCACGGGAATGAAAGCCGCCAGGATCGCAGCTTCGGCCAGCTGGTCTTCGTAGGAACCAACAACAGTTGCCGCAACACTTGCGCCGATTAATCCGGCAAGCAGCCAGGGCAGGCGGCCCCGGACGATCCGGAAAACCGTATCGTCGGAACGGGATTCGGCAGACACACCGCTCATCAAGAGCATGTCTTCATTTGCCTCGTCGGATGCGATCCGGGTCAGCTGCTTTGGCGTGATCCGCCCCACCAAATGGCCGTCTGCACCAACAACCGGGACGGTTCGCATGTCCCGTTTTCGGGCGAGGCGCAGAACCTCTTCCTGATCCATGTCCGCGGACACTGAAATGACATCGCGGTTCATGATGCTGGACAACGGCGCGTCTGCTGGGGCCAGCAAGAGTTTGCCGACTTCGACCGTCCCGGTCAGTCGGCCGTCTTTATCGGTGACATAAACGGTGAAAACCTTGCGGATCCGGTCGGCCTCCGCGCGCATCTGTTCGACGGCCTCTCCGGCCGTGCATACCTCGGGCAGCGCCACAAACTTGCGGGCCATAACCCGCCCGGCCGTGTCATCGGCATAAGAGGCACGCGTCGCAATATCTTCCACATCGGGCAGGCGCGTGATCAACTCATCGGCGGCATCTTCGGGAAACTCGTTGAGGATCTCGATTGCGTCTTCCGGGTCGAGGCCAGCCAGGATGTCCCGGAACTGATCGAGGGTGGACTCCTCCATCAAAATGGACCGGAATTCCGGACTAAGCTCCGCAACAACCTTGATCGACGGATTGGCCGGGAGCCATTTGAACAGCTTTCGGGCGTGTTTCAGACGGAGCCGTGTCAGCATCTGCATGACGTCGGTCGGATCCCACAGCTTCAATAGATCCAGGAGTTCTTGCCGTTTTCCGGCCTTGATCATGTCGCGCACGGCGCTGAGCGTTGCGTCGTTCTCGTCAAGGTGTTCCTGGGCTGGTTCGCGGGTCCAGACAAAGTCTGGAAGTGCGGACGCCATTGTGTCGGCTTTGCTCATTCAGGCAGGACTCCGGTTGTCTCCGCACGCTTTTAGAAGCTCAATGTGACGGAACCCTAACAAAGGCAGGCAGTGCCGGAAATCGGTTAGACGTCGAACTCTTCCAGATCGGCAAAACCTTCGCGAAGTTTCTCTGACCAACCGTGGGAAAGCTTCTGGAAATACGGGTTGTCCTGCTCGATGCGAATTTGCCGGTCGGTGTTGAAGCTGTCTGTGTTGTAGAGCAGCATGTCGATCGGCATGCCGACGGACAAGTTCGAGCGCAAAGTGGAATCAAAAGACAGGAGGATCATCTTGGCAGCCTCGCCAAGACGCATGTTCTTTCGTGTGACACGATCGAGGATCGGTTTGCCGTATTTGTGCTCGCCGATCTGAAGGAACGGCGTGTCATCGGCGACTTCGATGAAATTGCCCGCCGCATAGACCTGGAATAGGCGCGGTTCTTCGCCCTTGATTTGGCCACCGAGAATAAAGCTGACATAGAAGTTGTCGGCATTTGCGGCCAAGGCTTCGCCGTCGATTGCCTTTACCTCGCGAATGGCGCTACCGACCAGACGCGCGACCTGGAACATGGTCTTTGCGGTCATCACGGTGGTGCGTTCATCGCTTGAGTTGTCGGCGTGCTCGCTTAACAGGGACACGACCGCTTGTGTGACGGCCAGGTTGCCGGACGACAGCAAGGTGATGACCCGCTCGCCGGTGTTTTCCCAGACATGCAGCTTTTTGAAAGACGCAATGTTGTCGATGCCGGCGTTGGTGCGCGTATCGGCAGCCAACACAAGGCCACGGTCCAGTTTAATTCCAACGCAATAGGTCATACGGCTCTTCCCGATCCCGCGAATTTTGGCCGACGCCGTTTAGTCCCAGTTCCCGGCGTTGGCAAGCGGATTCAAAAAGACCCGATTATTGTTGCTGCTGAAGCGCAGCTTGCGCCACATCCACCTCGACATGCAGGTTTTCTTCCTGCCCGCCAAAACGGATCCCCCGGATAGGAGCAGCGGAACGCGAGTCGAGGCCTGTGGTCAAGCGGATATAACGCTCTGTCGGGCAAATAGCGTTGGATACATCGAAACCAACCCATCCAAGCCCCTCGATCCGGACTTCCGCCCACGCATGGTGCGCTTCAGAGGCCTGTTCGTCTTCCAGCAGCAAATACCCCGACACATAGCGTGCCGGTGTCCCGATTGAGCGGGCTGCGGCGATGAAAATATGGGCATGGTCCTGGCAAACACCTTCACCGGCCGCAAGTGCGGTCGTCGCACTGGCGTGGGTCTCTGTCACGCCTACTTTGTAGTCGACCTTATCGCGGATGGCGTGCATGAGCTCGTGAAACCCGGAGATCGGATCCGGGACTTCTGCGAGGGACGCCAGTTTGCGGATTGCCTGGTTCGAATGGGTGAGGGGCGTGACGCGGGTGTAGATCCGTGCCGGTGCGCTTGCGCCCTTTTCTTTGCCGATCACGCCATTGGTTTCCGTCGTTTCCACAGTGCCGGTGGCGGTGATTTCAACGTCTTCTACAGGCCCCGCGCGCGAGACCATATGCACGATGTTGTCAAACGCATCGGAATAGGTTGTTGCGCGCTCAATGCCGGGCGCTTCGATATTCCAGTCAATGATACGTTGCGCAGGATTGTCGACTGGCGTGAGCCGAAGCTGCTGCATGGCGTTGGCAAGCGGCTGATCGTATTTGTAGCGAGTTGTATGTCGGACGAATAATCGCATCTCGGTTCCGAAATTGTTCGGTTAACAGGTCAGGCGAAGTTGTAGTCTTCACATAGTTGGTGGGCGAACTGGTTGTTCTTGCCGATAAAGTCGATCAGGAAATCATGCAGGCCTTCCTGGTAGATGTCCCGCATCTGCTTTTCCTTCAGATCCTTGAAGATGTCGGCTGCCAGATCCAGGCTGGGTTCCCTTGAGCCATAGAACTGACCGAGGTCTTCGGCCGTGTCGGCGAGCCAGTCATAGCAATAGGCCAGTGACCTCGGCATTTCGCGCCGGAGGATTAGAAACTCGGCAATATTGAAAGCCTTCAACTGAGCATTCGGATAAGCAAATCGGTAGCTCCGGCGGCCAGACAGGGCGCGAAGGATTGCAGACCACTGATACCGTTCGGAACTGCCGTCTTCGATGATGTCATTGTCCGGCAAGAGCACCCAGTATTGGTTGTCGAGGATCCGTGCCGTGTTGTCGGCCCGTTCAACAAATGTGCCCATCTGGCTGAAGTAGTAGCCGTCATCCCGCAACACGGTGTTCAGGAGAGCGCCCCGGAACAGGTGTGAGCGCTGACTGAGCCAAGCCAGAAAGTCCGGAAGTTTTTCCTGGGTGACTGATTGCGGGCTAGTGTCGCAAAACTCAATCCAGGTCGTATTGATGGCTTCCCAAAGCTCGGCGGTGATGCCTGTGCGCACCGCACGGGCGTTGTTGCGCGATAACTCCAGGCAATTGCGGATGCTGATCGGGTTGTCTTTTGAAAAGACCATGTAGTTCGTGACGTGCCGCGAGTGCAGCTCGTCATGTTTTTCGTGGTAGCCAGTCTCAGCGCCTGAACAGGCCAGAGCGAATTGCCAATGGTGGCCTTCGGCTTGCCCATCGTAAGCCATGATGGCCCCACGATAAGCGACTTCCATCAGCCGGGTGATGTTTTGGGCGCGCTCCTGATAGCGCGACATCCAGAACAAGGAGGCGGCGGTTCTTCCTAGCATGTCGTCTCAGTCCTCCAGTACCCAAGTGTCTTTTGTTCCGCCGCCCTGGCTGGAATTGACGACCAGGGAGCCTTTCTTCAGCGCAACGCGGGTCAAGCCGCCAGGTGTGATGCGCACTTGATCACCGATGAGGACGAAGGGGCGCAAATCCACGTGGCGGGGCGCGATGCCGGAGGCAACATGGGTTGGACAGGCCGACAATGCGAGCGTCGGCTGAGCGATGTAGTTAGAGGGGTTGTTCTGCAGGATTTTCCTGAACTCTGCGATCTCCCGTTTTGAGGCTGTTGGACCGATCAACATGCCGTAGCCACCAGATCCGTGAACCTCCTTCACAACGATGTCGGCGAGATTGTCGAGCACATAGGCAAGATCATCTTCCCGCGAACAATTCCACGTGGGCACATTGTTGAGGATCGGTTTTTGACCGGTGTAGAACTCAA
The DNA here is from genome assembly GCF_053005265.1 of Roseibium sp. MB-4. Classification (NCBI taxonomy): domain Bacteria; kingdom Pseudomonadati; phylum Pseudomonadota; class Alphaproteobacteria; order Hyphomicrobiales; family Stappiaceae; genus Roseibium; species Roseibium sp. MB-4. The sequence goes on from NZ_JBRKQB010000001.1 coordinate 79,398, forward strand.
TGATGTCCGGCACATACGCGTAGATCGCCTTGTCATCGGCAATTCCTGTGCCCGGCGCATTGCAGATCGTCACATTACCGGCTCGATAGGCATCAAACAGTCCGGGCACGCCCAGCATGCTGTCCGGATTGAAAGTGAGGGGGTCGAGGAACGCATCGTCGATCCGGCGGTAAATCACGTCGACCTGTTTTGGCGCCCGGGTGGTGCGCATGAAGACCTTGCCGGCATCGACAAACAGATCGCGGCCTTCAACCAGCTCCACGCCCATACTGTCGGCGAGGAAGGCGTGCTCAAAATAGGCGGAGTTGTAGATACCAGGTGTCAGGACGACGATGGTCTGTTCTGATTTCGCCGGATCCGGCGCGACGCTTTCGAGCGTCTGGCGCAAGTTTTCCGGATAACGTTCGACGGGGGCCACATTGTGCGTTTGGAACAACTCCGGGAAAAGACGCATCATCGTTTCCCGGTTCTCCATCATGTAAGAGACACCGGACGGGGTCCGCGTGTTGTCTTCCAACACATAAAACTCGTTCTCAGAAACCCGGACCAGATCTGTCCCGATGATGTGGGAATAGACCTTTCGCGCCGGGGTGAACCCGGCCATTTCCGGCAAGAATGCCTCGTTCTGCAGGATAAGGTTCGCCGGAATGCGCCCGGCACGGATAATTTCCTGGCGGTGATAAATGTCGTGTAGGAAGGCGTTGAGGGCGCGAACACGCTGGTCGATACCGGCCGACAGGCGGCGCCACTCTGAAGCTGAGATGATCCTGGGGATGGGATCAAAGGGAATAAGCCGCTCAGTGGCGTCTTCGGCACCATAAACCGCGAAGGTAATCCCAAGGCGGCGGAAGATGGTTTCCGCGTCGCGGCTCTTCTTGGTTAGAAAACTGTTCGGCTTGTCTTGAAGCCAATTGGCGATTCTTGAATATGGGGCCCGTGGACTGCCGTCCTGTTCGAGCATCTCATTGAAAAACCCAGAGCTGTCTGACATTGCCTCCCCGCTTGCTTTGTTAATTAAGACTAGGATGGCAGGCCGGATCTGACAACCCAAGGTCAATTTAACGGCGTATTCTGCCTAATTTCTAGGCAAAATTGATAGGACTGCGGGCGGAGGAAGGCGGATAGCTCACCAAATCGCACCGAATTCAGATTTCTAGATCGCACCTGCCATTCTCCCTTGTGCTGACTTTGCCGGGTTCGGAGGGCATGCTAGGACCAAGCAAGACAAAGACATTGGGAGACCCAGATGAGAGACGTTCTGGTGGAGTTGGAGCAGCGCCGGGAAACGGCCAAGATGGGTGGCGGCCAGCGACGCATCGATTCCCAGCACTCCAAAGGCAAGCTGACCGCTCGGGAGCGGATCGAAATCCTTTTGGACGAAGGCTCGTTTGAAGAGTTCGACATGTTCAAGCAGCACCGCTGCACCGATTTCGGCATGGACGAGCAGCACATTCCTGGCGACGGCGTTGTCACCGGCTGGGGCACGGTCAATGGCCGAACCATCTACGTGTTCTCCAAGGACTTTACTGTTTTCGGTGGGTCCCTGTCAGAGGCCCATGCTGAAAAGATGGTCAAACTGCAGGACATGGCTCTGCAGAACCGGGCACCGATCATTGGTCTTTTCGATGCGGGCGGTGCGCGGATCCAGGAAGGGGTTGCAGCGCTGGGCGGTTATGGCGAGGTGTTCACCCGCAATGTCCAGGCATCCGGCGTCATTCCGCAGATTTCCCTGATCATGGGCCCCTGTGCGGGCGGTGACGTGTATTCCCCGGCAATGACCGACTTCATCTTCATGGTCCGGGACACGTCCTACATGTTCGTCACCGGACCGGATGTTGTGAAAACCGTGACCAATGAAACGGTCACAGCTGAAGAACTCGGCGGTGCGTCGGTGCACACAACCAAATCCTCAATCGCCGACGGTGCATTCGACAATGATGTTGAGGCGCTTTTGGAGATGCGGCGTCTTATCGACTTCCTGCCGATGAACAATCAGGCAGAGCTGCCCGAGGTCACAAACTACGACGACCCGGACCGGATCGACATGAGCCTCGACTCCTTTATCCCGGACAATCCAAACAAGCCTTACGACATGAAAGAGCTTGTGTTGAAGACCCTCGATGAGGGGGACTTCTACGAGATTCAGGAGAACTTTGCGGGCAACATCATCACCGGTTTCGGCCGCATGGAAGGGCGCACCGTCGGTGTGATTGCGAACCAGCCGATGGTTCTGGCCGGTGTTCTGGACTCAGATGCAAGCCGCAAGGCAGCCCGCTTTGTGCGGTTCTGCGATTGCTTCAATATTCCGATTGTCACCTTCGTCGATGTACCGGGGTTCTTGCCGGGCACGTCTCAAGAGTATGGCGGTCTGATCAAGCACGGCGCGAAGCTTCTGTTTGCCTACACAGAGGCGACGGTGCCAAAAGTCACGGTCATCACCCGCAAGGCGTACGGTGGGGCCTATGACGTCATGAGTTCCAAGCACATCCGCGGTGACATCAACTATGCTTGGCCGACGGCGGAAATCGCCGTGATGGGTGCAAAGGGCGCTGTTGAGATCCTCTACCGCTCTGAACTGGGGGATCCGGAAAAGATCCAGAAGCGCACGCAAGACTACGAGAACCGGTTTGCAAACCCGTTCGTCGCAGCCGAGCGCGGATACATTGATGATGTGATCCGCCCCCATTCGACCCGCCGCCGTGTCTCGAAAGCCTTGGCTTTGCTGCGCGCCAAAAAGGTCGAAACGCCTTGGAAAAAGCACGACAACATTCCGCTCTGATTGCGAAAGATGTTTAGCGTCAATACCCGCCGAGAAAAAACTTGGCGGGTTTTGTTTTTTAGGCTCTCTTGATTGCCGTAGTCTCTTCAAGAGTTGGCCGCGGCCGCGGTGTCTCAATCGATGAACAGCAGATCCGGGTCTTTACACTCATAAGCAACATAACACTGCGGATTATCGCGCGTTGCGCCATACTGTGGTGCTAGGGCTTTATCGCGTTCACAATATCTAAGGTTCGCGACGAACCTGGAATAAGTGTACTGGCCTGTCGTAAAGACCACCGCACCGTTTCTAAGCACCATGTTTTGTGCCTGGGCACAGGTCATCTGACGCAGATCCGGCCGAGCCTCTGCAACGTTCGCGGCTGAAAGAAGCGAAAGAACAGCGGCGGGGATTAGTAAGGCATGCGGCTTCATGCGAACCTCCAGCGTGTTTCAGGCACCGCACTTTGCAGGCCTGGTAGGAAGTAATATAGCGCGATCAAGCCGCCGGACATGTGACCGGCAACACGGATTGTCTTGCTTTACGGGATGAAGACCTATTGGTGGTTGGCCTGAAGGCCCGGGTCCGGTTCACAGACCGTTGGCGGGATCACTTCGCCAACGCCGCGGGTTGAAAAGCCCGCATACCGCCGATCCTCGTCAAACAGGACGGCAAAGCGCGCTGAGTTGCGAAGAAGCTGCCAGAAATACCGCATGTTGTCGGCGCAGGCAGGACAGTCCGGGCGGATGTACCCGTCTCTGTCGGCAGTAAATTTGATCAATCGGTGGTCCAGCTCGACCCGGATCAATGTTCTCGGGACCGGAAGACGCCCTTTAATATCAATGCTGATCAGCGGAAGCACGGCCTTCTTGCTATCAGGGCACCAAATTGAAAACCGCGAACCGAGCTTGTTCTTGGTCCAATAATGCTGATAGCCATTCACTTTTTCACTGTGCCAACTGCCCACGGTTTCCGAAACGCTCGGCGTGACGGAAAGACCGATAAACATTGCAATTAGAAACAGGCGAGTGAACATCCGGAGCCCCAATGTATGCACTGCTGAAAATACCGAGGGTTGTCTTAAATTTTAGCTAATTCCGCTGAGTAGAAACGCCTTGAAATGACACTTACCGCTCTTGTCTGAGATGCTGCTCATGACGCTTGCTTTTTTTGCCAGTCAGTCGGGCAAACATTTGCCGGTAAAATTTCCTTCGCACCTTTGAGCGAAAAACCGGCGTAGCTGTCGTCCTTGAACTTCACCGCAATGGCTGTTGCGGCGCGGAGCCGGTGCCAGACATATTCGAACGTGTCGGCGCAGGTTGCGCATCCTGTGTCGATATATCCCTGTTCGTTGACCGGAATTTCCATGATCTCGTTGTCGATGATCAGCTTCATGCGTGTGTTTGGAGTGGGTGTTTTGCCGTCAATGACGACGTGCAACAAAGTGCCGTTGACTGGACGCTGTGGATGGCACCAAACGACGAAACTCGCGCCGATGTTGTTTGTGGTCCAATACCGGGTGAAGCCGTCGACTTCTCCGGCATGCCACTTCTCGATCGTTTTTGCCTGAACAGAACTCGTCAGGGCAAAGCCGATGATCAGTGATGTTATTAGTTTTTTTGCCACGTCGTCTTCCTCCAAATACATGGTAGAATTTGCAATATATTTGTTAAGAAAAAGGAAAATCAGTGCCTTGCCGCAATAGACCGTGATCCAAACCTATCGATTGTTTTGCCTGAACGGCCGTAGATAGATGGTTCTCACATCGTCTGACCACCCTTTGGATAAGTTGCACTGGAGGGGAGGACCGGCCTACAACTCAGGAAACAGATCCAGCTGGGTGGAATTGCATGTTCTCGAAAATACTGATCGCCAACCGGGGTGAGATTGCGTGCCGCGTTATCAAGACGGCACGGAAGATGGGAATCAAAACCGTTGCGGTCTATTCAGATGCCGATCGGAATGCACTGCACGTGGAGATGGCTGACGAGGCCGTTCACATCGGTCCTGCAGCGGCGGCTGAATCCTACCTGATTGCCGACAAGATCATCGCGGCGTGTAAGGAGACTGGCGCTGAAGCTGTGCATCCGGGCTACGGCTTCTTGTCTGAGCGGGCAAGCTTTCCGGAGGCGCTCGCAAAGGAAGGTATCGTTTGGATCGGTCCGAACCCGCGCGCCATTGAAGCGATGGGCGACAAGATCGAATCCAAGAAGTTTGCCAACGAGGCGAAAGTCAGCACGGTTCCAGGATATCTCGGTGTCATTGAATCACCTGATCAAGCCGTCGAGATCGCAGAGGACATCGGCTACCCGGTGATGATCAAGGCTTCGGCCGGCGGTGGCGGCAAGGGGATGCGGATCGCCTGGAACGCTGAAGAAGTACGTGACGGCTACACCCGGTCCAAATCAGAAGCCGCGTCTTCCTTCGGTGACGACCGTGTCTTTATTGAAAAGTTCATCGAGAACCCGCGCCATATTGAAATTCAGGTTCTTGGCGACAAACACGGAAACGCGATTTACCTGGGTGAGCGTGAGTGTTCGATCCAGCGCCGGAACCAGAAGGTGATTGAAGAAGCGCCATCGCCGTTGCTGGATGAAGACACCCGCCGGCTCATGGGCGAACAAGCGGTCGCCTTGGCGAAAGCCGTTGACTACGACAGCGCGGGCACCGTTGAGTTTGTGGCTGGCCAGGACAAGAGCTTCTTCTTCCTTGAAATGAACACCCGACTTCAGGTGGAGCACCCGGTTACCGAGTTGATCACCGGGGTCGATCTGGTCGAGCAGATGATCCGCGTAGCCTATGGCGAGAAACTGGAAATCGCACAGGACGACGTGAAGCTGAACGGCTGGTCGGTGGAAAGCCGGATCTATGCCGAGGATCCTTACCGGAACTTCCTGCCCTCCATTGGCCGGCTCGTGCGCTACGTGCCGCCGGAAGAGTTGGAAAGCGATGGGCTGACCATCCGGAATGACACCGGTGTGGTCGAGGGTTCGGAAATCTCCATGTTCTATGACCCGATGATTTCCAAGCTGATCACCCATGCCCCGACCCGCGAAGAAGCCATCGACGCCATGAGCAAGGCGCTGGACGGGTACTACGTCGACGGCATTCAGCACAACGTGCCGTTCCTGACAGCATTGATGAACCATCCGCGTTGGCGGTCCGGTGAACTTGCGACCAGTTTCATTGCAGATGAATACCCGGACGGCTTTTTCCCAGCTGAGCCGGATGACGAAGCGCGGGGTGTTTTGGCGGCGGTGTCGTTGTCCATGGCGGCGATTGAGCGCGAACGTCTCGACCATCTTCCTGGCCGTTTACGGCCGCACTCCGGTGCGATCCGCGAAGACTGGGTGGTCAAGCTGGACAAGACCTATGTTCCCATTCGCCTTGCGGCCGGTTATCCGGGAACGCCGATTGAGTTTGATGTCGCGATTGGTGACGGGCCTGTCGTCAATGTGGAATCGGATTGGGCGCCAGGCGCTGCACTTTGGAGCGGCCGCGTCGGGGACAAGGACATAACGGTTCAGGTCCGTCCGGTTCGTGGAGGCTATCGCCTCGATTGGCAGGGCTATTCTGTCACAGCCAAGATCATGACGCCGCGCGTTGCCGAGCTCGATGAGTTGATGCCGGAAAAACTCCCGCCGGACACATCCAAGATGCTGCTGTGCCCGATGCCAGGTCTGGTCGTATCCATCGCGGTCAGTGAAGGTCAGGAAGTCAAAGCGGGCGAACAGCTGGCCATCGTTGAAGCCATGAAGATGGAGAACGTCCTTCGTGCCGAGCGGGACTGTGTCGTGACTGCCATCAAGGCAGAGCCGGGCGACAGCCTTGCCGTTGACGCCGTGATCATGGAATTTTCCTGATACACCACATGAATGTTGCTGAATACACAGAACCCGCCGCGAACACGGCGGGTTTTTTGTCCGTTGTGCTGCTTTACGCGCTCAGTTCCGAAGTAGCCTGTTTCGATCCAGATTTCTCATGCAGAAACTGGATGAAATGATCAGAGGGCATGGGGGTGGCAAAATAATACCCCTGCAAAAGGCGGCAGCCTTGTGCTGCAAGGATGTTGGCGTGTTCGAGGGTTTCGACACCCTCGGCAACAACTTCGACACCGAGAGCTGTGGCCATATCGACAACGCTTTTTACAAGTTTGCGGGAGCTTTCAGACAAAATAATGGGAGCGATAAGGTTCCTGTCGATTTTCAGGCGTTTCGGTTCCATCTCAAGAAGACTTAGGATGGAGGCACGTCCAGACCCGAAGTCATCAATCTCTACTTCGAAACCTTGTTCAGCGAGTGCTTCAAGGTTGTATCGTGACATGTCATCAAGTGTGTCAAAGGTGACAGCTTCACTGATTTCGAAGATTAAGGACGCCGGATCCACATTTATGTTGCGAACCATGTGTAAGAACAGCGGTGATTTCAGCCGGTCTGCAGATATGTTGACGGATATTCGCGGTGCGACCAGACCGCTGTCCTCAATCTTGTGACGGATCTTTATGGCTTCTTCCAGCATGGCTTGGTCGATCTGGCTGATGAGGCCAAGGGTCTCAGCTGTGTCCAGAAACTCTGCCGGTGCAAGAAGACCTCTTGTTGGATGGCGCCATCTGACGAGCGCCTCGGCGCCAACGACGTCAAATGTTTGCGCATCAACAAGTGGCTGAAAAAAAGCTTCGAACTCTTTTTGCTCACATGCTCTGATCAGGTCATCGCCCAGGATCGTCTGCTCTTCGAATTTTTGCCGCATGGTCGGATGATAGACCTCGCATCTGTTCCGGCCATTGGATTTTGCCGTGAACATCGCAATGTCTGCGCTGGTCATCAGACGTTCGGAATTCAAATAGTTCTGAGGCGTAAAATCGTCGTTTATTGCGATGCCAATCGAAGCCGTTACGGAATGTTCAACTCCTTGATACTGGAACGACCGATCAAGCAATGAGACAAGGTATTGTCCCAAATCTGTGACATCCGATCGTCTCTTGTATGGCTTAAGAAGCAAAAACTCATCGCTGCTTACTCTTGCAAGCAGGTCTTGGTCGTCAAGCCGATCTTCAATGAGGTTTGCAACTTGCTTGAGAACGCCATCACCGACTACCGGACCATAACGGTCGTTGATCTGCTTAAAGCGGTCCAGATCGATATGGAACAGTGCGTAGCAGGCCTTTTTCCTAAGGCCAACGCTGAGTGTCTGTTTGATGTCTATGAAAAATTGAAACCTGTTCGCCAGACCGGTCAATGGATCGACCGACGCAAGATGGCGCGCTGTTTCTTGGGCATTCACACGCAAAGCCATTTCGCGCTTTAAGTCAACGAGCCGGCGGATCACGATGATCAGCAGTATCGCAGGCAACGCCATAAACGCTGCAAACACGTCATCCAACTCGTAGTCTTCATGAGCGCGTGAGAATTCATAAAGCCATTCAAACAAATCGATGGATGAAAACAGAGTTGCGAGGGCGACAAACGCCAGAAGTGACGCGCTTGTTTCCCATATAAATCTCGTTCTCATCGACGGTTTTTCGCTCATGACGATGTGCTGCTACTCGCCCCTTATTGTGAATACTGACAGTGGGAATTCTAAAGGTTTCAAAATTGTTTATTCTCGCAAAATTCATGTATAAATTCCATAATTTGTTTGTTTTGAGGGGCTAATAGGGGGAATTTCTAATAATGAATGCATTGTTTTCTATTTATTTCTGAATTTTTATTTACGATGAATTAATTTATTGGCGAGTGATGTCCTAAATATTTTCTGGTTTCACGCGCCGCCACTTTCATTGCCATGATTTCTAGAATTCGTTTCACAAAGCCCACTTGAGCTGCAAGAACAACTTGAGATAAGGCTTGAGGTTGCGGTTGATGGAAACGTCTCAGATTTTGTTTTCAGTCATACTGAATTATCCGGCCCGCAGCCGTTGCGCCGATCGGTTGAGGCGGGTAAATACGGATTTCAGGAACAGTTCTCGGGGCGGGGTGAAAGTCCCCACCGGCGGTATCAGGGAAACCTGGAGCCCGCGAGCGCCTTGGTAATCCATGTTTACCAAGGGTCAGCAGATCCGGTGAGATGCCGGAGCCGACGGTTACAGTCCGGATGATAGAGAGCTTGGCTGGGCCGCTTTTCTCAAGCGGTGCAGCTTTTTGGTCTTATTGAGACTGTTCTGGATGAAAACTGGAACGGACTTGAAGACGATGGACACCAAATCCTCCTCACTTCAGGCGCAGCCGGTGCTGGCAGCGCTTGCCATGGTCGGCGCAGGCGCCTCATTTGCGCTCGTAAATGGCGCCCTGCAGGCATCGACAATGCAGCTCGGTGTGCCGTCAACGTCGGCAGCTTTCTGGCAATATGCGCTTGGACTTGGCTTTGCGCTTCCCTGGGTGCTCAGGCGCGGGCGAACCGCCTTGAAAACACAGCAACTCGGGTTGCACCTCCTGCGAGCTTTCCTGGCCGTCATTGGCATTCAGCTGTGGGTTGCCGGTCTGGCGCGCGTGGAAATCTGGCAGGCGATTGCCCTTGTGATGACCTCGCCGTTTTTCGTCATTCTTGGCGCCCGGATCTTTCTCGGGGAACAAGTTGGCTGGGTGCGATGGCTTGCGACCATTGCCGGTTTTTCCGGTGGGATGGTGATCCTCGAGCCCTGGTCACAGGCGTTCAACTGGGGCGCTTTGCTCCCCGTTGCAGCCGCTGCTTTTTGGGCTGGAACGTCGCTTGTGACAAAAAAGCTGACACGGCGGGAGGAGGCCGATTCCATCACGCTCTATCTGTTGCTCCTTTTGACGCCCGTGAATGCCGTGCTGGCCTTCGCCGATGGTGGTCTCGTCGTGAGCGGTCCGGCGCTTGTCTTGCTCGTTGGGGCAGGCCTCTTGACCGTTCTTGCGAACTATCTTTTGGCGCTGGCCTATCAAAAGGCGGACGCGACCTTTGTTCAGCCGTTCGACCATCTGAAGCTGCCGCTCAACATTGCCGTTGGCTTCATTGCCTTCGGCTTTGCTCCAACGGGTGCGTTTTGGCCGGGTGCTCTCGTTATTGTGGGGGCATCGCTCCTGGTGATGCTCGATGAGCAGAGGCGGGGAAATGCCGCGCCAAAGACCGCGTGAGCCTTTCAAAGACAGCCCATATCAGTCGATCGGTTTGAAGATCGTATCGATGGCTTCGAACATGATGTTGTAGTTTCTGATCTCATGGTCCGAGAAGTCGCTGTGCGGAACTGCCTTCTTGGCTTCATTGATGAGGTCGGTTTTGATTTGATCCAGATCCAGCCCGACCGCTTCTGCATGTGTGCTGAGTTCCACATGCAGCCTCTTTGCAATGCCTGCATAAGCAACAATGGCTGTGATCGCTTCTGAAGGATCTTTGGGCACGCGGATGTTGAGTGTTTTCTGTGTGGTCACGCCTATGAGATCCTCTTTCATTTATTACGGGCTTGGCTGGATGTAGGTCGTTGGCTGTCCAGCATAAAGGCAAATGTTCTTCTGAAGGCAGAGCGGCTCAGAAATTCTGCGCTGTTTTTGCTGCATAAAGCCCCACTGCAGGTATGAAACGATCCGCAATACTCTAAGCTCTGAGCCAAGGTAACGCTTTTGGAATAAGGAAGTGCCGATGACCCAGGATCCTTTGACCGTCCATCTCCTGATCGAGGGCAGGGTGCAAGGTGTCGGTTACCGGGCCTGGTGTGCGGAGGCGGCGGCAGCGCGCGGTCTTTCCGGTTGGGCCAGAAATCTTCGAAGCGGGGCTGTCGAAGCTGTCTTCTCCGGCCCGTCAGATACTGTTGTCGACATGATGGATGCCTTGTGGCGCGGCCCGGCGCTTGCCCGGGTGACGTCCATTTCGGACCTTGAGCCGGTTGAGCCGGGTACCGGGCGTTTCGCTGTTCGTGAAACGGTATAGCTTTTTCAAAGTGCGCGAAAATCCTGTCTCTGTGTATCAATTCGAAGAAACTTCTTTGAACTGTCATTGAATTATCGCAATCATCTGATCTCACATATGAAACAATCATGACGGTGGAACAGGTCCATCGGATCGAATGCAGGAGTGGTCAGGTGAAGATTGCAATTCTTGGTGGTGATGGTTTTGTTGGCTGGCCGACGTCCCTGCATTTGTCCGACAAGGGCCACGAAGTCCACATCATCGACAACCTGAGCCGCCGCTGGATCGATGCCGAACTCGGTGTTCAATCACTGACGCCGATGGATTCCATTCAGGAGCGGACCCGGATCTGGAAACAGGAAACCGGCAACACGATCCGGTTCCATCTGATTGACATTGCCGAGAATTATGAAGTGTTCAAGGCATGGCTCGCTGAAGAGCGCCCTGATGCGATTATTCATTTTGCCGAACAGCGCGCCGCGCCCTATTCGATGAAATCGGACCAACACAAGAATTACACGGTCACCAACAACGTCAATGCGACGCACCACCTGCTCAATGCAATGGTGGAGCTTGATCTGGATGCCCATCTCATTCACCTCGGCACCATGGGCGTGTATGGGTATTCCAATGTCGGTGCGGCGATCCCTGAAGGGTATTTAAGTGTTGACGTCGAAACACTCTCCGGCGCGACCGCAAGCCAGGAGATCCTGTATCCGGCCAATCCCGGTTCGATCTATCACATGACAAAGTGTCTGGATCAGCTCCTGTTTCAGTTCTACGCCAAGAACGATGGCTTGAGGATCACGGACCTGCATCAGGGCATTGTCTGGGGAACGCATACCGAGCAGACGCTCAAGCACAAGCAGTTGATCAACCGGTTCGACTATGATGGCGACTATGGCACCGTCCTCAACCGGTTCCTGATCCAGGCGGCGATCGACTATCCGCTGACGGTTCATGGCACCGGTGGCCAGACGAGGGCCTTCATTCACATTCAGGACTCGGTTCGCTGCATCGAGCTTGCCCTGGACAACCCGCCGGAGCGTGGCGACCGGGTGATGGTGTTCAACCAGATGACCGAAACCCATCGGGTGCGTGACCTTGCAGAGCTCATTTCCAAGTTGACCGGCGCGAGAATCGCCTACCTTCCGAACCCGCGAAAGGAAGCGCCGGAAAACGATCTGGTGGTCAAAAATGACCAGTTTCTGCAGCTGGGCCTCAACCCGATCAAGCTGGAAGACGGCTTACTGAGTGAAGTCGTCGATGTCGCCAAGGCGTTCTCATACCGGATCGACCGCAGCCGGGTTCCGGCCGTCTCTGCCTGGACGAAGGAGATTGCCGTGGACATCGAACGCGATCCGGAGCACCCGCGTCTAAAATCTGTTTCTTGAAGTCCCAATGGCAAGCGATCATCCGGTCTTTGAGAAAGCGGCTAGCAGTCGACACGCCTATGTGACGCTGGTGACCAATGCTGATTATGTGCTCGGTGCAACTGCGCTCCTGCGCTCTTTGCGGCTCAGCGGAACGCAGGCTGATCTCGTGGTGCTCTATACGCCGGGTGTCGATCCGGGCGATCTGGAAGCGCTCCGCGAATTCTCCCCAAGGCTTGGCCGCTGTGACCGCCTGCCGACATCAGACGCGTTTAATGAGCGGCACGAGCGGGGACGGCTGCACCGGGCGGCGCCGTTCACTAAGGGCGGCAAGCCGGTGTTTCACACCCCGCTCGACAACTTCGTCAAATTGCGCCTGTGGCAACTGGAAGACTATGACAGCGTGGTCTTCATTGATGCCGATGCACTCGTCTTGAAGAACTGCGACAAGCTGTTTGGGTATCCGGAGTTTTGTGCCGCCCCGAATGTCTATGAGGCGCTGGGCGACTTTCACCGGATGAACAGCGGTGTCTTCACCGCCCGCCCGAATGCGTCAACCTATGCGGATATGCTCCAGAAGCTGGATGCCCCTGAGGCGTTTTGGCGGCGCACGGACCAGACCTTCCTGGAAAGCTATTTTCCCGACTGGCATGGCCTGCCGGTGTTCTACAACATGCTGCAATATGTTTGGTTCAATCTGCCGGATCTCTGGGATTGGGATCAGATCCACATTCTGCACTATCAGTATGAAAAGCCGTGGCAAACGGACCACGGGCGGTCAGATCTCTTGCGCCCCCTGATTGATCTGTGGCAGGCCTTTCACGAGGGACGGGATATTGGTGAAACACTCGCCAATCTGCCGTCACCGCCCGCACAGAACTAGAAAAGTCGATCAATGCATATTCTTATCACCGGAGCGACGGGGCAACTCGGCCGGTTTATTGCCAGCCGTTTGCGCCAGGATGGCCATCAGATCACGTGCCTTGGACGTGCGTCGTCCGGCAATCCGGCCGACAAATATGTCAAATGGGATCTGGATGATCGGGCATTTGAACTCCCCGCAGCCGATGCGCTGATCCACTGTGCCCTGTCCCATGTGCCGGGAAAGTACCGGGATGGGGAGGGGGACGACCCCCATGGGTTCATTGACCGGAACGTCGAAGGAACGCAGGCGTTGTTCCAGGCGGCAAAGGCTGCTGGTGTCGCTCAGTGTGTGTTCCTCTCCAGCCGGGCGGTCTATGCCGGTGCCGGCGAATGGGGCGTCTTGACAGAAGAGGCGCCTGTCGACCCGGACAGCTTTTACGGTAAGGTCAAATATGCCGGTGAACTGGCTCTTGAGGTGCTGAGCGATGCCAGCTTCAAGGGCACTGTCGTCAGGGCCACCGGCGTTTATGGGTGCCCTCCGGGCCAGGAAACCCACAAATGGTCCAAAGTGCTGGATGATTTCGCCAAGGGCGATGCCGTGATCCCTCGGGTTGGCACGGAAGTTCACGGCGAAGATCTGGCAGATGCGGTTGCGCTTCTACTGGAAAAGCGCGGCGACAGCGAGGACGTCTTTGATGTGTTCAATGCGTCCGACATGCTGCTCGATCTTCAGGACCTTTTGAAGATCTACAAGGAAACATTCAGCCTTGAGTGGCACTTGCCGATCCGCGCGCCGGGACCCGTTGGCGTGATGGATGTCGCAAAATTGGTGAGACTCGGCTGGTCTCCCGGCGGCAAGGCTAAACTGGAAAGTTTCGTCCAGTCATTGCCCGCACCTGCCCAAACTGAAGCAACAGCGGGTTAAATCAGAAACCCGTTTGGACTATTCCGCTGGCGGGGTTTCGGCTCCTGCCGCCGGGCCGCGTTTGCCGAGTTCCGTGTTTAGCCGCCGCTCGATCGCAGAACGTGGTTCGGTGAAGCGCGCGAGCAAGCTGTAGAGCACCGGCGTCAGGAACAGCGTCAGGATGCCGGACAGGAGCAACCCGCCGACAATCACGGTTCCAATTGCAATGCGGCTCTCGGCACCAGCTCCGCTCGCCAGCACCAAAGGCATTGCACCCAAAACGGTGGACACGACCGTCATGACGATTGGCCGGAGACGCAGGACCGTTGAATCGATGACCGCTTGCGTAACGTCCTTGCCTTCGTCCCTGAGCTGATTTGCGAATTCGACGATCAGAATGCCGTTTTTCGCCATCAGTCCCACAAGCAATATGATGCCGATCTGACTGTAGATGTTGAGCGACAAGCCAGCCGCTGCCAACGAAAAGACGGCACCCGCAACGCCGAGCGGCACAGTCAGCATGATTACGAATGGGTGGACAAAGCTCTCGAATTGGGCGGCAAGAACCAAGAACACGATCAAGAGCGCCAGCGCAAAGGTGAAACCAGCACCGCTTGATGTTTCGCGGAACTGTTGCGACTGACCGGCAAGGCTGATCCTGGCCTCTGCGGGCAGGATCTCGGCTGCAGCACCCTCCATGTATTCGATGGCATCGCCAAGCGAATACCCTTCCGCAATGGAGCCCTCGATTGTAATGGACGGCAACCGGTCGTAGCGGCGCAGTTCTGCAGCCGCAGCGTTGACATCAAGCGACACAAGGGCGCTGAGCGGAACGAGCGTGTCGCCGTCATCTGCACGCAGGAAGATGAACTCGATATCCGTTGGAGAGGCCCGGTCATTGGCCGCAGCCTGGACGAGGACCGGATACTCTCGGCCACGTTCCAGATAGGTCGTCACTTCGCGGGAGGCCAGTAGCGTTTGCAGTGTCGTTGCAATCGTCTCTACGGAAATCCCAAGGTCATCAGCGCGTTCACGGTCGACGGAAATGTCGAGCTGCGGCTGATTTTCTTCGTAGTCCATTTCCAGATTGCGCAGGTTCGGGTTTTCCTGACCGCGCTCCAGGAGCTGCGCGGCCCACACCTTCACTCTTTCAAAGTCAGGACCGCTAACAACGATGCGCAGCGGCGTGCGGCTGCCGCGCAAGCCAAGGCCAGCCGGTGTGATGGGAAAGCCCCGCGCCGCCGTAATCTGGCCCATGCTCGGGATCATGGCCCGAACGACATCGCGGTGGGATTTTTCCCGGTCTTCCCAGTCTGCGAGGCGAAGGACGACAAAGGCCCGGTTCTGACGGCCCCAGGTGCCGGTGTAGGTGAAGACCGTTTCGATATCGCCGGAAGCAACGAGTGGCTCTGCAATGCGTTCGACTTGGCGGGAGGCCTGATCGGTGAATCCCACCGTGCTGCCCTGCGGGGCCGACAGGGGCACAAAAACAATTCCGCGATCCTCGCTCGGGGTCAGTTCGCGCGGCAGCTGTTCATAGACGACAAAGCCGAGTGCGGCGATGCTGCCTGCAAGCGCCAGGATGACAAGCGGCATGCGGACCGCAAGCGTGACCACTTTCCGAAACCACCGAAGCACCAGGGTCTCGGCAGGCGTACCTTCATTGCATCCGGCTTGAGGTGTTTTGGATCTGGTCAAAATACGGGATGCCAGCGCTGGGCATGCGGTCAGCGCAACAAAGGTCGAGATAACCACCGCACTCGCCATCACGAACCCGAACTCGACAAAGAGCCGCCCGACCTGACCTTGCAGGAAGGAGAGGGGTACGAACACGGCGATCAGTGTCATGGATGTTGCAAGGACCGCAAATGTAACCTGACGGGTGCCCAGGAAGCTTGCCATCAATGGGCTCTCGCCGAGATCGATACGCCGCTGGATATTCTCCAGAACGACAATCGCGTCATCAACCACCAACCCGATGGCAAGAAGGAGGGCGAGAAGGGTCAGGACGTTGACCGAGAACCCGAGCGCGGAGATCGCCGCAAAGGTTCCGATCAATGCGATCGGGATCGTGATTGCCGGTATCAAGGTTGCGCGCAGGGATCGCAAGAACAACAGGATGACCAGGACAACAAGCCCGAGGGACACACCCAGTGCAATCACAACTTCCCGGATTGAGGCCCCCACGAAGATGGCATCGTCAGAGCCTACTTCGATCTGCATGTCGGCTGGCAGGTTTGGCTGAAGCGCATCGATTTCTTCACGCACAGCTTCTGAAATGGCAAGCGTGTTTGATTGGCTTTGCCGGATGACCGCCAAACCAACGGCAGTCTTGCCATTGTTCCGGACAATCGTGTCGTCCTGCGCGACGCCAGCAACCACCGTTGCAATATCGCGCAAGCGGATCGGATATCCGCCGACCCGCTCAATCACGACATTTGAAAATGCATCAACGGTCGGTAGCCGGCTGTTGAGGCGCACCGACAATTGCCTTGCATCCGATTCCAGTTCGCCGGCCGGCAATTCGAGGTTGGCGCGCTGAAGAGCGCGTTCAATGTCGACAACCGTTAGATTTCGGGCGGCCATGGCGCGGCGATCCAGCCAGACCCGCACGGCTTTTGGCCTGCCGCCATAGGTGTCAATCGACGCGACGCCCGGGACGGTCGCCAACCTGTCGATCACATACCGGTCGACATAGTCGGTGATCTCAGCCGCACTCAATCTGTCGGATGTGACGGCGAGGCGCATGACAGGGTCAGAATCCGCGTCGTTCTTGACCACTTGTGGTTCGTCCGCATCGGCCGGAAGATCTGCCCGGACACGGGAAACAGCATCGCGCACATCGTTTGCCGCCGCATCAATGTCGTTCCCGACTTCAAACTCCACGACAACCCGGCTGCGGCCCCGTCGGCTGCTTGAGCTGATTGTCTTGACCCCGGCCACACCAGCAACAGATCCCTCGATGATCTCCGTAAGGTCCGTGTCGATGACGTCCGGAGCCGCACCGCGATAAGTTGTCGTGACGGTGACGACCGCCGTATCGATGTCCGGAAGTTCGCGGACCGGGATGGAGGTCAGGACACCAATCCCGAACACGATGATCAGAAGACTGGCAACGGCGGCCAAAACCGGGCGGCGGATGGCAAGATCGGACAACATGGACCGTCAGCTCCGTTGACGCGGTTGCGCCTTCGCAGCCGTTTCCGGTGTTCCGGAGGCATCATCCTGGGCTTCGGGCTGGCCTTCGATCACCTCGATCTTGCTACCATCGCGCAGCGATTGGATCCCGCGGTAAATAACGCTTTCGCCGGTTTCCACACCCTCTGAGATTTGAACCAAGCCGCTGCGGCGCAGGCCGGTCGTGACATTACGCCGTTCAGCCGTGTCTCCATCTGCGACAAACAGGAAGATGGTCCCGCCTTCGACCTGGAGCGCCTCTTCCGGAACAACAATCGCCTGCCGGATACTCAATTCGATCTCGAGCCGCATGAACATCCCGACCGGCAAGACCCGATCCGGGTTGGGCAGGCGGGCCCGGACACGGAAGGACCGGGATGCTTGATCGACACGGCTGTCAATCGCAGCAACGTTTCCGGTGAACGAGCGGCCAGGAAATGCTGCGCTGGTGGCGGTGACCGGCTGGCCTTGCACAATCTGCCCGTAGACCGTTTCCGGCAAGCGGAATTCGATTTCCACCTCGGCCAGATCATCTAGATGAGTGAGTACGGTGGAGGTTTCCACCCGGGCTCCAAGATCAATCGAACTGATGCCCAAAACACCAGTGAACGGGGCCCGGATTGTCCGGTCCGCCAAGCGGCGCTGTGCCCGGTCGAGTTCGGCATTGGCGATGGCAAGTTCGGAGCGCAATTGTTCCAGGTTTGCCTGACTGATGGTGTTGGTCTGGCGCAGGGCTTCCGCGCGTTCCATGGCGAGGCGGCGTTCATTCACGCGTGCCTTGGCTTCTGCAAGTGTTGCCCGTTCAATCTCATCATCCAGCCGCGCAAGAACGGTGCCCGCCGTAACTTCTTGGCCGGACTTGATGTCGATCTCGACAATGCGTCCTTCCGCCAGGGGCACGATATCGACAGCCCGCAAGGCGCGTGTCGTACCGACCGCTTCGGCAAAGACGGGGAGTTCTGTTTCCTTGGCAGGAACCGCCTCAACCTTGACCGTTCGCGCACCCCGTTGGCTGCGTTCGCCAGAGCCTTCGGCCGCGCTCGTCATGTGGGTATCGTAGTACCGGTAACCGCCGCCGGCGAGCCCAGCCAGCACACACAGCACCAACAGTTGCTTGAAAAATCCCATTATCCAATGCCTTCGTCGGAATGGTCCAGCGTGACACCGGGTCAGCATTGGTCCTTGCAACTTATAGATATATTGCCGGCGGCAATCAGATCAAGTCAGCCGGAGCGGCCAAGCAGGACGGGACAAGAGATGACGCGGCGGATCTCGCCAATCTCCGCACGGCTGTGGTGAGCCGTGCGGAGATTGTTTTTGCACAGGCGAGTTAGGCCGCGCGGATGCCGTCGAAGAACTGGTCGACTTTCGAGCTCAGGGTCTTCGATTGCGCCATCAAGGCTTCGGCAGTGGACAAGACATCGGTTGCATTGCGTCCGGTCGATTGCGCGCCGCTGGAGACCTGCGACATGGTCTCTGAAATTGCATCCGTGCCGGATGACACTTCGTTGACGTTCCGCGAGATCTCCGTTGTTGCCATGCTTTGCTGCTCGACGGAGACCGAGATGTCTTGGGAGATCTCGGTCATTTCACCGATGACGCTGGCAATGTCTTTGATCGCCGTTGCTGTCTGATCGGACACAGACTGCATGGCCTGGATCTGTGTGGCGATTTCCTCGGTCGCCTGGGCGGTCTGGTTCGCAAGCGATTTCACTTCGGACGCAACAACAGCGAAACCCTTGCCGGCTTCCCCGGCGCGGGCGGCCTCGATGGTCGCGTTCAAGGCCAGGAGATTGGTCTGTGCCGCAATGTCGTTGATCAGGCTGACAATCTGGCTGATCCGGTCCGTGGTTGCGACAAGGCTTTGAACCGTCTCATCGGTATTGGCTGCAGCTGTCGAGGCCTTGCCGGCAATGCTCGCCTGGTCTTCAACCCGGCGGGCAATTTCTGCAATCGACGAGGTCAACTCTTCGGAAGCAGCTGCAACCGAGCGGACGTTCGCGGCGGTGTCGCCCGTTGTCTTGGCGGCTGAGGCGGCATCGTTGGAGCTCTTCTCGGACGTTTCCGCCAGTTCACGGGCCGTGCCTTCCAGCTCGCCCGTTGCATTGGCAACGGTTTCCAATACACCGCGGATTTCGTGGTTGAAGTCGTTCAGGAGGCGATCGACGGTTTCTGCGCGGTTTTGCTTGGCCAGCTGCTCGGATGCCTGTTCCGCTTCCAGTTGCCGCTGGGCCTTGCCATTTGTCTTGAAGACCTCCACCGCATTGGCGATCGACCCGATTTCGTCCTTGCGTTCAACGCCTGGAACCGGGCAATCAAGATCGCCGCCGGCAATCTCGCTCATGGCCCGGGTGACCGATGCCAAAGGCCGCGCGAGCAACGTCTGGAAGAGTGAGCCAAGGATCACCAGCATCAGGACCGTTGCAATTGCTGTGGCAATGAATGCCGAATTGCGAAGGCTCGCCAAGCTGGCATAGGCCGCGCCCCGGTCGAGGGACAGGCCAATCTGCCAATCAACCGGCAGGCCTTCGATTGGAACAAACTGGATGATGCGATCGCCGAACTGCGTCGACGCATACTGTGTATCGCTGGAGACAGAAACAGGGTCGTTCGGAAACAAGTCTGAGAGTGGTTTGGATACCAGCTCATTTTCAGGATGTATGAGGATCGTTCCAAGCGAGTCGGTCACAAACACATAGCCGTTTCCGCCAAGATCGGACTCTGAGAGCATTTTGGCGATCTCGGTAATATCGAAGTCACCGCCGACCACTCCAGACAAGGTGCCACCCGATTTCACAGGCGTTGCCGCCGTCACGATTAGGCGATCGCTGGATGCGTCCTGATAGGGCGCGGTGATCGTCGGGCCGTTTTCCGCAACAGCGTCCTTGTACCAAGGGCGGACGCGCGGGTCATAGCCCTCCGGCAAGTTGGTTTCCGGCCAGATCGTGAATGTGCCGTCTTCCTGTGCGCCGAAATAGGTGCCATCGAAGTTGGACGTCAGGGTCGGCAAATCAAAGAATTCAGCGCCGAGGCTCTCTTGCCGGGCAACGCCTTCCGCTGTGGAGGTAATCAGCATCAAACGGGCCTGGAACCAGTTTCGAACCGAGTTGGCTTCCGCAAAGCCGACCCCGGTCATGTAGTCCCGGATCTCCTCCGACTTCGCAGAGCGTTGCAAGGTGTCGTTGAAAAGGCCGAAGCCTGCGAAGATGGCGATGATTACTGCGGCAGCCGCCAGCAGGATCTTAGTGATGATGCTCTTGGCAGCATGTTTTGTGGACGCTTGTGTCACAACCGATGTCCCAGATGTGTTGAATTGGTCGGACACTGCCTGTTTTCGATAAATAAAGACTAAATTTCGATGTGTGTGACGCGTAATAACGTCATCCACCTGAGTTAACTCAAAGTATTATTGTTATTAATGGCAATGTATTTGTGGTAATTTTGTTATCGGGTTCTCTTCATTTGGCGTTTGAGCAGTCTCCAGAAAAATCGCCGGGCACTTAAGCAGAGGTCGTTGGCCCAAAAATTTTCTCAAACTCGGCCCTGAGCACACTGTCGTTCTCCGCCATTGTCACCGGGATGCCTAAATCCACCAGGCTCGTGACACCGTGTTCGCTGACGCCGCAGGGCACAATCCCGGAGAAATGGTCCAGCTCTGGTTCCACGTTGAAGCTGATGCCGTGAAATGTCACCCATTTGCGCATGCGAATTCCGATCGCAGCAATCTTGTCTTCAACGTTTGCGCCGCGGTCCGGCCGGCGCACCCAGACGCCGACCCGATCTTCCCGGCGTTCGCCGCGAATGTGATAGTGCCAGAGCGTGTTGATGAGCCAGGCTTCTAGCGCCGACACAAACCCGCGCACATCCTGTTTGCGGCGTTTGAGGTCAAGCATGACGTAGGCCACACGTTGGCCCGGGCCGTGATATGTGTGCTGGCCACCGCGGCCCGTGCGGTAGACCGGAAAGCGGTCCGGTGCGATCAGGTCCTGGTCGTCGGCTCTGGGACCGGCGGTATAAATCGGCGGATGCTCCAAAAGCCAGACCTGCTCATTTGCCTCGCCCGCGATGATTCGCTGGACCCGTTCGTCCATTTCCCTCGAAGCGGCTTCATAGTCGACTAGGTGTTCAGAGATGCGCCATTCGACGGGTGCCGAGCCGGTTTCCGGCAGAAAACTAAAGTTCAGGGCGTCGCGGAGGTCAGGTGACATGTGGATGACACTTCTTTGTTTTTTGAGCAGGCTGCCGATCCCGTGGTAGGATCAGCGCTGGCGAATGTTTGCCCTATTTAAGGACTAAGGCGTGTTATGGCCACCTTTGATGAAATCAATGTCGATATCTCAGTCGTGCTCGGCGAAAACCATATGCCGGTGCACCAGCTGCTGCGCATGGGCCGCGGAGCGGTGATCGATCTTGATGTGGATGAAGATGACGACGTCAAGATCTACGCCAACAATACACTTGTGGCAAAAGGGCAGGTGGTGCTGCTCGGTGAACGCATCGGCATTTCGATTACCGAAGTCCTGATGCGGCCGCCGGAAACCCGCCCGATGCGCACAGAAGGACCGCTTTAATCTGGCGAATTTAAAAAAGTTAGGCGCCTGTGAATTATTGCAAGCTCGGCTCTTGCGCCTCCCAAAACCTTTTGCTACATGGAGCGCCTCGACGCGATCAGCGCCGAGAAAACTGACTAAGCGGTCGTGGCGGAATTGGTAGACGCGCAGCGTTGAGGTCGCTGTGGGCTAACCCCCGTGGAAGTTCGAGTCTTCTCGACCGCACCATCAATCACACTACCAAGTGATTGAGATCATAAAGGAACCGGCCTCTGGCCGGTTTTTTTATTTGTGAAATCGCGGATTTTACCCCACAATTTACCCCAGTTTTTACCCCACATGCGTGTGAGAGGATAATGCGGTGGGTAACGACGACCGGTTCTTGAAGTGCCATCGGTCCGGCACATGGTATTACCGGCGGCAGGTGCCGCTGGACGTGAAGGATCTGGTCGGCCGGTCATCCCTTGAAGTCTCTCTCAAGACCAAACACCTTGATGTTGCGCGGCTGCGCCGCGATGCCATGGAGGAGGCGGACACGCTGTTCTGGGCCTCGCTGCTCGGCGGCGGCGCCGCAGCCGCCGACCCGGCAACGGCCCGGTACCGGGCCGCGCAGAAGCGGGCGCTCGCCCTCGGCTTTGTCTGGAAATCGTCCAGCGATCTTTTAAACCACGCCCCGCTGGACGATCTGATCGCCCGGCTCGATGTCCTGAAGGGCCGGCCGGACCTGGAGCGCAAGAGCGATGCGGAGGCGCTCCTTGGAACGGCGCCGCGGCCCGATGTGCTGGTCTCCAAGGTGCTGGAGATTTACTTGACCGAAATTGCCCCCGACGCCCTGAAAGGCAAAAGCCCGGCGCAAATCGCGGCCTATAAAAAGGTGAAGACCCGGGCGGTTGCGAACTTCATCAAGGTGGTGGGCGACAAGCCGGTCGACGCGGTGACAAGGGCCGATGCGCTGGCGTTTTTCGACTGGTGGCAGACGCGGGTCACAGGCGCAAATACGGGCGCGAATAAAAGTATGGGCGCTGACGCTTCTGCGGGCACTGGCGCTGGTGGTGGGCACAAACGCAAACGCGGCGCGCCGTCAAAACCCCTGTCGGGCAATTCGGCCAACCGGGATGTCGGCAACATGCGGCAGCTGTTTCAGGCCTATTATCAAAGGATTGGCGAAGAGGGGCGGGACAACCCGTTCCGGAACCTGTCCTTCCGGGACCCCAAGGCCTTGAAACAGGACGTGCCGCCGTTCCCGGTCCACTGGATCCTCGACCGGTTGCTGACCCCCGGTGCCTTTGACGGGCTCGACCGGGAGGCCGCACTCTTGTTCCTGGCGCTGATTGAAACCGGATGCCGGCCGTCGGAGCTTTGCAACATCACCGCCGATCAGATCCATCTGGAGGGCGCCGTGCCGTTCATCGAAATCCGCTTCCGCGCGGACCGGGCGATCAAGACAGAAGCCAGCGTACGCCAAATCCCGCTTGTCGGCGTGTCGCTGGCAGCTTTCCTGAAAGCTCCGGACGGGTTTCCGCGGTACCGCGACAAGGAAACGAACTTTTCCGCAATCGGCATGCGGCACTTACGGCGCGCCGGTCTCCTGCCGTCGGAGCATCACCGGATCTATTCGCTGCGCCATGCCTTTGAAACCCGGATGAAGGAAGCCGGGCTCGATTACGAGCTGCGCTGCCTTCTCATGGGCCATGCGCTCAGCCGACCGGACTACGGCGACGGCGGCTCGCTTTCATGGCGCCAATCGCAACTCAAGAAAATCGAGCTGCCCTTCCCAGATGCGCTGATCGACGGCCTCGCGTCCCGGCCGCAGCGCAGACCCAAACGAAAGGTGAGGTCATGAGCGGATACCAAACCGGGCCCGAAACCGGCACCGCGCTTCAGCTGTTTGCCGCCGAAGTGTTCAAACGGGATCCGGATGTGTGCGCGGCTGCGCTGCAGGCCGCCCGGGACCTCCTGAAAGCCCAGAAACGGCCCTGGTTTGCACGCTCAAAGAGGCCGGAGCTGGAGGCGCTTGAGGCCGCCGAAGGGCTCGTCGGTCTCATGAAACTGCTCGGAGAGACCGATCCTGAAAAACTCGCCCAGCTTGACAAGGACTGGACGCGCTGATGACCCCGCGTCGGGATCCGTGCCCACGTTTTTTGGGGGGCGTGTGTCCGCGCAAGACATCAAATGACCGGCCGCTTCGGATGTTGTTGATTGGCACGACTATTGCCTGCTTATATTGAAAGTGCTCGATTTGGTTGAATTTTTTCTGCGGGCACTGGCAAAGTATTGGAAACGAAATGTCTATATCTGCGACGTCCCTTCCCATATCACTGCGTCTCAAGCCCCAAGAGATCCAGGTCAACCCAGATACGGTTCGGTCTGCAATCGTAGGTGACGTAGATCCAGACTGGTCGCCGCCTGTATATGTCAGCCGCGAACAGTCCATGGCGATGACGACACCGAGCCAGGAAAACAACACCCTTAATCTGGGCAACATCACTACGTTGAACTACAAAGCAGCGTTTGATCAGTATAATTTCGTCGACAGCCTTGTCGAAAGCGGCCAGTTCGATGCCGACAGTTTCAGAGGGTTCAACGGTGCCGAGCAGGCAGAAACTGCCGATCAATATTTGTTCTGGCTGCAGGCCCGGATGCAGGAAATCGGTCCGGAGAGCGGTTGACCGTCACGCCGTGACCTTACCCTCATGCTTGCTTTCACCGCGACAGGCCGTCCGAACCCTCCTGAAAGCCCAGAAACGGCGCAGGTTTGCACGCTCAAAGAGGCCCGAGCTGGAAGCGCTTCAGGCCGCCGAAGGGCTCGTCGGTCTCATGAAGCTGCTCGGAGAGACCGATCCTGAAAAACGCGCCCAGCTTGACAAGGACTGGACGCGCCGATGACCCTGCGCCGGAATCCGTGCCCGTTGCCTTCGGAGCAATGGTTCCCCGATCCTGCCGGCTGCGCCGGACAGCGGGTGGAAAGCGTCCCCAAAGGCCTGCGCGGTCACTCCCAGTCTTCGCCAACCGGGGGGCGATCCCTTTGTTTTTCAGCTGCAACCACCTGGTCTGTCTCCACCTTGTCCGCTGCAGTGGCCGGGGACGGCATCCGGTTGTCACCGCTGCCGCGAAACACCAGACGGTAGAACATCGGAAAGTGGTCGGACCCGACAAAGGGGAGCCGCCGCAGTTCCTCGATCTCGAAGTGATGAGAGTGAAAAATGTGATCCAACGGCCACCTCAAGAACCAGAATCTCGCGTCGAAGGAGTTGAAGACTCCCCGGCCTTGCCGGGGATCCAACATTCTTGAAATCCTGAGAAACCGGCGTGTCGTGCGCGACCAGGCAACGTCGTTCAGATCCCCCGTCACAATCATCGGGCGCGTTTCCCGGCGGGCTTCCTGTCCGACCAACAGGATTTCCGCGTCCCTGGCTTCCGTATCGCGCGTGGGGACCGGTGGCTCGGGGTGCAGGGCGATCACCCGCAGGGCGGCACCGTTTCGAAGACGGATCACGGCGTCGATGCTCGGGACGTGGTCGTTGAGGCGATGCTGTATTTCATAGGTTTCGACAGGCAGACGGCAGGCGAGCATCATGCCGTAACTGTTGTCCATCGGGCACTCGATGCGCATGTAGGTGCCGGCAATCCCCTGCCTCAGGGCATCGACCCAGCCGGTGTCCACTTCCATGAAAACCGCAAGGTCGGGCTCAACGGCAGCCACCTGGGACAGGACCGCCTGATAGTCCCTGTTGCTTTGTTTCACGTTGCAAGACAGGATCGACAGCGCGCCGGCTTCATCCAGCGGCCCGGCAACCGTCGCCGTCTGCTTTGGCCAAAGAGGGGTAAAGGGCAACACATGCGCCATTTGAATAAACAGACAGGCGCCCAGCATGGTCAGGATTACGATTTCCAATTCCGTTGACGCGCCCGAAAGAACAGGTGTCAGACAGAGCAGGGCGGCAGCAATGGCAATGATTTGAAGGCGGCCGAAATCGAACATGCGGATCGCCCCATGCGCGGCCGGGACAAGGGGCAGGAGACTGGCGACGAGACATGCGGAGGCCAGGACAAGCAGCAAATAAGAAATGACGAGGGTTCCCTGCGCAAAGTGAACTGTTCGAAGTCTATCATATGGCTAAACTGCCGTTTGAGGAGATCGTTCCACGCTCCGCCAGCCGGTCTGTCTGTTTGCAGGGGCAATCCGTTTGTGGATACGCTGGGACAGATCGGGGACCGCCATGCCCATCCCGGGCAATCGTTTGCAGGTGGCGCATTCCATTTGACCAATGACGGTCCACGCGTTTGTTTTTCCAGGAGACCGGTGTGAAGATTTTTGAGTGTCCAGAGTGCTCCAGTCCGGTCTATTTCGAAAACATGCGGTGCTCCTGCGCTTCGGAGCTTTTCTACAATCCAGAAACTGCGGGATTTTCAAGCCAGGGCATTGCTTGCGCAAACAGAGAGCTGTTGTCCTGCAATTGGGCCGCACGGCCCGGTGAGGCGCTGTGTGATTCCTGCGTAATGACAAAAGTCCACCCGGAACCGGATGTTGACCAGAACCTGGCGCTCTGGGCCAGGACCGAGGCCTCCAAGCGTTGGGTCCTTGCCAACCTGAAGCAGCTGGGCTGGTTTGCGGCAGCCGACACCGGGCCCCGGCCGTCCTTTGAATTGCTGTCGGAGACAACCTCCACCGGAGCAGACAGTCCGGTCATGGGGCATCTCGCCGGGAAGATCATCATCAATGTTGCAGAGGCAGACCCGGCGACGCTCGTAGACCGCCGCGAAAAAATGCAGGAGCCGTTCCGCACAATGGTCGGGCACTTCCGCCATGAAATCTCGCATTTCCTGTTTTCCAGGTTGAGCGGATCGCATCCCTTTCTCACCCGGTTCCGATCGTTGTTCGGTGACGAAACGGCGGATTACCGGGACGCACTTCAGCGCTACTACGAAACCGGAGCCGGTGAGGGTTGGTCAGACACCCACATTTCAGAATATGCCAGCGCCCACCCGCATGAGGACTGGGCGGAGACCGCGGCCCATGTTCTTCATCTGCTGGATCTTCGCGACAGCGCAAACGCTGTTGGAATGACCCTGCCTGGAACGCGGTTCGGGGCCCATGACACCCGGACAGCCCTGAATGAGGGTTTGGACCTCGGGGTGGCCCTCAATCACATGAACCGGTCCATGGGGCTGGACGATGCCTACCCGTTCGTCATTGCGCCCATCGTGCGGGACAAACTCGAATTCTGTGCCGAGCAGCTGAACCAAAAGAACCGGACCGGCAAGCTCCAACCGGGATAAACACGGCCGCCCGATCCCGGTCCAGTGATGTTTTCAAAACCATAAAAGCGAAAGCGGCGAACAGGCGCCGCTTCCAGATTTTCCGATCCGCAAGGCCGCAGGGCCGAAGGGTCAGGCGACCTTGCGCTCGTGCTCGCCTTCTTCAACTTCCTCCAGGATCTTGGAGACAAAGGCGTCAAGGTCCTCCGGGGTCCGGCTGGTGATGATACCGTTGGAGATGGCGACCTCCTTGTCGACCACGTTGGCCCCGGCATTTTTCAGATCGGTGCGAATCGACGTGAAGCCCGTCATTTCGCGCCCGGCGACGACGCCGGCCTCGATCAGAAGCCAAGGTGCATGACAGATGGCGGCAATGATCTTGTTCTTTTCCACGAACTCGCGGATCGTTGAGACAACCTTTTCATCCGTGCGCAGGACATCCGGGTTGATCTGACCGCCGGGCAGCACGAGCGCGATATAGTCGGACACATCGACATCCGCGATTTTCAGGTCCGCTTTCACACTTCTGCCCCAGTTGCCGCCGTCCCACCCGGTAATGTCCTTACCGTCCGGCGTTGCGATCTGCACGGTCGCACCATGGTCGGTGAGCTGTTTGAGAGGAACTTCCAGTTCGGACTGTTCGAAACCGTCCGTTGCAACAACCAGGATTTTTGCGTTCTCGATCTTCGGCATCAGTTGCACTCCCTCCGTGTGATTCCTTACGACAGAGCAACCGGTGACAGCCGGTTTGGTTCCGTTAATCTTTTTAAATGTTGATGCTGGCGACGGGTCACTCGATCGGGCGGACATCGCTCAAAAGATCCTCCTGATCCCCTCTTGCTCGCTCCTCGGCCACCTGGCGGCGGACATCATCATCCTGCGAGACATCGATGCGGTCAGGGACTACCGGCTTTGGGGGGCGTGGCCGTTTCGGCAGACGGCCGGCCCCCTGCTGGGGCTGCGCGGCCGGCAGAAAGCCGCCATCGCTGCCCTCAAGCCGCACGCGATAGATGGGTTCCGGCAGGGTAAAGCCCTGGTCTTCCAGAATGGTTTTCACCGCGTTGATTGCCGCACTGCGGGCTTTGAGGAAGTCGGTCCGTGTCTGATCGATCCAGGCTGCGAACGTGATGACGATATTGGAGTCTCCGACCTCTTCGATGAACGCAATCGGCTTTGGATCATCCAGCAGGAAATCGAGGCTCTTCATTGTTTCGAGCCCTGCCGCGGTCGCATCGATCGGGTCATCGTCGGCATCCACGCCGAGGTCGAAGGTCATGCGCCGCTGCGGGTTTCGCGTGTAATTGAGAATGATGCCCTTGAAGACCTCAGCGTTTGGAATCCTCAAGTGGTTGCCATCCAGTGTCATCAAAATGGTCGCCCGGGATGTGAGCCGGACCACGATGCCCTCCATGTCGTTGATGACCACATGGTCATCGGCGCGAAAGGGTTGGCGGACGCTCAGCATGAGGCTTGCGACGTAGTTTTCGATCGTATCCTTGACCGCAAACCCCACGGCAAGACCGATCAGGCCGGCGCTGCCCGCCGCTGCGCCGAACAGGGCCATGGCATCCAGGATGCTCAGGGCGAGAAGAAGCCCGGCGAGAATTCCGAAGAACCGAATGGATTGTGAAATCAAATCGCCGATGTACGGGTTTGGAGCAAAAAACCGCCAGACGACGTGCGCCGACGCGATCAAATGGGCTGTCAGCGACACGCCGATAAATGCGAGCGCAGCAATTGCGTAAAGCGGCCAGGCCTTGATGACCGCATCAACCGTGTTTTCCGTTCTCTGCAGAAACGGGTCCAGATTGTCTTCAACACTCAACGTGCGGTCGATTCTGTCCTCGACCGCAACAGCGCCTTGAAGACGCGTTGCAAGCTCGACGGCTCTGTCCGCCGCACTGTCATTGGCAACGGCCCCGCTCAAAACGACCACACCTTCGTTCACCCGAACCTGCACGCCGCTCAAAGCCTCAATTTCCCGGAATATTGCCTGAAGGCGCGTGGTGATCGAGCGATCCTCTCCAATCGTGCGCTCTGTCTCAATGAGTGCGGTCGGCTCGATCGCATTGCTGTTGTCCGTTTGCGCCTGTCCGGGGATCACAGAAACGCAGATGAAAAAAATCAAAAGGCCAATTTGCCGGGCAAACACCTGAAATTTCCGACCGCTAAAGCAGAGCGGTTTTTGCGCCCGCGCGATCCGGCCGGTTCCCGGTCCAGGCGAAAAAGCCGGAAGTGCCGGGGACAGCAATCCCAAGCGATCCGTGCGCCCGCGCGCATCCAGCCGCTCTCCTTGTGTTCGTCTGCCAGGCAGCCCCTGTTTGCCACCTCCAACGTCTTGTTCTTGCCCGTTTGCAGTCACGATTTCCAATGTCCTTCCGTCAGCCGAGCGGGAAATTCTTCCGCTGACAAGGGAACCTTTTGCGTTTGAAGAAGTTCCCATCAAAAGGAGAAAGTCATGCACAACATCATCTATCTGGTTGGCCTTGTGGTCGTTGTCGGAGCCGTTCTTTCCTTCGCCGGGTTGATCTAAGCTTTTGGACATGAGGCCGATTGCGCCGATCCGCGCGGATTGACCCGGACGGCACTGCCGCCCTTGCTGGAGGCCGTGCAACACGCTTCACAGAGCACCGAGCATATTCATGGATGTCGATATCGAACCCGTTCGCATACTTTCCGATCAGCTGGCGGGGATCGTCCGAACCGCAGTCGCCCTGGCGCCGAACCTTCTGGCAGCGGTGCTGGTCATCGCCCTGACAGGCGCGTTTGCCTTTGTTGTCGGGCGCCTGTCGTCCTCGGTGCTCCACCGGTCGTCTCTGCGGCGCTCCCTTGTTGAAGCGATTACCAAAGTCAGCCGGCTTGCCGTGTGGCTGGCCGGTGCGCTCGTCGCAGCAACACTGCTGTTTCCAAATCTTACCCCGACCAAATTGCTCGCCGGGCTTGGTCTGGGATCCATCGCCGTCGGACTGGCGTTCAAGGACATTTTCGAGAACTTCCTGGCCGGTTTCCTCATCCTCTTGCGCAAGCCGATGCGGATCGGCGACGACATCAAGTGCGGGGATTTGAACGGACAGGTCGAACATATTTCTATCCGCGACACGTTCTTGAGACAGCGGTCGGGCGAGTTGATCCTTGTGCCCAACAGCTTTCTTTATAAAAACCCGGTCAAGATCCTGACCGACCAACCGAAGCGGCGCGTAACGCTCGAGGTTGGCGTTGCCTACGGGGAAGACGTCGAAAGGGCCCGGACCGTCATTTCTGAGGCGGTGGAGACATTGTCCACACGCGATACGTCCAAACCGTTCGAAATCTTCACGACCTCCTTCGGTTCGTCGTCGATCGACTTCCTGGTCCGCTGGTGGACCGGAAGTACGCCAAAGGATGAGCTTCAGTCCAGAAGCGAGGCCGTGTCACAGATCAAGAGCGCTCTCGATCGTGCCGGCATCGAAATTCCGTTCCCCTACCGCACGCTGACGTTCAGCGAGCCGCTCAAGATCTCGGCGGAAGCCCTGGAGGGACCGGGCCCGCGGTCCGAAAACGATGGGTAGGTTCTGCGGCCGGCCGTGCGGTGCCCGATCGCGGGAGGCGGACGGCGAAAGGGCAGCACACGGCTGACACCGGACCCGAGCGACGGCTGAGGGGCGCAATCAACCCGCATGGCAAGAGGGGGACATGGCCGGTGAAAACGTCTTGGTTCAAACCTGCAGCGCGGGCCGGTTATGCCGCCCGAGGCGTCATCTACGGGACCGTTGCGGTCCTGACGATGGTCACCGCCTTTCTTGCCGGCGCAAGCGACGGTCCCAAAGACGCGATCTCGACCATTGCCCGGCAACCTTTCGGCAAAATCCTGCTGGTGCTGCTGCTGGCCGGACTTCTTGGATACGTTGCTTGGCGCCTCATCCAGAGCCTCCTTGACACGGATGATCATGGCTGGGGGATTAAAGGCCTTGCCATTCGCCTGGGCCTCCTTGCAAGCGCCGGAACCTACTCGGTGCTGAGCCTGTTCGTTCTTGCGCTGCTCGGCCCGGGAAGCAGTGACGGCGGCAGTGGCGGCGCCGTCCAAGCCGCACTGGACGGGGTGACCGGTGTCCTTGGGGCATGGCCGGTGTTCCTGGCGATGGGGTTTGCTTTTTTGGGCATCGGGGGCGCGCATTTCTGGAAAGCCATAAAGGGCAAATACGAAGACCACCTGGAGGCGGACGCGGCGGCCATGGCGCTCATACATCCGATTTCGGTCACCGGTCTGTCGGCCCGCGGCCTCGTTTTTGTCATCCTCGCATTTCTGATCTTCAGCCAGATCGTCTCAGGAGTGCGGTCGCCGCAGTCCAAACCGGGGCTGGAGGATGCGCTCACCTTCCTGCAGGACATGCCGTTCGGCAGCGTCCTGATGTTCCTGATGGGGGCGGGCCTGGGCGCTTTCGCCCTTTATTCCTTCACCCTTGCGCGGTGGCGCCGGATCAACATCGACGACATTTGATTCATTTGTTGTTCTGAAACCACTTCAACCGGTCAGATTTTCGTCGCCGGTTTCATTCAGCCTTTTTTGCCGACAGAGGCCGTGAAGATGATTTTGCCAGTCATGCTGTGGTCCGAAAGAGGCCGGCACCCGGCCGCTCGCGTTTCGAGATCCGTCAGTCGGGATCCGGTTCACGGTTTCGTGATCGTTAACATATGTTAGAGACTTCGGAAGCGCGCATGTGCAGCATTTTGACAAGTTGAACCCGGTCGACTTTGGATGCCGTGCATGAATACAGCCGTGGGTCAGGGGACTGCCCTTGTGTTATCAATGGATGAAGCCGTGCGAGCGCGATTGTCCCGCATCCTTGCGCTGGCAGGGTATACGGCGGTCGTTGACGTGAGCTGCCTCAAAGACGCCACACAGGTGCTGTCGCACACCACCTTCACAGCGATTGTGCTGGACACAAACGATTGGTCGCAACTGCACGCCAGTTTCGTGCAGCTTGTCAGTGTTTAAGGAAAATCAGTCTATCTGCTGGAGCCGACACTCAGAGAGTTGACTTTGCCGCTCTGTCCTCGC
Source organism: Roseibium sp. MB-4 (assembly GCF_053005265.1). Classification (NCBI taxonomy): domain Bacteria; kingdom Pseudomonadati; phylum Pseudomonadota; class Alphaproteobacteria; order Hyphomicrobiales; family Stappiaceae; genus Roseibium; species Roseibium sp. MB-4. The sequence continues at coordinate 111,187 of NZ_JBRKQB010000001.1, forward strand.
GTGGTCTGTCTCAACAGCACGATGGAAGACGAAGACATCCTGGAAAGACTGGGTGTTGCATCCCTTGCCTCATAACAGCCAGACCCTTGAACCGGACCGGCCGGTCATGAGCCGCTTAACGGTTCTGCGCATGCGGGGTTTCATCGGTCCAGCGTTTGATGGAGGGTTTCAGCGGGAAGGCAAATCCCAAACGTCCGCGGCGGACCGGGTCGGTTGATTTACATGCAAGAGCCCTTGTCATAATTACCGAAGTCACTATAAAAACTGATAAAATTGGCTTCAAGGAACAGTCCGGCCCAGGCGTTTCCTTGATCGGAAGAGGTCGAATTGAGGCCATGGAAACATTGCGAACGCGCCTGCGGCGGGACACGCAGACCGCTCATGCCAATCTGGACCGCGTCATAACCGCATTCGATGTGGCATCGGTGCCGGGTCTGAAGGCTTTCCTGTCCCTGCAGCGGCATGCACTTACAACACTCACCAAGACCGAACCGTTCCCCGCATGTGCTCCAATGATGCAGGATCTTCTGGTGCGGATCGACGAAGATCAGCGCAAGATAGGGGCAACGGGCCCGTTGGCCCCTGATCCGTTCCGGTGCCACTTCCACCCAAAAGCCATCGACTACGTGATGGCGGGCTCTCGTCTTGGAACGACAGTGCTCCGGCGGCAATGGGAGGCGTCCAAATCGGATCTGGTGCAGCAGACCAATGCGTATTTTTCTGCACCGAGTTATATTGAATACTGGCAACAGTTTTCAAAGGACGCTGCTGACATGTCCGGTGACACCGGCATTTCCGCCCAAATATGTGCGGATGCGGGGCTGATTTTTGAATTCTATACCTTTCATGCGACGGACTTGCTGCCGGAGACAAAACGGATGCAAACAGATGCCTGATCTCAAACCCCAGAGCGGTCCGGCCGATGTCAACCTCACGAATTGTGATCGTGAACCCATTCACATTCTCGGCCGTATACAGGATTTCGGCTATCTTGTCGGCGTCTCGTCGGACTGGATCGTCACGCACGCATCAGAAAATTGCCATGTCTTTTTCGGCGTCGATCAGAACGCCCTGATCGGCCACCGGCTGGTCGACCTGCTGCCCGAAGGGACCATTCACCATATCCGGACCCGCATGCAATTGCTCGCAGGGCAAGATGATGTTGTCCGGGTCTTTTCCTATCCGGCGCTCGGCTCCGGGACGCTCTTTGACATCTCGGTTCATTGGAACGGCCGGCAGACCATCCTTGAATTCGAACCGCAGCAAAGCGAGGCGGATCCATCCGTCGATGCTGCGATTGTCCCGGCGTTGATAAAACGGGTCCAACGGGGGGACAGCCTTGAAAGGATGGCCCAGGAGGCTGCAAGGGGGCTCAAGAGCCTTTCAGGGTATGACCGGGTCATGGTCTACAGGTTCGAAGACGATGGCACCGGGAGTGTCATCGCGGAGTGCCTGGAACCGTGGCAAACCCCATATCTGGGATTGCGGTACCCGGCGAGCGATATTCCGAAACAGGCCCGGGCCCTCTATCTGAAAAGCGTGTTGCGCATCATCGCTGATGTCGATGCTCAGACCATTGCAATTCAGCCGGAAATGGATCCCAACGGTCAGCCGATCGATCTGTCCCTTGCCGTGACACGCGCAGTTTCTCCAATCCATCTGGAATATCTGAAAAACATGGGCGTTCAGGCATCCATGTCGGTGTCGATCATCCGCAATGGCGAACTTTGGGGACTGTTCGCCTGTCACCATGGCAGCGCGAAGTATCTTGGATACGAACTGCGCAGCGCCATTGAGCTTTTCGCCCAGCTCTTCAATTACGAACTGGCGCAGTTCGAATTGAATGCGGAACTCAAAAACGAGGATCGCGCCCGTGCCCTGCATGACGGCTTGATGTCGCAACTCTCGAGCGGCACATCCACTTTCGAAGCGTTTGATGCGTTTGTCTCTCAACTCGGCAGTATCATTCCCTTCGACGGTGCGGCGATCTATTCGGACGGGATATTCAAGGCCGTCGGATCCGCGCCGACCCTTGAAGAGTTTCTTGGTCTTGCAAGATTTTTGAACACGACACCGGCCGGGCAGATCTATGCCACCGAGGAGATTGCCGCGCGGTATCCGGCCGCCGAGCAGTTTGCTGATCGTGTTGCGGGGCTTCTTGCGATCCCGATTTCACGCACCCCGCGGGACTATCTTGTGCTTTTCCGGCGTGAAATCGCGCAATCGGTTGTTTGGGCCGGCAACCCGGAAAAGCCGGTCGAGGCCGGACCGAACGGCCAGCGGTTGACGCCGCGCAAGAGCTTTGAGGCATGGCAGCAAGTGGTGCACGGAACGTGCGCGCACTGGAAAACGGGGGAGCGGCGCGCAGCGGATGCTTTCCGGGTCACGCTCCTGGAAGTCGTCCTGAAGCTCACCGACGAGAGCAATCTGGCGCGCAAGCGGGCACAGGACCAGCAGGAACTTCTGATCGCGGAATTGAATCACCGGGTGCGCAACATCCTCAATCTCATTCGCGGCCTCGTTTCTCAGGGAAAACAGGATGCCGGCAGTCTGGATGCCTATCAAAGTGTGCTGGATGCCCGGATTCATGCGCTGGCGCGCGCGCATGACCAGTTGACAGAGACGGAGTGGGATTGGGTCTCGTTCCGAGGCCTTTTGCAAACGGAAGTTTCTGCTTTCCTTGGCGGCAATGCCGACCGCGTTCACCTGAGCGGTGATGAGATAGATCTTACGCCGGCCGCGTTCACGACGCTCGCCCTGGTGGTTCATGAGCTGGTGACCAACTCCGTCAAATACGGCGCGTTGAGCGATACGAACGGAACGGTGCTGCTGGAGGTCGATCTCACGGCCGACGGCACAGCGTCCCTGTCGTGGCGCGAAAAAAACGGTCCTCCGGTCGCTGCGCCGACACGCCGGGGTTTTGGCAGCACGATTATTGAACGGTCGATCCCCTTTGAACTGAACGGCAAGGCGGAGGTCCGCTATCGCATGTACGGATTGGAGGCCGATTTCCAGCTGCCAGCCAAACACATCCGCAAGGGCTCGAACGGAGAGCCAACACGCCACGGCGACCTTCCGAAAACTGAACCGGCGCAGCTTCTTTCCGGGAGAGCGCTCGTTCTGGAGGACAACATGATCATCGCGCTGGACGCGGTCGACATGCTGACCGAGCTCGGGGCTGAAAATGTCCAGACCGCAAGCCGTGTCAGCGATGGTCTGGACGCGTTGTCGACGGGTAAGATCGCGTTCGCACTCGTTGATGTCAACCTGGGGGACGAGCTGTCCCTTCCGGTCGTGGAGCGCTGTGTCGAGGCGGGAGTTTTCTGCATCCTGGCAACCGGGTACGGCTCTTCGAACGATGTCATCGGGCAATATCCGGATGTTCCGATCGTTCGGAAACCCTACACGGTTGAACACCTTCGAGCGGCGCTGTCGGACTGGCCGAACCAAAAGGGTTCAGCATAATCGACCTCCGCCCGAGATCTCCCGCCTCACGGCGGCAGAAAGGGAAGGGGCGGCGGCCCGTCAATGGAGCATAACGATATTGCCAAAGGAAACGTGCCCGCGGTGCGACCGCAATTTCATCTCAACGTTTGTCCCCGGCCCGCAGGCCCCTCCGCAGCTTTTGGACGTTGTCTGCGTACACTGCGGGACAACAACCCGGCGGGTTGCGGGACAAGGCCAGTTTGTCTCTAGCAAGCCGGTGACATCTAGCGGGTAGGCCGCGAGGGCAGGTCCTGACGCCTTGCCGGAGACACGGCCTTGCGTGTCCGCAGCTGATATCCTCCAACCTGCTTCGTCAAACGCGCTCACCGCGAACCGGTTGCGCATTTAAAAATCAAGAATTTCCGGAACCTTGGACGTGCCGGACCGTTCAGTTCCTAGTGCGGCACTCCAACGCGCCGCACCGGTCACTGCGGTGCGACCCCTTTGATCCCGCCGCGTCCAAAGCATAGGAGTTCGTTCATGACACGTCTGATGACCATCGCAGCTGTTTTTTCCGGGGCCAGCCTGTTGGCTATTTCGGCCGCTGCGGACACCAAAGGCGCCGGGGTCAAGGTTGGCACGCTGACCTGCGCCGTTGAACAGGAGACCAATTTCATCGTCGGCTCCTCCGCATCCCTGGCCTGCACGTTCAAGCCTGCCAATGGTCAGGGCGCTGTGTTTTACACCGGTACCGTCAATGACTACGGGCTTGATATCGGCACCACCGACACGGCGACCATGGTTTGGGGCGTGCTTGCCCCAAGCGCCGACATGGAAAAAGGCGCCCTCGAAGGGACTTACGGTGGCGTGACCGCCGGAGCGAGCCTTGGAGCCGGCGTGAAGGCCAATGCCCTGATCGGCGGATTCGACAAGTCGATCGCGCTCAACCCGATCAGCCTTGAAAGCCAGACGGGCACGAACCTGACACTTGGCGTGAGCCGGCTGACACTGGAAGCAGCGAGCTGACACCGCGCATGCAGGGAACGGGCCGGCATTTCGCCGGCCCTCTCTTTTGTCCGGCACCCCCTTTTTTTCCGAGCCGTTTCATGGCCCATGACACACTCACCACAATAACCGGCGTTCTGGACAGCTGGGAAACAGAGATCGAAGACGGATCTGCCGATGTGGGCTCCATCTTGCGCGCCGTCGGAAGCCGGGCTGCCGGACCGCTTCTGTTCCTGCCGGCCCTTGTGATGATTTCACCCCTGGGCGCCGTTCCTGGCGTGCCGCTGGTTTTGTCCGCATGCATCATTCTCATCTCAGTGCAGGTTTTATCCGGCAACGGGTCTGTCGCGGTTCCGCGCAGTCTTGCCAACACCTCGATCCCACGGGAAAAGGCCGCAAAAACCGTTGACTCGCTCCGGCCATATGCTGCGTGGCTGGATGGCATTCTCGGCCGGCGCCTGCAGCTGTTGACAGGCACCTGGGCAACAAGGGCTGTTGCCGCCTTGTGCGTGTGTCACGCCCTTACCGTTTTCCCGGCCGCGCTGGTTCCTCTTGCTGCTGCACTTCCGGGCGGCGCGATCATGGTCTTGTCTCTCGGGCTGTTGACCCGCGATGGCATCGTCACTGCAGCCGGTTTCCTGTTTTCGGCCGCGGCGTTTGCTGCGATCTGGTGGCTTGCGTTTTGACCTGCCGCCAAAAGGAAAGGCCTGCCGTGACTCCGTCTAACGCCACCCCTTTTTGCCGTCATACCGAGGGCAAAACAGACCGCGCACCGGAACCATTTGTCCCGTGAACCGTTCTCTCGAGAGACACAAGGGAGACACACGGTGCCGAAAAACATCACGTTGAAAAACAAGGGTTGGGTGGTCGTCGCAGATGGAGAAAAGGCCCTGTTCCTGCGCAATGACGGCGACGAACAGCACCCCAATCTTTCGGTCTTCAAAAAAGAGTCCCAGGACAATCCACCAACACGCGAGCAGGGAACGGACCGTCCCGGGCGCATGTTCGACGGCGGTCCGGGCCATCGCAGCTCTGTTGCAAACGCCGATTGGCACGAACTCGCCGAGGAGGACTTCGCGTCGGATCTTGCAGACATCCTCTACAAGCGCGCCCACGAAGGGAAGTTCGATGAACTGGTTTTGGTGGCGGCGCCTGCGGCACTCGGTCAAATACGAAAGGCGTTGCACAAGGAGGTCAGTGATCGGGTTCTTGCCGAAGTCGACAAGGACCTGACAAACCATCCGGTAGACGAGATCGAGCGAATTGTCCTTGGCTGAGCGCGCATCAACGGGATCGCTCGGCACCCCATGCGCGCGCAGGACCAGAATGATCAAAAGCATGCGTCCCAGGCTCACAAGTCCGGTTTGTCAACAGGGCGCGCTCGGGGACGAGGCCTCGCTCGGCCAGCTGATTGATGCCGCCGACGGTCTCTCGACGCACGGACAGGTGTCGGTCGAACAGATCATCGAGGCTTTCGGTGTGCGGAGTTTTGCTCCGGTCCTGCTCATCCCGGCGCTGGCTCTGGTGACGCCCTTGAGCGGCATTCCGCTGTTTTCCAGTGCGTGCGGCGTGTTGATCAGCCTCGTGGCCGGCCAATGGCTGATTGGCCGCCGGCGGATCTGGTTGCCGGCACAGTTTGCCCGGCGGGGCATTTCATCTGACAGATTTTCGGCGGCGATTGACCGTCTCCGGCCGCTGGCCGGCTGGCTGGATGCAAGATCCGACAATCGTCTTGGATTCGTATTCAAGCCGCCGCTGAAGTTTTTGCTGCCCCTGACCTGCCTGATGATCGGTCTGGTGATCCCGGTCCTGGAACTTGTTCCCTTCTCCTCGTCCCTTCTGGGTGGGACCGTGGTTCTGATTGCCTTTTCCCGATTGGTCCGCGATGGGGTGTTCGCACTGCTCGCGGTCCTTCCACTCGGGCTGGCGGGACTGGCCGCAAGTGCACTTTTGAGCGGGTGACGGCTGCTGACCGGCGCAGGTGCACCAAACGGGACGCATCTTGCGCGCGGGCGCAAGGCCATTCTCGCATCACGGTTGAGAGACCAAGATGGACACGGACGTGACAGAGCAAACACCAAGGTGCAACGGTGCGGCCCCCGGCATGATCGGCCTGAAATATGTCTCAGACCAGGAACCCGGCATCACCCGGATCCGGCGCGGCCGTGGCTTCTCGTATCACTTACCCGGCGGTGATCTCTTGCGGGACGAGGAGCACCTGGTGCGTGTCCGGGCGCTGGGCATTCCTCCCGCCTATTCGGATGTGTGGTTCTGTTTGTCCGCTGACGGATATTTGCAGGCCACCGGTCTGGATGCACGCGGGCGCAAGCAGTACAGGTACCACGCCGACTGGTTAACCTTCCGGGACCGGACCAAGTTTGATCAACTGCTGCCGTTTGGTGATGCCCTGCCAAGAATCCGAAACCGGGTCCGAACAGACTTGAAAGGGGAGGCGGACCGCGAACGCACGGTGCTTGCCGCCTTGTGCGTGTTGCTGGACAAGGCCCACCTGCGGGTCGGCAATCAGGTTTACGCAGACGAAAACGGGTCCTTCGGGGCCACAACGCTGCTCAAGCGGCACGTGCGCATCACCGGGGACCGGCTTCAGCTCAGCTTTACCGCAAAGGGCGGAAAACGGGTCCGGCGCTCGGTCAAACATGCCACCTTGAGCAGACAGCTTGAGAAAATCTCAGATTTGCCCGGCCGGCAGCTGTTCGTCTGGCGCGGCGAGGACGACCGCCTCCGGCCGGTCGATTCTGGAAGGTTGAACGCCTATCTGGCCGACGTGTCGGGTTTGGACATCACAGCGAAGACCTTCCGGACCTGGGCCGGGAGCGTGGCGGCCTTTGATCTCGCACGGCAAAGGGTTGCAGACGGCACACGGCCGAACATCAAGGCGATGTCCGAGGAGGCTGCCGCGGTCCTTTTCAACACACCGGCCATTTGCCGGTCCAGCTATATACACCCGGCAATCGTCCGGCTCGCGGATCCGGAGACCGCTGTCGACGAAGACTGGTTTGCATCTGCGAGCGGTGCTGAGAAACGGCTCAAAAAAGCGGAAAGCCTGATGCTGGATTTTCTCAAGACCGGCTGACGTCACGCCGTTCTTTTAAGGGCCGCCTGTCTTCAGGGTCTTCTGGTTTGATCCTTGCCGTTGCTCGCACCGTGCGCCGGCATTCCGGATCATCTGAATGCCGGGCCTTCGTGTGCGGTGGACCCGGTATCAATTGCAGCCGGGCCTTCCCAAACAGGTGCCCCGTCCGGGCGAGCGCAGTACTGCCCGGATCAGACCATTTCAGCTCAGAACACTCCGGCGCACAACACCTCCACCGTCCGGGCTTCTTCCGGTGACATCCTCGTGAGACACCGGAGGAAAGCCGGCGCGGTTGGTGTCTCTTTGAGCCGACCTGCTGTCAGTCGCTCAAGCTGGTCCGGTTTTCCGAGATCCGGGTCAAGGCTGCGGCAACATGTTTTGTTGCGATGGCATCGTCACCGGATCTGACCCGCTCCAGATGCGCGTGGTGCAGAACGCTTGATGCTGAATGACCCGCCGGAGGCACAAACTTGTAGGAGGCGAGTTCGATTGTCAGCCCCAGCGGGTCCTTGAAGTAGCAGGAATTCATAAAGCCCCGGTCCTTGAGCGAACAGGATATGCCGTGGGCCTCCAGTCTCTCTGTCAGTTCTTCGTAGATCGCGGCGGACACCTCAAAGGCGATGTGATGCACGGCACCGAGGCCCTGGGGCGCGGTGTCATCCGTCGGTTTTCGGCTTTCAGAAGTAAAAATCGTGATCAACCGGCCGTCGCCCGGGTCAAAATAAAGGTGCCCATCTTCCGGGTTGTCGAGGTTCGGCTGTTCAAACAGGAACGGCATTCCGAGAACGCCTTCCCAGAAGCCGATCGTGCTCTGCCGGTCCGCACCGATCAACGTGATGTGATGAACGCCTTGCGTTGGAATGATCTCGGGCATTGCCATCTCCCTTCATGTCTTGAGGGGGTCATGCCCCCAGTTCTTCAACGAGCAGCGCCAAGCAGAGGTCTCAACCCCGTCTTCGGGGCCGCCTTGCGCCAGATGGCGCTTAATGTAACCGACCACCTTGCCCATATGTGCCCATTGTCCGGTGGACAGCGCGTCTTTCCTGGTCCTCATGATGTCAACAATGCGGCGGCCGGATGCGTGACCGGTACTTTCTCCATCTTCCGTATCTCCCACGGACCTGGAGGCGTCTGTTTCCAGCCACTCTTCGAGTTCCTGTGGGGCCATGTTCACCAGATCCCGCCATTCGTTCCAGATTGTCTCCCTTGACTTGGACATTTGTTTATCTTTCCGTTTCCGCCGCCAGCTTCGGACGTACGGTTCTTACAATCTCAGACAGTGTTTCCGCGAATTCACCCGGACCAAAACGCACCATTCCGGAATGGGCTGCACAGAGCGTGCGTGTCTGCGCCCACTCCCGTGCGATCTCCTCCATCCAGTCGCAGAACGCCCACCCGGCGTCAGGCCCCCCCGTTAGCGCCGTTTGCAGTGTGGGATGGAGCCGGAGGCGCCGGATCCCGGTCATCTTTTGCAGGACCTTAGGGATCGGCAGAACATTGAACGTGTCGTCGACATAGAGCGTTCCACTCTCACGATGAAAGACGAGGAGAGATCCGGCGTGGACATGGTCTTTTTCATGGATGTAGGCAATTCCACGGGGCAGGGAGAACGCCAACTCCGGAAACCGGGCTGCAACGGCATTGCTCTCGACAGGGTCGTTTTCCCAGACGACTTCCGGCGCTTGTGCGTGATGGCGTGCCGATCCAAAAAAGGCGGCGCCGGGAAAATCCCGGGCCATCTGGGCACAATGCGTGGTGTGATACGGATGCACGTTCAAGACGGCTTCGACCGTTTTGCCGTTGTCGGTCCTGGCCATGATTTCCTGCCGCACCGCGCCTTTCAACGGGTAGCTGTCAAGAAACAGGTGCGTGCCCGACGGGCGCTCTATCAGGGCGCACTGCGTCCCAATGTCGACGAAGCCGCCGAGCTTGAAACTGCCGCGCACACACCAAAACCGGGGGGCTGGTTTTACAAGAGTATCCGACATCAGAAGTCTCCCGGCGCATGCGCCCGGTCCCTGTTCTCCGGTGCGGGCGTGCCGGACTGCGCGCAAATCTCGCGCAAGGCGTCTTTCAGGCCTTCTTCGAGGGTCGGGTGATAGAACGGCATTCCCAGAACCTCGTGGGCCGTCAACCGGTTTTCGATTGCCCAGGCGATAAGATGCGCCAGATGCTCGCCGGCGGGCGCGCATAAATCCGCGCCCGTCAGGCAGCCCGACCCATCCGCGTGAAGCTGCACAAGCCCATGGGCCTTGTCCTCGACCCGGGCCCGGCCTTGCTCTGCATAAGACACGCTTCCGCTGAGCGTTGCGGTGTCCGGGCCCTCTCCGATCGTGGCAACCGGCGGATCGGAAAAGGTCAGTGAAAAGGCGACCATCGGGTCCGAGGCGACCACCTCGGGAAAACGGGCGGCATTCCGTCCGGCAATCGTGCCGTCCGTGGAAGCTTCATGCAGCACCGGGCGAGTTCCCGTTGCATCGCCGGCCATGAAGACCGGCAGATGCCCGATCTGGAACGTGGACGGGTTCACGTCCGGACGACCTTTTTCATCCAGTCTTGCGCCGGTTGCGGGCAAATTCAGCCCGTCCAATGTCGGCGGCCGGCCGGTGGCCAGCAGGATGTAGTCAAAGGTTTCGCATCGGTTTTCCCAATGCATCTCCACCTTGCCGTGTTGCACCTTTGGTGCCGGATCTGCATCCAGATGGACCGTCATGTCCCGTTTCAAGGCGGCCAGCAGGGCGTGTTTGACCTCCGGCGTGCGCCCCGATGACAGCACGCTGCCGCGTTCGAACAGCGCAACCTCCACACCCAGCCGGGCGAAAGCCTGAGCCAGTTCTACACCAATGGCACCGGAGCCGACGACGGCAAGCCGGTCGGGGAGGCGGGGCAGGTCGAAGACCGTCCGGTTTGTAAGAAGCCTGTCTCCCAGATCCGTGTAGGCGTCTGGCACCATGGGGTGAGACCCGGTTGCGACGACCACGGATCGTGCCGAAATCGTCCGGCCGTCGTCCAGCAGAAGACTGTTCGGATTGGTAAAGCGGGCCGTGGCCTTGATCCGGACGCTTTCTGGCAAGGCATCAATGCTGTCTTGAACGCCGTCCACGAACTGCTCCCGGTAATTTTGCACGCGCGCCATCACCGCCGGGCCATCGATCTCGGGCGTGGCACGGATTCCAAAGGTTTCCGCATCACGGACGGCTTCCGCTGCCCCGGCTGCCGCAATCAGCAGCTTTGACGGCATGCACCCGACCTCCGCGCAAACGGTCCCGGCAAATTCCGGGTCGATGAGGCGGGTTTCCGCGCCTTCGTCCCGGGCGGCGCGTTCAGCGGCGAGGCCGGCGGTTCCAGCCCCGATCACGGCCACATCACACGTCAGATCAGGCATCATTTGCCGCCGGCAAGGTGATCGCCTTTGCGTTCACGAACTCCTTGATCCCGAAGCCACCATGTTCGCGCCCATATCCGCTGTCCTTGACGCCGCCAAAAGGCATGTCGGGCGAAGCGAGATTGAACTGGTTGATGAAGACCATGCCCGTATCGAAGTGGTCTCTTGCAATGCGCACGGCTTCGTCCTCATCGGCGCTGAAGATGCCGCCGCCAAGTCCATACCGGCTGTCGTTGGCAATCCGTAGTGCATCATCGGTGTCCTTCGCCCGGATGATCGATGCAACCGGTCCGAACAATTCATCGTCATAGGCCGGCTGACCGGGCAGGACATTCGTCAGGACCGTGGCCGGATACCATGCTCCCTTGCGGTCCGGGATTTCGCCGCCGCATTCCAGCCTTGCGCCTTTTTCGAGGCTCTCCTTGACCTGGTCATGCAATTCGTCCCGCAGACCCGCATTGGACATCGGGCCGAGGTCCGTGGTCTCGTCCTCAGGGTCGCCGACCGTCAACGCTTTCATTCCCTCGACATATTGCCGGACAAATTCGTCGTAGACGCTGTCCACGACCACAAAGCGCTTGGCATTCACACAGGTTTGTCCATTGTTGTAGACGCGGCCCTTGATCGCCGTTTTCACAGCCATTTGGAGATCGGCGTCAGCCAGAACGAGGTAGGCATCGTTCGATCCCAGCTCCAGTACGGTTTTCTTGATCGCGGCGCCGGACTTCTCACCCACGTGGCGGCCCGCACCACCGCTGCCGGTGAGTGTGACGCCCCGGACAAGGTCGTGCGCGATCAAGGTATCCGACTGATCGTGGTCAATCAGCATCACCGTAAAGAGGTTCTCCGGCAGTCCCGAGCGCTCCATGATATCCCGCAGGAGGAGACCGGACCCCGTGCAAATCTCGGCATGTTTGAGGAGAATCCCGTTGCCGGCCATCAGGCTGGCAATGGCATAGCGGATGGCTTGATAGGCGGGAAAGTTCCAGGGCTGGATCCCGTAAATGACGCCCAGCGGCGCATAACTCACGATGCCGCGGCGCCCGTCAACAAGGGTCTTGGTGTCATCGGCGAGCGCGTCCGGGCCGGTCTTCGCCGTCCAGCGGCAGATTGCGGCGCAAAGCTCCACTTCCTGACGGCTGTCGGACAGCAACTTGCCGGTTTCAGTGGTCATTAACCGGGCGAGGTCTTCGGCTTCCTTCTCCAGACCGTCCGCGATCGAATTGATGATTGCCGCGCGGTCTTCAAGCGAGACATGGCGCCAGCGTTCGAAGGCCGCGTGACAGGCCTCAAGGGCCTCCAGCATCCGGGCATCACTCATGGTTTCGTAAGACGCGACCGGTTCGCCCGTCGCCGGGTTGACTGTTTTCAACATGGCTTTCCCTGTTTCTCGGTTATGCGGCCAGCCGGGGCATGAGCCGTGGGACCATCGCCCGGGGACGGCAGGTTTCTTGCGGGGCCGCAACTGCCTGCCGTCCGGCGTGGTCCGCATCCAACACACCAGCCGGCTTCTAATTTCCAACGGCCAGGAGGCTGGTTGGTTCCCCGAATCTCAAAATCGGCGGGGCGGCGGACTGGACAAGACCATAGGCGGAGCGGTGCCCCCGGCGAGGCGGCGGAGGGGGGCGTCTTTCAAGAGGCACAGGCGGCTTTGCGCGCCGGAGGTGGCGCAGAAATCCCAGGGTATGGGGCGCGAGAAACGGTCCGGTGCGGTTTTAAACCGGTTCACCGGGATCCGGTGACGGTGGCGCCAGAGACCGGGATTGCCCGGGACGGCCTATCCGAACAGCAATTGCCGGTAGGACCCGGTTTCTTCCTGATGATGGGTGAGGCCGAGGTCGGCGACCACGTCTTGAATACCGAGCCGCAAGCCGGGCAGCTGGTTTTCATCGTCTGTCATGGCAGCGACTTCAACGAAAGACCCGAGACCGTCGACAACATCCAGCGTCACGTGAAAATCGCCAAGGAAGTAGATGTCGCGTTTCTTGCTGATTTTCCATTTTTCTACAAACCCGAGGGACTTGAGCATCGATCGCGCCTTGCCGATGTCCGGGAGGTCCATCGCCACACATTCGTCCTTTTTCGGACCCTTGGAAATCCAAAGCACGCGCCCGGACGGTTGCATGTGCCTGAGCGTGTGGACCTGATTGTTCCTCTCCAGCCGACAGTCAGACAGGTCGAAAAAGATATCGACTTCGGCATTTCCAAGGGTGAAAGCCACTGCGTTCCGCATCTCCAGCTCTTGCCGCACGGCTTCGAGATCCGCTACGCGAAATTTTCGCTCTACCTCGAAGCGCCCGACAAAATGGGTGCCCGGATCGGCAAGCATTCCCTTGGTCTCAAGATCGCGGGTTCCCTGAGGCATGGCTTGCTCCTTTCGTGGGGTGACCGGGCTCCGGGTTTTTTGCACCGGTGGGGTTCCAGCAGCAACTTTGCCCGGTAACTTTCCACCGGTAGATTTGCGCCGGCTGCCTTGCGCAGGCGCTTTTGCACAAGCGCTTTTGCCCAGGCGCCTATGCCCGCCAAGCCCCCCTGTGCGTGACCTCGCGTCCAAGCGTCCTTTCAGTCCTATCATTGTCAGAACCGGTGATAAGTAAATCCTCGGCTCGGACCGCCGGGGTAGTTAATCAATATACAATTTTAAATAGCATTTGACGGTGCATGACATTATTAAACTTACCTGTGGATACGGAGAAAAATTAGCTATTTTTAACAATCACCTACTGGAAATTATCGACTCTATTCAACAACTCTGACCGCTGTTTTAGGAATGGTCCATTATGCAAAAAGTCTTTTCTACCCCGGGTCGCCAAAGCAATGTTGTTTATGTCTTTGACACCTCTGTCGATAAATTTGAAACCCTTGTTTCCGGGATCAATAGGACTGCAAATATCATCCTGATTGACGGGTCCTGCGATGGTCTTCGACAGCTGGCCATTCATCTTTCCGGACAAGCGGATATCGAAGAGCTGCATATTGTCTCCCACGGCCGCGACGGCACGCTGGTGCTGGGCAATACGGTCCTCTCCAAAGAGACGCTGGGCACCTACGCCTCCGAGCTGATGATCCTCAACCGGGCCCTGAGCAGCTCCGCAGACATTCTTCTTTATGGCTGTGAGATAGCCAAAACGGAAAAAGGCGAAGCGTTTGTTGCGGACCTTGCGGAGGCAACAGGCGCCAACATTGCCGCGTCACAAACGCTGACCGGTTCCGCCGATCTTGGCGGCGACTGGGATCTTGACGTCCATGTTGGGGCGCTCACGGCAGGTATCGGGTTTTCTGACACTGCGCGCGCGCGCTACAAAGAGGTCCTTGCCCCGACAACCCTAACCTTTAGCTCCAATGGCGGCGGTAGTATTGGGTCTGACAATACAGCAAGCGATGGCGAGGGTGGCAGTACCGATATTTCCGGTATCGAAATCCAGATTATCAACATCTCCGATACAAACGGCACTCAGATCAGTTCCCTCAACTGGTACAGCGACGGTGATCTAAGCGCCGGCGATGGATTTACCGGTGTAACAACAGACTTCGGGTTCGGCGGCCAATGGAAGGGAATGGCGATCAAGAGCGCAGACGGCTCTGAATTCCAACTGGAGTCTTTTGATTTCTTTGACTGGGGGACATTCCCGTACAGCTCATCAACTATGGATATAGTCGGCTACCGCGACAACGTACAGGTGGCGACCGGAAGCTTCAGTTCAAATGGGAACAACAACCGCGTATCAGTCGATATTGCGTCCAATACGTCTTTCGATTCTGTTGATGAAGTCAGGATAACCTTTAACTCTGGCACCGGATACCTTTCCCTTAACAATATAGTTATTGACGACAATGTTCCGGCCAACTCCGCCCCTGCGCTCGGCGGTACCCCTGCGGACGATACGGCGACGGAAGATGTTGCAACGGCGATCGACCTGTCCGCCTACAATGTGTCCGATGCAGATGGCGATACGATCACGCTGACGCTGGCCGTCGACCGGGGCACAGTTGCCTCGACAGATGGCAACGGGACCACAGCCGGTGTCACAGTTGCCAATTCCGGCACCGGATCCATGACCCTTCAGGGCACGGCTGCCAATCTCAACACGTATCTCAACGATACGTCCAAGATTACCTACACCACAGCCTCCAACGATACGACCACAGCTGTTCTGACGGTCACGCCGAATGATGGCACCGTGAACGGCACGGCGGATACGGTCAACATCACGATTTCGGCGGTCAACGACGCGCCGGTCCTGGACGCCGCGCAGTCGCCTGTTCTGACGGCCATCGACGAAGATGCGGGCGACGATGACGGGTCGGGCGCGGATGGCGATGACGATGGCGCGAACAATGCCAACAACCCGGGCACCACGGTTGCCATGATGGTGGTCGACGGGTCGATTACGGATGCGGACGGCGGCGCGGTGGAGGCCATTGCCATCACCACCGTCGACAACACCAACGGCGTCTGGCAGTACTCGACCGACAACGGCACTTCCTGGAATGCTTTTTCCGGGACAACCGGATCTTCTGTCGACATTACATCGACGGCGCGGCTCCTTGATGGCAGCTTGAGTGGGGCCAGCACACAACTCGTCCGGTTCGTTCCGGAAGCGGGTTACAATGGCACGGCCACCCTCACATTCTATGCATGGGACAAATCCTCCGGAACTGCAGGCGGGACCGCCGATGCATCCACGACGGGCAATGCAACAGCGTTTTCCACCGCCTCGGACACCGCTTCGGTCACGGTCAATGCAGTGAATGATGCGCCAGTGTTCACGGGCCTCGACGGCACGCCGGCGTTCACGGAAGGCGGATCCGCGGTTGTTCTGGATGCCAATGTCACGGTTGCAGATGTCGAACTGGACGCGCTGAATGGCGGCAACGGTGACTATTCGGGTGCCAGCCTGACCATTGCCCGCAATGGCGGAGCTGATGCATCGGACGTCTTTGCCGTTCCAACGGGTGGCAACCTGACCGTCGCCGGTGGGCCGAACGGCGGCGGCACGATCACGGCGGGGGGCAATGCCATTGCCACCATTGCCAATACGGGCAATGGCCAGATCCAGCTGTCCTTTGCCGACAATGGCACCACCCCGACGACCGCGCTGGTCAACGAGGTGCTGCAGGCCATCACCTATGAAAACACCGGAAACGATCTGACCTCCGACCCGCAGCTCGACTGGTCCTTCTCCGATGGTGCCACCAACGGCACCGGGTCGATCACGGTGACCCTCACCGATGTCAACGATGCACCGACCCTAACCGCGACGGGGGGCAACCCGACCTTCACCGAAGGCGGTGGCGCCCAGGACCTCTACAACACCGTCAGCGCCGACACAGTCGAGACCGGTCAGACCTTCACCGCACTAACGCTCACCGTCACCAACGTGGCGGACGGGGCTTCGGAGATACTGTCCTTCGACGGCTCGGACGTGGCGCTGACCCACAACAATACGGTCACGCCCACGGCAACGAACGGCTTGACGGTCGGCGTGTCGGTCACCGGATCGACGGCGACCCTCTCCTTCTCGGGGGCAACCCTGTCCGAAGCGCAATTGCAGACGCTGGTGGACGGACTGACCTACCGCAATGAATCGCAGGACCCGACGACAGCGGGCAACCGGGTGGTCACCATCACCTCGGTCACCGACAGTGGCGGCGGCACCAACTCGGCCACACCCAACCTGACCTCGACCGTGTCGCTGACGGCCGTCAACGATCCGCCCGTGATCGGCAACCTGAACGGCGACAATACGGGCCTTCAGCCGGGCGCGACCGCCACTATCGACACGGATGGGAACGCGACGGTCGCGAACCCGGATGCGGCCGATTACAATGGGGGGTTCCTGACCATCACCCAAACGGGCGGGGCGGCAAGCGGCGATTTCTCGGTCGACGGTACCGCGGTCACATCGGGCGGAGATGCAACGGTTTCAACCGGTGAGGCCGTTCAGGTCGGCGGGATCGATATCGGAACGGTCAATGTGTTGGATGATGGTCAAGGCGGCAATGACCTGACCATTAACTTCGGCGCGAACGCAACAAGCGCCCGCATTGAGACCCTGATCCAGAACCTGTCGTGGAGTGCGGCCGCCGGATCCGGCGCCCAGACCTTCACGCTGACGCTGAACGATGCCGATGGCATTGCCAACGGCGGTGACGCGGACACGACCGCCAACTTCACCATGACGCTCGGCAATGCTCCAGTGCTGGATCTGGACGGCAACGACAGCGCGGGCACAGGCTCCGGCGGCTATGCCACCGCCTTCACAGAGAGCACCCCGGTCGCGATCGCCGATACAGACGTTGTGCTGACCGACAGTGATGGCGGGGCGACAATTTCCGCAATCACCATCTCTCTGACCAACGACCAGAACGGGGCCGATGAAGGTTTGTCCGTCAGCGCCGCGGCCCAGAACGCGCTCACGGGCATTGCGGGCGCTGCCGACATCACCCGCCAGGATACGATCTCGATCACTGGCGTAACGGCGAGCCTCGCGGAAGTGCAGACCTTCCTGCAGACCGTCTTTTACGACAACGTCTCGGACGCGCCGGATCTCACTGCCCGAACCATCACCGTGACGGTGACCGACAACGACGGCCTGACCTCCTCAAGCGTCACCAGCACGATCTCGGTGGCGAATGTCAACGATGTCCCTGTATTCGCAGGCGTGGACAACGCGGCCGCTTTCACCGAGGACGGCGCTGCCGTGGTGCTGGATGCCAATGCCACCGTTGCCGATGCCGAACTCGATGCTCTGAACAGCGGCAACGGCAACTACAATGGGGCCACGTTGACACTGGCGCGCAATGGCGGCGCAAACGCGGAAGACACATTCGCAAACAACGGATTGCTGGCGGCACTCACCGAAGGCGGCAATCTGACCTACAACGGCACGACTGTTGGTACGGTGACGACCAATTCGAGTGGCACTCTGGTGCTCACGTTCAACGCAAGTGCAACCTCGGCGCTGGTCGACAGTGTGTTGCAGAACATCACATATTCGAACAGCAACGACACTCCGCCGGCGAATGTCCAGATCAACTACACGTTCAACGATGGCAACAGCGGGACGCAAGGATCGGGCGGCGCCGGATCCGATGCCGACGATTCGATCACGGTCACCATCACCGCAGCGAATGATGCCCCCGTATTCACCAACCTTGATGGCGACGCTCCCTCCGGGGCTCCAAGTGCTGTCATTGCCTTCGATACCGGCGGCAACGTTACGGTGACGGATGCCGACTCGACCGATTTCAACACCGGGATTCTAACGATCACCCGCACCGGCGCGCTGGAAGGCAACTTTGCTCTTAACGATGCCAACGCCACATCGGGCGGCGACGGCACGATCGCGGCCGGCCAGACCATCGCGGTCGGCGCAACCAGCATCGGCACGGTGACCACCGATGGTCAGGGCGCGAACAATCTCGTGATTACCCTGAATGCCAATGCGACGCCAGCGAACGTACAGGCCCTTATCCAGGCGCTTACCTATTCGAGTGCGGAAACCGGATCGCACGGCTTTAGCGTTACCCTTACCGACGGCGATGGTGGAACTTCCTCGGCTGCCACCGTCACGCTGAGCGTTGCCAATCCCTCGACTGGCGGGGGAGGAGGCGGCTCGACCGGACCGGTTACGGTCGTGACCGAAGACAATGACGACGGCAGCGGACCTCCGACCACCACAACAACTGTGACGACGGGATCGGGGGGATCGGGATCGGCCGCCATCGTTCAAAACACGAACAACAACGGAAATGTTGTCACCGCAACCTTGCCGGCCAATACGAGCATCTCCTCAACGGGTCCGAAAACGGCTCAAACGCCGTCAGATGCGGTAACGACCCTTGTAAATGCTGTCGATGCACGTAATTCCAACTCAGAGAGCGACCTCATCATTGGGGCGCAAACCTTTCTCAATCAACTCGCGTCAACGACGACTTTGGATGTGCGCACCATCATTCCGACGACCACCCAAACCAGTCTGTCCGATCCGATCGTTATTACCGGAACTTCAACATCCGGAGGCTCCAGCCAATCGGAAGCCTTCGTGATCGATATGCGGACCCTGCCCACCGGCTCGACCCTGCAACTCGACAACATCGAATTTGCCTCAATCATAGGCTCGACAAGGGTGACTGGAGGGGCTGGCAGTAACTATGTCGTCGGGGATGACAATTCACAGTTCATCGTTTTGGGCGAAGGCGATGATCAGCTCTTTGGCGGAGCGGGCGATGACACGGTCGGCAGCACTACAGGGAACGACCAGATTTTCGGCGACGCCGGAGATGATCTTCTGTTTGGTGGTGCCGGCAACGACACGCTGAGCGGTGGTGCCAACCGGGATGCCGCGCTCTATGGCGCGACCCGCGACGGCGTCACACTTTCTGGAACCCGTGGCACGGTGACGGCTGTCGATGCCGGTGGGACCGACACGCTGACCGGTGTTGAGCTGGTTGTCTTTACCGGTGAAAACACGACAGGCAAGGACCGCGTGACGGTGTTGCTACAGGATAATGCGCCGGCTGCCGGGCAATACGGCTTCAATGAAGCGGCTTATCTGAATGCGCATCCGGACGTCGCAGCGGCGGTCGCAGCCGGTATTTTCGCCAGCGGTGCGGAGCACTATGCTCTGTACGGCGACGGTGAAGGCCGCATTGTCGATCTTGTGTTCGATGCACAGTTCTATCTGGCCGACAATCCCGATGTCGCCGCTGCGGTAACAGAAGGTATTTTTGCCTCGGCGTCAGAGCACTATCAGCTCCACGGCTATGCAGAAAACAGATCGCTCAATCCGCTGTTTGATGGTGAGTATTATCTCACGCAAAACGAGGATGTTGCCAATGCGGTGACTTCAGGGGCTTTTGAAAGCGCCTACCATCACTTCGTGCTTTACGGCGACCAGGAGGGACGGGCGGCGTCGCGTTTCTTCGATACAGCAGCCTACCGCACAGAACAGGGGCTCAGCAACGATGTGAGTGCCCTGGAGCATTTCCTGCTCATCGGCCTGCCGCAGGGCATGACGGCACCAACTGCCGCGGATTTTACCTCTGAAGGGCTCGCATAAGACTCTCACAGCCCGGCCGGTGTCACCGGCCGGGCGTAGGTTGTAGGATCTTCCGGTTCAACGCAGACCAAGTCGGTGACCTCCAAACTACCGATCGTCTGCGCTGCTTCGAAAATCCTGAAGGCGGATGATCTGCCGCCCCTGCGCGTCAAAGTTTTCGGGGTTCAGCCATTTTTCGAAGGCATCTCTGCACAGCGGCCATTCGTCCCGCAATATCGAAAACCAGGCAACGTCCCGTTGCCAGTTTTTGATGATCATTGCACGCCGCCAGGTGCCTTCGTGCGCAAAGCCAAGGTTGAGAGCTGCACGAAACGACCTGGCGTTTTGCGCCTGGCATCGCCACACAAGCCGCTCATACTGCAAATCATCCATACCCAGGCACATCAGAAGGAAGATGGCTTCCCGCGCTTCCCGCGATCCTTGCAGAGCCGGTGAAAACCAGATGCTTCCGATCTCGAACGCACCATCATCTTGATACACGTCGCATATCGAAAGTCAGCCTTCCGCGCGGCCTGACGTTCCAATGACAGCCCAGAAGGGCTGGGTATCGCGAGAGCTCAAGTCCGCGATCAGGGATTTCAGGTCTTCGCGGTCGTCGAAGGGGCCATAGCGCAAATAAGTAAAGCTGACCGGCGCATCCTTGGCACACATCCAGAGGTCATCCAGGTGCTTGGCTGAAAGTGGCTGTAACTCGATGTACCGCCCGGAGAGGACCGTTTTTTCAGGGAAACTCCATTCCTCACGATCCATTGCCTTGCCCAATGACACAGCAGCACACCTTCTTGCTGATTTCTGACCCCTTCGGATGCCAAAAATCACAGGACTTCGCAATGGCATCGACGTTCGCAAGTCAGTCATTCGGTGCCTGTGCAGCGAACGTCCGTTTTCCGCCCAAAAACGCCTACGGCGCTTGCAACGATCACCGACTTGAGCGGGCTTGGTTTCGAGCGGCGTCCGCGTTTCAAGCCCGGCCGGGTTGATCCCCCGTCTTCCAGCTTTTTTTGCACCCGCGGGCAGGCATTTTCGTTGGGTTCAGGCTTCGCGGGCTCGGTTTTTGAGGCGCAGGACAAACGGCAGGTCATCGTCGCCGAACATCCGGAGGGGGCGGGGCCTTTACCGCAACTCTGGAAACGAATGGATCCCCGATCAGGCCGGGGATGACATGAGCGGGGGCGGGTTTTGGCTTTCCAACTTCGGCTGAAGGCTGCGCTCCTGCGGTGCGTTTCCAACGCCGTTTCGATTGATTTGCCGGCAGAAGTATCCTTATGTTTTTGGGCGCACGGGCTTGTTGACGTCATTCAGTGCCTGCGTGCAGATGACGCTGCTCCAAACCGGGGTTTTCCGGGCGTTTTGCTCACACAACAGGGGGCTTTCGGTCCTTGATCACTTCTTGGGAATGTGCCTGCTTTTATCAGAAACGCAGTCAAATGGTCCCAGTTGCCGTGCCGAGGGTGTCAGGGCTCGAATGATGAAGCATGTCAGACTATTTCGACCTTGGTCGCTATTCGCGGCCTTCAAGTGATGTGGCAAACGCGCAAATCTGGCTGGACCGCGGCCTTGTCTGGACGTTTGCCTACAATCACGAAGAAGCGATCATCTGTTTTGAAAAGGCGTTGAGCGCTGATCCAGCCTGTGCGCTTGCATGCTGGGGCATCGCCTATGCAATCGGTCCAAACTACAACAAGGCCTGGGATGTTTTCACACCCGAGGAAAAAGCACCCTCCCTCGCAAAAGCCCATGCGGCGATTGCCGCCGGATTGCGTATTGAAACCCTGATGCCTTTGGAACGGGCGCTCCTGGAGGCTCTTGCCACGCGGTATCCACGGGATCCGGATCTGGAGGATTACCAGCCGTACACCGATGCCTTCGCCAATGCGATGCGGGAGGTCTACGCAGCCTACCCGGACGACCTTGATGTTGCCTGCATCTTTGCAGAAGCCCTCATGAACCGGACCCCGTGGCAACTCTGGGACTTTCACAAGGGCCTTCCGAACCCGGAGGCGTCGACGGTTGAGGCCATGGACGTTCTGGAACGCGCATTTGACCACATGCCAGGCGCGTGGGACCACCCGGGTTTGTTGCATATGTACATTCACCTGATGGAAATGTCGCCCTATCCGGAACGGGCGCTCCGTCATGGGGACTGTCTCACAGGCCTTGTCCCCGATGCCGGCCACCTGGTTCACATGGCGACCCATATCGATGTCCTGTGCGGTGATTACAACAACGTCCTGTCGCGGAACCTTGCAGCCGTTGCCGTCGATGACCGCTACAAGGACTATGCGGGTGCGGCGAATTTTTATGCCCTTTACCGCATCCATAACCTGCATTTTGCATCCTATGGTGCCATGTTCCTTGGTCAAAAGGCGGCGGCCCTCAAGACGGTCCTGCGCCTGCGGGACGAGGTTCCCGACGAGGTTGTCAGGTCGTATCCGGATATTTTCGAGACCTTCGTTGCTGCCGCGCCGCATGTCTATATCCGCTTCGGTCTCTGGTCGGAGATCCTGGATCTTGAGCAGCCGGCGGACACGGACCTTTATGTGACAACCCATGCCTTGCTGTATTACGCAAAGGCCGTGGCTTACGCGAATCTTCACCGGCACGCAGAGGCCGAAGCGGCGGCAAAGAATTTCTCGGACGCCTATGCGCGGGTGCCCGACACTCGGTTGCTCTTCAACAACACGGCCCGTGATGTTCTGGCCGTTGCCGAAGCCATGATGCAGGGGGAACTCGCCTTCAAGGCGGGGGATCACCAAGACGGACTGGCGCATCTGCGCCGTGCCGTCGTGTTGGAAGACACCCTCATGTACGAGGAACCCTGGGCGTGGCCACAGCCGACCCGCCATGCCCTTGGCGCCTTGCTGATGGAAGCGGGAAACCACGCGGAAGCCGAAGCGGTGTACCGGGCCGATCTCGGCCTGGATGGCAAACTGCCGCGTCCCTGCCAACACCGGCGGAATGTCTGGGCCCTCCACGGATTGCATGAGTGCCTGTTGCGGCGCGGCGAAACCCTGGAACGGCCGCACGTCGAACTGCTGCTGCAGCAGGCAACGGCCCGCGCCGATATTCCCATCAAAGCCAGTTGCCTTTGCCGGCACCGCGCGGCTTGACCGAGCGCGCCCGTGGCCGGTGGACAGAGCGCTGGTGCCGTCTGGGCCGCCTTGGAGAGATCCCATCAGCTGTCCGTCTTGCCGAATTGGCACCCGGACGGTCTGACACCGTTGTCCGGTTTTCGTTCGCCCGCGCAGCAGCGGAACCGCGCCGGCGACCGCCAATGCTGCCCGAATTTCAAATGGTGCTCTGGTCCATTTGCCAAAGGTCTTTGTCCTGGCAAGCACACGGGGAGGAAGTTCTTGACCGGTAAGCGAGACTGATGGACGCTGCGTCATCCGCCTGCAGGAAAAGAAAAACGAAAGCTGGCACACATGACTGACGTTTCGGAAGAGTCGGGCCCATCGATTATTTCCCTCCCAGTACCCGCCGGAAGACTGCCGGAGTTCAAGCAACCCTTTGACGTTGCACGGCGCCTGACCCAAGCGGTCTGGGTTTATGATATTGACCATTGCCGCGTCGTTCTGGCCAACGCCGCAGCCTTACGCCTGTGGAAGGCCGATACGGAAGCGGAACTTGCAGCCCGGGACCTGTCGATCGACATGTCGACGACCGTGGCGAAACGGCTCAAGCAGTACCAAGCCGGTTTTGGCGAGAGTGACGCGACCTTCAGCGAACTCTGGACGTTGTATCCGCAGGGGAAACCGGTCTCCGTCGACGTCATTTACACCGGCTACCGCTTGCCGGATGGCCGCATCGGGATGATGTGCGAAGCAACCCGGATTGCCGAAGATGCACCGGAAACGCTCAGAAGTGCGGAAGCCCTGTTGCATACCGATGTCATGATCTCCCTTTTCGCGGCCTCCGGCCGTGAGCTCTACATGAATCCGGCAGCCAGAAACACCTGGCGGTCGGAGACAACCCATTTGCCGGATATCTTCGAGACGTGCTCTGATTATGAGGCTATCCGCAGTGAAGCCGAAAACCGAGGTGATGCAAGAAGGGTCGTGCGGATCAAAACCGATGCCGGGCTGGCCTGGCATGACATGTCTTTCAAGAGCTGCAGGGATGCGGCGACCGGTGTGCCCGCGATCCTTGTGACTTCGATTGACGTTACCGAGCTGAAACACGCTCGGGACCGCGCATCCTATCTTGCAGACAAGGATCAACTTACCGATTGCTATAACCGGGCCTTCTTTCAACGGCACCTGGAAGCGCTCGCAGGTGATGGCAATGCTCCGTCGATCGCGCTTCTTTACCTTGATCTCGACAAGTTCAAACAGACGAACGACAAGTTCGGACATGAAGCGGGCGACAAACTCCTCATTGCGACATCGCAGCGGATCAAGGCCTGTCTCGAGCCATCGGACCTTCTGGCGCGGATTGGCGGTGATGAGTTTGTTGTCCTGCTGTCAGTTGCAGGCGCGTCCGATCATGTGAAACACCGTGTCGGGCAGATCCAGGAAACGGTGTGCCAGCCGTTCTTCTACAACAACAAGAAAATTGAGGTGACCACCAGCATCGGTGTCTCCGTCATGCCGCGCCACGATGGCGACTTTGAAAAAATTGTCCGTCAGGCGGATGTCGCACTCTATGAATCCAAGCGGCTCGGCCGAAACAGGGCCTCTCTTTATACCGAACAGATGGGCCACATCGCTGACGAACTGTTGCGGACCGAAGCGGAACTCGCATCGGCTTTCGAGCGCGGGGAGATCCAACTTCATGTTCAGCCGTGCGTGGATTTGTGTTCGGGAAAGGTGGTAGCGGCCGAAGCCCTGGCGCGATGGCAGCATCCAGTCCGTGGGCTCATCATGCCGGCCGACTTTATCACCGTGTGTGAAGAAACCGGGCTCATTGAGGTCCTCGATCATTATGTCCTGCAACACAGTTGTGGGTTGGTGAAACACTGGCACAGGGCGGGCCTGAAGATTGGCGTGTCGCTTAATGTTTCCCCGCGGCAATTTCTGGATGAGAGTTTCATGTCAGCTCTGGCCGCACATGCCCAAGATCCCGATTTTGCAACCGGGGATGTGCAACTTGAAATCACCGAGTCTGTTCTTGCAGAGGAGCAGGACGCGGTTGCCGAACGGCTGAGACGCATTACAGCCTTGGGGTACAAGATTGCGGTTGACGATTTTGGGACCGGCTATTCCAATCTCGCCTACATCTCCAAGTTTCCGATATCCTGCATCAAGATCGACAAGTCGTTCATCGATACGATGCCGGCATCAGTGCCGGTGATCCGTCTGATCCAGAGACTGGCGGAAGAGGTCGGGGCGCAAACGGTTGCGGAAGGCATAGAGGATCTTGCCGCGCTCAAAACGATTTCCGAGATCGGATGCTGCCGCATTCAGGGGAATTACTTTTCTGCGCCGGTGGCGATCGAAGCATTTCAATCAGCTGTCGACCGAATTGAAACGCAGATTGCAGCTGACCGTCGCGGCGTGTGACGCCTATGTTCGCCTGAAAGCCGCGTACAGACCTAAGGTGCGATCCCCTATCTTCGAGGCTGACCTTAATTTGACGGTTGCAGATAGAGCCGGGAACAGGTTCTAGCCTCATTTCAGGTTTGCGCGTGCGCTTCTTTTTTCCGTTTCCCAAGTTCACACGGGTTGGCCCCAGGGAATGTCGACTTAACGGCAACCTTAAAAGCGGCACTTTCTTCCGTGTCCGAATGTGGCATCGGTATTTTTTACCTGTCTTGTTTTGCGGTGTCCGTCAAACGGGGTCGGCGATGCTGAATACAAAGCGGTGTTTCTCTTAGGTTGTGAGCCTTCTTGAAGTGTGCCGAAAGTGGCATGTTTTTTGCCGATCAAGTGCAGTCCATGCGTAGATAGGCAACACTTATGCACAAAGTCGGTTTTTCAACTCCCCACTTTTTTCCAACCAGTTCCCTGAGGTCTCCCGGGACCAATCCGGTAGACGCTCCGGAGCAGCCAGTGGGGGCGCAAGACCGGCCCGTCTCCGCTATTGGCACGCAGTCGTCTGCGCCCGGCCAAGAGGCGTCCACCGGTCAACACGGCTCCAGGTCTGCATTTTCAACTTACTCCACTCAAGATTTCTTGGGTGTTCACCAGCTGATGCAGGCGACCGGAGGGTCTGAGGACGTGCGTTCGAGTGGGCAGACCGGCGAGTTGGATTCGTTGCTGTTAAAAATGTCAGATGATGTCGCCTCCTTGAGCCTCGATGAGCTCGATAAACTGCTTCATTTTCATGCGGAGCGATACGATGCCAGCGGTTCCGGAACGAGTGAGCGCAGGGATGCAGTCCAGAAAATCAATCTGTTGATGCAGACCATGGCAGATGCCCGGTATGAACTC
The DNA here is from genome assembly GCF_053005265.1 of Roseibium sp. MB-4. Classification (NCBI taxonomy): domain Bacteria; kingdom Pseudomonadati; phylum Pseudomonadota; class Alphaproteobacteria; order Hyphomicrobiales; family Stappiaceae; genus Roseibium; species Roseibium sp. MB-4. The sequence continues at coordinate 137,533 of NZ_JBRKQB010000001.1, forward strand.
GCCCAACACGATCAAGCAGAATTCACGTCGGCCGGCGGCGTCAAAGTCGCAGTTTCTGGACATCGCTTCGACACTCCAAACGCAACAGAAACGGGTCCTAGTCCCGAAATGACTGAAGAGGAAATCTCGGCACAAAACGAAGCGATCCAGCAATTGCTCTCAGATGGCCTGAAGCTGGCAACGATGAAACAAGGGATTACGCTCGGTGATTCAGAACTGGGGTTCGGTGTTGCGCCGATGATGCCGCTTTCATATGCCGGTGTCGGCAATGGAGGCACGGGCATGCTTGAACCGCTGTTTAATTCGCAAACGGAACAACGGGAGTTTGCACGAAACAAGCTGAATGCGTTTATGGATATGCTCGACATCGAGCGCGATCTGAAAAGCCAGTACGGGGAGGATGTAAAGGTTTTCTACAATGCTTTGGACAAGCAATGGACAATGTTGCGCCCAGGAGACCAGTTCTATGACAGTGATAGAATTGTGAGTGGGGAACAAGCGCTAAGCGACTTGCGTCAGGACATTGTGAAAAGCAGCACTCTTGGTGCACTCGGCCGTCATGAAATCGAAGCGATGCTCAACGCCCGCGGCTATTCAATGGCCTAACGGCATGACTTTAACGCAAAGAGACTTTCGACAGTGACCGCCGTTAACAACCGATCCGCGGATCACACCGATCCAACCGGCAACCACCTTCTCAACTATAAAACAGTCTGGATCCATGGAGCGGGTCTTTCCGGGAGTACCTGGGATCGGCTGGCCGCTCGTTTTGAGGACGCTGCCCAGCCAGATCTGCCGGGACACGGCAGAGCAGCCCCGGTACTACCTGCGCGGGTGGAGACATTTGCCGATACGATGCAGGGTGATGTTCCGCAAGGGGCCGTATTGATCGGACATTCGCTTGGCGGCATGGTCGCCCTCGAACTTGCGTCCAGGCTTGGAAGCAGTGTCAAAGCTCTCGTTCTGATCGAATGTGTTCCAACAGTTCGCACCGGACCGGCAGCAAGACTGATCGCGTCTATGTTTGCGGGCATATTCTCCGCTTTGCCACCCGGCTGGCTGGCCAAGCTGTCCGCCTTAGGCCAAACAGCGGACACTGCGGCAGAACTTCAAAACCAGATATCCAGAATGACGAGAGCAGGGGTGCGATCCGCTCTTGAAGCCTGTGTTCACTATGATGGCCGCCGTCACCTTGCAAACATCCACGCGCCCTGCCTGATTCTGATCGGCCGAAGAAACAAAGCAACACATCAAGGCGCCAAACTGATGGCAAGCCGGATTGCCAAAGCAAAGCTGGTCGAGCTTGAGGGCGGACACATTCTGCATACCGATGCCCCAAATGCTCTCATGACCGCAATTGAGGATTTTGTGCGGAAAATCGAACCAATAGAAAAAAGGCCGTCTTGAAAGGTTGGGAGGAGTTAGCTTGCCGGCAACGCCTCACTTTTGCGTTGTCGGTACCCGAGTTCCATTTCGAACTGGGCGATTATCAGTTTTTTGGCCTCATCAAGTGTGAGCCCGCGTGTTCTTGTGACCAAGATACCGGCCAAACCGTCAATTAATGCGCTGAGCCGCCACGCAGCGGCTTCCGATTGAAAGTTCTTCAAACCGCGTGCTTCGGAAACGCGGACAAGGAGCGCCGCAATGCATTTATGCCATCGGGCATACGCGCTTTTCATCACCTCTTCGAGCGCTGCGTCCTGACGGCCTTCAACAATGGCGTTGAGCCAAAGGTTCCAGTGCTTGTGTTCATCATCTTGGGCCATCCAATCGACGAATGTCTCAACCAGAAGATCAGCCGGCAGGCAAGACAGTCGTTGCTCCAGATCCGTGATCTCGGAATGCACAAATGCGTCTACGGTTTCCGCTCTCAATGCCTGCCAATTCACAAAATGATGATGAAGAAGGCCTGACCCCATGTTGAGGCGCGTTGTCACATCCCGAGTAGACACGTTTGCAAGGCCCTTTTCCAAAAAAAGCTCACACGCTGTTTCGATGATTTGGTTGCGTCTTTCGCGTGCAGTCGGGCGGGGCACAGACATACTCCTTGACATGAGGAACAAATTGAGCGACTGCTCAGTTGAGCGATTGCTCAATTAAACTATATTCCCGGGTTTAGCATAATGCACACTTCTGTAAATGTGGTCGTTGTTGGTGCAGGTGCGGCCGGGCTCGCCGCTGCGGCCCAGTTCAATGAACTGGGTTTGAGCTGTCAGGTAATTGAAGCGCAGAACCGGGTTGGTGGCCGGGTCCGCACGCTGTTTCATGGCAATGGCCGTGCCGTAGATCTGGGCGCGCAGATGATCAACGCCGACATGCGGAGCGTCCTGGATTTGGCAAGAACCGGCAGTCTTCACTGTTCTGTTGTCCCGAATTCCGGGCAGGACTTGTGCGTGATTGCAAACAAGGTTTTTCCACGCGACGAATTTATTGACCAAGACACGGTCGATATGGTGCTGGAAGCACGACTTGACCGCGTTTACGGCCCGTCGAGCGATGTCCGGTTTTTTGATTGTCTCACGACGTGGTTTCGGACTGTGGGCTTTAGAAAACCTTTTCGAACCCAGCAGAACAGCCGGGATGCTTCAGTCCTTCGGATGAGTGTCGCTGATGTTTTGCGCATGCTGCCGCTTTCGACCCATGACAAACAACTCGCCCGTACCCAATTCTGTGAACAGTATGGCGTCGCGGCCGAGTGTCTGAACGCTCTTGCCGTGAAGCAAGCTTTTCAGTCTTATCAGTCTGACCGCCCTGACCTTGAGTTTCACTTCCCCGAAGGCATGGAGAAGATAACCGATCAACTGGCCGGTCAGTTGTCCTTCCCACCTAAGTTAAACGCGCGGGTGGAAAGAGTGTCATGTGTTGGGCAAAGGGTTGAGGTTGTCACAGGCGCAGACATTTGGCTGTGCGATTTTGTGGTGATCGCAGTCCCGCCTCCGGCAGCGAGCAAAATCAGTTTCGTGATTGAGGAAAGCAAGGCGCTGAGGGACCTCCTCGGTTCCTTTCAACCGGGCTCGGTCATCAAGACAACGCTGGAGTTTCGGTCAGCGTTCTGGCGGTTGCACGGCTGGAGTGGCCGGATTTCTTTCACTGATCCGATGGGTCTGGAGGTTGTCGATACGAGTTTTGATGACAGCAGTCCTCCGCGCCTCACAGCTTTCTTAGGTGGTCCCAAAGCGGCGGAATGGGCCAGTTTGAACTCTGATCATAGGATCGCAAAGCTCTTGGACCTTCTTGCTCTCGCGCTTGGTGATGAAGCCAGAACCCCCAAGTCTTTCGAAGAAGCTCTATGGGTTGAAGGTTCTGTTTGCGGTGGTGGCTACAACTCGTCTGTTCGTGTTGAGGGAGTTCATAACGCGGCCCAAAAACTGCGGGAATGGACCGGCCGTGTCCGGTTTGCTGGTGCCGAATTGGATACCGCCTTTGCAGGATATGTTGAAGGTGCCATCCGAAATGGGCGGGCAGTCGCCGCCGAAATTGCTCACACACTGCACGCGAACGGCAAACCTCATTTGGCGCATGAGCGCTGATCCAATCGCCTGCCACCAGATCAAACAACTTTTTCAAAGGCTTAGGGGAGCAGCTCTCAGCGATATAACTCCCTAGCTGCCGCTGACGTTCACTTATTCAAAGGTCACCAGAATGCTCGCAAGATATCTGACCCACCCCCAGGTGTTGATTGATGAAGCTACCCCTATCCAAGATTGGGCTCTGTCAAGCCAAGGACGGGATCGCGTCATGAAACTTGCCGATGCAAATCCCTGGCCCCAAACCGGCCGGATCATTTCCAGCCGGGAACGGAAGGCTGTTGAGACAGCCCGGATACTTGCCGAGGCCTGGGACTGCTCTTTGGAGCTTCGAGACAACCAACACGAAAATGACAGAAGTTCCACCGGCTTTCTGCCGAGACAACAGTTCGAGGCCGCAGCTGATCAGTTTTTTGCCTCTCCAGACGACAGCTTTCGGGGTTGGGAGACAGCAAGGGCTGCACAGCACAGGATTGTTTCTGAAGTGGATCATTGCCTCTCTCAACCCGTCGGCCACGACACTCTGTTTGTCGGTCACGGAGCCGTCGGTACTCTGCTTTATTGCGCGCTGTCGAAACACGAAATTGATCGCAACTTTGACCAGGCAGATGGTGGCGGGAACTGGTTTGCGTTTTCCGCGGTCGATCTGAAACCGTTGCACGGGTGGCGACCGCTTGAGGATTGCCTGAGTCGAGTTTTGCCCACCACTCCGGGCGGTGTTTACCCAAAACACAAGAGATAAACATGGACAGAGATCATCCCAATCTCTCGCTGCTCAAGGATCTTGATATTCAAAATGTCCGGGATCTTAAGCACGTATTCCGTGAGGATGTGGTTTGGCACTTCTTCCATGCCGCAATGCCGGATCTTCATGGGGACTATACCGGCATCGAGCAAATTGCCGACTTCTTTGAGTCTCTGAAGCAGCGGTCTGCCGGTACCTTTACGGTCCTTCCGCGCGATGCACGGGCAATCGGTAATGAACTGGTCGTTGTCGAGACGCAAAACAGCCTTGTGCTGGATGGGTCAAGGCTCACCTTTGAGGTGGCCATCGTTTGGCGGATTATCGACGGTCAAATCGCAGAGGTCTGGGACATTCCCGCGATCAATACGGCAAGCCACGATTCACTGAACGCCATGCCGTATGACAGCGGGCGAACGGGCGGGGCAACAAGACCATGAAGCGTCGCGAACGGACGAACCTGGCAATTTTCGTCGCCATTGCGGTGGCTGTGTTTGTGGCCGTTACCAATGCCGACTGAATACAGTGCACAAGCGCAGCCGGTTGCAGACGTGAACCTCTCTTGCAGCTGTGGTGTGGTGCAAGGCACGCTGACTGTTTCGAGGCGAGCTTCGGTGCCACGCTATGTCTGCTATTGCACGGACTGTCAGGCATTTGTCAGACATTTGAGAGCAAACGAATTGGTGTTTGATCAAGCCTCGGGCAGCGAAGTCATCCATCTAGAACCGGCAGCACTGAAGATCAGCAAAGGGCTGGAACATCTCAGGTGTCTGGACTTGTGCGGGAGAGGTACCCTTCGATGGTATACCGTCTGTTGTTCAACACCAATCGGTAGCACCCTGTCCAGTGGCGGCTTTCCGTTCGTCAGCCTTCTCACATCATTTTGCTGCGAAAGCAGCGAACCAACGCCATTTGGTGAGGTTCGAGGGCGGGTTGGTATCCGGAATGCCACCGCATTGCTTCCCGGGGAAAAGGTGAAAACAGTTACCGCGTTTCGGATGCTGTTTGGCGTTGCCTGGATCATGGTCCGTGCGCGGTTGTTTGGCCGGCACAAGCCCTTCGTTTTCTTTCCTGAAGGCGGTTCAAGACCCATCGCATCGCCCGGCCGCTTGACCAAGCACCAGCGGGCGACCGCTTATGGATTGTCTGGACGATGCTGCAATGGGACGTGAATGAGCGTTTCCACCGCCGGTGCAGCGCTGGTCGTCAAGAACCGAAATCGGCTGCGTTCCATTTCCGAAAAGGACCCCAGTTTCGCCAAAAAGACTTTTGGAGCGTGGAAGGAACTTAGTCTCTGACAATAACATGCAGTATTCTGAAGAAAAATCAAATAATTAGGAAATATTAAATGGAAAATATACTTTTAAAATATGTCTCTCCGATGCGTGCTTGCATGCCCTCTTTCACCTTGATGATCGTATCTTTGCTGGTCGTATTCTTCAGTTGTGCCCCTGCACAAAGCAGCTCCTTCCAATCGGCCAGTGCTCCAAACGAAGAAATGTATCTCATCTACGTTCACGGGAGAATTATCGAAAACAAAGGCCCGAATGCTGTTTCGGACACATTTGGACTCTACGAGTTTTATGAGATCAAAGAAAAGCTGCAATCGAAAGGTCATTTGGTGACTGCTGATATCCGGCGGCCGGGTACGCTGGAATATGTTGATGTTATTGTCTCGAAAGTGTCCGATTTGCTCTCAAATGGCGTAAGTCCCGACAAAATCACGATTGTTGGGTTTAGCAAGGGCGGATACATGGCGCTCAGAGCGGCCGCCAAACTTCAGAACCCTGACATAAACTATGTCATCCTTGCCGGCTGCATTCATGGTGTGGTTTCGGGCGATGACCGTTCGGCAGATGGAGCAAAGGGCCGTTTCCTGTCAATGGTCGACGCGTCCGATGACCTCGGTTTTTCCTGCCGGAAATTCTTTAACCGCAACCCACAAATTACTGAGCGTGCCGACATCATCTTTAAAACCGGCGAAGCTCACGGCCTTTTTTACAAAGCGAACCCCATGTGGATCAATCCTGTTCTTGAGTGGTCCTCCAGGGACTAGACGGTTCTGGCGAACAATTTCCCAATCCAGGTCCACCCTTCCTGTAAGCTCCGGTCCATAAGGAAACGTATGATAAACAAAAGATATCTGTTGTTCTTTTACTTTGTTCTTTTGACGCTGATCGTCTGTCCGGTTCGTGGTGAGGCTGAGACACGTGATGAACGGCGCGTCAGAAACTGTACCGCCTACAAGGAAACGTATTCCAAAGCGCTCACATACATAGAAGAAACAAAGCTGACACAGGAGTTTCGAGCCGCACATGACGCGTTCTTGGCGACTGGATGTCTGTCAAACATACCAGCGTGTCCCATTTCTGCGGAGGATCTGTGGCTCGCTGACCGGCTATTCATGATGACAATAAATGCCAACATGGGAAGTACATTCACCCCATTTCGTTGCCCGGGCTCAGCGCGCTGAGGCTGGGGGCAAGGGAGGCGACACTTTGGTGCAATGCGGTTTGCAGGCCATTTCGTTTCATTTTCGCACCGGTTTCTTCACAGGTGATGGCCTCCAATAATTGTGATCGTCATGGACGTTTGCGCTAATCGAACGAAAGCCGGCCAGTGGTTTTCATGCCGCGGCGTCAAAGTTCTGTCTTCGGCGATCAGGTTTGTTTACGCGTCAGCGTCGAACGTCATGTACGGGGGGGTAAAAAATAAATAAATCAATATATTAGCGGAGTTCGATATGATCGGATACATTACACTGGGTACAAACGAACTCGAAAAAGCGGCAGTTTTCTATGACACGCTTCTTGAGAAGTTCGGCGCTGCACGTACCTATTCACTGGAGAGAATGATTGCCTGGGGCAGTGACCCTGCCAAGCCCATGCTGGTGGTCACAAAGCCGAGCGATGGCAACACCGCTCGACCTGGAAACGGCAATATGATTGCCCTGATTTGTAAAGACACAGATCACGTGCGGGCGGTACATAAGCTTGCGGTCCGCCTTGGAGCAGAAAACGTAAGCCCGCCCGCAGAATACGGCGGTCAATTTTTTGGCGATTATTTTCGTGATCTCGACGGCAACAAGATCTGTGTTTTCGTTATGTCCCAAGACACAACAGCGCCAGTGTCGGAGGACTAACTTGCCCTGAGATCGCTGGGGGCATCAATCCAGTCCACCATTTAAACTGACAAAGTTTCATTGAGGTAGCTGAAGTTTATCTTGTTGGTTCGGATTGTCTCTGCCTCCATCAAAAGCGTTGCGCCGCAACATCCATCCTGCTTGACCAGCCGAAGACGGGCGCTGTTCAGTTGCTTGCGCGAGTCGTCGGTGACCGTTTTCCGGTGCCGGAGGAGCAACGGCGTTTATCGGGAGTTTTCTCCAGGCCTCATTTGGCCTCCCGTGATCTCCATCAGCTTCGCTGCGGTTTCAAGCAATCGGATTTCTGTGCCGGGGTGACCGGTAATCTGTGCGCCCACTGGGATGCCGTTGGGGTCCTTGCCAATCGGAATGGTGATGACTGGCCAACCGAGCACGGTCACCGGCAATGTGAAGTGGGTCAGGGCATCGAAGTAACCGATCTCACCGGCTTGGGTCGCAAACCCTTCATCATAGCGGCGCACCCCGTTTTGATCGGAGTTCGCACCGCGGTGCGGGAAGGCGCACACCCCGGTGACCGGCAGGACAAGCGCGCGATGGTCGGCGTATGTCCGGCCCATCGAGGTTCTGAAGTCTTCCAGCGTCTTAAGGTTGTTCGAGTATCTCTTGGAGTTTCGGCGGTATCCTTCGTGGATTGGAGCGAGAAAGCCTGGCGAGCCTGCTGCCGCCCGCCGGTCACGCCGCAGGAGCCATCGGATGATCCCCGGCATCAAGGCCCCGGTCTCGTGGCCCAGAACCTCACCGGCAGCGCACCGCACTCTGCTCTCAAGAAGTTCCGTCATGCCATGCTCCTCAACCAGATCTCTGGAACGACCGATCACCGTCTTCCGGAACGTCTCCCACGTGTGCAGGGTCGCGCTGTCGCAGACAGGGGCAGCGCCCGGTGTCCAAATCGCAATCCTGTCCGGGGTTCGGTCCAATTCCGGGGGGGCTTCGGGCTGAAATGCCGTTCTCCAAAGAAACTCCAGATCCTCCGGACTGCGCGCGAGAAACCCGATGCGGGCAAAATGGTCGAGCGTCTGCTCCTTTGGCAGCATCCCCTTGTTCGACAGGGCCCCTTCGGTTGGCACAAGAGAACTGACGCCGCACCAGGCCGCCGGAATTCTCAATGACCCGCTCAGGTCAGCGCCGACATCAAGGCAGCTCATGCCGGTGGCGACGGCCGCAGCTCCCCCTCCGGAGCTTCCCCCACATGTGTAATCCTGGTCGAAGGGATTGCATGTCGGGCCCCGGCGCTTGCTGTAGGTCTGAAAGTCCATGGCGTGCGGCGGCAGGGCCGTTTTGCCGGTCACAATGGCTCCAAGGTCTTCAAGACAGGCGATAACAGGCGCGCTTTTCCGGTCGGGCTTTTTCGCGGGGCGGTCGGTTCCAAAGGTCCTTTGCCAGCCGGCCACAGCGATCTGATCCTTTACCGTGATCGGAAGTCCGTTCAATGGCCCATGGACGGTGACAGGACAGTTTTCCTGCCGTTGTTCGAAAGCGTTGATGCCAGGTTCCCAATGTGACCGGCTCGCGGATAGACAGTTATAAAAATCCCGCCGTTCAGCCTCCAGAGACAGCTGTTTGCTGAGTGTCTCCAGCGGTAAATCCCAAGGGTGTGATGTGCCGGTGCGCATGGGCCTCTCCAGTTGATTGAAGAGGTCTGGTTTAGGGGACCGGAACTGGCGGCGTTTGTCCGATTGTGCCTTTGTGAACCGGCAAGTGGATGAGGGCTGACAATTTTTCCGGTTTGGCAAACACGGTGTCGATCAAATAGGTCTCGAACATCCACGTCTTTGCAAACGTCAGCCCATGCTGTTCAACACCGGCCCGAACGCATTTGTGCCAGGTCAGATGCAGCGTTGTCAGGGGGCCGTAATGGGGAAACACTGCGTAGAGACCCGCTTCCAGCAGGTTCGCACCGTCCGCCCAATCAAGATCAGTCCTGTCCGAAAGAAGCGCTCCGAAATACGCGACCGCCGTGTCGTCAAGAAAGGCGCGCGGTCCGTTAATGAAACCGGTCGCCAAGTGCGCTTTTCGTGATCCAAGCTCCTGTCTCAAAGCCCAAAAGGCTTTGCCGACAGATTTCAGATCCGGGAAATACCGACCGTCAACCATTCCCGTTGCCTTGCGCCAGTGCAGCCACTGCGGTGGCAGGTCGATCAGATCAAAATCGACTGACAGGCCCCGGGAGGCGAGGGGCCGCAGGAACGGGCGTGGCGGCATTCCCTGGAGGTGGTCCGGAAGGCCTTTGTCCCGGAACGCCGCCGGGCTGAGACCGAAATGTGAGCTAAATGCACGGGTCAGGGCAGCATGGGTCTGGAACCCGCACTCGAGCGCGATATCCAGAACGCGCATGTTCGACATGGACAAGAGACGTGCCGCTTTTTCCAGCCGCCGGCTTTTGACGTATCCCGCGACCGTTTCGCCAGTGGCGGCCGCAAACCGGCGCTGAAAGTGATGCTGGGCCATGGCACAGGCATCGGCCAACTGGTCAATCCGCCAAGGTCTGCTCAAGTCACTTTCGATCAGGACACAGATCCGGGCTATGCGGTGCTGCGGCGAAACAGCCGTCATGTTTCCTGTCCTTGGAAATCCATACATCTGTTCAAAGCGTTTTGCGGAAAATCGGCCAATGGTGTCCGCCCAGGTTGGAACTGGAGCCATTCTTGCCTTTGGTTTGTTTGTTCTGCGTTACACATTGAACCCTTTCATTCGCGTGCGTCCGAGCGGCAAGAGAATCTGCGACAGAAGTGCTGCCCCCCATATCAAGTTTCCCACCAGAGATGGAGCATGGAGGACCACTAAGAAGCACAGGACTGCGAGGGAAATTCCAATTATCTGGTCATACCCTTGTCCCACGGCTCGAGCCTGATCGTTGTCCATAACGCGCCGCAGTGTCCAGAGCATGGCGATGTATCCGGCAAGACCAAAACAGCCGAGAGCTGCATAGGCCAATGGGTAAGGTTCCCAGAAACCGATCTTGACTTCGGCGGCCAGCGCAACGCCAACCATGACCGCACACAACATCAACACCAAATGGGCAAGCCACCAAATCACAAGTGTCGACGGTTTCCCGTCCTTTGGTTTTGTGCTGCCGATCGTGTCGAAATAGAGCCAGCACATCAAAAACATGGATGCTCCACCAATCACGAAATTGACCAGCACATCGCCGGATACCTTGTAAATTCCTTTCTCAGAAAGCGTAACCACGAGTTTGAAAAAGCCCTCTCCAAGAACGATCAGCGTCAGCAGAGCAAATCGTTCAGACATGTGACCCATGCGCGGTGCAAACCGGTCAAGATGCAGAACCGAAGTCGCGGGGATGATGTAAACGGCCTGTGTTGCCGCGATACCTGCTGCAAAAAGCCAAAAGGATAAGGGGTGCGGCAGAAAGGCGGATATCGCAAACAACCCGGCAAAAATGGAAAAATTGCGGGCCTGGTGTTGCGACAGAGGACTGTTGTCCGGGTCGGTCTTCCTTGCGCGAAAATACAGGAGCGCAATGATGAGCCGGTTCGCAGCGAAACCCAGTGCGAAGTATGTCCACCCATGGCTTTCAATCGCTGGAATGGAAGCTGCCATGAACATCACGGTGCTGATCATCATCAACATGTACAGCCGGTGCCAGACATCGGTGCTGACGTAGATGGAATTGAAGATGCTCAGTTCCCCCCATGCGAACCATAGGGCGATAAAGACACCGGCGAAGGTTACGAACCCGTAGAGGTCCAGATTGTTGGTCAGATAATTGCCCAACAGGAAAATGGAGACCACGTGGATCAGATCGTAGAAGAGTTCAGCCCAATGAACATGCTCGGATTTGGTATCGAGATCGTGGTGGTGCTGCGGCTTTCGCCATATCGGGAGGTCACGAAATGTCATGGGTTTGATGTCTTTCCTGTTCGAACATGCCGGGCTCTCAACGGGCGCCATGACGGACCCGGCCTGCACCTGTATCCTGTCACGGCTCCTGGCCAAGGCATGTCTAGCCAATCCGTTCGCTGCGGTTGCGCCCGAAAAGCAGACTGTCCCCGGCTCTGGTGCCCTGTTCATAAAGAACGTCTCCGAGGTACAACTGCTGCGGCTCCCAAAGCGCAAGAGCTGCGTCTATGTCATCCGGGGATCTGGCCAGAGCATCATGGAGGGCAAGTGCGTTTGCCGCCGCCTTGGAGGTGCTGGCTGCCGTATGCGGCCGGGGGATAAACGCCGCATCACCCAGCAAGATCACACGGCCGTCAACCATGGTTGGAACCTTCAGGTCCCGAATGGCTTGAGCGAATGGTTCGCGGGTTGAGCGGACCGCGTCGCGGAAAGGTTTAGGCAACAGATCGTCCGCCTGATCGTAGACGTGACCTTTCCAGTGTGTGCTCAAAAAGCCTTCCGGCATGGAATAGCCCCGGTCCCGGCCGTTCCTGTCGGTCATGATCAACCGAAGCGTCTCATCGTCAGCGACACGGTACCAGACCCAGTTATAAAGGCGTTGACCTTCCCGTGTGGCATTGTTTTCGCCTGGAACAAGATATCCGAGGATATGCGATCCGGTGGTGTTCGCAAAAGCGAAGTCGCCAGCCAGGCCTTCCCTTGCAGCCGGTGGCAGGTCGTTTTCAGGAACCAAGCCACGCCAGGCCAAGTAGCCGGCGTATTTGGGGATCGCGTCCGGCCAGATGAGCTGGCGGACTGTTGAACCGTTGCCGTCAGCACCGACAAGCAAATCGCCGGTCTCCCGTGTCCCGTCCTCAAATATCGCCGTCACGGTTCCCGCCTCACGGTCCTGTTCAATATCCGACAAAACTCGACCGGCGTGATAATGGGCGTCACCGAAAACATCCTTCATCGTCGTGTAAATCAATGACCAGGACGTTTGAACTTGCGGGGCAAGCCGTCTATCGGCAAGGCTGCCGTCAGGTGCGAACACCACCCGGTTTTTGGACGGAACCCCAAGGTTCATTTTCGAGGTTTTAACACCGACCTCCCGAAACACCTCGACAACGTCCGGCTGAAGCACAACGCCCCCCCCTCGGCTGTCAAGGTCGCGCACCGAGCGTTCAAAAATGTCGACCGTCCAGCCGGCTTTTTGCAACATGTTACCGGCGAATAGACCGCCCAGGGATCCGCCGATCACGAGCGCGCGGGGGCGCGCATTATCCGTCTGCGTCATTTGATGATCCTTTCCAAGCTTCGTTTCCGGTTAATCGCAAGGTAATCGAGTGTATTTCTGACGATAATCTTTTTGTTTTCGATAACAGCGTTGCGTCTGGAGCAATGATAAGTGCGCAACAAGAACGCCGGCAGCATCCGAAGCGCGGCTTATTGTCTTACACTGCATATTAGAGCACCCGGGGGGCGGGGATGCCGAGGTCAGACCTTGTTCAGGCCGTCAGACTGTTTTCGCTTCGCGGCTGCCTGGATCGTTTTTGCGAGGAGCCGGGCAGATCGCGCTCCGTACACCGGTGTGCCGTCGATATCGAAATGCGGCACACCTGTAATGCCGGCTCCTGATGTTGCTTCCATCAATTTGACCACAGCGCTGTTGGTGTTCTTGTCCTTCAGGTACTGGCTGGCCGCATCGGGGTCGAGGCCAACATCCGCGGCGATGCGGGCAAGAACGGCGGGATCGCCTATGTCCTCGCCCATGACAAAATACGCATTCAAAATGCGATGTGCGGTATCGGCTTGTTTGGCATGTAAACCGGCCCAGTATGTGAGCTTGTGAGCCGCAAACGTGTTCGGCGTGCGCTTGATCCGGTCATAGTTGAAGGTGACACCGTCAGGTTTACCGGCCTCGACAGTGCCGGCATCAAGTTGCCTGCTGCGGTCCCAGGAGCCGAATTTTGCTGACCTGTAGGTCTTCCGGTCCAGACCCTCTTTCGGCATGTCAGGGTTCAGCTGAAAAGGCAACCATCGGACGTCGACCTGAATGTTTTCGGGTATTTGCCTGATGGCATCTGCGAGCCGTTTTTCGCCAATACGGCACCATGGGCAAATGAAATCTGACACGAGATTGATGGTTACGGCAGGTGTCGGCCGGGTCATGGGATCACTCCGGTTGATCTGATTGAGCGACAGGTGATCTTCCGACAAGACATAGACAATAGATGTCTTTTGCGCGTCAGCGTTGCGCAACTTGCAACAATAGGGTTGCCTTTCGATCCATGCGGGCTAGTCTGGCCCGGACTCTCACTTAGGTTTGCCCCGGAGACTGCCATGGATCGGTTCGCGGCCTTGAAGGCCTTTTGCACGGTTGTCGAAGAGGACGGATTTGCACCAGCTGCCCGGCGGATGGGGCAGGCGACCTCGTCTCTCACGCGCCAAGTCAATGCACTAGAAGAGAGCCTTGGTACCCAACTGCTGAACCGCTCGACCCGGAGTGTGACCCTGACCGACGCAGGGGGCGGATACTATGATCAGGCTGTTCTCATTCTTGAAGCCTTGGACGAGGCCAACAAGTCTGTCAGCGAAGCAGGCGAAGGACCGCGCGGACACTTGCGGGTGTCACTGCCGGTAGTTTTTTCTTCTCTTCATATCGCACCGGCGATTGGCCCGTTTCTGCGTCGGTTTCCGGATATTAAGCTGGAGCTGGAACTTAGCGACAAACTTGTGAATCTGGTCGAGGACCGGATCGATGTAGCCATCCGGATCGGTATCCTGGAAACAGGTAGTCTCATTGCCAGAAAACTGGCCCCAAACCGGCGCCTTGTCTGTGCAAGCCCGGATTATCTTGCCGAGCGTGGCGTTCCGCGGCATCCGGAAGACCTTTTGGCCCACAATTGCCTGTGCTTCAGATTTGCTGACGGGGACCGCACCTGGCGGTTTGAAACCGCGGCCGAACGCCTTTCCGTCAAGGTTCATGGCACGATGGTTGCCGACAACTCCGAAATGCTACGCCAAGCGGCTGTCGGTGGCGCAGGACTGTTGATGATGCCCAGCTGGCTTCTTGGAGATGACCTCACGGCCGGGCGGTTGGTTCCCGTGCTTGAGAGCTGGACGGCCGGCCACCGGGATGTTGAAACGGCGATACACGCTGTTTATCTCCCGAACCGCAAAACCTCAAAAAAGGTGCGCGCATTCGTCGATCATCTGATGGATCATTTCGGCACTCCGCCTTATTGGGATAAACCAGCGTGAGGGACCCAGGGGGCTCTCGCATTCCGTAAAACGGGTCGTGACCCGGCCCATCTTCCGCTTGCGGGCGTGTGACAAACGCCAGGTTGCCATCGGATGCCGGAACGGGGAAGGTTGAAGTCTGCAAGGGTCGAGAACATACGACTCTGTTCCTGAAACCTCTTGGGCCAACGTTCAGACGGGTACCGCCCGGCGCCAGGACCCGCAGAGCTACGCGATCTCCACGAAAAAAGTGTCGGAGCGTTCCAGTTTCCAGCCAAGTATGTTTTGAACGTTGTCTGCCTCAGCCTGAGACGCGGTGAACAAGTGCGTGCCGGTTTCTTCATTATAGAGCCGGAACACGCCCTGGTCGTTGCTGCCAGTCTCTTGCGTATATACGTACATGGCAACGCCCTCATATGAGAACTGCGGAAAGCTGGCCTCGACATAGGCTTTTTCTTCTTCCGAGGTCGTGAAGAAATGCGCATCCGTCACAGTGTTGTAGAACCGGTGCAGGGCAGTGCCCGTGCCCGCACTGGCATCCATGATGAATGTGGGGCCCTCAAGGGTCATGTGAGGAAGGTTTGCGGCTATGTCGTCACGTTCTTCCACCGATGTCGTGTAAAAGTGCGCTCCGCTCTCAGAATTGTAGAACCTGTACACAGCCCCCTCTGGCCCAGCCAGATCGCTTAGTGCGGTGCTCAGCTGGTTCGCAGCTGTTTCGATCATCAAATTCAGGTCCGAGGAGGGCAGTGTGCCTCCGTTTGTCTCGGCCAGCGCCTGGTACTGCGCGTCGGAAATGTCGTTGATGGCATTCGTCAGGACGGTCAGGATCTCTGTGGTTGAGAACTTCTCACCGTTGCCGGGCGGCACGTCCACGTCGACGAGGAAGCTCGCGAATGCGGTTCCAAAGACCGCGCCGATATCCGTGCCTAATTCGCCCGAGAACACAGCTCTTACCGTATCGGCAACGCCGTTTTTGCCAGCGCTGGTCACTGCGTCGTCCAGTGCAAATGCAATGTCCTGCTGGGTTTTTGCATCTGCCCGCTGATCAGACAGGCCCCTGATCAGATCTGGCCTGATTTCTTCGATGGTGGTCATTTCAGACTGTTGGCTCGTTATTACGCCTTGTGTGGACGTTCTTTGGAGGCGCTAACCCGCTGATTGCGTGGTTTGGGGTTCAGCTCGTTCCTATCCGAGATGCTTGCGCCTCTTGGGAGTGCCGGTGTTGAAGTGTTGATATGGACACCTTTGGGTTGTCGGTACCTGATCTAGGCACTGAATATGTCGGATTTTCGACAGGCCTTTGAGTTCGGCACCTCTTGGTGTTTCAACACAGCTCACTGAGTGCCACCAGCTGGCCCGTGGGGATCGATAAAGTAAATCGCCCTGCTGCTGGTCTTCTTGGTCCTCGCCCGTCTTTCAGCCTCAATATCCAGGCCCGGGTGATGGCCTCTTTGGTGCGCCACGGAGGATCCTTGTTTGGAGTTCGCTCGAACCGGGCGTGTCCTTTAAGGTCTTGGGGAGGGATGAGTATGAGCGGGCCGTGCGTGCGACGCCGTCGATCGGCGCTCTCGGCCCTGAGCAGACTTTTGATGCACGGGTGGTGAATGTCTGCTCATGAGATGCCGGACACTGTTCGCAGCCGAGACTGTAGGTCTGTATACTAGGCATCGTCATAGGACTTCAGGAGGGCGCATATCTGCTCGCGAAGCCATTGGTGCGGAGGGCTGACCGAGTATCGACGATGCCAGATCAAAAAGAGACGGGCAGGATCGACTGGCACTGGCGGCCGAAAGATATCAATGTTCACAGAACCAGCCACACGATTTGCAAGCGCGGTCGGCAGCAACGCAATTAAGTCCGACCCCGCCACAGCACGATATACTCCGGAGAAGACCGGAAGCGTCATTTTTACGTCTCGGCTGCGGCCGACACGCGCCAAAGCCTCATCTCCGACGCCCGTCGGATGTCCCTCCGTCGAAAACAGGACGTGACCCAGTTCACAAAAGAGATCCAACGGCATCTCATCACCCGCAACGATCCCACTTGCGGCCAGCCTAGGATGCTTTTTGCGGGCAATGGCTGAAAAGGAGGCGCTGAACACCGGTACACCTTCAGCCCAATCTGGCAATTGCGTTTCTGGCAGGAGCGCAAAATCTACTTCGTAGCGTGCCAACGCCCCAACGCGGTCGTCTGGAACAAGGTCGACGAGGTGAACCCGCATCGATGGCGCCTCATGCGCCAAATGCTCAGCCAGTTGCGGCATGAGCATTTCCGCAAAAAAATCACTTCCGGAGATCCGAAAGGTCGCCTCAGAATGCGCTGGGTCAAATGCCGCCCGCCCGCCGATGAGCAACTCAATTCGGGTTAGAATATCCTGAAGAGGCTCCTGCAAGGATAGTGCAAATTCGGTTGCCTCAAGCTTTTGCCCGCTTCTGAAGAATAGATCGTCTTCCAGTGACAAGCGAAGCCTTCCAAGCGCTCCGGACACAGCCGATTGGGAAAGACCTAAGCGTTCACCGGCCTTGACAGTCGAATGCTCAATAAGAAGCGCATTCAGTACGCGCAAGAGATTGAGGTCAAAATTGGATAAATTGGCCATGCCAATTAATATGATCAAAACAAACGATTTAACAGATTTATTAGTCCCGATTACCGTTTGCTGAGTTCACCGCTCACTAAGAGAAGGAGCCTCAGCATGTCGGATCGTCCCCGCACCTACAATGTTCTCAATATTCTCATGAAGTTTCATGCGTTTCCGTCTGAGACTATGGGCAAGTTCTGTTTCGTTGAATGCCTGGTCCCTGTTGGTGCAGGCGCACCACCCAATCACCATGCAGGAGAGACGGAATCGTTCTATGTGACAGAGGGTCAAATAGGCTTCATGGTTGATGGAGAAGAGTTTTTGGCGGGGCCGGGCGATCATGTGGCGATCCCTGACGGGGCAGTTCATGCGTTTCAGGCAGTCGGCGACAAGCCCGCACGGGTCTTGATCATCAATGCGCCCGGGATGATGCATGACAGATTTTTCACTGGCATTGGACACCCTCTGCCGGAGGGGCAGACTGACCTGCCAACACCGAGTGAACCCGATATTCCATCAGTCTTCGCGATGGCACAGGAAGTCGGCATGACACTTGTCACTCCCCAACCTGAGCCCGCTTAACCGCAATAATTCTTGCAAACATAAAATGGTGCGTGGCACCTGGCGTGCCCGCATCAACAACCAGATTAGTAATAACGGCCCGGAGCGGACATTTGAGCCGATTGCGGTGAGTGACCGGAACGAACCCATTCCGCTTGATGCTCCGTTTCCTAAGAACGTCCGGAATTCGAAACATGTTCAAAAACGCAACACAAACAGTTGCAATTCTGGCGAGGGCCTAGGTCAAGCGATTAATCAGTAAAGTTGCAGATCGCAGTCTAACCGAGTCTACACGCCCTCGATGACGCGCATGTCGCGCATCACTCCAAGGCGAGGCAATATGGCTTGATACGTTGGATGCTCGTAAGCCTCGATTGCTGCGTCTGTGCTCTCGAATTCGATAATTACCGACCGCTCACTCTGACCGGCTTCGAATGTTCTAACGGGCATGCCTCTCGCGATAAACCTGCCGCCGAGCGCCTCAATTGCCTTCTTTGCGTCTGCCGCATAAGCGGATAGATTCTCTTCGGAAGGTGGACTTTTGTAGCAGACAACCAGATAACCTTTTGCCATCGGTAACTCCTCTATTTGACGTCAGGGAGCAAACTGGCCTGAACAGCACACTTGGTCAACGCGCTTACGGGACGCGCGAGCCATGCTGAAAAGGCGTAAACGACTATTTATGCAGATGATTGCGGGCGGAGGGTTCTTGTTTGATAACTCCTAAAGCTGACCTTTGCGCAGTGCGCAGCGAAGGTCTAAAATCCGCCCATTCTGGCCATTGCCCTGCCACGCATCAACGACCTAAGCGGGTGCGTTTATGAGCCGCGTCCGCGTTTCAGGCCCGGCCAGGGGGATCCCCGTCTTCCAGCATTTTTTTCACCTGCGGGCGGGCATTTTCGTTGGGGTCAAGCTGCGCGGGCTCGTTTTCGTGGCGCAGGGCAAACGGCAGGTCATCGGCGCATAACATCCGGAGGGGGCGGGGCCTTTGTCGCAGCTCTGGAAATGAATGGATCCCCGATCAGGTCGAGGATGACCTCAGTAGGAGCGGTCGGGGCCTGGCTTTCCAACGTCGTCGTGCGTGCAGCGCAGGTACTAGCGGGCCGTGCTCGGGGCGCCACCGATTGGTGCTCTCTGCCCAAAGCAGACGCTCGCGGTTCACTTGGTGTCGCGTAGAAGTGCTCTGCCGAATTGTGCAAAGAGAGCAACAAAAACACCAACGCCTGCAAAGATATAAACGACCGTGAACAGCTTACCGGCTTCGGTTTGAGGCGTCAGGTCACCATACCCCACCGTCGAGAGTGTTGCGGCGCAAAAATAAAGCGCGTCGATCCACGGCCAACCTTCCACGCTGCTGTAGAAAACAGTGCCCGAGACCAGCATCAGAATGCATAGAACAAAGCCACCCTTGAAATGCGGGTCTTCCCAGGATCGCACGATCGCTTTGAAAAGCCGAAGGGCGTTCAGGAAAAAGGCAAGCATTTCATAGTCTCCCGGTAAGTCAGCTATCCAGACGTTCGGCCTGCGGCCATGAGATTGTCAATGATCCATTTATGCGAGCGCGCACCGATGTGGTTCGGCAGCTGCGCTCGCCGCCACCGCATGTTTGAAATGCGCATTGATGAATTTACGCAGTTGCGCGGGAGAAGAAACGCCCCTTAGTCTCGCTACGGTAGGACGAAACTGGCAAGTCGCACGATGCTTGTCGACATCGAGGCAGGAGGTTTACGCATGAGGCTCAAATTCTGGATAGGTGTCGTTGTTGCCTGCTGTCTTGGAGTTCAAGCAAGCGCCCAAGATGCGAAACCGAAAATCCTGATCAAGAACGTCCACATCTTTGATGGTGTCAACGAGGCGCGCATCGAGAATGCCAACGTTCTTATAGAAGGCAATCTCATCGCGTCCATTTCTACCGATGAAATCGATGCCGCGGAAGCAACGATCATTGATGGCGGCGAACGCACAATGATTCCAGGCCTGATCGATGTGCACTGGCACACAACATATGCCTACACGCCTGCAACTGTGCTCATGTTGAACCAGGGCGATATGGCTGAAGTTGCGATCCGAAGCATGACAGGCGCAAAGGAGACACTTTTGCGCGGCTTCACGACCGTTCGGGACCCCGGCGGCAATCCCTTCGCCATCAAGAAGCTCATTGACAGCGGAGACTATCCCGGACACCGGATCCTGCCGTCCGGGCCCTTCATGAGCCAGACATCAGGACATGCGGACTTTCACAGCCTCTTGGAAAATCCCAGAAGCTCTTATTCGGAATTGAGCTATTGGGAACGCAATATGATGGCCATGGTGTCAGATGGTGTTCCGGAAGTGCGCAAACGGACACGTGAGATCCTCAAATACGGGGCGACTCAGGTCAAGATCACGACCGGCGGCGGGGTTTCTTCTCAGTTCGATCCGCTCGATGTCAGCGAATACTCCGTTGATGAGATCCGGGCAGTCGTCGAAGAAGCAACCAACTTCAACACATATGTGCTCGCACACGTCATGACAGACGAGGGCATTCGCACTTCTGTAGAAAATGGTGTGATGAGCATTGAGCACGGGTTCTTTGCCTCGCGGGAAACTCTTGAACTCATGAAAGAGAAAGGGGCCTGGCTCAGTCCGCAGGCCATGTTCGAACCCGACATGGTTTGGGACAGCCCGATTAGCGCTGCAAAATGGAAACAGGTCACGGATGCGGTAGACCAACTCTACCCGATGGCCGTGGACCTTGGGGTTAACCTTGCCTTTGGGACGGACCAGTTAATGGACCCGGCGAAAGCTTACCAGCAGAGTATCTACCTTGCCCGCCTTGGAACATGGATGACACCCTATCAAGCACTCAAAATTGCAACCTCCGAGAATGCAAAGCTGCTTGAGTTGAGTGGCCCGCGCCATCCCTATCAGGACGGTCCGCTTGGTGTGATCAAGGAGGGCGCTTATGCGGATCTGATCCTTGTCGATGGTAACCCGCTGGAGGATCTCGAATTGGTCGCAAACCCAGGTGAAACCTTCGATCTGATCATGAAAGACGGCGTTGTCTATAAGAACGAGCTCTAATGGGAGAAAACGGATGCGTATGACGGCTTGTCTTGTCAGTTTCCTCCTGTTTGTGCTGCCCGCTTCCGCAACGCAAATTGGGGCAGATTGGTCGCAACTTATCGATCAGAACGCTCGGACTTTTGAGGACCCGTTTAAGGCCCTTACAGTGTCCCAGCTTAACGATGTCGCGACAGTTTCGCGCTTGCGGCAAAGACTGAACCGGGAAGAGCTCACGGAAGACGAGAAGACGCAGGTTCTGGCGCGACTTGAGCTCAAGGAAACGTCGCTCTCAAAGGCAGACATTGATTTCGACTGGCTGATCTCCCAGCGCTGGATTGTGGCTGACAAGCGAAAGAAAGCCGCATGGTCAGTGAACGGGCAACTGGACGGACAAACGATCAGTATCAAGGGGTATTTCCTGTTAGCTGGTTCCCTGTCCGAAAAGAAGCTGTTGACCTATCTCGTGCCGGAGATTGGTATGTGCGCGCATGTGCCGCCGCCAGCGCCCAACAACCTTGTCCGTTTGGCGTTGCCAGAGGAGATGGAGCTTCCAGAGAAACTGTTCACACCTGTCGAAATCGTTGGAACCCTCAGATCATCTCCGGACAGTATAACAGCACGGGTGGTGGACGGCCCTGTTAAGATGGCCAGTGCCTGGGAGCTATCGGTCGATAGCATGAACGTGTTTGAGAGGGCGGACTCTGAAGCCACTGGAAACTGGCCAGTGGTGATGCAAGCAGGCGGACATATCAAAGTGCCAAATCGCTAGGTTCGTGGCAATAAGGCAAACGTCCGGTTCCCGCCCATTCTAGCCGTTGCTCCGCCACGCATCAACGACCTAAGCGGGTGCGTTCTTGAGCCGCGTCCGCGCTTCTGGCCCAGCCGATCTGTCACCCGTCTTCCAGAACCTTTTGGACCCGGGCGCGGGCGGCTTCCTTGGCTTCATGCTGCGCAAGCTCGGTTTCCAGGCGCATGAAAAACGGCAGGTAGTCGTCGCCGAGTTTCTGGACCAGGAGGGCCGTGACCTTCAGGGCGGACTTCAGCCGGGCTGTGTCGATGGGCCGGCCGGCCGCTGCTGATGGCGCCGTCGATGGCGCCGTTGATGTCAAAGATGTTGCCAAAGATGATGCCAAAGATGTTGCCGGTGCGGCTGGCGATGCCGCTGCCACCGTCGATGCCGATGCCGATGCCGATGGCGATGCTGCTGCTTGGGCAGATGCTGAGGGTGGGGCTTTAGTCCGGGGTGTGCCCATGGCGGGGTCCGTTCTCGGCAAGGAGGCGGCTGGTTTCCAGGATCAGGGCAATGAGCCCGTGTCTGGCGAGCAGCGCTGCGGCGCGCTCGCGGGCCTCCCGGTACTGGTCGAGCCAGAGATCGGGATCGGTGTGCGGGATGGAGACAGTGGCAAGATAGGCCTCCAGCCAGTAGCGCACCGCCGTCTTTGATTGGGTGGTGCCGGTTGCGCGCAACAGCGCGTGGGCATTCAGCGCCTCGGCGATCAGCCGGGCGGCGCGGTCCGGGTCCTCCAGGCCTTCGTTCACCACACACATCAGATAGGACGGCACCCGGATGCGCGCCTTGTAGCCCTGAACCCGGCTGGCGGTCTTGAACACCAATGGCCCTTCCGCCCGGTAGGGGCTGGCCGTCGACCGGTCGCAGGTGACGGGACGCGAGCCTTTCGGGAGCGAGCCTTTCGGGAGCGGTCCTTTTGGGCGTGGTCCGGGTGTCATCACGTCTCTCCTTTGTGGATGAGCACGTTCAAGTTGCAAAAACAGGTATAAAATCATACTAAAAGGTTAAATTAGTCAATAGGGGCGATTGAGATGGCCGGGGAATTCGGAGGGTGTGGCGACGGTTTTTACCGACATAAATGTCCTCAAGATATTGAATTGTTGTACTTTCTCTGATCCGTCCCGTTTCTTTTCGGGGGGCGCCGTGCCGATTTCGTTGAGAGCGGGGTGCCACACTCAAAAGATGTGCTTGAGAGTGGTGGTGCCAAAAGGGTGTGATTTGGGGATTTGAGAGTGTGGGATTTGGGAGATCGGGATGAGGGGGAGTGGGGACAATGGGGCAAGAGCTTGCGGGGCGGGACGGCCGGGATGTCAAAGCCCGGCTTTGGGCGCTGATAGATCAACTGGACGAGGCGGAAGCGGCCGCGTTTCTTGCCGAGCTTCAGGGAGAGCTTCTGGGGGACCTTCCGGGAGAGCGTCAGGGGGACCTTCAGGCAGAGTTGCCGACGGAACCCGATCGGTCCGGCCCGGAAGATCCGGATTTGGCGGCGCCAGACTTGGGGGCGCAAGACTTGGGGGGACCGGACTTGGATCTGGCGGATGCGGGGCGGCTCAGGCCCGGCGGGACAAAAGACGGTTGAGCGCGTCCCTGGCTTCGTCCTCGCTCATCGCCTCCACCAGGGCATGGAGCTGCTTGCGGTTTTCAGACCAGGGGTTCTGGCTGTCGAGCACCGCCGTGTTGGAAATCTCCAGCGCGGCACAAATCCGCTCCAGGCTTTCCCAGCGCATGGTGCGGGTGTCGCCGCGCAGGAACTTGTTCAGCGTGTTGACGCTCAAGTTGGCGTCCTGGCAGATCCGGCTCGGGTTCGTGCCCTGCCAGGCGATGACCGCCCTCAGGTTGCGCCGGCGCCGGTCCCAGATGTCGTCCGATGTGTGGCTGCGCATGGTGTCCGTCCTGTCGTTCGCGTCCCGATCTTCACCTTTTTCGGTGAACTTGTGAATAACGGGAAAAAGCATTTCCATAGAAACTGAGTATGAATTTAACCTTAAAAGGTGATTTTCTACCATTTAAGGCCCCGGGAGTGGATCATGGACCTGCCAGAGCCTCGTGATTTTCGCCAATGGATCAAACGGGTGCTCACCGTGCTCGATCTCACCGGATACCGCTGGTCGCGGGAGGCCGGGGTGCCGCCGAATCTCGTCTCCAAGTTGTTGAGCGGCGAGCAGACGGACCTGAGGCTTTCCGCAGCTTGTGCCCTGGTGCGCATTGCGCAAAAGACCGCCCGGGACCAAGGCATTGCCCTGCCGCCGCTGGAGCGGGACCGGTTTCCATCTGATCTTGGAAGGTGGTCCCGGCCATGAGCCACAAGGCGACCAACTGGGCGATCCTGCAGCGCGGCTTGAAACCGGCCGCCAAGATCGTTCTTTGGCACCTGTGCGACCGGCACAATCCGGACCACGGCTGTTTTCCCAAACAGGAAACCCTGGCGCGGGACTGCGAAATGAGCCGCTCCACCTTGAACCTGCATCTGAAGGACCTGGAACGGCGCGGCCTGATCCGCCGGGAACAGCGGCGCAACCCGAAGACCTATCAGCAGGAGGCGACCCGGTACAAGCTGGGCTTTGAAGCCGATTTTGTCGCCCTTGCGGCCGAGCGCCCTTGTCCGGATTCCGGACAGGGGACCAAGACCGATCCCGTGTCCGGATCTGCGTGCAGTCCGCGTCCGGATTTGGGCCGGTCCCGTGTCCGGGTTCCGGACACAAACCCTGTAAAGGAACCTGTAAAGAACCCTCTTTCGGACCACGTGCGCGTGGAAGAGGCTAGGGGCGTGGATGGGGGCGCGGATGAGGGCGCGGACAAGGGCGTGGAGGCTGAGCCAGAAACGTCTCAAGCTGGGTCTGAGGAGGAAGTCCCCGACATGGGTCCCGATGGGGGTTCAGATGCAGCTCACAATCCGAAGCAGATCGAACGGCAGTTCTGGAAGCTGGTGCGGGACTGGCCGGGGCTGGACGGCATGCCCAAGCAGCGGGCCTTGCGCGCCTTTCAGGCCTTGAGCGCTGCGGACCGGGCGGCCGCGCTTGCCCGCCGGGACGCCTGGTTTGCCTTGCTGCGCGCCACCGGCCGCTCGTTCACGCCCGCGCCCTCGACCTATTGCACCGAACGGCTCTGGCAGGATGTGCCGGATCCGGACACACGCTCCGGGGGCAGTGGATCCGGGGGCACCGCGACAGGTCCCGTAAAAAGTTCTTTGGCCGGGACCCGGGCGGCGCCCTTCGGCAAGGCCTGGAGCGCGGTGCGTTTTGCCGACCTGATGCGCCCGCCCTATGGCCGGTTCCCCAAGCCCTCCGCCTACTTGCAAGGGGTGCTGTCAGCGGGCGGTGCCATGGCGGAGGGCGAACGGCTGCGCCGCAGGGCCGTTTATGGCTGGCCGAAGGTGAGCGCGCTGCAGGCCCGGGCCCTGCGCCAGCGCAAGGGCTGCGCCGCGGACCCGGCCCTTGTCCCCCTGGAGGGGCTGTTCGGCGCGGTGCGGGTCGGGTCGGAGCTTTGGGCGGCGTGGCAGGCGCTGCACGCGGCCCGCGGCTGGCCGTGGTTCGGCGCGGACCGGGATCTGCCGGACTGGATCTATCTGCCGGAGCCGCCGGAGGGGTTTGACCGGTATCCGGATCTCAGCGCCGCAGTGGCGGCGGCGCTCGCCCGGTTTAAGGCGCAGCATCAGGTGCTCGATCGGGCCCAGACTCAGACCCAGACTCAGGGTGTGGGCGCGGGACAGGACCGGGGGCTCGACGGGCCCCAGGACAACGGGAGCAAGGGGGAGGCGGCGGAATGAGCATCCCGCGGATCAAGCAGCCGCAGATCGTGCACAATCTGGAGCTCCTGAGCCGGCTGCTCTTGCGCGCCGAGGCCGAGTGGGTGGTTATCCACACCAATCCGAAATGCGAGACCCGGGCGCGGGACGGGCTCTTGGGCGCGGGGCTTCTGGCCTTCCTGCCGATGGAGCAGATCGAGCGCCGGCACGGGCGCGGGCGCAAGGTCAAACCCGCGCAGACCTACACCGTGATCCGGCCGATGTTTCCGCGCTATCTCTTTGCCGGGATGGACGTCAAAAAGGGCCAGAGCGTTGACCAGATCCGCGCCTGTGACGGGGTGAAAGGTGTTCTTTCCTTTGACAAAACCGGGGCGGTTGCCCGGGTGGCGGTGGGCGATCTCATCAAGATCCTGGAGCTGTCGCACGGCACCTTTGAG
This sequence comes from Roseibium sp. MB-4, assembly GCF_053005265.1. Lineage (NCBI taxonomy): Bacteria > Pseudomonadati > Pseudomonadota > Alphaproteobacteria > Hyphomicrobiales > Stappiaceae > Roseibium > Roseibium sp. MB-4. The sequence goes on from NZ_JBRKQB010000001.1 coordinate 163,210, forward strand.
GGCCGGCCGGTGGCGGACGGACAGATGGCCGATGTGGCGCGCCTGAAAGAGGGCGCGGTGGTGAAACTGGTGAAAGGCTCCTGGTGCGGGCAGGACCTCACCGTGACCGGCTATGACGCGGCGAAGGACCGCGTGACCGGCGAGCTGACGGGCTCTGCCATGCGCCTTGCCGTGACCGCGCCCCTTGACGCGGTAATACAGCCTGAGGTAGCAAAACGAACACGCTGAACGCGCTGGATCCCTCGGGCCCGGGTGAGACTGTTCACCATTAAGCGGAGCGACCGGGGCAGTGCATGGCCAACCTGAGACGCAGGATCTGCGGAGTTGGCGCGGCGGGGATCTATGGGATTTTTCTGAAAAACAAGCGGGATGGGACGGGGCTCCGGCGAGGGCTGCGGAGCGTCGGTGGCTGGGGGGCGGATGGTCGTTGGCTGGGGGATCGGTGGAAGCGGGCCGGGCTGTGTGATGCGGCTTCCAAGATTCCGGCGGTGTCCGGCACGTGCGTTTGTCTGAGCTTTGCGTGTGGTAGACTGTGGTTCCGTCGAGCGGGTGGCGTGTCCAGGATCTGCGTGGTTTGGAGCCGGCGATTGGGAGCAGGACGGATGGGAGCCGCATGTAGGGGAGAAAAGCCGTGGCGTTGAAGATGATCCGCAAAACCACGCGAACCCTTGCGCCCCGGATCAGGCCGCCGGTGAAGCTCACCGACCCGTTCTACCAGTCAGCCGCCTGGCGCGCCCTTGCTGCCGACATCAAGCGCCAGCGCCGCTACCGCTGTGAGGCCTGCGGCAATGATTTCTCCAGGCGGGCCGACAAGCTGATCGCCGATCACATCGTGGAACGGAGCGCGGGCGGGGCGGAGTTTGATCCGCTGAACATCCAGTGCCTGTGCATCGCCTGCCACAACCGCAAGACCGCCAGAGCTCGAAAGGCCCGCACGGCTGGCACGGCGGGCGGTTAAGGCCTCGATCGCAGCCGATCGAACAGCGATGCAGCTCTCGCGCGGGCAGCGGATTAAGCGGTCACGAGCGAGCCGGACTTATCGTTGGGGGCAGGCCTGATTGTCGGTCGGGAGCGGGCCGGATTCATCGGCAAAGGGGGCCGAATTCACCGGTTATAGGGGGGGGCAAAAACTCTGACTCCACCCCCACCCGGACCGGTGGGGGAACTCATGGGGGGATTTTTTTTTGGGGGCGTTTGATTTTGACCTGCTTGGTGATCCGATCCCGGAAGGGTTTGGCAAGCGCGGGCGGCCGCCGCACCGGCCAACGGAGGAAAAGCGTAAACTAGTCATACAGTTATGCGCCTTCCAATGGCCGGTCGACAAGATCGCGGCCGCGCTCGGCATCACCGCGCCGACCTTGCGCAAGAATTATTTTCGGGAGCTGAAGGCCAAGGCGGAGGCCCGGTGCCGGGTCGAGGCCAAACTCCTGAGCGCGCTGATGGGCGAGGTGGAAAAGGGCAACGTGTCGGCGATCGACAAATACATGAAACGGCTGGAGCGCCATGACCGGCTGATCGTGGCCGAGGCCATTGCCAACCGGGGGCAGGCGGCCGACGTTTTGGCCGCTGGCGCGCCAAGTGTCGGCGCGGCCGGTGGAAAGCTCGGCAAGAAGGAGGCCGCGCGCCGGGCGGCCGGCGACTACACCGGCATCTTCGCACCACCCGACGGACCGGTTCTCCAGTGACGCCGACCTGGTCGACCGCCTGTCCGGACTGGGAACAGCGGATTGTTGCAGGCCGGTCGCTGATCCCGTTCGCCCCGCTTTTCCCGGAAGAAGCGGAGGCGGCGCTGAAGGTGTTCAAGTCCCTGCGCGTCGTGGACCTGCCCAACCAGCCGACCTTCGGGGCCTGTTCGGACCAATGGGTGTTCGATTTCGTCGGGGCGATCTTCGGCGCCTATGATGCCCGAAATGCCCGCCGTCTGATTTCGGAATTTCTCCTGCTGATCGCGAAGAAGAACAGCAAGTCGACCATTGCCGCCGGCATCATGATCACCGCGTTGATCCGCAACTGGCGGCACACCAACGAACTGACGTTGCTGGCACCGACCATGGAGGTGGCCAACAACAGCTACATTCCCGCCTCGGCCATGGTGAAGGCGGATCCCGAACTGCAAATGGTGCTCAGGACGAGCGATCACCAGCGCACCATCAAGCACCTGACAACGGACGCGGAGTTGAAGGTGGTGGCGGCCGACAGCGACACATCCGCGGGCAAGAAATCCGGTTTCATTCTGGTGGACGAGCTCTGGCTGTTCGGCAAGAAACCGAGATCCAGCGCCATGCTGCAAGAGGCTACGGGCGGATTGATTGCCCGGCCCGAGGGTTTCGTCATCTACCTGACGACACATTCCGACGAGCCGCCTGCCGGTGTCTGGAAAAGCAAACTGGACTATTTCCGAGATGTCCGGGACGCCAAGATCACGGACACCGAAAAGCTGGGCGTTCTCTACGAATTTCCGGAGCCCATGATCGAGGGGGAAGCGTATCTCGATCCGGACAATTTCTACATCACAAATCCAAATATCGGCCGGTCCGTGCGGCGTGGCTGGCTGGAAACCAAGTTGAAGGAGGCCGTCTCGGGGGGCGGGGACGACGACAAGCAGACCTTCCTTGCCAAACATCTGAACGTGCCGATCGGAACCCGGTTACGTAGGGACCGCTGGGCGGGAGCTGATGCCTGGGACAGCGCCGCCGATCCGGAACTTGCCAGCCTTGAGGACCTTCTTGACCGGGCCGAGGTTGTGACGGCGGGGATCGATGGCGGCGGCCTGGATGATTTTCTGGGTCTCGCCCTGATCGGCCGGGAGCGCGGCACGCAGCGCTGGATGCTCTGGACGATGGCGTGTTGTCACGAAAAGGCGCTGGACCGCCGCAAGGATATCAAAACCATGGTCCAGGGCTTTGCACAGTCCGACGAGGTTCTGATTTGCCGGTCCGGGGAACAGGACATTATTGCGGTGGCGGACATCATCGAGCAGGTCTGGAGCCGGGGCCTGTTTCCTGAAAAAAATGCCGTCGGCCTCGATCCGGTCGGAGTGGCCGCCATCATGGACGAACTGATGGCCCGGGAGCTGCCCGAAGACATGCTGGTTGGCGTTCCCCAGGGCTACAAGCTTTCCGGTGTGACAAAGGGCATGGCGCGCAAGGTGGATGACGGGTCTCTGGTGCACGGCGGCAGCGGCCTGATGTCCTGGTGCATCGGGAACGCCAAAACCGAAAAACGCGGCAACGCCGACTACGTTACCAAACAGGCCTCCGGCTCCATGAAAATCGATCCGTTGATTGCCGCTTTCAATGCCTTCGACCTGATGAGCCGTCATCCGGATCCCGCCGGCGGACCGTCCGTCTATGAAGATCGCGGGATTCTGTTTCTCTGATGGCCTCTCTCTTCCGGTTCTTGAGCCGAACGACCGTACCGGCGCGGACCGAGCCGCCCGCCTTGAATGTGGACGCAAGGCCCGGAACGCCGCTTCAGGCCATGGCCGGTGACGCGGCCGTCTTCTACGACTTTGATGATCCACGGTTTCTCGACTTTGTGCGTGGGGGCGGCGGGGCCCTGACCGAAGCCGGCGTGACGATCACACCGGAAAAGGCGCTGAAAAACACGACGGTGTTTCGATGTGTGTCCCTCATCAGTTTTGCAATCGGAATGTTGCCCCTGCACCTGCGAAACAAGGCAACCAAAGCCAAGGCCGAGGACCATTCCGCTTTCCGGGTTCTGCATCGAAAGCCGAACGCCTGGCAAACGGCCTTTGAATTCCGGAGCCTCATGCAGCAAAGGGCTCTGATCCATGGAAATGCCTATGCCAGGATCCTGCGCCGGGGACACAGGGTCTTGCAGCTTGTGCCGTTTGATCCGGCAAGGACCAAGGTGGAACAGATGCCGGACTGGTCCCTGCGTTACCGGTACCAGCGGCCCGAAGGCGGTGAAACCGTCCTCCCGGCCAAGGATGTGTTTCACCTCCGGTTCGGACTGTCCGAAAACGGAATTGAGGGCATTTCCCTGGTCGCCAAAGCGGCTGAAGCCATTGGTCTTGCCATCCAGACGGAAACTGCCGCAGCGCGCCTGTTCCGAAACGGCGTCATTGCCGGTGGTATCCTGTCCATGAAAAAGCGTTTGTCTCCGGAAGCGTATGACCGTTTGAAGGCGAGTCTCGAAGACCGGCGGGGGGCGGGCAACGCCCATCGGGACATGATCCTGGAAGAGGACATGGACTACAAGGACGGCACCCAGTCCGGCCGGGACAACCAGCATCTAGAAACGCGCAAGCATCAGATTGAGGATGTTGCCCGACCGTTCGGCGTGCCACGGCCGCTTCTGGCAGTCGACGACACCTCCTGGGGATCCGGGGTGGATGTGCTCGGACAGATGTTTGTCCGATACGGCTTGAACCCCTGGTTTACCGCCTGGGAACAGGCCATTGAGCGGGACATTCTGACCGACGCCGAGACCGAGACCATCGAGGCCAAGTTCAATGCCGGCGGGCTTTTGCGCGGATCGATGACGGACCAGGCCGAGTTTTTTGCCAAGGCGCTTGGGTCCGGTGGCCATCAGCCCTGGATGACACCAGAGGAGATCCGGGCGTTGAGCGATCTAACACCGGGCGCCGATCTGCCCATGGCGCCCGGAAAACAGAGGGAAGCGGACCATGAGCCTTCTTGAGTTGCCGGACGTCAGGGCGTTTCAGCGCCCGGACTGGATGGCATTTGAAGCACCGGCACAGACCCTGGATCACTATGATGCAGCCGTCTCTGCCACCGAGACAGATGATGACACGGTTATCACGATCTATGGCCAGATCGGTTTGGACCCCCTGTCATCGGCCGACAATTCGGAACGCCGGATTTCCCGGGCGCTCCGGGCGATCGGACAGCGGGATGTCACGGTCAACATCAACTCACCCGGCGGTAATTTCTTCTCCGGCCTTGCGGTCTACAACCTGCTCCGCATGCACAGGGCGAAGGTGACCGTGAACGTGATCGGGCAAGCGAGCTCGGCGGCCTCGGTGGTTGCCATGGCCGGCGATGAGATCCTGATGGCGGATGGTGCGACGCTCATGGTGCATAATGCATCCGGTGTCACGATCGGCAACAAATTCGACACGCAGGACGCAACCGACATCTTGACGGATATCGACGCGGTGATGGCCGAGATCTACGCGGCGCGCTCTGGCGCGGATCCCAGCACCGTGTCCGGGTGGATGGATCGCGGGCGCGGCGCCGGAACCTGTTTCAGCGTCAAGCGGGCCCTGGAGGCCGGACTTGCGTCCGGCAAACTGGACCAGCGGCTTGTCACAGCCGATGCGGACGCACCAAAGCCGGCGCCACCGGCCCGGGTTCTGGAAGCCGCTCTGATTGCCCAATGCAACATGTCGCCGAAGGACGCCAAAGCCTTCGTATCCCAATTCAAGGCCGAGACGCGGGATGCTCCGGCCGCTGTCACGCGCGATGCTGACACTGTGCGCGAAGCGCTGACCGCCCTTCGCAAAACGCTCACGTCCTAACAAGGATCATACCGATGAAACATTTGATGCCAGCGCGGGTATCCGCGCGGGGGCTCTGTTCCGTGCGCGCCGACGCTAGCGGCGACATTGCCCAGTTGATCACTGCATTGAACAAGGATTTCAGTGCCTTCAAAGAAACACTTGAAGCAAAAGAGCAGGAAACCGCAAGACGGTTTGAAGATGTGGTCACGACAGACAAACTTGAGCGGATCAACGCCAGCGTAGGGGAGTTGCAGGCAGCGGTCGACATGGTCAATGCTCAAATGGCAGCGCTGGAGATGGGTGGCCTTGGCGGCAGCGCCGGGCCCGTCGATGCGGACTACACCAAAGCCTTTCAGGCCCATTTCCGGCGCGGTGATGTCGAGGCCTCGCTGAACAAGGGCACCGATTCCGAAGGCGGATATCTTGCGCCGGTTGAATGGGACCGGACAATTACCGGCAAGCTGATCGAGGTCTCGCCAATGCGGCAGGTGGCCAGCCTGCAACAGATTTCGGGGACCACCTACCGAAAGGTTTTCAACCTGCGGGGAACCGCCTCCGGCTGGGTCGGTGAAACGGCCGCGCGGCCCGAGACGGACACGGCAAGCATTGCCGAGATGCCAATTGCAACGGGTGAAATCTACGCAAAACCGGCCGCAACCCAACAATTGCTCGACGATGCGGAAATCGACGCCGAAACCTGGCTTGCCGGAGAAGTGGAAACGGAATTTGCCTTTCAGGAAAGCAATGCCTTCATTGCCGGCGACGGTGCCAACAAACCCCATGGGTTCCTGACCTTTGCCGACGGGGCGGCCAACGCAAACCGGAATCCCCTCGGGCCGATCGAAGCCGTGCCGGTGGCAGCCGCTGCAGATGTGACATCCGATGAATTGCTTGATGTCATTTACGCGCTGCCGTCGGTGTATACCCAAAATGCCCGCTGGGTGATGAACCGCACAAGTCTTGGCACCATCCGGAAGCTGAAAGACGGCCAAGGCAACTATTTGTGGCAACCGAGTGCCCAGGCCGGGCAACCCGCAACCTTGCACGGGTACCCGGTCAGTGAAATGGCAGGAATGCCTGACATGGCTGCAAATGCCCTGTCGATCGCGTTTGGAGATTTCCGCAGAGGGTATCTCATCGTTGATCGGGTCGGCATCCGGGTTCTGCGGGACCCCTATACCAACAAGCCTTACGTCCTGTTTTACACGACCAAACGGGTTGGTGGCAGCGTGATTGACCCGCAAGCGCTGAAGGTCATCAAACACGCGTGACGGCGGGGCCGCAGAGCGGGCGACCCAGCAAAGCAAGACGCCGGGTGGCGGTCATGCCACCCGCAAGAGCTCCCCATTCGTTTGAACCTCAAGAGGGAAGACCACCATGGCAAACACCAAGCAAGCTGCCACCTCCGATGAGGAGACCGGCTCACTACCCGAACCGGCCCGCCCGAAACAGTCAACCCGAACCCCGAGATACACGCGTGACCAGATCCTTGCCTGGGGGCTCGATCCGTCCGTGTTCGGGCTCAAGGCGGATTAAACCGTCGTGTTGCGTCCGAAGCGCGTTCTTGCACCGACGGAAACGCCGGTGACCGTTGAGGAGGCGAAATGCCATCTCAGGGTTTCGACCTCTGAAGAGGATACCCTGATCGCCGGTTTGATCGACACCGCCGTCGACAGTTTCGACGGCCGGGCCGGCATCCTCGGCCGGTGTCTGGTGTGGCAGACCTGGAAAGCCTGGTACCACGGGTTTCCTTGTGGCCGATCTGTCCGCCTGCCATTTCCGGATGTCGATGCGGCGTCCGTGGTCGTTCGGTATCTCGACACAACTGCCACCGAACAGACCTTTCCGGCCTCCGGCTTCAACGTCTTTGAAGACACCAGCGGCGCCTATCTCCTCCGGCATCTGGAGGGCTTGTGGCCCGCAACGTGCGACCGGCCGGATGCCGTCTCCGTTGAATTCCGGGCAGGGTTCGGATCTCCTTCGGACGTGCCTGGACCTCTCAAGTCCGCCATCTTGTTGCTGGTCGGGCACCTTTACGAAAACCGGGAAGCCGTGACCCAAGGTGCCCGGGCCGGAGAAATGCCGCTCGGTGCGATGCATCTGGCCGGGCCCTACCGGGTCAGAAGACTGTGATGCCGGCAATCGGAAAACTTGACCGCCGCGTGACGATCCAGCGTGCGTCCTGGCAGCAGAATGAATTTGGCGAGGATATTGCGTGGTGGTCGGAGGTGATCACGCTCTGGGCGATGCGCGCCGATGTCCGCGACGGAGAACGATTGGCCGCCGGTGAAGTCGGGTCCCGATTGCAGGCCCGGTTCACGGTCCGGGCGTTCAGCACGACGAGGACCGTTACTCCGGCAGACCGGCTTCGGCACGAGAGCGCCGTCTGGGACATCATCGGCGTCAAGGAAACCGCCGGCGGACGGAACCGGTTTATCGAAATCACAGCGGTTCGGGATGCGGATGCATGAGCGTGACCTACAAGATAGCCGGGCTTCGAGCGGTTGAGAGATCTCTGAAGGCTCTCAACAGCCATGTCACGGCCCGGAGCGTCGCACGGCGGGTTTTGAAGAAGGCGGCTGCACCCGTTGCCGAGAAGGCCGCCCTTCTGGCGCCGGATGATCCCGCAACACCTGGGAATGACCTGAAAGCCTCGATCGGTGTGTCCACAAGACTGACAAAACGCCAGCGGCGGGCAGTTGGAAAAACCGGAAAGAGCGCCGTTGAAGTCCATGCAGGGACCAGCGACCCGGCCGGCGTGCAGCAGGAATTCGGGAACGTCAACCACGGCGCGCAACCCTTTCTGCGGCCGGCCTGGCTGGCGACCAAAATGCACGCGCTGGCCGTGGTGACGCGGGACCTGGCGCACGAGGTGACGAAAACCGCGCGCCGGGTGGCCGCCCGGTCAGCGAAGCGGCGGTGACATGGAGGAGGGGCTGCTGGACCTTTTGCGTGGAACGGCCGCACTGACGCAGCTGACGGGACCGCGCATTTATTGGGGACGGCGTCCGCAGGGCCGCGAGACCCTTCCCGCGATTGTCCTGACCCGCCTCGGGGGACGGCGCGACAGCAACCTTGGCGGCCCATCCGGTCTGGTGGACAGTCTGGTTCAGGCAGACGTCTATGCCACGCGCTATGGTCAAGCCAAACGGGCAGCAAGGGCTGTCCGGGACGCCGTGAACGGATATTCCGGTGACCGGTCGGGGACGTTTTTCCAGCTGATAGCCATCGCAAACGAGCGGGACAGCTCCGAAACCGCCGCAGCCGGAAAGCCGGTCTTCCGCATTTCGATCGATCTGACACTTTGGCACGATGAATAGGAGGCGCAGCCATGTCGGCGCAGGCACGCATTGGACACGGGACCAGTTTTCAAAGATCGGGGGACGGAACCGCCGGAGGTGTTTTCGCAAGCCTTGCCGGTGTGATGGCGATCAGCGGTCCGGGACTTTCCCGCGATGCGGTGGATGTTACCGACATGGCTTCCTTGGGAGGGTGGCGGGAGTTTGCCGGTGGGCTGAAAGACCCTGGCGAGGTCAGTCTTGATCTGGAGTTCGATCCGGATGGCCCGGATGTGACCAGCCTTCTTGCGGACATCCATGAGGACACGCCCGGTTACTACAAGATCGTTTTTCCGGACACGACCGAGTGGGGCTTCCCGGCGTTTGTGACCGGGTATGAGCCAACGGCGCCGCTCGACGACAAGATGACCGCCTCGGTCACCTTCAAACTGTCCGGCCAGCCGGCCTTCATCGCTTGAATTGGGAGACCGTCATGGCAAACCGGCAAAAGGGTGAGACGGGTTTTGACGCCCTCGGGCAGACATGGACGCTGCGCTACGGGACCAACGCGCTGTGCGAGATCGAGGATCTGTTCGGCCGCAGTGCACTGGATGTTGCGCGGGACTTTGAGGATGAAGCCACGGTCCGGATCCGGAGTATTCGTGATTTCTTTCTCTGCGGATTGAAAGACCATCACCCGGACGTTGATGCGGCCAAAGCCGGGGAGATCATCGACGCACTTGGGCTGGACCAGGTTGGCCCCAAAATCGGCGAAGCGCTGGCGCTTGCCTTTCCATCTCCGGAAGACACCCATGCGCCGGGAAAGCCTCAGGATCCGGCGATGACCGGCTAGACTGGGGCCCGCTGGACTGGGACCGGCTGCAACGCCGGTTCTTTGCCGCAGGCGGGGATCCGGAGCAGTTCTGGCGGATGACCTTGAGGCAGCTGGATATTTTCTTGAAGGCGGCGACGGACCGTCACCTTCTGGACCTCGATCTGGCTTATTACACGGCCTACCACGCCGGGCTGTTCAGTCAGCCGTTCAAGGGCGGCAAGTTTCCGAAATATCAGACCCACCGGCCCAACAAGGAGCGCAACCGTCCCGTCTCAAAACAGCGGCAAAGCTGGCAGCATCAAAAGCAAATGGCCCTGGTCATGAATGCCGCTTTTGGCGGGCGCCGTGAAGATACGCGCAGAGGGTGAGCCCGCACCGGTTTTCCGAATCCTCCCATTGTTGTTGGTCCGTTTCGCAAGGTGATCGTCTGCTGATCGGAGCGGTTGGAAACGGCGGGTCTCAGATACAGATCTTCTTTACGCTTCTGCTTTAGCTTTTTGGCAATCGATGTGTAAATCCGGTCTTCTGACGCAGTGGGATCCAGCGAGTTCAGCCGCGATGTCTTTCAATTTGAACAGACTTATCAATAGGTATCGACTGCGTCCGAGTTATCTCATCGCCGGGATAGCAGTTTCAGTTACGCTGGTGACGGCAGTTTTTGCCGAACTGCAGAACCGCGCTGTCCATCGTGAGGGCGCGCGTGCTGCCATAGGGGAGCAGCTGAGCAAGGTCCGCGCGCAGCTTGAAGGAAACATCAACAGCAACCTGCAGCTTGTCCGGGGGCTGGTGGCTGTCATTGCCAATCAACCGAACATCGATCAGACCCAGTTCAGTCAAATTGCCAGCCATCTGATCGGCGACCATTCGCAACTGCGCAACATCGCGGCAGCACCCGACCTTGTTATCCGCCTGATGTATCCGATTGCCGGTAACGAGAAAGCAATCGGGCTTGACTATAGAAAAAATGACCAACAGCGAAGGGCTGCTTTGCAAGCCGTTGACGCAAAGCAATTGGTACTCGCAGGTCCAGTCAATCTTTTGCAAGGCGGCCGGGGGTTCATCGGACGGTTCCCGGTCTATACGACGGATTTAGCCGGTTCCAAAAGACTTTGGGGTCTGGTGTCCGCTGTCGTGGATGAAACCCGTCTTTATGCCGACAGTGGTTTGCTCGATCCTGACCTGCCTCTTGATATTGCGATCGCTGGGCAGGACGCAGATTTGAGCGATGCCAACGCCTTCTTCGGGGATCCGGACGTGTTTTCGAGAGATCCTGTGGTCACATCGATTTCGCTGCCTTCGGGCGGCTGGCATATCGCGGCAATTCCTCGCGGCGGTTGGAATTTAGCTCCGGACAATGTGTGGCTGGTTCGCGGACTCGTGTTTGTTGGCGGGTTGTTGCTGGTCGTGCCAATTCTGGTTGCCGGGCAACTCTATGATGAACGGCAACGCCATCACCGCGAAGCAAAGTTGCAACAAGAGGAGACGGAGCGCCTCTCCCAGCGTTTGAGGCTTGCGCTTGATACGTCCAAGATCGGTATCTGGGAGTTCAATCTCGAGACCAAGGTGCTTGCGTGGGACAAGAGGATGAAGGAACTCTACGATGTTCCGGACCACACAGATCCGAACGACTATAACGTCTGGAGCGACCGCCTTCATCCTGAAGACCGCGAGCGCGCTGAAACGGAGTATTGGGGCGCTATCAACTCGAATGGGGTCTATCATTCCGAGTTTCGCGTCGTGTTACGGGATGGAACGCCTCGCTGGATCCGGGCGATCGGGGCGGTCCATCAAAGTAAAAGCGGCCAACGTTATATCGTTGGTGTGAATTGGGACGTTTCTTCAGATGTGGCCTTGAAGAAACATCTGCTCGAGGCGAACAAAAGTGCCGAGCTCCGGAATCAGGAGCTGGAAACCGCACGCGCGCAAATGGAACACAATGCGCTGCATGACAGCCTGACAGGATTGCCGAACCGACGGTTTCTGGATCAACGCCTCATGGAGGCCGATCCCTCCCGCGGTCCAACGGCGCTTTTGCATATCGATCTAGACCGTTTCAAGCATATCAATGACACTTTGGGGCATGCTGCCGGTGATGCGATGCTGGTCCATACAGCTGCAATTTTGAAAGGCACGGCACAAGACGGTGATTTTGTGGCGCGTATTGGTGGCGATGAGTTTGTATTTGCCGTTACCAGGTCAACGGACGAGATGGAATTGTCCATGCTCGCAGATCAAATCATCAGCAGGCTCAGCGAGCCGGTATCCTACCAGAACCACCTCTGCCGTTTTGGAGGCAGCATCGGCATTGCGATGGTGGATGAAGAGACTGGGAGCCACCGGCGTAACCTGCTCGTTGATGCCGACATCGCGCTTTACCGGGCAAAAAGCAACGGGCGGAACCGGTTTGAATTCTTCTCTGGTTCGCTGAAGGCGGAAATCATTCGCACGAAACGGGTTGCCGATGACATCCTAACTGGGCTGGAACAGAAACAGTTTGTGCCGTTTTTTCAACCCCAGTTTGATGCCGCAACGCTCAAGGTCGTCGGTGTCGAGGCGCTCGCCCGCTGGGACCACCCGAAGGAAGGCATGCTTGCGCCAGACACGTTCATGAAAACGGCCGGTGATCTGAACGTCGTCCCTCTGATCGACCGAACCATTCTGGAACAAACGCTTGAGGCTTCTCTTCGTTGGAAGCTGGCCGGCCTTGATGTGCCAAAGGTGTCGGTGAATGTGTCGGCCGGACGACTTGCGGATGCCAGCCTGTTCGAAAGTCTCGACGGGTTGTCTTTTACTCCCGGCGGGCTGTCCTTCGAACTGTTGGAGTCGATTTTTCTTGATGATCAAGACCCCATGATCACATCCAATTTGAAGCGCCTGCAACAGATGGGCATCGACATCGAGATTGATGACTTTGGTACCGGTTATGCCTCAATCGTCAGTCTCCTTCATCTCCGTCCGGCACGTCTAAAGATCGACCGGCAGTTCATCTATCCTTTGCTCGGCTCCCATGAACAGCAAAGGTTGGTCGCGTCCATCATCGATATTGGGAAATCCTTCGATATAGAGGTTGTAGCCGAGGGCGTTGAAACAATGGATCATGCCCGCATCCTTAAAGATCTCGGATGCGATATCCTACAGGGCTATGCGCTTGGGCGTCCGATGCCGTCGGATGACTTGATTGCCTATGTAAAGGCTGAAAGCTGGAAAACTGCTGCCTAGTGTGTACAGCCAGCCAACTTAAGCTCCGGAGTGCGGAGCAGACCAAAAGAAAAGCCGCCTGAGACGGCGGCTGAGGTCAGCAGAAAGGCCGGTCTTGGGAGGACATCAACCGGCCTTGCTGTAGCGTTATTCAACAACGGGCCAGGCGGGCTGTCCGTGACATAAATCAAAAATCTGACGTTGCGTTAGTTTTTTTGCCGCCGAGAATTTGCAAATTCAGCGGTAATCCGGGCTTTTGCGCCCGTCTCATCGTCCCGCCGATCTTCCAGTTTCTCCTTCTCCTTATCCAGGACCCGTCCCATGGCCCAGGCAGTTGTTGGCGCGCTGCGCGTGACGCTCGGTATGGATTCCGCAGCCTTTTCCAAAGGTCTGCGAAACGCAGAAACGCGGTTGTCCCGGTTCGGCAAGATAGCGTCCAAGGGATTGCTGGCGGTTGGGGGCGCGGCGACAACGGCGGCAGCGGGGCTCGCTGTGTCCGTGCGCGGAACGTTGACGGCGGCCGATGCCATGGCCAAGGCGTCCCGCAAAATCGGGGTCCCGGTCGCCGAGTTGTCACGGCTGAAACACGCCGCGGACCTTTCCGGTGTCTCCTTTGACGGGCTTCAAACCGCGTTGCGCCGGCTCGCGGTGAGCATGGAAGATGCAAGGGACGGGACAGGGGAGGCGCATGCGGCCTTTGGCCGGCTTGGTGTGAGCGTCAGCCAGGCGGACGGAACGCTGAAGTCCTCCAGCCAGGTCCTGCGGGAGCTCGCCGCCGCCTTTGCCGGTCTGCCGGATGGTGCGGAAAAAACCGCGCTTGCGATGGATCTCATGGGACGGTCCGGCACGGACATGATTCCGATGCTCAACGGGGGCACAGCCGCCCTGGACAAAATGATGGCCGAAGCGGATGGGCTCGGGCTTGTTTTTACGGAAGACATGACGGCCCATGCGGAGGCCTTCAACGACAACATGACCCGGCTCGGGGCCATCTTCAGCGTGCTGGGCCGCCAGCTGGCGGCAGACCTTGCGCCGCATCTTGAAGCGTTTTCCGATTGGCTTGTGACACATGCGCCGCGCATTGCCGAAATGTCCTCGGCGATGATTTCATTCGGCGTTGCGGTTGTGCGCGAGATCTCTTCCATCGTGACGGCGCTCGCAGATGCCTGGGGCGCATTCGAGACCTGGTGGGACGGTCTGGTCGACTGGGGCGGGCGCGTCAAAACAACGGTCCGCGAGACGGCCGATGCCATTTTGACCGCCTTCGCCGAGCTTCCGGGCGAGATGGTGGATCTTGGCCGGCAAATCATGCTCGGGCTGGTGGACGGGATCCTGTCTGAGGTGACCCACCTCAAGGACCAAATCCTGGAGGTCGGTGCCAATATCAGCGCCTGGTTTCGCGACACGCTTGATATCCGGTCGCCGTCCAGGGTGATGATGACAATCGGCGAAGAGGTCATGCGCGGACTGGCGCGCGGGCTTGCAGGACTGCAGGACAGCGTCGTGGGGCTTGCCGGGACGATCTCAAACAGCGTGGCGGGTGCCTTTACCGGCATCGTCACTGGAGCGCGGTCGGTTGAGGATGCCTTGAAGTCGGTTCTGGAGCAGGTGTCGAATGCGGCCCTGACGCGTGCCGTGAACGGGTTTGTGTCCTCTGCTTTTGCAGTGTTCGGGGGCGGGCTCGCAAAACCGATGTTTGGCGGCTTCTTTGCAGATGGTGGAACGCTCGGGGCCGGCCAGTGGGGCATTGCAGGAGAAAACGGACCGGAGATCATCCACGGCCCGGCGCACATCACGCCCCTGGAGGCCGGAGGCCGCACACAGTCGGAGGCGGAGGATCGCGCGCCGGTTGTCATCCATATGTCGGTCCAAACACCAGACGCTGACAGCTTCCGGCGCTCGGAAGGACAAATTGGCGGGATCCTTCTGGACACGGTCGCGCGCGGCCGGCGCGGACGATGACGGTTGGGATTGAACCGGGCGCGCTGGATCCCGGATCGGCCCGCAGCCTGTGCTGCACTTGTCCGGGATGGCGGGAAGAAATCTGAACGATATGCCAGATGAGTTTCATGATGTCCGGTTTCCGGACAGTATTTCGCTTGGGAGCCGGGGCGGACCGGAACGCAAAACGGTTGTGGTGGCCCTGGCATCCGGCAAGGAACAACGGAACCAGCAATGGCAGGAGTCGCGGCGCCGGTATGACGCCGGATATGGCATCAAGCAGGTCGATGACCTGAACGCGGTCATTGCGTTTTTTGAAGAACGGCGGGGGCGGCTGAGTGCCTTCCGCTGGAAGGACTGGGCGGATTACAAGTCCTGCGATCCCTCTGATCTCGTGACAGCCACGGACCAGCCCCTGGGTATCGGGGACGGTGTGCAGACGGACTATCAGTTGATCAAGACCTATGGCGTGGGCTTCAACCCTTACGTCCGGACCATCACCAAGCCGGTGCCGGGATCCGTGCGGGTTGCCTTGAATGGCACCCTTCAGGGGGGCGGATTTGTTGTGAACCCGATCACCGGGCGGGTCAGCTTTTCGGTTGCGCCCGGCGTCGGCGTGGTGGTCACGGCCGGGTTTGAATTTGATGTCCCGGCGCGGTTCGACACGGACTATCTGGATGTTCAGCTGAACAATCACCGGCTGGGGTCCATCCCGGCCATACCGATCGTCGAGGTTTTGTCATGAGACAGTTTGGAGCCGGGTTTTCGGCACATATTGCCGGGGTAGTGACAACGCTGTGCTGGTGCTGGAAGGTGACCCGCAATGACGGGGTGGTTCTCGGATTTACGGACCATGACCGTGCCCTGATGTTCAATGGCGTTACCTTTGAAGCCTTTTCGGGGTTTTCGGCAACCGAAATTGAAAGCAGCCTCGGGCTGTCGGTGGACAATCTGGACGTGGAAGGGGCCTTGTCCTCGTCCGCGATTACCGAAAACGACATTGCCGGCGGGCTCTATGATGACGCGGAAATCGTGCTTTATCGCGTGAACTGGCAAGACCTTTCTCAAGCCGAGGTCATCAAGCGCGGCCATATCGGGGAAGTGACCCGCGGGGACATCGCGTTTCAGGCAGAATTCCGGGGGCTGGCGCACAAGCTGAACCAGACTGTCGGGCGAACCTATCAATACGGCTGTGATGCCGCGCTGGGTGACAGCCGGTGCGGGGTTGATCTGGAAAGCGCGGCATACAAGGCCAGCGGCACGGTGACGACGGTCAAGGACCGGGTGTTTCAGGTGAGTGGCCTCACCGGCTTTGCAGACGATCACTTTTCACGCGGGACCCTCACCTGGGGCAGTGGTGCGAATGCCGGGCAAACCGTCAAGGTAAAGCTGCACCGGGTGAATGATGGCAGAAACGAACTCACCGTCTGGCAACGTCCGGTCAATGCGATCCAGCCGGGGGATGCGTTCACGGTGCGGGCCGGCTGTCCGCATACGTTTTCCGCCTGCCAGTCCAAGTTTTCAAACGGTGTGAACTTCCGGGGGTTCCCGCATATGCCCGGCAATGATTTTGTCCTTGGCTATGCGGTGACAGGGGAAACGGACAATGACGGATCCGCAATTGTCGGTTAACGCGCATGTGGTCGATCTGGCGCGCGGCTGGATCGGCACACCCTATCACCATCAAGCCAGTCTGAAGGGCATTGGATGCGATTGCCTGGGACTGGTGCGCGGAGTCTGGCGGGAGCTTTACGGCCAAGAGCCGGAAACACCGCCGGCCTATTCCCCGGACTGGGGGCAAGTGTCAGCGGAAGAAACCCTGCTGGCGGCCGCCAAGCGGCATTTTGCGCCGGTTCCGATCGATGCACTGGAGCCGGGCCACGTGGTTATTTTCCGCATGCGGCCGAAAGCCATTGCCAAACACTGCGGGATTATCTCGGGTGACGGCCGAGTGATCCATGCGCTGGAAGGGGCGGGCGTATGTGAGGTCAGCATAAACTCTGTTTTGTTAAGTAAAGCGGTCGGTGCTTATAGATTTAACGGATAATCGACTAACTTGATGTAAAAATTAATCCATGAACAATTTTAAAAAATACATCAGCTGATGGGATCAATAGTAAAATAAATCCAAATGAAAAAGCGAAAAAAGTCAAAAATCTGCTAATGGGATCCGCGTAATTTTCTAATTGAAAAGTAGTTACATGTATATCCGAGGCAAATTCCTGCCGCGCATGTTGTTTAAATTCCTGTGTAAATGCCCAAAGCACGCGGGGGCTCATGTAGACCATTTGGGCAACAACAGCAGCATTTACTGTTCCGTTTGGAAAAAAGATACCATCTCCTAATTCTTCAGGTTCCTCATCGAGTTGATCATCACATTCATCAAGTTTTTGGCCGGGTAAATAAGTATTCTGGGGAAGGGTATTTACAATTTCTATGATAAGCCGATTTATATTTAACTCGATTGTTTCGGGGAATGAAATTGAGTTTGTTATTTCGTCACTAACTTTCGAGTATCTTTCCAGTAAAAAATCTAAGTTATTGTAAGTTATGATGAGAGAATTTTCCTGATTAAGTAAGCTCGAATACTCGACATCGCTGTCAGCCCTTTTTTGGGGGGCTGGGCACCTGAAGGTAAACAAAATGGAGCCCACGCCAAGGAAAATGGTACCAAAATAAAACAAATACAAATTACGATGTATGCCGGTGTTTGTGTTGTAAATGTTTAGTTCCGTGAAGACGTTGTTTACAAAGGAAACAGTGTGATCATTAAATAAAATTATATAACCGATGAAAGGTGCCGCAGAAATAACCCGCATCGAAGGTGATCTTCCGATTGAGGCAATCGTTGACCAAGTAATATTCAGAAGTAGTTTTTGAAAAGTCGCTACAGTATTATTTTTAATTCTACAAAGCATGTAACAGCTCGTTTTTTCATTTTACAGCATCGAAGCGTCGAAATAACGTTCAACCCATATCAATCAGTGAAACATCATGGCAACACTTCTTTTGGGTGCGGCCGCGTCGGCGCTTGTCGGGGCGACCGGCGCGACGGGTCTTGTCGCAAGCGCCATCACAACGGCTGCCACCATTGGCGGTTCCTTGCTGGACAGCTATTTGTTCAGTGGCGGTGGATCTTCCCAGACTGTCGAAGGTGCGCGGCTGGACAGCCTGCAGGTTTTATCGTCGACGGAAGGGGCGGCGATCCCGATTGTCGCCGGGTTTGCGCGTGTCTCGGGGCAGGTGATCTGGGCCACCAACCTGGAAGAGGAAATCCAAACGTCCACGCAGCGCGCCGGCGGCAAGGGCGGGGGCGGTGGCTCCAAGGTCACCACAACCACATACGCTTATTATGGCAACTTCGCCGTGGGTCTATGTGAAGGTCCGATTGCAGCGGTCTTGCGCGTTTGGGCGGATGGCAACGAACTGGACCTGACCCAGATCACGCACCGGATCTACACCGGGTCTGAAGACCAGTTGCCGGACAGCCTGATTGAAGCCAAGCAGGGGGCGGGCAACGCGCCGGCGTATCGCGGCCTTGCCTATGTGGTCTTTGACCGTTTGCCTCTGGAAAAATTCGGCAACCGGATCCCGCAGCTGACCTTTGAAGTGATGCGCAGTGTCGGGCGGGAAGAGGAGCTTTTGACCGGGATGTGCATCATTCCGGGGTCAACGGAATTTGGCTATGAACCGCAGCGGGTCGCGGACTTCATCAATGCAACGGACAAGGTGGACAACAACCGCCACACCAAGACGCACACCAGCGACTGGCTGCACTCCCTGGATCTCTTGAAAGCCGTTTGCCCGAACGTTGACACGATCGCGCTTGTGGTTGCGTGGTTCGGCACGGACCTGCGCTGTGACCAGTGTCTTGTTGAACCGCGCATTGAAGCGGTCAAGCAAACAGATCCGATCGAATGGCAGGTGGCAGGGTTGAGCCGCGAGACGGCAACGGTTGTTTCCTATATCGACGGCAAACCGGCTTACGGCGGATCCCCGAACGATGCCAGCGTGATTGCCGCCATACAGGATCTCAAAAGCCGCGGCTTCAAGGTGTTGCTCTATCCCTTCATCATGATGGATATCGAAAACGAGAACGGCTTTCCGGATCCGTATGGGCGATCAGAACAGCCGCCGTATCCCTGGCGCGGCAGGATCACCTGTCATCCGGCGCCGGGGCAGCCCGGCACACCGGACAAGACGGCGGCTGCGGCAACGCAAGCCGCCGTTTTTATTGGGACCGCGCAGCCGGGGCATTTCTCGGGCAGCGGGACAACTGTGACCTATTCCGGGCCGCAAGAGTGGTCTTACCGGCGGTTTATCCTGCACCTGGCCAAGTTGGCGCAGCTTGCCGGCGGCGTGGATGCCTATTGTGTCGGCACGGAAATGCCGGGCATGAGCACCATTCGGGGCGCTGGCAACAGTTTCCCGTTCGTGTCCGCCCTGGTGGCGCTGCTTTCGGATGTCCGGTCGATGCTTGGGGCATCAACCAAGCTGGGGTATGCAGCGGACTGGTCCGAATACCATTCCTACCGGCCAAACGACGGCAGCGGGGACGTGTTTTTTCATCTGGATCCGGTCTGGTCGTCTTCAGAGTGTGATTTCATCGGGATCGACAATTACATGCCGCTGAGTGACTGGCGGGATGGCTTTGGACATGCGGACCACATGGCCGGGCATTCATCGATCTATGATGTCGCGTACCTCAAAGCGAACATCGAGGGCGGGGAATACTACGACTGGTTTTATGAAAGTCCTGAAGACCGGGACAGCCAGACGCGCACACCTATCGAGGACACGGCGCATGGGGACCATTGGGTGTTCCGGCAAAAGGATGTGCGGAACTGGTGGCAAAGCGCACACCAGAACCGGCCGGGCGGGGTGCGTGACCCACACGTGACAGGCTGGGTGCCGCAATCAAAGCCGGTCTGGTTTACCGAAATGGGCTGTCCGGGCATCGACAAGGGACCCAACCAGCCGAACGTCTTTTATGATCCGAAATCCTCGGAATCGTTCGTGCCGTATTATTCATCCGGCGCGCGCGATGACTTTGTTCAGCGCCGGTATCTGCGCGCGATGCTGGAGTATTGGGCGGATCCCGCGAACAACCCGGTGTCGTCCGTTTATGGCGGTCCGATGCTGGAGCCCGGCCGGCTCTATGGCTGGGCCTGGGATATAAGGCCGTTTCCGAGTTTTCCGATTGCCGCCGAGGTCTGGGCCGATCACGCCAATTTTTATACCGGACACTGGCTGTCCCGGCGTATGGGCGGGGCGCCGGCGGATGGCATTGCCAAACTCATGATGGAGCGGAGCGGGCTTGTTGAGGGCGCGGACTTTAATACGGACGGCATGATTGGCACGGCGGACGGCTACATCATCGACACCATAACCTCCGCCCGGTCCGTGATTGAAAGTATGGGGGCCGCCATGGCCTTTGATCCGGTGGAAAGCGGCGGGCGCATCGAAGGCCGGTCCCGGCGGCACCTGAAACCGGTGGCCACTCTGGATCCGGCGGACATGCTGGACCGGGGCAAAAACCAAGCGCCCGTCACCATCCGCCGGGCGCAGGAAACGGACCTGCCGCGCGCGGTTCGGGTGACCGCTTATGACGCGGCACGGGATTTCCAGACCGTGACCGGGGAAGCCCTTCTGGACATGGTCGTCAGTGACCGGGTGGTGGTGACCGATACGCCCATGGTGGCGGACTTTCCGCGCATGGTGGCGCTGGCGGAATTCCTGCTGCAGGAAGCCTGGGCCAGCCGGGAAGGTTATCAGTTTGGCACGTCAGAGGCAGATCTTGCGCTGGAGCCGGGAGATCTGGTGTCGTTTGACTTTGGCGGCCGCTCACATCTGGTGCGTCTGACAAAGGCCGTGGACGGTCTGGGCCGCAAGATCGAGGGCAAGAGCTATGACGGGCCGGTTTATGAACCGGCGCGCAATTCGATCATCGAGCTTGGCCGGATTGGCGGCGGTGGCGGGACTGGCAGCGGTGGATCCGGTGGCGGCAGCACCGGAGGGGGTGGCGGTGGCTGGCCGGATGTGACGGCGGACGTGACGCCGGTCTTTATCGATGGGCCTTTGCTGCGCGATCAGGACAGTGCGCATCAGGGATATCTGACGGGAACACGAAAACCGTTTGCGTCCGGTCTGGTGTTTTTGTCCAGTCCGACCACAAGCGGATATGTGGTCCGCGCCAGCCTGGCGGTTCCTGGCCACATCGGGCATCTGACGGCCGATCTTGCGCCGGGGCCGCTCTATCGCTGGGATCGCAGGACCGCGCTGGAAGTGGAGCTGTACGACGGCCAGCTGCAGGGTCTTGATGATCTTCAGGTGTTCGCCGGCGGCAACGCTGTCCTTGTCGAGGCGCCGAACGGGGAGTGGGAACTGCTGCAGTTCGCAAATGCGGAGCTGACCGGTGCGCGGACCTACCGTTTGACCCGGCTGCTGCGCGGTCAAAAGGGTACGGAAACGGCCATGGGCGCGCTGAAGGGTGCGCGCGTGGTGTTTCTGGATGGCGGGTTGGAACAGTCTGGATTGGATCGCGCACAGATCGGCTTGCCGCTCAACTGGCAGATCGGACCGGCAAGCGGCGCGGTTGGGGATGCGGACTTTGTCGGAAAAACCGTCACCTTCACCGGGCGCGGGGAACAGCCGCTATCCCCGGTTCATCTAAAGCCAAGCGACGCGGGGGGTGGTGACATCGCCTTGTCCTGGATCCGCCGGACCCGGATTGGCGGGGACGGATGGGAACAGGCGGACGTCCCGCTTGGCGAAGATTTTGAGGCTTATGAAATCGAAATCTGGAAAGACGGAAGCCTGAAGCGAACGCTTCAGTCGACCAGCCAGACTGTCACCTATACGGCCGCCCAACAGGCGGCCGATTTTGAATCAAGTGGGCAACCGTTTGAATTCCGCGTTTTCCAGATGTCCGCAACCTATGGCCGGGGCGCGGCCGCAGAGGGAAGCTATCAGCCATGAGCACACCGAACCTGAAACTGCCGGAAATTGCCGCCAGTCAAAGCCAGAAGCACATCACGCACAATGAGGCCTTGGCGGTACTGGACGCCGTGGTCAACCTGTCCGTCCTCTCGCAATCGGTCACCAGCGATCCGGCAAGTCCCGCAGACGGCGCCCGGTATCTGGTCCCGTCCGGGGCTAGCGGCGCCTTTGCCGGACATGACGGCAAGATTGCGTCTTACCGGGGTGGTGTCTGGACTTTTTACGAGGCGCAAGCCGGGTGGCGGGCCTTTGTGGCAGATGAGGGCGGTTTTGCGGTCTATGACGGGACCAATTGGAGCGGGCCGGACCCGTCCCTGATTTCCGTCACCCCAAACGGCGCGGAAAGCCGGATTGTCACCGTGGAAGAGGAACTTTCACTTTCCGGCGCAAGTGTCTCCAGCACCACAGTAATCCCGAACCGGGCCATCGTCTTTGGCGTGTCGACCCTGACGACGGAAGACGTGACCGGTGTCTGGCAATATCACTGCGGCATTTCCGGGCAGCCTGAGAAGTTCGGCGGCTATCTCGGGATCGCGGCCGGATCCAACAATGCCGGGGTGATCGGGCCAGAGGCCTTTTATGCCGATACACCGGTGGTGATCACGGCGCATGGCGACACGGAAGCCTTTACCGGCGGCAAGGTCCGGATCGCGCTGCATTATTTCTTGCCGGTGGTGCCGCAAAGCTGATAACGCTGAGGAAACAGTGTCAGTTAGAAGTGTGAGGAGTGAGTGGGGAACAGCTCTGATGGCCTATGGTACGTCCTATTTTATGGCCCATATGTGTTCGCCGGAATCCTTATTGGAATTCCCATCACGATAGTCATCTATTCTGTTTTTCACTCAATCAATAAACCCAAAGTGAAGCGTTATTCTCGTTGCCGCTGCAGGATTCCGGACGAGTTTGATGAGGCTTGGAAAGCCGCTGGATTCTGCGCACGATGCGGCGGGGAAATCCCAAATAAAAATGCTTCTTAACTAGCCAATAGGTTTTCCTAGTACCTGAACCTATGACCGCCGCAAGGCGGTTTTTTTATGCCTGAAAGAAAGGGGGCAGATCATGCAAATCAGTGAAAAAGGACTGGCGTTCTTGGCGGGCCATGAAGGGTTCGCGAGCCGCGCCTATATCGACCCGGCCGGCGTGGTAACGATCGGCTACGGGTTCACCATGCGCGGCCGTGTGTTTGCCGCCTGGTGGCGGACCCGCCATGGCCGCAAGTTGAGGCTTGGGGATACGATCAGCCGGCGGGACGCGGACCACATCATGACGCGGATGCTGGATGATGAATATGAAATCCCGGTGGAGCGGACCTTTGAAACCCTGCCGCAACACCAGTTCGATGCCTGCGTGTCGGTCGTCTACAATTTGGGCGCCCGGGCGCTGAGTTGGAAATGGGCCAAGGCCTTGAAGCGGGGCGATGTCAAAGAGGCTGGAAGACTGTTGCGGCAAACGGGAACAACCGCCGGCGGGCATCGTCTGAACGGATTGGTGCGCCGGCGGAAGGAAGAGGCCGCGCTGCTTGAACATGGGATCTACACCGGTGTTTTGGAAGGCCGTCCGCGTCTGGCCCGGCCGGTGCCGCCGGCAGAACCGGATCCCGTTATCAGGGAAGCGCAGGAAGCGCTGACCCGCTTTGGATTTGATCCGGGCGTGATTGACGGCTGGATGGGGCAGCGCACAAAGGCGGCCGTGCTGGCCTATCAGCGCCAGCATCCGGACCTTGTGAACGACGGCATCATCGGACCGGCCACCCTGGCGCAGCTCAGAAAGGATGCGCTTGTCATCAAGGACAGCCAGATCGGCGGGGCGCTGGTCACGGCTGTGACCGGTGGCGGTCTGTTCGGTGTGCCGTGGACATGGACCTTAAGCGCTGCCTTCGGGCTCGGGCTGATCCTTATCGTGTACCTTGTCTGGCGTTATGGCGATGTTCTGACGCGCCGTCTTCAGGGCAGCGCGGCAAAAAGGGAAGCTGCGCCATGATCGCCATGTTCAAGTTTTTCGCGCTCACCAAAACCGGCCGCCTGTGTGCGGCCGTTTTGGTTGGTGCTGTGTTCATTGCGTCCGTTTATGCGCTTGGGGGAAACCACGCGCGGTTAAAGGACAGGGCCAAGGATCTGGAAGCGGCCCTGGAACTCGAACAGGGAAGGGCGCGCGACGATGCCTATTTGCAGAACCTGGAAGACGATCACTTGTGTCTTGAGTATTTCCGTGGGTTTGGCCGGGTGCGAGACCCTGAAGAATGCCGGGCCTTGCGCGGGGTTCAAAGCAAATAGTTTGAGCCCGGCCGGGTTTGCAGCCCTGGTGAAGATCGATCGCGGCGGGGCGGAACGCGTCGCCGGCAATGACCGCAACGGCAAACGGCGGGGGTGCTGGTGATGGAAGGTCCCATAACTTGGGAACAGTTGCTGGGGCTGGCCTTTATCGGCGGGGCGCTTGGCGGGGCGTGGTGGTTCCTGTTTGCCGCGATCTTAGGGGTTCGGCGGGACCTGAATGAATTCCGCCTGAAGGTGGCAGAAGAATACGCCAGCCGGGAACACCTGAAGGAAGTTGAATTGCGGCTGGTGGATG
Organism: Roseibium sp. MB-4; assembly: GCF_053005265.1. Classification (NCBI taxonomy): domain Bacteria; kingdom Pseudomonadati; phylum Pseudomonadota; class Alphaproteobacteria; order Hyphomicrobiales; family Stappiaceae; genus Roseibium; species Roseibium sp. MB-4. The sequence continues at coordinate 187,517 of NZ_JBRKQB010000001.1, forward strand.
CGATCAACAAGCTGTCGGACAAGTTTGAAGCCCTGCCATCAAAGATCGCCGCCGCGATGCACCCGCCGAATGACTAGAGCCCATCGCGTGCTATCGGGATCGCTTTTCCCCTTCTGAAATCGAGGGTTTCAGCGCAAAAAGCGATGCTTTTATCCGATCCAAACACGACATGCTCGAAGGCGCGACTTTGGCTATTGGCGCAGGTGGCCGGCGATTGGCAATTTGTTGATGTCCTGAACGACGTGAAGGGCATGCTGGATCGAGCGGCGGTATCAGACTAGACCTTTTCTTAGCCAAAGGGGGGCCGCGGAGTGAGCGCTGACATTCGAATAGAGACTGCTGATGCAGCGGATGCAGAGGGACTGGCCGCACTTCGGGTTGAGGCCATGCGCCCGAGCCTGGAGGCTGTCGGGAGGTTCGACCCCGTGCGCGCCAGAGACCGGTTCCTGAGCACCTTTTGTGCTGCAGATACCAAGATAATCCGTTTAGAAGGTTCAGTGGTTGGATTTTTTGTTGTTCGACGAAACACCGATCACATCTACCTCGATCATCTTTATGTCACTTCAGCCTGTCAGGGCCGGGGGATCGGGCGTTCAATCGTTGACGACGTGCAGGCCGAAGCGCGCCTTGCCGGATTGCCGGTCCGGTTGATGGCCTTGAACGGAAGTCCAGCCAATTCCTTCTATCAGTCGTGTGGTTTTAAGACGGTTTCGAAGGATGCGCTGGACACCCATTACGAATGGGTGCCCTAACGACAACATCTGTCTTGAGGTGTTTGCGAAAGCCGTGAATTTGGCGGCCGCAAACAGATTCCTATTCCGGCCTCACTGCAGCTTTGGCTGCGGTACGATCAACGATGTGCCCTGAACCTCGGCAAGCTCAAGGAATTCATATCCGAGCCTCAGATCGGCGTTCGGGCGTTTGGCCTTTTCCGCCTCCAGCGCGTCGTAGGCAGCGGCAATGGCCGGGTCGAGACAGTCCGGGGCCAATTCATGAACCGCCCGGGCAAAGGCCAGAAGCGCGTCCCCCAACCCCCGGGTTTCATCGTCACTCTCTTCAATCCTGGACATGCCGGAGCCTCTTTTCACGGGGTGCAACAGGCGCCCAGCTTAACCGGAAGATGTGCCGCCTTTGAAGGGGCAATCGGCGGCAAAGGGGCCGAGCCAGGGGCAGTCGTGAATGTGATGTGAGCTTTTCCGGATCGGCGCTTGACGGTTTTCGTGACTTGAGAACATAAGAAGAACATGAGCGCGGATTGGACAACGGAAGAAGAGCTGGCCCGGTTGATCCGGGCCCGGGCCGCGCGCGGCAGAATGGTCACCTTGCGGCCGGAGACCGCCGAGAAAATTGCCCGGCGGCTGCTCACCCCCTCCGGCGCGGACCGGCATCTGGCCGGGCTCGGCTTTCGCCTGGAAGTCTGGAGCCCGGACGGGCGCGGGTTCCTGGAGCTGCTTGCCGCCACCCAGAGCTATCAGCTGATCAAGCTGGTCTTTGATGCGGCCTTAAAAACCCGTCCGGGCGGGCGGCTGGTGGTGCGCCAGGGCATCCGGGTGGTGCTCGATTCCGGGCCGCCGGATCCGGGCGGGGCGGGCAATGTTGTGCGTTTGCCAACGGCGGGACCCGGCCGGGCGCGGTGAAGCAAAATGGCTGTCCGTCATGATTGTGGCTGCGGCCCGGAACCCGGAACCATTGGAGCAGATGCGTCGCCGCCTCATCGGCGGGTCCGGCCGCCGTCCTGAAAACCTTCTTTCAGGATCTCCACGTAAACCTTTTGCGTGTTTCCCATCAAGGCCGCCGCGGCCCGCAATTTGCCGGCCGTCCGCCGCTGGCCCATGGACTCGGCCAGGATGGCTAGGCGCAAGGCCTCGGCCGCGTATTCCTTCAATTCGGCATGGGCCTGATAGGCACATTCGGCCAGCTCAAGGCGTCGTTTCAGGTCAGGTACACTCCGTCTCATATTCTGTGTCCTCTCTGATGATGTATTACCAATAGTAGAACAGAGCCATGTTCCGCCATCGCAAGTAAAACGAGGTGAGGAATCGCTTCTTAATAAAATCTTAAGGGCACAAGGTCGCTATTCCATTTGGTTTTACCCTCCCGGTTTCTTTCCGAAGACTACGTTACGGAAATTTTTCCTAGCGGAAAGCTGAAAAAGTGTCTTAAGATAAAATACAACCAAAATTGTTTTGAGATTGTGCAGACGGTTGCACCGGGGAGGCCGGCATGTTGGCAGACAGGGCATTGATGGAAGCGTTTTTGGGATTTGCAGAACCCTTGCGGCCGGCGGCGACGCTCCACCGGACGTGCGTTGCTGCAGCGCGCGCCCGGGTCGCGGGACTGTCCCCCAGTCCGTCGGAGCATAGCCTTGCAGAGGTGCTCCGGCTGCTCGAGAGCCTGGAAGCAGACGGTCAAACGGGCGCTTTCACACGCATGGACCTGCAGCGCGCGGACAGAGCGGGATCAGGGCCGAACGGGGACGCCGGTCCTGCGTCCGCGGGGTGGGCCGGTCTAAGCGTGCGCGGGGACATGGAAACCCGGCTGGACCATCTGGAAGATCAGGGTCTTCTGGAGGCCGTGCTGAACCTGGTGGTGCCGGCGGCGGACGCGACGATCTTTTCCATGGCCCTTGTTGCGGAATTCGGCACGCTGGATGCGGTTTTATGTGCCAGCGATGCCAGGATCATGATGATTTCCGGCGCCGATCACCGGCTCACGGATCTCCTTGCGCTTCTGCGTGCCATGCGCACACGCTCCTTTCTGGAACAGGCGCGGGCCGCACGGCCGGTTCGCAGCGCCGAACAGGTGTTCGACTATGCGATCGCAGCCATGGCGCATTTGCGCCGAAGCGAGATCCGGGTGTTGTTCCTGAACAAGCACCGGGAGCTGATCGGGGTCGAGGTGCACCAGCGGGGCGACATGGATCATGTGGCCTTCTACCCCCGGGAGGTGATTGCGCGGTGCCTGGACCTTGGGGCCCGCTACTTCATCGTGCTGCAAAACCATCTGGACGGGGAAACCGAACCGGAGATGGGAGACTTGAACCGGATCTGCCAGCTGGAAGCCGCGGCGGCTGGCCTCGGGATCGACCTCATCGATTATGTTCTGGTGACCCCTTACCTGTGTGTCAGCCTGCGGGAGCAGGGGCTGATCGGTGCGGACAAGCCGAGGTTCCTCTGGTTCAAGGACGGCCGGGGATCGACCGACTGGCCCGATACTTGGCCCGAGACCTGGCGCGAAATCTGGTCGGAGCTCACCGCAAACCGGGAGCCGGACCTGTGAGCCCGCGGCACGCCTCAAACTTTGCGGCACGGAAGGAGGGTCCGAAATGACGGATCTGGAGACGGAGAGGGCGCGCACTCCGGGCGGCCTCTTGGTGCTGCCGGGTGTCTTTGACATCAGCGCGCTGCCGGTGCCGCAAACCCGGCCGGTGCGGCCGAGGGATTTTCCGGCGTTCGCCAAGCCATATGTGCGAAAGCGGGGCCGTCCACAGTCTCACCCAAAGCCCGGCTGGTCTCCGGGGTTTGCCGAGGACACCGACCCGGCACCGCGACCGCCCTTGTTGAACCGGGCCAGGTTGCGTGCGCACGAGGCGGACATCCTGGCGGGTTTGGCGCCCCACTTCCGCCCCTACTATTACCTGCGCTTTCACCATCACCGCACCTACCGCGAGATCGCCGACCATTTGAAGATCTCCGAACCGCTCGCGCGCAAGCGGGTTTATCAGGTCCGGCAGTTCCTGAAGGAACTGTTGGGGGAGCGGCGGTGAGCCGGGCTAGTAGCAATTGTCTGAGGGGTATAAGCAAAAAAATAAACTTTGGGTTGATAATTATTGTTATAAATACCAAGGGCACATGTGTTAGCAAACACCTGATGATATCCATGCTGAAAAATGAGGTGCCGGACAGATGTTGAACGGCAAAGCTACGCAAAAGAATGCGAAAAAACCGTGGACCGATCACCTTCTGGGCAAATCGGGGATTGGTCTCGTCCTTTTTATTGCCGTGGCCCTGGCCAACACCAATGCAAGGGCAGACCAGACGCCCTTGGTTTGCGATTCCTTCAAGGATACCAGCCAGTTTGTAACGGCGCGGATCAACAATTTGGATATTGCTGGCGCTGAGCTGCAGTTTCCCGAAGACTATCTATTTTCTCGCCCGTTTAAGAGTGGTGAGGACCGCGACGGTTTGTTGTTGCGCGCCGATGCGAAAGACTTCTCGTCGTATCCTGAAGCAAAACAACTTTTGCCCAACGGGGGCAGCAAACTTAACGCTGGCATCCGCGACTATGTGCAGATCCTGATATCCGCATACTTGCCCATGCCGGTCATTTTTAAGGCAGCTTTAACCAATAAATACAAGGCGTTTGCCCAAATTGACCCCGGGTCAATGCGGGTGAATTACAAAACCGTTCAAAATGGCTTGCGGACACCTGCAGGATATTCGGCGGATGGGTTCTTAAAAGACGACATATTCTTTCAAGAGGACTCGTCCGGAGTTACAGACGTTATTGTTTGCTCCAGCGCCAGCCGCTTGCCGAACCCGGGATGCCGGCACACGTTCGAAGCCGGTGCCTATGACGTCAGGATCACCTATGGGCGGGCCGAGCTGCCCCGCTGGCGGGCGCTGCGCGACGGTACGGCAAAATTGCTGCAGTGCTTTACCACCAAAGATCCAAAACAACTCCCGTAATCTTTCATAATGGAGTGCTGTTGTGCCAAAACCGTTGGGTGCAGAAGAGTTATCGATTCTTTCCGAACACGTCGAAGCCGGAGACCGGATTGCGTATTATGGCAAGCTTGAAGAGTGGGGGTACCGGTATGGCGCGCTCGCTGGCAGCGTCGTGGCAAATGACAGCCTCGCTGGCGCCACCGCGAATATCTATTTCGTTCAAGAATATTTGCAGGATACCGGCTCGGCTTTTGGCTTTGAAAACCTTGCCAATGTCAGCCTGGAATTGATGCGCCGGGATTTTGTTGCGCGTCAAACATCCGAAGCCGTTGCAAATGGCGGCGATCTAAGTGTCGACGCAATACGTGATTATCACTCAGCCGTCTTTGCGGACTTTGGCGCACAAGCTGACAGCTGGACGCCTTATGTCGCCCTACAGCAGTTGCAAACCTTGGAAGAGCGGCAGGCGCTTTGGGACGGGATGCTCGATGCCGGCACCGCAGCTGCCAGTTTCTTTTCCTATCTTGATATCATCACAACTGCCGGGATCGGCAATCCGGGATACATTTTTGATGTTTCGGCAGCTGGTGCCTTAGCTGGGACAGCGACGAGTACGGATTATGGACCCTATACCGTCGCAATCGGCAATGGCGGGTCCGCCGTTGGCGGCAACGCGGACGGCAATGGCAGCATCACCGGAACCTCTGGCAACGACGTTTTAATGGGGTTTGACGGGGATGACGTGCTGACCGGAAACGCTGGTGAAGACCGGTTTTACGGTGGCAATGGATACGACACCTACATCGTGTCCATCGCCCACAATACAAGCAGCCAGTCAACGTCGGTCTTTTATGATGCACCTGATGGGCTGAAGGGAAATTATGTATTCAATCCGCTGGTCGCCGACAGTGTGGACTTTGTCATGGATCTGGACGGCCTCGGGTTTGTGGAGATCAAATTCGAAGGCGGTGACGGCTGGCTGAATGGACAGTCCGAATACATGTCCCTTGGCGAAGCGCGGCTGGTCAAATCGACCTATTCGCCAGTGCAGGGCACCGCGGTCTATGAAGCCTATCGCGGCGATTCCTTTTTGGGACAGGGTGTTTTCGTCGAGAGGGATTTCATCTTTTACGAATCCGAGAACTACGGAGCGCTGTTTGGCCTCCTGGACTACCAGAGTGGTGACAGTGGCTTCTATCTATATGAAAAGGCCCACAATGGCACCAATGCAAATGATGTTTCCATCGGGACGAACGACAGCGATTACTTTTCCGCTTCCGCCGGTTTTGATGTTCTGATCGGCGGGGCGGGATCGGACACTTATGGAGAATTTGGCAAGAACTGGGAAACAACCGGCATTGACGTCGTTGAGGATATCGGTGCAGCAACAGATGTGGATCGGCTCGAAGCCTATGACTATGGCGTCAATGATGTTTCGATGGGGCGCGGTGGTACATCAGGATTCGAATCTGCAAGCAACGGTTACTCGGCAGGATCCAACGACCTGGTGATGCGTTTTACCTCTTCCTATGAGGAGAACGGTTCTGTTGTGACGGATGCCGAGAGTTCGGTGATCATCAAAAACTATTTTCTAGGGACCAGCACAGCGATTGAAACCATTGCCCTTGGCGGCGGTACCTCGTTCGCCTACCCCTCGGTTTCTGCCAGCTTTGTTTATGATCCGACCCAGGGAGCAGACACACTGACGCTGGACGACGAAAAGAACATCATCGACGGCCAGGGCGGAAATGACACGATCGAGGGTCTTGGCGGCGACGATATTCTTTTGGGTGGCGCGGGCGCCGACACGCTCCGTGGAGGTGCCGGCAATGATACGCTCGCGGGTGGTCTGGACGGTGACACGCTGGAGGGCGGTGAGGGCGCAGACACCCTAAACGGCAGTTTTGGCGATGACACCCTGTCCGGTGGAGTTGGCGGTGACTGGCTTTTTGGCAATGAAGGGACAGATAGCCTGGAGGGCGGTGATGGGGCCGATGTGCTGTCCGGCGGCGATGGTAACGATACGCTAAACGGTGGATCTGGGTCTGACACCTACAGCTATTGGGTCCATGACGGCAACGATATCATTCGCGAGACCGGCCTGCAGACAGATCAGGACACCGTGGTCCTAAACGGACTGGGAGCCGAAGACATTGCGCTGGAGCGCAACGGTCCAGAGTTTGCCGATCTTGTCATCAGAATCCTGAGTACCAATGAAACCATTTTGGTTGAGGGCCACTTTCTTGCTAGCCAAAATGGCAGTGCAGACACGTCCATTGAACTAATTTCGATCAGCGGAACCAGGGGCGATGGCTATACGGACGCTGCCGAATGGGACAAAGCGGAAATCGAAAACCGGGCTGTTGAGACGCCTCCAGACAATAGGGCACCTGAAGTGGCCAACCCGATCGCATCGCAAACGAGCCCAGAAGATTCGCCGTGGAGCTTTACCGTTCCTGCAAACACCTTTTCTGATGCGGACGGTGATGCGCTAACTTTCTCAACCTCTCAAGCCGATGGTTCAGCCTTACCGACGTGGCTCACTTTTGATACAGCAAGCCAAACTTTCTCCGGCACACCGCCGCAGGATTTCAACGGCACACTCTCGTTGAAAGTGACAGCCTCCGATGGACAGGCGTCTGTCGACAACACCTTCAATCTGGTGATTGATCCGGTGAATGATGCCCCGGTCATTGCTGTGCCCATTGCGGATCAGACAGGAACGGCGGGAACAGCATGGAGCTTTGCCGTACCGGCAGACACCTTTGCCGACGTGGACGGCGATCAAATCACCCTAAACGCCACCTTGTCTGACGGTTCGGTGTTGCCGGCCTGGGTCTTGTTTGAAGCTGCAAGCCGGACGTTTTCAGGAACACTTCCTGCGGCGCTTGCGACACCGCTTTCCATCAAGGTGATTGCCTCTGACGGGTCCCTGTCGGTTGAAGAGGTGTTCAACTTGGCCGTTGAAGCGGGTACGCCCGTCGGTCAAACGCTCACCGGGACCAGTGGCGCGGATGTCATAAACGGTGGTGCTGGTGACGATGTCATTTCGGGTCTTGCCGGGAACGACACGCTCAATGGCGGCGCCGGGGCCGACGAAATTTACGGTGGTGACGGCGATGATGCCATTTATGTCGATGCGGCTGACACCATCTTTACCGGCGATGGTGGGGTCGACACTCTTCACTATCTTGGAACCGATGACCGGCAATACGCATTGGCCCAGGGGGGGTTCGAACATGCTGTGATGGGCTCCGGCAACAACACGGTGTGGGGAACAGAAAATGTCAATCATTTGGATGGCGGTGCCGGCGGCGACGTGATCCATGGTTATGGCGGCAATGATATCCTGACGGGTGGTGCCGGAGCCGATTCCCTTATGGGGGGCGAGGGTGACGACACTATTTATGCAGATGCGGCTGACAGCTGGTTTTCCGGTGACGCAGGCACTGACACGTTGATCTACACCGGCACCAACAACTTCGAATATGCACTGGCACAGGGCAGTTTTGAAAAGATTTATGCCGGTGCAGGCGACAACAAGATCTGGGGCTCGAACAGCGCCGAGGAGATCTATACCGAAGCCGGCAACGATTTTGTTCAAGGCGGTGGTGGCAACGATGTTCTGGATGGGGGGGACGGCAGCGACTCTCTGCAAGGACAAGGCGGAGATGATGTAATCTATGCCGATGCGGAGGACAGCTGGTTCTCCGGGGACGCCGGGATCGACACACTGGTTTACACAGGCAACGATGATCGTCAGATCTCTTTGGGCCAGGGCGGCTTTGAGCACGCCCGAATGGGCAGCGGCAACAACACAGCCTGGGGCACGGGAGATGCCAACATTCTTGAGGGAGAGGCGGGCAATGACGTCCTGTTTGGCTACGGCGGCGCTGACCGTCTCACTGGCGGAACCGGCAATGACTACCTGGTCGGTGGAACTGAGAGCGATACCTTCGTCTTTTTTGCTGGCAACACCGGTCACGATATCATTGCAGACTTTACCGCAGGCTCGGCGTCTGAAGATGTGGTTCAGTTTGAAAGCAGCGTTTTTGCATCATTCAGCTCGGTTCTGGCAGCCGCCACAGATGACGGGACAAGCACGACAATCACGATTGACCATGAGACGACGATCGTCATTCAGAACATCACAGTCGCGGGGTTGCATCAGGACGATTTCCAGTTCGCCTGATATTGAACAAATGCTCCAATGCGGACAACGGTCAGCCGGCAGGAGAGCTTTCTTGCCGGTGTCTTTGGTCAAGGTGTCCGGCAAGTCGGGGTGGCGCGCATCCTGAGAGCCGTTTTCGAAGTCTCCTTTGGCGGCTATCGGGAGCGTGGACACACTGTCCCGCACTTCTTGGGATCGGTGACTTGAGCGCCTCAACAAAAAAAAAGCCCGGATGTTTGTTTGAGAGACATCCGGGTTCACAAGTTGATCGAGGTAAGGATCGAGGCTGAGCCTTCGTAGCCCCAATTCCCAAGTGCAGAAGACCGCGGCTGCCGCTCAGTTTTCAAGTCTATCTGCGCCGAAGGCGTCGGTTTGGGGGACACGCCTGAAAACCCGATACACTTGCTTTATGAGCCGCAGCCTTGGTCCGCCTTGCCAAACCAGACATAGATCGCAGACTGGCGGCATCAATTGGCCATTTTTGTCGCAGTCTCCTTGCACCTAGGAAGCTCCGATTTCCTGCGTCCCGGGTGCTGACTGCGAAGCTTGAGACCGTGATCGGACGCGATCGATCACGTAAAGCCGTTGGGGAGTGGTGTGGGCCGGCAAAGGCCTGCGCCAGAGTTTGGGTTCGTATGGCTCTCCAACATGGCTCCAAAGGCGAGCATCGTGCCGGTCAAAAACACGACGTCCCGCTGATGGTTTCAAACGTGCTGCAGCTGGAAATGTAGTTGAGGGAACGATCCGGCTGGATCTCGATCACATGCCGGCTGCCGTCGGAACAGGCCGCCGCAACGATGCCCGCGCCGCTGGTCGACTTTCCAAGGACCTTCACTCGTGTCACGGCGGGACAGGCCTTTCCCTGCGTCGTGATCACGGCTTGAAAGAGCACCTCCACTGACTGGGCCAGGCCCGGCGGCGAAAGAAGCAACAGGACTGCAGCCGAGAAAACAAATGTGCGCATACGGACCCTCTTGCCTATCAGCAGGGAAAGGAAGGTTTCAAATTACGTGCATTTTATAAAATTACAATCAATAGATGTGTATTTCGCCTTCGCACCTGAGGACTCTTTACCCCAGTTTTTACCCCAACTTTTACCCCAAAATGAATCGCATAAAAATTTATGTCATTGAAAAATATAATAAAAGTATTTGAATTTGGGCGTCTCGACCGCACCATCAATCACACTACCAAGTGATTGAGTTTATAAAGAAGCCGGCCTTTGGGTCGGCTTTTTTGTTTTTGGTATTCACCCCGTTTTTCGCGTCGACTACTGGCCTCAGAAATCTGAAGTTCGCGCACCCTTCGGGACCGCGTTTCTGATATGGTCGTACCTTCAGTTCAAAAAAAGACCCACCAACTGGCGTTGGCGGGTCAGCAGGAGGAGAACGCAATATGCTGCAGGGGGAGCGCAGCAGGCCTTGCGTTGAGACAAGATCCAAGATCGGGATCTAAGTTTGTTACGCACTCATTTTTGATATGGATTTTCAGATGTTGGAATTTTTGATGCGATTTTCGGTTTTTTCAGAGCTGGACAGGTTTTCTTATGTCCTGAGATCCAACCGGCTATCCATCGCCTGATGAGATGAGAGCTGGGTCAAGAGATCACAAAGGCCAGCGGATCAAGACCGGTTTTTTGCAGCCAAGCGGTTCGTCTGACAGCCGGCTCGCGATGAAATCGGCCACGTCCGCGCGCGCAATGATGCCATTGCGCCATTTTTTCGGGTCTTCCAGAACCTTGTACCGCCCGGATTTGGGTTGATTTGTCAGAACGCCCGGCCGAACAATCAGATAATCAAGCCCGCTTTCCGAGATCATCGCTTCCTGCGTGGTTTTATCCGCGTATGCGCGTCCGAGAAGCGCCTTGAAGGGGAGGCGTTGCAGCGGATTGATGGCTGAGCGGCTATCACCGGCCCCAAATCCCGTCACGGCTATGAGTCGGTTGATGTTGGCATTCTCCATCGCCGGAAGCAGCACCTGGGTGGCTTTCGAAAACAAGGTTACGGGGCCTGTGATCATGTCCAGGGAAGCCGGAACGCCTAAAGTCAGGACCACTGTGTCGATACCGCCGAGTGCGCGATCGATGTCGCCGCGATCCAACGCATTGCCTTGGATTGCTTCAATCGCGCCGGTATTACCGATCGGAGTTGTTCCACTGCGAGACATTGCGCGCACGGCGTGCCCTTTTTCCGCAACTGCTAGACAGACTGCTTTGCCAATGCCCCGGCTGGCGCCGATCACCAATATGTTCGCCATCAGACCTCCAAATCCTGTTCGTTGAGCGTTTTTGAGCACTCATGCCTGCGGATAAAAATCGGCGGGGAAGGCCAACCGGCAAGCGTGGCCAAACACCGCAGGAACGATTTTTGTAAGGAGAGGCGTGCCGATCAAAGATTGGTTGGGGCATCGCTGATCAGGGCAGTTGCTCTGCCCTTCGCCCAGCGATCTTCAGGCCGAAGGCGTATTTCCGGGCGAAAAACCGATGCGTCCGATCATTGGCAATTTCAGAGAAAAATCTTTGAGATCAATGCCGTAGGTGAGGCCCAAGATATTGAGCTCCAATCCTTCTTCCCAGGCAACCAAAACCCCAAAGAGCCCCATCAAGGACAGTTGGTAGCCGGTGCCACTCGGTGCTGAGGCCCACAAACCGGAGGCTAGGTAGTCCTTGCCAACAGCGGTAGGGGGCAGGTCCAGCCGCAATTCAGGGAGCACTCTGCCAAGATGTGCGACAAATGTATTCGAGTTTGGGCCGGGCCAGACTGTGTAGATGCTGTTGAATTCGTAAGCGTCAATGGCAGTTTGCAGGCGCACGATCGCCTCGTTTGCCGGTTCGCCGCGCAGTTCTGCCAGAAGCTCTGGTTCGGAGCCGAACCAGCGGCTGTCCGGTGCACGCCGGGAGGCCCGGACGGCGTTGCCGCCGTAGCGGACCCGCCACCCCGTAACTTCATAAGTGGTAAAATGATCGGCATTCGCCGGTTTCACGGATATCCAGCTGTGGACACCAAAATAGCCGCGCCAGCTGAACGCCCGCGCCGCATAGACCTGAACGATGGCCTGCTGTTCCGTCCGCGGATCTGGCGCAATGCCAATGGGCTCCCGGTTGGCGGTACTCCAGTGGGTGTCCGGTGACCGGACGCCCGACAGATAGGCGGTCAGCCCCAGCGCCAAATTGAACAGGATAAAACAGGCACTCCAGATCAAGAGCCGACGCATGGTGTTCCTTTCGTCACGGACGTTCTTGATCGGAGGCAATTTTGGTTTTCTTTTGACCAAGACACTGGCAGCGCACTCCGCCTACAAAGACCGGGCACAGCGAAAGCCGATATAGACCACCGCTGTGCCAGCCGGTTTTGTTGCGATGTGATCCCGATGCATTTGCCGCGGCCCATACCACCAAGAGCCGCCGCGCGTGGTTTTTTGACCGCCCGCGCCATTGTCGGTCCACTCCCAGACGTTTGCTCCCATATCGTAGAGACCGTTGACACCGGGCCGTGTTGTTCCGGCTGGAGCATGGCCGGTGCCACGGCGCAATACAGCACTGACGTCAATAGCTGGTGAGGCGCCGCAACCCTCAAGACAGTTGGCGCCTTCCGGGGTCTTTCCGGTCGGGTAGGGGTATGTCACACCCGGTTCGAAGGGCGCGGGCGGTGAAATCCGGCGCTCCGTGTAGGCTGCTTCGACCCACTCCGCATCAGTCGGAAGACGTTTTCCGCGCCAGGCGCAATAAGCTGATGCCTCCTCGAAGGTCACGTGCACGGCGGGCTCCGTATCCAACGCAGGAAGGCCGAAGGGCGTTCGCCATGTCCAGCCAGGTTTTTGAACCCAGCCGGATTCATACACTTCCCCGCCGCCCGCGATTTCCGCCGACGTCGTTGTGTTTGTGGCATCAAAGAACTCGCGGAAGGCGCCGATTGTGACCTCGGTCCTGTCTATTTCAAAGCTGCCGATACTGACCATCTCTTCAGCGTTCGCGTTGCCAGAGAAAGCGAGCATAAGAAACAGACACGTCAAACTTCGCATGAGCACTTTCTTTGTCTACTCTGGTATGCCCTGAGAGGTGGCTGGGCGGTTATGTGCGACGGGCTTCCCGCCGAAGCCGCGTACAGCACCGCTTTTGGAATGTTCACTCGGATCGAGCCGTCGTCCGGAACTGAGCGGTTTGGTGGCCGCGCAGGAGTAAAATGACCCCCTCAGAGCTGTTCACTCAAGAAGGTCGAGAAGGCATCCCAGCTCGCGGTGTCCGCCCGTTCCTGGTAACGGTTCGAGCCGAAGACTGTGAAGGCATGGGGCGCGCCAGAGTATACTTCTATGGAGTATGGCGTGCCGACGGTTTCCAGCTCTTTGGCGAGCGTTGCAACATCATCCAGCGTGATTGATGTGTCGGCGCCACCGTGCAAAACCAACAGCGGTGGTTCATCGCCGGTCCAGGATTGACCCTCTGGTGTGGACAGACCGCCATGGAAGCTGGCATAGCCGGTCGCCATGCCGGACATGTCGCTGCGGGCCATTTCAAGGGCGACCGCACCACCAAAGCAGTACCCCATAACAACCATTTGGGTGTCACCTGCCAGTTGTTTCGCCTGATCAACACCTGCTTGGATCAGGGACCTCATGCGATCGCGGTCCTGATAAAGCGCACCGGTTGCAGCCCGACGATGGTCAACTGTTTCGGTTGGTGTGTCATTGCCGAACATATCAAGGGCGAAGGCGTTGTACCCCATGTCCGCAAGCATATCTGCCCGTTTGCGTTCGTAATCGGTCATGCCGTCCCAATCATGAACAATCAGAATAAGGCCTTTCGGGTCTTCAGCCTTGGCAAAGTATCCGGTGAAGGCTTCTCCGGAGACATCATAGGCAACATCTTCGGCTAGGGCTGGACCGGTCAGCATTATCGCAGCCAGAAGCGGTATCGTAAAACGCATATCAAATCCCACCTTATATCGAGTCGTTAACTTGATCTGCGGCCTCCGCCGCTGACCAAACGTCAGATAGGACAGGTGGGCTCTATGGCAATCTAGTGTGGGTTTGCGCTAGTGTGACTGCGCATGAGGTACGCCAAATGACGTGAAGCGATCTGATTTCGGCGCCACAGCGCTATATCCCGACTGCGGAAATTCATTCTTGAACCACAGCCTCCGACAGAAAGCTCAAACGGCAGTGTTGGGTGGCATTGCCTGCGAAGTCTTATGGACGAAAAGCTTTCCCTAAACTATCGAACCGCGCTTCCAGACGCCTTGCGCGTGCTTTTGGAGGACTATCCACGCACCGGATGGACGCAAGAAGCTGGGTACAACGGTTTGATCCAGTTCTGGCTCGAACGGCACATGATGTTCCGCGATCTTCTCGCGCGCCTGAATTCCCTGTGTGAGCATCGGCTAGACAAAGTGATTGCGCCAGAGGTCTTCGCATCAAACCTTGCCCAATACGGATCCCTGCTGGTTTCTGAGTTACATGGGCACCACACGATCGAAGATCACCACTATTTTCCAGTGCTTGTGTCTAAAGACAATCGGCTTGCTCAAGGGTTTGAGTTGCTGGACTCCGATCACCATTTGCTGGACACCTATCTGCAAGGGTTTGTTGATCAGGCCAACGCCGTCTTGTCTCAGTCGAATGAAGAAACAAACGCTGTCTCTGCTTTCCATGAAACAGTCGAGCGACTGTCCGAAAAACTGGATCGCCACTTGATAGATGAGGAAGAGCTGGTTGTGCCGGTTCTGCTGAAGTACGGCGCGCATGGTTTGTGAGTTGTCAGCAGCTGCTCGTACGCAGCGTCATTTGTAATGTGCGCGCCGGTCGGAGAACTTGCGGACCCGCTTGCGCCAGGCCCGGTAGCTGGAGGGTTTCAAGCGCTCCCGCATCAGCGCTTTGACTTGTGGTTCATAGAGCCCGTATTCCAGTTCAATCTCGGCAAAACTGATGTGATCGGAAAGGGCCATCTCGATCACCTCACTTGCATGCTCCTCAGACAGATGAGGGGGATCCGTCAGCTTTTTGCGTCGGGTCGAAGACTTGGCTTTCCGTGGCAGCATGCCTTGTTCAGCGTTACTCGACCTCAATTTGAACCTCGTTATATCTCTTGGCCGGGAGCACAGACGGTGCATCATAAAATGCGAAGGAGACCGGGCCGGTTGTTGTAAAACCGTGCTCTGTCAGACCGGCAAGCAAATGCATCGCCTCATCCGCGAAATTCTCATCCGACCACCGGCCGGAGAAACTGCGAACCGCAACCTTTCGTTCGCCAAGAGTTGTTGCCTCAATGCGTGTATTGATCGGCTCTGCTGCGGAAGTCGCGTCGACACCGTCAGGCAGAAAGAAAAACATCTCCCAGTCGCCATCCACCAGATCGCTTGTCGCGCCTGATCGCGGAGATGCGTTGTTTGAACCACACGCCCGCTGCAAAACCGGCGCGGTCATGTCGTAGTAATGCCGGTCTTCGTTGTTTCCGGTGATGTAGCTGTAAAGGGCGTTGAAGCCGCTTCGGGTTGCCGCGCTCCGGCCGTTGTTTTCGACAATCCGGACCGCAGCTGCTGGCGGGTAGTGCCGGATCTCGAACTGCCTGTGTTCCTGCAATAGCTCAAAAGAGGGCTGCTGAAGTGTTGCCCGATCGTGAATTGCGCGTACCATCAAGGTCTCCATGAAAGGTGCTGTATAGCCAAATGGCGCACCGGCGAACGAATGCCAGTCCCGTCTGTTCGCCCGGATGCGGCATTTTTGACAGATCCACTCAAGAAATGCGGGGTCGGCAAACGAGCCAGCAGTTTGTATTGGGATCGATCAGTCCAGCTTTTATGCGTAAAATCCGAAAACAGAATGCTACATTGGCCAGTTTATACGGAAAATGAAAAGTTTCATCTTCGCGGCAACACGCTGTTCAAGGAGATGATTTATGAAAGCGATGGTCTTAAAGGCATATGGTGAGACTGCAGAATTTGATGCTGTCCAATTGCCGGATCCTGAGGTGCAGCCCGGACAAGTGCTCGTGCGCATTGGTGCGACCAGCGTCAACACTGTTGATACGATGATCAAACAGATGGGGACCGACCTTCCGCTGTCTCCAGAGTTGCCAGCCCTCTTGGGAATGGACTTTGCCGGCACGGTTGAGGCCGTGGGCGAGGGTGTTGACGGCTTTGCTCCGGGCGATGAGGTTTATGGCTGCGCTGGCGGGCTGGCCGATCTGCCGGGCGCATTGGCGGAACTGATGGCAGTTGATGCGCGGCTCATTGCCAAGAAACCCGAGTCTTTGACCATGCGCGAGGCAGCAGCACTTCCGCTTGTTGGTATCACCGCGTTTGAGGGTCTCGCCCGCGCGGACGTTAAAGCGGGTCAAAAGGTTCTGGTTCATGGTGGCGCTGGTGGAGTTGGACATGTTGCAGTCCAGCTTGCGAAGCATTTCGGTGCGGAGGTTTATGCGACCGGCTCCAAAGACGCGCAATTGTCTTCGATCAACGGATACGGCGCGACAGCCATCAACTATACGTCCGAGGCGGTCGCCGACTATGTGGCGAAATACACGGATGGCCAGGGTTTCGATGTTGTCTTTGACTCCGTTGGCGGCGCCAATATGACAAACTCATTCGAGGCAGCAGCGCTGAACGGAAATGTCGCGTCTACAGTGGCGTTGGTCGAGCTGGACTTGAGCGTCGCCCATTTCAAGGGCCTGTCCCTTCATGTGATCTTTATGCTGATCCCCATGCTGCATGATTTCAAGCGCACAGAGCACGGCGTCATCCTCACCAGACTTGCCGAAATTGTTGATGCTGGGGCGCTGAAACCGCTTTTGGATACAACAAGTTTTCAGCTTCCGGAAGTTGGGGCGGCCTATGACCGGCTGACAAGCGGGCAGGCGATCGGCAAGGTCGTCGTGGAACTGTAGCCGCAATATAGTTTGAAGGCGGGAAACGAGTTTAATTCGATATTCTGCGCCAATAAATTTGGCCGCTCGGACTGTTCAGTTAGGGCGGTCTTTGCCAATCAACAAGCTCGAGCAAAGCGTTCGATATCGGAAGTGCGCTGTTCAAACTGGGTTTTGCGCACCAGCGAAAAAAGTCAGCCGACCATCGCCATCGAAGATTGGCCTGATGCGCAACCGGTTCATGAAGGGTGTGCCGTCTTTTCGATAATTCAGAATATCGATTGTAAAGCGCGTTTGGGCTTTCAAACCCTGGCGGATTGCTTCGATCGCGAAAGGGTTGGTTTCCGGACCTTGAAGGAAACGGCAGTTGCGTCCAACGGCTTCCGCCGATGTGTACCCGGTCTGCCGTTCGAATTCCTCACTGACAAAGATCATCGGATTGTCAGGGATATTTGGATCGGAAAATACGACGCTCATGTCCTGTTCTTCAGTTTCCAAAAGAGATCTCAGTTGATCGTCAGTTAGAGAGGTGACCATGGCGCTTTCCTCCGAGTTTTATCTTGCGGCATGACCATAGAAGATCTCATCGGCGCGCCATATTCAACAAAAGCGCAAGCTGAATTCCCAGGGCCTCGCTGATGCCGTCCGCCTTGTCGCCTGGATGTCTTGCTCTATCTGGCTGGCGACTGACGGCAAAGGCAACTTACCTCCATTTCTGACGGAAGCTTTGCATGGCAAAGAACATTCTTGGCGATCTTCTCGAGAGCTGTTGTACCGACCCGATGACCGGATATCTTCGGGATGGGTTCTGTGCAACGCATGATCAAGACCGAGGGAGCCATGTAATCTGCGCTGTGGTGACGGAAGAATTTTTATCCTTCACCAAGGCACGCGGGAACGATTTACAAACGCCCATTCCAGCCTTCGGTTTTCCCGGGCTTAAGCCGGGAGATGGCTGGTGCCTATGCGCCCTTCGTTGGAAGGAGGCGCATGAAGCGGGGGCGGCGCCAAAAATCAAAGCTCGCGCAACTCATGAAAGTGCTCTTAGTTTCGTACCGAAGGATGTGTTGCTTGCCTATCGGATTGATTGATGTGCGCTGCGATGAAGCAGGTGCAAGCTCTGCTTTGAACCGCTTTGGCGAAAAACATCACCGGCTGTCCGGCACCTGCTTCAGGCAAAATTCACGTGGTTGCTCTTTGCCTCGGAGGACATCATGAACGGTTTGCAACTCAGTTTCGGCAGTTCATGGCTCTGGGGCTTGGTCGCGCTTGTTGTGGTGTTATGCGGATTGGGGGCGGCCCTGTTTTTCCGCTTTGTACCCGTGACCAGGGCGGATGTTCCTGCGGTGACAACGCGGTCCGCCGCTGGTGATACGGAGCTTGCTGGCGGTTTTTATGCTGTCCGCCCACTTGAGGCCGTCAATCTCTCGGCACTAGAACAGCAGATTGCTCAGACCGCCCGCACACAACGCGTGTCAGGTTCACTGGATAATTTGCCGCTCGTATTCGTCCATCGCTCGAAGGTGTGGGGGTTTCCGGATGTCACGCAGGTCTGGGTGGAGGGCGATTTCGTCCACATCTACTCGCACCTTGTTTATGGTGGCTCTGATCTTGGTGTGAACCAGGATCGGATGGTTGGTTGGTTCGCAGCTCTTGGCATTCAGCCTTAAGGGCCGGGCACGGCCAAATTCTGAATTGTTGTAGACGTCGCTTCGGCGCACTCGCTTTTGGTTTCAGCGCTGAAAAGCATCGACCAAAGCCGACGATTTGAGCTAGCAGGGTTTGAAGACCATTGTCATTATTTGCAGTTGAACAAGTCACACGTTAGAGCTCAAAAAAATTTCTTTGTATATTGCGCTGAATTTACAGGCTTGTGTTCGTGTTTTCTTTAGTCTTTGCTCATGAATATGACTGTTGGGGCGTTGTTTTGCCTTAGAGGAATTTGCGCGTGTGATCTGATGTGAGTGCCAATGAAGCAACCTGCTCAGTTTGACGAGAAGTCCCGCTTTGAAGCTCCGGAATACGATCTCCTGCGTGCCGCATATGAAAATCTGCCGCAACCTGCTTGGGTTTTCGACAGAGCTGGCCGGTATGTCTTCCAAAACAAACTTGATCGAAAAGCCTTCGGGAACCTGATCGGCAAACGGGCTGATGAAACACGCATGCCCAAGGAGCAGGTCGAGCTTTGGGCCACGATGCATAAAAACGTATTGGCGGGGGAAACGGTCCATTGCATGACCGAAACTGAGACCCGCCATGGCCGTATCATGTCTGAAACGACCTTGGTGCCGCTCATAATAGGCGGCCGCATCGTCGGCGGGATTGGTGTTGCGACAGACAAGACTGCGCTTGTGGCGGCAGAACGGCAAAAAGCTGCGGCGCAAGCGCGTCTGGAAACTCTTTTGGCCCTATCGTCCGATTGGTTGTGGGAAGCGGATGCAGAACATCGACTGACGCGCATCCAGGGCGATGATGGTTTGATGGTCAAGCAATTCCCGGACTGGACCGGCAGCAAGCTCTGGGAAATCATAGAAGACAAATCGGACCTCGACGGCAACCCGGCAAAATTCCATGATGTCTTGACCAACCGGCAAGCCATTGAGGGCTTTATCTGTGAGCTCCGAGGGCGCGATGGATCGGCGTCTCATTTTGAGGTCCACGGCGAGCCGCGTTACGACTCCAAGGGCAATTTTCTGGGCCATTGGGGCGTTGCGCGCGATGTGACCCGCCGGGAAGCTCTGACCCGGCGTCTGAAATTTGCCGATCAGATTATCAATGCGACGAGAACACCCGTCATCGTTGGAGATGCAGATGGTGCCATCGAATGGGTAAACCCGGCTTTCGAAGAACTGACTGGATACTCCTTGGAAGAAGTCGCAGGCCGTAAACCTGGCCACTTCCTGCGCTGTGACGAAACCGATCCTGAAACGTCCGCCCGTCTGACAGCCGCGATCCGGGCAGGCGAACCGGTTCGTGAAACCATACTCAATCAATCAAAATCTGGTCAAAAGTATTGGCTGGATATGGAAATTCGCCCGCTTCGAAATGATGCTGGTGTTTTGACCGGGTATATGGCGATAGAGGCCGATGTGACCGCTCTCGTTGAGAGTCGGCAGCGATTGCAGGCGATTGTCGACAACGTCACGGCGGGTGTGGTCCTTCATGGTCAAAACGGCGAGATTATTGCCGCCAATCCAGAGGCTTGCCGTCTTCTTCATATGAGCGAAGCGCAAATGCGCGGTCAGGAAATCATGGACCCGACTTGGGGCACGATATTTCCTGATGGCCGTCCAATGGGTGGAGAAGAAATGCCGTCGACCGTTGCGCTGCGCACCGGCGAGCCGGTCATGAACCAGATTGTTGGGGTCAAACGTCCGGATGGCGGGGTGCAATGGCTGAGGGTGAATGCGAGGCCCACAAGATCTACGCCAACAGGAGAGCAAGAAGTGGTGGCCAGTTTTGTGGACATCACAGCTGAGGAAAACCATAAGCGCGAGCTTGAAGAGGCGCGAACCCTTCTGAGGGATGTGATTGAAACAATACCAGACGCTGTTGTTGCATTTGATAGCAACGACCGTTTGATCATGTGCAATCAAGCTTACCGTTCCAACTATGCCGATACGGCGCCTGCCATCGAGGACGGGGTTACGTTCCGCGAGATGTTGATGCATGGGCTTGACATAGGGCTTTATGCGGATGCGGGAGATACTCCAGAAAAACAGGAACGCTGGTTAAAGCGGCGCTTGGAATCGTATCGAAATCCCAAGTCCATCTTGGTGGAAAAACTCACCGATGGTCGATGGGTTCAAATTCGTGAACGGGTTTCGGACAGGGGTGTCAGCGTTGGCGTGCGCACAGATGTAACATCTCTGAAAAGGGCGGAAGAAGAGATCCGCCGGATTGCCGATACGGATTCGCTGACGGGCGCAGCCAACCGGAATGTCATGATCCGGGAGCTTTCCAAAATAGCGGAAAGAGCAAAGGTGGCATCAGAGAGCGCGCTGTTCGGGATCGTGGACCTGGATCAGTTCAAATCCGTCAATGATACACTGGGGCATGATGCTGGTGATCTTCTGCTGCAGGAAACCGTTGCCCGTCTGGAACGGTTTGTTGACCAGGCCGGTGGCGGCACGGTCGCGCGTCTTGGAGGCGATGAGTTCGCCTTTATCGTTCCGGGCCTCGGTGGCCTCGATGGTGGGCTCTCCGATATGCCCGGCCTGCATGCTGCGCTCTGCCAGCCGGTCCAGTTAGGGTCGCGAACAATCCCTTCAACGGTTTCAATGGGTTTGGCACGCGTGCCGGCCGATGGAGACACATCTACTGAAATCTTCAAGAGTGCAGACCTTGCGCTCTACCAGGCCAAAGCGTCCGGCCGGAACGGATGGCGATGTTATGACGAGCTCTATAGGCGTAGCCTTGAGCGGCGCCAAGACCTTGCGCAAGGGTTGAAGGCAGCGATCGCGAACGATCAGATTACTGTTGCCTACCAGCCTCAGGTTGAGGCGGCAACGGGCCGTTTGGTTGGTTTTGAAGCTTTGGCGCGTTGGGCGCAAAACGGAACGCCTGTATCGCCCGCCGAATTCGTAGCCATCGCTGAGGACGCGGGGCTCGGTGTTCCCTTGGGATGCGCCGTGATCAAGGCGGCTTGCCGCGACTTTGCAAAGCTGATCGATGAGGGATTTGATCCTGGCCGTTTGGCGATCAATCTATCGACGTCTCAGCTGTGCGATCCGGAATTCCCGGATCGCGTTGCGCGCCAGTTGGACAATCTAAAGGTCCTGCGGGGGCGGCTTGAGTTTGAAATCACGGAAACGGTGCTTCTGGACCAGCGTTTCGAGGAAATCCATCGGAATTTGGTTCGGCTGCATGAGTTTGGTGTGCTGATCTCGCTTGATGATTTCGGTACCGGCTATGGATCCCTCAAACACCTTTTGCGGCTGCCGATCAACAAAGTGAAAATAGACAAGTCCTTCGTCGAAAACCTTGATACGAGTGAAAGCGCGGCCACAATCGTCAAAACAACCATTATTCTGGCAAAGAGCCTTGGTATGGGCGTTGTTGCTGAAGGCGTCGAAACCCGGGCACAGCGAAATTTTCTAATTGAGGCCGGGTGTTCGGATATCCAGGGTTTTCTGATCAGCAAACCGGATGACCTGGTCAATGCGTACCATGCTGTGTTGGATGCTGAGCAGGATGACCGCCCGGAAAGCTCCTGGAGCATTTAGGCACGTTTCGATTGTTCATCGGCTGAAATGGTTTTGCGAATCGAGCGGGGTTAGCGGATACCTAGGAGATGGCAAAGCACACCTGCGAACGATTGTTTTCAGTACCCATACCCCGGATGAAGGTCCTTATTGCTCTGGTCGCGCTCCTTTTGTGGCCGCCGGTTGTCCATTCGCAAGAGTTTACGCCAAACAAGTCTTCGCTTGGTTCTTTGACCTGTCAGCAGCTTTGGTATGTGGAGCAGGAAGTGTTGGCAGAAGGCCGCGTATGCTTGAAGAGCCGGCGGGCACAAAATGCGTTCAAACGAGCCAAGCCTTGCATTTCCGATGAGGAAAGAATTTTGCCGGCGAAGGCAAGGGACTATCTCTCAGCGGTGCGGGAAACGGCAACTTTGAAGAAGTGTTCCTGACTAGACGAGTTTTCGTTAAGTCTGTGGACCTCCATCGCTTTTCCGGTGGCGCTTTTGTGCATCTGCCGTTAATTCTGGAGGCACCTGCAAATAGGATGCAGCTGCGTCCGGTAAGAACGCACGGAACAAAGGGAGGGCGAAATGAGCAATGCTGCCGAGCTTGATATGCCCCCTTTACCGGAGCTGCAGATCCCGGTTCGCGACGAGGACGAACGGCTTAATCCGGACTTCATAGCGGCCGTAGAAACCGCAATCGCGGCGGAAGACAAATCCGGGCTGTCAGCAATTGCAGCTGATTTGCACGAAGCAGACACGGGCGACCTACTTGAGGCCTTAAATCCGGATGACCGGGCCGCCTTCATCCGGCTTCTCGGCGAGGATTTTGACTACACCGCCTTGACGGAGACGGACGAGGCGGTCCGTCTGCAGCTTCTGGAAGACCTGCCGAACGAAGTCATCGCGGAAGGGCTTGGCGAACTTGATTCTGATGACGCGGTCTACATCCTTGAAGATCTGGACGAAGACGACCAGGCCGCAATCCTTGAGGAACTGCCCTATGCGGACAGGGCCCAGCTCAAAAAGGCGCTGGATTATCCGGAAGACAGCGCCGGCCGCCGCATGCAGAGTGAGTTCATCGCGGTAGCGCCGTTCTGGACCGTTGGCCAGACCATCGATTACATGCGCGAAGCGCGGGATCTCCCGGATGACTTTTATGAGATCTATGTTGTCGACCCCTCGTTCAAACTGTTGGGGTCTGTCCATCTCGACAAGATCTTGAGAACCAAGCGGCGCGAAAAAGTCACCTCGATCATGGCCGAGCGGCTGGACGCCGTCCAGGCGACGGAAGATCAGGAAGAGGTCGCCCGCCGGTTCGAACGCTACAATCTTGTATCTTCTGCGGTGGTTGATGAAAACGACCGCCTCGTTGGCGTTTTGACAGTCGATGACATCGTTGACGTCATCCAGGAAGAAGCCGAAGAAGATCTGCGTGCCCTCGCTGGAGTGGGCGATGAGGAAATTTCCGACAATGTCATGACAATTGCCAAGTCCCGTTTGACCTGGCTGGTTGTCAATCTTGGCACCGCGGTTCTGGCGTCTGTCGTGATCGCGCTGTTCGAGGACACAATCGAAGCGATGGTTGCACTTGCCGTCTTGATGCCGATCGTGGCGTCGATGGGGGGCAATGCCGGCACCCAGACCATGACCGTTGCCGTTCGAGGTATCGCGACCCAGGAGCTCAGCGCCCGGAACCTCATGCGGGTTCTTAATCGCGAGGTCCTCGTCAGCTTTTTGAACGGATTGGCATTGGCCGTCCTGATCGGTGTGACCGCCTGGTTGTGGTTTTCAAGCGCCGGGCTTGGCGTTGTGATCGGCAGCGCCATCGTGATCAATATGCTGTTTGCCGGTTTGTCCGGCCTGTTGATCCCGATCGCACTCGACCGGCTCAATATTGATCCGGCAATCGCATCCAGTGTGTTCGTGACAACCGTGACGGACGTCGTAGGCTTCTTCGCCTTCCTCGGCATTGCCGCTCTTTGGTTCGGGTTGCCGTTTTAGAGCATCCGAAGACCTTGCGTCAGTTGAGGTCAGTGTTTCTGAGGTTATCCCGCAACTTCATGATCTTGGTTTGAAGATCCACAATCTCCTCAAGGCTCAGGCCCGTTGAAGAGAAGATGCACTCTGCAAAGTGTTCAGTCTTCTTTTGGAGATTGCGGCCTTTGCGGGTGAGCTTCAGGATCACCTGCCGTTCGTCCTTGGTGGAACGGGTGCGGGTGAGGAGACCCATGGCTTCCAGGCGTTTCAACAGCGGTGTGAGCGTGTTGGTGTCCAACTGAAGTTTTTGCGTGATCGCCCCGACCGGGACGTTGTTCTTGTCCCACAAGACAGTCATGGCAAGAAACTGCGGATACGTCAGACCGACGTCTTTCAGCAGCGTTTTATAGACACCGTGCATCGCATGGTTTGCTGAATAGAGCGAAAAGCACAGATACTTGTCGAGCGGCAGCGGGCCATCAGGACGGATCTCCAGCGTGCCGATGCCGTCGGATTTCTCGCCGTTTTCAATTGGATTTTCTACGGCTGCGTCCGATGTGTTCGCCGAATTGTCAGCAGTTTCATCTTCTGGATCAGTGACATCAACTGCTTCCACATCCGAAGCCGAGGCTGCCGTTTCAGCGGTCTTTTTGGCCTTCCGTTTTTTTGGCTTGGAAGATTTTTCCGGCGCAGCTGACTTCTTGTCTTTTTTTGGTTTTTCGTCTTCGGGCGCATTGAAGTCGATTGCGTCCAGAAGAGACATTTGATTGGTCGTCGTGCTCATAAACCGCCTTATAAATCGCGCGCGACTTGATCACAACCTGTTGACGTTTCTGCCGGTGCAGCTTATGTGGGTAAATTATATCGCGCACGATATAAAATAGCGCCTTCGGGCAAATCCAGTTTTCACGTTTAAGGGAATGATAAGATGAGCGTTGAAGTGCTTTATGAAACGAAAGCAAAGGCGACCGGCGGGCGCGATGGAGCTGTCGAAACCCTGACGGGATCGTTCAAGACCAAGCTGACGACGCCAAAAGAACTCGGTGGTGCCGGAGGTGAAGGCAACAACCCGGAAGAGCTGTTTGCGTCCGGTTACGCAGCCTGTTTCATCGGGGCCATGAAATTCGTTGGCAGCCAGGAAAAAATCGCGGTCCCAGCAGACACATCCATCACCGCGACAGTCGGCATTGGCCCAAGATCCGAGGGTGGATTTGGTTTGGAGGTCGCTCTGGAAGTCTCGGTTCCGGGCATGGACAAGGCTGAGGCCGAAGCGCTGGTTGCCAAAGCGCATGAGGTATGCCCGTACTCCAATGCGACCCGTGGCAACATCGACGTGAAATTGTCGGTCGTTTGACGTGATCCGCCGGTTCATCTCCAAAGGTGGACCGGCAATCTATTTTAGCCCGACCATAAAACTGGATTAGGTTGCTACTACCGAGTGGTAGTTTGTTCGGTGCGATCGTAGGTGAGCGGATCGAAAATGTACTCTTTCCAAGCCGGATCCAGTTCCGAAATATGAGGATTGGTTAGTCGGAAGATTTTCCGCGATCCGAGTTTTACAAACTTGATGCTGGATCCATACTCTCTTTGCCACAACGCGATCAAGGAGCGGTCGTTATACGCACGGATCAGGCCTTTATTCAGCCTTTCAATCAATTCGGTATTTGATTTGGACGTGACAAGAAAGCGGGGAAGAGGGTAATAGAGCGCAATACCTTCGTCATAAGCCAAATTCAAAATGGACCTGTGTGTTTCCCATTCCGCTTTCAGCTCGTTGGCGCCGCGCGGAAACAGATCTACCCGGTTTAGCGCAACCATTCTGAACATGCTGTTGTGATCCCCGATTGTCCGGACATCAAACCCGTGGTGCCGCAAGATTGCAGTATCAAGCCACCCGATCCCTTGTACGACGTTAAATTTTTTCAAGTCCTCCAGTGTCTCCACAGAAGTGAGGCTAGCTTTTGTTTTGTTTGATGCAAAGGCAACACGGTAGCCCACGATCCCTAGATCGACTGGGAATGGAACCATCCCGACCAAGTTTGCCAACTCATTGTTCGCTGAAGCTTTTATGACGTAGTTTTTGTAAGAACCGTTCGCTGCGGCGGCAAGGGCTCTTTGGGTGTTCTGGCCGATTGGGGTTTCCTTGATAATGAAGTCGCCATACTCGGCTCTGGTCTTTTCCAGAGCGAGGTGAATCACCGCATGATCGTAGTCGTAACGGGCGTCGGTTTCTGTTTCAGGTCCCTGAACTGTAACAACAAGGGGGGCTGCCAGTACCGCACCATTGGCAACGAACAGCAGGGTGCTCCCAAAAAGGAGGGTTCTAATCAGATTCCGCAACTTCATCCTCCCCGCCAGTAGAGTCACGCAAATCTGGGCGATAATGCCAAATAATAAGTTAGTAATCTGGGGGAGGTTTCGCACAAATGGGGCGACCTTGCATCGAGGGCATTCTCGCGACTGCGTTTTATGTCAATGACATGGATGCTGCGCATGGCTTTTGTGACGGGGGTTGGGCCTGGCAGCTGCAGGTGGCCATCTTCACTGGCCAGACACTCCTTCGACGTCGTCCCAGTACAGCGAAACAAACGACAAACTTATCTGCTTCGCTGGATCTGGAACGAGCTGTGATCAGTTCAATGCTCACTGGCGATAGGGGGCGGGGTCTGAAGTCTGATGTTGCGGGCGAGTGGATAACACTCGCTCAGTTTGCGTTTTGTCTCATCGATAACGTTTGGGATCATGTCACGAGAGTTTGCCGGCTCACGCACTGGAATGAACGTTACGGACCGGCTCCATGGCACAAAGTCCTGGCCCATAGTTAGCTGAGGGGTGACGCCGCCGAACCTAACGCACGGCACGTCCAACACGCCTGCCAAATCAGCAACGTTGGTGTTTGCAGATATAACGACGTCACAAAGATTTATGAGGCACGCAAGTGTGTCGAGGTCATTGAAAAGGTCGGCATTCTTGAAGTGGAAAAAGCGGCCCTTGCACTTGGAGGCAATTTTCTCGATCTCTTCGTCAGTGACCTTGTATTGAAGGTTGATATAGATCGCGTCTTCTTTGTTGATGATTTCAATCATATCGTCCGCGTCCATGTAGTAACGGGCGCGGCTCGCCTTCATGTTCTGAGATCGCCAACACAGACCTATGATTGGCTTTTCATCATGCCCAGGAACATCGGATAAGATGTTTCGAGCGCGTTCGATATCGGTGGTGTAGACGGTCTCCTTGACCTTTTCGAAGCTTTTGATGTCCGGCCTCAGAAATCTTGGCGTGTCACTCAAACAAAATGCCAGGTCGAAGTCTGTTTGTTTTTTTGACTTCCGCGCAGCCTGTGTACCGGTGGTTCCGGTAAAGGGACGGACTTCTATTTGCGGAAACGAATTGCTGAAGAAGGGGACAAACCGTGGCTCGGTTTCGAGGATGACTTTTTCCGCACACTGAGCAAGCTCGGGAATGAGCGAAGCGCCTTTCAACGTGTCTCCGAGGCCTTGATCGGACCATACCAACAACGTCTTGCCTTTCAGGTCTTCTCCGGTCCAAGAGGGTGCAGGGTAGTTTAGAAAAACAGCGCCATTGACGGCCCCGGTGTCAAATCGCGCGCCGTAGTGTTCCCAAGCTTGTTCGATATTGCCGCGCCCGAACTCAATGAACGCCCTGAGCCACTGAAACTGGCCAAGTGTTCTTTTGCGCTCCGAAGTGGGTGTCGTATGTTGATGGTGCTTGATCCAATCGCGAATGAGTAGATCCGCTTGATCGTAGCGCTCCAGCATCAGCAGGCAATGAACATGCAACTCGCGGCCCTTAGCATCGCTCGGGTTGTTGTTCGTACAGAGCTCAAGATACGGCAATGCCTCATAGTTTCTTGACAAATGCAGCAAGAGGTTTGCGAAGCAGAAGGCGATAGCTGTATTTTGTGGCTGATCTAAAGCTGCTTTGGACAGAATGTTGAAGCACTCAAGGTTTTGTTCCCTTGCAAACTGAATGTCTGCCTTCAGAACGATGAATTCGGTGTCGTTTGGAGCGGCTTCCAGGAGATAATCGGCAATCTGTTCAGCCCGTTCGGATTTACTCACTTGCTGGAACGCTTTTGCGCATTGAGCCAGGAATTTGAGGTCCGGCTTCAGCTTGGCCATTTCTTGGTCAATCAAAGCTTCAGCGTCGTCAAACCGAGCGTGTTTTATGAGCAAAGAAGCTTTCAGAGCATTCGCTTCCACTGATCCTGGAGCAAGTTTGAGCGCTTTATCCAAAATATTGAGGATTGATTGAAGCTCTGCGTTTTTCTTCACCAGGGCTGTGGCGAGTTTTATATGCGCCGCTGGGTCCTCCGGGGCAAAGCGGACCGCTTTTCGAAAGGCGTCCACCGCTTTTTCCGCCTCGCCATTGCCCAGGTATGCCGAACCCAGGAGAAGATTGACTTGCGGCGATTTTGGAAGTTTTTTTGCAAGTGGTTTGAACAGCTTTGCTGCATCCTCGAACTGTTTCGAGTGAAGATATTGAGCTGCTAGGTGTAACTTTTCCTGATAAGGATTGGCGGCTTTGGTCTTCTTTGAAACGAGCTGTTGCAATGTTGTGCGTCCATTTGCTTTTGCCAGAAGAGCACCGCTTCCATGCGCAAAACGCTCATCTTTCTTAGAGCCGTTTTTTCCTCTGGAGCGATAATCTCGGACCAGGCTAGTTGGCGGAGCTGACGCGAAGCTGAACTTGGACCCTGCCAGCCACGATGAGGAGTTAAGCGCGTGCGGCCAAAATTGGACGGAATTCTTGAGACTGCGGTCTACGTCGATGACATGGACGCTGCGCATGTTTTTTATGAAGGGGTTTTGGGCTTGAAGCGCATGGTCGCTGGCGATCGGCTGTTCGCCTACGATGCGGGGCCGGCGCAAACTCTTCTTGTCTTCTACCGCGGACACACCGGAGAGGATGTTTCAACGCCGGGCGGAATTGTTCCTGGCCATGACACAAGCGGGCATGGGCATTTTGCCTTCCGGATTTCAAATGATCAGCTCGATCCCTGGAGGGATTACCTCTCATCGAAAGGCGTCGACATCATCAGCGAGGTTGTATGGCCGGCGGGTGGCACAAGCCTTTATTTCAAGGATCCGGACGGCAATATTCTTGAACTCGCATCGGCGCCGCTTTGGCCGAATTTTCTGGCCTAAATTATAAAGACTTTTACGCCATGGTGGCCGCTGCATGGGGACGGCGAGGGATGGTATGAAATTCTTGCAAGCGGTATTGCGGACCTTGTTCTACATTGCCGTCGGTGGTGTGATTTCGATTGCAGGGGCGGCTTTCTTTTTCATGAACTGGGAACCGGACCGGGACGATTTTCCTGTGCGCGGCATTGATGTCTCGCATCATCAAGGCGACATCGACTGGGTGAAGGCTGCGCGCGACGACGTTGCCTTCGCTTACATCAAGGCGAGCGAAGGTGGTGATTTCCGCGACCGGGCATTTGCTGCCAACTGGCAGGCGGCGAGGGCCGCCGGCCTGCCGACGGGGGCCTATCACTTCTTCAGCTTGTGCAAGGACGGTGCCTCGCAGGCGCGCAACTTTTTGGCCGTCCTGCCGGACGAGCCGGATATGCTGGCACCCGTTGTTGATCTGGAGTTTGAAGGAAACTGTGCCCGGCGGCCAACAACTGACGAAGTGCTGCGGGAAATAAGCGCCTTTGTTGCGGCGGTGGAACCGATCGCGGGCAAGCGGGTCATTTTCTATGCGCCGGAAGAGTTTTATCGGATGTATTTGAGCGGCAATGGGCTGAACCGCAGGCTTTGGGTGCGCTCCATCTGGCATGCGCCGTCCTATGCCTCAAATTGGGTGCTCTGGCAGTATCACCAGCGCGGGACTGTCGACGGGATTTCCGGCAGCGTTGATTTGAATGTTCTCCAGAACGATTTGTCAGTTGTTGATATTAAAAGTTAAAATATTGAAATAAATATCGAAAATAAGATCTATTGACTTTAACGTAAAAAGGCGGAAATGTGCCCGCGAAGGATCGGGTATGCAGCGCTATTTTACCATTACACAGCTCACGCAAGAGTTCGATATCACCACCAGAACGCTTCGGTTTTATGAGGCTCAAGGGTTGGTGACACCCCAGCGCCGTGGCCGTCAAAGGCTGTACACGCCCGGAGACCGAACCCGTATCAAGTTGATTTTACGCGGCAAACGGTTGGGCTTTTCGCTGGCCGAAGTCAAAGAGCTCATTGGCATGTACGGCAGTGCACCGGGAGAAGCCGGGCAGCTGCGTCTTCTCATGGAGAAAATCGCTGCACGGCGCGAAGAGCTTTTGGAAAAACAGCGCGACATTGAATTGACGTTGCTTGAGCTGGAAGAGGTGGAGGCCGGGGCGCTCGCGCGTATGGAAGAGCTTTCCCCCGTGACCAGTGAGGAGCGTTGAAGATGGATTTGAAACCGCGATCAGCCGACTGGGAACAGCGGGTCCGCAAGAGTTTTGAAGCGCAAGCCTTCATGGATCACCTCGGTGCCCGTATGGTCCATTTGGCACCTGGGGCGGTTGATCTGGAACTGTCGATGCGTCCTGAGTTGACGCAACAGCACGGGTACTTTCATGCCGGTGCCACATCCTCGATTGCTGACAGTGCGGCCGGTTATGCGGCTCTGACCCTTTTTGCCGATGGCACTGGCGTTCTGACCACCGAATACAAGATCAATCTTCTCAATCCTGCGGCCCAGCCAACGCTTGTTGCCCGCGGCCGCGTTCTGAAACCGGGGCGGACGCTAACGATTGCCCGTGCTGATGTTTATGGGCTGTCGGACGACGCACAAGTCCATGTGGCAACCGGACTTTTCACCCTGATGAGCCTTGCGGGCATGAAGGATTGAACATGACACCAGTTACGATCAGAGCGATCGAGCGGGCGGACAAAGCCGCATGGCTGCTGCTGTGGCAGGCCTATCTGGCGTTTTACGAGCAGGCCCTGTCAGGCGAAATCACCGATGGGCTGTTCGAGCGGTTGCTTTCAGATGGCTTTCATGACGGGCTGGTGGCGGAACAAGACGGCAAGCTGGTTGGTTTCGTGCATTTCCTTGAGCACGCCTCGACCTGGTCGCTCACCCCGACCTGTTATCTCGAAGATCTTTATGTCGACAACGCTCAGCGCGGCGGCGGTGTTGGCCGCAAGCTAATTGAGGCCGTCTACGCAGCGGCTGAACAAAGCGGCTGCAGCAATGTCTACTGGCACACACACGATCACAACACCGTTGCCCGGCAGCTTTATGACCGGGTCGGTATCCTGAGCAATTTCGTGCGCTACGAAAAGCGCAAATGGGAGGACAGCGTATGATCCGCAACGATTTTCCAAGCTTCAACTTCGACCTCGGCGAGACCGCCGACATGCTGCGCGACACCGTGCGGTCCTATTCTCAGGACCGCATCGCGCCGCTGGCTGAAAAGATTGACCGGGACGACTGGTTCCCGCGCGAGCTGTGGCCGGAAATGGGTGAACTGGGCTTGCACGGCATCACGGTTGAAGAAGAGTGGTGCGGTTCCGGCCTCGGCTATCTTGAACACTGCATTGCCATGGAAGAGGTCAGCCGGGCCTCGGCCTCGATCGGCCTGAGTTATGGGGCGCATTCGAACCTGTGCGTGAACCAGCTGCGCCGTTGGGGCAATGACGATCAGAAAAAACGCTATCTCGGCAAATTGGTGTCCGGTGAACATCTCGGCGCGCTGGCGATGTCTGAACCGGGGGCGGGTTCAGATGTTGTGTCGATGAAGCTGCGCGCCGATAAAAAGGGCGACAAATACATCCTCAACGGCTCCAAGATGTGGATCACCAACGGTCCGTCCGCGGACACGATGATCATCTATGCCAAGACAGATATGGATGCGGGCCCCAAAGGCATGACGGCCTTCCTGGTCGAGAAGGATTTCAAAGGTTTCTCCGTTGCCCAGAAGCTCGACAAGCTGGGTATGCGCGGATCTGAAACCGGGGAACTCGTCTTCCAGGATTGTGAAGTGCCGGAAGAAAATGTGCTCGGTGAAGTCGGCAAGGGCGTCAATGTCCTGATGTCCGGCCTCGATTATGAGCGCGCGGTTCTGGCCGCCGGTGCCGTCGGCATCATGCAGGCCGCCATGGACGTGGTCATCCCGTACGTTCACGAGCGTGAGCAGTTCGGCAAGCCGATCGGCACGTTCCAGCTGGTTCAGGGCAAGGTCGCGGACATGTATGTCTCCATGAACGCCTCCAAGGCCTATGTCTACGCGGTCGCAAAGGCCTGTGACCGGGGAGAAACCACCCGCGAAGATGCGGCCGGCGCAATCCTTTATGCCGCTGAAAACGCGACCAAGATGGCGCTGGATGCCATCCAGCTTCTCGGCGGCAACGGTTACATCAACGAGTACCCGACCGGACGGCTTCTGCGCGATGCCAAGCTCTACGAGATTGGCGCAGGCACATCTGAAATCCGGCGCATGCTGATCGGCCGTGAGATCTTTTCAAAAACGGCCTGATTTTGTGATGGATTAGACCACCCAAAAAGCCCCGGCTTTGTATGCCGGGGCTTTTTTTTCTAAAGCGCTTCTCGTTGCTGCGGTCGGACGATTTTTTCAAATTAACTTTCGGGCATGTCGAAAAAGACGGACGCCGAACGTCTGAAGGGTGTCGAAACCTAAAACTGGTGTTTTGAGAGGACCTTCTAACGGACCGGGATGGGTGTGACCCTGTTCACTTCCTCCGATCAGCTCAAGGATGCCTTGGGAGCAAGCGTCTTGCGATTTGGTCGGAAAAGAACAAGTCTGCTCGTGGCCCGATTTTGGATTTTTGACAGTTTTTGACACTGAAGAAACGAGGATTTCAGTATGAAATACATGATGTTGATCTATGCAGACCCCGCCCGCGAGCCGGTTTACGGCACGCCGGAATTTGAAAAAATGATGGCCGGCTATTTTGCCTTGAGTGAAAAACTGACGGCGGACGGTGTCATGCTGGCAGGCGAGGGGCTGAAAGAAGCCGAGACGGCCAAAGCGCTGCGTGTGCGCGGCGGAAAAGTGGAAACCATGGATGGACCGTTTGCGGAGACCAAGGAGCACCTTGGCGGGTTCTATCTTATTGATGTTCCGGATCTTGATGCGGCCCTTGGTTATGCCGCTCAGATCCCGAGCGCGGAATACGGGACGGTCGAAGTGCGGCCGGTGATGGACTATCCTGACGCCGACTGACGGCGGTGTTTTAAACCGTCTGGAAATCTCAATGACCGCCTCCGCCTCGAATGCCATCGCAGTTACCAAAGTCCTGGGTGGCCTCGCCCGGGACGAGCGGGGGCGGTTATTATCTATCCTGATTGGCAAATTCCGGGATTTTCAGCTCGCCGAAGACGTCCTCCAGGATGCCATGGTGTCCGCAGTCTCCCACTGGGGGCGGAATGGTCTGCCCAAATCTCCTGAGGCCTGGCTCCTGAAGGTTGCCTATCGAAAGGCAATTGATCGCATCAGGCGCAAACAAACAGTCGATCGCGCCGAGACGGACCTTTCCATGATGATGGCTGAGGTGTCCGGGCTTGAGGAAAACGATGATGTCCCGGATGAGCGATTGCGCCTGATCTTCACCTGCTGTCATCCGGTACTTGAAACCAAATCCCAGGTGGCGCTGACGCTCCGCACTTTGGGCGGGTTGACGACTGGAGAAATCGCACGGGCGTTCCTGGACCGGGAGACCACTATGGGGCAGCGATTGACCCGCGCGAAAGCGAAGCTTGGCGGCGCAGGGATTTCGTATGAAGTGCCGGGTCCCGAACAATGGGCGGAACGGCTCGATGCCGTTTTGGGCGTGGTCTATCTGATCTTCACAACCGGCTTATCTGCACCTGAGGACGATCAACGCGGTCTCGCACACGAAGCTATCTTCCTCTGCAACATATTGAACAAACTTCGGCCTGGTGACCCGGAGATCGAAGGGTGCCTTGCGCTTTTGACACTCAACTATGCGCGACGTGGCGCACGGTTTGACGGCGAAGGAGCGCGCGTTGCCTTTCTCGATCAGGACCGGGGGCTCTGGAAGTCGGCAGAACTGCAAGACGGCATCTCGCTGGTCGAAACTGCCCTGGCGCGCCGAAAACTTGGGCCTTACCAAATCAAAGCGGCGATTGCCGCCTGCCATTGTGAAGGCGCATCACCAGACTGGGCGCAAATCCTGTTGCTCTATGACGAGTTGCTGGTTTTCGAGCCGACGGATGTGGTCCGCCTGAACCGGGCTGTTGCATTGGCGGAGATCGGCGCCCTCGATGAGGCACTGGAGCTGATTGCGGCGTTGGAGCCGGATCTCTCAGACTATCAGCCTCTTTATGCCGCCAAGGCGGAACTGCTTTACCGCTCGGGAAACCTCGATAGGGCGCACTCCGCCTATGCAAAGGCAATCGCGTTGGCACAGGCAAAAGCAGACCGGTTATTTCTGGAACACCGGGCAAAGCGGTGTGTGAGTGAGAGCTCATGATCAGATGATATCGGTCGATTTCGCCAAACGGTAATTGAAGGGCGCGGTCTTTTTGCCATTGCGCCAATCACCAACGGTGAGCTGGTTGTCGTCAAAGGCGGTCATGTGTTTGATCGTGCAAGGCGCGACGAACTTGCAAAGAGTTTGGGACCGGCTGAGATCCAAATCGGTGACGACCTGTTTATTGGGCCGGTTTCTGCTGACGAGCGGGAAAGCTCGATGATGCATCTCAATCATTCGTGTGCACCGAATCTTGGAATTCGGGGCCAGATTGCGTTTCATGCGATGCGGGATATCAAGGAAGGTGAAGAACTCGGTTTTGACTATGCAACGGGCGATGACGATGACTGGGAAATGGAATGCGCTTGCGGCACGGATCGCTGCCGCGGATTGATCACCGGACAAGACTGGCGCCGTGCAGAACTGCAGGTTCGGTATGCGGGTTGGTTCTCGGATTACTTGGCGCGGAAAATTACATAAAATATAGATTTCATTTTGTTTGATTGACTTTCAATAAGATCATGTTTTTCTGTAGTAATTGTAATAATTAAATATCTGAAATAATTATTGAATATATGTATGGGTGGTCGCATCTCCAGTGCATCGGACGGCACAAACTCATGGAGGAATGACATGCCCCTGAAAAAAACACTTATTTCAGCAACTCTCGCCACCGCAGCTTTGGGAATTGGCAGTGCGCACGCACTTGAACAATGCCAACCATTTTCGGTTACGGCGCCGATGAATGAACACCGCGTCGTCAAAGTGGTCAAGCAGGGATCCGATGCACCGATGCCCGGCGATCTTCGGATCGGTCACAGCGATCTTGTCGACAACAACGGCAACGCGGTCGGTTCTGTCGAATGGGAAACCCGGGTCCTCGGTGAAGATGATGCAGGTCAGGTCCGGCTGGCGTCCGATGTCGTCTTGAGCTTTGAAAACGGCAATCTCTATGCCCGGTCGGGAGCTTACACGGTCGATAAACCAGTTCATTCACCGGAAACCCGCACGATCGCCAATGACCAGACCCGCGATGTGCTCGGTGGATCGGGCGTGTTCGAAGATGCCAATGGCAAGATCACCTTTTCCATGCAGGAAAATGGTGACGCCAAACTCAATGTGAACATCACCTGTACCTGATAGCTCAAGGCAGATCGGATTCCATCAAACCGGTCTGCCTTGCCCTCCACAATTGTCATCGTCTCCACAAATCCCGATTGGCCGTTGTTGCGTAACGACATAAACGCAAACAGGACGATCTATGGGTACTTTGGCAATTGTGATTGGGGCAACGGGCGGTATCGGGTCCGCTTTGGTGCGGGTGTTGGATGAAAGCGGGCCCTATGACCGCGTGGTTGGCCTTTCCCGCAGAACCCATCCCGGTTTGGATTTGCTTGACGAGACCAGCATTCAAGCCGCTGCCAAATGGGTTGCCGGGCAGGGGGATGATCTGCGGCTCGTGTTTGATGCTACCGGTGCTTTGACGCTCGGCGATCGTAAGCCGGAAAAAAGTCTTCGGGAGCTAGATCCCCAAGCGCTTGCAGAATCTTATGCCATCAACGCCATCGGCCCGGCGCTCTTGATGAAGCATTTCCTTCCGCTCCTGCCCAAGGAAGGCAAAAGCGTCTTTGCAACACTTTCGGCGCGGGTTGGATCCATTTCAGACAACAGTCTAGGGGGCTGGTACGGTTACCGGGCGTCGAAAGCGGCCCTCAATCAGCTTGTGCGGACCGCGTCCATTGAGCTCGCGCGGCGCAAAACGCATGCGGTCTGTGTGGCGCTGCATCCTGGAACCGTGCGGACACCTTTGACCGAAGGGTTTGCCAAATCGGGTCTGGAGGTGCAGGCGCCCGAAAAGGCCGCCGATCGCCTGCTGTCGGTGATCAATGGCCTGACACCGGCTGAGACCGGCGGTTATTTTGATCACATGGGCGAACGGATCGAGTGGTAGCCCACGCCGATCCGGTCTTTCTGTTGCTTGCGGTGTGATCAAGACAGTTTCATGGTCACCATGCCAGCGACGATCAGCAGTGCGGCGATCAAGCGTTGCGGGGTGATTGCTTCGCCAAGGATCCAGACACCGACAGCAAAAGCGCCAATCGCACCAATCCCGGTCCAGATCATGTAAGCCGTTCCGAGCGGCAAGCTGCGCATCGAAACGGCCAGCAGGCCGAAAGACCCGGCCATGGCCACTGCCATAATGAGGGTTGGCAAGAGGCGACTGAAGCCGTGCGACTGTTTCATCGCATACGCCCATATGATTTCCAAAAGGCCGGCCAATAACAACAAGACCCAAGCCATGTTTGTCTCCATGCTCGGGTCGTCCCGGATTGATTTTTAGGGAATACGCGGACGTCCGCGTGACTGACAGATAAGAAGTCCCTTGACGGGTTCAAGTCTGATTATGTTCAATCAGGCACCTTTTGCTCCAGCCGTCTCGCCTTGGGAGTTGTTCATGTCAGATCCGTTCTTTCAGCCCGTTTCCGGGTTCGACCTGCCGCGCTTTGCCGGTGTGCCGACATTCATGCGGCTGCCGCATGTCGAACTCGACAGCCCCCGGCTGGCAGACGTGCAGATCGGGCTGATCGGAGCGCCGTGGGACGGCGGCACGACCAACAGGCCGGGACCGCGCCACGGTCCGCGGCAGCTCCGGGATGCCTCGACAATGATCCGGGCTCAAAACGGGGACACCGGCGTCCGGCCGTTTGAACTGGTCAATTGCGCGGATCTTGGGGATGTCGGCCCCAACCCGGCAAGCGTCGACGACAGCCTGCACCGCATGACTGCGTTCTATGATGACGTTCTGGAAGCGGGTGTTGTACCGCTGACAGCGGGCGGCGATCACCTGTGTTCCCTGCCGATACTCCGAGCAATTGCAAACAAGCACGGCCCGGTTGGGATGATCCATTTCGACAGCCATACGGATCTGTTCAAGAGCTATTTCGGCGGCATGCAATACACCCACGGAACGCCCTTCCGGCGCGCAGTCGAGGAGGGGCTGCTGGACCCAAAACGGGTCGTGCAGATCGGAATCCGGGGCACGGCCTATGATTTTGAAGACCGCGACTTTGCCGAAAGTGTGGGCATTCGGGTGATTGCCATCGAGGAGTATTTCGCCCGCGGGGTGCAGGATGTCCTGGCGGAGGCAAAGGAGATCGCTGGTCAAGGCGCGACCTATGTCTCCTACGACATTGATTTTGTCGATCCGGCGTTTGCACCAGGCACCGGCACCCCGGAAGTGGGCGGGCCGAACTCGTTTGAAGCGCTGCAAGTCGCGCGCATGCTCGACGGGGTCAATATTGTCGGTGCGGATCTTGTTGAAGTGTCGCCACCATTCGATCAAAGCGGCGGAACGGCCTTCCTGGGTGTTTCGATCATGTTTGAACTCTTGTGCAATATGGCCTTGAACCTGAAAGGCCAGGAGGGCCAATGAAAACCACAACGTTGGCTGATAAGCCCGATGCCATGTCGCCTGCAGGTGCCGAGATCCGCTTCATCATGGATGGCGAGACCGGCAACATGATCCACAGCACTGTTCCATCCGGGCAGATCAACAAGGCAACGCGCCACAAAACGGTGAGTGAGTTCTGGCATGTGCTGGAGGGACGCGGTCAAATCTGGCGTGCCAGGGAAGGGCGTGAAGAGACGGTGGTTTTGGAAGCTGGAGTGTCCATCGACATTCCGGTTGGGACTGCGTTTCAATACCGCTGCGACAGCGAACAGCCGCTGAAATTCATTTGTATCTCCATGCCGCCATGGCCGGGAGACTCAGAAGCCGAGCCTGTCAAAGGAATTTGGGAGCCAACCATCGCCTGAACGGCCTTGGATTGCCGGACAATCTCCGGCTTAGGCTTCTGAAGTTTGTTGGACGTTTTACGGTCAAGCTGATCCGGTTTGAACAACCGACGTACCATTTCTGCTTGTAATAGCATTGCGCCTTGGGTGCGCTCCCAATAACGTTGTCCAAAATCATAGGGAGCGAACGCATGAAATCCGGTCTTTTGAAACTGGCCATTGGCCTGTCCTTGTCGTTTGGTGCCGTTCAAGCACAAGCGGAAACGCGCATCACTTACAAGTCGGCGAAATCCACCTCGTCCTACTACCAAATGGGCGTTCAGATCGCAGAAGCGGTCAAGGAAGGCAGCAATGGAGACATCATCGTCACCGTTGAAGAAAGCCAGGGCTCTGTTCAAAACGTGATGGAAGCCCGCGCGCGCGGCGGAGACTATGTCTTCACGACGCCACCGGTGCTCGTGAGGCTTGCCCAGGGCGGCAAAGCCATGTTCGAGGGCAAGGGCGATCCGAAATTTGACGAGATCCGCGCCCTTTTTCCGATTCCGTCGCTGACCATGCACTTTGTTATGTCTGAAAACAGCGGTGTGACCGATTTTGCAGGTATGGAAGGCAAAACCATCTTGCTCGGCAAAGGCTCTTTTGGGGCACGTGAAGGTGAGAAATACCTCAAGCTCTTCGGCCTGGAAGGCAAGGTCGATCTTGCCGAGGTGGAGCTGTCCAACGCGGTTGCAGCGCTGAAGAATGGCCAAATCGATGGATTTGTAACCGCCGGGTCCTGGCCGGCACCGAACGTTATTGAAGCAGCTGCATCGACTGGAGTGAATGTCATTTCATTGTCTGATGATCAGATCGCGCAATCCAAGCGGGCCAAGCTGGTCATTCCGGCCGGCACCTATGCCGGACAGAACGAAGACATCACCACAACATCCTTGCCTGTGGTTGCCTTCACCACGACTGCGATGGACGACGACACGGCCTACGCCCTGACCAAGACCTTCTGGGAGCAGAAAGCGAAGATGGGTGAGGGCGCAGCTTGGTGGAACGGCGTTGACCAGGGCCTGATGGAAAATATCACCGGCAAAATCCATCCAGGTGCCGTCCGATACTACCAGGAAGCGGGCATCGATCTCACGGATGCTCAAAAGTAACTCAATCGTCTCCCGGTCCGGCGCTCATTTGGCGCCGGATCTCTCTTTTTTGAACAGTTTCCATGATCAGCACTGACACCCCGACGTCGCCTGTCTGGCGATCCCTCATGCTTTGCCTTGCCGTTGTCCTCGTGGTGTTTCACCTCGGACTGATCTTTTCCGGCCTGGTGCCGAACCTTGTCAGTCGGCCGCTGCACCTTGCTTTAGCCTTGCCATGGATCTTCCTGTTCGTTGAAGGTGGACTGCTCAAGCGTGCAAGCGGCTTTGTGCTTTGTGTCCTCGGTGTCGCTGCATGCCTTTGGGTGGCAATCAATCAGGACATGTTGTCCGATCAATACGGCTTTCTGGAAGGCTCTTTTCAGTATTGGCTGGCGGCACTTCTTTTGATCGTGGTTTTGGAAGGTGCTCGCCGTGCCATCGGCTGGCCTCTGCCGATTGTGGCAGCGCTCGCGCTGGCTTACGGATTGTTCGGCCAGCATATTCCCGGTGAATTCGGGCATTCCGGAACACCGCTGGCCAGCTTTCTTGGAACCCTCACCATCGCCGAAGGCGGTATCTGGGGCAGCCTGACCGGGGTGTCGGTCAATGTGGTTGCGATCTTTGTGATCTTCGGCGCGGTCTTGAATGCCGGGGAAGCGGGCCAAGGCTTCATGAATCTGGCAGCCGCCGCCGCGGGCCGTCTCAAGGGCGGTGCGGCGAAGGTGTCCGTTCTGTCTTCGGCCCTCTTTGGGTCCATCTCCGGTTCGGCTTCGGCGAATGTTGCTTCAACCGGCGCAATCACACTGCCGGCGATGACCCGGCTGGGATATCCAAAACGTCTGGCTGGCGCTGTTGAGGCTGTTGCGTCTTCTGGTGGCCAGATCATGCCGCCGCTGATGGGGGCAGGCGCTTTTGTCATGGTCGAACTGACCCGGGTGCCGTACACGCAGATCATGATGGCCGCGCTGTTGCCGGCGATCCTCTACTTTTTCGCGGTCTGGATCGGGATCAACGCCTATGCCCGTCATCATGATCTGAAAGCCGTTGCGAAGGAGGATCAGCCACCGGTCCGCCAGGTGCTCATCACCTCGGCTTTCTTCATGGTGCCGTTTGCGGTGCTGCTTTACGGAATGTTTGGCGCGAAATACACACCGCAATATGCGGCCTGCCTCGCCATTCTGGCAGGCTTTGTCCTTCTGTTTTTCACTGCAAAGGGTGTGCCTTCGGGCAAGGAGATCCTTGGACGGTTGGAAAGCGCCTTTTTAAATGCAGCGCGCCAAGTCTCCGTCATCGCCTCGATCATCATCTGCGCCTCGATCATCATCGGTGTTCTCGCGATTACCGGGCTCGGTGTAAAAATCACCTCGCTGATCCTTTCCGGGTCTGGGGGGTACTTGTGGCCGGCGCTATTGCTGACAGCCATTGCCTGTCTGGTTCTGGGCATGGAAGTTCCAACGACGGCAGCGTATGTCATCTGTGTGTCTGTTGCGGGACCAGCGCTCATCGAGCAGGGCCTTGAGCCGCTTCAGGCGCATTTGTTTGTGTTCTGGTTCGCGCTGATTTCTACCATCACGCCCCCAGTCTGTGGGGCGGTTTTCATTGCAGCCGGGATGATCGGCGAAAACTGGCTGAAAGTGGCCTTCACGGCGATGGCGCTGGGCATCGGGCTCTACGTCATTCCCTTGGCGATGATCGCCAACCCGTCGGTGATTGCCTTGTCGGAAACGCCAACTTTCGCGCTGTTGGCTGCAGCCAAGATAGGTCTCGGTCTCGCCCTGATTTCCTTTGGCGTGATCGGGTTTACAAAGCCGCTGCAGAAACTCTTGGCCATCGGCAGTGGTCTTCTTGTTGTGTTTCTTGCGGGTGTTTAGTCTCGGGCTTTGGAAGTCTATGTCAGGGGAAACAGTTGACCGCACATGAAGATTTTGCCCTCTGGCGGATAATGAAAGGGTATTTTTATGGATGCGTCACAGCAGCAATAGTTTTGTTGATTTTCCTATTATTGCTATCTGGCTATTTCTCAGAGGCAATTGACCGGCCCACTGGTTCGATATCCGCAGTCTTCATGGTGACACTTGTTTTGGTTTTCTTTGCTTACGCGCTGAGTATTTTGCCCGTCACTTTTATTCTCATAACAGCGGAGATATTTCACATACGACAATTGATCTTTTACACGTTGTCCGGCGCAGTTATAGGTTTTGGGGTCACCAGAGTGATAGACGATCAGGTGTATACCCTGTTTGATCTTGTGTCGTTTATGAGCTCCGGTGCGCTCGCCGGTTTGGTTTACTGGCATATTGCAGGCCGGGATGCGGGGCGGGGAAGATGGCCGCGTTTCTAGAACTTCAGTTAACTGATAGAAATGAACAATCATGACCGGTGAGACCGACCTTCAAAACTTGATCTCCCATATGCGGCCGATGCTTGATCCCGAGCCCTATGTGTTTTGCACGTTCGCGACCAAGAGCCTGGTTGAACTCGCCGAGTACGAACCGATCGGTCTTTTTTCCGAAACGGAAGGCATGACGGCCATTCTCCCGCTGGAACGGGCACGTGAGCTCGGACTGGCAGAGGCAGAATGGTTTCGCAGGATCACACTGACAGTGCATTCGTCGCTTGAAGCAGTTGGATTGACGGCAGCCGTTGCCAAAGCCTTGGCGGAGCAAGGCATCCCGGCCAACGTGGTAGCGGCGTTTTTTCACGACCATGTTTTTGTTCCTGAAGAACGGGCCGAAGATGCGCTGAACGCTTTGAGAACGCTGGCTGAAACGCAATAGGATATTGCGACCGGAACTCATCTGACGGTTGGCATTGCGACAATTGACAAAGGTTTTTCCTTGCAATTTGAGCCGAAGATTCCCATTCCTAACTAAGGTGCCGGTCACAAGTTTGTTATCGGGTGCCGGGCAATCAGGGGTGGATGGATGGAACGGGCGAAGCGCCGTTTGGCCGCGATCATGTGTGCAGATGTTGCACACTATTCCAGGCTCATGGAGCAGGATGAAGACGGCACGCTCAATCGCCTTAAAACCTACCGCAGCATCATGTCCTCCCTCACAGCCCGCCATAACGGGCGCATCGTCAATACATGGGGCGATGCGGTCATCGTGGAGTTTTCTTCCGTAATTGAGGCGGTCCAATGCGCCGTCGAAATCCAGAACGAGCTGTCTCATAAGAACGCTGAGTTGCCGGACGCGACCCGCATGGAGTTCCGGATCGGGTTGAACCTCGGCGATATC
Source organism: Roseibium sp. MB-4 (assembly GCF_053005265.1). Taxonomy (NCBI): domain Bacteria; kingdom Pseudomonadati; phylum Pseudomonadota; class Alphaproteobacteria; order Hyphomicrobiales; family Stappiaceae; genus Roseibium; species Roseibium sp. MB-4. The sequence continues at coordinate 230,002 of NZ_JBRKQB010000001.1, forward strand.
ATGATTGAGGGCGATGACATCTATGGTGATGGCGTGAACGTCGCCGCACGCCTGCAGGAACTGGCGCCAAAGGGCGGCATTATGCTGTCGCAGTCGGTTTACGACCAGGTCCGCACAAAACTGGCGCTCGGTTTCGAACCCCTTGGTCCAAAGCAGGTCAAGAACGTCTCCGAGCCAGTGCAGACTTTCTCTGTGCGCTTGGGCGGCCGGAATTCTCCTGAGACCGCTGGATCTAATGAGGACGATTTGCAGGACACTGCTGAACCCAACAGTCGTGGCAATTGGGAAAAAGACACGCAGGCGGTGGCGAACGGATTTGAACAGGCGCGCCGGTGGATCCGGTCTCAACCGAGGCGGGTCCAGTCCTGTGTTTTCATGATTGGGTTCTTCTTCGTCCTCAATTTGCTGACGTCGGGGCTGTCGACTCTGTGGTTTGTCTGGCCGTCTTTGCCATTTGGGATGATGCTGGCCTGGCATCTGATCACGGGGCGTCGGGGCGACAAACTCCCCATTCATCCACACCGGCCGGATTGAAAAGCGTCTTTGTGAGCATATGTTGCCGGTCTGATAACTCTTTTCGGCTTAAGAACGCTGACAAGATTTGCGAGAGCGCAGCTCTTCGCTTACACATGGGACAAACCGGTTCGGCTCGGCGCGCTGACCAGACCGGAAAGAACCGCCGGGCATGACCGGCACAACAGCCAAGGGAGCTAAATCCTGCGCATGAAAAACTATTCGACCACGGTGCCTGCACGCCTCGACGATGACGACGAGGACAAGTCCAAAGCCCAACCGTCGATCCAGGTCGACAAGCATCTGTTCGAAGCGCGCACCGTCCTGATTACAGGTCCGGTGACCCAGGACATGGCCCGTGATGTGTGCGCCCGCCTTCTGGCGCTGGCACAGGTTTCCAATGACCCGATCACTGTCATTGTGTCGTCTCCAGGCGGCCATGTTGAATCAGGTGACATGATCCACGACACCATCAAGTTCATTTCTCCGGAAGTTCGTATTCTCGGCATGGGCTGGGTCGCAAGTGCCGGTGCCTTGATCTACGTTTCTGTGCCGAAGGAGCTGCGCTTCTGCACGCCGAACACGCGCTTCTTGTTGCATCAACCGTCCGGTGGCGCCGGCGGCATGGCAACGGACATCGAGATCCAGGCCAAGGAAATCATCAAGATGCGCGACCGTCTGAACAAGATCTTCGCGGATGCCACCGGGCAGCCGATCGAGCGTATCGAAAAAGACACTGATCGTGATTACTGGATGAGCCCGGACGAGGGCATTGACTATGGTCTCGTCGGGAAAGTCGTGACCAGCGTTAACGAACTCGGTTGATCCCTTCAGTCTTTCAACAAAGAGCGCCGGTGATGGAAGTCGCCGGCGTTTTTGTTTGTGGCGTCAGGCACGCAGTTGATGGTTGTCCACGGAATAGACCAGAACAGGAGCCGTGGGCCTTGGTGCAAGAACATGTGGCCGCAGACGCTCCATGAGCGAACGCAGTTCCGCTTCGCCTTCTTCGTTTAGGTCATCGTGAAGCAATACCGCCACGAGGTGGTCTACGAAACGGCCATAAACATCGTCGCAATCGCAAAGCGGTGAGAGAAGGTCGGTCACAGGCTTACCGTCATAGAACGGGGAACCGCCGAAAAGAAATACCAGGAACTCGCAAAAGTCTCCCGACGCATCAAACTCACCGCGCAGCGGTGCAAGATCGAAACAGGGATCGGACTCCAGTCGGTCTTTGAGCGGGGGAATGGCAGCCAAGACTGCCTTTCTGCCACCAATTTTCATATACAATGTCATATCATTGTCTCCGGCCATCTTTGCAAACGTTCCGGGAAGTTTGCCCCTGTTCGTCGGCGGTGGCTGTGACTGTCATCACAGCTGTTTCATCCATGGAAGAATTTACAATGATTTTCAGATCTGTTCGTGACGTATCGATCCCGGCGATTGGGTTGGGCACCTGGGATTTGCGTGGGCCACAATGCTCCCAGACTGTGTCATTTGCTTTACAGAACGGTTACAGCCATGTGGATACGGCGGCCTATTATGAAAACGAATCTGAGGTCGGCGATGGAATTCGCGCCTCTGGTATGAACCGCTCGGACCTCTTTCTAACGACCAAGGTCTGGTGGGATCAACTCGCCGCTGATGCATTCAGAACATCGGCGGAGACAAGTCTCCGCAAGCTTCAAACCGATTATGTCGACCTTCTGCTTGTCCATTGGCCAAACCCGGATGTACCGTTGGCTGAAACCATCGGCGCCTTGGTGGAAGCCAAAACCCGCGGTCTTGCAAGGTCGATTGGTGTGTCCAATTTCCCATCCGCTCTGTTGCGGCAGGCGCAGGATCTTGCCGGTGGCCAGCTGGTGACCAATCAGGTTGAGTATCATCCCTTCTTGAGCCAACGAACGCTCTTGCAGACGACACAGGATCTTGGAATGGCGCTGACCGCGTATTGTCCGATCGTCAAAGGGCGGGTTGATCAGGAAGGCTTGTTCCGCGACTTGGCTGAAAAGTACGGCAAGTCGCCGGTTCAGATCGCATTGCGATGGCATGTGCAGCAGCCGAACGTCATCGCCATCCCAAAGAGCAGCAATCCGGATCGGCTGAAAGCCAACATTGATGTTTTTGATTTCGAGCTTAACAGCGGCGAAATGGCGCAAATTTCCGCCCTGGGAAGTCCTGACGGCCGATTGATCAACGCCGCCTGGGGGCCTGTCTGGGATCCGGAGTAATAGAAGTAGATGTTCTTTTATCTTTCCAAGATTGCCGCGTTTTTTATTCAGCCGTCCAATTTCCTGATCGCGCTGGTGGTGTTCGGTTTGGGGATGTCGATGGGGAAGCAGCTTCAAAAGTGGGGACGGCGGTTCATTTGGGTTGGTGCAATTGGCCTCGTCATTTGCGGGTTTTCTCCGGCAGCAAACTTGTTGATCCAGCTGTTGGAGGACAGGTTTTCAAGGCCGGCTGAGCTCGTGTCTTATGACGGCGTCATCATTCTGGGCGGTGCAGTCGATACGGTGGTCACGGGCGCACGCGGTGAGACGGCTTTGACCGTTTCCGGGGAACGGCTGACCATTGCTGCCCGGCTTGCCAAGCTGCTCCCTGAAGCGTTGATCATTCATACTGGCGGCCAGGGAACAATCATCACGGGGCAGGCGACGGAATCCGAAGGAGCATCGCGCCTGTTTGACGATTTTGGTATCGCTTCAGAACGCATCGTTTTGGAAGACGAATCCCGTAACACCTGGGAGAACGCTGTTTTGACGAAAGAGCTGGTCGATCCAAAGCCGGGACAGACTTGGCTTTTGGTTACCTCAGCGTACCATATGCCCCGGTCCATGGGGGTTTTTGAAGCTGCCGGATGGAGCGGCGTGACGGCCTATCCTGTCGACTACCGAACCCGTGGCGGTGCGGATTGGGGACTTGGCTTTGATGGTGCGTCCAAGGGATTGCGGCGCGTCGACATTGGCGTTCGGGAGTGGATCGGTTTGGCGGTTTATTGGCTCACCGGCCGAAGCAGTGCCTTGTTTCCGGGCCCGGTGAATTCTTAACCAGTTTAAAGTTTCCGCAAAACACCACTTTTATTCTCCGGTTAAGAGACCCATATGCCAATCATCTCATTTGAAAAGTAGGGGCGGGCAGATGGTCCTCGAAGCGCCGCTAGTCGCGGCAGATGTGGTGCAATGGCTCTACAGCGATGCACCCCAGCTGGACGGCACTCTTGAAATCGTTAGTGAACTTGCGCAGCGGCTGCGGGCGGGTGGCGTGCCGGTCGATCGTGCGACAACTGGTATCTGGATCGTTCATCCGAACGTCCGGGCGGAAGGTTCGATTTGGGACAGCGAAGGCACACGTGAGCTGCGGCGCTATGTGCCGGGCGAAGACGCTGATGCCAATTATGAGAGCAGCCCGATCAAGCGTGTTCATGAAACAAAACAGCCGGTTCGGGTCGATATCGCTAACTGTGCCGGCACCGACGATGATTTTCCGGTTTGCCAGGAACTCCGTGAAGAAGGCTACACCGATTACATCGCTCTGCCGATGCCATTCTCCGATGGCTCTGTGAAGGTTGCGACCTTTGCGACGAAGGCCCCCAAAGGCTTTTCTGGCGCGAACCTGAGTGTTTTCGATTCGATCATGCGGCCGTTGGCCTTGGTGTGCGAACTCAAAACGCTGCGTCGCACTGCTGAAACCGTGCTCGATACGTATGTCGGTCCGCGCGCCGGCCTGAAGGTTCTGGATGGAACGACGCGGCGCGGTGAGGGCGAGTGGATCAAAGCCGTGATCAGCTTTGCCGACATCCGCGGCTTTACCCGTCTGTCCAATAGTCTGCCTGCCAACAAACTCGTTCTCTTCCTCAACAAGTACTTCGGTGCGATGACCGAAGCCGTTGAGGCTCACGGCGGTGAGGTGCTGAAGTTTATCGGCGACGAGGTGATGGCCATTTTCCCGTATGAAACGGAAGAGGAAGCAAAGTCAGCTGCGTATAATGCCTTGTTGGCTGCACGGGACACGCTGAAGAAGATCGGAGAGATCAATCAGCAGAAAACCTGCATGGTGACACCGGACATGAGCGTCGGGATCGCCTTGCATGCCGGCGATGTTTTCTACGGCAATGTCGGCAGCGAAACGCGTCTCGATTTCACGGTTGTCGGACCAGCCGTCAATCTCGCCGCGCGCATTGCAGAACTGGCCAAGGACCTCGGCCGCGAAGTGCTCGTGTCTGACAATGTTGCGGGCCTGATGGGCTGCCGCTCAGGACTGTTTGGCAGTTATCATGTGAAGGGATTTGATGATCCGGTGTTGGTGTATTCTCCCAATTTGACGTCTGGAGAAAAGTTCGACAACTGCCCGGACATTACGGTCGCGCGGGCTTTCGAAGAAAACTGACGCCGCAGGAGCACCAAAAACACGGCAACGGTCAGGATCGCGAAGGCGATCGGGCCGGCAAACCATCCCAGAAATCCGATGGCGAAGAAGAGCGCGCGCTGGCCTCTATTGAAGTGGCGTCCAGCAAGGACGTTTAGCTCACCCGCTTTTCCGGCAATTTCACGAATGGCGTCCGGGTCGCCCTGGCTGCGTTCCGGAACAGCCCCCATGACGATGCTGGCGTAGTTGAAGAGTCGATACGCCCAGCCAAATTTGAAGAAGCTGTAAGCGAAAATCAGCATCAGCCCCAACACCTTGATCTCCCAGAGAGCACGGCTGTCGGAGACCGGGATGGAGAGGTCGCCAGCGACTTGAAGAATACGATCGGTCGCATCCAGAAGGGCAAAGCTGCCCCCGATCGCCAGCAAGGCCGTTGATGCAAAAAAGGCTGTGCCTTGCTGCAAGCCGGACAGGATCGCGGTGTCCATAATCCGGACTTCGCGGGTTGACATGGTCAGCATCCAGTTCCGGCGCTGGGTTTCCATCGCATATGACAGGGTTTTCTTGCGCAGCGGACCCAGATCAATCAGCAGGTTGAAACCGAGCCAAGCCACCAGGAACAGGCCGGCAGCGGCATAATCGAGTTGGGATAGGGCGTGCATAGAAGTCCGTATGGTCTTGAGAGCGATTAACTTGGAACCTGCGCATCTTATCGGGAACGTCAGCCCAGCATAAGCGGTGAAGGGAAAAATCCAGAGGCAACTGCAACGGACGTGCGGATAGGCGGGAAAAGGGCCCCAAATCAGCTGCCGTGTTTGCCCTGGAATCGGACGTAAATGAGGCTGAGATCTTACGTTTACGGCAAGCTGATCAAACTATGTGCAAGTGCTCTCCAAGCCGTAAGTTGCTCAAACTAAAACAAAAAAACGGCAATGTGAAAATTGCAAATCTGATGCCGGATTTTTGCACTTGCGAACAAGTAAGGGATCGTTTACCACCTCGCCTCACTAGCGCCATATTTGCAGCCGGAAGCGGCTTGCAATGCTTAGAAACGACATAGGGATTTTATGGACGAAAACGTGCAGAAATCTTGCTGGAGCGTGACACTTTGGACAGTTGGTGCCGTTGGCATCGCACTCGCCATGGTTCTCTTGTTCAACGACGTTGACAACGCCCAACAAGCCGTCGCCATCGCCAAATAAGCCTGAGGGCGCACGAAACACAAAAGCCGTAGCGATCGCTGCGGCTTTTTTGCTTTTTGGCCGTCCGACTGGGCGGTGAAACGGTCAAGTTCTTATGGTGTTCAATTCAATACGGGGGCTGGAACATTCGCTTTTGGGTCTGGGCGGTTTGGCGGTCCTGAGACTTTGCGCAGCTCCATCTGGCGCACCACCGTACTATTTCCCGGATGGCTGATCAAAAAGCCGCTGTAAGCATTCTCGCGCAACGGCAAAAGCACGAGCTTAACTTGGCCCTGACCAGGCCATGCGACATTCGCTCCCCAGGCTCGCACTTGCTCTGGCGACGTGTGAGGGCTCAGATCCAGAATGTCCCTGGCATCCAGCAACGACGTTTTGCCTGCATTCCAACTGAGACCAGCGAGCCCGTTCTCAACTTCGAAAAGCTCGATTTCCGTTTCATTGACCGTCAAGACCAGATTGCCCGAAGCATTTCTTTGAAGCGTCAGTTCGCCTGTCTCAAGATCGGACGTGAGTGGCGCACGGTTGCCGTCCCGCTCAACAAAGCCTGCCGTGTCGATGACATGAAACTTCCCAAGCGGCTCCGTGGTATCTGCCAGAACAGTACCTGAGAGCATCCAAATCAGGACGAGCGAGAGGAAAAGCGGCAAAGTCGATCATCCGGTCCGTTAGTGGTCCCCGAAGGCTACCGGACGGATATTGATAAAGTCTTCGCGCACATTGTGAGGCCACAGTTACCTGGAGAGCGTGACCACAAGATCTTCAATCGTGGAGTGTTCCGGAGACCAGGAAAGAAGCCGTTTTGCGTGGGTGTTGTCTGCCGATTGGGTAAGCGCGTACCCAGCCGCCCAGTCTTGGTCGGGGTCAACACCGTTCGGTGCCTGCTGCGTGACGATGTCCAGGGGCTTGCCGTGACGGGCTGAGATATGGCTTGCAAGATGGTCGACGGAGACGCCGGAGATACCACTGCCTATAACGGACATTCGGAACCGGGTCTGACGCAACACAAGTGCATAAAGCCGGGCAAGATCGGATACTTCAACCAGTGGCCATGACGTATCAGTGGAAGCCCTTGTTTCAAACCTCCCACTCTCTTTCAAGGCAGCCGTCATCTCTGCAACCGGACCAAAATCTGGTCCGCACACGAGGGCAGGGTGGACCACGGAAAGCGCAAGGTCTGTCCCTGTAGAGAGCGTCTTGATGGTCTCTGTCATGAACCGAAAGGCTGGCAGCGGTGAAAACGGGGTCTTCTCACTGAGCATGTCTCCCACCTTGCAGGGCGGATACAGCCAAATCCCACCGGTATAAACAACCTTCAGCGGTTGTTTGCGATGCCGAGCCGCTTTTTTCATCTCCAGCATGGCGATCCGGTCGACCTTGCCCATGTCGGGTGAGAAGGTCGCTCCGAGATGCACGACAGCATCGCATGCGGTTGCCCGCTCGACCCAGGTGGACGGATCCCGCAGGTCGCCGGGATAAGCTGAGGCGCCGAGGCGGCGCAGTTTTTCCGAAGATTGATCGGACCTGGAAAGACCGATGATCTGGCAGCCGTCCTCGACGAGCCGTTTGATCACTGCCGAGCCGATCCCGCCCGTGCCACCTGTAACGAATACATCCATTGTACGAGATGACCGGTTTCGCGCTTCAAGCGCAAGAGTGGGAGCCCTTGTTATAATCACTATCCACCGCTGCAGACGGTCGCTCTCTTGACCTTGCTTTGTTAACTGATAGGTCAGTTTCATGACCTTGCATCTTGTGAAACTCTGTGTGGGGGCCGATAGCGTCGAGAGCCTTCAGGCTTGGATCGACTTTCGCGTCGAGCAGGCGCGGGCGGCCGGGCTTGGCGCGCGCACCACCCATACTACGCGTATGGTGCCGACCCGGCGTGACGAGCTGCTGGATGGCGGATCGCTCTATTGGGTCATCAAGGGAAAAATCCAGGCACGTCAACATCTCCTGGATATTCGGCCATTTACCGACGATGCAGGAGTTAAACGCTGCGACCTGGTGCTGGAGCCGCGGTTGATCCTCACACAATATCAGCCAAAACGGCCGTTCCAGGGGTGGCGCTATCTAAAGGCCGAAGATGCACCAAAGGATATTCGTGCCGGTGGAGATGTTCAGAACATGCCGGACAGCATGCGGCGGGATCTCACCGAGCTCTGTCTCATTTGATTGCAAACCGCCTGCGGCAATTGCAGCAAAAGCGTTGACGTAGGCGGTGTCAAGAACCAAGTTCGGGTTGTGAGCGGCAGGATAAGGGACACTCAGTCTTGGCAAAGACACGGGACAGCATGAACACACCGGCGAAACGGCAGGATCAGACTGTCCGTTCGACTGAGGCTGATGTGTCCGCTTTTCTCGACAAGGTGAAGTCAGCTCCGCGCCCAGCACCGGGTACATCCGGCCGGCTGATCTTCGCGCTCGATGCAACAATGAGCCGGCAACCTACATGGGACACAGCTTGTCAGCTGCAGGGCGAAATGTTTCAGGAAGCGGCTTCGATTGGCAGCCTGAAGATCAAACTGGTTTACTTCCGCGGCTTTGGCGAGTGCCGCGCTTCGCGTTGGTTTGAAACTGGGCAAGAGCTCGCCGGTGTGATGAGCCGGATAACCTGTCAGGGCGGTCATACTCAGATCCGTAAAGTGCTTTCAGCTGCGATCAGCGCGGCGGAAAAAGAGAAAATTGCGGCGGTTGTTTATGTCGGCGACTGTATGGAAGAAAACGTCGACACCTTATGTGACAAGGCGGGGCAACTCGGCCTTCTGGGTGTACCGGTGTTCCTTTTCCAAGAAGGCCGGGATCCGGTAGCAGAGAGTGCGTTCCGCGAAATCGCCCGCTTGACCAACGGAGCTTATTGTCCGTTTGATGCCGGTGCTGCGCGTCAACTCTCCGAGCTCTTGAAGGCAGTTGCTGTTTTCGCCAGCGGTGGGCACAAGGCACTGACTGCATTTGAAAAGAAGGGCGGGCAGGGCGCCCGATTGTTGTTGGAGCAACTCAAGCCGTCATCATGATCTATTTGCTTCTCGGCCTTGTGCTGCTTGTCGTTTTCATTGCCATGATGCGGCAGTTCGTTCAGGCCAACCCGGCCAGGCTCGCGCAGTCTATCCGCACCTATGGCGGTATCCTGTTGATGATACTTGCGGGCGTTTTTGCCGTAACCGGACGGTTTGCACTGGCAATCCCGGCTTTTGGGTTTGGGGTGTCGCTACTTGGATTGGCCGGACTGCGAAACTTGTCGGGCTACAATCCTCAAAAAACTGCCGGGCAGCAGTCTCAGGTCCGTTCTGCCATGGTCGAAATGGAATTGGACCATGACACGGGTGCTTTATCGGGAACGGTCCTCGCCGGCAGTTTTCAGGGCCGTCGGCTGGATGACCTGACAGATGATGAGCTGCAGACCTTTTGGCAGGAAGCTCATCAGGACGATCAAAGCCTGAAGTTAGTCGAAGCTTATCTCGACCGCAGGCTTGCCGGTTGGCGTGAAGACTTCGAGGCGGATGCCACAGATCGGGAGAGAAGCGCGTCGAGCTCGGGCCCCATGACAGATGAGGAGGCCTACCAGATCCTGGGGCTTTCGCCCGATGCCGGGGACGCGGAAATCCGAGCCGCGCACCGCAGGCTTATGATGCGGGTCCATCCCGACCAAGGAGGCTCCGGTTTCCTCGCGGCGAAAATCAACGAGGCGAAAGACACGCTTCTCAGAAGACATTAACGACATCCGTTACTCAATTACTCATAGATGGCGAAGCAGGCGAATTTCGCCTTTTTCAAGGTACGGCAAGCCCGACGGGCTGCAGATTTGTTGTCGAACCCGGCAAAACGGGCGCGGTAGAGGGTCGTGCCATTGGCTTCGACTGGCTCTGTGAAAGGTGTGCGGTTGTTCAAGGCATTGCCGGTCCGGGCTTCAGCTCTCTGAAGAAGGGCCATAGCCTGGGCTTCAGTTTCGGCGGCAGCAATTTGCACCTGCCAGCCAGAGACCGCGATAGCAGGTTCGGCGGTGTCGACGTCAACGCGTTCATTTTCGTCAGCATCGCCCTGCGCCAGTTCTTCTGAAGATGCGTCGATCTTTTGCGACAACGACGCAGTCTGCGTTGCACCGACTTCGGCCGCCGGGATGACTTCAATGGCTTCAGTTGCGACAGTGCGTACCGGGATCGGAGCGCTTGGCGCCTGCTCGTCATTACGGACCGGCAGATCGATACCCGCCTGCTGGCGCGCCGCCTGAAGTAGAGCCGTCTTTGAAATGGACTGTGTCGTGATCGACGCATCCGGGCTGGTTCTCGGGATCGGGGGCAGAGATGTCGCGACCGCGAATGTGTCGTTGAAGCGGGACTTCACGGCCTTCGGCGGGATCGGAACTTCATTGCCAAAGCCTGGAACCGGTGCTGGAGCCGGGGCAGGGACCTGATTGGCCGCCAGCGCGTCTTCCGGAAGTTTTACCGGTGCGTAGGCACTTGCAAGCACGACCGGCGCGCCAGTCGCAGGCGGTGCAATTCCACCGCCCGGCTTATTTGCCGGTAGCGGCGGTTCCTTTAAGGATGCCGCGTCAAAAGCGAAAACGGGACCAGCCGACGCGATCAGCGGCGCTGTCCGCGGACCTCTGCTCGCCTTGTGCAGATACCGTCCGATCAGGTCAGTCATATGAGCATTCCGGCGTGCGCCGGTGCGGCCACCCATGACAACTGCAACAATGTGCCGGTTGTCGCGTTTGACCGATGTCACCAAGTTGAACCCGGACGCCCGGATGTAACCGGTCTTGATCCCGTCGACACCGCGGACGGTTCCAAGAAGCCGGTTGTGATTGCGCAAAGGGCGGCCTTTGTACTTGTAGACCCGCGTGTTGAAGAGTTTGTAGTACTCCGGAAACCGCTCCTGGATCGCACGGCCCAAGGTCGCCATATCGCGCGCGGTGGTCCGCTGTTTGGAGTTTGGCAAACCATGCGCGTTGCGGAAGGTTGTCTTGGACATGCCGAGCTGGCGGGCTGTCCGGGTCATCCGTCTGGCAAATGCGGATTCGGAACCGGAGATGTTTTCCGCAACGGTGGTTGCCACATCATTGGCTGATTTGGTGACCAGCGAACCAATCGCATCTTTCACAGAAATGGTGCTGCCCGGTTTCAAGCCGAGTTTCGACGGCACTTCAGCAGCAGCGTTTTTTGAGACTTTCAAACGGCTGGACATGGAAAGCCGACCCGCCTCAAGCTCTTCGAAGATGATGTACGTGGTCATAATCTTCGTCAGCGAGGCCGGGAACCGGTAGGCGTCCGCATTGGCCGCATAAAGGGTCTTGCCGGTCTTGGCATCCACGACGATGCCAGCATATTTCGGATTGGCCGAAGCCACGGTTGGGGCGCAGAGCACAAGAGTGCCGACGACAAGCATCTTGCCAAAACGGCCAATCATTCGCGCAGAGCGTGAAGAACGCATACCTAACACTGTTACTTTTCCCAATTCGGGTCACGCGTTTCTGTTTGTGGACGGGGATGATCGGCCAGCCCCAGGCCGTTCATTCGAGCCGTCCGCGAAGTTCAGGTGCTATTTGATGGAATCACGGTTACGAATGTGTAAAGGAGATACCAGAAAAACACTTAAAAAATTTGTTTTTTGTTATGGTTAATCAAGTGTAAATGTTATTTTTGGCGGGTGTGAATTTTCATTTATTGTATACATTGATTTATTTGGTCAGTTATTTTTGATTATAACTGTCGAATATCAATTAGTATTTTCTTGATTAGAATATTTAGGGAGTGTGTAGGTGGTTTTCTTATTTTATACTTTGGATTTGAATAATTTTTCGATTTATCAGGTTTCTTAAACTCGGGCTGCGGCCTCAGTTGAGCCGTTTTGCTGCGATGCGGTGTATTTGCTACAGAGCGCCGGTTGCGCATGTGTGGAGACGGGGCGAGCATTGGCCGTCAAAAGGGAGCGCTCAACCTCGCAACCTTTAGCGGGCTGGGGATTTGCTTTTCGGGATTTACTTAAGTTATTCGCGTTAAAGTTGTTTTTGCATTGCAAAATCACCTTGACAGAAATTGTGCAGCGCATTATGAAGCTTGCGTTAGGTAAAGCGATAAGCGCGCCGGACAGTCCAGACGGGTCACAGTAGATGGCACTGGCAACCGGCTCGCCGGAGAAGGGCAAACGACATGATGAACAACTTCGATGAAATCCAGAAAATGAGCAAAGACAGCATGGACATGGCCATGGAATCATTCGGCTCTATGAGCAAAGGATTTCAGGCAATTGCTGCTGAGGTTGCTGATTATCAGAAGAAATCCTTCGAAGAAGGCACTGCTGCTGTTGAGAAATTGGTCGCCTCCAAGTCCCTGGACACCGCATTTGAAGCCCAGGCTGACTATGTGAAGACTTCCTACGAAAGCTTTGTTGGCGAAATGACAAAGATCGGTGAAATGGTCACGGATCTGTCCAAGGACGCCTACAAGCCGTACGAAGGCATCATCGGCAAATTCGGCAAGTAAGTTGCCAACGCCGGGCCCTTGCCCGGATTGAGTTTTTTGAAAACCCGGTCGGTGACGGCCGGGTTTTTGTGTTTTTGCGATTTACCCAATTATTCTTTTTTCCCGGTCGTGGTGAGAGCGCCGGTCGATTTTCGCTCAAAGCACGGTCTTTTAATCGGATTTTAGAGACCTACATCCGTAATTGACAACATGCTGATGCATCCGGGATGGCAAATGCCCAGATGTTGATGAAATCGACCATTGCGAAAGTGCCTCGGGCGCGGCAGGATTACATATCCAAAGGCCGGATATCCGGCGGAATGTAACCTGCGTAAGATAAGGCCCGGACCAGCTCTGAATGCTAAGCGGGCCTATTGGAAATGAGACGGTTAGGGCTGGAGTGACACAGACGAGTGTAACGGAAATGACTGCGGGACCTGATTATGACAAGGACGGTGGCGACGCCGGAACGGTTGTTGTCACCCGGACGAAAACAGTCACTAAGCGGCCAAACCTGTATCGCGTGCTGCTTTTGAATGATGATTATACGCCGATGGAATTCGTGATCCATGTGGTGGAGAGCTTCTTTCAAAAGAACCGTGAGGAAGCCACGCGCATTATGCTGCACGTGCATCATCACGGCGTTGGGGAATGTGGGATTTACACCTATGAAGTTGCCGAGACCAAGGTGACCCAGGTGATGGATTTCGCGCGCCGGCACCAGCATCCCCTGCAATGCGTCATGGAAAAAAAGTGAGGACTTACACACGTGCCTTCTTTCTCGCGCAGTCTTGAAAAAGCCCTCCACCAAGCCTTGGCGCTCGCCAATGAGCGCCAGCAGGAATATGCCACGCTAGAGCATCTTCTTTTGGCTTTGCTGGACGATCAGGACGCGGCCGCAGTCATGCGGGCTTGCAACGTGGATCTCGATACGATCCGCCAGAACCTGATCGAATATATCGAAACCGAACTCGACAATCTTGTCACCGACAGTGACGAGGACGCCAAGCCGACTGCCGGCTTCCAGCGTGTGATCCAGCGCGCTGTAATTCATGTGCAGTCGTCAGGGCGCGAAGAGGTGACCGGGGCAAACGTGCTTGTGGCGATTTTTGCCGAGCGTGAAAGCCACGCAGCCTACTTCCTGCAAGACCAGGACATGACCCGTTACGACGCGGTCAACTACATTTCCCACGGGATCGCGAAGCGTCCTGGCATGTCGGAGACCCGGCCGGTTGAGGGCGCGGAAGAAGAGGACGTGCTTTCCGGCAATGATGCTGAGAAAAAGCCAACACAGAAAACCGACGCTCTGGAAGCTTACTGCGTCAACCTCAATGAGAAGGCGGAGAAGGGCAAGATCGATCCGTTGATCGGGCGGGACGACGAAATCCAGCGGACAATTCAGATTCTGTGCCGCCGGTCCAAGAACAATCCGTTGTTCGTGGGTGACCCAGGTGTGGGCAAGACGGCAATTGCGGAAGGTTTGGCCCACCGCATCGTCAATGCCGATGTTCCCGAAGTTCTTCAGGATGCCACGATTTTCTCACTCGACATGGGCGCGCTGCTTGCGGGTACGCGCTACCGCGGTGATTTCGAAGAACGCCTGAAGCAGGTGGTCAAGGAAATCGAGGACTATCCGGGTGCGGTGATGTTCATCGATGAGATCCATACGGTCATCGGTGCGGGTGCCACATCAGGCGGGGCAATGGATGCTTCCAACCTCCTGAAGCCGGCGCTGGCATCCGGTGCGATCCGCTGCATCGGGTCAACGACATACAAGGAATACCGCCAGTTCTTTGAAAAGGACCGGGCACTCGTGCGCCGGTTCCAGAAGATCGATGTCAACGAGCCGACCATTCCGGACGCCATCGACATTCTGAAGGGCCTTAAGCCGTATTTCGAAGACTTCCATAAGGTGCGGTACACGAACGATGCCATCAAGACGGCGGTCGAGCTGTCGGCGAAGTACATTGCCGACCGGAAACTGCCGGACAAGGCTATCGACGTTTTGGATGAGACCGGGGCGAGCCAGATGCTGGTTCCGGAAAACCGCCGCCGTAAAACCATCGGCGTTAAGGAAATCGAGAACACCATCGCAACGATGGCGCGAATTCCACCGAAGTCGGTCTCCAAAGACGATGCTGAGGTTCTGGAAAACCTTGGCAAGGATCTGAAGCGTGTCGTTTACGGTCAGGACAATGCCATTGAAACACTGGCATCCGCGATCAAGCTGGCCCGTGCCGGATTGCGCGAGCCGGACAAGCCGATCGGGTCTTACCTGTTCTCAGGTCCGACCGGCGTCGGTAAGACCGAGGTCGCGCGCCAGCTCGCATCGTCGTTGGGCGTGGAGCTGATCCGCTTCGATATGTCGGAGTACATGGAGCGGCATACGGTGTCCCGCCTGATCGGCGCGCCTCCAGGTTATGTTGGCTTTGACCAGGGTGGTTTGCTCACCGATGGTGTCGACCAGCATCCGCACTGTGTTTTGCTCTTGGATGAAATCGAAAAGGCCCATCCGGACCTCTTCAACATCCTTCTGCAGGTGATGGATCACGGCAAGCTGACCGATCA
This sequence comes from Roseibium sp. MB-4, assembly GCF_053005265.1. NCBI lineage: Bacteria > Pseudomonadati > Pseudomonadota > Alphaproteobacteria > Hyphomicrobiales > Stappiaceae > Roseibium > Roseibium sp. MB-4. Next base: position 245,105 of record NZ_JBRKQB010000001.1, read on the forward strand.
CAACGGCAAGCAGGTGGACTTCCGCAATGTCATCCTCATCATGACCACCAACGCAGGCGCGGCCGATATGGCCAAAATGCCGGTGGGCTTCAACCGCATCAAGCGGGAAGGAGACGATCAGGAAGCCATCAACAAGCTGTTCACCCCGGAGTTCCGCAACCGTCTGGATGCGATCATTCCTTTCGGCAATCTGCCGGTCGAAGTTGTTTACAAGGTCGTCGAAAAGTTCGTCATGCAGCTGGAAGTCCAGCTTGCAGACCGGAACGTCACCTTCGAACTTGGCGACGACGCCGTCAAATGGCTCGCCGACAAAGGATACGACAGTCAGATGGGAGCCCGGCCACTTGGCCGGATCATCCAAGAGCACATCAAGCGGCCGTTGGCTGACGAAGTGCTGTTCGGCAAGCTCAAAAAGGGCGGCATGGTCAAGGTCTCGGTCTCCGAGGACGGCAACGGTCTGCTCTTGGAGAGCGTTGAAGAACGCGCCACACCACCAAAGGCAAAGCCGAAAGCGGCTACCAAGGCAAAGCCAAAGCGCAAGCGCAAACCGGCGGCTAAGGCAGCAGCTACCAAGGCCTCAAAGCCAACCGATAAAGGTGGTTCGTCCAAGAAAAGCCTTGTTCCAAAAGTTCCGCTTGCGGACTGAAGATATTGAAATCAAATGTAAACGGGCGCCCGCATGGCGCCCGTTTTCGTTAGTGGAAAGTCGCTCGGATCCGGTTACCAGTGTTCAGTCCCCGGGGCACCTTTCGGCATTCCTTGAAGGTTCGGGGTCAGCCAGCCACCGTAGAATTTTCCCGCTTGTGGATCGACGCGCTCTGAACCCACCTGGCAAAGATCCATTTTCCCGGGGTAGAACGCGAGGTGGTCCTTGAGCGCCTGAAATTCGGGCGTTGGCCGCGAATAGCACCATGCGGCGGCCCTTGCCGTCCGGGTGCCGGCTGACACATCGAAATAGGTGGCGGCGCCTTTCCACTCACATAGGGTGGATTGCGGGAGGCGGCGCAAATGAGCTTTCACATCCTCCGGGGGAATGTAATAGGTCGGCGGGTGATGGGTTTCGAGGACCCGCAGGGCCCGCGTGGTATCAACGATCTCCACGGACCCCAAAACTATCAGAATTCGCTGCGGCACCGGTTCGACAATCGGTGGCCGTGGATAGGATTGGACGTTTTCAATCGGCAAATCCATGCTTGCTGCCTCTCTCGTTTTGGGAATGGGTTCGGTTTGATCGGTGTATACGTTGAAAACGCTGCGTCACAGATCGTTGAGAAGGGCTTCCGCGATTGCAGTGCCGCTTTGAAACGCGGCTTCTACACGGGCGTCGAGGCACCAGTCACCGCCCAGGAAAAGCGTTTTGGATGCGTTTGAAAGAAACGGTTGTCCGAGCGGAGTACCGACCTTGGCATAGCGCCACCGGTGTGCATCGGCATGAACCACTTTACCCCGGTCAAGGTCTAGGGTCTTGCAAAGCTCACTCAACATCAGGTCAGCCGCGACAGCTTTGTCGAGTTCCAGATGGTCTTCTGTCCAGTGGGAACTTGCCTGGGCCACAAATGCATTACGGCCGGGGCGCCCTGGCTTGGTTTTCTCATTCGCGATCCAGGCCAGCGGGGCGTCCGGGTCGCGGTGGGAAGCCGGTAGAGCGTCAACCTCATCGTCAAAGGCAGCCATCAAGGTCCAGCATGGTAAGAGACTGACATGGACGATCTGTTTTGAGAGCGGGTGGCCGGTGCCGAGTAGAGCCATGGTCTGCGGGGCAGGGGCGGTGATGATCAATCGATCGAAGACAAGCGTTTCTTTATCGATTTCCAAAAACCAGTGGCCCTCGGTTTCGGTGACCGAACGCACTTGTGCTTGCCGGCGGATGTCGAGGTCACTGGCCAAGGCTTTTGCAAGCGCGTTCATGGAGGGGACGCCGACAAAGCCAGTCCGCTCGCCCATGTCCCATTCACCGGCGGCATCAACGGACATGAGGCTTTCGATCAGTTTCTGAAATTCCTCAGTCTTTGCTATGATGTATTGCGCGCCATGATCAAACTGAAGACCATTGTCGGCCCGCCGGGTCGCAAGACGCCCGCCAATTCCGCGGCCTTTGTCAAGAATCACAGGCGTGTGCCCGGCATCTTTGAGTGTTCGGGCGCAAGAGAGCCCTGTCATGCCGGCCCCAATGATGCCGATGCGAACGGGTTCTGTCATGCGATCTCCAGTCGATTGAGGATGTTTGGAATCTCCTTTTTCACCTTGAAGAAACCTGCCGTTGCATAGCGCCAGATCGCATCATCCCAAGGACGCCGGATTTCGGTCAGGGTGAGGCCATGGTTTTCGAGCTTCGGCCGGGATGCGTCCAGCCAGTCCTTGAGCGGTCCGGCCGGGACATAGGGCATGACGATCTGCTTGGCTCCGGCTTCTGCCGCCCACTCAATGATTGGGGTCGGCGAAGCGGTGTTCAACCTTGTCGCCGCCTGTCCAATCCGTTGTGCAGCATCTTCTAAAGCTCCTGCTTCGAACGACCGAATGTGGTCTGGAACAGGCCGTGGTGATTTCAGGTCACTTGATGTCAGCGTCGCGGTTGCAACGAGTTCGATGCCGTCCGGGATCAGTGTCTCCGGCAGACAATCGTCCTCGGTGAGGAGGAGAGCCGTTGGCATGCCAGGTTCTGGCGCAGCAAAATCTCGTGTCGGTTGGGCGGACGGGAGCCCGTTCGGCTCGCTCCAATCAAGAGACGTCACCCCGGTTTCTAAGTCTGAACTTTCCGGCGCAAACCGACCACCTGTGAACTTCGCGATGTTCCATGCTTGGGCTTCGTAGGTCTTGCCGCGCGTATGCAGTCCGGCAACCCAGCGCCAGCTCAACGTGTTCGAGGCCGGGTCTCCGTCCAGCAAGTGGCGATAGAAAAAATCTGCGCCGATCCGCCATGGAAGCTTCAGAGTGAAGATCCAGATGGACGCAAACCACATACGTGCGTGGTTGTGCAGGTATCCAGTGTGGACGAGCTCATCCACCCATGCATCAAAGCAGTCGATCCCGGTTTGCCCGGCCTCCGCACGGGTCACTGCCTGACGCAGGCCGCTGTTTGTCTCCAGATCCTCCAGGTCGGCGACCAGACCTTGCCGATAAGATTCCCAGATCGCAGGGCGGCGTTCGAGCCAGCCTTTGAAATAGCCACGCCAGAACACCTCCTGAATAAACTTTTCAGCGCCATCAAGACCGTGGTTCTGCAGGGCTGCGGTCACAACTTCCTGCTCGCTGATTAACCTCCGGCGGATGAACGGCGACAAGCAGGAAACGGATGTGTGCTTGCCAGGGCCGCGATCATAGTTCCGCTGAGCTGCATAGGCCCGGCCCATCTGCAGTGTAAAATCGTCAAGGTGTTGGAGAGCTGCTTCGCGGGTCGGCGAAAAGATCGTCATATGGCAATGTCCAGCGCTGTTTTTTGCTTTGCTTACGCAAGGCGCACTGCTTTGGATGGCCCGAACGGACGTTAGAACGCTGCAAAACTGGACAGATTCTATGCCGACTGGTCTTTGCCAAACTCCCGGCAGATCCAATCAATAACCTTTTGCCGTGCTTCGCCAAATCGGACTGGATTCTCAGGATAAACAAGATGGTAGCCGCGTGTGCTGATGCGCTGATCGGGCTGGCGCCACAAACATGTCAATGCACCGTTTGTGAGTTGCCGTTGCACCAGAAGCTCTGGCACAAGGGCGACGCCTTGCCCCTCCAGCGCGGCATTGATGGCAAGGCTGGAATGGCTGAAGCTCAAGTAAGTGACGTCTTCTGGCAGCAGCTCTGTCCCAAGCACCTCTTCCCAAGAGGTGTGGCTGTCCAGAAGAATGCGCAGATGCGGTATATCCTGAATATTTTCTATTGTCTTTCGATCCTTGGTCAGCGTCGGCGATGCAACGGCTACCAGTCGAATTGGTGCAAGAAAATGGCTCTTGAGACCTGGAAAAGGTGGGCTGCCGATCCGAATGGCCAGGTCGACGCCGTCGCCTTTGAAGGTTGCCAGCCGCTCGGTGGCGAGAGTTGCGAGATCCAGTCCGAGGTTCTTGTCCAAAAAGCCGGGCAGGCGGGGAACAAGCCATTGCGCTGCGAAAGACGGTGGCAGACTGAGTGTGATGCGTGGGACCTTTTGGGATACATCGTTTATCGCCCGATCGATTTCATCGAGCCCGCGCCGGACTTGCGCGTGAAACCCTTCCGCCGGTGCGGTCAGCGCGAGACCGCGGGGAAGCCGGTCGAACAGCTGAACGCCAAGTTCATCCTCAAGAGCGCGAACCTGTTGGGCAACTGCCCCTTGTGTGAGGTTGAGCTCCTCTGCAGCCAGCCGGAAATTGAGGTGCCGGGCCGCAGCATCAAATGCTCTGAGTTTGTTGAGGCTGGGAGGACGCATCGCCGTTTCACCAAAGCAGTAGTTTTTCTACTGATTAGGTGCAGAAAGCATGATTGGTCAAGCGCATAGTCCGTTGCTAAAACTGCACCTAAAGGAGACAAGTCATGAGCGAACAAAAAGTGGCCCTGATTACAGCTGGCGGATCCGGCATGGGCGCGGATGCAGCGAAACGGCTGGCGGCAGACGGATTCAAAGTCGCGATCCTATCGTCTTCCGGTAAGGGCGAGGCGCTGGCCGCTGAACTGGGCGGGATTGGTCACACGGGCTCGAACCTGAACAACGATGACCTGAAAGCATTTGTCGACAAGGCAATGACTGCCTTCGGGCGCATTGATGTCCTCGTAAACTCCGCCGGGCATGGCCCTAAGGGCGATATCATGGAGATCTCGGATGAAGACTGGCATCTCGGCATGGATTACTACCTGATGAATGTGATCCGTCCGAGCCGTCTGGTGGCACCGATCATGGCACGCCAGGGCGGCGGCACTGTCATCAATATTTCCACCTTTGCCGTTTTCGAGCCGGATCCGATGTTTCCGACCTCCGGCGTGTTCCGAGCCGGTCTTGCTGCCTTCACCAAGCTGTTTTCGGACAAGTACGCTTCTGAGAACGTCCGCATGAACAATGTTTTGCCCGGCTTCATCGACAGCTTGCCGGAAAAGCAAGACCGTCGGTCGCGAATCCCGATGGGCCGCTATGGCCGATCGGAGGAGGTCTCCGGATTGATTTCCTATCTCGCGAGTGATCTAGCGGCCTATGTCACGGGTCAGAACATACGAATTGACGGTGGGCTGACACGGTCGGTTTAGAGCGGATTTTGATCTGGAGGCCGAAGCCTCCGGACAGTGGGCTGGACAGTTTTGCTGGATAAAGGTAAGGAATCCTTACTAACTTCAGCAATTTGGACACGCCTTCATGACTGCCTCAAAGGACACGGGGCAACCGCAGCTTTCCTCGAAGCCACCCGTTTCCGGCCGGGGCTGGATGCTGCGCGGCGCGCGCGCCGCGATTTCCATTCCCGCCTTTATCCTGACGTCTGCTTTTGTCGGGTTTGCCGGGATGGCCCGCGAAACAGGATTGAGTCTGGCCGAAACACTTCTCATGACAGGGGCGGTGTGGGCCTTGCCATCCGTGGTGGTTTTAACCGGAGCTATGGCGTCGGGCATGGGATTGATCCCCGCCGCTGTCGCGGTTGCGTTGGCATCCGTGCGTCTGATGCCCATGACGATGGCGTTGATGCCGTTCCTGAAGGTGCCGGGAAAGACCAAAACCTGGCACTTGCTGATCGCTTCGCATTTTGTGGCGGTGACGGCTTGGGTCTACGCGATGAAGAACTTGCCCGACCTGCCGAGGGAAGGGCGGTTGCCGTTCTTCATCGGGTTTGGCGGCGGGGTGACCAGCTTTGTCTTTGTATCCACCGGGATTGCCTACATGCTTGTAGAGCGAATGCCGCCCATGGCCGCCGGCGCTCTCGTCCTCGTGACACCTGTTTATTTTCTGTGTTCCTTGTGGGGCGCTGCGCGGATGAATGCCGACAAGGCGGCAATGATTTCCGGCCTTGTGCTTGGCCCTTTGTTCTTCCTTTATTTTCCCGGTCTTGATCTCCTTTGGACGGGCCTGCTTGGCGGAACGCTTGCCTATCTCGTCACACGATTTTGGCGCCGGGGGCTGTCATGAGTGACCTGATGACAGAAACCTGGTGGTGGCCCTATGTGATGATCCTCGTCGCAGGGTGGTTTGCAACCGATGTTTGGCGGTGGCTGGGCGTTTTTGCCGGCGGCAAACTGCGCGAAGACAGCGAACTTTTCATCTGGGTCCGGTGCGTTGCAACGGCACTGGTTGCCGGTGTGATTTCCAAGCTTGTTCTGTTTCCCCAAGGTGTGCTGGGCGACACGCCGATCTGGTTGCGGTTGGCGGCCGCGGCCTTCGGGTTTGTCTGCTTCTTGGCTCTTGGGCAGCGCGTGATCTTCGGTGTGCTGTCCTCGGTTGTTTTTCTACTGACTGGATGGTGGATCTTAGGCTCCTGACACTCCTGACAGAAGGCTGTCAGCAGGGGGCTGATACATGGCGCGCATTGGCCAACTGGCCACACCGGATCAAAGGAGCCTCGCCATGACCGATCACAAACTCGTGCTTCATTATGCACCGCGCAGCCGCGCCAGCACGCTCCGCGTACTGCTGGATGAACTCGGTGCCATTTACGAGCTGAAAGTACACAACGCGAAAGCTGGTGACCTGCAGTCGCCGGAGTATCTGAAGATCAATCCCCTCGGTAAGGTGCCGGCGCTTCAAGACGGTGAGGCGGTCATTACCGAATCTGTCGCCATCGCCTTGTATGCCGCTGATCTTTATCCCGAGGCAGAACTGACACCAGGTTTGAGCGATCCGCGGCGTGGCGCTTATCTGCGGTGCATGGCGTTTTATGCTGCATCTTTTGAGCCCGCCGTGGTCAATAAGGCGTTCAACACGGATATACCGCAGCAGATCGCACCGTATTGCAGCTATGACGCCGTGATGAAGGCTCTGGCGGCGCAGCTTGAAAAAGCACCCTATCTCCTCGGAGATCAGATTTCCGCAGCAGACATCTTCTGGGGGTCTGCTCTGCGCTGGACCTTGATGTTTGGTCTGGTGCCGGACTGGTCGGTCTTTACCGAGTATGCCGAGAGAATTACCGCACGGCCGAGTTTCCAGAGTGTCTTGGAAGATGAGGCCTTGCTCCATGCAGCGCAGGAGGCCGCTGCGAACCCGGCAGGGATCGTGGCCGCGAGCTGAGCCAAGGCCTCGTCGTCAATTCCGGAGGCACAAGGCCCTGCCTCCGGATCAGTTTCGCAGGGTTTTAGGCTTAGCTCAACGCCGCGCGGATCTTGTCGGCTTGTTCGGTAAGGAGATCGTTGTCAGCCATTTCGCCGGTGTGCGGCTTCATCTTGACGCCGTCAAAGCGCGGGATGATGTGGACATGGGTGTGAAACACCACCTGGCCGCCAGCTGGTTCAGAGAACTGCTGAATGGTGGTGCCGTCCGCTCCAAATGCCTTGATCACGGCATGGGCCATCTTTTGGACCGTGGCCATCACCGCGTTCAGATCCTCTTGCGCGATGTCCAGAATGTTGCGGGATGGAGCCTTCGGAATGACCAGCACATGTCCGTCACCGCGCGGCATGATGTCCATGATCACGACCGTCTTGTCGTCTTCATAGACCTTGTGACTCGGCAGCTCTCCGCGCATGATTTTGGCAAAGATGTTCTGGTCGTCGTAGGCGGGCGTTTCGATCGGCATGCGTACCTCTAAAAGGGAAAAAGTCTTCGAATGTCGTCGGACATAGTACTCCGCCAGGCGGTTCGACAACAAGGGTTGTGACCGTCCGGCAGTGTCCGATTATTCGCCGATATTGTTCAAATCAAACGGTGTGGACTGATACATCTCATTGATCCAGTTGCCGAACAGGAGATGCGCGTGGGCACGCCAGCGATTCACCGGCTGCCGGGTGGCATCATCGTCCGGAAAGTAGTTCTGCGGTCGGATCGGCGTGTCAGAAACCTGGCTGTCCCGCTCGAATTCATCCGCCAGAGATGTCGTGTCATATTCGATGTGATTGAACATATGCAGGCAGCGGTGCTCCGGGTCGTCGAGGAGGCACATACCGGTCTCGTCATCTTCCGCAAGCACCATCAGATTGCTGCCGTCTGGAATGTCGGCCTTCCGGGTTTCCGTCCAGCGTGAGACGGGCAGACAGAAATCATCGGAGAATCCGCGGAGATACGGCGAGGCCGGTGCGAGCGTCCGTTGCCGGTAGACGCCCGTTGCCTTGTCGTCCCGTGCATATTTCGGCATGCCATGAAAGTGATAAGTGGCCGCCTGAGCAGCCCAGCAGATGGTCAGCGTGCGATGAACATGTGTCTGGGTCCAATCCAGCACATCGCGCATTTCCTGCCAGTATCCGACATCTTCAAACGGCAGCTTCTCGACCGGGGCGCCGGTAATGATGAACCCGTCGAACTTCTCGTTCCGGACTTCTTCCCAGGGACGATAGAACGCTTCCAGATGCTCCGTTGGCGTGTTCCGGGGCACGTGGTTGGTCATGCGCACCAGCGTCAGATCGATCTGAAGCGGGGTGGAGCCGAGAAGGCGTGCGAATTGGGTCTCTGTCTTGATCTTGTTCGGCATCAGGTTGAGAAGACCGATGCGCAGGGGGCGGATGTCCTGACGCATGGCATCCGCTTCCTGGATGATCATCACGCCTTCGGATTCCAGAATGGGGCGGCCGGGTAGATCGTTTGGAATTTTTATCGGCATTTGCGCGTCCTGTAACCAGAGACAGATGCCTTTCTTCGATCCGATTTGTTGCCTTTGAACTTGAAGTTCAGGGCCGCATCTTCTGTTCGAAGAACCACCTTGCCCGGATCGGCAGGTTGGCGTGGGGCATCTGTCCCAACTCTTGATGATGGTTCCTAGGTAATGGATTGGACGCGATCCGGCAAGCCCTGTGCAGACGAATGCCGATCTTGTGAAAGAGGCAAATTGTTGTTGGATCTCAGGCGCGTGGCAAATGGAAGTTTTAGCTGCCTTTCCGGAAAGGGGCATGTTCAGCCAACGCTTCGTTTTCACGCTGAACGGCGCGCCGCTCCTGCTCCAGAAAGTCTGCGACTGCGTCGTGAAGGCCCTCATGGGCAATCCAGTGGGCCGAATAAGTCGTTTGCGGCAGGTAACCACGCGCCAATTTGTGCGCTCCCTGAGCGCCAGCCTCGACGCGTTTCAAGCCTTTGGAAATGGCAAAGTCGATTGCCTGATAGTAACACAGCTCAAAATGCAGGAACGGGTGGTGTTCGGTGCAACCCCAGTGGCGGCCGAAAAGGGTTTCCGATCCGATAAAGTTGAGGGCCCCGGCGACATACCGGCCGTTGCGTTTTGCAAGGACCAGAAGAATGCGGTCCGCCATCCGCTCACTGATCAGCGAGAAGAAGGCACGGTTGAGATAAGGGCGGCCCCACTTGCGGGCGCCCGTATCCATGTAAAACCTGTAAAAGGCATCCCAATGCGCTTCTGTCAGATCGCTGCCGGTGACCCATTCGATTTCGAGCCCGTCAGCACTGATTGCTTCGCGTCGTTCCTTTTTGATCGCCTTGCGTTTGCGCGAGGCGAGGTCGCCGAGAAACTGGTCGAAGGTTTCGTAGCCGTTGTTGTCCCAGTGGAACTGCTGATCTGTGCGCCTCAGATAACCGAGATCGCCAAGCGAGTCCCATTCCGGTTCAGTCAAAAAAGTCGCGTGAACCGAGGAGGCGCCGGTGCGTTGGCAAACCTGTACAAGGCCAGCCGCGAGTGCCTGGAGCCCGGCCTCCCGGTCGATGTTGGGGCTTGTTAGAAACCGGCGGCCTGTCGCCGGAGTAAACGGGACCGATATCTGGAGTTTTGGATAATAGTCGCCGCCCGCCCGGTAGAATGCGTCAGCCCAACCATGATCGAAGACATATTCGCCCTGGGAGTGGCTTTTCAGATAAGCGGGAACGGCTCCAAGAACCGCGCCGTTACCATCCTCCAGCACCATGTGCCGGGGCATCCATCCAGTCTGGCGTGTCGCGCAGCCGGATGCCTCCAAGGCTTCCAGAAAAGCGTGGGATAAGAAAGGGTTGAAGTCTGTTTCTTCAGAATCTGAATCAGCTTCAGGGGCTAGCGCGGAAGTGAGATCTTGAGACGCAACAGCGTCCTGTGCGCGCGCCAGCTTTCCGCCTTCGCCAAGGATCCAGCCGGGATTGGCAACCGCATCCCATTTGTCAGCCGGCACATCTGCCAAGGATGAAAGAAGTCTAATGGAGAGCGTCGTCTCCGCGTCACCGGCGCCAGAATTTTGCGGCTGTTCATTTTCCGGTGAAATAGAAGACGTCATGTCAGTGTGTCGGCCCGCCATAAAAGGATTGTTCACAAGAATGTAGAGCCGCTTTGCTGCGCCGCAAGAGGGAATTCCGTTCCTGGAATGCTGGTCCGTTATTGATCCGGATCGAAGCCCTCAAAGACGATTTGATCGGCAAACCGTTTTGCGACTTCCAACTGTCCCGGTGTCCGAACTGTCCATGTCATGATTGGGGTTCTGAAAACCTTTTTCATCATGCTGGGGCCGGGGCTCGGTAGATCGTTGACGCCATAGGAGATGAAGTGCGGGCTTGTGCGCGGAAAATGGAGCAGATGGCGCAATATGAAACGGTCCATCCGGCTGTGCCGTGTGTAGTCCGGGCCGGGGCGGGCCGCATCTGCCACGATCCCGCGGAGGACGGAGTTGTTGTGCGCCTTTGCCACAGCAAGCATGTCCGGATCAAAGGTTTTGATACAGGCTGGGCCCTTATACGCATTCACTTGATCAACAACGCGGCGGACAAAGTCGCCTTGCGCATCGCGCCGGAGCAAGGATTTGATTTCGACAACCAACGGCACACGGCCATCTACCAGATTAAAAAGGTCCTGAAGCAACCATAGGTGATCTGTGCCGGTACGCATTTGCAGTTTGACGAGATCGGCCGAAGACCGCCCGGAAACCGGCCCGCTGCCATCTGCGAGACGGTCCAGGTTATCGTCGTGAAAGACGAGCGCTTCACCATCACTGGTCTGCTGAACGTCAACCTCAATCCCGAAGTCTTTGTCCACGGCCTGCTGGATTGCTGTTGGGGTGTTTTCAATGATGCCGTTGCTGGCATCGTGATACCCCCGGTGCGCAATCGGCCGGGCGAAAATGGCGGCAAGTTCTGGTGACATGTTAAACTGGTCCGGAATCGGCGGGGCGTTTATGGAGCCCCGCCAGAGCGGAATTAGTCCGCGATCTCGAAAATGGCTTCGATTTCAACTGCGGCGCCAAACGGAAGGGAGGCGGCGCTAACGGCGGAGCGCGCATGGCGGCCACTGTCGCCCATGGCCTCAACCAGGAAATCGGACGCGCCATTGATCACCTTCGGCTGGTCGGTGAAATCACCCGTTGAGTTCACAAAACCAACGATTTTGACCAGGCGGACCACCTTGTCCAGGTCCCCAGTCGCTGCCTTTGCCTGTGCGAGCAGATTGATCGCGCAGAGTTTTGCAGCTTTCTGGCCGTCTTCAACTTGAAGGCCTTCGCCAAGCTTGCCGGTCACGGCGATCGCACCGCTTTCCATCGGAAGCTGGCCGGAAATGAACAGCTGATTGCCTGTTTTAACAGATGGCACATAGTTGGCAGCTGGTGCGGCGGCATCTGGAAGAGTTACGCCGAGTTCAGCCAAGCGGGCTTCGGTTTTGCTGGTCATGTGTGTCCCCGATCAAAAAGGTGAGTTGCCCGTGTCTTGGCTCAAATTGCAGAAACTGACAAGCTCATTTCCGGCAGACGGGGGCGGTATTTGCTCGGCACCTCGTTTCTCAACAAAGTCCAATTGGCGCTTTTGTGCCCGTATTTGTGACCTACATTATCGGTGGGGCCGGGCAATCCTTGCTAGCAGTCCGGCATGAACCCGAATAAAAGACTAGAAACAAGAAATTTCCGCTCCAACGGCGGTGACGAGGAAATGTGATGCGGCGAACCGTTTCAGGCCAGGCTTTTAAGACTGCTTTTCTATTGAAGTGCGCTGTGGCTGCCATTGTGGTTGTCACGTCTGGTGCCAGTGAAGCAGCTGCCAAAGTGGCGGGCATACAGCTTGCCCCGCACAGAGCTGTCTATGACATGAAGCTTGCCGATACCGAGCAGCAGTCCGGGATTGCAGGTCTCACCGGACGCATGGTCTATGAGTTTTCAGGCAATGCTTGCGAAGGGTACAGCGTCAATTTCCGGTTTGTCACCGAGTTCCGTGATCTGAGTGGTGGCTCCCAGGTAACAGATCTTCAGACCACATCGTTCGAGGGCCCGGATGCTGAGAGCTATCAGTTTCTGTCCAAGACCTATGTCGATCAGAAATTGGTCGAATCGAGCCGGGGGCTGGCGCGGACCGAAACGGGTTTGAAGGCGGTCGAACTGAAAGAACCGGACGAAAAGTCGTTGCAGATCGGCCAAGATGTTCAGTTTCCAACGGAGCACCTGATGAACATCGTGAAGACCGCGCAGGACGGCGGGCACTTCACCGCCAGTGATATCTACGATGGAGCTGAGACTGGCGACAAGGTCTTTGGAACCACTGCCGTCATCGGGGCCAAGGCCGTCGGCATTGTGCCTGAAATTGATGGCGAACGGCAGGACGCCTTGGATACTGTTGCATCCTGGCCGGTGACCGTCGCTTATTTCGATCCCTCCACGCAGGAAAATTCCGGCGAACAGACACCCGTCTATCAGTTGTCTTTCAGGCTGTTTGAAAACGGTGTGAGTGACAAACTTGTTTTGGATTACGGTGATTTCAAAATTGCGGGGACGATGACGGCGCTGGAACTTCGGGATCTGACCGACAAGTCTGACTGCGAGTAACCGCCTACTTGTCCTCGGCGGCTTTGCGCGCCTGTTTGGCGGCATGTGTCAAACCAAGCTCGACAGCAGAATTTCCGAATTTGCCGCGCAGTTTGTCGATGGCGAGTTCGGCCTTTTTCTTGCGTCCTGATGTTGCGTCTAGCAGGTCCTCCGGATCTGCTTGAGAGGCATCAGAGAGGTCGTTGACCCCAATGCCGATCAGACGGAAGCGGCGGCCATCAGTTTCCGCCTCCAAGAGGGCGACCCCTGCCTCAAATATCTTGTCCGCGAGCTGTGTAGGGTCGGTCAAATGACGTGCACGGGTGATCGTTTTGAACTCAGAGGTCTTGAGCTTGAGTGTGATGCCGCGTCCGGCAACCTCGGACTTTTTGAGGCGGAACGACACTTTTTCAGACAAGTCTCTTAAGATCGGTTTCAGGACATTGAAGTCCGATATGTCTGTGCGGAAGGTGGTTTCGGTGGAAACGCTTTTCGCACCGCGCGAAGGGGTCACATCACGGCTGTCGTCGCCGTGGGAGAGGCGCGCTAAGCGCAACCCGATAGAGCCATACCTGCGCGCCAATGTGTTGGCATCCATCGTTTGTAGCTGGCCAATCGTTCGGATGCCGTCGCGGTCGAGTTTCTTTTGGAAGACTTTCCCAACGCCCCAAATCTTGCCGACAGGCATGGGGGCAAGGCGCTGTTCCGCTTCTGCTGCGCCAATCACAGAAAATCCCCGTGGCTTCTCCAAATCCGAGGCGAGTTTTGCGAGAAACTTGTTCGGCGCAAGGCCGACACTTGCCGAAATGCCGATATCAGCTTCAATGTCCCGGATGAACTTGGCAAGAGTTTCCGCAGCGCTGGCATTGTGGAGGCGTTCTGTGCCCGTGAGGTCAAGAAAAGCCTCATCAATCGACAAGGGTTCGACCAGCGGCGTCAAGGCTTGCATGCGGCTGCGGATTTCCTTGCCGACCTTGGAGTATTTTTCCATGTTGGGTTTGATCACCACGGCCTCAGGACACGCTTCCATAGCCTTGAACATCGGCATGGCGGAGCGAACGCCGGAAATACGAGCGATGTAACAACAGGTGGATACGACACCCCGCTGACCGCCGCCGATGATCACGGGCTTGTCCTGGATTTCCGGATTATCCCGTTTTTCAACCGAGGCGTAAAACGCGTCGCAGTCGATATGGGCGATCGACAACGTGTCGAGCTCCGGGTGCGCTAAAAGCCGTGGGCTGCCGCAAGACGGGCAACGGCTTACATGCTGCGGCGCGCGCGCGCCGCAATCCCGGCATAGGGCTTTGGGCTCTTCTGTCATAGGCTCGTACCGGACTTCAAAACCAGCCCTAAAGAATAGACCTGATGAACCGGCTTGTCTCGCGCCAGTCACCGGAGAGTAGGTCTATATGAGGTTCCGGTTCAACCGAGCTCAGGAAGCGTTGATCGGCAATGAATTGGATCTGGACAGAGGCGGGCAGGGATGCCTGAACAGACCGGTGATTGGTCGGACTGTCATCAATGAATACAACGGGATGGGCGCGTCCGCCGGCAAGGGCGGCAACAGCACCGCCCTTTGGCCCGGAGTTTGTCAGCACGGGATAGGGGATCCCCATACCTCTCAGCAGTGTTTCCCGCACCGGCTTGTTGTGGGAGCCGGGTAGATTGGTCAACAGGACGATGTCCCACTGGTCTGTGAGCTCGGCAAGCGCGGTGTTTGCGTCCGGAACCATGACCTGCTGATGGCTGACCTCATCGAAGAAGGCGACCAAATGCCTCTTGACCTGATCCGGCGGAACCGGTGTCCCATCCTCAGTATGCGCGATGTTACCGGTCAGCCGATAGGAGTGGTTGAGGAAGTGCATGCCCTTGTTGTTCAAGTACTCCTCCAGATGCAAGATCATATGAAGGATGACTTCATCGACATCGCAGATGATCAAAGGGCTGTCTGAAGCTGGCAGGCTTTGAATTTGTGCAAGGACTTCCGGAAGCACAGGGGTTGGTTCAGGCATCGTACTCGGGACCTCCGGCCAAGGCGTAACGGGCGGCAGCCATCATCGTCGGGCGGAGGCCGGCATTTTCGCAAAAGGCAAGAAGAAGTGCTTCGTCCATCATGTAAAATTCAAGGACGCCAGCCAGGAACCCAGGCTCGCTTGCAGCGTCCCGGATTTGGTCCGGACCAATGCCGGAAAAGGCTAAAAACCGGCCGACCTGTTCAGGGTCTTGGCTGAGCTGCACAAGGGCTTGCGTCGCAATTCCCTGAGCTTCTTCAACACTCAATGATTTTCCTTGAACATTTTTCATTGTGTTTTTTTGCCTTTCTGAAACGATTCCGGGTTAGAAGAGTTGTAATGCGACCCGGGGATGGGTTCCACAAGGGATAAGACGACTTCGCGTCAAAAAAGAGTAGGACCGGCTTCAGCCGGCGAAGGGCCTGAAATATATGGCGAAAACCGTGTTGATCGTGGAAGATAACGAGTTGAACATGAAGTTGTTTCATGACCTGCTCGAGGCACACGGTTTTGATACGCTTCAAACAAGAACCGGCATTGAAGCATTAAAACTGGCGCGCGAAAACCGGCCTGATCTTATCCTCATGGATATTCAGCTGCCCGAAGTCTCGGGCCTTGAAGTTACCAAGTGGATCAAGGAAGACGAGAGTATTTCGTCGATTCCAGTTGTTGCTGTCACTGCCTTTGCCATGAAGGGGGATGAAGAGCGTATCCGCCAAGGTGGCTGTGAAGCCTACATATCCAAGCCAATATCGGTTTCCAAATTCCTTGAAACGGTCAAGTCGTTCCTTGGTGAGCCTTAAGCCGGCAAAGAATCGTTCCATCCAGTGGATTGCCTCTCTGTCTGTTGGCGCTCTGTGACATTCTCATTCGAAAAAACGACTAGGTCTTTCGTCTGTAATAGTTTGTCGGCGATCACGTTAAGGTTACGCATTAATTAAAATCCTCATCTTTCTGTGTGCTTTCCACGGAAAATATTGCATTTGAACAATGTTGAGTTAGTGTAGGTTTTGTTAGGTTTCGGCCTGACAACCGTTTGTCATGCAGAGTTTTTCGCAGCAAACGTGTTCAGTTTCCCCTCGGGATTGCTCAGGTCCGCCGCATCTCCTGGGTCCGTGGGGTAGGTCGGCAGGGAACCGGTCGAAGAGTGGCCTCCTCGAATACCGTGTTCCCGCCGACCACTAACTCTCTGAAATTTCTCTCAAATATTAGCCTGACCATGAGCGAGGGCTTAAAAATGTACGTGTCAGTTGAGTCGGCTTCTCAGAATATTTTACTAATGTGCGAACGCTACTCCGCAACTTTTACGATGTATGTGATTATACTATCTTTAACCTTGCGGAAGCTATGATCCCGCCCAGTTTTTCTAGGGGTGGAATATGATCAAACGACTTTCTTCACTGAGCGTCACTGCGTCCCTTGCATTGGCCAGCGCCGCATTGCTCACACTTTCCATGCTTGTTGTCGGCGGTATAGTCTATCAGGTGGCGGCAAATCAGGCGGAGCAAACCGCTGTTACCAAACAGGCCGCTAACCTTCGTGTCGCTGCAACCATCATGGCGCGGGATATCGAGGGAACAAAAGTGTCCTGGAGAGGGGACGGCGACGTCCAGCGTATTGAGCTGGCGGAAATCCCCGGGTTCGCCAATCACGACATGATCGACACGATCGGGCGCATGACCGGCGAAACGGCAACTGTATTCGCTTGGGAAGCCGATAGCCAGGATTTCTGGCGCAAGTCAACGAACATCATCAAGGGCGACGGAAATCGCGCTGTTGGAACACCCCTTGGCAAGAAGGGTGCAGTTTACCCGGTCGTTACCAAAGGTGAAACATTCCATGGTCAGGCGACCATCCTGGGCAAAGACTACTACACTGTTTATGAGCCGATATTCACGCCGGGCGGCGACATCATCGGTATTCTTTACGCAGGTGTCGAGAAAGCGGCTGTTCAGGCCAATGTCAGCGAAATAATGTCGCGCTTCACCATGCTCGCACTGCCGGTGGTCCTGATAGCGCTTGGTCTCCTGGTTTTCCTGATTCAGCGCCAATTGCGGCCTGTCACGGAGCTTGCCTCTGTGACCGAGCAAATAGCGGAAGACAACCTTACGATCGATATTCCGTTCGCGGACCGCACTGATCAGATCGGGATCCTTGCAAATGCTCTGTCCACACTACGCAATAAAGCGGAAGAACGCGCCGTGTTGAGCAGTCAGCGCGAACAGTCGGAAGCTGAGGCTGCTGGCCGCCAGGATCGCATGAAGGCCATGATCGCCCAGTTCAGAAGCAGTGTGTCCGGGGTTCTTGATCAAGTTGGCGATACGGTCGGTCAGTTGGATGCAACGGCAACCACATTGTCTGAGGTTTCCCAGACGAGTGCGACACGGGCTGACGAAACCCAGACGTCCTGTCAGGATACGACCTTGAGCGTCCAAACGGTTGCAAGCGCTGCAGAAGAGCTCTCCGCGTCGATCACAGAGATTTCTCGGCAGGTGTCTGAAACCACGCAGATTGTGGAACGGGCAACTGAGGGCACACGGTCAACCAACGTGAAGGTTGAGGGGCTCGCCGAATCTGCAACGAAGATCGGCGAGGTGGTGACCCTCATCCAGGCGATTGCTGAGCAAACAAACCTTCTTGCATTGAATGCGACCATTGAGGCGGCCCGCGCGGGCGAAGCGGGCAAGGGGTTTGCGGTCGTGGCGGCAGAAGTGAAAGAGCTCGCCACGCAGACTTCCAAGGCGACGGAAGAGATCAGCGCTCAGATCACCGCCATCCAGGATGCGACCCAGGACTCAGCCAAGTCGATTGCGGAAATCACGTCGATCATGGAAGAAGTGAATTCCTACACCGGGAACATCGCAGGCTCGGTTCATGAGCAAGGTGCGGCGACGAGCGAGATCACCCAGAACGCTCAGAAGGCAGCACATGGAACCGAGTTCGTCTCGTCGAACATGACGAACCTGTCCGGCGCGGTTCAGCACACACTGGGCTCTGCAAACGACGTTCTGCAATCCGCAGGGGATCTGGCCAAACGAACAGATCAACTGAAAGCTGAAATCGAGCAGTTCCTGACCAACGTTGAAGCCGCCTAAACACTCTTCACATCTGAAAACAAAAAACCCGCCGGAAACGGCGGGTTTTTTTAGTTTTCGGAATGACCAATGATTACTTGATCTTGGCTTCCTTGAACTCAACGTGCTTCTTGGCAACCGGGTCGTACTTCCGCTTGACCATTTTCTCGGTCATGGTGCGGGAGTTCTTCTTGGTGACATAGAAGAAGCCGGTGTCCGCCGTGGACAGAAGCTTGATTTTGATTGTTGTCGCCTTGGCCATGGCCTTGGATCCTGTTCTCGGTTATCGGGCAAAGGGTTCTTATGGCCAGATGGGCTGGCGGTGAATCTGCCCCAATGTCTGAAATCAGCGCGCAAACTACTCATCACGGCGGGAAAGTCAAGTGTTGCCTGAGGTCCCGGAGAGTTTTGCCGGAGAAAAAAGTTAGGTTTCTTTCGGTGTCCGCGCCGTACGGGAATGTTTTGTGGGCCGCGCGCTAAAGCATCTCTTTTTCAAAGCGGCCTTTTTTGAAAAAGTAATAAGGAACCGGGGTCTCTGGGGAGAGGTCCGGATCCTGCCGCAGGCGGGTCTCGAGATCCTCAAGGATCTTTGTGGTGATGAGCGGCAGCTCTTTTTGCCGCGCCTCGTCAAAGGTCAACCAGGCGCAGTCTTCCAGTTCACCAGATGGGCCGTGGCCGCCCGGCAACTTGTCGGCAATGGCGTCCGCCCAGATGGCCAGGAACCGCGTGTCAAAGCGGCGTGGGCGCTGCGGTGGTGTGATCGCGCGAGCGATCATGCGCATGCCGCCAAGGTCCGGCTGGACATGGCGTTCTGCGAAGGCCTCAAATCCGGTCCCCAAACGCAGTTGTTCCGTGTCAGCCTTGCGGCCGATGAAAATGCCGGCTTCCTCGTAGGTCTCCCGAATGGCAGCAAGCGCAAAGGCGCGCACGCGCGCAGCCGTATTCGAATTCTTCAGACCCTCGGATAGGCGGGCCTCAACCTGCGGATGGTACGGCAGAACGTTTGAGATGCGGGAATCACTCGGATCGACCCGGCCGCCTGGAAACACGAATTTCCCGGGCATGAAGGTGTGCCGCATATGTCGGCGGCCCATCAGCAATTTGACATTACCAGAGCCGGAGCGATCAAGGATCAGAAGCGTCGCGGCATCTTTGGGGCGAATATAGGGGTGATTTCCGGCTTGCTCGTCTTTGTCCAATTTTTCTTTAAAAGAATCGCTCATCTCGGGCTTTCAAGGTGGGGGGATGCAGCGGGCAGGTCATCTTCTGCATCCGGATCAAATCCATGCATGTAGAACGCCCACTGTAGCCCCACCAAAGCACCCTTGATAGGTCGCATTAGGGCTAAAGATAAAATGATGGTCAGCGGGATCCAGATGGCCATGTGGATCCAGAGCTCTGGCCGCCACATCATTTCTACGATCAAGAGGCCGGGGATGATGATGTGGCCAACGATCGTGATCGTGAAATAGGGCGGGGCATCGTCCGCGCGTTGATGGTGAAACTCCTCGCCGCAGTTGCTGCAAGCATTCTGAGTTGCCAGAAATCCATCAAAAAGCCGGCCTTTGCCACAGCACATGCAGCGGCCCATGGCGCCGCGCATCATTGCCTGCATGAGAGGACGTTTGGGTTTTTCCGGCGCCTCGTCGATGGTCTCCTCAACGCCGTTCAATTCATACCGGACCGTCACTTTACCTACCTTCGGGTCTTCTTCCGCGGAGCGGCCTTGCCCTTTGGGCCCTTGGGGCCGCCCTTCGCGCCGCCACGTGCGCCTCCTTTCGGAGGGCCGCGCCGTGCCTTGGGCATCGGCTTGCGGATCGCCTTTCCGGCAATCCGTCCGTGGCTCACAACTTCAAACGTCAAAGAGCCGGCGAATGGAGCTGCATCCACAAGCCGAACTTCGACCTGGTCCCCAAGTTGGTAGGTTTCGCCGGTTTTGTCACCTATCAGGGCGTGCGACGCTTCGTCATAGCGGTAATAATCGAGGCCGATGGTGGAGGCGGGCACGAACCCGTCTGCGCCCGTGTCCTCCAAGCGGATAAACATGCCGGATTTAACCACACCGGCGATCCTACCCTGAAATGTGGCGCCGACCTGATCGCTCATCCAAAGGGCAATCAGCCGGTCGATCGTATCGCGTTCGGCGAGCATGGCCCGGCGCTCAGCTCCGGAAATCTCGCCGCCGATTGCCTCCAGTTTGCTCTCAATGCCTTCGGGCAAACCGTCCTTGCCGAGCCCAAGCGCCGAGATCAGGCCCCGGTGGACGATGAGGTCGGCATAGCGGCGGATCGGTGACGTAAAATGAGCATAGCGGCGCAAGTTGAGACCGAAGTGGCCGATGTTTTGCGGGGTGTATTCCGCCTGCGCCTGGCTCCGCAGGACGATTTCATTGACCAGATGTGCCTGCGGTGTGTCCTTGACCTTTTTCAAAATGCCATTGAACACGGATGGCCGCAGACCGCCGGAGGAGGGCAGCTTCATGTCGATGGTCGACAGGAATTCTTTCAGGTTCTCCAGCTTTTCTGGCGTTGAGGCATCGTGCACCCGGTAGAGCAGGGGCCTCTTTTTCTTTTCCAGAGTCTCGGCAGCCGCAACGTTTGCCTGGATCATGAATTCTTCGATCAGCTTGTGCGCATCAAGACGCTCTGGCACGTAGACATGGTCAACGGTGCCGTCTTCCTTTAGTTTGATCTTGCGTTCCGGCAAATCCAGTTCCAGCGGCTCGCGCGCTTCCCGGCCTTTTTGAAGAACGGCATAGGCGGCCCAGAGTGGCTTTAGAACGCCGTCCAGCAGCGTTTCCGTCTTCTCGTCGGTAACACCGTCAATCGCCTTTTGGGCCTGGATGTAGGAGAGCTTTGCCGCCGAGCGCATCAGAACGCGGTGGAAGGTGTGGCTGATCTTGCGGCCGGTCTTGTCGAAGACCATGCGCACGCCCATTGCGGGCTTATCTTCCTTTTCCCGCAAGGAACACAGCTGATTGGAAATGCGCTCCGGCAACATCGGGATGACCCTGTCCGGGAAATACACCGAATTGCCGCGCAAGTTCGCTTCCCGGTCCATGGGAGAGCCGGGTGTCACGTAATGGGCGACGTCGGCAATCGCCACATAGGCAACATAACCGCCTTCATTGTCCGGATCCTCGTCCGGCTCGGCATAGACCGCGTCGTCGTGGTCCTTGGCATCGGGCGGATCGATGGTGATCAGCGGGATCTGCCGCCAATCCTCGCGCTGTCCAAGCTTTTCAACCGGCTTGGCGCTTTCTGCCTGGGCTTCCACCGCATCCGGGAAGACATGCGGGATACCATGGGAGTGCAGCGCGATTTCAGAGACCGCTTTTTCGGAGTTCATCGAGCCGAAGCGTTCCACGATCGCAGCGCGCGGATGACCATATTTTCCAGAGCGTGAGATCTGCACGCTGACGAGATCACCGTCTTCGGCTTCCTTCATCTCAGCCGGATCGACATCCAGCTCGCGCTGCTTGCGGTCGATGGGCTCCAGGTAGGGCGGGCGGTTGCCGTCCCGCTTTCTGAGGATGCCCAGGATCGCGCCCTGGCGTTTTTCCAGAACGCGGATGACCCGCGCGGTGAATTCTGTTTCCGAACCGCTCTCGCCTTCGGTCAGACGGATAAGCGCCCTGTCGCCAAGGCCGGGTTGAGTGTTCTTGGTCTTGCCCGCCAGGATCAGAATGTGCGGTGGATTGCCGGCCTCATCGTCCCAGTCCACCGGTGTGCCAAGCAAGTCGCCATCGGATGTGCGGGCAATCGTGTTTGCCACGAACACAGGTGGCAGGTCGCCCGGCCGGATCATGCGCTTGTTGCGCTTTTCAATGAGACCGTCTTCGGCCAGATCCTTGAGGATCTTTTTCAAGTGGATCCGCGCACCACCGATGATGCCGAAATGGCGGGCGATTTCCCGCTTGCCCGCACGGCCCGGATTGTCGGCGACAAAGGCCAGGATGTCCTCGCGGGAGGGCATGTCCCCTGGCACTTTGGCGTGTTTGCGTTTTGTGTGTTTGCGCGTGTTAATGCGTTTTGCGCTCAAGAGGGATCGTCCCAGGGCACCTCTTCAGACGATGCGTCCACCTTGGCCTTTGCCGCGGATTTTGCCGTTGTCTTCTTGGCTGCCGTTTTCTTGGCTGCAGGCTTCTTGGCGGTGGTCTTTTCCTCACCGTCCTTGGCCGCTGCCTTTTTGGTTGTTGTTTTTTTCGCCGTGGTTTTCTTGGCGGCCGCCTTTTTCTTGGTGCCGCCCTTGGCCGCCTTTGCCGCGATCAGTTCCACAGCCTGTTCCATGGTCACCGCTTCCGGAGCGGTGTCCTTCGGCAGTGTCGCATTCACCTTGCCGTGCTTGACGTATGGCCCATAGCGCCCGTCATAAACGTTGACCGGTCCACCTTCGGTCGGATGCTCGCCAAGCTCTTTCAGCGGCGTTGCTGCAGCGCCCCGGCGTCCGCCACCTTTGGCGCGCTTTTCTGCCAGGGCATCGACCGCGCGGTTGATACCGACCGAAAACACCTCGTCCGGCGAGGAGAGGTTCGCATAGGTGCCGTCATGCAACACGAACGGGCCATAGCGTCCAAGTCCGGCCGTGATCATCTTGCCGTCTTCCGGATGCTCGCCGACTTCGCGTGGCAGCGACAGCAGCTGCAAGGCCTTTTCAAGATCCATGTCCGCGGCCGACCAGCCCTTGGGCAATGACGAGCGTTTCGGCTTGGCTTCATTACCGAGCTGAACGTATGGACCAAAGCGGCCGGTGCGCAGCGAGACTTCCAAGCCGGTTTCCGGATCTTCACCGAACACCTTCGGGCCGTCATCGGCTTCACCGTCTTCACCGTTCGGCTTGCCGAGCTGGCGGGTGTAGCCGCATTCCGGATAGTTTTCACAGCCAATGAAAGCGCCCCAACGGCTGACTTTGAGCGACAGCCGTCCGGTGTCACAGGCCGGGCACTTGCGGGCATCGGAGCCGTCTTCCTTTTCCGGGAAGATGTGGGGCCCGAGCAGTTCATTCAGTGCATCGATGACTTCCGCAACGCGCAGATCCTTGATCTCGTCAACGGAGCCTGAGAAGGCCGTCCAGAAGTCCTTGAGAACATCCAACCAGGACAATTCGCCTGCTGAAATCTTGTCGAGCTGTTCTTCCAGGCTCGCTGTAAAATCAAACTCGATGTAGCGCTGGAAGAAGCTTTCCAGGAACGCGGTGACGATCCGGCCCTTGTCCTGCGGCACCAGCTGCTTTTTCTCCAGCTCCACATACTCGCGGTCACGCAGGGTCTGGAGCGTCGAGGCATAGGTGGACGGACGGCCAATGCCGAGCTCTTCCATCTTTTTCACCAGGCTCGCCTCGGTGTAGCGCGGCGGCGGGGTGGTGAAGTGCTGAGAGGATTCAATCGGCTCTGCGGTACCGTCGACGGAAGTCGCGGTCAGCGCCGCGCCCTGATCAACAGCCGGCAAGCGCTTGGAGCCTTCATCATCATCATCGTCGCGGCTTTCCTGATAAAGCGCCAGGAAACCGTCGAAACGGACAACCGAGCCGGTTGCGCGCAGATTTGCCCGTTTGCCGGAGCCGTCGGCGAGAATTTCAATCGTTGTGCGCTCAAGAATGGCCGATTCCATTTGGGAGGCCATTGTGCGCTTCCAGATCAGCTCATAGAGCTTGGCCTGATCCTGATCGAGGAACGCAGCGACATCTTTCGGGCGGCGGGCCAGATCGGTCGGGCGGATCGCCTCGTGAGCTTCCTGAGCGTTCTTGGCCTTGGAGGAGTAGGCGCGCGGCTTCTCCGGAACGTATTTGTCTCCGAAATCCTGTCCAATTACGGAGCGGGCCGCGGCAATCGCTTCGCCTGCAATGGAGACGCCGTCAGTACGCATATAGGTGATGAGGCCGGAGGTCTCGCCACCGATGGAAATGCCTTCATAGAGCTTTTGAGCCACCTGCATGGTGCGCGAAGCGGAGAAGCCGAGTTTGCGGGACGCTTCCTGCTGCAGGGTCGAGGTGGTAAAGGGCGCTGCCGGATTGCGCTTGGCCGGTTTGGAGGCAACGCTGTCGACCTTGAAGCTGGCGCTTTCCAGCATCGTCTTGATGGCGCCGGCTTCGTCGCCCGTCTTTATGTCGAGGCGGCCAATTTTCTTCCCATTAAAGCCGGTCAGACCTGCCTGGAACACTTCGCCGTCCGGTGTCTTCATGCCGGCAAAGATCGACCAGTATTCCTGTGGCCTAAAGGTCTCGATCTCCATTTCCCGGTCGCAGATGAGACGGAGCGCTACAGACTGCACACGGCCGGCGGAACGGGCGCCGGGCAATTTGCGCCAAAGGACCGGAGACAGGGTAAAGCCGACCAGATAGTCGAGCGCACGGCGGGCGAGGTAAGCGTCTACAAGCGGTGTGTCGAGCTGGCGCGGATTGTCCATCGCCTCCAGGATCGCCTTCTTGGTGATCGCGTTGAACACCACACGCTCGATCTGTTTGTCCTTCAAAACGCGCTTCTTCTGGAGAACTTCCAGAACATGCCACGAAATCGCTTCCCCTTCGCGGTCGGGGTCAGTTGCGAGAATGAGGCGGTCGGCATCCTTGACCGCGCTGGCGATCTCGCTCAGCCGCTTCTGGGACTTGCTGTCGACCTGCCAGCTCATGGCGAAGTCTTCGTCGGGTTTGACCGAACCGTCTTTGGGGGGCAGGTCCCGCACATGACCATAAGAGGCCAGAACGGTGTAATCCGAGCCCAAATACTTGTTGATCGTCTTGGCTTTCGCCGGCGATTCCACAATGACGACGTTCATTCTTACCCAAATTTTTTGTGCCGGGACGGAGGAGTTTTCCCGGGAGAGAAGCTGGTTTTATGGCGCAGACGATCACGGATCATGCGCCGCGTGTCAAATGGACCTTTGCGCGACCGGGGTCAAGCTGTCCGTTTCGTAGACAGGTTATCCACTGACTAATATGGGAAAATTTCATTACAAAAGCAGCGATATTTTATTGCCGCGGTGCCGTTCCAGCCGTCCGGCAAGTTCAAGTTCCAGTAAAATGATGTGCACCATCCGCGGCGGCACGTCTGCAAACCGGATCAGCTCATCAAGATCGACCGGTGTTGGGCCGAGGGCGGATATGATAAGGGCGCGCAAGCTTTCATCCGGTTCCTTGACTGCGGAAAAGAGATCCTTGTCCGGTTCATTCAAGTCCTGATCAAAGGGCAGGACAGGTTCAATCCGGCCGCCGAGATCCTCCAGAACATCTTTTGCGTTTGTCACCAATGCCGCGCCTTGGCGGATGAGGCTGTTGGCCCCGTCCGAGCGCGGATCAAGCGGGGAGCCGGGAACTGCGAAAATGTCCCGGTTCTGCTCCAGCGCAAACCTGGCTGTGTGGAGTGACCCGGATTTCCTGGCCGCTTCAATCACGATCACGCCGAGCGAGATGCCGGAAATCAGCCGGTTGCGCCGGGGAAAATCACGCCCGCGTGGCTTCCAGCCAAATGGCATTTCGCTGATCACCGCGCCGCCAGATTGAAGGATTGCTGCAAGGAGGCGGTCGTGATCACTTGGGTAGAGCACATCAATCCCGCCGGCGAAGACGGCTATGGTCCCTGATGAGAGGGCTGCTTCGTGGGCGGCGGCATCAATACCGCGGGCAAGGCCGGAGGCGATGACGAAATCAGAGGTTCCAAGATCCCGGGCGAACATTGCGGCGAGTTTCCGGCCCGACAGCGAGGCATTGCGCGCCCCGACGATCGCCAGCGTCTTGGGCCGGGCCGTGACGGATCCCCCCTTGATGGACAAAAGCGGCGGCGGGCCGTCGATGTGACGCAGATGCGGTGGGTACTCCGGCTCGCCAAGTGCAACAAGGCGGGCACCGGACCGGTCGTGAGCCTCAAGTTCGGCTTCCGCATCGTCTTGTGAGCAAAGCCGGTAGCTTTTCTTGCCGCCCCGTCTTGAGAGCTCGGGCAGAAGCTCCAGAGCCTTTTCGGCAGACCCGGTGTGGTTCAGAAGGTCACGGAACGTGGTGGGACCAACATTTTCAGAGCGTATTAAACGAAGCCAGGCAAGGCGCTGGGCCTCGGAGAGGCGAAGGGTTTTATCGTGCGCCCGGCGGCTCACCCGTCTCCCGGAGACGGATCTGAGGTCGAAGCCTCTGCCGGTTTCGATTTCTTGCCGATCTTGCTCTCCTGTCCCTTGAGGAGCCGGCCGATATTCTCGTGATGCTTGGCCCAGAGCAAGAGGGTGAGCACCAGAAACATCTCGCCCAGCTGAAACTGGCTGAAGCCGAAATACAGAATAATGGGCGTAACGGCCGAGGCGGTCAGGGCAGACAAAGAGGAGTAGCGGAAAACAAACGCCATGCCGATCCAGGTGAGGGCGGCGATCAGGAACATCGGCCAATAAAGGCCCAAGAGGATGCCGAGATAGGTGGCAACGCCCTTGCCGCCCTTGAATTTCAGCCAGACCGGAAAGAGGTGCCCCAAAAACGCGCCGAAACCGGCAATCAAGGCCGTGTCGGGTCCGAACCGGGCTGCAATCAGAACCGCGACCGTACCTTTCAGCCCATCGCCCAGAAGCGTTGCGGCCGCCAGTTTCTTACTGCCGGTGCGCAGCACATTTGTTGTGCCGATATTGCCCGAACCGATCTTGCGGATATCCCCATGCCCGCCGAGCTTCGTCAGGATCAGGCCGAACGGAATGGTGCCGAGCAAATAGCCGAAGGCGAGGGCGGCCAAATAATAGGGCCAGGCAAATCCCCAGCTGATCGGATCAGGCATTTTTGTTTTTCTCCCGAGTGCGCAGGGCAGGGTCTCCAGAAGAATTCACAACACACGCCGAAGCCCCCTTTCTACCGTCATACCCGGACTTGATCCGGGTATCCATACCGTTTCGTTTCAAAAGCACATCGCCGCTGCTTGGGACTTCTGAGCGGCATGGATTGCCGGATCAAATCCGGCAATGACGGCCACAAAATTCTACTGGGAATGTTTGTTTTTGGCTTCCCACGCATTCCAGTAAGCACTGCTGGTCTCTCTCAGCTCCTCTATAGAGAATTGTGCGCCATTCTCTGCTTCTACCGTCGCTGATTTGGCTTCAATGAACAGATAGCCACCGGTGCTCAGATGTTCCGAGACATGAGTCTGGCACAGCACTCGCACCAAACCATCCACAACGTCACCACTCAGTATTTCGAGTTGGAGGCCCAATATATCTTTAGCATCTTCAATAATGACCGGTGTCCGTTCGGCCTCATTTGTCCAAGAGCAAAAACGGAAGTCCTTCATTTCTTTCAGTGATACCTCGAAACCGGAAGCTCCTTGGGCTATCGCTTCGGCGAGATACGGAATTCCGATTTTTAGTTTTAAAATTCGGTCCGAGTAGTAGATGTCTTCAACCCAGCCATCATGAAAAATAGAGAAAATGTCGGCGATGTCTTTGACGTTGTAAATTGCCTTATTCAACACTTTTCCTCATTCTAAAATAGGATTGTGGCGCAGTTAGATAGGGGATTTGACATGTTACTGTCCAATACTGCGCAGATCTCAAATTTACAGGCAGTATGCCTCCAAGAAAATTGCAGCTGGCTTAATAAGCTGCGACACCGACAGCCTTTAGTTTAGAGAGTTTGAATTTCGAACGGTATCCGCCGAAGTTTCATGGGGCGGCGGCTAAACGCTGGACTTAAACATGAGTCCTAGACACAGGTTCAGGTGCGGGGCGGCAGGACCTTGGGGATATGCTGAGTGCTTATAGCCATGGTTTGCAAAGATCAGGGTATGTTTGCCAAGCTAAATGACTTGCCATCTTGCAGGGCAATTCCAGATTTGGAATTCATGTAAAGCACGAACGAAATCTGGAGAATATCCTTGAGCCTGACAGATGTGGATTGGTCGAAGCTGCCGGCGCCGGAGGATGACGGTACGGCTGCGCGTGTTGAGGGAATGACGCTGCCTCCACTGGAATTGGCGGCAACGGATGGCAGCAAGGTGCATCTGGCGGACCTTACCGGGACCAGCGTGATTTACATCTACCCCAAGACAGGGCAGCCGGGTGTGCCCTTGCCGGACGGCTGGGACATGATCCCAGGCGCGCGAGGCTGCACGCCGCAATCCTGTGCTTTCCGGGATCATTTCAAAGAGCTTTCGGCCCTTGGTGCCACTCATATCTTCGGTCTGTCCACCCAATCAACTGCCTATCAGGTGGAGGCCGTTGAGCGGCTTCATTTGCCGTTTCCGCTGTTGTCGGACGCGGATCTGAGCTTCACGAAAGCCCTTGATCTGCCGTCCTTCGAAGCCGACGGTCAGACGCTGTTAAAGCGCCTGACGTTGATCGTCCGGGACGGCGTTGTGATCAAGGCGTTCTACCCAGTATTTCCGCCCGACCGGAACGCTGCCGATGTCATGGCGTGGCTGGAAGAGAACCCGGCCTGACAACGGCCAGACGGTTACTCACCCATGCGCGAAGACGGTTTTTCCGCCGACCACGGTGCGCATAACACGGCCTGAGAAACGGGCGTCTTCGAACGGGGAGTTCTTGGAGCGCGAGCGGATGGCGCTCTTTTCCAGAACCCAGGGGCGGTCGAGGTCAAAAACAATGACATCGGCCGGCGCGCCTTTTGAAAGACGTCCGGTTTCCAGTCCAAGCCGGTCTGCCGGATTGCATGTCATTGCTGCAAGCAGTGTCTTCAGGTCCACTTGCTCCGCGTGGTACAGGCGCAGGCTCGCCGCAAGCAGGGTTTCAAGGCCAATCGCACCGTCTTCAGCTTCCGCCCAGGGGTGGCGTTTGGTTTCCACGTCCTGCGGGTCGTGATTGGAGCAGATGATGTCAATTGTGCCGTCTGCAATTGCCGCGATCATCGCCTGCCGGTCGTCTTCATCGCGCAAGGGCGGCGACATCTTGAAGAAGGTGCGGTAGGCACCGATGTCGTTTTCATTGTGCGTCAGGTGATTGATCGAAATCCCTGCCGTGATGTTCAGCCCCCGGCCTTTCCCGGTGCGGATGATGTCGGCGCTGTCAGACGTCGAGATCAGGTTCGCATGGTATTTGCCCTTGGACATGCCAACGAGACGCAGATCGCGCTCCAGCATGATGATTTCCGCTTCCCGCGGCACGCCGGAGAGGCCCTTCCAGCTGGCATTGAGCCCGGCATTCATCACGCCGCCCGCAAGATCCGGATCTTCGGTGTGGTGGATCACAAGCGCATCGAAATCGCGGGCGTAGGTCATCATGCGGCGCAGAATTTGCGGGTTCTTGACCGACTTGTGGCCATTGCTGAAGGCGACCGCACCGGCTTCCTTCAACAAGCCGATCTCGGTCATTTCAACGCCCTCAAGTCCCTTGGTGAGGGCGGCCAGCGGCAGAACGTTGACACTGGCCGTGTCGCGGGCGCGCCGGTGGATGAAGTCGACCAGCGCCGGATCGTCAATCACCGGATCGGTGTCCGGCATGGTGCAAATTGTGGTGATGCCGCCGGCCGCCGCGGCTTCCGAAGCGCTTGCCAGCGTTTCGCGGTGTTCTGCCCCCGGTTCTCCGACCGACACGCACATGTCGATGAGGCCGGGGCAGGCGATGGCGCCCTTGCAGTCGATCATTTCGGCACCGTAAGGCGCGCCCTGATTGGCGGCTTCCGGCCCGGCGGCAAGAATGGTGCCGTCCGCGATGATGATCGATCCGGGGGCGTCCAGATCCCGCGCCGGGTCGATCACTCTGGCGTTTGAGAGAACCAGAGGTTTGGGTGTGTCGAGTGCCACGGTGTTTGTCCTCTGGGGTTCAAGCTGTTGGTAGGTTGTCGGCGAGCGCTTCAAGCACGGCCATACGTACCGCAACGCCCATTTCGACCTGTTCGCGGATGAGGCTTTGCGGTCCGTCAGCGATTGCAGGGTCGATCTCGACACCGCGGTTCATGGGGCCGGGATGCATGACGAGCGCATCGTCCTTCGCATGAGACAGCTTCTCCGCATCAAGACCATAATAGCGGTAGTACTCCCGGACGGACGGGATGAAGGCCCCGTTCATGCGCTCGCGCTGCAGGCGCAGCATCATGACGATGTCCGCGCCTTTCAGCCCTTCGCGCATGTCCTGATAGACCTCCGCGCCCATTTGGGAGATGCCCGAGGGCAGGAGCGTGGACGGGGCGATCACCCGAACCCGGGCACCGAGCGCGTTCAACAGGATGATGTTGGAACGGGCAACGCGCGAATGGGCAATGTCGCCGCAAATCGCCACCGTCAACCGGGCGATCTTGCCCTTGTGGCGGCGGATGGTCAGCGCGTCGAGAAGTGCTTGTGTCGGGTGCTCATGCGGGCCGTCGCCGGCATTGACCACCGCGCAGCCAACCTTCCGGGCCAGCAGGTGAACCGCGCCGGCTGCATGATGGCGGACTACCAGCAAGTCCGGGTGCATTGCGTTGAGGGTCGCGGCCGTGTCGATCAGGGTCTCGCCCTTTTTGACCGACGACTGGGAGACCGCCATGTTCATGACGTCTGCGCCAAGACGTTTTCCGGCCAGCTCGAACGAGCTTTGTGTGCGCGTTGAGGCTTCGAAGAAGAGATTGATCTGTGTCCGGCCCTGCAGCACATGCTTGCGCTTGTGCACTTGCCGGGAAATCTCCACGGCCTCTTCGGCACGGTCCAGAAGGCCCAGTATTTCGTGGGGGTGAAGACCCTCAATGCCCAGCAAATGTCGATGGGGGAAAGGGTTGTCTCGATAGGATTCTTGCTCGCTCATCGAGATCATCTTCTTAAGGTGGAACGGGGCTGCACACAAGGCCGGAATCAGGTCTCTACCCGCTGTCCACATGCAGACTAAGACTTTGATCAAATGGTCAAATTCGAAAGCGGTGCATTTTTCAATCTGACCAAGCGTCATTCGGCGCGCGTGCGCACTGCACAACGGTCGGTGGTTGCATTGATTTCCACTATATTGTTACGCTTACGTAAACTGACAAGGGCAGTAAAGTGCTCATCGGGAGGAGGAAACGTTATGGCAAACCATCTGAGCGAAGCTGTCCAGACCTCAAGTGACGCCGGGGTGGAAGCCTTTGCTACGCATGACGTTTTCAATCAGGCCCCACCATATGGCGGGTCCAATCTGGCGGCGGGCGATCCGCTTCTTTTGGCTGCAGTCTCCGCGCATGTTTCAGCCGGGGAGTTAAAGGACGTCCTTGCTCACGGCACTGAGGTGGGAGCTGACGCGTTTCTGGAGCTCGGGCGGCAGGCGAATATCCATCTTCCCGCCCTTAAAACCCATAACCGACATGGCCGCCGGTCGGATCAGGTCGAATTCCATCCGGCCTATCATGATCTGATGGCGCACAGCTTTTCGGCTGGGATGCATAGCGCTTTGCTGGATGGCGGTGTGTCGACCCAAGTCGCACGCGCAGCCAAGTTCTTTCTGACGTCACAGGCTGAAACGGGCCACACATGCCCGATTACCATGACAAACGCGGCAGCAGCCGTGATGGCGCAATATCCGGATGTTTGCGCGGATTTCCTGCCGAAGATGCAAACGCGGACTTATGATCCCCGTTTCGTCCCGATGCACGAAAAGACCGGCATCACCATCGGCATGGGCATGACGGAAAAGCAGGGCGGCACCGATCTCCGGGCCATATCGTCGACGGCCGAGGTGGGCAATCAAGGAAGCTACGCGATTACCGGGCACAAGTGGTTCTTCTCTGCGCCTATGTCCGATGCGTTTCTGGTGCTGGCCAAAACAACGACCGGGCCAAGTTGTTTCCTGATCCCGCGCATCTTGCCGGATGGCCGGGTCAATGGTCTGCGCTTTCAACGCCTGAAAGACAAGCTTGGCAACAAGTCAAATGCCTCGTCCGAAGTGGAGTTCCACAGGGCGGAGGGGTATCTTCTTGGAGACGAGGGGCGGGGAATCGCAACCATCATCGATATGGTGACACCAACCCGGATCGACTGTGCGCTGGGGTCTGCCGGGCAAATGCGGGCAGCGCTCAGCCGTGCCGTCCACCATTGCCGTCACCGTAAAACCTTCGGAGCCTATTTGATCGATCAGCCGTTGATGACCGCAGTCCTCGCCGACATGGCACTGGATTGCGCCGCTGCCACAGCTCTGGCCTTGCGCCTTGCGAAAGCGGCAGCGAAGGCAGACGCAGATCCGGTTGAGGCTGCTTATGCCCGGTTGCTGACCCCCGCGATCAAGTACTGGATCTGCAAGACCGGTCCCGCGCTCACATACGAGGCGATGGAGTGTCTGGGCGGCAATGGCTATGTCGAGGATTTTGATATGGCCCGTATTTACCGGGATGCGCCGGTCAATCCGATCTGGGAGGGATCGGGCAATGTCATGGCGCTGGATGTCCTGCGAGCGCTTGGCCGCCATCCCGAAGTGCCAGACCTTGTGCTGGGTGAACTCTCGAAAAGCGGGGGTGCGTCACTGACTGCGGCATGCAGTGGCTTGCCCAACCTTGCCGCAGAGGCTTTGGCAGACCCGGCCCATGCCCGCGTGTTGACAGAACGCCTTGCCCTCACAGCAGCTGCAGCGGCTTTGAAAGAGTTGCAGATGGATGATGTTGCGGATGCCTTTGCGAAAACGCGTCTTTCTGGCGGCTGGCGGTCGA
This sequence comes from Roseibium sp. MB-4, assembly GCF_053005265.1. Lineage (NCBI taxonomy): Bacteria > Pseudomonadati > Pseudomonadota > Alphaproteobacteria > Hyphomicrobiales > Stappiaceae > Roseibium > Roseibium sp. MB-4. The sequence goes on from NZ_JBRKQB010000001.1 coordinate 277,530, forward strand.
CCTACGGCATTCTGCCGGCTGATGTTGATGCTGCGGGCATTGTTGAAAGCCTTTTTCCGCCGGCAGCTTAAGTGAAAAGCAGCAGCGCGAGCGGGATGGTCACGGTCGCAGCTAGTGTCTGCAGCGTGATGATCTCGGCCATCAGCTTCGCATCCCCGCCAAGCTGGCGGGCGAGCAGGTAAGAGTTGCTGGCGCAGGGCACGGCTGAGGCGATGATGATGACGGTGAGTGCCTGGCCGGTCACGCCATAAAGGTTCGCAAACAGGAAGGCGAGCATCGGCATGAAGACTGGCCGCAGGAAGGTGCCCATGGTGAGTGCAGGGCCTGGACGGCGGAGTGAGCTCAGATCCAGTCCGGCGCCCACACAGATGATGCCGATCGGCAGAGCCGCCTGCGCGAAAATCTCCAGCGTATCATCAACGATTGTCGGCATGGTCAGACCGCTGAGGTTCATCAGGACGCCGGCAAAAATCGACAGGATGAACGGATTGGTGAAAAGGTCTTTGAGGATCTTAGAAAAATTCGGTGTGGTTCCGCTGGCATACCACGACAGGACAACGATGCTGGCGCCGTTCAGGATCGGGATCATGAACACCATCGCCACTGCTAACATGGCGAGTGCCGTTTGACCGCCAATATTGGCGGCTAGCGCAAGAGCGATCATGGCGTTCCAACGCAAAGAGCCTTGAAAGATGGAGGTGAAGCGGACAGCCGGGATGCCCCAGATCTTCTCAATCAGTGTTCGGGCGGCAAGCAGCGCAACAGCGAGCGTGACGATCGCAGACAGGAGTGCAGCGCCCATGTCGAAGGTTGGGACGCTTGAAAAGTCGGCGAGAGCGATCGTGCGAAACAGAACGGCTGGGAACAAAACGAAATAGGCAAGACGTTCGACGCCCACCCATTGTTCGCCGCTGATCAGATTGGCGCGCGCGAGCAGGTAGCCGGAGGCAATCACGAGGATGACCGGGGCGAGGGCGAAGAATATCATTTGCATGGGAAAAGGGTTTTCATCAGATCGCGCCGGTCACCAGCGGATCTGGCGTCCAGCGCTGAGGAGGGAAAAAGATCAGGTGTCGAGGCCCATAAAACCGAGCCGGTCGAGGAAGCCTTGAAGGATGTAGGCGGCCGCCATCTTGTCGACGACTTCAGCGCGCTTTGCCCGGCTTGAGTCTGCTTCGAGCAGTGTTCGGGTGACTGCAGCTGTCGAGAGGCGTTCGTCCCAAAAAGTCATGGGCAGATCGGTCTTGGGCGCGAGGTTTCGCGTGAAGGCCCGTGTGGCTTGCGCGCGCGGGCCTTCCGTGCCGTCCATGTTGAGTGGAAGACCGAGCACGAGACCCCCGACACCCTGTTCGCTGCAGATCTTCAAGAGCTGCTCCGCATCCAGTGTGAATTTTTTGCGCCGGATTGTCTCCATCGGGCTCGCAATACCGCGGCCGAGATCGGAGAGCGCAAGACCTATGGTCTTTGTGCCAAGATCGAGGCCGATCAGTCGTGTGCGGTCTGGAACCGCGGCAATGAAGTCTTCCAGCGAAAGGGTGGGGTCGTTAGCCATGGCTGGCCTTTATCAGCAAGGGAGCCGCCAATCCAGTCTGTTGTTGATGATGGGAGAAGTTTACTGACTTGGTCAATGGCATCGACGTCTCAAACCGTCGATCATGAGCGCGGACAAGACCTTCACCTCAGCAAAGGTTCTCAGGCAAATTCAACAAAGTACGCAACGCCTTCATAGTAGTAGTGACCCAGCGTTTGTGTGATGGCATCCCGTTCGGCTTCAGAGACGGTGTAGAAATGAGTTCCGTTGGAAGTGTTGTAGAACCTGTAGAGCGCCTGTCCGCCGTTGCTGTCATCCAGTGATGCGAAGTAACTGATCCCTTCCAGCGAATAGCTCGGCAATTGGTCCAGCACCGTATCGCGCTCCGCCTCGGACGCGGTGTAAAAATGAACTCCGGTATCTGAGTTATAAAAGCGATAGACGGCCGTTCCATCACTTGCAGCAACGTTGCTGTCGTAACTGTTGCCCTCGTAGACGAAGCTCGGCAGCGTCTCGATCACGGCATTGCGCTCCTCAATGCTCGATGTGAAAAAATGAGCGCCCGTTTCGGAGTTGTAGAAACGGTAGATCTGAAAAGCGCTGTTGTCCGTGTCAGACGGCTCGATCAAAGCGGTTGATATGTCGAGTGTGGCGCCGGAAAACTGGATCGTTTCAAAGTTTGCCGCGATGTCCCGGCCATCCCGGTTGGCAACGGTATCGGCCACCATGATCCGTCCGTCGCTGCGAGTGAATATGGCATATTGTTCCCGGGTTCCCGAAAACACGACGGTATCGGTACCGTTACCACCATCAAGGACATCATCTCCAAGGCCGCCGGTGAGGTGATCATTGCCATTCCCGCCGAACAAGCTGTCATTTCCAGCCGTTCCTTGAAGGATGTCATCTCCGTTCGTTGTTCCAAAGGTGCTTTGCCATAGATCGGCACCAATCAGTACAAGATCCCAATCCTCTGGTTCGACGACGGTTGTCGCTGCGAGCTGATTAAACCTTGCTTTGACGACTGCCAGATAGCTCGGCTCAGTTTCCAGAAAATGCGCTGTTGTTTCGCGTATCGACCCGAACCGGTTTGCGACTGAAGTGATCATCGCAAGTGCCGATGCGTAATCCGGATGGCTGCTGTTGAACGCAGTGCTTGTGCCCCAGCGGTCTTCCATTGTGTCGAGAAAGGTTGTCAGCGTTGGGAGCAGCGAACTCTCGATATAAAGCTGGCTGTATTGATCGATGATGTCCCGAGCGTACTGCTCGTCAAAAATGGTGTCGTTCAAGAAAGCCCGGTCTGCAGCATATGTGGACGCAAGGTCTGGATTTAAGTCCGGCCGGCTGGCACCGACATATTGGCTCAAGTGCGTGAATTGAGAGCTTGTCAGGTTGCCGGTGTCGCGTGCTGTCTGCAGGATCGATGTCAAAGCAGACTGCGCGAAACTGTTGGATCCGGCATCAAGCTGGACAATCCCAAACGAAAAGCCGCTGTTGTTGCCACCCTGACTTTGACCCAGAAGCGAATTCGGGACAGCAAAGGAAACCCGGTAAACCGTTGCGGAGTTACCCGCGTGTTCGGTGCCCAGCAGGATCTGGAAAATTTCTTCTGAAGAAAGCTTTGCCATGTCAAATAGATTAAGAATTCAGTCTCTTATGCAGCGAGGCCGCATTGATTGGCCAAGTTGCGATCGATAGGTCCAATCACACACTGGCACGGCGCAGTTGAAATTCAGTTTCCTGCTTAAAGAGAGTTTTCGGAAAAAGGATCAGACAACCGGTCAAGCCTGAGCGACTTCATCATCTGTTTCGCGCAAATAGGGATGACCGTTTGGTCCGGGCTGAGCATCCAGCCAATTTAACAGTTCGCCGACTTGAAGGCTCGGCGTGAAGAAATAGCCTTGCAGGCAGTCCGCGCCCAATCTGCTCGCGAATTCCGCCTGTTGTTCGGTCTCAATGCCCTCTGCCACTGTTTTGCAATCGAGCTCTTTCGCCATCTTAAGCGTGTAGGCCATGATCGTGCCAATGCGCGGATCATCACTTGCACCAGCAATGATGGACTGATCGATCTTCAAGAAATCCACCGGCAGGTTCGCGAGCCGGGCAATGTTCGAATAGCCGCGGCCGAAATCGTCGATAGAGACCCTGTAGCCAAGATCGTGCAGCTGGTTGAACGCATCGACGGCTTTTTCTTCCGAACTGAAAAGCGTGTCTTCTGTGACTTCGATCTCAAGCAGGCCGCGATCAAAGTTCAGTTCGTTCCGGATCGCTTCAACGTTGCTTATGAAACCCTTTGAGACAAAATGATCGGTGCCGATGTTCACGGACATCCAAAGATCATGCCCTTCCGACTGGATCCTGTTGAGGTCTTTCATGGCGGTTTTCATGACCCACTCGCCAAGACGCGGCATGGCATTGGAGCCCATGAGGCTGGGGACCCAGAATTTCGGCATAAAGAGCCCGAACTCCGGGTGTTCCCACCGGGCGAGGGCCTCGACGCTGATCACCTTGCGCCGCCGCGTACAGACCTTTGGCTGGTACTCCAGATAGAGCTTTTCTTCCTCGATCGCTGCGGTCAGGTCACGCCGGATCTCGGAGACAGACTTCGTCCCGATATGCGGTGCATAGACCTGGGTTTTGTTCTTGCCCGACCTTTTTGCGTGGTACATGGCAATGTCGGCCCGCTTGATCAGCTCAATCAACTCAACGCCATCGTTCGGGAATTTCGCGCAGCCGATGCTTGCACCTGGGGTAATATTGAGCTCGGTAATCGGCTCTGCCAACGCATTGCGGACTTGGGCCAGAAACGTTTCGATCTCCTCGTCATCGATCAACCCCTGGATCATGACGATGAACTCGTCGCCGCCAATGCGCGCGACAATCGGCGTGGCGAAGGGTTTGCCCTCGGGGGCGCTTACCTTTGTATTCTCAGCCACCTTGGAGAGGGTCTCGGCGCACGCCTTCAGGTGTTGATCGCCCGCAAGATGGCCATAAAGGTCGTTGATCTCTTTGAAGTCGTCCAGATCGATCAGTAGAATGATCCCACCACGCTTTGGACTGATTGCTTCCTCCAGGATGGATGTTGCCTGAAGATGCAGATGATCCCGGTTCGGCAGTCCGGTTACATGATCACTGAAGGCCAGTTTTTCGATTTGTGCACTCGCCATCGATATCCGGGACACCATCGTGTTGTAGCTGTCGCAGACTTCCTCGGTCTCGCGGAAGCGCATGAGGCTTTTCGGCATTTTCAGTGAAGACAGTTTCTGGTTCAACGCACCAAGATGCATTGCATGGGCAAGTTCTTCGATGGGACGAGACAGGGACCTCGCCAGGAATAGTCCGATAAACACGAGAAATATGAGCGCCATCCCGAGCACCGGAAGGAGTGAATACAGAACCTGGCTTGCCTTGGCGTGGATTTCTGAGACCGGTTGGGGAACCATGATCCCCCAGCCCGGACCGGGCACCGTTGCAAAACCCGCAATCATTTGCTTCTCAACTGCCGGCGAATAGAATTCGCCAACTCCGCTGTTGCCGTCCATCATTTGCGCGACGACCGGCACTGCGGAGATGTTTTTCCTGGACGCAATCCATTCGTCTCTTGGATGGGCGATCAAAGTTCCCGAGCTGTCAACGATGGCCGCGTGCCCTTTCTCACCGAAGACAATGCTCTTTCCGAGCTCAACAATATAGTCTGGCTTGATCACCCCAATCAGCGTTTGATTGGGCTGTTCAATGACCAGATAGATCCGGTTGCGCCCTTCCTTGTCAGGCAAGACATTTGAGAACACCGGCTGATCCGGATTTGAATTACCGAGAAGGGTTTCTAAGGTAGCGTCTTCAATATGGCCTTCTCCCGAGCCCCCCGTTTTGAAGAAATATTCGGTGTGCCCGGTCCGCTTGTCGGTAATTCCAACACACGCAATGAACAGTTGTTCAAAGAGACGGCTGTAGGCGCCGGATGTTTCACTCGACTTCGCTGAAGTTCCGATCGCTTCCACGGCTGCGACCAGGTTTTGCTGGTAATGATCCAGCGTCGCGGCTGCTTTCCTCGCAAGAAGCAGGTGCCGGTCCTGAACATCCGCAAGCTCACGAGCAACGGTTTCCCGATAGGACCAAACGCTGAAGATGATCGTCGGTAAAAGAGCAGCAAGCAAAAAACAGAAAATCACATAACTTCTGATCTTCATCTGATGTCCTTTGGACTGCACACAGCGCCCTGATCAGCACCCGGCTTCTTGCATTGTCTTATTTGGTTATCGTCTTCCGCGATCTTCCCGTTCAAAATTCCAGGTCGTAATATGTCCGTCTTGCAACACCGTAGCAAAAGCGGCTTTATGTTAACATACGGAAACTCAACACTGTAATTTTGCAGGGCACTGTCTGCAAACGTCAATAATGATATCGAGCAGGATGTTACAGGGACATGAAACTCACTTGGTATGGACACTCCGCATTCAAACTTGAAACCGGCGCTGCCACCATCTTGTTTGATCCATTTTTGACCGGAAACCCGATGTTTCCTGACGCCATAACCCCGAAGGAAGCAGCGGAAGGTGCAACACACATCATCCTGACACATGGCCATGACGACCACATTGGGGATTCAATCGATATACTGAAGGAAACTGGTGCGCAGCTGACGGCCAATTTCGAAATCTGCATGTGGGCAACACGCCAGGGGATCGAAAACATCAATCCGATGAACTCTGGCGGCATGGTTGATGCAGGGCCGTTCCGGGTTGGCATGGTCCGCGCGGATCATTCCTCCTCCAAGCAGACCGACGGCGAAGCCATTTATCTCGGCAACCCACATGGCATCATCGTTGAAGTGCCCGGCCAGAAAGTCCTCTATCACATGGGCGATACCGACATTTTTTCCGACATGGCATTGATCAATGAAATCTACCAGCCGAAGATCGGTCTTGTTCCCGTTGGAGACCGGTTTACGATGGGTGGAAAGACGGCCGCAATGGCCTGTCAGCGCTTCTTTGAATTCGACACAATTGTGCCCTGCCATTATGGCACGTTCCCGATTCTGGATCAGAACACGGACGCATTCCTGACAGCGATGGGAGAACACAGCGGCAAGGTGGCCGCTATGGCACCCGGAGACTTCATAGAGATTTGATAGGTCTTTCGTTTTCTAGGTTCTTCCAGATGTTTCGGAGCTCCGCCTATGGGCTGATTTCCGAAACGCTATCGGACAAAGACAGAAGTTTATTTGATCGGAGGAAACATGCGGCTGGCGTTATGGATAGCAAGCCTTGGACTGGCAGTGACCGTTGGAATGCCCGTCAGTTTCGCGGCTGACAAGTCAGTTACACCGGACGGCAAACCGGCCCCGTCACAACCAGCTGCAAAACCCGGGTCTCTAGCAGCCATTGAAAAAGAAGAGGCTGCCAAGACGCCTTACAATGCTGTGCGTGAGGTGTTTTCCGGCAACCAGACCGTAGCGGGTGAGGAAATCAAGTTTCCTCAAAACAATCCGTCGATCCATTCGTTGGTTGTCACCATGGCCCCTGGCGAGGAAACAGACTGGCACCAGCATCATGCGCCTCTTTATGCCTATATCCTCGAAGGCGAAATCACCGTGACTTACGAGGGAATCGGCAAGAAAATCTACCGCGAAGGTGAGGGGCTGCTTGAAGCAATGAATGTCACGCATCGCGGCGTAAACACAGGCGATGGTCCTGCGAAAATTCTCGCTGTGTTCCTGCTGGGCGACGATGGCAAGGCAACGGTGCTCGAGGAAGCGCCGGGCGGGAGTGATGCGCCAAAGATCCAGTGAGTGATCGAAAACTTAACTGCCGGCTGATGCGAGCCTTGAAGCAAACAATCAGATCAAATGACGACCAGCCGCTGTGATACCCCACAGCGGCTGTGTTTTTCCAAGCTGACGGCTTTGGGATGTCCGGCTCAATTCCCGGACAAGGTTTTCATCCCGCAACTCGGGCAAGATCTTGCGAACCTGGCTCAAACTCAGGCCACTCGATTTCGCAATTCCGGTCGCTGTTCGGAAATTGTATTTGTCACTCACCAATGCACTCAGGATTTTCCGCCACTTCTCATCGATGAGGTCTGGCGCGCTGGTTTCCAATAGCGTCGAATGCTCTGGTGTGACAGCTGGAGGTTCCTCGGTTTCCGCGGTCGTTTCGATGATGGCGGAGACGGTATCGCTGGTCTGGTGCAGCTCCCGCTGGAGTTCCTGCAGTTCGGCCTCCAGACCGTCCTTGCCGACTTTGAAAGACTTCACGAAGGATCCCGCCCAAGGCAAAACGGCGATACCGCAAAACACGAGTGCTTCGGTGGTGATCTTGTCTGGATAAACGATGCTCACAGCGACCATAGCCAACGCGGCGACCGTCACCAGCCCGCGGACGATCAGATCCTTATTTGCACCATCCTGGTCCATGGCGGTTTCCCCCTCCGGCATAGAACAAGACTAGAGTGGGTTGGGCGCCGGCTCATGTCAATCTCTGGTTGGTGGCTCAGTGCCCGACAGACTTTGAGAAAACGTTGATTACGATCACGCCGGCTATGATCAGGCCGAGGCCGAGAACCGCAGGCAGGTCCAATTTCTGGCCGAAGACCAGCCAGGCGACCATGGTGATCAGCACAATCCCGGCGCCGGACCAGACCGCATAGACAATACCGGTGGGCAGGACGCGGATCGGATGGGACAGACACCAGAACGAAATTCCGTAGCCGACAATCGTGATGATGCTTGGCCAGAACCGGGTAAAATTCTCGGTTCTGGCCAAGGCCGATGTTGCGATGACCTCGGCGGTGATGGCCGCAGCGAGGAACAGATAGGTGGCAGCGGTTGGAGCGGGCATCAGAGTCTGTTCAACAGGGCGGGGGTCGGCCAGGCATCGGCAGGCATGCCGAGCTGTTGCTGGACCTGCTGGACTGCACCGCGCGTTCCGGCGCCCAAAATCCCGTCGATCTTGCCGACGTCGTATCCCAATGCGCTCAGCTTGGTCTGCAGCTGCTTCATTTGAGCATCGTTCAGGCCTTGGTCCGGATTACCGGCATCGTAGCGCGGGGCACCGGCAAGCCGTGTCGCGAAGTAGGCGGCGGACGTCGTGTAGATGAACGACTGGTTCCACTCCAAGTAAATGTTGTAGTTCGGATACGCCAGAAAGGCCGGCCCCTTGCGGCCTTGTGGTAGCAGAAGAGATGCAGGCAAGTTCCCCGAAATCTGGCCCCAGCGCGGCTGAACCCCCAGCGCGGCCCAGTCGTTGCCAGACTTCGTTTTGCCAAGGCCCGTTTCGGCCCAGTTCAGGTTTTCAGGAACGGTGACTTCCTGCAACCAAGGTTCGCCGTCACGCCATCCCAGATAATTGATGAAGGCACCGGCTGTCAGGATCGCGTCAGGGGCGCTGGCTTTGAGCCGGACATGGCCGTCTCCATCAGCGTCCTTGCCGAACTTGATGATGTCTTCGGGCAGCATTTGAACCATGCCGATTTCGCCCGCCCAGGCTCCCGTGGTGTTCCGTGGGTCCAGATCTCCGTGCTGAACCATCTCGATCGCAGCAATCAACTGAGGCCTGAAGAGTTCAGGCCGGCGGCAATCGTGTGCGAGCGTGGCGAGCGCGTTGACCGTATTGAAGTCACCTTGAACTGCGCCAAAGTCGGTTTCAAGTGCCCAAAAAGCGGTGATGACAGGCGCTGGAACACCATATTCGCGCTCAACACGGTCAAACACACTGGCGTATTTTTGCATGTTGGCAGCACCGTTTTTCATCCGGTAGCTTGAGATCACGCGCTTGGAAAAATCCAGGAACGTCATCTTGAAGACGCCCTGCGCCCGGTCGCGCGACAGGACCTTTCGGTCAATCTGCGCACCAGAGAGTGTCTGATCTGCGGCGCTTTCGGACAGGCCTTTGGCAACGGCTTCCTGTTTCACGCCGGCAAGAAATGTTTGAAAGTCACCGCCACATTGTTGGGCTGCAGCCGGGGCGGTCAGAAACGCCAGGCCCGTCAGCGCGGCAGTTGCAAATGTCTTCAATGGAAAAGGGTGGCGGGTCATGAACCAGTCCTGTCGTCAACGATCAATTGAGGATGCTTCTTTGCACAAAATTGCGATCAGTTGAGTGTGCTTTGCTGGCAAGGTCAACCGTTTCCAGAAAGAGGCCCTGTTTCATCCACGAAAGACGCAGCGGTCAGCACTGGTTAGCGGCAGTTCCGGCCGCCCGAGCCGACCATCAAACCACCGTCGGGAGACCTTTCTGATGGACCGTCGACGCTAGCGCTTGATCGGCAGTTGGGCATAACACCTGCACCATAAGGAGCTGCGCTAGCACCAGAATTCTGCTGTGTGCAGATTTGGTAAGCCATATCGTAAAGCGCTTGCCAGCCTTGAGGAACAGAGCCGAGATTGTTCAACACACCAAGGGCGGCGCCTGTGCGTGCGCCGCGGGCAGCGCCCCCGGTCAACGGGTTCCATTGCCCACCGACAACAGCACCGGTCATGCCACCCGAAACAGCATCACCGACCATGTCACCGCTTCCAACGTGTGCGTTGGCATAATCCGTTGCGTACACCACACAGTCTGTGCCATCTGCCTTGGAAGGAGAGACAGTAAACAGCAGAAGCGGCGCCACAAGTGCGCTGTGGGAAAGAGTGCGACTGAAAGTGGTTCGCATGCCGAGGCCTCCCGCTTTTGAATCCGGGAATTGAGTTTAAGGGCAACGCCTTAACAAGCTTCTACTCGCAGCGTTGCCCATTGGACACGTTACCTGTCGACAAATTTTTGGCCGACAAAGCCCGTCTTGCCGTCGTGAACGACTTCACACCACCATTTTCCACAGTCGTTGAAGCTGACTTCTGAACCTTCAGGCACAATCCCGATGATTTTGCCGTTCTTTGTTCCCGTTGCGCGCAGATTGACAGAAGCCTTGATCGTTCCGGTCGTTTTTTCGTTCGAAACAGACGGCGCGAGCGGCGTTCCAGCTGCTTGCCGCAGTTCGGACGTTGAAAGGGCCTGTGGAGCTGTTTCTGTAGTCCGTCTTGCTGACACTGTCCGCGCAGCTGTTGTTTCAGAACTTGCTACGCTTCGCGCAATCGCGGCCCGATCCAAAGACGCCATCGCCCGGTTCGCCAACTCATTCGTTGGTGTGTCGGCGTTTGTCTCTGTTTCCGCAAAGGCCTGATGGATTCGGTCCTGCGCCTTTGTGAAGGTCGTTGGGGTTTCCGGTGACGCAACGGTAGACGGAGTATTCGAAACCGAATTTGTGAGCCCCCCCTTGGACACTGCTGTTATTGTTTGGGTTTCGACCTGGACGACATCCGGATCACTCCCCACCATAAAATCCTGCAAGCCAAGCGCAATGGCACCAGTACCTGCAAGAGCGAGCAGAACCGTACTCACTGCCAGCGCTTTGAATGACGGTCCATACTGAACGGGCAAGGCGCGGCTCACACGTCGCCGTCTTGGACGCGGTGTCCAGTCATCCATTGGATCTGCGGTCAGAACCTCCGGCATATCCAAGGGAGTCTCATCCGATCCCTTCAGTGCCGGCTTTTTAGGCCGCTGAGGCATCTTTGTTTCAAAATCTGCACTCAATTGCAGAATGCGAGCCGCCAGGGCGCTGGGGTCGTTTTGATTGTCTTCGGTGGCAGCGTTTGCAGTTGTTGTCGTGGTTATTGTGTCTTGCGTTTCTTGTGTTGCATTGTCCGGTGTGCCCTCAGACTGAGGTTCGCAAGAGTTGGTTTGGGCAGTTACTTTTACCATTGAGCCCTCCATGAGTTTGCGGTTTGGCACGCGCGGAGCGATCGCCATGTTGGAGACCTGCCCAATAAGCCCGGCCAATGCGCCGTCATGCGGGCTGGATTGCGGCGGCTCTGCGGAAATTTCCGGCAATTCTCGCGATGGGTTGCAACCCCATAAGGTTCGAGGCGTTTGCAAATACATAACCTGTGGCTGGCACACTGGACGCCGGGTGAGTGGTGCTTGATCGGGCAATCTGTCCATCTTTTCAGGCGCTGAGGTCATGTCAGGAATGGGCAAAACACGATGAAAAATGTGCGCGCGCGGTTCAAACGCCTGGCCGGAGCGGTTCTCTGCAGCGCCTTCATGGCCGCTGTTCCCGGATATGCGCAGGAAACACCCAAATTGACGGTTGGCTTCATGGCGACCTTGTCGGGGCCGGCAGCGATTTACGGGGAGCACATGCGCGATGGCTTCATGCTCGCTGTCAATCAATCGAACGGAGCCCTAGGCGGCCTGGAAACAAACGTACTTATCACCGACGACAAGCTGGACCCTGATTACGCCGTTGAAAAGGTTACAGAGCTCATCGAAGTCAACGGCATTGATGTGCTGGTTGGCGTCAATTTTTCCAGAGTGATGCTGGCGGTACATGATCCTGTTGTGCGCAGTCGAACGCTGTTCATCGGGACCAGTTCCGGGCCGGCGCCAATCGCTGGGCGGACCTGCAGTAGGTATTTCTATTCAACTGCGTCGCAAGATGATCAGGTCCATGAAACAATGGGCCGGTTTGCAAGCTTGAAGGGCTATCAGAGGGTGGTCACGATCGCGCCGGACTATGAGGCCGCCCGGGATGCCCTCGCAGCCTTTCAGCGGCATTTCAAGGGCCAGATTGCGCGCGAACTTTTCCCACGCCTTGGACAAACCGATTTTTCCGGCGAATTTGCTCAGATCGATGAAATCAGCCCGGATGCCATTTACGCCTTCATGCCGTCCGGAATGGGCGTTGAGCTGGTGCGTCAGTTTCACACCTCCGGGCTGAAGGGGGCCATTCCGTTCCTGTCCGCCAAGACCATCAATGGCGTTTCTTTGCCGTACTTGGCCGAGACTGCCGAGGGCTTGATGTCTGCGTCGACCTGGGCGCCCAACCTCGATAATCCGGCTAACAAGCGTTTCATGCGCGAGTTTCAGCGGACCTATGGCTACCAGCCGTCCGTTTATGCCGCCCAAGGCTATGATGCGGCCAAGTTTCTTCATTTCTCGCTGGAGCTCACGGGTGGAATCAAAGATACGGAAACGCTGATTTCTGCCATGAATGCAGCGCCCTTTGAGAGCGTGCGGGGCGATTTCCGTTTCAATGACAACCAGTTCCCGATCCAGGACTTCTATCTTGTGGAAGGGGTGCGCCGAACAAGCACACTCTACGAAATGGAGGCCACCGCCCGGATTTTTGATGATGTCGGCGACGCCTATTCTGGCTCGTGCCGGATGTAGGGCGGGGTCAGGGTAGGGCCCTGTGCCAAGTTCGGATACTCTTTCCGGACTGTGCAGTCCGAAATATTTTTGATGCGTCTTGTAATTCCGGAATGAGCAGTCCATATCCGGTTCATGAGTGACACAGCAGACATTCAAAAACCAAATGGACCAAGCTCCGGCGGGCGTGCGCCGGGGCCGGGGCGGCCGCGGGAGTTCGATGAATCGAAGGCCCTTGAGACCGCGCTCAATGTCTTTTGGCAAAAGGGATTTGAGGCTGCGTCGCTTGATGATCTGACGAAGGCCATGGGCCTGAGCAGGTCAAGTTTTTATGGCACATTCGGCAGCAAGCAGGCGTTGTTCCAACGTGCGTTGCTGCAATATTCCCAAAAGGCCCTGGACAACCTGCAGGACGTTGCCGACACATCGGGCGATGACCCTGTCGGTGCAATGGTCAAAGCGTTGGCGGACCCTGAGGGCGGGTCCCGCGGATGCATGCTGATCAACTGCATTACCGAACTTGCACCGCATGATCAGCAGGTGGCAACCATCGGCCGTCGCCACCTGGAATCGATCGAGGAAATCATTGCAAGAGCGATTGATCCGGACAATCCGGACACAGCGCGTGACCAAGCCAGTGCCTATGCGTCGCTGGCCATTGGGACACTGGCATTAAGGAAAGCCGGGGTTCCGGCTGAACGGATCGCCAAGACACTTGCTCAGGCCAAATCTGTCCTGAGCCCAGACTAACCTATTTGTCTCAAATCCCATCGGAGGAGTCTTGGGACTAAATATGGACTGATCATTCCACAAATGTCAGTTCCAACCGTCGATATCGTTGAAAAGGAAACGTGATGTCCGACACCAAACTGTTTTCCCCGGCCAAGGCGGGAGCCATTGATCTGAAAAACCGGATCGTGATGGCGCCGCTGACCCGCAACCGGGCACGTGCGGAGGATGATGCGCCATATGAGCTTCATGCCAAGTATTACGCGCAGCGCGCAGGAGCCGGTTTGATCATTTCCGAAGCTTCCCAAATTTCACCGCAGGGCAAGGGCTATGCCTGGACCCCGGGCATCTATTCGGATGCCCAAATCGAAGGCTGGAAGAAAGTCACAGACGCGGTTCATGCCAAAGGCGGCAAGATCGTCATCCAGCTTTGGCATGTGGGCCGGATTTCCCATCCCGTTCTGCAGCCGGGCGGGGCAGACCCGGTCGCGCCATCCGCAATTTCTGCAGCCTCGAAGTCGTTCGATGGCACCAGCTTTATCGAAACCACGACACCGCGGGCGCTGGAAGCAGATGAAATCGCCGGTATCGTTGAAGACTACCGGAAAGCAACCTTGAGCGCGAAGGCTGCCGGGTTCGATGGCGTAGAAATCCACGCAGCGAACGGATACTTGATAGACCAGTTCCTGAAAGATGGCGCAAACCAGCGCACCGACGATTACGGAGGCTCCATCGAAAACCGCACGCGCTTCCTCAAGGAAGTTGTCGATGCGGTGACCGGGGCCTGGAGCGCGGACCGTGTGGGGATCCGTTTGAGCCCGTTCTCTAACGCAAACAACATTACAGAAAGTAACCCACAGGCGATCTTCAGCCATGTGATCAAACAGTTGAATGGCTACGGCCTTGCCTATCTGCATCTGGTGGAAGGCCAGACCGGTGGACCGCGGGACGTCCCGGAGGGCGGAGATTTGGCAGCGCTTTATGAGTTGTTTGACGGCGCCAAGATGGGCAACAATGGTTATGACCGTGACATGGCAATTGCGGCTGTGGACAGCGGTGACCTGGACCTTGTTGCGATTGGCCGTCCGTTCATCTCCAACCCGGACCTTGTGGAGCGTCTTGAAAAGAACGCCCCGCTCAACCCGCTGGATCCGGATACACTCTACGGCGGCGGCGAAAAGGGCTACGTGGATTACCCAAGCCTTGCGGAGAGCGCAGTTGCTGCTGAGTAGGCAGTAAGGTCCGGCTGCCCGGCATCCACAAAATCCAGGGCGGCCCGAAAGAAGCCGGTGCAGACAGCTGCACCGGCTTCTTTTGTTCTGCGCGAGATCCGACCCTTGCGGGAGATGACCAAAGCTTAATGCAAACGCCACCCCGGAGCCGCAATTGAGCCCCCATCTCTAGGTTTCGATGAAACAAGAGTTATGGATATCGATATGACAAATATGAAGAGTTGGGTGGCTGGGGCCGCTCTCGGGACCGCAGCAATGTTGGCGGCAGGATCTGCACTCGCAGCTGTTGCCGTGGGCGATACGCTTGGGACCAAAGTGTCCGAGATCGCCGCCCAGCTTGAGGACAAGGGTTACACTATTTGCGAGATTGACGTTTCACGCAGCAAGATCGAAGTCGAAGTTACCTTTGATGGCGCGGACTATGAGATCGATGTCGATCGAACCAGCGGCACGGTGATCAAGATCGAGGACGACTAACGTTCTGCCGTTGTGACGAACGGTTGGAGGTTTACTGCGCCGGATCCAAGACTTCTTGCTTCTGGCGGCGGGCGAAGGGTGTCTCGTCGATTGTCGCCGCAACTGGGGCTCCGGTTGCCGCGTAATGCGTCATGATATTGCTGTGATCGTCTTGCCGCGCTTGGCGCAGGCAAATACCGGCGATTTCAATCGCACGCTGAATACCGGTGTCGGCGGTGCCGGCAAAAATCCCGGCGCTCAACCGTGCGGAAAACTTGTTACCTGATGCCGACTGGCTCTCCGTAACGAGCATTTTCGAAATCCGGCGCGCGTAGGAGTTCGCCTCAACACCATCGGATAAGGGCATGAACACAACGATCTGGCCGGTTGGCAAGTGACCCGCAACCGCAGTTGAGGGCAATGTGGAACCGGAGATTTTCGCGAAGAGTTTTTGCAAGGCGTCGCGCATGGTTGCACCATAACGCTCTTCGATCTGCCTGAGCTCGTCAATGTCCATCAGGACCAGCGCATATGGGGCGGATGTCGGGGCCAATTGTTCGTGATGTTGCGATGTAGCGCGCATGAAACCACGCTGATTGAGCAAACCCGTTTGCGGATCTTTTTCCGCTTCTTCGCGATACTGATGCCGCTGCATCTCGAAGATTGACATCGTGATCCCGACCAACTTCAAGACGATTGCCGTGATCAGAGCAAGGAAACAGAGCTGAAGAGGCAGAGTTTCGTAGGACTCAAGCAGGGTCGGGTAGTGTTTTTGCAAATGCGCGCCGATCAGGCTGATCCTGACGGCGGCATCCATCGAGAACGCAATCGTTAGAAACCAACTGCTGACCCTGTGATGGTTCAACCGGATGCTTTCCCGAACACAGAGCAAAACGCCGAGCAGGCAAAAGCCGTTGATGTAAATGATCCGCAAAAGAATGTCCTCGCGGAAGAACTCAAAAGCATAAAGGCCCAGCCATCCAAGTGCTCCTGCGACCGGCAGCCACAGGTACTGCATCTTTCTGCCGTTCAAGAGTGCAATGGCACTTGGCCTCAGACCGAACCCGATGGTCAGGAGGGCGTTTGCCACAATGATACTGAGCGCATCTGGAATGGCACCGCGTTGACTGATCATTATTGCCGCCGCCGCGGACAAGAAGAGGCAAATTCCCCAAAGCCCCCAACCAAACCGAACGGATTTCGGAGCGGACCGCATTGCGATCGATAAAACAGTCATGACGACCGCGCCGATCAGATAGGCCAGAGTAACAACCGTAAAGAGAGTTTTGACGTCCAGGTTCATGGCGGGAAAGTCTGAATCAATGAATGTTACGAAAACGGAAGGTATCGAATCTATACACTACGGGTCACCACATGTCCTCGCCAATATTAACAAAGGACTGTTGTTTTGGGAGTTTCCGTGGCCTTAAACGTCGTGTCTGTTGTTTCTAAGGGATTACAGGTTTTGCGTTATGAGGTCGCGACCAGGCCGCGCGGCTGGTTCGGCGAATTCACTATCGTCAGCTCGTCAGAAGGAGCAGTCTTGTCGAGAGCGACATGCCGATTGCGGCCGGTTTTTTTGGCTTTGTAGAGCAGCTGATCGGCGTGATCAAAGGTCTCTTCGAAGTCTTGGCTTGTCGTCGCAGTGATGAGACCGGCACTGACTGTAATTCCCGAAACGTCCGACCTTGGACAAATCGCGCAATGCGAAATGACTTCGCGCAGTCTGCCAAGAAGATGGACGGCATCTGCTTTTTCTGTTTGCGGCAAAAGCACAGCGAATTCCTCGCCGCCGATCCGCCCTGGGGGGATTGCGCGAGGAAAGATCGATTTCATGGCAGTCCCAAAGGAGGCAAGCACGCGATCACCGGCAGTATGTCCAAACTGGTCGTTGATCGACTTGAAATGATCAATATCGATCAGGATGAGAGTAAAGGCCTGAGTCTGGTTCGTTGATGAGAACCAGCGTTCAGCCGCCCTTATGAACGCACGCCTGTTTGCAAGACCTGTCAGACTGTCGGTCAAGGCCTGCTTTTCAAACCGGACCTGGATGCGTTCAATGGCCATCGCGACAAAGGAGGCCGACACAATGACAATCGCCACCATCAACAGCACCAAATAGGCCAGTGGCTGTATGGGATTTGCAAAGACCTTAAGGGATTCGTGCTGGTAGATGAGCTGGCTTCCAATCGTCATCAGGTAGGCGGATGCTTCGAGAAAACTGCCGATCGTGAACAACCTTACCGATGACAGGTGTTCCGCGTTTAACCTGAAAACACGCCATACGGAGTACATTGCGGCTCCTAGAAGCATCGATTGGATGAAAATCAGCCTGATTGAAAACGAGCCAAAAAAGTCTGGAACCAAGCAAATGACCAACCAGCCACTGAGGGCCGCAAGTAGCATCCAGCCGCGTACCGGACGACCATAAAAAACCGCAATGGCTTCCGGGCGCAAAGCAAAGCCGAGCAATACCAAAGCGTTAGCAAACGTGATGCTCCAGAATGCTGAGACCTCGGACCGGAAGGCAACGAGAACAGTTCCACACGCGACCAAGAACATGGCAGGTGCATAGATGGCAAATGCCAAGCGTGTTGCCCGGTTGGCTTTCTTCAAACTCACAAGAAACGCCAGCAAAATCAGCGCACTTGCAAATTCCGCTGCTGCCAATGCGATCAGTAGTGTCGGCGTATCCAGTGTCATGCTGCTTTCCGGCTATTGGATCGCGTTCTAAATTTTAAATGGAAGTAATATAATAACGCAACTAAACCGCTTATGTCATTTTTTACATGGAAAGGGTTGGCAAATACCTAACGGTACACAGCTGTTTTCCGCCGAATTGCTGGTTTCTATTCCGCTGAAACGAAGGGCAGATCCATTGATTGAATGAACTACGGTCTCTTTGATGTTCTCGGTTGCTCTGCCTTAACGAGAGCGAGAAGGGCGGCGCGCCGGGTGCCCGTCCTTAGCAACGATACAATCATTTGCCAGACCACAGTGTGCGCCCAACGTGATCTTTTGTGCGATGTGCTACGTACTTCTTGCATCGGCAAACTATTGACCCACTTATGGTAAAACCACCAACGACCGCTTAGGCCACCCGGACCCCTTCATGGATTCAATCACCCAATTCGTACTGGGCGCAGCTGTTTCAACGGCGTGTCTTGGCAAGAAAATCGGTCCAAGGAAAGCAGCGCTTGTTGGTGGTCTATTAGGCACCGTTCCGGACTTGGATGTTCTCATCCCGTTCGCCGACCCAGTCGACAGCTTTGTCTATCACCGTGGATGGACGCACTCCGTGTTTGTTCATGCGCTTGCTGCACCGGTTTTCGGAGAGTTGCTCGTTCGCCTCTTTAAGGGCTTGAGAGACCATCGCTGGCTGACCTACCTGACGGTTTATCTGTGTTTCGCGACCCATGCGATGATTGATGCAATGACGGTCTACGGAACACGCATTTTCTGGCCGATCTATCCAGATCCTGTGGGTGTAGGATCGGTGTTCATCATCGATCCGATCTACTCGCTGCCGCTCCTGTTTGTCGTGGTTTGGGCGTTTTTCAAAAGCGACTGGACACAGAGATTTGGGCGGTGGGTCGGCGGCGTTTTGGTTGCGACCAGCGCGTACATGCTGTTGTCGGTCGGAATTCAAGCCTATGTCGAGCAAAGAGCGGAGCAGATCTTCGCCAGCCAGGGAGAGGTTCCCGAAAAGATCTTCGCAATCGCAGCGCCGTTTAATATTGCGCTTTGGAAAGTGATCGGTCTCGATGAAGACCGCTATCAAAACCTTTACCTGTCGCTCTTTGACGGGGATCAGGAACCGGAGATTTACACTCATTCGCGCCATCCTGAACTCGTTGCCTGCGTTCAAAACTCGGACGCTTATCAAAAGCTCGATTGGTTCAGTCGCGGATTCAATCGCGCGGAACTCGTGGACGGCAAGGTGGTCATCTCGGACTTGCGGATGGGTCTGACACCTGGTTATGCGTTCCGATTTGCCGTTGGTGAACAAACGGATGGTGGCATTGTTCCGATGATGCCGGAGCGGGACTTGTCTCTGCGCCGTGCCGACAGCGAAGACTTCGCCTGGCTTGGCGAGCGTTTGAGAGGGCGGCCTGCTATACGTGCAGCCGAAGCGTCAGAGATGCCGGCTGTTACGCAGCCTTCCGAGCGCTCGTGCTAGCCTGAAACGCATTCACGTCAGTATTTGATTCCGGCCTTGCGATACACAAAATGCAGGAGCCACGCCGGTCCGATCAGCAGGAACTGAATGTCCTTGAAAAAGGACGGTTTCTTGCCTTCGATCTTGTGTCCGATGAATTGCCCGATCCATGCGACTACGAACACAGCCAGCGCTGTTTGCCAGAGCGGCAGCGGTAGGCCGTAGCTGGCATTGATGGCGGAGCAAATTGCCCCGATAACGGCCATGCCAAAGGCAAGTGGAACGGAGAGGGTTAGGTAGTAGAGCGTCGCCAGCAAGATCACCAACGTCGACCAGTTGAGAAGCGGCACTGCAATGAACCATGACGGAACCGGCAAACTCCAGAGCAATGCGGTGACAGTCCAGACGATCACGGGAACACAAATCCAGTGAATGAACTTGTTGGTCGCGTTCTGGTGGCTTTCGCCATACTCCGCCAACAAACTGTCAATCCGGCGATTGTTCGCTGCCTGTGTCGCCATGCGCTCCTCCCGTATGCTCATGCATAATTCTTATATTGAACATATGTTCAATTAAAATCAACCATTGACTTGTGCTGGTTCGACACTCCTCTACGACCGCGAAGGTGATGAATTTCTTGGAATAAGAAATTCAGCAGCCAAGTAATTGCATGAAAGTTGAGCAGAGTGCTGAACTTGTCGGCATCGGCAATATTTGCAAGGCATAATTAATAAATTGCGCGGGATCATGCCGCCCATTCAGGTTTCTTGGGCGGTTGCAATGCGTAAGCTTCGGGTTCAGTTCGAAACTCTTGTTTGGTGTGGAGTTTTTTTCTTTTCGGGTATGTTGCTGCCTGCGCAGGCAGCTTCGGAGAGTTTGCAGCAGCGCCTTGATATGGTCTGGGTGCTGGTTGCTGCAGGGCTGGTTCTTCTGATGCAGCTCGGATTCATGCTGCTTGAAGCGGGCATGGTCCGGTCAAAGAACTCCATCAACGTTGCGCAGAAAAATCTTCTGGATCTTGCTGTTTGCGTGATCATTTTTGCCGTGTTCGGATTTGCAGTGGCGTTTGGGGCAGGCGGCACATGGTTTGCCGGCTACGATGATCGGTTGTTTTTGCTGTCGGACGTTACGCCTTGGGCTCTGACCGTGTTCGCCTTCCAGGTCATGTTCTGCGGGACGGCGGCGACAATCATTTCCGGCGCAGTTGCCGAACGCATGCGGCTTCAGGCCTATGTCTGGTGCACGGTCTTAACCGCAGCCGTCATCTACCCGGTCTTTGCCCGTTGGGCGTGGGGCGGCGTGTTGTTCCCGGACGCCGAAGCTTTCCTTGCTGATCGCGGATTTGTAGATTTTGCAGGGTCAACGGTTGTCCACGGGACCGGCGCCTGGATTGCATTGGCCGCATGTATCATCCTCGGTCCCCGGATCGGACGGTTTGACGCCGAGGGCCGACCTTATCGTATTCAGGGTCACAGCTCTGTTCTGGCGACAACCGGTGCTGTCGCTCTCTTCGTCGGCTGGCTCGGATTCAATGGCGGTTCAACATTGGCTGCCAGCTGGGATGTGCCCAAGATCTTCGCCAACACCGTCTTGGCGGCCGCAGCCGGAACTGCCGCTGGGTATTTGGCCGGCAAGTATCGGGATGGCGTGGTTTTACCGGAAAACTCTATTTCTGGGCTTCTCGGCGGGCTCGTTGCAGTAACTGCAGGGTGCCATATTCTGACGCCCGGCGGTGCGCTCTTGGTTGGAGCTGCCGGGGGGGCAACAGCGCTCTTCGGAGCGCTTATTCTCGAACGGTATTTCAGGCTGGATGATCCCGTCGGCGCGATCAGCGTTCACGGATTTGCCGGTGTAATTGGAACGCTTGGCCTGGCCGTTTTGGCGCCTGCAGAGGCATTGCCGCTCGGTGCGCGCGTGCCTCAGCTTCTGGTTCAACTCCAAGGCATCTTGACCAACTTCTTCTGGTGTTTTGGTGTGAGCATCCTGTTCCTTGCGGTGTTGAACAAATGCAGCCCGCTGCGTTTGTCGCAGCAGGCTGAAGACATCGGTCTAAATGAGGCTGAGCATGGGACACGCCTCGGGATCGGACATGTTGAGGATGCGCTCGACAGCCTGATTGCTGGAAAGGCCGATCTTTCCATGCGCCTTCAGGTGTCCAAAGGCGAAGATTCTGAGCGCCTAACCCGGTTGTTCAACGCGCTTATGGATACTGTCCAAAGTCAGGAACAGGCCCAGTCCCGGGTCGCTGATGCAAAACGGACCCAGGAAGAAGCAGAGCGTCTGTCTGCGCTCGCAAATGCCACCTTCGATGCGATTGTGATTTCGGTCGATGGGCGCATCCTGGACGGCAACAAAACCTTTGAAGAGCTCGTCGGGTATTCGATTTCCGAGCTAGAAATGCGCGGTCTTTATGAGTTTGTGGAGACCGATGTTGCCGGAACTCTGGAAGATCATCTGATCAAGGCGGAGAAGGAGCCGCGCGAGGTCGTATTCGTCAACCGCGCTGGCGAACGGGTGCCGGTTGAGATCCGGACCCGCGTGATCGCCTACCGGGGTGTTCCAACCCGTGTGTCAGCCCTTGTTGATTTGCGTGAGCGGAAAAAGGCGGAAGCGCAGATCCTTCATCTCGCGCAGCATGATCCCCTGACTGATCTTCCAAACAGGGCCGTCTTCAATGCCGAACTTCAGCAGACACTGCGCCGCTGTGAAAAGAACGGGCAGGGCGCCGCGCTGCTGCTTGTTGATCTGGACAAGTTTAAAGACATCAATGATCTGCATGGTCATCCTGCCGGAGATGCGGTCATTCGTGTCACGGCTGAGCGTCTTTTGAACGCTTGCCGGGGCAGTGACACTGTGGCGCGTTTGGGCGGGGATGAATTCGCCATTATCCAGACGTCGATTTCATTCGCCAATCAGGCGGAAGACATGGCGCACCGTCTGGTTGCCATTCTGTCTGAGCCGGTCAATTGCGGACACGGGCTAATTGTGAAGCCAGGGGCCAGCATTGGGGTTGCCATGATCGCGGCAGGTCAAAGCGAGGAGCAGGTTGTTTCGAATGCCGATATTGCCCTCTACAATGCCAAAAGCGCTGGACGGCAGACATATTGCCTGTTCCGAAAGGGCATGGGGGCTGAGGTGCGGCAGCGCCGTGAAATGGAAAAGGATTTGAATGCGGCTCTCGCTGGTGACCAATTCGAGCTCTATTTTCAGCCGCGCCTGAACCTCACCACGGGGAATATCGTTTCCTATGAAGCGTTGATCCGCTGGAACCATCCGGACCATGGGCTTGTCAGCCCAGTTGAGTTTATTCCGGTTGCGGAAAACTCAGGCCAGATCATCGGGATCGGTAAGTTCGTGCTTGAGCGGGCGCTTGCAGTTGCAGCACAGGAGATCCCCACAGGCAACATCAGTTTGAATGTCAGTCCGGTTCAGTTTCGGGACAAAGATTTCATTGAGGATGTTGCAAGGGCCATTCTGGTGTCTGGGATTCCGGCCCACCGGATTGAACTTGAAATCACCGAAAACACTCTGATCGAGGATGATGCACGGGCACTTTCCATTCTGACGAAACTGAAGGATATCGGCGTAAAGATCGCCCTGGATGATTTTGGGGTTGGGTATTCCTCACTCAGTTATCTCAGCCGCTTCCCCTTCGACTGTATCAAGATCGACCGGTCCTTTGTGTTGGAAGCGCAGCAGAACTACAACGCATTGGCGATTATCGAAGCTGTCGTAAGGCTGGGCAAGGCGCTTAACATGCGGATCGTTGCCGAAGGCTTAGAGGACACTGAAAACCTCTGCCTGCTGGCAGCTCAGGGGTGCCATGAAGTGCAAGGGTATTTGATTGGCAAACCTGTTCCAGTCGACAAGCTGGTCCGGGTTGCACCCAAGGCTGTTTTGGCGGCGTTGGATCGGATCAGGTTTGCCGCTGAACTCGGCAGTGACGATATCCCGCCTGCAGAATTGGCCAGTTGATCCAATCCAAATCGTAAAAGCACTGATTGTTCTGAAGGGATGCCTGTCTGGATTAATGGCTTGAAACGTCAGTTCGCTTCGTTTTCTGGCAAAGGAGGCACTGCGATTGTGCTCAATATGCCAGCCGGATCATGGATCTCAGGAACCTGCGTGCAGTCTTTTTCGTTGGTTTGACTGTCCGACTGCTTTTCTCTCAAGGCGACGCATATCGGGATCGCGGCTTGCCGGGTGCCGGCGGAAGCGGCCCTGATCACGTCGGCAAGTGTTCCCTCAGTGGCTGATAGAGACGCTGCCAGATGTTTGGCGAAAAGGGCGATCGTCCGGTCAGCGGAATAGTTTGCCATTTGTCCGGCTCCGGCAGAAGTCACCAGCGCCTCGGGACGGGCATCCAGATTTGTCGCATGTGTTTCCAAAAGGTCCGGATCGATCGTGTCCGAGTTGCTGGTATCCAGGATCAAGATCACCTGGCCAACCGGGACGGTATGGAGCATGGCTGCAAATGCGGGGGCGGAGATCCATGTCCCTGTTTCAATCGCAAGCTCTGTGCTTTCCGGTTTTTCGTCCGCCCAAAGTTGCAGTATTTGACGGTTCGGTAAGCCGGCCTCAGCGGCCGCATTGGAGATTGACGGTATGTTGGCGTAGATGATGAGCCGGTCGTCTGGTCCTAGTGTGTTGGCGAGTGCCGTGACGGTTTTCTTGAGGCTGTCTGCGGAGGCACCCTCATTTAACATCAAGTGAAGCCGCGCTTCGGAGAGACCAAACCGTTCTGAAAATGCCTTCAGAACGGTTTGAACACTGTTCCGGCAAACCTCTACCGATTGTGTCCGCCATGGCGGGCAAATCCCGATACCCAGAACCATGTCGGCGGCTTGGGGTGCTTGTGCAAATGCAGGCTTTGAAAGTGGTCGCTCCAATACAGCAAGACCAATTCCGCAGATCAGTGTTAGCAGCAGGCCTAATTGAGCGCCAGTCCTCTTGAATACCGTCACCGCTGTTCCCCGGCGTATCAGCCACTGTGTTCATGCGTCAGCTGTGCGCAATATGTACGCAGCGTCCAGAGTCTATGTGCACATTATCGCGAAACCCGTTTGCGCAAAACCTGCATTGGAAAAATTATGCATTTTATTTACCTGGAAAATACTGAACGTTTTACGCGAGTTATCCCGCAAGGGAAGTTTCAGTATCCTGGATTCCAAGGGAAATGGCGTTTGGTTTTTAGAATTTGTTCTGGTCATCTGAATGATCCAGAGTATCGACAATTTTTACACTGCTTGTTGCTGAATAGAGGCAATTGTGACCGCCTCATTTATTCAAAATTAATTTTAGTCGGGAGATACTCAGAGCCAGTTTTTTCAGACTGCTGACAAGGTCAGCACGTAGCAGCTGGGGTTTTCCGGTGCCAAAAAATGCCTTCCTAACGGGACGCGAGCGAACGTTTCACAGAGACGATGTCATCGTCAGCAAAACGGACCTCAAGGGCCGCATAACCTACGCCAATCGGGTTTTTCTGGACGTTGCCGGTTACACGGAAAAAGAAGTTCTGGGGCAGCCTCATAGCCTGATCCGCCATCCTGAAATGCCTCGATGTGTATTCAAGCTGTTGTGGTCCACACTCGAAGCCGGTCAGGAGATCTTTGCCTACGTTGTAAACCGTTGCAAGAATGGCGATCACTACTGGGTTTACGCCCATGTGACCCCGAGTTTTGACGCGTCTGGCAAAATCATCAGCTATCATTCCAACCGGCGCGTTCCTGACATGGCAATCGTGAACGAGCACATCATTCCGCTCTACAAGATGCTTCTTGAAGAAGAAAAGCGTCATGCAAGCCGTAAGGATGGCATGCTGGCCAGCGAGCAGATGGTGTTGGGGCTGCTTGAGCAGCATGGGATCGCTTACGACGAGTTTGTCGCGACACTGGGTAAGGCGGCTTAATCACCGGAGCAGCCTTCAGGCAGGCGTCCGGCTAGGAATAGGTTTGGGAATAGGCAGATGATCGGTGGATTGAGCAAGGCGTCACTGCGCAAGGCGACCAAGGTGTGCAAGGCGGTAGCTGCGGGTGATTTCGAAGCCCGTATCACCGGAATTACCGAAACCGGAGAGGCGGCAGAACTTATGCATGCCATCAATCTCCTGATCGACCGCACCGACGCCTACTTGCGTGAATCGAAAGCCTGCCTCGATTATGTCGGGCGCAATCAGCATTTCCGCATGATCTCTGAAACCGGCATGGTTGGCGGGTTCGCAAGTGCCGCCAACAGCATCAACAAGGCGACCGTTGCGATTAAGGAAAAGCACGACGCCTTCTGCGATCTTGCTGAACAGTTCGAAACCCGGCTCAAGGACGTGGTCGAGACTGTTACGCATTCCGTTCAGGAGCTGAACACTGTTTCAACGGGGGTTGCTGCGGCCAGCGCGACTGTCAACGAACAGTCCACCGTGGTTGCTTCAGCGGCAGAGCAGACTTCGGCGAACATGCAAAGCGTGTCGTCGGCAACGGAAGAACTTGCCAGCTCGGTAAAAGAAATCAATCGCCAAGTTTACTCCGCGTCGGAAACGGCAGAAGGGGCTGTTTCCAAATCCGAGACCATGAATCGTGAAATTGGCAGCCTTGCGAAGATGTCTTCGGACATTGGCGAAGTTGTTCAGTTGATTACAGATATTGCTGCGCAGACAAATCTTCTGGCGTTGAACGCGACGATTGAGGCGGCAAGGGCCGGCGAGCATGGGCGTGGGTTTGCGATCGTTGCTCAAGAAGTCAAGGCGCTCGCTGGTCAGACAGCGGAAGCAACGCAGACGATCAACGGCCAGATTTCCGGTCTGCAGGGGGCAACAAAGAACGCCGTAGCGGCCAGTGAAGAGATCAGCCTTGCCATTGATCAGGTCAACAAGGTTTCAACGGCCATTGCGTCGTCGGTCGAGGAGCAGGCCGCGGCCACGGGCGAAATCGCTCAGAACATTGACGAAGTCGCCTCTGGTGTTGCTGAAGTCAGCAGCAGCATTGCAAACGTTCGGGCGGCCACGGCGGAAAGCAAGCAGATCAGCGATCGCGTTCTTGTGGAAGCCGAAACCCTTAACGCTCAGGAAGTCCAGCTGCGTTCGCTGCGCGAGGATATGCGTCACTTCCTGGCAACCGCCACCAAGGTTGGATAAACCAGGTTGGCTCTGCGAAGCAATCGGTTTGCGGACGTGACGCGCAGCTGAGGCTCCCGCCAGGTTTTAGGCTGATTTCGCAGCTTCGAGTTCTGCCATCATCAAAGCCCGAACTTTCTCCAGGGCCTTAAGAGGCCGGAGCATGACCTTGAACTCAGTGATTTGGCCAGCTTCGTTGAACGTCATCATATCGACGCCGTTGATGTGAATTCCGTCGATCTCTGTCTCAAACTCCAGCACGGCATCCTGTCCTTGCTCGAGAATCCGGCAGTATTTGAACTTTCCCTCCTTCAAAAGCACCGTAAACGCGCTCGCAAGATAGAGGAAGGTCAGCTGTTTTCCCTTTTGCGGAGTGTGCATGACGGGGCTGTAGAAGACACAATCGTCCGCAAGGATCTTGTTGAGGACCTTGTATTTGTCTGCCCCCTCAAGGCCGCTGAGCCAGAGGGAGAGGTGATCGGAATACTGGGTCATGGATCCTCCCGTAAAACAAAAAGCTGCAGGATGGTATCTTGCAGCTTTTGAGTGGTGAATCCGTGACGCTACGACAGCTGAGCAAAAAACTCAGGCGCTCTCGGCGAGCTGTCTGCTCTGGACCAGACGGGTCACGACGTTTTCTATGATCTTGTGCCCGGCATCCTGATCCAGCGACATGATGGATTCTGGATGGAATTGAACTGCGGCGATCGCTTCTTTCTGATGTTCGATTGCCATCACGACACCATCTTCTGTTTCCGCCGTTACCCGGATGTCGCCGGGCAGTGTGTCCCGTTTGGCGAAAAGTGAGTGATAGCGGCCGACGATCACAGGGGCGTGCAGGCCATCGAAGACGAGTGAGTTGCCCAACAACGAGATCGGTGAGGGTTTGCCGTGCATCGGCACGTCCAGCTGGCCGAGTTCAGCGCCGAAATACTCCGACAGCGCCTGGAGGCCGAGACAAACGCCGAAGATCGGCAGGCTTCGCGCCCGCGCGCGTCCAATCGTGGCTGCACAATCAAAGTCTTTCGGGTTGCCGGGGCCGGGAGACAGGACCACGAGGTCCGGGTTCACATCGTGAAACACATGATCTGCGACCGGGGTCCGATAAGTGACAACCTCGGCACCTGTCTGGCGGAAGTAGTTTGCCAGCGTGTGCACGAAACTGTCTTCGTGGTCGACCAGGAGGACTTTCAAGCCCTTGCCGGGGTTATTAATGTCGCCAGCGGCCGTTGTCTTGGTCGCAAGACCAGCTTCGCGAACAGCTGCGCGCATCGCTTCCGCTTTGAGTTCGGTTTCCGCTTCTTCGTCCTCGGGAATGCTGTCATAGAGCAAAGTCGCGCCCGCCCGAATTTGGGCAACACCGTCCTTGATACGAACCGTGCGCAGGGTGAGGCCAGTGTTCATATCGCCATTGAAAAGCACTGCGCCAATCGCTCCGCCATACCAGGCGCGCGGTGACTTCTCGTGATCCTCAATGAACTGCATGGCCCAGCGTTTTGGCGCACCGGTGACGGTCACAGCCCAGGTATGCGAGAGGAATGCGTCCAGGGCATCCATGTCCTCGCGCAACGTGCCTTCGATGTGGTCGACTGTGTGGATGAGGCGCGAATACATCTCGATCTGACGGCGCCCGATCACCTTGACGGATCCGGGGACGCAGACGCGGCTCTTGTCATTGCGGTCGACGTCGGAACACATCGTCAGTTCCGCTTCATCCTTGGCCGAATTCAAAAGCTTTCGGATCTGGGCTTCGTCTTCAATCGCGTTCTTGCCGCGCCGGATGGTGCCTGAAATCGGACACGTCTCAACCCGGCGGCCACCGGTGACCCGGACATACATCTCCGGCGATGCGCCGACGAGATACTCGTCATTGCCAAGGTTGAAAAAGAAGGAGTAGGGCGAGGGGTTGATCTGTGCGAGACGCCGGGACACCGCTGAGGGCGGGTTCGGGCAGGACTCATAAAACACCTGTCCCGGCACGGTTTCGAAGAGATCCCCACGGCGGAAATAGTCCTTCGCCTCTTCGACAAGGCGTGCGTATTCGCCCGGTTCATGGTCTCCGCGGCCTGGATCCTGGTTCGAAGGGGTGTACTGACGCTTTTCGCCGGTGCGCTCAAGGCCTTTTGTGCTGCGGCCGTTGACGACAAAATCGTATTCCAGAACATAGGCACGTTTGCCGTGGTGGTCGACGATGAGAATTTCGTCGGGCAGGAACAGAACAACATCCCGCTGGTCGTTTGGCCGGTCGCGTTTCAAATCGATCGGTTCGAACTGAAACGCGACATCATAGCCAAAAGCGCCATAGAGGCCGAGCTGAGCGTCATTGCAGGCAAACAGGTCTTTCAGAGCCCGCACGATCGAGAAAGTTGACGGCTGACGGGAGCGCTCTTCTTCTTGGAAAACGCGATCTGGTTTTTTGACCGTCAGGTCGATGCGCTCGTCGGTCTCTGCAAAGTGCTCGACATCTTCATGGGTTTTAAGGGCCTTGGAGATCGCGGGCATCAATATCTTGCCGCGGTCGTTCAATGCACGGATTTCAACGGTCCGGTCTGCTGCCTCCATGACGAGAGGCGGATTGACCAGCGCCATGTCCCAACGGGTGTACCGGCCGGGATACTCGTAGGACGAGGCAAGAACGGCCCCACGCTCCGCGTCCAGCCGGTCGATCCATTCCGATGTCCCTGTTTCGTAATCGGAAGGGCGGGAGCTGCGCAGGATAGTGATCCCGCTCTCGGTTACGAAACTCTGGTCTGCCAGTTGCGGCATGGTATGTCCCCGTCTTTTTTGGCCTTTGACCGGAACCCGGACGGCCCAATAAAGCACCAAGGCCGCCAGCGGGTTCCCGCGGCGGCCTTGGTTGAAACTTGTCGATCTTGTCAGAGCATGAGAGATCGCTGGCCGCCTATATCGCGCCGCGCCACCACCAAGCTGCTTTCAAGGTTGTCATCATGCCAATACCGTTAGAGGATGGCGCCGGCAATGGCAATGAAAAAGTGCCATTCCAAGGATTGCTGGAGGAAACGCCATCAGACCGCGCTCCCTGATAAGCTGGGCTCAGGTAGCGCAAGACGAGAGGTTTGGCAGGAGTGGCCGCGTTCAGTTCGGCACTTTAGAAGAATGGCCTTGCGAGGTCGGCACGATCCAGTCCCGCAGGCCGTACCGCTGCAGGATCTGCGAAAGTTCGCCGGAATTGCGAAGCCGGTGCATGCCTTCCGACAGTGCTTTTGCTATCTCGTGCGAATTGGCATGAGCGGGCGTAAGCGCAATGAACAAATCGTCTTGCGTGAAGGTTTTCTCAAGCCTGAAACGGTCAGCCAGTCCCATCTCCTCCGCCTTGTATGAAAACGTGTTGATGTCCTCCAGCATATAATCGAGACGTCCAGCAGCTAGGGTTCTTATGTTTTGTTCCAGCGCGTTGTTGCCGCCGGTCCGGACAACTTCAGAATAGCGATTGACGGATGCCTCGATTTCCTCGCCGTATCCATAGTCGATGATCAACCCGGCTCGCTTGTCTTTCAAAGAACTCGGCCCGTCATAGCGCCATGGATCATCTTTAGCGACGAACATGCCAATCGTGTATCGGCCTTGCGCTTCGCTGGGGAACACAAAACCAGTGGCCTCTTCGGGGGTGCCGGCAAAGACGCCGTCAAACCGGCCTTGCCGGGCAAACAGAAGGGCTCTTGCCCAGGTTATCTGTTGATAGCGCACCTCGTAGCCAAG
Organism: Roseibium sp. MB-4; assembly: GCF_053005265.1. Taxonomy (NCBI): domain Bacteria; kingdom Pseudomonadati; phylum Pseudomonadota; class Alphaproteobacteria; order Hyphomicrobiales; family Stappiaceae; genus Roseibium; species Roseibium sp. MB-4. The sequence continues at coordinate 307,648 of NZ_JBRKQB010000001.1, forward strand.
CGGTTCCAGAATTCGACTGGCAATTTCCACCATGTAGCCTGGGCGCTCACTGCCGGGTTCACAGTTGACCGGGCACCATTCGTCTGCGGCGAATGTGAGTGTCTGTGCGAATGCAGAAGCATTCAACATCAACAACATAAGGATGAAATGGCAGGCCAATTTAGCCCGCCGCAGGCGTAGCACGTGCGTCCTCGAGTCAGTTTCTAACGCGTGGCAACAGTTTATTTGAGGTCGCGTGATAAATCCAGCAACCGGACTTGAGCGGAGTTACCACCGGGCAACGGGTTGACCTTGGGCGAAGGATCATGTTTGTGCGGTGCGACATAGAATGTAGTGCGGTTTTTGGACGGATTCGCATTCGCAAGAGGTATGTGAGGGGCACATGGATCATTTTGATCTGATCGTTATCGGGAGCGGACCCGCGGGGCGCCGGGCGGCTATTCAAGCTGCGAAATTCGGATACGAGGTTCTTGTTGTCGAAAGGGGCCGCCGGGTTGGTGGTGTCTCGGTCCACACCGGAACAATCCCGTCCAAGACCTTGCGGGAAACCGTGCTGAATCTCACCGGTTGGCGAGAACGCGGCTTCTATGGCCGGTCTTACCGCGTGAAACAAGACATCTCGGCGGGTGACCTCAGAGCACGCCTTCATATGACGCTTGATCACGAAGTCGAAGTTCTCGAGCTGCAATTTGCCCGAAACAAAGTGTCAACGGTGTACGGCGAAGCGCGCTTCGTATCGCCCGAGAAAATTGAGGTCAAGAGCGAAGAAGGCGAGGTGAAGCTCTTCTCCGCTGACAAGTTCATTCTTGCGGTCGGAACCAAGCCGTTCCGGCCTGACTATGTGCCATTTGACGGAGAATTCGTCCTCGACAGTGACGAATTACTGGAGTTGAACCAATTGCCCCGCTCGATCGCTGTGATCGGGGCCGGTGTCATCGGAGTGGAGTACGCTTCGATTTTTTCCGCGCTCGATGTGGCCGTGACACTGGTCGAGCCTCGAGACACCATGCTTGATTTTCTTGATCACGAGCTTGTCAGCGATTTCACGCACCAGCTTCGGGATCGCGGTATCGCGATGCGGTTTGGCTCGAAAGTGAAAAGCATCGAAAAACACGGTCCGGGGGAATGCGAAATCTTTCTTGAAGGCGGCCGGAGCGTGCGGTCCCACGTGATCCTCTTTGCAGCTGGCCGGATGGGCGCGACACCATCGCTCAATCTCGAGGCGTGCGGACTTGAGGTCGATCATCGCGGTCGCTTGAAGGTGGATCCAGTTACCTTTCAGACAAGCGTGCCGCACATTTATGCGGCTGGCGATGTCATCGGGTTCCCAAGTCTTGCCTCCACCTCGATGGAACAGGGGCGGATTGCTGCCTGTCAGGCGCTGGGTGAAAGAGCGTACGATCCTCCGGAGTATTTTCCCTACGGGATTTATGCCGTTCCGGAGATATCGACTGTTGGCATGACCGAGGAGGAAATAAAGGAACGCGGCATTCCTTATGAATGCGGGATCGCCCGGTTCCGGGAGACCTCAAGGGGGCAGATCATGGGCTTGGATACCGGCATGCTGAAAATGATTTTCTCATTGAAAACCAGACGCTTGCTGGGGTGTCACATTGTCGGGGAGGGGGCAACTGAGCTTGTTCACATTGGCCAGGCTGTTTTGAATCTGAAGGGCACCCTGGAGTATTTTGTCGAAAACACGTTCAACTATCCGACATTGGCAGAAGCCTACAAGATTGCTGCCCTGGACGCCTGGAACAGAATGGGTCCCTTGAAAAACTGATATTCCAAGGTTTGGCTTGAAAGAGTTCCAGAGCACTGGCCGTGGTCTTGGGCTGATCCAAAGGCTAGGGTGAGGCACCTTCGATTCTGCCTGAAAGACTGCTCATGCCCGAGACGCTGCTCCTCAAGAACGCCGATATGCTGGTCACGATGGATGACGAGCGGCGGGAAATCGCCGGCGGCGGGGTCTATGCGGTGGACGGCGTCATCCAGCAAGTCGGGCCGTCCGATGACCTACCCAAGCATGCGGACAAGGTCATTGACGCCTCTGGCCAGATTGTCCTTCCCGGATTCGTCAACACTCATCACCATCTCAACCAGACGCTTACGCGCAATCTACCGGCAGCGCAGAACAACAACCTGTTTCCCTGGCTGCGGGCGCACTACCGGGTTTGGGCGCGCACCGATCCGGAGGCTTCGCGCGCCAGCACGCTGATCGGTCTGGCCGAACTGGCGCTGTCCGGCTGCACCACTGTCTTCGATCACACCTATCTCTTCCAGAGTGGCAACAAGGTCGATTACCAGATCGAAGCGGCCCGGGAGCTTGGGGTCCGGTTCCACGCAAGCCGTGGATCCATGTCGCTCGGAGAGAGCAAAGGCGGTTTGCCGCCCGACGAGTGTGTCGAAGATGAAGAGTTCATCCTGAACGACACGGTCCGGGTCATCGACCGCTATCATGATGCGGCGGACGGGGCGATGACGCGGGTGGTTGTCGCACCTTGCTCCCCGTTTTCTGTATCGGAGGATCTCTTGCGGGAGAGTGCCGTGCTCGCCCGCGATAAGAAGGTCATGCTGCACACGCATCTCTGCGAAACGGTGGATGAAGAACGCTACACTCTGGAACGGTTTGGCAAGCGCCCGGTTGAATGGATGGAAGGGCTCGACTGGACCGGTCCGGATGTTTGGTTTGCCCATGCGATCCACGTGGATGACGACGAGATCCGTCTCTTTGCCAAGACCGGCTGCGGCGCTGCGCATTGCCCGTGTTCCAACATGCGGCTCGCGTCGGGCATTGCGCCGGTGAAGAAATATATGGCTGCGGGTGTGAAAGTTGGTCTTGGCGTTGATGGGTCCGCAAGCAACGACAGTTCCAATATGCTAATGGAAGCCCGCCAGGCGATGCTGCTCGCGCGGTTGCAGCTCGGACTTCAGCCGCCGGAAGGCCCGAGCAAATACGCCCTGCTGCCACCAGCGCACCCGCTTCGAGCCGGGGAGTGGATGACAGCTCGGGAAGCCTTGGAGCTTGCCACACTGGGCGGCGCTTCCGTGCTTGGCCGCGATGACATTGGATCTTTGGAAACAGGCAAGTGTGCCGATTTCTTCACACTTGACTTGAATACGATTGGGTTTGCCGGAGCGCTTCATGACCCGGTCGCGGCCGTGGTTTTTTGTGCGCCTCAAACCGCAAAAACAACGGTGATCAACGGCAAGGTCATTATTGAGGACGGCCAGATCACGACCATGGACATGGTGCCGGTTATCGAGACCCATAACCGGTTGAGCCTGAAACTGGCCGAGGGGCTCTGAAGGCTGGCCGGTGAGACTTCAGCAGAGCCAGCAATTCTCGGGCTGCACAGCTTCTGTGACGTCTCCGCCGCCTGAGATCCAGCTCGTGATGCCATTGGTCACGTTGGCGACCTGGGTGAAACCGCCCTGTCCGGCAAGGTACTCCGACAAGGCTTTGCTGCGCGCGCCCGTCCGGCACAGGAAGATGACCTCATCGCCGGGGCCGGAGATCAGTGACTGCAGTTCCTTGCCGAAATTGGGGTTCGGGTTTCCGGAGGCATCGAAGAAGGTCACCAGATGGGTGCCGGGAATAACACCGGTCTGTTTCCATTCATCCGGGCGGCGAATGTCGATTACAGTCGCTCCTGCGGCCAGGCGCTCTTTGAGCTGATCATTGCTGAGCTCGGAGAATTTCTTGCCTTTGACATCCAGTAACTCGATTTCGAATTTGAGCGTGGCATTCGGCGGAATGACCCCACCAGCACCGGATGCGCCATAGGCGAGATGCGGCGGGATGATCAGTTCGCGCTTGCCGCCGACCTGCATGCCTTCAACACCTTGTTCCCAGCCCGGGATCACCCGGCGTTCGCCGAGTGTGAAGGAAAACGGGGTGCCCCGGTCGAGGCTTGAATCGAACTTTGTCCCGTCCATCAGCCAGCCGGTGTAATGCACGACGACGGTCTCGCCGACATTGGCTTCTTCTCCGGTGCCTTTTTCGATGTCCTTGATTTGCAGTTCTTCTTGCGCGACTGCCGGGAGAACAAACAGTGTTGCGGCAAGGATGGTGGCGATCCACTTGATCATGTCGGGGTCCATTTTTTTCGAAAATATCTTTCGCGCTGACCGTCGATCATCTCCTTCTGAAATGCAAATCAAGGTGCGTTGATTGGGGCCGCGCCTATTGCCGCACCAATATGCATTCTTCTGGCAGGTTGCGGTTATCTGGCGGGTGGATCAGCCGGTCTTCTTCTCGTTGGCCGTGCGGATGAGTTTTTGCAGGAGCTTGCCGAGTTGCTGTTGTTCGTCTTTGCTCAAACCGTCGACCGCGGCGGCCTGCGCTTCCACATAGTCCGGCATCATGCCTTTGACGAGACTCAGCCCCTTGTCCGTCACACAGACGGTCAGAGCCCTTCGGTCTTCCGGATGGGGGCAGCGTTCGACAAGACCGGCCTTTTCCAGCTTGTCGAGCCGGGCCGTCATGCCGCCTGAGCTCATCATGGTGGTCCGGTAGAGTTCGGTTGGGGTGAGCTTGTAAGGCGGGCCGGAGCGGACGAGCGTTGCCAGAACGTCGAACTCCCCGAGTTTCAGGCCGATCTTGGCATAGGCTGGCGTCAGATAATCGGCGGTCATCATCTGTGAGGCTTCGTTGATCCGGCCGAGCACCACCATGGGTGTCAGCTTGTCTGCGATCTCCGGCACTTCCTTTTGCCATTGCTGGCGGGCGCGTTCAGCCCGGTCCATCAAAAGCTCTTCAGGATCCCCGAACATGTGGTCCGAGTTTTTTGAGCGTGAAGACGGCGATTTGGACATCTTGCTTCCTGGTTTTATCGCGCAAGCTTGTCCAGGGGACAGATCTGCGCTGCGCAGTGGCTTTCCTAGATGATTGATTTCTATTCCGAAAATGCGCCAGGACTCGCTGGTTGTCAATCAATATCAAGAAGCTTGATAAAAAGTATCTTGATATAAAGATAAAAGTCCTTATGTTGACCGTTACCGCCGTATTGCAGCGGCTGAGAGACTGTTTCTGAGAAGGATTTTCAAATGTCGGATACGTTTAAAGCCCTGCCGTCACAGGCCGGGGAAGTGCCCTGGCAACAACCGAGCCTCGTGACCCGGTTTTACGACAACCCGCATATACTTCTACTGACCGTTGGCAGCTTTCTGGCCGTCTCCGTTGTGTTTGCCAAAACCGGCCCCATGGTGGGATGGCATCCGTTGGGACTGTTGCAATGGGCCATTATTGGCGGTGCCGCGCTGCTCTGGAGCGGGACGTTGCTCGCCGGTGTCGAAAGCGGTGCCCGGCATCGGACCTCCCGTGCGGCGAAACTTCGTCTCCTGAAATACCTTTTCATCACCGGCATATTGTTCATTGCGCCCAACATGATTGCGGTGGTCGCGGCCCCTGAAGTCGGCGCGAGTTTTGTTTCGCTGAGTTACGCGTTTCCGCTGGTTTTGACCTATGCCTTCGCTGTGCTGATCGGACTTGAGCGGTTCCAGTTTTTGCGCAGCATCGGGGTTCTGGCCGGTCTTGCCGGAGGTGTCCTCTTGGCGGGCGGTGGGGCCGGGGTGTCTCCTGAAGGCTCCTTTTGGGCCGTGGTCACACTCGCAATCCCGGTGTTTCTCGCCGTTGGAAACATCTACCGGTCTCTGAAATGGCCGGACGGTGCACCCCCCATCGAACTGGCTCTTGGCATGATGGTCGTCGCGTTCATCGCGCTGGCAGTTTTCAACGCGGTCATGGGAATACCGGTGGGCCCGGCCGAGTGGACGTCTGCAGCGCTTGGCCTTTTGCTGGCACAGATCCTGGCGTTCTCGGTACAATACGGGCTCTATTTCCGCCTTCAGCAGGTGGCCGGTCCGGTTTACCTCAGCCAGATCGGCTCCGTGGCGGCCATCGCCGGGCTTGGTCTCGGGTATCTCGTCTTCAGCGAAGTTCCCAACCTTGCCAAACTCGGCGCCATTGCAGCCGTCGCGCTCGGTATCGTGTTCGTCACGCTTGGAAAGGGGCGGGGATAACCAGTCTTACGCTCAAAACTGAAAACGCTGTCCCGGCCTCGCGCCGGGACCGGTCCGTTTCAGTCAAGGAGGCTCAGGTCCCGGTGCGCGCTTAGCTTGACCGGGACGGCAGGAAAGGACACCGCTTCAGAGAATCAATCATTCCAAAGCCAGGCAGCACCGCGAACGCCGGAACTGTCGCCGTGTTTTGCCTTGCGGATGGGCGTGTCATAGGTGTCTGAAAAGACGTAAGGCAACATGGCGTCCGGCAGGTCGTCATAGAGTTCCGTAATGTTCGACATGCCACCGCCGAGCACAAAGACATCCGGATCCAGCAGGTTGGCCGACATGGCCAATGCCCTGGCCAAGCGGCTCACATAATCCTGGTAGACCTTGGTGGCCACCGCGTCGCCGGATCGTTTCAAGTCGATGATTTCATGACCTTTCAGCCCTTGCCCGGTACGTTCTTTGTAGTCCCACTGGAACCCGGTTCCAGAGCACCACAGGTCAATGACGCCCTTGTGGCCGATCCAGCTGTCGGGGCCCGGAAACTCTTCTGCCGTCATCCAGGGTAGGGCGATGCCGCCCCATTCCCCGCCAATGCCGTTGGCGCCAAGGTGGGCCTTGGCGTCAATTGCGATGCCGGATCCGGATCCCGTGCCGATGATAATGGCGTGCACGATATGAGCGCCTGCGCCGGCACCATCGGTCGCCTCGGATACGGCCAGGCAATTGGCATCGTTCTGGATGCGGACCGGGCGGTTGAGGGCGGCTTCCAGATCCTTGTCGAGCGGCTTGCCGTTCATCCAGGTGGAGTTGGCGTTCTTTACAACACCGGTTTTTGGGGAAAGCGATCCGGGAATGCCCAACCCAAGCGAGCCGGTCTGGCCGGTTGCACTTTCAGCCGCGTCGACCAGATCCTTCACCACGCGGATGCAGCCTTCGTAATCATCTTTCGGCGTTGCGCTGCGCTGGCGGAACAGTTCTGCGCCCGCATCATCCAGCGCGATGATCTCGATCTTTGTTCCACCCCAATCAATTCCAAGACGCATGTTCAGCCCACCCGTTTCGGCAATTCAAATGCAGCGGATTGACCGTCTTTGAGGTCGCCCGCTTGTTTGCCGTAAGTTTTAAATTTCGTGAGAATGTCGGCCATCTCCGCCGCATCCAGGATCACCGGTTGCCCGAGTGCCAGTGCGGACAAATATTGATCCGCAAGATCTTCGACGCCTTCAGCAACCGACAAGGCTTTCTTGAGCGTTGCCCCGCCGGCAATTTGGCCATGATTGGCAAGAAGACATGCGTTTCGATCCCCAAGCGCCTCAATCATGGCTTCGGAGAGGGCGCGGGTCCCAAAACTCTCGTATCGGGAGCACTCGATCCGGTCACCTCCGGCAAGGGCCACCATGTAGTGAAAGGCCGGAATGCCTTTCCGATGGCAGGCCAGGGCTGTTGCACGCGGGCTGTGACAATGGACGACCGCTCCGCAGCTTGGTTTCGCCATGTAGAAGTCCAGATGCATGCGCCATTCCGAAGAGGGCAGAATGTCTCCGCGATAACACCCTTGCATATCCACGGCGACGATCTTTTCTTCAGTCAAATCCTCATAAGGTGTGCCGGACGGAGTTATCAAAAAACCGTCCTCAGTGCGTGCACTCACGTTCCCGGACGTGCCTTTTGTCAGCCCCAGTTTCGGCAAGGCCCGTGCCGTCTCGATGATCTCCGCGCGGAGCGCCTCGGTGTCTTTGGGAAAGACAGGCTGAGTTTGGGCGGTCATGACAACTCCTTGAAACCAATCCGTTCTGTATAAAGGCCAGAGCGTGGGCTTCAAGGGACTTGGCGGTGGCTTATGGTTTCGGCACCGGTTTCGCAAAAGAAAACCGCGCCGGAGGTCCGGCGCGGCTGAAGTCTTTTGGCAATGACCTGAAAACTAAGGCCCGGGCCGGTCGGGCAGGGGAATGAACTCCTCTTCGTCGCCTGGCACGATGTCGAACCGGCCCTGACGCCAGTCTTCCTTGGCCTGCTCGATCCGTTCCTTGGACGAGGAAACAAAGTTCCACCAGATGTAGCGTTCGCCGTCCATCGGCTCGCCGCCCATCACGACAAACCGGGCGGGTGCCGGAGAGGTGTTTTCGATGACAAGGTGATCGCCCGGTTTGACGACCATCAGCTGCGCCGGATCGAAAGTCTGTCCGGCAACCGTGATCTGTCCGGAGACCGTGTAGATGCCGCGCTCTTCCCAACCGGCATCAAGCGGCACCTTCGCACCCGGCTCCAGATGGATGTCGGCATAGAACATGTCTGAAGCCGTTTTCACTGGCGCCGTATGGCCGTAGAGCGATCCGGCGATCAGTTTGACCGAAACGCCTTGATCAGCAAATTCCGGCTGCTCATCGGTTCCGTGGTGCTGGAACGTCGGGTCGGTCTCTTCCAAATGTTTCGGTAGTGCTACCCAGCTTTGCAGACCAAACAGTGGGCGTATTTCGTTGAGCCGTTCGGGCCGTTCGCGCTCTGAATGAACAATGCCTTTCCCGGCGCTCATCCAGTTGAGTGCGCCCGGGGCAATGGCGATTTCCGTGCCGAGGCTGTCCCGGTGGTACATCTCGCCCTCGAACAGATAGGTGACGGTCGCAAGGCCGATATGCGGGTGCGGGCGCACGTCAATGCCGCCGCCCACCAGAAGCTCTGCCGGCCCCATCTGGTCGAAAAAGATGAACGGGCCGATCATCCGGCGTTTTGCAGAAGGCAGGGCCCGGCGGACAGAGAAACCGCCAAGATCTGATGTGCGCGGCACGATAATCGTTTCGATCGGATCGCAGCTTGCAGCGTCTCCCGGAGTTGGATCCGGGCAATTCAACCAGCTCATGGGCCTCTCCCAATGTCACAAATAAGTTTCTTCTCATCATAGATAGGGGATGCATGCCGAAAGTGTCCATTGAACAGTCCGTTTCGGCCTTGAGCAGTGATTTGCACGCAGTATAACGGACCGGTAATCGGCCTTACGCCGCTATCTCCGTGAGCCAGTATGAAACTCGATCCCTTTTATCTCATCGTTGACAGCTCTGATTGGATTGCCCGGCTGGTGCCGCTGGGCGTGAAACTTGTGCAGCTTCGCATTAAGGACCAGCCGGACGCGGACATTGCCCGCCAGATCCGGGAAGCAAAAACCGTCTGTGCCGATCACGGGTGTCAATTGATCGTGAATGACTATTGGCGGCTTGCCATTTCCGAAGGCTGTGATTTCGTCCACCTGGGGCAGGAAGATCTGGCGGATGCTGACGTGGACGCGATCCGTAAGGCTGGCTTGAAACTGGGCGTCTCCACCCATGATGGCGCGGAGCTCTCGACGGCATTGGCAGTACAGCCGGAGTATGTGGCGCTCGGCCCGGTCTATCCGACGATAACCAAGGAACTGAAGTGGGCGCCGCAGGGGCTTGAGAAGATTACACGCTGGAAAGCGGACATTGGCGATCTGCCCTTGGTCACCATCGGTGGATTGACCGTAGAACGGCTTTCAGGTGTCTTTGAGCATGGCGCGGACAGCGCTGCGGTGATCACTGACATTACCCGAAACAGCGATCCGGAAGCGCGGACGCGTGAATGGATCTCTACAACGAAAAAGTGGCGCTAAGGTACGCGTTACTCAAACATCGCCTTGTCGCGCGCGACTTGCTCGCGCAGGAAGTCCTGCACCGCCGCGACGTGGCGCAAGGGGCGGGAGCTTTCGTGGGTAACCATCCAGTAAGCGCGTTTCAACTTCATATCCGGTAGAACAGGCACAAGCGATGGATCTGCGCGGGCGATAAAGTCGTGCAGGATGCCAATGCCAGCGCCCGCCTTGACTGCTTCAGTCTGGCCGAGTGCGGAGGCAATTTCGAAGCGCGCGGTCCAGCCCTTAAAGAACTCCGTCCCATAATTGAGCGAAGCGGAATAGAGCAGGTCCTCCACGTACCCGATCAGATTGTGCGCGCTCAAATCTCCAGGACTTGCCGGGATACCCCGTTCCGACAGATAGGACCTGGAGGCGTAGAGCCCGAGGGCGTAATCGACCAGTTTTCCGGCGATCAGGCGGCCCGTTTCCGGCCGCTCGATGGTGACGGCGATGTCCGCCTCCCTTCTGGACAGAGAGAAGGAGCGGGAGACCGGAACAAGCTGAACCGTGAGGCCCGGATGCTGGCGCGTGAGTAGCCCGAGGCGCGGGGCAAGGTACGCCACCCCAAACCCGTCCGGCGCACCAATGCGCACGGTGCCGGATATCTCCGGCGTGTCATCTCCAAGATCAGCTTCGGCTTGAAGAGCTGCGGCTTCCATGCTCTCGGCGCGGTCGAAAAATCGGCTGCCGGCATCGGTTAAGACGCAGCCTGAGGTCGAGCGATCAAAGAGCCGGGTGCCAAGACTGTCTTCAAGGGCGGTCAACCGCCGGGCAACGGTGGCATGGTTCAGCCCGAGCCGTTTGGCCGCCGCCAGAATCTGCCCCGTGCGGGCCACGCCCAAAAAGATGCGAATATCGTCCCAGTTCATAGAGGATGTCTTTGTTGTCGTCTCGGACCCTGCGCAGCGAAGATCCGGGGTCCAATCGATTGCGGATGGCTGGTTTATTTTTCGGCCCGGGTAGTCCCTGCTCCGCGCTCTGCTTGGCCCGGGTCGCGTGGGGTGGCTTTTGTGCCGAGTTTGTGATGCCTGTTTGTTATCAAGTTATAGTGGAGCTTATGCGTTCTAACTATAAAAAATGCACAACGGATGCGGATTTTCGGTTCTTGTAGAATGCAAAAATAAAAGCGAAAACAGCTGCAGCATAATTTGGGTAGCAGTTATCAGCTGCCGTTGCTTCTGACGTTTTGGGAGAAACGAAAATGGAAAAGATCGGTCATTTTATCGGCGGCAAACAGGTTGAGGGCACCTCGGGTCGCTATGCCGACGTTTACAATCCGGCGACTGGTGAAGTTCAGGCACAGGTCGCGCTCGCAACCACCGCCGAAATGGAAGCTGCCGTTGCAAACGCTGCCGCTGCCCAGCCGGCCTGGGCTGCGCAGAACCCGCAAAAGCGCGCCCGCGTGATGATGAAGTTTGTCGATCTTCTGAACCGTGACATGGACAAGCTGGCCGAAAAGTTGTCCTCCGAACACGGCAAGACCTTTGTCGACGCCAAGGGCGACGTGCAGCGCGGGCTGGAAGTGATCGAGTTCTGCATCGGCGCGCCGCACCTCCTCAAGGGCGAGTTCACAGACAGTGCCGGCCCGGGTATCGACATGTACTCCATGCGCCAGCCGTTGGGCGTTGTTGCCGGGATTACCCCGTTCAATTTCCCGGCCATGATCCCGCTCTGGAAGATGGGCCCGGCACTCGTTGCCGGTAACGCGATGATCATGAAGCCGTCCGAGCGCGATCCGTCCGTTCCGATGATGCTGGCGGAGCTCTTGAAAGAAGCCGGTTTGCCGGACGGTGTGTTGAACGTCGTCAACGGTGACAAGGAATCAGTCGATGCGATCCTCGACAACCCGACCATTCAAGCTGTCGGCTTTGTCGGCTCCACGCCGATTGCCCATTACATTTATCACCGGGCTGCTGAAAACGGAAAACGGGCGCAGTGCTTCGGTGGTGCCAAAAACCACATGATTATCATGCCGGATGCGGACATGGATCAGGCCGCGGATGCGCTTGTTGGTGCCGGTTATGGCGCGGCAGGCGAGCGCTGCATGGCGATTTCCGTTGCTGTGCCGGTTGGTGATGAAACTGCTGACCGCTTGATCGAAAAACTGGTCCCGCGCGTTGAAGCGTTGAAAGTCGGCCCATGGACGGCTGGTGACGACATTGATTTCGGTCCAGTCGTGACCAAGGCCGCACAGGAAAACATCCTGCGCCTCATCAACTCCGGCGTTGATCAGGGCGCGAAACTGGTTGTCGACAACCGTGACTTCTCCATGCAGGGCTATGAGGACGGTTTCTTCGTCGGGCCGCACCTGTTCGATCACGTCACCAAGGACATGGACATCTACAAGACCGAGATCTTCGGTCCGGTGTTGTCCACTGTGCGTGCCAAGACCTACGAGGAAGCCATTGGCCTTGCCATGGATCACGAGTACGGCAATGGCACCGCGATCTTCACCCGCGACGGGGACACGGCCCGCGACTTTGCCAACCGGATCAACATCGGCATGGTCGGCATCAACGTGCCGATCCCTGTGCCGCTCGCCTACCACACATTCGGCGGCTGGAAGAAATCCGGCTTCGGCGATCTGAACCAGCACGGTCCGGACGCGTTCAAGTTCTATACGCGGACAAAAACGGTCACCTCCCGTTGGCCGTCCGGTATCCGGCAAGGCGCGGAATTCTCCATTCCGACCATGAAGTAAGTCTGTCTAAACTGACAGTTTCAGGGGCGGGCGGACCATCTGGGCCGCCCGTTCTTTTTTGTAGCTTCAGGCGGCGGCCGTCATCTCGGCCTCGACCACCCGGTCGGCGGTGTAATGTGCAATTGAAACGAGACCATCGATTTCCGCCATGATGGCTTTGAAGCCCGGATCAGACATGACCTTCTGCCCGGCGGCTTTGGCCGTCGCGAGATCGCGCCACATGACAACATCAGCGAAGAGGCCTTCGTCGTCGCACGCCTCATAGGCGGACCAGGACAAAAAGCCCTCATAATTGCGAACTACGTCCTGCGCTGCCCGCCGGGCAATGCGCGCCTGGGCGCGGTCCTTGACTTTGAAAACCACCAGTTCGAGGCACGGAGTTGTCATGACGGATCATCCTTTTCGGTTTTGCTGTTGAGGAAACAATGTCCGCAGACTTTGTTGCACAGGCCTCCTGCCAGCTTCCTGTCAGGAGAAACAGCTGGTGATTGGGGCAAAATCCGCGCTCAAACCTTGGGCTAGATGGAAATTTCGGAAAACCGCGTGTAAGAGTCGTTGAAACAAGACAAAGGGGCAAAAAGCCTCAGTGACATCGCGGGGGGAGCGCGGCGATAAGCAGTCCATGACTAAGGGGAATACCAAACGGGCAAGAATACTGGGCGCGAGCGTGACGACTGCCGATGCGGCTGATGGGCTGATCGGCGTGCCGGATGACGCCTGCGCGAAGGCTCTTCGGCGTGCCGGATTGCTGTTGGCATTCGCCGATCTCATTTGGATTGCCCAGGCCGGACTGATCGCGTTTGCCGCTGCTCTCTTGCTTCAGCCCTTTTTGGGTCCAGCAAGCGCAGATGTCTTCCTCGAGAGCTCTGTTCCGGTGCTCGTAGCTGGTTTTGGCGTCATAGCGCTGGCGCTTGTTCGCATGGTTTTGCAAACGAGGGGTATGAATGCGGCACGCCGTTCTGCTCGCAAGGTGCAAAGTGCGGCGCGAACCCGGTTGCTGAAAGCAGCCGTTGAAGTTTCGCCAGCAGCGGCATTCCCATCTTCAGGCGCCTTTGCTGCCCATCTGACCGAACAAGTTGATCTTCTTGGTCCGTATTACCAAAACTATGTGCCGCAAATGATGCGGGTGAAGGTCGTTCCGCTGGTCATTGTTGTGGCAGTGCTGCCGGTCAGCTGGATTGCCTCTCTCATTTTGCTGATTTGCGGCCCGTTGATCCCGGTCTTCATGGCCCTGATTGGCATGCGGGCCAAAAAAGCCAGTGCACACCAGCAGAACGAACTGACACGACTAAGTGGGACATTGCTGGACCGGATCCGAGGGTTGGAAACGCTGACCCTGTTTGGTGCTCTTGATCGCACGTTGCAAAGTGTCAATGACGCTGGAGAGCGGTTCCGGTCTGGCACAATGAATGTCCTGAAGATTGCGTTTCTTTCTTCAACCGTGTTGGAGCTGTTCTCGGCGCTCGGGATTGCTTTTGCTGCCGTTTATATCGGTTTTTCCCTCCTTGGAGACATCTCCATAGGAACTTGGGGATCGCCTTTGACCTACGGCGGAGGGCTGTTTGTCCTGTTGCTGGCACCGGAGTTTTTTGCGCCCTTGCGCGGATTTGCGGCCGCCTACCATGACCGGGCAGCAGGTTTGGCAGCTCTGGAAAGCCTTGCCAGTCTTGAAAACAGCTTTCCGGCACCCAAGCCAAGCAGTGCCGAAAAGAGCGAAGCGGTCACGTTTCCTGTCGGAGGCGGCGTACCAACTATCCGGTTTGAAGACGTTTCGATCAGGTTCGGCGAGCGGTCCGTCTATGATGGTCTCACACTGGATATCCCGTCTGGCCAGACGCTTCTGTTGTTCGGTCCGAGCGGCAGCGGCAAGACAACGCTGATCGACTGTATCCTGGGCTTCCACACACCAGCAGACGGTGCCGTAACAGTTGACGGGCAGGCGCTGACATCAGCAATGGCCAAGGAATTGCGCCAGAGCGCCATGTGGCTCGGTCAATCGCCACGGCTGTTTCATGGCTCGATCAAAGCCAACTTGATGCGGGGCGCGGGACCTGGCGAAACCGTAAGTGACGATGATCTCTGGGCCGCGCTACGGCTTGCAGGTGCAGAGGGACTGGTCCGCGGGTTGCCGCGCGGACTTGGGACACAGCTGGGCGAGGATGGTTTTGGCCTCTCTGTTGGCGAGATCCGGCGGATTGCGCTCGCAAGGGCAGCCGTGCGCAGATCGGCAAAGCTCCTTCTGGCAGATGAACCGACGGCAGGGCTTGATGACGAAACCGCTGCCGATGTGATCTCCGGGCTGCAAAAGCTGTGCGCCGGCCGGACGGCGGTCATTGCAACCCACAATCCGGCCATTCTGGCTCTTCCTGGACAAAAGATTGATCTTGCCCGCTTGGCAGGAGCGAAGATTTTGGAGACAGTCGGATGAGCGCTGTTCTGAGCTTTGTCTCGCGCCACTTTCAGCACAATCGACTATCCTTTTGTCTCGGGATTGCAGCTGCACTGGTTCCGGCAATCTCCGGCCTGTTGCTGTTGGGTGTGGCGGGCTGGTTCATCACGGCTGCCGGTATTGCCGGGGCGACCGGTGTGTTTTTGAACATCTTTGCCCCGAGCGCCATGATCCGGGCTTTGGCGATCTTGCGAACGGCTGGCCGGTATGGCGAACGGATGCTGACCCATGACGCAACATTCCGGTATCTCGCGGATCTGCGCACAAAGCTCTTTGCCGCAATGGCGTCGAAGTCGCTGTCCGGACAGCGATCTGGCCTGTTGTTGAACCGCCTGACTATCGACATTTCCGCACTGGACGGTGTTTATCTTCGGTTGGTTGTTCCTTCTGCGGTAATTTCGACGGTCTCGCTCGCGGCTCTTGCGATTTGGTTGTCTATGCCGGCAATCGTATTTGCCGCTGGCGCGGTTTGCCTCAGCGGCTGGTTCGGGCTCGCAGTCTATGCGGTCCGCAGTGCCGACAAGAAACTTGCCCGCCGGGCAGATGCCGCCAATGAAGCCATGCGTTTGAGAGCAACCGACATGGTCGCCGGACGCCGTGATCTTGCGGTGTTTGGTGGGCTGGAGCCGGTTGTTGAAACCATTCGGCAGGCGGATGACAGCCAAGGCGCAGCGGAAGATTTGGAAGATCGCCGGGCGGTACGCTTGACCGGGTTTTCGGCCGCGCTCGGACAGATGTTTGTGGCCCTGATGCTGGTGGCGGTTTCGCTCTCGGTCATGGCAAACGATATCTCTCCAGGCCTGGGCATTGCGCTTGTCCTTGCAGCCATAGCCGTTCCTGAGATCATCGGGTCTATCCTGCCGGGGCTTGCAAAACTGCCCCGTATCGCTTTGGCGGCAGACCGGACAAACACTTTGCTCGCGCCGTATCAATCGGACGAAAGAGCTGGTGTCGACCAAAGAAACGACAACAACCAGGAAGAGCCAGTCACTGGTTCAATTCTAAAGTTCGAGTCGGTATCATTCGGCTATCCTGGTGCAGAGCGCACTGTTCTGGAAAATCTGTCCTTTGAACTATCAGAGAAACAAACGCTGGCAATTGCGGGGCGCAGTGGATGCGGCAAGAGCACCGTTGCCGCACTTGCCTCCAGAATGCTGGTTCCAGGCAAGGGGCGGATTCTTTTGAACGGTCAGGATTTGGCTGATGTGCCTGAAGCAGAGCTTCGTTCTCGCGTCACGGTTCTGAGCCAGCGTCCGCATCTTTTCAATGACACGGTCGGCGCGAACTTGAGGATTGCGAACCCGTCTGCAAGCGATACCGAACTCTGGATCGCGCTGGCGCAAGCGGCCATAGCGCAGCGGATCTCTGAAAGCCCGGATGGACTAGATACGGTCATCGGGGAGGGGGGGCTTGGTCTGTCTGGTGGTGAACAGCGGCGGATTGCTCTCGCACGTGCGTTTTTGACAAATCCGGACCTGTTTATCCTGGATGAAATGACGGAAGGATTAGACACGGCGACGACAACAGACGTCCTGGAGCGGTTCTTCTCTTTCCGGGGGCGTGCTGTTGTTCTCATGATCGCGCACAAGCGGATCGAATTGGAATCGGCCGGCAGCGTTTTGTTTCTCAATCAGAGAAAAGCCGATCTTGCAGCGGAATAAAGTGACTTCAGATTATCTCGAATTTGTAATTTCGCATTCATTTTGATGTAGTTAGGTGACCTGCGATATAGTCTGGGTGCATTGACCTTAAGATGCACCTGGGTCACCATCACCAAAGGCTAAGGCCGCACGGGCTTAAAAGGGGAACCCGATGGAACTCAACGTCGTCGATCTGTCGCGGCTGCAGTTTGCCATGACTGCGATGTACCACTTCTTGTTCGTGCCGCTGACAATCGGACTCTCCATCCTGCTTGCAACGATGGAAACTGTCTATGTCATGACCGGCCGCGAAATCTGGAAACGGATGGTGAAGTTCTGGGGAACGCTGTTCGGCATCAATTTCGTGCTTGGGGTCGCCACGGGGCTGACCATGGAGTTCCAGTTCGGGATGAACTGGGCCTATTTCAGCCAGTATGTCGGGGATGTGTTTGGGGCGCCCTTGGCCATCGAAGGCTTGATGGCATTCTTTCTCGAAGCGACCTTTGTCGGCTTGTTCTTCTTCGGCTGGGACAGACTTTCGAAGCGCCAGCACCTCGCTGCGACCTGGGCCGTTGCTTTAGGCACCAATTTTTCAGCGCTCTGGATTCTGATCGCGAACGGCTGGATGCAGCATCCAGTTGGTGCCGAGTTCAATCCCGACACGATGCGAATGGAAGTCACAAGCTTCTATGAAGTCCTGTTCAACCCGGTTGCCCAGGCCAAGTTCGTTCACACCGTATCGGCCGGTTACGTCACCGCGGCGATGTTCATGATCGGGATTTCCGCGTGGTACATGCTGCAGGGCCGGCATCTGCAGATCGCGAAACGGTCCATGGCAATCGCCTCGGCATTCGGTTTCGCCTCGGCACTGTCCGTCGTCGTTCTGGGCGATGAGAGCGGCTACGAAGCCAACTTGAACCAGAAGATGAAGCTCGCAACGATTGAGGCCATGTGGCACACGGAACCGGCCCCGGCTGCGTTCAACCTCGTCGCCTGGCCCGACATGGAAACACGGGAGAACATCTTTGCGATTGAAGTCCCGTATGTGATGGGTCTCATTGCAACACGGTCTCTCGATACCGAGATCCCGGGCATCAACGAGCTCGTGGAGCGATCGAAAGATCGCATCCGGCAAGGCGCGGTCGCTTGGGATGCGTTGCAGAAAATTCGAGAGAACCCGGCTGAGGCCAGCGACGAGTTGCGGGAAACGTTCCGCCAGAACGCACAGTCTCTCGGCTATGCCTATCTCCTGTTGCCCTACACCGACAACCCGATGGCAGCTACGACCGAGCAGGTTGATGCGGCAGCCTGGTCGACGGTGCCGAATGTTTGGCCGATGTTCTATGCCTTCCGGATCATGGTGGCGTGCGGTTTCTCTTTCATCCTGCTGACAGCCGTGTTCTTCTACTACTCCTCTGCCGGCCGGCTGGAAACGCTCATGGAAAAACGGCGCTGGATCCTTCATGTCGCGGTTTGGTCCATACCGCTGCCCTGGATTGCATGCGAAATGGGCTGGTTTGTTGCCGAGTACGGCCGTCAACCCTGGATCATCGAGAGTATGCTGCCAACGTCTGCTGCCGTTTCCAGTCTCTCCGTTCCTGAAGTTCTGCTGACGCTCGCCGGTTTCGTGGCTCTCTACAGCACGCTGCTGGTCATCGAGATCGCGCTGATGATCAAATACATCAAGATTGGACCGGAGGATGGCGAACGGATTGCTCCCACACCACCGCCGTCCATCTCGGCGCCCTCATCAGCTTCAGCAGTTCCGGCGGAGTAAGCGATCATGGTCCTTTACGAACTCATCGATTACTCGACCCTGAAAGTGATCTGGTGGTTGCTGCTCGGCATCCTGCTGATCGGATTTGCCGTGACCGACGGTTTCGACATGGGCGTTGGAACGCTGCTGCCGTTCATCGCCGAAACCGATATTGAGCGGCGCGTCGTGATCAACACGATCGGTGCCACCTGGGAAGGCAATCAGGTCTGGTTCATCTTGGGGGGCGGTGCAATCTTTGCCGCTTGGCCGCCGCTTTACGCGATCAGCTTTTCCGGTTTTTACCTGGCCATGTTCGTGGTCCTGGCGGCCATGATCCTGCGGCCAGTGGCCTTTAAGTATCGCTCCAAACGGCCCGACCCTAATTGGCGTAGCGCCTGGGACTGGGCACTCTTCACCGGGTCTTTTGTGCCTGCGCTGGTGTTTGGTGTTGCGGTCGGCAACGTCCTTCTTGGGGTGCCATTCCGGCTCGATAATGAACTTCGCATGACCTATGACGGCTCGTTCTTTGGATTGTTCTCGCCATTTACGCTTCTGTGCGGACTTTTGTCGGTCACCATGCTTGTGATGCATGGGGCGGTTTGGCTGGTGATGCGGGCGACCGGGGAGATTGCTGCACGGGCCAGAAAGGCCGGCACCTTTGCAGCTCTCGGCGGGATCCTCCTGTTCGGCGTTGGCGGATATCTGGTTGCAACCGGTTATGTAGAGGGTTTCCGGATCACATCGGAGGTTGATCCGAACATGCAAGCCAACCCGCTCGCCAAACAAGCGGTTGTTGAGGGCGGAGCCTGGATGCAGAACTATGCGGTATATCCGATGCTGTGGCTTGCCCCGATCATGGGGTTCCTGGGGATGCTCGGCACACTTGTTTTGCTGCAGACGCGCTTCGAGATGCCGATTTTCGCGTTCTCGAAGATGGCTGTATTCGGGATCATTGCCACCGTCGGAGTTTCGATGTTCCCCTTCATTTTGCCGTCCTCGGTACAACCCGAGGCGAGCTTGACTGTTTGGGACGCCTCTTCGACACATCGCACGCTCTTCAACATGCTCGTGGCGGTTGTCATCTTCCTGCCGATCATCCTGGTTTACACGGCCTGGGTCTACAAGGTGCTGTGGGGCAAGATTGATGAAGAAACCATCGAACGCGACAACCACACGGCCTACTGAGGCACGCACAGACGGAGACGAAATCTCATGTGGTACTTTGCCTGGATCCTGGGAATGCCGCTCGCCTGCTGTCTGGCGATATTGAATGCAATGTGGCTTGAGTTGCGCTCTGAAGACGAGCGGCGCCGGGGTCTCAATCCGGACTAAAAGCAAATGCCGTGTCTCTGACCGCCGCTCCGCCCCGAAACAAAACACGGGGTCAAAGCGGCTGCGATCCCGCGGCCGTTTTGTCTTTTCAAGGCGCGATCGAGCGTGCGTTACTGGTTTCCCGAGTGGTCTATGTGCTGACCTTAGGTAATAATTCAAATTTCAATTGTATTTTTCAGTTGCCCGACAAGTCCGGTATTGGCAGGCTTCGGGTTAGCCGCGTTGATTGCCTTTTCATTCAGTAGAAACACAAGCAATCATCGCCGGAAGAAAGGCGAGAATGCAGAAGTTTGCGTTGTTGAGACTGATTGCCGTTTCTATTTTTCTCGTTTTTTCCGGGGTTGTACCCGCGCGCGCCGAGACTGTTGGTGCTGTTATTTTTACGAATGCCAAGATGGACGGTTCCTTCAACGAACTCGCAGCAATCGGGTCTGAGCGGGCCGCGGCTGAGTTTGGACTTGAAATCCGGGAATGGATCAGCACGGATCGGGACGAGACAATAAACGTCATCCGGCAGTTCGCGAAGTCCGGTGTGAATCATATCCTGACGCTCGGATTTGAGAGCTCGGAACTCGTTCGCACCACGGCGATGGAGTTTCCGGATGTCAAATTCACAAGTATCGATGGTGTCATTAGTGACCTTCCCAATGTCCGGTCTATCCTCTTTGCGGACGACGAGAGCGGATTTCTTGCAGGTTATGTTGCCGGCCTGAAGACAAAAACCGGGACAGTGGGGACCATTGGCGGGATGGATATCCCACCGGTGCGCCGGTTCATGTGTGGATTTGAAGCCGGGGCGAAATATGCCAATGCTGATGTCAGCGTGTTGTCATCTTTCGTGGGTCAGGACATGTACGCTTTCCGGAATATCCAAGGTGGAAAGGCGATCGCAGACAAGATGTTTGCAGATGGGGCCGACGTGATTTTTGCACCGGCCGGAATGGCCGCGGAAGGCGTTGCACGGGCCGCTCGAGAGCAAGATGCCCATGTGATCATGGTGGATGCTAACAAGAACGGATTTTTGCCAGGAACCGTTCTGACCAGTGCCTTGAAACGGGTCGATGAAGCTGCCTATGCGACTTGGAAAGCTGCAATTGATGACACATGGACGCCGGGGCTGGTTGTAATGACAACCCGTGACAAAGGCGTCGGCTGGGCGGTTGACGAGCACAACAGGGCGCTGGTTTCCGATGTCGAAGACCAGGTGAATGCAATCGTGGATGGATTGGCCGCCGGCAGCGTTGCGATTGTGCCTGGAGACACTGTTGCCGGTTGTGCCGATGTTCTTTGACGGTTTTCTGGAAACAAAAAAGCCCCGGAGCAGTCCGCGCCGGGGCTTGATCCAAATTGCTGCAGTTTAAGCAGCTTTTGCTTTCGATGCCTTGAGGTTCTCCAGGATGTTTTGCGGAGACGAAACACCGTATGGGTCGGTTTCGCAGTTGTCAGAGAAGCCTTCTTCTTCGAACCACTGCTCAACAATGCCGTCGGTGACGACCGCGCCATAGCGCCAGGACCGCATGCCAAATCCAAGATTGTCCTTGGCGACCAGCATGCCCATCTTGCGGGTGAATTCACCAGAGCCGTCCGGAATGACTTTGACTTTGTCGACGCCCTGAGCCTTTGCCCAGGCGTTCATGACAAAGGCATCGTTCACGGAGATGCAGTAGATTTCGTCGACACCTTCGGCCTTGAAGTCATCGAACAGTTTTTCAAAGTCCGGCAGCTGATAGGTGGAGCAGGTGGGGGTGAAAGCACCCGGAAGGGAGAACAGCACGACCTTCTTGCCTTTGAAGTAGTCATCGCTTGTCTTGTCGTCCCACCGAAACGGGTTCGGGCCTTCGATAGACTCGTCGCGGACACGGGTGCGGAAGGTGACAAAAGGAACTTTTTTGCCGAGCATTTATAGACTCCAGGAAATGGATTTTGAATTTGCTTTCAAACCGGTAGGAGGTGCAGCGCCCGGGAGGAGGTGGGCCGGCCCGTTATCCAGTCTGAAAGCGAAAGGACGGCCCCGACCTAGCGCACTTGCTGCGCTGCGGCAAGGCGCGACGGTTCAACGAGATGCGGCAAATTCACAGATTGCTGAGACTGAGACCACGCGTTCGACGTGGTCTCAACTGGAGGTCTGATTTGCTAGTGCGCGCCGGCCATGGTCACCATAAATTTGGCACCATCGCTCATTCCTGAAATCTGGAAGAAATGGGCTGGACCTGTTTCCGGCCGCACCATCCAGACCTCCATCGGTTTTGCATTGGCAACATCAAGTTGGATATGCCGGACAGTCAGGTTTTTCCCTCCGACCGAGGTCTGCGTTTCGCCATGATCTTTGACCTTCGCTTTGAATACGGACATCTCCTCTGTGTCGATGATCGTCAAGGAGCTTGGCAGAACATAACCGTTCGACTGCCAATAGAGCGGCAGGCCGATCAGTGACGTATCGAAATGGTCGGTTGTCAGGCGTTTGTGCTGCGGAGCGTCCCGCTTGTCTGACAGGAGAATGCCGGCAACAGTCATCGCGTCTCCGGCGTAAGGGACGACCGTCGCAATGACCTCCTTTGCCAAGCCCGCAAGCTCCTCGGTTTCAAGCTGTTCCGGTGTCTTCATCTCGGCTGTAAATGCCAGATAGCTGCTGCCGGACCGCTGAATCTTTGTCCAATAGGTTTTCTTGTTCTCAACCAGCCTGTTGGAGGCTGCATCAAGATAGCCGTCGGCGGAGATTGTCTCTTCCAGAACGCTGTTGATGCGTACCTTGCTGAAGAATGATTTTGTTTCGATCTGAGTGGACAGTTTCAACCCGTGACCGCCATCTGGCTGCTGAACGTATTCATGAACGATTTGGCCGACAGGATTTCCATCAAGTTCAATTTGATAGGTAAGAGGGGAAGCCGCATGGGCGCCCGACAGGCCGCCAAGGACCAAACCGGCGAAAACACTTGAGGTGACGAAAATTGATCTTAAGAAGCGCATGTTGAATGAGGCCTGAGTTTTGGAGCAGATGCTCCGGTTAAGACAGGAGGAAAGGGCGTAATCCCGCAAAGTTCGATACGTTTCCATAACTGTTGCAGCACGCAGGAAGTTGGGATGGTCTGGTGCTCTGCGCTTATTTAAACGAACGAACGTTCGTTTGCAATATCTGTATGTTTCGTTTTTCGTGCGCGCCTGTAGTGCCGGCAATTGTTCGGTTTGTTTCACCGATCACCAAAAAGCGAAAACGCTGGTACCGCCGATAACCGGGACGGGCTATTGCGGGATCACAGGCTGAGCCGTTACAACATGGTCGGAATCACGTGTTGTAGTTCGGAATTTTCATGCAAAACTTGTTACAAGCGGTGCGCTGGCTGTGCATGGGGCTCGCCGTCATCGTTTTCGCCGGCCAACTCGCCATGGTGCTGATGCGGTATTTGCTCGGTGTCGGCTTTGTCGAACTTCAAGATGCTGTCAGTTATTCGTTTGCGGCGCTGGTTGCACTGTCCGTCGCTGTGACCTTTGACCGGGACCGTCACGTGCGGGTGGATGTTTTCCGCCAGACCTGGTCGGAACGCGTCAACCAAAGCATTGACCGAGCAGGGGATCTGTTGTTTGCACTTCCAGTCTTTGGGCTGATGCTGTGGGCGGCGTATCCGCTTGTCAAAAGCTCCTGGCTCATTCTGGAAGGCTCCCAGGAAACCGGCGGTCTCCCGGGTCTTTTTGTCGTTAAGACCTGTCTCGTTATCCTTCCCGCATTGATCCTCTTGATTGTGCTCACAAGACTTGTTGGCGTTGTCCGCCGGAGCGTTTCATGAATCCCGATCTTCTCTGGCTTGTAGTTCTGGCTCTGGCCGTCTTTGCCGGGATCCTTTCCGGCGTTCCGGTCCTATTGGCAATCGCGGGCGCACCGACGCTCGTTGCCTTGATCGCCGCATCTGCCGGACAATTTGATCTCGGTTATTTCCAGGCCGTGCCGCAGCGTGTCTTCGGTGTGATGACCAATCCGCTCCTGCTTGCGGTTCCATTGTTCGTGTTGATGGGTCTGTTGCTGGAGAAATCCCAGCAAGCGGAAAAAATGCTGAAAAGCCTGACCGCCGCGCTCGGCGGCAATCAGTCCGCGCTCGCTCTGGCGGTTGTTCTGGTCAGCGCGCTGATCGCGGCCTCAACTGGCATAATCGGTGCGACGATTGTCATGCTTGGAACGATCACGCTGCCTGCGCTTTTGAAGGCAGGGATCAACAAGCATATGAGCAGCGGTTTGATTTGCGCCAGCGGAACGCTTGGTCAGATCATCCCTCCGTCAATCGTTCTGATTTTGCTTGGCGATCAGATTTCCAACGCCTATTTCGAGGCGCAACAGGAAGCTGGCAATTTCGCGCCTGACCCGGTCACCGTTGGTGATCTGTTCGCCGGTGCGCTGTTGCCGGGGCTTCTGCTGGTGGCGCTTTACTCCGGCTACGTGTTTTTCAATCTGCGCGGCAAAGCGTCGGAGACCGAAGAGGCTGCAGATTCACCGAAATCCTCGCTTTCGGAGCTTTTAAAGAACATCGCGCCGACACTCGGTCTCATCATTGCTGTGCTGGGCAGCATTTTGATCGGGGTTGCAACTCCGACGGAGGCGGCTGGCGTCGGCGTTGCCGGTGCATTGGTAATTGCTGCGGCCGGGCAGGGGGCTCGCGCATTTTGGACGGCATGTGCCTGTGCAGCTCTCGCAGTTTTACTCCTGATCCTTCGGCAAAGCGGACTGTTCGGTCTGGAGTTTGCCGGCGGCAAGATCGCCTGGACGCTTCCGACACTGATCGCAGTCGGGGCGGTTGTTGTGCTCGGCGCGCTGCTTGCCGCGGTCGTGATGGCTTTGCCGCGCCGCGATGTCTTGGGTTCCGCCCTCAGCGAGACAGTCATCATCACTGGCATGATTTTCGGCATTGTTATTGCCGCAAGTATCCTCTCCCTGGTTTTCCGAGGCTTTAATGGCGACGAACATGTCTCCGAGTTGCTGCAATCACTGCCGGGCGGCGCTTATGGCATGCTGCTCCTCACGATGCTCGTGATCTTCCTGCTCGGTTTCATACTGGAATTCGTCGAGATCATTTTCATTGTTGTGCCGATTGTTGGGCCAATCATCCTGCAGACGGACATCAGTCCGGTCTGGTTCGCCGTTCTGATTGCGCTCAACTTGCAAACATCGTTCTTGACGCCGCCCTTCGGCTTTGCCTTGTTCTATTTCAGATCGGTTGCGCCCGATACGATCAGGACACGGGACATTTATGTTTCGGTCCTTCCGTTCGTTGGCTTGCAGTTGTTTGCTCTGGCCCTTGTGGCCGCTATTCCGGCTCTGGCCACCTGGCTGCCGGAAGTCTTGTTTAAATAGAAATCATCTGAGGGAGACTTTCCATGAAAAGACGTGATTTCCTAAAGGCTGGGGCCGTTGCGGCACCGGCCACAATGCTTGCAGCACCAGCGATCGCGCAGGGCAAGATCGAGTGGAAAATGCCAACGTCGTTTCCGGCCAAGGCGCCGGGCGTTGGAACAAATGCCACGACGTTCGCCGCCCGCGTCAACGCTATGTCGGATGGTCAGTTGACGCTGAAAGTCTTCTCCGGCGGCGAACTGGTACCGCCCTTTGGCGTTGAAGACGCCGTGGAGCAGGGTACGGCCGAGATCGGCCATTCCACCCCGTATTATGCGGCTTCCAAGAACTCGGCCCTTCACTTCTTTTCTGCCGTGCCTTTTGGCATGACGGCGGTTGAAACGACAGCCTGGCTTCAGTACGGCGGCGGCCAGCAGCTTTGGGACGAGATCTACGCCGAGCGTGGCCTCAAGCCTTTCTACTCCGGCAGTTCCGGTGTCCAGGCAGCGGGCTGGTTCAAGAACCCGGTCAACAGCCTTGAAGACCTTGCCGGTTTGAACATGCGGATTGCAGGTCTTGGCGGCGAAGCCATGCGCAAGATCGGCGTCAATGCGGTTCTCCTGCCGCCTCCGGAAATCTTCCCGTCCTTCCAGTCCGGTGCGATTGATGCAGCAGAGTGGGTTGGTCCGCTGCTCGATCAGGCGTTCGGTCTGCAAAAGGTTGCCAAATACTGCTATGTCCCGGCCTTCCACGAGCCGTCCGCGGCCCTTGAGATTGTCGTCAACAAGGACGCTTATGACAGTCTTCCGGCACATCTTCAGGCAGTGATTGAGAATGCCGCCGCTGCGGCTTCCGTCGAGACGACTGCGCAGTTTGACTATTATAATGCTCTGTCCTTGAAGAGTCTCCAGGAAGACGGTGTCACGTTTGGTGCTTTCCCTGGTGATGTGATCGCGGCACTCAAGACGGCTGTTGCAGAAGTCATGGCGGAAAACGCGGAAGCGAATCCGCGCTTTGCGGAAGTTCAAAAGAGCTACAATACGTTCCTCGATCTCGCCAAGGACTATGCCACCTTGGTCAAGGAAACTACCTTCACGCAGCGCGTATAAAGCTTAGAGGCCGGGAGAGATCCCGGCCTTTTTGAAAATGGGGCACAGACAGACCTAAGGCTGCGACCTGCTTTCCCGCAGCACGATGAAGATCCCGCTGGCGATGATGATCGCCGCGCCGATATAAGTCCAGGTATCCGGGATCTCCCGCCAAAACATCCAGCCAAGCAAGGTCGCCCACAATAGGGACGTGTATTCAAACGGCGCGATCGTGGACGCGGGGGCAACGCGAAAGGCCTGGGTGAGCATGGTCACACCCGCCGTTCCGAAAGCTGCAATGCCGAGAAACAAAAGGGCATCTTCTGCCCGCGGCGGCACCCATAGGAACGGCATGGTCAACGCACTGATCAACCCGCCGGAGCCAACCAGATAAAGCATCAATGTCCAGACGCTTTCGCGCTCATCGACCAACCGGGCGCTCAGCATCAAGACGGCATAGAGAAAGGCCGTTGCAAGCGGCAGAAGCAGGGCTGGCTGAAAAGCGCTCGCACCTGGCCGGACGACGACCAAGACACCGATAAACCCGACCATCACGGCGGACCAACGGCGCCAGCCTACTTGCTCGTTCAAAAACAAGGCCGAAATCGCAGTGATGAAAATGGGTGCGATGAACACGAGGGTCGTCGCTTCGGCCAGACCCAGATACCGGAAGCTGGTAAAAAACGTCATGGCCGCCAGCACCCAGACACCGCCGCGGACCAAGTGAGCGACCGGTTTGTGCGACTTTAGCGCGGAAGGCCCCGCCAGCTTCCAAATCAAGGCCACAACAATCGGCAGAGCGATCAGGTTCCTCAGGAAGAGGATCTGCAAGACGGGGTAATTGGCGGACAAGGCCTTGGCAATCGCGTCGCTGATGCAAAGACAAATGACCCCGGCACATATCAGGATGATTCCGGCCCGGGCATTTGACCGTGGTATATAGGCTGCCGAACTCATGAAATACTCCGAAAAAAGAGCGCCAATAAATCACTGAAGCTTGTCAACGGCAAGCCGAATGTGGGACGGAGTGTGATATCATTGCATGATCCGAAGGGCTCTAATTTATTGGAAAATAAGTTATTTCTCATTGAAGGGCGAAATGGCGGTTCATGCCTCTGCTTGAGGATTGGCGAGCCGGCGGAAAGCCTGCGAATGCGGGGTCCAGTTAGAGGAAAAGATCCGCAGAATTCGCCACTTTGCGTTCGACGCGGCCAAGTGATATGGAGGCGCCATGACAACCCGTGATCGCCTTTATACCGCTCATCAGCCACGCTTCGCCGTTGCGCCGATGATGGATTGGGCAGTTTTTCCTAAAAACCGTAAGAAAAACAATGGCGTAACAATTTTGGTGTAGCGATTTGGTGTAGCAATTAGCCTGTATATGATGCGCGGGTGTTACTGCTGGTAACTTTAACTGAGTGTGCGAAGGCTGTTGTTAGCCGTTTAGGCCGCGCAATTCTAGTTTGAATGTGTGAAGCGCAGATACAACTCTTTGCCAGAAATGCGGGCGGTGTCTTAGTTTGAAATTTGATCAATCTTGAATACGGCTCTCCAGTTATCTAAATCTGTGTTAACCACTGATCCTCGATAATGAGACGACAAGCGCAAAGCGAATGTTTGCGTAATTTGTTCCTGTTGTGTACCGTCTCCTTAGTTAAAGTCTGGGGAGGCGTTCGATTAAAGATTCGAACGGAGACTCGAAGATGCCTGAACGGCCGAGAGGTGAAAAGCGTCCCGTTGATGTGATCGACAACGCAGTTATGGTGACGTGTTTCGCAAACAGCGAAATTCAAGAAAAGCCTGACCGAGTCCGGTCTGAAGAGGCCGGAGCTGAAGCCCGTTTGGAAAGACTTACCAGCCAGGAACGTTGCGATATCGCGCGCAAGGCAGCAATTGCGAGGTGGCAGTAATGACTACGCTGTTACGACCACGTTGGTCGCATGCTGAGAAGGAGGCAGAGAGGTTAACGAAACTAATTTCGTCACCCCCGGTTCCTGTATATGAAATTGCTGAGAGCAACGGCGTGAACGTCATATTTGCAGACTTTGGGGCGAATGCGGAAAAGGTATCCGGCCTCTGCGATTTCGAGAATGCTCGCATATATGTAAATCAGGACGATTCAACAGAGCGGCAAGCGTTTACAATGGCTCATGAATTTGGCCATTGGGTTCTTCATAGAGATTTTTTTCTGAAGAACCCGGATAAGTATCCTGTTTTACCTCGTTTTCATTCTCCCAATCGCGATGATCCGATGGAGAAAGAGGCGAATAAGTTCGCAGCATGTCTGCTAGTTCCAGAGCGCTTACTGAAGCCTGTAAAGGGCGCGCCAATTAGCGCTCTAGCAAGCAGTTTTGGAGTATCTCGTACGATGATGGAATTTCGCCTGAGAAATGTCTGAGACCGAAGAAGATAGCGATCACGCTTCCCCTAAGTCGCAGGAAGTACTTAGGGGGATACGTTTACCTTCTGGGCAAGGTCATTCAAGGGTTTCAGGCTCCGAGCGAGATTACTTAATACGCTTTCGAAACTTATCAATTGATGCACAAGTTCAATATGCCCACCTGCAGGGGATAAAGGACCACTACTGGCACAAAGGAAAATGGTCATGGTTCTTAATGGCGGCTGTCGGCGGGATGATCATTTTTCAATCGGTACTTCTTTGGAAAGTGGGTAAAGGAGAGCTAGATTTCACGCAGTATGAATGGCTTTTGCCCGCCTTGTTGGTCCAAAATTTAGGGCAGGTCATAGGTTTAGCTGCCTACGCAGTAAAATACCTGTTCAGCGACATTCGCGGCAATTCAGATTAGACATTTTGTGTTAGATAACCATGCTCAGTGCATGGCAAACGACTCTGCCATCGCAAAACGTTTTCAAATATTCGCCATTCCATTTGAAAGTTGCTACATGCGGTCAGTCTCCAGCGTGGTTGATGCGTCAATCAAAAAATGACCTTCAACCATTTTTGGTACCCAAAGATCTCAAAAATGCAATGTCTCGTAGAGAGCGATATTTCAACTAAGCCACTGTCCGGCATTCTGCTGGTCATGTAATGCCAGCTTCGTGCTAGGTTTGCATAGAGAATTTAGGCTTCATTCTCGGAGCACATTGCCGTATATGGCGATTTAAAGCCCTATACGTTTTGGATGTCTTGTTGGCGTTTTCAAAACTGAAATAACACTAGGACTACACCATTGGAAAATGGTGTACTGATTTGGTGTATCTTGCCTACTCTGGGTGGTGTTTTTGTGGTTTTGTGAAAATTCTGTGATCGCCGGGTGAATGTAAGTGTATGATATAAAAGGAAAAAATAAGTACCATAAACCGCAATTTGCGGTTGCACCGATGATGGAGTGGACCGACCGTCATTGCCGTGCCTTCCACCGGCAATTGTCGGCGCATGCGCTGCTGTACACCGAGATGGTCACAACCGGCGCGGTCATTCATGGCGACCGGCAGCATATTCTGGGGTTTTCCGATCTGGAACATCCGATTGCCTGCCAGCTTGGTGGCTCTGATCCAAAGGCGATGTCTGAGGCAGCTAAGATCGTCGAAGACTTCGGCTATGACGAGGTCAACATCAATGTCGGCTGCCCGTCCGACCGGGTTCAGTCCGGGCGGTTCGGGGCGTGCCTGATGGAAGAGCCGCAGCTTGTTGCAGATTGCGTTGCTGCAATGAAGGCTGCGGTCGCAATTCCCGTGACCGTCAAATGCCGGATTGGCGTTGATGATCAGGACCCGGAACCCGCGCTGGATGCAATGGCAGATCTGACCTTCGCCGCCGGATCTGATGCGCTCTGGGTGCATGCCCGGAAGGCCTGGCTTCAAGGCCTGAGCCCGAAGGAAAACCGCGACATTCCGCCCCTGGATTACGACCGGGTGGTGCGCTTGAAACAGCGTCTTCCGGACAAGTTCATTGGGCTCAACGGTGGTCTCGATACCCTCGATCAGGGTGAGCCTTATCTCAAGACGCTGGATGGCCTGATGTATGGCCGGGCCGCGTATCATTCACCCGAAATCTTGGGCGAAGTCGACGCCCGCCTTTATGGCGCAGAGACCAAGACCGTCACGCCGTGGGATGCGGTGCGGGGGCATATGACCTATTTGGACGATCAGTTGTCCAAAGGCGTGAAACTGGCGCACATGACCCGGCATATGCTTGGATTGTTCCATGGCCGGCCGGGTGCGCGTTCCTGGCGCCGTATCCTGACAGTGGAAGCCATCAAACCGGGCGCAGGCCTTGAGGTGGTCGAAAAGGCACTCGAAGCCGTCAGCCCCACGAATTTCGAAGTGGATGCAGCCGAGTAGCCTTTGGCTATCTTCTATGGATTCATGATCAGCCGGTCGCCCTCAATGCGCCAGCTTCTGAGGCGGTCGAGCGCCGTCATGCCGAGCAGGCTTTGACCGAGTGAGCCGTCCCGCGCGACAAACGCCCGGACATTGCGCAAAGTGTGATCACCGATCGTCAAATTGTCGATCCGGATCGGGGCAACAAGTGTCCGCCCGTTGGCTGTTGCAACAGGCACGGTGAACGACAGATCGCGTTCCGGAATTCCGGCCCTGGCCGCATCTTGATATGTGAGGACAACGGCGCTCGCGCCTGTATCGAGCAGAAAGCTTGTTTTCCGGCCATTGGCGCGGCCGTCGACCACGAAATGCCCACCAGCGTCCCGTACGATCAGGATCGAGCCGTCAGCCTGGGTGACCGCCATACCCGGCGCCAAAGAGCCAAGGACCCGGTAACCGGCCTGCACCAGATCAGTCCGGTAGGTGTAGCCGACCACCAGCAAGGCACACAAACCGCCCCAGAAGAGCGTTCCTTGAATGATGTCGCGCACTTTCGGCTGTCCAAAAATGAAGCTGGCCAGGAAGACAAAGGCAAGAGTCGAGAGAGCGACAACCCGCGGTCCGGTGTCGTCGAAATTGAGGTTTTCCGGGTCTGTCGGATCGCCAAAGAAGAAATAGAAGACTGCGGCCGCCATCACCGTGATCAGGATGACAAGTGCAAAGCCCCGGTACTGTCCGCGCCCGTTCACGTGAGCGCCGCTTCTCCGGCAGAAAAACGCATGCGCCGGGTGTCCAAGCTGTCCATGATCGCTTGCCGCCGGGTGTCGTCATAGGTGCTCCAAGACGCAATTTCATCAAGCGTCCGGAAACATCCGGTGCACAGGCGGCTGACCTGGTCGATCTGACAGATTTTGATGCAAGGTGATTTCATAATTCTCATATGGCGTTTGCAGATGGTGCTGCCAATGCTTCTTTCAAGAATTTCACAATTCTCAACTCCTAGAATCCACCTGTCGCCAGTGTAAATGGTGCAGCTATGATTTTGATAGGCAGCGTGACAGCAGCCTGAGTGGTTGTCCCGACAAAGCTGCCGAGATCGTCACCAAAATTCTTGGGACCTGTGGCGCTCGTCTCGCTTGTGAGACCACTTTTCAGCAAGGCATCGCGTAACTCTGGAGAGTACTCAGCCAACGCTGCAAATTTGCTGTGGCTGGATGTTTCGCCTGTTTCGAGTTCGGTCACGTCAAAGACGATCGCCCCAAGTTCCGCCAGTTCTTCGTCATCCGAATAGGCGCCGACCCGCTCAACCCCGCCGGCTATCGCCCTGGATAGCCGAAGTGCCTGATCATCACGAGACACAATAATCACGTAAGGTTTGGCTGGCCCACCTTCCAGTTTCCGGAGGGTGGATTTGAAAAGGTCGATGTCGATATCGGGAGCTGCAAGAACGACGCTGTTGACCTTACGATTGAAGCGCTGTCTGTCGGCCTCTGGGATCTGCCGAGCGGTTTCCATGAGCAAGTAGTTGCCCATGGAATGCGCTAGAATTGAGATGTCATCGGCATTGCTTTTCTCTAGCAGACGGAACGTTTGTTCGAGGCTGTCACGGGCGATTGCGGCGCTGTTGAGATCGTACACATACCCTTGGAGTTGCCCACGGGAAGCCCACGTGAACAGAACTGGCACGACGGGTGTTTTGGAATCGTGGATGATCTGTGTGAAGCGATAAAGCCCCTCCACAAACCTCGTATTGTAACCGTGAATGAACAACATCACGTCCCGTTTGCCCTTGGGAAGTTTTGCGAGCTGCTCGTTCAATTGTTTCAAGAACGCTTGTTCATTTTCGATGTAGCCAGCCTTTCGAGCTACGAAATCAGTGGCTGGATTGCCGGGAAGTTCGCGCGGCCATTCGACCGCACCTGCCTTGTGGGTTGGCGGGACGGAAATTGTTGCTTGCGCATAGTTGGTTGTTTTTGAACGTTCACCGTTGAAGTAAGTATCCGGCGCAGAGTCTTTTTCACGGGTGGTTACGATGAGAATGTCGTGGTCTTCCGCACCGGCGGCAAGTTCGGTGTTGATTGCAAGAGCACCTGTTGTCGGCCGGCTGCCACAAGCGCTGACCAGAAGCGCGACCAGCAGTGCTGACAGGGCAAGTCTCGCCGGCGCGGGAACTGAAATACTCAACATCAACGGCCACGCCTCTTGCTCGGTCCGGATCACCGCCTGGTTACACGGCCACCATAAGCACTCCGGTCAAGAATCCAAGTCCGCTGATCTGCTGAATTGCCCCTAGGACATCTCCGGTTGTTCCATTGATCTTGGACAGTGCCACCTGTGCCACACTCATAGCCGCAGACACGGCGACCACAATGCCAACTGCGATGGTCTGCAACGGCAAAGCAAGAATGGCGGGGAGCAAAAGTACCAGCATAACCAGAACACATTGGCGCAGGGCGGCGTCAGAGGGTTTGCCAAACCGGGCGCCAAGTCCGTCGGGCCGGGCCAATGGCAATCGGTGCCATTGCCATACCATCAGGAACCGGCTGAAGGCCTCTACGCTCACTATGAGCAAGGCGGTGTCCGCTGCTCCGAACCGATCCAACAGGGCTGCAATCAAAGCAACTTTCAGAAAAATGACAAAGACAAGTGCGATTGCGCCAAATGCTCCGATCCGGCTGTCTTTCATGATGTCGAGGCGCCTGGAGGTCGTGGCTCCTCCGAAAAAACCGTCAGCCACATCGCTCAGGCCGTCTTCATGTAAGGCCCCGGTCACGATCGTGAGGACGGCTACGGCCATCACGGCGACAACAAGTGGCGGGAGGCTGGTTGCTTCAAGCACCAGAAGCAGGCCGGCAGCCGGAAGCGCCACAAACGCACCTGCGAGCGGAGCAGCTCTCGAGATCCGGCTAAAATCCGGAAGCGCTGCCGGATCATCGGCCGCGTTGAGCTTCTGTAGAGGCATGCGCGAAAAGAATCGGACGCAGGCCGCCATATCAGCGAACAGGACCGCTAGAGATGACGCCGTTGCTGTTGATTGATCCCAAGAAAACTCGGGCTTTGTTTCGGATGCAGTTTCAGTGTTTTGGTCGTTTTCAGACGGCATCCTGTTCGGTCCGGAGCTTGAGTTTTATCAAGGGGCGGTTATAGAACGGCCTCTTGAAGAGACCAAGAGGCGGCCTAACTTTCCGCCCATCAAT
Source organism: Roseibium sp. MB-4 (assembly GCF_053005265.1). Taxonomy (NCBI): domain Bacteria; kingdom Pseudomonadati; phylum Pseudomonadota; class Alphaproteobacteria; order Hyphomicrobiales; family Stappiaceae; genus Roseibium; species Roseibium sp. MB-4. The sequence continues at coordinate 341,067 of NZ_JBRKQB010000001.1, forward strand.
TGGAACTGTGAGCACCATGTCCCTGTCCGAAACCGCGCTGCCCTTCGACGATATTCGCAACCTGGTCAAGTCCATGCCTGGCCCGGACGAAGAGGCGCTTCAGAAGGTGAAGGCGCGGGATGCAGAACTCACCAAGCCCGCCGGGTCTTTGGGCCGTCTGGAAGAGATCGCGGAATGGCTTGCGGCCTGGTCCGGCAAGGCCCCGCCGAAAATCACCCGGCCGATGGTCGGGATCTTTGCAACGGCACATGGCGTTGCGGACGAAGGCGTTTCAGCATTTCCAAGTGCGGTGAACCGGCAAATGGTCGAAAACTTCGCAGCTGGCGGGGCGGCTATCAATCAGATCTGCCGGATCAACGACATTGGCTTGAAGGTGTTTGATCTTGCCGTTGATATGCCAACACCAAGCATCACCCAGGAAGATGCGTTGGATGAGGCCAACTGCGCGGCCACCATGGCTTACGGTATGGAAGCGCTGGCGGGCGGTATCGATCTGATCTGTCTCGGAGAAATGGGTATCGGCAACACGACCGTTGCAGCAGCCGTCTTGAACGGCCTGTTTGGCGGATCGGCTGCCGACTGGATTGGCCGTGGCACCGGCGTAGACGACGAAGGTTTTGCGCGCAAACGTGACGCCGTTGAAAAGGCCGTGAACCGGCTGAACGGCGAAAAAGACCCGCTGGAAGTGCTTCGCAAGGTTGGCGGACGTGAAATCGCAGCCATGGCCGGACTGATCATCGCCGCGCGCCTTCAGCGCGTTCCCGTGGTGGTGGATGGGTTCGTTGCAACGGCTGCTGCTGCGGTGGTTTACGCGATGGACCCGGAAGGACTGGATCATTGCCTGTTTGCGCATGTCTCTGCCGAACAAGCCCATGCCAAAGCGCTGTCCCATATGGGCAAAGATGCGCTGTTCGATTTCGGCATGCGTTTAGGTGAAGGTAGCGGAGCAGCGTTGGCAGCCGGGATCATCAAGACCGCGGCCGAGGTTCATTCGGGTATGGCAACCTTCGCTGATGCCGGTGTTTCAGAAAAGTCGGAGTGACGAAAGGCGTCTCACGGCCTTATGCGCTGCGCGCGTTCTCAAGGTCGAAGTCGGTGCTGTCCGTGTCTGCCCAAACGACGTCCGGTGAATAGTTCATCACCCGGGCGCGGGGCAGGGACATGATTGCCTCGGTGCCGACACCCAGCTGGGATTTGATCACGAATTTGCCGTCATGCATTCCAACGAGCGCCTGAACGATTGACAGTCCGAGCCCTGTGCCGGGTTCCGCGCTCTTGATGGCATGAGACCCCTGGCCAAAGGCTTCCAGCACTGTCGGTATTTCGTCTTCCGGAATGCCGGGGCCGGTGTCGGTAATGGAAACATATTGCCCATCGTCGCTGGTTCGGCCGACCTTGATATGCACTTCACCGCCCACCGGCGTAAACTTTACCGCGTTTGAAATGAGCTTGAGGACGACCTGACGCAATGCGCGCTCGTCGGCCCACACCCGCGGCATATCCGGTTCATGGGTGTGATGCAGCACGATGTTCTTGGCGTTGGCGCGTACGGTCATCATCGACCCGCATTCTTCCACGACCTCTTCCAGATAGAGCGATTCTTCCTGCAACTCATGCCGGCCCGCTTCAATCCGCGACAGATCTAGGATTTCATTGATCAGGTTCAATAAGTGTTGGCCTGAGCCGTGAATATCGGCGGAATAGCTCTTGTAGGTGTCGTTCTTCATCGGACCGAGCACCTCATCCTTCATGATTTCGGAAAACCCAAGGATGGCATTGAGCGGTGTCCGGAGTTCGTGGCTCATCGTCGCCAGGAAGCGTGACTTGGCGACGTTTGCAGCTTCGGCGCGGCGGCGTGCTTCGTCCGACATGGCGTTGGCCGTTTCCAATTCGGCAATCAGATGGTCCTTTTCGGCGCGGTACTCCAGCATCGTATTGGCGTTCTTCAAAAGCTGATTGCCAAGAATGAAGAAGAAGCCTTGTGCGCCAATCGCCATGGCAGCCAGCGTGTAGTGGATCGGGTCGATCTGCTGCAAAAAGCTCGCCGTGACGATGAGCGTCATTGGCAAGGTACTCGCCAACAGGCACCGCGGCAGCGTTGCCGATTGCATGGTGTTCATTGCAACGACAATCAGGAGCGTCGCAAAGTGAAAGATCACAAAACCGTCGCCCGCGTTGTCAGATCGCGGCAGGAGAAAGAACACCGCCCATGAGCATCCATAGAGTAGGTCGCCGAGGGTGAAGCGGCGGCGCCAATAGATCCTGGCCTTTTGGTCTGACGGGGCGCGCTCATAAGAGTGGCACGTGACGACCATCAAGAGATGCGTGCAAAGCGTGACAATGAGCCAGGCGCCGAGAAAAAACGGGTTCAGCCAGATTACAGAGATTGCGGTGACGATAAGCACCAGAAGGGGAACCGCAAAAGCCGCGTTGATCCGTGTGTCGGCGAAGAGATGCTGGCGTTCCAGCTCAAAGGTTGAGTGCTGCCGGTCGGATGTGCCGAGACGGCTGCGGACATTTCCGGCCGAACGGGCCATCTCGCGCCGGCGGCGCGCGCGATCCCGATCAATTGCCTGACTGTCGTCGTCTTTTACTGACGCGGCGGTGTCCATTCGGCCTGCCCAAGGTGTTCAATTGGTTATTTCAATTATGCTTGTTTCCTTGTTTTGACTCACCATTCCTTAAGATCGTCCCTAGAATTGTGGTAAGCAAAGGGTTAACCGGATCGCTAAAATTAAGGCATTGATTGAATTGACAAAAATCGAAGAAATTGAAGCTGTTTCTAACGCAGTGCGCGCGTGCCGGATTTGTGTCGAGAAGCCGGAAAAGGCGCCCTTGCCGCATGAGCCTCGACCGGTTCTCCAAACATCTTCGACGGCGCGGATTTGCATTAGCGGCCAGGCACCTGGGACCCGTGTGCACAAGAGCGGACGACCCTTTACAGACCCGTCCGGAGATCGTCTGCGATCCTGGATGGGGATTGGGGAAGATATCTTTTATGACCCGGACCTGCTGGCAATCGTACCGATGGGGTTCTGTTTCCCGGGCCTGGATGCCAAGGGAGGGGATTTGCCACCGCGCCCGGAATGCCGAAAAGTCTGGCACGATCGTGTGTTTGCAGCGATGCCGCAAATCGAATTGATCCTGGTTATCGGGCAATATGCACAGGCTTACCATCTGGGTAAGGCGCGCAAGGGCTCTTTGACGGAGACCGTTGCTGCATGGGAGACCTACTTTCAAGAAAGTGGACAGTCTGACCGTCCGCTTGTGCTGCCGTTGCCCCATCCGTCCTGGCGCAACAATGCATGGCTCAAAAAGAACCCGTGGTTCGAAGCGGAGCTTTTGCCGGTCCTTCAAAAAGAAATCGCCCGGCTGTTGAGCCGGGCGTAAGGTGAGGGGCGGCACATTTATGGATGCCATGCCAACCCCAGGGGAAAAGCTTAGTTCGTTGCCGTTTTCGGGCTTGAGATCGGCAGGTCTTTTTGCTGGCTCCAACCAACCATGCTGTCGTCATAAACGGCGACATTCTCGTGACCGAGCAGCTCGCTCAATACAAACCAGTTCGTCGCGGCCCAGTGACCTGTGTTGCAGTACGAGACGACCGGTGTGTCCGAGCCGGAAACCGCATTCTCTGCCAGCGATGCCAAAGCTGCCTGCGGCTTCAACTGGTTGCTTTCAGTGTCGTAGAACTTTGCCTGGTCGAAGTGGGTTGCGCCCGGCAAATGACCGAAGCGGGTTGCATCCTTGTGCTTCTCTGCGCCTTCAAACTGCGCCAGCGGCCGGCCGTCGAGCAGAACGGCATCCCCACCAATGAGGGACGCTACATCGTCGGTCGAAACCAGCAGCTCAGGACGTGGCTCGGCAATGAACATGTCACCCTCCGGCACGACTTCTCCTGTTTCAAGGGGCTTGCCGGCTTTTACCCACGCGTTGTGGCCACCATCCAAAATGGCGACTTTGTCGTGGCCGAGATACTTGAAGGTCCAATAGATCCGGGTCGCAGCCCCAAAATCGAGGTGAGATGTTCCCGCCGGAACCAGAACGACGGTCCGATCTTCATGAACGCCGAGCTCAGATAGCGAAGCCTCCAGCTTTTCAATCGACGGCAGAACGCCAGTCACATCGCCGCGCGAGGTGCGCCAGAAACCCGGATATTCGCTCCAGACAGCTCCCGGAATATGGCCTTTCAGGTAATCGTCTTTACCGGACTTGGCGAGGGGGGAGCGAATGTCTAGGACCAGAAGGTTTTCGTCGTCTTGATTGGTCTCAAGCCACTCGACGCTGACCAAAGGAGATGCGTCCAGCGCCTGGGCGGCACTGGTCAGGCTTGTGACCTGAAACAAGATAGCACATGCAGCGGCCACAATCGCTTTTGTGCCAAGGTGCAAACGTGTCATGCCGGTCTCCTTCCAAAATTCGAATAAATTTCTATTCGACCGTGGAAATTGCACTGAGAGGGTGCCGTTTCAAGCCAAATCGGCTCCTCTTTTGGAAGAAAAATCTCAATTTCTCTTGCGTTCCCCCCATGTAGAACGGTATTGCGGGATCTGGACCCGGCAGGCAAAAAGAATCCTGTCATTTTGGGGCGTCCCAACGCTTGGTGACGCTGCGTTTTCTCAGGCAAAACCATGATCGACCGCATAGACCGCCGTATTCTCTCCATTCTTCAGGAAGACTGCACCGTGCCCGTTGCCGAAATCGGCAGGCGGGTTGGGCTGTCGACCACTCCGTGCTGGCGCCGCATCCAGAAGATGGAAGAAGACGGTGTGATCACGGGCCGGGTGGCTCTGCTCGATCCGGCCAAGGTCAACGCAAAGGTGACGGCTTTTGTCGCCATCACCACGAGCCAGCACTCGGAAGACTGGCTGAAGAAATTTGCAGACGTTATTCAGGAATTTCCCGAGGTGGTCGAGTTTTACCGCATGGCAGGGCAGGTGGATTATCTCCTGCGCGTCGCAGTGCCGGACATTGAAGCTTATGACTCGTTTTACAAACGCTTAATCGCCAAGATCGATATCTCCGACGTTTCGACCACCTTCGCGATGGAGCAAATCAAAAACACCACCGCCTTGCCCCTGGCCTATGTCGCTACAGAAAAGCCGAAAGCTGACAAGGACGCGTAGGATCATCAGGTTGTTTTTGCTGGGGTGATGCATTTATAGCGATTGTATTTATAAATTACACTTTTTGCGTTTATGTGATTTTTACTAATACTGCGTACTTTCAAAAGTGTTGGCTGTAATCAAGCTTGCATTTTTTGAGAGTTTTTCAATGAACTATATTATGGCAATTGCCGCGCAGTGGCGGACAAGTTACCCCACGTTCCTCAACACAGGGCCACTATGTAAACAGTTAGGCGGTCCGTTTTTTTTCCCTTTTTGGCTTCTTGCGGGCATCTTGACTCTGGTTTTTTTGTTCGGAGTCGATCATGGCTTGTTGGAGTTTGATAAAGGCATCGGTGAGATAGGGGCGGAGGACTTTGCTGCATTTTATCGCGGTGGGCAGTTGGCCCTGAATGGTGCTGCAGCTACAGCTTATGATCCAGTTGTTTTTGCTGAACCGTTCTCTCATGAAAACAAAGGGTTGCTGTTTCTAAATCCTCCACATGCATTCCTTTTTTTTGAACCGCTTGCCAATCTTCCTTATCCCGTTGCACGAGGGATCATTATCGTTGTCAATTTGTCGGCAATTTTGGGCTTGGTGTATATTCTGCGCTTGAAATTAGGGGGGGCTCCATATGTTTTTGCCCTATTTTCTTGCGGGTCCTACTTCAGCTTTAGTGTGCTTCAGATTTCGCCAATTATCATTTTTTTGGTGATCTACGCTTTGATCCATCATCAACGCCGACCTGTCTTGAGCGCAATTGCGCTTGCAATCGCGACAATTAAGCCGCAGCTAGGTGTGCTTATTCCCTTTTTTCTTATTTCTGCAAGAAGTTGGACAACGCTTACTTATGCGACTGTATCTACACTGTTTTTGTTTGTGCTCAGTGTTGCGTTTTACGGCTTTATTGTTTGGACTGCTTTCTTTGTTTCACTGGTTGATGGTTCGCATGTTGTTCAATTTGAAAATATGATTGGATATATGATTGGTATACGCCATTCATTCAGCATAATTGGAGCATCAGGTACTACTAAGTTGGTGTTTCAGTTGCTCGTGACTTTGTGCTGTTCAGTTTTGGTTTGGTATTCAGTTCGCAGCTTTCCCGAAAAACAGGCATTGCCGATCGTTGTTTTTTTGATGTGCATCGCTGCACCGTCCTTTCTTCTCTACGATTGGTTGCTGTTGTCTGCGGCAATGCTTCTTGCGCTAGGTATTCAGAGCCGTTGGTCTGCGCTGTTGCAGATTCTGGCCGGAATGCTGCTGTTGGCTCCATATATTCAAGCGCTGCTTCGTTTAAGAGGTAGTGATGCCATGATCCTGTTCTCCTTATTCGTGCCATTCCTAATGATCGGTGTCTGCTGGCTCTACATAAGGGAACTATCTAGCAAAAAGCATGTGACCCGTGGTGCAAACGAAGCGCCTCGACGCCAGAGTTCACTACCCCGAAATGAAGTATTTAGTACCCAATAGGATGCCGGGCGCGGAAGCGGGCGATTTCCGCGTTTGAGACGGGTTTTCCGGTGAAGATCTCCGCGTAGTGGGGCATGCGCCCCAGACGCGGTTCCAGCGGTTCGGACGGCCCGTCCTCTTTCATCGAGATATAGCCGATCTGGGTCTGATAAACGGTGTTCGCGCGCACATTTGCGTATTGCGGCGCATCGCCAAACCGCAAAAACAGAGCTTCCAAAGCTTCGACGCGCACCTGATCGGCCTCGTTCAGAAGTTTTGCCAACTGCGGGTCGGTGTGCGCCCAGTTGCGGATGGCAAATTCCAGGCGGGAATCGAACAGCTCCGGCAAAAGCCACAGATCGAAAATATTCAGCATCGCTTCCGTGATGGTCTCAGCGTAGGCTTCGGTCCGTTGGACGAGATTGCCGGTGTTTTTGGTTTGCCAAAGCGTGATCAACGCATCCAGAAGATCCTGCCGATTGTAAAAGTGGCCGTAAAAGCTGGTGCGCGACAGGCCGAGCCGGTCGCTCAAGGGCATGACTTTGACCGCATCAATACCGCCATCCAAAAGCGCTTCATAAGCCGCCTGGACCCATATGTCGCGCGACCCGCGCCATCCCGATGTTTTGCTGATCAGATCTGAGTTCATTCAGATCCGTTATCAGTGCAAATCCGCAGAAACAAGCAAAATTGACACCTATGTTTTCAAATCCGACATAAATGTCGTTTTTGCGGCTTTTCAAAGGAGCCTATGCGGCCTTTACTGAAGGTATTCCGCGACCATCGCGGGCATGCGCACAAGAGGGAGAGGCATGTCGAAAGATCCGTTGCTGCAGCCGTATCAGCTAAAACATCTGACCTTGAAAAACCGGATCATGATCACCTCTCATGAACCTGCCTATCCTGAAGACGGGATGCCGAAGGACCGTTACCGTGCCTATCACGAGACCCGGGCCAAGGCCGGCGTCGCCCTGACTATGACGGCCGGATCTGCTGCCGTGTCGCGCAACTCCCCACCGGTCTTCAACAATATCCTGGCCTATAAGGACGAGGTGGTGCCCTGGGTTAAACGGCTGACCGATGCTTGTCATGACCATGGCTGCGCGGTGATGATCCAGCTGACCCATCTTGGCCGGCGGACCCACTGGAACAAGGGAGACTGGCTGCCGGCTGTTTCGTCAAGTCATGAACGGGAAGCGGCTCACCGGGCCTTTCCGAAACAAGTCGAAGACTGGGACATTGCCCGAATTGTTCAAGATTATGCCGATGCTGCCGAGCGCATGAAAGACGGCGGCATGGATGGCATTGAGCTGCAGGCCTATGGACATCTGATGGATCAGTTCTGGTCCCCGGTCACCAACACACTCGACGGTCCCTATGGCGGGTCTCTGGAGAACCGGATGCGGTTTTCGATGGAAGTGATCGATGCTGTACGTGAGCGGGTCGGCGATCAGTTCATTGTGGGTATCCGGTTCACGGCTGACGAAGACCTTGAGGGCGGGATCACCGAAGCCGAGGGACTGGAGATTGCCCGTCGTTTAAAAGCAACAGACAAGATCGACTTCTTGAATGTGATCCGCGGGCATATCGATACCGACCCGGGTCTGACAGACGTTATTCCGGTTCAAGGAATGCGCAACGCGCCGCATCTTGATTTTGCCGGGCGGATCAAAAAGGAAATCGGACTGCCGACCTTTCACGCGGCGAAAATCCCGGATGTGGCCACCGCGCGGCACGCCATCGCGGAAGGTCTGCTCGATATGGTCGGCATGACCCGTGCCCATATGGCGGACCCTCAGGTTGTGAGGAAGATTGCGGAGAAGCGCGAGGACGATATTCGTCCTTGCGTCGGAGCGACCTATTGTCTGGACCGGATCTACCAGGCCGGTGATGCGCTGTGCATCCACAACGCGGCGACAGGACGGGAACTGACCATGCCGCATGAGATCCCGCCGGCAGATGAGAAAAAGAAGGTCGTTGTTGTGGGAGCTGGGCCTGCGGGATTGGAAGCAGCGCGTGTTGCCAGTGAACGTGGTCATGACGTCACGGTCTTTGAAGCAGCGCCCGATGCTGGTGGTCAAATCCGGTTGACGGCGCAGTCCGAGCGCCGCCGGGAGATGATTTCAATCATCGATTGGCGTCTGCAGCAGTGTTCCAATCGTGGGGTGATATTTCACTTCAACAGATTTGCGGAAGGTCCTGATATTGAATCTGAAAACCCGGATACTGTCATCATCGCGACCGGAGGTTTGCCGCACACGGATGTGCTTGGTGAAGGCAATGATTTGGTGGTGTCGGCCTGGGACATCATCGCGGGCGACGTCAAGCCCGGCAAGCGGGTGCTGGTCTATGACGATGCCGGCGATCATCCAGCCTTGCAGGCGGCAGAGATGATTGCAGCATCAGGGGCACATGTTGAAATCATGACCCCGGACCGGTCCTTTGCGCCCGATGTCATGGCGATGAACCTGGTGCCTTACATGCGTGCGCTTCAGGACAAGGATGTGCGCTTCACGGTGACCTACCGCCTGAAAAGCGTGCGCCGGTCCGGCAACCAATTGGCAGCTGTGATCGGAACGGACTATTCGGCGCACACCGAGGAGCGTGAGTTTGATCAGATCGTTGTCAATCACGGCACCGTTCCGATGGATGAGCTTTATTTTGAGCTGAAACCGAAATCGACCAACCTCGGTGCGGTTGATCAGGATGCTTTGATCTTTGGCCGGTCTCAGCCGCAAGGAGCGAATCCGGACGGGTCCTTTGCGCTCTACCGGATCGGCGATGCGGTCGCTGCCCGTAACACACATGCGGCAATCTATGACGCTTTGAGGATAGTGAAAGATATCTAGAAAAGCGGCACAGCTGACTGAATTTGCAGCACGTCTTACTTGGATAAAATCATGCCGTTTTTGTGCTATGTAAAATCACAATTGCGCGTCAATTATCCGCCAGACCAATGGCCACCACAAACGGCTTTTACAGGATGATGCAGAATGCACAGCGACGCTGATATTCTTTCGCTTCTCATGTCCCGGACCCCCGGTTATTCCCTGCCGCAAGCCTTCTATGCTGATGAGGATGTGTTCCAGGCGGACATGAAGCACATCTGGCACAAGGAGTGGGTGTTTGCGATCCCATCTGCGGAATTGCCGAAGACCGGGAATTACGTGACGCTCGAAATCGGCGCCTATTCAATCATCATTGTGCGCGGTGCGGACGGTCAGATCCGCAGCTTCCACAACTCCTGCCGGCACCGTGGCAGCCGGATTTGTTCTGCATCCAAGGGAAGCTCGCCGAAACTTGTCTGCCCTTATCATCAGTGGACCTATGAGCTTGACGGCAAGCTTCTGTGGGCGCGGGAGATGGGCGAAGACTTCAAGCCTGAAAATCACGGGTTGAAGCCGGTCCACTGTGCCGATGTGTCAGGCATGGTGTTCATCTGCCTGGCCGACGTTGCACCCGACATCGCGGACCTGAAGGCTCAAGCATCCCGATATCTTGGTCCGCATGACCTCTCCAATCTGAAGGTGGCGCATCAGTCGACGATCACGGAGAAGGCCAACTGGAAGCTTGTCCTTGAGAACAACCGCGAATGCTATCACTGCTCCGGTTCGCACCCGTCGCTCTGCCGGACTTTTTCGGATGATCCAAATCTTGTTGGCGGAGACGATTCCAGCAGTTCCAATGTGGGCCTAGCTCATGTTGATCGCTGCGAAAAATCCGGCTTGCCGGCCAAATATGTGATCAACGACGACGAGCAGTGGCGGTTCGTCCGCATTCCGTTCCTTGGGGACGCGGTGAGCTACACCATGGACGGCAAGGCGGCAGTTTCTCGCCGGGTGGGGTCGATCCCGTTCGACAATGCCGGGACGTGCCTGTTTTTCCATTATCCGAACACGTGGAACCATTTCCTATCCGACAGTGTTCTGACGTTTAGCGTGCTTCCGGTCGGGCCGATGGAAACACGGGTCACGACGACGTGGCTGGTGCACAAGGATGCCCAAGAGGGCGTTGACTATGATTTGAAGCGGCTGACCGAGGTTTGGGTGCACACCAACGATGAAGACCGGCAAATTGTTGAAGAGAATCAGATCGGTATCAATTCCCCTGCGTATGAACCCGGACCATATTCGCCTGTTCAGGAAAGCGGCGTGATCCAGTTTGTCGACTGGTATGCCCGCACCCTTGAAAAGGGCCTTGTGCGCCGGTTTCGTGTGGCGGCGGAGTAAGTCATGGCGATGATTCCGATGCCGGACAAGGACACACCTGTCTGGACCGATGCCGAGATGCTGGAATGCGTCAACGTTTTGCCGGAGGCGCCAAACGTTAAGACTTTCACGTTCCGCCCGCCATCCGGCAACCGGTTTGTTTACAAGGCAGGCCAGTTCATCACGCTTGACCTGCCGGTCCCTGGCGGGAACGTGCAACGCACCTATACGATTTCCTCTTCACCAGTGACACAGGCCTATTTGTCGGTGACGGTGAAGGCCCAGGAAGGCAGCATCGGGACGCGCTGGATGCTCGATCACCTGGCCCCGGGCATGAAGATCAAGGCCTTTGGGCCTGCAGGCCTGTTTCATTTGCCGCCTAATCCTGACGGCAAATTCCTGTTCATTTCCGCCGGATCTGGCGTGACGCCGATGATGTCGATGGCGGGCACGTTGTTCGAGCGCGGTGAAGAGCCGGATATCTGCTTCATTCAGTGCGCCAACCGGCCGGCAGAGCTGATTTTCCGCAAGCGTCTGGAATATATGGCCTGCCGGACGAACGGTCTGCAGTTGCATTTCGTTGTCAATCAAAGCGACCCTTACGAGGTTTGGACCGGCTATCGCGGTTACTTCAACCAGCTGATGCTTGGTTTGATGTGCAACGACTATCTGGAACGCGACGTCTATTGCTGCGGCCCTGAAGGGTTCATGGAAGGTGTGCGTGAGATCCTGAATGCGCTCGGTTACGACATGGACCGGTATCATCAGGAAAGCTTCCAGGCTCCGGCCGAGACCAAGGAAGAGCTCACCGAGTTCGACGACGTGGTCCCGCAGGAAGACACCAAGGCGCATATCGTCTTTACTCGCTCCAACGTGTCGGCCTGGTGTTCTGAGACGGATACGGTTCTGGCTGTTGCCAAGGAGGCCGGGTTGAATATTCCGTCCGGCTGTACATTCGGCGTTTGTGGGACCTGCAAGGTCAAGAAAGTGTCTGGCGAGGTGCATATGGTGCATTCCGGTGGTATCAGCGATGAGGACATCGAGGGTGGTTTCATCTTGGCCTGTTGCTCCAATCCGATTGGCACCGTCGAAGTCGAAGTCTAATCCGGACGGAATAAAACATTCAAAAATTGAGATGTATCAATGGCGGTGGCCGTGATCGTGCCGTATCCTCCCAAAAAACAAAGCTTTCTTGGGAGGATGGTATGAAAACAGGTTTAACCACGGCTGTCGCCATCGCGATTGGAGTGTTTGGGCTTGTCGGCATTGCAACCGCCAACGCGGCTGACAAGGCAGATGCTCCGGACGGCGTAACGGCCTATTTGGTCGAGGCAGACTTCGAAGATGTCCGGTTCGGTCTTGAGAACGCGATCATCAACCACGGCCTTGTCATCGACTACACCTCCCATATTGGTGAGATGCTTGCGCGCACATCCGCCGATGTCGGGGGAACAAAGCAGATCTATGCCAACGCCCAGGCGATGCTGTTCTGCTCTGCGGATCTGTCGCGAAAAGTGATGGAAGCCGATCCGGCAAATATCGCCTATTGCCCTTACACCGTGTTCGTCTACGACACGCCTGGGGCGGACGGCATGGTGACGGTTGGTTTCCGCCGATTGTCCGAAACCGGATCAGATGCATCCAAGGCTGCGATCCGTGACATCAACGCGCTGTTGGACGGCATTGCGCAGGAAGCTGTATCTGAGTAACGGAGCAGAGGGGAAAGCGGATCACTCAGTCTTTGCTGTTCAAAAGACGCTGGCGCACCTTGTCAGAGTTCAGTTCCCGAAACGCTTCGCGTCCTACCCGCCTTACGGTTTTGTTCTGATCTTCAGAAAGCTCTTCAGCGAGCTGAAGGGCAGGGCCATGCAGACTGGCAGACCGCTTTCCGATCTGGCGCAAGGCCCAATGCACCGCCTTCCAAACGAAATTTCGGGGGTCGCTGGCAGCTGTTCTGATCAGTGGCAGGTAGCTGAGGAACTCGGTGTGCGGCGATTTTTTCGCGTGAACGGCCCGCCAGGACATCAGCGCAAAGGCTGCTCGCCGGAGGAACTCTTCTTCTTCGGCTGCGAGGGGGGCGATCAAGCCGTCTGATCCTTCCCGCCGCGCCAGGACGTTGGTCAACTGATCGCAGTGGTCCCAGGAGCTGATTTCGGACAGCCACCGCAGTGCGCGTTCATCTGTAAAGGCCGCTTGCGGAATGGTCAAAATAGCGAGCAGACGCGCTTCATGATACCCGCTGGCCCAAAGCTCATCAGCCAGGTTTTCGTGTTTGCCAATGCGCCGCGCCAAGGGACGCAGCTCTGCCATTGGAACGCCGAAGGCTTTGGACGTTTCAATGCCAAACCGCGCCATGCCGGCGCGGTTTTCTTCTGAGCCCAAGGCCGTCAAGGTGTCCAGAACACGATCAACAGACCAGTCTTCACCGGAAGGTTTTGGACGCCGGGACATGCAGACTTAGCTTTTGTCGGCGTTCCGCAAGCGGGCGACCAAGCTGGAGGTGTCCCACCGGTTTCCGCCCATGGCTTGCACTTCTGCGTAAAACTGGTCAACCAGTGCGGTGACCGGTAGGCGAGCGCCGGTGTCGCTTGCGGTTTTCAGGCAGATACCCAGGTCCTTGCGCATCCAGTCGACGGCAAAACCATAATCGAATTTGCCGTCGCGCATGGTTTCCCAGCGATTTTCCATCTGCCAAGACTGTGCTGCACCACCGCGAATGGCGGAGATGACGGTCTCCACATCAAGGTTTGATTTCTCGGCGAAATGAATGGCTTCAGACAGTCCTTGAACCAGTCCGGCGATGCAGATCTGATTGCACATCTTGGTGAGCTGTCCGGCGCCGCTCGGACCCATCAAGCCGACAAACTTGGAAAAGCAATCGATGACCGGCTTGGCTTTGTCGAAGACATCTTCATCTCCGCCGCACATGACGGTCAAAACGCCATTTTCAGCGCCGGCCTGGCCGCCTGAAACGGGCGCATCGATAAAACCGCAGCCCTTTGCTTTGGCCGCTTCATAAAGTTCGCGTGCGACCTCTGCGGAAGCCGTTGTGTTGTCGATGAAAATCGCGCCGTCTTTCAGGCTGTGAAACGCGCCGTCCGGGCCAGTTGTGACAGACCGCAAATCATCGTCATTGCCGACGCAGCAGAAGACAAAATCACAACCCTCAGCGGCTTCCTGCGGGGTCTTTGCGAAGGCGCCGCCATACTCGGCCGCCCATTTTTCTGCCTTCGCAATTGTGCGGTTGTAGACCGTGACGTCATGGCCGCCTTTGGTCTTCAAAAACCCGGCCATCGGGTATCCCATGACCCCAAGACCGATGAATGCCACCTTTGCCATGATTTTGCTCCCCATGCAGACGAAGGCCCGGCTTGCCGCCGGGCCTCGGTGTTCAGATGTTCGGCAAAGTTCTAGGGCATCTTGATGGACTTGTCAGTCCCCCGCTCAGATCCAATACGGGCCGCGACGCCACAAGCGTGTGTGACGTGTTCTTGCAGCCGTTTGCTGATCTTGATGCTGTTGGGTAGCAGGATCAGGGCGTGTGTTTTGTGTGAAGCGTGTTGCCTCAAAGAAAGAACGGGCATAAACGTTAAACATGATCTAACATCCTTCTATCCGGTTGACTGGAGATAATGTGCGTTTTCTGGCCTTCTTTAGCGAGTCAGGAAGATTTTCAATATGTAAGGAAATCTAATATATGGATTGGCGCAACATGCCCCCGCTTAACAGCCTTCGTGCATTTGCGACTGTCGCGGAAAGCAAAAGCCTGTCCGCTGCCGGACGTGAGTTGAACGTCACACATGCAGCGATCAGCCAACAGGTGCGGGCTCTGGAGAAACACCTTGGTCTTCCGCTGGTCGCCCGGGCAGGACGCGGAATCGAGCTCACGGACGAAGGGCGGCAGCTCTATGAGGGCCTTCGAAAAGGGTTTGAAACGATCGGTGAAACCGTTGAGGCCATTGGCGCAAGCGGAGAAACCCGCCCGCTGAACATCACGATGACTCCCTCATTTGCAGTGAGTTGGTTGATGCCAAGGATCAACGATTTCCGGCATAAACATCCAGGTGTCGAACTCATGCTCAATCCGAGCGCCGAGGTGACCGAACTGGCGCCCGGTGGTACGGACCTTGCCATTCGTTTCGGAAAAGGCAATTGGCCTGGATTGGAAGCCGAACTGTTCTTGGCGACCAATTTCGTGGTTGTCGGGGCGGATTGCCTGATTGGCGACCGGAAAATGGAAAACCCGGAAGATATCCTGGAGTTTCCCTGGCTCCAGGAATACGGGACCAACGAGCTTGGCGTCTGGTTGGAGCGGCAAGGGGTTGTTCCGAAAAACAAGCTGAGCGTTACGCACCTGCCTGGCTACATGGTTCTGGAAGGTCTTCGCCGAGGGGAAGGCATCTCCGCCACTGCGAAGGCTTTTATCCAGCCTGACATTGATGCAGGAAATCTAAGGGTGCTGTTTGAGGAGGGCCTCTATCCGGGGACAGGGTATTATTTGGTCACACGGCCTGGCGTAAAGCGGCCCGCCCTGAAGAGCTTTATCAGCTGGCTCCGCTCGATGATGCAGGAATGAGCAGAGCAGTCTTTTTGTTGCGGCGGGTTATTTGGGTGCAAGCAACGCGAGACCGACCACAATCAGCATTGAAGTTGCCATGGCGATGTTCACCCGCCGTTGCACATGCGGGGCAAGATTGAGCCTGTGGATCGTCATTCCAACATATAACCAACCAAAATGAATCGGGATCCAGATCAGGTTCATAATCAGGAACTTAAGTAGAGTTTCGGCGATCAAACTCGACGGCAAAAAAGCAAATCCCGCCAGCAAGGTTGTGTTCACGGCATAGGCCTTGGGGTTGACCAACTGCAGTGTGACGCCCGCCCAAAAGCCAGGCGCGCTTGGTGCTTCCTTGAACGCAATACGCGTTCCCGCAAAGGCAATCCGATGGGCAAGGTAAAGGAGGTAAAGCACCGAGGCGATCAACAGACCTGCGCGAATGTTTTCATTCGCCAGGATTACGGTCGCCATGCCTGACACAACGGCAATTGCAACCAAGTTTGTGCCGACAAACAGCCCGCCGATATAGCGAGCGCCGGGACCAAAACCGAACGCAGATCCTACGCCTGCGACCGACAAGACACCGGGCCCAGGAGTGATGATCAAGAAGAAAACAGCAAGAGCGAATGTGATCATGCGCGTCCTCCTCTCGATCTGTGTGGGATCAACGGCTTATTGCGATTGACTGTCTGGTTCACCCAGGATTATGGATTAGATTGCTTTCAGTGCCGCATCGAAGTCGGCAATCAGATCATCGATATGTTCGATGCCAAGCGAGAGCCGCAGGAGGTTCCCCGGGATACCGGAAGTTTCGCCTTCAATGGAGCGGCGGTGCTCAATGAGGCTTTCCGTACCACCCAGCGATGTTGCCCGCTGGAACAGCGTCAGCGCTCCGGTGACCTTGAGAGCTTCCTCTTTGCCGCCCTTGGTCTGAACGGACATCAAAGATCCATATCCGCCCGACATCTGTGCCTTTGCGACTGTGTGATCTTTGTGTCCTGGAAGTCCGGGATAAAGAACCTTCTCGATCTTTGAGTGCGTCTCAAGATGGTCTGCCAAAGCCTGTGCGTTGGCATTCATGCGCTCAACGCGAAGGCTCAGCGTTCTGAGGCCCCGCAGCAACAGCCAAGTTTCGAACGAGCCCATCACGGCGCCGGCCATCTTGCGTTCCGCCTTGATGAAGTCCCAGGCTTCGGACTTGGCATCTCGTGCAGTGACAACACCACCAAGCAGATCGGAGTGGCCGTTCAGGGCTTTGGTTGCGGAATGCATGACCAGATCCGCGCCAAGTGAGAGCGGCTTCAGGATCAGCGGTGTTGCGGCTGTGGCGTCCACCGCAAGGACAGCGTTTGCTGCCTTGCAGAGTTCCGCGGCTTTCTCGATGTCGGCGACCTTGAGGTAGGGATTGCTTGGAACCTCTAGCCAGACAAGGTCGGGTTTGGTGATGGCCAGTTCGTCGCGGAAGGTTGCAAGATCGCTCGCATCGCACTCAACCAGGGCGATGTTGTTGCGGGCGCAGTGTTCGCGCAGGAACAGCGTTGTTCCCCAATATATTCCGGACTGAGCCATTAAAGTGCCACCGGGTTTTACAACCCGCGCAACCGCTGCGACAGCCGCCATGCCTGAAGAGAACAGCCGGCTTTCCGCGCCGTTTTCCAGCGTTGCGAGCAGATTCTCCGTCTTGCGGAAAAGGTCGTTGTCGTCCCGGCTATAAAGGTGATCGTCGCTCACCAAGGCGTAGTTTTCGTCCCGCACAAATGTTGTCGCCACCGGAATGGGAGGCACAACAGCGCCGGTCGCGGCATCGAACCCTCCGCCGCCATGAGCGAGGAGCGTGTCAGCGTGAAGCGGTGGTTTGTGTGAGGACATGAATGGCTCCATCACCGCGCCCAGTGTCGAGAACAGATGAGCGGGTTTATCAATATTGAAGAATTGGAGAAGCGGTGAGGGGGCTCACCGCTTCAAGTGCCGGGTCAACCGGGCTTCGATCTTGTCCCAGATCCGGCGCAGCGTTTCCACGATCAACAGATAGGCAACCGCCGCCCAGATGTAAGCCTGGAAGTCGTAGGACCGCGAATAGGCACGGCGGGTTTCGCCCATGAGATCGTAGATTGTCACGATTGAGGCAATGGCCGATCCCTTGATCATCAGGATGATTTCGTTGCCATAGGGCCGCAAGGCGACCATCAAGGCCTGGGGCAGGATTATCTTGAAGAAAATCACATTTCTGGAGAGCCCAAGAGCTTCTCCGCCCTCCCACTGGCCTTTTGGTACGTTCTGGATCGCGCCACGCAGGATCTCGGCCTGATAGGCCGCCGTGTTCAGCGAGAATGTAAAGATCACACAGTACCAGGCGTCCCGGAAGAACCACCAGAGACCGGCAGCTTTCAGCTCTTCGCTGAAGGATCCAAAGCCGTAATAGACCATGAACGCCTGGGCGAGCAGAGGCGTGCCGCGGAAGAAGTTCACATAGGCATAGGCCGGCCAGGAGAAGATTTTCAGTTTTGACGCGCGCCCGGCTGCAATCGGCACCGAAAGCAGCGCCCCCAGCACCAGTGAGACGCTGACGATCTGGATCGTGACGATGAAGCCATCGACATATTCAGGCCAGTACTTCTGGAAAAACGGGCTCGCGACATTCGAGCCAAGAAAGTACAGCAGATAAAGACCGGATAGGATCCAAAGCGCCATCAGGACATGGCCGGCGATCCGCAGGTTGGTCCACTTTTTCTGCGGTGGTGGCGGGCGTGTCATGCCGGTTGAGGGATTGGCTGCGATCATCTTGCGGCGTCTCCCCGTTTGGACCAGCGTTCAATGCGGAGCAGCCCCACAGAAGAAATCATGGTCAGAAGGAGGTAGATGACCAGCACCAGCCCGAAGAACAGGAACGGCTCTTTGGTCACACGGGCAGCAATTCCGGCTTCGCGCACCAAGTCAGCCAAGCCGATCACGGACACAAGCGAGGTTTCTTTCAAAAGGATTAGCCAGAGGTTTCCGAGCGCGGGCAAGGCAAGGCGGATCAACTGCGGCAGGATGATCAAACGCATTGTCTTGTAGCGCGACAGGCCAAGCGCGTAGCCGCCTTCATACTGGCCTTGCGGAATGCCGTTAAATGCGGACAGGAAGGCTTCGGAGGCATAGGAGGAAAACACCAAAGACAGCGCAACCATCCCTGCGACGAAGGAGTTGACCTCGAAGTAGATGTCGTAGCCGAGCAGCTTGATGAATTCCTGGATGGCGATTTGAACGCCGAAATAGACCAGGAACAGGGTCAGGAGCTCAGGAAGGCCACGGAAGATTGTTGTGTAGATGTTGGCCGCCAGCTTGAGGCTGGGTTCGGACGAGTTTTTGGCCAGTGCAATCAGAAAACCAAGGATAAGACCGATCGGTAAGGTCGCGAGCGCCAGCGATACGGTGATCAGCACACCTGAGGCAATCGTGTCACCCCAGCCTTGTTCCCCAAAAGATAACAGCGTCAAAGCTTCATTCATGAGCCGGCGCTTCTTTCTGTTTTGTCGTTGTTAGTCCAGCCGCCCCTCCGGCTGGCAGCGTGAGGACCACCTCACGATAAAGCGTGGCCCGGAGGTCCGCGCCACGCTTCAAAGGTTTTCACACCGCGATCAGATTAGCCGCCGTATACGTCGAAGGAGAAGTACTTGTCGTTGATTTCTTTGTACTTTCCGTTCGCAATGATGGCTTCGATCGCTGCGTTGAATTTGTCTTTCAGCTCATCTTCGCCCTTGCGGATCGCGATGCCGGCACCTTCACCGTTGATGACCGGATCGGACTTCAACGTGCTCAGAACTTTACAGCATGCACCGTTGTCGGTTGCGAGCCAGTCGGACAGAACCACAACGTCTTCGATCACAGCGTCGATACGGCCGTTTTCGAGATCCAGCTTGTATTCGTCAGCAGTCGGATACAGCTTCAGTTCGGCATCCGGGAAGTGCGCTTCCGCATAGTTGGAGTGGGTCGTGGAGGACTGTGCACCAAGAAGAATGCCGCTCAGGTCTTCCTTGGTCACACCGGTCAGCTTGGTGTCTTTCGGAACACCGATTGCCGGCGGGGTGTTGTAGTACTTGTTGGTGAAGTCGACCTTCTGCTTGCGCTCTTCGGTGATCGACATGGACGCGATGATGGCGTCGTATTTGCCAGCTTGAAGTGCCGGGATCATGCCGTCCCAGTCCTGAGTGACGAATTCGCACTCGACCTTCATTTCTTCGCAAAGAGCGTTGGCGATATCGATGTCGAAGCCAACAAGCTGACCGTCAGCGGTCAGGGAGTTGAACGGAGGGTAGGCGCCCTCGGTTCCGATGCGGACCTTGGACCAGTCTTTTGCAGTTGCGCCACCAACCGTGGCCAGGACTGCAACCGCAGCTGCGGCCATACGCACAAAACGCATATTGATTCCCCTAGTATTTTGTTTGGGTTTCAGGCGGGTTCGTCCCGCCTTTTTGCCCGAAGGCCCTATTCCATACACTTCGATCCAAATTTCAAGCATGCCCATGAAAAAAACACAGCGGAAATTTGCCTTTTTTTGATCCAATTAGGCATGCCGTAGGGAAATGCTGGCCGGTTGGCGAACATTGTTGTTTGGTTTTGCTCAATATTGAGACAATTATCTTTCGCGGCCCATATCGATGCTGTTCGCCAAGAGAGCAGTATCTTGCCGTGCTCCAGCGGGTTCGCTCGCATCCGCAGGGTTGGCGTCGGAAATGGCGAGCACCGAGGCCAGAGAAATGACGGGCTTGAAGAGAGCTGATCTGCTGGTGCTTTCGTCAGAAGATGGCGCAAATACGGGCTGTCGGCTTGCCTCAGCGACTTTTTGCTCAAACTGGGCACGCTCTGCTTCTGGAAGATTGTCCAGATCCTGTTCGCTCAGTCCATGCTTCTCAAGTTTTAGGTGGCGCAATTTCTGATCTTCGGGCAGCGCTTTCCACTCTTCGTATTGGCGGGCGAGTTCTGCCCTGATCTCAGACATGTTGAAAGGAGATTTGGACGAAGAAAGAGGTTTGTTGGTTTGGGCAACGGTCAAAGTCTTGGCTGCTGCGGAAACGGTCATTGGATGTATGTCCTTAAAAATTAGAAACGCATGTTCCAATGCAAACAGCATGCCGTTGTCCACCCATGAGACTTCCTTATGGGATTGATGAACTTATTCAATTTGAAGCGGCCGCCGGGTGCCGGTAGGACAATATCGCCCGGCACAGTTTGCCGGTCGCATCTCATGACACAATCTGGAAACGGATTTGAAAGCGGGTGGAGCAGATGGCCGAATTCGAACTCTTCATCGGGAACAAGAACTATTCGACCTGGTCGTTCCGGCCCTGGATCGCGATGCGGCACAAGGGTATTGCGTTCAAGGAAACGCTTGTTCCCTTCGATTTTGAAAACGGCAATCCGAAGTTTCGTGATTTCTCGCCAAGTATGAAAGTGCCTGTGCTGAAGCACGGTGATCTCACGGTTTGGGACAGCCTTGCGATCCTTGAATATGTTGCCGATTGTGAACCTGAGACGGGACTTTGGCCGACGGAACTTAAATCGCGTGCGCACGCACGGGCGGTTTCGGCTGAAATGCATTCAGGCTTTCCAGCGCTGAGAGCCGAATGTCCGATGAACATGCGCCGTCCGGCTGAAAAGCGGTCCGTCAGCGAGGCCGTCCATGCGGATGTCGGCCGGATCCTTGAGATTTGGGAAGAGTGTCTCGAGGCCTCTGGTGGACCGTTTTTATTCGGCGATTTCACGATTGCAGATGCCATGTATGCGCCCGTCGTGAGCCGCTTTGACACATATGGCCTCAGCGATGCGCCTGTTGCCGCCAAATACAGCCAAACCTTGCGCGGACTTGACGCCTGGCAGGCTTGGGAGGCCGAGGCTCTCAAGGAGACGTGGGTCGTCGCCGTCGATGAGGTTTAACGGGCTTATTCCGCTGCAGCCAAATGCGTGGTCGGGTCTGCGAAGGCCTGCTGCTCATCCAGATGAGCTTGAAGGTCCGAGACAAACTGGCGGACTTTCATTGGTATGAAGCGGTAAGACGGATAAACCGCGTGGATGGGATGAACACCATAGGACCAATCCTCAAGGATCAGTTCCAGTTCTCCCGTTCCAAAGTGCGGCGCTGACAGCCAGGTAACTGCGGTGGAGATGCCCAAGCCTGCGATTGCTGCACGGCGGAGGGCCGCAGAATTGTTGATCACCATCGTTGGCGACACAGCAATCTTGGCTGCCTTTCCTGTGGGGCCGACGAGGTCGATGGATCCAGCCTCGGCGATATGCGGATAAAGCAGGAAGTCGTGCGTTTTAAGATCTTCCGGTGTCTCGGGTCGCCCCCTCCGGTTCAGATAGTCTGGTGAGGCGACAAGGCATCGTTTCATGTCGCCGAGCTTCTTGACGATCAACCGGTCGTCACGCAAATGCCCCATGCGAATGGCGACATCAATCCGTTCCTTTTGCAGATCCACCATGGCGTCCGACAGTTGCACGTCGAACAAGATGTTTGGATAGGCCGCCTTGAACTTGGTCAGGAAGCCTGCCAGCTCCGGCTCTGTGAAGGCATACGGCAGGCTGACGGTGAGGCGGCCACTCATTTGGGCTTCATTGCTTTGTACCGACCGGTCCGCCTCGGAGAGCTTTTCCAGAATGTCACTGGCATAAGAGAAATAGCGTTCCCCCGCCTCGGTCAAAGACAAGCGCCGGGTCGTGCGGTTGATCAGCCGTGTTCCGAGCGTGTCCTCCAGGCTTCGGACCTGTTGACTGACCGCTGGCTGTGACACGCCCAAGTGCGTTGCGGCCGCGGAAAAGCTGCCCAGTCTCACCGCGTTCACAAAACTGCTGAGCGCGCTCAATTTGTCCATTTCAGTCTCCTGAAGCCGCCAGAAAATATAATTCATAAGTTGGGCTTCTGGTTCTTATAAATAATCTCCGGCTTTAAAATCCAGAAGAATAAATCAATTAAAGGGCACGGCCTCTTTAGGGGGCGGATTGGCAGAACGGCATTGGAGAACAGGTATGACCGTTGAAACAATTTCCATGAACCGGCGCGGCTTCTTGGGCGGCGCCATGACCGGCGGTGCTGCACTTGGCGCGGCAAGTGCTTTGAGCCTCGTCCCGGCATCAGCACATGCGGCAGCGCCTTTGGCTGGGTCACCAATGGCGGGTGCTTTGCGGCGCAAAGTCGGTGACTTCGAAGTGACTGCGCTCCTCGACGGTTATCTGCAACTGGGTCCAGAACTTTTCGTTGGCTACGAAGAAGAAACTGCGGCGAAACTTCGTGAGGCGGCCTTTATTGAAAGTCAGGCCCTCACAGGACCGGTGAACGCTTATCTCGTCAACACCGGCGACAAATTGGTGCTGATCGATGCGGGCACATCCGACAAGATGGGGCCGACACTGGGGCATCTAAGCAGTGCTTTGTCCGCAGCGGGTGTCACGCCGGAACAGATCGATGCGGTTCTGATCACCCATATGCACCCGGATCACCTTTTCGGCGTGCTGACACCGGCGGGCGAGAAGGCGTTCCCGAATGCTGAATTGCTGCTGCCTGAGCTGGATAACACCTTCTGGTACGATGATGCAGCAATGAACGCAGCGCCCGAACAGTTCAAACCGTTCTTCCTTGGGGCTCGCGCAAGCGCAGATGCCTACAAGTCCACCCAGACACTGTTCAATCCGGGAAAGGAACTCTTCCCAGGTATTACTGCGAAGGCTTTGCCGGGCCACACGCCTGGACATGTCGGTTTTGTCATCGAAAGCAACGGCGAACAGCTGATCATTGCGGCGGACGTTATTCACGCAACGACGTATCAATTTGAGCATCCGGATTGGGCGATTGCCTTTGATATTGATCCAGCGCAGGCAATCGAGACCCGGAAGAAGTTCTTTGATGAGATTTCGGCCGACAGGGTGATGTTTGCCGGAATGCACATCCCGTTCCCGGGTTTTGGCTATCTCGCCAAGCAAGGCGATGGCTACCGCTTCGTTGCAGCGGACTGGCCGTACACTTTCTAAAGGACTTCTCAAAGAGGTAGGAGCGCTTGGACGGCGCTCCTACAAAACACCCATGCCGGAGAACGGCAGGAAGGTGACCAGCTCACCGCGTTTTACAGAGGTTGCGTCTTCCGGGATCTCGATCAGCCCGTCCGCTTCGCGCAACCCCGTGATGAGGCCAGAGCCGTCTCGGTCGAACTTGCGGGCGATTGTCTTGCCGTTTTCGTCGACACCGAGGATGCCTCTGTAGAACTCCCGGCGATCAGGTTTCTTCTTTGGAACCGCGAAGTCCGCCGGGGCCTGGAACCGTTGTGGTTCCACAAAACCACCACCACCCAGAACACTGATGACTGGGCGGCCATAGAGCAGAAAACAGACCATCGCTGCGACCGGGTTGCCGGGCAATCCAAGAAATACGCAGTTTCCGATCTGGCCGAACATCATTGGCCTGCCCGGCTTGATGGCGAGTTGCCACATGTGCCGCTGGCCTAGCTTTTCAAGCGCGGTCTGCATGTGATCTTCTTCACCGCGGCTTGCCCCGCCGGTCGTTAGGATGATGTCAAAGGTCTTTGAGGCTTCCGCCAGAGTGTTTTCGACAAGACCGGCATCGTCCTTCAAGATCCCCAGATCTTCGATTTCGACCGGCAGCCCGGCGGCGAGGCTTTTCAGCAAGTAGTGATTGGAATCGTAGACGTCCCCGACGGTGATCAGATCGCCGGGTCGGCGCAATTCATCGCCGGTTGAAACGAGCGCGACTTTAAGCTTTCGATACACCGTGATTTCGGCAAGTCCGGTCGATGCAATTGCCGCAAGGTCTTGAGGCTTCAGCCGGTGGCCGGAGGTCAATATCTTCGTGCCCTCGGCAACATCTTCCCCGGCCTTCCGGCAATTGGCACCTTTCTTGAGGCCTTGGGGCACGATGACGAAGTCTTCGCCGTCCTGGCTGTGGGTTTCACAGTCTTCCTGCATGGCGACCGAGTCAGCGCCCGGCGGCATGACGGCTCCGGTGAAGATCCGGGCGGCGCCCCAAGGCGCAAGCATTTCATTGCTGGCATGTCCGGCGGCAACACGTTGGCGCAACCGGAAAAAACCACCGGCTTCATCATGGTCCGCAAATCGGAATGCATACCCGTCGACAGCGGAATTGTCGGCGAGCGGAATGTTGCGCGGCGCGGTGATGTCTTCTGCCAGGATCCGGCCGAGCGCATCGCCCAGGGGAATGGTCTCCAACGCAGCCACCGGCGCAAGCCGGTCTTTCAGAATAGCCAGGGCTTCAGCGTGTTTCAGCCGGTCCTTGTCGTGCAGAAAGCAGTCGTTCAAGAGAGGCTTGGCCGTCATGACTGGACACTCTGGAGGCTGAGGTGGCTGGTTATGAAGTCGGCAAGACCTGAGATGTCGTCAAGATCATAAACAGGCAGCGCTTCGTCAGGAATTGCATGATCAGCAGCAACAGCCAAAATGTACGGGTCTTCGGGCGACAAGGGTCCTTTGCTGGCCGATTCCGTGCGTCTTGCTTCAATCTTCGGATGGTTTTCCCGCTTATACCCCTCGATGAGGATCAAGTCGCAGGGTGCCAGGCGCGGGAGGATTGCTGACAGCGGTGGTTCTTCTTCCTCGCGCAGCTCGTGCATCAAGGCCCAACGGCGGCCGGATACAAGAGCGACTTCAACGGCGCCAGCTTCCCGGTGCCGGTAACTGTCGGCGCCTGGCCGATCGATATCGAAGTTGTGGTGTGCGTGTTTGACTGTAGACACCTTAAGACCACGGGAGGTGAACTCCGCCACCAGCCGGGTCACCAATTGCGTCTTGCCGGAGTTCTTCCAGCCAGTAATTCCGAAGACAGGCGTTGATATCATGAGGACAAAAGGCTCGCCGCGTTGCGGGCCGTCTCAAGATCATCCGGCCGGTTGGCATTGAAAAACGGATCCAGGCCGGTCGCCTGATCCAATTCGAAACCGACTTCGATGCTGTCATGCCGGTCGACAAAGGCCAGTACCTTGCCGCTTTGTCCCGTCGACAGCCAGTCGTGCAGATCGTTATAGAGCGCGACCGGCCAAAGACCAAAGACCGGGTGGAGTTTGTCAGACGAACTGGCGAGCGCGATCACCGGTTTGTCGCCAGGAGCCGCTTCCAGGAAACGATCAACAAGGTTAGATGGATAGAACGGTGTATCACCGGCGACTGACACGACATGACTGACGTGAGGAAGATTGCGCCGTGCGTGATCAAGTCCTGCGAGAACACCAGCAAGAGGACCGGCAAAGCCGCCGATCGGGTCAGGCTCTACCGGAAGCCGGAACTGGGCAAACCGCTCGGGGTCGCCATTTGCATTCAGGACAATCTGCGAGACCTGCGGGTTGAGCCGATCCAGAATGATCTCCAGCATCGATTTGCCATTGAGATCAATCAGCGTCTTGTCGCCGCCGCCCATCCGGCGCGATTGCCCGCCCGCGAGCACACAGCCGAGGACACGGTCTTTGGAGAGCCGAGCATTTGCCGGGGTCATTCCGCTTTTTCACTCCCTTTCCGGCCGGAACTACGGGGTTCGTCGTCCGCAAGCGCGGGATCCATATCAAAGTCAATCCGTTCAGAGCCGGATAGTACGACGAATCTCTTGCCCCGCGCCCGGCCAATCAAGGTCAAACCGGCTTGCTGGGCAAGTTCCACGCCCCAAGCGGTAAAGCCGGAGCGCGACACGAGAATTGGAATCCCCATCATGACAGTCTTGATGACCATTTCGGATGTCAGACGTCCTGTTGTGTAGAAGATCTTGTCGTCTGCCGGGATCTTGTTCAGCTCCATCCAGCCGGCAATCTTGTCTACAGCGTTATGGCGGCCGACATCCTCCATGTAGACCAGCGGCTGGTCATGACGGCACAACACGCAGCCATGGATCGCACCAGCTTCCAGATAAAGCGACGGTGTTGTGTTGATCGCCTTGGTAAGCGCATAGAGCCAGGATGTTTTCAGCCGGGCGTCCTTTGCAAGGTCGATGGTTTCAAAGCCCTCCATGACATCACCGAAAACGGTGCCTTGTGCACAGCCGGAGGTCCGGACCTTCTTCTTCATCTTGTCTTCGAAGTTGGTCTCGCGCTCTGTGCGAACGATAACCACTTCGAGATCATCATCGTATTCGATCCCAGTGATGACATCGTCGGGTGCCAGCATGTTCTGGTTTTTGAGATAGCCGACGGCAAGCAGATCCGGGTGATCGCCGATGGTCATCATCGTGACCACTTCCTGGGAATTCAGAAACAAGGTGAGAGGTTTTTCGGTGACCACTCTTGTGTCGACCTCGGCACCGGTATGGTCGACCCCGGTCACGGTGGTCGAAAGGGCGGGATTGAAAGGGTCGGGTTGCAGTATGTAGGGCGCCGTCACAGGCACAGAACTCCAAAGTTGTTTCGTCTGGAAGACTATGGGAGCCAAAGGGGGAAGGGCAAGCACTTAAGTCTGTTTTCGAAAGCGCATAAGTGCCGTGAACACTCCCCCTGCAAGAAGTCCCCAAAAGGCGCCGGACACTCCGAAGAAGCTGACGCCGGAGGCCGTGATTGCAAAGGTGATGATCGCGCTGTCCCGCGTTTCGGCCTCTTTGGTCGCTTCACCGATTGAAAACGCAAGCGCGCCAAGCAAGGCAAGACCTGCCACGGCTTCAATCAAGATGCCAGGTGTTGCGGCCACGAACGCCATGACCAAACCGGCGAAGAAACCGAACAGGATATATATCACACCGGCAAACACGGCCGCCCAATAGCGGGCGGCTGGATCCTTGTGCGCATCTTCACCGGCGCACATGGCGGCCGTGATTGCGGCAAGGTTTACGGCGTGCCCGCCGAACGGGGCCGATACCAAGCTGAACACACCGGACAGTGTAAACAAAGAGCTGCTGTTCGGCTGGTAGCCGAAGGCCCTCAAGACCGCGATGCCCGGTATGTTCTGAGACGCCATCGTTACGATGAAAAGCGGCAGCGCAATGCTGACCAAAGCCTCGAAAGTGAACACGGGGAGGATAACAAGCGGTTGGTTGATGAGAGGCGTTTCTCCAAGATCGAGCGAACCGCCGGTCAAAAACGCAATGCCGAAGGTAACGACCATGGCCAGCGGGACGGCGTAGAGCCTGGCAAAACGGACAGCGATTGCCCAGGTCAGGATCACCGCCAATGCATAGACCGGCATTTCACCAACCGCCCGCACCGGAGCAAGACACAGCCCGAAAAGAACGCCCGCCAGCATGGCATTTGCAAGTGGACTTGGGATCGCTGCAACGGCGCGCCCAAAAGGACGGATCAGGCCTGCCAGAATGATCAGGACTGCGCAAACAATAAACGCACCAACCGCAGCCGCGAAACCGCCGTCGACTGCACCGGCGGATGCAAGCAAGGCTGCACCGGGGGTCGACCAGGCAATGCTGACCGGGATCTTTGTCCAGAGCGATGCGACGACAGCGCAAAGGCCCATGGAGATGGACAAAGCCATCAGGCCGCTGGTTGCCTCAGCGGGCGTGGCTCCGGTGGCATTCAACCCCTGGATAACGATGGCAAAGGAACTGGCAAAGCCGACGATTGCGGCGAGCAGTCCGGCAGAAAAGGACTGGAAGGACGGGCGTGCGGCAGACATGAAAATGTGATTCCAAGGAAAGGGAACCACACCCTAGTCTGCACGAAGTAAGGATGACCAGATCAGTTCAGCCGCAAACC
This sequence comes from Roseibium sp. MB-4, assembly GCF_053005265.1. Classification (NCBI taxonomy): domain Bacteria; kingdom Pseudomonadati; phylum Pseudomonadota; class Alphaproteobacteria; order Hyphomicrobiales; family Stappiaceae; genus Roseibium; species Roseibium sp. MB-4. Next base: position 369,068 of record NZ_JBRKQB010000001.1, read on the forward strand.
GTTCTCTTTGGAGTTCGGGTCGGGGCTCAGATCATCAACATGTCGTTGGTCATCCGGCCTTCGCGTAGCTCCTTGGCGAAGTGGCTGAGCGCCAGGTAAGCCTCATCGCGGGTGACTTCACCTGGATGATCAAGAAGTGGGCGGAGTTCTGCATGCCGGGATGCAGCAATGCCATCCGTCAGATCGCGGAAGAACATCAGGGAGTTCGGAAACAATCGGTAATCGGCCGGCTCGTGAATGATGCCCTCAATGTCGTGGAGGCGAGGATCGTTCATGACACAGTACACAGTGTCGAGTACCGGTCCGGTGTAGCCTTCCAGGACCTGAATAATGTGTTGATCGACAAGAAGCAAAGCCCCGGTCACACCTGCACGGCGGTTGATGCGCCGAATGCGCAACAAGGTCTTGTCGATTTCATCCGGCAGGGGCAAGCGCATGTTGTCCCATTTGATCTTGCTGCGGTAGCAGGCCCGGTAGAGTTCCATTGCTCGTGTCCCATCCAATCCCCGATAAGACCAGCCTGCGCTTCAATTCCTCACATTTGCTTAAAATTTGAATCAAATTGGAAGAAGAGGACCTGTTTTCGACAGGTCCTCTCTTTGGTCTGACGATTCCGGTGCTGTTGATTCAAAAGATCAGCATCAAGAAACCTGTGCACAAATACATTGGCTGATCTTCTTGTGTGAAAGCGGCTCAGATGTCTCGCGACAGCTTGAACATTAGGCCGTTTTTAACTGCTGGCCATTCGTGTGGAAGAATCGAATAGACCGCCGTATCCCTCAATGCACCATCTGCGGATCTTTGGTGGGACCGCAAGACGCCATCAAGGCGTGCGCCAAGCCGCTCGATGGCTGTCCTGCTCTGCCGGTTCAGGAAGTGGGTCCGGAACTCCACCGCTATACAGTCCAGCTCTTCAAAGGCGTGCGTGAGCAGCATCAGCTTGCACTCTGTGTTGAGGCCGGTTCGTTGAACAGACTTGCGATACCAGGTGGAGCCGATCTCGACCCGTTTGTGAACGGGATCGATGTTCATGTATGTCGTCATACCGACCGCCTTGCCATCCGGTGTCAGAACCGCAAAGGGCAACATCGAGCCGGCCTCCTGCAATCCGAGGCGCCGCTCTATTTCTGCCCGAACGTCTTCAGGCTTCGGAATGCTCGTATACCAGGCCTTCCATAAATCCCCTTCGGCCGAAGCTTCTGAAAGATCGTCCGCGTGTTCAAGGCTGAGAGGAACGAGAGAGACATGTGTACCGGTCAAGGTAATGGGTAAGGGCCAGGACATCGAATGATCCGCTAGTTTGTTGGTGCGTTGGTTGTCTATCAGAAGGGCCGTTCTTCTCCGCTCCATTTGAAGAACTTGCCGGTGTCTTTCAACGTGAGGGTTTCGCTTAAGTTCAGAATGCCCGAAGCAACATCGGCCGGGCAATTGTCGGCCTCCGGTCCGCCCATGTCGGTGCGGACCCAGCCCGGATCGATCAAGGCAACTGGAATCCCTTCGTTTTCGAGCTCTGTTGCCAGACCTTGCATCACCTTGTTCACAGCCGCCTTGGATGCGCGGTAGGCAATACGGTCGGACTTGCGATAGCCCATCCAAGACATCTGGCTGGAGACCGTGATGATCGTTCCCGGTTTGCCTTTCAGGATGTGAGGCAGAAAGGATTGGCTGACGGCGAGGGGACCAAGGGTGTTGATTGCCAGCGTTTCGTGAAAGCCGTCATAGTCCATATCGAGAGGGCTTTGCCGGTCGGGTCCGATTATGCCCGCATTGTTGATCAGGACGTCGATTGAGACGTCGAGTGCTTCTGCAGCTGCTTCCACGGCCTTGTGATTGGTAACGTCAAACACGAGAGGCGAGACTTTGCCGTCAAAGGCTTCAGTGACTTCGCGGGCGGCCTCCGCTGACCGGACAGACCCATACACAGTCCAGCCCTTGGCAAGAGCGGCGGTGACGAGTTCGCGGCCAATTCCGCGATTGATGGCGGTAATCAGACAGGTGGTCATATATTTTCTCGAAAGGTGGTTGTTCAGGCGACTGGGCCGAAACTATCCGGACTGCTTGGGGGAGGGTCAAGGACAACATTGTCCTCTCTCCGCAAGGGGGACAATGTTGAGCGCTCAACACACCTTGTAACGCGCAATCATCAACCCTAAGAAACAGAATGAAATCACCTTGAAAGGTGAAAATCATAAAATAAGGTGATTTAGGGCCGATATGGCACATCAGCGGAGGAGCGCTGCGATCACCTGAGACCGATAGGACGCATAAATGAGTGAAACCATAAAAAGTGCCGTGATGGACCGGCTGCGCCAAATCAAAGGGCCTGACCTGGAGGGCGACATCGTCTCGCTTGGACTGGTTTCAGATGTCTTCGTGTCCGATGGCCGTGTCGCGTTTTCCATTACCGTCCCAGCTGCGCGAGCTCAGGAACTGGAACCTTTGCGTCAGGCGGCCGAGAAAGTCGTGAAGGAAGTTGAGGGTGTTGAAAATGCCATGGTTGCCCTGACTGCGGAACGCGCGCCCGGTAGTGCCCCCGCACGTCCGCCGCAGCCAGCGCCTGCGCCGCGAGCACCAAGACCCCCGCAAGAAGAACAGGCCTCCGCCAAACCGGGTGTTCCGGGGATTAAACACATTGTTGCCGTGGCGTCCGGAAAGGGCGGTGTTGGCAAATCGACCACAACTGCGAACCTCGCGCTGGGCATGGCCGCGAATGGTTTAAAGGTCGGTGTTCTCGATGCCGACATTTATGGACCGTCCGTGCCGCGGCTTTTCAATGTTTCCGGACGTCCGGAAGCCTTGTCCGGCCGCATGCTCAAGCCGTTGGAAGGCTATGGCGTCAAGGTGATGTCCATGGGCTTCATGGTGGAAGAAGAAACCCCGATGATCTGGCGTGGTCCGATGGTGATCTCCGCGCTCACTCAGATGCTGCGCGAGGTTGCCTGGGGCGAGCTCGATGTCCTCGTGGTCGATATGCCTCCTGGAACCGGCGATGCGCAGCTCACAATGGCCCAACAAGTGCCGCTCGCAGGGGCAGTTATTGTCTCGACGCCGCAAGATCTTGCCTTGATTGATGCCCGCAAAGGGCTTGCCATGTTCAAAAAGGTCGACGTGCCGGTTCTCGGCATCGTTGAAAACATGAGCTACTTCCTCTGCCCGGATTGCGGCAGCCGCCATGACATCTTCGGCCACGGGGGCGCACGCGCCGACGCTGAGCGTCTTGGTGTGCCGTTCCTAGGAGAGGTGCCGTTGGCGATGAAGATCCGTGAGACGTCCGATGCAGGAACGCCAATCGTTGTGTCTGATCCGGAAGGCCAGTCTGCGCAAATCTACAAAGAGATTGCGGGCAAAGTGATGGCCGGCATCGAAGGCGGGACGGACGGTGCAGATCGCGCAGCACCCGCGATTGTTTTTGAATAGTCCGCGCAATAGTTTAGTTTGGATCGGGCAGGGGCGGTGTTCCTGCCCGAATTTCTTTTAAAGGCATTTTTATGGACCATCCGAGCAACAGCCGGGCGATTGCAGCGATGCTGATCGCCATGGCTGGCTTCATCTTGAACGATACGCTGGTCAAGATGGCTTCTGACGCGGTGCCGCTCGGACAGATTATTCTAGTACGTGGTTTGATCTGCATCGCCGCGCTGGGCGTTGCCGGTGCCGTGACCGGGCTGTTTCACAATGCGCGTGTTCTGGCGCATCCAGCGGTACTGGTTCGGGCACTCGCAGAGACAGCGGCCACCATCCTCTATTTGACGGCGCTCTTCCAGTTGCCGATCGCCAATGCGACTGCGATTCTTCAAGTGTTGCCGCTCGTGGTAACAGCCGCAGCAGCGGTTTTCCTAAAAGACGCGGTTGGGTGGCGCCGATGGAGCGCGATCCTTGTTGGTCTGATCGGTGTGTTATTGATCATCCGGCCGGGGTTGGAGGGCTTCAATGCGTTCTCCCTTCTGGCGCTGGCAGGTGTTGGCTGCATGGCGCTGCGGGATCTTGCAACCCGTCAGTTGCCAAAGGATGTCCCGACCCTCGGTGTCGCCTTGGTAAGTTTTATTGCCGTGACGCTGCTTGGTACCTTCTTAACCGTGCAATCCGGCTGGACGGATCTGTCTTTGGTGGAATACGGCTATCTCGGCGGGGCGGCTGTTTTTGTCCTGGCTGGATACGTCTTCATTATTCTGGCGATGCGCCTTGGGGATATCGCCGTGGTTGCGCCCTTCCGGTACACGATCGTCGTCTGGGCGATTTTTCTGGGCTACCTTGTGTGGGGCGATGTCCCGGATGGAATCACATTGGTAGGCATTGCTATCGTCATCGCTTCCGGCACCTACAGCTTTTTCCGCGAGCGCAAAGCTGGCGCAGCGGATACAAGATGATATGCAACTATCGCGATAGTTGGTGCCGCCTTCAATTAATAAGATTGATTTTTTGAGAGCGCCTTCCTAAGGTCTGCGTTCAGCGAAAAGAACACTTTCAAATGGCCTCAGATCTGACTGCGCATACAACCCGGGAACCCAAACGGATCGCGTTTGTTGTCATGCTCATGGGCATTTCGACATTGTCTCCCTTTGCGATGAACATCTATCTGCCATCGGTCGATGGCATGATGAGTGCGTTCTCGGCCACTGCTGCTGAGATTCAGCTCACATTGGCTTTCTATTTCATCGCAATTGCTGGAGCGCAGATTTTTTTGGGGCCGATCTCCGATCAGTTCGGCAGGCGCCCTGTTGTTGTTGCCGGAATGGTGCTGTTCGTTATCGGCAGCGTGTTGTGTTTGATGGCACCGACAGTTGAGGCCCTGATAGCTGCCCGGATTGTTCAAGCGATCGGCGGCGGGGCCGGTCTCGTTCTGGCTCGTGCCATCGTCCGGGACGTCTACGGACGCGACAAAGCAGCCAGCATGATCGGTTATGTTGCTATGGGCATGGCCGTCGCGCCGACCATTGGGCCCGCGATTGGCGGTTTTCTCGACGCGCATTACGGTTGGCGGGGCGGTTTTGTGTTGATGCTGATTTTTGGGATCGGCGTGACCATTTGTGCCTGGCTGTTCCTTCCCGAGACCAATCAGCACAAAAAGGCGGTCAGTCTGAAGCAGATCGGGCAGGGCTACGCGGACTTGTTCAAGGTGAAGATGTTCTGGGTGTATTGCGGAGCATCGACCTTTATGGCCTGGCTGTACTTTGCCTATCTCGGCGGCGCCCCGTTTGTGGCGGCCGGTGTGTTCAATATGGTTCCTGCGGAAATCGGCCTTTATCTGATGGTCGTCTCAATCGGCTATATCATCGGGAACTTCATCACCGGCCGAATTGCAGCTCGAGTAGGGATTGCCCGGATGATCGCACTCGGTGTTATCACGGGTGTCTTTGGGGTATCCCTTCTTGTCGTTGGGACTTTGACAGAAAGCCTTACCGGGGCATTGTTCTTCCTGCCGATGTTTTTCATCGGTCTGGGCAATGGGCTTGGCATTCCAAGCGCCATTTCCGGAGCTGTGAGCATCCGCCCTGATCTTGCCGGCACGGCATCCGGAATGCTCAGTTTTCTCCAGGTTGGCGCTGGTGCGCTGGTCTCAAGTGCCGTCGCTTACATGTTTTCGGCCGACATTGCCGGTGGTGGTGAGATGCCGATGATCCTGGTCATGGTTGTCGGAGGTGTTTTCGGACTGGCGTGTGTGCTCGCCGTTTTTCTCGGCGAGCGTCAAGACACACCTTATGAAGACCGTTGATCAAACACTAGGCACGTTTGTCGTTGCTGCGCGGCTAAACTGCCGCGCAACATGTTTCTTGCTGCTTCGCGTTTCTGGTTTCCCGAAACGAATGAGACCCGAGATTAGCCGCCCGTAACGCTCATATGACGGGAAACCGCCGGCTGATTGCGCTCCCGGTCAATGACAAAGTCGTGCCCCTTTGGCTTGCGCCCAATGGCCTCGTCGATTGCGTCACTCAGCAGTTCGTTGCCCTCTGAGGCGCGCAGAGGCGCACGCAGGTCTGCCATGTCATCCTGACCCAGGCACATGTAAAGCTGGCCCGTGCAGGTCACGCGGACCCGGTTGCAGCTTTCGCAGAAATTGTGGGTCATCGGAGTAATGAAGCCGAGGCGGCCGCCGGTTTCCTCAACCGTGACATAGCGCGCCGGACCACCGGTCTTATAGGGGATGTCCGTCAGGGTGAAGCGTTCGGAAAGGCGTTGGCGCACGGTGGAGAGCGGAAGATACTGATCGGTGCGATCTTCGTTGATCTCGCCGAGCGGCATGGTCTCGATCATTGTGAGATCGTACCCATGCTCATGGCACCAGGACATCATGCTCTCAATCTCATGCTCATTCACTTGTTTGAGCGCGACCATATTGATCTTGATGGCAAGTCCGGCTTCCTTGGCAACTCGGATGCCGTCCATAACTTTGGCAAGGTCGCCCCAGCGGGTGACCGCCTTGAATTTCTGCGGATCGAGCGTGTCGATGGAAACATTGATCCGGCGGACACCGCAATCATAAAGCTCGTGGGCAAAGCGGGCGAGCTGGGATCCATTGGTGGTGAGTGTCAGCTCGTCCAGAGCGCCGCTGTCCAGATGCCGTCCGAGGCTGCGGATCAGGCTCATGATATTTTTGCGCACCAGCGGTTCACCGCCAGTCAGGCGCAGCTTGCGGACACCCTTTTCGATGAAAGCGGTGCACAGGCGGTCCAGCTCTTCAAGGCTGAGAACTTCGCGCTTCGGCAGGAACGTCATGTCCTCTGCCATGCAGTACACGCAGCGGAAATCACAGCGGTCTGTTACGGAGACCCGCAGATAGGAAACGGCGCGGCCAAAGGGATCGATCATCGGTTTGGGCCTTGCGGATGTCTCTGGTGCCGCCGGTTTCGAAACCACGATATTGCCGTCTGTCACGTTCCGCTCTCCCTCAGAATTGTCTTTGACGGCGGGTCTTCGCCCGCTCCTGCATCATATGGAACAAACCGGTATGTTTTCAAACAAAACCGGAGCCAAATGGTACAGTTCCGAATTATGGGTAAACTGGTTAGTGTAGTTCTGTCAATCGCGCGCGAGCTTTGCAGGTCACCAGTGTAATCAACTCTCGTCGCGATATGCGTCCATGAAACTTCTGATTTCCGCCAGAAGCGGCAGAATCTCAGCGATTTTTTCCTCCGGTATCGCCGATTTTATCGCCGACATGTCCGGGTCAATCGAGCGGATTGCCGTCTCACGGAATTGTCGTCCGGCTTCGGTGAGCCAGACTGTTTTGCTGCGGCCATCTTTTGGGTTGGGGCGCATGTCAACCAAGCCATGATCCAGCAAACCGCTTAGTGTGTGGGTCATCGTCGTCTTGGGGACCTGGAAAGCTTTGGCAAGGGCAAGTGGCGTTTGACCGTCCTTGACCCGTATCAGGTGATTGATCACGCTGAAGTGGGGCAGGGTCAGGCCCTTCGGCAGCCGGGCTTCCATGGCAGCCCGGCTCAGTTGGGCGATAATGCCGATTTCATTGAAAAAACTGAACAGCGTATGGCGGGACGCGTTATCCATTCATCATCCGTGTTTCAAGGGGCCAGCGCGGCGTGCGGGCGGTTTGCGGCCCGAATCCCAATCGTCCAAGCATCTGAACAGTTTCTCCGGGTTTGGCAAGCAGGCGGTGCGCTTCAGCATGATGCGGGGTCATTTCATCAAACTCCTGCAGCGCCTGGCTCACCGGGTGAAGCGCCAATCCGAGACGTGTCGTGTCCAGGTTGAGCCTCAGCCAGCGGCGGCCAGCCTCTATCTGATCCTGCCGCGTGTTTGCTGGCGTTGTCAGGCTGATATAGGCGGGCGTTGCATGGAGCATTGCCTGGTACATTTTCACGCCCTCCTGAAATCCTGTGGACGCCGGATCCAGCTGACTGTCCTTGGTCAGAAGACCTGCCACCATGAGGCTTTCCAGGAACGGACCGCCGAGATCAATACCGTCCGGATTTGCATTGATTTCTGCTTTGCCGAAGCGCATCAAATCGACGCTTTCCTTCAAGGTCCGGTGGGTGTTTATTTCCGTTAGCCAGGCCTGCCATGTCAGGTCCTTGATGCTTTTAACATCCGCCGGATTGGTCCAGACCGAGCCATAGGTCTGGAGTTGCGCCGCCATGGCATCTGGAACCGGCGTGTTCTGAAAGGGCTCCTTGCAAGACCGGCGGTCCATGATATGCGCACCCAATGGATCTGCGTCCGCCCCGTCGATCAACACTACGTCCGCGATTGGACCATCAGTTCCCTCTGGAAAGAGCGAAATCTCAGTCGAAAAGCCTTTGAGGCTAGCGGCAATGGCCATTTGCTCCAGGAAGCAACCGAGACCAATGAAGATCTGCCGGTGATAAGGGTCAGTGTGAGGGAGATCCCGCGCCGGATCTCTGTGCAGCCGGAATGTGTCCTTGTCAGTCAACTCGATCAGCCAGGGCTGCCGGTTATGCGGGTTTGGAGCAAGCAAGGCGTAAGACAGCGCAAACAGCCGCGGATCTTCGTATCCGCCCGCGCTGCTCCACGGTTTGAGCGCCTTTTCTGGAGTCCGGGTTGCGAGAAATGTGCCGGCCGATGCGGTGGCGGCAACTATCAGACCACCTCCAAGGAGGGCGAGCGTTTTGCGGCGGGAAACTGACATGGAAGGCTCCTATATGATGCGATATCGCACTATATAATGCGATACCGTACTAAATCAAGTGTGGTGTCAGACGTTCGGTTTTTGGGAGCATGTGCTTTTAAAGTCAGAGAAAAATTGATCTGAAGAGGGGCGACCGCGTAGGAAAGAGACACACTTAAGAGGCGTTATGACTACAATCGTTTGGTTCCGGCAGGACTTGCGTGTTTCGGACAATCCGGCCCTTCATGAAGCGACTCGGCGCGGCCCGGTGTTGCCGGTCTATATTCTTGAAACACCGGATCAATCTGGCGATGGCCATCCGTTGGGCGGCGCCAGCCGGTGGTGGCTGCATCACAGCCTGGCAGCGCTGAAGGAGGACCTCCCGGGCCTCGTCTTTCTGCGCGGCAGCGCGCGGCATCTGATTCCGGAACTCGTTCAGGAGACCGGCGCAGATGCTGTGTACTGGAACCGTTGTTATGAGCCGCATGCCATCGAACGCGACAGTGCGCTGAAAGAGGCCCTGAAAACGGACCTGATCGATGCCAAGAGTTTTAAGGCCTCCCTGCTGTTTGAGCCCTGGGATGTCGAAACGAAGACCGGTGGCCCCTACAAAGTCTATTCGCCATTCTGGAAGGCGGCTCAACAAATCAGCGTGCCGGATCCCTTGCCGGCCCCAGAGGAGATTGACTTCGCCGCCTACGACAAGGGCGATGGCTTATCCGATCTGGAGTTGCTGCCGACCAAGCCGAACTGGGCCGAAGGCTGGGAAGACATCTGGCGGCCTGGGGAAGCCGGCGCCAAAGACCGTCTGATCGAATTTCTGGATCACGGATTATCCGGCTATGGCGACAAGCGCAACCGGCCGGACTTGCCCAACGTCTCACGTTTGTCGCCGCACCTTCATTTTGGAGATATCTCGCCGAGGCAGGTGTGGTCGGCAACGCAGCATGCAACGGATCGTAAACCCAGCCTTGCCAGCGACGGGCACAAATTCCTTTCGGAGATCGCCTGGCGCGAGTTTTCCTATCATCTCCTCTATCATTTCCCGCAATTGCCGGAGAAAAACTGGCGACCTGCTTTCGACGCATACCCTTGGCGGGAGAGTGCGGAGGATCTCACAAAATGGCAAAAGGGATTGACCGGGTATCCGATGGTGGATGCCGGGATGCGCGAACTCTGGCACACGGGCTACATGCACAATCGTGTGCGAATGCTGGCTGGCAGTTTTCTGGTCAAGCATCTCCGTCTCCACTGGAAGCACGGAGAGACCTGGTTCCGCGATACGTTGGTCGATGCGGATCTTGCCAACAACTCGGCAAGCTGGCAGTGGGTGGCCGGATCTGGGGCAGATGCGGCACCATATTTCCGGATCTTCAATCCGATTTCGCAGGGACCGAAATTCGATCCGGATGGCAAATACGTGCGCCGCTGGGTTCCGGAGTTGGCAAAGCTGCCGACAAAACACCTGTTTTCGCCCTTCGAGGCCCCGGCCAGTGTCCTGCGGGAGGCAGGCATCAGGCTCGGAGAGACATACCCGTATCCGATTGTGGATCACGGCAAGGCCCGCCAAGCTGCGCTCGACGGTTATGAGGATGTGAAATCAGCGGGACAAGATGCAGCTTGACCCGTTGTTTTTGCCCGGTATCGTCGCGCCACCAAATTCAGCCTAACCGGACACATACAAAATGACCGACTCTTCTGCTCCCTGGCCAACCGAACTCAGGGTTTCCAAGGATCGCAAAACGCTGACTGTTGCTTTCAACGACGGGGAGCAACACGAGTTGAGCGCGGAATATCTGCGGGTGTGTTCACCGTCGGCGGAGGTAAAGGGTCACGCTCCCTCGCAAAAGAAAACCGTCCCGGGCAAGAAAAACGTCGGGATCATGAAGATTGATCCGGTCGGCAACTACGCCGTCCGCATTCATTTCGACGACCTGCACAATTCCGGAATTTTCAGCTGGACCTATCTTTTGGAACTGGCAACGGACCGGTCAAAGCACTGGGGCGGGTATTTGCAGGAACTCGGTGAGAAGGGCCTCAGCCGGTAAAGTGATGGGCGGCGCGGTTTTCACCGCGCCGCCGCCGTTTGGTTACGGGGTGACTTCGCGTTTCAAGAAATCCCGAATTTCCTCGGCTATGAACGCGCCGTCTTCTTCAAGGGCAAAGTGCCCGGTATTCAGAAGATGGAACTCGACGTTGGTCAGATCCTGCCGATAGGGGTGAGCGCCTTCCGCCGGGAAAATCTGATCATTCTTGCCCCAGACCACGAGGGCAGGCGGCTGATGCTCGCGGAACAAAGCCTGCCATTCCGGATAGAGCGTCAGGTTGGTCCGGTAATCATAGAACAGCTCCAGTTGAACCTCGGCATTTCCGGGACGATCCAAAAGGTATTGAACGTGCCAGTAATTGTCCGGGCTGATGGCGTCCGGGTTACGGGTTCCGTGGGTGAATTGCCATTTGGTGCCTTCGATCCCGAGGAACGCGCGCAGAGGCGCTGCATTTTCCTCTGACGGATCTGCCCAATAGGCCCGAATTGGATCCCAGAACTCCGGCAGTCCCTCTTCATAGGCGTTGCCATTTTGGATGATAAAACCCGTGACCTTTTCCGGCGCATCGGCGAACAGGCGGTACCCAACCGGCGCGCCATAGTCCATCAGGTATAGCGCAAAATTCTCAATGTTCTTGCGCTCCAAGAGTTCTTCGATCGTACCGGCCAGGTTGTCGAACGTGTAATCATAGGTCTCAGCGGACGGCATGTCGGATGCGCCGAATCCCTGAAAGTCAGGTGCGATCACGTGATAGTCCGCGGCAAGGTCTGGAATCAGGTTGCGGAACATGTGCGACGAGGTCGGAAAGCCGTGCAGCAGCAGCACAGTCGGATTGGCCGGGTCTCCGGCTTCCCGATAAGCAATCCGCAACCCGTCAATCGTTTCGTATCCAAACTTGGTCCCAAACGTGGAGGCGCGCTCTGAGGCGTTGGATGACGCAATTGGTGTGATCAAGGCCGCTGCCAACAAGGCAGCCGAAAGGGTTCTGGTAATCAGCGACATGGGAAGTCTCCTATTGTGGTGGGTCGCCGGAAACTGCCGGCATCAGGTTTAGGGTGCGGGTTTCAGGAAGTCTTTCAGGTCCGCGTTTTCCGCTTCGAGCTCTGAAATGCGGTTTTGAAGAGCCAGAATGTCCGGGGCGAGTTCTTCCAGCGTGTAGCGCTTTGGAATGTGCTGCGGACAGTTCCAGTCGAGGGCTTCGATCGTCAGGACGACGGCGCGTTCAGGCAGGCCGCGATATCCGTCTTCGCGCAAGGTTGCGATTAGGTTCGGATCGTCCTTGGCATCAATCTGCCGGGCCCGCGCCCAGACTTTCAGACGGCGACGGTTTGGGTAATCCATCAGGATGAGGGATACACGGTCATTTTCTTTGAGGTTTCCGGAGCTGATGTACTGCCGGTTGCCGCGAAAGTCCGCATAGGCCAGCGTCTTTTCATCCAGAACCTTCAAGAACCCGCGTGGTCCGCCGCGAAACTGAACGTAGGGCCAGCCGGTCTCGGAAACGGTTGCCTGATAGAAGCCATCGCGTTCGGAGATGAAGGCAGCTTCTGCTGGGCCCAGCCGATCGCCGCTGTCTGCCTCCGGAAGATCGAGCGGGGCGTAAGCCTCCCTGGAACCTTCTTCCGTTTGCCGCGCCCGAACAGCCGGGGTGAAGGCAATGGTTGATAATGCGCGTGCCATGACGTGTCTCCAATCAGATATTGTACCGATCTGTTCACTTTGATGGATTGTATATGTACAGATCTGTTCATTTAATCAAGAAGATTCAGACATATTTTTTGAGCTGGCGCGCTTTGAAATTCATCGAAAATCAAATAAATGTCTGTAATTAATAGATAAAAATGTGTTCCGAAAAATTCGATTGAATGCAAAATCAATCTTAATATATATACAGATCAGTACACATAGGAGTGAGCATGCGCCCGAGTAAACGCGATGAACTGGTCCATAAAGCCCAAGAGATTTTCGATCGGGATGGATTTCAGGCGACCGGTATGGATGCGCTTGTGGCTGAGACCGGTATCAGCAAGACAACGATGTTCAAGCACTTCCGCAACAAGGATGAACTGATCCTGGCGACTTTGCGGCTGCGGGATGAGACGTTCCGCAACTGGATGCACCGGAAACTTGACCGGTTCTCAGGAGCGCCAGATCAGCAACTCCTGGCGGTTTTCGATCTGTTGCAGGAATGGTTCGACCAGCCGGATTTTCATGGCTGCTTGTTCATCAAGGCAGCCTCGGAGTTCTCTGACGGTGAAGCGGCGATCCCGGCGCAGGCCCGCGAACACAAACGGCTCTTGCTGAACGACTTGATTGGTTTGGCCAAGGCTGCCGGTGCAGATCTGCCGGACCAGTTGGGACGCCAGTTGATGCTTTTGATCGAGGGCGCAATCGTTGCAGCGCGCATGGGATACTCCCAAACACCGGCCCGCGATGCATATGCGGCTGCGTCGGTGCTGATCGGACAAGCCATTGGCAAATAAAAAAGGCCAGGATGTCCCGGCCTTTCTTTGATGCATGCGGCTAACGGATCAGCGCTTCACGACGATTTTCGCGCCGACATCCACACTCTTGTAAAGATGGATGACGTCTTCATTTGCCATCCGGATGCAGCCGGAAGAGACCGCTGAGCCGATCGTCCACGGTTCCGTGGTGCCGTGGATGCGGTACAAGGTGTTGCCGATGTAAAGCGCACGTGCGCCCATCGGGTTGTTCGGGCCGCCTTTCATGTGCGCCGGAAGGATCCGGCCCTTGGCACGCTCCCGCGCCCGCATTTGCGCCGGCGGTGTCCAGCTCGGCCATTCAGCCTTGCGGGTTACGCGGTGTGTCCCGGCCCACTGGAAGCCTTCCTTGCCGACACCCACGCCGTATTTCATGGCACGGCCATTGTCCAGGATGTGATAAAGGCGGCGCTCGGACGTGTCGATGACGATCGTGCCCGGGCTGTAAGGACCGTCATAACGCACGCGTTTGCGCTTGATCGGGGACGGCCCGCCTGGATGATATTTCATGGTAAGCCAGCGTTTGCTCACCGGATCGAAGTACGTTCCTTGCGCACTGGCCGGGGTTTCGAACATGATCGCGCTGATCGCGATTGCCAAAACCAAATAAAAAAGTTTTCTCATAACATTTCCCCGTAAGCACCCAGCCTCCTGACGGAGAGGCGAATCCATGTCTTCAAGATAAAAAGACGTCCTTGCCGTACCGTTAACACTATTGGCGTAATCGAGGCGCGTCTTCCATCTCACGTATCTGTGATCGACCTATATCGGCCGATATTTGTGCCTCATCAGCAACAATTCATGCACGTCAGTACAGTCAAAACCGACGGCACACGCATAAGTTAGTCTTTGCAGTCACTCTTTTTGGTGATCCGGAACACACTTTGCCGCCGCTTTTCTAAAATTTCCAATCAATTCCCATGCGTCAGAGCCCGTGGCTGCGATCATACGGATTGATATCTGGCGATTGCCATCCATTCAGACGGCCATCCTGCGGCTTGAAGACCTCCATGAGCATTGGATGACAGGGCGCTGTATCGCTGGAATGCTCAGATCCGCAATCTCCGCCAGGACAGGCGCTCATGACGGCGAGCAATCCGATTTCGGCGAAGAGCTCCAGATAATCGCCCGGCCGCACAGGGCTGGCCTTCATGAAATACTGACCGGTATCGCGCGTAAAACCGGTGCACATGAAGACATTCAGGACATCATGCACATGTTGTTCCGCGTCTTCCAGGCTCATGCCTTTGGTCTGTGCAAGCGCACGGGTCAAATTGGAATGGCAGCAATGATGATAGTCGGGACCGCCAAGCGCACGGCCGGTATACGGGTCGCAGCGGGTGCCGATGACGTCGTGCACCGAGCCGCCGAATTCATCGATGCCATACCAGTCGAGGGTATCGGTGGTGACCGTTGCCAGCGGCCGCAGGGTCGGGAAGTTCGACCAGAGACGATTGCCGGTGGTCACATGCGTGCCATGGAGAGCCCGGGTCTTGCCGGAGTAAAACCGCTCCGTGAGATCTGCGCTGTTGAAGAGATTGAGGTCACCTACCTGCGGGCCCTCAATCGAAGTGATCTTCAAGAAACATCCAGCCGGGACTTCAATGCTCGCCGCTTCCCGTGGCGGCACCGTGACCTCGCCGATCTTTTCAGCCCCTTCGCGCGCCTTTGCATAGAGCGGCAGGTTAGGGGACGGCAGGGTATCGTTCGGATAACAAATCACCGGGCGGATCGCGCGGCGGTCTGCAGCATCAACGGGTTGGGTCATCGGTGCGTCCAGCAAGGTTTGGCGATGAACGAGTTGTGGCTGGGGCCGGTCCGCGATGCAAGACCGGTTGGCAGAGAAAACGACCTGTCTCCTGTCAAAACTGTAATGATCCGGTGGGTCTTATTCGGCCCGGATGTGACGACCATCACGTCGTGAGGCGCACGCCTTGGATAGTCTCGTTTCAGTTGAACGGAAGATCCTTGGGAGGACATCATGGCACAGTACGGCGGAAGAAGAACATCTCACATTCGTCAGATGTGCGTGGCGCTGAAACCGTTAAAGCGGACGGACGCCGAAACTTCAGGTGAGACGTTGAAATCCGACACTGAAGATCAGGATTGATGGTTTTGCTGTGCCGGGCGGGTTAGTCGGGTCATGCGTGTGGTTATGGCGCGGAAACATCAACTCCCGCGGCCGAGTGCGCGTAGGCGCATGACATCTATGGCGCCGATGTCGACCTCTATAAGAACGTCTTCGCCAATGTCCTTTGCCAGCTGGGCACTGAAACGTTCCAAATCCTCTTGTGCTTGCGCCAGTTTTTGGCGGTCGGCCAGAAGGTCGACCCGGATGAACAAATGGTCGTTGCGATAGCCGACATTGACCGTTTGGATCCGCACTTCGGTGCCTTTGGAACCAAAGGTGGGTTCCCGTTCCAGATTTTTGATCACCAGCCGCAAAAGACGGTTTTTGACATAGATTTCGTGCAAGGCAGTGTTGAGCGGAGGCACAAGGAAATAGCCGCCAAGCGAAGCAACGATCAGTAAGGCGAGACCCTTCTTCCACTGGCCATAGTTCTGCAACAGAAACACCAGCGCGGCGACGATAATGATGCCAGCAAGGTTCGTTAAGAACAGCAGAGCCCCTCCAGCTGCGACATCGATGCCCGCATCCTGCAAACCGAACTCGTCGAGACGCAGACCGATCTCAGAGCTTGCCTTGCTGCCCAATGCCAGTCCAATTCCGGCAACAGCAAGGGGAGGGACAAGGGCAACCGCGATCGCGACCCCGGCAATGGAGTCGGCGATGCTGGGCCGGGTTTGCGCATAGGCGCCAGCGCAGCCGGCAGCGAGGGCAACGGCGAGATCAATCATCGACGGGCTGGTTCTTGCCAGAATCTCCGGTCCTACGATCCGGGCGCCAATGGCCATCACTCCGATATACCCGATCGTCACCACACACACCGTTCCAGCCAGAACGGTGACAGCCGAGCGTCTGATCAGCGCCCAGTCGTAGGTCGCTATGCCAAATGCGAGGCTCAGAATGGGCGCCATCAAGGGCGCAATGATCATTGCTCCAATCACTGTTGCGGTGCTGTTGGCAACCAGGCCCAACGTTGCCAGGACCGCGCTTAAGGAGAGCATCAGATAGAAAGGGAAAGTGGCGACGGAGAACCGCTCCATGCGGGCCGCGAGCTCTTTTCCGTCCGTTTTTTCAGATGGCTCCGCATCTGGGCGGGGGCGGAACCACAATGCGTAAATCGGTCGTCGCACGGCGCACCTCATCGATCGCAATCTGACGTAGGATGCGTCGATGAATGGCGGTTCTCAATCCTGTGAAATTTACGCTTAACCGATCCGAAGTAGGCGTGTCACATTGTGCAAGCTTCCTTGGTAAATACATGGATAGTGGCCTGTACCTAACACTCAGAAGGCGCGTTTTCCCGTTCTTGGAGGCCGATCAGTCTGCCGGCTCTTTCTTGGTGACTTTGAACCAAAGGACGGCCACGGCGACCCCGGCGCCGCCGAACTTGGCCATTGTCTCCAACAACTGTGTCGTCAGCGGCTCGTCTTTTCCGATGTCGGTGCGCAATCCGAACATGCCGGACCAGTCATAGCCCGCAATGTCCAAAAGGCTCTGTTCCCTGGTGATCATAAAATAGACAAGTCCGGCGATCATTCCGGCAATCGGCACCAGTGGATACTTCGCCTGGATCGCGCGCTTCCTCTTTTCCTTTTCACCCTGCATGCCACGTTGCAGTCCCTTGAACTGCAGAAACAGGATGAAACCGACGAAGGTCATCATCGGAACCAACATCAGCAGTGTTATGGTGCTAAACTCGCCAACAGCGAAAAGTGTGGTCGCTATGACCGCCAGCGTAATTCCCGCAGCAGCATAGGCCGGCCAGGGCGTGTCCGTTGCAAAGCGCACAAGGACAGGATCTTCATAGCTATCGACCGCATCGTGGATTGGACGGCGGGGCAGGGACCGTCCCCGCTCTTGCGGGACAAAACTGTGTTCGCGCTTTCCAAAGGATTTCTGCTGCCGCATTCCCGATCCTCCGCATGTCAGAATTGCTGAGAAGATAGAGAATACAACTTAAAATAGGCTTTCAGATTGCCCTAAATGCTTAGGGAGATGGCCCGGTAACGGAGACTTGGTCTTTTGGCGCAATAACTCCCGGAATGCTGTTCAATACGTGGCCGTCCCGGCCTTTGAGCCGGGACCTTTCGCAACACGATTGTGGTCCCGGGTCGAGCCCGGGACGGCGGGGCGGCAAGTCGAAAATGTGTAGCGAAACCTGCAGCTTCTCCTATGTCATCACCGGGCTTGACCCGGTGATCCATGCCGTTTCCTTTTCACTCGATCAGCATGGGTGCGAAACATCGGCACGGCATGGGAGGCTCCGCACCCGTAGCGGGGACAGGATTTCTGCTACTCAATTCCGCGTCTTATCACGGATCTCGACGAACACTTTTATCGAGCAGATTTCTCTGGGTCGCAATGCGATCCATTTTCTTGTCGGCGCGAAAATCGGACTTCAGACCGAGCACAAGTCCAACCGATAGGAGAACTCCAACAATACGAAACAGCCAAAGGGCACCTGTAACACCAAGTAGCTCTACGGCCCATTGAGCCCGATAATCGGCTCGGATCGTGTCTGCGCCGACGAAGATCAGGCCGAAAACGCATAGTGAAAGCAAACAGAATCCGATGAGTTTGTGGCGGTTATGTCTTTTGAAAAGGGAAAGACCAAACACTCAAAGCTCCGAGTGATTTATTTGTTTCGTCTCTAAGGTGACAATCAGAGGTTTAAAGAGCACGAAGCCCGCAAGTATGGGTGCTTGCGGGCTTTGCTGGAGCAATATGGATTTTGCCGGAGCCCGGCCAAAACTCACCCCAAATTCAGTTCCTTGAAAAAGTCATTGCCCTTGTCGTCGACGACGATGAAGGCGGGGAAATCTTCGACTTCGATCTTCCAGACCGCTTCCATGCCGAGTTCCTCGAATTCAACGACCTCGACCTTCTTGATGCAGTCCTGGGCAAGCCGGGCAGCCGGGCCGCCGATGGAGCCGAGATAAAAGCCGCCATGGGCCTGGCAGGCGCGGCGGACTTGGGCGGAGCGGTTGCCCTTGGCCAACATCACCATCGAGCCGCCGGCTGCCTGGAACTGATCGACATAGGCGTCCATGCGTCCGGCCGTTGTCGGCCCGAAGGAACCGGAGGGCATTCCGTCCGGGGTCTTGGCAGGGCCTGCGTAATAGACCGGGTGGTTCTTGATGTAGTCGGGCAGGGGCTCACCGGCTTCCAGCCGTTCGCGCAGTTTGGCGTGGGCCGCGTCCCGCGCAACAATCAGTGTTCCGGTCAGGGAGAGGCGGGTCTTGATCGGATGTTTTGTGAGTTCCCCGAGGATCTCGGACATCGGCTTCGTCAGGTCGATCTCGACGACGTCACCACCCAAGTGTTCATCGGTGATTTCCGGCAGATATTTTTCCGGATGCATCTCCAGCTGTTCCAGGAAAATACCGTCCTTGGTGATCTTGCCGACAGCTTGACGGTCGGCGGAGCAGGACACGGCCAGACCGATCGGCAGGGAGGCACCATGGCGTGGCAGGCGGATCACGCGGACATCATGGCAGAAGTATTTGCCGCCGAACTGTGCGCCAACGCCGGTTGCCTGGGTCAGCTTGTGGATCTCTTCTTCCATCGCCAGATCACGGAACGCGTGCCCGGCTTCCGAGCCTTCGGTCGGCAGGTTGTCCAGATAACGGGCGGAAGCGTATTTGGCCGTCTTCAGGTTCATTTCCGCCGACGTGCCGCCGATAACGATCGCCAGGTGATAGGGCGGACAGGCGGCTGTTCCGAGCGTCAGGATCTTTTCCTTCAGGAAGTCGATCATGCGATCGTGGGTCAGGAGTGATGGCGTTCCCTGGAACAGGAAGGTCTTGTTCGCAGACCCACCGCCCTTGGCCATGAACAGGAACTTGTAGGCGTCCTCGCCCTCCGAATAGAGTTCGATCTGCGCCGGCATGTTGTTCTTGGTGTTTTTCTCCTCGAACATGGAAATCGGCGCGAGCTGCGAATAGCGCAGGTTCTTCTTGTAATACGCATCGCGCGCACCTTCCCCGAGCGATGCATCGTCGCCGCCGGAGGTCCACACCCGCCGGCCCTTCTTGCCCATGATGATCGCAGTGCCGGTGTCCTGGCACATCGGCAGAACGCCGTGGGAGGCGATGTTGGCGTTCTTCAAAAGATCAAAGGCGACGAACTTGTCGTTTTCAGTGGCTTCCGGATCGTTCAGGATCTTCTGCAGCTGTTCGAGGTGTCCGGGCCGCAAAAAGTGATTGATGTCCTTGAAGGCCTCTTCGGCCAGAAGGCGCAGGCCTTCCGGCTCGACGACCAAAACTTCTTCGCCGTTGAATTCGGCTGTTTTGACGTGGTCAGAGGTCAGCTTGCGATAGGGCGTTGTGTCTTCGCCTTGCGGGAAGAGGGCGCTGTGCTGATAGTCTGGCGGGGTGACGGGCGCGTTCATGCAAAAAGCCTTCCTGATCTGGCTAGGCGCTGACGGATCAGCCCCTGGCAAAAGGTCTGTGGCGTGTTCTTAAGCAAAATGTTGGAAGAGTCCAAGCCGACATAAGGTGCAATCGATCTGGTTTTCGAATTTCGGCGCATAGCCGTTGAGCTTGTTGAGCGCTTGTGAAACAGTGCGATCAGAAAATTCGTCCGATCTGATCGTTTTCATTTAGCTATTATCTTTGGGGGACTTATGGACCTGTCGTTTTGGGCCCTGTTCGCACTGACAGTCTTCACCGCCTCGATGGTGCCAGGCCCCAGCACATTAATCGCATTTACCCACGGTGCGCGTTATGGATGGAAACAGGTGCTTGCGACCGCACTTGGAAATATGAGTGCGTCCGTGGTGCAGGCCATCTTGGCCTGTGCCGGTCTTGGCATCGTGCTTGCCAAATCGGCTGTCTTGTTCATGGTCATCAAATATGCTGGTGCCGCATATCTTGTTTATCTTGGCTTTTCGATGTGGCGCAGCGCTTCCAACGGGCTCAATATCGGCGGAGACAAACGGTCAGAAGCGGATACGACCGGGCGCCTTTATCGGAGTGGATTTCTCGTCGCTGCCGCAAACCCCAAGGCAGTTGTGTTTTTCACTGCTTTGTTTCCCCAGTTTCTCGATCCTTCGGGAACAGCTGTCACTCAGCTGACCGGGATGGTTGTTCTGATCGCGCTGGTGTCGTTCTCGGTCGCTATGATTTACGGCTTCGTTGGAAGCCGTTTGAGCGTTCTTCACCTGTCGCGACGGTTTATGGGTCGGATGCACAAAGCGATTGGTGGTTTGTTCGTTGCAAGCGGCATCGGTTTGGCAGCCTCGCGCGGTTGAAGACCGCGCGAGATCCGAAAAAAGCTAGCGGGTCGCCGTCAGGTTGAGCGTGACGGTGACAGCGTCGCCGACGGTGTCTGTTCCGACACCGGATCCGAGGCCGTATTCAAGACGGTTTAAAGTCGCCATGCCACTGGCTGTGGCAGTGTCACCATTGATCGCCAGCGTAAAGTCCAGGACGAGCGGCATGGACACACCTTTGATCGTGAGCGTTCCGTTTGCCCGGTAACTGTCGCCTTCCACCCGTTCGACACTGTCTGCGGTGAAGGTCGCGTCCGGGAACGCGGCGGTGTCAAACCAATCGCCATTCGGCAGGGTCCCGTCAAATTGGGCGTTGCCGGTGGAGGCGCTGGCCGGACGGATCGTGGCCGAAATATCGGCGTTTTCCGGCGCGTCCGGGTCAAACTCGATGGATGCGTCCCAGGAGGTAAACCGTCCTGTCAAAGCGCTGCTGCCCTGCTGGACTTGGAACCCAAGTGTGCTCTGCGCCGGATCTACAGTCCATGTCGCGGCAAGTGCGGGCTGCACGGTCAGGAAAGACAAGGTGCAGCTGAGGAGTGCAAGTGATTTCAGTGTCATGCTTTGGCTTTCTCAGAATGTGATTCAAGCGCGTTTTGAGCTGGCTTGGTTGATGTCATCCGCTTCAAGGTGTCGTCCTTGGCAATGAAGTGGTGCTTCAGTGCGGCGGCGATGTGAACAACCACCAAGGCGATCAACAGATACGCACCATATTCATGGAGGATCATGAAAAAGGCTTCGGCCTGTTCTTTTGTTCCAAGGGCCTCCGGATAGGGCAGGTGTGGGATCGGCAGAACGTTAAAGACCACCGTCGGGATGCCCCAGGGGGACGCGGACACCATGAACCAGCCTGTGATCGGCATTGCGAAGATCAGGACGTAGAGCCCGATATGACCGAGATGAGCTGCGAGTTTTTCAAGAGCCGGCATGTCGGACGGCAGTTTCGGTGAAGGGTTTGTCAGACGCCAAACCAGCCTGAAGGCCGCAAGCGCCAATACAACAAAGCCGAAGGACTTGTGCAGCTGGTACAGCTGAAAAAGGTTCGGGTCGGTCTGCGGCAGCTGCTTGAGATAAAGTCCGAAGGCGAGCATGCCGATTATCAGCAGGGCCATGGTCCAGTGAAAGAAAATGGCTATCCGGCCATAACCGGTTGGCGTATTGCGATACATGGCAGTTTCCTTCGGCAAACGGGAAGCCTTAACAAGGCTCCCCGCATCTTCGCAGATTAGTTTGTTGCGGCAGTCGTAAGCGTTTCGGTGTGAAACGTGATCGTGACCTCGTCACCTACATAGGGCACGAACATGTCCATGCCGTAGTCAGATCGTTTGATTACGGTGTTTACGGCAAAACCAACCGATTCCTTCTTCGCCATTGGATGCTCACCCATTGCCTTGACATCAACGGTCAGGGTCGCCGGCTTCGTGATGCCTTTGATGGTGAGATCTCCGGTGACTTCAAGCTGCTTCTCGCCGGTTTGTTCAACGCTTGTGCTCTTGAAGGTAGCTTCCGGGAACTTCTCAGCGTCAAAGAAGTCGGCGCTCAGGAGGTGCTTGTCGCGATCTGCCCAGAATGTATCGAGGCTGCCGATCTGAATGGTGAACTCGATTGAGGAATTGGCCGGGGTTTCCTTGTCGATTAACAGGGTGCCATCCCAGTCGCCAAAACGGCCATCGGTGGTGGAGTAACCAAGGTGATCATACGTGAAGGACAGGTTGGAGTGGGACTTGTCGAAGTCGAACGCAACCGGTTCAGCGACAGCAGCGCCAGCGAGAACGGACAGGGCGAAGGCAGATGTAGCAAGACGGATCATTTTGGAACCTCATCAATAAGACTGTTGAAGACGTTCCATGGGGAACGCTGTTCCATCACATAAGCTGTATTTCAAAAGCTGCAATTTGACTGACTGTTTATTGAGGGTGAACAATTTGTCATAATTCCGCTGGATGGTTCGGAAAAACGACTCGGCGAGTTATCGAGAAGAATGGAAGTTTCTGCGGGGTCTACAACTGCGCTAGGCAACAGTTGATAGTGACCAAAGCGGCCGCTTTTGACCTTGAAACAATCTGTAGTTTGATGAACGTGATATATGTCATGAAGGCATCAAAGTCTTCAGGCATTCCTTTCGTGTCTCGGTCGCTCGAGCTTCGTTTCCCTTCAACATTGCTGGTGCTTTGACCCCGAACCTTCTGGAGCATATCCGTGAACCGTGCAGCTATTGTTTGCCATCGTGGCCTCAGCCTTAAAGCCCCGGAAAACACTCTGGCGTCTCTGGAAAAAGCGATCGAAGCAGGCGCGGAAGTGGTCGAGCTCGATGTCCGTCCATCCCGCGACGGTGTCCTCTACGTCTTTCACGATGACACGCTGGATAGAACGACGAACGGCTCGGGCCGGTTTGCCGACAAACTCTCATCTGAGATCGACCGACTTGATGCAGGTTCCTGGTTTTCAAAAGAGTTTTCCGGCGAACGTGTGCCGCGGTTTGATGCATTCCTGAAGGCGTGCCGGGAGCGGATTTCGGTCTATGCTGAGATCAAAGAAGGAGACCCGGCGAAGGTCAGAGACATGCTCCAGGCTAACGGTCTCCTGGAAACAGCCTGGACGTTCTCCTTTGACCAGGCCATTCGCGCCAAGGCACGGGCCCGTGTTCCTGATCTCCGGCTCATGGTCTTGTTTGATCATGTCGGCTCGGTTGAAAGGGCGGTCGCGCAAGGCGCGGCAATTTTGGAGTTTCAAGCGCACAACCTGGACCCTGATCTGGCCGCTTCAGCAAGGGATGCTGGGCTCACCACGCAGCTCTTTTATGACGGTGATGATCGCGACGTGTTCGAACTGGCGGTCAAGTGCGGCATCCAGCAAATGAACATTGACCATGTCGACGTTTTCCGCTCTGTTGAAAACGAAATTCTGACCCCGGCGACCTAGGATTTTTGATCACGAGCCGGGCCCTGCAAAACACAAAAGGACTACGACCGGTGACGGGTCATGATGCTGCCTTGAGCCTCAACCGGTTCGAAACGCGGCTTGCAACACGGCTGGTGTTTTTCATTGGTGGACTGACCATGGGCGCCTGGTCACCGCTGATCCCGTTCGCACAACAAAGGCTTGGCGTTGATGATGCCGGGCTTGGTCTTTTGCTCTTGTGCCTCGGTATTGGCTCGGTTCTTTTCATGCCGCTTGCCGGACCTCTATGCGCCGCATTTGGAAGCCGTCGAGTGATCGTCGGGTCCGGGATCGGTTTGATTGCCGGATTTCCGGCTCTTGGGTATGCAGAGACAATCCCGCTCATGGCTATCGCGGTTTTCCTGTTCGGGAGCTTCCTCGGTGTCATGGAAGTCGGCATGAATTCCCATGCGGTGGATGTTGAAAGCGGATCGGATAAACCGCTGATGTCGGGGTTCCATGCCCAGTTCAGCATCGGCGGGTTTGCCGGGGCAGGGGGTGTCACGCTTTTCTTGACGCTCGGCCTGTCACCGTTCGCATCTGCTGGCTTGATTGCGCTGTCAAGCCTCTTGCTGCTGATTTTAGCGGCCCCCCGGCTGCTCCCAAATCGCACGGGCGGTTCTTCAACGGGCGGGGCTTTCCCGAAAAGCGTTGTCCTGCTTCTGGCACTCCTCATTGCCATCACGTTTTTGACCGAAGGAGCTGTTCTGGACTGGAGCGCTGCGCTGATCACAGATCAGGGGCTGGTGGACATTGCCCAGGGCGGTATTGGCTTCATGTGTTTTTCAATCACGATGACGATCGGTCGTTTGCTGGGCGACCGGGTGGTTGCCAGGTTCGGCCCGAAAAATATCCTGCTTTGGGGCGGAGTGATCACCATTGCCGGTATTCTGCTCGTTGCAACGGCGAGCAACCTGGCTGTGTCGCTGATCGGATTTGCGGCAATCGGGGCCGGGGTCTGCAATATTGTCCCGGTGCTCTTCAGCTTAACAGGGCGGCAAAAGGTCATGCCGCAAGGCGCCGCGATTGCAGCGGTCGCAACAGCCGGGTATGGCGGAATATTATTGGGGCCTGCGGTGATCGGTTTCGTTGCGGACGGGATCGGCTTGCCCGTGACGTTCGCCGGGCTTTCTCTGCTTATGGTAATCGTAGCGTTAAGTGCTAGTGTTGCCGTTCAAGGTTCACAGGCTGAATAAAACTGTTGTTTTGATTGTCGTTAGACAGCATCGAAGCCGGGATTTGCCTGTCTTATCAATTCCTCAACGCAGGTGACCGTCAGTTGGAAATAGTTGCGATAGTCTTGGCCCTTATCGCTGTGGTAGTATGAGTATGTCATCGGGGTTCAACTTATGTTCCGCGCCCTGTTTGCTGGCCTTCACCTAACGTTAAAATTGTCAATGTTATAAGGCGCTTCAATAATCATCTAAAATACGGTGTCTGGCGTGGTTTCCATTCGGTCAATAGACGTGTCTACGGTGTTTTATAAGCTCCTTGTTATAAAACCATTTGGCAGACCGGTTGGGTTCAACGTATTCGCTTTTTTTCTCTGCAGTTTCGCGGTCCTGTCTAGCGTCGGTGAAGCGCGCGCTGAGTGGGTCGTCAAGCGTGTGTCTGGGGTCGTTTATTTTGTTGCGCCAGAGGTCAAAGCGTTCCGCGTTCAACGCGGTATGGTGTTTCAACCAGGTTACACCATGGCAACGCGTTCCGGCGCGCGGGCGCTGATCGCGCGCGGCGCAGAGACCATCTCGGTTGGCCCGAATGCCAAGTTTGCTCTTTCAAAGTATCGGAGCAACAATCGCAAGACCACGCTGCTTCAGCGCTCTGGCCGCCTGACCGTCGATGTTCAAAAGCGTGGGCGTCCGCATTTTACAGTCGAAACCCCTTTTCTCGCCGCTGTTGTCAAAGGAACGCGGTTTGGTGTTTCCGTGAACAGCCGCGAAGCGCGGGTTTCTGTTGAACGTGGCCTTGTTGAGGTCTCCGATTTGGCGACCGGCCAAACCGCTTCGCTGGGACCAGGTCAAAGTGCCTCAAGTGCGCCCGGCAGCCGGTCGGGCTTGTCGGTGTCCGGTGTGAATGCGCCCTCTGTGTCACCGGGCGCTGCAAGGGCTCCGGCTTTTGCCACTCCGTCAATCGGAAATGTTCCGAGCCAGTCTACGAACACCTCCAATCAAGGCGTTTCGGGAGGCTCAACAAACAGCCAGGGGCAGAATGCTGGTGGCAACTCGGGTGGCGCCGGTAATGGGAGCGCGGGCAGTTCTTCCGGGAGCGGCGAATCTTCTGGCAATAATGGGAATGGCAACGGAAACGGCAACGGCAATTCCGGCAACAACGGAAACGGCAACGGCAATTCCGGCAACAACGGAAACGGCAACGGCAATTCCGGCAACAACGGAAATGGCAACGGCAATTCTGGCAGTAACGGAAACGGCAACGGCAATTCCGGTAACAACGGAAATGGCAACGGCAATTCCGGTAACAACGGAAATGGCAACGGCAATTCCGGTAACAACGGAAATGGCAACGGCAATTCCGGTAACAACGGAAATGGCAACGGCAATTCCGGTAACAACGGGAATGGCAACGGCAATTCCGGTAACAACGGAAATGGCAACGGCAATTCCGGTAACAACGGAAATGGCAACGGCAATTCCGGCAACAACGGGAATGGCAACGGCAATTCCGGCAACAACGGAAACGGCAACGGCAATTCCGGCAACAACGGAAACGGCAACGGCAATTCCGGCAACAACGGAAATGGCAACGGGAACGGCAACGGTGGAGCTGATACAGGCGGTCGTTTGTAACGCCATTGGTGTTTGCGTACTCAAGCTATCGGTTGGGGAGCCGAAACTTGATGCCAAAGCGTCCTGATGGGATGCAAGCCGGAGTGTATCGAACATTTAGAGGTGGGATTGGGCGGGCAAAGTGCGATTAGGAGCAATTTCGGCTGACTTAAAGAGATTTCTTGCAGCGATCGTGTTTGCAGGCCTGATGGGGGCAGGTCTTTTGGCGCTGCAAGCTGTCCGCGTTACGGACGGGCTTGACCGGATGCTATGGGAACACCGGTTCACAGCGTCCGAGCGTCCGGTCACAGGAGATTTGCTCTTTGTCGATATTGACGCGCGGTCGCTCGAGCAACTTGGCGTATGGCCAATACCGCGGCGAACCTACGCGGATCTGATCGACAATCTGTCCGAAGCTGGCGTCACTGAAATCGTTTTTGATATCGATTTCAGTTCGGTCTCAACTCCAGAAGATGATGCGATTTTTGCGGCGTCCATTGAGCGTGCAGGAAACGTCAGTCTTGCAGCTTTCCGCCAGGCGGCAACCGGTGCAGAGGACGAATCCGAAGAAATTCTCAACCAACCAATAGCGGAATTTTTGGAATTCGCCTGGCCCGTCGTTGTGATGGTGCCGGTGGAGGCCGACAGCCGGATTTGGCGAAACATCTACGGATTTGAACTAAACGGCGTTGAGGAGCTGTCCGCCGCCGCCTATCTCGGCGGCCATACCGGCGCAACCTCAGGGGCCTTTTGGCTGGATTACAGCATCGCCATTGATCAGATGCCCCGGGTATCCATGATTGATGTGCTTGAAGGAGACGTCGCCAATACGACCGTCTTTGGGAAAAAGGTCATCATCGGAGCAAGCGCTCAGGAACTGCGGGACCTGTTTCCAACACCAGTATACGGCATCCTTCCTGGCGCCATGATTCAGGCCCTTGGGGCTGAAACCCTCATGCAGGACCGGGCGTTGATTATCCGTGGCGCAATGCCTGCCGTTTTATCGGTTCTTCTTCTGTTTGTGCTGCTCGCAACAACGAAAAGAACAGGCCTCAGCACGAAACTGGCCGTGCTGGTCGGCTTTATGTTGCTCTTGGAGCTTGCCGGGTATTTTGCCCTTCAAGAACGTCCAGTGCTGATCTCAACGGCGTCCGCGCAAGTGCTGCTTGTCGCCTCTGCGATTGTCATCATTTTCCAGGAACTCGGCCTCAGGAAACTGATCTCTCAGCTCTACCAGATCAGCCAGCGCAATACGGTCCGAATGCTGGGACAGGTCTTTGACGACAGTTTTGATGCCATCGTTGTGATTGATCGGTCGGAGAAGATTACAGCGTCGAGTGAGGTCGCGCGTCAGCTCTTTGGTCTGAACGCCGTTCCGAACGAATCTGGCCGCGACGCACTGCCAGTTGAACTGGTGGATGATGCCGTTGCGGTGTTATCCGACACAACAGAGGGCAAACCTGAACCCAAACTCCTCAAGATGACTGGGGAAGATGGTCAGCTGCGCGTTATTGAGTATGTGGTAACGCGCTCTGAAAAAACAGTAACCAGCAAAAAAGGGAAACACGCGCGGGAAAATGAGGCGCTGGCGTGTCTGACCTGCCGGGATATTACCGAGGAATACGAAGCCAACAAAAGGCTGGCTTATCTTGCAAAGTTCGATCCTGTCACGGGGTTGTTCAACCGCAATGGCTTCGAAGACGAGATGCCGGCGACCGTTGAAAGAGCTGGATTTGATGGGCAAGTCCTGTGTCTTGTTCAGTTCTCGATTTCCAACCTTGACCAGATCATCGCCTCACTGGGATTTTCCTACGGGGATTTGTTGCGAAAAGCGGTTGCGGAC
This sequence comes from Roseibium sp. MB-4, assembly GCF_053005265.1. Taxonomy (NCBI): domain Bacteria; kingdom Pseudomonadati; phylum Pseudomonadota; class Alphaproteobacteria; order Hyphomicrobiales; family Stappiaceae; genus Roseibium; species Roseibium sp. MB-4. The sequence continues at coordinate 397,164 of NZ_JBRKQB010000001.1, forward strand.
CGCGTGACCCAGCATTTTGGCACGGAAGTGACTTGGGCGGCGCTTACGGCCGATGTATTTGCCGCAGCCTACATTTCGGAAGAAGGGGAGGTCTGCGCTGAACGGTTCCTTGAGACGGTGCAACAAGTCGTTGGCAAAGACTACATGATCGAGGGATCCCGGATCTCTGTCCGGCTGGATTTCGGATACATCGTCGACCACTACGCGTCCGAAATAGACGAGCTTCTGAAAAAATCCGGCAACGCATTGGCCTTGTCGCGAAGAAGCGCTCAGCTGGCCTGCGTGGCTTTCCGCCCGGAAATGAATGACACGTTGCAACGGCGCCGGAGCCTGGAAACAGAGCTCTTCAAGTCGATTTCACGGAACGAACTCCGGATGGTTTACCAGCCGCTGATTGATCTGCGGAGCCGGGAAATTATTGGCGTGGAAGCACTGCTTCGCTGGCGGCATGGAGAATTGGGTGAAATCTCACCCGTGGAATTCATTCCGATATCGGAGGAAAACGGGTTTATCGTCGAATTGGGAGCCTGGACCTTGCATCGGTCAATGGAAGAGGTCGGTCAATGGAACAGCAACATCAATCTTTCGGTCAATGTGTCCGCCCTCCAGTTTTCGCGGGGCGATATCGTCGCCACCGTCGAAGATGCGCTCAAGGCCACAAAATTTCCGGCCGACCGGTTCGATCTGGAAATCACAGAATCGCTGTTTATTGACGAGACCATTGATGTGCGGTCCAGCATGCAGGAGCTCGCCGAGCTGGGGTGCTGCTTCTCTCTGGATGATTTTGGCACGGGATATTCGTCGCTGGCCTATCTCCAGAACTATCCATTTTCCAAGATCAAGTTGGACCGGATGTTCATATCGAAGGTGACAACCAACAAGAAGGACGTCGCCCTCATTGAAGCGGTCCTACATATGGCCAAGGCCTTTGGCATGGAAACAGTCATGGAGGGCATTGAAACCGAGGAACAGACTGAAACGCTCCTCGGTCTCGGGTGCCGTGTCGGACAAGGCTATCTTTTCGGGCGCCCTATGAGCGCTGCGGACCTTGCGCAGCTTCTTCGCAGGTCCGCCTAACCGCTTTTAGAGGCCGAGGCCGCCGAGGCAGCTGTATTTGATGTTCAGATAGTCATCGAGGCCATATTTGGAGCCTTCATTGCCGATGCCACTATCCTTGACGCCGCCGAAAGGTGCAACTTCAGTTGTGATAACGCCTTCGTTTATGCCGACAAGGCCATACTGCAGAGCTTCCATAACGCGGAAGGTCCGGCCGAGATCCTGGGTGTAGAAGTAGCAGGCCAGGCCGTATTCGGTGTCGTTTGCCCAACCGATTGCATCTTCTTCGGTTTCGAATTTGAAGAGCGCTGCCAAGGGGCCGAAAGTCTCTTCGTTGGCGACTTTCATGTCCGCGGTTGCTCCGACAATCAGTGTCGGCTCGTAGAAAGTGCCCGGACCGTCGCTGCGCTTGCCGCCGGAGATCAGCTCACCGCCTTTTGCAAGAGCGTCGGCCACATGGTCGGCCACCTTTTCAAGAGCTGCTTCATTGATCAACGGACCTTGTGTGCTGCCATCTTCCAGACCATTGCCGGGTTTGAGTTGCGCGGCGATCGCATCTTTCAGTTTGGCTGCGAAGGCATCGTAAACACCGGCTTGCACGTAGATCCGGTTGGCGCAGACACATGTTTGGCCGGAATTGCGGAATTTCGAGGCGATTGCGCCCTCAACGGCCTTGTCCAGATCCGCATCGTCGAACACGATGAACGGCGCGTTGCCGCCAAGCTCCATGGAGATCTTCTTCATGTTCTTGCCCGCGTTCCCGGCCAGCAGTTTGCCGACGCGGGTCGAGCCGGTGAAGGTGATCTTCCTCAAGAGCGGGTTTTCACACATTTCTTCGCCAATCGCCGGAGCGTCGCCAGTGACGATGTTGACCACACCGGCAGGAATACCGGCTTTTTCTGCAAGAATGCCGTAAATCAGAGCGGAGTAGGGTGTGAATTCAGCCGGTTTCATCACCATGGTGCAACCTGCTGCAAGGGCCGCGCCGAGCTTTCGGGCAATCATGGAATTCGGGAAGTTCCATGGCGTGATCGCGCCGACAACGCCGACAGGCTCTTTGGTCACCAGGATGCGACGGTCCGGCCACGGAGACGGAATTGTGTCGCCATAGACCCGTTTGCCTTCTTCGGCAAAGAACCGGATGTATTTCACACCAAGAGCGATTTCGCCTTTGGCCTCGGCGAGCGGTTTGCCCATTTCTGTGGTGAGCAATACGGCCAAGTCGTCGATCACCGCCATGATCTCATCGCAGAGCTTGTGCATGAGCGTGGCACGGGCTTCTGCGGTCAAGGCCTTCCAGGCCGGCATGGCCTTGTGGGCCGCATCGATTGCGCATTTTGTCTCCTCCCGGCCGCAGACCGGAATGGTGCCGATCACATCTCCGGTTGCCGGGTTGGTCACTTCCATTGTTTGGCCGCTGTCGGCATCCACCCAGGACCCGTCGATGTAGACTTGCTGTTTCAAGAGCGCCGGATTGAGAGACATAGAGAACTCCGTGACATAGGTGCAGGAACCGGGCGAGTGCCGGTCTGAGTTGTTCAAGTGATAGGCGGATCACCAAGGGTCTGGCAAGGCAAAACACTGTTGCAACAGTTCACCGCCCAAACGCGGCGTGGCCGTGTCTGAGCGGTGAACGAAGAAGCGTTGAACGGATCGGGGATTGCGCTGGATCAGCTGCCGCCAAGCCGGCTTTGCAGGGTTGCGATCTCATCGGCAAGGGACTGGGCCTGCTTCTGGATGCGATCAAGGGCGACCCGCATGCTGTCGAGATCTGCGGTGGTGTCTTCTGCAACAGGCGGCGACCCGCGTCCGACAAGAAGCCAGGTCGGGCTGACGTTCAAAAGGCCTGCCAGCAGGATGAGTTTGTTGGACCGCGGTTCGGAGCGGTCGCTTTCCCAGCTTTGCAATGTAGAGGTTTTGATGCCGAGGCGGCGCGCGAGCTGAGCGGTGGACAGTCCGGCAATATCCCGTGCCTTACAAATCCGTTCTCCCAGGGTGTAGTCGCTGCTGCTGTTCGACATGTAGTTGGCTCCGGTGTCCGCAGGTGCGCCGATAGCCGGATAAACGGTCTGATCGTCTTCCTGCGGAACTTCAATTTTCTTTAGATTGGTCATGGGCCGGACCCTCGCATGTTGTGGCGGTGGACCGCAACAGCAAGCCGGCGATTTGTCGGAAAAAGAAATTTGTGTGGCGGAAATCCGAGCCGTATTCGCTAAAAATGCCGGTGATCGTTTAGCCATGTCTGACAGTTTCGACTGGCAATAAAAACGACCATCAATACTCCCGCTCAAAGAATATGCCGGCTTTCGACGACCCATCCGCGCCGACTTCGCCGCGAACCTTCAGGCCGCGGTCGAGGTCAATGTCGACTTTCACACGGCTGGAGCCGCTGGACGCACCTTGCTCGACACCCAAGTAGATGTTGTCGTTGATATAGCGGCCAACCGACACCGATGGTCCATCTTCGCCGGATGTGTCGATGTCGATTGCGTCGAGGCCGAGAGACTTCCGGATCTGGGCAAGCGGTCCGCTGTCACTGCCGCCGGTCAGGGTTGCAACGGCCGCTCCAAGCTGGGCGATCTGAGTGGCAGACAGGTTGCCGACAGATTTGCCGAACAAGAGAAGTGCCAGGACTTCATCCTGTGGCAGTTCCGGGGAGGATGTGAAAGCGATCTGCGGATCATCCGCTTCGCCTGTGACCGTGATCGTAATGTTGGTGTCACTGACGGTCGTGGTCGCAACAAACTCCAGAAATGGTGTGAGGCTGCCTTCAAACGTGGCGCGGCCCGTGGAGAACGTCAAACGACGGGTCAGGATGTCCAGCACGCCGCGGCGCAAGGTGAACGCGCCGATGGCTTGGGGATCGGCGGTTGTTCCGACAATCTTCAAGTTGCCCTGTAGTTCTGCATCAAGGCCGCGTCCGCGAATGAAGATACGGCCAGGGGCCGATACCAGAACATCAAGGCGTGGAGGGTTGCTGCGTTGTTCGGTTTGCCGCCCGCTGTCGCCGCCGCCGAGCTCTTCAGCCTGGCGCCGGACGGCCGCAGACGCATTGAGGTGGCGGACATCAACCGGGGGGATTGCCCCCGGCAGCGACTCTGGAATGGAGACATCTGCCTTGTTGATGGTCACCGTGCCGCCGATCAGCGGCGATGCGGAGGTCGAGGCGAGGGGACCGGTGACAGAAATGCTGGCGTCGACCTCAGCATTGACCAGACCTGGATCAATGTAGCGCGCCTTATCGAGGGAAAGGTTGAGATTGGCTGGCGACCCGTCTTTCATTCCGACGGTACCAGATGCCGACAAAGACCCACCTGTTGCAAGATCACCGGCGATACCATTCAGCGAGGCTTGATCTTGGGTGACGTTCGCTGAACCGCGAATGTTTTGAACAGTCAGACCAGTTGAAAGACTGGTTACCTTGAGGCCGGATGGCGCCGCTGTGAGATTATAGGCTGGAGATTGCGCACTGCCGCCGATGGATCCGTTCAAGTTTATTCCGCCTTCCGCGCGGATACCCGCCTCCAGCAGTGGCCGTCTCAAGGCCGCTGTCGGGATGGTTCCGTCTACAGTGATGGAAAGCGGCTGCGGTGCAGTCAGTCCGACTGTGCCGTTGGCACTGATAGACAGTCCGTTTGCGTCGGACACCTTCGTGGTTTGGGATATCTGATTGTTAATCAGAGTGCCGTTCGAGTTTAGCGCCAGGGCTGAGAGCCCATTGTCCCGCAAGGGAGATGCGGTTAGGCCGCTGCCGGACAGCGCCCAGTCAACTTCCGGCGCTGATGTGCTGCCTTTTGCATGTACCGTTCCCGTCAAAGTGCCGCCGATGCCGAGCGACGACACAAAAGCGTTCGCCAATGAAAGGGGCACTGCGTTCAGATCGGCTTGCAGGCCCAGAGCCTCGCCGGCAGATCCTGAGATTGATAACGATCCTTGCCCGAGCGCAAGTTCCAGCGGAGTGATATCGGCTGTCCCATCGCCATAGGTGATCGTGGCAGGCTGCTTCAGCTGGCTGGCGATGCCCTCATAATTTAGCGCGAGCTGATTGAGTGCGAGCGCATAACTCGTGGCAGTGGGCTGGGACAGGACAGCTGCAAGGGTGAGGCCATCTTGCGCACCATCTTCAAGCTTTACATCGGCGGTCAGAGCCGTTCCATCGCCTTGCGGCTTTGCCGTCAGGGCCACACTGCGCACCGGGGTTGCCGCCGTGATCAGATCGTTCACGACAAGATCGGCCGACACCGTTTTGGGATCATAGGGACGCGCGATGTCGGCTTTCAGCTGAAGACTGCCGATGTTGACTGAAGGAACGTCGATTTCAGCACCGGAGAGATCCAGCAGAAGTTTTCCAGCATCAGGATCGGCAGTAAGGGTTCCTTCGAGGCGGCCGCCAAGCTCCGTCAGGGCCAAGGGGGAGATCGCTGCAAGGTTCGGCGCATCGATCTTCAAGGAACCACTCAGTGTCTCGACAGGGTTTTCCAAGTCGGCCACTGCAAGATCGCCGGAAATTGTGTTTTCCGCCACTCTCACGGCCAACGGATTGAGTTCCGCCGCGCCATCAGCGCTTTTGAGATCCACATCAACCGAGACGGTCTGCCCGTTCAGGTCTGCGGACCCATTGACGCTCGCGGACGGTGCCGACGGATCGGCGGTCGCCTCGATGTCCAGTTCCAGATTGTCGAGAGGAGTGCCGGCCAGGAGGATCTGTTTGGATTTCACATCCGCGGTGATGTCCAGCCGGTCCAGCGGGCCGGATGTTTCAGCACTGAGGTCCAGCGCGCCGCCCAACTGCGGATCCGCCAAAGCGAGATCGGGGAGGGATACAGTGATGCCGGAAGCGAGGGTACCCGACACATAATCCGCAGATCCGGCCAGGGTTAAATTGGTGTTTGTCACCGTCAGATCTTCAACCGATACATCGTCCACACCGGCAAGTTTGACGGTGCCTTTCATGTCCGTTCGACCAGTGAGCAGCGCATCGGCTTGCGCCGTGCCTGTCCGAATATCTTGCGCGACGGCCTGAAGATTTGCTGTTCCTTCCAGCGCTGAGGGGTCCATGTCGAAATCCACGCTTGCCGTCACAGCACCGCCTAGATCTTGTACAGCGAGTTGTGAAAAGCGGCTTAGATCGGACAGGGTCAGCCGACCATTGCCGGACGCCTTTTCCGCACCCAGCTCAGTATCGGATAGATTAAGGTTCACAAAACTGGAGGTGAGGGCGAGGGCGCTCAAATTGAGTGTTTGCGATGCGCCATTGACCGATCCATTGGAGTTGAGTGCCAAAGCACCCGTGACAAACTGGATTTCAGTCATTAGGCCCTGCAAGCCATCAGCAGTCAGGGAGAGATCAAAGGGGGTCGTCAGCACGTCCGGGGTGAGATTTGCACCGCTTCCCTTTGCCGCCAGTTGGATTTGACCGCCGCGAATTTCGGTGGTTTCGAACGAGGCCAGTCCAATGTCCGTTGACCAGGCGACCGACGACATGTCGCCATTTGCGGAGAGTTTAACCGTCAGTGGTCCGAAGGCAATCCGCCGGTCACCAAGATCGAGTGCAATCAGAGAATCTCCGCCCGCGCTGACAGCCAAGTCTGCATCGGCCGACAAACGATTGTTTTCAAGCGCTCCTTGGGCTGACAGGGAAACGGTCTGTGTTTTCAGGTTGATTGAGCCGGATTGCGGCGCGAAATCCAATGTGAAATCTGCGTTGCCAGTGGCGTTGGTGGTTCCCAGCAAAAAGGCATGCGCTTCGGGCGGCGCCAATGGGGCGAGGTCGCCGTCAAGGTTGAAGGTCAAGTGGCGGGCCGCCGCAGTTTCGGCAAGCTTGGCCGTACCGGAAACCGTCTGGCGTCCATCAAGAGCGATGCTGAGATCCGCGGCCCATTCATTGAGCGGGCCGCTGCCGGTCAGCTCAAGACCGAGGGCCGGAAGGTCTGGAACATCAAGCAACCGGGCTGCCAAACCACCGCGCGGTTCGGACACCTTTATGTCAAAGGCCAGGGTTTCTTCCGAGGGGGCGAACTCTGCTTTTGCGGAGAAGTGCGCGTCCACACCGTCGATCCGCCGGACGTCCAGGTTGGCCGAAAAGATCGCCGGATCCATCGCGGCACCGCCTGAGCCGGTCAATGCCAATGCAATTGGGGTCCCGAGAAGGGGCTCGCCGAGATTTATCTCCGAAATGCTGAGCGATCCGAGTGCAACATCAAGAGGGAGCGCGAAAGATGATCCTGTTTCATCGGTGCTTTCGGCGGGCTGCGTCTCTTCCGAAGCTGCGGGAAGCCGGTTCAGGTCGACCCGGGAGGCGGAGATGTCATTGACTTGCAATGTGCCGGAGATGAGCTGAAGCGGAGACCATGAAACGCTTAAATCATCCGCCTCGAGCCAGGTGCCCAAGTCATCGCCGAGCGCAATGCGTTTGGCCGAAAGGTCGAGGTCAAACCCAAGATAAAGGTCTTCGACAGAGATGGTTTGGGCCGGTGAGGATGCAAGATCGCTCACCATGTTGGACACGAGTGTCCGACCTGCCGGGAATTGCAGGATCGCGATAGCGACAACTGGGATTGCGACCGCCAGTGCGACCAGCAGTCCAATGATCCTCAGGGCTAGATTTACAAAACGCATCGGCGTTAGAAGGCCTGGCTTAGTCCAACATAAAGGGCAAAACTCGGGTCGTCCTGTTCCGGGTCGAGCGGGACGGCCGCATCGACTCGCAGGGGACCTATGGGCGTAAAGTAACGCAGTCCAGCGCCCACGCCTATCTTCAGGCCGTCAGAAAAATCAGGAATGGTATCTTCGTACGCATTGCCCGCATCGACAAAACCGACGACGCCGATGGTCTCGGTGATCCTGACGCGGACTTCGCCGGACATTTCGATGAGCGAGCGCCCACCGACAACTTCACCATTTAGCCGCGGGCCAACGTTCCGGTAGGCGTAGCCGCGGATTGACCCGCCGCCGCCTGCAATGAGACGGCGGTTCGCTGGGACGGCCGACACAGACGGCGCGATGATTGATCCGGCGGACAGCTTGCCGGCAAGAATAAAGCGTTTTGCTTCATCCAGGGCGTAGTAGCTTGAAACGGTTCCTTGGAGGAAACCCATTCCGTTGCCGTTCTTGGCATCATAGGCCGGTTCACCAAAAAGGGCGGCAAAGACACCCTTTGACGGGTTTAGCTTGTCGTCCCGGTTGTCGAAGGTCAGATCAGCCGGAAGCCCGACCAGAAGATATTGGTTGTCGCCAAATGCGTCTTCTTCGTCGGCGTACTGGATTTCAAAGCCGGCCCGGCCCTTGATCTGCTCGCTGAACTCCCGGCTCAGGAATGTGTCATAGGTCAGCGTCCGGCTGATGTAGGCATCCGGGTTTTCCTGCTTGGCTTCAAGGCTTGTCGTGAAGCTGGTGAGAGGGCCGAAAACACCGGGTTTTTCAAATGCAATGCGGGCGGAGTATTCCTGGTTGGCAATGCTCTCGGACCCGATCCGGCCAATCGAGCCTTCGACCGACAGGGTTTCCCCCCCGCCAAACAAATTGCGTCGGCGCCAATAGGCTTCCGCGCTGAAGCCTTCGGTACTGGACCAGGACGCGCCCGCACCGATGACATGGCGTTTGCGCTCGGTAACCTGGATGGTGATCGGCAAGGTGCCATCCGGTCTTGCAATGTCGCCTTCTACAAACCGTATGGAGGAAAAGATGCCGAGGTCGTTCAAGCGTTTCCGAGCGCGCGAGATGTCTTCGGGCGAATAGATGCCTCCTTCCGGGATCATCGCCTGCTGGACCACAAACTCCGGCTTTGTAACTTCGGTGCCCGAGACCGATACCTTGCCGAACCTTGCCTGCGGACCGGCATCTGCGATCAAAGCGACGTCCAATCGATGGGAGCTGTGGTCCGCCGTAATCCGGCGCTCTGCGATTTTCGCCTCCGGATAGCCGCGTCCACGCAACATCGTGACTATTCGGCGCTCGGCACTCAGAATTTTGCCGGAGCCTGCTGGCTCTCCGGGAGCAAGACCCCAGAAAGCAGGATCGGTCGAGAGTTCGCCGCCGGGGCTTTGTACTGTGACAGTGCCGAATGTGAAAGCCGGACCCGGGTCCACCAGGATCTTGACTTGAACAGGCCGCCCGTCCGGCAAGCCGGCGCGTTCAAGCGCGCTTTCAAGCGGCAGTCCATTGAGGGAAATACTAACTGTGCCGCCGTAGCGCCCATCGGCATAAAGGCGGGCGATCAAACGTTCCCGGTCCGACAAGGACCGGGCGATCAACCCAGCTTCACCCGAGGGCGGTTTCTTCACTTGCTGAACCAGAAGCGACGTGGCGGTCATTTCCTTGGTCAGATCAGCATCACTGCGCTCAGATACAGCAACCTCTGCCTCATAGGCGATGGGATCCGGGACGGCGGCCTCTTCTTCCTTGCCGTTCTCAAAGAACTTCCAGCCGAAGATTTCAAATGCGTGTGCGGGTTGTGGCGCCAACACGAGCGGAGCTACAACGCTGAGAACTAGCAGTGAAGAAGTGGACAGCAGAAAGGGTGCCGCGTTCTTGGTGTTTACGCGCGCATCTCTTGCGCTTGAGCGCAGGCGCCGGACATGTCCGGACGCTTGAGACGGTAGACCCTTCACTCACTGCCGCCTGTTCAGGTTTAAAGTCGGCATGACCAAGCACTTAGCGTCCTTTGTCATGCCATCAACTTATCTGCAACTGCAGTCCCTACATGGCGCAGCTTAGTTGGCCATGGTTAAGAGGCTGTCAACATTGATAGACCATGGCGGCAGGCCGAATGCAAGGCGGCGGTTTGACCTAACGGAACAGCTAAAAAAGCGGCTCGTCTTCCGGTAGGCCCATGAGCCGTCGGGCGGCGGTTAGCGTGTTGACCATCAACATGGCAATCGTCATCGGTCCGACGCCGCCAGGTACAGGCGTGATGGCGCCGGCGTGTTCTGCGGCTTCGTCAAAGGCGACATCGCCGACAAGACGGCTTTTGCCTTCACCCTTTTCCGGTGCCGGGATCCGGTTGATGCCAACATCAATCACTGTGGCCCCCGGTTTGATCCAGTCGCCCTTGATCATCTCCGGCCGTCCGACGGCTGCAACGACAATGTCGGCTGCGCGGACAACGTCGGGCAGATCTTTGGTGCGGCTATGGGCAATGGTGACGGTGCAGCTTTCCTGCAGCAGCAGCGAAGCCATCGGCTTTCCGACGATGTTCGACCGGCCGACGACAACAGCATTTTTGCCGGTCAAAGTGTCGCCGAGGGTGCGCTTCAACAGCACAAGGCTGCCCGCAGGCGTGCAGGGGACGAGCGCACTGTCGCGTTCGCCGGCGGTCAGAAGGCCAACATTGATCGGGTGAAAGCCGTCGACATCCTTTTCCGGCTTGATCAGGCGCAGAACCTTGCTTTCATCGATATGGCCGGGCAGGGGAAGCTGCACGAGGATGCCGTGAATATCCGGGTCGTTGTTCAGCTGATCGACCATGCCAAGCACTGCGTCTTCGCTGGAGTCGGCAGGCATGGTGTGCTTCACGGAATGAAAGCCACAGGCTTCGGCGGCACGGTCCTTGTTCCGCACATAGACCTGGCTTGCCGGATCTTCTCCGACAAGAACAACCGCAAGGCCGGGGCGTTTGCCGGTTTCGCTCAGAAGCTTTGCTGCGCGTTCGGTAATCTCACCACGCACGGATTCTGCAATAGCTTTTCCGTCAATGATTTGAGCTTGTGGCATTCCGCCTCCCTTTGAACCTGAGATCGGTTTTCTATTCCTATCCGGTGCTCAGCTATAGAGCGCCCGTCTCTTCTGTAAAATGCGGAAAACGTCTTATCGTGCTCTGCATTCGCCATTCATGTTCAAGTCGCAGTCACAGCGACTTGGCGAAGGCGTTCAGTTCCGAAATTGCGCAGACGATGTGATAGAGCGAACTGGCAGGTGCGGCCTCGTCTTCAAACGAGCCGTCAACATGCCACTTGTCCCGGTATAGGCCAGCGGGCACGTCCTCAAAATAAGCCGTAAGCGCTGCAACCGAGAGCGAAATGTCGGCCGTATAGGCCTCGCGTTCCGCGCCAACCGATATCCCGGCCAAGGCAATGGCGGCCTTGATCCATTCCGTCTGCCCCCAGAGCCGTGCGACTGGGTCGCGCACGCTAAAGTCGTCATTGATCGACATGAAGGTCGCGCCGCGGCTTTCGTCAATGCCGTAGGTCCAGCCGATGTCATAGAGCCGCCTGGCTGCGACAAGTGCATCCGCGTCGGCCCGGCTTGTGCCCCACCGGACCAGCAGCCAAGCCCATTCAAAATGATGTCCAGGCTCCAATATCCGTCCTTCGTCGCCGGGCAAAGGGCCCCAGTGAAGATCGAAAAATTCGCGCAATCCGCCGTTCACCGGGTCGATCAGTTTGGTAAGAGCCAGCTCGGCCAACTCATCCGCCATACCCGACCACATCGGGTCGTTGGAGACGCTTTCCCAAGCCATTGCAGCTTCAAACAGGTGCATATGGGGATTTGCGCGCAGAGGGATGCGGTCCGGATTGTCCTCCCGGAACCCGATTACTGGGTGCTTGTAGCTCTTGACTAATACCTCAACGAGTGACTTTGCATCTGCTTCGGCGCTGCTTGCGCAGGCCGGGATCTTGTCGGCCATGTGGGCCAAGGCAAAAAGCACGAACGCCTGATTATAGAGATCGAAGCGCGCATCGGTCAGGGTGTTGTCCATGGCCGCGGTGGCCGCAAAGGTGCCGTCCGGCATCCGGTAGGTGTCCGAAAACCAGGCCCAGAGCCGGGTGGCAATGCTCTCCGACGGGCCCGTCCAGCCAAGCCGGGCCCCTTCAAGAAACGAGTAGATTTGCCGTGGAATAACACGCGCCCGGCGGTCTTTGGGCACGCCTTGCTGGGTTGCAAGGTCTATGGTTTCGTAACACTCGCCAGTGTCTGAATTCATGCCGCCCGCTTGCCAGGCCGGCAATGCGTCCTGCGTTAGCCAAAGTGTCAGGTCATCGGCGAGTTTTTGGACGTGCGCGGTTTCAGAGGACATGGTCACCTATCACGTTACCGGGTGCATTTTGCAGGACCTGCTGGCAGGAGTGGGCGGCAGGTTAGACCAACGTGGCAAACAAGCAAACCGGTAATCTGATCAATGCGTTTTTCGCGTTTCCCTTGCCGATAAGACGGCGCTGAAGACGCTTACTCAGAAGCAGGTTCCGGTAACAGGTAGTAATCTCCCTTGGTCTCACAGTGAATGTGATGGCTGATCTGAAGGCCGGTGGGGCCGTCCTGTGTGCCGGCCATAATCGACACAACGCCTTGGCCGTCCGGCTCCCAGAAGAGCTGGCTTCCGCAGGCTGCACAAAAACCACGGCGAGCGCTGTCGGATGATTGAAACCAGGTCAGATTGTCTTCGCCCTGAATGTGGAGGTCTTTCTTCGCCGCCTGTGTGGCGGCGACAAAATGACCGGATGTCTTGCGGTACTGGACGCAATGGCAGGCAATAACGGGGCGCAATGGCCCCGTTACTTCATAGGTGACACGACCACAAAGACAGCTGCCTTTCATCGTGTCACTCCGGGCGATTTAAACGTTGCTGTCCGGGAAGGACGATTTGCGCTCTGCCATGAAGTCCAGCAGTGCTTCGTCGATGGCCGGATCGAGAGCAGGGCCTGTATAAGCCGCAAGCTGCTCTTTCCAGATCTTGTTGGCCCGTTTTGCCGCGTCCAGTTCACCGTCCGCGAGCCACTGCTCATAGGAATTGTTGTCCGCAACGCTGGACCGGTAGAACGCGCTCTCGAAATTGCGCTGTGTGTGAGCTGCGCCCAGGAAGTGGCCTCCGGGACCGACTTCTTCCAAAGCGTCCATCGCGAGCGACTCGTCGTTGACATCGATGCCTTTGGCCAAGACGTGCATCATGCCGAGCTGATCGGCATCCATGATGAACTTTTCATAGGACGAGCAAAGGCCGCCTTCGAGCCACCCAGCTGCGTGCAGGCAGAAGTTCACGCCGCCCTGAACGGTCGCGGTAATCGTTTGGGCTGATTCTTGAGCGGACTGGGCATCCGGCAATTTGGATGCGGTGAACGAGCCGCCGGAGCGGAACGGAAGACCTGCGCGGCGGGCAAGCTTTGCTGCGCCGTTCAAAAGGAGCGAGCCTTCCGGGCTCCCGAAAGTCGGCGCACCGGACTGCATGGAGATGGAGCTCACGAAAGCACCGAAGACGACCGGAGCGCCTGGGCGGATCAGCTGGGTAAGCGCGCAGCCGGCCAGTGCTTCGGCCAGAACCTGAGCGAGAGTGCCGGCAACGGTCACCGGGCTCATCGCACCGGCCAGAATAAACGGCGAGACGATACAGGCTTGATTGTTCCGGGCGTAGACCTTGAGCGCGCCCAGCATGGTTGCGTCGAACACTAGTGGGGAGTTGGCATTGATCAACTGGATCATCACGCAGTTCTGGTCGACGAAGTCTTCGCCGAACGTGATCTGGGCCATTCGAACCGAATCTTCTGCACGTTCCGGGGCTGTGACGGATCCCATGAACGGCTTGTCGGAATATTTGATATGGGAATAGACCATATCAAAATGACGCTTGTTGACCGGCAGGTCTACCGGCTCACACACGGTGCCGCCAGAATGGTGCATCCATGGGGACATATAGGCGAGCTTCACGAAGTTGCGGAAGTCGTCGATCGTGCCGTAGCGGCGGCCCTGGTCAAGGTCGGTAACGAAAGGAGGCCCGTAGACCGGGGCAAATACAAGATTATTGCCGCCGATTTCCACATTGCGTGCCGGATTACGGGCATGCTGGGTGAACTGCGACGGAGCCGTTTTCAGGATCTCGCGCAGCATGCCTTTTGGAAAGCGAACCCGCTCGCCGTCAACCTCTGCGCCGGCAATCTTCCAGATGTTCAGAACGTCCGGATCCTCGCGGAACTCCAATCCGATCTCAGCAAGGATGCGATCCGCGTTGGCCTCAATGGTGGCCGCGCTCTCGTCGCTCAGCACTTCGTAATTCGGAATGCCACGGCTGATATAAGGAGCGCCGACGCCTCCGGACGTGGCGGTGCGTCTTTCGCGGCGGGCGGATCGGCCACGGCGGCCGGTGCTGACGGCGGCGTCTGACATTGTGGGGCTCCCTGAACAGAAAATTTGTGTCGTTATGTCAAGTCTTAGAGGGCTTGGCCAGCGATCTTGGTGCGGATGCGTCCTATCATGCCCTAATTCCGTCATTGCGGCGGTTCCGGCCCCTGCGTCGGACGGCGGCGGTTTGCCGGGCTGAAATTCTGCTGCGTGTCGTCGCAACATGCTCCCATGACGCAATTGAGCTACTTTGCCCTCCGGAGTGTCGCAATACTGGCGGCCAAATCGGCGGGGCAATGGCTCCGGGGTGCAGAAGAATATCCTTCGTGGATGGGACAAGCGGAGGGGAGCGCGTTTAAGCACAGCGCTTCCTGCCTTTTGAAGAGGAATGAAACATGTCAGCTTTTCCTGACAAGGCACAGGTCGTCATAGTTGGTCTCGGCGGCATCGTCGGCGCTTCGGTTGCGCATCACCTGATCGAGCGCGGCTGGACGGACATTGTCGGCATCGACAAGTCTGGCATTCCAACCGACGTCGGCTCCACCGCCCACGCTTCAGACTTCTGCTACACCACCAGCCACGACTTCTTGTCCACATGGACCTCGCTCTATTCCGTCGATTTCTTCGACAAGATGGGCGCCTACGAGCGCGTCGGCGGGCTGGAAATTGCCCGGACCGGCGACGATGCCTGGATGGAGGAAATCAAGCGCAAGGTAACCTCTGGCAAGGCATTTGGCACCAATGTCCGCCTCGTCACACCCTCCGAAATCAAGGAAATGTTCCCGCTGATCGAGGAAGATCAGGTTCAGGGCGGCCTTTATGACCCGGACGCCGGTCTTGTTGTGCCGCGGTCCCAGGCGCTGTCCGGTCGGCTTGTCGACATGGGCGTTGAAAGCGGCAAGCTGAAATCCTTCGCCAACACACCGGCGCAGTCCCTGATTGTCGAGGACGGCAAGATCACCGGTGTGAAAACCCACCGCGGCACGATCACGGCCGATCATGTTGTCGTCTGTGCCGGTCTCTGGGGCCGCCTGATCGCAAACATGGTGGGTGAAGATCTGCCGGTCATGCCGGTGGACCACCCGCTGACATTCTTCGGTCCGTTTAACGAATTTGAGGGAACCGGCAAGGACATTGGTTATCCGCTGCTTCGCGACCAAGGCAACTCCGCCTATATGCGCGATACGGGCGATCCGAAAACCACCGAAGGCGGCCAAATCGAGTGGGGCTACTACGAGACCACAAATCCGCGCATGTGCCACCCGCGTGATCTTCAGTCCAAGGAAGAGGCGCGCCTGTCTCCCTCACAGCGCGACTTGGAGCTGGAGCAGGTCATCGAGCCGCTTGAAAAGGCGATGGAACTGACCCCGATCCTCAGCGAACTCGGCTACAACGAGACTTGGTCGTTTAACGGCCTGTTGCAGGTGTCGGCCGCTGGCGGTCCATCCTGCGGCGAAAGCCAGAAGGTGCGCGGTCTTTGGTACTGCGTTGCCATCTGGGTCAAGGACGGTCCGGGCTACGGCAAGCTGATCGCCGACTGGATGACCGATGGCCGCACTGAGATCGATCATGCGGGTATCGATTATTCCCGTTTCTATCCGCACCAGATGACAGAAAAGTTCATCGAGGACCGGTGCTACGAGGCGGCGCAGAAGATCTACTTCCCGGCAATCCACCCGCGCGAGCCTTATGCCGGATCACGCAACATCAAGCGCTCGCCGTTCTATGAGCGTGAGGTGGAGCTTGGCGGATACTTCATGGAGCTTGGCGGCTGGGAGCGGGCGCACGGCTACGCGGCCAATGAGCACCTTTTGGAGAACTACGGCAACAAGGTTCCGGTCCGCGAAAACGAGTGGGACAACCGTCACTTCTGGCGCGTTTCCAATGCCGAGCAGCTGGCGCTCTCCGAAGACTGCGGCATCATTAACCTGTCGCACTTCTACATGTTCGATGTGGAAGGTCCGGACCATGTTGCACTGATGGAGTGGCTGTGCGCGGCCAAGATTGGCGGCGACAACAACATCGGCAAAGGCATCTACACGCACTTCCTCGATGATGAAGGCAATGTCCGCGCTGACCTCACCATTTTCCGCATGGAAGACCGCTGCCGGATCGTTGATGGCGCCGATGCCGGGCCGCGCGACTATCACTATGTAAAGCGCATTGCGGAAGACAAAGGTTTTGACGTCACGGTGACCGATGTCAGTGAAGAGTACACGACCATCGGCATCTGGGGTCCGAATGCCCGTGAAAACCTGAAGAAGGTCGTCTCCGATCCAGCGGCTCTTGATCCGGAGAACTTCCCGTTTGCCGCGATCCGCAACCTGGAAATCGCCGGCAAGAAAGTGTCCGCGCTTCGCTTGTCCTACGTTGGCGAGCAGGGCTGGGAACTTCACATGAAGTACGAAGACGGCCTGGCTGTCTGGGACGCGCTGCGCGCGGAAGGCATCATGGCCGTTGGTGTTGAAACATACGCGAACTCCCGGCGCCTGGAAAAATCCCTGCGTCTCCAAAACGCCGACCTTCTGACCCAGTACAACCTCTATGAGGCGGATCTGGCCCGTCCGAAGGTTAAGGAAGCCGATTTCCGCGGCAAGGAAAAGCATCTGGAATACCGTGCGCGCGACAAGCAACCAGCGATGCTCTGCACGTTGGTCATGCAGGAAAACACGGATGCCAGCGGCGTTGAGCGGTTCCCGGTCGGTGCGATGCCGGTTCAGGATCCGGACACCGGCAAGACGCTGGTCGATGAGCTGGGCCGTATTTCCTACACCACCTCGGTCGCATACGGCCCGACCATCGGCAAAAACATTGCGCTGGCCTATCTGCCGCAGGAATACTGCGAAGTCGGCCGCAAGCTTCAGGTGGAGTACTTCTCCGAAAGCTACCCGGTGGAAGTTGCCGGTGTCGGCTATGCGCCGCTCTACGATCCGGAGAACGCTAAACCGCGGAGCTAAGGCGCGGCGTATATGGTCCGCAGTCCCGGGCTTGAACCGGGGCCATCAGACAACTGGTTAGCTTCCGGCGCAGGGCTGGAACAGCCGACGAACCGGAAAAACAAAACCCCGCGTGGACATCCGCGCGGGGTCTGCTATTGCAGGCCTCAGATTTGCCTTCGGGCTCGAGACGACTCGGAAAGACCAAAAAGACATGTCGAAGTTTGAAGATTTCCTCGCTCAAAAAGGTGCATTGCTGGCGGACGGGGCAACGGGCACCAACTTGTTCGATATGGGGCTGGTGTCCGGCGACGCGCCGGAACTCTGGAACACGGACGAACCACAAAAGATCAAGACGCTTTATAAGTCGTTTGTCGATGCCGGGTCCGACATCATTCTGACGAACACCTTCGGCTGCAACCGGCACCGGTTGAAGCTTCACAGCGCGCAGGACCGCGTGAAGGAACTCAATATCGCCGCGGTCGACCTTGCGAAGGAAGTCATTGCACAGTCTGGCCGGGACGTTCTCATCGGCGGTTCGATCGGTCCAACGGGCGAACTGTTCCAGCCGCTCGGCGCATTGTCCTATGAAGAGGGCGTTGAGGCCTTTCGGGAACAGATCGAAGGGCTTGTTGAGGGCGGTGTCGATGTCCTCTGGGTCGAAACCATGTCCGCGATTGAGGAAATGAAGGCAGCGGCGGAAGCTGCTCAAGGCTTTGATATGCCCTTGGTCATCACCGCTAGTTTCGATACGGCTGGCAAAACCATGATGGGGCTGTCGCCAAAGGGGCTAGGGGATTTGCAGGACCAGTTTGCCTGCACGCCGGTTGCCATCGGGTCGAATTGCGGCGTCGGTGCCTCTGATTTGCTGGCGGCCATCATGGAGATCACCGAGGCTTATCCGGACGCGGTTGTCGTTGCCAAGGCCAATTGCGGCATTCCCCAAATCAAGGGGGATGAGGTGGTCTATACAGGTACACCAGAACTGATGGCGGACTATGCCCGCATGGCTTTGGACGCAGGAGCGCGCATTGTCGGTGGATGTTGTGGCACGTCTCCCTCCCATTTGAAGGCAATGCGTCTTGCGCTTGACGACTACAAAAAGGGTGTGCGTCCGACGCTCGAACAGGTGATTTCAGAGATTGGCCCGCTGGTGTCTCCGCCCAACAAGGAAGCCGATGCCGCACGCGCTGCAGAAGGCGAGGGTGCCGGATCCGGTCGCCGCCGCGGCCGTCGCCGGGGTTAATTGGAAGACCGGCATCTGCGAACCAAAATCACTTAGGCGTTGAAAGTGAACCGCACGCTTTCGACCAGCCATGCGATCACCGGGACCCGGAGACGGATTTGCAGGTTTCGCAGATCGCGGTCGACACGGGCAAGGTGCTGTGGCGGTATGGCTTGATACCGTCCATCAGCGCGGCCAAGGCCTGGTACGCGGGTCGACAGCCTGTTCACTGCTTTCCCCTCGGCCCAACGGTCAATTGTTGCATTCATCGGGAGAAAACCGGCTTCATCGGTCCAAGCTTCGATGAAGGTGATTTGCCCGTAATCGTTGAAGGTGAACTCCTGATAAATATCGACATAGGAATCGATCCACTCATAGTGGAAAGTGACCCGGCACCGGCTAAAGGGTTGGACCTTAAAACTACGGCAGTCCCGGTTCAGGACGCGCGTCGGATAGAGCACAAGCAACCGGTCCATCGTCATCCAGTGGTCCTTGTGACCGGTCAGGTACAGCCAGGGAGGCCACTCCCACCGGATCACATGGGTGGAATAGTTGGGCTTTGAGGCGCGGGACGCATAGCTGTCCAGTGTGTCGAAGTATTTGTTGCCTTGTTGGGCGTAGTATGCGGCCGGAAACTTCGGGCTGAGATTTCTGGAAAACGCGGCATCCGGCGGGCCCAGTGTGGCCAGCGCAGACGATACCAGCATAAAGATGTACGTGAAGAGTGTGTCGCAGCGCACTTGGTCCGCGCGCGGGCCACTGCTGCTTTTGTGCATCTCCTGTTCCTCACGAAATTCCAATTTGAAAGGGTGCATTGACACCCGAGCTTCACGGAAAGATTGTAAGGATATGTAGGCTAAGCATGTGGGGTCAAATTATACGCGCTTGACGCGATAGATCGTTTTTAAGTGCACGAAGTCGTGTCTGCGGTGATTATCGGTATAAATGACAGCCGTATGATGAGGCGCTAGGTTATTATTACTGGTTGTATTCCGAGGGGAGGACTTCAGTGGCGCATTTCCGGTATCTTGTTGAGAATGTCAATGAGGCCGTCTCCTTCTATCGGGATCAACTCGGATTTGACCTGAAACAGCAATTTGGGCCGGCGATGGCGATTCTCCAGCGCGATGATCTTGAGCTCTGGCTGGCGGGGCCAATGGCGTCTGCGTCAAAGCCGATGGCAGATGGAACTGTCCCGAAATCTGGAGGGTGGAACCGCTGCGTCCTTATTGTGGCTGATCTGGAAACGCTTGTGACCGAGCTCAGGCAGAAAGAACTCCCTTTCCTCAATGACATCGTCGCCGGGCCTGGCGGAAAACAGATCCTGTGCCGGGATCCATCCGGAAACGTTATCGAGCTCTTTGAACCGGCATAAAGAAAGGGCCCCACCGAACGGGCGGGGCCGCGCAAGGTTGGAGCATTCGGTTATTGGGCGAAATAAGCGTCGATGATGCTTTGATACTCGCCGTTGTCGATCATGCCTTGCAGGACGGTGTCGAGTTCATCCCGCATACCGGCCAGATTGTTGGCTTTTGAAAAAGCAATGTAGGACGGAACAGAAGACAGCTCGGGCTCGAGCTCTGCGACTTTCTCCAGACCGCCCAGGTTTTTCAGGTGATGCATGGCGCCGTACTTGTTCATGATGACGGCATCGATCCGCCCACCCATGAGCTTTTTGATGTTGTTGGAGCTTTCCGGGGCGTAGTCGAGATACGTCAAAACACCTGATTTGATAGCGTCATCAACCGTGCCGCCGTAGCTCAACCCGTCGACGAGGCCGATCGAGACATCACTTAAGCTGTCCATGCTGCCATCAAATGCAACGCTCTTGTCCTTGTTGACCCAAACGGAGACGACTTGCGGCATCAGAACGGTTTTGGAATAGTCGAGGAAGGTTTCCCGTTCGGCGGTCTTATAGGCGGTGAATATGGCATCGGCATCGCCGGTCTCGACCATCTTCAAAGACCGTTTCCAAGGCAAAACCTCAATGCTGATGTCCGCGTTCATTTTGGCAAATGCCTCGCGCAGGATGCGCACGACGATGCCGTCGGCATCAGATCCGGCCTCATACTGGTAGGGCGGGTACTCAAGGGTCACAAGTCTGACGGTTTCTGCTTTGACCGCTGTCGCGCAGAACGCCAGTCCCAACGCAATCAGAGTGATGTGTGCCAGTCGCTTCATGCGTGCCTCCATCCGTGGCTATGACGCCCAGCCTGCGGGCATCGGGTGTCGCAAACCGCCATAGTGGCGGATACTTTAGAACTCCGTTTTTGCCGATTTCTCCGCGAAGTAGTCGTCGATGATCCGCGCATAGTCGCCAGAGGCGATCATGGTCTCCAAGACTTGATCGAACTGGTCTCTCAGCACCGTGTGATTTCGAAGTTTCGAGAAGGCCACATAGGAGGGAACCGAAGAGATTTCGGGCGTCAGTTCTTTGACCCGTTCAAAGCCGTCTTGAAGGTGCAAATGGTGCAGGGCGCCGTAGCGGTTCATGATGACCACGGATGTGCGGCCTGCCAGAAGTTTCTTGATGTTCTGCGCGCTGTCCGGCGCATACTCCAGGTGTTTCAAAGCACCGCTCTTGAGCGCCCGGTCGGCTTTTTCGCCGTAGCTCACTCCAAGAACAAGGCCGATTGAAAGATCCGCAAGGCTTTCCATGGTCCCATCATAGGCAACTTCGGTTTCGCGAAGCGCCCATAAGGAGACTGTTTGTGGGATAAGGACCTTCTTGGAATAGTCGAGGTACTTCAGCCGCTCAGTGGTCTCATATACGGTGAATATGCCGTCGACTTGGCCTTTTTTGGCCATGAGTTGAGCGCGCTTCCATGGAAGGACCGTAATTTCTATGTCCCGTCCCAGCTGTTCAAAAGCGTGGTGCAGCAAGCGGACGACGATGCCGTCTACCTTGTCGCCATCCTGATACTCGTAAGGCGGATATTGAAGCGTTACGAGTTGCAAAGGCGTTGCGGCGGCGGACAGGATTAGGGCCAGCGAGAACGCTGCAGAAAGAACAAACTTCCGGAACACATATCCTGTCGCCATGCTATCGATCCGCAGTCCACGTCATGAGTTGGACAAGCAGTTTCGATAGATTTTGAATTAAATTTGGTTTACGTCGCAGTTCGCAGCGCTTTTGAATCACATCACTATTTATGAAACCTTGAGCTGGTCGCTTAGCACTCCAAGAAAGTCATGTATTTCAGAATGATACGCGGAAATGACTAGATGAAGGTGTTCGCCTTGTCTCTTACGCCCTTTGAAGTCAAAGCTCAGCACTTTTGAGGGGCGGCCTTTTCAAAAGGAACGTCCGTTTCCTTAAGCGATGCTTCGACGATCCCCATTGGCTGAAAGGGTGGTTCTGTCTGCATTCCAAGATTTGCCATGTGAATCGTGTAACAGCCTGAGAAAATGACAGTTGAGCCGTCGGTCTTGGTGGTGTTGAGTGCGACCGGAAGGCCCCAATAGATCTGACCGGCACCCGGATCAGGCTCGGTCGGGCCGAACGTCACTTCAACACTTTTGGTGTCCGCATAACCTTCCGACCAGGACTTGAAATCCTTGGGCGCCATGTCCGTTTGAAAATAGCTGTAAGCTTGAACATAAAGCTGGTTGCTGATCGCATAATAATAGCTTTCAACCAGTTTTTGAGGTGTCGACCGGTCATCCAGATATGTCCAGTCTTCGCCATGCGCCGCACTTGCAAGCATGCTGGCGGTCAAAGCTGCGATAAGGCCGTATCGTGTCATGTGCATGCCTCCAGATGAGTTTTGACCAAGCGTTGGGTCACCAAGTGCCTGCCAGGTGTCGATAAACGTTTTATATAAATACCAGAAAATCAGTCCGATAATCTTTTGTTGGCCCGCGGTCGGTCTTGCCACCGTCATGGAGCTCTTCTAAGGCAGAGTGCATCTGCCCTCGCGTTTTGCTGAGCCAAAAGCCAAGAAAACGGAATTCCCCAATGCGCCCCCTCGGCCTTGTCCTCATTGCACTTGCGGTTCTGATACCGGTTTATTGGTTTGTGCCGATCGCCTCCGAGCGGGACCCGGTTGCCTTGTTCAGCCAATTTCTTGGCTCCGCCGCTCTCATCCTGATGGGCATCAATCAATTTGTCGCCACGAGGGCCCCGGGTTTGGAGATCGTCTTTGGTCCGCTTGACCGGATGTACGTGCTGCACAAGTGGCTGGGTGTCATGGCGCTTGTCGCCATGGGGCTGCATGACATCATTGACGCGGAGATGAACGGGGTGCGCGGCGGAGCGCTCTCCGGAATTGCCGAAGATATCGGTGAGATCAGCCTTTATGGCTTGTTGATCCTGATTCTGGCCTCTGTCATCACCTTCATTCCCTATCACCTCTGGAAATGGAGCCACCGCATCATCGGGTTGTTCTTCTTTCTCGGAGCATTTCATTTCTTCTTCATTGCAAAGCCCTTTTCCAACCTCGACCCGCTTGGGCTCTATGTTTCGGCATTCTGCGGCCTAGGAATAGTTTCCTATATCTGGATGTCTGTCGTTCGCCCGATGGCACCACGTGGTCACAGATATGAAGTGGATCTTGTCCGTCGGGCCGGCGGGTTGACGGAGCTGGTCTTGGTGCCCAAGGGGCGCGGGATGCGGCATAAGCCGGGGCAATTTGCGTTTCTGTCGATCGATGGTAACGGACTGGGGGAGGAGCACCCCTTTACGCTCAGCGGTGCGCCGACAGACGATCGGGTTCTGCGGTTCTCCATCAAGGATCTTGGTGATTATACCGATCGGCTGCAAAGAACGGTTCAGCCGGGCATGGGCGCAATCGTGTCGGGTCCATTTGGGCATTTTTCGATGCCCCGTGGTCGGGATCCTCAGGTGTGGATTGGGGCAGGTGTTGGTATCACCCCGTTTCTGGCCTTTGCGGAAAGTCTCAAGGGCCGGGAGACCGGTCCGGTAAAGCTCTATTATTGCGTCCGGGAGCGGGACGACATTCCTTATGCAGTCGAACTGGAGCGGCTGGCTGAGGAGGTGGATACGCTGGAGCTGATCAACGTGAACTCCGCAGAAGGCATCCGGCTGACTTCGGACCGCATCGTGTCCGACCTCGGAGGCAATACCACAAATGCGCATGTCTTCTTCTGCGGGCCCGTGCCTATGCGCAAGGCGCTCAAATCCGGTCTGGTTCTCAAAGGGCTCAAGGCCTCCAGATTCCACTTTGAAGAATTTGAGATGCGCACCGGAATTGGTCTCCAGGCGCTTGCCGTGTGGCTTTGGGAGCGCGGTATCTATGAAGTGGAAAAACGGGTTTCCAGAAAAACCGAACCTGCTGAATAAGACGGTCTATCCCGCGAACACACTTGCATCAGAACTGCTTTGACGTTTACGTAAGTCAAAGAGATACAACGATTGCAAGTTGAATGGATTGGGAGAGTCGATGCAGCCGATCATGAACGCTGATGAAATCATGGGGATGCTGGATGAGGTTTTTCCTCAAATCCATGCCGATGGCCGCGTCTATGCTATCGAGAGTGTCGGGCCCGGCGAAGCCGTTCTACGCCTGTCAGCCAACGAGCGGCATTTACGTCCCGGTGGCACGGTGTCCGGTCCGACCATGATGGCGATGGCAGACTTTGCGGCCTATGTCGTCATTCTGGCGCATATTGGGCCGCAGGCCTTGGCTGTCACCACCAATCTCAACATCAACTTCCTGAGAAAGCCGGAGCCGGGCGATTTGCTGGCAACTTGCCGTCTTTTGAAGCTCGGAAAACGGCTGGCCGTGGTCGACTGCGCGATTGCCGGAGAGGGGCAGGAAGATATGGTTGCCCATGCAACGGCCACCTATTCGATCCCGCCGCGGTAGTCGGCAAAATACTCCAGAAAGTGTCAGGCACTTTTCTGAGCAGCTTCGTCCTTGAAAAGCCCTTCCAGATCTTCTGAGTATTCAACGACCTGGTTGCGCCCGCCGCGTTTGGCCGCGTAGACCGCCAAGTCCGCGCGGTGCAGGGCGAGGTCTTCCGTATCTCCATCGCGGGAGAGATAAGCACCAACGCTCAAGCTGGGTGTGTAGCTGTTGCCTTCGTGGGTGCAGGGCGTCTTGGCGCCTTCCATGACGCGCTGCCAGAGCCCCCGGAAGTCCTCTTTCGTAATGTTCCGGCACAGGATCACGAACTCATCCCCGCCATAGCGGCCAACGACATCGTCTTTGAGGCGGATACTGGATTTCAGCACATCCGCGATATGCTTCAAAAGGATATCACCACAGGCGTGGCCGTACTTGTCGTTGACCTGTTTGAAATAGTCCACGTCAACAAAAAGAATGCCGGTTCCGGCCGCTCTATCGGGATCGATGAACAGTGCCTTTAAATGCTGTGTGGTCGAATTGCGGTTGAAAACACCGGTCAGTTGGTCATACCGCGTCAACTCAAGCATACGCTTGTCGTTTTGCATAAGTTGTTGGGTCCGGCGCACGAATGCGCCGATAGGGAACAGAAGAACGAGCACGGTTCCGGCGACGAGGTATATGCTGACTTCCTGAAAGGTTTCTTCCAAAGCTTCTTCAAAGGCACTGGCATCCACATAAAGCTCGATCGTGCCAACCTTTTCGCCGGAAGAGGTGATCGCGGGTACATACGCCTCGATATAGGTCTCGGGAACCCGGGGATCGCTATCCGTCCGCTCGTCATTGTCATCGTGATGAACCTCGATGACAGGTTGTCCCGTTTCGAAGGCGAGAACAGCGTTCTCGTTGGGTGCGTCGCCGTAGTTGCTGTCCCGGTCCAGGCTCCCGTTTGACAGGAAGGTCTGCCGGCCTTCTTCGTCAAAGAGCTGAAAGCGGATGATGTTCACCAGGGCAAAGGAGTCTTCCAGGCGGTTGATATCGTCCATATCGCCTTTGCCTGTCTGGATCAGTTCAATGGCAGACGGCGTGGTTTCCAGGAAATTGTGGGACCAATTGAGCGCCCGTTCCTCAGCGTTGCGCTTGATGGCTTCCTGGACCTGCCAGTCTATAAGGGTGTCCAGTGCAATCCACACGATGCCGATCAGGGCCAGCGTTCCCGTGGCTGCGGCAAGAAGCGTATAGCGGTGTTGTTCATACAAACGCGTGACGTTCATCAGGGTTTCCCAGTCATATCCGGGGGAGATCGTAGCCATCGACCGCTTAAGGGCGCGTAAAATAGCGGAAAATTGAATGCTGCCAATTCCAGCGCTTTGGTCTCACCGACGCTGCAGGATGACGATAAGCCATCGAAAGACGCAAAAAAGATGCGGTAATATAATACCGTTTTTTTAAATGTATGATTTTATTACGTTATTTTAAGCGTTGAACGAATAAAGGTTCTTGACGCCCAATTTGGACAGGCGTATAAGCTCGATCCGAACGAATTGAAGGTCCGTTCGCTGTGCTTGTTGAAAGCCGCGCTGGCCTTTTCTTTAACCTGAACTCATGGATCGAACTCATGAAGACCTTCTCTGCCAAGCCGGCCGAGGTCGAGAAAAAGTGGATCTTGATCGACGCAGAAGGCATGGTTGTTGGCCGTTTGGCTGCCTACATCGCCAACCATCTGCGCGGCAAGCACCTGCCGACCTACACGCCGCACGTCGACACCGGTGACAATGTCATCGTCATCAACGCCGACAAAGTGGTTCTGACCGGCCGCAAGTACGACAACAAGAAGTACTACTGGCACACCGGCCACCCGGGCGGCATCAAAGAGCGTACAGCACGCGGCATTCTCGAAGGCCGTTTTCCGGAGCGGGTTCTGGAAAAAGCTGTTCAGCGCATGATGCCGGGCGGTCCGCTGTCCAACAAGCAGCTGTCCAACCTGAAGGTCTACGCTGGTCCGAACCATCCGCATGAAGCTCAGTCGCCGGAACTGGTCGACGTGAAGAGCCTCAACGCAAAAAATGACGGCAAGAGGGCTTAACAATGGCTGAGCTGCAATCCCTGGAAGAACTGGGCGGCGCGGTCGACACCGCAGCCCCTGAAGCTCCGGTCCATGTCCAGAAGCTGGACGCACAGGGCCGTGCATACGCAACCGGCAAGCGTAAAGACGCGATTGCCCGCGTTTGGGTCAAGCCGGGTACCGGCAAGATCATCGTCAACAAGAAGGACTTCACCGAGTATTTCGCTCGTCCGGTTCTTCAGATGATCCTGAAACAGCCGCTGATGATCACCGAGCGTGATGGTCAGTTCGACATCGTTGCCACCGTTACCGGTGGTGGTCTGTCCGGTCAGGCGGGTGCTGTGCGCCACGGCCTGTCCAAGGCTCTGACCCACTACGAGCCGGAACTGCGTCCGATCTTGAAGAAGAACGGCTTCATCACACGCGACAGCCGTGTTGTTGAACGTAAGAAATTCGGCCGCGCGAAAGCTCGCCGGTCCTTCCAGTTCTCCAAGCGTTAATCGCTGGACCAACTGGTTCGAAGACTTCAAAGCCCGCCGGATCGCTCCGGCGGGCTTTTTGTATGACAGGACTGCAAAGCCGATTGAGCGGCCCTTCAGTTTTCCCGAACCGCGGCGATTTTCCCATTGCGAAACTCAGCGAAGTTCCCATCTACCTGAATGGCCATCTAATCGGCTGATGGACTGCAGAAATGGCCTACGAGCATGACATAGACCGTGCCCACGTGTTGAGCCTGCATTGCTTCTACGCCGCGACCCGAAGGCCAAAAATGTAACAATATTGGTTTATGGTTTTCTGCTTGGATGATGAGATTTCTTAAGGGCCCGATGGAGTGGATTTCTGATCCGATAAAGTTCCGGCAGATAGACTATGCGCGCGACATCCAGGCAATTTTTAGGACGGACCTGTGTCCCTCAAGAGCAGCACTTCCGGATAAAGACTCTGTCCCACATGAAAGACGCTGCCAATGATGCCGGGAACTGGCCGTAAACGCCGCCGGTTGTTTCGCTGGTCATGGCGTCTGGCAAATTCCCGGTCGGGCAATATTGGTGTCGCGGTTGTCAGTTTCGCCGAAGCGACAGTGGTTCCTGTCCCGCTTGAGGCCGTTCTGGCTCCGCTCATGCTGCTCAATCCCAAGCGCGGTTGGACTTTGGCCGCGATGGCAACGATCGGGTGTCTTGCAGCCGCGGCTGTCGGCTACGTAGTTGGCTGGCTGTTTTTTGAAAGTGTTGGCCTGCTCTTGATTGACACCTTCGGCTGGCAGGCTGGGCTTGCGACAACGCAAGAATGGATGAAAGCCTACGGTTTCTTTGCCGTATTTGTCATTGGCGTCGTGCCAATACCATTCCAAACTGCCATGCTCTTGGCTGGAGCCACGGGAATGGCGTTCCCGTTGTTTATGTTGGCGGCAGCCTTGTCGCGCGGCGCGCGCTACTTCGGCTTGGCATTCGTAATGATCAAAACTTCCAGTCTGCGAAAGCGTCGCCGGGGTGTTAAGCTCGTGTGATCGGTCGGGGTACCTTCTTAAGCCTCAAAGGTCCTGGCCAAGCGCTGAACCTGTGCTCGGAAACATTTGTGGGCCGGGTCATTTTGTCGGCGGGAGGCACAGGAGATCGAGGTCAAAGGCGGGGGGCGGGAAGGCCGATGGATCGCACGACACATTGCCATCGTGGAGTTTGGCGATACCGCTCGGCATGATGCTCAGTGCGTCCGAGCTGGATAAAAGTGCTGGAGGTATCTCGGGTCTCAGATCAATTGCCTGAGCGCAAGCCGCTGAACATTCTGGCATTTTCCAGAGCGATCACGCTTTGATCGGCAAAGGTATGGGCAAGTTCTGTTGCCTCGCGGCTGAACGGTCGGACTTGTTGCCGGTAAATTGTGAAGGCTCCGACCAACCGGTCGCCAGACAGCATCGGGATAGCGACAAAGGATCGGGCACCACCCAGCTTGGCTGTTGCATGCCGGAGCGGATCATCGGTGTGGTAAACTTTCTCGGCCCGAACGTCGAAGATGTTTATGACTTCGTGGGTGTTTTCCATCCGGCCCAATCCAGTTTGTGCACCGGGAGCAAATGCGCCTTGTTCGTCAAACCAATCGCGAAATGCCGACGGTATGCCACGATAGAAACTGGCGGAAAATTGATTGTTGCCGTGGTGTTCGAATAGAACCCCGAATTCGGCTTCGCACAACTCCAGAGCAAAGCCGAGGATCGCGGCCATTACGGCGTCGATATCGCCGTGTGATCGGCTGATGATTTTTAAAACCTCAGCCATCGTGCGCTCTCGGCGCAAGGCCTCCTCCAGGCTGAGGGCCAATTCCGATATGACGGCCGCATGGTCCGTCTGGTCTTCGTTGCTGGGTTGATCCCCATTCAGCCGGGCGAGCAGTGCAAGTTTTGAGGAAACTTCAAGCTTGCGGTAGACGGTTGCAAGGTGCGTGCGGACTGTAGACGGTGCGAGACAAAGCCGGTCGGCGATCTTTTGATAAGTGTCACCGTCCGCATAGCTGCTCGCGATTTCAATCTCACGTGGGCTGAGAATATCGGACGCCGGCTTCATAGAGTTTTTCATATTTCTCGTGCCATTTCCCGATTAACACAGCCAGTGCTCCGGCATTTGCGTCAGACTAATACTGCATCTCTTCGCATAAAATACTGCATTCGCATGATACTGGGAAAATGTGCCGCTTGATAACCTTTCGTCATGGTGTGGCAAGGAGAAGCGTCATGACGGTCAAGCAAGTGCAACAGTTCACTGTTGCGTCCGATTGGAGGTGAGCGATGCGCTGGCGGATGCTTTCACTCCTCTTCTTTGCCCGGGTCGGGCTCGGCTTGCAATTTCAGACCATGGCGTCGAGCGGCGACGCTTTCGCAATGAGTTTCGGATTGGCCTATGCCGAAATTGGCTTGCTGATCGGTCTGTTTATGGCGCCTGGCCTGTTTCTCGCCCTTCCGGCAGGTTTCTCTGGCCGTTACGCTTCTGATCGGTTGCTGGCGGGTGGTGGACTTGCCGCACTTGCCCTTGGCGGCGTCATGTGCGGGTTGGCGAACGATCCCACTCTGGTTGCCCTTGGCCGGCTTATGGCAGGGGCAGGTTTCCTGTTCGCAAATTTGTACTTTACCAAGATGGTTGCCGATTGGTTCGATGGACGCGAAATCGCAACCGCGATGAGTATTCTCGTCATGAGTTGGCCATTTGGCATCGCGATGGGGCAAGCGGGTTATGCCTGGCTCATAGAAATTCATGGATGGCGGGTGCCATTTTTGTCCGCTGCCATCTATTGCGCGCTCGCGGCTGTCGCTGTCCTGATGTTTTACCGCCCACCTGAAACACACAGCGGCCCTGCATCAAAAGGGGCATTCCAGTTGTCGCGAACGGAATGGGCTTTAATCATTTGTGCGGGCGTCGCATGGGCCGTCTTTAACGCAGGCTATGTTGTCTATCTCAGCTTTGGGCCAAAGATGCTTGAGGTGCATGGCTTGTCGAGTATCGCAGCCGCGGGCGTAATCAGCGTTGGGAGCTGGTTGATGATCGTATCAGGGGCCATATGCGGTCAAATCGTGGATCGGTTCGGCCGCAGGGACGTTGTTCTGATCTTCTGTATGACGGGCGCCATCGCGGCACTTGTGCTCTTGAGCGTTCCCTCTGCCGGACTTCTCGCGAGTTTGCTCTTCGGCCTGATCGGTATGGCGCCAGCCGGGATCATCATGGCACTTTCTGGCCAAGCTGTTGCCCCGGAACGCAGAGCATTCGGAATGGGGATCTTTTTCACCATCTACTACGCCATCATGACCGCGGCCCCGCCGGTTTCTGGCGCAATTTTCGATAGTGTTGGCACCCCGGGTGCGGCGCTGATCTTTGGAATGTGTTTGTTTGCTGCAGTTGTTCCTGCTGCCCTAGCATTCCGCTTGGTTCAGAGACAGGGTGCGGAACGACTGGTCAAAGGAGAAACGTAATGCACATCCGGAAAACCGTTTTAATCCGTGAGTTGACTGAAACCGATGAAACCGGAGTTGTGTCTACGCCACAGATCCGATGCGCGGCGCTGGCCGTGATTCAAAACCCTTTTGCTGGTCTGGAGCAAGACGATCTTTCTGCGCTTTTTGAGAGCGGAGCGATGTTGGGCGAAAAGCTTGCAGCTGACGTTGTGAAAAGCCTTGGCGGTCCAGCAGTGTCCTATGGCAAGGCAGCAATTGTCGGTCTTGACGGCATCGCCGAACATGGAGCGGCATTGTTGCACCCAAGGTTTGGCAAACCGGTGCGGAGCCAAATCGGTGGCGGTCAGGCCCTGATGCCATCAAATGTCAAAGTGGGTGCAATGGGTGTTGCAGTGGATCTGCCGCTTGGCCACAAGAATGAGGCTTGGTCGTTCGACCACATTGACACAATGACTGTTAGCCTTGCCGACGCACCAAGAGCTGATGAAATCGTTGTATGCCTCGGTATGGCCGATGGACCCCGTGTTAGAGCGCGGGTCGGGAGCGGGCCGACAAAGTAGCCTTTGTATACTGGCTGGACACTCCAGATCAGAGAGGTCTGCCGAGCGAGAACTTATCTCCGTCCATCACAGTCTTACAAAGGTTTGTTCAAAGACCTTGCGCCAAACGTCGGACCTGTCCGCGGAACCATTTGTGGGCGGGGTCGTTTTGGCGGCGCGGATGCCACATCAGATCGACATCAAAGACGGGGGACGGGAAGGGCGATGGACTGCAAGCCACATTGCTTTCGTACAGTTTGGCGAGACGGCTCGGCATCATGCAAAGCGCATCGGAGCTGGATACAAGTGCTGGAGCCAGCAGAAAACTCGGCAACGAGATCGCAACGCGGCGCTTGTGACCGGTCTCTTTGAGGACACGGTCTGTGGCTCCAATGAAGCCACCGCCTTCCGGTGACACCAGGATATGCGGGAAAGCGCAAAATCCTTCAAGTGTCATTTGCTGTCCCACAAGAGGATGCGTCTTGGACATGATCACCTGAAAATCTTCTGTGAGCGCTGATTGTCTTTTTGCCTCCGGCAAAGACATGCCCGTTGCAAGCGCAAGGTCTGCCGTTTCGACTTCGAGCGATGACCAGAGCGTTTTCGGATCGAAGGCCAAAAATGCCGCCCGCGCACCCGGGGCTTCCGTCGCCAGCATCTTTTGAACGGGCGCGGCCAAAACGGCATGGACATAGTCGGTCCCGATCAGACGAAACGTTGTTTCGCTCAATGCCGGGTCGAAAACCGTGTGATCGCGCACCAAGGCGTTTAGGCCCTGAAGATGGGCGTGCAGGTCATTCTGCAAAGCACGTGCGCGCGTGGTCGCCACCAGACGCCGGCCGGACGGCACGAGAAGTGGATCGTTGAAAAGGTCGCGGAGCCGCTTGAGCTGCGCCGACATGGCAGGCTGCGTGATGCCGATCTGTTTCGCGGCCAGTGAGACATTCTCATGGTCCAGCAGGGCATTCAGGGCAAGGAGCAGCCCAAGCTCGGTTTGTTTTATATCCACCCAGATTATACCTAATATCTAATTTCGCGATTTTATTTATGCCAGCCTCCGCACCATGTTCAAGCCATCAGACAACAGGAGATGGAAATGAACATCGGTTTTATTGGTGCCGGCGGAATGGCGAAGGCCCTGGCGGGCAAGTGGGCTTCCAAACACGAGGTGATGCTGTCCGGCCGGGATCTGAACAAAACTGAAGCCGCAGCTAGCTCCCTTGGTGTTCGTGCTGGAACCGCTCAGGAAGCGGCCCATTTTGGAGACGTGATTGTTTTGGCAACACGTTGGGAAGATGTGTTTTCGGCCATAGAAAACACTGGTGGACCGGCCGCCTTCGAGGGCAAGACGGTCATTGATATTAATAACCCTGTCAGCATCGAGACCTTCCTAACGACCCGCGAGGATGGTCGGTCGCTGACCCAGGCCATCGCGGATGCATTGCCGGGTGCTAATGTCGCCAAGGCCTTCAACATGGCGCAAGTCGCCGTTTGGGAAGACCCGAACATGATCTATGATGGCCGTCAGCTGGTCACGCTCTATACGTCCGATGAGGAGATTGATGAGACCGTTGCCGGGCTGATTGCCGATGTTGGCTCCGAACCGCTGCGGCTCGGCGGCAATGCGCATGCCCACCAGCTGGAGGCCGCGGCCGCCATTGTCATCAAGTTTTTGTTCGCAGGCCGGGATCCGCATACGGTTTTCAATTTCATTCAGCCCGAAGTGAAAGCCATTCGGTAAATCCTCAAAAGGAAACTTGAAATGATAAATTTTGAAGGAAAAAGAGTAGCGGTTGTCGGCGGCGGCTCCGGGATCGGTCGGGCAGTTGCCGAACGTGCGCTGACGCAGGGCGCTGATGTTATCATTTCCAGCCGGGATGCGGCGAAACTCGAAAGCGTTGCGGAGAACCAATCGGGCATGACTGTGCTGCCGTTGGATATGACGGATGCGACATCCAGAACCGCATGGGCGGATAGGCTCGGATCGATTGATCATCTGGTGATTTCCGCGTCGAGTGCGGCCCACGGAGCGTTCTCCGATTTGCAAGAGGACCCACTCCGGGCCATGTTCGATGCAAAATTCTTCGGACCCTATCTGACGGCTAAGGCAGCGCTGCCACATCTTCGCGATGGCGGGTCGATCACGTTCTTCAGTGGTGTCTTGTCCCGGAGGCCCGGAATGAACTGCTCCGGTCTGGGCGCGGTCAACGGCGCCGTTGAGAGCCTCACCTATGGATTGGCTTTAGAACTCGGTCCCCGATTGGGGGTCAATTGCGTGTCTCCGGGCATGATCCGCTCTGATGCCTATGCGGCTGTGCCGGAGGCTGCAAGAGAAGAAATGTATTCAGCAACGGGCGAGTCCCTGCCGCTGGGCCGGGTCGGGACAGTCGATGAAGCTGCGGAAGCTGCATTGTTCTTGATGGCAAACACCTTCACGACCGGCCATGTTCTGGATGTCGACGGCGGCCACATGATCCGGCAAAACGCCACGCGATAAAACCGGTCCCGACAATTAAGCACCAATGATTGCCGGGCGATTGCCGGTGACATGCCTAAAGACTGGTGCTCTAATGTTCTGAGCCGTTTGCCAGCCATTCGAACACGTCGGCCCAAAGGGGCGCGCACTCTGGTTTGAAGGCACCTTCGTGACCAATCCGCTTGACGTTGAGGTCTTTCGGGGAGGTGAAGGTCAGCGACTTGGGCGCATTCGGATAAGCGTCCAGAAGGACCTCATGGGCCTTGGGTGTTGCAATCGGGTCGTCTGTAAACAGCCAGCTGCGGATCGGCGAGCGAACCTGATCATAGTGCTGCGGTGCCAGCGCGGTCTCAAAGTCCTTTTGAAAGTAGGTCGGGCTGTGGCTCCACCTGCGCCAGGTCTTGAAGACTTCCGGGGGCAGTGCTTCTCCGCGCCACCCGCCAATCGGCTTCAACTGACCATGGCGCAGCAAGGAATAACTGCCCAGACCCCACCAGAAATAGGCTTCCATCGGGCGGTAATGGGCCGCGTGGTGGCCGATGTATCCCGTGCTGACGGCCAGAAAAGCATTGCGCGCGATCTTGTCGTGGTTCGGCATCAGGCCAAGAAAGTGCCCACCCACACTGTGTGCCAGATGCGTAATCGGCAGCTCCGGGGCCGTTGCCTCCAGAACATCGATTGCGGCCGGCATATCAAGACGGCCCCAGTCCGGCAGATCGATTGCGGAGCGGGCGATCGAGGCTGTCTTGGACCCGCCGATCCCCCGGTAATCATAGGTCAGAACGACAGCGCCCTGTTCGGCCAGGTAAGCTGCCATATGCCTATAGAAACGCCGCGGAAATCCGGTGCCTGAAGAGACCAGAATAGCGACCTTCGGCGAAGGGCCAGCATACAGGTCTCCGGTCAGCTGCCAGCCGTCTTCTGCCTGAAAGGTCAGGGATTGGGATTGAACGGTGCGCATGCTTCAGCTCCTTCAGGAAGGGGATTGGCTTTTGTCCGTGTCCGGCTCATCGAATTGATCGGTACCTGGCCCGTTGATGATGGTGTCTGCGTTGGTGGCAAGATGGTTAAGGAACCGGCCGATGACGTCCTGCTCATCTTCCGTGAACGGAGCAAGCAGGGCGGCATTGTAATGTCGCGTGTGGAGGCCTGCTTCTTGCGCTGCCGTCCGACCGGTCTCCTTCAGGTAGACCCTTGTCACACGTCCATCGACCGGGCAGGGACTGCGCCTGACCAGGTGTTTCTCGCACATCCGGTCGATCAGCCCGGTGAGACTGGACTTCCCCATGGAAAGATGATTTGCGATTTCGGAAACCGGTTGCCCGTCCTTTTCATTGAGCAGAAAGAGGACGGCGATCTGTGTGATCGTAAGTCCCGTATTTTGCTTGGCCCGGTGATCTGCCGCGCGGAACACGGCCGAATAGGCGACTTGCAGAAGATAGAAAACACGAAGTTTCTTGGACATCTATTTGGTTCGTATGTGGACTAATTTAGTTTCAATACGAACTAATATCTCGTCTGGCAAGGTTCTTTTTGACGTAAACGGAATGATGATTTTGACGGCAATCGCACTTGGAAATTGGAGCAAGCGCTGCTGGCCGCGCGCTTCGAAAAGAGGGAAGCTCTTCAGCTAAGTATCAGAGCGACGAATTTAGTTGTTCTGTGTTTCTGATCATGAAATTCAGCTCCGCCTATCCGCTGCAAATTATTGCGAATGAACAAAGAATTCGCTTGCTGTTGATCGCAAATAATGGACATGATGTTGGGCAGTAGGCGCCTTGGGGCAAGACTATCATTTTACTCGAACAGCAGTGAACCGCCGCATCAGACTTGTGGTGGCGAGCAGCTCTGTGTGTGTCCGGCACGGATTGATCGGCCCAGATGGGTTGTAGTCCCGGCAGCGCTTTGCAACAGTAGGGTGGTCATGGATGGAATGACGGACAAACCAGAACCGGACACGCCGAAGCGCAAGGAACGCCCGCTCACAATCATTGGATGGATGGAGCGAGTCAGCCTGCCTGATTTGGATCTTTTCGGTGTAAAGGCGAAGATTGATACGGGCGCGCGGACGTCTGCACTGCATGTCAGTGAAATCGAACACTTCGAACAAAATGGGGAACCCTGGGTCCGTTTTCTGACGTTGGACGCGGATGGACAGGGCGACCACTACGCCACCGCAAAAATTCATTCTGACCGGTGGATCAAGAACACAAGCGGTATTCCCGAAGAGCGGATCATCATCCGCACCCGGGCGCGATTTGGAACGCGAACCTGGACCATTGATGTTTCTTTATCCGATCGCACAAACATGACGTTCCCGATGATCGTCGGGCGCTCTGCTTTGAAAAATCACGCCATCGCCGTCCATACCCGCCGCGCTTATTTGATCAGCGAGAAATGACGAATTCAGCTGAAAGGACGTATTATGAAAATTGCAATGCTGGCCCGGAACGCCAAACTCTATTCGCACCAACGTCTGAAAGAGGCCGCGGAAACGCGCGGACATGAGCTGGAAATCATCGACACCTTACGGTGTTACATGAACATCGCGTCGCGGCGGCCGGAAGTTTATTACAACGGTGAGAAGTTGACTGGATTTGATGCCGTTATTCCGCGGATTGGAGCATCTGTAACCTTTTATGGCATGGCGGTCCTGCGGCAGTTTGAAATGATGGGCGTCTACCCGCTTAATGAAAGCGTCGCGATCGGACGCTCGCGTGACAAGCTGCGCTCCATGCAGTTGATGGCCCGTGATGGCATTGGGCTTCCAGTGACGACTTTTGCCCATGATCCGAA
This sequence comes from Roseibium sp. MB-4, assembly GCF_053005265.1. NCBI lineage: Bacteria > Pseudomonadati > Pseudomonadota > Alphaproteobacteria > Hyphomicrobiales > Stappiaceae > Roseibium > Roseibium sp. MB-4. The sequence goes on from NZ_JBRKQB010000001.1 coordinate 433,048, forward strand.
ACAGACAGAAGAAGTCTTGAGGCTTGCAGGCGGGGCTCCGATCGTTATCAAACTTTTGGAAGGTACGCAGGGGATCGGTGTGGTTCTAGCGGATTCCGACCGGTCGGCGAAATCCGTTGTCGAGGCGTTTCGCGGTGCCGGCGTGAACATCATGCTGCAGGAATTCATCAAGGAAGCCGGTGGCACCGATATCCGGGCAATTGTGATTGGCGGCAAGGTGGTCGCTGCCATGAAACGGACGGGGGCGGAAGGCGATTTCCGCTCCAACTTGCACCGCGGCGGATCTGCGCAGGTGGTCAAGCTGTCCAGTGAGGAGCGGGCAACGGCCGTTCGCGCGGCCAAAAGCCTTGGGCTGAACGTGTGCGGCGTTGATATGCTGCGGTCCAACCATGGGCCGGTCATTATGGAGGTCAACTCGTCCCCGGGCCTGGAAGGCGTTGAAAAGGCAACCGGGCTTGATATCGCCGGCAAGATCATCGAGTACATGGAGAAACACGCCAAATCTGGCGCGACCAGAACGAAGGGCAGCGGTTGATGGCACCGCGCGCGGCCTTCGAGATCGGCCAATACAAGGTTCCGGCAGGAACCCGGCAAACAGTTGATGTGCCGGTTAGCGTGCTCTCAGATCACACACCAGTCACCATGTCCGTGCACGTGGTCCACGGCAAACGCAGCGGACCAACGATCTTTGTCAGCGGTGGTGTTCACGGTGATGAGGTCATCGGTGTTGAGATTATCCGGCGTTTGTTGAAAGCACCTGGCCTTGCAGCGATGCGCGGCACTTTGCTGGCGATCCCGATCGTCAACGCCTTCGGTTTTATCAACCACTCCAGATACCTGCCGGACAGGCGCGACCTGAACCGCATGTTTCCAGGTTCTGCAAGCGGGCCTTTGGCGTCCCGTCTAGCGCACCAGTTCATGAACGAGATCGTGCTAAGATCGGATCTCGGCATTGACCTTCATTCTGCTGCGATCCACCGGATCAACTATCCGCAGGTGCGGGTCTCTCCGGACAATGAGCGGACCATGGAGCTCGCCAAAATTTTCGGTTCTCCGATCATCATGCGTTCGCCCATCCGCGACGGGTCGCTTCGACAAGCTGCTGCAGATGCCGGCAAGGATGTACTTTTGTTCGAAGCAGGCGAGGGGCTGCGCTTTGATGAGTTGTCCGTTCGCGCCGGTGTCGCCGGGGTGTTGCGCATCATGCGGCATTTCAAAATGCTGACCGCCAAGGGGATCTCCAAACCGAAATCGGGCCCCTGGGTGTGCCGGTCCAGCAAGTGGCTGCGTGCGCCGATGGGTGGACTGTTGCGGATCTTTAAAGCCGATGGCGAATTGGTGCGTGAGGGTACCGTTTTGGGCGCGGTGTCCGATCCGTTCGGCGAGCGGGAACAAGATATCATTGCGCCGTTTGACGGGGTGATTGTTGGCCGCGCAGTCATGCCGGTCGTCAACGAGGGCGATGCCGTGTTTCACCTCGGGCGTGTGATGTCCGTTCCTCGGGCGGAGGGCACTTTGGAAAACCTCAGCAACCAGCTCGAGGACGATCCGATGTTCGATGAAGACGAGATCATCTGATCGAGACGAACATTCGTCGCCTCAATGAACGCAAAGCGCAAGCCTAGGCCGCATGAGGGTCTGACTTCTTCAAAAATTCCACCACCGTCCCGAGCGGAGAATTTGGGTCCAGTTGATGCCGCGTTTTGATGGTGAGTTTCTTCTGCAAGGCAACTGTTTCTGGAAACGGAGCAACCAGGGTTCCAGTCTTCAGCTCCTGCCGCATAAGTAAGTCGTGTCCGATCAAGACGCCTGCGCCATTCTTGCACTCCTGCAGGGCCAAGGCATAAAGAGAAAACTCCGGGCCTGACTTTAGGAGCCGTTTGCCCTCCGAGATGTGCGAGAGCCAAGTCTCCCAGTCCGATTTCCAGGCGGTATCATATAAAAACGTCGTACTCGCCAGATCATCCAGGGTGCGGAGTTTTTGCGCAGTCTCAGGCGAGCACACTGGATATATCGTGTCCGATCCAATCAAGATTTCATTGCTGCAGTGATCTGATGTGCTGCTAAAAAAGATCGCAAGATCAAAGGGTTCTCGCGTAAGATTTGGCGGCTCTTCCATGGCCGTCAGGGAGAGGGAGAGGTCCGGTATTGCAGCCCTCAGACGCGGCAGGCGCGGCGAGATCCATAGTTGCGAGATGCTTGGTGTGGCCGCGATCCGGATGTCCAGCGGGTTGGCGGTTGCCCTAAGGGTTTGCACCGAAGACGCCATCGTGTCGAAGGCCGCTATGAAGCCGGGCAAGACGGTCGCGCCCAAAGGTGTCAATTGAACACCTTTGGCGTTGCGCTTGAACAGCTTTTTGCCTGTCCAGGTTTCGAGGCTTTTGATCTGCTGTGCGACCGCAGCCGGCGTAACACATAGCTCGTCGGCGGCAGCTGAAAAACTGTTGAGGCGCGCAGCTGCTTCGAAGGCTTTCAAAGCGTTGAGCGGCGGCATCTTGGGTCGCGGCGGGGCAACGGCCATAACAGATCCAATGAGGCATAGAATTTCTAGGGCAAATAATTAGCAAATCTCGTTTGCAGGTTCCACCCGCATTTGCTTTCGTTCCAATCAACAGCGCGGGAGAGCGAAATGACTGCATTGGAAAGAAGAAACTGGGTGCCGGACGCCTGCGAGGCTTACGTTCAGGAGCTGGCTGCCCGAACCGCCTCAGCCAATCTGGAGGTGACGCAGGCGCGCATCGACGCGTTGATCGCACAGAATCTCCAGATCCATGACCGCGACTGCTTTAACCTCAATCCGGCGACCAACGTCATGAACCCAAAGGCCGAAGCTGCGCTCGCCGCCGGGCTCGGGTCGCGGCCGTCGCTCGGGTATCCGGGCGACAAATACGAAATGGGCTTGGAAGCGATCGAGGAAATCGAGGTCATTTGCGCCGAACTCTGCGCGGAAGTGTTTCAGGCGAAGTTCGCCGAAATACGGGTTGGCTCCGGCGCGCTGGCCAATCTCTACGCCTTCATGGCGACCTGCCGTCCCGGCGATACGATTATTGCGCCGCCCGCGTCCATCGGCGGTCACGTGACCCACCACACGGCCGGATGTGCCGGCCTCTTTGGCCTTGATATTCACGAAGCGCCAGTAAGCGCGGATGGCTACACGGTCGATCTTGATGGGCTGAAGGAACTGGCCGGCCGCGTAAAACCGAAACTGATCACCATTGGCGGCAGCCTCAATCTTTTCCCGCATCCTGTCCGCGAAATCCGCGAAACTGCAGACGGGTGCGGGGCCAAGGTTCTCTTCGATGCGGCGCACCAATGCGGGATCATTGCCGGCAGGGCCTGGCCGAACCCGCTCAAGGAAGGGGCCCACATGATGACCATGAGCACCTACAAGAGCCTCGGCGGACCGGTAGGTGGATTGCTGGTCACCAATGAAGCCGATCTGGCAGAACGGTTGGACGCGATTGCGTTTCCCGGCATGACAGCGAATTTTGATGCAGCCAAGTCGGCAGGCCTCGCGATAACCATGCTGGACTGGAAGGCCTATGGCGAAGCTTATGCGGCCGAGATGATCGCTCTGTCACAACACCTTGCAAAGGAGCTGCAGGAAAATGGTGTGCCAGTCTTCGGCGGAGGAAAGGGTTTTACCCAGTCCCATCAGTTCGCAGTTGAGGCAGCCAGTTTCGGCGGCGGGCAAGCGGCTTCGAAAAAACTACGCCAAGCCGGTTTCCTAGCTTGTGGCATAGGCCTTCCGATTGCACCGGTTGAGGGAGACATGAACGGACTGCGGATTGGAACCCCAGAATTGGTGCGTAGAGGCGTGACCGCTAAAGACGCACCAAAATTGGCGGGTCTGATCGCATGTGCCCTGACCACCAACGATCCGGCCACTCTTGCCCGGGAGGTCTCGGCATACCGGGCTGAGTTCAACGATATTCATTTCGTTCACAACGTGTAGGCTCCTGATACTATCAATCATAGGCCATTTAGTTTTGAATGCAGGGGATACTGATGTCGCACACCGGAGGACGGATCATGAGAAGATTGAACTTGATGGGTGGCAGCTTGGCCATGTGCTTTTTCATGTTCTCTCCAATGCACTCTCCAGCGTCTGCTGAGGGTGACATGGTTGATGGCCGGCCCAAAACTGCTGCAGAACTTGGTATCATGAAGGGCTTTCCGCCCGAGCGAACGGTAGACATCGCTTCCTGGGATAAAGGGCCCGACAACAGGTGGGCCTTTCAGCACATAAGTGAATTCCTGCACGTGGCCAACATTAGCCGTGGGTCTGGTTCATCCACAGCTCTGGAACCGGCTTTCGCGGACTTGTCAGGACTGGAATTCACGGACGCTGAAGGCGGAACCCTGACCGTCTCTGAAATGTTGGTTCGCACGTACACCGATGGATTTATCGTTCTTAAAGATGGGGAGTTGGTTTTTGAGCGATATTATAATGGGATGACCCCGGACACCCGGCATCTCCTTATGTCGGTGTCAAAATCGGTAACCGGCATGCTGGCTGGTGTTCTCGTCAACGATGGGCGGTTGGATCCAACGGCTCAGGTGGTTGATTATATTCCCGAATTGCAGGCCGCTCCGGGGTTTCGCGAGGCCTCTGTGCGCCAAGTGCTCGATATGACGACATCCATCATTTTCAAAGAGGATTATGCTGATCCCGATGCCGAGGTCGTTGCGCATGAAGCATCTTCGGCATGGCGCGGAGCATCCGCCCCATTTGCCTCGGAAGGCGTTTACGCTTTCGCCAAAACGATCGAGAAAGAACCGTCCCGTCCACACGGCCAGCAATTTCACTATGCGTCGATCAATACCGACGTTTTGGGTTGGCTTATTGAAAGGGCGTCAGGACAGCGGTTTGCAGACTTTTTCAGTGATGCTATCTGGTCCAAGCTTGGTGCGGATCACGATGGTCAAATCACGGTCGACTACAAGGGCTCCGCGGCAGCCAATGGTGGTTTTGTTCTGACACTCCGTGATTTGGCTCGGTTCGCCCAAATGGTTTTGGACGACGGTTACTATAACGGCCAGCAGATTGTTTCGTCTGGCTGGATAGATGATACGCGTTTCAATGGCGACAACTCAGCTTGGCAGCCAACCAGCTATTCGGAGATATGGGCTGACGGCTTCTACAGGAACCAATGGTATGCCACGCGCGATGATCATGGTTCCTTTTTTGCTGTCGGTGTTAATGGCCAGCACATCTGGATTAACCCGACGACCCGCACAGCTATCGTAAAATTCTCCTCTTTGCCCGTAAGTGCAGACAAGGAGAACATTTTGCTCGGATGGTTTGCCATGGATGCTATCTCCCGGTCTTTCGAAGACTAGGGTTGGGGGTGTTGTGGCTGGGTTGGTAGTGGCTGTCCCACTCCACGGAACGTTTGTGCGCTGTCATGGGAAAAGAGTTGGCTTAATCGTGCTTCCCGTGGCATGACGCGCGCAGGGGCCACTGTCTGAGTCCCGGCAAACTGTCTGTGCTCATGTCCCAAGCCAAATTCCTGACCGGCAACCTGTTCCATCATGTGACCGTGATGTCGCTGACATCGTCCGTCGGTCTCATGGCCATTTTCGCCGTTGATTTCGTCGATATGATTTTCATCTCGATGCTCGGCAAGGATGAGCTGGCGGCGGCGGTCGGTTATGCGGGCGCAATCCTGTTCTTCACCACATCCTTCAACATCGGTGTTGCGATTGCAGCCGGTGCGTTGGTGGCCCGGGCGCTCGGCGAGGGAGACAAGGAACATGCGCGCAGCAGGGCATCAGCAGCACTCGGCTGGGGCGTCCTCTTTTGCATTGTGTTTGCGACCCTGGTCTGGTTCGGGCTGGATTTTCTAGTCAGCCTGATTGGCGCGACCGGCGCGACCCACGGACTTGCCGTTGATTACCTGTCGATCATTGTTCCAACCTTGCCGTTTTTGCTGTTGGGCATGGCGGGGGGCGCCATTCTTAGGGCTCACGGGGATGCCCGGCGCGCGATGTCCTGCACAATCATTGCCGGTTTGGTGAACGCGGTTCTGGATCCGATCTTGATCTTTGGCTTCGGTCTGGAGTTGACCGGCGCCGCCCTTGCAAGCGCAGCGTCCCGCATCGCGCTGGCTGTCTTCGCCATCTGGCCGATCTTTCAGTATTACGGCGGTTTGAGCCTTCCAGGTAAATCCGCTTTCATGAAAGCTTTGCCGCCGATCGCGGCCATTGCCGTCCCTGCAATTCTCACCCAATTGGCGACCCCTGTCGGTCAGGCGTTTGTCACCCGCTCGATGGCGGAGTTCGGTGAAGATGCGGTTGCCGGAATGGCAGTCGTTGCCCGGATGAGCCCGCTTGCCTTTGCCACGATTTTTGCGCTTTCCGGTGCCGTAGGGCCGATCGTCGGGCAGAATTATGGAGCAAGGGCCTACACAAGGGTTCGCACCGTGTTGCGGGATGCGCTTTTGTTCACGGCCCTAGTGGTTGCGTTCGCCGCCTTGGTGCTTTTTCTTCTTAGAGAGCCGATCGCCGCCCTGTTTCAAGTGCAAGGCGTGGCCCTGACGCTGATCTATCTCTTCTGCGGCCCTTTGGCCCTGGCATTCTTTTTCAATGGCGCTCTCTTCGTCTCCAACGCATTCTTCAACAATCTGGGGCGTCCGTTCTATTCGACCTGGATGAACTGGGGCCGTCATACGCTTGGCACCATCCCGCTCGTCATGATTTGCGGATCGATCTGGGGAGCTCCCGGGGTGCTGATCGGTCAGGCCGCAGGCGGTGTGATTTTTGGCGTTGCGGCCATCTTCCTGGTGCGCTCGGTGATCCGGTCGGTCGAGACCGGGGACGGCAGACCCGCAGGGCCAAGCATCTTCCAGCGTCAGGCCCGCCAGGTCATTCTCTTTTTCAACCGCCGCTAAGCCACTACCTGAAGAGTTTAGAACTTGCTGGGTTTCACAGCGCTCCTTCGGGCACTGATCCGGATGAGTTTTTGAAACTTCGGGCATTCTATGTGACGCGGTGCAGGGCAGTCGGCAACGTGCCGGATCATATCCCGCAAGGATGTCAGCCGGGTGATCTGATCATCGAGATCGTCCGCCTTTGTGCGCAGGACCGAGCGGGAGAGGGACGGGCGGCCGTCCGGTCCGAACATGCCCTTGATCTCCTCCAGCGAAAAACCGGCGGCTTTGCCGAGCCGGATGACAGCCAGCTGATCGAGCACTTCCGGTCCGAACAGCCGTTTCAGGCCACGCCTGCCGGCGGAATGGATCAGACCCTTTTCCTCATAGTGGCGCAGCGCTGATGCGGCGACCCCGGACTGGCGCGCAACTTCCGAAATATCGAGTAATTTCATCTCTTGACCTTAAGTCGACTTGAACTTGTAGGCTGCAGCCAACTCAGTCGTCATGCAAGAGGATTTTTACATGACTTATACAAATGGCCGGCCGGAAACATCGCTTTGGCGCGATGTAACTGCGTTGGCGCTGCTTCTGACAGCCTCGTTAAAAATCATGGCAAATGCCACGATCAGTCCTGCCTTGCCTGCGCTGGAAGCCAGTTTTTCAGGCGAGCCGGGCGCAGCTTATCTGGTCCGCTTTTTGGTCTCGGCGCCGTCCTTGACCGTGGTTCTTGTTGCACCGCTTGCCGGTCTTGCGATTGACCGCTTCGGGCGAAGCTGGCTGCTGATGGCCGGTGTTTTGGTGTTCGCACTGTCGGGCAGTGCCGGTGCCTATCTGAACGATCTGACTGCCATCCTTATAAGCCGTCTTCTGCTTGGGGTCGCCCTTGCTTTTACGATGACCGCGCAGGTCGCACTTGCCGGGGATTTGTTTCAGGGCAACCGCCGCAGCGCCTTTATGGGAGGGCAGGTTGTTGCGATTAATTTCGGAGGTTTTTTGTTTATTGGCGGAGCCGGTCTGTTGGCCGGCGTTTCTCCGCGTTTGCCCTTTGTAATTTATGCGTTGCCTCTTCTGCTGCTGCCGTTGCTCTGGCCGGTTATGAAACAGGAGTATCGGAACCGGAAACCCGCACACGACGTGCCCACATCCTTAACCAGTGCGGCAACCGAAGTATCAGCTGCGCAAGCCGGATCGTGGCTGGTCTATGCTTTTGGGCTTGCCGGTCTTTCAATGCTGACCGTGATGATCTTTTTTCTGATGCCAAGCCAATTGCCGTTTTATCTTGAAACATCAGGATTTGACGGGGCGACCGGCACAGCGCTCGGGCTTGGCGCCTTGACCCTGTCGGGCGCTTTCACTGCGTTGAAGTTTGCAGCGATCCGCGGCCGTCTCGGTCTCCCAATCACGTTTTCGGCAGGTTTTCTCATCATGGGATGTGGGTTCGCCACGCTTGCGATGTATCCAGCGTGGGAGTTCATCATTCCAGGCTGCGCACTGATTGGCGTTGGCTATGCGTTCGTCCAGCCGGCCTTGTTTCTTGCCGCGCTCGACATTGCACCGTCCGCTCGGCGTGGAACGGTCTCCGGCATGATCACAACATCGATGTTCTTAGGGCAGATCGTGTCGCCATTTGTGTTTACTCCGGCACTCCAGAGCTATGGTTTTGTAGCGGTATACGCCGTGAGCGGCGCAGCATTTGTTGTCTTCGCATCTTTGGCACTGGCAGTTAGACTTTTCAGACCCGTAAGAATGGCTGTGCCCTCAGAGCCTAGTTTGGAAAAACCAGTACTTTGACCGGTAACAGAAGGGACTGGATGCGGATGACGAGCGCATTCGCAATTCCCATCCCGTCCACGATCCGGAACAGGAAGGCAGAGAACCCGGAAATCTCACCAGACTTGATGGCCTTGTCGTGATTTGAATACGCAACGCCTATGCATCGGCTGCCGGGTGGGATGTAATCCGCATGACCTTCGAAAACAGGCTCTAGAACAGTCAGGATCGTGCCGGGACGCGCGCGATCCTGAATATCGATTAGCTGATCTGTGGGCCGGAGTTGACCGCCTGAGATCGCATCCTGGATTTCGGTGACAGCCATCGGGATGACGGCAAGCGGTTTTGAGGCGCAAGTAATCTCAACGACCGTGCCGATGTGGAGGATCTGAGCTGAGATTTGGCCAAAGCCAGCCTGAAAGCGGCCGCGGCCCGATCCTTCAGGGACCAGAATACCGGCCGGACGCAGGATTGGATTGACGAGGTCACCCGGTTGGAGCTTGAACTGGCGGACAGTACCGTTTGTCCCGGCAAAGACGGTCGACTTTTCGATCTCTGTTTCCGCCTGCGCAAGTGCCGCTTCGGCACTCGACTTTTGCGCTGGGAGAAGAACCCGGAGCCGGGTCTGGATCGCATCGCGCTGCGCCTTGATTGCTTCCTGCGACCCGGTTAGACCTTCGACCGACAGCCGTAGGCGCTCCAATTCCTGCTTGGTGACCACATTCTGGTTGCGCTCAGACAGGTTCAGGCGCCGCGTGAGATCATCCTGTGCCTGGCGCAACTGACTTTCAGAAGCAACGATATTGCCTTCGGCTGCTGCGAGTTCCGCTTGTCCGACCAGAATTGCGGCTTCCACCTCGGCAATCCGGCGCCGCGCTGTCTCGGCTGCCGCTTGTTGCCGCTGCGTATCGAGCCGGAAGATGGGGTCTCCGGCGCGGACAAACTGGTTGTCGGCAACATAGACCTCTTCGACCCGGCCGGGTCGATCGCTGAGAATAGAAACGGTCCTGAAGAGTGAGGTGACATTCGTCGTGGTGGGGTGAAAATAGAAAATCACCGTCAGCAGACTGATCGCAAGCACCGCACAGGACGTGATGCCCCAACGCAGTTCATACCACACTGTGAACAGGTTGATCTCATGACCAAGCCGCTTGCCCTGCTTGTAGCGGCGATAAAGGTAATCCGGAAGGATCGTAATCAGGGCGCTGAAAAGCAGCTCAAGCATTACCGGATCCTTCGCTTGCCGGTCCGGCCATAACGGAGCGATTTGACCTTAACTGGTAAAACTATCTGCGAAATTGGAATGGCGGCGAGCAACAGAGCTGCAACCCAAAAGGCGTTGTTGAAGGTGATCAGTGACAACAGGCCGAGCAGCCCGACAATCTGGATCTGGGTCTTGCCCATGCCGGACGCCATCCGGTCCGGCCAAGCCTGAACTGTGAAATACAGCGCGCCGAACCCGACCAGCACCAGGACCATGAAGATACTGACCGCGATGAACAGCGTGTCTGTCTGGCCCGGTGCCGTGATAAAAAACGGCAGCGGATCATGGCTAAGATTGCTCGTGATTGTGTCCACAACATCCCCTTCAAAGCCGAGACTTTGTTCTTAGTAGACAAAGTCAGTGCCTTGCGGGCAATACGTAATTTTGCGTTAGAGGCCGGCTGCGTCGAGGTCTGCAGGTTTCTGCGGAACCCCTGCCACATAGATTTCGACAACGGACCGATCGTCACCCAGGGTTTGTAAAACAAACAGCTCTTCGGACAACGTTTCAGCTGTTTCCATCCGCAAGGCCATCGGGCGCGTGGCTTTGGCGTTCAGAACGACAATGTCCGCGTCGGTACCAACGTCGAGCGAGCCGATCTTTTCAGAAAGCGACAGCGCCTTCGCATTGCCAAGCGTTGCCCAGTAGAAGGTTTCAAGCGGATGCAGGCGCTGGCGCTGCAATTGCAGGACCTTGTAGCCTTCATCCAGCGTGCGCAGCATGGAATAGCTGGTGCCGCCGCCAATGTCGGTCGCGATCGAGGTTTTTATGCCGGCTGCTTCTGTCCGTTTTTTGTCGAACAGGCCACTGCCCAGGAACAAATTGGAGGTCGGACAGAATACGGCGACAGAACCGGTTTCCCGCATCACGCCCAATTCCCGGTCATTCATGTGGATGCAGTGACCCAGTAGTGTTTTGGGCCCCAGAAGTCCGCAGTCTTCGTAGACACCCAAATAGTCTTGTGCGTCCGGGTAGAGCTCCTTCGTGAAGGCAATCTCGTTGTGGTTCTCATTGATGTGCGTCTGCAAATGGCAGTCCGGATACTCTTTCAGGAGCGTGCCGGCTGCCTCCAGCTGCTGGGGCGTCGAGGTGATCGCAAACCGCGGCGTGATGACGTAGTGGGCGCGACCTTTGCCGTGCCATTTCTCCAAAAGTGCCTTGCTGTCAGTGTAGGCGCTTTCGGCAGTGTCACAGAGGGCTTCCGGCGCATTCCGGTCCATCATCGTCTTGCCGCCGAGCATCAGCATGCCCCGGCGGCCGGCTTCCTCGAAATACGCCTCGACCGAATTCGGATGACTGGAACAGTAGGCGACCGCCGTCGTCGTGCCGTTTGCAAGCAAACAGTCGTAGAAGCCTTGTGCGATCCGGTCACCGTGTGTTTTGTCGGCGAATTTCTGCTCGGCCGGGAAGGTGTAGTCGTTCAACCAGTCCAGCAGTTGGTCCGCCCAAGAGGCGATGACCTGCACTTGCGGAAAATGCAAATGCGTATCGATGAAACCGGGCATCAGCAAATACGGCCGGTGATCGATTTCCTCAAATGGCTCTAAAGCTGCGGCTTTGACATCGGCATACGAACCGCGTGCCTTGATCACTCCATCGGAAATCAGGAGCGCGCCATCGTCTTCATAGGTATAGGCGGATGTGTCCTCAGGGCCGCCGGGCGCGGAGGTGAAGGTCAGCAGTCTGCCGCGCAGAAGTTTTGCCGTTGTGTCTGCCAAATCTCTATGTCCCTGAAATTATGCTGCCGGAGCCCGCTGTGCGAGGCAAGGCCTTTTAGACGCGATCCGGGAGGGCGGCAACGCGAGATACATTCAGAATTTCAAGAAAGACCTCCATGAGAGGGCCGCCCAAATGGCATTCTCACTTTGACGGTAAGTTGCAAATCTCTTCAGCGGCCGGGTCTGAATGAATGCTTGAGGTTGTCGATAGACTGCGGTTAAGTGCCTGCAGTTCTTTTGATAAAGGTGCCCCATGGCTGTTGATTTGCCCCGTCAGACCGACAACGCGTTCCTTGGCGATTCTCTGAAAGGAGGGTCGCACGAGCCGACTTATGGCGGCGTCTTGTCGTTCATGCGCCGGCGGTACAGCCGCGATTTAACCGGGGTCGATCTGGCCGTCTGGGGCATTCCGTTTGACGCTTCCGTTTCAAATCGGCCTGGTGCTCGTTTCGGACCACAGGGCGTGCGCCGAGCATCGGCTATTTTTGATGGGGATCCGCAATACCCCTTCGAGTTTGATCCTTTCGAAACACTGGCTTGTGTCGATTATGGGGATTGCGTTTTTGACTATGGCCACAACCGGGATATCCCAGGCCACATTGAAGCACAGGCGCGAGAAATCCTGCAGAGCGGCACGCATCTCTTTTCCATCGGTGGTGATCATTTCGTCACCTATCCCTTGTTGAAGGCGCACGTCGAAAAGCACGGACCTTTGGCCCTCGTTCAGTTCGACGCCCACCAGGACACCTGGGATGACAAGGGAGACCGGATCGATCATGGCACCTTTGTCGGCCGGGCGGTTCGAGAAGGGCTGATTGACCCGGAAAAATCAATTCAGATTGGTATCCGGACGCACGCGCCGGAAACTTGCGGCCTCGAAATTCTTTACGGCGAAGAAGTGGAGCTGCTTGGGGTCAACGGCGTGGTCGAATTGGTCAAGGACCGGGTCGGTGATGCCAAGGCCTATATGACGTTCGACATTGATTGCCTTGATCCCGCGTTCGCGCCAGGAACTGGAACGCCTGTTGCGGGTGGTCTTACAAGCCGTGAGGCGTTGATGATCTTGCGCCGCCTGGGGGATTTGAACTTCGTTGGCGGGGATGTTGTCGAAGTCGCGCCAGCCTATGATCATGCCGACATCACATCAATTGCAGGCGCAAGCGTGGCGTTGATGTATATCGGATTGCTTGCGGAAAAGCAGCGTCAGCGGACGGACGGTCTTTGACGTTGACGGCCGAGATCGGACGTCATGTGTCCGTCGGATAAGCCTTTGAATGACTTGTTGTTGTCGTTGGCTTTTTGTGTGTCCCAGAAGCGGTAGAGCGGATGGGTTGTCTTGTTTTGGCTGTAATAGGCAGACAGTTGCTTCCACAAAACGTACTGGGTGATCATGGCGACAATCACACCTGTGACAGCCACAAGTAGCGATAACATCAAACCACCCAAGATGGTGATAGCAAGCGCTGTCCACGCAGTCAGGTAAAGACCCAGCATTGGTCCTTGTTGACCTTTGGTTTCTCTCAGTTGATTGAGCCAGATACGTTCCCCGTAGGCAGCCTCCCGGCATAACCGCAGGCTGTTTATCGGAACATACCGAGACAGGGCTACCACAACCCAACATGTCCAGAGTGCGAGAATGCCAGCATAGAACGGGCCGATCCAAAGCGCCGTCCAGCTTGCAGCCGAAGCACATGCAGGGACAACTATGCGCGCTGCCATGACAGACGCTTTTACCGGGGCAGGTGAACCAGACCGTGCAGTGTAGCGCGCTGACCCGGTTGGCCCGGCCCAGTGTGCCGGTCTTCCATCATCAGAATGAAGCAGAGGCGGTGTGTGCATGATCTGGATTTGTTTCCCTTCGTAAGAACCTATACCGCGCGCTAAACGGGTTTTGCAAACCGGGAAAAGCAAGCGGCTTGGCAAAGTTGACAATAATCAGACAAGGCTTTGGTTCGGTTTTGCTCTCATGCGGCGTTTCTGGGGTTGGATTAACGGAAAATCAAACCAAACACACAGAGCTTGTGCGGGATTAATGCATGTAAACGCTTTGGCAGTCTGGAATGTGTTACTAGGATGGTCTGCAAGAAAAAGTGATAAGCAGATGCGGTTGAAGGCGGATCCATGACGGATCAACAGGTGTCTCAGGGAAGAAACGAAGGCCCAACAGGTTTTGCCGATTGGCAAGCCATGAAATCCCTTGCGACCAGACTGGAAGAGTTGAACACAACAGCGTGCTTTAACAGCTCTCTGGACATGTTTGGCGATCTGGACTGGCTTCAGCAGCTGGTGAACCTCGTTTCCGATTATGTCTATGTAAAAGACCGCCGGTCGCGATTTGTCATGGCAAATGACAAGGTCGCTGAAGATATGGGCCGGTCAACCAGTTCGGAGTTGATTGGCAAGTCCGATTTGGAGTTGCATCCACCCGAGGTCGGGCAGGTGTTCTACGAGGACGAGCAGTCCATGATGCGTGAAGGCCGGGATTTGGTCGACATTATGGACCGTATCCTTTTGCCCGACGGCACCGAAAAGTGGTTTTCATCATCCAAATATCCGATCCGCAAAGAAAACGGTGATGTTGTCGGGATTGTCGGTATTTCCCGAGATGTAACGGAGCGCCAAAACGCTGAGAAATTGCAGCGGGGTCAGAACGAGATCCTGAAGAAACTTGTGAGCGGTTTGCCGCTGCAGGATGTTTTGAATTCGCTCGTGCTCATGATCGAAGGGCAGCTGGAAAGCGGCATGGGTTCCGTCATGCTGGTGGACGACAGCGGTAATCATATCCTGTCTGCGTCCGGTCCGAACTTGCCCCAGAGCTATCTGGAGTTGGTTGATGGCATCGAGATTGGTCCAAGAGTAGGGTCTTGTGGAACGGCTGTTTTTAGAAAGGAAGCAGTGTTCGTCGAGGATATTTTCGACAGCGAGCTGTGGGCAGAGTATGTCGAACTCGTTCGCGAATATGACCTGAAATCGTGCTGGTCCGTTCCGTTTTTCTCCGGGGATGGCAAGGTGTTGGGGACCTTTGCATTCTACTGGACCGATGTTCGGGCCCCTTCAGAGCGGGAAGAGAAAATTGTTCGCGAAGCGGCGCATTTGGCTTCCATTGCGGTTGAACGCGACCGGGCGGAAAAAAGGATCCGGTATCTCGCAGACCATGACCCGCTGACGGGATTGCCGAACCGCCGGAAGTTCAAACGGAAGCTGGAAGCTAAAATCGAAGCAAGCCGACAAACCGGCGAACCGGTTGCTGTCGTGTTCGTGGACATGGACAACTTCAAGTTCATCAACGACAGCTATGGGCATGCTGTGGGTGACGACGTGTTGTCCACTGTCGCGGATCGCATCCTCGGATCCCACAACACCACCTTTGAGACGATAAGGTTCGGCGGGGACGAATTTGTCCTCTTCGTAGATGGCCCTACCGCGCAGAAGTCGGAACTAAAGGACTATCTGGCGCGCATGCGCGCTGAAATTTTGAAAACAATCGAGCTGGAAACGCTGACGCTTCACGTGACTTGTTCGATCGGGGCAGCCGTCTTCCCGTTAGATGGCGACACGGCCGATGAAGTTTTGAAGAACGCCGACCAGGCGATGTTTGAAGCTAAGAACCTCGGCCGGGACAATTTTTTCATTTTCGATCGGGAAACGGCGCCGGCGGGTGTCAACCGGCTGAAGCTGGTCGAAGAGCTGCGTCGGGGCATCAACAACAACGAACTGTTCCTGGAGTATCAGCCACAGATCGATCTGATGAGCGGCCGGATTGTCGGTGCTGAGGCGTTAGTGCGGTGGACACACCCTGAACGCGGGAGACTAATGCCCGGCGAGTTTATTGAGATTGCGGAACAAACCGGCGCGATTATTTCCCTTGGCCGCTGGGTCCTGAACGAAGCATGCCGTCAAAACAAAGCCTGGCAGGACGCTGGTCTTCCGCACATAACGATCGCGGTAAATGTCTCTGCGAACCAGTTCCGTGACAAGGCTCTTTTGTCAGATGTGTTTTCCGCGCTGGACACAAGCGGTTTGGATGCGCGGTATCTGGAACTTGAGTTTACCGAAAGCCTTGTCATCCAGAATGTGGAACAGGCCGTCGCTTTGATGGAAGATTTCCGGCGGATCGGCATTCATTTGGCGATTGACGACTTCGGCACCGGTTACTCCAGCCTTGTCGCTTTGAAGAATTTTCCTTTGAACCGGCTGAAGATTGACCAAAGCTTCATCCGGGATCTCGAATACAAGGAAAGCGACCGCGCAATAGTGCGAGCGATTATCAGCCTCGGGCGGGAACTGGGGCTAAACGTTGTCGCCGAAGGTGTCGAAACGGCAAAACAGCAAGCGTTCCTGCTGAGCTGCCGGTGTGAGACCACACAAGGTTACCATTTCGGCCGGCCTATGGCGGCCGACAAGTTCTCAAAACTTCTCGGGATGACCAGAACACCGTTGGACGTGGCGCTCTAAACGTTGTCTGCCTGTTGGCGCTCGCTTACTGCGAGAAAGCTTGCGGGGAAACACAAGAAGGCACGAAAAGATCGCTTAGATCCGTGCCTTCTTTTTTAGAGCTCAGACCCGGTTCATCACATAACTTCCCGGGGCGTCTTCGAGTATCTTGACCCGGTTGGCGCCAGGTTTGCGCGGCTTGGCTTCAGCCGGATCGTTTTTGCGGATCCACTCGTCCCAATAGGGCCACCAGGATCCGGGGTGCTCTTCCGCGT
Organism: Roseibium sp. MB-4; assembly: GCF_053005265.1. Lineage (NCBI taxonomy): Bacteria > Pseudomonadati > Pseudomonadota > Alphaproteobacteria > Hyphomicrobiales > Stappiaceae > Roseibium > Roseibium sp. MB-4. The sequence continues at coordinate 449,384 of NZ_JBRKQB010000001.1, forward strand.
TTTTCAACCAGTTTTCGAGTGTCCCTCGCGCTTCGCCGCCGGTCCAATACTGGTACTTGTTTTTGACGGGCGGATTGACGACGCCAGCAATATGGCCGGAACCCGACAGCACATATTCCACCGGTCCACCAAAACAGCCCGACCCCAAGAACACAGATTTTGGCGGCGCGATGTGATCTTCGCGGGTTGCGAGGTTGAAGATCGGGATCTTGACCCTGGACAGGTCAAGTGTTTCGCCGCCGATTTCCATCTCGCCTTTTGAGAGCTTGTTGTCGAGGTAACAGTTGCGAAGATAGAAGGAGTGGTTTGCGGCCGGCATGCGGGTAGAATCTGAGTTCCAGTACAAAAGGTCGAACGGGAAGGGCTCTTTCCCCTTCAAGTAGTTGTTCACCACATAAGACCATATGAGGTCATTTGACCGGAGCATGTTAAACGCCGACGACATCTTGGACCCGTCCAGATAGCCGCTTTCCGCCATGCGCTTCTCCAGGATGGAGATTTGTTCTTCGTCCACAAACACCTTGAGATCACCCGCGTAGGTGAAATCGACCTGCGTCGTGAAGAAGGTTGCCGTCTTGATCCGGTCGTCGCCGGTCTGCGCCATGTAGGCCAGCGTTACGGCGAGGAGTGTGCCGCCAACGCAATAGCCGATTGCATTAACCTCTTCCTGGCGGGTGGCGCGCTTGATGACATCCAGCGTGTTGAGGATGCCCTCTTTCATGTAGTGCTCAAAGCTTTTTTGAGCTTGCCGTTCGTCCGGATTGACCCAGGAGATCACGAACACCGTGTGGCCTTGATCCACGGCCCACTTGATGAAGGATTTCTCCGGGTTGAGGTCGAGGATGTAGAACTTGTTGATCCACGGCGGCACGATCATCAAGGGGCGCTTCAAGACTGTGTCCGTAGTCGGGTCGTACTGGATGACCTGGCACACGTCGTTTTGCGCGATGACCTTGCCCTTGGTGGTTCCGAGGTTTTCGCCGAGTTTAAATTTCGACGGATCTGTTTGCCGGATCTTCAGTTCGCCCTTGCCGGTCTTCAGGTCCTCGGCCAGATGCTCCATTCCCTTGACGAGATTTTCGCCGTTGCTCTCCATGGTCAGACGCAGGAGTTCAGGATTGGTCAGAAGGAAATTCGACGGCGAGAGTGCGTTGGAAATCTGTGTGACGTAGAACTCGGCCTTGTGGCGGGTGTGCTCGTCCAGTCCCTGGGCTTCGTGGACCATCTCTTCGGCCCACTGACTGGTGATGAGATAAATCTGTTTGACGAAATCGAAATACTGATTGTTTTCCCAGTCGGGATCAGCAAACCGCTTGTCCGTTACCGGGGCTTTGACGGCCGGCTCCGACTGTTCGCCCATCATCCGTTTCAGTGACGAATTCCAGAGATCGATGTAGCCGCTCCACAAGCGGCCCTGCGCCTCCAGAGCCCGCTGCGGATCAGACGCCCAGTATTCGCCAACTTGAGCGAGTGTCTTGACCACGCCGGTGAGTTCGTCAGTTGATTCGTGCGTAATCTTGCCTTGCTCGCGCGGCTCGATATACGCAGCGAGCGCCTTGCCTGCATTTTCCAATGTCTTCGCAAGATTTTGCGCGAAAGCTTCTGGATTGTTGATGATGTATTGCAACATGGGATGCTGGCGGTCATCAGCCATAAGCAGGGATTCCTCCGACTTCCGGTCTTCTTAACTGCCGTCTGGAGGCGGCAGTCTGTTGGGCGGTTCCTCAGCGTTATGTGTTTCTATTTGCGCTTGTATTCGGAACGTCAGTTTCATTTATGGCACAACGTTCCGGCGCCGTCGATTGGTTTCCATAACGCGTATTGCCGCTGTGCTAGAGGACTTGTGTGACACTTCGATGGAAGTATGATCACAGTTGTAGTTGAGGGAGACGGCAATCATGCGCGTGCGGCGCGATCTCTGTTTGGTGTTCTTGGGGGCATCCATTCTCCAATCCTGCGCCGTTGGCCCCGGCACGCCGCTCGTCAAAGCGGTGAACCCGGACCAAAAAACACGATCAGGCACCGTGCAGCCGCCAACGGGTTACGGTCCGCCAAACGCGTCCGCGCAGTCCAAAGGCCTGATCAACCCGTTGGAGCGGGCAGAGACGGAAGAATATCTAAAAACTCTCGCAGACGAGCAGTGAACAGATCGACACGGCCTTAGCACTGAGTGCGGCGGACTGCCTCTAACGCTCTGGTCTATTCTTCTCAATGGCGCAGAGTGTTAGTTTTATCATAGCCTCAGCAGATGCACCTAACGTCACCTCCCGATAAAAATAGCGGGTACCGTTACGTAAAACAACTTTGGATAACTTTGAAACTTTGGTATGCCACTTTCGGGTGAGCACATACTTTGTTGGGCAGAAATGTGGTCCCGGCGTTTTGGGGGCGCTCGTGCTTGATGTGAAGACTATACTGTTTTCCCTAGTTGTCGCTGAGCTGACAGCCAGTGCTGTTTTGTGCTTTCTTTTTTTCTTCTGGAAACATCGTGACCGGGCAGGGCATTTGTCCTTCGGGCTCTGGTCTATTGCGTTCCTGCTCGGGGCGATCGGCACACTGCTCATAAGCTTCCGTGGTGTGTTGCCGGACGACCTGACCATCATTGCAGCGAATTTTCTTATCCTTTTTGCAACTGGCCTGAGACGCAGTGGTGTCGCGGCCTTCTTTCACCAGCCTTTGCGCCTTTGGATTGCTGCAGGGCTTGCCGGGGTCTGGCTATTACTCTGCTCAGTTCCGGACTTTGCGACAACATTGTCCAGCCGGGTGGCTTACGTACAACCGGTTATGATCCTCTACATCGCATGGTCGGCCATAATCTGCTTGCGCTGGAATACAGAAAACCTCGTCACGCCGAAGCTGTACGCTTTCAGCGCAGCTCTGGAAACGAGCGCGCATTTCAGTTTGCTGACCGCACTTGGATTTGGCGCTGAAAACGGGCTGTTCGAAGCGATCAGCGGTCATGTCATTTTGATTGCACTGCTGCTTATCCTGGTTGCCATGGTGCTTTCCATGTTTACAGCGCTCGCAATGCCGATCGAGCGATCACTTTTGCAATTCAAATCGGCCGCCTATCGCGATTGTCTAACGGGATTGCCCAACCGCCGGGCGGTGTTTGAAAGGGCGGCAACGTTTACGTCAGTTTCCGGCGCAAACAACTGTCTCACGGTGATCCGGTTTGACATTGATGAGTTCAAGAGGGTCAACGACAAGCACGGCCATGCAACCGGTGACCTGGTCCTTCAAGTGTTCGGCCGGGTTTGCGAGGAAACAAGACCGGCGGATACGGTTGCAGGCCGGCTGGGCGGTGATGAGTTTGTCCTTCTGTCCACCAGGATGGAGCCAAACCAAGCTCGGATTCTTGCCGAAAGGATTCGGGCTCATTTCGCAGCTGCCTGTTCTGCGGAGACAGAGGGTGCGATTCAGGTTGGACTAAGCGCTGGCGTCAGTTCTGTGCCGCTTGATCTCGGACTGGATGAGGCCTTGGAAATTGCAGATAGAGCTATGTACGAAGCCAAAGCGTGCGGCCGGGGCAAAACGGTTGTCGGCTCGGCTGAAAAGGCCAGGGTTTTTTCTGGCACTGAAGACACACAATTCGCTTTCTATAACCCCCATCCGGCATAGCTGCCCATTACCCAGCCTTCTATTTGGCGTGCTGTACCTCGTTTCGGGGTCGTTCTTGGTAGGCCCCGGCCAAACTTATCTGTTCCCACATTTAGGTGGCTAGGCGCTCAAAGATGGGTGCGAAACTTGAAAAGGCCTGTTAAAAGGTCGCCCAAACTGCTTACCGCGCAGGTGAGACATACCCATTTTCAAGCCGCAAGGATCCGCGCCCATGGAGGAGTTCCACAAAATCAAACGGCTCCCGCCGTATGTTTTTGAACAGGTCAATCGCTTGAAAGCTAAGGCGCGAGCGGCGGGCGCGGATATTATCGATCTCGGTATGGGTAACCCGGATCTGGCAACACCGAAGCACATCGTCGACAAGCTGACCGAGGTCGTTCAGGATCCACGCAGCCACCGGTATTCCGCTTCCAAGGGAATTCAGGGTCTGCGCAAGGCTCAGGCGTCATATTACGGCCGCCGGTTTGGCGTGAAGCTCGATCCTGACACACAGGTCATCGCAACTCTTGGCTCCAAGGAAGGCTTCGCCAATATGGCGCAAGCCATTTCCGCGCCGGGCGACGTGATCCTGAGCCCCAATCCAAGTTATCCAATCCACACGTTCGGGTTCCTGATGGCGGGAGCCTCGATCCGCAATATTCCGGCCGAGCCAAACAGCGGCTTCTTTGAAGCGCTGGAACGCGCGGTCATTCACTCTGTGCCGAAACCGATCGCGATCATTCTGTGTTATCCGGCCAACCCGACAGCGTATTGCGCGGACCTCGATTTCTATAAGGACGTCGTGGCTTTTGCGCGCAAACACAACATCTTCATCCTGTCGGATCTAGCCTATTCAGAGATCTACTTCGGAGACACCCCGCCACCGTCTGTCTTGCAGGTGCCGGGTGCAATGGACGTCACCGTTGAATTTACATCCCTGTCCAAGACCTTCTCCATGCCGGGATGGCGGATGGGCTTTGCGGTTGGTAATGAACGCCTGATTGGCGCCCTTGGCCGGGTGAAGTCCTATCTTGACTACGGCGCTTTCACGCCGATCCAGGTTGCTGCGACCGCGGCACTGAACGGTCCGGATGATTGCATCCGTGAAACCCGTGAGATCTACAAGAAGCGCCGGGATGTTGTCGTTGAGAGCTTCGGCCGGGCCGGGTGGGATATTCCAGCGCCGGAAGCCAGCATGTTCTGCTGGGCCCCGATCCCGGAAAAGTTCAGGTCCCTCGGCAGTCTGGAATTCTCCAAATTGCTGCTGGAACGCGCCGACGTTGCAGTCGCGCCAGGCATCGGTTTTGGCGAATACGGTGACGGGTTTGTCCGCATTGGTCTGGTAGAAAACGAGCAGCGGTTGCGCCAGGCGGCAAGAAATGTCCGCCGGTTCCTTGAAACTGCGGAGCAAAAGCTGCACAACGTCATCCCGCTTGAGACTTCTCGCTGAATAGAATTGGATTAATTCCCGAATGGCAGACGCATTGAAAATCGGCGTGGCCGGCCTTGGAACGGTCGGTGCGTCCGTGGTGCAACTCCTGGAAAAGCACGCTGGCCAGATCGAACGTAGGACCGGTCGGTCCTTGACGGTTACAGCTGTTAGTGCCCGGAACCGGACGCGCGACCGGGGAATTGATACAAGCGGCTTCATCTGGTTCGATGATCCGATGACCATGGCGAATGAAGCAGAACTCGATATTTTTGTTGAGCTGATCGGCGGGGAAGACGGACCGGCCGAGCAAAGTGTTCGCGCAGCGCTTAGCCGCGGTGTGCACGTCGTGACGGCCAACAAGGCTTTGATTGCCAAACACGGTGTGGATCTGGCCCGCGTCGCAGAGGAGAACAACGCCTGCCTCAACTATGAGGCAGCGGTCGCGGGCGGTATTCCGATTGTCAAAACCATGCGTGAGTCTCTGGCCGGCAATGAAGTCAGCCGCGTCTATGGCATCCTCAACGGGACGTGCAATTACATCCTGACGCGGATGGAAGCCGAAGGCATCAGCTTCGAAGATTGTCTGGCTGATGCGCAGCGGCTTGGTTATGCGGAAGCCGATCCGACGTTCGATATCGAAGGCAACGATACGGCACACAAGCTGGCGATCCTGACGAGCCTTGCCTTTGGCACCGAGATTGACGCCGACAGCATTTTCATGGAAGGCATTACTTCCATTACAACGGCTGATATCCAGGCTGCCGACGAGCTCGGCTTCCGGATCAAGCTGCTCGGTGTTGCACAGCGCACCGACACGGGCATCGAACAACGCGTTCACCCGACAATGGTGCCGAAATCGTCCGCGATTGCACGGATCGACGGCGTTCTGAACGCTGTTGCCGTCGACGGTGATTACGTCGGTGAGATCGTGCTGGTTGGACCGGGTGCCGGTGGGAACGCGACGGCGTCGTCTGTGGTTGCCGACATCACAGACATTGCCCGGGGCGACGAAACACCAGTCCTTGGTATGCCGGCAACAGACCTGGTTCCGTACGAGCGGGCCCGGATGCGCCTTCACGAGGGTGGCTATTATATTCGCTTGTCGGTCTACGATCGCCCGGGCGCGTTCGGCGAGATTGCCCGCTGCATGGGGGATGCCGGTATTTCTCTTGAGTCCATCGTTCAAAAACGGGCAGCGGCAGAAGACCGAGACCGCGACAGTGCGGATGCGCCGCAACCGGTCATCCTTATCACCTATGAAACAACCGAGATCGCCATCAAAGAAGCGCTGGATGTGGTCATGTCAAAAGGCGTGGTCGCAGAACAGCCGCAGATGATCCGGATCGAAAAACTGAAGTAAGTCAAACGTCCCGCGGACGTGCGGAACGGGGGAAAAGCGGAGATGTTGATGTCCAACACAGAACACCAGCCAGCCAGCGGGCTTGACCGTATCCTGACATTGGAACTGGCGCGTGTTGCCGAAAGAGCAGCTGTGTCAGCCGCCCGGTTGCGCGGTCACGGTGATGAAATGGCCGCCGACCAGGCAGCTGTTGATGCGATGCGCCGTGAATTGAACCGCCTTCCGATCGACGGCACGGTGGTGATCGGCGAAGGCGAGCGTGACGAAGCTCCGATGCTCTACATCGGCGAGAATGTCGGCACCAAGCAGGGCCCGAAAGTGGACATCGCTTTGGACCCGCTGGAAGGCACGACCATCTGCGCAAAGAACCTGCCGAACTCTCTCGCTGTCATCGCTCTGGCTCCGGAAGGTGACCTTTTGAATGCGCCGGACAGCTACATGGACAAGATTGCGATCGGTCCAGGCTATTCTGAGGGCCTGATTGATCTGGATGCGCCGATTGCGGACAATTTGGCCGCTGTCGCCAAGGAAAAAGGCGTCAAGATCGAAGAAGTGACGGCTTGTGTCCTCGACCGTCCGCGCCATGCACGTTTGATTGAAGAAATCCGAGCCACCGGTGCTGCGATCCGCCTGATCGGTGATGGTGATGTCGCTGGTGTGATCCACACGACAGATCCGGAAGAAACCGGCATCGATCTTTACGCAGGTATCGGCGGCGCACCGGAAGGCGTTCTGGCGGCCGCGGCCCTGCGCTGTATCGGCGGTCAAATGCAGTCCCGTCTGGTGATCACCCGCGATGAGCAGGTCGAACGCGCCCACCGGATGGGCATCGACGACATCAAGAAGAAATACACGCTGGAAGAAATGGCAGGTCCGGACGTTCTGTTCGCCGCAACCGGTGTGACGGACGGCAACTTCCTGCAAGGCGTGCGCTTCGGACGCAATCACATCACCACGCACACTGTGGTTATGCGATCCTCAACGGGGACTGTCCGCTACATCAAGGCCCAGCACACACAGCTGGAAAAGTTCCACCTGGACTAAGTCTGAACGCATGCTGACAGGATTTGGCGAAGACGATAAAGGGCGCCTCGTACTCGGGGTTGCCCGCTCCGCCAATGACAATGCATGGCGGGAGCGCCTGAGCTCCGCTGAAGCGCGCGCCGCGATGGCGATCTCGCAACAGCACGGGCTGCCCGATGTTTTGGCCCGCGTCATGGCAGCGCGTGGTGTTGCTGCTGAAGACGCTTCGGCGTTTCTCGAACCATCCCTCAAGACCCTGATGCCGGACCCGAGCAGTCTCGTCGACATGGACGCAGCTGTGGCTCGCGTAGCCGATGCGGTTCAGGCAGGGAAGAAGATCGCGATTTTCGGCGACTACGACGTCGATGGCGCCACCTCGTCCGCAGTACTGGCAAAGTATCTTCAATGGATGGGGCTTGATCCGGTCATCCATATTCCCGACAGGATCATTGAGGGGTACGGCCCAAACGGACCTGCAATCGAGAACCTTCAGGCAGGCGGTGCGGAACTGCTGATTACGCTCGACTGCGGCAGCACATCTTTTGAAGCCTTTGAAACGGCCGGGAAGCTTAACCTCGACGTCGTGGTGATTGACCACCACCAGGTTGGAGAAACGCTGCCCGATGTGCGGGCGCTGGTCAATCCGAACCGGCAGGATGATCTGTCGGGGCAGGGACATTTGGCGGCCGTTGGCGTTACCTTCCTCTTTATTGTCGGACTGAACCGCGAGCTGCGTCAGCGGGGCGCATTCAACGGCTGTCAGGCGCCAGATCTGATGGCGCTGCTGGACTTGGTGGCACTCGGCACGGTGTGTGATGTGGTTCCGCTCCAGGGCTTGAACCGTGCTTACGTGACGCGTGGGTTGGCAGTCATGCATCAACGGCAGAACTACGGCCTGACAGCGCTGTCAGATGCCGCGCGGGTGAGCGGAAAACCGGCCCCTTATCATCTGGGGTTCCTGATCGGTCCGCGGATTAATGCGGGTGGCCGGATCGGCGATGCGGCTTTGGGCGCACGGCTTCTGACCACAGCGGACCCGCATGAAGCTCGTGCTATTGCCGAACGTCTGGATCAACTGAACACCGAGCGTCAGGCGATGGAAGCTGTGATGCTCGAACAGGCAGGAGCCGAGGCCGCTATGGCCATCGAACAGCGGGACCCGGCCGTTCTTTTGACCGGATCCAGCGACTGGCATCCGGGGATCGTCGGCCTGATCGCGTCGCGGCTCAAGGAAGCGCACCGCCGCCCAGCGTTTGCGATTGCCTATGATGAAACGGGCAAGGGGACAGGGTCCGGACGATCAATCAATGGCGTGGATCTCGGCAAGGCGGTCCGAAAAGCTGTCGACGACGGGCTTTTGGAAAAGGGCGGCGGACATGCCATGGCCGCAGGGCTGACGGTGCGCCAGGAAAAAGCAGCTGATCTGGAAGCCTTCTTCAACGAAATTCTGAAAGATGATGTGGAAGCTGCAACGGCACACCGGGAACTGAAGATCGACGCGGCATTGACTGCAACGGGTGCAAACCTCGATCTGATGAATATGCTGGAAAAAGCAGGCCCCTACGGCGCTGGTCATTCCGAGCCGGTGTTTGCGTTTCCTGCGCATCGTATCTCTTTCGCCGATGTCGTGGGCAAGGGCCATGTTCGGGCGACACTTGCGGCTGGTGACGGCACTGCGCTCAAGGGGATTTGCTTCAAGGCAGAGGACAAGCCTCACGGCCAGATGCTTCTGGAAGGCCGTGGCCGCAACCTGCATGTTGCAGGGACACTGTCCATTGACACCTGGCAGGGGACACCGAAAGTGCAGCTGCGCATTCTGGACGTCGCGGACCCGCAAAAGACCAGGCTTTAGCGTTCCTGCAACGCCAGTCGAACACCGAGAATGCAGAAAATCGTCCCGACGGCTTTTCCTTGCCATTTCAAGATGACGGGATTGCGCTGGACCAATCCGCCAAGTGTACCGGCGCCCAAGGCAAAGACGATCGTGCTGAATAGCCCGAGGGCGACAAAAATAAATCCGAGAATTGTCAGTTGAAGCAGCACGTAACCATTTTCGGGCTGCACGAACTGCGGCAAAAACGCCAAAAAGAATAGGGCCGTTTTTGGGTTTAGAATCTCCGAAATGAAAGCCTGGCGAAAGGCTGTCCCAGTGCTTACGTCCGCAATGCCGTTTCCGAATGACGTAGCAACCTTCGAAGTGATGGCTTTGATGCCAAGGTAAATCAGATAGGCGGCACCGACGTATTTGATCACCGAAAACAGAAGAGCTGAGGCCGCGATGATCGCTGAGAGGCCGAATACAGCGAGCAATGTGTGAACGATGTCGCCAGCTGCGATCCCGGCGCCTGTCGCGATGCCGACTTTTGGACCCGACGTTGTAGCCCGTGCGATCGTCAAAAGGGTTGCCGGACCAGGAATGAATACAAACCCAAGTACGATGAGACTGTAGGTGATGAGTGTCGGCAGATCGACCATGGCATCCTCCGTCAAGAACTATATTCAATCCATCACGGGCTCAAGGTCTGTACAAGGGATTTGTTATCCGCTGCAATTAACCTCCCTCTAACACCCTTGCCGTAGCGTTCATTCCACGAAGGAATCGTGAGGGTTGAGTATGCGTACTCAGAATGAGTTGGTACCGTATTTCCGCGAGATCGACCGGCGCACAGACCGGGCTCTTGAAGGTGTTCGGGAAGTTAGAAAATCTGCAAAGTTGCGGGCGCTTCCGGCCGAACCCAAGCCGTGGTTCATAAATACCGGCTTTCTGGTTCTTTTGACGTTTTTTGTCGCCTTGTTCGCGAGCTGAACCAAACCGTCTATCGTCGGCCTTGAACTGATACGCAAGGTCCAGCTATGTCGGCTGCTTGGTACTCAAATGGGGCGGCAGCATGACCGAATATCCGATTTCACTTTGGTCCTTCAATCTCGGTAGAGCGCCCAGATCTGTGGCCGCGCTGGCGGACATGATTGCGGAGGGGCTCGAGAGGGCAGCGTCAGGAGGCGCGAAGCTTCTCGTCCTGCCGGAATACCTCGCCGAGACATGCCTTGCCTTCAAACCGGCGGGACTACGGCCAGATCAGGAAATGGGCTTCCTGGCTGATGTTGGTGACGATCTGTTTCCGCTGCTGTCCGAATTGCCGCAAAAGACAGGCGTCTCATTGTTGGCCGGGACATGGCCGGTGAAAACACCCTGCGGGATTACAAATACAGCGGTTCTGCTGACCGCTGATGGCCGCGAAATCCGCCAAGATAAATTAAGCCTCACACCCTTTGAGCAGGAAGAAGACATCTGGCATCTGGTGCCCGGAACGGAGCTGAAGGTGTTTGAGCTGGATGGTCTGAAGATGGCCATCCTGATCTGCCTGGACATTGAAATGCCAGCGCTGAGCTGTCTTCTTGCCAAAGAAAAAGTCGACCTCATCCTCGTACCGTCGATGACGGAAAAACTCTCCGGCTATCACCGTGTGTTCGGTTGTGCAAAAGCGCGGGCGGTCGAATTGATGTGCGCCGTTGCAGCCTGCGGCGTTGTAGGCCGTGCGGAAGGCACAACGCAGAACGACACGAATGTTTCCGGAGCTGCGCTCTATGTGCCGTGTGAAGAAGAGCTTGGATTCGAAGGTGTTGGCGCTGAACTGAAGCCGACAGGCGGCGTCGGCGGTGAAGAATTATTTCTAACCACGCCAGTTCCAGTCGGCGTGATTCGAGCCTTGCGCGACGGCGGTGCAGAGGTTTGGCCGGGCGCTTGGACGGACGAAAACGTAACACTTTTAAAAATGTGACACTCATTGCGTAGTTTTAATGCGTATATGCGCACAATGTGCGTTTTTTGCTAGACGGCAAACAAACTGCGCTATATAAGCCAGCGTCTCAACTTCACCATTCTAGGATTGGTATGGCTTTTGCCCCGACGATATCGGCGTTCGACGCCTCGTGGCTGCGCGGTTTTGCTGGTTTGTTTGTCAAACCGGCCCGCCTGCAGATCGCGGCGTTGTGTTGCCGGAAGGGCGAACAGGAGCATGAGATCCTTCTCGTGTCGACACGGGACACCGGCCGGTTGATTTTGCCGAAAGGATGGCCCGAGGCGGACATGCCGGCCTTCGAGACGGCTCTGCTTGAAGCTTATGAAGAGGCTGGGGTGATCGGCAAGGCAGATCATCGGCCTCTGGGCAGTTTTCGGTCCTACAAGGGGCTCGCAAGTGGCTTGAAACTGCGCACCAAAGTGCTTGTGTTCAAGGTGGAGTTTGAAAGCCAAGTCGATAATTTTCCTGAGCTGGGGCAACGCAAGCGCATTTGGATGCCTGTCTCTGAGGCTATTGAAAAGGCTGATGAACCGGCCTTGCGGCGTTTCTTGAAGCGGCATCGCAACCAGCTTTTCTAATCGATCTGTCAGAACGTTTGAGCGGTCTGTGACACGTCTGCGTCGCAAGGCTGTTGCAAGGCTGCTGGCATATTCAGTTTACTCCGGCGCGGTGCGGACCTGAAGGTCTTCTTGCGACAGGCTGCCGGTGAGCGGATCTGAAAGACGGGTACTGTGCGTTCGGGGGACAACCTGACACCAAAGGCACTCGATAAGGATCTCGACCGGGTCGGGTTTCTTGGCGATGCTGCAGAAGCGATGGGCCGGCGCTTGATTGCGCCCGGGCTTGCCATCTGCTTTTTGGCGGTCTGCGCAATCCTCGCGTCCCTGCAATTTGCAGCGTCGGATGTCTCAAACGTTCTGATCCTGGTCACCGGTGCAACGGTCGGCGGCTATCTCGCCATCACCATTGGCGCCAATGATGTTGCCAACAATGTCGGACCTGCAGTTGGCGCGCGGGTGGTCAGCATAACAACGGCGCTGATCATCGCTGCGATTTGCGAAAGTGCGGGCGCGTTGTTGGCCGGTGGTGACGTGGTCACCACGATTTCGACTGAGATCATCGCGCCAGATGACATCCCTGAAAACTTCCGCTTCATGAAAGCAATGCTGACCGCCATGGCAGCGGCGGCGATCTGGATCAACATTGCCACGCTCATTGGTGCGCCAGTCTCCACGACCCACACGATAATCGGTGGCGTGGTGGGGGCAGGCGTTGCGGCCAGCAGCTTTGCTGCGATCAACTGGTCAACGCTTGGGGTCATTGCCGCTACCTGGGTCGCATCGCCTTTCTTGGGCGGACTTGTTGCAGCGTTGCTGCTTGCCTTTATCAATGCCAAGGTCATCTACACGGACGACAAGCTTTCTGCAGCTCGCTTCTGGCTGCCGATCCTCTTGGGCGGATTGGCTGCGACCTTTACCGCCTATATGACCCATAAAGGTCTTCATCGGCTGATCGTTCTGCCGTTTGTCCCGGCAACGCTGGCACCAATTGTTGTGGGGGCCATGGTCTGGGCCATCTATCGGCGCGTGGTAGCCAGTCAGGCGTTGTTCCTCGACAATCGAACACAGTCTTTGCGCTCTCTCTTTGCGATCCCATTGATTTGTTCAGCTGCTCTTCTGTCGTTTGCGCATGGCGCGAACGACGTGGCGAACGCAATCGGGCCGCTGGCGGCGATCGTCAACAGCCAGTCCGATGAAATCAATGACTTGCACTACTGGATTCTCGGCCAGCTCAACCCGGTTGCACCGCTTTGGGTGAGCGCTGTCGGAGCCTTTGGCATTTCGGCCGGCCTTCTACTGTTTGGCCGCCGTCTTGTAACAGTTGTCGGCAAACGGATTACCAAGCTGAACCCGATCCGGGCGTTCTGCGTCACGCTGGCAACATCTGGAACGGTGCTGACAGCATCCGGGCTTGGGTTGCCGGTCTCGTCCACTCATATCGCTGTGGGCGCCATTTTTGGCGTTGGTCTGTTTCGCGAGTGGTACAGAAACCGGTTCGTCCCCCAGAAGGTGAATGGCAAGCGCCATCAGCCTATCCGCAACCGGGAAGAACGCCGCCGGCGGCTTTTGGTACGCCGGACTAACCTGGTCACCATCATCGGTGCCTGGATCGTCACGGTCCCGGCGTGTGCGCTCCTATCTGCGGGGTTCTTTCATGTGTTCGATTATCTGTTGATCACACAATAGCCCGGTGTCGTCCAGCACCAGAGATTCAGGCAAGATGGCCTGTTGGCTCAAGGGCGAGCTCTGCCCAAACGGGAAGATGATCTGACGCGATCCGCGCTGTCTTTGATTTGTGAACCCCGGCCTTTTGAACGGTGAATTCCGGACTGGTGATGATCCGGTCCAGACTGCCAACGGGCAGGGGACTTGGAAAGCTCCGGCCGGGCGTTGTGACTTCGTAGCGTTTTTCCAGGAGACGGATGCTTTTCGCATCATCGCGCCATTCGTTCAGATCGCCGATCAAAATGGTCGGCAAATAATCCAGGCCTTCGTGAAGCTGGTGCATGAGCGAGGAAATCTGTTTCTTGCGGAAATGACCGATCAGGCTGAGGTGCATGGCGGCGACCCGGATCTTCTGATCCTCCACTGCCAAATCCACGGCCACGGCGCCCCGCGGCTCCAAGGTTGGCAATTCAATTCGCCGGTGATCCAGAATTTCAATGCCTTGCCGGACCAAAATGGCATTCCCATGCCAGCCGAGGCTGTGTTCGCCAACCGCAAAGGGCACCGGGCGGAAGTTGGTCTGCGCAAGAATATGATCGCGGTCGAGAGTGCTCTCGCGCGGTCCGAAGCGTTTGTCGGCTTCCTGCAAGGCGATCACGTCGCATTGCAGCTCACCAATGACCTTCAATGTCCGGTCTGGTCGCCGCCGCGCATCGACACCAATCGATTTTTGTATGTTGTAGGAGCCGATCTTCAGCATTGGGCGGAGTTTGGTGACCCTTGCAATTTCGTTATATCTGAGGACATCAAGCGCCCCTTGTAGCGGAATTATGCAGCCTTGTATCCGTCCATGCGCTGTGTGGCGCGTTTCAGGGCTTCAAAACATGTTGAATCCAACGCAGATCCGACATCGCTCTCCAAAATACCGAGGGCTTTTGCGAGCGGCATGGCTGCGCGGTAAGGCCGCTCTGCCGTCAGGGCATCGAAGATATCTGCCATCGTAACGATCCGCGTCTCCATGGAGATCCTGCTTGCGGTCAACCCATCAGGATAGCCGCGCCCGTCGAGCTTCTCGTGATGCCCGCGCCCGATCGGAGCCAAGTCTTTGAAGGCGTCGATACGAAGGAGGATCTCGTCGGTAAAGACGGGATGAAGGCGGATTGCTTCCCATTCCAGATCGTCGAGTTTGCCGGGCTTGTCGAGAATGGAGTTGCTGACACCAAGCTTGCCGATATCGTGCAGCAATGCCGCGCGTCTCAAGAGTTGCCGGTCCCGGGCGCTGTACCCCAGTTCTTCCGCAATCATGTCGGTGTAAAGCGTGACCCGTTCGCTGTGCCCCGCTGTGTAAGGGCTCTTTGAGTCAATGACCTGCGCGAACCCGAGAGCGATATCGTCCAGCTGGTCATCATCGGTGAAGCGGACGTTCTGGGCCGGTTCCAGTCCGTACACGGTCGCCTCCAGATCGTCCGATTGGAGTGTGTCCCAAAATCCTGTCTCTGAAGCGGTTGTTTCCGCGGCTGCGACCAAGGCCGGATCAAACCAGGATCCGCTGCGCTCTTTTATTTCTGTGAGCGCGCTGTCTTTACCCGCGTTGATCTGGAACACGTCGATCACCTGCGCCAACAACGCGATCTGTGAGAACAGCGGTATGTCAGCCTGTTTCAGCCCATGCGGACGCCCCTGACCGTTCCAGTGCTCATCGAGGCTGTAAATCCCGTCTACAACCGGCTGAGAAAAATGCATCTGGCGGGCAATGTCCGCGCCGCGCTGGCAACGGGTCTCGATCATCTCCGTCGCAATATCGCCGCCGTTCTGCAAAATGTTGACGATCGCCCGGACCCGTTCGGCAAAGCCGTGTTTCAAACCGGTATGCGACAGCACAAACCGAAGTGCAGCAGGCAGGCTGGTCCCAATGGTCTTGAAATCGTGCTTGAAGGTCAGGTCATCCGTCAAATAGAGCTCGCAAATGCGTGCCGCATTGCTGGAACACCCGAGATCTTTCAAGAGCAGCGTATAATAAAGGTCGCTGAGTTCTGCTTCCGGCAGACCGATTTGCCGCCCGATGTGGATGCCGATCCAGCAGCAGCGGACACAATGCCCACGTGGTTGGCCTTCGGTAATGTCGAGGGCGTGACTGAGCGCTCCGAAGAGCTCGGCCAGACGGATCTTACTTGTGTTTTCAGCTGGCAAAAGAAACGACCCTTACGCTCGAGTTCGCGTAAGGGTCGCCGAAGAACCTTAAGATGCGGTTGTTGTACGCGCAGGCTGTGGTCAGGCCGCGGCCAACTCCTGGGCGCTTTCGACAAGGATGCCGGCAACATAGTCCATGAAAGAGACCCAAGCCTCGACCACGAATGTGTCTTCACCCGTGCGCCAGATCATGACTGGAGACTTGTGGAAGATTGTCCGGGTGACTGTACCCACCGGGAACTTTTCCAGTGAGAAATCGATGAATATCCCCGTGTTCAGCAACCAGCTGGCCTTTGGACCTGAAACGATCAAAGCTTCCGAGCGGTGCGAAATGTCGGTGAGGGAGTGCGGCTGACCGTCCAGTTTGGCCTCGATCCCGTCAAACACAGCCTGAAGCTCGTCTTCCGGCGCCAAAAGCGTCCATTCGTCCGGCCCCATCCAAAGCGCTGCCCGTTTTGCCGACGTTTCCGCACCGAGCGGGGTCACCGGCAATTTCGCGCCGAAAGCTTCACCCGCCGCCGGGATGGCAGTTTCGCGCAACCGGAGCGACAGCCGTGTCATCGGCGCTGCCTTCAGAATTGAGACATCCGGAAGGCTGAGGAGCGGGGTTTCGCCGGCGTCCGGCGTGATGACGTCACTGGCAAGAAGATCAGACATTGAGCCGCGCTCCTTCCTTGTCAAAGAATATTGGGCTGGTCACTTCCACCTCGATGCCGCCATCCGGCATTGGCACATAAAGCGACTTGCCATGAAGGGCATGGCCGTTTTTCACAATCGCCAGGGCGATCGTCCGGCCCATGGCGGGACTGAAGTAAGATGAAGTCACATGACCTTCCGCTGGTGTTCCGGTGGCCGGGTTTTGCGTAACAGTGATCTGTGCGCCTTCTTCCAGCTTGACCTTCGGATCCTTGGTCAGGAGGCCGACGAACTGCTTGCGGTTTTCGGCGACAAGATCCGGGCGTTCCAGGCCGCGTTTGCCGACGAAGTCATGCTTTTTCTTGCCGATGGCCCAGCTCATGCCGGCGTCTTGCGGGGTGACAGTCCCGTCGGTGTCCTGACCGACGATGATGTACCCCTTTTCGGCGCGCAGAACGTGCATTGTCTCCGTGCCATATGCTGTGCCGTTGTGCTTTTCGATTTCACCTGCCAGCGTTTCCCACATCATCTTGCCATGGCGGCGCGGGACATTGATCTCGAACCCGAGTTCGCCGGTAAAGGAGATGCGGAACAGGCGGCACGGAACACCGCAGAAGGTGCCTTCCTTGACGCTCATGTGCGGGAAAGCCTCTGCGGACAGGTCAATGCCTTCGATGAACGGGGCGATCACTTCACGGGCCTTAGGTCCCTGAACTGCGGCCACTGCGTATTGCTCAGTGGTGGAGGTGATCCAGACGTCGAGGTCCGGCCATTCGGTCTGCAAATAATCTTCCATCGTGGCAAAGACGCTCGGCGCACCGCCGGTGGTCGTGGTCACGTGGAAGCGGTCGTCTGCCAAACGGCCAATGACACCATCGTCGACGATGAAGCCGGCGTCGTTCAGCAAGAGACCATAGCGGCAGCGGCCAGGAGCCAGCTTTTTCCAAGGATTGGTGTACATCCGCTCTAGGAATTCGGCTGCATCCGGTCCGGCCACCTCGATCTTGCCAAGAGTGGACGCATCAAACAGGCCAACGCTTTCACGCACAGTAGCGCATTCCCTAGCGACGGCTGCATGCATGTCCTCGCCCGACTTCGGGAAGTACCAAGTCCGTTTCCACTGTCCGACGTCTTCATAAACGCCGCCATTGGCGACAACCCAGTCGTGGGACGGGGTCTTGCGGACCGGATCAAAATGATCGCCGCGGGCAACGCCTGCGAACAGACCAAAGGTTGTTGGCGTATAGGGTAAGCGGAACGTCGTCAGACCGACATCCACGATCGGCTTTTCCAGAGCGCCAGAGGCGATGGAAAGCGCATTCATGTTGGATAGACGCCCCTGGTCCGTCGCCATGCCGGTCGTCGTGTAGCGTTTGATGTGCTCAATCGACTGCATGCCTTCGCGCGCGGCCAGTTTGATGTCCTTGGCGGTCACGTCGTTCTGGTAGTCGACAAACGCCTTCACGCGCGAGGCATTGCGGTCATGGGGCAGGGCACCGAGAACAGCGCCTTGGCCTGCTTCCCCGCCGGATGCGGCGGCGTATGTGACCTTGGCTTCCTTGCCGATCGCAGCTTTTGCCGCTGTTTCACCAGCAGTATAGCCGTCCTCAAGTGTTGCCTGAAGGCCGTAGAGACCTTTAGCGGCTCCAGCCGAGCGCTCGTTTTGAACGGATTTTCCAGGAACGTAAGCACCAACGGTTTCGTCCCAGACAACCTTGCCGCGGGACTGTGAGTAAAGGCTCACGGTCGGTGTCCAGCCGCCCGACATCAGGATTGCGTCGCACGCGACCTGACCAGCGGATGCGACCTGGCCGGAGGTCATCAAACGGCCGAGCAGGGCGGCCTTGACCCGTTTGCGCCCAAGGGTACCGGTCACAACGCAACCAGCCTCAACCCGAATGCCGCGGGCCTGTGCAATGGCCACAAGGTTTTCTGGCGGGGTTTCACGCAAGTCGGCGATGGCCACGACGTCCACGCCGTGATCGGCGAGATCGAAAGCCGCCTGCCAGGCAGTGTCACAAGCGGTTGCGACAAGCACCTTGTTGCCGACCTTGACACCATAGCGGTTGAGATAGGTCCGACCGGCATCGGCGAGCAAGATGCCGGGGCGGTCGTTTTCCGGGAAGACCATCGGGCGTTCGATGGCTCCGGAGGCGATCACCACCTCCTTGGCGCGAACCTGCCAGAGGCGTTCGCGCGGCAGCTTCGGATCCGGGTCGCTGAGGTGCTCGGTTACACGCTCGGCAAGAGCGATGTAGTTGTGCGCGAAGTAGCCAAACGCAGTCGTCCGGGACAAAAGCGTGACGTTGTCCATAGATGCCAACTTGGCAACTGTTTCCTGGACCCACTCGATCGGGGTTTTGCCGTCGATGGTTGCGTTTTCGTCCGACAGGAGCGAACCGCCAAATTCGGCCTGCTCGTCACACAGTATGACCTTTGCGCCGGTTTCAGCTGCGGCCACCGCTGCGGCAAGACCGGCTGGTCCGGACCCGGCCACCAGTACATCGCAGTGCGCGTAGATGTTGCCGTAGGTGTCGTGATCCGGGTTTTTTGGCGGTTTGCCAAGACCGGCCGCAGCACGGATGACCGGCTCATAAACGCGGTCCCAGAAGGCCTTTGGCCACATAAAAGTCTTGTAGTAGAAGCCCGCCGGAAATAAGGGCGACAAGAGGTCGTTGACCGCGCCGACGTCAAAGCCGAGCGACGGGAAACGGTTCTGTGAGATCGCCTCAAGGCCTTGGTAGACTTCCACCTGGGTTGCCCGCAGGTTCGGGGTCTGATCGCCCTTGCGATAGATGCCGACCAGTGCGTTCGGCTCTTCGGAGCCTGCTGTCACGATGCCGCGCGGACGGTGGTACTTGAAGGACCGCCCGACCAGGTGAACACCGTTTGCCAGCAGTGCCGAGGCAAGGGTGTCGCCCTTGTGGCCCTGCATCTCTTCCCCGTCGAAGGTGAAGGTCAGCTGTTCGCCGCGGTCGATCCGGCCGCCTTTTTCAGTACGGAATGGCTGGCTCATTTGCCGGCCTCCTTGGCCAATTCGTCAAGATCCGGCATCGGTTCGCCAGCCTTGTAAAACTTTAGGAAGTCGTCGCTCACGGTGTGACGGACGGCGTTGAAGAACCGGCCACAACCATGGATGTGGCGCCAGCGTTCCGCGTAAACACCCTTGGTGTTGTCGCGCATGTAGAGATACTCAACCCAACCTTCGTCGGTGACTTGTGCAGGGTCGGACGGGCGGGCTATGTGCGCCTGGCCGCGGCAGGAAAACTCGGTTTCCGGACGCTCGACCTGGCAGTAAGGGCAGTAAACCAACAACATGTCTGTATTCTCCCCTTAGTGTGCCACGGCGGCGGCGGCCGCTTCGTCGATCAGACGGCCGGTCTTGAACCGGTCGATCGTGAAAGGTGCATTGATCGGGTGCGGTTCGTCCTTGGCAATCGTATGCGCAAAGACGTGTCCGGAGCCCGGTGTTGCCTTGAAACCGCCTGTGCCCCAGCCGCAGTTCACGTAAAGACCCTGGACCGGTGTTTTGGACAGGATTGGTGAGCGATCGGGGGTTACGTCCACGATGCCACCCCAGTTGCGCAACATGCGCATGCGCCGGAAGTGCGGGAACAGTTCGCAGATCGCGTCAATGGTATGGTTGGAAATGTGGATGCCGCCTGTCTGGCTGTAGGAGATGAACTGATCCGTGCCTGCACCAATCACCAGTTCGCCCTTGTCGGACTGGGAGATGTAGGCATGGATCGTGTTCGACATCACGACACAGGGGAAGGCGGGCTTGACCGGTTCGGAGACGAGTGCCTGTAGTGGGAAGGACTCCAGCGGCATCCGCACACCGGCCATATCCATGACGGTTGTGGTGTTGCCGGCAGCCACGACGGCGACCTTCTTGGCCTTGATGAAACCCTTGGCCGTTTCAACACCTTCAACAGCGCCATCGGCGCCGCGCTTGATGCCGGTGACGAGGCAATTCTGGATGATGTCGACGCCCATGTCGTCTGCGCCGCGCGCATAGCCCCAGGCCACCGCATCGTGACGGGCGGTGCCGCCAACGCGCTGAAGGGCCGCGCCCATTACCGGATAGCGGATGTCCTTGGAGATATTGAGCGGTGGGCAGTATTCCTTGGCTTGTTCCGGCGTCAGCCATTCGTTTTGAACACCGGCCAGCCGGTTGGCGTGGATGTGGCGCTGTGCAACCTGAACGTCGTGGACTGTGTGGGCCAGCATCATGACGCCGCGCGCGGAGTACATGACGTTGTAGTTTAGTTCCTGTGACAGGCCGTCCCACAAATCAATGGCGTGATTGTAAAGCGCCGCGCTTTCTTCCCAGAGATAGTTGGAGCGCACAATGGTGGTGTTCCGGCCCGTATTGCCGCCGCCAAGCCAGCCTTTTTCAAGAACCGCAACGTTGCGTACGCCGTGTTCCTTGGCAAGGTAATAGGCGGTAGCAAGACCGTGGCCACCGGCGCCGATGATGACCACGTCATACTCGGCTTTGGGCTCCGGAGCGCGCCATTGGCGGCCCCAGTTCTGGTGCGCGGAAAAGGCATTTTTTGCCAGTTCCAGGAAGGAATAACGCTTCATAAAGAGCGGCTCCGCACGTTTTGGACCATCACAGCCTTTCAGGTTAGAAAGACGGTCGCGGTCCGGTCCTTGTGTTCATGTCCTATGGGCACCGGCAATTGCCAATCGGCAAGCTGTGTCCGTTGGTGCGCATATTCGCGATTGCATGCCCATCTGCATATCAGGTTTCGGTCGCTTGTTGGTCTGAAAGCGACATATTCACCGGCACAGGTTTTCCGCAGGATTAGACATGCTGAAAACACGCGAAAAATGTAAGGCCTTGGGCTGTTTTTGGGCGCAGCAAGGAACAAACCGGCGCTCTTGAATGCGTAAATCCGACATTGGATGTCGTCCCGGTTCTTGCAAATGATCTCGCTCGGAGTAACTGTGCGGGTCAATAGCATTTAGGGAGATCGTCAAATGCAAGTTCGTGCAGCCGTGGCAGTGGGCGCCGGCAAGCCCCTCGAAGTAACCACAGTCAACCTGGAAGGCCCGCGGGCTTTTGAGGTTCTGGTGGAAGTCAAGGCAACTGGCATTTGCCATACGGATGAGTTCACCTTGTCCGGCGCGGATCCGGAAGGTCTCTTTCCGGCGATTCTCGGCCACGAAGGCGCAGGCGTTGTTGTTGAAGTCGGGAAGGGCGTCACGACCCTGAAGCCGGGCGATCATGTGATCCCGCTCTACACGCCGGAGTGCCGGACGTGTGAATACTGTCTGAACCCGAAAACCAACCTTTGTCAGGCAATCCGGTCCACACAGGGCCAGGGCCTTATGCCGGATGGGTCTTCCAGGTTCTCCACGCTCGATGGCGACCCGATCCTGCACTACATGGGGACATCCACCTTCGCGAACTACACCGTCGTTCCGGAGATCGCGCTGGCAAAGATTAACCCGGACGCCCCGTTCGACAAGGTTTGCTACATCGGCTGCGGCGTCACGACTGGCATCGGCGCCGTGATCAACACGGCCAAGGTCGAGATTGGATCGCGCGCGATTGTTTTTGGCCTCGGCGGCATTGGTCTGAACGTCATTCAGGGACTGCGGCTTGCCGGAGCAGACCAGATCGTTGGCGTTGACTTGAACCCGGCCAAGAAGGAAATGGCTGAGCGCTTCGGCATGACAGACTTCGTCAATCCGTCCGAGGTGGAGGAAGACCTGGTTCCGTATCTGGTGAACCTCACAAAGGGCGGTGCGGACTACACCTTCGATGCGACCGGAAACGTCAATGTCATGCGGACCGCACTGGAATCAGCGCACAAGGGCTGGGGCGAGTCGATCATCATTGGTGTGGCGCCGGCCGGTGCCGAGATTGCCACGCGTCCGTTCCAGCTGGTTACCGGACGCGTCTGGAAGGGCACGGCCTTCGGCGGCGCACGCGGGCGGACCGATGTCCCGCAGATCGTTGACTGGTACATGGACGGCAAGATCGAAATCGATCCGATGATCACGCACACCATGCCGCTCGAGGACATCAACAAGGGCTTCGATCTGATGCACAAAGGTGAGTCGATCCGCTCAGTGGTGCTCTACTAAGCTCGTGACGGATCTCAGTGTCAGATCTGCCCGCGCAGAAGATGGGGATGGCATATGGGATATGCTGAACCCCGTCTTCGCAGCCGGTGAAACCTACACGGTCGATCCCGATATCGACCGTGCCGGTGCGCTTGCCTATTGGACAGGCGGCAAAAAAGTCTTTGTGGTTGAAAGGGGTGGGCAACTTCTGGGCACCTACTACATCGTTCGAAACCAGAAGGGCGGTGGCTCTCATGTTTGCAATTGCGGGTTCGTCACCGCTGCTGCCGCGCAAGGCTTAGGCGTTGCCAGACTTATGCTGGAACATTCGCTCGAGACTGCAAAGGCGGACGGGTTTCGGGCGATGCAGTTCAACTTTGTCGTGTCGACAAACACGCGTGCGGTGGAGATCTGGCAGCGATATGGATTTGATGTCGTCGGCCGGTTGCCAGAGGCATTTCATCATCCGCGCGAGGGGTATGTCGATGCACTTGTCATGTACCGGAAGCTTTGACGGTGCGGATGCTAAAGTCTTAATGGAGTTTCCATGAAAACCCTTTCTGAAAACAAGTGTTTTGGCGGCGTTCAGGGCGTCTACAGCCACGAAAGCGCTGTGATCGGTCTGGAAATGACCTTCGCGGTCTATATCCCGCCGCAGGCCAAAGACGGTCCAGTGCCGTGCCTGTGGTATTTGTCCGGGCTGACCTGCACCCACGAAAACGCGATGACCAAGGCAGGTCTTCAGGCGCATGCCGCGGAGTTTGGCCTCGCGGTCGTATTTCCGGACACCAGTCCACGCGGTGAGGGTGTTGCCAACGACGAGGCCTACGATCTTGGCCAGGGCGCCGGATTTTACGTCAACGCAACCCAAGATCCATGGGCACCGCATTTCCAGATGGAAACATACATCGCAACTGAACTGCGCGACCTTGTGCAGGCGCAATTCCCGGTGTCGATCCACCATGGGATCACAGGGCACTCTATGGGAGGGCACGGTGCGCTGACACTGGCGATGAAGTACCCGAGCCAGTACCGCTCCTTGTCGGCCTTCTCACCGATCGCAAACCCAAGCCAATCCGACTGGGGACGCAAGCAACTCGACGCCTATTTTGGGGGCGATGAGAGCCTTTGGACGGCGCATGATGCTGTGTGCCTCCTGAAGGAAAAAGGCTGGGTTGAGGACATCCTCATTGACCAGGGCGCAGATGACCAGTTCTACGATCTGCTCAAACCCGAGGCGCTGGCCGCGGCACTTGCTGAGACAAAGACAGCCCACAGCTTCCGTCTGCAACCGGGCTACGATCAT
The DNA here is from genome assembly GCF_053005265.1 of Roseibium sp. MB-4. NCBI lineage: Bacteria > Pseudomonadati > Pseudomonadota > Alphaproteobacteria > Hyphomicrobiales > Stappiaceae > Roseibium > Roseibium sp. MB-4. The sequence continues at coordinate 473,034 of NZ_JBRKQB010000001.1, forward strand.
TCCTATTACTTCGTATCGACCTTTGCCCGCGATCATGTCGCCTGGCATGCCGCGCGCTTGAAGTAGGTCCAGTCATCTCGGGTGTATCCGGATCGCGCTGAGAGCCGGTGCGATCCAGCTTGCGATTGTGAGCTAAGTCCATGTTACGCGTGTGGACTCGGTATATCTAACTTTAGTTGTGGAAGCTTTCGTCTCAATTTAAAATAATTGTTCTGCATGGAATTTCGGGCCTTACGATAGCACGCTACGGTCGATATTGCTTTTTTTTGCTAAATTTACGGAGCGACCTATGATCGTCGTTGATCAAAAAGTAATTTATATAAAGGTCCCAAAAACAGGGAGTAGCACGGTAGCGGCGGCAATTTGGGAGCATTATGGAGTGCAGCGAACTACCCCAAGTAAAGAAGTCGTGAATCTCAATTTTTACGATCGCACACGAAAATCTATCGGTTGGCACGTCGCTTTTCACGATATCGAGAATTTTCTCGGAAGACATATCTCAGACTTCAAATCATTTACAGTTCTGAGGAACCCAACTGAACGTATTGTTTCAGCCTATCGTTGGTCCCGGCAAAAAGCGCCAGAGTTCTCGCTTTTTAGTTCTTTGGATGTTTTTCTGGAAGCGGTTCTCAACAAAGATCCGAACTTACCAAAGCTCTCCAGAATTCACGCTCAACCCCAGACTTCTTGGTTGCGGAATGCGGCAGGAGAAATTGAGCCGAGCCTAAGTATATATAGAATGGAAGAATTGCATAAATGCTTGGAATTTTTTGAAAAACACCTAAGTTTTGTGCCAAATTTAGGGCACTTGAACAACTCGATTAAGCATCCGGTGCAAATTGGATCGAAAACAAATTCTATGATCGAAAAGCTTTATGAGGATGATTTCGATCTCTACGAGAAACACTTCGGAAGATTGTTTGAAACAAGTAAATTATAAAACTGAATTCAATTTTTTTTGTAGAAACGACTGTCTTTCTTGAGGGTAGAAAATTCTGTCGACAGTTTTGGATTTGTGAGCTGGTCAGTGTGAAATTGGACCACTTCTGTTGATCTTTGGGTGTATCCGGATTGCACTGAGAGCCAGTGCGATCCAGCTTGCGATTGTCAGCAGTCCGCCAGTCGGGGCCGCCATCGGGAAAAGGCGGTTGCCGATTGTGGCGCGTGCGATTAAATCGCCGCTGAACAGGGTGATGCCAACGACCATAAGCGCAAAGGCAACCGGCAAAAACGGAACACGCCGGATCTGCGCGACGAGTCCCATCCCTAGAAACACGGGGGCGTGGAAGAGCAGCATGTGGGCTGCGGTCTTCATCAGACCGGTCGTATCCGCATGCGCCGAGAGAGCCAAAAACGCGACGCCCGAAGCCCCGCTCAAACCGCCAATGACCAAACCGAGACGGAGAAGTTTCGAGGTGGCGTCGGACATAGTGGGCGAGGTCTGCATAATCAGAAACTCGTTGGTTGGACAATCGATTGCATGAGGTCGGAAGGTCTTGCTTGCCGTTCCGGCATTGCGCCAGGATCTATAAACAATGGTCCCGGCTCGGGGGCCGGGACTGCATCTCAATCAAGTCAGGCTGCGGCGAGGCCGCGGCCTTCCAGAAGGGCGTCGATTTTCGGGGCGCGGCCGCGGAACGCGACATAAGCGTCTTCCGGATCCGGTCGACCGCCAGCGGAATAGATGTTGGTCAAGAGCTTGTCCGCTGTGTCCTTGTCGAAGATGTCACCGGCTTCCTTGAAAGCGCCGAAAGCATCTGCATCCATCACCTCTGACCACATATAGCTGTAATATCCGGATGAATAGCCGTCGCCGGAGAAGACATGTTGAAAATGCGGGATGCGGTGGCGCATGGTGATCGCTTTCGGCATGCCGATCTTATCAAGTTCGGCCTTTTCGAACGCGACCGGATCAAAGCTTGACGGATCGTCCAGCAAATGAAGCTTGAGATCGAGAAGGGCGCAGGCCGTATATTCCACGGTGGCGAAGCCTTGATTGAAGTTCGCGGCGGCAAGCAATTTGTCGAGCAACGCTTTTGGCATCGGTTCGCCGGTTTTGTAGTGAACGGCAAACCTGGAAAGAACTTCAGGTTCGGATAGCCAGTGTTCGTAGAGCTGCGATGGCAGCTCGACAAAATCGCGTGCGACAGATGTTCCGGAGATCATCGGGTAAGTGACATCCGACAGAAGCCCGTGCAGCCCGTGTCCGAACTCATGGAAGAGAGTGCGCGCATCATCAAATGTCAGAAGCGTGGCTTCACCCGATGCGCCCTTGGAGAAGTTCATGACATTGACGATGATCGGTGTTTCGCCGCCGATCAGCTTGTGCTGAGAGCGGAACGCACTCATCCAGGCGCCGGAGCGCTTGGAAGGACGAGCGAAATAGTCACCGAGGAACAGGCCTTTATGGCTTCCGTCAGGGTTCAAGACCTCAAAGGCCCGAACATCCGGATGGTAGACAGGCATGTCCTTGAGTTCCCGGAACGTGACACCGAAGAGGCGAGTTGCTGTGTCAAATGCCGCCTCGATTATCTTGTCGAGCTGCAGATATGGCTTCAGCTCGGCTTCATCGAGATCGTGCTCCGCCTTGCGGACCTTCTCTGAATAGAACCGCCAGTCCCATGCCTCGATCTCATGGTTTTCGCCCAGGCTCTGAGCCATCTCACCGAGTTTTTCTGCTTCCTCATGTGCGCGGGCAACAGCCGGCGTCCAAACCTTGGTCAAGAGATCGCGGACGTTTTCCGGTGTTTTGGCCATCGTGTCGTCGAGCTTGAAGGCGGCAAAGCTGTCAAAGCCCAAAAGCTTGGCTCTTTCAGCGCGCAGTTCCAGCGTGTTTTTGATGATTGCGCGGTTGTCCGTGTCGCCGCCTTTCTCACCGCGGGCAGACCATGCCTTGAACGCTTCTTCGCGCAGCCGACGGTTGGTGGAGAACTGCAGGAACGGCTCGATGGAAGAGCGGGAGAGGGTGATGACATGCTTGCCGTCAAGGCCGCGCTCCTTGGCGGCTTCTGCTGCTGCGGCGACCAGAAAGTCCGGCAGTCCGGCGCGGTCTTCCTCTGTCTCCAGAATCAGCTGGTATTCAGATTCATCTTTCAGCACATTTTGTGAAAACGAGGTGCCAAGGGTCGCAAGCTTTTGCGAGAGCTCTGCCATGCGGGCCTTGTCATCTGCTTCCAGCCCGGCTCCTGCGCGCTGGAACATCTTGTAATAACGTTCCAGGACCTTGGCATCTTCGGGGGGCAATCCGAGGGAGTCTTTTTCATCCCAAAGAGTGGCAATCCGGTTGTAGAGTTTGGCGTTGAGCAGTGTGTCGGAGCTGTGCTTGGCAAGCTTTGGAGCAAGATCGCGTTCGATCTTCTGGAGGGCTTCGTTGGTGTGGGCGCCGCTCAAATTGAAAAAGGTTCGTGCAACTTTGGACAGAGCCTTGCCCGATGTTTCCAGGGCAACAACCGTGTTTTCGAAGGTTGCCGGGGCCGCCTGATCCGCGATTGCATCGATCTCGGCGCGGGCCTCTGCCATGGAAACTTCGAAAGCCTCTTCGAAGTGGCCCGGCTCGATCTCAGAGAAAGGTGGGAGCTCGAAAGGCGTGGTCCAGTCGGTCAGCAACGGATTGGCGGTCATGAAAGTCCTCAAAAGGGTTCGAAATCGACTGCACTCAGATATGGCGCAAGCTGATCGTCCTTTAAAGAGGCGCTTCCGTTATTCCACTACGTCGAGGTTAAACCCTTGGCTGCTGTTGCGTCGCACAGTGGATGCCGCCGCCGGTCTCGCCGAGCGCGTCGACATTGAGGGCGACAACTTCCCGGTCCGGATAAAGCCGCCGCAAAGTCCTCTGCATTTCGACATCCGTGTCCTGATCGCCAAATTCGGCACATACAACGGCGCCATTCAGAACGTAATAGTTGGCGTAGGACGCAAGAAAATCATCAGATGTCACTCTGATGCGGTCGGGTGAGGGCACTTCAGTGATCTTCAAGTGACGTCCTTCCGCATCCGTCGCCGACTTCAGGATAGCGAGCGTCTTCCTGGCAGAGATAGAAAAGATGTCATTGTCGTCCGGATATGGAACTTGAATGAGAACTTCACCCGGGCGAACAAAGCGTGCGAGGGCGTCGATATGATCATCTGTGATGTCATAACCAGCAACACCTGGTGCCCAGATCATCTTGTCTGCGCCATAGGCCCTGAGCAGCCGATCTTTGATCTCGGCGCGTGAGAGAGTGTTACGGTTTGGATTGACCCAGCAGCTTTCATGGGCAAGCAGGGTGCCATGGCCATCCCATTCCACGCCGCCCGGTTCACCGGTCAAGCCGCTCGGATAAACAGTCAGACCCAAACGCTCTGCGACACGCGGCACAATTTGACCGTCGTTGTCATGGACTTGTTTTCCGCCCCAGCCGTTGAATTTCATTCCCGAGACAACAAGGCCGCCCTGATCGTTGATTGCAAACAGTGGTCCTGCATCCCGGCACCAGAGATCGTCGGTCGGGATATCCCATAACTCGACAGACTGGGAGAGAAGCTTGCGAGCGTTTGCATGGTAATCGGCACCGGCCAGCATGACCACAGGTTCAAACTCGGCAATGGTGTTTGCAATCTCAGCGATGGTTTGCTGCAGGTCTTGCAGAAACCAGCGGTCTGGATGAACAGCGGGATGCACGGGCCACTGCATGAACGTGCGCTCGTGCGGGTCGTCTTCTGCCGGGACGAAGTAGCCGTCGGGCAAGCCGGTCGTTGATGCTTGCGCTGACATCATGAAACTTGCTCCAGAGCTACTTGCCGCCAACATTGCTGTCGCCGCAGAGGCACCTTGCAGAAAACGTCTCCGAGATCGGCCTGTTCTTGTCACCACATGGACCCTTTTGCCCGTTGTAACCAGTCCGCATCATAGGTCGATCCGTCGAAACTGTCCTTTATTTCCTGCATGATTTGTCCAGGGGTCGGGATGTCGCCTTTGGCAATATAGCTCTCCGAATTCCAGAGGTCTGCGCGCATGATGGCGCGGGCACACTGGAAGTAAGCTTCCTCGATCGTGATCTCGATGACGGACCGGGGCTCTTTTCCCTCCATGACAAAAAACGCGAGCTGAGCCGGATCAACTGAGATCACCGCATGTCCATTGATGCGCAAAACATTGTTCCAGCCCGGGATCATGAACATCAGCGAGACGCGCGGGTCACGAATGATATTACGCAGAGAATCAATGCGGTTGTTTCCGCGCCGGTCCGGCATGAGCAAAGTGCGAGGGTCCTTGATTCGAACGACCGGGCCGGCGTCTCCGCGCGGGGAACAATCAAGACCTTCCGGTCCCGCCGTTGAGAGTGTGCAAAAGCAGGATTTCTCGACGATTTGACGGTAGGCGCTGGTCAGGTGATCAGTCACTTTTATGAGCGACGCTTCGCCGACTGGCCCATAGTGTTTTTCAAGCTCATCGATGGTTTTGAGAACGGTCATAAAAAAATCTCTTGTGGTTGGTTTCATGAGAAAAATTTCGGCAGGTGCATTGTTTATGTGCAGGTTTTGGTCCGGTCCAACATGTACGGGCCTGCGCGGGCGAGCCGATCATATATGACTTTTGTCTAATGATCTGGATGGATAGGTGTTTTGTCACATTACGTATAGGTTATTTTGCGGCGCAGCAAGAAAAATTTGGGAATGGCTATGATCCGGAGCATGTCGTTTGTTTGCGCTGCGACATGAGTGAGGTGTCATGAGAAGTATTTAGCCAGCGTTACTTCAAAAGTATTAGGCGCTAGAAAGTAGGGCGCGCCAATAGTCGTATTGCTGACTGAAGCGCATCGTTTCTAAAGTCTTGCCAGCTTGCAGTTTTGACGTGGTGGAGCCGGGCAACCGGACGGGGAACAGGTCTGAGCTGCTTGCCGCTGTACAGCTACTGCAGGCGCGCTCAAGGTGAGCCCGCCATGCCTTTCTGGGAGGAAAGAATGAGCTTAATTCGCAAACCCCTTAATCGCCGTTCGATTCTGCGCGCCGGCGCGCTCGGCGGTACGGCTCTCGCCATGCCGACGGTGTTCACCAGCCGTGCGTGGTCGCAGGGCTACTTGAATGAGCCGACCGGCTCGACAGTTACCCTCGGCTTCAACGTTCCGCAGACCGGACCTTATGCCGAAGAGGGGGCTGACGAACTCCGTGCTTACGAACTTGCTGTTGAACACCTGAACGGTGAAGGCGACGGCGGAATGATGGGCACCTTCTCGTCGAAGGCGCTGAAGGGCAACGGTATTCTCGGCAAGAAGGTCGAGTATGTAACCGGTGACACCCAGACCAAGTCTGATGCTGCCCGTGCATCTGCAAAGTCGATGATCGAAAAAGACGGCGCAATCATGATCACCGGCGGCTCGTCCTCCGGCGTGGCAGTGGCTGTGCAGGCGCTCTGCCAGGAAGCTGGCGTGATCTTCATGGCGGGTCTGACCCACTCCAACGACACCACCGGTAAAGACAAGCGCGCCAACGGCTTCCGTCACTTCTTCAACTCCTACATGTCAGGTGCAGCTCTTGCTCCGGTGTTGAAGAATGCATACGGCGCTGACCGTAAGGCCTACCACCTGACCGCGGACTACAACTGGGGTTACACCACAGAGCAGGCTGTCAAAGAGTCCACCGAGGCTTTGGGTTGGGAAACCGTTGAGACCGTTAAAACCCCGCTTGCCGCAACTGACTTCTCGGCTTACATCACACCGGTTCTGCAGTCCGATGCTGACGTTCTCGTTCTGAACCACTACGGCGGCAACATGGTGAACTCACTCACCAACGCCGTTCAGTTCGGCCTGCGCGACAAAGTCGTGAACGGCAAGAACTTCGAGATCATCGTTCCGCTCTACTCCCGCCTGATGGCGAAGGGTGCTGGTGCGAACGTTAAAGGCATCTTCGGCTCCACCAACTGGCACTGGTCGCTGCAGGACGAAGGCTCCAAGGCTTTCGTGAAGTCCTTCGGTCAGAAATACGGCTTCCCGCCAAGCCAGGCTGCGCACACCTGCTACGTTCAGGCTCTGCTTTATGCGGATGCGTGTGAGCGTGCCGGCACGTTCAACCCATGCGGTGTTGTTGAGGCCCTCGAAGGCTTCGAGTTCGACGGTCTCGGCAACGGCAAGACCTTGTACCGCGCTGAAGATCACCAGTGCTTCAAGGACGTTCTTGTCGTGAAGGGTAAAGAAAACCCGACATCCGACTTCGACCTTCTGGAAATCGTCGAAGTGACACCTGTGGAGCAGGTGACCTATGCACCGGATCACCCGCAGTTTGCCGGTGGTGCACTGGGTACCTGTAACTCAGGCGCTTAATCCTATCTCAAAAAATCCGACAGGGCGGGTCTCTGCCCTGTCGGTGTTTTCCTTGTAATCTAGCGCGGTTGGGGGCTACCGCCACGCGCTGTTGATCCGAGCTGAGAGCGATGGACGCGATACTTCTTCAAATCTTGAACGGTCTGGATAAGGGGTCCGCATATGCGCTGATCGCCCTTGGGCTGACCCTCATTTTCGGCACATTGGGCGTTGTCAACTTCGCCCACGGCGCGTTGTTCATGATCGGGGCCTTTTGCGCGGTCACACTGAACCGTCTGCTGTCCGTGTCGTTCACCACCATCGACGATACCCGGACCGACTTCCTCGGGAACCCGCTGAAGGTTGAAACACCTTATGTGGAAGCCTGGTTTGGCCCCGAGATGGGAGGCGCGATTATTGATTGGTCGGTGCCCCTTGCGATCCTGTTCTCAATTCCGATCATGGCCTTGGTCGGCCTGTTCATGGAACGCGGCCTGATCAAATACTTCTACAAGCGCCCGCATGCGGACCAGATCCTGGTGACCTTCGGCCTGGCGATCGTTCTTCAGGAAATCATCAAGTATTTCTACGGCGCAAATCCGATCCCGACACCGGCTCCGGAAGTCTTCGCTGGCAGCTTTGATTTCGGTGCGATGATCGGAATGGACCCGAATGTCATCATCTATCCGTACTGGCGGATTGTTTACTTCCTGTTCGCCACGGTCATTATCGGCGGGGTCTTCGCCTTCCTCCAGTTCACAACCTTCGGCATGGTTGTTCGAGCGGGTATGGCAGACCGGCAAACGGTCGGATTGCTCGGCATTGATATCGACCGGCGCTTCACCATCATGTTCGCCCTTGCTGCGATTGTGGCAGGCCTTGCAGGCGTGATGTATGCCCCAATCAATTCACCCAACTACCACATGGGGATGGACTTCCTTGTCCTCAGCTTCGTCGTGGTGGTTGTTGGCGGCATGGGCTCGTTGCCCGGGGCCGTCGCTGCTGGCTTCCTGCTCGGGATTCTCGAAAGCTTTGCGTCCATGGCGCAGGTCGTCGCCCTGCTGCCGGGCATCAACCAGATCATCATCTATCTCGTTGCGATTGTGATCCTTCTCACCCGTCCGCGGGGACTGTTGGGCCGCAAGGGCGTAATGGAGAGCTAAATCATGCTTGGACTTAACAAAAAAGACACGTCGCTCTTCATCCTCGTCTTGCTGCTGGTTGTATTTGCGCCGTTCCTTCTGAACCCCTTTCCGGAAAATTCAGAGCTCGCGCAATTCAACGCAGGCTATCCGGACCTGATGCAACGCTTCCTGATTTTCGGGATCTTCGCCATTGGCTTCAACATCCTCTTCGGCCTGACGGGCTACCTCAGCTTCGGTCACGCCGCCTTCCTGGGTGTTGGTTCCTACGCTGGCGTCTGGATGATGAAGCTGCTGACCATGAACGTTCTGCCGGCCATCATTATCTCGGTGATCTTTGCCGGTCTGTTCTCTGTCATCGTCGGATACATCTCGCTGCGGCGTTCAGGCATCTACTTCTCGATCCTGACTCTCGCGTTCGCTCAGATGTCGTTCTCTCTGGCTTATTCGGTCCTCACCCCAATCACGGCCGGTGAAACCGGGCTGCAGCTTGCGCTTGATGATCCGCGTATCCTCGGCGTGAGCCAGGTAGATGGGACCATTCCGCTTGCCCACTTCTTTGGGATCGACATGCGCGACAGTTTTGAATTGGCCGTTGGCGGGTGGTTGTTCACGTTCAATGCGGGATACTACCTCTGCGCTGTCGTGATGATGATCGCTTTCTATATCGCGATCCGGATTTTCCGCTCGCCCTTCGGCATGATGCTGCGCGCGGTGAAGTCCAACCAGCAACGTATGAATTTCACTGGTCTGAACTCTAAGCCCTATACACTTGCTGCCTTCGTCATCTCTGGGATGTATGCCGGTTTGGCTGGTGGTCTTATGGTGGCGATGGATCCGCTTGCAGGTGCGGAGCGCATGCAGTGGACGGCGTCTGGTGAGGTCGTCCTGATGACCATCCTCGGCGGTGCAGGCACCTTGATCGGTCCGGTCCTTGGAGCTGGTTTCATCAAGTATCTGGAAAACATCTTTTCCAAGATCAACGACAACATCCTCTACGAATGGTTCTCCGGTCTTCCGGAAGGCATCGCTGACTTCCTGGTCTTCGTCATCCACCCGTTCATCGGCAAGGGCTGGCACCTGACGCTTGGCATCATGTTCATGCTGATCGTTATCTTCCTGCCTGGTGGCATCATGGAAGGTCTTGAGAGGATCGGGCGGCTGTTCAAGCGCAAGTCGTCCCCCGCGAAAGGCTCTGGTGCCAAACCATCCGCCGCGCCAGCTGAATAAGGTGATTTGATATGGAAATCCTCAAAGTCGAGGGCGTAAACAAGTCGTTTGGCGGACTTCGGGCTCTCAACAACGTTAACTTCAGTGTGGAAGAAGGCACCGTCCATGCGATCATCGGTCCGAACGGAGCCGGTAAGTCGACCTTCCTCAACTGCATGATCGGGCGTCTGGCTCCAGATACCGGAACCGTGATGTTCGGGGACATTTCTCTGACCGGCATGAAACCGCACGAGATCAACCAGGTGGGTGTGTCGCGCGTGTTCCAGACACCGGAAATTTTCGGCGATCTGACCCTGATGGAAAACATTATGATCCCGGCACTTGCCAAGCGGGACGGCGAGTTTGCACTCCACGCGTTTGCGCGGGTGGATCAGGATGCCGAGATTCGCGACAAGGCCATGCATATGCTGGAAGATGTCGGTCTCGCCGAAAAGGGCGACATCACAGCGAGCTCCTTATCCCGTGGTGACAAACGCCGGCTGGAGCTTGCGATGTGCTTGTCACAGGATCCGAAACTTCTGCTTCTGGACGAGCCAACAGCTGGCATGTCCCGGGCAGATACCAACAACACCATCGATCTTTTGAAACGCATCGGTGACCGCGGCATTACCAAGGTGGTCATCGAGCACGACATGCACGTTGTGTTCTCGCTGGCCGAAAAGGTTTCCGTTCTGGCGCAAGGGGCGATCATCGCCGAAGGCAAGCCAGAAGACATCAAGGGAGATCCGAAAGTTCAGGAAGCCTATCTCGGAGGAGCGCACCTGTGACCATTCTTGAAGACCAATTCGCCGGCAAGACGGCGCCGGCTGTTCCGCCAAAGAAAGCCCGCGGTGGTGCTCCGGCCTTCTTTTCTGCCTGGGACCTTCACGGCTACTACGGCGAGAGTTACATCGTGCAGGGCGTCAGCTTCGACGTGCGCGAAGGCGAGATCCTTGCTCTTCTTGGCCGGAACGGTGCTGGTAAGACCTCGACCTTGAGGACGATCGCCCGCATGGACGACCCCGCGCTCACCCACGGGGAAATTTGGCTCGACCACAAGCCGCTGCATGAAATGAAGAGCTTTCAGGCCGCTCAAAACGGGGTCGGCCTGGTGCCAGAGGACCGCTGCATCATTCCAGGCCTCACGGTTCAGGAGAACCTGGAGCTGTCTCAGATCGCAGAGCCCAAGGGCTGGTCGATCGAGCGGATCTATGAGCATTTTCCGCGGCTCGCAGAGCGGCGCAACCAGGAAGGCACCACCATGTCCGGTGGTGAACAGCAAATGCTTGCGGTTGCCCGTATCCTGGCACGGGACATCAAGCTCCTATTGTTGGATGAGCCCTATGAAGGCTTGGCGCCGGTTATCGTCCAGGAAATCGAGCGCATTCTGGAAGGCGTGAAGGATCTCGGCATGACAACCATCATCGTTGAGCAGAACGCCATCGCAGCGCTCCACTTGGCGGACAGGGCGGTGATCCTCGACATGGGTGAGGTTGTTTTTGACGGCACCGCGCAAGAGGTGCTCGACAACGCGGAGCTTCGCCAGGAGTATCTCGCGATTTAAAGCTGCCAGAATACTGGATGATCAAGGGTCGGCGTTTGCGCCGGCCTTTTTTTTGTTCGGTTGTCCGACCAGCAGCGCCGCTTATAGTGGGCGCAATATTTGATTGATTCTTCGGGCTGGGGCGGCGGGATGTCCATATTACGATCAGAACTTCCGAGCCTCGTCGGGTTCCTTGCCTTTGCCGCCTTCAAGCTGCTTGGCGATGGTCTGAAACCAGCCGCAGTTGGCACGTTTGGCAGCCTGATCCTGCTCGTGCTGATCTTTGTCGTTGTCATGTGGTGCGCCTTCTCCGTCGTGCGCCATGCCGAAGGCTTGGCGACACTGTTCGGCGAACCATACGGGACCTTGATCCTGACACTGGCTGTGATCGGCATTGAAGTGGCTCTGATCGTTGCGATTATGCTGTCCGGCGATGCGGTTCCGACCATGGCGCGGGATACAATGTTCTCAGTCGTGATGATCGTCCTGAACGGTTTGGTTGGGCTTTGTCTGTTGCTGGGCGGCCTAAAGCATCGCAACCAGACCTATAATCTTCAAGGCGCGAACGCGTTTTTGTCCGTGCTTGTGCCGCTCGCAATTTTTGCGCTTGTATTGCCGCGCATCACGCATTCCGCTCCAGGTGGTGAACTGTCGCCGCTTCAAGTCGGTTTTGAGATCGTGATGTCAGTAATTCTCTATGGTGTTTTCCTGGCCATACAGACCGTGACCCACAGCGACATCTTCCGCCAACCGGATAGTGCCGGTCATGATGAACATCATGGTGTGGTTGTCCGGACCGTTCCGTTTCATGTGATTGGGCTTTTCGGCGCGCTTTTGCCGATCATACTCCTGTCAAAGAGTTTGGCACTTTACGTTGACTTCGGAATTGCCGCCGTCGGCGCGCCGATTGCTTTCAGTGGTTTCATTGTCGCTGCACTTGTCTTGATGCCGGAGGGAATGAGTGCGGTGCAGGCCGCGCGGGACAACATGCTTCAGCGGGCCGTCAATATCTGTCTCGGCTCGGCAGTGGCAACGATTGGTTTGACTGTGCCCGCTGTCTTGATTGTCGGATGGTGGACCGGCTTGCGGGTTGAACTTGGCCTGGAAACGACCGAGATTATCATGTTGGTGCTGACCCTGTTTGTGAGCCTTTTAACCTTCGGCAGCCGCACGACGAACTACCTGCAAGGTGCTGTCCATCTTGCCTTGTTCGCAGCCTATATCATGCTGATCTTCGATCTTTCGTGAAACGCGGACCAACTGGCTGCTGACTTCAGTCAAGTGGTGGTTGGACTGCCGCCGCAAATATGATTTCCTGCAAGCAGTTTCTGTTTCCAATCCCCTTGATTCCGGTTGCCTATGCTGCTCCTTTCTGAAGACCAAACCCGTCACGCACTGCCATTTCCTGCTCTGATCGACGCTCTGGAAGAGATTTTCCGTTCCGGATGTGTGATGCCGACCCGTCACCACCATGACATGGAAATGTCGGGAGAACCGGACGCGACCATGCTCTTGATGCCGGCGTGGGTGCCAGGTGAATACGCCGGGGTAAAGGTGGTCAACGTCATGCCGGGGAACTCTGCGCGGGGATTGCCGGCAGTGGCGGCGCAGTATCTTCTGTCTTCCGCCAAGACCGGCGAAATGCTGGCTTTGATTGACGGGGGCGAATTGACTGCCCGGCGGACGGCGGCGGCATCTGCGCTCGCAGCCAAATATCTTGCGCGGGAAGACGCAAGTCATTTGCTGATTGTCGGCACGGGCCGTCTTGCCCCAAATCTCGTGGCCGCGCATATGGCGGCTCGGCCGATCAAGCAGGTGACAATCTGGGGCCGTTCGAAGGAAAAGGCCGCTGAACTTGCCCGCCATGTTGGCGCGACCTATCCGGTTTCTGTGACCGTCGTCGGTCATCTGGAGGATGTTCTCGGCAAGGCGGATATCATTAGCGCTGCGACACTTTCCAACGAACCGCTGATCAAGGGCGCCCTCGTTAAACCGGGCGCTCATGTCGATTTGGTGGGCGCGTTCAAGCCCTCCATGCGGGAAAGCGATGACGGCCTGGTCCAACGCGCGGACCTCTATGTCGATACAAGAGATGGCTGCCTTGTGGAAGGCGGTGACGTGGTCCAGCCCCTGAAGGCCGGTGTGATTACACCGGAGGCCATCAAGGCCGACCTTTATGACCTTTGCCGAGGTACCCAACCAGGACGACAGTCTGATGATGCGGTGACCTTCTTCAAATCGGTGGGAGCGGCATTGGAAGACCTTGCGGGCGCCATGCTCGCCTATGAAACGGCGCGAAAATAGATTTATCCAAGTTCAAAAGTGGTGATGCCAAATTTCTGATCGAGCGGCAGGTCGGGAGCCGGGCCTTTGTACATTCGGAACGTTTCGAACTCCGGTGACAACTCGTATTTCTCGGCGAGCAAGAGGGCAGCCGCATTCGGTTCCGGGATGTCCAGAATGATGGCCTGGCCTTTCACTTGACCGGCGAGGGCGCGGAACAAGGTGTCTGCAATCTCTGGAGTGTCTGCGAACAGAGGCCCGATCTTGAACCCTTCCAGACATTGACGCAGCACTCCATACCCTTGAACTTCGCCGTTTTCCACAAAGGCAAAACCTCGTCGGGTTTGGGCTGTGGGGGCGGTCCAAAGTTTCAGAAAGTCTGCTCTTTCATCCGGGAAAAACTTCCGGTCGTAGTCAAGAACGGACGGAAACAGGCCCTGGCCAATTGGTGTGAGCCGGGAGTCCATGGGGGTGTCGCACATGGCAATGCCCGCGTAGCGCACGTTCCGGTAGACAGGTTTGAACCCATGCTTTGCGTAGCGCGGCGTCTGTTCTTTCACCGCATCCAGACCAATGGTTCGACCATGAAGATAGGTCATCGCGTGATCCCAGACCAATTGTCCATGTCCCTTGGAGCGGTGATCCGGGTGCGTGATGAACAGGCCGATGAAGCCGAAACCATCACCGTAACGAACACCGGAGATGACTGTGACAAGTTCCCCATCGATTTCGCCGGCGAAAAAACCGGTACGATCTGCCTCCAAAAACGCCAAGCCATCTTCATGACCCGGGTTCCAACCTTCGCCCGCGGCCCAGTCGATGGCGGTCTGGATATCCTCGGCGTTCAAGTTTCTTATGTTCAATTGGACCGCCATGGTGCCTCCGAAGCGTGCGCGAATTGTTGGACTGACAGGACCATAAAATGAGTCGATCAGGGCTTAAAATAGGCATTGAGTCGGTAACTGCCGCGAAAAGACAGAAATCCCGGCGCAATTTTACCAAGTAATTTCCTGATGTTGCAGCCGGTCCGGTGTTTTTGTGACCAAGACCACATGTCTGGCGCCGTCCGGTGCTATAATCCATTCAAACAAACGGCTGCGATCCTGCGCCGTATTGTGCGTGATTTTTCAGGAGACCGTCATGAAGACCGCGTTTGGCTTCTTCTCACTCTATCCGAAATCCATGGCTGCTGGTTTGGCCGCGGCCGGTGTTGTGGCAAGTGCCGGCGTTGGTTTTGCCGAGCCCTTGGCCCTCGTTTTGGACAAGTCAAAGGCTGTTGCTTTTCCAGCATTCAGCGAACTCTCAGCCGGAGATGTTGTCGAACTTGGCAATTCCGGACACATTGATCTCCTCGACTACAGCGCGTGCCGTGAGGTGCGGATAACCGCTGGCCGTGTGGTCTTCACGTCCGCCGGATACGAAGTCGATGGTGGAGAGGAAAAGGAACTGCGGGCCGGTAACTGTCTGCAGGCAGACAGCGGAACGGATCCGGACACTGCCGACAAGGGCCTGACCGTCACACTTCGCAGCATCAAGGCGGCCAATAAAACAGCAGCCTCGCTGATGCTCCGTTTCGACGACCAGCTGAAGACTGAATATGACAGTGTGTTCGTGTCCTTTGAAGGCGGTGAACCGAAGCGGTTCGAACTCGGTGAGAATGTCTTGACCGATATGCCGGTCCGCGATGAGGAGACTGACAAAATCGACGTGCAGCTCTTCTTGCAGAGCAGCACGGCCGACGGTGAAGTTGTCATGCGGGAGTTCACGATCGATCCGGCGACTGTTGGACGGAAGACGGCTGTCGTAGTTGTAAAATGACAGCGGGGCGTCCGTTTTCAGTCCATTTACTTGGCCGCAAACGGCTGACTGCTGTAATCGCGTTTCTGGCACTTGCTGCCGGAACGGCCCTTGGTCTTGGCGCCCAAAACGCCATTTGGGAAGGCTGGTTTGTCGATCGGCTTTTTCAGTCCAAGTCTCTGTTATCTCAGAAAGAAAAGAACCAGCGCGCACCGGTGGCCGTTGTCGGGCTTGACCAGGTGTCTTTGAATTCCGACCGGCTGGCGACTGTCCCTCGTGTTTTCATGAGCCCTGTATTGGCAACGGCAGGGCAGGCGGTTCTGGACGCTGGTGCGGCAGGCGTCGGCTATGATTTCGTATTTGCCTTTAGCGCCGATTCTTTTGCTGACCCCAACACCGGCGAGGAGCGCCTGCGCGGCTTTGACCGGCCGTTCCTCAGGTTTCTCTATCAAAACCGCGGTAAGGTCTTTGTGTCGCGCACAAGTACAGGTGTGCCCCACAGGGCTATTTCCGCCGCTGCCGGCACGTCCGGCGTCCGCTTTGCCGAAGTTACGCCCGATACGGATGGCGTCGTCCGCCGACACATGCCAGAGCTTCCGCTCATCGACTCTCCCTTGTTGATTGATGCCTTGTTGGCGAGCGCGGACGCCTCCATCTCGACAAGTTACACGATGATCCCGGAACATCGGCTTGCGTCATCGATACCCTACCTGTCCTTGATTGATTTGCTGGCGCTGACCGAATCAGAAGCGGGCAGGGAGGAAATCAAAGCGTTTTCTGAAGGGCGGGTGATCCTGTTCGGCAGCACCATGCCAAATGAGGACGAACATCTATATTCTGACCGGTTTTTGCCCCAAATGTCCGCCGAGATTGCTGAAACGGGTGAGAGTGGCCGTCCTGGGGTCCGGCATGCGACTGCCGGTGTATTTGTTTTGGCCGACATGGTCGGGGCGGCTTTGTCAGGCCGCATTGCCCTGGACCCGCCAGCTGGCACTTTGGCACTGCTGGCCTTTGTCTTTGCGGTCGCTGGAACTGTGGCGGGCCTGCTTCTTCCCCTGTCGATTTTGCCTGTGGTCGCCGTTGGTGGCATCTCGGTTGCGTTCGGCATCAGTTTTTTTGGTTTGCAATCTGGCTACCTGATTGCGCCGGGCGTTGCGCCTGTAGCTGTGATCGCGGCGATGATTGTGGCCGCGATTGGCAAGGTCGGTGTTTTGCAACGGCGTCAACGATCCCTGGTCAACCTGTTCGGTCACTATCTGTCCGAGGATGTGATCAAGCAAATGGCGGATTCCGAGGAACTTCCAGCCCTTGGGGGGGAAACGCGTCACGTCGTCGTGGCGTTCCTCGACATCGTCGGCTTTACAAAAATGTCGGAAAAACTGCCCGATCACGAGGTGGTTCGGGTGGTCAACACCTGTTTTGACATGATCGGGCAGGTCATTACCAAGCATGGCGGTTACATCGACAAATACATCGGCGATGCCATCATGGCTGTCTGGAATGCACCGAATACGGTCGAAAACTCCGAACAAGCAGCTGTCGACGCCTCTCGTGAGATCATTGCCCTGCTGGATGAGATCCGAAAAGAGACAGGCCAAGGCAGCCTTGATCTCCGCATTGCCTTAAATGCCGGTCCTGTGCTTGTCGGAGACATTGGCGGAGAACACCGCCGCTCCTTTACTGTTATGGGCACCACCGTCAACACGGCCAGCCGGATCGAAAGCGTTGCGAAGGACAGGAAAGTTCGGCTGGCGTTCAGCGACCCGGTCGCCAGCAATCTGCAAGACGGATATCCGGTCAAAAACATCTGGAGCGGCAGATTGCGTGGCCTCAGCCACGACACTCAAGTTTTCACTGTCGATGATCCTGCGGTGTTCATAGAGAGCGATGTAAGCGCGAGTTTGACCGGTAATGAAAGCAAACAACCCGCCAACTTGGTCAAGTTTTCCAGCTAGAATTTCAAGAGTCGATGTTTTCCTTTGGATCGGCCATTTTTGTTTCTATCCGTCAGCCGGAAATTGAAGTTTTGCCGGTCCGGTGCTGCAAAGGCCTCTCAACAAAATCAATGCGAACCCAGCGCTTGAGACAGCGGCGAACTCAGTCTTTTCGGTGTATTGAGTTTCAGTGGTGCCAATGCATCCTCCGGATGCGGGAGCCGCCGGCCCCAGCAAAAAGGCCGGTCTGGGACCGGCCTTTCATTTCGTGTATCGCACTTGGCGGCGAGCAATAGGTCCGCCGCGAAAGGTCAGTACCGGCTGCCGATTGCTCCGCCAATGATGCCGCCTACAACGCCGCCCATGAACGCTGCACCCGCGGTGTTGCCACCGTTGTTGTTGTTTTGCTGTCGCGTGTTCTGGTTGCGGTTGGTCGCTGTGTTGGTGCGCGTGGTGCTGCTGCGGGTTTTATTAGCTGCAGCCGCCGCCGCCCGCTTGCGGTTCACCTCGGCAACATAGGCTGCGTATTGAGCCTCGGTCTGAGACGTCAGCAGCACGTATTGCGCAGCGGTGAAGTAGCCACTCGGGACCAAACCGTTCTGGGTCTGCCAAGCCGTGATACCAGCGCGGGTTTTCGGCCCAAACGCGCCATCGGGACGACCGACATTGTTGCCGGAAAGGTTCAGCCGTGTCTGGACTTCACGGCGTGCCGTGCGGTTCCAGCCGATAGATGCTTCGGTATCTGCAGTGCCTGCAACAGATTTTTGCGGGTCTGGGAGATTGGTCGCAGTCGTAGCCACACCAGTCTCTGTTGCGTTGTCAGTTGCTGTCGAGTTCCGGGACGCAACCTGCGTTCCAGACTGAAGGCGCTTTATGGCATTCCGTGCGAAGTTCTTGAAGGTCCCATCCGGATAGGAAGAAAGATAAGCTTCATAATCGGCGATTGTGTCGCTTTCTTTCACGGTGTTCCAAACCAGCTTTTCCCGCTCCCAGGCTATCGTGGATTGGGTTGCTGCGGCAGAGGCTGCCGGAGCAGTCGCCTGCGGCACTGATTTGGCGGTGTCACCAAGGCTCGCAACTTGCTGAGAACCAACATCAGCTTGTTTGTTCAGGAATACCTCTCCAATCAGGGAGGCGTTCACCCACGGGCGCTGCCGCTTTTCTGTTGCATCGTAAACGTCACCGGTGACCCGTGTCATGACGGTTTGAATGGACGCGTTCGGGGTGTCGATGTGACGGATAAGAGCCGATGTAAACGGCGAATTGCTGCCCTCACCATCGAGAGCTACATCGCCCGGGCTGGTTGAAAATGCAATTACAGAGCCTTCACCACCGGTCTCCTGGACTTTGATCTCGGCAAGACCAGTGCCGACACTGCCAGACCGGCTCGGCCCCATGCGGCGGGCCAGGGTGCGGGCCAGCGGGTTGTCACGGCAGGCATCAAGGAAGACCATCTGTACTTTCACGTCTTTCGACATCTGGCGCATGATGAAGTCGACCGAGATTGTCTCAAAATCAATCGAGGTCTCGTCTTCTATTCTAGCGTCAACCGGGATTAGAAGGTTTTGGCCGGCGATCTGCATGCCGTGGCCTGCATAAAAGAGGATCGCAATGTCTGCCCCGTAGGCCTTCTTTGCGAACTCCATAACCGTCCGGCGCATGTCCGAATAGGTCTGGTCCATGCCGGACACAACGTCGAAACCGAGGCCGCGGAGTTTTCCGGCCATTACTTCGGCATCATTGGCCGGGTTTGGCAGTGCGACTGTATGTTCATAGGCGCCATTGCCGATTACAAGCGCAACGCGTTTCGCCAACGCAGGTGATGTGCCTGCCAATGCAATTACAAGCACGGCGATCAAGTGTTTGAACATCTCCATGTCCTTTCATCGATCTGGTGTCGCCGGTCGGTTGGTCCGATCTTGTTCAGATATTTGTTCGTTTCTGAACTCATAATACCTGCAGACGCGCTTTTAGATTGTAATGTTTGTCACAAGAGGCCGGAAAAGACATCTTGCTGTCAGACAATGAAATGAGTCCAGCAATTCCGCCAATTTCGTATGCCCCAAATCGGCCACGATTATAGACGGTGCCAAGCAAATTGGCCACGATTAAGTCTGCGCTTGGAAACCGCAGATCCGGTCACATTGAAATTGTTGGGAAAGAAATGGCACGCCCAACGGGACTCGAACCCGTGTTTCCGCCGTGAAAGGGCGGCGTCCTAGACCGCTAGACGATGGGCGCGCGGTCGACGCGGTTGCGTCGTGGGGAGGCTTATAGGCGGGAAATGATTGGCCCGCAAGTGCCTTTTGGAGAAAATTTCACAGGCCCGGAAACTCGGGCCTGTGCTTGTTGAAAACCGGCGATCCGCCGGAAATCATTTGTCTGAGCTCGGCGGGGATACCCTTAGCCGGATCACCACTCGCCGGTGTTGCCCATAGACGCCCAGGGTTCCTTGATTTCAAGGGCCTGACCTTTTTGCAGAAGCTCGAAAGAGATGTTGTCTGGGGAGCGAACAAAAGCCATGCGGCCGTCGCGCGGCGGGCGATTGATGGTCACACCTTTATTTTGCAAGGCTTCACAGAACTCATAGATGTTGTCGACTTCATACGCGAGGTGACCGAAGTTGCGACCGCCGGTGTATTCTTCCGGGTCCCAGTTATAGGTGAGTTCCAGAACCGGACGGGCATTTTCCTTCGCGCTGTCAACGTCATCAGAGCTTGCCAAGAACACAAGAGTGAACCGGCCCTGTTCGCTTTCATAGCGGCGGGTTTCGGTCATGCCCATTTTGTTGCAGTAAAAGTCGAGCGATTCTTCCAAATTGGAAACACGAACCATGGTGTGCAAATAACGCATGTCTTACCCTCTTTAGCAGCGTTTTAAATTTGATGGAGCAACGGACCGGCTCATGAAGATCATCACCGAACTGGCCGAAGCGCAGGAATTTGTGTCGTCTTTCGCCGAAATGCCCACGGGATCGATCGTGGCTTTGACGGGCGCGGGTATCTCAACTGATTCCGGCATCCCGGATTTCCGGTCACCCGGTGGTATTTGGTCTCAACGTGCTCCTGTTCAATATCAGGATTTTCTGGCTTTTGAAGAGAGCCGTCTTGAAGACTGGGGCCGGCGGTTCGAAATGCAGTCGTTTTTCTCGGACG
Source organism: Roseibium sp. MB-4 (assembly GCF_053005265.1). Classification (NCBI taxonomy): domain Bacteria; kingdom Pseudomonadati; phylum Pseudomonadota; class Alphaproteobacteria; order Hyphomicrobiales; family Stappiaceae; genus Roseibium; species Roseibium sp. MB-4. Next base: position 493,374 of record NZ_JBRKQB010000001.1, read on the forward strand.
CAGAACCGAATGCAGCGCATCTTGCACTGAGCAGTCTTGATGCAAATGGACAGTTGTCCACCTTGATCACGCAGAATGTCGACGGATTGCATCAGCGATCGGGAGTTTCAGCGGGCAAACTGATCGAGCTGCACGGCAACTCCACCTTTGCCACTTGTCTGGAATGTGGCCGTGAGGCCGCCCTGGATGATCAAAAAACCGCAGTCGAGGCTGGGACCAGTCCGCGCTGCACGGCGTGTGGTGGGCTTTTGAAAGCAGCGGTGATCAGTTTCGGTCAGGCCATGCCGGAAAAGGAAATGGATAGGGCGGTGGACGCATGCCAGTCCTGTGATGTGTTTCTCGTGCTCGGGTCTTCCCTGTTGGTGCACCCGGCTGCGCAATTGCCCGTTATCGCAGCCCGCAGCGGTGCAGATCTGGTGATTCTCAACCGGGAAGAAACGCCGATCGATTCGATCGCGAAAGCTATCTTGCGAACTCCACTCGCGGCGACTTTCGCAAATTTTCCTATGAAATCGGCGTAAATCGCTGAAATCGTCTGTGGTTAGTCTGTTAATTTTTCTTTCCGGCGAAATGTGCGGTGTTATCCTTTTGTTAGGAATCAGCTGTCGGGTGCGTGGTTATCGGGCCCATAGCTGGTAGATGTGCACCAGAGACGGGACATTTGATTATGGGGGTTAAAGCCGCACGGGATCCCCGCGCACTCGAAGACCTGACGGAAGATGTTGCCGTTGATGTATTCGAGGTTGCCGGAACGATTAAATGGTTCGACGTCGGTAAGGGCTACGGCTTTATCGTGCCGGACAGTGGCGAGACAGACATTCTGCTTCACGTGACCTGCCTCAGGCGGGACGGCTTCCAGACCGCTTACGAAGGTGCACGTGTCGTGTGCGAGGTTTTGGACCGGCCGCGCGGTCTTCAGGCGTTTCGTATTCTTTCCATGGATGAGAGTACGGCCGTTCACCCTTCTCAATTGCCGCCTTCGCGGACCCACGTACAAGTCGTCCCGGAGACCGGCTTCGAGACCGCGACCGTCAAGTGGTTCAATCGTGTGAAGGGCTTCGGCTTCCTGACACAAGGTGAGGGGACCGAAGACATCTTTATCCATATGGAGACGCTTCGACGGTATGGCATTACCGAACTTCGGCCAGGCCAAGAAGTGCTTGTGCGCTTCGGGACCGGTCCGAAGGGACGTATGGCCGCCGAGATTCGACCGGTCGGAAGCGGAACCCACATTCCAGCGTCTCATTGAACCGGGATACATCACAGTTTACGGCCGGACATGTTCCGGCCGTTTTTAATGGTGTATCTGGGTAGGACCTGTCGCAACCGGAGTTCTCATGAACGCGTACCAATTGTCCCGATCCGTTGCCCTGGCATTATGTGTAGGCTTTGCCATCCTTTTGAGCGCCGTCAGCAACGGGTCGTTTGCCGGGAACAGTCAAACACCGCCAACCGAGCCGCTGACCGTCTTTTCCGGCGCGAACGAACATCGGTTCACGGTGGAAGTGGCTTCAACGGATACGCAGCGGGCGAAGGGGCTGATGTTCCGCGAAGAAATGGCAGCCGAACATGGCATGCTGTTCATATTTGACGGCGAATTCGAGCGCCATTTCTGGATGAAAAACACACCGCTGCCGCTCGATATCATTTTCATTTCCTCTCAAGGGACGATCGTCAGCATTGCAGCCGACACCACGCCGTATTCGGAAAAAGTCATCCCGTCCGGTGCGCCGGCAAAATTCGTTCTTGAGCTCAATGCGGGAACTGCGGCCAAGCTTGGCATCAAACCGGGAGACGAAGTTGTTGCCGGCTCGATGGGGCTGAACGACACCTGATGAAGCCTGTGTCTTTGGAAGTGCATCACAGCTCTGAAATTGACTGTCCACAAGCATGAGCTCAGGGCGTGACTTTCGCTACTTGACGAACGAAGCAAACGCGGATACACCGCCCGAACCAGCCGTCGGGGTATAGCGCAGCCTGGTAGCGCATCTGGTTTGGGACCAGAGGGTCGCAAGTTCGAATCTTGCTGCCCCGACCACTTCCTCTTTCCATAAAAACTATTATGACGGCTAACCAGCAAGCGCTTTGTTTGTCTGGATATTGGTTTGATCAAAGCTGTGTTTCTGAGGAAATCGGGGAAGTTGTGTTGTTTTCCTTGTGCATCCCTCAGAGGTGTCTCAACTTTGTCTGGGGACCGGGAGAGAAGCGGCGGGACCGCTTTGCCCGAGGCAGGCAGGGCGAGATGATCAACGATCAAAAACACCAAACGACCTTGGAGGTGGCCGCGGCGATCGCCGTTGTAAAGGCGCTAATTTCAGACGGCGGGCTGACTGTTAGGGAAAGCAGCGATTTTGGCCTATTCGAGAAGACCATCCGGAAGACTGAAGACAAGTATCTGATGGAGGACTTTTCGCCCCGGTTTTTCGATCTCCATGGGTCAACCGCCTTTTGGATCGGCGCGTATGACAATCGAGGAAATGTCGTTTCCGTTCAGGCCGCGAAGGTTGAGGATCTCCAGGACCGGAGCCTTGCAGAACACTGGCAGCAACAGCAGCGGCGGATATTTGTCGATCCGAATCCGCAAGCGCGTTTCGGCAACGAACATGCCCACGATGCGTATTTCCTCCGGGGGAAGATTGTTTATCACGGCAATTTGTGGCTGCGCCGGGATGTCCGCGGCAAAGGGCTTGCTGAGCCCTTGACCCAACTTGGCTTTCTTGTGGCCCTGTTGAAATGGTCGCCTGACTATCTCTATGGATTGATGGCGGCGACTGCCGCTGAAAAAGGGTTTGGCATCCGGGTCGGGTATCGGCGGTTCGTGCCCCGTGGCACTCATTGGGAGATGCCGCCCGGCCACATCCGCCCGGATGATTGGCTGGTGTATTCCACCCGCAGCGACCTTATTGGCCTCGCACGGACGATAGCGGCTACAGGCGGCGCTGCAGATCCTGAATAACGCCGAAGTAGGCGCAAATCTGATAACTTGCCGCTGGTGCCGGTCTGATCCCGACGATCAGCCGTTCGAACGCGATTTCGTATGTCTCGCCGTCAAGTGAGATCAGGGTGCGTGCGTAACCGTAATAGGGCTGAAGATTGAGCGCCGCCTTATAGGCGTCAGCTGAAGCTTTTTCCAATTCCGGATCAGGTGTGCGCAATCCGGTTGCCGGACCGCTCGAGGCTTGCGGGTTGGCCCACTGATCGCCGAACAGCAGCCGTTGACTGGATTCTCGTCCAACATAGAAAATCGGAGGCGGTTCCATGTCTGAAACCTTGTCGGAACACAGGCTTAAATAATTGATGTAAGGTTTGAGCGAGCTGGGTGTGGCCTGGTGCGACGCCGATTGAATTGCTTCGTAGAATTCAGACAGTTTCGGGTCTGCAAGGCCTTGTTCTATAACCTTGGTCCCAAGCTCTGTGAATTGAGATGCCGGACGTGTCAGCACAGTATTATGGTACCCTTTTCGTTTCGCCTTACCGATTGAACGCAGTGAGCAACAAGGACATGACGTTCAAGAATTCTTCCTGTTTCTCAAGCGGGAGGTCGGCAACGTCTTCAACGGCGTAGTCGAGTGTTAAGATCATGGTCCACATCTCGCTGAGGTTTGCAGCGTCAATATCAGCGCGCAATCCAACTGGGTCCAGGCGAGTTGTTTCAGGCAGATCAAAAGAAATCTGATCATCGCTCTTAAAACCAAAAAGGTTCTGAAAGTGATGTTGCATGACTGGCCTTCCTGTTATTGGGTGAGCGGATCAGCCTTTCGGGTCCCGGACACCATTTTTTGCCGGTGTTCTTATTTGCCAAACAATTCGGGTGGCAGAACTTAACGGCAGAATGCACTCGTAACTTTCTCATTCTAGGCAGATAGATAGCATAGGTTGTGTTTTTGTGCCATAATGCAACGCAACTGATTGTCCAATTTCTTTCACATCGTTAACTCAGCATTGCATGCGAAGCGTCGTTTCTGTTTGGGATCTTTTTTCCCGGCAATCCGGTCATGGCCGTAACATGAGTTCGCTAGAGGTGCGCTGTAAATTAGCGCGCGAAATCAGCGCAGTTAGACGGCAGATATTGACTTCCGGACCAAAGGAGGGAACAAGCTCATTAAAGATCTGCCACACGTCAAACTGAGCACAGGATAAGACCTATGGTCGCGCGCATTTACCAGCCGGCAAAAACGGCGACGCAGTCCGGCAAGGCCAAAACGCAAAAATGGGTTCTGGATTTTGAACCGGAGGTGGCCAAGTCCGTCGAACCTTTGATGGGTTACACGTCGTCTTCGGATATGAAGCAGCAAGTGCGCATGGTGTTCGAAAGCCAGGAAGACGCCGTCGCTTATGCAAAGCGCCAGGGCATCCCATATCGTGTAGAGAAATCGCAGGCACGTGTGGTACGAGGTGCTGCCTACGCTGATAATTTCAAATTCGACCGCGTCGCGCCCTGGACGCACTAAGCCGGTAGTGATGTCCTTGTCGTCAAACAAAAATGATTGTTGAAATGATTGTTTTGATGTCGACAGGATTGGCGGCTTTGCCGCACAAAGGGCTCAGCAATCTCGAGCTCACGGCCCCGTAGCTCAGCTGGATAGAGCACTCGCCTTCTAAGCGAATGGTCGCAGGTTCGAATCCTGCCGGGGTCGCCACAATTTCTGCTAGTGCAATTATTAAAAGCTATGAAACTGTTGGACCGGCTATCACGGTTTACAATTTCAGTTTTAGTAGTGCCAGGAAGCGGTCATCTTCAGTTGCGAAAAATCGCACACTTATGACCTTCGAACGCAGATCGATCCAGTCTTCTACTTTATTGAGCCCCTTTTGATAGCACTTAGTTTTTGAACGAAAAAAGACCGGGATCCCGTGTCCCGGTCAGTCTTTGGAGCGTTGCACTGAAGCTGGACATGCCGCGATCCAGTGAGGACCAGAACCGCTGCCGCCAAGATGCAATGGGGCCAGTGTTTCAGGTGCCCGTGCTGGTTTGATTGACCATCAAGGGGGTTACCTTGGACTTCAGAATACTGTCGAGGTCTTCACTGCCGTCTTCAAGGGATTGAAGCGCCATATCGAGGAAATATGAGCAAAAGGTCCGACCGTCTTTGTCAGCTTCCTTTTGCGTATAACGGATCATACGCTTGATGGCCTCTACGGGAGGTTCCTGATCAAGTTTTGGATCTGTTTTAACGTTAGACTGAGACATAATACCACCCACCAGTGTTGCTGTCTTTTGGAGGATTCCTGCACTCTGGAAGCCTTTCAAGATCGCCATGTTGTTCTTGAAGCGTGAAACGAGCGTGATAAAGTCTTCGTGTATTTCACGCAGCGTTGCATTCTGGGTTGTGTGGCCGCTGTCAAAAATGACGTGAGTGAAGGAAGTCTTACGGTGAGGATCCCAGTTCCACACTTTGCGGGTCTCGGGCGACCGATGCTGAAGGGGGCAGACGGCGATCCTGTCGCGACCAAAACCCGCAAGGCACTTGCTATCCTCGGTTATGTCAGCCGTATCAGTGACTTGAGCGCATCCCGCGAGGCCGTGGCCGATCTTCTTTGGAGCAGTGCGACCGGACACAGAGGCATGCAATCGCTTCGCCAAGCCTTAAAACAGTTGAAAACGGCAGAAGAAATTGCCGGGCTCGATGTGGTCAAAACCCAAGGCGGGCATATTCAAATTTTTGCGGGAAGCTTGCCTACTGATCTGGCGTACCTTCTGGACCTGCTGAACACCTCCGATTCACCGGATTTCAACACCGCAATTGCTTTATGGCGCGGCGATTATCTGACTGGTTTTGAGGATATCGATCCTGTCTTTACGGATTGGCTGTTGATTGAACGTCAGCGCATCCGGGACGAGGTGATGGATGCCACGCTGAAACACCTTTCTGGCGCAGTTGTCGCTGCTGCCACCCCCGGGGCGGAAGCTGCCGCCCACTTCCTTCTGCATATGGATCCCGCCTTTGAGCCGGCCCACCGCGCGCTGATCCAGATCTATCTGCACCGCGGCCAACGGGAGCGGGCGGAACAGCAATTGCGGGCCTGTGAGCGCGAGCTGAAAGAGTTGGACGGTGTGCCGGAACAGGAAACCCGGGATTTGTTGTCGGTAACTGCGCGCTCAGGCCCGTCAAATGCGCAATTTGTGGTGAGCAGGCCGCAGAACCCAGAATTCTGGCAAGATCCGGATGGAAGTGATGTCACGGTCGTGGATCACGGGTCGGACAATGTTATTCATTTCCCCAAGGTTTCGATTGTTTCGTCCGAGTTGGCCCGCACTGCGCCCAACGATGGAATTTACTTGCGCGAGGAGATTGTCAGCGGTCTTTCCGCATATAGGTCCTTTGATCTCTTTCAATCAGATTACTTCGGCGATGCTGAAGGACCTCCGCCCGTGCTGGTTCAGGGCGACGATGGAGGAAATTTTCTACTTCGTTTTCAACATAATGATCGTTCCGGCAGAGTATTGATCCAGTTTGAGGACCGTGCCGAAGGACGGATTGTGTTCAGCGAAGTCGTCGACTTGCAAGAGTGGGATGGTATTGAGAATGCGGCCAGTCACACAATAGGTCGCATCTACAGTCACGTGACAAACAAGCTTCGGAATCCGAAAAACAGTTCTGCGTTTGCGCGGTGGTGCCAGGCGGAAGCCTTGATGGTGGAGTTTGATCCGAAATCTGACCGGAAGGCATTGCAAATCCTGGAGGAGATTTCCAAACGCCATAGCACGTTCTCAATGTCGTACTCCGGAAAGGCCTTGGTGAACATTAAACAGCTATTGCACTACCGGGTTGAGGATCGCGACAGTGTCCTGTCGTGGGATGAGATTATGTCACTGTGCGAACATGCCGTGAAACTGGACCCGTGGCAGCCGATTAACCTGAGAACTCATGGGTGGGCGCTTATCCAATCAGGCTTGGCCGATGAGGCCCGCCGGTCATTTATGCAAGCCATTCGTTTGAACAGCGTCGATCCAATCAATCTGATTTCAGCTGCTGAAGGCTTGGCATTTGCTGGTGAAGTTGAGCTTGCCTCGGAGCAAAGCGGAAAAGGCGATGAACCTGTTCACAACCGTGCCGCGGGTCTTCTACGAGTATTACTCTCTGGTTTTTTTCGCATCCGAAGATTTCGAAACGGCCGCTAAAATAATCGAGCGCGCGTCCTACAAGAGCATTGTTGGGCTGACAACGCGGGTCGCTGCACTTGTATGTGCAGGGAAAGACGCCGAAGCCCTGGATCTTTTGAGCCGGCATAGCGAAAGCTTGGCCACGGTAATCGATCAGGCTGGGCTGGGTACGGGCGACCCCGATGAGTGGGGGCGACGTATCAACTTCTTCCAAGACCCCAAAACACGCGCCTCATATGACCGCGGTGTTCAGTTGGTCAAGAGATACTTCTTTGGCGACAGGGCTGCGATCTAGTTGATCAGGAAAACTGACGGGCTAGTGGGACAAGGTAACAGGGATCTGCCTGATCGATCTTCTTCTGATTCAGGCGATAGGGGAGCACTGTCGTCTTTGCCTGTGTGGCGTCAACAACCGCGAAATCCATCAATTGCATTGCATGCTCCGGCAAACCAATTTTCCGTAGTTCATCCTTTGGATTCTGGATAAGCTTTCGACGCTTTTCCTTATCCATCCGAGCGTGAGCGAGCAGCTGACCGAGTGCAACAACGTTGCTACGGTAATGAGGAAACCTGGCCATCGGGCAAAACCTTGTGGGTGCGGTTGAAGATTGCGACCGGAGTTGGTGGCCTCCGGTCGCAGGTGCAAGAAAGATCGGTCGTCGATCAGTCCGGCATTTCTTCATAATGACAGCTCGCCAACGCCAGGCGGCCAAGCTCTTCGAAATAAGTTTCATCACCTGCTGCAACGCGGGCTTCATTAATCTTTGCCGGGATGACCAGATGCACCTTGTCCGCGGTGTCGGCATAGATTTTAACATCTGTTGCGAGGCCGAGCTCCGACAGTGTGGCTTCCGGGTGTTCCGCAAACTTGGCGCGTTCTGTTGAGTTCTGGATGATTTCACCAAGTTTCGAACCAATGGCCAGTTCGCGATTGGTAGTTGAAAGAGTGTGCATGCTAAGCCTCCAGTTTATTCGGTTGTATGTTTTTCAATTTTGTCGGCGGCAAAAGTAATAATAGCCCCGAAACTGGAAAGTAATCACGTTGTATCGGTACTGTAAGTAACAATATATTCTGACTACTTGATCCTGCACAAAAACAATGCATCAATATTTTTGTAAAACAATAGAAAAGCGTAAATGCTACCGCTTCGCAATTTCTAATGAGTCTGTTGATCAAAAAATATACTTGATCATGTTCTCAGGAATGCTTTAGTCGCAGAACGTTTTTGTGTGGGGGAGCGATGCAGCGTTTTATGCCAGAGGTTCTGAGTGGGCTTGTGAGTGCCGGTCTGATCGCGGGCACGGAGCGAGATGTGAGACCGGTTAATCCGGATGCCGAGCAGGCTCTGCGGCTGTTTAAGCCGGTCTTGCGAGCCGGCCGGGTTCGCCTGGTGCCTGTCTCTCTTCCAAGCTGTCCAATCCATTTTTGTACCGCTGTTGTTCCGCCTCAAAACTCTGATGAGCAGCATACGGCAAAGGCGACTGGGTCCTTTGCTGCCGGTGGGCAAGCAAATACGAAAATAGGTGCATCTATTAGTTGTATTGGGGAGGTTGCTGAAAGATTAACCCTTTGTTCTCTTGGGCAAGATGATCCGCGTGTTGTTGGTGTTACGAAGGGTGAGTATCAAGCCGATCTTGCATCCATACTGGGATTTAGTGAGGCCCAGACGAGTGATTTGCTTCGCAAGCGAACGGAGTTGGGGCGGGAGTCCCGTGGTTCTGTAATCGATTGGAGTAAGTTGAGTAATCGTCTTGTTCGCGTGAGTAATTTGTTAAACGGGACTGAGGCGCGGCTACCTGCATTCGCGGCTCTTTTCGGAGAAGTTGTTCTCGAACACGGTCTCACGGTAGGCGTTTCGTCAACAGTTGGGTGTGCGGTCTGGTCTGACTTAGAAGGCGCGCGGGAGCGGGCTCTGTTAGAGCTTGCAGAGCGCGATGCAGTGGCTCAGGCATGGTACAACCGCTTGGGGATAACAGTGGTACCCAGGCCGGTTTTGCGCGAAAAAATTTCTGACAACTTGATGAGATATCTGTCTGAGCGCCACCGAAAGACAACGATTTGCAGGGTCGAAACTGATCTGCCGGTCCATGTGGCCGTTGCCATTTCTCACCGCGACGATGGTCACGCGGCAGCGTTTGGTGCTTGTGCCGAATGGGATCTCGGATCAGCGATCTTCGGAGCAATCACCGAAATGCTGCAGGGAGAAATCTCGTTGTCTGCGATGGAGACTGCGTACCCAGATCGTCCCCATGAGCAAGGCAGCAAAATTCCATCTCAGCTTCGGTATGCCCGCCAGAGATCGATCCTGGATGATTGGCCAGTTGGAGAAGCCTCGGTAGCGGCTTCTTTTTCTGAAGCCGAAGCCTTTACTTATGACGGATTGTTGGAGGCCTTGCGGCAGAAGGGAATTACAGTTTGGGAGTTTGATGCGACACGTCCGGATCTTGGTGTGCCCTGCATCAAACTGTTCTCACCCGAATTGTGCACCTGGCAGCCGCGGTTTGGCAAAGACAGGCTCTTTAGTGGCGTGGTCGAGCGCGGACTGCGCACTGAACCTGAACGGGAAAAGGTCTTCTCAGAGCGCCCGTTCCCATTCTAGTCATGCTCAGGAGCACTTTGATCCTGTTGCAGTCTGTTAATTGACGGGGACCGGCCGGCCGTCGGCTTGCGGCCGCGCCAGCGTCATGACCCAGAAATTCCGCCATTTTCCATTGCTGCGATTGGTGCGGGCAATTCCGACACGCGTCACATACGGATTGAGCAAGTTCTTGTTGTGGCCTTCGGAACCTTGCCAGCCGCGGAAAGCTGCAGGCAGATCCGCATAGCCGGCACCCAGATTTTCTGCAGCTGCGTAATTCGGGTACCGCGCCTTGTCGAGCCGCTGGGAAAGACCGAAGGCGCTGTGCTGCCAGGTGTCCATGCTGTCGCGTTTGGCAATATGCCGCGCCATATCTTGCGAGACACCATCAAGCGCCGGATCGTGACGCAAGGCCGGAAGACCATTCTTTGCGCGATAGGCATTCACCATCGCCATGAGAGAAGAGGTGCTGACATCGACATCTGTAAAGACCGGCCGGTCTTCCAATTCGACTTGACCGCCAGGCAGCGCACCGCAGCCTGCCAAGAAAGCAAGGAGCAAGATCAAGGGCAGGGTGCGCAGGCACTGAATAGCTCTGTTTTTCTGGCTGCCGAAAATCATTGTCACGCGTCATCTCCCGGCCAGGAAACACCCTCATCGGCAAAGAAGTGATGCGGTCCGGGATATGCTTCGACATAGGCCATATGGGTCACTGTGCCTGCTTGCGGCGTATGGTGATGAAGGAAATATGCGGGCGGTTCGAAGTTGAACATCGGCGGCCCATCTTCGGTCAAATCCAAAACGACCTGGTGGCCCGTACTGGGGGCGAGCGTCATGATCTTGCCTGCGAACTCCGCGATGATCGGGCGGTGCAGATGACCGCAAAGCAGCCGCTGAATGTGCTTGTGCGGGCCGATCACCTCCGCGAGCGCACCGGCGTCATTCAAGCCAATCGCATCCATGTGCTGAATGCCGCTGAGGGCAGGCGGGTGGTGGAGGGCGATGAGCGTCGGCCGATTGTCCTCCGAGAGACGATCTGACAACCAATTCAGCTGCGGTGTGCCGAGTTCGCCATTCGGTTTGCCGGGGATGTTCGTATCAAGCGCGATGAGCCGGATATCGCCAATGCCGGCGGTGTAGCAGAGCTTGCCCTCTGCATCGCCGTCCATACCCGGAAACCCGGACATCTCGCGGCGCATATCGGCGCTGCCGTCATGGTTGCCGGGGATCATGAACACCGGCATGGCGAGCCGCGACAGGATCTGCCGGGCAAGTGCATATTCCCGTGGATCGCTTTTGTCTGTGAGGTCTCCAGTCAAAACGACTGCGTCCGGGCGTGGCGTCAGGCCGTTCAAGGCCGGGATCGCCCGTTCCGCCAGCATGTTTGTATCGGAGACGCGATAGCAGGCAAGTCCGCGCGGACGAAGATGCAAATCGGTAATATGTGCAATGAGTGCCATATGATTGCCAAAGGAATGTTGCGAGGAATCGTCCCCATGACGATAGCTTCACAGAGTTTGGGTGCAAGCAGTGTTTCCCTTTTCAAAAAGCTCATGTAGGAGATGCACACACATTCTTTTTGAAAGGCTGGGATCAAGCCCTTTTGATCCTCGCGGAATCGGGTCGTAATGGCAGAAACGCAATCGGCAGCGGCAAACAGCGCGCAACCGGAGCAGGATCCGGAAAAGTCCGGAAATCAAATGAAAAAGCCGATATGGCTGCGCATCTTCGGCCATGATGTAACTGCACCGCTCCTGCTGCTCGCGTTAGCGCTTGTTTTGTTCGTTCCAGGTCAGTGGACTGTACCACCTCTGGACCGCGATGAGCCGCGTTTCACGCAAGCGACCAAGCAAATGCTCGAAACTGGCGACTATGTCGATATCCGTTTCCAGGATCAGGCGCGTCACAAGAAGCCGGTTGGCATTTATTGGCTGCAGGCGGCTGCCGTCAAACTGACAGGCCATGATGCATCGGCTGCGCTTTGGGTCTATCGTTTGCCGTCCATTATCGGCGCGACCTTGAGCGTTCTGGCGGTGTTTTGGTTGGCAAGAGCCTTCATGGGCCCCTCAGGAGCGCTTGTTGCTGGTTCCTTTGTTGTGCTCGCCATCATCCTTGGCGTTGAAGCGCGGCTTGCGAAAACCGATGCCACCCTTTTTGCAACGATTGTTATCGCTCAGGGCGCTCTCGCGCGGCTCTGGCTGAGGAACAGCTCTGATAGGGCCTGGGGCCTTGCTTTTGTGTTCTGGACCGCGCTTGCGGCAAGTGTCTTGGTCAAGGGACCAGTTGGCCCGATGGTCGTCGGGTTCACGGTTGTTGGCTTGATCATCACCAGCCGCAATTTGAGCTGGTTCAAGGGGGCCGTCCCGCTGGCCGGTTTCATCTGGTTTTTCTTGCTTGTTCTACCTTGGTTCGTCGCCATTTGGATCGCAACAGACGGCACATTCTTTACAGAAGCGATCGGCAAGGATCTACTCGGCAAGGTGTCTGAAGGGCAGGAAGGGCATGGGGCCCCGCCGCTGACCCATCTCGGTGCCATGTTTGGTGTCTTTTGGCCGCTTCCGGCATTCTTCCTGATTGCTTTGCCGATGATGTGGCGCGAGCGGAAGAGCCCTTTGGTGATCTTCGCAGCTTGCTGGTTTTTCCCAAGCTGGGTGGTGTTTGAACTCGTTGCGACGAAGCTGCCGCATTACACCATGCCCTTGATGCCTGCACTGATTTTGCCTGTGGCGGCGGCCCTGATCGAAGGCGCCGGTTTCCAAACGGCGAAATGGCTACGTTGGGTGGCGGCGATCTTGTTGGCGGTGCCCGCCATAGGAATTGCGGCCGCCGCCTTTGGAGGCCCGTTTGCGCTTGGTATCTGGCCATCACCTCCAGGGGCGATTGTCACCGGGATTGGCGCAGTTTTTGCCGTCTTTGCCGCTACCCGTCTGCTCCGTGGACCGGCGCTCTATGCTCTGCCAGCCACAACGCTGACCGCAATTTGCGTTGCCATCGGTGTATGGGGTTTTTCAGGACCGGCACTGACCACGATCTGGGTTAGTCCGAGGCTTGTCACTGCGATGGACGAGATCCCGGGGTGCGCAAATCGGGATACCCGGCAAGTGGTCACGACCGGCTTCCACGAGCCGAGCTTTATCTTCCTGGAAGGGACCAACACCAAGATCGTGCCGGAGGCTGAAGCCGCCGATTTCCTCGCGCAAGTTAAGGCGGGAGAGAGTGGTGTTTGCCGGATCGCAGCAATCGAGAGCCGGCATGAAGAGGCGTTTTTGGCCGCAGCCAAGGAGAAGGGTCTTGTCCCCGTGGTGCGAAAAAGGGTAGACGGCCTGAATATCAACGGCGGCGATGATGTCGAAATTGCGCTCTATCAGTCGGCCGCGGACGCAACAGACACACAAGGCGGCAATGAGCAGCAATAGTCGGATAAAATGGGTGCTGGAACGGATGCGCGGCAATGCCCGGCGCGCCATGATCCTTTATTCCAATCGCAAGGAGCGCGGTACCGCTCAGTTGCGGACATTGCCACCGGGCCAACGGCCACAAGATATCCTTGCTGTTCTTCTTTTAACGGTGGGTGTCGCAGTCGTTGCCTTTGATGCGCCGACGTATCCTTGGCTGAACTCACTGCCGAACGAATACCGGACTGCCTTCCGCTCGTTCACTGATTTGGGTAAGGCAGACTGGATCCTGATTTCAACGGGTGTTCCTTGTCTCTTTCTGCTCGCGCTCGACGCCGGCCGATATGCTTTCCGGATCCGGATGGCGATCGGCGCCGTCTTCACCTATGCGGCGTTCGTCTTCTACACGGTCGCAGCGTCCGGGATTGTGGTGCTAATCATCAAGTGGAGCCTTGGGCGCGCGCGTCCGAAATTGTACGAAGAGTTCGGCCCCGTTCATTTTGATTTCCTTGCATTTCACGGCAAGTTCACGAGCTTTCCGTCCGGCCATTCCACAACAGTCGCCGCCCTTGCGACTGCGCTTTATTTCATCTTCCCGGCTTACCGGTGGTTGATTGTTGTCAGTGCGTTCTGGCTGGCATTCTCCCGGGTGATGGCGGGTGCGCATTACCCAAGTGACGTCATTGCCGGCACACTGCTCGGCATGACCTTCACCTTCTTCACCGTGCGTGCCATGGCCCGGCGCCGGATCGGTTTTCATATCGCGGAAAACGGCAATATCGTTCCGAACATGACCGCCATTTCGGCCAAGGCAAGCGCGCGAGCCGTTTGGCAGGTTTTGCGCGGACAACGCGGAGCGCAGCGCATCGTACCGGCCCGGACTGCGGTTAGCGAGGCGGACTGAGTGGATGTCATGACAAAGAGTTATTTGGAAGCCCTGGCCGCGACAAAGGGCGGTATCGCCGTCACTGTGGTTGTTCCTGCCAAAGATGAAGCGGAAAATCTGCCAATTCTTCTCGACGAGATTGAAGCAGCACTCAGCGGACGGACGTTTGAAGTCATTGTAATCGACGACGGATCATCTGACGGGACCGACATTGTTCTTCAGGACTACGCGGCAACGCATGACTGGCTGCGTCCGGTTCGGCACGAAAAGTCTTGCGGTCAGAGCTGTGCAGTACGCACCGGACTTCAGCATGCGCGTGGTGACGTCGTCGCCACCATCGATGGAGACGGGGAAAACAATCCCGCATATATCCCGCAGTTGCTCGATGCGCTTGAAGCCGCAGGGCCGTCTGCTGCGCTTGCTGCGGGTCAAAGACTGGGCCGGAAAGCAAGTCTTGCAAAACGGTATGCCTCCAAGTTCGCGAACAAACTGCGGGGCGCCATCTTAAAGGACAACACCCGCGACAGCGGCTGCGGTCTCAAAGCGCTGCGCCGTGAGGTCTTCCTTCAGCTTCCGTATTTTGACAGCTGGCACCGGTTTCTCCCGGCATTGGTGATCCGCGAAGGCTACAATGTGGTGCATATTGACGTTCAAGACCGGCAACGGCGCCACGGGACCTCGAAATACGGTATCTTCGACCGGGCGTTGGTCGGGGTGCTGGATTTGTTTGGTGTGTGGTGGTTGCGCCGCCGCCGCAAAAAAATTCCGGTTGTCCGGCCATTGACCTAATTTGACGCCACAATTCCCGAGCAGAAACGCGCCGCTGGCGTATCAAGGTAACTGGAATCCGACATGGCTGCCCTCATAGACTGGTTTCATGCAGTCTTCATTGCACAGTTTGATTTTTGGCTGATCTTCGGTCTGGCTGCGCAATCAATGTTTATGATGCGCTTTGTTGTTCAATGGATGGCGTCCGAACGTGTCGGACGATCCATCGTGCCGATCGCTTTTTGGTTCTTTTCGATTGCCGGCGGGATCATGCTGTTCACATACGGTGTGATCAAGAAGGAGCCGATCATCATTCTGGGGCAGGGGCTCGGACTGGTGATTTATTTCCGGAACCTTTGGCTAATTTTCAAGGAAAAACGGCGCGATCCTGCAATCTGACCGCGCCATAGCTCGTGTGATATTCTGAGTGATCCGGCTGTGATCAGTCTGTGAAATCGCTTTCGTTCATGACCCGTGCCGAACCAGAAACACGGATTGAGCTTCCCTTTTCAGATCCGATTTCCGCAACGATGCGGCTGGGATGCCCCATGTCATATCCCTGATTGATTTCGATGCGGCCCTGATGCGGCCAACCAATGTCCCGCAGATAACCGGCATAGGCAGCGCTGGCCGCCCCAGTTGCCGGATCTTCATAGACCCCGCCCGAGGCAAAGGCATTGCGTGTATGGAAGAGTTGTGGCGTTTCGCTGAAGGCGATTAGAATCGTAACCCACCCAAGCTTTTCCATCAGTTTACGTCCCGCTTCCTGATCATAGGTCATGTCCGAGACGGCCTCGCGTGAGTTAAGCGTCAGCGCAAAATGATCTGCGCCGCCATGGACGAGCGCTGGCAGGATGCGGATATCGATCTGATCTTTCGTGTAGCCGAAGAGATCCATAACCTCGTTCACAACATCATCCGGTGCTGGTTGGCTTTTTGTCGGGGGCGATTGGAGGGCGGCTTCCACGAGTTCGCCTGAGACAGCGCCTTCCACGGAGATTTCAGCTTCGTTGAGCTTCAGATTGTAGCGCCCTGGACCGAATTCGCGGGTGAGGGCGGATCCGAGTGCGATGGTCGCGTGACCACAAAACGGCACTTCGGATTGCGGCGAGAAATAGCGGACCCGCCAGGCCCCGTCGCCTTGAGGCGCAGCAAATGCGGTTTCGGAAAAGCCAACATCCGCTGCGATGGCGCGCATGTCTTCGACTGACGGATGCGCGTTACTAATGAGCACACCGGCCGGATTGCCGCCGGTGTTGCCATCTGAAAATGCGGAAATGCGCTGAATGTCCATGGTGGGAGCCTTTGTGTGTTTTCGGTTCCCACCATTTTGTGACAAGCAAGACTGATCGCAACAGGTTCCATCCATGAAACTTGTTCATGGAATCCATCAACTATGCGAAAGCCTTGTCGAGGGCCTGGCCAAGGTCCTTGATCAGATCTTCCGGGTCTTCAAGGCCGATGTGAAGGCGAACCGAGTGAAGATTGGGATCGACGTTTGTCGCCGACCGCATGCCTTTCAATCGAACCGGGATTGCAAGACTTTCAAATCCGCCCCAGGAATATCCGAGACCAAACAGGGTCAGCGCGTCGAGAAACGCATAGGCCTGATCTTGTGTTGTCCCGGCCGCAAAGTCGAAGCCGCACAGGCCCGAGGCACCGCTGAAGTCACGCTTCCAGATCTCATGGCCGGGATCGCTCTCAAGTGCCGGATATCTGATCGCTCCGATGGCTGGCTGCGTCTTTAGCCAGTCCAGAACGACGGCTGTGTTTTTCTGGTGCCGCTCCAGGCGGACCGACAGGGTGCGAAGCCCGCGCAAACCCAAATAGACATCATCAGGACCGACATGGCTGCCCATTGCGCCATGGAGCGTGTCCAGTTTGTGCCAGGCCTTTTCGCTGGCAGCGATCGTGCCGAGCATGACATCTGAATGACCGACAATGTATTTCGTGCCCGCCTGAATGGAGAGATCAACGCCGAATGCAATTGGCTGGCAATAGAGCGGACTGGCCCAAGTGTTGTCCATGAGCACGGTCGCATCGATTTCGTGCGCGGCTGCCGCAATTGCTGGAACGTCCTGCATTTCGAAGGTGAGGGAGCCTGGGGCCTCAGTAAAGACTGCAGTGGTGTTCGGTTTGAAGAGCGATTTGATGTCCGCACCGACAGCCGGATCGTAGTACTCAACATCAACGTTAAGGCCTGGCAGGACAGTATCTGCAAAGTGACGGGTCGGGCCGTAAGCCGTATCGGCGATCAGCATATGATCGCCTGCCTTCACGCAGGATAAAATCGCCAACGCTATGGCGTTCAGGCCGGAGTTGGCCAGTTTCACGCCAGCCGCGCCTTCAATTTCCTTCAAGGCGTCTTCTAGGGAATCAGTGGTTGGATTGCCGCGGCGTGCATAGGAGTACTTCTGCGCGCCCGTCACCATGGTCTTGGTGTCGGGATAGAGCACTGTGGAGGCATGGACGACTGGCGGATTGACAAACCCATGGAACCCGGACGGATCCCGGCCGCTGTGCGCAAGAACAGTTTCAATGCTTCTTTTATTGTCCGGCGTATTCGTCATCTATTCTTCAGTCCGCTTTGGCTTGTCTTGTTTTTCCATGTCGGCACTCAGCACCGGCCCAATGCCAATGGGCTGATCATGTGATATGCCGATGGGCTTTCTGATCGCGAAATTGCGTCAGATCGCTGTTTTTCCCAAGACATTTTTTCATTGGTATTCGTGGTTTGTTGCAATGGTCCTTTGAAAGGCTGGGATTTGCGAGCCCTATTTCGCGCCTCAGGAGGACTGAAAATGAAAAACACTCTCAAAAGCTTGGTGATCGCCGCGGCGTTCTCAGGGGCCGCCTTTCCTGCTTCGGCATCCACGCTCGAGCAGGTCAAGGAGAACGGTTACTTCACCTGTGGTGTGAGCCAGGGCAATCCCGGGTTTTCCAACCCGGACAGCGATGGGAACTGGAGTGGACTGGATGTCGACTACTGCCGAGCGATTGCCGCAGCCGTTCTCGGGGATCCGACTGCAGTCAAGTTCCGGCCATTGTCATTACCTGAACGGTTCGCGGCTCTACAATCCGGCGAAATTGATGTTCTGTCGCGCACGACAACATGGACTATGTCGCGTGACACGAACCTTGGCGCCAACTTCGTCGGTGTCATGTACTACGACGGCCAGGCGATGATGGCCCGCAAGGAGCTTGGGATTACATCGGCCATGGAACTTGCCGGCGCCTCGGTCTGTACGGCGACTGGAACCACGACGGAACTCAACGTCGCCGACTTCTTCCGGGTTAACAACATGGAGTACGAGGTCGTTGCCTTTGAAAAGAACGATGAGGTGACACAAGCCTATGATGCCGGCCGGTGTGACGTCTACACAACCGACAAATCGGGTCTGCACGCCAACCGCTTGAAGCTGACCAATCCGTCCGAGCACATGATTTTGCCAGAGGTCATTTCAAAAGAGCCACTGGGCCCGGTGGTCAGGCAGGGCGACGACCAGTGGTTCAATATAGCGAAATGGACCTTGAACGTTCTGATTAACGCAGAAGAACTCGGTGTGACCCAGGCAAATGTCGCAGACATGGCGTCTTCTGATAATCCAGTTGTAAAACGGCTGTTCGGGGTGGAAGGCAACTTCGGCGTTGCGCTCGGGCTTGATCAGGACTGGGCCGTCCGCATCATAAGCGCGGTCGGTAATTACGGAGAAATCTTCGCGCGCAACGTTGGTGTTGATACCCCGCTTGGAATTGAGCGCGGTTTGAACGCGTCCTCGCTCGACGGCGGTATTCTTTACGCCCCGCCGGTTCGGTAAAAAGGTCTTGGTCCGATGCTTTTACACGAATGCATCGGACCTCACTTTGCGGCGTTTCAGGTCTTTCCGTAGGGGACGCAGCCTTAGCGAAAAAAACGAATGATTACGTAATGGGCAGCCAATGAGGCGAAACTAGACATGTTCGCGTTTTGTGCAGCCATGGTAACCGTAATCCTACTTCGGCCCGAGAATTTTAACGAGATATCGTCAGCAAGTACTTGACCCGAACACGCAAATGCCATCGTATGGGGGCTGTTGGATCGGGGGGATGATTTCCGGAGGAACCAGCGCTTTGCGCTGGAATTTGCCCGCAATGTCGGGCGAAGAGGACATCAACTCATACCGGCCAGCTAAATAAAAGTTATGGGTAACAAATAAAGGCTGCATATCCATGTCTAACAAAATCCTTCCGCTCGTACTCGGCGCCGCTATGGGTGTCGCTGCGACAGCTGCTGGTGCGACGACGCTGGAAGACGTCAAGGGCAAAGGCTTCATCCAGTGTGGTGTGAGCCAGGGTCTGCCGGGCTTCTCAAACCCGGATGCACAGGGGAACTGGACCGGTCTCGACGTTGATCTCTGCCGCGCAATGGCTGCTGCAGTATTCGGCGACGCTTCTGCCGTTAAATTCACTCCGCTTTCTGCTAAAGAGCGCTTCACTGCTCTGCAGTCCGGCGAAGTTGATGTTCTGTCCCGGAACACCACCTGGACCATGTCCCGCGACACTCAGCTCGGTCTGAACTTCGCAGGCGTCAACTACTACGACGGTCAGGGCTTCATGGTCCGCAAGGATCTGGGCGTGACCTCTGCTCTGGAACTGTCTGGCGCATCTGTCTGCACCAACACCGGTACAACCACCGAGCTGAACGTTGCTGACTACTTCCGTGCGAACAACATGCCGTACGAAATCGTCGCTTTCGAAAAAGCTGACGAAGTTGTCGCTGCATACGACGCTGGCCGTTGTGACGTTTACACCACGGACGCATCCGGCCTGTACGCTCAGCGCCTGAAGCTGACCAACCCGGGCGACCACATGGTTCTGCCGGAAATCATTTCCAAAGAGCCGCTTGGTCCGGTTGTTCGTCAGGGCGACGATGAGTGGTTCAACATTGCTAAGTGGACCCTCAACGCAATGATCAACGCCGAAGAAATGGGCGTGACCTCTGCAAACGTTGACGAAATGAAGGGTTCTGACAACCCGTCCGTCAAGCGTCTGCTTGGTGCTGAAGGTGCATTCGGTGAGGCCATCGGCCTGTCCAACGACTGGGCTTACAACATCATCAAAAACGTTGGTAACTACGAAGAAAGCTTCAATGCCAACGTCGGTCCGGACACTCCGCTCGGCATCTCCCGCGGCGTGAACGCTCTGTGGTCGAACGGTGGTTTCCTGTACGCTCCGCCGGTACGCTAATCCTCTGATTTAAAGAGGTTTTTGGGGTTCCGGCGGCATGACTGCCGGAACCCTCAATAAATTCTGCGCCAAAATAACCGGAAATCATCCGGACAGTGCGCGGGGAACAAACCTGCTTTCTGCCGATAGGGGACGCTGAACAAGCGTTGAGATGGAAAGCAGACGACGCCACGTCCACGGCTTGCGGACACTTGATCTGCCACATATGCCGGGCGTGATAACTTGGGCGAGGTTCTATGTCAGTCATGGAGCAGGACTCGGCGGGGGCGCCGGCGCGTGCTTCGCTGGTGAATGATCCGAAGGTACGCGGGCTGTTTTATCAGGCACTCCTGATCGCAGCTTTGGTCTTCTTCGGATACTTCATAGTGACGAACACGGTAGCCAACCTGGAGCGGCAGAACATTGCCTCCGGTTGGGGTTTCGTTGAAAATACGGCCGGTTTTGGCATCATCCAATCCTTGGTCCCGTATGCCGAAACGTCTACTTATGGCCAGGCGATTTTCGTTGGCTTTCTCAACACACTTATGGTCGCAGTCGTCGGGATCTTTTTTGCGACCTTCATCGGATTTGTCGTTGGCATTGCGCGGCTGTCCAACAACTGGGTCATCAACCAGATCGCGTATTGGTACGTCGAGCTGGTCCGAAATGTTCCACTTCTTCTCCAGATCTTCTTCTGGTACTTCGCCGTTCTGCGCGCGGTGCCGGGCAAGCGGGAAAAGTGGTCATTGTTCGACACCTTTCACCTAAACATTGCCGGGTTGCGGATGCCAAAGCCCATTTGGGAAGACGGCTCTGGTTTTATCGGCATTGCCTTAATCATCGGTATTGTCGCGTCGGTTGTGGTCTCCAGATGGGCACGCAAACGCCAGGACGAAACAGGACAGCAATTCCCGGTCTTCTGGACAGCGCTCGGATTGATCATTGGGTTGCCGGTCATCACCTATTTCGTGACCGGAATGCCGATGTATCTTGAGCATCCGAACTTCGTCGAAACAGGTCCGATCCTGCGCCGCGGCTTTGAGCTGGGTGTCGGTTTCAACCTGATCCCCGAGTTCCTTGCTCTGACAACTGCTCTCGCGATCTATACGGCTGCGTTCATCGCGGAAATCGTCCGGGCAGGCATTCAGGCTGTCAGCCACGGCCAGACCGAAGCATCGCACGCTCTAGGCCTGCGCAACGGTCCGACCCTTCGTCTTGTGGTCATTCCGCAGGCGATGCGGGTCATCATTCCGCCGCTGACCAGCCAATACCTGAACCTGACGAAAAACTCGTCCCTTGCTGTGGCCATTGCCTTCCCGGATCTCGTATCCGTGGGCGGTACTGTTCTCAATCAGACCGGTCAGGCGATTGAGATCATTGCGATCTGGATGGCGGTTTATCTGTCGCTCAGTCTGATCACCTCAGCCTTCATGAACTGGTACAACCAGCGCATGGCGCTCGTGGAACGGTAAGGAGAGCGACATGTCAAAAACTGAAGTGTTTCAAGTTCGAACGGAAGAGGCGCCGCTCCTGCCGGCACCGATCTCCACCACCGGTGTCATCGGCTGGATGCGGCAGAACCTGTTCTCGTCCATCGGCAACACCATTCTGACTGTGATCGGGATACTGCTCGCTTACTCGATGCTCGCGCCGTTTATCCAATTCGCGTTTATCGACGCGGTCTGGACCGGCGACAATCGGGAAGCTTGTCTGCCCCAAGATGGCGGCCATAGCGGTGCTTGCTGGGCGTATGTCGAAGCATACTTCCCACAATTCATCTATGGCCGGTATCCGGTCGAAGAGCGTTACCGGGTGGACATTGTTTATGCGCTGTTTGCCCTGCTCCTAGTGCCACTGGCGATACCGAGCGCACCATTCAAGAAGATCAACGCGATCCTCTTCCTTGTGGTGTTCCCGATCATTGCCTACTTCCTGCTGACCGGTCTGGTCATCGGCGACAACGTTGTTCTGCCGATTGTCGAGACTGCAGTTTGGGGTGGTCTGCTTGTGACCTTGGTCATTGCGGTGACAGGTATCGTGGCGTCTTTGCCCTTGGGTGTGGCGCTCGCGCTTGGACGCCGTTCAAAGATGCCGATCATCAAGCTGGTCTCGATCATCTTCATCGAGTTCTGGCGCGGTGTGCCGCTGATTACCGTGTTGTTCATGTCCTCGGTGATGCTGCCACTCTTCCTGCCGGAAGGGGTGACCTTCGACAAGCTCTTGCGGGTTCTGATCGGGGTGACGCTGTTCTCGGCAGCCTACATGGCAGAAGTGGTCCGCGGCGGTCTTCAGGCGATCCCGAAGGGGCAGTATGAAGGCGCAATGGCGCTTGGTCTTAGGTTCTGGCCGATGATGTATCTCATCATCCTGCCGCAGGCTCTGAAGCTTGTGATCCCGGGGATCGTCAACACCTTCATCGGCCTGTTCAAGGACACCACACTGGTTCTGATCGTCGGCATGTTCGACCTTCTTGGCCAGATTCAGTCGTCCTTCACGGATCCGACGTGGTCGACACCCAGCCAGGGCCATACCGGTTACCTTTTTGCAGCGATCATCTTCTTCGTGTTCTGCTTCGGCATGTCGCGATATTCCATCTATATGGAGAAGAAGCTGCACACCGGACACAAACGATAACGCTCTTCCGGGGCGCGCGGGATGAAATCGCTGCGCCCCGGTCCAAAGACACTCTTGGAGTAAATCAATGACCGAAAACGCTGTACGCGACGATGACTTGGCTGCCGATCGCACCAAGATGAAGGTCTCCGACACGGACGTCGCCATCGAAATCAAGAACATGAACAAGTGGTACGGGGACTTCCACGTGCTGCGCGACATCAACTTGCGCGTGATGTCCGGCGAACGGATCGTCATCTGCGGCCCGTCCGGGTCTGGTAAATCAACGATGATCCGTTGCATCAACCGTCTGGAAGAGCACCAGGCCGGCCAGATCATCGTGGAAGGTACGGAACTGACCGATGATCTGAAAAAAATCGACGAGATACGCCGTGAAGTCGGCATGTGCTTTCAGCACTTCAACCTGTTTCCGCATCTGACCATTCTTGAAAACTGCACCTTGGCACCGATCTGGGTTCGCAAGATGCCGAAGAAGGAAGCTGAAGATATTGCGATGCACTATCTTGAGCGGGTCAAGATCCCCGAGCAGGCACTGAAATACCCAGGACAGCTCTCCGGTGGTCAGCAGCAGCGTGTGGCAATTGCCCGCTCGCTCTGCATGAACCCGAAAATCATGCTGTTTGATGAGCCGACCTCGGCGCTTGATCCGGAGATGATCAAGGAAGTGCTCGACGTGATGGTTGGTCTGGCTGAAGAAGGCATGACCATGCTTTGCGTGACCCACGAAATGGGCTTTGCCCGTAAGGTTGCCAACCGGGTGATCTTCATGGATGCCGGCCAGATCGTTGAGCAGAACGAGCCGGAGGAATTCTTCACCAATCCGCAGCACGAGCGGACGAAATTGTTCCTCAGCCAGATCCTTCATCACTGACGGATACCGGCGAACCAAACACACTCTTGGAAATCCCGGACCTGTGGTCCGGGATTTTTTTATCTTTTGTCGTAAAATGCCAAACCAAGGTTTCTGAAGAACCCAAAAATAGGCCCCAAAACGACAGCGAATCGTCCATCTAAACTTATTTAAATGACTACAAAATAGGCATTATTCAGCCTGTCTTGGTAGATCTGCATATGCGAAAAGTAACGAAAATTGTTGAAACTATTGGTAGTTATTTCTAGGTGGTTTGCAATTTATAATATGTTTAGCATTTCAATATGACCTAACGGCAGTATGTTGCGAGGGCTGCCATGTCTGAAACCGATTTTGATCATCGTCTGAAATTTGCAGAAATTGATTCCAAAACCATCTCGGCACTGAGGAAAACATGGCCGGTTATTCAGCCGGCTCTGGATGACCTGCTTGCCGGTTTTTATGCGCACATAAAGGCTGAGCCTCATATGGCCAACATGGTCGGCGATCAGCAGCCGCGCCTGGTAGGTGCGCAAAAGAGCCACTGGGAAAAACTCTTTTTGAGCGGCTTTGACAAGGACTATCAGGAAAGCATCAACCGGATTGGGCACATTCATTGCCGGATTGGTCTCGAGCCCCGCTGGTATATTGCCGGTTACAAGTTTGTCCTGACACGCCTACACAAACATCTGGTCAAGAAATACCGGACGTCCTTTACCGACCTTGGTGATGTTCTGGAACACGTTACCGCGGCGGTCATGTTCGACATGGATCTGGCCATTTCAACTTATGAAGAACAACTGTTGTTGGAGCGGGCTGAGCAGGCAAACAAGTTGAACAGAGCGATCGAGCAGTTTCGGGAGAAAATAGAAAAGCCACTGAAGGATGCCGATGAGGGCGCCCGGATTGTGACTAGCGAGGCTGCTCAGCTTGAAAGCGTCTCCCGGCATGCACAGGACCAAATCTCAAGCGCGGAAACCGTGTCAAAAGACTCCAGCGACAGTGTGCAAACCGTGGCCGCAGCGACGGAAGAGTTGTCCAGTTCCATCCAGGAGATCTCGAAGCAGATTGTTGGCGCGTCCAGAATTGCCAGCGAGGCGTCGGCCGGAACTGAAAAATCCAGCGATCAGGTTGCGAGCCTTGCAGGGGCCGCGCAGAAGATTGGGGACGTTGTTGGGCTGATTCAGGCAATTGCCGAGCAGACGAATCTTTTGGCGCTCAACGCGACCATTGAGGCAGCACGGGCAGGGGATGCGGGCAAAGGCTTTGCAGTGGTTGCTGCAGAGGTCAAGGAGCTCGCCCAACAGACCGCGAAAGCGACGGAAGAGATCAGTCAACAGGTCTCCGAAATTCAGGAATCGACGGAAGGCGCGGTTGGGTCCATCCAGTCGATTGCAGAGGTGGTCCGGCAGCTGGATGAGATGACCTCGTCGATTGCCGCTGCCGTTGAAGAGCAGGGCGCTGCGACGCAAGAGATTTCACACAGTGTCCAGACGGTTGCGAACGGGGCGCAAACACTTGAGGGCAATATCGAAGGTGTTGGGCATGCAGTCGTGGCAACTGACAGAGCTGCCGGCAATTTCAAGACTGCGGCTGACCGGATGAACACAAGCGTCTATGTCATTTCTGATGAAATCAAAAACTTCTTTGAGACACTGCGGACCGGAACCTGATTGAGTCCGGTAGGGGGCGAAAAGGCTCCCGGGAACCCTTTAGACCTTAGCCATATGCGCCATGCATCATCTGGCAGGATCGGGCAAAAGCCTGTCGACCGCGCTTTTGATGAGGCTTTTTAGCTCATCTGGATCTTCACCTGCTCGAGCGCGCACCGACATGCCATGGAGTAGGACGGAAAACAGCCTTGCCGTTTCATTGGCTTCGTCTTCATGAACGGTGGCATCGCCGGAGCCAAGAATGAGGCGGACGAAGCCGCGGTCCATCCGGCCCATGACCTTGTTCAAAGCATTCAGAAACTCTGTATCCTGGGCTGCTTCTGCTGGCAGAGTGGAGATGGCAAGGCAGCCGAAACGGGATGCAGATACACCCGTTTGACCGGTATAAAGATCGATGGAAGCTGACAGGATCGCCTCGAAGCGGTCCTTTAGAGATCCGTCGAAATCACCAGCCGCCGCAAGATGTGCCTGCATGATGTCGGCAAAGCGGTTTATCACCTTCAGATACATGTCTTTTTTGCTGCCAAAGGCAGCATATAGGCTCGGTCGGTTGAGGTTGGTTGCCTCAGCTATCTGGTCGAGGCTCGTGGCTGAATAGCCCTGCTCCCAAAAGACCTGCATGATCTTGTCGAGAATTGCCGTCTCATCGAAAGATCGAGGACGGCCGCGTTTTCGTTCCTTCGCCATTCTGTAACGCTTCGCATAAAAAACTCGACCTGTCTATTTTTATGCGATACGGTACAAATAAATAGAGGAGCTGATATGACCACCATTTGTCAAACAAAACACAAGGCGCCAATTATGGGATCTCTGGCCTGGGGTGAGAGAAAAGGTGCGTTCAGCGAGGGACGGTTAACGCGGGCCGAGAGGGTCACAGTCATTGGAAACATGGTTCGGATGAGCCTGCTGCAGGCATTGGATCAGGCGTCAGACAAACTGGGTCTGATGAACGCTTATGGGGCCGATCTTGAAGGCTTGTTGCCGCTCCAAACCCGGCTGGTATCCGATAGTGAGGCGCTCGCTTCAGAAAAACTTGGAACAGACGTTCTGGAACACAGCTGGCGCACCTACTATTGGGCGATGTGCCTGGCCGGTTACAAGAAGCTGGACGTTGACCGGGAGATTTTGTTTTCGGCGGCCATGCTCCACGACCTTGGATTGGCCAAGGACCGCCCGGTTCATCCGGGCGCCTGTTGTTTCACCGTACACGGCGCAAAGCGCAGTAAGAATCTTCTCGTCTCCCAAGGCCACGATCCGGCAAAAGCACGGAAGATTGGAGAAGCGATCGGGCTGCACTTGAACGGCTATGTCTCGCGCCGGCTTCACGGTGCAGAGGCGCATCTGCTTTCAAGAGGTGCTATGTGTGACGTCTTCGGTATGGGCCGGGCGCGCATCGCCGGATCAACACGCCGTGAAGTCCAGAAACGCCATCCGAAGGGCGATCTCATGAACGGTCTGGAGATCTGGCCGGGACACCATCTTCAGGGAACGCGCGGTGACTTTCTGATCCGGGTTGGCGGAAAGCGCCCCACCGCTAAAATTCCTAAAGACAAGCTGCTCGCAGCGCCTCGGACCTAGGATCGTTTCGGTTATGCTGGGGCGCGATTTGGCCCCAGCGCATTCAGCCCAAATCCTAGTTCGGACCAGTTACAACGTCCGTGTCGTCGCGCGCGCCCCATTCAGACCAGGAGCCGTCATAAAGGCTTACGTCCCGGGTTCCGAGAACTGTAAGTGCAAGGGTCAGGATCGCTGCGGTGACGCCGGACCCGCAGGTCGTTGTGACCGGCCGGGACAGGTCAACGCCGGCGTTTTTGAAGGCCTGCTCAAGTCCGGCGCGTTGTTTAAACGTGCCGTCTTCGGAAATCAGGTCCGTGAATGGCAGGTTCAGCGCATTCGGCATATGCCCGCTGCGCAAACCCTGACGCGGTTCTGGGGCGTCTCCGGCAAATCTGGCAGCAGACCGGGCATCGAGAATTTGCCCGTTTCCGGATGCGCTCAAGGCTTTGATGGCAGACAGATTGGCAACAGCGCTGTGGTCGAGCCGTGCCGAGAAGTGGCGTTCCGGCCGCCGGACAGGATCATCGTTGACTGGCCGGTTTTCGCCCTGCCATTTCGGCATGCCGCCGTCCAGAACATAGACGTTTTCAACACCAAACGTCCGGAAGGTCCACCAGACACGGGCGGCGGAATAGAAGCCAAAGTCATCATAAACGACGATGGTCTGGCCATCCCCGATCCCGAGCTTGCGCATGGCGGAGGAAAAGACGTGCGGGGCCGGCAGCATATGCGGCAGGTCGCTGTTCTTGTCGCAGATCT
Source organism: Roseibium sp. MB-4 (assembly GCF_053005265.1). Taxonomy (NCBI): domain Bacteria; kingdom Pseudomonadati; phylum Pseudomonadota; class Alphaproteobacteria; order Hyphomicrobiales; family Stappiaceae; genus Roseibium; species Roseibium sp. MB-4. Next base: position 520,785 of record NZ_JBRKQB010000001.1, read on the forward strand.
CATTGACGTCAAAAAACACAGCACCCGGGATATGGCTGTCCGGATAGACCGGTTTGGCGTCCGGCGTCGTTACCGGCGGCATCCAGGCATTGACGACGACCACATCCGGTGCATCCAGATGATCGGCCAGCCAGTCTGTCGAGACAAGCGGATGATAGGTCATGAGGTGTCCTTGTTTTCGTAAAGGCCGTGGCGCTTGTGCCAGTCTTCGATGGAAAGCTCCGGATATTCCTGGAAATGGGCCTGATCGGGTCCCTCGGCAACGTCGACCCAGTCTGGTTTGCTCTCCAGGAGAATATGAACCGTCTCAGGTGGTTTCGGCAGCGGCGTATCGATGGCAGCTGCCAGCGGATGAACAAGCTCGGGCCAGCGCGGATCCCAAAGCCAGAGATGGCTGCCACACCGTCCGCAGAACGAGCGCTCAGCGGGGCTCAAACCTGTCTCGAACTCCGCCTGATAGATCTTTCTCACTTTATGCGGGTCGTGGATCTGAAGGCTCTCAGCTTCGCCCATCAGATTGATCGCATAACCGCCGGCACCGGTTGTCTTCCGGCAGACCGAGCAATAACAGCGCATGTAAGGGTAGGGCGTCTTGCTCTCCACATCGAAGTGAATGGCGCCGCAATGGCAACTGCCGGATAGTTTCATGGCACATCCTCCCAAACAGTCTTAATCGGCGAGGCGAATCCGAACCCGTCTGTTCTGTTTGCCTTTTTTCTCGCTTTTGCCGAGTTCCAGAGGGCCGATTTCAGATGTTTTGGAAACGTGGGTGCCCCCGCATGGCTGAAGATCGATGTCACCGCCGATCCGGACCAGCCGCACCCGGCCGGCACCGCGCGGCGGCTGAACGGACATCGTTTTCACAAGCCCGGGGTTGGCGTCCAGTTCTTCATCGGTGATCCACTCGAACGCAACATCATGATCGCCGCCTGCAAGTTCATTCAGTTTCTCGGCGACTTTTTCCTTGTCGAGCGCCGTGTCGCCCATATCGAAATCGAGCCGGCCTTCGCCGTCGCCGATTTGACCACCAGTCACTGGAAAGGGCAGCGCGACCGACAATAGATGAAGCGCCGTATGCATTCGCATCAACCGGTAGCGGCGCGCCCAATCAATATGGGCCGTCAGTTTTGTGCCCGGCTCCGGCAGTGTCTGGTCCTCTGCCGGCACGTGGACGATCGTTTTCTTGTCCGCGTCATAGACGGTCGTTGCAATGTCGATGCGGGCATCGTCTTCAAGCTCCAGATACCCGGTATCTCCGGGCTGTCCGCCGCCGGTTGCATAGAACACAGTTCGGTCCAGGACGATGCCGCCACGCTCGTTCACCGCCACAACATCCGCTTCGCAGCTGCGCAAATAGGCATCATCGCGGAAGAGGGGCGTGGTCATTTAAGCAACTCCTTGGAAGAAAACTGATTTTGCCCAAGAGTGCACAGCCGGAGAAATGGGTCAATCCGGTTTTGGAGTGAAAAGTCGCGCGAAACCGTTCAGGCGTTTGCCTTTGCGACCAGCAGCTTCAGCGCGAAGGTTCCCATGATCCCGGCGAACAGCCAGTCGAACGCGCGCATGAACGCTGGCGACGACTTGAGGAAGCGTGAGAACGCGCCCGCGCCTAAGACCATCAGCACACAAATCGGCATCCCGAGCAGAACGAAATAGCCACCGAAAAACAGAAGTTTTGCAGTTGCATGCGGGTCGCTTGCCGACACGAATTGCGGAAGGAAGGTCACGAAAAACAGGACTATTTTCGGATTGAGAATGTTCACCCCAAGCCCCTGCAGCCAGACCCGGCGGAACGGCTGGGTTTTGCTTTCTGCGGCCTCAAGGGTGAGGGAAGTGCCTTTTCTGAGAGCCTGTATAGCAAGCCAAATCAGATACGCCGCGCCGACAAACTTCAGCACTGTAAATGCTGTCGCAGAGGCTGCAAGAAGCGCAGAAATGCCAATAGCTGCGAGGATCGTGTGGATGATCAACCCGGTCGTAGCCCCAAGGACCGCCGCGATCCCGGCTTTGCGTCCCAGGGTGAGCGTTTTGCTCATGAACAGGGTCATGTCCGGCCCTGGTGTGATTGTCAGGACAAGAGCCGCGGCCGTAAAGGCTGCGAGAACCGATAAAGAGGGTAGAAAGTCGGGCATTGGACACCAAAGCGTAGGCGTTAGATGACCGCACAACACCTTATCACTCTGTCGGTGTCAAAGCATATTTGGTGAGAGTGGTCCGCGCGGCCTAGACGCCCACGCGAATTGTCGCTCTCAGAATCTTGCAAGGGTCGCCATAAAGCTTTTCCAGAAATGCGATTGGTGAGGGGCGGGCGACGAACAAAGTGGCCTCCATGATCCCGCTGTCGATCGCAAGGTTCGCATCATGCAGTTTCGCAAGGTTCCTCATGCGTGTGTTTTCAAGAAGGCACAGCATATGGATGGTCTTGATCTGTCTGGTTTGGGCAGCGCCGATCATCCGATTGAACAGGGCTTTACCGATACCCTTTTCTTGCCAGTCCCGCTCGACGACAAGCGCAAGTTCGGCTGCGCGCGGCCAACTGTTTTGCAGTTCGCGCAGTTCCGCCATTCCACGCAACTCGTGATCAGGAAAAGCGCCATACCCTATTGCGCCGGCTGAAAGAATGGATTCGGCATATTGATCGACAAAACCGTCACTGACCCTTCCGGCAAACCTCAGCCGCCGGGTGTCGCTGTCAAGTCTTTGAAAATGTTCGGTGAGCCTGTCGAGGTCAGACTGCCAAAGTCGTCTGATGCCGGGATGAGAAACAGCTAAGTTGTCGTTCATGTAAGGACCCTCTGTGTCTGCCGGTTTTCCGGCGATGAAAGTGTCCTCCCTGGAATCAGAGGTTAGTGCTGCAATGCGGCATAAACAGGGTCATATGGTTTTGGTGCTGCGCGCTTGCCTTTAGAGAATCGGAGACAGCAGCCGGGCGCCTTGAGCGAAAACCTGGAAAATGTAACTGCGCGACTGGAACGCATCCGGCCAGGTGAGGCGGGAATGCGCGAAATCGTCTTCAAGCATCTTCTCCACCTTCGAAATCAGCCGTTCATGGGTAAACCAGAGCGTGAGTTCAAAGTTGATCTGGAAGGACCTGTTGTCGAAATTCACCGTGCCGATGGACACCAGATCATCGTCAAGCAAGGTCACCTTCTGATGGAGGAAGCCATCCGTGTACCGGTAGATCTTAACGCCTCTCTGGACGAGCGTATCCTCATAGGCATGGCTGGCGAGCCAGACTGTCCAGTGGTCGCGTTTTTCCGGTAGGAGAATGCGGACATCGACCCCGCGCATAGCGGCTGCGGCAAGTGCCGTTTGCACATCCAAAGACGGCACCAGATATGGTGTTGTGATCCAAAGTCTGTGTTTTGCTTGCGCCGCGGCTTCAACAAACGCAATCGCGCATTCTTCCAGTTTGTCAGCTGGCCCCGTTGGCATCACCAGCACAGACTCATCGCCCGGCATGGGAATTTCGCTCACCTGCGGCAGATCGATGTGATTGCCGCTCGCCCAGAGCCAGTCTTCCACAAATGACAAGGCGCAGGCGACCGCAGCCGGTCCTTCGATCCTCACATGGGTATCGCGCCAACGGCCAAACCGTTTGCTTCGCCCGACATATTGATCCGCAACGTTGTGGCCGCCGACAAATGCTTCGCGGTAATCGATCACCACCAGTTTTCTGTGGTTTCGATAGTTGAGGCGCATTGGCCCTAAAACACGCAGGAATTTGTGGTTTTCGTTGAATCCGCAAACCTTGATACCCGCGTCCGTTAGGCGTTCGATGTATTTATTAGAGAGCGAGTGGCTCCCGACATCATCATAGAGGAAGTAAATCTCCACTCCGTCCTTGGCCCGCGCGATCAGCGCATCGGCCATTTCCCGGCCAAGGGCATCATCGTGTATTGCAAAGAACTGAAAGAAGATAACGCTTTCGGCTCGGGCGATCCCGTCCTTGATCGCTGTGAAGGTTGCGTCGCCGTCGATCAGGAGTTCGGAAGTGTTGCCTGCAAGAAACGGCACGCCGGCAACACGGGAAAGCACGGGCCAATCCCGCGTTTCGTCGTGGTCTGTGAGACCAAGTTCATCGGCCCGGCGCGCTCGTTCGCTGCGGCCAAGTGTAATTTGAATTTTCGCGTAGTCGGAAAAGGACCGCCAGCCGAACACAAAATACAGCGGGACAGTGACATATGGGATGAAAAACAGAGACAGGAGCCAAGCAACCGAACCTTGTGAGGTGCGCGAGTACATAATCTCGCGAACCGCACAAATAATCGCTGTGATGTAAACAACCGCAAGCGCACCTGCGACCAGACCCAGGTTGTTTGCCACCATATCAACGACGGTTATGTCCGTGGCAGCATCCTGGATCACGCGCCTTGTATCGGCAATGCCGGTTTGAAGTGCAGGATCATGGGTCGACATGATTGGACTGGCTCGGTCTCCTCCTCATTGGAAGTTATGCGAAGGGCGGTTTCAGGTCGACTGTCCGCTCAAGCCAACCGGGCACCGGCAAGTTCTTGGCCCGCAGGAACTCTGGATTATAGAGTTTTGACTGGCTGCGGGTGCCATGGTCACAGAGGATGGTCACGATCGTGTGGCCCGGACCCATTTCCTTTGCCAAGCGCCGTGCGCCAGCAAGATTGATCGCAGACGAGCCGCCGAGCAGCAGTCCTTCGTTTTCGGCAAGATCAAAGACAAGCGGCAGCGCTTCTTCATCAGGGATTGAATATGGATGATCGACCTTGATATCGCCGACAATCACCGTTGAACGGCCAAGTCCAATGCCTTCTGCAATTGAACCGCCGTCGGTGGCCTTTGCTTCGCCATCTTTAAAGAGGTGGTACATGCCCGCGCCCAGCGGGTCGGCGCATCCGATGGTAATGCCCGGCTTTTGCTCGCGCAGATACGTTGAAACGCCGGCAAGCGTTCCGCCGGAGCCGACGGCACAAATAAATCCGTCAATCTTTCCGTCTGTCTGAGCAAGGATTTCCGGACCCGTTGTCAGATAGTGGGCTTTGCGATTGTCCAGATTGTTCCATTGATCGGCAAAGAGGACACCATTCGGTTCGGTCTTGGCCAATTCTTCAGCAAGGCGGCGCGCCACATGTTGGTAATTGTTCGGATCTTTGAAGGGTTTTGCCGGAACTTCGAGAAGCTCTGCGCCGCACATGCGCAGCATATCCTTCTTTTCCTGGGTCTGAGTTTCCGGGATAACGATAACGGTCCGATATCCGCGTGCACTTGCAACCAGCGCAAGGCCGATGCCGGTGTTCCCCGCTGTCCCTTCAACGATGACACCGCCGGGCTTCAGATCGCCGCGCGCTTCGGCTTCCAGGATCATCTGACGGGCCGGGCGGTCCTTGACGGATTGTCCCGGGTTCATGAACTCGGCCTTGCCGAAAATCTCACAACCGGTTTCTTCGGACAGGCCCTTAAGGCGGATAAGCGGCGTATTGCCGATGGCATCGACGACAGATGCGGACACAGACATTCAATTGATCCCGACAGAGTGGACAGCGGAGCGCTGTTCCATAGATTTCATCACGCGTTCAGCGCCGACGCTAATGGCACCGATAGGTCTTATCAAGCAAGCAATGTAAGTCTTTAACTGCGGATTGCTACATATTAAAATCGATATTTTTGGCGCTGTAAGCGTTTTCATTAAAAGTACTGGCTGAGTTGTTCTTCAGATCCCCTAGATCCCGAGGAAAATTCGGCTTATTTAGTTTTGCAAATGATCCAGATGCTGAATCAAGCCGTAGGCGAACTGTACTCTGGAAGCAAAAGGTAAGCATGAGATACGAGATGGAAAAGCACGTGACCGGAATGGATGAGTTGTTGGCTGGATACGCAGCCGGAACACTTACGTATCCGGCTCAAGCTCTGATTGGTGCTCACTTGGAATTGAGCGGCCAGAACCGGGGCTATGTCCATTCTCTTGAGACTCTTGCCAGCACGGGGATCGCTGATAGTGATCCTGTTGAATTTGCGGATCGCGATTCTGCCTTGGCCGCGATTTTTGAGAGTGAAGAGCCAATCCGGGACCTAGCCCCCAGGCGCACGTGCGAGAGTGATAGCCGTGTTCCCGAATCGCTCCGTTCGATTATCGGCCCGTCGATGGACAACGTTGCCTGGAAAACACTTCTTCCTGGCGTGAAAGAATGCAAACTCGGCGAGATTGATGGCTGCGATGCCAGCCTCATCTGGGTCCGCGCAGGGCGCGCAATGCCGTCACATACACACCACGGGACTGAACTCACCCTTGTTCTCCAGGGCGGCTTCAAGGACACCGACGGTCACTATGTGACTGGCGATGTTGCTTTCGCTGATGACGATGTTGATCATCGCCCGATTGCAGATGATGGCGATGATTGCATTTGCTTTGCAGTGACTGCTGGGCGTCTGGAACTGACCGGGCCGGTCGGCCGCTGGTTTGCACCTTTCATGCGCGGATAAGCAAACCATTTCTCCTGTCTTTGCGTACAGATAGCAGAGACTTGAGGAGACACCATTGTCCATAGTGAGTTACGTAGCAGCCCCGTCCGACGGGGCTGTTTGGATTACAGGCGCAAGTTCTGGCATCGGCCGGGAACTGGCGTTGGAGATGGCGCGAACCGGCTGGACGGTAGCCGTCACAGCACGATCTGAAGATGCTTTGACGGAGCTTAAGGACGCCGCATCCGATTTTTCCGGTTCCATTCAGGTTTATGCCGGCGATGTCAGCGATACCGCACTTATGGAGGCGTACTGCGCGTCTATCGCGGCCGAATACGGGCTTGCGTTGGTCGTTGCAAACGCCGGGATCTATCTGCCTCAAGATGGCCTCGACGGCGACGCGGAAGCCTACCGGAAAACGTTCGACGTGAACCTGATGGGCACGGTGAACGTCGTTCTGCCGGCCATCAATGTGATGAAGGCGGCGGGGCAGGGGCAGATCGCCATTGTGTCATCAGTCGCAGGTTATCGCGGTCTTCCAACCTCTGCTGCCTATGGCGCCAGCAAAGCCGCGCTGTTCAATTTCGCGGAAAGCCTGCGGTTTGATCTCGAGCGAGCCGGAATTCGTCTGCAAGTCATCAGCCCCGGATTTGTCGACACACCCGCCACCAAATCAAATCCGTTCCCGATGCCGCACCTGATTTCACCTCAAGAGGCTGTCAGGGGGATCATCGACGGACTTCAGGATCGGAAGCACTTTGAGATCTCGTTTCCAAAGGCGTTTGTTCGTCAGTTGAAAGCGATCGAGTTCTTACCGTTTAATCTCTATTACAAACTGGTCCGCAAAACGACCGGATGGGATCAGAAGGGAAAGGCGTAAACCGCCGGACATCGATCGGTAAGCCCCTTTGCCAACTGCCTGTAAATGCAAATGAGCGGTGCAGCTCCATGCTGCACCGCTCGTTTGGCTTTTTAGTAGGCTCAACAGACCGTGTCAGGTTGCCTTTTCATAGACCAGCTGTCTGACGTCGATGTTGCCTGCGCGGAAACCGGCTTCGCAGTAGTGCAGATAGAACTCCCACAGCCGTTTGAACCGTTCGTCAAAACCCATCGGACGGATTTGCGGCCAGGCGGTGCGGAAACGTTGCCGCCATTCCAAAAGCGTCCGCGCGTAATCCTGCCCGAATATTTTTTGATCTTTCAGATCAAGGCCAAGGGACTTGCCGATTTCTGAAAGTTTTCCGGGAGGCGGAAGCATGCCACCTGGGAAAATATATCGCTGAATAAAGTCAGTGCCTGACCGGTAGTCCTCGAACATCTGGTCCTGGATCGTGATGATCTGGAGACCCGCCTTGCCGCCCGGCTTCAGACAGTCCGACACCTTCTCAAAGTAGGTCGGCCAGTATTTTTCGCCGACAGCCTCGAACATTTCGATCGAGGCAATCCGATCATAAACACCTTTTTCGTCGCGGTAGTCTTGGAAGACGATTTCGACTTTCTCATTAAGGCCGGCCTTGAAGATCCGTTCTCTGGCGTAATCGTACTGCTCGCGAGAGATTGTCAGGCCTCGGACGTTCGCCCCGACTGTTTTGGCGACGTGCTCAGCAAAGCCGCCCCAACCGCAGCCGATTTCCAGAACGGAGTGTCCAGGTTCGATCCCGGTTTGCCGGACCAGCGACGCGTACTTCTCAGCTTGCGCTTGTTCCAGGCTATTGGTTTCATTGCTGAAGATTGCAGAGGAGTAGGTCATCGACGGGTCGAGCCACTCCTGATAGAACGCATTTCCCAGATCGTAGTGAGCCGAGATGTTGCGCTTGGAGCCGCGCTTTGTATTCGCGTTAAGCCAATGACGTAGCGACAACAACAGACGGGTCAGCGGGCGACCACGCAAGGCCTCCAAAGTGGACGCCTGATTGAGCGCGAAAATCTCCAGGAATGTCGTGACATCCGGAGATGACCAATAGCCAGCCATGAAGGCTTCACCGACACCAACATCGCCGCCCTTGACGGCCATAGTGAAAAATTTCCAGTTATGGATTTTCAGAACGCCATCTGGCCCAGGTTCCGTTCCATTGATCCGGAACATGCGCCCGTCCGGGAAAGTGATGTCGAGCGTTCCATAGCGGATCTTGATTGCCAGGTTTGCCGCCATGCGCGCAAGCCGCGGCGTTCCTTTGAGTTGCGTGCGGAGATTGTCCTCGGACAACACAATAGGCCCATTCATGCCGAACCCCTTGAAATGTTGTTTGTTGTTTCTTGCCAAAGTTCCGAAGCTGTGCTCCGGCCCGCGCTGTCGTCCCTACCATCATTCGCAGGCCGCGGATGAAATGGTACACGCTTGCGCCAGATTTTAAAGGCTTGCCAATGAATGGCGGCCATCACCTTGAAGGTCAAAAGCGGAACCCGCGCAAAAGCGCGCATCAAAGACCATGTGGTCAAGGGTTCCTGCGTGCCGGAAAAGGTTGCTGACAACAATGGACCTGTGTCGTCCGTCTCCAGGATCCGGACCCGCACCGCATTGCCCGGCGGCAGCATTCGAAAGTGATAATGCTGCTGCATGCTGATAAACGGCGACACGTAAAACTCTTTACGCTGATCCTGACGAACACCGGCATCGCTGATCTGCCCGTCACGCACCGGCCCGACATAGGTATGTAGACCGCCGAAGGTGTTGCGGACCTCATAGACGAGTGCGGTCAGCCGATCGTTCTTATCATAAGCATAATAGATGCTGAGCGGATTGAACCCATACCCCAAAAGCCGGGGATAGGCGAGCAGCACTACCCGGTGGGCCCGCTCCAAACCCTCTTTCTCCAGCAAGCTGTCGATGTGTTGTCTCAACGAGCTTCCGTCTCGCGGGCCATGATCTTTTTCATGAAACGAGAGAAGGTTGAACCGGTTGACCGACAACATCCAACTCAATCTTGAAGCTTCTTTCAACCGATCGATATCGATCAGAAGATTGAAAACGTCATAAGAGAACCGGTGCTGTTTTGGTTTCATGCGCTGGTGCATGACAGCGCCATTGTAAAGCGCTGCCGCAGCTTCCGGCGCGGGGCCATTATCCGACATCCTGTTTGTGGCAGGTGCGGGTGTCATTCAGCGGCTTCCAGCATCACAGGCTCTTGACGCTCACGCTCCCACGGCAGGACAGCTCCCAGTGCCTTGGCTACGTTAAGACCGGATGCCAATCCGTCCTCGTGGAAGCCATGACCGTTCCATGCCCCGCAATACCAGGTGTTGTTCACACCCTGGATCTTGCTGAGCTGCTGCTTGGCCGCCAGGGCTTTGGCATCAAATTGCGGGTGGTCATAAATATATTTGGCGAAAGTCTTGTCTTCGCTCGGTGGCTGGAATGGATTGAGTGTGACAAAGACCGGCTTGGAGCGGTCAAGGTTCTGCAGCCGGTTCATCCAATAGGACACCGTCACATCACGTGTTTCACCCGCTTCTCGGTCCGACATGTAGTTCCAGGATGCCCAAACCTTTTTCTTCTTGGGCATCAGGCTTTCGTCCCGGTGCAGATACACCTCGTTCGGGCGGTACCGGATCGCGCTCAATATCTCCCGCTCTTCCGCGCTTGGATCGCCGAGCATGGCAAGGCTTTGATCCGTATGGCTGGCCATGATGACGTGATCGAATGTATCGGTATGACCCGTCTCGTCGCGAACAACGACTTTTCCATCTGTTCTGAGGATTTCCGCAACCGGGCTGCCAAGACGCATCTTGTTGGCAAACGGCTCAGTGAGTTTCTTCACGTAGTTGCGGCTGCCACCGGAGACCGTCCGCCACAGCTGACGGTCGAAGGACAGGAGACGGTGATTGTCGAAGAACGCCACGAAGCTCTCGGCCGGGTAGGCGCGCATCTCGTTAATCGGGGTCGACCAGATGGCAGCCCCCATGGCAAGCAGATAATCGTTGATGAAACCGCTGGAGTAGCGCTCCGCCTCCAGATAGCCACCAAGGGTTTGGCCCGCAAGCCGACCTGAGTTCAAGTCCGCGACGGCTTGTTTGTTAAAGCGGAAGATGTCCCGAAGCATTTTCAAGAATCGCGGCGAGACAATGTTCTTGCGCTGCGCGAACACGGCGTTGAGCCCGTCGCCACACCATTCCAGTTTGCCCCGGTCCGCTGACAGCGAGAAACTCATGTCGCTGATCTCGGTTGCAACACCCAAATGGTCGAGTAGGGCTGTGAAGTTCGGGTAGTTGAGTTCGTTATAGACAATGAAACCTGTGTCGACGCTCATCGGGGTGCCGTTGTAGTCGATATCGGCCGTTGCGCTGTGGCCACCCGGACGGTCTCTTTTCTCGTAAAGAACAACATCGTGGTGGCTGTTAAGTGCCCATGCAGCACTGTTTCCGGAAATACCCGAGCCGATGACGGCAATCCGCATGTTAAATCCTTTGGCTTGGCAGGGCCGCCTAAATCCCAGCGTGGGGAAGCCCAGTCGGTTGGTCAGTTGCTATTCAAGACCGTCTACGGGGGAGTTTAAAGTGCGGATCACGCAGGGCAATGAATTTCCTATGAAAATTCAATTCGAGGCAAAGGTGTGTTGAAAATGAAGAGACAACCCGTCGCTGTTCGCGGCGGAGTTTTTCAAAGAGTGTAGGTTCGGGTCACTCTTGCGTGGCCAAGGGGGCGCGGCCCGCTCTGACGAGCGGACCGCATCAACCTGTTCGCGGGGACTATGGCGATCAGGCTTGAAGCGTGTCGACCAGCCAGGTCCATGCGACCTTTACCTGACTTGTGGCTGCGTTGAAGAAAGCAACAACGCGTTCCCAAACTGTCTGGCCGAAGTCGGCGATTTCGAGCATCGTGCCCTTACGAGCGGGCTCGTCCGATGTTTCGATCAATTCAACCGCCGCAGCGTTGCCACCATCGTTGATGACCCGCCGGGTCACAACAAGTGCGCCTTCGGTCACGAGACGGGATTCATCCTTCTCCGCAACCATAGTCTGCGGATCTAGCGCATTGACCACGACCGCGCGTCCATCCGGCAACAGATGGGTTTCGTTGGTGCTGACTTCGGAATCGTAAATCACTTCACCATAGGAATCGATCAGCTCGACCCAAACGACGTCGCGGCCGTTCAAGTTCACTTCTCCGACCCATATGGTCAGTTCGCTCTCAAGCGGATCTTTTTGATCCAGGCTCGCAGAGGCGACTGTTACCTCAAGGCTGTCTTCTGGCAGAGTAATCGTTTCTTGCGGCAAAGGACTGGCTGCCGCGCTTCCCGCAAACGCGAGGATGAGGCCAAGCGCAAACGCTCCTGCTTTGGTATTCCGTTGCATGATCGCCTCCCAAGGCTAATACAACTCAATTTACCGCGCTTTGGGGCTTTGTGATCCTGGTCCGTTTTGGACTTCTTGACCAAATTCCTTTTGTTTTTCGTCTTTTAGCGTGAAAGCGCCCCTATATGCGCAGCCACTATTTTGCCATTATCGCACCACAATCTGGTGAATGGGTGTAATAAACATCACAAAACTGCTTGTTTCTGGCTACTTTCCGTTAATAAGTGTGTCTTAATCGCCTCAGCGCAAGAAAAATCACGCTGACGTGATGTTGTCTTCATTGTAAGTATTGCGGATAAAATCTGCGGTCTGTCGAGTCTGTTGCAGATTGGCAACGAAAAAAGGCCTGTCTTTGAGCAAAAAACCGGCAGGCTTCTTTCTGAGTTAGATGAATATGAGCATTGGTCACTCTTGCCTTTGCGGAAGATTAAGGTGTGTCGTCCTATCCAATTTTTTTGTCTTTCTGGAGTGATTATCAAAAATTACGAGAAAGAATTTAAAGTTGTTTCCAAATATGAATTAACAAATGCGTAATTCATTGGGTTCTCAATTACGTTGTGAGACCAAGTTCCAGATAATTTGCCAAGAAAGGTAAGGGAACATGAAATACGCAAATCTTAAGTCATTCGTAAAACTACTACCAATTCATGCTGTTTTGGTCGGGAGTGTTTCACTTTCATCTGTTGCGTTGGCAGATACTGTAATTGTTGGCGTTGAAGATCTAACCTACTACCCGCATTACACCATGGAAGGCGGGGAGTATGGTGGTTTTGGACGGGCGCTGCTGGATGCATGGGCGTCGGATAACGGACACACGCTGAAATATGAGGCGTATCCGATCAAGCGCTTGATGGAAAACCTGGTCGAAGGAACAGTCGATATCAAATACCCGGACAATGCCTATTGGTCCGCGGATTTGAAGGATGGCAAGCCGGTGGTCTACTCAGACAAGGTGGTCGAATACATCGATGGGGTCTCTGTGACGCCGGGCAATGTCGGTAAAGGAATGGGGTCGGTCAAGAAACTGGGTACCGTGCGCGGCTTTACGCCGTGGTCCTGGATCGATCTGACCTCCTCCGGGGCCGTTGAGTTGTCGGAAGTGAAATCCCTGGATGGTCTGATCAAACAAGCCATAAACAGCCGTATCGATGCTGCTTATGCCAACGTTGCGGTCATTCAGCACCAACTGGGGGAAATGGGGCAGCCGAATGCGCTCTCGTTCGATCCGGACCTCAAGCATACCCGCGACTACTATTATGCCAGCACGACAACAAAGCCGGAGTTGATTGCGGACTTTAATTCTTGGATGTCCGAAAACGCTGACAAGGTCGCGGAATTGAAAGCTCAGTACAAAGTGAACCTGGACTGATCGACGGCAGTCCATAACAGGGCGGGGCTGGCTGTTTCCGTCAGTCCTTGATTTTTGCGTTTTCGAACGCTCAAGACTCAATCGCGGACGTGCCTGATGACCGATTGTCCGTAGATCTGACCGATTGCATGTTTTTTAGGAAAAAGAGTGGCTCCCTGAGTAGGACTCGAACCTACGACCCAGCGATTAACAGTCGCTTGCTCTACCAACTGAGCTATCAGGGATCACCGTGCCGGGGCAGTGCTTGACCGCCCCCGTCGATGGAGATGCGTATAACGCAGCCCTTATCCATTTGCCAAGCCCTGAAATGCGTTTTTTTCATTCCATCGTTATTTTTTCGTCAGGTATGTGGAAAACTATAAATTTTTCAGACGCCTAGTTGTGTCTATCGGTTTTTAACAGGTGCGCTTCACCGGTCGTATTTCCGCATTGCCGCCAAGACGGAACTCAAAACGCTGCGTTTTCCAACCGGCCATGGCAATTTGCGGTCAAACATATGGACAAGAAGACTTGCCGCCTTAAACACTCCGGCTTGTGCGGGCTGGCGGTTCCAGCTAGGAAGGAAACAGACGGTTCTGGTGCTGGAGTGATCCAGCCCGGATGAAACGGGAATTCGGTAAGTCCTCAGAGAGGATTGATCCGGAGCTGCCCCCGCAACTGTGAGCGGCGAGTGCTGGCACATGACCCACTGGAGATCTTTGAGCATCGTTCTCAAGGTGACCGGGAAGGGGTGCTGGTCATAAGGAACCGCGAGCCAGGAGACCGGCCGTCGACAAAGTTTAACCGCAAGGCTGTCGGGCGGACGGCTGGGAGGCACATGTGACGCAGTCTGACCATGGCCGGTCTACCCTCGTTTTCGGCGGGGCCCGGTCCGGAAAAAGCACCTTTGCAGAAAGGCTTGCAGCTCGAAGCAGCCTGGAAAGGGTGTATGTCGCAACAGGTGCCGCTTTCGATGACGAGATGGCGGACCGTATTGCCAGTCACAAGGATCAACGCGGGCCCTCCTGGATTACCATTGAAGAGCAGCTGGATCTCGCAGGTGTGCTGAGCCGCGAAAATGCCGCGCACCGGGTACTCCTCGTTGACTGCCTGACCCTTTGGCTGTCCAACCTGATGTTTTCCGACAAGGACATAGCTGCGGAAACGGCGCGCTTGATTGAAGCCACCAGGGGGCTAGCCGGGCCGTGTGTGTTTGTCTCCAACGAAGTCGGCATGGGGATCGTGCCGGAGAACCGCTTGTCGCGGTCGTTCCGGGACGCGCAAGGCCGTTTGAACCAGGATATCGCATCGGTGTGCCATCAGGTCGTGTTTGTCGCTGCTGGACAGCCGCTTCTTCTCAAACCCTCGCATCAACCGGAGATCGGATTGTGACTTCTTCAACGCTTAAGCCGGGTCAAAAAATCCCGGCAACCATCGTGACCGGTTTTCTTGGCGCGGGAAAAACGACCCTGATCCGCAACCTTTTGCAGAATGCCGGCGGCAAGCGGATTGCGCTCATCGTCAACGAATTTGGCGATATGGGATTTGACGGATCGCTGGTGAACGGCTGTGCGGACCCGAGCTGTTCGGCAGAAGAAGTTGTGGAGCTGACCAACGGCTGTATTTGCTGCACGGTTGCCGATGACTTTCTGCCGACCATGGAAATGCTGCTCGCGCGCGAGAACCTGCCGGAGCATATCGTCATCGAAACATCCGGTCTCGCCTTGCCGCAGCCGCTGGTCCGGGCCTTTTCGTGGCCATCGGTGAAACCAAAAGTCACTGTGGATGGCGTCGTTACGGTCCTGGATGCAGCCGCGCTTGCCGAAGGGCGGATCGCTCTGGATGAGGAGGCGCTGGAAGCCCAGCGCGCTGCGGATGAAGCGCTGGATCATGAGAGCCCGGTTGAGGAACTTTTCCATGATCAGCTTCGCTGCGCGGATCTTGTGGTGCTGAATAAGGCCGATTTGGTCGCGGGCGATATTCTTGCGGGCGTTCAGGAAAAGATCGCAGCTGAGGTCCGCCCGGCAGTGCATATCGTTGCTTCCGAGAAAGGCACTTTGCCGATCGAGGTTCTGCTCGGGCGCGGCTCAGCTGCCGAGGATGACATGGCCTCCCGCCATGAGCATCACCATCACCACCATGATGATGACCACCACCATGATCACGATGATCATCATCACGACCACCATCATGACCATCATCACCACGATGACTTTGAAAGCCATGTGATCGAGGCGCCGATCTTTGCTTCGCTGAAGGAAGCTGAGGCGCAGGTGCTTCAGGCCATGGCATTGAAAGGTGTTCTTCGGATCAAAGGGGCCGTTCAGGTGGATGGCAAGGCCTCGCCGGCCATGGTGCAGGCGGTGGGCCCGAGGGTAGAGACCTGGTTTGCATCAGGTGCGGAGAGCGCCGGCAAGCTGGTGGTGATCGGGCTCAAAGGCTTCGATTTGGGCGCGGTGC
Source organism: Roseibium sp. MB-4 (assembly GCF_053005265.1). NCBI lineage: Bacteria > Pseudomonadati > Pseudomonadota > Alphaproteobacteria > Hyphomicrobiales > Stappiaceae > Roseibium > Roseibium sp. MB-4. Next base: position 536,317 of record NZ_JBRKQB010000001.1, read on the forward strand.
GCGGCGCGTTATCGGGTCTTGCGGAAGCTGCTGAGTGATTTCAGGCGACCTCAAATGCCGGAACTGCCGGGCGTTGTCCGGCAGTTCATTGAAAGCCTTTTCTCTTTGAAAAGCAGCGGCGGGTCATATGGTCCTGCCACGGGATGACATAAGAACGAGAAACCATCCAGATGCACATTCTCGCAAGCCAGACGCGTCGGATCGATGACGGGGGGGATGCTGTCGACCTCGGCCAGCAGCCTGCCGATATCCTCTTTTTGTCCGCGGCCGATACCGAGCTTGGAAGTCTGGCATCGGCACAGTCTGGCTTAGGGGCGGATACGCCAAGCCTGCGTCTTGCGAACCTGATGGCATTATCGCATCCGTATTCGGTTGATCTTTATGCGGAGCAGACGGTTCGCGGATCCCGGATTGTGATCTTGCGTGTCCTCGGCGGTGTCGAATACTGGCGCTACGGGTTGGAGCGGTTTGTTGAAGAGGCGCGCGCCAGCGGCATCGATCTTGTCGTCATACCTGGGGACGACAAATGGGATGACGCTCTCACAAGCCATTCGACGCGCGGCACGGATGAGGTGCGTCAGATGTGGCGCTACTTCGTTGAAGGCGGTCCTGAGAACTACGCCAACGCATTGCGGTTTGCCGGTCATCTGATCGAGCTTACTGAAGAGCCTGCGCATGCGGTTCCTCTACCAAGGGCAGGTATTTATCTGCCCGGTCATACCGCGCCGGGTCTGGAAACGTTGAGATCAACCTGGGCAGACCCGAAGGCTCCCGTCGCTGCGATCACCTTTTACCGGGCTCTGGTGCAAGGATCCCAGACCGCGCCTGTTGATGCTTTGGTATCCGCACTTGCAGAGGCCGGTGTCAATGCGCTGCCGGTCTTCGTCTCCAGCCTCAAGGAAGCGGAATCCATCGCTGTTCTGGACGCATTGTTTGAAGAGGCAAAACCGGATGTCGTTTTGAACGGGACTGCTTTTGCGGTTTCAAAAGCCGGGATCGACCACCAGCCGACGCCGCTCGACAAATGCGGCAAACCTGTCCTTCAGGTGGTGTTCTCGTCTTCGTCCAAAGAGGGCTGGGAGGAGAGTGACCAAGGTCTGTCGATCCGCGATCTTGCAATGCACGTGGTGTTGCCGGAAATCGACGGGCGGTTGTTGACCCGGGCCGTGTCTTTCAAGGAGGAAGGTGTATTTGACGCGGTGACGCAATCGACGCCCGTGAAATTCACCCCCGTGCCGAATCGCATGCGGTTCGTGGCTGACCTGGCAGCCAACTGGGCCCGTCTTGGCCGGGTTGCGGCAAAAGACAAGAAGACCGCGTTGATCCTGGCGAACTACCCAAACAAAGATGGCCGTCTTGCCAATGGAGTCGGCCTTGATACGCCAGCCTCTTGCGTGTCCGTGCTCAAAACCATGAAGAAGGCCGGATATGATGTCGGCAACGCCCCGGAAACGTCGGCGGACCTGATGGGCGTTCTGACATCCGGTGTTACGAACGCCCTTACGCAGAGGCAGGAGAAGGCGAGCTATGAGCGGCTGTCACTTACTGCTTACACCGCCGAATTTGCCAAACTGCCGGAGGCGGTCCGCACAGCCGTTGAGGATCGATGGGGCAAGCCGCAAGTCGATCCGCATGTGATTGACGGCACGTTCCGTTTGGCGCTGCACCGGTTCGGCAATCAGATCGTGGGCATTCAGCCTGCGCGTGGCTACAACATTGATCCCAAGGAGACGTACCACGATCCGGATCTGGTGCCGCCGCACCATTATTTCGCGTTCTATATCTGGTTGCGCCGGGAGTTTGGCGCCGATGCGGTGATCCATCTCGGCAAGCACGGAAATCTCGAATGGCTGCCCGGCAAGGCGCTGGCCCTGTCTGAAGGCTGTTTCCCGGAAGCCGTACTTGGCCCGATGCCGAACATCTACCCGTTTATCGTCAATGATCCGGGTGAGGGGGCACAGGCCAAGCGGCGGACATCCGCTGTCATTGTTGATCACTTGACCCCGCCGCTCACTCGGGCGGAAAGCCACGGCGTTGCCGAGGAGCTGGAGACGCTACTTGATGAGTACTACCTCGCAAGCGGTGTCGATCCTCGGCGTCTTAAGGCGTTGACCCGGGACATCCTGGATGCGGCTAGCCGGCACGGCCTCGACAAGGACATTGGCATCACCGACGAGATGGATGAAGACACCCGTCTTGCCCGGCTTGATGCGCATTTGTGTGATCTGAAAGAACTTCAGATTCGCGACGGCCTACATATCCTGGGCGAGAGCCCGGAAGGCGGCCTCTTAACCGATCTTCTGTCTGCGCTGGTGCGGGTCCCGCGTGGCGGTGAGGCACGGCAAAACAGCTTGCAGCGAGCGCTTTCAGAGGACTTGGACTTTTCCGCATTTGACCCGCTCAATTGTGATTTTGCGGCACCTTGGACCGGACCAAAGCCGGACGTTCTGGCAAGTGTCTCTGATGCGCCATGGCGCTCAAATGGCGATACGGTTGAACGGCTTGAATTACTCGCGCAGCAAATTATCGCAGGCGATATAGTCTCGCCTTCAGGGTGGCCTGCGGTGCAGGCGGTGCTCGCCGAAATCGAAGAACGGATCCGTCCTTCAGTTACCGGTTCCGGAAAGTCCGAACTGGACGCTGTCCTAACCGCGCTGAATGGCGGTTTCGTGAAACCGGGGCCTTCCGGTGCACCATCTCGTGGCCGGCCGGATGTCTTGCCGACGGGTAAGAACTTCTATTCCGTCGACGTGCGGGCCGTTCCGACAGAAACCGCCTGGCGTCTCGGCCAGCAATCGGCCTCGCTGGTGGCCGAGCGGTATTTTCAGGAAGAAGGCGAGTGGCCGGCATCGTTGGTTTTGACCTGCTGGGGCACGGCCAACATGCGCACGGGCGGCGATGATATCGCGCAAGCGCTGGCGCTGATTGGCGCCAAACCGGTCTGGGAAACTGCCTCTGGCCGTGTAACAGGCTTTGAAATCCTGAAACTGTCGGAACTCGGACGCCCGCGGATCGACGTGACCTTGCGCGTGTCCGGCTTTTTCCGCGATGCTTTCCCGCATCAGATGGACCTTTTTGACAGCGCCGTGCGGGCCGTCGGACAACTGGAAGAACCAGAAGATGCCAATCCCATTGCCGCGCGCATGAAACAGGAAGCCGCCGAGTTGGCTGCTGCTGGCCTGTCGCCAGATGAAGCCCAGCGCCGGGCCGGGTTCCGGGTGTTTGGTTCAAAGCCCGGAGCCTATGGAGCCGGCCTACAAGCGCTGATCGATGAAGGTATCTGGGATGAGCGCGGTGATTTTGCCGAAGCGTTCCTGACCTGGGGCGGCTATGCCTATGGCGGCGGTGCGTCGGGTGATCAGGCCCGCGGTGAGCTGGAGGGCCGGTTGGCGTCCGTGGATGCGGTTCTGCACAATCAAGACAACCGCGAGCACGACCTTCTCGACAGCGATGATTATTATCAGTTCGAAGGCGGTCTTGCGGCAACGGTGGAGCACCTGAAAGGCGACGCGCCAAAGATCTATCACAACGACCATTCGCGCCCCGAACGCCCTGTTGTGCGTTCCTTGTCAGAGGAAATCGGCCGTGTCGTGCGCGGCCGGGCCGCCAATCCGAAATGGATCAAGGGCGTGATGCGTCACGGCTACAAGGGCGCGTTCGAGATGGTGGCAACGCTCGACTATCTGTTTGCGTTTGCCGCAACGACCCGGGCTGTTGGCGATCATCATTTTGATCAGCTCTATGAAGCCTATCTGGACGATGAAGTCGTGCGCGATTTTCTTCAAGACGCGAATCCGGCAGGCTACCAGGAAATGCTGGCACGGTTTCAGGAGGCGCTGGATCGCGGCCTCTGGACACCGCGCCGGAATTCGACCCATGCTGCACTGAATGATTTGAACAAAATACAATAATCGGGAGACACACCATGACCGCCGATACGGATAAATCCGAGCTTACGGAAGACGAACTCAACGCGCGCCATGCGGAAAAGATGCGCAAGAAAAAGGCCGCGCGCGACAAGATCATGGCCACCAAGACCATCGAAAAGGGCCTTGTGATCGTTCACACCGGCAAGGGCAAGGGGAAGTCGACGGCCGGGTTCGGCATGGTGTTCCGCTCGCTCGGTCATGGTCACAAGGTGGGCGTTGTCCAGTTCGTGAAAGGCCGGATCGAAACAGGCGAACGCATGGCGCTGGAACGGTTCGACGATCTGGTGACCATCAAGCGGATGGGCGAGGGGTTCACTTGGGAAACCCAGGACCGCCAGCGGGACATCGACGCGGCTCAACAGGCCTGGGACGCTGCCAAGGACATGATCCGCTCCGGAGATTTCCGGCTGATCCTGTGTGATGAACTCAACATCGTGTTGCGCTACGACTATCTCGACATCAACGAGGTCGTTGACTTCCTGAAGAATGAAAAACCGGAAGACGTTCATGTGATCATCACCGGACGGAACGCCAAGGACGAGTTGCTGGATGTGGCCGACCTTGTCACGGACATGACGCAGGTCAAGCATCCGTTCCGGTCCGGCGTGAAGCCGCAAGAAGGCATTGAGTTCTAAGTCCGAACGATGCCTTACACAGTTGCACGCGCCAGCAGCGCGGATTCTCACGAGATCGCGCTGCTGCTGCGCGCGTCCATTATTGAGCTCTGCGGGCTTGACCATGGCGACAATCCTGATCGCTATAAAGCCTGGCTGAAAAACAAAACCGCGCCGAATGTAGAAAGCTGGATCGATGGTCCGGGGGCAGCGTTTGTTGTCCAGGATCAGGACAAGCGCATTCTCGGGTTCGCGATGGGAACACCCAATGGGTACATCCCCTTGATGTACGTGCTCCCGGATACCCGTTTGACCGGGGTGAGCAAGACCTTGATGCGGGCGCTTGAAGATACCTTTCGCGACCGCGGTCTGGATGAGGCTCATCTCTCCAGCACGCTCACGGCAGAGCGCTTTTATAAATCCCTTGGTTATGCTGAAACCGGAGAGACAAAAACCCAGTTGGACATGACCTTCCGGTGTTTCAAAAAGGGCCTTTGAAATGAGCAAGCTGTTTGATCATAGCCTTCGCAGCGCGTCCCCGGACCATGCGGAGATCGTCCGCAAGTACGAACTCTACCGGACGATCGTGGAATTTCTCGCAGCTCTCTTGTTCGTGATCGGCAGTATTTTCTTTTTCTACGAGAGCCTTCTTTTTGCCGGAACCTGGCTGTTCCTGATCGGCTCGATCCTTTTTGGTGTCCGGCCGACCATCCGGCTTCTTCTGGAACTCAAACTGGCCAACCTCCCGGTGCCAAAAGAATTCCGGCCATATGGCGCACCGCCGGTTGATGAGACGGTGAGCCGATGACACACAGCACCGGACGCCGCACACCGGCTCTGATGATCCAGGGAACCGGGTCCAATGTCGGCAAAAGCCTGATTGTTGCCGGGTTGTGCCGCCTCTTTGCCAATCGCGGCATGGCGGTCCGCCCGTTCAAGCCGCAAAACATGTCCAACAACGCCGCTGTCACGTCCGACGGCGGTGAGATCGGCCGGGCTCAGGCCCTGCAGGCGATGGGCTGCCGCGTGCCTTTGACCGTGCATATGAATCCGGTTCTCCTGAAGCCGGAAACGGATACCGGCGCGCAGATCATCGTTCAGGGTAAGCGCTTTGGCACGATGCGCGCCCGCGAATATGGCAAGCAGAAAGCAGAGCTTTTGCCGAAGGTTCTGGAAAGCTTCTCAAAACTTCAATCAGACGCCGATTTGGTCATCGTGGAGGGCGCGGGCAGCCCTGCCGAAATCAACCTTCGGGCGGGCGACATTGCCAATATGGGGTTTGCGGAGGCAGCAGACCTGCCTGTCGTTCTTTGTGCTGACATTGACCGGGGCGGTGTGATTGCTTCGGTGGTCGGGACCCATGCCGTGCTGGAGCCGTCCGAGCAGGATCGCATCAAGGCGTTTTTTATCAACCGGTTTCGCGGAGACCCGAGCCTCTTTGATGACGGCATGCGCGAGATTGCCCAACGCACCGGCTGGCAAGGCCTTGGCGTGGTGCCGTGGTTTGCAGACGCCAACAAACTGCCGGCAGAAGACGCGCTCGATCTTACAAGCGGCGCGGGCAGGGGCGGGATCAAGATCGTCGTTCCGGTGATTTCCCGGATTGCGAATTTCGATGATCTCGACCCGCTGCGGATGGAGCCGGATGTTTCGCTTGAGCTTATCCAGCCCGGAACGCCCTTGCCGGGAGATGCGGATCTGGTCCTTCTGCCCGGAACCAAATCAACCATTGGCGATTTGGCGTTCTTCCGTAAACAAGGTTGGGACATTGATCTGGCGGCTCACGTGCGCCGGGGCGGCCATGTTCTCGGGATTTGCGGCGGTTATCAGATGCTCGGCAAAATCATCTCCGACCCCGATGGCATCGAGGGAACGGCCGGAACTGTCGAAGGACTTGGGCTTCTTGATGTCGAAACGGTGCTGACGCGGGATAAATCGCTTGTCGAGGCTGACGGCAAGCATCTGGCATCAGGTGCCAGTGTCAAAGGATACGAGATCCATATCGGCCGCACATCCGGGCCTGATTGCGCCCGGCCATACCTCCACATCCGTGATGTGGGCGGATCGCCGAAACTGGACGGGGCGCAGTCATCAGATGGCCGTATTGCCGGGACCTATTTGCATGGGCTTTTCACCGATGATGATTTTCGGAAAGCTTATCTGAAAGGCTTCGGGGCCGTGTCGGACTTTGCCTACGAGCACCAGATTGATGCCGTGCTTGATGATCTGGCGAAGCATTTGGAGGGTGTACTGGACACCGAAGCGATTTTGGCAATTGCAAATAACCGATAGGCCCAGCGATCGTTTTTTTAGGGAGTTCTTATGGAATACATTGGGGCCGTTCTAGTCCGGCTGTTCGCCATTTTTCTTCTGGTTAGCAATTTGAGCACTTTGTTGAGTTTTGCTTACTTCGCCGCAAATTCCGATCCAGCCCTTAAAATTGTGTCCTTTGGCGCTGTCGGCGGTGGTCTGCTCATAGCTGGTCTGCTGTTCTTCTTTCCGCAACTTGTTCTACGCGGTTTGAAAACACCTGATCCGCAGGCAGAACAGGATCGCATCCCATCTGAAAATATGCTGCAGATCGGGATGGTTGTTATTGGTCTCTACTTCACAGTTCGCGGTCTGCAATCCTTGTTCAACGCCGTCTTGTTCAAGTCTTTTACGGCCTCTCAACCGGCTTCGGCTGTTCTGGCTATCCCGGAAATTGGCAACGGATTGTTCACGTTGGGAATTGGTGTGTTCCTGATCGTTGGCGCACGCCAAATGTCTAACTTCATCCTGAGATTAAGGCGGTTTTGAGTGACCGCGCTGCTTTCCGAACGATATGAAGCGCTGCGAGCAAATCGGGCAGTCGGGTACTAGATATCGTCCTCAGCCCCGTTCCCAGAGCACCATCTGATTGTTCGCCGGCATGGCATGATCAGCGGTGAATTTCAGACCTGCTTTTTGCGCAAGTGCGTCGAGCGCTTCGAAATCGCGGATACCGCTCACCGGGTTCCAACTTTTCAGCTGGACATCAAAGGCGGCATTGCTTTCGGTTGTGAATTCGCCGCCGTACTTGAGCGGTCCATAGACGCAAAGAGCGCCGTTCTTTGTGCTCAGCACTTCCCCGGCGCGGGCGAAAAACTGCTCCACATGTTCAAATGACATGATGTGCAGTGTGTTGGCGGTGAAGATTGCGTCAAAGGCCTCCGGTCCGCCGGGGGCTGGCAAGCGCCATGGCGGCGTAGCGACGTCGAGGGCGATTGGGGCCGGTGTCCGGTCATTGCCGTCCTGATTCAGCCGTTCCGTGATGCCCGGAACGTTGTCCGGCAAATCACTGCATTGCCAGGTGATGTGCGGTATGGCGTTCGTCACGTGAACTGCGTGTTGGCCGTTGCCGCTGCCGATCTCCAGAACCCTTGTCCGGTTCGCCAGTATTGGCCGCAAAGTCTCCAGAATGACGTCCTTGTTGCGTTCAGCGGCAGCAGAAAAAGGGAGCATGGGTTTGTCTCTCAATTCAGGAAAAGGACAGCCAGAAACAGAACAAGCGCGGCTTCGATACCATACGCGCCGACAAGAACCTTGAGGCCGCGTGAGATGTCATCAGCCGTTGCGTCGCGGCGCCCGTCTGCGTTCATATAAGGATCATCGACCGTGTATCCAGGATAGGTCCTTGGGCCGGCCAACGCCAAACCAAGCGCCCCGGCCATCGCAGCTTCCGGCCAGCCAGCATTGGGGGAGCGGTGCTGTTTCGCATCCTGAACCATGATCGAAATACTCTTTCGGACGGATCCGCCGGCAACTGGCGCGGCAAGCGCCAGGAACACACCCGACAAACGGGAGGCAGGAAGATTGATCAAGTCATCGAACCGTGCCGATGCCCAGCCGAAATCAGAATAGGTCTCGTTCTTGTGGCCGATCATGCTGTCTGCGGTGTTCACCGCTTTGTAGGCGATCAGGCCTGGCAACCCCAGAACGGCAAACCAGAAAACCGGCGCGACAATACCGTCGGAGAAATTCTCGGCGCAGGATTCGATCGCAGCGCGGGAGACGCCCGCCTCATCCAAGGTGTTCGGGTCCCGGCCGACAATCATGGCGACGGCCTGCCGGCCACCGGCAGGACCGTTGTTTTGCAAGCCGTCTCTGACCGCAGCAACGTGCTCATAAAGGCTTTTTTGAGCGATCAAAACCGCCGCGATAACAACGATCAGGAGTTCACCGAAAGGGAGCTTCGCTGCGAATTCCTGAATGATGAAGCCCAACGCCAGACTGCTGGCCAATAAGATCAGCAAGGTCACGATCCCGGTGAACCGGCGGGTCTGAGCGCGCCAGTCTTTGCGGTTCAGCGTTTTATCAAGCGCTGAAATAACCTTGCCAATCCAGACTACAGGATGGGGTAGACGGCGCCAGAGCCAGTCCGGATCGCCTATTATCCCGTCGAGAATCAGAGCGGCGAGAAGCAGCCAAAGCGCGTTTTCATAAAGCAGCATGAGTGCTGGTTAGAGATCTTTTTGAGCCGCTGCAAGCGCGTCGGTCAGGCGGGCCAGGTTTTCAGCGCCACCCGGCAGGCCAAAGCGGATCCAGGTTGGTGCATAGTCGAAGATCCGGGTCCAGATCCGCTGTTTGGCGAGCGCGTCATGCAGCTTGGCGGCAGATCTCGTCCCGGCGAGCGCATAAAGCGGGGTGCCGCCAAAGACGCTGAGCATGTTCTGTTGCAGCGCCAGTGTGAGATCGGCCATTTCGTCGGCCAGTTGGCGGCTCATCGATTTCTGCCAGGCTTGGTCTTTCAGCGCAGTGGCGCCGAGCTCGAGCGCCGGGCCGCTGAGGCACCAGCTTTCTAGAAGGGCGGAGACCTTTGCGATCATCGGCTTCGGCCCCGCCAAGAAACCGAGGCGCAGCCCGGCCAGACCAAAGAACTTGCCGAAGGAACGCAGGATCAAGATGTTTTCATCAGTAATGTGCGGCAGAAGGCTGGAACCGGGCATGACATCGGCAAAAGCTTCATCCACCACGAGGTACCCGCCGCGCTCCGTCAACGTCCGGGCGATCTCCAGAAGGCTTTTGACATCAACAAGCTGGCCGTCGGGATTGTTCGGATTGACGAGCAGAACGATTTTCGCATCGGCCGGTAGGGCGTAAATGCTGGACAGCTCGACCGGTTTGCGGCCGTCCCGTGTCCAGACGTCTGCATGGCTGGTGTAAGTCGGGGCTGCGAGCGCAACAGGGCCCTGGGGTAGGAGCTGCGGCAACACTGACAAGAGCAGCTGGGTGCCGGGTCCGGCGGCAAGTCCAAGATGATCCGGCACTGTATAGGCCTGGCGTGCGGCGCCGATAAGCTGATCCTGGGCTGATTGTGCGGGCAGGGACGCCCAGGCCTTCTCTGAAAATCGGTCCGGGACTGGATAGGCATGCGGATTGATGCCGGTCGACAAATCGAGCCACTGGTCAGGTGTCCCGCCAAAGCGCTCGATTGCTTCGCTCAAATCTCCGCCGTGCTTCATGACCCGGTCAGTCCTGTTTAGTGCGCAAGCCGCATGGTTGTCCAAGGCTGCTATCTAGCGGATATCAATGATAAAAGTACAGGCGGATCGCGACCTAGGTTGCGGTAGAAACGGCACATGAGACAAAGCAGGGGTCTTATGCGTGGGAAAAAGACATTGTCGATTTGGCCAAGTCGCCAAGGCCTGCAGATCAAGTTACCAATTCTCGTGTGTTTTTTGCCCGTTGGGTTCCAGTAAAGGGAGACGCAATGTTCGGATCACGTGCTGTGCTGGTCTTGGTCTTGATGATCTGGATAACTGCAAGTGCGGGTGTTCAGGCACAGCAGATCGTGCGGCTTGGGATCGAACATTATGATGATGGCGAAGACCGGTATGAAGTCTCCTTGCTAAAACTGGCCTTGGAGCATTCTGGAGAGGATGCCGTCCTTGAGGTGGTTTCGCTCGGCGACACGACGCAGGAACGCGTCTTGATCGAGTTCGAGCAGGGCCGCTCCAACTTCGATGTATTTTACAGCGGCGGCTCGCCGGAACGCGAACAGCGTTTTGAGCAGATCGACATCCCCTTGAGCCGTGGCTTGCTCGGGCACCGCATATTTGTGACCCGCAAAGATCAGCTTTATCGCTTGGCGCAGATTAAGACCCTCGACGAATTTCGCGACTATGCCGTAGTTGGCTCAGGCTTCGGCTGGCCGGACACGGATATTTTCAGGGCAGCCGGGTTTAAGGTTCTGCCGGCAGAGTGGAAAAACATCTGGCGGATGCTGTCTGTTGGCCGCACGAACGTCTTTAATCTCGGTGTCCATGAAGCTCATGCGGAACGAGCGAATTTCGATGCGATCTATCCAAACCTCACTGTCGATAACAATCTATTGGTCAAATACCGCTTCGGGTTTTTCTTCTACGTACAAAAAGACAACCGCGCTCTGGCAGAACTGATCGAACGCGGACTGGAGCGGGCTTATGAGACCGGTGCGTTCATGCAGCTTTTCGAGCGTCATCCACGCATACAGCGGGCCTTGGACCATATCCGGCAAAACGATTTGACCGTTCTGGAGATCCCCAATCCTTATTTGTCTGACCGGCACAGAGCGATCCCGGATCGGTATTGGCATGACGTAAAATAGCTCCGCTTCATGTTGACACGCCGCGCCGCTTGACTGAAAATAGAACAAAATAAGAACATTTGACTGTGCGCAGGATAGAATTGACCATGTCTCACCCAAGACGAACCCGGTCTCCATTGGATTTTGACCGGGATAAGTTACTGCAATCACTGGGAAGTGCCCGTTCGGCGCTGATTGAGGCGCATCGAAGCATGAAACCGAAGTCAGGACTTGCGCGCTCCGCGGATGCGGTCGTGTCTGAAATCGATGAATTTGCCCTGGTTCTGACCGGATCGCGTGACTTTTTTCATCTGAAAGCGCACGGAACACCGCCATCCAAGGACGACCCAAGCTAAGGCTTCTGGTCCCGGAAGATCAGATCAGCGTCATATGGCTTTGGCTGACACAGGTATTTCGGCAAGGCCATGCTGCGTTTCATGAACCAGCTGATCCACAACAGCCTCCAGTTTCGATCGGTCGATCAGGCTGTCTTCCGACATGTCTCCTGCAAGTGCCAGCTGTCGATCCGCTGATGTACCGCGCTCTGCTATCGTTCGGATGTGGGCGATCTCCGCTTCACAGCCAAAAAACGCAGCATCTGGGGCCACCAGCTCGCTGATTTCGTCGACCAGATCTTTGAATGCGATGGATTTCTTCTGGCCGAAGTCAATCAAATTGGCAGCCGAGCCATGCCGCTGAGCCTGCCAGCGATTTTCCGCGAGCAGGAACCTTGAGTAATGCCGCCATCCCTGATTGGCGCGCCGCAAGCGGTAGAGCATCCGGCACAGGCACCGGAAGAGTGCTGCAATGGCAACGGCATCCTCAACGCACGGGCAGACATCCGTCACCCGCATTTCAAGGGTTGGAAATCGGTCGGAGGGCCGAAGGTCCCACCAGATCTTGGTCGCATCCTCGATGACGCCAGCTTGAACCAGCATGTCGATGGTGTGGCGGTAGTCTTCGTGGCTCTCAAATCGCGGCGGCAATCCGGTGCGGGGCAGCTCGTTGAACACCGAAAGCCGGTAGGATTTCAGTCCCGTGTTTCGGCCCCGCCAGAAAGGCGAAGATGTGCTGAGCGCCAGAAGATGGGGCAGGAAGTAGGTCAGTTGATTGAAAAGATCGACGCGCAGCTCTGCATCTTCAATGCCTATGTGAACATGCATGCCGCAGATCAGGAGGCGCTTGGCGACAACCTGCATGACCCTGGCCAGGTCGTTGTAGCGTTCCTTGTCGGTGTGCGGCTGCTCGGTCCATTCCGCAAAGGGGTGGGTTGAGGCGGCAATGGGCGCCAAGCCATGCCGGGCGGCCTCATCGGCTATGGTTTTGCGGAAATAAGCCAGTTCTGCCTTCACTTCGCCAAGCGTCATGCAAACGGGAGTGCCAACTTCGATCTGGCATTGAAGAAATTCGGGACTGACCCGTCCTTCCAGTGCGGTTTCGCAGGCAGAAAACAATTCGGATGGCGGGGAGCTCGCGATTTTGCGGCTCGCGAGGTCGACCAGAAGATATTCTTCCTCAACCCCGATGCTGAAGCTGGGTTCTTTCATTTAAACAGCTTGCGGGAGCATGCTTTGTAGGGTCAAGCACGAATTATTGCGTAGAGCACCATTGATATCTGCGGTGGGAGCCCTCGTGTGGCTCCAGCGCACTCAGGTTGACCGGATGGCGAACACTCAAAACACCAGGACAGATGCCACGCGGATCTGGCGCTCGGTGACTGAGGCCGGCTTGAGAATTTGAAATTTTCGAAGAAAAGTGGAGGCCCCGACCGGAATCGAACCGGTGTACACGGATTTGCAATCCGCTGCGTCACCACTCCGCCACAGGGCCCCTCGGTGGTGTGCCGCGCCTTATCAAACACTTGGCGCGGCAGGTCAAGTCCTGATTGATTGGCTGATGACATTTCCACTGTGACACCCGTGGAAAGGTCTGTATGACTGATTGTCAGCGGTAAAAATTCTCCCGGAATTCAAAGGGTTTGGTGATAGAGCCGCATCTGGTGCTTGTCAGGGCGGGTTTGCCTCGGTATGGAACCAGCCGAAGAGGTGCCGGGACGCCGGCAATTCAAGCGAGGGCCGATATGACGGACTTTAACCAGTCCCGCCGCAAGATGGTGGACAACCAGTTGCGTACCAACGATGTGACGGATCACCAGATCCTGGATGCAATGGAGGTGGTTCCGCGCGAACGGTTCGTACCTGCATCCAAGCGAGCAGTGGCCTACATCGATGAAGATCTGCCCATCGGTGCCTCCGGGTCCGGCCGGTACTTGATGAAGCCGCATATCTTCGGAAAGCTGATCCAGCTGGCGCAAATCAGTGCGGACGACATTGTGCTCGTGATTGGAGCCGGCAGCGGCTACAGCACGGCGGTCGCGGCAAAACTGGCGGCATCTGTCGTTGCTCTGGAAGAAAACGCGGAACTGGCCCGCGATGCTGGCGATCTCCTCGTGGATCTCGGAACTGAAAACGCAGTCGTTGTGGAAGGTCCGCTGGTCGATGGCTACGCTGCGGAAGGCCCATACGACGTTATCCTGATTGATGGTGCGGTTGAGGTCCTGCCCGAGGCTTTGCTGAAACAGTTGAAGTCCGATGGTCGCCTTGTTGTCATCGAAGGCCAGGGCGGAGCAGGGGTTGCCAAGCTTTATCAGAAATCGGGCGAAGCGGTGAGCGGAAGATTTGCGTTTAATGCATCGGCAGCCTTGCTTCCCGGTTTTGCTCAAGCCGCAGAATTCACCTTTTAAAGGCCTGTTATAAGAGTTATTTCCGGTCTGATCTGAAGACCGGGGCTGATCGGCCAGTGTCACGTGTTGTGTTACGCAGCGGGCTCCATTGGAGCCTGTTGCCCATAAGCCGCACTGGAAGATTTTCATTAAATCTGAGCTCGTGCCGGTTGAAGATGGACACCGGTGAGTTTACTCAGGTTTTGAGTGTACGTGGGTGAGCCGGAAGGAGTGTGGAGTGTCTGGTCGTTCAAGGGTGAAAGCAATGACACTATCGAAAGGACTGATGAGCGGGGTTGCCGCTGTCGTCTTGTCCGGCTTCATTGCGTCCTCGGCCAGTGCCGACACGATCCGTGATGCGCTGTCTCTCGCCTATGCGAACAACCCGACCTTGAACGCGGCCCGGGCCCAGTTGCGCGGTGTCAACGAAAACGTGCCGCAAGCTCTGGCCGGTTGGCGGCCAACGGCTTCTGCGGCGCTGGCGGCGGGCGGTGTTCGCTCCTCAGTGAACGGGCGGCAGGCCTACCGTAACAACGCAGCGATCTCGTTGACCCTCAGCCAAGCGGTCTTCCGCGGTTTCCGAACAGTCAACTCCACGCGCCAGGCTGAGGCTGTTGTCCGTGCCCAGCGCGAAAGCCTGATGTCGAGCGAGCAGGATACGCTCCTCAGCGCTGCGACCGCCTATGTTGATGTGATTCGCGACACTGCGCTTGTTTCCCTTCAGCGCAGCGACCTAGCGTTCCTCCAAGAGCAGGTGCGTGCAGCGCGCGATCGGTTTGATGTGGGTGAGGGAACCCGGACCGACGTCTCCCAGGCAGAAGCCCGTGCTGCGGAAGCACAGGCATCGCTGAACACGGCGCTTGCCAATTTGAACACAAGCCGGGCGATTTACCGACAGGTGATCGGTGTTGACCCGAAGAGCCTTTCGGCAGACACATCCATTACCCGTCAGGTTCCCAAGTCCCTGGATGTTGCCCTTCAGATCAGTGAAGAGAAGCAACCGTTGATCCAGCAAGCGTTGCACCTTGTTGATGCTGCGATCTTCAATGTGAAGGCCATTGAGGGTGAGCTGCTTCCGACTGTCACCGTCGATGCGAGCGTTGGTCGAAGCTGGAATCCATCGAACACGGTTGATCTCAACAACAATGCGCAGATCTTCGGTAACGTCAGCATTCCGATCTACCAGGGGGGCGGCGTTTATTCGCGTGTGCGTCAAGCCAAGGAAGAGCTGGGTCAAACCCGTCTTCAGCTGGACGTAGCCCGCGATCAGGTCCGCGCAAACGTGATCACCGCTTGGGGGATCTTCCAGGCGGCCGAAGCGTCAATCGTAGCGGCGCGTGCGGCGGTCGAAGCGCAGCAGCTGGCTCTTGAAGGGGTGATCGAAGAGCAGCGGGTTGGTCAGCGGACAACCCTGGACGTCTTGGATGCCCAGCGCGAACTGGTCATTCAACAGTCCAATCTGGTGACTGCACAGCGGAACCGGATCGTTGGTGGTTATCAGCTTGTCGCTGCCGTGGGTCATCTGGATGCTGAAACACTCGGGCTGAATGTCTCCATCTACAATCCAGAACAGCATTACAAGTCTGTTCGCGGCAAGTGGATCGGCCTGCGGACACCGGATGGCCGCTGAGACCGGCCATTAAGTCTATCGCAAATGCACATGCATCTCTGAAACCGGCCCTGGCCGGTTTCTTCGTTTTTGGCGTTTGCACGGAGCGATTCGGTTTGCATTTACCCAAAAGTTTACAAAAAGTGGACTTAAAAGGGGAAAAGCCTATCTCAGGCCGTGCGGTTGCTTTGCGCGTTTCCAGTTGATCCGCATAATTTCCTTAACGAATCATCCGGGGACTTCTGGTTGGAGCGTAGAGTAGCCAACAAGTACGGGGGACGTCATGGCACAGGCGAGCAAGGCTGAAGAGCCGTCGATGGAGGAGATCCTCGCATCGATACGCCGGATCATATCTGATGAAGACTCCCAGAGTGCGGACTCCGGCAATGAACAAGCAGATGAAACCCCAGTAGAAGCAAAGGCGGAGGATGATATGGGTGATGCCTCCGAGATGTCACAAGACGACCTCGACAAGCTGTTCGATATGGACGGCGATGACGATGTCGCTGAAGACGAAGGCGCGGATGACATGGCTGCGGCCATGATGGCCGACGCTGAGGAAGATGAAAGCGACGCGGGCGACGACGACGTCCTCGAACTGACGGAAGAACTTGCAGTCGAATCTACCGACGATCTGGATATGGTCGACGGGCTCGCAGAAGATCTCGATAACCTCGACGGTGACGTTTCCTTCGCACCGGATCCAGAGCCAGAGTCTGCGGAAGACCTCATGACGCCGCCGGAGCCGACGGCCGAGCCCGAAGCCTTGTTCGAGCCGGAAGAACCGGTGATCAAGTCAAAGCCTATTCCGGATGACCTACCGGATGTGGCTCCTGAAGACTATCTAACATCCGCTGCGACAGGGCAGGCGGTTCATGCGGCGCTTGACAATTTTTCTGACATGTTGATCAGCACGAAAGCGCAGACCATCGAAGAGATGGTTCGGGACATGCTGCGTCCGATGATAAAGGCTTGGTTGGATCAGAACCTGCCGCCCATGGTCGAGCAGATGGTCAAGAAGGAAGTTCAGCGGGTGATCCGCCGGCGGGACTGATCCACGTCAGTCGGATTGCGAGCAGATTTTACAGGGGCGGCCGGAGACGGCAGCCCCTGAAGTCCGTTTGGGCAATGCCTGTACAAAGCTCATACCACTCGCACCCGGCACATGCCTGCCGAATGCTTCCGTCCTGAAAAGCCGACCGCAGTTTGGCGATGTCTTTGCCGCTGAGACGGAGAGTACCAACCGATAGCGGCTTGCCAAGGAGCAGTAGCCCGATGTCGCGTGCGGCCAATCGGTCCCGCTCGCGCACGCTTTCATTGTGACAGTGGCAGGTTGGGTCATTGAGCATCGGCACGCAAATGTCGTCCGGACCCTCGATCAGTTTGATGGTCTCACCGTCGTTGAGGCGATTGACGATAGCTTTGTAAGCTTCCACGAAAGCAGGGGTATAGCCCTTTCCGGCGAAGGTCAGCATACACAGAAGATGGTGTGCGCGAAGGCGGATGGTCATAAGAACAGGCGTTTCACCGGCTTGTTGTGTGGTTTTGCCGAGGATGGCGGGTTACTCGGGTTCGCCAGAGAACTTATGCCAGTAATAATCGGGAAGTGCAGCCGTTTCTGGGGTCAGGTTGGGGTTATCGAAGCGGATTGGCCGACGACTGTCGAGATGGAGTTCCGCGAAAATCTCCCGGATCATCGGGTGCGTCCGGAAGTATTGAATGAAACTGCCGTCCTCATATGCGGTCACCAGGCCCGTTTCGATTATCTCCGCAAGATCTGCGTTGTGCTTGCCGGTGAAAAAATAGAACGGAAACCGGTCGTAGATCAGGACGACTTCCTGCTCGATGTCATAGTCTAGCTGGCTGTATTCCGCCCGCTCGCTCAGGATTTCGACTGAAGCTCGCGGAAATGCGTCGGCGTCCGCCGAAGCGATCATCGGATAAAGATGGCTTTTCCGAGCAGTCTTTACCGTCAACCCGGCGCCTTCAAGGATCGCAATGTCTCCCCAGTCGATGCCTTGAAGGAACGTCATGTCCTGGAGGTCGCCCACCGTGTTGACCGATAAAAACCTGTCCTGGCTGCCTTTTGGAATCGCGTTGATCCGGGCACCAATCAGACCGCGCACCAGTGGGACGCGGATCGGCAGGGCAATCTTTTCGTAGTGTTTTGAAGTGCCCGCCGCATAGAGATTGAACTCCGAACTCGCCGGATCAGTGAGTTTTTCCATCACTTCTACAGCGGTGAGGTCTTTGGAATTTTCAGGCAATACGATCTTGAACGGGCGGTCCTGTTTGGAGAGTGCAAGCTCCAGAAGCGGGACCGTGTATTCCGGGATAGAGGCAAGCTGCGGCAGGCGTATTTCAATCGTCTGGTCGGCTGCTGCCGGCCCTGCGAAAAACAGTGTGGCCATCAAACCGATGATACCGCATCTGGGTATCGTCATTCGAAGTTCCTTCCCAGTGCGCAGCTGGCGCAGGTGTCGTACACCTGATTAGACGACGAAATTTCTACTCAAAACCTAATTCCAGCTGCAAAACCGAACAAGCAACTTTGGGTAAAGGGCTATTAGATCCTTGCACTGAGCGTCGATTGGTTCGAACGACACAATCGATTATGGCCTTGGACGGGATAGAAGCGCCGGACCATACCTCTTAGGCGGTTGACTTGCGAGGCGGCTTCCGATTTACACGGGAACTCACAATTTCTGGACAACTTCCCCATTGAGTGACCCTGATGCTGGATAAGACCTACGATGCGGCCAGCGTTGAGCCGCGGATTTACGAAACCTGGGAAAAGGCGGAGGCCTTCAAGGCCGGAGCCGGTGCCAAGGACGGCGCCGATGCCTTTACCATCGTAATTCCGCCGCCGAATGTGACAGGCTCTCTGCACATGGGCCACGCGCTGAACAACACGCTGCAGGATATTCTTGTCCGCTGGAAACGCATGCAGGGCTATGACGTTTTGTGGCAGCCGGGCACAGACCACGCGGGCATTGCAACGCAAATGGTCGTTGAACGGGAGCTTGCTGCTGACAACAAGCCAAGCCGCCGGGACATGGGCCGGGAAGCCTTCATCGAGCGCGTCTGGGAGCAAAAACGCAAGTCCGAAGGCACCATCCTGGGCCAGTTGAAGCGCCTCGGGGCGTCGTGCGACTGGAGCCGGACCGAGTTCACCATGTCGCCGAACCTGTCGGACGCTGTCCTGAAGGTCTTTGTCGATCTCTACAAGGAGGGCTTGATCTACAAGTCCAAGCGGCTGGTCAACTGGGATCCAAAGTTCGAGACGGCGATTTCCGATCTGGAAGTCGAGAACATCGAAACCGATGGCCACATGTGGCACTTCAAGTACCCGCTGGCCGGTGGGGAATCCTATGAGTATGTCGAGAAGGATGAAGACGGCAACGTAACGCTGCGCGAGACGCGCGACTACATCTCGATCGCGACGACCCGCCCGGAAACCATGCTTGGCGACGGCGCGGTTGCCGTTCACCCGGGAGACGAGCGCTACAAGCCGATCATTGGCAAGCTCTGCGAAATTCCTGTTGGTCCAAAGGAACACCGTCGCCTGATCCCGATCATCACCGATGAATATCCGGACCCTGATTTTGGGTCAGGTGCTGTGAAGATCACCGGTGCGCACGATTTTAACGATTATCAGGTGGCCTTGCGCGGCAAGATCCCGATGTACCGGCTCATGGACACCCAAGGGGCCATGCGGGCTGATGGCGCGCCGTATTCTGAGGAAGCGAAAAAGGCGCAGGCGATCATCGACGGCGCCGAGATGACAATCAACGAGATTGACGAGATCAACATCGTTCCCGATGAGCTTCGCGGTCTTGACCGGTTTGCCGCCCGCAAGCGCGTCATTGACCAGATTACAGCGGAAGGCCTCGCTGTGATGGTCCCTAGTGACCATGCTGACGTTGCCTGGATGAAAGGCAAGGCGCCGGAGTGGGACGGCAAGGGCAAGGCCAAGGTCCAAAAACTCGTCGACGACGAGGAAGGTCCGGCAGAGCTTCCAATGGTCGAATCCAAGAAGATCATGCAGCCGTTCGGTGACCGCTCAAAGGTTGTTATCGAGCCGATGCTCACAGATCAGTGGTTCGTTGATGCCAAGACGCTGGCCGCTCCGGCATTGAAGGCAGTTCAGGACGGTGACACCAAGTTCGTTCCGGGCAACTGGGACAAGACCTACTACAACTGGCTGAACGACATTCAGCCGTGGTGTATTTCGCGCCAACTCTGGTGGGGCCACCAGATCCCGGTTTGGTACGACGAAGAGGGCAACGAATACTGCGCGATGAGCGAGGAGGAAGCCGTCGAAATGTCAGGCGGCAAGACCTTGAAGCGCGACGAAGACGTGCTCGACACGTGGTTCTCGTCCGCGTTGTGGCCGTTCTCCACGCTTGGTTGGCCGCATCAGACACCGGAACTTGAGCGCTACTACAAGACGGACGTTCTGATCACCGGCTTCGATATCATCTTCTTCTGGGTTGCCCGGATGATGATGCAGGGCATCCACTTCATGAAGGAAGTGCCGTTCCACACTGTCTACATCAACTCGATTGTGGTCGATAAGAACGGGAAGAAGATGTCCAAGTCCTTGGGCAATGTTCTCGACCCATTGGATCTCATCGCGTCTTATGGTGCGGATGCGACCCGCTATGCCTTGGCGAGCCAGGAAGTACAGGGGCGCCGGACACTGCGCATGTCTGATCAGGCAGCGGAAGGCGGTCAGCGGTTTGCGACCAAACTTTGGAACGCAGCGCGTTTTGCGGAGATGAATGGTTGTGGCCGGGTTGACGGGTTCGATCCATCGACCGCGAGCCATACGCTCAATCGCTGGATCGCTACCGAGATGGGCAAGTGCATCGCCGAAGTCACCAAGGCGCTTGAAGACTACCGCTTCAACGATGCCTCCGGAGGCATCTACCGGTTCACCTGGAACACATTCTGCGATTGGTACCTGGAGCTCGCCAAGCCGATCTTCAACGGGGATGACGAGGCAGCCAAGGCCGAAACACGCGCAACGGCTGCCTGGGCGATCGACGAGATCCTGAAAGTGTTGCATCCGTTCATGCCGTTCCTGACCGAAGAGCTTTGGGAGCGTCTGGGCGACGAGGGCCAGAAAGCGGACAAACTGTTGATGCTGAGCGCGTGGCCGAAGCCGCTGGTCAGCGATGAGACGGCTGCCGGGGAAATCAACTGGCTGGTTGATTTGATCTCTGAAATCCGCTCGGTCCGAGCAGAAATGAACATCCCGGCAGGTGCCAAGGTTCAGCTGGTTGTTGTTGGGGCCAATGACCTGACCCAGAGCCGGATCGCAACCCATGAACCTGCGATCCAGCGTCTTGCGCGTGCCGAGGACATCTCGATGGCCGATGCGGCTCCGGCTGGTGCTGCGCAGATCATCATCGGCGAAGCAACGATCTGCTTGCCGCTTGCTGGTGTGATCGATCTTGCCGCCGAAAAAACCCGTCTTTCCAAGGATGCCGGCAAACTGGAGGCTGACATCTCGAAGATCGAGAAGAAGCTTTCCAATCCGAAGTTTGTTGAGAAGGCCCCGGATGAAGTGGTTGCCGGTGAGCGGGAGAAGGTTGCTGAGTCCAAGGAAAAGCTGGACAAGATCAACGTTGCTCTGAGCCGGCTTGCCGAAATCGGCTAATAGAGGCCGTACAATCTGTTGGATAGACGGCCCGGATGCGCTTGTTGCCGCGTCCGGGCCGCATTTCAATGGTAGCGCCCGGTCCCCAGGCAGGGATAGGATTGAAATTGCGAATCTGGTCGGAGCTGATGCCCCACGTGTTTTTTGATGGTCGAACTGTTTTGAAGCCTGCCGCAATGGCATTCGGGCTCGGGTTGCTTGCGTTTCAGCCGCAGGCTGCGCTCGCGCAGGCGGAATCGGAAAAAATTGAAAACCCGGTGGCCGTCTTTTCTGGTCTCGACAAGATCACGGGCCGGATCATCAACTTCGACGTCTATATCGGCGAAACGGTTCAGTTTGGCGCCCTTCAGGTGACCCCGCGGGTCTGTCACACCCGCCCGCAAACCGAATCGCCCCTGACAACAGGCTTTGTGCAGGTCGACGAAATTACCTTGAACAATGAGGTCCGCCGGATCTTTTCGGGCTGGATGTATGCGGCAAGCCCGGGCCTTCATGCGGTTGAGCACCCGGTTTACGACATCTGGCTGACCGACTGCCGCCTGGCATCGAAAGTCCCACCGCCGGAGGATTATGACGGCCCGCCGATCAAGGGTGTTGTCGCTGAAGGGGAAGACCCGCTGGCAGGACCTGACGATGGCGTCGATACCGGACCCGGTATCCCACGCGCCAAACCTTTCCAGGGGTAAATATCGAACTTGGTTGGTATTGGACCAACAAAAAACCCGCCGGTTGGCGGGTTTTTCATTTTCTGAGTGTCTTAGCAATCAGTCGACGTCGACATAATCGGCGGGTGTCAGGCCGAGTCGGCCATCGACGTAATCGCCGCAATTGTCGATCAGCGTGTCCATGTCGTTTTCAAAGAAATGGTTCGCGCCTGGGATCGTCTGGTGATCGATGACGATGCCTTTCTGGGTCTTCAGCTTGTCGACCAGCGTTTGAACGTCCTTTTGCGGAACAACCTTGTCCTGCTCGCCGTGAATGATCAGGCCGGAGGATGGACAGGGGGCGAGGAACGAGAAGTCATGCAGGTTCGCCGGCGGGGCCACGGAAATGAAGCCTTCCACTTCCGGGCGGCGCATCAAGAGCTGCATGCCGATCCAGGCACCGAACGAGAAGCCGGCAATCCAGCAGGCGCGGGCATCTGGATGAACGGTCTGGACCCAGTCGAGCGCGGCAGCTGCATCAGACAACTCGCCTTGTCCGTGATCGAAGGTGCCTTGCGAACGGCCAACGCCGCGGAAATTGAAGCGCAGAACAGCAAAGCCGCGTCGGGCGAACATGTAGTACATCTGATAAACAATCTGATTGTTCATCGTACCGCCGAACTGGGGATGCAGGTGCAGGACCAGAGCGATGGGAGCGTTACGCTTTTTTGCGGGATGGAACCGGCCTTCCAGCCGGCCGGCGGGACCGTTGAAGATCACCTCAGGCATGAAGCGATTTATCCTTGTGTTTTGACGGCGGCCGAACGGCCGCCGGTGAATTCGGTTCTATACGTGGTTTCCCGTAAGTCTAAACTTGACTCTCAAGCTCCAAGTTTCTAGAACCTTGTTTAGAATTATTCGAAAGTTCGTGCCGCCGCTGAAATGGCAACACTCGGTTCGACCGGTTGTCGCTGTTATCGTCATCACGGCGGAAAATTTCAAGTTTTTCGAACAGATGCTTGAAAATTGTACGGATTTTGGAAGCCAAACGTATCCAGTTTCACCGAAGAGGTGTCATGTCCCGCCGCTCCGACCCGGTTTATCTCGATCACAACGCAGGTGCGCCCATGCGCCCTGACGTCCGCGATGCGATGATCACCGTGCTTCAGGACGCAGGAAATGCCTCTTCCGTTCATACCCATGGCCGGAAGGCTCGGGGCAGGATCGAGGAAGCCCGTGAAGCGGTGGCCCGCCTGTGCAGCGCCAAGACACGGGCTGTAACCTTTGTGTCTGGTGGTACGGAAGCCAACATGACGGCGCTGGCGCCTGCGTGGCAGGATCAGGGTACGCCCGTTTATCTCGACAAGTTGTTCCGCAGCGCGGTCGAACACCCGTCCGTTGTGACCGGCGGGCGGTTCCCGGTGATGGATCAGGTGGTTGTTCCAGTTGATTCGAATGGCGTTGTCGATCTTCGCGCGTTGGGAGAGCTGATCAAGGACGCTGCGCCGAGCCTGATTTCGGTCATGGCAGCAAACAATGAGACCGGGGTCATCGAGCCGCTCTCAGACATTGGCGCGCTGGCTGCGAAATACGGTCACTTTTTCCATGTCGACGCGGTTCAGGCAGCCGGCCGGATGCCGATTGACATTGAAGCCTGGGGCGCGGATGTCATCACGCTGTCCGCGCACAAATTTGGTGGCCCGCAAGGCATGGGCGCTGTCGTAGTCCGGTCCACGGCACGTGTTCCGGCGCCGCTAATGGTCGGCGGGGGCCAGGAAAACTGGCGCCGGGGCGGCACAGAAAACGTCTCCGCGATTGCCGGCTTTGGTATTGCGGCGCAGGCGGCCCTTGAGGACGCGGCCGATACATCCCATTTTGTGGCCTTGAGGGAAAAACTCGAAGACGGCTTGCGGGCAGTGTGCCCGGAGACAGTCATCTTCGGTGAGGGCACAGACCGCTTGGTCAACACTGTTTGTTTCGCCGTTCCCGGCATAGCAGCTGAAACCGCACTGATCGCTTTTGACCTGGAACGCGTATCCGTTTCATCGGGGTCTGCTTGTTCGTCCGGAAAGGTATCCGTGTCGCATGTTCTGACCGCGATGGGTGTGGATGAAGATACGGCGCGTGGCGCCCTGAGGATCAGCATGGGCTGGGACACGGGCCCACGGGAAATCGACCGGTTTTTGGAGGTTTGGCCGAAGATCGTCGACCGGCTGAACCCGGATGCACGCCACAAGGCTGCGTGAGGCACGAAATCTGGCGGGTAACCGCCATCACACCTTGGGCCGCAGTTCGCGGCACATGGACATGCAAAAGACGCGGACACGTCCGTTCGCATAATGGAGGCAAGCGATGCCAGCTGTACAGGAAACCATCGACCAGGTGAAAGCCATCGATGTTGACCAGTATAAATACGGCTTTGTAACCGATATCGAGTCGGAAAAGGGTGCCAAGGGTTTGTCCGAGGAAACCATCCGGTTCCTGTCGGCGAAAAAAGACGAACCCGAGTGGATGACCGAGTGGCGCCTTGATGCCTTGCGCCGCTTCCAGCAGATGGAAGAGCCGGATTGGGCGCGCGTCTCCTACCCGAAGATCGACTTTGACGAGCTCTACTACTGGGCAGCGCCGAAGTCCGTCGAAGGGCCGAAGAGCCTGGACGAGGTCGATCCGGAACTCCTGGAAACCTACGAAAAGCTTGGCATTCCGTTGCGCGAGCAGGAAATCCTGGCAGGGGTGGCGCCTGAAAACCGGGTCGCTGTCGATGCTGTCTTCGATTCCGTTTCCGTTGTCACGACCTTCAAAGAAGAACTGAAGAAGGCCGGTGTCATCTTCTGCTCGATTTCCGAGGCGATGCGCGAGTATCCGGACCTTGTGAAAAAGTACATCGGGTCCGTGGTTCCGGTGACCGACAACTATTATGCGACGCTGAACTCGGCCGTTTTCTCTGACGGATCCTTCGTCTACATCCCGGAGGGCGTGCGCTGCCCGATGGAGCTGTCGACCTACTTCCGCATCAACGAGCAGAACACGGGTCAGTTTGAGCGCACGCTGATCATTGCCGACAAGGGTTCCTACGTTTCCTATCTTGAAGGCTGCACGGCGCCACAGCGGGATGAAAACCAGCTGCACGCGGCGGTCGTGGAACTGGTTGCGCTGGACGACGCGGAGATCAAGTACTCCACCGTTCAGAACTGGTTCCCGGGCGACAAGGACGGCAAGGGCGGCATCTACAACTTCGTAACCAAGCGGGGCGATTGCCGCGGCAAGAACTCCAAGATCTCCTGGACCCAGGTCGAGACCGGCTCTGCAATCACCTGGAAGTACCCGTCCTGCATTCTGCGCGGCGACAACTCCCGTGGTGAGTTCTACTCCATTGCGGTGTCCAACGGTCACCAGCAGATCGACAGCGGCACCAAGATGATCCACCTCGGCAAGAACACGTCGAGCCGGGTGATTTCCAAGGGCATTTCCGCCGGCAAGTCGGAAAACACCTACCGTGGTCTGATTTCTGCCCACCGCAAGGCATCCAACGCCCGGAATTTCACCCAGTGTGACAGTCTCCTGATCGGTCAGGAGTGCGGCGCACATACGGTGCCTTACATTGAAAGCAAGAACGCAACGGCACAGTTCGAGCACGAGGCGACCACCTCGAAGATCTCGGACGACCAGATGTTCTATTGCCTGCAACGTGGGATGAACGAAGAAGAAGCGGTGGCGCTGATCGTCAACGGCTTCGTCAAGGACGTCATCCAGCAGCTGCCAATGGAATTTGCCGTTGAAGCTCAAAAGCTGATCTCGATCAGCCTTGAAGGATCTGTGGGCTAAGCCCGCCTGAAAATTTGGTTTGGGCGACGACTGCCCTTTGAATGACAAGGAACATCTCA
This sequence comes from Roseibium sp. MB-4, assembly GCF_053005265.1. NCBI lineage: Bacteria > Pseudomonadati > Pseudomonadota > Alphaproteobacteria > Hyphomicrobiales > Stappiaceae > Roseibium > Roseibium sp. MB-4. The sequence continues at coordinate 561,970 of NZ_JBRKQB010000001.1, forward strand.
ATGCTTGAGATCAAAAACCTGCACGCTCGCATCGCGGAAGACGAAACAGAAATCCTGCGTGGCATTGACCTCACCGTCAACGCCGGCGAAGTCCACGCCATCATGGGCCCAAACGGCTCCGGCAAGTCTACGCTTTCGTACATCCTGGCCGGTAAGGACGACTATGAAGTCACCGAAGGCGAGATTCTGTTCAACGGTGAAAACATGCTCGACATGGAGCCGGACGAGCGGGCGGCAGCCGGCATGTTCCTGGCGTTTCAGTACCCGATCGAAATTCCGGGTGTTGCGACCATGGAATTCCTGAAGACAGCGATGAATGCACAGCGCAAGGCGCGCGGCGAAGACACCTTGTCCATTCCGGACTTCATGAAGCGCGTCAAGGAAGCTGCGGCTCACCTGAACGTCTCCATGGACATGCTGAAGCGGCCGCTGAACGTTGGTTTTTCCGGCGGTGAGAAGAAGCGTGCCGAAATCCTTCAGATGTCTCTTCTGGAGCCGAAGCTTTGCGTTCTGGACGAAACCGATTCCGGCCTCGATATCGACGCTCTGCGCATCGTCTCCGAGGGCGTCAACAAACTGCGAGGCCCGGACCGGGCAATGGTTGTGATCACACACTATCAGCGTCTGCTCGATCACATTGTCCCCGATGTTGTCCACGTCTTGTCCAAAGGCAAGATCGTGAAGACAGGCGACAAGGACCTGGCGCTTGAACTGGAGAAAAACGGTTACGCTGACATCATCAACGCAGCCGCTTGATAGGAGCCGCGACATGAACGCAAATGCACCCATCAGGAACACCCAGGCCGAAAGCGACCTGATCGACCGGTACGACTCGGCCAAGAGCGCACTCGCAGGCTCCGTTGCAGTCTCAGCCTTGCGCGATAGCGCGCTTGGCCAGATCAAGGACAAGGGGCTGCCGCACCGCCGCGTTGAGGAGTACAAATACTCCGATCTGCGCGCCTTTATGAAGTCTGCGGCACCGCTGGCAACCGCTGCCGACAGTTCCGCTGTCAAAGGCGTTCTGGAGGCCTCCGAGACATTTGGCGATCTGGCTCGTTTCAAGATTGTTGTCGCCAATGGCAGTTTTGTTGCAGAGCTGTCGGATGTTGACGCGCTCGCTGCAGAAGGTGTCACAGTCTCCAATCTCACGGATGCACTATCCAGTGACGAAGGCGCACAGCTTCTGAAGTCGCCCAAGACCGGACCGAATGACGGTTTGGTTGCGCTGAACACGGCTTTTGTTCAAGGCGGTGTGGTTGTCGCCGTGAAGGACGGCGCGGAAGTCTCCAAGCCGCTTGAGCTGGTTCAGCTGGCAACCGCAACCGGGGCACAGGTGGTCCGCAATAAGATCACTGTTGGCAAGGGCGCCAAGCTGCGTGTTCTGGAAAGCTTTTCAGGCGACACCGGTGCCGGTGAGATCAATACTGTGTTTGACTACGACGTTGCAGACAATGCATCCGTTGCAGCAACGCGGCTGATTGTCGGCAAGACCGATGCAGCGCGTCTTCTGACGACGATCGCAACGCTTGGAGCCGAGGCTGAATTCAAATCGCTCGGCTTCATCGCAGGGCCGCAATTCGTCCGGAACCAGCAGTTCATCAACTTCACCGGCGAAAACTCCGAGGCCAAGATCTACGGTGTTTCAATGGCCGGCGGATCTGATCTTGCCGATCAGACACTGATCGTCGATCACGCTGTACCGCATTGTAACAGCCGTGAATTCTTCAAGACCGTGCTCGATGGCGAAGCCCGGGGTGTTTATCAGGGCCGGATCAACGTTGCTCCGCATGCCCAGAAGACCGACGGCGAAATGATGACCCAGGCGCTGCTGCTCTCTGAGACAGCGGAAATGGCGAACAAGCCGGAGCTGGAAATCTTCGCGGACGACGTTCTGTGTGCCCATGGTGCGACCAGCGGTCAGATCGATGAAGATCTTCTGTTCTATCTCCGTGCCCGCGGCATCCCGGAAGACGAGGCAAAGACACTTCTCGTTCTTGCCTTCCTTTCCGAAGCCATTGAAGAGTATGGCGAAGATGACGTGACCGAAGGCCTGGAACAGCGGGTCCGCGACTGGTTGGCCGGTCACTGATGATGTGGTTGCGCGGGTTGGGCAAATCCGCGCACACTTTTGTTTTCCGCCGGGTGATGAAGCATTTCTGCGGAAAAGGATTTTTGGAATAAGGAGCAGCGCCGCATGACGGTCGCAACCGCACAAGAGACCACGATATCGACGGCATACGATGTTGAGGCGATCCGCAAGGATTTCCCGATCCTTGCGCGCGAGGTCTATGGAAAGCCGCTGGTTTATCTCGACAATGGCGCCTCGGCGCAAAAACCTCAGGCGGTGATCGATGCGGTGACCAAAGCGTATAGCCATGAATACGCCAACGTCCACCGGGGTCTGCATTACCTGTCCAATACGGCCACTGATAACTTCGAAGCGGCGCGGGAAAAGGTTCGCCGTTTCCTGAACGCTGGTTCCGTCGACAATATTGTTTTCACCAAGTCGACCACCGAAGCTATCAATCTCGTTGCCTATGGTCTCGGCGGGAAGTTCTTCGCAGAGGGCGATGAGATCGTTCTGTCGATCATGGAGCACCACTCCAACATCGTGCCTTGGCACTTCCACCGGGAGCGGCACGGGGCAAAGTTGAAGTGGGTCTATGTCCGTGAGGATGGCTCGTTTGATCTGGAGGCGTTCAAGGACGCGTTGACCGACCGGACCAAGCTCGTCGCTATCACGCATATGTCCAACGTTCTTGGAACCGTTGTTCCGGTCAAGGAGATCTGTGAAATCGCGCATGAGCGCGGCATTCAGGTCCTCGTGGACGGAAGTCAGGCTGCCGTGCATATGCCTGTCGATGTTCAAGACATTGGCTGCGACTATTATGTATTCACAGGTCACAAGGTTTACGGCCCCTCAGGCATTGGCGTGCTCTACGGCAAGCCGGAACGTTTGGAAGCATTGCGTCCGTTCCAGGGCGGCGGAGAGATGATCCTCGATGTGACCGAGGATGATGTGACCTACAACGCACCGCCACACCGGTTTGAAGCCGGCACCCCGCCGATTGTTCAGGCGATTGGTCTTGGAGCTGCGCTGGACTACATGGATTCCATTGGCCGCGAGAACATTGCGCGCCATGAGGAAGATCTGAAAATCTACGCGCATGAGAAACTGCGCCAGATCAACTCGCTACGGATATTCGGCGATGCACCGGGGAAAGGGGCCATCATCTCATTTGAGATCGAGGGAGCCCACGCTCATGATGTCTCGACGATCATTGACCGGTCTGGCGTAGCGGTTCGTGCGGGCACACATTGCGCTCAGCCCCTCTTGGCAAAATATGGTGTAACCTCTACATGCCGGGCAAGTTTTGGAATGTACAACACGCGCGATGAAGTCGACGCGCTGTATGAAGCGCTCGTAAAGGCGCAGAGCTTCTTCGGGTAAGGACCGACGGACATGGATAACGCGACCACGATCGATACGAATGCAGCTGGTGAGGAGCTCCAGGCTGAGGTCAGCGCTCAGAGCGCGATTTCGCCGGCTGAACTCGACCGCCTGACGACGGACATCATCGGTGCTCTGAAAACCGTCTACGATCCGGAAATTCCGTGTGACATCTATGAACTCGGCCTGATCTACAAGGTCGATATCGAAGATGACCGCTCGATCAACATCGATATGACCCTAACGGCGCCGGGGTGTCCCGTTGCCGGTGAAATGCCGGGCTGGGTGGAGAACGCTGTTGCCTCTGTTGCCGGTGTTGGCCCGGTGACTGTCGACATGGTCTTTGATCCGCCCTGGACGCCGGACCGCATGTCCGATGAGGCCAAGGTCGCGCTCAACTGGTATTGAGTTCTTCTCTTTGTATCCTTAAGCTGAGTTCCTATATCAGGTTAAACTCCTGAGACTGCTTGAGAGGACATGATGGCTTCTGCCACAAAATTCCAGGTCATGACATTGACCGATGCTGCCGCAGAACGGGTCTGCGAACTTGTCGATAACGCGGACAAGCCGGCATTGGGTTTGCGCGTCGGCATCAAAAAAGGCGGCTGCGCCGGTATGGAATACGCCATGGATCTCGTCGAAGAGGCGAGCCCCGGCGATGATGTGATCGAAGACAAGGGTGCAAAGATCTTTGTCGATCCGTCCGCCGTGCTTTTCCTGCTCGGAACGGAAATGGACTTTGAAGTGACCAAGTTCCGGTCCGGCTTTGTCTTCAAGAACCCGAACGAAGTGTCTGCCTGCGGTTGCGGCGAATCTGTGTCTCTTCAGGCAGCTGACCTCAGCGCACACGCGCGGAATTGATTGACCATACTCCAATATTTCAGGTGATAGCGTGAAGTTGTTTGAGCGGCTGAAGGCCGATTCGGCCCCGCAATGGGCGTCTTATGTTGACCACGAGTTCGTTCGCCAGCTCGGCAAAGGGGATCTCCCGCTCAATGCATTCAAACACTATCTGGTCCAGGATTATCTGTTTCTGATCCAGTTTGCGCGGGCCTATGCGCTCGGCATTTATAAAAGCCCGACAGTTGGGGACATGCGTCAGTCACTTGAGGGCGTTAAGGCCATACTGGATGTCGAGCTGGACCTACATCTGGAGCTTTGTGGCTCCTGGGGCATGAGAAGAGAAGATATTGAAAGCGCCCCAGAAGATACACCTACAATGGCTTACACGCGCTTTGTTCTGGATGCCGGCATGTCCGGCGATCTCCTGGATCTGCAAGCAGCACTCGCCCCTTGTGTGATTGGCTACGCCGAAATTGGGTCAGCGCTGATCAATGCGGGAGCGGCCTCCGACGACAATCCTTACAGCCGCTGGATCCAGGAATATGGCAATGATGACTATCAGGATCTGGCCAAGGGTTTTGCCAACTGGATCGACGAGACAGGGGACGTCTATCTGACCGAAGCACGATATCCGCGGCTTTTGGCCTTGTTCGAAAAGGCAAGCCGATTGGAAGCGGATTTCTGGCAAATGGGATTGGACGCTGCGGACTAGGTCCGGGAAATAGTTTTGGGAGGTCGTCGTCGGTTGTTAGGCGACGTTTTCCTGATTTTCTTTCATTTCGAGATCGTTTTCAGTTTTCACAAGGTTACGGCCAGCGTTCTTGGCCGCATACATTGCTTCATCGGCACGCGAGACGATGGTGTGCTCGTTATCGTCCGGCTTGTAGGCTGCAATACCGGCGGAAATCGTGATGCGCCCAAGGTTTTCACCCGTCGAGCGCTTTACAAGTTCCTTGGCCATAACAGCAGCCCGGATCTTTTCCGCAACTTCTACAGCTTCGTCCAACCCGGCATGTGGCAAGATGATCGCGAACTCCTCGCCGCCATATCTGCACGCAATGTCTTGGCTTGAAATGTTTTGTTTCACGGACAAGGCAACGAGGCGCAATACCTGATCGCCCGTCTGGTGACCGTAGGTATCGTTGAACTTCTTGAAATGATCGATGTCCGTCATCAACAAAGCAAACCCACGGCCACTCTCTATGGAGTTCCGGATTACCTTCTCGAGTGAGTTGTCGAAGTGCTTGCGATTGTTAAGGGTTGTCAGCTCATCAATCAGAGACTCATAGCGGATCGCTTCAAGCGAGGACTGCAAGTTCTCGATATGCTTTTTAGATTCCAACAGCTGGCTTTCAAGCTTCCTGTTGGATGCAACCGCATTTTGGGTGGATTTGACCAGATGCGTTACATAAAGCTTCAGTTTATCCGGATCGGTGATCCCGGAGATCTTAAGGCCGGCCTGCTCAAGAGCGGCACCGTAGTCGGATGTCGCATCAGCGCTCAGCTTCAGTGTTTCGACAATCTCTTCAACTTCGCGGGAAACTTTTGAGCCGACATCATCCAGGCGGTCGCCAAGCCGGGTCGGAGACAAGAAACGACCATAGAGGGACAGCATCTCATCGGTGCTGATCCTGCCGTTTTCCTTTACAGCTTCGTTGATAGCGCGGTTGAGGCCCTGATTATATCCAGCAGAATAGGTGTACCAGAGTTCATAAGAGCGCGGATAAGCGGGTAAGGTGTTTTTCCTTATATACCCGATCGCGGACTCACCGTATCCGATGGTCCTGATATGATCGTCCTTATCCGACATCAGTTTTCTCTCAGTCAAGTCTTCTTCGGTGGCCACCCCACACGGCCCGAATTCTTGACATCCAAAATCTGACGTAACGTTTAAGGACGAGTTAAATAATTTGGTCGAGTCGCTGCAAGTTGGGGATTACGACGCTTTTTTTGCCCGCGGCTCACGCAACAGGAATGCAGGAATATGAACGCCTTCGCTGAAGGCTGGGGCGTTGTTGTCTTGCTTTTGCGGCTTGCTGCCTGATTTTTGAGAAATCTTTTGAACCCTGTTGCTTGAGCGTGTTTCTTCAACCTGCGTTTCAGCGGCCGGCTCTTCACTTTTTCGGCGTGACTGGCCACGCTTTTTAGGCGCTGATTTGCTTTGGCTTGCGTCGTTGTCGTTGCTTGAATCTGCTTTGGCCGATTTAGGCGAGCGGCGCTTGGCTTTGCGTTCCGCTGCGGCAGCCTCAAAGTCGATCGATTCGCCGATCCATTCGATCGACTGGTTTGTCAGCTCTTCGATCGCGCGCAAATACTTCTGATCGCTTTCCGTTACGAGCGTATACGCTGTTCCGCTGCGGCCAGCACGGCCCGTGCGACCGATCCGGTGAACGTAGTCTTCCGCATTGATCGGAACATCGTAGTTGAAGACGTGGCTGACTTCCGGGATGTCCAGCCCGCGAGCTGCCACATCACTTGCAACAAGCAGTTTGATCGCGCCTTTCCGGAAGTTTTCCAGCATCATCATGCGTGTGCGCTGGTCCATGTCGCCATGCAGAGCACCAACGTTGTACTCGTGGCGCTCAAGCGACCGGAACAGCGTCGAGATATCGCGCTTGCGGTTACAGAAGACAATCGCGTTCTGGAGGTCTTCAGCACCCTCCAGAAGTTCGCGCAAGGCGGCGCGTTTGTCGTAATCCTTGCCGCCAGCAGCCTTCAGCTGCTGTGTTACATTTTCGGACGTTGAAGAGGTCGGAGCCACTTCGATCCTTGCAGGGTTCTGCAAAAATGTTTCGGTTAGGCGCTGAATTTCCGGTGGCATCGTTGCTGAGAAGAACAAGGTCTGCCGCGTGAACGGGATCAGCTTGCAGATCCGCTCAATGTCCGGAATGAAGCCCATGTCGAGCATCCGGTCAGCTTCATCGATCACCAGGATTTCGACGCCCTGGAGCAGCAGCTTGCCGCGCTCGAAATGATCAAGCAGGCGGCCAGGTGTGGCGATCAGCACGTCCGTGCCGCGATCGAGCTTCTTGTCTTGCTCGGCAAAGGAAACGCCGCCGATCAAAAGGGCAACGTTCAGCTTGTGGTTCGTGCCGTATTTCTCGAAGTTTTCCTGGACCTGAGCGGCCAGTTCCCGGGTCGGCTCCAGGATCAGTGTGCGCGGCATGCGGGCGCGGGCACGTCCTTTTTCAAGAAGGGTCAGCATCGGCAAGGTGAAGCTGGCGGTCTTGCCGGTCCCGGTCTGTGCAATGCCGAGGACATCGCGCCGTTCCAGGACTTGAGGTATAGCACCTGCCTGGATGGCTGTTGGATCTTTATAACCTGCCGCATCAACTGCAGCGAGGACCTTCTCGCTCAGACCGAGAGTATTAAATGACATGGAGCGCTTTGCCCGAATGTTGTGATTTAATGGCAGCAGTTCGTCCTGAACTGCCCTTCGCCGATTTGGCCACACCCTACATTTGTTCGCTGGTGAGTCAATGCATTGGTGAGGTTAAATATCAGAAATGTTCAGTATTTCTCTTGTCGTTTTGCCAACTCAGTTAATGGTTGATCGGAAATCATGCGCAATAAAACTAGGTGTATGAGTGATCATACGCATAAAACTTCTACATCGCATGATTTCGTTGGCATTTAAGTTAAATGCGACTTGAATGCCTATCTTCCTATAACACTTTGAATTAATTGGGCTCTGTCCGTCTGCGTCCTAGATATCAAGGTCGTCGGCAAATTCAGCATTGTCCTGGATGAACCTGAAACGGGCTTCGGGTTTGTTGCCCATGAGCCGTTCAACTGTGTCATTGGTATCTGCAATGGCAAACTCGTCCACGCTGACTTTGAGAAGGGACCGCTTGGATGGATCCATGGTGGTTTCCTTCAGCTGAGCGGGCAGCATCTCGCCAAGACCCTTGAAGCGGCCGATTTCAACCTTCGATTTGCCCTTAAAGGCGCTAGCCAAAAGTTCGTCCTTGTGTATGTCGTCGCGTGCGTAGAGGGTCTTTCCGCCTTGACTCAAGCGATAAAGTGGTGGCACCGCAAGATAGAGATGACCACCGCGGATCAGTTCCGGCATTTCACGATAGAAGAACGTGATCAACAGCGAAGCGATGTGTGCGCCGTCCACGTCCGCATCGGTCATGATGACGATTTTTTCGTAGCGCAAATCTTTCTCAGCATAGCTGGAGCGGGTCCCGCAGCCGAGCGCTTGAATGAGGTCGGCAAGTTGCTGATTGGCGACCAGCTTGTCGCGGCCAGCATTGGCGACGTTGAGGATCTTGCCGCGCAGCGGCAAAACGGCCTGGTTGGCGCGGTTTCGAGCTTGTTTTGCAGATCCGCCCGCCGAGTCGCCCTCAACAATAAAGAGTTCCGTTCCCTCCGACTGGCTGGTCGAGCAATCCGCGAGCTTTCCAGGGAGACGAAGCTTGCGCACGGCCGTCTTGCGGGCCACGTCTTTTTCCTGGCGGCGCCGAAGGCGTTCCTCGGCACGGTCGATTACCCATTCCAGAAGCTTGTTGGCTTGATTGGGCGAGGCGGTCAGCCAGTGATCAAAGGCATCGCGAACCGCCGTCTCGGCAACGCGTGTCGCTTCGTTGGTAGCGAGTTTGTCTTTGGTCTGGCCAACAAATTCGGGTTCCCGGATGAAGACCGAGAGCATCCCGCCGGCAGATGTCATGACGTCATCGCCGGTAATGATTGAGGCCTTCTTGTTGTTGACCAGTTCGCCGTAGGCTTTCAGGCCTCGCAGGAGCGCATAACGGAAACCGGCTTCGTGCGTGCCGCCCTCCGGGGTTGGGACGGTGTTACAGTACGAATTGATGAACCCGTCACCTGCAAACCAGCTGACGGCCCATTCGACCGATCCATGTTTGCCGGTCTTGTCGGTCCGGCCCGAAAAGACTTCCTCGACTACCCGCCGTTCCTTGCCGAGCCGTTCTTCCAGAAAGTCCCGCAGGCCGCCGGGGAAGTGAAATACAGCCTCCGCCGGGGTTTCGTCCTTCTCTGAAATCAATTCCGGAGCGCAGTGCCAGCGGATTTCGACGCCGCCAAAGAGATAGGCTTTCGAGCGCGCCATCTTGAGCAAGCGCGCCGGCTGGAATTTCGCACCCTTTCCGAAAATCGTCTCGTCCGGCCTGAATCGGACCATCGTTCCGCGGCGGTTTTGAGTATCGCCAATATGCTCCAGCGGTCCTTGCGGGTGACCGCGACGAAAGATCTGACGATAGAGCTTGCGGCTTCGGGCCACTTCGACAACCAGTTCGTCCGACAGGGCATTAACGACGGACACGCCAACGCCGTGCAAACCACCGGACGTTTCATAGACTTTGCTGTCGAATTTACCACCGGCATGCAGGGTCGTCATGATGACTTCCAGAGCCGACTTGTCCTTGAACTTCGGATGCGGATCGACCGGGATGCCGCGGCCGTTGTCCGTGATGTTCAGGTAGCCATCCGCACCAAGGGAGACATCAATCCAGGTTGCGTGTCCCGCAACGGCTTCGTCCATGGAGTTGTCGATGACTTCGGCAAAAAGGTGGTGGAGGGCCTTTTCGTCCGTGCCGCCAATATACATACCCGGACGTCTGCGAACTGGCTCCAGTCCTTCCAGGACTTCAATATCGGCAGCTGAATAATCGCTGTTTTCGGCAGCAGCTTGTGACTTCTTTCGTGCCTCAGAGAGATCCGCAACAGGCGTTGGCGCAGGCTTGGGTGCTGGTGCTGATTCCGATCCAACCGGATTGGAAACAGCTGCATTGCCTGCAAAAAGATCGTCTTTTCCGCTCATTGCGTATCGCCTGATGGGTACCTGGTTTCATTAAACTGCGCTGACCGCGCATCTGATCACGCTGGTCCTACACCGAATCATGGTTCAGTTTGAAGTACAAACATAGAACAGCCAAGGAAATTGGCCAAAAGCCCCCGTTTTCCCCAGCGTTGAAGCTAATTGGCATCACTCGAGGCCTTTTGAAGATATGGAAACCGATCGTCAACCTGCGTGTGTTTCGATTGGGACTGAGGAGGGGCGGCAAATTGTGCCTATTCAGCAACACTTGGCGGCAAAGTATTGCGGTGCCTTCATGGAACCGCTTGATGCCCATGTTCGGCCATGATTGCGGTACACGAGTGGTTCAACACGTAGCGCTCGGCACAAAAACAGATGCCAGGTTGCGCGATGGTTCAATGCGTTACGGCGGTTTTGCTGGGGCAGGGCGCGCAGCCCAACTAAGGCCAGATTGATCGCTCACATTTGGGACATCACGCAATCGTTTCAAGACGCATGGTGAGGTGTCAAACATTCAAGCATCAGCTTGGTGTAACAGATGAATGGGATAAGTGCCCGTGACGATGAATATCGTTCGCGGGAGAATAGTGTGAACGGGATGTACAGCAAGAAGACACATCGTCAGCACTTAAGCGTCAGCGGGGCCGTTGTCGGCGCGCTCGCCTTGATGATGGCAACAGTGCCGTCAGAGGCGTTTGACGGCCAGCCGGCTGCGCCCGGACCGATCAATCCGTCAACCATGTCGCCCAACGAAGCTCTGCGCACTGGTGCCCGGCAATATTACTCCGGTGATAAAACAGCAGCGATCTCGTCTTTGAAATATGCCGCAGAAAACGGGCAGACCATGGCTGCCTGGAAGCTTGGTGACATGTACGCCAAGGGCGACGGTGTGCAGGAAGATGACTACAAGGCCTTTCAATATTATAGCCAGATTGTTCGGGATCACGGCAATGACAGCCCGGATTCGCCGGACGCACCTTTTGTTTCCAGCGCCTTCGTGGCCCTTGGCTCTTATTATCTGAGCGGCATCGATGGCGCCGTCATCAAAGATGAAGGACAGGCCCGCAGGATCTTTACCCACGCGGCATCTTATTACGGTGATGCAGCTGCCCAGTTTCATCTTGGGGAAATGTACCGGGAGACCAACAGTCGGATGGCGGTGCGCTGGTATAATCTTGCTGCGCTCAAAGGCCATGTCGGTGCTCAGGCCAAACTCGGCGAAACGCTTTATTCTCTTGGATCTTCAGACAAGAAAAAAGCTCGGGGTTTGATGTGGTTGACTGTTGCCCGCAAACAAGCAACCGGCCAGGACACAACCTGGATCAACAACCTGCATGAGCAGTATTTTGCCGTCGCGCCGGAACCGGTTCGTGCAGAAGCACGGTCCCTGGCTGATACATGGATCGAAAACAACCGTCCGGATATGCTGACGGCTCAGCAGGTCCCAACGCAGTAATTTGCGCAACGCGGCTTTGACCGTGTGAAACCCTCCAGACACACAGCAACGACGTAGTGAAGACAACATCGCGCGCTTTCTGCAGGCGGTACCCAACTACGGTCAATCAAAGGATCGGTGTATCCGCCAATTCGTCCGGTGACGCCTGTTGAATGGGCGATACCTCCGGAATCTCGAGGGCTTGCGGGCAGGGGGCGTTGCTCATCTTCCAGGACGTATTGTTCAGAACCATCGAACATGTCGCCATTTTGGGGCTGGAGCCGCTGGACAAGCAGATGGAGTCGCCGATGCTGTAGTCCTCACCCTGATAACGGCACGTGCAAGGCACATTCGGTTTGGCCGTCTCTTGGGCTTGAGCTTCTGTTGAAACGTATTGAGAACCGCTCGACAAGACTGCCACAGTCAACGCGGCAAAGAGGTTTGGGGAGCGCAGCTTGAAGCAGCGCCAGGAGAAAAACCCGCTTTTCGCCGGTGCGGGCCAGTGGCCTTGGTCCGTTATCCCATTAACGAAAATATAGCATGCCGGCGAAGGATCGCAAACGGCATAGACCAGCCAGTTTCTTCAATGCAGTGGATATAAAGGCACCGGGGGCATCGGCATTCAGGCGGCGAGTTTAACCCACACGGGAACATGGTCGGACGGCTTTTCCCAGCCGCGAACATGTTTGTCGATCCCGCAGCCGAGCATTTTATCGTTCGCCTGCGGCGACATCAAAATGTGATCAATGCGGATGCCGTTGTTTTTCTGCCAGGCTCCGGCCTGATAGTCCCAGAAGGTAAACGTTTCCGGAGCTTCGGTGCAGGCGCGGACGGCTTCGGTCATGCCAAGATGAGTTAGTGCGCGGAATTTCTGCCGGCTTTCGGGTTGGAACAGAGCATCGTCCGTCCAGTTTTCCGGATTTTTCGCATCGATCGGATCCGGGATGACATTGTAGTCGCCCAGGAGAATGAAGGGCACTTCTTCAGCAAGCCGCTTTTCTGCATGGATCAGCAACCGGTCCATCCAGCCAAGTTTGTAGGGAAATTTTTCGGTCCCAAGCGGGTTGCCGTTGGGCAGATAGAGGCAACCGAAACGGACAACGCCCTCTCCGTTGGTCACTGTTGCTTCGATATATCGTGCTTGTTCGTCGTCGTCGTTTCCTGGAAGCCGCCGTTCAACGTCTTCCAGAGGCGTTTTTGAGAGGATGGCAACGCCGTTGAAGCCTTTTTGCCCATGAATTTCGACGTTGTAGCCGAGATCTTCAAACGGCTGGCGCGGAAAGTTTTCGTCGACCGACTTGATCTCTTGAAAACAAGCAACATCGGGAGAGGATTCTTTCAGCCATTCCTGCACTGTTTCTAGTCGTGCCTTGACGCCGTTGATGTTCCAGGTGGCAATTTTCATCACAAGTCTCCGCCGCTCTCTGCGCCGCATCATATGCGAAGGAGATCGTTTGTCGCCCACGTTCTGAACATATGCCCAGCCATTAACATCCGACCGGTTCGGTCTCTGATCGAACAGCTTGGTTCAGGCAGGCTTTTAGATCGTGAAGCTCGTGCCGCAGCCGCAACCGGCAACAGCATGCGGATTGTTGATCTGGAAGGCCTGACCGATCAGATCGTCCACGAAGTCGATCTCCGATCCGCCCATGTATTGTAAGGAGATGGAATCGATTAGCACCGTCGCGCCGAGTTTCTCGATCACCAGATCATCATCTTCTTGTGCGCCGACGACGTCGTATTTGTATTGCAGTCCTGAGCATCCGCCGCCCTCCACGCTGACGCGCAGCATGCTGCCAGAAGCCTCTCCTGACAAAATCTTGGCAATGCGCTTGGCAGCGCGATCACTGACTGTTACTCGATTTTCAAGCGTTTCGGTCATCTTCTACTGACTCGCTGTGTCTGCGCCAACGTTAGCGCGACAAAATTGACTTAACCCGATAGTTAAGATCTCGAAGCACAAGCGTCAATAACTGGGCCAGTACCGGTGCGTTATTCAAGGGGACGGGCAGTGAACGACAATTGGAAGAAAATCCAGGCAGACATCGGGTACGGGGCGCAATCCCTTGCAGTCTATGCTCAAAACCCGTTCAAGAGCAGGGGGCGCCACTTTCAGGAGCCTGAAAGCCCGACGCGGACACCTTTCCAGCGCGATCGGGACCGGATCATACATTCCTCGGCCTTTCGGCGTCTCAAGCACAAGACCCAGGTCTTTGTGTATCACGAGGGAGATCACTTCCGCACGCGTTTGACGCACACCATTGAGGTCTCCCAGATCGCCCGGTCGCTCGCCCGGGCGCTGCGGCTGGATGAGGATCTCGCAGAGTGTCTTGCACTTGCACATGACCTCGGACACACACCTTTCGGCCATGAGGGCGAGGATGTCATGCATGAATGCATGGCGCCTTACGGAGGTTTTGATCACAACGCCCAATCCTTGCGGGTCGTGACCCATCTGGAGCATCGATACGCAGAGTTTGACGGCTTGAATCTCGCCTGGGAAACCCTGGAAGGCCTGGTGAAGCACAACGGTCCACTCGTCGATGATGCCGGTGCACCGCTTGGCAAATTCAAAAACGGTGAGTTGCCCTTCGCGATCCGGGAGTATCAGAAACAGCAGGATCTGATGCTTGGCACATGGCCGAGTGCTGAGGCACAAGCTGCTGCAATTGCAGATGACATCGCCTACGACGCGCATGATCTTGACGATGGACTTCGGGCTGGCCTGTTCGCGATCGACGACATGCGGGAAGTTCCGTTTCTGGCAGATATTCTCGCGGAAGTGGACCACAAGTATCCAGGCCTTGAAGAAACGAGGCGGATCCACGAGATCGTCCGCCGCAGCATTACCCGGATGGTGGAAGACGTTATTCAGGAGGGCGTGCGCAATATCAGCGAGTTAGATCCGCAAAGCGTTGAGGATGTGCGTGCGGCCGGAGAATGCCTGGTCGGGTTTTCGCCAGCGATGACAGCGGCCGAAAAGGAAGTGAAACGGTTCTTGTTCGCGCGGGTCTACCGCCATGAGGATGTTTTGTCGGTCCGCCGTCTTGTTGCCCGCGTCGTCAGGGATTTATTTGCGCGTCTTCTTGCCGAGCCGGACCTGATGCCGGCCCCTTGGGACAAGGGCTTGGAGAGCCTTGACGAGACCAGCAGAGCCCGGCGCGTGTGTGATTATATCGCTGGCATGACTGATCGTTATGCGATCGAAGAACACCGCAGACTGTTTGACGACACACCGGATTTGGGGTAGGCGCAGGGTCAAAATCGGATCCCCACCGCGCCAGAGGGCTTCTCGCTGGCGCGTGCGGGGCCGTTGTGTTTGAAGTTTCAACCCTGACCGGTGCCTGAATGAACATCTTTGCCGTGTTCACGCAACGCGTGAAAAAATGCCTCGAAGCGCTTGAGTTAAAAGGACCGGATGGCAATGCGCCAGATCTGTCCCGCGTTGTCGTCGAGGCACCTCGGGATCCGGCTCATGGAGACTTTGCGACCAATGCGGCAATGGTTCTTGCAAAGCCGCTTGGCATGAAACCGCGTGATCTGGCGGAGCGTTTGGTTGCCGAACTCTCAAAAGACCCGGAAATTACCGAAACCACGGTCGCTGGTCCTGGATTTATCAATCTGCGGGTCGACCAGAGTGTCTGGCAGAAGATACTTGGTAGCATTCTTGCGGAAGGCCTTGGTTATGGCGGCACGAAGACCGCTGATCCTTCCAAGGTGAATGTCGAATATGTCTCTGCGAACCCGACCGGACCGATGCATGTCGGACATATTCGCGGGGCAGTGGTTGGCGATGCGCTTGCGAATTTGCTGGCATTTGCCGGCAATGAAGTGGTCAAAGAATACTACATCAACGACGCCGGCTCTCAGATCGACACGCTCGCCCGCAGTGCTTTTCTTCGCTATCGCGAGGCACTCGGCGAAGATATCGGCGAGATCCCGGCAGGCCTTTATCCCGGAGATTACCTCGTCCCGGTTGGCGTGGCGCTGAAGGACGAATTCGGCAGTGATTTGCTCGATCAGGACGAAGCCGATTGGCTCCCGAAGGTCAAGGAACGCGCGATTGCTGCGATGCTGGATTTGATCCGCTCGGATCTCGCCGCGCTCGGTGTTGAGCACGAGGTCTTTTTTTCCGAGCGATCTCTGCATGAGCGCAGTGGCAGCAACGGATCAAAGATTGATCACATGCTCGATGGTCTGCGGGCCAAAGGACTTGTGTATGAAGGTACGCTCCCGCCGCCCAAGGGTCAGGTCCCGGACGACTGGGAAGATCGGGAACAGACACTTTTCCGCGCAAGCGATTTTGGGGACGATACCGATCGGGCGCTGAAAAAGTCAGATGGGTCCTACACATATTTTGCTGCCGACGTTGCGTATTTCGAGGACAAGTTCCAGCGCGGTTTCAAGGAAGCGATCTACGTTCTTGGTGCAGACCACGGCGGCTACGCCAAACGTTTGCAAGCGGTCGGCAAGGCTGTTTCCGGCGGCGATACCGAAGTCATCGTCCGTTTCTGCCAGCTTGTGAAGTTGATGCGCGACGGGGCGCCGGTGAAGATGTCAAAGCGGTCCGGTGATTTCATCACCCTGCGCGAAGTGGTCGATGAAGTTGGATCGGATCCGGTCCGTTTCATGATGTTGTTCCGGAAGAACGATGCACCACTCGACTTTGACTTTAAGAAGGTAACGGAGCAGTCTAAGGACAATCCGGTCTTTTACGTTCAGTATGGCCACGCGCGCTGCTGCTCTGTCTTGCGGCAGGCCGCAGAAGAACTGTCCGGGCAAGACTTGAGTGATTCTGTACTCGCGGGTGCCGACTATTCCCTGCTTGATGACATCGGTGAGCTCGAATTGATCGGTAAAATGGCTGAGTGGCCAAAAGTTGTCGAGGCAGCTGCCGACACTCATGAGCCGCATAGAATTGCGTTTTACCTGCATGAACTTGCAAGTTCACTGCACGGTCACTGGAATAGAGGCAAGGAATTGCCTCATTTACGTTTTATTGATTCTAGTAACACGAAATTAACCGTAGCGCGTGTTGCTTTGGTTCGTGCAGTATCCTTGGTACTTTCGTCAGGCTTGGCGATTCTTGGTGTACAAGCTCCTGAGGAAATGCGCTGATATGCCTTGTGAGAAGTGATCAGGGTATATTGATAAAACGTAGCGTAACGAAACCGGTTCTTTAGAGCGCTCATGTCAGACGAATACGACAAAAAGCGGCCAGATACGGCAGAGACCCCAGCGCCGTCCGGGGGAAACCGGCCGTCTGGTGAAGATCCGCTGATTGAATTGGCGCGCATTGTCCATAATAACAAGCAATTGGGGGCGCCGGTGAGCAGCGGCCGGGTCGGAAGCACTGATTATTTCGCAGACTTGGATGATTTCGCGAGTGAGCCGAAACCCGCTGCGGATCCCAATCCACCGCGCCAGGAACCCGTATTCGGCGCCGGGCAATCACCAGAAATTCCGCGCTCCGACGCCCCACTTTCCAGCGAGCCGCCGCGCTTCAATGCTCCGCAGCAGGCCCCCGACCCCAGTTCTATTGTCACTCCGGGTGTAGTGCAGTCTCCAGATAGCTCTGCTCCAGGCTATCAAGCCCAGGCCGAGCCAAGAGGTGATGTGCCTGGCTGGCCACAGGTGCCGCAGCTGGACACGATTGAAGCCACAGCTGCAAGCGCTATGAACCGACCGGCACCATCTGCGCCCACACCGTCAGTCTTAGAGCCAGCGCAACCAACCTTCCAACCATCGTCTCCGCCTCAACCGCGCGGACCTGCTGTCGATTTTGGACGTGATTTTGGAACAGGCTTGGCAGCCTCTGTAGCGAATGATCTTGAACAGAACCTGACCGCTGAACTTGAAGATGAGCTGAAGGGCGCCCTGCGTCAGACCATCGATCCGCCTGAAGACCAGGCATTCGATCAACGCACTGCGCCCGCACCAGTTTCGCCGGAACCGCAGACAACAGCGCAAACCCAGCAACCGACTGCGGACTCGAGCTACTATTCAGGTGGGTACCAAGCGCACACGGCAAGCTTCAGTCAAGCACCTGCTCCGGTGCGCTCCGATAACTATTCCGACACAGTAACTCCGGATAATACTGTAAGCCGCGCCGGCGACCCGCGTCCTGCATTCGGTTCGGAAACTCCACCATCTACGCAGGCTTTTGAACGTCCGGCGCAGGACATTCAGCCTGAAGTCTCTTCGCCGTCCGCCCCGGCACCGCAAAGACCGGCAATCAACGAAGATGATCTGTTTGCTGCGCTAACCACGCCACAGGGTGGCGCGGCTTCTGAAAGTGCGCCTCAGGCCTCCGCGGACAGTCAGAAATCAATCGCCGGGATCGATACGCTTCTGGCAGATCTTGATTTTCCGGAGCGGGACGACCGGGCTCGTCAACAAAGCGCGGCAGAGAATTCATCTGAGCCTGCCGCGGCACAAGCTTCGGCAGAAACGAAGGCTACTGCGGCAGCTTATGCTGCCGAGGCTCCGGGTCGGCAAACAGCTGATGACATTGACGATATGGTCTGGCCGGCAGCGGCAGACGCTGTTCGCGACCTTGGCGATGATGACACACCGCCGCCGCCAGAAGGTTATGATCTCGATGCCGTCGCACGGGCGATGCAGGAGAGTGACCCAACCTTGAAGGGCAGTGGGGTTTTGCCGCCGCACTCGCGCGCTGAGCAAGCTGCAGTTCCACACGCAGAAGAACGTTCGCGCCGCGGCATCTTTGTTGCTGCTGGTGTCTTGGGCGTTGCTGCACTTGGCGCTGTCGGCTTCTTCTTCCTGGATACCGACACGATTGCAGTCCCGGATGGACCGCCGCCTGTGATTAGCGGCCTGCAGGAGCCACTCAAAATTTTCCCGGAAGAGCAGGATCCGTCTGCCGGCAACAATCAATCCGCCAAGCTGATTTATGATCGCGTTGATGGCCGCAACGAAAATGCGCCGACACAGCTCGCGCGTCCGGAAACACCTGAACCTGCCTCCTTGCCGCCAGCACCTGCCGGTGTTCAATCCGGTGCGGAACTCGTTCCTGGAGCAACCAAGCGGGTCCGGACAGTTGTTGTTCGTCCGGACGGAACCATTGTGTCGGGCGAGGACGCGGCCCCAGCAGCGACTGGCACCGCGCAACCGGCAGCCCCTGCGCCGGCTGAGCCCCGTGTTGTTGCAACTCAGCCGATTACGGCAACACCTTCGCCGGAACCTGCAGCGGCTCCGACGCAGGCTGAACCGGCTGCCGGAACGCCACAGCCCGCT
This sequence comes from Roseibium sp. MB-4, assembly GCF_053005265.1. NCBI lineage: Bacteria > Pseudomonadati > Pseudomonadota > Alphaproteobacteria > Hyphomicrobiales > Stappiaceae > Roseibium > Roseibium sp. MB-4. The sequence continues at coordinate 580,735 of NZ_JBRKQB010000001.1, forward strand.
GCACCGGCACCGACAACGCCTGCAATCGTTGCTGCTACAGAACCTGTGGCGGCAGTTGAGGAGCCTGCAGCTCCTGTTCCGACAGTTCTGCCGCGGAAAAAACCAGCTGCGCCTGTGCAAGTCGCGCAAGCGCCTGCTGCTGCAACAAATCCTGCACCGGCAACGCAGAACAGTGGTCCATTGAACTTGTCTCAACCGGCCTCGGCTCCAGCGCCTGCTACGACCACAGCACCTGCCGCAGCGGCTGCTGGCACTGGTACGATACCGGGTGGAACGTATATCGTTCAGGTGACGTCTCAGCGCTCAGCTTCGGCTGCGAGCGATGCCTATTCGTCGCTACAACGTCGCTACCCGTCGATTATCGGCAATGTGAACGCCGTGATTGTGGCGGCGGACCTCGGCGATCGGGGAGTCTTTTACCGGGCCCGGATCCCGACGGGATCGCGTGATGAAGCCATCCGGTTGTGTGAACAGCTGCAAGGCGCAGGCGGCGACTGCTTCGTTCGCAGGCAATAGACCAGGGCGCACCAATACAACGATTAAGATGGCCGGGTGTTCCGGCCATTTTTTATTCGGCTGCGGTCATCTTGGCTTGGCTCTGCAAACCGAGAAGGTGCGGGGTCATCTGCCGGTAAACATCCGAAATAGCGTCGATCGCCAGACGGACGGCAGGTTCACGCCGGACATCGCGGTGAACGATGATATGCTCCGGATTTGTGAGTTCCGGCAAGGGTTCCATGACCCGTACGAGGTCTGGATGCCGGTCACCCATGAAGACCGGAATCAATCCGAGGCCGGATCCGCTCGCAATCATGTTCATCATAGTGGTCATGGTGTTGGTGCGCAGCCTGGGTGGCGCGGGCAGGCGTTCTGCGAGCCAGCGATTATGGGCCGGATACCAGAGGTCGTCCGGCGTAAATCCAAGCCAACTGCACGCTGAGTACCGGGCTTCTTCAAAAACAGATGGGCGGGCCGCCGCGTAGGATTTGCTAGCATAAACGCTGTAAGCGAGATCGCCGATTTTCCGGGCAATCAGCGTATCGGTCTCGGGGAGGCAGTTTCTGATCTGCAATTCGATGCTGCGGCTTTGATGATCGACATGGCTGTGGCTGGAGATCAGCTCAAGCTCAATGTCTTTTAGCCGTTCATCCAGAAGAGGATACATGTCTGTCAGGACACGGGCGCGCACCTCATCGACGGCAACGCGAACGACCCTGAGCGAAGCACCGGCCAGATCTGGCATGATGCGCGCCGCTGCATCCGCACGTTGACGCATATCTGCGGCAAGTGGAATGAGCCTTTGCCCCGCTTCTGTGGGTTTGAGACCAGAGGGTGTTCTATCAAACAGCCGCGCTCCGACGCGGTCCTCGAATGCTTTCAAACGCCTGCTGAGCTGCGGTTGACTGATATCCAATGCCTTGGCTGCGCCGGATAAAGACCGCGCGCGGGCCGCAGCGTCCACGAGTTTTAGATCATCCCAATTCATCAGGAGAGTATACGTATTCGCCTAGGTAAGGGCAATGGTATGCGTATTCGCATGGGGCGCATGAGGAACTGGCATCTGTTTCGACAAACCTTTGAGTGCTAGTTCCCAATCATCATATTCAAGATCTGGAGCCCTCGCCGTGACACCATCTGCCGCCATCGGCCAGCGCGAAAACATTCCCGCGGCACTGTTTCTAGCGCTCCTGGGGATGTCAGCTTTCACGCCGATTTTTGCGGCCGGGAAACTGGCAGGCGGTGTGTTGCCAATCGTTGCACTCGTCTGGCTTCGGTTTGCAGGCGGGGCCGCAACCATCTTGTGTGTCGCCAGCGTGAAAAAAGTTCCGCTCCACAAGCAGTTAAGTCCCTTATGGAAACTCCACTTGATGCGAGCGGTGTGCGGTGTAGGAGGCTTGGCCTGTGCGGTCTATGCAGCGTCCGTGATGCCGCTTGCGGATGCGACCGCGATTGGATTGACGAAAGGCATCTTTGCGATTGCCCTGGCCGGGTTGATCCTGAAGGAGCTGGTGACCGGCAAGCATTGGATCGCCGGAGCGATGAGTATGCTCGGCGCCTATCTCGTCGTTCAATCGGCCGACAGTGTGTCTCAGAATTCGGAGATGGCGCTCGTTGGGGCTATTGCGGCGATTGCAAGTGCGCTCTTCATGGCAGCGGAAAGCTTGATCATGCGCTACATCGCCCAGCGCGAAGATACAGTTACGATCCTGGCCTATGTAAACGTGTTTGCAGCGTTGTTTTTGGCCGTGCCGGTGATTTGGCTGATCGCCAGAGACGGCGTTGCGGTGGGCGATCTGCTTGCGTTCGCCTGGCTTGGCCCCCTCGCAATTGTCGGCCAGTCTTTCAACATTTCGGCCTACCGACGTGCTGGCGCTGCAACACTTGCCCCTGCTTTTTACGCCACCGTGGTCCTCTCGGCCTTGTTTGGTTACGCCGTTTGGGGCGAAGTTCCGGGACCAGAAGCCCTTGTTGGTGCGCTGCTGATCCTGGCCGGGGGCGCAGTCTTGACCCTGCGCCGGGGCCGGTAGATCCCTACTTCAAAAGAGCATTTGCAAGGAACGGCAGGCTTTCGTCCATCCGATAGTCAATCGACGAGTGGGTGTCGTTGAACTCCTCATAGACGTGATCAACACCGGCGGTCTCCAGCTTCCGTTTCAAACGGCGTGCGCCATAGACCAGATTGTATTGGTCGATGTACCCGCAATCGATCCAGAGCCCCTTCATGGATTTCAAGGAATCGGTATGCGCTTCGACCATTTGCACAGGATCCCAGGACAGCCAGGCATTCCAGCGGTCTTCAATGATTTCGCAGGTCTCAAGGTCAACCGGTAAGCGAATACCGCAGAAGGTGTCTGCCGACGGATCAGGGTCGTAGGTTGCCGCCATCGCAAATGTCATCAGATCGTGCAACGCGCCGCCGGGATACTTCGGCCCGGCTTCAAACCAGCGAACAAAAGCCTCAATTGACCCATGTTTCTGGATTGCCCGCAGCGCACTTGGCATTTCCGGCAAGTAACAGAGTTCAAACGCCATATCTCCTGAGTGACAAGCCGCTGCTGACCAGACGTCAGCGTGTTTCATGGCGTGAACAATGGCGCCATAACCGCCGGATGACTTGCCGAATAATCCGCGTTTACCGTCCCCGCCACAGCCGAATTGGCCTTCGACAGCTTGGAGCATGTCCGTGGTGAGCCACGTTGCCCAAGGTCCCATGGCTGTGCTGTCGATATACTGGTTGCCGCCAAGGCGCGTGAAACAGTCCGGGAAGGCGACAACAACCGGGGGGAGTGCGCCATCATGGATCAGCCGATCCAAGCGCTCCGGAACGTTTTCGCCAAAATTTTTCCAGTTCACATGCGCCGGGCCGCCGGACGTATAGCCAACGATATCCACCAGAAGCGGCAGCCCAGTGCCGTCATGTCCATTTGGGACATAAACGACCACTTCGCGCGTTGCCGGGTCGCCAAGCCGGTTTTGGGTCAAGATTTCAGATGTGACGGAAATCCGGTGCAAAGTGCCGGCCGGAATGTCATGGCGCGCGCGCATGGAAAGTTACTCCAATGAGAAACAGAACGAGGAAACTTAGATTGCAAGTTCGCATCCGGAGCGCAAGTGCGCTTGCCGGTGAACCGGACCTTTCTTGACGGGCAGGGGTGGTGCCGGTAAGCGATGATCATGATCAAAGCCTTTATTTCCGGCTGCGCCGGCACAAGTCTCTCCGCTGCTGAACAAGCGTTTTTCAAAGAGCATAATCCCTGGGGACTGATCCTGTTTGCCCGGAATGTCGACAGTCCGGATCAGGTTCGAGAATTGACCCGGACTTTTCGGGATGCTGTCGGCCGGGCAGATGCGCCGGTGCTCGTCGATCAGGAGGGCGGCCGGGTGCAGAGGCTACGGCCTCCGCATTGGCGCAAATATCCAGCACCCAAGCTTTTCGGAGATCTCTACAAGACGGATGAGGCCGCTGGAAAACGGGCGGCGTTCCTGGGCGCGCAGCTGATTGCCGCAGATCTTTCTGAGGTGGGAATTACAATCGACTGTTTGCCGTGCCTTGATGTGCGGTATCCGGACACCGTCGATGCGATCGGAGATCGCGCGCTTTCAGATGATCCGGAGACTGTTACCATCCTCGGACGCGAGATGATCAACGGCGCGATCGCCGGGGGCGTTCTTCCTGTCATCAAACATATTCCGGGGCATGGCCGCGCCAAGGTGGACAGTCATCTTGAACTGCCACGTGTTGCCGATGACAAAAACGCATTGGAAGCTGTGGATTTCCTGCCATTCAAGGCGCTTGCAGACATCTCTTTGGGTATGACCGCGCACTTGCTTTATGAGAGCATAGACCCCGAAAATCCGGGGACGCAGAGCAGTGCGGTCATAAATGGGATTATCCGCGATGAAATCGGCTTCGATGGCTGTCTGATGAGTGATGATATCTCGATGAAAGCGCTTGGCGGCGATGTGTCGAGCCGGTCCAAAAAAATCTGGGATGCCGGATGCGATGTCGTGCTCCACTGCAATGGCGATATGACGGAAATGCAGGCCGTTGCGGATGCCGCGCCGGTCCTCGCGGGACGTTCTCTAGAGCGCTGCAACACGGCTTTGGCTGGATACAAAGCGGTAGAATCTGGCTTTGATGCAGACAGGGCCTGGGTAGAGTTTCAATCCCTGACAGGCTGGGCGGGAGTGTAACGGGACACAAAATGGCGGAGCAAGACACACAACCCGCATCCGCGCCAGACAAGTCATTTGACCTTCTGAGCGCGGTGCACACAAGCGAGGAACGGGCGACGTCCGATCCGCAGCTGGTTGTGGACGTCGACGGTTTTGAGGGGCCACTTGATCTGCTTCTCGGTCTTGCGCGCACGCAAAAGGTGGATCTCGCAAAAATCTCAATTCTGGCCTTGGTTGAGCAGTATCTGGAGTTTGTGACCGAAGCCCGGCGGATGCGTCTTGAACTCGCTGCGGACTATTTGGTGATGGCCGCCTGGCTGGCCTATTTGAAATCCCGTCTTTTGCTTCCCGAACAAAAGGACGAAGACGAGCCCACAGGTGAGGAATTGGCCGCAGCGCTTGCTTTTCGTTTGCGCCGACTTGAGGCTATGCGGGAGGTTTCTGAAAAACTGCTGGCCCGCAGCCGGGCAGGGCGCGATGTGTTTTTCCGGGGTGAACCTGAGACCATGTCCGTCGTCCACAAAAGCATCTGGGATGCCTCTGTCTACGACCTCCTGTCGGCCTACGCCACGCAGCGCCAGCGTCAGTCTGTTACATCTGTCCGGGTTTTGCGCAGAACAGTCTGGTCACTCCAGGAGGCGCGGGAGCTGCTGACCAAGCTCGTCGGCCGGGTCAGTGAATGGACCCCTTTGAATGCCTATCTTCGCGATTACCTTTATGACAACAAGGATTGGGCGACGGTCGTGGCAAGCAGCTTTTCCGCCAGCCTTGAAATGGTTAGAGAGGGACAGGTCGAAATCCGCCAGGGAGAGCCGTTTTCACCGGTCTACATTCGCGCCCTAGAACAGGAACCGGACCAAGATGTCTGAGCTGGAACAGCTTCACTTGGAGGGCGGTGCTGATTTGGTCGCGGCACCCCAAAAAGCCTCTGAGGATCTTAGCGGCCTCCGGATGGTCGAAGCACTTCTGTTTGCTTCGTCCGAACCATTGTCGCTTGAAGAGCTGACACTCCGTTTGCCGGAGGGAACCGATGTGCTCGGGCTGCTGGAAGCGCTGCAGGAGATGTATGCGCCGCGCGGTGTCAATGTGGTTCGGCTTGCGGGCAAGTGGTGTTTCCGGACAGCCGAAGATCTCAGTTACTTGATGCACCGCAACGTTGAAGAACAGCGCAAACTGTCGCGCGCAGCGCTTGAGACCCTGGCTATCATCGCGTATCACCAACCGGTAACGCGGGCCGAAATTGAAGAAATTCGCGGCGTATCGACATCAAAAGGAACGCTGGATGTCCTTTTGGAAACAACCTGGATCCGGATGCGCGGCCGCAGGCGAACCCCGGGACGTCCGGTCACTTACGGAACAACCGAGCAGTTTCTGATCCATTTCGGTCTGGAAAACGTCAAGGATCTGCCGGGTCTTGAAGAGTTGAAAGGGGCAGGGTTGCTTGATAGCGCGATCCCTGCGTCCTTCTTGGTGCCAACGCCAAGTGACGATGCTGCCTTGACCGAAGACGAAGATCCTTTAGAGGACGGCACATTGTTCGATGAAGAAACGGATGAGACTGCCGGTAGCTGATGTTCAAATCCAACGAATCCAATTGGAATGGCGGTCCGAAAACGTGGGGTGCGCGCGGGTCAGCAAGTGCCACGATAGCCGCAGGCCTGGTCTTCGAGAATATTTCTCATGACTATGAGGGTGTGCCGTCCGTCCGGAACCTGAGCCTCTCGATTGCGCCGGGTGAAATCTTATGCCTGCTCGGCCATTCTGGCTGTGGCAAGACGACGTTGATGCGGATTGCGGCCGGGATTGAACGGCAAAGCGCGGGCCGGGTTTTGATCAACGGCAAGGAGATCGCCGGACCGCAGACATTTGTCCCGCCCGAACGGCGCGGTATCGGTCTGATGTTTCAGGACTATGCTCTTTTTCCGCATATGACGATCCTGGACAACGTGGTGTTCGGTATCAAGAAGTTGGGCAAAGAAGCCGCAAGTGCGGCCGCATTGACGGCCTTGCGGCGGGTTGGCTTGGTAGACTATGCCGAAGACTATCCGCATGCCCTCTCCGGGGGCGAACAGCAGCGCGTCGCGCTTGCCAGGGCCCTGGTGCCGCGGCCGGGCATCCTTTTGATGGATGAGCCATTTTCAGGTCTCGACAAACGTCTGCGCGACAGCGTGCGTGATGAAACGCTGGCGGTGATCCGCGAGACACGCGCCACCTGCATCATCGTGACCCACGACCCGGAAGAAGCCATGCGCATGGGGGACCAGATCGCGTTGATGCGGCGCGGTGAACTCGTTCAGCACGGGACCGCGGCCGAGCTCTATAATAACCCGGCCGACTTGTTCGCCGCCCGGTTCTTTTCCGAACTCAATCAAATCGAAGGCAAAGTGACATCTTTCGGTGTTGAGACGCCGCTCGGTATTGTTGCCTCGACCGGGATGAACCAGGGATCTGCCGATGTCTGCATTCGTCCGCAGGGCATTATTCTCGGCAAGGCCGGTTTGTGCGGCGTGAGGGGGCGAATCCAGTCCAAACGATTCGTCGGAGAAGTCGATTTGCTGACAATTATCGTTGAAGGTCTCGACCAACCTTTGCAGGCGCGCGTGCGGGCCGGGTGCGAATGGGAGCAGGGCATGGACGTAGGCGTGACCACTGATCCCAAGGATGTCCTTGTCTTTCCGCGGTCGTGACCCCAAATCAGGGAAGAATAATTCTCCGGCTTATCCTTCTGTCTAGGAGTACAGAAACATTCCGGCATGTATTGTTGCAGGCAAGGAGCCAGTTTTGTACAAGGGCTCCAAGGGCGAGGAAGCCGGTTATCAGGAGTTTGGCGTATGGGTATTAGTATCTGGCAGATTTTGATCATCGCAGTCGTGGTGGTTTTGCTGTTCGGACGTGGCAAGATTTCCGAGTTGATGGGCGATGTCGCCAAGGGAATCAAAAGCTTCAAAAAGGGAATGGCTGAAGACGATACCGCCGATGCTCCCAAGACCATCGATCATGAGAGCGGTGAGACCGTGAAGTCCACCAAGGCGGAAGATCAGACCAAAGCGAGCTGATCTTTATCTGCGTCGCGTCTCCTTAAGGGGCGAAAGTACCTATGTTCGATATTGGTTGGACGGAGCTCTTGGTGATCGCCTGTATCGCGATTATCGTCGTAGGGCCGAAAGACTTGCCGCGTATGCTGCGCACCCTTGGCCAGACAATGGGCAAGATCCGCCGGATGTCGCGTGAATTTCAGTCGACGTTCAATGAAGCCCTGCGTGAAGCAGAGCAGCAGGCCGATATCGCCGACATGAAGAAACAGGTCGAGGAAGCCGCAAACTTCAATCCGCTTGGCGACTTGAAGAAGTCGATCGAAGAGGATGCGGCCAAGAAGACCCCTCCGGCAAAACCAGCGGCAAAAGCGGACACAGACCCGAAGCCTGAGAGCAAACCGGCTGAAACGCCGGCAGCCTCGGCGGCGAAACCCGCTGCGCCGGAGGAAGCGCCGGTGACGGAAGAAGCCAAGGCATGAGCCAGGAAGATATCGACGCCTCAAAGGCGCCCTTGATCGAGCATTTGATCGAACTGCGCCAGCGGTTGATGTGGTCCATCGCGGCCATCCTGGCGATGTTCGTGATCTGCTTCTATTTCGCCACCGACATCTACAACATCCTGACTGTGCCGTACCTGCGTGCCGCGCCGGACCCGGAGCACGTAAAGATGATCTTCACGGCGCCGCAAGAGTGGTTCTTCACGCAACTGAAACTTGCGCTTTTCGGCGCCTTGTTTCTGGCGTTCCCGGTGATTGCCAGCCAGGTCTACATGTTTGTGGCACCGGGCCTTTACAAACATGAGCGTGGCGCTTTCCTGCCGTTTCTGGTCGCAACACCCATCCTGTTCCTGATCGGCGCCTGTCTGGTTTATTTCCTCGTCATGCCGATGGCGATGGGCTTTTTCTTGTCGATGGAGCAAACCGGCGGGTCGGGCCAAGTGGCGATCGAGCACCTCGCAAAGGTGAGCGAATATCTCGGTCTGATCATGATCCTGATTTTCGCTTTCGGTCTAGTATTCCAGTTGCCGGTGATCCTGACGCTTTTGGGCCGCGCAGGCATGGTGACGGCTGAAGGTCTCAAGCAGAAACGCAAATACGCGATCGTTGGTGCCTTTGCAGCTGCGGCTATTTTGACACCACCGGACCCGATCTCGCAGATCGGTCTTGCGCTGCCAACGTTGCTTCTCTACGAAGTCTCCATTCTGTCCGTCCGGATGGTGGAGAAAAAGCGCGCGGAACGTGAGGCCGAGCGTGAAGCTGAGGATGCTGCGGCATAAATCTAAAGCTTAGTCTTCGTCCCGCGGCGGCCAGTCCTTAGACAAAGACCGCCGTTCGGGAAGCGAAGATGTTTGATATCAAATGGATCCGGGAAAACGCAGATGCCTTTGACAAGGCTTTGGCAAAGCGGGGCTATGAGCCTTCTGCTGCCAATTTGATTGCCTTGGACGATTCCCGTCGCTCCCACATCACCAAGCTGCAGGAAGCCCAGGAACGGCGCAACGCGGCCTCCAAAGAAATCGGCAAGGCCAAAGGCTCCGGAGATGAAGCCCGAGCTCAAGAGCTGATCGACGAAGTCGCTCAGATCAAGGCCTTCATCCAGTCCGGTGAGGAAGAAGAACGCAAGCTGATCGCAGCTCTGGAAGAGGCGATGGCCGTCATTCCGAACCTTCCGCATGATGATGTGCCGGAAGGTGCGGATGAAGCGGACAATGTGCTTTATCGGACCCATGGCGACAAACCGGCGTTCACCTTCAATGAAGCGCCGAAGGAGCATTACGAACTTGGTGAAGAGCTTGGTGGGATGGACTTCTCCACCGCTGCCAAGTTGTCCGGCTCGCGTTTTGTCATTCTGAAAGGCCAGATAGCGCGGCTGGAGCGGGCGCTCGGTCAGTTCATGATCGATATGCACACGCAGGAAAACGGCTACACGGAAGTCTCGCCACCGCTGTTGGTTCACAGCGATCCGCTCTATGGCACCGGCCAGTTGCCGAAATTTGAAGAAGATCTCTTCAAGACCACAACTGATCACTACCTGATCCCGACCGCTGAAGTCCCGCTGACCAATCTGGTGGCCGGAGAGATCATGTCCGAGGATCAACTGCCGCTGCGTGTTACCGCTTTGACCTATTGTTTCCGGTCTGAAGCTGGTTCTGCGGGCCGGGATACCCGGGGCATGTTGCGTCAGCATCAGTTCCAGAAATGCGAGCTGGTGTCTGTCACGACACCGGAAGAGTCGCTCAATGAATTGGAGCGGATGCTTGGTTGCGCCGAGATGATCCTTCAGAAACTCGGCCTCCATTACCGGGTAATGACGCTGTGTACTGGCGATATGGGCTTCGGGGCCCGCAAGACTTATGACATCGAAGTCTGGTTGCCGGGGCAGGACACGTTCCGTGAAATTTCGTCTTGTTCCGTTTGTGGTGATTTTCAGGCCCGGCGCATGAATGCGCGCTTCCGTCCTGCCGATTCCAAGCAGCCTGTGCATGTCCACACGCTGAATGGATCCGGGATCGCGGTCGGGCGTGCTCTGATCGCTGTTCTTGAAAATTATCAAAACGCGGACGGCTCAATCACTGTGCCGGACGTCCTGCGGCCCTATATGGGCGGTTTGGAAAAAATCAGTTAAGGGCATCAGGCCCTTAACCCCTACCTTTTGGCCAAGAACGGATTTTTCATGCGCATTTTGATCACCAATGACGACGGCATTCACTCTTCCGGGCTCTACGCCCTCGAACGGATCGCAAAGATGCTCTCCGACGATGTGTGGGTGATCGCGCCGGAGACGGATCAAAGTGGCGTGGCGCATTCACTGACCCTTGGAGATCCGCTTCGCCTCCGCCAGATCGACGACCGGCATTTCGCTGTGAAAGGCACTCCGACCGATTGCGTGATCATGGGCTGCCGTAAGGTGCTTCCGGGTCTGCCGGACCTGGTGCTGTCTGGGATAAACCGCGGGCAGAACCTTGCAGAAGACGTCACCTATTCAGGGACAGTGGCAGGGGCGATGGAAGCTGCAATCCTCGGCATCCGCTCGATCGCGGTTTCCCAGGCCTACAGCTGGAACCCGAAATCAGAGCCGGATTACGGTGTCGCGGAGGCACATGCTCCGGAGCTCTTCAAGAAACTGATGACCTTCGACCTGCCGCCGTACTCTCTCTTGAATGTCAACTTCCCGGTTGGTCCGGCCGATGCGGTGAAGGGCGTGAAGGTCACGGTGCAGGGGCATCATGAACAAAGCGGCCTGTCCATTGATGAGCGGACGGATGGCCGCGGCAATCCCTACTACTGGCTGAAGTTCCAGGACCGCGGAAAATCAGTTTTGGATAATTCTGACCTTCACGCCGTTGCCGATGGGTATGTTTCCGTGACCCCGCTTCGGATCGATCTGACGGCGCATGATCTCGTCGGTCGATTGGCGGACAGTCTTGGCTGATTTCCTTTTTTGCTGCGACGTCTCCTTTTGTGATGAGTGCCCAAGACGTTCTTTAACCGGGAAAACAGGGTGCCGCACCGGAACGGCCATTGTGTCTTTGCGCTCGGGTCGGTCAGTATGAGGACAGGGTGACGGTGAGAATCTCTCATGGTTGACCCATTTGCAGGCTGCCAGGGATGTCTGGCGGCAAACGGGTCTCCCGCGGGCGGGTAATGGAGAACGCGTGAATGGCCGCATTCGTTCCCGGTGATGACGACCGGGCAACGCAATCGAACTTGCCGAATGAAGCGGAGGCGCGTGCGGCCCTGGTGCTTGGCTTGCGTCAGCGCGGCATAGCCTCCGTGAACATTCTGTCCGCCATTGAACGTCTGCCACGACGGCTTTTTCTTGCGGCCCGCTATCACAATCTGGCTTACGAAGACACCGCACTTCCAATGGAGTGCGGGCAGACTATGACCGCGCCAAGCGAGGTTGCATTTGCGCTCCAGCTTCTCGACTTGCAGTCAGATCAAACGGTTTTAGAGGTCGGCACGGGGTCCGGGTACCAGACTGCAATCCTCTCACAGCTTGTCCGGCATGTTTACAGTCTTGACCGATATCAGACCCTTCTCAAGCTGGCGGATCAACGCCTGGCGGCCTTGAAACAGACAAACGTATCGCTGGAACACAGGGATGGGCTCTCGGGTCTTGAGAAGAAAGCCCCCTTTGACCGGATTGTTCTGAACGGGGCAGTCTTGGAAATACCCGATACTTTGATCGCGCAGCTTAGACCGGATGGCATTTTGATCGCTCCATTGGGCCCGCCGGGAAAAGCCCAATCGCTCGTGCGGATCACCAAAGCCGAGAGCATCGGCGCAAGCAAGACAGTGGCGGAAGTCCGATGGGTTTCCCTGATGCCTGGTGTTGCTCAACATCTGTAGAACCCCGGTATGGCGCATGTTGTTGCTGCCGTTGCGTCATGATACGAATGAAACCGTATTTGGGGGATGGTATGGTGTGTCAGCGTTTTTCTATTTTGATTACATGTATTCTGGGCCTTGTAAGTCCTTCTCTCGCAGAAGACTGGGTTGAAAAACAATTGCCCTCATATGCAGCAGGTGTTGAATTCATCGCCATTGGTGGTGACGGTCTGTTGTATTCAATTCAATCCAATCCCAATGGTTATGTCCTGACGTCCCTGATCGATAAGTACCGTTTCGAGTTCACGGGCGGAGACGGCTTTACTGGAAATATTCTGGCGGCAAAGGAAATCGTTTATCTCGGATCGAGTTGCGACGCGGTCGCCGGATCAATTTCTGGACGGTGGGTCAATGACAACACCGGGCTCAATGTTGTGGTGGAAGGAAACAGCGGTCAACGATTGGATTTTCGGTTTCTTGATACGGGACTGGAGCCAGCCCATTCCTGCTGAGGCGAAATAGGAGGAGCACAAGATGCTGTTGCAGTTGAAAAGACACTTGGTCCTTGTTTCTGCCTTGGTTTGTGGAATGGGGTCGCCGTTGGCGGATGAATTGCCGCTCGAAGACTATTTCATGAGTTTTCCGAATTGCTATGGGCGAACTTACAGTCTGCAGCACCAAAAAGATCATCCTGCGCAAAACACTGTCGACATAGCAATCAGCCACTTTCCGTCGAAGCAAGAGCTTTTGGGGATGGACAGCCCGTTCCAACCCTATCCGGATACGCCAAGGCTGGTCGTGAAGCTGGATGTCTGGATGAAAGGGCAGAACGAGGGGTGGCAAACGGACGCGATCTGCGATCCGGATGGCAACCGGCTCCTTTGCCGAATTGAGTGTGACGGCGGGCGTTTCTTCCTGGAGGGCCGGTCCGATGATAAACTCGTACTGACAGGCGGGACCGATCTCGATTTCAATCAGTGCGACGCCGGGGATCGAGTTCTTCAAAGAGCGCCCGACGATGGGACGTTTCATCTGACACCGATTCCGTTATCCCACTGCAGGGCGCAGTGATCTCGACAATTGGCGAATGCGAGGCAACTGAGTCGGACGATCCAGCCGGCTGCCCGGAGGATGCTGGCCGGTAGGTCCGATGTGCGTTTACCTTATGCAATTGCCCTGAGTTGAATTGGAAATCGGCAGAATTGCGGGTGTTGCAGGCCTTTAGCGGCGTGCAGGTTTTTCAGATTGGCTGGAATTCGAGGCCTCTTCTTTAGTCTTTATAAACCTTACTGCTTTCTAATCTTAACCACAGCAGCCATGTAAAGCAGTTTGGGTTGAGTCGATGAAAAAGCGGATGCGTTTCCTCCGCCAGGATTTACTGGGTAAAGTCGCAAAGGTTACTCTTGGAGCAGCAGCTCTTGCAGGGTGTTCCTCGGCCACCGAGCGGTTCGGACCCAACGACATTTACACCGCCAGCACCGCTAATCAGAAAGAGATCCTGACCGGATCTGCCCCAGTGCAACCGTCCTATCAGGACATTATCAACGGCACCGGTGGAACGACGGCTGGCTTGCCGCAAAACACGTCTGCTCCTGTCTCGACCGGTTCCATCCCGCGTCAACCAGCGCCCGTAACGTCTCCAGCTGTCGTCAGTGCTCCCATTGCACCGTCCATCACCTCGGCTCAAGTCCCATCGGTACCTGCGCCGGAGACACTTGCTGCTGGCAAGGACTGGAAAGGCTGGACCGCGGCTGGCGGCACCCAGATCAAAGCCCGGCAAGGCGATACGCTCGCGTCGATCTCCCGCCGCTATGGCGTGCCCATTCAGGCTGTCGCATCCGTCAATGGTCTTCAGAGCCGGTCCAGCGTGCAGGCGGGGCAGTCTCTGATCATCCCGACCTATGTTTATTCAGACCGGAACGGTTCTACGAGCACCACCGACGGTGAGACGAGGGCCGTGCAACTGCCAACTGTTTCGCGGAACGAAAATGTCGTTACCGGCTCTATACCAAACGTGTCGCGAGCGGCTCCGCGTCCGGATCGAAAGCCGTATGCGCAACCAACTTTCGCGCAGGTGACTCAATCAACACCTGCCATTGTCGCAACTCCTGTTGTCCCGATCAGCGCTTTACCAAAGAGCAAACCTCAAGGGGTGAGCGCACCGATCGTGACCGCATCTGTTCCGCAGACCGTGGCAAGTGGTGGCGCAAGTGTTCCATCTCCCAAGCGTCAACCGGACCGGATTGTCTCAACAAACCGTTCTGACGACTCAATTCAGGTTGAAACAACCCCAATTGCAGCTCCAGATTCTTCGGCAGATGCACCGGTCAAGACGGAGGCTGCACCTGAAAAACCAATCGAGGTTGCGAGCATTCAGCCGCAAGCCGATGAACCTGTTGCCAAGTTCCGTTGGCCAGTTCGTGGCCGTATCATTTCCGATTTCGGCGCAAAACCGGGTGGTGGACGCAATGAAGGCGTGAATTTGGCGGTTCCTGAGGGAACGCCGGTCAAAGCGGCCGGGGATGGGACGGTTATCTATGCCGGGAATGAGCTGAAAGGGTATGGCAATCTTGTGCTCGTCCGCCACGACGAAGGTTGGGTTTCCGCCTATGCTCACAACAGCGTCTTGAATGTCAAACGCGGAGATACGGTGCGCCGCGGAGATCCTGTCGCGCTCGCCGGTGCCACAGGCTCGGTCAATCAGCCACAAGTGCATTTTGAATTGCGCCAAGGCAACAAGCCGGTCGATCCGCTGAAATACCTGCCACGGCGCTAAGCTGGGGCTGCCCTCAGGTTAGGGCAACTTCGCAATCGTTCCCAAAGCTGTCTGGAAAATGAATTGGTCGCTCCGAATTGGGCGGCCAGTTCTCGTTTTTGAGGGATGCGCCCTTGCTTCAGGCTACACAAGGACCACGCACCAAGACACGCAAACCTATTTGAGCCGGGCATCTTTCAATGCTTCGAGCATCAATTCGGCTTCCTTGTCCGGATCGCCGCCAGAGTCGGGGATTTCCACGTAAGACACTGTTACCGAATTGTCGGGCGAGGCCAGGATAACTGTGAAATAGATCCAGACACCTTTGTTCAGGAATTCCAGGTCCAGCTTTATTCGTGGCAGGCTATCCCAATCGAGTTCAGCCTGTCCGCCCATGGAATACCGCAGCGTATCTTCCTTGAAGAACAGTTCGGCAGAGGTCTTCACAAGGTCGGCGATGTTGGCGTGCTGTTCGAGCCGGATGTAAGCGGCAAAATCCAGAACGTCGACGAGCTTCAAGTCTTCAATGAAACCGGTCAAGGCCTCGGCAATTGCCGCCTGGCGCTTGCGGGTTTTATCATCCGCTTCAGGTTCCATTGCGGCAGCCTCACGCAGCTTACTCATCCAAACCCTCCATTATTCATTGTTTTATACAGCGGTCTTGGATTTGCGTGAATAAACGAAACAGATAATTTCAGCAACAGCGCGATAGAATTCAGGTGGTATCATCCGCTCCACTTCTGTCGCGGCGTAAAGTGAGCGCGCCAGCTGCCGGTCCTCGATCACCGGGATGTCGTTGGTCTCGGCGATTTCCCTGATTTTCAACGCTATCAGGTCCTGTCCCTTCGCCACAACGACCGGCGCTGGGTTTTTCTCACCGTCATACCGCAAAGCGACCGCGAAGTGAGTCGGGTTCGCGACCACCAGGGTTGCCTGGGGAACCGCCGACATCATGCGGTTGCGGGCGCGGTCGCGTGCAAGTGATCTCTGCCGTGCCTTGACGATGGGGTCGCCCTCCATCTGTTTGTGCTCGTCTTTGACTTCCTGCTTGGTCATCCGCAGGTTCTTGCGCCAATGAGAACGCGACCAGAGGATATCGACAGTCACGAGAAGGATTGTGACAATGCAGACACCGGAGATCAGCCGCAGAGATATCTGCAGTATCATTTCGGGGAGGGCACTTGGATCGGTGAACATGGCGTTGATCAGATCCGCTTCATGAGTGCGGAACTGAGCATACACGATTGCGCTGACCGTGCTGAATTTGAAAACAGCCTTGAGAAATTCGACAAAGCCCTGGGCGCCAAAAATTCGCGACCAGCCCTTTTTGAGTGATAGCTTGCTGAGTTCCGGTTTGATCCGGTTTGGAACGATGCTTGGTTTGTTCTGAAGGAAAGCGGATGCAAGGCCGGACGCCGACAAAATTGCGATGATCGGCGCAAGGAACAGCCCAACCTTGATGGACAGGCTGTGGGACAGCATGAGTGCGTCTGCGCTGTTACCAAGGTCCAATCCTCCCGATACGTCCAGGAGGTGCACCATGTCTGAAACAAGCTGGCGCACCCCAGATGTTATTGCGAAACCGCCGATCAACAAGGCACCGATCAACATTGCAAGAACAGGAGCTTCCTTGGAGACCGGCGTATTGCCCTTCTCAATTGCGTCCTGGATCTTTTTCTCGGTCGGTTCCTCTGTTTTTGAGTCCTTATCCGCTTCTTCCGACATCGCCCTGCAGTCTCCTTAGAAACGCAGACCGCCGTACGGCCGGAACAAGTGGTCCTTATGCAAAGTAAGCCCCTTCATCCTGTTTCGGATTGAGCTCGATTTCGCCGCGTCCTGCCATTTCCAGTGCAAGGTTGGTGATCGAGCTGCGGGCCTCCAGAACGTCGCGCTGCGCTGCCGGCTCGCCAGCTGCCAGTTCATGTTCGGCAATCCTACGGGCACGGGATGTCATGGACGAGAGGACCACTTCGCGGAATTCAGCTGATGTTCCCTTCAATGCCAGGACAATCCGATCTGCTGGAATCTGATCGAAGATCGCCATCCGGGTACGTGCATTGAGGTTGCTGATGTCGTCGAAGGTGAACAGGAGACCCTTCAGGAGTTCTGCCGTTTTCGGCCTGATCTCGTTCAGGTTTTCCAGCGCATCTTCCATGTGATCCCGCTCCATCTTGTTCAAAATGTCAGCCATGCGCGCATGGGAGTCCGCTTCGAGTGTTCCGGACAGGTTGAGCATGAAGTCCTCATGCATCGTTTTTTCCACGTCGCGCATGATTTCCGGGACCACCGCCTTAATCGACAACATCCGCCGCACCAGCTGATTGCGCATGTCGGCCCGGATGTGGCCGAGAACCTTTGCGGCTGCGCTTGGCTTGATTTTCGTCAGGATCAAGGCCGCCGTTTGCGGGTGCTCTTTCAGCAGGTAATTGGCAAACACGGTTTCCGAAACCGTTGTGAGCCGGTCCCAGATCGAGCGGTTTGAATTGCCATGGACATCCGACATGATGTCCGCCAGCTGTTCGTCCGGCAGAACGCCTTCCAGCATCTTTTCCACTTCGTTGGCAGAGCCGAACAAGGTGGTACCGTTGGAAAACTGATCGATGAACTCTTCGGCAAGCTTGTCCAGTTCCGCAGAAGCGACCGTTCCCAACTGGGCCGCGCTAACTGTGATCATTCTGATCTCTTCCTGATCAAAATGGCGCAGCAGTTTTTGGGAGCTGGTCCGTCCAAGCGATAGAAGCAGGGCGGCGACACGCTGCACCCCATTCAAACGCCGGATCGGTGGCGCCGGTGGCTTGGGGACGGCGGCAGGAGCCGGGGCAGCTTTGGCTTGGCTTGTCATTCTCGCGTGTTCCTCAAAAGGAGCATGGGCAATCAAAGGGTTTGGGAAATCTGGCGTCCGGCTGGGTGGTTTAGATTTCCAGCGGGCTTGTTTGTGAGCTGATGATCTCAGTTAGCGAGACACCGAAACGGGAGTTGTCGTCTTCCACAACAACCACTTCACCGCGGGCGATGACACGGCCATTCACAACAATGTCGATAGGCTCACCAACACGGTGGTTGAGAGGGATAACAGCGCCGCGGCCCAGCTTGAGAAGATTGGAGACCAGCATGGTTGCAGAGCCCAGAACAACCTGAATATTGACAGGAATGCCGAGGATCGTATCGAGGTTGCGATCATCGCCCATGGTCTCGCCGGCATTTTTCTTGTCTGGTGCTTCAACCCTGGCGAAATTCGCCGCATCGGCCGTTTTGATGGTTGCACCGGTTTCTACATCAACGTTTTCAACGATCGTGTCGGACATTATAACGTATCCTTTTGGTTCATAGAGACTGAGCGGAAGGGGCTTCCGAGCGTGTTATCGATTTTGTGCACACGGGTCGGAGCCTTGGGACCGCTGGTTCCACGGTGAATAACCGGTCCATCTTGTGGGGAGCTTGCCACAGCCGAAACAGGGGTTGGCTGCGCCGCAGTTTCATCATTGAACAGATCAAGGTCTTCACGGACAGGCGTAAAGCGGTTTGCCTTCTGCATGAGAGCATGAGAGCTCGAGAGTTCCTTGAGTTCTGCTTTCAGAACCGACTGCTGACGTTTTGCCTCGCGAGTGAGGGCGTCGATCTCAGCAATCAGCTCCCGGGCATCATCCATGCGATTGCCCAACGCATTGAGGATCTGAGCGCCTTTGACGTTGATCTCCTGGATAGAGACTTCAATCCCGTCCAGCGCGAGCGCAGTCTGGTCGAAAATGCGCTGGTAGTCTTCGTGATAGGACCCCAAGCGGCGCAGATCCTTGTGCATTTGCACCATTCGGATGGTGGTTACGACCAATGCCAGAAGCAGCACGCCGTCAACGATTGCGGAGATCATCGAAAAGATCCTTTTCTTCCTCGTGGATGAGTTCTTCAATCTGCAGGGTGTAGGATCCGTCCAGCTGTCCAAGCTGGCAGGTGAATATCGGTTGGTCATTGCAGGCCAGCGTCACGGGCGAGCGCGCAGTTGCCTGAAGCTCAATCACTTGGCCGACCTTCAGGTTTGACAACTCGCCAAGGTGCATCTCGCGTTCTTCCAGGATCGCTTCCAGCTTGACTTCCGTCCGCTGGATTTCGTTGTGGAAGTGCTGCGTCCATTGTTTGTCGCGGCCGGACATTTCGCCGGACAACACTTGGGACAGTGCCTGGCGCAGCGGATTGAGTGTCGCGTGCGGCAGCACGACGAAGACTTCACCACCGCGGCCGATGGCCTGCTGGAGCAGGCGGCCAACGACCGCCGGATTGTTCCGTCGGCCGACAACCGCAAAATCCATGCGGCTTTCGATCCGCTCGATTTTCAAAGTTGTTTCTGCGATGGGCGCGAAAGACTCTGCAAGAGACTTCGCGGCCACTTCAAATATCGTCCGGGCAATGCGTGTTTCGATGTTTGAAAATGGCCGCTCCTCATCAATTGGAGGCTCGGTTCCGTCTGCGCCGAACAGCACATCCACGAGGGTGAAGATGAAATCCCGGTCGAAGCCGACCAGCACGCGGGCATCCCATTCCGGAGAGTAAAGAACGGCGACAAGCGCATTGGATTCAAACTCATCCAAAACATCGCCAATCCGGTTGTTTTCCACATAACTGACCGAGATGTAGGATGGCGACGGTGATTTTTGGCGCATCACATCTGCCATCACCCGCGCCATGCGGTCGAAAACCACTGGCAGCATCGGCAGGCGGTCTACGGAGATACCCGCGGCGTCCAGCAGGCGGTCCGTGATCATTGCCCGTTCAGAGTTGGAGGCAGATTGCGTATCTGTTGCTGCGTCGAGCATGGTTTATGCGGCTCCCTGGAGATCGGCCGTGCTGGTTTCTGCGCCGCCGGCTCTCATGGTTTCATTCTCGACTTCGTCGATGGTTGGCCGGTCGTATCCGGAGATGGTCTTGCGGCCATGCTCCAGCGCGATTTGCGGGTCAGCGCCATTCATGAAGGCAAGCAGGGTTTGCTTGACCACGATGTAGTTGCGCAGCCGCGTTTCCCGGACCGATTTGATCTTTGCTGCCAAGGGGCCAAACAAGGAGTAGGAGAACAGGATCCCGATGAACGTTCCCACAAGGGCGGCTCCGATCAGGCTGCCGAGTAGCTGCGGCGACTGGTCGATTGCGCCCATTGCCTTGATCACACCCAGAACCGCGGCAATGATCCCGATCGCCGGCAGAGCATCGGCCACGCTGCTCATTGCATGATACGGCTTCATCTGATCGCGATGGATGGTCTGAATTTCCTCATCGACCAGAGCTTCGATTTCATGAGCTCGGGCATTGCCGACAATGATCAGGCGGAAGTAGTCACAGATGAACGTCGTCATGTTGGCGTCGCGCAGGACCGACGGATACTTCTGGAAAATCGGAGATGTGCTTGGGTCTTCGATATGCGGTTCGACAGCATTGCGGCCCTTCGCGCGCAACTCGCGCATCAGTCCATAAAGAAGTGCCAGCACATCCAGGTAATCACGTTTGGACGGGACCGCATTCCGCAATGCGTCGGAAACGGCCACGGTCGTCCCGAGTATGACTTTCATGGGATTTGCAACGATGAAAGCGCCAATTGCAACGCCGAGAATGATCACCAATTCCCAAGGTTGCCAAAGAACGAGGACCTTTCCGCCCATGGCGGCGAAACCGCCAATCAGGGATGCCGCGCCGATTATCAGGCCGATAATAATAGTCACCAAACAGCTCCTATCGGGTGAGGTTTTACTGTGCTGGTGAAAAGCTAGGGGATGAGACTTGTCCGAAGCTGACCGAACGGCCGTTTGCACCGGTGCCATCCAGTCAGCTTGGCGTAAGCTCGGGGCGCGAAAGTGTTTTCAAGACACTTACCGCTTAAAGGGCGCGGACATGATCAATACGATTACGCAGGTACAACTGGTTCGGAACAATATGGACCGCTCCATCCAAACCGTCGCATCAGATCCAATGGTGGAACGCCAGACCGAGTACTATCGCGAGAACATCAGCGACATAAAATCGATTGATGAGTTCCTATCGAATGACAGGATCTACCGATACGCCATGACGGCCATGGGCCTGGAAGACATGATCTACGCAAAAGCGTTCATGCGGAAGGTTCTGGAAGAGGGCATTTCGAAAAGCGATTCATTTGCCAATCAGCTGACGGACCAGAGGTATCAGAAGTTCGCTGAAACATTTAACTTCGCGAGTCACGGTGAGGCGACGACCGCCTTCAGACGAACCCAAGAGGGTATCGTCGACAAGTTTCACCGGCAAACACTTGAAATCCAGCAAGGCGAACAGAACAACGGGGTCCGTCTGGCTCTCTATTTCGAGAGGCAAGCATCCACGATCCAAAATGCCTACAACATTCTTGCCGACCGTGCGCTCGCAGAAACAGTCTACACCGCATTGGGGCTGCCAGATTCTTTTGCAATGACGGACATCGACAGGCAGGCAGCCTATTTCGACAAGCATCTAAACTACGAGAAACTGAGCAGCGATCCAGAACATCTGGCCGAATTCCTCGATCGTTTTTCGGCACTCTATGACGTCAAGAATGGTCCCCAGGCGGTTTCATCGCCGACACTCGCTGTTTTTGGTGCCGGTCCTGGAGTTGTGCCTTTCGGTGAAGGGCTTTTGTCCAGCATCCAGAATTTTAAACTTGGAGGCAGCTGAGCCATGCAGTCAGCTCTATATGTCGCGTTGTCCGCCCAAGTCGCTCTTTCCAACCGGCTGGAAACAGTCTCCCGGAACGTTGCGAATATGAACACTGCGGGCTACCGCGCTGACGAGATCAATTTCGCTGAGATGGTGTCTAAGGCAGGCCCCGATAAAGTCAGCTTTTCAAGTGGTGGCGAGAACTACATCTCTCGTCAGAACGGTAGCCTGAACAAAACGGACAATCCTCTGGATCTCGCGATTGAAGGAGAGGCCTGGTTCGCCATTCGGGATGCAAATGGCGGACTTTCCTATACACGAGATGGCCGGCTCAACATCGCTGATGACGGAACCTTGAGGACTGTGACCGGGCAGGTGATCGTTGGTGCCGGCGGGCAACCGATCCAGCTTAATCCGGACGGAGGAACACCGCTCATCACGCAAAACGGTGACGTCATTCAAGGCGATGAAGACATCGTTGGCCAGATTGGTCTCTTTCTGATCCCGAATGATGCCAAACTAACCCGAAGGGAGAATTCTGCAGTTGTGCCGGACCGGGCAGTCATTCCGGTGCAGGTGTTCGACCAGCATGGGATCCGTCAGGGCTATGTGGAAGGGGCGAATATTAACCCCGTCCGCGAGATGACCAAGATGATCATGATCTCCCGCGCGTTCGAAAGCGCCACCAAAATGATCGACATGGGAAGTGAAAGCCAAAAGACGGCCATTCGCGAATTGGGCAAAACATCATGAGTGCGGTGGTTGGCATAAGCTCTCCTTCTGAAGATCCATCCCCACGGCATGTGCTACTGAAGACTGTCGAGGCATCACAAAAAGCAACGGACGCGAAAGCACCGACAAAGGCGGGATTCGGGTTTTCTGATTTTGTTGATGTGATCAATCCGCTGCAGCACATCCCAGGTGTTTCTAACGTTTACCGCGCTGTGACGAACGATCAGATTTCCGAGGACGCGCGTCACGCCGGCCGCACACTTTATGGAGCCGCATTGGGTGGTCCGGTCGGCATCGGTCTCATGATGGCCTATGATGCGATGACAACACCTGGAACAAGCAGCACTGCACAGGACACGTTGGACGCTGAAGTTGCGTCGGTTGAGACACCGCGGACAATCACCGCACCCGAAACACCTAATGGGGATGGGTTTGATAGCGAAGGCGCACCGATGATATCCGTGTCGTCCCCAATCCTCGGAGAAACAGTTGCAAGTGCCGGTGAGCGAACACCTGGAACGCCGTTTAATCTGCTGCAATTCGGTGAGTTATCAGAGGACGCAGTTCCTGCGCCAAAGCCGAGCAATAACGATTCCACAGAACGCGTACCCGAGCCTGGCAGGATATCAACAGGTGACGCACCGGGAGCCGATCAGTCCGATACCAAGACGGTTGTACCAAGTAGCGACGATTTGGGCAGGCTCGCAGAGCACGAATCCAACCACCTTTCCCTGGATGTCTTGAAAGCCCTACAGGAGCGTCATGCCAAGCTCTCAGCATCTTAACAGCCTGGATCAAATCACGGCCTCCTTGGCTGCTCTTGATACAGAAATTGGCCGCGTCAAACTGAGCGGTCAGGTTACGCAGGTCTCCGCTGAAGCGATCCGGGTGTCCGGATTGTCACGCGTGGTTTGTTTGGGTGATCTGATTCAATTTGAAGGCCGGTCCGGTGTTCGTCAGGGCGAGATTATCCGGCTTGAACAAAAGGATGTTGTTGTCAAACCTCTTGAACGGGTATCGGACATTGGAATTGGCAGCGTTGCCTCGCTGATGGGAGGTTTGGCAATTCATCCGGACCTTAGCTGGCGCGGGCGCATCATCAATGCCCTTGGAGAGCCGATCGACGGGCAGGGGCAATTGCGTCACGGCGTCGAGGCTTTTCTTCTAGACAGGGCGCCACCTCCGGCAATGAACCGAGAAAAGATCACGGAAGGCGTGCGGACAGGTGTTCGTGTCATTGATCTCTTTACGCCGTTATGTGTCGGGCAGAGGATCGGTGTCTTCGCTGGTTCAGGCGTAGGGAAATCCACGTTGCTCGGGATGCTCGCCGGGTTTGGAGAGTTCGACACCGTCGTGGTCGGTCTTGTCGGTGAGCGCGGCCGTGAAGTCCGGGAGTTTATTGACGACATTCTTGGTGAAACGATTGCCAATTCCGTCGTTGTTGCCTCCACCGGTGATGAAAGCGCAATGCAGCGCCGCCTCGCTCCGAAAACAGCCATGAGTGTTGCCGAATACTTCAGGGCTCAAGGGCATAAAGTGCTGCTGATTTTGGATTCTGCAACACGTTTTGCTCACGCAGCCCGCGATGTCGCTCTTGCCGCTGGTGAGCCTCCCGTCGCCCGTGGGTATCCGCCAAGTGTTTTTGCAGATCTTGCCCGGCTGATTGAACGCGCTGGACCAGGTGCGACTGGTGAGGGGTCAATAACTGGCATTTTTTCAGTCCTTGTAGACGGGGACGACCACAATGATCCTGTGTCCGATGCCATTCGGGGTTTGCTTGACGGTCATATTGTTCTGGATCGCAAAACCGCGGAAGCTGGAAGATATCCGCCGGTGGAGATTCTGAAATCAACATCGCGTCTTGCGTCTCGCGCGTGGACAGATGATCAGCAAGAATTGATCCACCGGATCAAAGGGCTGATTTCTAACTATGAAGATACGAAGGATCTTCGGATGATGGGTGGGTTTCAAATCACTGGTGATGAGCATTTGGAGAAAGCGTGCCGCCTCGTCCCCAAGATCTACGAAGCGATGCGGCAGGGTGCCCAGCAACCGGTGCCCGGAGATCCTTTTGCCGAGTTGGCTCAAGCCTTGGCTGCGGACGCGTAAACCATTTTCGATGAAATCATGTAAAAGTTACGAGGCGTCGCTTTATTTAGCGGCGTTTTTTATATATATGTTCGTTTAATTCATCTGAAATAATTTGTAGAAACGTATTTTAATAAAATTACTTATTATTTTTATCTCAATATCTCTGCCGTTTTATTTAGTTTTGCATCTGCCGATAAGTTATGGCGTTACCAAAAACCTCCAAATACAACTCTCGCGATGGAAGAATTGTTGACGTCGCGATGTGGTAATTTTACCCATACTACATCGAAAAAATTTGGGGGCTAAATCATGTTTATCATCGTTGACGACAGAGAGATCGTCACGAGCGGCTATGCCGCTGCCTTTGAGAGAGAGGGGTATGCTTCCCTCGAATTGTTGCCGAGTGAATTGCCTGATTGGCTGGAAACAGGGTGCTCACAAGATCTGGCTTCTGTTGATGCAATCTTGATTGGCGAATGTACTGAGAGGGCTGGTTTTGTAACGCAGATCAGAAGTCGTTGCCCGGAAGCTCAAATCGTTGCCCTTGAAGACACGGCAAGCTTGCAAGGGACTCTTGATCTATTCTCAGCCGGATTCGACGAGGTGTTGAAAAAACCAGTTCATGTTCGCGAAATCATTGCCCGGTTCGGTGTGTTCCGCCGTCGCGCCATGGCACGTGACACGTCCTCGGAGGCTGGTGCAATTGAGGTATTTTTTGATGGTCGTGACCCGACTGTTGGCGGGCAGGTCATGGAATTGCCACGCCGTGAGCGCCGCATCCTGGAGTATCTTGTCAAAAACAAGGGGCGCAGGGTCACCAAAACGCAGATCTTTAATGCGGTTTATGGTGTCATGAACGAAGGCGTGGATGAGTGTGTGGTCGAGAGCCATATCTCCAAGCTGCGCAAAAAACTGAAACGCCAGCTTGGTTTTGATGCCATCGAATCCACCCGGTATATCGGTTACATGTTGAAAGACACAGCGTCCCCGAAACGTCTTGTCAGCGAAACACCTTTGCCGAAATCTGCTCGTCAGCCGGTTCGGGCAGCGGTTAACAAGCGGGAATTGGTTCTTGCGGTCGAGAATGTTGGATAGAGTGTTGACTTAGTCAGAATGTCCTGGCCTATCCCCCGGGCCTTCAGGACCTTTGTATGCAGCCGGAGTCATTCATGACTCCGGTATTTGCAATAAAACGTTCCAAAACTACGGTATGGAATTCGCTTTTTTGGGGGCGATAGCCCACTATTTTCGGGTTTTTATGGATACGTCTTGTTTCTTTTGAATACAGCTTAGTCTTTTGCGTTTCTGCATACTTGTTTTAATGAGCAAATTTAAGCTTTTAGCCTAGGCGGATAGTTCGTCTGTTGGCGCTCCTGAATAGCTGTCTTAACAGGAATGCTGATCGCCACGCAAAAAGCGCGTGAAAAAAACTCGTCTTATTTGCGGATATAGGCGTTAGTTACAATTGTCTTTTAAGAAAAATTTAGAAAACTAGACCAATCTCTTCAAACGAGTTGGGCTTTGAGACTTGTTAAATCTTTTTCCAATGGTCGGTCTGACGTTGTTGGAGTTAGAATGATCTGGAGCAATTGTTTGTCGAGTGGGTATCGATTTCCTAAAGGTGACAGTCCGCGCAGAGGTCAACGGCTGATCGGTGCCTTGGTGTTGGTTGGTAATTCGGCTTTTGAAGCTCCGGTCAAGGGGGCAGTGATTTGAGTTCGAGTGCCAGTACGTCTTTGCCGTTTGCGGCATCAGAGATGGGCCGGAACAGCCTGTCGCGAACCTTTATTGTTTATACGCTTGGATTGTTTGCAGTCCTCGGCATCATTTTCATTGGTATTCTGACAAAGATCACTTGGGACGCATCACACGCTCGCGCCATTCGGGTAACGGAAGCTTTCTTCCAGGCGACAAAACGTCCGTTTGAGCGCGCGATTTGGACAGTCAATGCGGATGCAACTTTGCAGTTGATCCGTGGTCTTGAGAGCCTCGAAGTCGTCGAAAAGGTTTGGGTCGAGACCCCGGATACAGGCAATTTTGGAGATCCGCCCGCAGATGATCGTCGTCAGTCGGCCCTCAGTTATACGCTGAATTCTCCAAGCACGATCCTGCACAAAGATATGATCGGTCAGGTCTTTATTATGATCGACCGAAACTCCATTTCGTACGAGATTATTTCCACTGTCGGGCTCATCGTGACGGCGATTATCGCCTATTTGCTCGTTTTGGCGTTTGTGATCCGGAGTATTTTTCACAGGCTGATCGGGCTGCCTCTGTCCGAGATCGTTGCATATCTTTCAACGCCGCGTTTGATCGAAGATCCGCCCACCGAGGCCTTGATGCCGGGTCGGGCGGATGAGATCGGCATTCTTGCATCCAGCCTTCAGTCGATGGTGCAGCGGCGCCACTTGGATCTGCAGAAAATCCAAGAGTACCAAACCAATCTTGAAGAGCTGGTCACACACCGCACGGAGCAGCTGAAATTGGTTCAAGAAGAGCTTATTCAGGCTGATAATCTGGCAGCGCTCGGGTCTCTCGTTGCCGGTGTGTCACATGAACTCAACACTCCGTTGGGTAATGCCTTGATGGCAGCCACAACCATCAAGGATTCGGCGACACTTCTGGATGACGAACTCGAGCGCCAAACTTTGAGCAAAGAAGCGCTGGAAAATGAGGTCGCTCGGATATCTGAAACCGCAAGCATCATCGAGAAGACCTTGGCGCGTGCCCGCGAGCTGGTCGGGAACTTCCGGCAAGTTGCCGTTGATCGGCAAAGTGAAAAGAAGCGGGCCTTCAATTTTGATCACATTATCCGTGAGACAATCGCGACCTTGCAGCCAACACTTCAGAAGACTCCTTTTAAGCTCGAGCTCGAGCTCGATCTTGATGGTGATCAGGTCATAGACAGCTATCCAGGGGCTGTCAGCCAACTCGTCTCTAACTTTGTCGAGAATGCGGTGAAGCACGCATATGAGGGTAGAGAGCACGGGACCATCCGGCTGTCGTCAAGCATAGAGAATCGAAGCAAGGGAGCTGGCGCTGCTGGCCGCACGATCGTGTTCAAGTGCCGCGACGATGGCGTTGGGATACCCGACAAGAATTTGAAAAAAGTCTTTGAACCGTTTTTTACAACGAAATTCGGTAAAGGGGGATCCGGGCTCGGTATGGCCATTTGTTATCAGCTTGCAACCGAAGCATTGAATGGCACAATCTCCGTGTCATCAAAGGTTGGACATGGTACTGAGTTTACTGTTGAGATCCCGGTGATGGAACCGCAGAAGAAAAAGGCACACATAACAACAACGACGAAGGTGCATTGACATGGTGATGGATTTTCTGGCGCCTTCTGAGCCTAAGACCGGCGAGGAGCTTGAAAAGCCCTGGAAGGTTCTGATCGTCGACGACGATCCGGACGTGCATGAGGTCACACGTATAGCCGTGTCTGGATGCCGGTTCGAGAACCGTCCGTTCCAGTTGTTGCACGCTTTGTCTGCGCATGAAGCCAAGCAGATCCTTCAAGAAAATGATGACATCCCGGTGGCGCTCGTCGACGTTGTGATGGAAAGCGACACCGCCGGTCTCGGTCTTGTCAGCTGGATTCGCAAGGATCTTGGGAATCGCTTTACCAGGCTGATCCTGAGGACCGGTCAGCCCGGCTATGCCCCTCAGACCGATGTCATCATGAAATTCGATATCGACGGATATGCAGAAAAAGCAGAGTTGTCGCGCACCAAGCTGATCACCGCGATCGTCACGGCATTGCGCGGTTACAAGCTGGTGATGTCAATTGAAACCAACCGCAAGAAGCTGAAGGAATTGAACGCGCACTTTGCGGAAATCGTCCAGCAAAACGCGCTCAGTGAGTTTGCATCTGCCGTGCTTGAGCAGTTTACCGCTTTGATCGGTAAACCGATCGATTGTCTCTTGTGCGGTTACGAAACCCTGCCTGAGTACGCAGGTTCGGATAAGGTTGGTGTTCGGGTGTTGTCCGCCCGAGGTATCCATGAAGACAAGGTTGATTTGCCGCTCGATGTGATCAGCAGCAGCGATATTCGCCAGGCAGTTGCTCAATGTATCGAGACACAAGAAATGTGCGCCAATGCAGACGGCGTTGCACTGCCTTTGGTCACCCGCAACGGTATGTCCGGCGCTCTTTATCTCGGAACCACCTACGAAGAACTTGAAGAACTTGTCGGGTCCGAAGTGGTGCAGCTCTTTGTGTCAAATGCTGCCCTTGGTTATGAGAAAACCGGTTTGTTGGAGCACATCCGAAATCTCGCTTATGTGGACCGGATGACGGGTCTGTCGACCTTTTCCGGATTTTTGGAAGCTTTTTACAGGAATACGCTCACAGCTTCAAAATTGCTGGTCGTGCACGCAGATATCCAACGGTTCCGGGTCATTGTTGACGGCATCGGTGATGAAAAGGCCTCTGGTGTCTTGAGAAAAACCGGCCACCGTTTGTCGCGGACCTTCCCGGACGCCTTGTCGATTGCACGCAAGGAACGGGATGAGTTTTTGATCCTCCTGAAGGGCAACAGCGATGACGATGTACAGGACGTCGTTGCCCGCGTGGAAGAGGCGTTTCAGGAACCCATCCGTTTGGACGACACACAACTGACACTGCGTCCACGTCTTGGTTTCGCGATGTCGTCTGATCCGGCCAATGCAGCTGAGGACATTGCACGTCAGGCTTCTATTGCACTCAACGACGTGCGGCAAAATGCCAACAGCAGCTACGCTGTGTTCAATCCTTTGATGCAGGAAGCGGCATTTGAACGGCTTCGTCTTGCGTCTTTGTTGACAGGTGGTCAGGAGCAGACGGAGTTTTCCGCTCACTACCAGCCGATCATGTCTGCCAAGGATGAGAGCATCGCCTCCTTTGAGGCTCTGATGCGGTTCCGCACACCAGGTGGTGCTTTCCTGAACACTGCAAGCATGATCGAAGCGGCGGAAACCAGTGGATTGATTACGGAAATCGGTGCCTGGATGTTCCGGACGTCTTTCTCTGAGTTCAGCAGCTTTCAGGGTATTTCTGATCAGGTTCGCTTGAATGTAAACCTATCACCCCGTCAAGTGCACGCCAGCCGGATCTACAAAGATATCGAGGACGCTGCGACCAACGCCGAGCTGTCTTTGAACCGGCTGGTGTTCGAGGTCACGGAAGGTTTGTTCCTCAGCAACGACCAGGTCACCCTTGATCTTTTGACGTGGCTTCGCAAACGCGGGGCGACTGTTGTTATCGATGACTTTGGAACAGGGTACTCGTCCCTAAGCTACCTGCGTAAGCTTCCTGTCGATGGCATCAAAATCGACCGTAGTTTTATCATGCACATGGACCAAGATCCCGATGCGCTTGCTGTTGTGAAATCGCTTCTGGCTGTTGCAAAGGCGCTTGATCTTAGCGTGACCGCTGAGGGGGTTGAGACCGTTGCGCAACGGAAAATCATGCAGGATCTCAACTGTAGCTACCTGCAGGGCTATCTCTACTCCAAGCCTCTCAGCGCGGCGGACCTGACGGACTTTATCAACAAGGCCGTGGAGCCCGGCGTCGCTTTTGGCTGATTTTATTAGCGGAACCGATGCTGCTTCCGCTCGTTCATACTGATCCGTCAGAGAACCAATACAGGAACAGCAGCTCCTGCGGGTTCAGCCGGTGCAAACGGTGGGCGTACGATCAATCCGCCCGATTTTGCCAGGAGTGCCAGCATTGAGCTGTCCTGCTTCGGGAACGGAGCGGCAATCAGCCGGCCATCAGCGTCTTCACTGAGCATTGCTCGCACATAGTCCTGCCGCCGGTCGTTCTCCCCGATCGCCTCGGCCAAGATTGCTTCTTTTGGAGTTGCCGAACCATTCGGAGCGCCTAGCATTTTTGCGATGAGCGGCTTTAGGAACAAAAGACCACACACAAGACTGGAGACCGGGTTTCCCGGAAGCCCGAGAACCTTTGTTGTCCCGAGGCGGCCCGCCATCAAAGGCTTTCCGGGGCGCATAGCGATCCGCCAGAACGACAGGTCCATCCCCTCATTGCCAAGAACATCCTGTACAAGATCGTGATCGCCGACGGACGCGCCGCCAAGGGTTACAAGAATGTCGGCCTCTTCGGTAATGGCCCGCTTAACGCAACCCGCAAGTTCCTTTGGTTCATCGGGTGAAATGCCAAGGTCGAACGGTTCCCCGCCGCAGTCCTCAACCATTGCTGCAACGCCCGCATGATTGGACGCAATAATTTGGTCAGGGCCGGGTCTGCCGCCTGGCCGGACAAGTTCGTCGCCTGTCGCGAGGATTGCAACCTTGGGCCGCTTCACGACGGTCAAGACCGCATGGTTCATCGCAGCGGCAAGAGCCAAATGCCGATAGTCGAGTTTCAACGGTGGATTTAGGAGGATGTCGCCTTCTGAAAAATCTAGCCCGGCCGCGCGAACGAACGCGCCTTTTGCGGGGTTTTCCAGAACCTTGATCCGATCATCGCAACGTTCGGCGTTTTCCTGGATCAAGATGGTGTCGGCACCTTCGGGAACCGGGGCGCCAGTGAAGATCTGAACCGCTTGTCCCCGACCAACCTGTCCGGAATATCCATGACCTGCAGGAGCTTCGCCGATGACGACGAGTTCTGTTAGCTCGGATGTCAAATCGGAGTGCCGGATCGCATAGCCATCCATCGCGGATGCCGCAAATGGCGGCTGTGTTCGCGTTGAGGCGAGGGGCCGTGCGAGAAATCGGCCATTGGCTGCCTCCAGCGGTACAGTCTCCGCCTCCAGAGGAGCAACGCCCTTCAAGAGCTTATCAAGGGCCTCCGAAACCGGCATCAGGCTCATCAGGTGCCGCCCTCGCTGCCGTCCTTTTCCAATGTCCAGTGCCCGGATTTTCCGCCGGCCTTCTCAACAAGCCGAATATCTCCGATGACCATGCCGCGATCGACGGCCTTGGCCATGTCATAGATGGTAAGGCAAGTCAGCGAACACGCTGTCAGCGCTTCCATTTCAACACCGGTTTGGCCACTTACTTTTGTGGTCGCCGTAACAACAAGGCCGGGGAGACTGTCATCCGGCTCAATGTCGACGTTCACCTTGGACAGCATCAGCGGGTGACAGAGTGGGATAAGCTCGTGGGTTTTTTTGGCAGCCAGGATGCCCGCAATCCGGGCAGTTCCAATCACATCGCCTTTTTTGGCGTTCCCGGAACGGATGAGCTCCAGGGTTTCAGCGCGCATAGTGATGTGACCGCGCGCAACGGCGATCCGGTGTGTTGTTTCCTTTTCGGAGACATCGACCATGTTGGCCGCACCCGCGGCATCCAAATGTGTGAGGGTCGGTTCAGCCACGCGTCAGCCTGCCTTTGACAGTGTTTCTTTGGCAAGTAGAGACTTCGTGGCTGAGGCGACGTCGTCTTGACGCATCAAGCTCTCACCGATGAGGAAGGTGGAAATGCCTACCTTGCTCATCCGTTCAAGATCAGCTGGCGTGAACAGTCCAGATTCGCCGACGATGATCCTGTCATCAGGGATCATCGGTGCCAGTTCTTCGCTGGTTTCCAGTTTGGTCTCGAATGTCTTCAGGTTACGATTATTGATGCCCATCAAAGGAGACGACAGCTTTAGCGCGCGTTCCAGTTCTTCCGCGTTGTGAACTTCCAGAAGGACGTCCATGCCGAGCTCAAACGCCGTGTCTTCGAGCGCTTTCGCCGTGTTGTCATCGATCGCAGCGAGAATGATCAGGATACAGTCCCCGCCCCAGGCTCTCGATTCGTAGACCTGATAGGTGTCGTAGAGAAAATCCTTGCGCAGGGCAGGGAGGCTGACGGCATCACGAGCCGCGGTCAAAAACTCTGGCTTGCCCTGGAAAGAAGGCGTGTCGGTCAGAACGGACAGGCATGCAGCGCCTCCTGCCTCGTATGCTTTTGCAAGCAGCGGCGGATCGAAATCCTCGCGAATAAGTCCCTTGGAAGGGCTCGCCTTTTTGATCTCGGCAATCAGAGCGTAGTCGCCAGCAGCATGTTTGGTTTCAAGGGCTTTTTGAAAACCGCGCGGCGCACTCACATCCTGAATACGTGCCTTTAGATCGTCGAAAGAGACTGCTGCCTTGGCAGCTGCGATCTCATCGCGCTTATAGGCTTCGATTTTTTGAAGTATGTCGGCCATGTCTTATCCGTTCGAGACTGCGACGAGTTCGTTCAATGTGCTTGCAGCAGAGCCTGAATCAATAGACTGAGCGGCAATTGCAACGCCTTCCTTCAGGTCGGTGACCTTGTCCGCAACGATCAAGGATGCAGCTGCGTTGAAGAGCACGACATCCCGATATGCATTTTTTGCACCCGCGAGGACTTCGCGCAGGGCCTTCGCGTTCTGCGCTGGCGTGCCGCCTTTGAGATCTGCAAGTTTTGCCTCTGGCAAACCAGCGTCTGCAGGCGTGACTTCGAACGAGCGGATCTCGCCGCCGGACAATTCGCTGACGAATGTCGGACCGGTGGTTGTGATCTCATCCATGCCGTCGGATCCATGAACGATCCAGGCTTTTTCTGTTCCAAGTTCCTTCAAGGCCTGGGCGACTGGCTCGACCCATTTGCGGTCGAAGACGCCGGTCATCTGGCGTTTCACGCGGGCCGGGCAGGACAGGGGGCCAAGAAGATTGAAAATCGTCCGGGTGCCCAATTCCATCCGCGTCGGACCAACATTTTTCATGGCGGCGTGATGAAGCGGGGCAAACATGAAGCCGATGCCGGCTTTGGAAATACAGTCCGAGATGACGTCCGGCGTGACATCAATATCCACACCGAGCTCGACCAGTGCTTCTGACGCGCCCGACTTGGATGACAGCGAGCGGTTGCCATGTTTCGCGACTGGAACGCCGCAACCGGCAACAACCAGCGCCGTGCAGGTCGAGATGTTGTAGCTGCCGGAATTGTCACCACCGGTGCCAACAATATCGATCGCATCGGCCGGTGCATCGACTGGCAGCATCTTCTCGCGCATTGTCGCAACGGCGCCGGTCACTTCAGCAACGGTTTCACCGCGCACCCGCAAGGCCATCAGGAAGCCTCCGAGCTGCGACGGCGTTGCCGAACCACTCAAGATAATGTCGAACGCGCTCCGTGCCTCTTCAAAGGTCAGAGAATGCCCGTCGGCAACCTTGGCAATGTAGTCCTTGAAGCTCTGCATTTTACATTCCGCTGCCACTGTGAGCCGTTCCATCCGGGTTTAAGCCCATGACCTGGGCTACAGCAGCGCTGTTGATGTCAACACCTGCCCGGGTTTCCTGTTCCGCAACAAATAGATCGAGCAAGGAATTTTGGACCTGTTGGGAGAGCTGTCCTTCCAGCGCTGTGACTTCTGATGTCTCAGGGTTAAACTCGGGGATCTCAGAGCCGGTGACTTTCAGAACAACCCGGCCGTTGCCGTCGGCCGTTTCGGCTGTCGCAACAGAGCCAGCCGGCCCTTCGAAAATCGCGGTAAGGGCATCGCGGCCAAGATCGCCGGTCGGAACACTGCGTGTCACACCTTCTGCGGTTTGAACTGTTACGCCTTCAGCAGCGGCAAGGTCGCCCAAGCTGGTGCCGCTCTCGGCTTTCGTCAACAGATCGGTTGCCTTTTGGCTGAGGCGTTCGTTTAGCTGATCCGATTTCCACGCAGCAATAACCTGATCCCGCACTTCGTCGAGGTCACGATCCCGTTCCGGAGTGACGCTGGTCACGTCGTACCAGAGGTATCCGCGATTACCGATCTGAAGGACGTCGTTTTCAATGCCGATGTCGCTGTCGAACGCACCCGCAATCAAACCTTCCGCATCCGGCAGAATGGCGTCGGTCTCAATTGTGGTCTTGCCCTCGCGGTCGAAAGAGCCGGTGCTTTTGACTGCCAAGGAGAAGCGCTCACCGATCTCGTCAAGTAGGGCGCCGCCCGCGCGGGCGTCTTCGATTTCATCAAGGAGATCGAGAATTTCACGTTCCGCTTGCTCCAGAGCGAGCTCCTCAACAATCTCGTCCCGCACATCTGCGAAGGGGGTCGTGTTTGCCGGAATGATTTCTTCAACATTGACGATGACGTTGGAGAAACGCCCATCAACGACATCGCTGGTTTCGCCCGCGGAAAGCCCGAAGGCTGCGTCCCCGATCGCATCGTCGAGGAAGTCCGCACGGGACATGACGCCGAGCGTGACATCATTGTTGGTGAGATTCCGGTCTGCCATCAGGTCCGCGAATGTTTTGCCGGCTGTCAGGGCCTCAGATGCATCTTGCGCATCTTCATCGGAGTTGAACGACAACTGGCGCACACGGCGGCGCTCTGGTTCAGCGAAGTCGGAAATCCGGCGATCATATTCTGACCGGGCATCCGCATCCGTGATGTCTTCAGGACGCGCAAGGGCCGACGGGACAAGTTCGACATACTTGATTTCGCGGTATTCGGGAGCCCGGAAATCGGCCTTCTTGCCATCATAGTAGGTGACCAGGGCATCTTCTGCCGGGTCTTCTATGTCGCCAATTTGCTCCGCCGCAATGGCAATATACTCCACGGAGCGTGTCTCATTTTGGAAGGCGTCGAAAGCTGCAAGGTAGGTTTGCGGCGCGCTCATGCCACCGATGAGGCCTTCGATCACCTGACTACGCTCTGCTTCCTGACGGCGCAGGATCACATATTCATCTTCCCGGTAGTCATTGGCGTTCAGTACCTGTTGAAGGCGGCTGCGGTCATACCGCCCGGAAGCACCCTGGAACGCCGGATCCGACTGGATAATAGCGCCAAGGCGATCGTCGGAGATTCCAACTTTTAGCTCCTGCGCGGCATTGCTCATTGCCGCCTGGCCAATTAGGCGGGCCAGCGCTTGCTGCGGAATACCGAGCGACGCACCTTCCTGCGGCGTCAATGGACGTCCGAATTGTTGCCCAAGCCGGTTCAGGTCCTGGCGGTACATACGGTCAAATTCCAAAAGGGAGACTTCCTTTTCGCCGACCTTGGCGACCGTGTTTTGGCCGTAGCCCTGGAGGAAATCTGTCACACCCCAGATCGCGAAGCTGAAGATCAGCAGGGCGATGAACAGTTTTGCAATCCAGGTACCTGCGCCCTTGCGCAATGAGTCAAGCATGACGTCTCCCGTTTCTTTCGTCTCATGCGGGCGCCTGTCGGGCGCCGTGGTCCGGCTCGTTAGCGGAGCGGGCGGATCATAATGAGGCCTTCATAAACGAGCAAGGCGGCAAGAACAAACATCTTCATGACATTTCGCTGACCCATTGCATGGCGGCTTTGCATCTGGTCTATAGGCGCAAAATGCGGATCTGCAGGAGATATGAATGAGCACGCCGATCAAGCCGATGGTGGCCGGAAACTGG
Organism: Roseibium sp. MB-4; assembly: GCF_053005265.1. Classification (NCBI taxonomy): domain Bacteria; kingdom Pseudomonadati; phylum Pseudomonadota; class Alphaproteobacteria; order Hyphomicrobiales; family Stappiaceae; genus Roseibium; species Roseibium sp. MB-4. The sequence continues at coordinate 616,326 of NZ_JBRKQB010000001.1, forward strand.
AAAATGAACGGCCTGAAGGCCGGCCAGGCAGAGCTTCACAAGATGCTGGCTGGAATTTCGGAAGATTTGGCTGATCGCGTGGATGTGATGATTTGTCCTCCGGCGACCTTGATCGCGTCGTTTTCCGAAAAAGTGACCGGCAACGTGATGGCCATCGGCGCACAAGACTGCCATGCGGCGGCATCCGGTGCGCATACTGGTGACTTATCCGCCGGAATGATCGCCGATGTAGGTGCAAAGGCCGTTATCGTCGGACACTCTGAGCGCCGCACTGATCATGGGGAGACGGATGCAGATGTGAACGCCAAGGCTCAAGCGGCCTGGTCAGCTGGTCTTGTTGCCATCATCTGCGTTGGCGAAACCGAGGCGGAACGGAAAGCCGGCGACGCTGTTGCAGTCGTTGAGCGCCAGTTGGCGGGCTCTGTGCCGGATGGCGCGACTGCGCAAAACACAGTCATTGCATATGAGCCTGTGTGGGCAATCGGAACTGGATTGACCCCGACAGCGGGTGATGTTGCAGAAATGCATGAAGCCATGCGGGTCGATCTTGCCAAGCGGTTTGGCGCCGAGGGAAGCGCCATGCGTCTGCTTTATGGTGGGTCGGTGAAACCGGGAAATGCCGCAGAGCTGATGGCTGTGGACAACGTTGATGGGGCGCTTGTAGGTGGTGCCAGCCTCAGGGCCGATGATTTCCTCGGTATCCTTGCTGCCTATCAATAAGTCACCGAACCTTGACGCTTTAAACAAGAAGCATCAATTCATGGGTGGTAAGCGGCCTGCTTGTGGTGTAGAAGGCCGCCAATCTTGTATTTTTGAACTGAACGGAAGCCGATGGAAACCGTAGTCATCGTGATCCACCTTATGGTCGTTCTGGCCCTGGTGCTTGTTGTCCTCCTGCAGCGTTCTGAAGGCGGTGCGCTTGGCATGGGCGGCGGCGGCGGTGGAGGCGGCGGATTGATGTCCAGCCGCGGAACAGCCAACGTGTTAACACGGGCGACGGCCATTCTTGCTGTTGCGTTCTTCGCAACGTCTCTGACGCTCAGCCTGATCGCCTCTAACGAAGACAGCCCGGCATCCATCCTTGATGCCGCACCAGCTGCAACCAGCGGTGCGCCTGCTGCGCCGGGTGCTGATACCGACACTGGTGCTGGTGGCGGCGGAATTCTCGATTCGCTCAGACAACAGAGCCAACCCTCCGGGCCACAGGTTCCAGCTGCTCAGTAACGGAGCGGCGCCGGAACCCGGCCTATTCGCCTAACATATGCCCTGCGGCCCAAATCGCAGGGCATTTTTATGTGTTAAGAACGTAACTCCCGAATGGTCAAATGGCCTTTCGAAAGGATATGGTATTGCTCCATGGCGCGATACATTTTCATCACCGGCGGCGTGGTCTCCTCGCTAGGAAAAGGTCTTGCTTCGGCTGCACTGGGCTCTCTGCTCCAGTCCCGAGGCTACAGGGTTCGGCTTCGTAAGCTCGATCCGTATTTGAACGTGGATCCGGGCACGATGAGCCCGTATCAGCATGGCGAATGCTATGTCACCGACGACGGGGCCGAGACGGACCTTGATCTCGGCCACTATGAGCGGTTCACCGGACGTCCTGCCAACCAGCAGGACAACATCACGACCGGACGCATCTATCAGGACATCATCGCCAAGGAACGGCGTGGTGACTATCTGGGCGGTACGGTGCAGGTGATTCCGCATGTCACTGATGCGATCAAGAATTTCGTCCTCAGTGGCAACGAAGACTACGACTTCGTACTCGTGGAAATCGGCGGTACGGTTGGCGACATTGAAGGCTTGCCGTTCTTTGAAGCAATCCGTCAGCTCGGCAATGATCTACCGCGGGGCGATGCGGTCTATGTTCATTTGACCTTGATGCCTTACATTCCGGCAGCTGGTGAGATGAAGACCAAGCCGACACAACACTCTGTAAAAGAGTTGCGCTCAATCGGTATTCAGCCGGACATTCTCATGGTCCGTTGTGACCGTCCGATTCCGGAAAACGAACGCCGAAAGCTGTCCTTGTTCTGTAATGTCCGTGAGACTGCGGTCATTCCGGCTTATGATGTCAAATCCATTTATGACGTGCCGATTGCCTATCACAAGGAAGGCCTCGACGACGAAGTCCTTGCGGCATTTGGCATCAAAGGGGCTCCGGCTCCGGTTCTCGACCGCTGGAAGGGTATTTCGGAGGCCGTTGCCAATCCTGAGGGCGAGGTCAAAATCGCCATCGTCGGCAAATACACCGTTCTGAAGGACGCCTATAAATCCATGATCGAGGCCCTGGTTCATGGCGGCATAGCCAACCGAGTCAAGGTCAATCTGGAATGGATCGAATCGGAAACCTTCGAGAAGGAAGATCCGAGCCCTTACTTGGAGGGCGTCCACGGCATTCTGGTTCCCGGCGGTTTTGGCGAGCGTGGCGCGGAAGGCAAAATAGCAGCTGCACATTATGCGCGGACCCGGGATATTCCGTATTTCGGGATTTGCTTCGGCATGCAGATGGCGGTCGTTGAAGCGGCCCGAAATCTTGCCGGTATCAAGGAGGCAAGCTCCACCGAGTTCGGCCCAACCAGCGAACCTGTTGTTGGTCTGATGACGGAATGGACCAAAGGCAACGCCAAGGAAATGCGCGTTGAGGATGGCGATCTCGGCGGCACGATGCGTCTCGGTGCCTATCCCGCAGCCCTGAAGCCCGGCTCGAAAATTGCCGAGGTCTATGGCTCCACGTCGATTTCCGAGCGTCACCGTCACCGCTATGAAGTGAACATCGATTACCGGGATCGCCTTGAAAACTGTGGTCTGATCTTTGCCGGGACATCTCCGGACGGCGTGCTGCCGGAAACGGTGGAGATTGAGGACCATCCTTGGTTCATCGGCGTTCAGTACCACCCGGAACTGAAATCACGCCCGTTTGAACCACATCCGCTCTTTGCATCCTTTGTCGGTGCAGCGCTGCGACAAAGCCGTTTGGTTTAAGGTCGCATTTCAGGAAATGGAGTTGAAGTAATGGTGCGCGGCCTGGATCATGTCGTAATGCCTGTTCATGACCTTGCGGCCGCCGCTGCGGCTTTCGAGCGGCTCGGGTTTACGACATCACCGGAAAACCGCCATTCCTGGGGAACTGCCAACCGGCTGATTCAGCTGGACGGCTTTTTCCTGGAAATTCTTTCCATCGCCGACGACAGCCTGATCACGGAAACTCAGGGCTCAACGTTCTCATTCGGCGGCTTTAACCGGGAATTCTTGAATAAGCGGGAAGGGGCCAGCATGCTGGTCCTCGACAGCGCGGATCCCAAAACAGATCGGTCCGACTTCGAACGGGCCGGTTTGCAGCTGTATGACCCGTTCTCGTTTGAACGGGTTGCCAACCGCCCGGATGGAACGACGGCGCAAGTGGGGTTCGATCTGACAATTGTTGGAGATCCTGAGAGCCCTGAGATCGGTTACTTCACCTGCCACAACCGTTTTCCGGAAAACTTTTGGCAGCCAGCGTTGCAAAACCATGCCAATGGCGCTCAGACCGTCAAAGCGGTTTACATGTTGGCAAAAGATCCGTCTGATCATCACGAGTTCTTGGGTGGGTTCACTGGCCAGCGGGAGATGCGGGCAACCAGCCTTGGCCTTGAACTTGAAACAGCACGTGGTCAGGTCGTGGTTTTTAATCCGCGCGCCTACAGGTCCTTGATCGGGGACAAGGCCGCCGATGCTGTGTCAGGCGACCTTCCGCAAATCGCAGCGCTCGAAGTCTGCTGCAAAGGTTTGAAAACGCGCCAAGTTGTGCCTGCAAATGATTTGTTTGGCCTGACGCTTATCTTAAGCCCGACTGACTGATTTTCACTTCTTAGACCGCCTCTGCCACGCAGGGATGACACTCACCAGCACCAGTCACGTCTTCGCGACAGCCCTTGTTGAAACTCTAAGTCGCAATATATCCGGTTAAGAACGCGATTGTTTTTCGTCTCGTGATTTGGATTTCGGAGCGTGTGTTTGTCATGATCAAGATGCGGTTTGAGGCTTTGGCGCCAAAGATTGCCATTGCCGCACTTTCGGCGATTGTGTTGGCTGGCTGCTCGCCGACTGCCAATACTGGCGGGAGCCCCAGTGGCTTTTCTAATGGAACGTATATTGAGCCGCCGCCACGACAAGTCGGACGCGGACAATCCGGTGGTGGGCGATAACACGCACTTTTCGGTCCATTTTCCGTGCCGAAACTTGTAACGGTTACCTGATAGCGATTTACTCTGTGGCAGCTTTATTCAGGAGTGACTGTTTCATCTGTCAGATGAATTGAACGGATAGTATCTGATGAGACCTGAAAAACTTAAATATGCATCCCGATTTCTCGTTCCGATGCTTTTAACCGGTGCTGTCTTGGTGGGATGTTCTCCAACCACAAACAGTGGTCAAAGCTCGACCGGAGAAGTCGGGACTTTCACGAATGGAAAATACAATGCCCCGCCGCCTCGATTTGTTGGTAGCGGGATGGGCGGCGGGCGCTGATCTATGCGGGTTGGTCCGCTGTACCCTTGAATACACGCTTAATTGACTTCAAATTATAGCTACCGGCTCAATCTCAAGTTGAGTGATGTGATTTGTGCATCTTGACGGTTGATTTGGATGGACGTTGTCTCATGAATGCTAATCAGTCCAAAAGGTCACTCCGTGTTCTTGCCTCGACGCTTCTGATCGGCGCCGTATTGGTTGGATGTTCCCCGACAACGGGCGGCGGAACTGGCGCAACGCCCGGCGAGCCTGGCACATATGTCCACGGCAAATATATTGAGCCGCCGCCTCGGCGAGTCGGGCGCGGTGGTGGCCGCTGAGCCGAACATCATGCGAGATGTATTGCCAGTATAGGCGCTTTTGCATGCGTTGGCGTAAGTTGAGAAATTCCTTTGCCGGTTCATTCGATCGGCCTCTTCATTACAACAATTCTGCAGATGCTCAGGTCTTCGCTCGGGTGGTTCGTTGAAAATACCCCAGCGGCTTCCGGACCTTGCGCGCTGTGAAAGTTGAATAATCGCTTGTTGAAACGGGAACTCCTTTTATAGTGATGGGCAAATCACTGGTCTGGCCGGATCGGCCATCACGTGGGAGCCTACCCTTATGTTTTTTGAGCGTTTTAGCCTCAAAACCCGTTTCGCCGCTGCACCGTTATTAGCTGCAGCTGTCCTCGCAGGATGTTCTGATAACAGCGCAAATCAGCAGGCTGAAGCACCACCGCCTCCGGCAGTGACGGTTGCGAAGATCGAAAAAACCGACATTCGACAAAGCGCGCGCTTCGTGGGTCAGGTCGCTGCTGTCGATCAGGTTGACCTGGTTGCCCGTGTCAGTGGGTTCCTGGAAAACAAGGCTGTGCCGGATGGGTCGGTCGTCAAAAAGGGCGATCAGCTTTTCACGATTGAAAAGGCCCAGTACGAGGCATCTTTGTTGAAGGCCAAGGCAGATGTCGCCAGCGCCAAGGCGGATGCAGCGCTGAAGGCCGCTGACGAAAAGCGCGACAAGGATCTTTTTGAAAAAGGCCATGTTTCGGAGGCTGCTTACGAAGCGACACTGGCTCAGAAAGAGCAAGCCGAAGCCTTGGTTGAGGCCGCTGAATCCGCTCAGAAACAAGCCGAGCTGAACCTCAGCTATACGGATGTATCTGCGCCATTCCCCGGCCAGATGGGCAAGACGACTTACAGCGTGGGAGAGGTTGTCGGACCCAACACACAGCCGCTTGCAAAACTCATTCGGCTTGCACCCGTCTACGTGAATTTCTCCGTGAGCGAGTCTGAGTACCTCAATGCTGTAAAGAACCACGGCATCAACCCATCTGACATTGATGCGAGCAAGTCTCCTGATATCAAGCTGATCCTGCCGAACGGCCAGCAATATGAGGAAGTTGGCAAAATCGTTTATATCGACAACGCAGTCGACCCAACCACCGGGACGATCGCTTTCCGCGGCCAGTTTGCCAACGAAGACATCCGCCTGCTGGCTGGGACCTATGTCACCGTCATTCTTGAGGCTCCGGAAACAGAAACAGCCCTGGTTGTGCCGCAATCTGCGATCCAGCGCGATCAGCAGGGCGATTTTGCGCTTCAGGTCGCCGACGACAAGACCGTGAAGCAGGTCTATCTGGATCTGGGTCAGCAGGTCGACACGAACTTCGTTGTTAAAAAGGGCCTCGATGAGGGCGCCGAAGTGATTGTCGAAGGGCTGCAGAAAGTCCGCCCGGGCGTTGAGGTCGATCCGGTTCTTGCCTCACAGCCGGCGGAGAGCAGCTAAATGTTTTCACGCTTTTTTATTTACCGGCCGAAGTTCGCGCTGGTCATTTCCATTGTGATTACGCTCGCCGGTTTGTTGGGATATGTGTCCCTGCCGGTTGAGCAGTTTCCAAATATTACCCCTCCGGTGGTGAATGTTGCTGCCACCTATACCGGCGCGAACGCCGAGGTTTTGGAAGAAACGGTTGCCGCGCCGATTGAGGCGCAGGTGAACGGCGTTGACGACATGATCTACATGCAGTCAACCAGCAACGACAGCGGCAATTATTCACTTAATGTCACCTTTGCCGTTGGAACGGACCCGGATATCGCAACGGTCAACGTGCAGAATAGGGTCAGCCAGGCGACCAGCCAGTTGCCGTCGGAAGTGACGCAAAACGGTGTGACCGTGCAAAAAGCCAGCACGAACATGCTGCTGGTTGTCACGCTTTATTCGCCGAATGGCACCTATGACGAGCTGTTCCTGTCGAACTACGCTTCGATTTACATGAAGGATTCGCTTGCGCGCGTGCAGGGTGTCGGCCGCGCGGATGTGATGACGGATTTTGCCTATGCTATGCGCATCTGGTTGGATCCTGACCGCCTTGCCAGCCTTGGCATGACACCGACAGATTTCATCAACGCGGTACGTGATCAGAACATTCAGGTGGCAGCGGGTCAGATCGGGGCACCACCTGTCCCGGCCGGACAGCAATTCCAATACACGATCAAGGCGGAAGGCCGTTTGGCGGAAGCCGAGCAATTCGAACAAATCGTGCTGCGGACCGGTTCCGATGGCGCGGTCGTGACGATCGGGGATGTGGCCCGCGTGGAGCGCGGCGCACAGTTCTACAATGCAAGCGGTCAGTTCAATGGTCAGCCATCGACGGTTCTGGCGATTTACCAGGCACCGGGCGCAAATGCGCTCGCCGTTGCAGATGCTGTGAAAGCACGTCTTGAGTCGCTCTCGGAAAACTTCCCGGAGGATGTTGAATATGGCGTGCCGTTCGACACCACGGATTTCGTGCAGCAGTCTTTGAACGACGTGATTTCTACCCTGTTCCTGACCTTCCTGCTGGTTGTGTCGGTTGTGTTTATCTTCTTGGGGAATTGGCGGGCGACGATCATCCCGACCGTAGCCATCCCGGTTTCTCTCATCGGAACATTTGGTGTTCTTCTGGCGCTTGGAATGTCGCTGAACACAATCTCATTGTTCGCGCTCGTACTGGCGATCGGGATCGTGGTGGATGACGCGATTGTCGTCGTGGAGAACGTTGAACGCATCATTGCCGACGAGGGGCTTGGGCCGAAGGAAGCTACCGCCAAAGCGATGTTGCAGATCACCGGACCGGTTGTTGCAACCACGCTTGTTCTGCTTGCAGTGTTCGTGCCGACTATTTTTATGCCCGGGATTACCGGACAGCTCTATTCGCAGTTCGCGGTCACCATTTCCGTCTCTGTGATCATTTCCTCGATCAACGCTTTGACGCTGTCACCGGCGCTCTGTGGACTGATCCTGAAGGCCCGGTCCGGTCCGCCAAAGGGAATCATGGGCATCTTTGACCGCGGGATCATGTCAATCCGTGATGGCTACACAGCGATTGTGCGGCGCTTGGTGCGTGTTGCTGTCCTGTCGCTCGTGGTGGTCGCAGGTGCGGTGGCCATGATCATGACGCTCGGCAGTACCTTGCCGCAGGGCTTCTTGCCGCTGGAAGATCAGGGTTACCTGATGGTCGATGTTCAGCTGCCGGATGGCGCAGCACTTGGACGGACAGAGGGTGTCACCCAGCAAGTCGTGGATTTGGCGACCAAGACGCCTGGCGTTGAGAACATCGTCCTCGTGAACGGATACTCAATCCTCAACGGGGCCACCTCCTCGAATTCCGCTCTTGTTATTGCGACGATGACCGGGTGGGATGAGCGCCAGGAACCAGGTCTCGATATTAATTCGATTTTGGGCAAGTTCTGGGCGGAATTCTCAACAATTCCCGGCGCAAACATCATCGCATTTAACCCGCCGCCGATTCCGGGACTTGGAACCACCGGCGGTGTTCAGGCGATGCTGCAACAGACCGCGGGCGGTAGTCCGCAGGATCTGGCATCCGCCGTCGGCTCGATGGTCTATTCGGCCAACCAGAACCCGGCGATTGCACGGGCTTACTCAACCTTCCGTGCAAACGTTCCGCAGGTCTTTGTCGATCTTGATCGTGAGAAGGCCAAAACGCTTCAGGTGAACGTGTCGGATGTGTTTACAACGCTTCAGGCCTATCTTGGCTCGTTCTATATCAACGACTTCAACATTTTCGGCCGCGTCTACAAGGTCATGATCCAGGCGGAGGGACAGTTCCGCGACCGTGTGGATGACATTGGCAATCTCTATGTCCGCTCAGCCGACGGAACCATGGTGCCTTTGCGCAGTTTGGTGACAACGGAAAATGTGCTCGGGCCGCAGATCCTGACCCGCTACAATATGTTCCGCTCCGCGGCCCTTATGGCCGATCCAGCGCCCGGCGCTTCGACGGGTGTCGTGATAAATGCCGTTGAGCAAGCGGCGGTGGAAGCGATGCCTCCCGGGTATGCTTATGAATGGACGGGCACGGCGCTGCAGCAGCAAGGCTCTGGCTCGATCGTAATGTTCATTCTCCTGCTCTCGGTCATTTTCACCTATCTCTTCCTGGTGGCTCAGTATGAGAGTTGGACGATGCCCGTGGCGATCCTGATGTCGGTAACCTTCGCGCTTCTTGGTGCGTTGGTGGCCGTGGCCGTGACCGGTGGGGATGTGAACCTCTATACCCAGATCGGTATGATCATGTTGATCGGTCTTGGGGCGAAGAATGCGATCCTGATCGTCGAGTTCGCGATCGAACAACGCGAGAGCGGAATGTCGATCAAGGACGCGGCCATTGAGGCGGCGCATTTGCGGTTCCGCGCCGTTATGATGACGGCTTTGTCGTTCCTTCTCGGGGTCGTTCCATTGATGACTGCATCGAGCGCAGGTGCCGCCAGTCAGAAAGCCATTGGCTTTGCCGTCTTTGGCGGGATGTTCTTCGCGACTACAATCGGTGTGATGCTCATTCCGGTTCTTTATGCCAGCCTTCAGAGCATGCGAGAAACCGTCAAAGGGTGGTTTGGGTCCAAGCCGCCGCAGGCGCCGTCTGAGGGCGGTGAGACAGGCGCTCAGCCTGCATAAACTGCGCATCACACGGTTATAATAACAAAAGGCTCCGGAGCGTTTCGGAGCCTTTTTATTTCAGACATTGGTGCGCGCCGCTTGCATCTTATCGACATCGGTCGGGATCAAATACTGATACCTGTGTGTTGTCTTTGGGAAAGCCAGAACCATCTCTTTGGTGGAACCGGCTGATAGCGATTCTGGAGCGCAACGCGGTCTGTATCAGAATGCAGCGAAGGGAAACTTTGTTGCGGGACCCGGAGAAGACTGACGTCCGTACTTGACCCGCCTCAATGCATCAGCGCAAGAGGTTGCGAAGCCTCGGTTTGCACTTCTAGCGGGATCTGATATTTGTCTTTGAAGAAATTTGGTGAGCCGACAGGGGTTCGAACCCTGGACCTACTGATTAAAAGTCAGTTGCTCTACCAGCTGAGCTATCGGCTCTCACCAAAACCGACGTTTTATGGTGCCGCGTTTGCGCCGCATCTCGTCGGTGGCGCTGTGTTTATGCCGACACCGGACACAATGCAAGAGGCAATTTTGATTTTTTCTACAGGACTGTAAAAAATGCGGGGAGGGGTGTGGGTAGAATGATCATTCCACGTCAAAACTGATTAGGGAAAGGTATCAGATAGGCTTGTTAAGTATATCGGTATTGATGGTGAACATACGCTGTTCTGTGTTCCGATGATTACATAATCACGACTTCATTTGATTCATATTTATGAAAATATTTTCTTTTCTACTGCGAAAACTGTCATCTAGCGGCGTGTTCTTTAGTGCTGTAGCTTGATGTCAACATTGAGAGGCTACATGTACACAAATAATAATGAGACGCAGATGAGCTCGATCGAGTTTGATTTCGTTAAAGGCCATATTGCGGCGACTATGACGTTGATTCATGCATTGATTGATCAAGGAGCGCTCGATCGGGAGCGTCTGGACAGTTTTTTTGCCGCTTTTGTAAAAGATCTACCAAATGACCGGGAAACGCTCAGCTTACGTTTGATTATTGATCAGTGGCGTGAGGGGCTTCGAAATGGCGAGTCAGAAGATTCTCTGAAGGGCCAGATATTTGCGGTGATCGACGGCGGGCGCATCAACTGAGGCGGCCCACGCCGGGGCCCTGTTTTAGCTGGCTCAATTCCTCCCCAAGCAAACCGATATAACATCGTGTTTTGTTGTTCCAATTGCAGTTGGGACGCGGCTCAAACGAGAAAGATCGCCGGGAAATACAATCCCGGTGTCGAACGGCTGTTGCCTTATCTGGCCGCGGCTTCATCTCTTTGGTATGGGTGCAGACACAGCATCAGCATTTGGAAGAGGTGAAGTGTGCTACGGTATCAGACACTGGCGCGTGCGTGTGCATTAGGCAAGAAGGTCATGGCCGTGATCGCGCAAATCCCGAGCAACCGCTATCTCATCGCCGGTGTAAGTTTTTGCTGTATTGCTTTGACCGCACCGGCCGCTGCTAAGGACCAAGTGTTTCTTACATTGGCCACAGGCGGAGTGACCGGTGTCTACCATCCGGCGGGCACAGCGATCTGCCGGGCCGTCAATGAAAGCCGGTCTGAACACGGCGTGCGGTGTGCTGCTGAAGCCGGCCGCGGATCGGTTGGGAGCCTCAAACAACTTCGGGATCGCGACGTTGATTTCGCGATCGTTCAGGCCGACTGGCAACACCATGCTTATTTGGGAACGTCCGTATTTGCTGAATTTGGGCCCATGGCGGATCTGAGGGTTGTTGCCGGACTGCATACCGAAATGGCAGCCATCGTCGTGCGAGCAGATTCGGGTTTCATGGACATCTCTGACCTGAAAGGACTGCGCATCAACATCGGTCCGGCGGGCTCTGGTTCTGCCGCGACCTGGGGTCAGTTATCGCAACACCTTCCCTGGTCGGAGGAAGATCGCGCAGCGATTACCCAAGAAGATCTCTCCGGGCTGGGTGAAGCGCTGTGCTCAGGCGAAATCGACGCGTATTTTGTTGTGATTGGTCATCCGGCGGGCGTCATTGAAGAAACACAAGAGGTGTGCCCAGTCCAGTTTATTGAGATCGGTGCCGGCATCTCAGAGAAGATGGTGGCTGATGCTCCCTATTATCGCGCCGCCGAGATCTCTTCAGGGGCTTATGGAGAGCACAATGCGATTGAAACCATCGGGACGCGCGCATTGCTCGTCACTGTCGAGCAAATGCCTGCTCATGCTGTTTCAACCGTCCTAAGATCTCTGTTGTCGGACATTGAGCGATTCAGAACGGTCCATCCAGCTGTCACAGATCTGGATGGAGCCCAACTTGTTGAAGCGAAAACGGAAGCGCCGCTACATCTTGGCGCAGTGCAATTTTATCAAGATCAAGGCTATTTGCCCTGAAACGGCCTCAACCAAAGAGCAAGCGGTGATAATAACCGCTCGCCAAATGGTGACCAGGTCGTGTTTGTGTCGGCAGCTTGAGCCGGATAAAAGACACCCATTGGAATAAGACCGCTTCGGCCCACAAGGAATATTTTCTGGAATGATCCAAGACGTCACCATCATCGGCGCCCTCCTTGCCGGGGTCCTATCTTTCGTGTCTCCATGCGTTCTGCCGCTTGTGCCGCCCTATCTCGGATATCTCGCCGGGGTCTCACTGGATCAGTTGACGGGTGAAGACGACACTGACGACGCTGCCTCGCGGCGTGTTTTCTTCAGCGCCCTGGTTTTTGTGCTCGGCTTCTCGACGGTCTTCGTTCTCCTCGGCGCCACCGCAAGTTTCCTGGGTCAATTCATACGTATGTATCTGGATTATCTTGGATATATCGCCGGGGCAGCCATCATCGTGATGGGTTTGCACTTCCTTGGCGTGTTCAAGATCGGTTTTCTTTACAAAGAGGCCCGCGTGCATGTGGACCAGAAGCCCGCAGGCCCGATGGGCGCTTATGTCATTGGACTTGCGTTCGGATTTGGTTGGACACCCTGTGTTGGGCCTATCCTGGCTGCAATCCTGTTTGTCGCTGGGGCCAAAGATACGGTACTGCAGGGAACGGTTCTTCTGACCGCCTATGCCATGGGCCTCGGGATTCCGTTTCTGATCGCGGCGTTGTTTGCCAAGCCCTTCCTGCGGTTCATGAAGCGCTTCCGCAAGCACATGGGCACCGTTGAAAAGGCCATGGGTGGCGTTCTCGTCCTGACAGGGATTATGTTCCTGACCGGGCAGATGGCCGTTTTCTCGTACTGGCTTTTGGAAACATTCCCAGCGTTCCAATACATCGGCTAACTGCCGAGGCGTGGTCGGGCGGTGGCAGCTTTAGAAGGTCTGTTGCGGGAAGTCGGCCGCAGAGACCATCGGGGCTCCGTTATAGAGCGTAGGCTGGCAGACGTTGGTCACGTCAAGAAGGTAATAACAAGCAGCTGCTGCATCTGCAGCGTTTCCAAACGGCCCAATCAGGAGTGAGACGCCGCCTTCAGCAGCGCGTTCCTTTATGAGCGGGCGGAGATCCTGCATGCGTTCTTCATTTTGTTCCCGGAAGTTCGACCAGGCATTTGCGGCTTCGGCAAGCGAAGCATAATGGCCGACAATGGCACCGAAATCACTCCGCTTGAGCGTGCTTGATCCGCCGCCGCGCAGAGTTCCGACGCCGTCGGATGGTACAATGATCTTGGGCCGCAAACTTGTTCCTACAGGTGTGCTGTCGAAGTTCTCTTGAGGCAGCAGGGTGTCTGCCTGTGGAATGGATCCCGTCGTTATCGGTGCTGTCTCTGCCGAAGGGAGTTGAACGATTTTCACCGGAGCTTGGGAGGCAATCGGCGGTTCATATGCCGGTGTTGCTTGCCCGGAATGGATGGTTATCCGCCGGGAGGGCGGGCGCCGTTCACCTTGCTGATTTGCAGATGCCGGGGCTTCAAGCGCAGCGGTTTGGATATTCTCCGTCGCATGCGGTTTTGGCAGAGGAGCCATCGGACGTTTGATCTCGGTCGCATCCGCAAGATCAGGAACAGCAGGGTCCTTCATGAATGAAGCGGTTGTGGAAGAGGTCTGGTTTTCTTGAGCCGGGATCACGGCAACTGGTCGCGAAAGTTCCGATTCAAGTGCAGCAATGCGGCGGGAATAGCCGTCATTCTGCTCACTCATCGTGCTCAGTCGGCGGCGCAAGCGGGCTATCTGATCCTGCAATACCGAAATCTGGCTCTGATCCAACGTCGGTGGTTCTGGAGATGCTGATTGCGCAGGCATATGAAGCACTTCAACAGCGTTCGGGCTCGTGTAGGACCGGATGGATGCCGTGGATCCGACGTCTCCTGCTGGCGGCAGTGGCAAACCAGCGACCCGTGTTCCTGCCGGCGCAATACCGGAGGTGGATGATCCGAATTTGTAGGACGCCATGCCAATGGAACCCATCACAATCGCGGCGAAAGCCCAAGACAGCACACCGACACGCGATGGCGTGAAGGTGTCGCGGATGTTTTCCCGCATCGGTTTTTTGGCCCTGGCCGCCTGCAACTGTCCTGTTCCCCGATTCTCGCTTCGAATCCTTCGAAAGGTAGTTCATTTGGCGCTGAATATGGTTAATGAAACGGTAATATGCACTGTAGGCCGTTCAGATCTTTCAATGTTCTGTGGATCGGGGCATATAGGGGCCAAAGTGACTGGGCGCGCCGCCCAAGTTGAGTGAATTGAGGCGTTTATGACATTGCGAAGCTGCCATTCCGTGGTGCTGGCTGCCGGGCTTGGGACCCGCATGAAATCAGACTTGCCAAAGGTCATGCATCCGGTGGGCGGCTTGCCGATTGTCGGCCACGTTCTGAAGGTCCTCAGCCAAACCGGCTCGAGCCGACTGTCTGTTGTGACAGGTCCCGACATGCCAGAACTTGAAAAACTCGTTGGCAACCTGGCACCTGAAGCGCGGTGTTTTGTGCAGGCGGATCGCCTTGGCACTGCCCATGCGGCACTTGCAGCTTCTGCCGCTTTAGAGGATGCCGCCGACGATGTTTTGGTGCTTCTTGGAGATGCTCCGCTCGTCACGTCGGAAACAATTAGCAACGTCCGCCAATCGCTGTCTGAAGGTGCAGACCTGGTTGTGGTCGGATTTGAGGCTGAGAATCCGTTTGGGTACGGCCGGATGCTCATGGAAGACGGGCGGCTTTTGGCCATCCGGGAAGAGAAGGAAGCCAGCGAGGAAGAGCAGAAAATTACCTTCTGTAACTCCGGTATCATGGGCTTTGCTGGCTGTCATGCACTCGAATTGATGCGCGCGATTGGCAATGACAACGCGAAGGGTGAATTCTACCTGACCGATGCGGTTGAAGTCGCCAATGCCAAAGGTTTGAAGGTCGTCGCTGTTGCAGGGACGGAAGCGGAAACCCAAGGCATCAATACACGGTCCCAGCTTGCCGCCTGTGAGGCTGATTTTCAGGCACGAAAGCGCATGGAGGTCCTGGAGAACGGTGTCACGCTTCTTGCGCCAGAAACAGTCTTCCTTTCCCACGACACGATCATCGAACCCGATGTCATCGTTGAGCAAAACGTTGTCTTCGGACCCGGGGTGACAGTCCGGTCCGGTGCACAGATCCGGGCGTTCAGTCATTTGGAAGGTGCCGAGGTCGGGAACAGCGCAGTTGTTGGACCTTACGCGCGTTTACGACCCGGCACGATGCTTGGAAAAGATGTGCGGGTGGGCAATTTCGTTGAAGCCAAGAACGCAAAATTTGGAGACGGGGCCAAAGCCAATCATCTCAGCTATGTCGGTGATGCGAGCATCGGCGCGGCAACCAACATCGGGGCAGGGACGATTACCTGCAACTACGATGGTTTCCTGAAGCACCGGACCGAGATTGGGGCCGGCGCGTTTGTAGGTTCGAACTCCACCCTTGTCGCGCCAGTCACGCTTGGTGGTGGCGCATTTGTTGCGGCGGGTAGCGTCATTACAAAGGACGTTGGCGCTGACGCAATGGCCTTCGGACGGACCCGCCAGCAATCCAAGGACGGGATGGCCAAGGTTCTCCGCGACAAGCTGAAAAAGGCGAAAGATCAGAAGTCCTGACAGGGTGCCCGGCGGACCCGGCTTGTCACTTTCTGAAATAAGCTTTGATTTCAATTTGCCACGCCGCCTCGTCTAAACCGGGGCGGACGATTTGGTTTGGGTAATGTGAGGGACATAACTGCATGTGCGGGATTGTTGGCATTTTGGGCGGGGTTGCAGCGGCGCCGAGGCTTGTGGATTCGCTCAAGAGGCTGGAATACCGCGGTTATGATTCTGCCGGCGTTGCAACGCTCGTTGGCGGTGAACTTCAGCGCCGCCGAGCGGAAGGAAAGCTGCGTAACCTTGAAGCCGCGCTTGAAAAGACTCCGCTGGAAGGCTCCAGTGGCATTGGTCATACGCGTTGGGCGACGCATGGGGCACCGACGGTCGGCAACGCCCATCCGCATCAGGCAGGCAGCGTTGCGGTTGTCCATAACGGCATCATCGAAAATTATCTCGACTTGCGCGATGAAATTACCGCGGCCGGTGCGGTCCTTGACACGGAGACCGACACGGAAGTCGTTGCGCATCTTTTGAATTTCGAGATCGCAAAGGGCGCTTCGCCTAAGGACGCGGTTGCCGCGGTCCTTCCCCGTCTCAATGGTGCATTCGCACTCGCCATTCTGTTCGCTGGTGAAGACGATCTTCTGATTGGGGCGCGCAAGGGATCGCCGCTGGCTGTCGGTCATGGCGACGGTGAAATGTTCCTCGGGTCTGATGCAATTGCGCTGTCGCCGTTTACCGACCGGATCACTTATCTGGACGAAGGGGATTGGGCTGTTCTGACCCGGACATCCTCAGAGATTTTTGATGCCGCCAATCAGCCGGTGGCACGGCCGGAGGCGCGTTCGTCCGTCACCGCTGCGCTGATGGACAAGGGCAATTACAAGCACTTCATGGCGAAGGAAATCCATGAGCAGCCGGAAGTGCTCGGTCACACCTTGTCCCGGTATCTGGATTACGGCGCGCAGTCGGCCAAGGTGGCGGGCGCTGACAAGATGAAGTTCAAGGACCTGTCCCGTCTGGTTATTTCCGCCTGCGGCACAGCATATCTTGCCGGTCTTGTTTCCAAATACTGGTTTGAAAAATACGCAAGGCTTCCGGTCGACATCGATATTGCGAGCGAGTTCCGCTACCGAGAAACGCCGATGAGCGACAAGGACAGTGCGCTGTTCATTTCCCAATCCGGAGAGACCGCCGATACGCTCGCCTCGCTGCGGTATTGCAAGGAGCAGGGGGCTGCCATCGGCGCTGTCGTCAATGTGCCGGAAAGCACGATTGCCCGCGAAGCAGATGTGGTGTTTCAGACGATCGCGGGTCCTGAGATCGGCGTTGCCTCAACGAAGGCGTTCACTTGCCAGCTGGCTGTCCTGGCCGCACTTGCCCTGCAGGCCGGTCGGGAACGCGGTGTGTTGACTGTAGAAGACGAGAAAAAACTTGTGGCGGAACTCACAGAAGTTCCAAGCCTTGCGCTGAAGGCACTTGCCAGCGAACAGGCGATCGAAAAACTGTCGCAGCCTTTGTCCCAGGCGACGAACGCGCTGTATCTCGGCCGGTCGACCAGTTTCCCGCTCGCACTCGAAGGCGCGCTGAAGCTGAAGGAACTCTCCTACATTCATGCGGAAGGGTATGCAGCAGGTGAACTGAAGCACGGACCCATCGCGTTGATCGACGAGAACATTCCGGTTTTCGTTATCGCGCCCTATGATCGGATTTTTGAGAAGACCGTCTCGAATATGCAGGAAGTCGCCGCCCGTGGTGGGCGCATTATACTCATCACCGATGAAAAGGGCGCCGCAGAAAGTGGAAACGCCGCGCAGGACACAGTCATTCTACCGGAAATGTCGGATATCGTTGCACCGATTATCTACGCACTGCCGGTTCAGATGATTGCATATCATACGGCCGTTTTCATGGGCACTGATGTCGATCAGCCGCGCAACCTTGCCAAGTCGGTCACGGTCGAATGACCATGCCGAATGCGAATAAGTCAGACATCGTCCTGTTTAAAGAACAGCACCGCCAGGATGTCATCGCGCTTTGGAAAAAATGCGGTTTGGTGCGCGCTTGGAATGATCCGGACAAGGACATTGATCGGTGTCTCAGCGTGGACGCCAGCCGTTTGTTTGTGTTGATCAATGACCAGACAGTCATTGGCTCGGTGATGACCGGTTACGATGGCCATCGTGGCGCGGTTTATTATTTGAGTGTCGATCCCGCGCACCAAGGCGGCGGATACGGACGCAAACTCATGCAGCAGTGCGAAGACTATCTGACCGGCCTTGGCTGCCCTAAGATCAATTTGTTCGTACGCAAAGACAATGACGCCGTGCACAGGTTCTATGGGGACATGGACTATGCGCTTGAAACGTCGGCAGCCTTCGGAAAGCGTCTGATTCCGGACGACTGATGGCCGCCGATGGCTCGCGATGAGCGTTACATCGAGTCCGCGCCCTGGTCCTTGGGAGTGGGGCCAGACGGACGGGACACAACATAGATGGCGCATCCGATCATTCCCACCGCGACTATAGCTGCGAGCCAGAGTTGTGGTGCAGTGCCCCAATAAAACAGAGCATACCCGAAGCACATTCCGGCAATGGCATAGAGCTTGGCATTCAACGGGATAGCGCCGTGTTCGCGCCAGGAAATGACCGGCGGTCCAAACACGGGGTGATCGAGGATCTTTTTTTCCAGCCGGGGGGAGGATCTTGCAAAACAAGCGGCTGCAAGAATGAAGAAAATCGTACTGGGCAGAATCGGCAAG
Organism: Roseibium sp. MB-4; assembly: GCF_053005265.1. Lineage (NCBI taxonomy): Bacteria > Pseudomonadati > Pseudomonadota > Alphaproteobacteria > Hyphomicrobiales > Stappiaceae > Roseibium > Roseibium sp. MB-4. The sequence continues at coordinate 634,518 of NZ_JBRKQB010000001.1, forward strand.
AACGCCCCAACGATGCCCACCGCGACGCAAGCCAGTCCGAGTATGATGAACGTGGTGCGGTGCAATCGTGCCTCCGATTCCGGCAGAAACTGCGGTCAAAGCCGAAAATTAATTCAAGCGCAGGATACCGCGCTGCGATAAAGATACTTATCTAGCTGGTGGCTGGATGCAAAATGGAAACTCACAAACGATGTTCAGGTTCCGCTCATGAGCAAGCACAAACATAATGCAGATGATGAGCATTTGGTAGCCCACCGCCCCAATGCCGCAACGCGAGTCCGGAACTATTTTCTCACAGGTCTCGTGATCACCGGGCCGATCGGCATCACGTTGTGGCTGACCTGGACGTTCATCAAGTGGGTCGACAGCTGGGTCAAACCCTTTGTCCCGCGGGTCTACAATCCGGAGACCTATCTGCCGTTCTCGATACCTGGTTTCGGTCTGATCGTTGCAGTGGTTGTCCTGACGATCGTGGGTTTCCTAGCGGCCAATTTCCTGGGCCGCAGTTTGATCTCCTTCGGCGAGCGTCTCGTCGATAGAATGCCACTTGTTCGTAATATTTACAGTGGCTTAAAACAAATATTTCAGACAGTACTTGATCAGCGTGGAACGAGTTTCAACAAGGCTGCCTTGATTGAATATCCACGGAAGGGCCTGTGGGCGATCGTGTTCATCTCCACAGACACCAAGGGTGAAGTCTCCTCACAGCTGAAAAATATGGCTGATACCGTGTCTGTTTTTCTGCCTACAACGCCGAACCCGACATCCGGCTTCTTGCTGTTTGTTCCCAAAGAAGACGTCATCGAACTGAACATGAGCGTTGAAGATGCGGCCAAGCTGGTCATTTCGGCCGGGCTTGTAAGCCCGGATTATCCCGAATATGTGGAAGATCTGGTGGTCGATCCGAAACAGGCAGAGCGCCTGAAAAAGGTCGAGAAAGTCTAGGAAACCAGCTTGTGCGGCTGGTCCGGAACAGACGCCGGCGAACACTCCAATAGCTTCCCAAGAGGTAGGCCATTCGGCTAGGGTGAAGACCCGCTTTATGTTCCTCCCGGACTGTTATCTATGCCCTTTGTTGATCACCTGATTGCCTTCTCAGCGCAGCCTGCTGCCGATTTGCCTGAATCGGCTCTCATGCTTGGCCAGTTCTCGTTGCTTGATTGGCTTGTCTGCGGCAGGGCCGGGGTGGAAGAACCGGTGGCTCAAAAACTTCGCGTGTTTGGTGCAAACGAAGGGGGCGTGCAAACTGCCTCAACATTTGGCGGTCCCAAGATGCCGCCAAGAATGGCCGCTCTCATCAATGGTGCTGTTAGCCACGCGCTGGATTATGACGACACCCATTTTTCCCATGTTGGCCACCTGTCGGTCGGCATCTATCCTGCGGCACTTGCCGCCTCCGAGGACGCTGGTGCCAACGTATCGGATTTGCTGGCAGCGTTTGTAATTGGTGCGGAGGCCGCGATCCGCATTGGCACGGTTCTTGGTGCATCGCATTACAATCTCGGTTTCCATCAAACAGCGACTGCCGGAGCGTTTGGCGCAACGATCGCTGCCGGGCGCCTTTATGGCCTGTCACCGGAGCAGATGCGGGCAGCCATTGGGCTCTGCGCGACCCGCGCTTCCGGCCTGAAGTCGCAATTCGGCACGATGGGCAAGCCCTACAATGCCGGGATCGTTGCCTCCAACGGTATTGAATGCGCCCAGCTTGCGCGCCTTGATATGACATCTTGCGACGACGGATTGATGGGACCGCAAGGATTTGTGGAAACGCATAATCCCGAAACCCTGCCAAGCGAGGCGGTCTGGGATCAGGGATCTGGAAACCGGCTTCTGCTTGAAGACAACAAGTACAAACTACACGCCTGCTGTCATGGCTTGCATGCCATGATCGAAGCGCTGTTGTTGGCAAAGGACGTTGGCGTAACCTTTGACGATGTTGCTGAATTTGTATTGAGAACCAATCCGCGGTGGCTGAAGGTTTGTGACATCAAACAGCCGCGCACAGGGCTTGAGGTCAAGTTCAGCTATGCTTGGCTCGCCGGCATGACCCTAAGGGGCGATATGACCGGCGCACCAGACACGTACACAGACGCATTGGCGCTGGATCCGGCCCTGGCAGCATTTGCAGAGAAAGTGACGGTGATTGGCGACGATAGCCTGACTGACTTGCAGGCTGAGGGCGTTCTGACGTTTAAAAACGGTGAGACCCGGCAAGCGTCCTTTGATCTTGCAGCGTCACTGCCAATGGAAACCCTGGAAGGCAAATTAAGGTCCAAGGCGCAGGCTTGCCTCGGTCAAGAAGGCGCTGACATCTGGTCAATCCTGAACCGTTTGGACCAGATGAATGCACGGGAGATAGGAAGACTTGTCTCCGGTTAACCCGCCCGCAGCAATTGGATCGCGGCATCGCGGCCGAAGAGATAGAGCAGGCAGCGCAGAGCCTCGCCGCGTTTTGATTTCAGGTCCGGATCCGTTTCAAGAATGAGCCGCGCATCGTCACGGGCGACTTCCATCAGGTCGGCATGTTCATCGGCCCTGGCAATCCGGAACCCCGGTGTCCCGGACTGACGGGTGCCGAGGATTTCCCCGCCGCCGCGCAGACGCAGATCTTCTTCCGCGATCAGAAAGCCATCGTTGGTCTCGCGCATGATGTTGAGCCGCGCACCGGCAGTTTCCCCGAGCGGCCCCTTGTAAAGCAGCACACAAGAGGACGGCTTGTCGCCGCGACCGACTCGGCCGCGCAGCTGGTGAAGCTGGGCGAGACCAAACCGTTCGGCATGTTCGATGACGATGATCGTGGCATCGGGAACATCGACGCCAACCTCGATCACGGTGGTTGCAACGAGAACCCGCGTGCGGCCGGACTTGAAATCGTCCATCGCCGCGTCTTTTTCGTCCGCGCTCATTCGCCCGTGCACCAGAGAGACCCGTTGGCCAAGCGCATGTTCCAAGACCCGGTGCCGGTCTTCCACGGCTGCCAGATCGATTTTTTCAGACTCTTCAACGAGTGGACAAACCCAATAGACCTTTTGGCCCTCCCGGGTCGCAGCGCCCACGCGGCCTATGATTTCATCAAGGCGGTCCAGCGATACGGATACAGTCTTGATCGGCTTTCGCCCGGCGGGCTTGCCAAGGAGTTTGGAGACATCCATGTCGCCGAAACAGGTCAGAACAAGCGTGCGGGGGATCGGTGTGGCTGTCATCACCAGCACATCGACGCCGCGCCCCTTGGAAGAAAGCGCCAGACGCTGGTGCACACCGAACCGGTGCTGCTCGTCGACCACCACCATCCCGAGGTCCTTGAACGTCACAGAGCCCTGGAAAAGCGCGTGCGTTCCGACAACCAGATCGATCTCGCCCGCATCCAGCTTTTCCTGAAGCAGGCGGCGTTCCTTTTGCGTGTCCTTGCCGGTCATGAGCGCCAGCCGGATGCCGGCCTTCTCGCAAATCGGGGCCATGGACGCAAAATGCTGACGGGCTAGGATTTCTGTCGGGGCCATGAGGCCGCCCTGGGCTCCGGTCTGTATCACTTGGGCCAAGGTTGCCAGCGCAACTACGGTTTTACCGGCTCCAACATCGCCCTGCAGAAGACGGAGCATGCGGGTGGGTTGGGCGAGATCCGCATTGATGTCCTTGATCGCGTCTTTCTGGCTGTCGGTCAGCTCAAAGGGCAGGGCGTTGATGACGGCCGCCTGCAATCTGCCGTCCGGTTTGCGTTCAATCCCCCCGAGCGTGCGCATGTTGGCCCGCACCAGCGCAAGTGCAAGCTGACTTGCGAGCAGTTCGTCATAGGCAACCCGCTGCATGTATGGGGATTGCGGCTCGACATCCTGCCGTTCTTTCGGGGCATGAAGGGTTTTCAGCGCTTCGGCAAAGTCAGGCCATCCGGTTTGGTGGAGATACGGCTCATTCAGCCACTCTGGCAAATGCGGGATTTTTTCGCACGCCGCCTTCATGGCCTTTTGCAATGTCTTGGAGGCAAGGCCCGCGGTTAGCGGATAGATCGGCTCGATCGGCGGCATCTGATCGGCTTCTTCCGGAGACACCGAATAGTCCGGATGCACCATCTGAGGCCGGTCATTGAACCATTCGACCTTGCCTGACACGATCCGCCGTTCGCCTTCCGGAAAGGTTTTTAGAAGCCAGTCCTGACGTGAATGGAAGAAGACGAAGGTGATCTGGCCTGTCTCGTCATAGGCGGATATGCGGTAGGGCGCCTTGGAGTGCCGCGGCGGAGCAGAATGCCGCCCGATGGTGACATCTAGCGTGACGATGTCGCCGTTTTCCGAATAGGCGATTCCCGGTTTATGACGCCGGTCGATCAGGCTGTGCGGGATGTGAAACAACAGATCGGCAACCGTCGCCTCCCGGTCCGGTTGACCGCCGACCAGTCCCGCGACCAGTTTGGCGATTTTCGGACCGATCCCGGGCAGCGTGGAGACGGGAGCAAACAGCGGATCAAGGACCGGGGGACGCATGGAAGGTGTTGTACCTTTGTCAGACGGCGGCGAAGCGGGCGGGATCTGTTCTGCCATGAAGATTGGCCTCAGTGCAACAATTGGAACATTCTGTGAACTTGGCCGCTGACATCCCGCAAGTTGGGCGCTATATAGTCCCCAGTTTTCATTCGATCCGGTAAGGTGATAGGCCATGCGTCTGTCTTTTCTTCTGGTTCCAGATCCGAAGGTTCTCCATGTCCGATCATCCGAGTGCGACCAATGACAATGAAACCGGCAGCCGGGATGCGCGGCGCAAGAAGATCCTGTTTCGTTGCTGGCACCGGGGCATGAAGGAAATGGATCTGCTGCTCGGCGGGTTTGCGAACGCCAAGATTGATGAACTCAATGAAGACGAACTGCGTGAGCTGGAGCATCTTCTGACCGCGCACGATCAGGATCTTTACGCCTGGATGACGGGCCGCAAGCCGTTGCCAGCAGAATGGGACGGCCCGCTCTACCGCCGGATCATTGCCTATCATGAAGCCGCTGGACCGGCCGGCTTTGTAAAATAAGAATAAAAGGACGGTTTTCGTGTTCGACAGCCTGTTGAAGGACCAGGCCAATGTGACATTGGCTGGCGTGCCCGATGGTGCGGAAAGCTATGCGCTTGCACGCTTGCTTTCAGAAACACCCGCCCAGGGGCTGGCGCTGGTGTTTGTCGCCCGGGACGCAACGCGCATGGCGATGATCAGCGAGGCGCTCGGGTACTTTGATCCAGCGGCCGAGATCATACAGCTGCCGGCCTGGGACTGTCTGCCCTATGACCGTGTGTCGCCCAATCCGGCGATCAGTGCACGCCGTCTTTTAGCGCTTGGTCAGCTTGCGCGTGGCATCGAGGCGGGGCGCAAGGTTCTTCTGGTCACCACCTTGAATGCTGCCGTTCAGCGGATCCCGGAAAGGGCGTTCATGGCCGAGCAGACCTTGTCGATGGCACCGGGCAATCAGGTCGACATGGCCGCGATTTCCAAATGGCTGGAGATGAATGGATTCTCCCGCACGCCAACCGTACGCGAAACCGGCGAATACGCGGTACGCGGCGGTATTGTCGATCTTTTTGCACCCGGTGAAGAAGAACCTGTCCGGCTTGATTTCTTCGGTGACACGCTGGAATCGATCCGCTCGTTCAACCCGGAAACCCAGCGAACCTCCAAACAACTGAAACGACTCGATCTCGTCCCGATGAGCGAGGTGGTTCTGTCTGAGGAAAGCATCTCCCGGTTCCGCCGCTCCTATCTGGCAAGTTTTGGCGCGGCGAGCCGCGACGATGTGCTCTACCAGTCTATCAGTGACGGGCGCCGTTATGCGGGCATGGAACACTGGTTGCCGTTGTTTCATGAAAAACTGGAAACCCTGTTTGACTTCATCGGCGACACTCCGGTCGTGTTGGATGCCAGCAGCGCGGATGCCGTGCGTGAGCGGCTTGACCAGGTTGCTGAACACTACAAGGCCCGTGAGGAAGCCCGCGAGATGGGATCGGGTGCCGGCACAGTGCCTTACATGCCTGTGCCACCAGAAAAGCTGTATTTCACCCAGAACGAATGGACGGCAGCGCTTGCGGACCGGGCGACGGCAACGCTTGATCCTTTCACGCCGCCGCCGGGCAGCGGAAAGACAGTGATCGAACTTGGCGGCCGCCAGGGGCGCAGTTTTGCAGCCGAACGGACGGCAGGAGACGTCAATATTTTCGACGCTCTGACGACCCATGTCCGGGAGCTTCAAAAAAGCGGTAAGCGCACCGTCATCGCTTGCTGGTCGGATGGGTCCCGGGACCGGCTCGGTCAAATCCTCGGCGATCATGGTCTCGGCGCAGTCCAGAATGTCGAGACGCTCGGCGAAACGGAAAAGCTTCCAGCCAAAACCTCTGCACTTTGTGTTCTTGGCATCGAGCACGGGTTCGAACTCTCTGACATCGCATTTATCGGAGAGCAGGACATTTTGGGTGACCGGCTTGTGCGCAAGTCCCGCCGCAAGTCCAAGGGCGCAAATGTCATCACCGAAGCGACCGGATTGTCGGAAGGTGATCTCGTGGTTCATGTGGAGCACGGCATTGGACGCTTCATCGGCCTGAAGACCGTCGAGGCCATCGGCGCGCCGCACGACTGCCTGGAATTGCAATATGCTGGCGGAGACAAGCTCTATCTGCCGGTTGAAAACATCGAGCTTCTGTCCCGCTATGGATCGGAAGACCAGGAAGCGCAGCTCGACAAACTCGGCGGTGGGGCCTGGCAGGCGCGCAAGGCCAAGCTCAAAAAACGGATCCTGGAGATTGCCGACGGTCTTATCAAGACGGCGGCGGAGCGGGCGCTCAAGACGGCGCCCGTGGTGGAAACACCGGAAGGCGTCTACGACGAGTTCGCCACGAAATTCCCTTACGAGGAAACCGACGATCAGCTGAACGCCATTGATTCCGTCTTTGAGGATCTGGCCTCCGGGCGGCCGATGGACCGGCTGGTGTGCGGTGATGTCGGGTTCGGCAAGACGGAAGTGGCGCTGCGTGCTGCGTTCCTGGCTGCCATGTCCGGCCGCCAGGTTGCCGTCGTGGTGCCAACCACACTGCTTGCCCGGCAGCATTTCAAGACGTTTTCGGAGCGCTTTCACGGGCTGCCGATCAATGTCGCCCATGCCTCGCGCCTTGTGCCCACCAAACAGCTGACCCAGACCAAGAAGGGCATCGCCGATGGATCCGTCGACATCGTTGTCGGCACCCATGCACTGCTTGGAAAATCCATCCAGTTCCGTGATCTTGGACTGCTGATAATCGATGAAGAGCAGCACTTCGGGGTGAAGCACAAGGAACGGCTGAAGGAGCTGAAGTCGGACATCCACGTTCTGACCCTGTCCGCCACGCCAATCCCGCGCACCCTGCAGCTGGCATTGACCGGCGTCCGCGAACTGTCGCTGATCGCGACACCGCCGGTCGACCGGTTGGCGGTGCGGACTTTCGTCTCTCCGTTCGACCCGCTGGTGGTCCGTGAAGCCTTGCTGCGCGAACACTATCGCGGCGGCCAGAGCTTTTATGTTTGTCCGCGCCTGTCCGACATTGCCGAACGCAAGAACTTCCTGGAAGAGGCCGTCCCGGAGCTGAAAGTTGCCGTTGCGCATGGGCAAATGCCACCGGGCGAGCTGGAAGACGTCATGAACGCCTTCTATGAGGGCAAGTACAACGTTTTACTGTCGACGACGATCGTGGAATCCGGTCTTGATATTCCGACCGCAAACACACTGATCGTGCACCGCGCCGACATGTTCGGGCTTGCCCAGCTTTATCAGCTGCGCGGTCGGGTTGGCCGGTCTAAAACGCGCGCCTATGCACTCTTTACCGTTCCGGCGAATAAGACATTGACGCCGACCGCCGAACGGCGCCTGAAAGTCCTGCAATCGCTGGAAACGCTCGGTGCCGGGTTCCAGCTGGCCAGCCACGATCTCGATATTCGCGGCGCGGGCAATCTCCTGGGCGATGAACAATCCGGGCACATCAAGGAGGTCGGCTTCGAGCTCTACCAGCAAATGCTGGAAGAAGCAGTTGCCAAGCTGAAAGACGGCGGCGCGGATTTCGGCGAGGAACAATGGTCGCCGCAAATCAACATCGGAACGCCCGTCCTGATCCCGGAAGACTACGTCGGCGATTTGCAGCTGCGCCTGCAGCTTTACCGGCGTCTTGGTGATGTGACCGAAGCGCAAGAGATCGACGCTTTTGGCGCCGAGCTGATCGACCGCTTTGGCCCGATGCCGGAAGAAGTCCAGCATCTCCTCAAGATCGTCTATATCAAGGGACTGTGCCGAAAAGCGAATGTCGAGAAGGTGGATGCCGGTCCGAAGGGTGTCGTTGTGTCCTTCCGCAACAGCGAATTCGCAAACCCGGCGGGTCTTGTGTCCTACATCGCGGAGCAGGGTGTTCTCGCCAAAATCCGGCCGGACCAGAAAGTGGTTCTGACCCGCGACTGGGAAAACACCGACAAGCGTTTGAAGGGCACAGCCACGATCCTGACCAAACTGGCGCGCCTGGCAGCGGCTTGAGAAAACGGATATTGCGGCACTATGTCCGCAGTGTTTTTCTGAAGAGCTGATATGGTCGCAGCCTCAACAACTTCAAGCGGAGTGCGTCAGATGAGTGCCGCCGCCAGCCTTCCTTTGGACAGTCACCTTAACGCCTATCACGCTTCAAAAGACTTCATGGATGTCTACTGCGGGAATTTGACCGGACGCCCGGACCTTATCGAGTGTGATATCCGGGTTTTTGCCAAGCACATGACCACGATCGATATGCCCTGGGCGCAGGGTTTGTTGAAACTTCGTGATCGGCTTGCGAAAACGGTGAATCTCAAGTCTACAGACGATTTGGCGAGCGAAGCACCGCCGAAACCGCTCAGTGAGGTTGGGCCGGGAGATCGGATCGCGTTCTTCAAAGTCTATGAAGTGCGTGAGAATGAAATTCTGCTTGGCGAGGATGACTGGCATCAGGATTTCCGCCTGTCGGTCTTTAGGCAGTTGACGCCAAAGCCAAAGGTTTTCATTTCAACGTGCTGCAAGCGGCACAATCTCTTCGGCTATGCCTATCTCGCGGCAATCCTGCCAGCGCATAAGATGCTCGTGAAACAGAGCATTGACAACGCGTTGGATCGGCCGTTGGTGCACTGACCTCAGGAGATTTAACGCCTGCTGCGCTATGAAACGTCGTCCCAACCTTCTTCGCCGATTAGTGGCACGAAAGTGACTTCGCCGAGAGTCTTGGATGAGAAATCCGTCTCGGACTGCCGAGTGATCCGCAACAAGTGTTGATGGTGGCGGGACGGACCGATTGGGATCACCAGCCGACCCCCGATCGTAAGCTGGTTCTTGAGTGTGCCGGGCAGGGCCGGGCTGCCGGCTGCGACCATGATGGCGTCGTATGGTGCGTCTTGCAGATATCCAAGGGTGCCGTCGCCGCAATGGATTTCGACTGTCGGATACCCTGCGCGGAGAAGATTGGCTTTTGCACGGTCTGCAAGCTCTGACTTGCGCTCTATTCCAATGACCTTCGCGCCCATATCTGCCATCACGGCTGCTGCGTATCCCGAGCCCGTCCCGATATCGAGAACGCGGGCACCTGGTTCGATTTTCAAGGCTTCACACATCAGTGCAACTACATAGGGCTGCGAAATTGTTTGACCGTAGCCAATTGGCAAAGGACGGTCCTCATAAGCGTATTGACGGCCTTCAAACGGCACAAACAGGTGGCGCGGGACTTTTGACGTAGCTGCAAGGAGCGCGGCATCAGATATACCGCGCGAACGAATTTGCCGATCCACCATAGTCGCGCGTTCTTCGTGATCGTCTCTCATAGTTCCATTCTTCAGGAACCGGGGATGGTTGCAAGTTTAAGAACTGCATCAAGACTCTATTAAGTCTGAATCGCCATAGTAGCCGAACGAAGAGGCCACCAGTTTTAGCGTTCAAGGTCCCAAGAGTGCCCCGAGCAGCCACACGTCAGCGAAAACAATCCTTCCTGCGCCGTCTCATCACCCCTGCGCTTGCTATTGCAGCGCTAGGCTATTTCGGCTTTCATGCCATGAATGGTGAATTGGGAGTGGTCGGCCGTGCCATGATCGAGCGCCAGGTTGCCGAACTTGAGGGCGAATTGCAGCTTCTTGTCGCCGAGCGCCAGGAACTTGCAGCACGGGTCAGTTTGCTGCGCCCGGAAAGCCTCGATCCGGATATGCTGGATGAGCGAGCCCGGCTCTATCTTAATCTGGTGCATCCAGATGAGCTGGTCGTGCTGAAACCGCAAGTCGTGGCGCAATAAACCAAAAATCAGTTGAATTTCGCGACTTAACCAATATTTGGTTACGTAAAAAATAATTACAATAAATCAAAAATATAGCACCTCATCGCACTGCGAGATTGCCATGTTGGATTGCCCTTTCATCCGGGATACGTTTCTGTAACCTGTCTTAGGGGAAACGTCACACCGAGTTGAGGGAAATGGCAGCAGCGAAGAAGACCAGCGCCGGCACCAGCCGGACCCGCAGTTCCGCCAAAAAGGCCGAACCTGCGATCGCCGAGTTCACCAAGGAAGAGGAACTTCACGCCTACCGCGAAATGCTTTTGATCCGCCGTTTTGAAGAAAAGGCCGGTCAGCTGTACGGCATGGGCCTCATCGGTGGTTTCTGTCACCTTTACATCGGCCAGGAAGCGGTTGTCGTCGGCATGCAGATGGCCAAGATCGATGGCGATCAGATGATCACGGCCTACCGGGATCATGGTCACATGCTGGCGATGGATCTCGACCCGAAAGGCGTTATGGCCGAGCTCACCGGACGCCGCGGCGGCTTGTCGAAAGGCAAGGGCGGCTCCATGCACATGTTCTCCAAGGAAAAGCACTTCTATGGTGGCCACGGGATCGTCGGTGCGCAGGTGTCCCTTGGAACCGGCCTTGGCTTTGCTAACAAATACCGGGAAAACGGCAATGTCTGCATGACCTTCTTCGGTGACGGCGCCTCCAACCAGGGTCAGGTTTACGAGAGCTTCAACATGGCCGAGCTCTGGAAGCTGCCGGTCATTTACGTGATCGAGAACAACAAATACGGCATGGGCACCAGCGTTGAGCGCTCATCCTCCATGACAGACCTGTCGCAGCGCGGCGCGTCCTTCAACATTCCGGGCGAAAAAGTCGACGGCATGGATGTGCGCGCCGTGATGGCCGCCTCCAAAAAGGCGCTTGAATGGTGCCGTGACGGCAAAGGCCCGTACATCCTTGAAATGGTGACATACCGTTACCGCGGACACTCCATGTCTGATCCGGCGAAATACCGGTCCAAGGACGAAGTTCAAAAAATGCGGACCGAGCACGATCCGATCGAACAGGTTCGCAAGCGTTTGCTCGACAATAAGTGGGCAACTGAGGACGATCTCAAAGCAATCGACAAGGACATCCGTGCCCGCGTTGCGGAAGCCGCCGAATTTGCACAGACCGATCCGGAGCCGGACGCGTCTGAACTCTACACCGACATTTTGCTTTAAGGCCGGGGGACATTATGCCGATTGACATTTTGATGCCGGCGCTTTCGCCGACAATGGAAGAGGGGAAACTCGCCAAGTGGCTGAAAGCCGAGGGCGATACAGTTTCCGCAGGCGATGTGATCGCCGAAATCGAGACTGACAAGGCAACCATGGAAGTGGAAGCCGTGGATGAGGGCACGCTTGGCAAGATCCTGGTTGCCGAAGGCACCGACAACGTCAAGGTGAACGAAAAGATCGCGATCCTGCTGGGCGAGGGTGAAGATGCCAGCGCCGCCGATGCTGCTGCGTCTGCACCGGCTGCGGACGCTGCTCCTGCGGCCGCCGCTGCGCCAGCTGCGCCATCACCGGCCGTTGCATCCGCGCCAACCCCACAGGCGCCGGCGCCAGAGACTGCCGAAGATCCGGAGATCCCGGCTGGCACGTCCATGAAGTCGTCGACCGTCCGCGAAGCGTTGCGCGATGCGATGGCGGAAGAAATGCGCCGCGACGGCGATGTTTTCGTCATGGGTGAGGAAGTTGCCGAGTACCAGGGCGCCTACAAGATCACCCAAGGCCTCCTTGACGAGTTCGGCGCAAAACGCGTCATCGATACCCCGATCACCGAACACGGCTTTGCCGGTTTGGGTGTCGGCGCGGCGATGGCAGGCCTCAAGCCGATCGTAGAGTTCATGACCTTCAACTTCGCCATGCAGGCGATTGACCAGATCATCAACTCTGCCGCCAAGACGCTCTACATGTCCGGTGGACAGATGGGTGCGCCAATGGTGTTCCGTGGGCCGAACGGGGCTGCCGCCCGCGTTGGTGCGCAGCACTCTCAGGACTACGCTTCGTGGTATGCGCATGTGCCGGGTCTGAAAGTGATCCAGCCGTATTCGGCAGCGGACGCCAAGGGCTTGCTTAAAGCGGCGATCCGTGATCCGAACCCGGTGATCTTCCTGGAAAACGAGATCCTTTACGGTCACTCGTTCGATATCCCGGATATGGATGATTTTGTCTTGCCGATCGGCAAGGCGAAGATTGAGCGCGGTGGCACGGACGTAACACTGGTGTCCTGGGGCATTGGCATGACCTACACCATGAAGGCCGCTGAAGAATTGGCGGGCATGGGTATCTCGGCCGAGGTGGTCAACCTCCGCACGATCCGCCCGCTTGATATCGACACAGTTCTTGCCTCGGTTCGCAAGACCGGACGGGTAGTGACTGTCGAGGAAGCCTTCCCGATGTGCTCTGTGTCTTCCGAGATTGCGTTCCAGGTTCAGGAAAAAGCGTTCGATTATCTGGATGCGCCGATCCTGCGGGTCACCGGTAAGGATGTTCCGATGCCGTATGCCGCAAATCTGGAAAAGCTGGCGCTACCGAGCGTTGCCGAAGTCATCGACGCGGTCAAAGCCGTAACCTACACGGCCTAAGGCGGGGGAATCGGACATGCCAATTAACATCACCATGCCGGCTCTCTCTCCCACGATGGAAGAGGGCAACCTGGCCAAGTGGCTGGTCAAGGAAGGCGACACGGTTTCAGCCGGCGACGTCATTGCTGAAATCGAAACCGACAAGGCAACCATGGAAGTGGAAGCCGTGGACGAAGGAACGGTCGGCAAGATCGTCGTTGAAGCTGGAACGGAAGGCGTAAAGGTCAATGACCTGATCGCTGTTCTTCTGGAAGATGACGAAGATGCAAGCGCGATCGACACCTCGGGTGGCGCGGCCCCTGCAGCGCCAGCGCCATCTCCGGCCCCTGCCGCAGATGCCGGGGCGAAGGAAGTCATCCCAGTTGGCGCTGAGGCGGCAACGGATCCGATCCCGGCTCCAAAGGCCGCTGACGGCGGACGCATTTTCGCCTCGCCATTGGCGCGCCGTTTGGCGCAGATCAATGGACTTGATCTGAAGGCTCTGTCGGGTTCCGGCCCGCATGGCCGGATCGTCAAGAAGGACATTGAAGCAGCTGTAGCAGCTGGAACTGGCAAGGCAGCAGCTGCACCAGCCGCCGCGGAAGCTTCGAAGGCGGCCGCTGCGCCAGCGGCAAGTCCGTCCTCGGATCAGGTTCTTAAGCTCTTCGAAGAAGGCTCCTACGAACTCGTTCCGCATGACGGCATGCGCAAGACCATTGCCAAGCGGCTGACCGAATCCAAGCAGACTATCCCGCATTTCTATGTGTCGGTGGACTGTCAGTTGGATGCGCTTCTGGCCCTGCGGTCCCAGCTGAATGGGGCAGCTGCAACCGACAAGGACGGCAAACCAGCCTACAAGTTGTCAGTCAACGACATGACCATCAAGGCCCTGGCCCTGGCGCTGCGGGACGTTCCGGACGCAAACGTGTCTTGGACGGATGACAACATGGTCAAGCACAAGCACGCTGACGTAGGGGTAGCCGTATCGATCCCAGGTGGTTTGATCACGCCGATCGTTCGCCGAGCAGAAGAAAAGCCGCTGTCGGTCATCTCCAACGAGATGAAGGACATGGGCACCCGGGCAAAGTCCAAGAAACTGCAGCCTCAGGAGTACCAGGGCGGCACGACGGCCGTGTCCAATATGGGTATGATGGGCGTCAAAAACTTCTCGGCTGTTGTCAATCCGCCGCATGCCACCATCCTGGCTGTCGGTGCGGGCGAACAGCGCCCGATCGTCAAGGACGGCGCATTGGCCATCGCAACCGTGATGACCGTGACGCTCTCCACCGACCACCGCTGTGTGGACGGGGCGCTCGGTGCCGAGTTGCTGGCAGCCTTCAAGGGATACATTGAAAACCCGATGAGCATGCTCGTCTAAGACAGGCTCTCAAAAGCGCGGCGTCTCTGCCGCGCTTTTTTCAAGGTTTCTACTTTTCGCCGGGGAAAACACCATGGCTGATACCAATTATGACGTGATCATCATCGGCTCCGGGCCGGGTGGTTATGTAACCGCGATCCGTGCCGCGCAGCTCGGGCTGAAAACTGCGATCGTCGAGCGCGAACACCTCGGCGGCATCTGCCTCAACTGGGGTTGTATTCCGACCAAGGCGCTGCTGCGCTCTGCGGAAATGATGGACCATGCCAACCATGCCAAGAGCTTCGGCTTGAAGCTGGAAGGCAAGATGACGGCGGACGTCAAGGACGTGGTCGCGCGTTCCCGCGGCGTGTCTGCACGGCTGAATGGCGGCGTCGGTTTCTTGATGAAGAAGAACAAGATCGACGTCATCTGGGGCGAGGCGAAACTCACCAAACCGGGTGAAATCGTTGTCGGCAAGCCGTCCAAGCCGGCGGTCGAGCCGCAGCATCCGGCGCCGAAAGGCACGAAGGGTGAGGGGACTTACACCGCCAAGAACATCATCGTTGCGACCGGTGCCCGTCCGCGCGCTTTGCCGGGTATTGAGCCGGATGGCAAGCTGATCTGGACGTACTTCGAGGCGATGAAGCCAGAAAAGATGCCGAAGTCTATGGTCGTTATGGGATCTGGCGCCATCGGAATCGAATTCGCGTCCTTCTACCTTTCCATGGGTGTGGATGTGACCGTTGTCGAACTGATGCCGAATGTCATGCCGGTTGAGGACGATGAGATCTCCAAGTTTGCCCGCAAGATGCTTGAAAAGCGCGGCATGAAGATCATCACCGAAGCGAAGGTGTCCAAGGTCGACAAAGCGGCCGACAGCATCACGGCGCATGTGGAAACGAAGGATGGCAAGGTTCAGCAAATCACGGCAGACCGCCTGATTTCCGCAGTCGGTGTTCAGGGCAACATTGAGAACCTCGGACTTGAAACGCTTGGTGTCAAAACCGATCGCGGATGTATCGTTATCGACGGCTACGGCAAGACCAATGTTCCCGGTCTTTACGCTATTGGCGATGTCGCCGGTCCGCCGATGCTTGCACACAAGGCAGAACATGAGGGCGTCGTTTGCATCGAAAAGATCGCGGGCCTGCCAAATGTCCATCCGATGGACAAGGGCAAGATCCCGGGCTGCACTTACTGCAATCCGCAGGTTGCCTCCGTCGGCTTGACCGAAGCCAAAGCCAAGGAGCAGGGCCGCGACATCCGGGTTGGGCGGTACCAGTTCAATGCTAACGGCAAGGCGATCGCTCTCGGTGAAGACACCGGCATGATCAAGGTGATCTTTGACAAGAAGTCAGGCGAGCTGCTTGGCGCGCATATGGTTGGCGCGGAAGTGACCGAACTCATCCAGGGTTTCGTTGTTGCGATGAATCTGGAAACGACCGAAGAAGACCTGATGCACACCATCTTCCCGCATCCGACCTTGTCGGAAATGATGAAGGAAAGTGTGCTCGATGCCTATGGTCGCGTCCTGAACGCTTGATCGAAACTGCGCATTCATATCTGGACCCAGGCAGCGAAATGTTTAACGTGGCGCTGTCTGGGTTCAGGCACATAAGGAGCCGTTTGTTATGGATGTAAAAGCAATTTTGATTTGGGTTGCGATTGGGATTATCGCCGGTTGGCTGGCCAGTGTCGTCGTTGGCGGCGGCGGATTGATCCGCTATTTGATCACCGGTTTGATTGGCGCGTTTGTTGGTGGCTTTTTGTTCAAGCTTGTTGGCATCAACATTGATCTTGGCAATGCGTATGTGAACGAGATCGTGGTCGCAGCCATCGGCGCGGTTGTTATTGTGCTGCTGGCGCGCTTGATCGCCTGATTTTTTCAAAGGAGTGCCCGCAATGGGGCTGATTATCACAATCATTATTGGCCTGATTGCGGGCGCTGTCGCCCATAGGGTGCTGAACAGCCGGGGCGGTTTTCTGGGCAGTCTTGTTGTTGGCCTGGTCGGCGCGCTGATCGGCGGTGAGCTAGCCTCCATCCTCAATCTGAATGTCACCGGTGGCGTGCTCGATCGGTTGATCATCGCCGTGATCGGCGCGATCCTTTTTCTGTTCGTCTGGAAGAAGGTGTTCAAATAAACCATGGTGCGGCTCGCGGCAGACCATCGCCTCGCCACATATGGAACGCTCGCGCCAGGCCGGGTGAATCACCATCATGTTGAAAATATTGAGGGAACCTGGACCACAGGGGCGATCCGGGGACGTTTGGTGGAAGCCGGGTGGGGCGCTGAGCTTGGGTATCCAGGGCTTGTTGTCGATCCGAACGGCGACAGCATCGAAGTGCATGTTTTAGTCTCAATTGACCTTATCAACCATTGGGACCGGCTGGACGCGTTTGAGGGAGCCGGGTATCAACGCGTTCCAATCGATGTCGAGACGCCTGAAGGACAAGTCCCGGCATCGATCTACGTGATTGCAACTGAGACAGAAGAATGAAGACCGAAGCGTTTGCCCGCATATCCGATTTTCCGATGACCGCTTCAGACAAGCTGCGCTATGCAGACACCGACCGGCAAGGGCATGTAAACAATGCGGTCTTTGCGACCTTTCTGGAAACTGGGCGGACCGAAGTCATCTACGGTGAAGCTTTAGCAGACACTGGAGCATCCTTTGTTATCGCAAGGTTGGAGCTGGATTTCCTGGCTGAAGTCAACTGGCCTGGCGAAGTGCAGATTGGAACTGTGGTGCAGGATGTCGGAAGATCTTCCTTCAAACTGCATCAGAAGATCTTTCAAGACAGCAAGGCTGTTGCACAGGCTGTCACCGTCATCGTCCAGATGAACAATGAAAGCCGCCGGTCCCATCCGCTGACAGACCGCGCGAAGGACCGTCTCAATACGCTGACCAGCCCTGCGTCAACTTGCTAGCAGGCATGACAGTTTTGTGGCTTGATCTTTAACGGAAAGAACGACACTTAAGGCCCATGGTTACGATCGTCGACACGCTCAATCGCCCGAAAGATCCATCCGAAGTGCGCCCGCGCCACCCGGAAAAGGCTCACCGTCCGGATAACCCCGTCCAACGGAAGCCGAAATGGATTCGCGTCAAGGCACCGACATCGCCCGTCTACAAAGAGACGCACAACACAGTCCGGCAGAATAACCTCGTGACTGTGTGTGAAGAGGCCGGCTGTCCCAATATTGGCGAGTGCTGGTCGAAGAAGCACGCGTCTTTCATGATTTTGGGTGACACCTGCACCCGCGCTTGCGCGTTCTGTAACGTGCGCACAGGGATGCCGGGACCGGTCGACCCGAAAGAGCCCCAGGGTGTTGCGGACGCCGTGGCGACGATGGGCCTGGAACATGTCGTGGTCACATCCGTCGACCGGGATGATCTGGACGACGGCGGCGCACGGCATTTCGCGGATGTCATTCAGGCGATCAGGAAGACGTCTCCAACAACAACCGTCGAGGTCCTGACGCCGGATTTCCTGCGAAAGGATGGTGCCATGGAAATTGTTGTTGAAGCGCGCCCGGATGTGTTCAACCACAATCTTGAGACAGTACCGTCCAAGTACTTAAAAGTCCGCCCAGGAGCCCGGTACTTCCATTCCATCCGGCTTCTCCAAAAGGTGAAGGAACTGGATCCGGAAATGTTCACAAAGTCCGGCATCATGGTTGGTTTGGGCGAAGAGCGGAACGAAGTCCTCCAGTTGATGGACGACCTGCGCGCTGCAGATGTCGATTTCCTGACGATCGGTCAGTACCTGCAGCCATCGAAGAAGCACCATCCGGTGATGTCCTTCGTGACGCCGGAAGAATTCAAAGGCTATGAGCGGATCGCTTACGCCAAGGGGTTCCTGAAGGTCTCTGCAAGCCCACTGACACGGTCATCACACCACGCGGGCGAAGATTTCGCGGATCTGCGCGCGGCCCGCAAGGCAAAACTCGGCCACTAACGGCCCGCATAAAGGATTTGGCAAGGCGATAGGACCACACTAACCCATGCCCAGTTTTTCATCTTCGCATAAGGTCAATCACAAGGCGGACGATATGTTCCGCCTCGTGGCAGATGTTGAGCAATATCCGAAGTTCGTTCCGCTTTGCCAGGCCCTGCAAGTGCGTGGTCGGAAGGAACTGCCGGACGGGCGCACCGTGCTGGTCGCCGACATGACCGTTGCCTATAAGATGTTCAAGGAAACTTTCACCAGCCGGGTGGAACTTCAGCCGGATAGCAAGACCATCTTGGTCGAGTATCTGGACGGCCCGTTCAAGCATCTAGAGAACAAGTGGACGTTCAAGGATGTGGACGATGGCCGGAGCACCGTCGGGTTTTACATCAATTACGAATTCCGCAGCCGAGCGCTCGGGTCGTTGATGGGGGCCATGTTCGATAAGGCGTTCCGGAAATTTTCAAACGCCTTCGAAACCCGCGCAGATCAAGTCTACGGCGGCTAGGCGTCAGTCCGGCCGCTATTGTTGATTTATTTGAACTGCTTGAATGCGTCGCGGATCGTATGAATCCGGCTTGCCCGCGTCTGGAAGGATCCTTCCGGCTCCCGAAGGGCTTCGATTTCCCGTTTCTCCAGGCCAAGGTCGTAAAGGCTGGCGAAGGCCGTATTGTCGCTGCATAACACGTTGCGTTCTTCACCAAAATTTTCTTCCAGGATCAGTGTTCGACCGGCGGCAACTTCTTCCTCGGTCCAAACGACGGTGGTCGTGCTGACCCAGAACATGCGATCACAATACTGCGCCTGGTAGTAGCCTTCTTTCGGCCGTGTCAGAATTTCGTGAGAGCCGGTGAATGTGCCATCCGGATATTGGGACCGAATGTAGTAGTCGCTTTGCGCAAAACTGGAACCGGCCAGAGTGATCGCTGGCAAAAACGTCAGGATTGCTATGCATTGAGCGCGTGTCATCGGCAAATGTCCTGTACAGCTTTCGGTTCTCGTCTTTAAGTCACGATCCTTTTTTACTGCAATTGTCTTGCGCGAGCCTTACCAATGGATTTCGAGCCTATTCAGTGGCGTGGTAAGAGCCTTTTGCCTTGTCGCCAGAGCCGAATGATTTGCTAATTGCAGCGAAGCGGCTGATCGGGTTCACCAGCGGACCGTCTTCCTGAATGATCAGGCGTGGATCTTCATTGATCCCAAGATCAGCAAGGGTGACTTGTTCCTCCGGATTGGCACAAATCGGCCGCCAGCCTTTGCCGCGATTGTACTCGACGCGCAGCTCATATCCGCGGTCAACTTCAAGCTGGGTCCAGGCAACAGTTGCGTACCTCACCCAATAGGATCTTTGGCAATAGGTCACCTCAACCAGACCTTCGGCCATGCGGTTGTAGATTTGATGGGACCCGCGGAAGATGCGATGACCGTCCCGGGAGATGATGTAGGTATCACCCGGTTCAAGTTGGTCAGCGGAGGTCTGGGTCGGTACGGTGCACGCGAGTGCCAGCGCGGCGGCCATTACTGTCTTCTGGATCATCATATCCGGTCCTTATTCGCGAACTCATTTCGCGAAAGCAAAGCTGCTCAACGTCTTGAATAACCGAAATCCTTCAAGAACAAATTTCTGAAGGGGTTCGAAATTGTCTAAAGTTTTAATGAAATAAACTCTGCGGCATGCGCTGCGGTCAGAATGTAAATCAGCGCGTATGGTAGCTTTTATATCGGCTGTCAGCCTTGCTCTTGTTAAAGATGCCGCTGATCGCGCTCAAGCGGCTGACAGGTTTGTCGTCACTTTGTGATTGCTGCAGGAATTCTCTCGGTTGCATGTCGATGCCAAGATCAGCAAGGGCAACCTGATCCTGCGGGCGCTGACAGATCGGGCGCCATCCACGGCCGAAATTGTATTCGATCTGTACTGTCCGGCCGAGTTCGGTCTCAAACTGTGTCCACGCAACGGAGTGGCTGCGCACATAGTAGTCGCGATTGCAGTAGCTGACTTGTTTCAAACCGCTGGAATACTCCAGGTAGAGTTTGTGGCTTCCAACGAACGTGCCTTGTTGATCCCGGGATATAAAATAGAAGTCGCCAGGCTGGGGAATTCCACCTGCCTGAGCACTGACTGGAACCAACAATGTGATCGCCGCGAGAAGGGCGTTTCTGAGCGTCATGGCACGAATGTTTTGTTTGCAACGACTGCAACCTACATTTGCCGGGCCTGGTCGTAAAACGCCTTTCTTGGCCAGTGTAAACCACCGGTTACCAAGCGGCGGACGGTTTTATAGGTGTTTTATTTGCATTGCGCAATTGGCCCTAATCACGCCAGCAGGACGCTGGGTCATGTGCTTTCGACAGCTATTGAACAGCTACTCTTTGCGAGGTCAAAAAAATTCGACTGAGCAGCTAGTCCAGAGCGTCTAGCAGAGCGGTGAGGGCGGTCTGGACCGTTTCTAGTCGGATCGAGGTCCTGCCATTGTCGGCGAACCAGCAATGCAAATGCCGCGTCGGTTTGTTCTTCACCGCAACAGCAATATGAACGGTTCCGACTGGTTTTTCGTCGCTGCCTCCACCCGGTCCGGCAATTCCTGTGACGGACACTGCGATGTCGGCTTTGGACTTGGCGAGCGCACCTTCGGCCATGGCTATGGCGACGTCTTTGCTAACAGCGCCGACCTTCGCAATCAGTTGTGCCGGTACACCGAGCATGTCCGTTTTGGCTTCGTTGGAATAGGTCACAAACCCGCGATCCACGACGGCTGATGAGCCCGCAATATCGGTCAAGCTCCCGGCAATAAGCCCGCCGGTGCACGATTCTGCTGTCGCCACCATCATGTTCTGGGCCTTCATGGCGTCTAGTACGGACGCTGCGAGGGTGCCTAGGTCAGAGAGGCTTGCAGGATTTTTGCCTGACATCTGGATCTCACTCATCTTCGTTCAGTGGCAAGCGGACCGTAACGCTGGCGAGCGTTGCGATTCCCTCTTTCCGGCCAGTAAACCCGAGTTTTTCCGATGTCGTCGCCTTTACGGATACCCGAGAGCTCGGAATGTCGCAGATAGTAGCGATGGATTCCCGGATTGTTTCGCGATGCGGTCCGATCTTTGGAGCCTCGCAGACGATGGTGACGTCTATATGGGCGATCCGGCCGCCAAGGTCTTTGACACGTCGGACCGCGTCGATCTGAAACTGGTCCGAGTCAGCGCCTTTCCACTTTGGGTCGCTGGGCGGAAAATGCTGACCAATATCACCGTCGCCAATCGCTCCAAGGGTGGCGTCTGTAATCGCATGCAGAACCACGTCCGCATCCGAGTGGCCTTTTAAGGATTGGGTATGAGGTATAGCCACGCCGCCAAGAACTACCTCTGTTCCGGCCTCAAATGCGTGCACATCATATCCGATGCCGGTCCGGACATCTTGAAGGCTTGCCAGAGACGGTTTTTGATGGGTTGAGGCAGTCATGGTCCACGTCTTTGCTAGAGTTTGTGCCCGGCTGAGGTCGGCCGGCGTTGTTATCTTGAAGTTCGCCGGATCGCCATTGCTCAGTGCGATCTCAAGGCCAGCCCATTCTGCAAGACTGGTATCATCGGTAAAGTCATCGAGACCAGCAGCTGCCGCGGCCCGATGCGCAGAAAGGATCTTGGCGAAGGGGAAACCCTGCGGCGTTTGTGCCGCATGAAGATTGCTGCGGTCGATGGTTTCCAACCTGTCAGCGCCTTGTGGCTGGCGTTTTAAAGTGTCAACGACGGGAACAGCGGGAAGAACGCCGTCTTGACCTTCTTCTAATGCTTCGATGACGCCGTCCAATACGTCGGTGCTCAGGAAGGGGCGAGCTGCATCATGTATAAGGACAAAATCCGGGTCGGCTTTTTCCAAGGCTTTCAAACCGTTCAAGACAGACTTCTGCCGTGTTTTTCCGCCAACCACCGCCGACAAGAGCTTTGAGGATACTTTCTGAGGCAAGGACTCCAGGGCATTGATATACGCGTCGCCGTCGTCTGCGTGGATCACCGTAAGAATAGTTGAGATTGCGGGATGATTCCCGAGTGCTTTCAATGTATGGGAGAGGATCGAAGCGTCGGCGATTTGCCGGTACTGCTTCGGAGTGGTGCTGCCGTCTTGCGCCATTCGGCTGCCGCGTCCGGCGGCGACAACAAGAGCGGCGGTTTTCGGCATGGTGATGGATCTCCAAAGGGCAGTTGCCTCGTCACGAGATCGTCTTTAACCAAATCAATGGCCTGACCGCAATTTATCCCTTGTTGCCATCTGTGAAATGTCTAGTATATAGGCAGAATGAGAAATGCACAGACAATGAGCATTTGTGAAAGCGCGTCGCGACCTGGCATGAAGTCTATCAAGATCGGCCCCCACTCCCTGAAAAATCGCGCAGTCCTAGCGCCGATGTCTGGCGTGAGCGATTTGCCGTTCCGTCGTCTAGCGGCCCGGTTCGGCGCCGGCATGGTGGTCAGCGAAATGGTTGCCAGCGAATCCTTCGTCAAAGGTGATGCGGAAACCCAGATGCGCGCGGAAGCGCAGGATGGGGGGCTGCATGTCGTTCAACTGGCCGGCCGGGAAGCGCGTTGGATGGGCGAAGCAGCCAGAGTTATCGCAGGTCTGGGCGCCGATATCATCGATATCAATATGGGCTGTCCCGCGAAAAAGGTGACCTCCGGTTACTCCGGTTCGGCCTTGATGCGCGATCTCGATCATGCCTTGACCTTGATTGAAGCAACAGTTGAAGCCGTTGATGTTCCGGTAACGCTCAAGATGCGGCTTGGTTGGGACGACACCTCGATCAATGCACCTGAGCTTGCGCGCCGGGCGGAAGCTGCTGGTGTGCAACTGATCACGGTGCATGGCCGGACACGCTGTCAGTTTTATAAAGGCACGGCAGATTGGGACGCGATTTCGGCCGTCAAATCTGAAATATCGGTACCGCTCATCGCCAATGGGGATTGCACGGGTATTGAAAGCGCTGACGCGATGTTGGCGGCATCTGGTGCCGATGCGGTCATGATCGGGCGCGGGGCATATGGCCGGCCGTGGCTGCCGGGCCTCGTTGGACACTATCTGGAAACGGGCGAAATCCTGTCAGCACCCCAAGGCAATGCGCTTGGCGATCTGGTGATTGAGCATTACGAGGCAATTCTGGACCTTTACGGCGTTTTGCCAGGCGTGCGTATCGCACGAAAACACCTCGGCTGGTACCTCGATACGTCTATTGAACAGGGCGGATTGGACATGCCAGGTGCACTCAAAAAGACAATGATGACATCGAACCAGCCGGATGAGGTTGTCCGGATTGCGTCCGATTGGTTTTCTTCCTGCAATACACGGACGGCAGCGTGACGGATCGAGATACTCCAAAGGGACGCACCGAAGCCTTGGCCAGCGATGGTCCAACCATCCTCGATGCACTCCCGCATCCGGTCCTGCTTGTTGCCCCAGATGGGGTAATTGAATCGGCCAATATGGCGGCAGAGTTTTTCATGCGGTCCAGCATCTCCGTGCTGCGCCGGCATCCAATCAATGAGTTCATCCCGTTCGGAAGTCCGCTGCTGACTTTGATTGATCAGGTTCGTGAGCGCGGTGCCGCTGTCAACGAGTACAAGGTCGATATCGGGTCACCGCGCATCGGCGCGCCGAAGATTGTCGACATCAATGCAGCGCCAGTCGCGAACCGGCCCGGTGCTGTGGTGCTGATGTTTCAAGAGCGCACCATGGCGGAAAAAATCGACCGTCAACTAACGTCGCGTGGCGCAGCGCGCACGGTCACAGGCTTGGCCGCCATGCTTGCGCATGAGATCAAGAACCCGTTGTCCGGGATTCGGGGTGCCGCCCAGTTGCTTGAACAATCAGCTCCCGATGAAGACCGGGCTTTGACCCGGTTGATCACGGATGAAACCGACCGGATCGTGAAACTGGTCGACCGGATGGAAGTGTTTTCCGACGAGCGGCCGATCGAGCGCGACCCCGTCAACATCCATGTGGTCCTGGATCATGTGAAGCGATTGTCCGACAGCGGCTTTGCACGGGACAACAGGATTATTGAGAATTATGATCCGTCGTTGCCGCCGGTCTATGCCAACAAGGATCAGTTGATCCAGGTGTTCCTGAATCTGATCAAGAATGCCAGTGAGGCGATTGGCGACGATCCGGATGGCGAAATCCGGATTTCGACTGCATTCCGGCCCGGTGTCCGCCTGTCCGTACCTGGCACGGAAGACAAGGTCAGCCTGCCGCTCGAGTTTTGCGTCCAGGACAATGGTCCGGGCGTTCCTGAAGATTTGCTGCCGCATCTGTTTGAGCCATTTATCACAACAAAAACAAACGGTTCCGGACTGGGTCTCGCGCTCGTTGCCAAGATCATCGGCGATCATGGCGGTGTCATCGAATGTGACAGCCAGCGCGGAAAAACCGTCTTCCGGATTTTGATGCCAGCGTATTCAACCACCGATTCCGGGCCTGGGGCCGGAGCAGTATAAGGGCTGACTGACCATGCCGACTGGCACGATTTTGGTTGCCGATGATGATGCCGCCATCCGCACCGTGCTTAACCAGGCCCTGTCGCGGGCTGGATATACGGTGCGTTTGACATCGAATGCGTCCACGCTCTGGCGCTGGGTTTCAGCCGGCGACGGAGATCTGGTGATCACCGATGTGGTGATGCCGGATGAGAACATCTTTGATGTCCTGCCGCGCATCAAGAAGATGCGCCCGGAACTGCCTGTTTTGGTTATGAGCGCGCAAAACACGTTCATGACCGCAATCAAGGCATCGGAAAAGGGCGCCTATGAATATCTGCCCAAACCGTTTGACCTGAAAGAACTGACCGGCATCGTCCAGCGTGCGCTGGAAGAGCCAAAGAAACGTCCTGTGGCCGACCTTGAGGAAAGCGGTGAGGGAATGCCGCTTGTCGGCCGTTCGCCGGCAATGCAGGAGATTTACCGCGTTCTGGCTCGTCTGATGCAGACTGATTTGACAGTCATGATCAATGGCGAATCTGGAACGGGCAAGGAGTTGGTGGCGCGCGCGCTGCATGACTATGGCAAACGGCGCAACGGCCCTTTTGTCGCGATAAACATGGCGGCCATCCCGCGGGATCTGATCGAGGCCGAGTTGTTCGGGCATGAGAAAGGCGCATTCACGGGCGCACAGAACAGGAGCTCTGGCCGGTTCGAGCAGGCAGATGGCGGAACGCTTTTCCTGGATGAGATCGGTGATATGCCCATGGAGGCGCAGACCCGACTTCTCCGCGTCCTGCAGCAAGGCGAATACACCACTGTCGGTGGTCGAACCCCGATCAAAACCGATGTCCGTATCGTTGCGGCCACCAACAAGGATTTACGGCATCTCATCAATCAGGGACTATTCCGCGAAGATCTGTATTTCCGGCTGAACGTTGTACCGATCCGGCTCCCACCGCTGCGCGAACGGGTTGAGGACATTCCGGACCTTGTGCGGCACTTCTTTTCCATGGCGGAAAAGGAAGGTCTTCCGGCCAAGCAGGTCGATCAGAGCGCGATGAACCTGATGCGCCGGTACCGTTGGCCGGGCAACGTGCGGGAACTGGAAAACCTCGTTCGCAGGTTGGCGGCGCTCTATCCGCAGGATATCATCGGCGAGGCAATGCTCGATCATGAACTGAGCCAACCGTCCACGAATCCGCTTGAAGATGAAACTTCCGAAACCGTTGATCTTGGCGGTTCCGTTGAAAAGTACTTGTCCGGATATTTCGAAACGTTCGGCGACGCGCTGCCACCCCCTGGTCTCTACCATCGCATTTTACGGGAGGTGGAGTACCCTTTGATCAGCGCGGCGCTTGCGGCAACGCGAGGAAACCAGATCAAGGCGGCAGAGCTTTTGGGCGTGAACCGCAACACTTTGCGCAAGAAAATTCGGGATTTGGACATTCAGGTTATGCGCTCCACACGGTGACGCTGGAACAAAATTCAGCGCCACTTTTCACTTGAATTTGTCAGTGGACGATTTTGCCTTGTCGCAATTTCGCAACATTGTGTGGTAAGTCTGCCGCATTCGCAGATCGTGTTATTCTGCGCCGAATTTTTGCAGGCAAATACCAGGGGCCGAATGATACTGGAATCCGCGCAACATCCCGTAGCGCAATCCGGCAGCGCCAGTAAGTTCTGGCGGCGCGCCGGTCTTGCAGTCATGATCCTGGCGCTCATTTCCATCGGGGTCACATTTTTCATCCTGATGGGTCTGACGTCTCTCGACCCGACACGCGACGTCATCGTCACGGCCATGGCGATCAACGGCCTTTGGGCCGTAATCCTGTTGGCGCTCATCGGCTATGAAATCATCAAACTGCTTCAGGCCCGCCGCCGTGGCCGGGCGGCCGCCCGTCTTCACGTACGAGTGGTGGCGTTGTTCAGTGTCGTTGCAGCCGTTCCAGCGATCCTTATGGCCATTCTGGCGGCGGTGACGCTTGATCGCGGGCTCGACCGTTGGTTCGAGGACCGAACACGCACCATCATCGACAACGCCTTGACGGTGGCGCAGGCCTATTTGCAGGAGCACGCAAGGGTTCTGCGGGGCGATCTCATCGCAATGCGGACCGATCTGGACCGGGCCAAGCCAGTTTATGATTTCGAACCGACCCGGTTTGATCAGTTCTTCCGAACTCAGGTCTCCTTGCGCGGCATTCTGGCGGCCTACATCATCAACCGCGAAGGCGACGTGGTGACTAGGGTTGTTCTGGATCCCAACGCCGATATCCCACTGCCGCCGGCAGATAGCATTTTCAAGGCACAATCCGGTGACCCAATTCTAATCGCGCCGGGGATTTCGAACCTTGTCGGCGGCGTGATGAACCTCTCCGCCTACGATGGCTTTGTTCTTTATGCGGTACGCCGTCTTGATCCGCGTGTCGTGGAGTACATGGGCCTTGCCGAAAGCGGCGCACTTCAATACCAGCAAATGGAAAACAGCCGGTTCGGCGTACAGGTCGCCTTTGCGCTGGTCTATCTTGGTGTTGCTCTGGTTCTGCTGCTTTCCGCGATATGGATCGGCTTCGGGTTCGCAAATCAGCTGGTCTCACCGATCCGTAGTCTCATTTCAGCTGCAGATGAAGTGGCGAGCGGTAACCTGTCTGTCACCGTCCCAACAGAAAAAGCCGGCGGCGACCTAGCCAATCTCGGGCAGAGCTTCAACAAAATGACCGGTCAGTTGGTCGGTCAAAGGGATGCGCTTCTTGCGGCAAACGAGCAGATAGATCGGAGGCGACGCTTCAACGAAGCTGTCCTCTCTGGGGTTTCGACCGGCGTTATCGGGGTGGACGATGAGGGATCGATCATCCTGGTCAACCGGTCCGCCGAAGAGCTCCTGCAAGTTGAAGAAATTCGTATCCTGAACAAGCCGTTACCGGACGTCTTGCCGGAGTTGACGGACTACCTTTCAGATGTTCTGGCCTTGCAAGGCGACAAGATGCCAGAAACCCAGATTGAAATCACGCGCGGGGGACGACTGCGGACAATCAATGTGCGCACGACGAGCGAGCAATCAACCCGCCGGGAACACGGCTTTGTTGTGACGCTGGACGACATTACCGACCTTGTGTCCGCGCAACGCAACTCGGCCTGGGCGGATGTTGCCCGCCGGATTGCGCATGAGATCAAGAATCCTTTGACACCGATCCAGTTGTCTGCCGAGCGGATCCGGCGGCGTTATGGCAAACGGATCGAAGCGGACCGCGAAGTCTTTGACCAGTGCATTGATACAATCGTGCGCCAGGTCGGCGACATCGGGCAGATGGTCGATGAATTCTCCTCCTTTGCGCGTATGCGCAAACCGAAAAAAACCACGAGCGATTTGCGGGAATCTGTTCGAAATGCTGCCTTCATGCAGTCCGTGGCGAACCCGGACATATCCGTAACCGCCGACTTGCCTGAGAGCCCTGTTTTGGCGACGTATGACGAGCGGCTGGTCGGACAGGCCTTCACAAATGTTATCAAGAACGCCACAGAAGCCGTTGCGGCCCGGACGGGTGACGATTTGCCCAAGGGATCGGTCTCCGTTCACGTCAAATGTGATCCAGAAGACGATCCGCAGCGGGTAATTGTTGATGTGGTCGACAACGGCATCGGCCTGCCGGAAGAAAATCGATCGCGGCTCTTGGAGCCGTACATGACGACACGTGAGAAGGGGACAGGACTGGGACTTGCCATCGTGCGCAAGATTCTTGAAGACCATGGAGGGGGCATTGAATTGCTTGATGCGCCGAAGGCCAATCCAGGCGACACCGGAACGCTTGTCCGGTTGACGCTCTCCATGAAGCCGTCTGAAGCCCTTGAAACAGACCAAACCGAAGAAGAAGCAGTGACTGCCCATGGCGCATGACATTCTGGTTGTAGACGACGAAACCGATATCCGTGAGATGATTGCCGGTATTCTGGACGATGATGGATACGGCACCCGCACGGCGCATGACTCAGACAGCGCGATTGCCGCCGTGAAAGAGCGAAAGCCTTCGCTAGTCATTCTGGATATCTGGTTGATGGGAAGCCGGCTGGACGGCCTGGCGCTTTTGGATCAGTTCAAGGAAACCGATCCGGATATGCCCGTTGTGATCATTTCCGGTCACGGCAACATCGAAACGGCTGTTTCCGCAATTAAACGTGGAGCCTACGACTACATCGAAAAGCCATTCAAGGCTGATCGGTTGGTACATATTGTTGAAAGGGCCTTGGAAGCCTCCAGTCTTCGCCGCGAAGTGCGCGACTTGCGCCAAAGAAGCGGGGAGACCAGCGACATTGTTGGCGATTCTTCAGCTGCCAACGGTCTCCGCCAAACTATCGAAAAAATTGCAGGAACGAACAGCCGAATTCTGATTTCCGGGCCATCGGGGTCCGGCAAAGAACGTGCAGCGCGGATGATCCATGATCTTTCACCGCGTGCGAAAAGTCCGTTTGTTGTCTTGAACGCGGCCACCATCACACCGTCCCGAATGGAAGAGGAGCTTTTCGGGATCGAGGATGAAAGCGGCAACCTGCGCAAAATTGGTGCTTTGGAAGAGGCCCATGGCGGGACGCTGTACCTCGACGAAGTTGCCGACATGCCGGCGGAAACCCAGGGCAAGATCCTCAGAGTGTTAGTGGAGCAGAGTTTTTCGCGTGTTGGCGGAACCGGCAAGGTTCAGGTCGACATCCGTATCCTGTCGTCGACATCAAAGAATCTGGAAGAACACATTGCGACGGGCTTGTTCCGGCAAGATCTCTATCACCGCCTGAGCGTGGTGCCTCTCCGCGTGCCGGGGCTCGCCGAGCGCCGGGAAGACATCCCGGTGCTTGTCCGCCATTTCATGGAGCAAATTTCAGCCGCATCAGGTATTCCGCTGCGCCCGATTGGCGACGATGCCATGGCAGTCCTTCAAACACACGATTGGCCCGGAAACGTCCGCCAGCTGCGGAACAATGTCGAGCGTCTGCTGATCCTGAGTCGGGGCGAGCCGGACAGCACCATTACCGCGGACCTTCTCCCGGCCGAAATCGGCGAAACGCTTCCGAGCCTTCCGTCTTCCGGTACGGGGGAACACCTGATGTCTGTTCCTTTACGCGAAGCGCGGGAAATCTTTGAACGCGAATATCTTCAGGCGCAAATCAAGAGATTTGACGGCAACATCTCGCGCACGGCGGAATTTGTCGGTATGGAACGGTCAGCGCTGCACCGCAAGCTGAAGACCTTGGGAATGACCTAACGCGCCAGCGTGCCTGTGAGAGCCAAATAGCAAGAGCCGGGAAGGGGTTTCCATGAAAATCGTGATTTGTGGCGCCGGACAGGTCGGCTACGGGATCGCCGAACGGCTAGCTGCGGAACAGAACGATGTTTCCGTTATTGATTCCTCGCCCAAACTGATCGATGCGATTGGCGATCAGCTGGATGTTCGCGGTTTTGTCGGACACGGTGCCCATCCGGATGTTCTGGCCCAGGCCGGAGCGGAAGAAGCCGATATGATCGTTGCCGTGACCTTGTATGACGAGGTGAACATGGTCGCGTGTCAGGTGGCCCATTCCCTCTTCAATGTGCCGACAAAGGTCGCGCGTATCCGCGCGCAATCCTATCTTCAGGGCCGTTGGCGCAATCTGTTTTCCCGCGAAAACATGCCGATTGACGTGATCATTTCACCTGAAATCGAAGTCGGTGAAATGGTGCTTCGGCGCTTGGCCCTTCCTGGTGCCGTGGAAACCGTCCGGTTTGCCGATGACAATGTCGTTGTGGTCGGGATCATGTGTGAAGACGACTGCCCGGTCGTCGATACGCCGCTTCATCAGCTGACAGAACTGTTCCCGGATCTCGGAGCTGTTGTCGTCGGTCTTTACCGGAACAACAAACTGTTTGTGCCGAAAAGCAGCGATTCCATCTACACAGGCGATCTTGCATATGTCGTAGCTAAACGGGATCAGGTGCGCCGCACACTCAGCATTTTCGGGCATGAAGAGCCGGAAGCCGGCAAGGTTGTGATCGCAGGCGGTGGCAATATCGGTCTTTATGTTGCGAAGGCCTTGGAACAGCGTCAGGCCGGTACAAAGATCAAGCTGATCGAAGCATCCCGTGAACGTGCCATTTCAGTTGCGGATGATCTCAAAAGGTCGGTTATTTTGCATGGCAGCGCGTTGGATCTGACAATTTTGAACGAAGCCGATGCCGGTGATGCGGACACGATGGTTGCTCTCACGAATGAAGATGAGGTCAATATTCTGTCGTCCGTTATGGCCAAAAAACTTGGCTGTAAGCGGTCCTTGTCGCTCTTGAACAACCCGAGTTATCCGGCGTTCACCAACGCGCTTGGAATTGATGCCTTCATCAATCCACGCGCCGTCACGATTTCCAAGATCCTCCAACATGTGCGCCGCGGCCGGATCCGGGGTGTCCACACATTGCAAAACGGCGCTGCCGAAATTGTTGAGGCAGAAGCGCTCGACACGTCGCCATTGGTCGGGCGGCCGTTGCGCATGATCGACTTGCCGTCCGGGATCCGGATCGGAGCGGTGTTCCGGGATGGCGAGGTTCTGACGCCGAATGGAGATCTGCAAATCCAGGCGAAAGACAGGATCGTAATCTTTGCAGTTGCCAGCAGGGTCCGGCAGGTCGAGCAGATGTTCCGCGTCAGTCTTGATTTCTTTTAAGTCAGTATGACGTTTTTCTGATCTTGCATTTGTCTGACCAAACGGTCAAAACAGTAGCAATACCAATTGGTTCAAAAAGAACCTGCCGGGATCAGGAGAATTCATGAGCCGTATTGCCTATGTGAATGGTCAATATGTCCAGCATTCGGAAGCTGCAGTCCATATTGAGGATCGCGGTTACCAGTTTGCAGATGGCGTCTATGAGGTTTGCGAGGTTTGGAACAACCAGATCGTTGACATGCCGCGCCATCTGGACCGTCTCGGTCGGTCCTTGAGCGAGTTGTCTATTGATTGGCCTATGAGCCGGCCGGCAGTCGAATTTGTGCTGCGCCAGGTGGTGCGCCGGAACAAGGTGCGCAACGGGCTTGTGTACATCCAGGTGACACGCGGCGTTTCAAAACGTGACCATTTTTTCCCGCCGGCAAATGTCGCGCCTTCAATTGTTGTGACGGCACGCTTTTCCAACCCGGCTGCGGTGAACGCGCAAGCCGAGGCCGGGATTGCGGTATTCAGTTACCCGGAAAACCGTTGGCCGCGGGTGGATATCAAGACTGTTGCCCTGCTGCCGAATGTTCTCGCCAAACAGAGCGCGAAGGAAAAGGGTGGCAAAGAGGCCTGGTATGTGGACGCGGACGGCAATGTGACCGAAGGCGGCTCAACCAATGCCTGGATTGTCACAAAAGATGGCAAGCTGATCACGCGGCCGGCGGAGAGCGGTATCTTGCGTGGGATCACACGCACAGCGATTTTGGACCTCGTTGAGCGCGAAGGGTTGTCTTTCGAAGAACGGCCTTTCAGCCTCGAAGAGGCCTATGATGCCAAGGAAGCGTTTGTTACCGCTGCGACAAATATCGCAATGCCTGTTGTACGAATTGATGACAAGGTAATCGGGAATGGGCATCCCGGATCGGTTGCAACCCGATTGCGCGAACTGTTCCATACTGCTACTGATTTGAAGGTGGTGTGAATCGTAGCCCTCTATGATGCTGGGCTGGGGATACTTGAGGGTCAGGGCAGATGACCCACTGATAGATGGGCAATAAAAAAGCGGGCAGGCTGGGTACACCATAATCTGAGAGGATTTGTGCTTGGAACAGTCAGCCAGGAGAAAACCGGGTGCCTGGCCGCATTCGGACCAAATAGGATAAAAGAACACATGGCTGAGCGCGCACAAAACCTACAAGACACATTCCTCAATCACGTTCGCAAACAAAAAACACCGCTCACAATTTTCTTGATCAACGGGGTCAAGCTGCAGGGAGTTGTGACGTGGTTCGACAATTTCTGCGTTCTGCTGCGCCGCGACGGTCATTCGCAGCTGGTTTACAAACATGCCATTTCCACAATTATGCCAAACGGACCTGTTCAATTGTTCGACCAGGCTGAGGAAAACGCGGAAAAGGCAAGCTGATTGAAACCGAAGTCTCGCGAAGACGACTTTTCGAAATCCAATGGTTCAGAAGAACCGGGTCAGAAATCTCTTAGACAAAAAGACACTGGGGTAGATCGTCTGCCCCAGCGCTTTCGTGCGATGATCCTAGAACCGGTCATCCAGCTGCGTTCTGAAAACTCCCAGGCAGACCTCAGATCCAACCGGAGCCCGGAAGCCCGGCTTGACGAAGCGATTGGCCTCAGCGCGGCCATCAACTTGAATATCGTCCATTCAGGCGTGGTGCGGATAAACAATCCCAAGCCTGCGACGCTGTTCGGCGAAGGTAAGGTTGCGGAACTTGCCGGCATTGTTGCCAGTGAGGATCTGGATCTGGTCGTTATTGACCACCCGTTGTCTCCAGTTCAGCAGAGAAACCTGGAACGCCGCCTGAAGACCAAGGTGATCGACAGGACGGGTTTGATTCTGGAGATCTTCGGTGACCGCGCACGGACCAAAGAAGGCAAGCTGCAAGTCGATCTGGCGCATCTGACCTGGCAGAAAAGCCGGTTGGTCCGGTCCTGGACGCACCTTGAACGGCAAAGGGGCGGCGCCGGGTTCATGGGCGGCCCAGGGGAAACCC
This sequence comes from Roseibium sp. MB-4, assembly GCF_053005265.1. Taxonomy (NCBI): domain Bacteria; kingdom Pseudomonadati; phylum Pseudomonadota; class Alphaproteobacteria; order Hyphomicrobiales; family Stappiaceae; genus Roseibium; species Roseibium sp. MB-4. The sequence continues at coordinate 667,862 of NZ_JBRKQB010000001.1, forward strand.
AAATCGAGGCCGACCGCCGTCAGATCCAAGAACGGATCATTGCGCTGCAGAAGCAGCTTGAAAGCGTGCGCCGAACCCGGGAACTGCACCGAAAGAAACGGAAGAAGATCCCGCAACCGGTTGTCGCCCTGGTCGGCTATACGAATGCCGGAAAGTCCACACTTTTCAATCGTCTGACTGAGTCCGAAGTGTTTGCCAAGGATCTTCTCTTTGCAACGCTGGACCCAACGCTGCGCAAAATCACGTTGCCGCACGGACGCGAGATTATCCTGTCAGATACGGTTGGCTTCATTTCGGATCTGCCAACGCATCTGGTGGCCGCTTTCCGCGCGACCCTTGAAGAGGTATTGGAAGCGGATTTGATCCTCCATGTGCGTGATATTTCACACCCTGACACGGACGCGCAGGCCGAAGACGTTCAAAAGACCTTGGAAGAACTTGGTGTCGATGCGCTGACTGGCGCACCGATCATTGAGGTCTGGAACAAGATCGATCTCCTCGACAAGGACTACCGGGCGAAACTCCTTTTAGAAGAACAAGGTGAGGGTCCCGTCGCCCTGTCTGCTGTGACCGGTGAGGGCATTGATCATCTGAGTGCCCGCGTTGACAGTTTCATGGCGCGGCACGACGATATCCTGTCGGTCCGCATACCAGTCGCTGAAGGCGCTTTGATTGCAAAGCTTTACCAGATGGCTGAGGTCCTCGAGCGTTCCGACGGCGAGGAATATGTGACCGCGGAAGTCCGGGTCTCGGACAAGCAACGTGGACCGTTCCGGGATCTCTTCGGCAAGTTTGCGTTTGTTCCATCTGAATAACGGACCGATACACGCCCTTCGGGCTTCTGATACCGGAACAGCGCCAACCTTTCGAATTGACGGGTTCATTTTTTAAATGACCGGGACGGTACACGTCCTGGTTTGATGGCAGGTGTTTGCGTTCCTGCCGCCGTATTTCCTGTTTCCGGTCTCAGTGCCGCCGAAATTCCGGCCATTTCGCTAACTATCAGTCTTAGAACAATAAAACTGGTCCAAAACGGATCGCCGGCACTCTGTTTTTTCGAGTTGGGGGCATATTTGAGAGCGGTTCAACGCACTCAGACATGCGGCACGGGAATTCGGGGAAACCACCTGAAGCTTAGACAGGCATAACAATGCTATTCATGGTGGGAGCAACTGATGCGACTTATCTATCCGCATGTCGGATTTCTACTTCTTATTGCTGTCGTTTACAGCGCACTTCTCAGCGGTGTTCCAGCTGAAAACCTGATACCAGCTACCTTTGGAGTTGGTACATTTGTGGCCATGACAGTGTGTATGGTGCTGGCCGCTCGGATAAGGATCGTTGACGGACTTCTGGGTGGTCCCGGGCGATCTTACCAAGTGCACAGGATCTTTGCCCATTGGGCATGGATTATGACCCTTGCTCATTGGATCCTGGCGGAACCGCGCGGAGAAGGCATTGTGCCCGGCTGGGAAGAGTTTGGCACCCGCGCCGGGACATTTGCGGGGATTTATCTCATGATCCTGGTGTTGTACGGGCTCATCCCGGCGATTCCCTATCATGTCTGGCGCTGGACCCATTATGCAATGGGCCCGATTTATCTCGTCACGGTCGCTCACGTCTTCCTATCGGCTATCCCTGTCGAAGATTTCAGTGTGCATTGGTGGGTGCTGGCGGTCTTGTCTGTGGTTGGCATTGCTGCGATGGCGCGTGTCATCGCGCACCATTTGCACCGGCCTCGCCGAATGCAGGTAAGTGCTTTGAAGCACAACCATGACAGCATCGATATCCGGCTTGAACCGCGAGATGGCCGGGGGCCGGTCGCATGGTGTCCGGGCCAGCACGCGAGCCTCTCCTGCACCAAACGGGGCCTTCGGGAACCGCACCCGTTCACAATTGCATCGGCGCCAAGTCAGAACGGCATGCGTTTCGTTATCTTCGACCGTGGAGATTATACAAAGAAGCTGCAGACGCAGCTCAAGGTTGGCGACGAAGTGCTGTTGAACAGGATTGCGGGTGACTTTGCCCCACAAACCGATCAGAAACGGATCTACAGGCAGATTTGGGTTGCGGGCGGAGCAGGGATTACCCCGTTTCTGGCAGCGCTTGGCGCAATGTCCCCTGACCACGGGCCGCGCATTGACCTGTTTTATATCTACAGATCCATGAACCATGCGGTCGATCTCAATTATCTGGCGGCAATGGCCAAACGGTTGCCTCAACTGGTGGTGCACTTTCTCGGCGATGCGGAAGGCGGCCGCTTCAACATGGAGACCTTCGATGCCCATTTGCCGCCTGGTTGGCAATCATCCGAGCTCTTTGCGTGCGGTCCGGATCCACTGCTGACAATCGCATGCCGGTCCTATCGCGCAGCCGGAGGTCAACTGCCGATCCACACGGAGGTCTTTGATTTCCGCAATCCCATACGGACATGGCGGCAGGTCTTCGGCCTCGGACCCAAACGCACCATCCAGCAGCGCCCCCCATCAGATGACGCTCATCAGATCGGTCCGAAAACCATCGGGGCACCAGCCGGAATGCAACCCGCCTGGCCACAGCGCAGACCTCAACTGGCGCCTGAACCAGGAGCGATACCGTCGCCCGTGGCAAGTTGATGATCAAAGGCTAGGAATTGGCGTTGGTTCGTGGAGGACTAGCGCCAATTCAATTGGGTAAACACTCAGTGTCTAGTTCTGTTTGGCCGGGGGGTGATAGGCGCAACAGGTAAGCTGGTTCCGGCTGAATTGCGGCAAAACAGTATTGAGGCGCACTCTTCGCGAGACGTTATCCCTTTCACCGGAAAAGGCCAGCACCAACGGTTTGCGAAACAAAATGTATTTGTTGGCAACCAGCCCGGTGATACCCATTTTTTCGCTGATGCGGAGCATGACTGATGGATCGGTCACGGCGACCTCTATCCGACCGGCTGCAAGCATACGAACAAGATCTTGTTCAGTGTCCACGCCGGTCGCCGTGGTGGCGTGGTGTTCGACCTCTTCTTGAATTTCGATCGGATAGACAAAGCTCCGCACATACCCGACCGGGTAATTTTCAAAGAGATCGTGCGTGTTGCGCCAAGACACACTGGTGTCCTGACGGTGAACAACTCCAACCTGAGACATCATGATGGGCCGGGAGGCTTTGAAACCTTCGATGATTTCTTCTGGCCAGGCCGGAAAATAGCCGATGTACTGGCCGCTTTTTGCAAGCGCCTTGGCACGGGGGAACGACATGTAATCGATTTCGAGGGTCACACCGATCTCGGCTAAAGATGCGCGGAGAACGGCAACAGCGCTGCCACCATCCTTTTCCTGCGGGCTTGAATAGGGCGGCCAATCCAATGCTGAAATGCGCCACGTCTCAGCATGCGCTGAATACGCAGCTGCGAGGGTCGCCATTGCAAACAGCGCAAAAGCTTTGAGGAGGGCCATGAAAGTCTGGTGCTTCCGAACGTGTTTTTCAGAAGTTTGAGAGATTCTGACCCCAAGTAAACCTTGGCAAAAAACGTATGGTCAGTTTTTGCGAGGCTCAAAACAGGATCAGGTTGCAGTTGGATCCTGTTTCTTTGCAGCTTGCCACGCCGTTTCCATGTCTTCGAGGCTCATCGCTTCCAGTGTGGTTCCATTTGCCTCTGCAACGCCCTCGATTGCTGCAAACCTTCGGCGGAATTTCCGGTTGGTCCGGCGCAGGGCTTCTTCCGGGTCGATATCGAGGTGCCGGGCGAGGTTTGCCAGGGCAAAGAGCGTGTCCCCCAACTCGTCTGTGATCCGGTCCTTGTCAGGATCAGATTTGGAGAGTTCCTCGTCCAGCTCATGGGTCTCTTCCCGGATCTTGTCCAGAACCAGCCGGGCATCGTTCCAGTCGAAACCGACCTTGGATGCCCGGCGCTGGAGCTTGTCCGCCTCTTGAAGGGCAGGGAAGGCCGTTGGCACGTCGTCGAGAAATCCTTTGTTCGGCTCGGCAAGCCCCAGGGCTTCCCGTTCAGCACGTTTTTCAGCCCGTTCTTCCGATTTGATCCGCTCCCAGATTCCCTTGACGAGTTCGGGTTTTTCACCGGTTTCATCGCCAAAGACATGCGGATGCCGACGGATCATCTTTTTGGTGATGCCCTCCACCACATCGGGAAACGAAAACTGATCCTTTTCCTCCGCCATCCGCGCGTGGTAGACCACCTGCAAGAGGAGGTCGCCAAGTTCTTCGCGCAGCTCCAGCATGTCGTCTTTCGCGATCGCGTCGGCGACCTCATACGCTTCTTCCAGAGTGTAGGGCGCAATCGTCGCGAAGTTCTGTTCCAGATCCCAGGGGCACCCGGTTCCGGGCGTGCGCAGGGCAGCCATGATTTCGATAAGGCGGGAGATGTCTCGGCTGGGTTTCATTGGAGGCCTTGGCAGATAGTTGTTGCGCTCGAAGATGCCACTCTTGGCAGGTTCCAAGGTGAGTTTCAATCCGCCTGACATGCTGCGCAGAAGTATGCCTTGCGTGTGTCGATTTCGACCTGCGTGATATCACCCGCACAGGTGGGGCAACTCCGTTTCCCGAAGATATTGACCCGCTCGCGATACCGGCCCCGACCGGGGGCAGCCTCATCGACAGTGATGATCGCGTTGCGTTTGACGCCGATCTCGAGCAAATGTACGGCATCGGCCCAGAGGCGCTCAAAGTCATCTTTTGAGAGGTCTTTTCCAGGCCGGTCAGGATGAATGCCTTGGCGCCACAAAATTTCACTGCGGTAGATGTTGCCGATACCGGCCACAACGGATTGGTTCATCAGGAGCTTGCCGATGGGTGACCGGCTCTTGGAGATCCGGGAGTAGACCCGCTCAGGATCTGCATCTGCGCGAAGAATGTCGGGGCCAATCCGCGATGTCAGCTTGGCCAGATCATCCGGATCGAGGATCTCACACGCCGTTGGTCCGTTGATATCGATGAGATGTGTGTCGCCAATCATCCGGATACGGACCGCGCCCCGCGGTTCGGGCTCAGGGAGTTTCCTTTTTCGGATACGGCCGAACAGTCCGAGATGGACGTGAAGAAAGGTTTCCCGTTCAAAGCTGTAGATCAGGTGTTTGCCATAGGCTTCGACATCTTTGCAAAGGCGTCCGTTGAGCCAGGCGGCACCATCTTCGAACCGCCCTTGCGGTGAAGAAATGGCTAAATAGCGATTTTTAAGGATTTTCCGGTGGTCACTGGCGGCACGATGGATCGTATGGCCTTCTGGCATTGGCGAATGGCTCTTGGAAATGCGGGTGGGATGAAGGGCTTCAATTTGAAGTCCTCCAAACCATAGGGCGCGTTTCCGATCAGACCAGTCCTAAAGGTCACCCTCCGGACGCGTTACCCGCGGATTGAGGGATGCCAGAAGGTTACCGCGCGCTCCAGAAGCGCAACCAGGCCATAAAACAAAGAGCCGGCCAACGCTGCGACAGCAATTTCTGCCCAGACCATATCGACATTCATTCGCCCGACTTCTGTGGAAATCCGGAAGCCCATGCCGACTATCGGGGTGCCGAAGAATTCCGCCACGATAGCCCCGATCAGAGCGAGCGTGGAGTTGATCTTGAGCGCATTGAAAATGAACGGCATGGCCATGGGCAAACGCAGCTTGAACAAGGTCTGCCAGTAGTTGGAGGCGTAGGTCCGCATCAGATCCCGTTGCATGGAATCAGATGCGGCGAGACCAGAGACCGTATTCACCAGCATCGGGAAGAAGGTCATGATGATCACGACGGCCGCCTTGGATGGCCAATCGAAGCCGAACCACATCACCATAATCGGGGCGACACCGATGATTGGCAGCGCGGAAACCAGATTGCCGATTGGCAAAAGCCCCCGGCGGAGGAAGGGTACCCGGTCGACCAGGATCGCGATCAGGAAACCTGCTCCGCATCCAAGCGCGTAACCGACGAGCACTGCCTTCAAGAAGGTCTGCTGGAAGTCGGCCCAAAGGGTGGGGACAGACGTCGTCATCCGCAGCCAGATCTCGGACGGCGCTGGCAGCAAGACCTTGGGAACACCTGCGCCGGTTACGATCAGCTCCCAAAGGATCAAGAGCGTGATGCCAAAGATCGCCGGGATGGCCAGGTTCACAATTCGGGTGGTGAGCAGCGACCGGCTTTTCCAGATCGCCAAACGTTCCACGAACAACCAAAAGGCCGCCCAGGTTGCAGCTGTCAGCGCCCAGAACCCGAGTGCGGCGTCCCCTTCGTGGCGGCCCGCCGCGCTGATTAAAAGCGAAGCAGCGAGGGCCGCGACAATGCCCAATGCTAAGTCGCCAATCCAGTTGCGCATGAAGCCAAGCTCATAACGAACGCCAAGGATCGCCAGAAGCACGAGGCTCAAGGCAAGTTGTGGTGCCTCCAGAATGCCGATATCCGGTTTGAAGGCGGTGCTGAAAAGCCCGACAAGAACCATGGCGACGACAAACCAGGCGAGTAGTGCCGGCATGTCGAACCGGCGTTTTGAGACCGTTTGTGCACTCATCTCGCCATCCCCATGCGCTTCAAGGTGAGTTTTTCAAGGGCGCCGATCAGGGCCACCAGGCTTCCGGCCAGGAAGGCGGCCATCAAAAGCGCGGACCAGATCTGGATGGTTTGACCATAGTACGAGCCCGCGAGAAGGCGTGCGCCAAGTCCGGCGACGGCTCCAGTCGGTAATTCCCCAACGATCGCGCCCACCAGAGACGCCGCCATGCCGATCTTCATGGATGTGAAGAGGTAGGGAACCGCGTAAGGCAAGCGCAGTTTCCAAAACGCTTGAAGACGCGTTGCAGAATAGGTGTGCATCAGATCCATATGAATGACTTCCGGAGAGCGCAGGCCTTTCACCATTCCGACGGTGACCGGAAAGAAGGACAGATAGGTCGAAATCATCGCCTTCGGCAGCAATCCGGAGATGCCGACCGCATTCAAAACCACAATGATCATCGGCGCGATGGCGAGGATCGGAATGGTTTGCGAAGAAATCACCCATGGCATCAGAGACTTGTCGAGAACGCGGCTGTGTACGATCCCGACAGCAAGCAGGATTCCGAGCAATGTCCCGATCAGAAACCCGAGAAGGGTCGACGACAATGTAATGCCGGAATGGTAGATGAGGGACCGCTTGGACGTGATCTTCTTTTCGACCGTTGTGTTCCAGATCTCAGCGATGACCTGATGCGGTGCCGGCAGAACGGGGCGCTCCTGGGCCAACGTATCTGTGACCAACTGGCTCATTGGCACGTCGGTCTGATTGGCCCGCTCATACATGTCCTGCTGAAACGGCGTGTTCAAGGCAACAGCTGCGACGTACCAGATTGCAAAGATCGCGAGAACGACCACCAGGACCGGTCCGAGAGTGCCGGACATCAGACCAGCAAACGGATTTGTGCTGCGCGGGGCGGTGAGGGCTGTGTCAGACATAAGCTGCTCCCTCAGTCTTCATAGGAGTGACCGGCCTTCAGGCCTTCGCGGACACGGTGGGCGATCTTCAAAAACTCCGGAGTCTCGCGAATGTCGAGATTACGGTCGCGCGGCAAGTCGCTTTCGATCACATCGTAAATCCGGCCGGGCCGCGGACACAGGACGACGATCTTGGTCGACAGGAACACAGCTTCCGGAATGGAGTGGGTGACGAAAACGACGGTCTTATTGGTTTTCGCCCAAAGCTGCAGCAGCTGCTCGTTGAGGTGATCGCGCACAATTTCATCGAGCGCGCCAAAGGGTTCATCCATCAGCAGGAGGTCGGGTTCCACAGCCAAGGCACGGGCAATGGATGCCCGCTGCTGCATTCCGCCGGAGAGCTGCCATGGGTATTTCTTTTCAAATCCGGCGAGGTTCACCAGCTCCATGTTTTTCTGGATGCGCTGCTGCTGTTCTTCGCGTGAAAGGCCCATGATCTCCAGTGGCAGGGCAACGTTTTTTGCAATCGTCCGCCAGGGATAAAGGGCTGCCGCCTGAAAGACATATCCATAGGCGCGATTGAGCCGTGCCTCTTCCGGAGAAACGCCATTGACGGTGATGGATCCAGCCGTTGGCCGCTCCAGATCGGCAATTACGCGCAGCAGGGTGGTCTTGCCGCAGCCGGATGGACCGATGAAGGAGACGAAGTCACCCTCCTCGATTTTCAGGTCAATGTCGGACAGCGCATGGACCGGGCCATCGTTGGTTTCAAAGGTGAGCGACAAATTGTCGATATCGATCACCCGGTTCGCCTGTGAGCTCATGGCGTCTTCCAGTCCATCTTCAATTTCAGCGGCAGTCAGCATTTTCTTCTTTTTCCTACAGGCGAAGGTCGCGGGGCAATGCCCGGCAAGAGCTCAGGCCGCGATATCTGGATCGCGGTCTGAGCTTGTTTCAAATCAGACGCCGCTGGCCGGTATGCCGGTGCGTTCGACCTTGCGTGGTGCGGTCAGTTCCTTCCAGGTGGACAGCGCCTTGTTGACCGCCTGGAATGGCTCGCGTTTGACGAATTCACCATGGCCCTGCTGCGGGTTGACCGTCCCGTCTTCGACCGCGACGCGTCCGCGGGTTAACGTGTAGCGCGGCAGACCTTTCACATGCTTGCCTTCAAAGACGTTGTAATCGATGGCAGATTGCTGGCTAGAAGCGGAGATCGTCTTTTCCTTCTCTGGGTCCCAAACCACAATATCTGCGTCTGCGCCAACCAAAATTGCTCCTTTTTTCGGATAGATATTCAGGATCTTTGCAATATTGGTTGAAGTCACAGCAACGAACTCGTTCGGTGTCAAACGGCCCGTGCCGACACCGTAGGTCCAGAGCATCGGCATCCGGTCTTCGAGGCCGCCGGTGCCGTTCGGGATCTGGGTGAAATCGCCGATACCGGTGCGCTTCTGATCGGTCGTAAAGGCGCAGTGATCAGTTGCAACAACTTGAAGAGACCCGGAGGCGAGCCCCGCCCACAGGCTGTCCTGGTGTTTCTTGTCGCGGAAGGGCGGCGACATCACCCGGCGGGCGGCATGGTCCCAGTCGGGATGCTTGTACTCGCTGTCATCAAGGGTCAGGTGCTGGATGAGCGGTTCGCCATAAGCCCGGATGCCGTTTTGGCGGGCGCGGCGGATCGCTTCATGGGCCTGCTCCGACGATGTGTGCACGATGTAGACCGGGACGCCGGCCATGTCTGCGATCATGATGGCGCGGTTTGTGGCCTCGCCCTCGACTTCCGGCGGGCGGGAATAGGCATGCGCTTCCGGACCGTTGTTGCCTTCTGACAGAAGTTTTTGCTGCAGCGTTGCGACAACGTCACCGTTTTCGGCGTGCACCAGCGGCAGGGCACCAAGTTCCGCACAGCGTTGGAAAGATGCGAACATCTCGTCATCGTTCACCATCAAGGCGCCTTTGTAGGCCATGAAGTGCTTGAAGGTGTTGATGCCTTTTTCGCGGACAACAGTCTCCATCTCGTTGAAGACCTGCTCGCCCCACCAGGTGATCGCCATGTGGAAGGAGTAGTCGCAGTGGGCCATCGTCGACTTGTTGTCCCACATCTGAATGGCTTCCAGGAGACCTTGACCGGGCGAGGGCAGGGCGAAGTCCACCACCATTGTCGTGCCGCCCGAAAGCGCCGCACGGGTGCCGGAATCAAAGTTGTCAGAAGAGAATGTGCCCATGAACGGCATTTCGAGGTGCGTGTGCGGATCGATCCCGCCCGGCATCACATAGCAGCCGGTCGCATCCAGTGTTTCATCGCCGGATAGATTTGGACCGATTTCGACGATTTTGCCACCTTCGATTTTCACGTCCGCTTCATAGGAAAGGTCAGCGGTGACGACGGTGCCGCCCTTGATCACTTTGCTTGCCATTGTCGTTCCCCTTCTTGTCTCGGCGGTCTCGGACTATCGGTCCGAACAGCCTGTCTCGTCTGTTTGATCAAAACTCTGCCTGGCAGAAGATCACCGGTGCCGTCACCGGCCGGTCCTTGCGGATCATGTTGATGTTCAGCCGCGCGCCTTCTGCGCAGGCTTTTGCAAAATCAATGTCGGCATCCGTGTATTCGGCATTGAAGGCCGGTTTGTTTACCTCTGGATAAGCTGCGATCTGCTCGCATGTGCCGGTTTCAAAGCAGCTTTCGGTGATCGCGAAATCAAAATGCGGCAGCAAGGCTTCGGTGAGCTCCGGGACGTTCTTTTGCGCGATCCTGAGCCCCAAACCATGCGCCACATGGGCCAGCGTTGTGGCATAGTGGACCGTATCCGCCGCGGTTAGCGGGAAGCCGCTGTCTTGCGCATAAGCGTCGAGACCATCCGGTTCTATGGCAGTGAAACCCTGTTTTTTGCAGGCAACGATCTGCTGTGTGATCACCGGCACAACCATTTGAAGGCGGCGTAAATCCAGATAATGTTCGTTCGGCTTGGTCTTGTGTGCGCTGCCGATGACAGTGGGCGGAAGGTCAGAAAACCCAGGGTCTGTCTCTGCAATTGTTCCAGCGTTGACGTGGCAGACCGTATCGACCCCTTGTGCGCGGAGCGCTTGCAGTTGGTCCGCAGTGACAAGCCGCGGATCAAGCGTCAGCACTTCGACATCCCGATCGAGATCGGCAGGTCCTTTGAGCTGCCAATCCCACCGGTCTCCGACATGGAACTTCGCCGCCGCGAATGCCGGTGCCGAATGCGCCCCGCAGACCCCAAATCCACACACCATCGTGATAGCCGCTGCTCTCAGCGCCTTTCCGATGTGCATGATTTTTGGGGCTGCGTATCTCATTGGTGTCTCTGTTAGTTCGGAACCTACTCCACGATTTCCGCTGTTTCGACGACCGCATGGAAGAGAACATCCGTGCCAGCTTTCGCCCAATCCTTGGAGATTTCTTCGGCTTCGTTGTGGGACAATCCGTCCACGCAGGGACACATGATCATCGCTGTCGGCGCGACCTTGTTGATCCAGCAAGCATCGTGACCCGCGCCGGAGATGATGTTTTGATGGGTGTAGCCGAGGCGCTCAGCCGCATTGCGGACAGCGGTGACGCAGTTTTCGTCGAAGGTGACCGGATCAAAGCCGCCGACTTTTTCAAACTCGACCTCCAGGCCCATCATGTCGCAAATCTTCTTTGCGCCTTTCTTCATATCCTCTTCCATCGCCGCAATGACGTTGATGTCCGGCGAACGGAAGTCGATGGTGAAAACCACTTTGCCCGGGATCACATTTCGGGAATTCGGATAAACGTCGATATGGCCGGCGGCGCCGACGGCGTGCGGCTTGTGGGACCAGGCAATCTCGTCGACCAGATCCAGGATCCGGGCCATACCAAGTCCGGCGTTCTTGCGCATCGGCATCGGCGTGGATCCGGTATGGCTGTCCTTGCCGGTAATGGTCACCTGGGTCCAGGAGAGGCCTTGGCCGTGAGTGACAACACCGATGTCCTTGCCTTCCGCCTCCAGGATCGGGCCTTGCTCGATGTGCAGCTCGAACATGGCGTGCATCTTGTCTTTGCGGGCGCCAACTTCTTCATCGCCCACCCAGCCGATACGCTTCAGCTCATCGCCAAATTTCAGACCTTCATGATCTTCTTTTGCATAGGCTTCATCGAGGGTGTGAATGCCCGCAAACACGCCGGAGGCCAGCATAGCCGGGGCAAAGCGCGTGCCTTCCTCGTTGGTCCAGTTGGTCACAACGATCGGGTGTTTGGTCTTGATGCCGAGATCGTTCATCGTGCGCACGACTTCAAGGCCGCCAAGCACACCCAGAACGCCGTCGTATTTGCCGCCGGTCGGTTGGGTGTCTAGATGAGACCCGACATAGACGGGCAGGGCGTCCGGATCTGTGCCCGGCCGTGTCATGAACATGTTGCCCATGGTGTCGACACCCATGGTCATGCCGGCGTCTTCGCACCATTTCTGAAAAAGTTTCCGGCCTTCCGCGTCCGCATCTGTAAGGGTTTGACGGTTGTTGCCACCAGCAACGCCCGGACCGATCTTGGCCATTTCCATCAGGCTGTCCCACAGCCGGTCTGCGTTGATCCTGAGGTTTTCGCCCGGAGCTGCCATGGTGCCCTGTCTCCTATTTCAATTCCACTTCGACGAAGGACATCGGATTGTCTCCGCCGTTGATTACATTGTGTTCCACGCCTTCAGAGCGCCGGTAAGCCGTGCCAGCTGCAACCGTTACGGTTCTGCTCGTGCCACCCGGCTCCTCCAGCAACATCTGGCAGTCAGTGACTGCCGTAATGACGTAGTCGAAGCCATGACGATGCCAGCCGGTCTCCGCGCCAGGTTCGAAGTCAAATCGTGTCACGCGGACACGATCATCATCGATCAGGGTTTCGCTGGTGGCAGCTGGTCTCGTCATGACTGGCTTTCCGTTAGTCGATCGCGTTCAAAACCGTCCGCAATTTGCCGAACAACTCGTCGATTTGAGCTTCGGAAATGATCAGCGGCGGCGACAACGCGATGATGTCACCGGTCGTGCGGATCAAAATGCCGTCGTCATAGGCTTTCAGGAATGCGGAGAACGCACGTTTCGTCGGCGCACCGTCGATCGGTGTCAGCTCAATCGCCCCGATCAGGCCAAGATTGCGGATGTCGATCACGTGCGGACAATCTTTTAGCGAGTGCAGGCCGTCTTCCCAATATTGGGCCAGGCTTGCCGCCCGGGTCAGAAGGCCTTCTTCTTCATAGGTATCCAAGGTCGCCAGAGCGGCTGCACAGGCAATCGGGTGACCGGAATAGGTATAGCCGTGGAAAAGTTCGATCAGATGATCGGGCCCATCCATGAACGCATCATAGATCTTCTTGGCGCAGAACACTGCACCCATCGGGATCACGCCGCTGGTGATACCCTTGGCCGTCGTCACCATGTCCGGAATGACGTCGAAATAGTCGACCGCGAACGGCGTTCCGAGGCGTCCGAAACCGGTGATCACTTCGTCGAAGATCAGGAGAATGCCGTTCTGGTCGCAAATTTCCCGCAGACGCTTGAGATATCCAACTGGCGGGATCAAAACGCCCGTCGAGCCGGCGACAGGCTCCACGATTACGGCAGCGATAGTGGAGGCATCATGCAACTGGACCAGACGGATCAGTTCTTCGGCATATTCTGCACCGTTTTTCGGCTCCCCGCGGGAAAAGGCATTCCGGCTGAGGTCGTGAGTGTGCGGCAGATGGTCGACACCGTTCAGCATATTGCCGAACTGTTTGCGGTTCGCGACGATGCCGCCAACGGAAATCCCGCCGAAACCGGTGCCGTGATAACCGCGTTCACGGCCGATAAACCGGGTCCGTGTGCCCTGACCGATGGAGCGCTGATACCCGAGTGCGATTTTCAGGGCCGTGTCGACGCTCTCAGACCCCGAGTTCGTGAAAAACACATGATCCAGCGGGGAGGGCATCATGGCGGTGAGGCGGGCCGCCAGCTCAAATGCCTTCGGATGGCCCATCTGGAACGCCGGGGCGTAGTCCATCTCGGCGACTTGATTCTGGACCGCTTCCACGATCTTCGGGCGGCCGTGACCCGCGTTGCAGCACCATAGACCTGCTGTCCCATCCAAAACCTGCCGGCCATCGGAGGTGGTGTAGTGCATGTCCTTCGCGCCGACGAACATCCGCGGGTTCTGCTTGAACTGGCGGTTCGCCGTGTAGGGCATCCAGAATGCTTCAAGATTGTTGGTTGCAGCCTGGCTCGATGCTGCTGATGCCGATGACGACATGCGTCCTCCTTGCGGTCCTTAACGCGTATCGCGAACCGCCTGTTGGTTGTTTTCTATGGAGGAGAGTAAGACATAGGTCAGCTGCCCGCGCAAAGCAGGAATTTCACTGACATGCCGGGTCCTCTCCCCCTGGCTGTTCCTTGTGCACCTGGCGCGGGCTTTGGCCTCTTTTGCCGGGTGCGAAATCCTCTGTCGGCCATTTGGGCCAGACCGTTTTCCGGCCATTCTTGCCTGATGACTGAGGCTCGTCCGGTTCCGTCTGCCCCATTGCGGCGCCGATCCGGATCGTCTAGCCTTCTGACCATCTGGTCAATTTAGCCTATGGCGCTTTTGACCAAATGGTCAAGATGCAAAATCAGCCGGTGTGACTAATTTGTGATCATGTCCGTGTTTGGTGCATTTTCATGGCCAAGGACGGCGCGGATGTTGGTTTCTGAAGGAAATCGGTTGTCTGTGGGGAATACGCTCTAAGGGGCAAGTGCGGGGTAGCTAAATGGCTGATGTCGGTGGGCAAGTGCCTGCGAGTTCAAGGGTCGGTGGTATGAGCCGGATCCAGGAGAAAAACAGGACACTGATTCTGGACGCCGCCTTGAAGGAATTTTCCCGGTACGGGTTTTCCGGTGCAACGGTGGAGCGGATCGCAGCCGAAGCCGGTATGTCGAAATCCAATCTCCTGTATTATTTCTCGTCCAAAGAAGCGATCTATACGGCAGCTCTTGCGCATATTCTGGACGTCTGGCTGGCACCTTTGAAAACGCTTGATCGGGAGGGCGACCCTGCCACGGAACTTGCTGCCTACATCCGCCAGAAGATCGAGATATCCGCCAATTTCCCTGAAGCCTCGCGTCTGTTTGCTAATGAGGTGATGCAAGGGGCGCCGCAAATCCTGCCGATCCTGGAAACAGATCTCCGGCGTCTGGTTGCCGAAAAGGTGGCGGTGATCGAAAGCTGGATTGCGGACGGCAAGATCAGCAAGACCGAGCCGTTGCATCTGATCTTTTCCATCTGGGCGACCACGCAGCATTACGCGGATTTTGCCGTGCAGATCCGGGCTCTGACTGGTCACGATTTGAGCGATGAGGATTTCAAGCGGGAAACCGAGCGGGCCGTGACACAACAGATTCTGGCAAGTGTCGGACTGCGCCTTCCCGAAGAGGCACCCGAAACCGCATGAGCGGGGATGAAGACCAGCCGGCGCCGTCGTCCCGAATTCCGGTCACCGGAAGTCTCTACATCACGCGCGACGATTTGAGTGAGGATTTCATTCGAGCCTCGGGTCCGGGCGGTCAGAACGTCAACAAGGTGTCGACGGCCGTTCAATTGAGGTTCAATCTGTGGGCCAACCAAACGCTGCCGCATGAAGTCAAAACCCGGGCCGCGAAGATAGCCGGAAGCCGATTGACGCAATATGGCGAAATCATTCTCCAGGCGGACCGGCACAGGACCCGGGAGCGCAACCGCGAAGATGCGTTGGCCCGGTTGATTGATCTGTTGAAACGGGCGACCGAAAAGCCCAAGCCCCGAAAAGCCACCAAACCTACTCTTGGGTCTAAGCGCAGACGGCTCGATGCCAAGAAACAGCGCGGTCAGGTCAAGAAACTGCGGGGCCGGTCTTCTGGTTTCGAGGACTAAACTTAAGTAATTATTCTGTTTTTCCGGCGGCCTTCAGAAGAGTTGCCTTAAGATCCGGATCTTCGGTTGCCCGTGCCAATACGAGGGCGCCAACCATTTGGGAGATGAACCTCAAGGCATCTTCTTGCTCGGAGAGGGGCGTGGTTTCATCTTTCCCCGAAACGAGTGCGGCCGTTTCGCGTAAGGCTTCGTCAAAAGCTAGACGGACTTCCTTGGTCTGCCTCGGTGCATCTCCGGCAAGGGCTGCATAGGCGCAGCCGGTCCCGCGAGCGTTTTCATGGGTTTTGGACAAATACCAGCGCGTTACAGCATTTTTCGAAGAGCCTGATGTTTCCTCGGCAATGCTTCGGCGCCAGTGGTCCAGGTTTTCAGTCAGGGCGTGCGCGGTGGCTTCGGCCATCAAGGCGTCCTTGCTGGCGAATTGTTTGTAAAACGCGCCATTTGTGAGGCCTGCTGCCTTCATCAAGCCGGCAATGCCAATACCATCGAACCCGTGTTGGCGGAACAATTGGCTGGCTGTCTCGACAACCCGTGCCCTGTTTTCGCGCGCATCTTCGCGGCTCAATCTCATCAGAAAATCTCCATCAACTGACTTTGATTATAGTCATAATCTTTTTGTTGACAATAAAGAATACGATCATAATCTAAGCGTGAAATTCAGATAGAGGTTCAGATCATGCCGCTTACTCAAGACAGGCCAATCGTCATCAGCGCAGCAAGGAGAACACCGTTGGGGGGCTTCATGGGGGCATTGGCGTCTGTGCCTTCCCCGCAACTTGGGGCAACCGCGATATCAGCAGTTCTCAAGGATGCTGGGGTTTCTGGTGATCTGGTCGACGAGGCGCTTATGGGATGCGTCTTGCCCGCAGGCATCGGGCAAGCACCCGCGCGTCAGGCGGCGCGTGCTGCCGGTCTGCCTGATTCTTGCAACGCCACAACCATCAACAAGGTCTGCGGTTCCGGCATGAAATCGGTCATGCTTGGCCATGATCTTCTCAAGGCCGGATCAGCTGATGTCGTGGTCGCAGGCGGCATGGAATCAATGTCGCGGGCACCGTTTCTGCTTCCTGAGATGCGCGGAGGGCGAAAGGCTGGGTCCACGGAAGTCATCGATCACATGATGCGCGACGGTCTTGAAGATGCTTATGAGACCGGTAGGCCGATGGGAGCCTTTGGCGAAGCAACTGCGGAAAAGTACCGGTTTAGCCGGTCTGACCAGGATAGCTATGCCATGGAAACTTTGGAACGGGCGCAAGCCGCTGTTCGTAATGGAACCTTTGCATCGGAAATCGTGCCCGTTCCGGTCCAGACGCGAAAGGGAACCATCCTTGTTGAAAAGGATGAGCGCCCCCCGCAGATCAACTCCGCCAAGATACCGGATTTGCGGGCAGCCTTTGGGGAGAATGGAACGATCACGGCAGCGAGTTCGTCTGCCAATGCAGATTGCGCAGCTGCTTTGGTGCTCACCAGCAGGGAAACGGCACATGAGTATGAAATGCCTGTCCTGGCCCATATTGTCGGTCATGCGACTCATGCCCAAGAACCGGAATGGTTCACAACAGCGCCTATTCCTGCCATTCAGAAAATGATCAAGCAGATCGGCTGGACGGTTGAAGACGTTGATCTTTTTGAAATCAATGAAGCTTTCGCCGTCGTCGCCATGGCCGCCGCCAAGGAAGTGGGGATCCCGCGCGGCAAACTCAATGTAAATGGCGGCGCTTGTGCTCTTGGGCATCCCATTGGAGCGACCGGAGCCCGTATCGTGGTCACACTGCTTCATGCCTTGAAGGCGCGCGGCCTCAAAAAAGGCATCGCGTCCCTGTGTATCGGAGGCGGGGAGGCAACCGCGATCGCAATTCAGTTGCCATAATCGCAACGCTTCGTTTTTCAAATCCCTATTCCAAAACTTGCCGGCAGAAATACCCGCCGATTGCGGCCGGGTGGTACGGCGAGTTTTGGCAAGATGATAGGAATAAATTCTTATGATGAGCCTTGCTCTCTTGTTGTGCCCCTTTGCGTTCACCATGGGTGCTTTTGCGTTCTCCGGCGCCTTGGTACCAATGGCTGCAAGTCTTGGTGTCACTGTCGGCGAAGCCGCGGCGCTGCAGTCCGGCTTCGCAATCGCCTGCGCGATTTGCGGTCCGATGCTTGCCAAACTGACATCATCTCTTCCCCGCAAGCCCCTCCTGCTGACGGTCTTGATGTTGATGACGGTACTCAATTTTCTTTCGGCTATGGTGCCTGGGTATGGCGCGTTGATGGCCTCAAGGGTCTTGGTTGGTGGTGTCGGGGCATTGGCTTTTCCGCTGGCAACAGCGATTGCCTCAGCTGGCGCAACCGAAGACAGCAGACCGGCGGCTGTCGCCAAGGTCTATGCCGGGATACCTCTTGCCATGATCGTCGGCATTCCGGTTGGATCCGTCCTCGGGAATACCGTCGGATGGCAGTCCTGTTTCGCGGCAACGGGTATTGTCTCGGTCATGGCCTTCGCGCTGGTTTTGGTGAGTGTGCCCTCCAAAATCCCTTTGCAACAGCATTCTGCCGGGTCTCGTGAGCCTGTAGGGACGGCCATTGTGGCTCACCTTGCGATCATGCTGATTGCCTCCACGGCCTTGTTCACACTGGTGGGGCTGCTGGGACCGATTATCCGCGCAATCACCGGGTTTTCAGGCCTTGGGATCGCCGCGCTTCAGCTCTTAGCCGGGCTGAGCAGTCTTGCCGGGATCCGGCTTGGGGCGAGATACGCGATGGGTCAAAACCGGTCCTTGCTCGCAGTCCTGTTCCTGGTCTTGGCTGTTTCACTTGCCGTTGTCGTTCCATCGCTTGGACTTCAACAGGCCGGCAGTATCGGACTGGGAACCATCTTCGTAAGTGTGGTCCTTGGGCCTGTAGCCCAATTTGCCATCGGCGCAACTGTGCAAGCCCGGCTTGCCGCTTTGGCTGGTTCTTCGGCGACCTTTGTTTTCGCGTTGAATGCATCCATGGTTTACTTCGGTCAGGGCCTTGGAATTGCGCTCGGCGCTGCCGCACTGGATCTCTCAGGAATAGCATCCGCGCCAGCCATAGGAACCGCGATTGCGTTGACCGGTTGCCTGTTGGCCGTATGGCTCGGACACTTCACCAAAAACAATTTTCAAACAGCAAGAGGATAAAATGTCTCCAATTAACAACGAGGCCAGGTTGGCCGCATTTGAGGGCCAGGTCACCCATCATTTTGCCGATAACAACGGCACCAAGATCCATTTTGCCAGCGCAGGCGAGGGGCCGTTGGTCGTGTTTATCCATGGGTTCCCGGATCACTGGCTCACCTGGTGGCAACAGATGGATGCTTTGTCAAAGACCCACCGCACTGTTGCCATGGACCTTCGGGGGTTCAATCTCTCCGATCATCCGGAAGATCCATCTGCTTACGCACCAGAGACCCTCGCTTCAGATGTCTGCGCGGTCATAGACGCCTGTGGCGAACGGGGCGCTGTCGTGATCGGTCATGACTGGGGCGGTTTTGTCGCCTGGCAAACGGCGATGCTGTTTCCAGATCGGGTGCAGCGCCTTGGAATCGTCAATCTGCCGCATCCCTGGGCCATTGCACGCGAACTTGCCAACAATCCGGATCAACAAAAAGCCAGCGGTTATGCGCGGGTGTTCCAGCAGCTGGGCTCTGAAGCCAAACTTGATTTTGACCGGCTCTCCACCTGGATCCATGATCCGGCGTTCCGTACCCGCCATATGGCAGCGATGGAGAAGTCCAATCGCACAGGCATGCTCAACTATTATCGGGTGTGTTTTCCCGCCGAGCCTTACACCGAACGCACCGATACCCCGCCCCCAATCAAAGTGCCGGTTCTTGTCGTCCATGGGACAGAAGACCCTTATGTCCTAACCGCGGGCCATAACAATTTGTGGGAGTACGTGGAGGGCAGTTTGACCATTCGGGCCTGGTCCGGTGTCGGTCATTTTGTTCAACATGACGCCCCGGACCGGTTGACCGCGGCAATCAGGAGCTGGATAGGCGAAACGATCTAGAAGAGCGAGCGTTATGGTAATCCCGCCCGGGCGTGTTTGTTGACATGGTGCGCCACGCTTTTATCCTGATCCAAGGGGTGATTGGGGATCATCATGACGACCATAAATCATCATATCATCGACCGCGGCGATGGCGCCGCGGTGGAACTGTTTCAGGCGCATCCGATTGGAAGCGGAGAGCCGGGCGGTGCGATCTTGTTCGTGCATGGCAACCAGGAAGGTCAACTCACCGGCGCCCGCGAACTCGTAGACCGGGGAACCTTAAGCACGTTTGCGGTCGCCATGAACGTCACCGCGGCCGCCGTGTCTCAACCCGGTTTTGGGGCGTCTGATGGTCCATGTGATTTTTGTGGTCCCAACACCCAGGATGCGATCATCGCCGCATTAAACGCGTTGAAAAATCAACCATCTATCGACCCGGGGCGCATCGTTCTTTACGGCCACAGCCGGGGCGCTGTCGCAGCCGGTATGGTTGCCGCCCGGTATGACGGATTGCGAGCGGTGGTCCTCTCAAGTGGCGTGTATGATCTCAACGCGTTTCATATGGACTGTGCGGATGGGCTGCGCATAGCAATCGAGACGGAGGCCGGGCAGTCGGCTCAAGCGTTTCACGAACGCTCCGCCTTGTTTCATGCCGACAAAATCACCACTGAGACGCTGCTGTTGCATGGCCGCCATGATGACCGGGCGCCTGTTGCACAAGCCGAAGCATTCTCGTTGGCGCTTGAAAATTCGGGCGGGAAGGTGATCTTGAAGGTTCTCGAGTGCGGGCACCGGCTGCCGGCGAAAGCCCTTAAGGGCGTTGTCGAGCCGTTTCTCAAGGAGAGGCTGTCTGCCGAACAGGTGATACATTAGCTCAGGCGTCAAGCATGAGACGAGTGAACGGCTGAAGTGTCATTTCGGCCTGACCCCAAGTAGTATTACGCATCGTTGAATTGTTTTGCGTGCCTGATGCTGATCTCTTGCGCAATTTTCGCCGCCCTTGCAATCAACTCGTTGCGCGGTTCTCCGACATAGGTTGCCGTAAACACCAGTGGGCTTGGTTGCCAGCCGGGATCAAATGACGCAATCCGGCCTTCGGCTACCAAACGGCGGCCCAGCACACTGGGCAGGATGCCGACGCCGATCCCGGACGCAACCATTTCAAACCCGGTCGACAGTGAGTTTGTCGGGAAAACTTGCGTCGAAATCCCATAAAGATCGCGCAGCTTTTGAACGAGTTCGCGGTAGGGACGGGAGCTGCGGTTGTAGGTAATGACCGGTACCTGGGAGAGGTCAGGCTCCTCTAGATCCAATGGCCTATACCAGCCGAGATCAAAGGGCGGGAGCGGCAGGTTGTCGGTACTGTACTCGGATATTGGTCCCATCAGGATTGTCAGATCGAGGGCCCTGTCGAGCAGCATCTCCCGAAGGTTGAACGATGTATCGACCGTGACCTCGATGTTCAGCCGCTGAAACGTGGTGTGAAGCGCTGCAAGAAAATCCGGCAGCCAGGTCTGGGCGATGGTCTCTGCAACGCCCAGACGGAGCAGGGAGCTGATGCTGTCATCGGACATGACATCGCCTTTGATGCGCTCCGTGATTGCCATGATCTGCTCCGCATAATCCCGCAGAACCACGCCCTTTGCGGTCAACGAGACCCCAGTCGTTTCGCGGCTGAAGAGGCGCGTGCCAAGATAGTCCTCCAGGCTGGAAATACGGGCAGAAATGGCCGGCTGTGAGATGTTCATTTGTTCGGCGGCTTTGCGAACACCGCCCATGCGCGCAACCGCCAAAAAAGTTCTAAGCTGTTCAAGTGTCATGACATTGTGACCCAATTGCTAATGTGATCAGGTATTTGGATCACTTTCTGCAAAAAAACACGATTTGACTTGATAATGTATCCGCTGCAGCCTTTTGCCAACAAGGAATTGGGCAACCGATGCAGCAAGATCTCACAAAGTTTTCTGAATTGGCCGGTGCTGACATGGGGCAGGTTCGCGTCGCGATCCGCTCAGGCCGGTACTCGGGGCACACGGCCGGGCTGGCACACGGAAAACTCCAGTGCAATCTCGCGATTCTCCCGGGTGAATATGCAGATCCATTTCATGAGTTCTGCCGGCTCAACCCAAAGGCCTGCCCGCTTGCCGGTGTCTCAAACCCAGGCGAACCCGTGATTGTTGAGCTCGGTGCAGAAGTTGATATCCGCACAGATGCCGCCCGCTACAACATCTACCGGCACGGCAAACTTGACGAGCAAGTGTCCGATCTGAACGCCTGCTGGCAGGACGACCTGGTGTCCTTTGCAATAGGATGTTCCTTCACCTTCGAGAACGCCCTGAGGCTTGCCGGTGTACCTATGCGCCATATCGATCTCGACCGGACCGTCCCGATGTACCGGACATCGATCGAGACACATCAAAGTGGCCCGTTTGGCGGCGGGATGGTGGTTTCCATGCGACCCATTGCGAAAAAGCGGATCGACGAAGTCTATGAAATCTGCCGCAAGTATCCATTGGCACATGGCGCGCCGGTGCATGTTGGCGATCCTGCCGAGATCGGCATTTTGACCATCGATGCCCCGGATTGGGGGAACCCGGTTCCCATTGAGGATGGGGAAGTGCCGGTGTTTTGGGCCTGTGGAGTAACGCCGCAAGTTGCCATCATGACAGCAAAACCGCCCCTTTCGATCACTCACGCTCCCGGAGCAATGCTGATTGCTGATGTCAGTGAGCAGACAGCCCCGCTTTACCCATACAACGACAACTAAAACCAACCGCACCAGAGGAACTAGAGATATGAAAAAACTCACGATCTTATCCGCCGTCTCCGCAATCGCGCTCTCAATGGGCACAACGGCGCATGCCGAAGAACTTGCTGTCGTTGGCAGCTGGAGCGGCCTGCCGCTTCACAAGCAGTTTGAAGCCCCTTTCTGGAACGACAAGTTGGGGGAAGTTTCCGGTGGCGAGCTGTCCGCTTCATTGACCACACATGACCAGATGGGCATTTCCGGCGGCGATGTCTATCGCATGATGTCCCAAGGGGTGTTTGATGTCGGCATGACTGTTGCCGACTATGCGGTTTCCGACAGTGTTGCGCTCGAAGCGCTTGATGTTCCAATGATTGCAACCGACGCTGACACTGCAAAAAAGGCGGTCGATGCGGCCCGGCCGATGGTCGATGATATCTACAAGGACGTCTTCAACGCCAAGGTCCTCGGTATTGCGCCGTACCCGCCTCAAGTTGTTTTCTGCAACGCCGAAATCAACTCCCTGGATGATCTTCAGGGCAAGAAAGTGCGCGCGTCCGGCCGGATGACCGCAAAGTTCCTGGAAGCTCTTGGCGCAGAGGGCGTCAACATCGGATTTGGTGAGGTGCCGGGTGCCCTGCAGCGCGGCGTGGTGGATTGTGCCATTACCGGTGCTGGATCAGGTTACAATGCAGGTTGGTGGGAAGTCTCCACACATCTTCTGCCGATCCCGCTGGGGGGATGGGATCCGGTTGTGACCGCGATCAATCTCGACAAATGGAGCACCCTGAGCGATGCACAGAAAGGAGCGCTTGAGAAAGGCGTGAAAGAGAACCTCGAAGCCCCGGCGTGGGAAGTTGCTCAAAATGCACTGAATAATGATATCGCCTGCCTTACCGGCAACGGCGAGTGTCCTTATGGCGATGCGCGTAGCCTTGTGCTGGTTGAAGCCACAGACGAAGATCAGGCCAAGGCGAAAGCGGTTTTGATTTCTGAAGTGCTGCCGGACTGGGCTGAGCGGGCCGGCGGAGACTGGGCACAGCGCTGGAGTGACAGCGTCGGCAAAGTCACCGGCGTTTCCCTAGAAGCGAAGTAAGGATCTTTCCATGACCTCCTTGGTTCACCTCTTGCGGCGATTAAACGACCGCGTTGCGATGGGCGTCGGCATTGTGCTGCTGGTCTGTGTGGCCTTCACGCTCGTCGAAATCATCACCCGAAAGCTGGGGGCGGGCCTTGGAGGCGTGGACGAGATCTCCGGATACGTTATGGCTGTCACGACTGCGTGGGGCATCAGTTATGCATTGACGGAACAGGCGCATGTGCGCATCGACCTGCTGCGTCAACGCCTTGTCCCGTTCGGACGTGCGGTTTTCGACGTCATCTCCATGGCATGTCTGGCCGGAACGGCGATTGTGGTTGCCTGGCGCGGGTGGGGCGTTTTGGAAAAGACGCTTTCCACCGGCGCGCGGGCAAACACGCCACTGGAAACGCCGCTTTGGATCCCGCAGACGCTTTGGTGGCTTGGCTGGGTTTGGTTTGCGATGTCCGCTACCATCCTGCTGGTCTCCGTCGCAGTTCGGTTCGCAACGTCAGATTATAAATCCGTCGATCAAATCGCCGGTGCGCGGGGGGAAGCATGATTGCGTTCACGTCTTTCGGGCTCCTTGGCCTGCTTGCGCTGTCCATCCCGGTCGGCATCGTCCTCTTCCTGCTAGCTTTCGGCATTGATACGTTTTTCAGCCCGTTTCCGCTGATGCGTGGCTTGGGGCAGGTGGTTTGGTCGTCTTCAAACAGCGCAACCCTGATCGCCATTCCACTCTTCGTACTCCTCGGTGAAATCCTGGTTCGCAGCGGTGTTGCGCGCCGGACGTATTCTGCACTGGAAAAATGGGTTGCCTGGATGCCGGGCGGTCTGATCCACGCCAACATTGCCACGTCGACCATGTTTTCAGCGACCTCGGGATCGTCCGTGGCGACAGCGGCAACCGTTGCGACCGTCGCGATGCCCCAAGCCAAAGAGCTGGGGTACAACCAGAAGCTCTTTTCAGGGGCTATCGCGGCTGGCGGCACGCTTGGGATCATGATCCCGCCGTCCATCAACCTGATCGTCTATGGTTTCCTGACGGAAAGCTCCATTCCACAGTTGTTTCTGGCCGGACTTATTCCAGGCCTCGCATTGGCCGGCCTCTTTATGCTGATCACAGTTCTCTTGTGCATCTTCAAGCCGTCCCTGGGCGGTCCGAAGCGTCCCAGTTCACTGGCTGAAAAGCTCTCGGGGCTTGGCGATCTTCTCCCGATCCTCGGTTTGTTTGCCGCAATCATCGGCTCGATCTATGCCGGTTGGGCAACGCCGACGGAGGCCGCGACCGTTGGGGTGGCGCTTGCACTCCTCATTGCCGCCCAGCAAAAGGCGCTTAATTGGGAGATGCTGTCCGAAGCGTTGCGCGGGGCCGTCAAGACATCGGCCATGATCATGCTCGTCGTCATCGGTGCCTATGTCCTGAACTTCGCCCTGACAGCGGCCGGTGTCAGCCGATCCTTGCAAAACCTGTTGGGTGGATTGGGGCTCGGGCCATTGGAGACGCTTCTGGTGATCATCCTGATGTACATCATTCTGGGCTTCTTCATTGAGACCCTGTCCCTGATGGTCGCGACCATTCCGATTGTTGTGCCGATCATTGTCCAGCTTGGCTACGACAAGATCTGGTTCGGTATCCTGATGATCATTCTGGTGGAGATGGCGCTCATCACACCGCCCGTTGGGCTCAACCTTTATGTGGTGCAGGCTGCGCGAAAAACGGGCAGGTTCTCGGATGTGATGCTTGGATGCATTCCCTACGCCTTGGCGATGCTTGCCATGGTCGGGCTGTTAATCCTGATGCCGCAAATCGCCTTGTTCCTTCCG
Source organism: Roseibium sp. MB-4 (assembly GCF_053005265.1). NCBI lineage: Bacteria > Pseudomonadati > Pseudomonadota > Alphaproteobacteria > Hyphomicrobiales > Stappiaceae > Roseibium > Roseibium sp. MB-4. Next base: position 692,785 of record NZ_JBRKQB010000001.1, read on the forward strand.
TCTACACTTTGAGGAAATTCATGAAGTTCACGACAAGCGAAGGCGTGCTGGAAAGTACGCCCCAGCGGCTCATTGTTGCCGGATGGACCGGCCGAAACAAAGCGGCTGTTGATCACCATATTGCTGAACTTGAAGCGATCGGCGTTCCGGCGCCATCAACCGTACCGCTCTATTATCAATGCGCGCCGGAGCTTCTCACCCAGGCTTCCCAAATTCAGGTTGTCGGCAAGGACACGTCCGGTGAGGCTGAGCCTTTTCTTATTGAGATGAACGGCAGCACCTGGTTGGGCCTCGCCTCCGATCATACGGACCGGGCCCTTGAAACCTACTCTGTGGCGCATTCAAAACAGATCGCTGCCAAACCGGTCGCCGGTGAACTCTGGCCATTCGACAGCGTGCAAGGCCATCTGGACGAGATTGTTCTTCAATCCTGGATCCTGGAGGAGGGGGTGTGGACCCTCTATCAGGACGGCACACTGGCCGCGATCCGGCCGCTTAAGGATCTCATGGACGGTGCAAACTTTCAGGATGGAACCGCCATGCTCTGCGGAACGTTGCCGGCAATTGGCGGTGTTCGCCCGGCAGCCGATTTCAAGATGCGCATGTATGATCCCAAAACCTCCCGGGAGATCACTTGGGCTTACAGCACACTCGCACTGGATGCAGTCGCCTGAGCACGATTTCCTTGAGGCTGTGACAAGGTCCCCGACGCTCTGCCTGCTGTGTTGCTGTAAATCTATGCGGTAAAACGTTGCTGCAATGCATCCAAGGCTTGCGCAGGTTCGTATTCCGGAAAATACTTTGCCGTCGCGTTTTCCGGGAGACAGGCTCATTCGCAAGCATACCGCAGACACCGAAAACCGGATAAGGCACTTAAGAACCTTGTTCTTGTCTGACATTCACCTTGGGACCCGCGGGTGCCAAGCAGACGTTCTGCTGGATTTTTTGGCGCTGCACCACGCCGATACGATCTACCTGGTCGGCGACATCATTGACGGGTGGCGGTTGAAGCGCAAAAGATACTGGCCGGAAAGCCACCAAGCCGTAATTGATGAGTTGCTGGCGCGGGGCAGGGCTGGCATCAAAATCATCTATTTGCCCGGAAATCACGATGAGTTTTTAAAAGACACCCAGCCGCTACGGTTTGGTTGCGTGGAGTTTACGGAAACCGCAGAGTTTGAGACCGCGGCTGGCCGCAAGTATCTTGTACTCCATGGAGATCAATACGATCTCATTGTGCAAAAGGCCAAGTGGCTTGCCTTCCTTGGGGACCAGTTTTATGCATTCGCCCTATGGACGAACACGTGGGTAAACATCGTTCGCCGGAAAATGGGCTTGAACTACTGGTCGCTCGGGGCTTTTGCCAAACAACATGTCAAACAGTTCGTCAACGTCATCAGCGCGTTTGAGGGTGAAGTGACCAAGGATATCAAAGATCGCGGTTTGGACGGCGTTATCTGTGGTCATATTCACCATGCGACCGATCAGGAAATGAACGGCACGCGTTATCTGAATACCGGTGACTGGGTGGAAAGCTGCACGGCCATCGTTGAAACTCATGACGGTGTTCTGGAGATCGTTCGCTGGCGGGACAGCGGCGCGCATCCTGACGCTGGAAATTCAAACGGCAAAAGGGCCATGAAACCGGCCGGGAAACTTGAAAGAGAGCGGACCGTCGCTGCATGAAATCACTGCTTTTTGTGTCGGATGCCTGGCATCCGCAGGTCAATGGCGTCGTCCGCACCTTGGAATATACGGCTCGAGAGTTGGAAAAACGCGGCATTCGCGTTGAGTACCTCACCCCGAACGGCTTCACCACAATACCGTGTCCAACCTATCCGGAAATCCGGCTTGCGCTGACCACAAGGGGCAGGGTTGGTCAGCACATCAAGGACTTCGATTGCGACCACATTCACATTGCAACTGAAGGCCCGTTGGGCTTGCTTGCAGCTAAGGTCGCGCGTAAGGAAAAGCGCTCTTTTACAACAAGTTATCACACCCGGTTTCCGGAGTATGTTGCAGCCCGCGTGCCTTTGCCGAAAGCGCCGTTCTATGCCTGGTTCCGGCGGTTTCACAATTCCGCATCCGGGTGCATGGTCGCGACGGACGAGTTGGAAACCAGCCTTCGGGACCGTAAGTTTCAAAACCTGATGCGGTGGTCCCGCGGTGTCGATACAGACATCTTCAAACCCTATGAGGGCAGTGTCCTGCCGTCCGATCTCCCGAGGCCAATTTTCATGAATGTCGGCCGGGTTTCGGTCGAAAAAAACATTTCCGCATTTCTGGATCTGGATTTGCCCGGTTCCAAGGTCGTTGTTGGGGACGGACCGCAGCTGGAAACCCTTAAGCGGGACTATCCAGATGTCCATTTCACCGGATCCAAGACCGGAGAAGAATTGGCGCGGCATTATGCCAGCGCAGACGCGTTCGTGTTCCCGTCCCGGACTGACACCTTCGGCCTTGTGCTTTTGGAAGCCCTTGCATGCGGAGTTCCGGTTGCCGCGTACCCCGTAATGGGGCCGGTGGATGTCATCGGCGACAGCGGAGCAGGGATCCTGTCCGATGATTTGCGGGAAGCGGCTTTGGCCGCGCTCGACATTCCAAGGAATGTGTGCCGCGCTACGGCCCTCAGCCAAAGCTGGGCGGTCTGTACAGACCAGTTTTTAGAAAATACGGCTGCAGCAGACGCCGCGCATCGCCAAAACGGATCAGCAGTTTGATACGTCCAAACTAGTCGACTACCCGGAAACGAACACCTTCGGAACTGATATACCGATTGTCACCAAGACGCTTGAAGCTGACACAGCTTGTGCCTTTTGCCGGGCCTCTTGGAAATGTCGAGCAGATCTGGTTTCCGCGCGCCCGCCAAGTTCCATCGACCGATCCGAGCAGCGCCTTGGCAGATACGACTCCGCCGGGCATATAACGCATCGTGACCCGCATGCCGAACCGGTGCGTGATAATCGTCTTGTTCAACATCTCGTTCTGGATTTCGCGCGCTGTCAGCGTGTTTGCAACGGCCGTTTGAGGCAGCGAACCCAACAGCAGCAGGGCAACCAAAAGCGATCTTATCATCATGACCATTCCATCCAATGTCGTGGTGTGATTGAAAGATATGGTCTGGTTACGCAAGAAAACGGTGTGCGGACCATTCAGCATAATTTGCAAGAGCGTATGTGGAGGGATCTGCATCCATTAGCACATCAGTTCAGCAACATCGTAGTAAAATACGCATAATCAATATTATGGAACATTTAATATAGCCACAGAAACAGCGGAGTTACGGTCCAACGGGACACTTTGAAACGTAAATTCTCATCGTGTGATATCGACACTGGTTTGCAGTCATCACCTCCGCATCGCACATTGAAACAAACCACGCTCAGGATCTAAGCGCAGAGAACGTCCAGGTCTGCGTCAATGATCTGACGAGCGGTCTCGTAATCAAAACCAGCGCGGCACATCGCGGCGATGTCTTTTAAGCGCCGGTCATCCCGTTTGGCCTGATCACGGAACGGTCCGAACCGTCGGCGCTTTGCATAAGCGATCGCGGCTGTTCGATCTTCCGACGTGTCTTCGGCCATAACAGCTTCGATAATATGTGCTGGAACGCCTTTGGCCCGAAGCTGTGCTTCGATCTTCTTCTTCGATTGGCCCTTGCGCCTAAGGCTCGCCAGTTTCATCTCTGCAAATCCACGGTCATTGACCATGCCATTGCGGACGCATTTTGAGACGATGCCTTCGATGAGATCGCGGTAATCATCCGCCACCAAATCGAGCGCATGACACGCGCGGGAGACCTTGCGCTCAAGCACTTTTCGCAAATTGGCCTCCGTGCTCGCGTACCGCTCAAGATAATGAACGGCAGACCGGGTCAATCGGTCTTCTGTCGGGAGTTTGTATCGCCGTTCAGCCGGCATCCGCCGCGATCCTGGGCATGGTTTCCGCCAATGCACCGTCGATCAGAACTTGAAGACCATCAAAAGCCGGCTCGATGCCATCCGGCAGCTCAGCTTTCAGCGTTTCATAATCCAAATCGTTGTGAAGATTGGTGAAAATCGCTTTTTTGGGCGCAAGGTCCTTTGTCCAGCTGAGCGCGTCGTCCAAATTGAAATGGCTGGGGTGCGGATTGCGGCGCAAACAATCCAAAATTAGCAGATCCAACCCGGTCAATAGATCAAAGCTTTCAGGGGTAATATCTGAAACATCAGGCACATAAGCTGAGTTTCCAATCCGAAATCCAAGGGCATTGATTTCGCCGTGGGTAACTTCTATCGGTAAAAACTCAATCTCACCGCCAGGACCGTCGATCACAACCGGCATTCCCGCTGTCATACCATGCCGATCGAGAATGGGCGGATAACTGGACCCCTTAGGCGTTTCAAAACAATAGCCGAAAGCGGCCATTGCCTTGTCGAATGTCGGAGTATCCATGTAGACCGGGATCCGCCGCCGATCACGGACCATGAATGCCCTCAGATCATCAATCCCGTGAAGATGGTCGGCATGCGCGTGGGTATAAAGCACGGCATCCATTCGTTGAACATCAGCATCAAGAAGCTGATCGCGCAGATCTGGGCCGGTGTCTATCAACACCGTTGTGCAGCCGTTATCCCCAAACTTTTCCACAAGCAGTGAACAACGCCGCCGCCGGTTCTTTGCCTCCTTAGGATCGCATTTTCCCCAATCGTTCCCAATCCGTGGAACACCGCCGGAGGACCCGCAGCCGAGGATCGTCAGCCGTACACTCATGCTGCGCCCGCTACTTCGTTGGAAACACTTTCCGGTTTCGGTACCTTTTTGAAAAGCCGGAAGAAATTCTCTGTGGTCTGTCGGGCGATTTCTTCTTCGCTCACACCGCGAACCTCCGCCAAAACGGCCGCTGTCATCGCAGTGTAAGCTGGCTCATTGCGCTTGCCGCGTCTTGGTTGGGGGGCAAGGTAAGGGGCGTCGGTTTCCACAAGCAACCGATCGGCCGGCAGCTCCCGGGCGATGTCGCGCAACACCTCGGACTTTTTAAACGTCAGGATGCCGGAGAACGACACGTAGAGACCGAGTTCAATGCCGGTGAGGGCAAGATCGCGACCGGACGAGAAACAGTGCAGCAAGGCAGGGAAGGCCCCCTTCCCCATTTCCTCGCGCAGGATCGCCGCCATGTCGTCATCCGCATCGCGGGAATGAATGACCAAAGGCAAACCAGTCTGCCTCGCTGCCTCGATATGGATCCGCAGGCCTTCTGCCTGAGCGTCCCGCGGCGCCTTGTCATAAAAGTAATCGAGCCCGGCCTCACCAATGGCGACGACCTTCGGATGTTCAGCCAGTTTGACGATCTCTTCCACCGGGATACCGCGCTCGGCACCGGCATTGTGCGGATGAGTGCCAACGGAACAGAAAACCTCAGGGTAGGATTCGGCAATGGCGCGTACCTGATCGAACTTTCGGATATGGGTGCAGATCGTCACCATCAACTCAACGCCCGCATCTTTTGCCCGGGCGATGAGCTCGTCACGTTCGCCTTCAAAGTCTGGAAAATCGAGGTGGCAGTGGCTGTCAACAATCATGGAATGCCGTTCTGAACGTTTCAGGTGGTGTTTTCAAAAAGGTACATACGGGTCTGGTGATCGAAAAACCAGACATCAAATTTACGCAAGTTATGTCCGCACGGACCGGAGATTCAAAAAGAAATCCAGAACAACCTGTTTGCGGTCGAGATTAAGCGCATCAGACTCTGCAATTGCTTTTTGTGTGCCTTCCCAGAGTTTCACATAGGCAAAGGCGGCGCCCGTGCCGGCTGTAATCGACCGGCGCATTTGACCATGCAGCCAGGTTTCAGCCACGTGCTGAAAGCTTTCCCAATTGTCTGTTTGACCGCGGGCGGCAACCAGATCGGACAAGGCATGAAGCGCTTTCAAATCCATCTGACTGCCGGCTTCTGCGAGTTTTCTCGTGCCCTGGGCGATCGCTAAACCATCGCCCGCCAAGAGCGTCAATGCTGCTCTTAAACTGCCATCGGCGGTCTGGGCGATTTCAGATAGTCCACTGGCATCGGGGATCGCATGTCCGGCAAGATCGCGCAGACCGTTGGCAATGTCGGCTTCAGAGAGCGGCGCCAAATCCACCCGGCGACATCTGGACCTGATGGTGGGGAGCAATCGGCCCGGCGCATGGCTCAAGACAAGGAACAAACACCGTTCAGGTGGCTCTTCAAGTATCTTCAATAACGCATTGGCAGAGCTTGCATTCATATCATCGGCAGCATCAACGATACAGACCCGCCAGGCCCGCGCGGATGCGGTTGTTCCGAAGAAGCTGACGGTTCGGCGAACCTCATCAACTGGAAGATCGGCTTTGAACCGTTTGCCCTTGTCATCCCAGGGCCTGCGCAAGTGCAAGATGTTCGGATGCCCGCCTGCAGCGACCTGCCGGACGACAGGATGGTCTTCGGCAACACTGAGATCGTGAACCATCGCTGCTTGCGGTCCGAACCGGTCCGGATTGGCCAGAACAAACTTGGCGAAACGAAATGCTAGTGTCGCCTTGCCGATACCCTTCGGCCCGCCCAGGATCCAGGCGTGGTGCAGCCGCTCTGAGCGGTAAGCGTCCAGAAGGCTGGTCTCCGTCTCACCATGACCAATCAGAACGTTGCGCTGGTGCGGCAGTGGGATACCCGGCAGGGCATCGACCTCTGGAGTTTCAACAGGTTCGTTTCTGCGCGCCAAAGTCAGTCGGCCTCCTGCGCCAGGGTGTCAGTGCTCAGCTGATCCTGAAAGGCAGCCTCGACTGCGGATTGAATGGATGCGCTGACAGTCTCCAAATCCTTCGATCCATCGATGACGGCAAAGCGGTAAGATTCTTCCGTTGCCAAATCCAGAAACCGCTTCCGGCGGCCTTCGTGGACACGAAGAGCCTCGCCCTCGAAGCGGTCCGGCCCACCGCTTGTGTCTGTCTTCGCGCGTTCCTGCACCCGAGCCAGGCCGAGTTCCGCCGGCACATCAATCAGGATTGTGAGTTCCGGCCGGACACCGGCCACGGCTGCGGTTTCCAAATGCCTCAAATAGTTCAGATCTACGCCCGCTTCCCCCTGATATACCAACGTGGAGTCAGAATAGCGGTCGCACAGGACCCAGTCGCCACGCTCCAGCGCTGGTTTGATCAACGTGTCCACATGATCTGCACGCGCTGCAGCAAAGAGCATGGCTTCGCCGCGTGGCCCAAGATCACGGGCTTCGCCGGACAGGAGCATGGCGCGGATTTTTTCAGCACCCGGCGACCCACCTGGCTCACGCGTAACGATGACCGTCTTACCCAGGCTTTCCAGAAAAGTCTTCAACCGGGCAATTTGGGTGGACTTGCCAGCCCCCTCACCGCCTTCAAAACTGATAAAGTGTCCCTGCACCTGGTTCCGGCCCTGTTTTCTTTTTCCGCTGATTGCCTTGCCGGGCCGAACGGGGGTTTGTCAACCGGCGGGTTTCAGGATTTTATTATCCGATCCAGCCAAACAAAAGTTCCTGCACGCTGTCCAGCGCCTTGCCGACAAGTCCGCCTTCCGGAACGGATGCGCCGGTAACGAGCGGTGCCCTATGAACCACGCCGTCCTGTCCGATTACCTGAAGTTCTCCGGCAGGGGCGCCAGCTGCAATCGGGGCAACGAGTGGCCCTTGATACACAACGCGCAGCCGGTATTCCAGGGTTCCGCCGCGCGGCAGAAATACATCAATATCTGCTTCAGATATTAGTGGGACAGTGCCGTCGACACCACCAAAAACACGGCCTTCGGCCACCATTTCTCCGGCTGGAAAGACGGTTTTAACGGCATAAAATTCCCAGGTTCCCTCGAAGATTTCTTTCAAGGCGGCCAGGCGGTGATTGTCTGATGTCAGGCCAGCAACTGCGGCTATGATCCGGCGGCCATTGCGGTCAATGGATCCAAGGCCGGAAAAACCGTCTTCCGAATGTGCGCCGCCGCCAAGTCCATCAAGATTGCGGATTTCCCCAAGAAGCGGGTTCTTGTTGCGCTGGAAGATGTTGTTCCAAGTGAATTCGGGGATTGCGAACATCGTATACCGGTCGGGATGCTCTTCCACGATGTATTCGCCAAGACGCACCTGATCACGCACCGTCGTCGTGCTGACGGCCTCTTCGTATCCTGTTGGATTTCCAAAGCTGCTGTTCGCCATACCGATTTCGGCAGCGAGCGTATTCATGCGGTCCGCAAAGGCGGCCTCGGAGCCGTCCAAACACTCAGCCAGAATGATCGCAGAGTCGTTGCCGTTATGAACCAAAAGACCCTTCAGCAGGTCCTCGACGGATATCTCTGACTTGATTGCGGCGAACATGGTAGCCCCCCGGCCAGACGGAGCACCGCCTGTCCGCCATGCGTGTTCGCTTACAGTGCACAGTTGATCCGGCGTCAGTTCGCCATCCGACAACGCCTGAAAAACCGTCGCCGCGGTCATGACCTTGACCAGAGCCCCGGGCGCGAAGGGAACGTCAGCATTCTTCGCGAACAAAACTGTGCCGGATGCTGGTTCATAAAGGAGCGCTTTCGGCGCCTTCGTGGTGAGCTGCTCGGCATGAACGCTGACAAGAGCAAACAAAGACACCAAAACCGCGGCAGAGCACCTTGTAAGGGCGGACAAGCAGTTCGGTTTCAGGTTTGGGATATGCGGCATGCGGCTGAAGATACGTCGCATCATCAGCCCCGATCACTCAATCCAGAGCTGCCTGGCGAGCAAGCAACTTCAAGGACAAACCGGATCCGGACGCAAAGGTGAGCATTTCATGGGCATCCGACACACGTTGGTTCGCCATGTAGGAAGAGATAGCACTTCCTGGGGTCAGACCCTGCTCAGCCGGTACGGTCAACGTGCCAAGCACGCCGCTTTCCGGCGCATAGGCTGCCGGTTGCGGCTCAAACCGATTGTTGGCTGCCACCTGAACATTGCTGGAGCCAGCTTCGAAGGCGATAGCCGGATCAAACGCGGCTGCAATCGTGGTTCCAGGTGTTGCCACGGACGCAAGCGTTGCAGACGGCCTGTATGGCCGCGGTGGCGGGGCTTGTGTCGGACCAACAACAAGGCGCGGAGCATTTTGGGCAATCAAAGTGCCCGGACGGCTGGTGCCGGGCTGAACAGCGCCTGGACCGTTATACGACGCCATCAGGTAGGTTTCATCCTGGCCATGAAGCGGCGCGCGGCCGACATACTCGACCTTGACCTTGGCAACACCGGCACTTTTGGTGTCCAGCATGTTGGCGACCCGCTCAGACAGATCAATGATGCGGTTGCCGTGGAATGGCCCCCTGTCATTGACCCGCACAATCATGGACCGGCCGTTGTTCATGTTGGTGACACGGGCGTAGGACGGCAGCGGCATGGTGGTGTGCGCAGCTGTCAGTGCGTTGCGGTCAAAGACCTCACCGTTCGCGGTTTTACGGCCATGGAACGTCGGCCCGTACCAGGATGCCAGCCCAACATTTTTATAGTTCGGCTCGTGTTTTGGGTAATACCACTTGCCGGCAATCTTGTATTTCTTGCCAACGACGTAGCGACCGCCACCTTTGGGAACAGGCTTTCCGGCGGCAACCACTTTCGGGCTGCCTTTAACGCCATACTTTTTCGGGCTGAATTTCGCTTTTTCTTGTGGCACGGATCCGCAGGCGGCGACAAATCCGGCGGCGGCTGCAACCATCAAAATGGTGCGCACTTGCCGCATCACAGAACCCGTTCGGTCATTTCGTGAAGAAACAATGCCAGTGTCTTCGATAGACTTGTCATCCGAGCGCCAAGTCTGCCCGCCGATCCCATGCATCCCGCCATCCTACTCACAACGCGCTGGCAGCCCCTGAGCTCACGCGACTATTGATCCGGTCGTCCGGCAACCGGTTTCAAAGGTGTGCCCGGCAACTTGCCGGAATTTTAGACGCACTGCCCCCGCGATGCATCCCTAACCACACGCCATGTAACGGCAAACGTCTTACTTCAAAGTAAACCGCCCGTCGACCCTGCAATAACGCTGAACGCATGCCGGAGGAACCTTTCCACCGGTTCGTTTGACGGAAAAGCAATGCCGCGAACCCTAAGTGCCTGCAAAGGCGACATGAATTATATGGATCTTCAAGCGGTATAGGTTGTTGCTCAAAGGTCACGGGCTCAGACTTATCGCCAAATGGACAGGATGTGACACACATCACAACGTGCATTCGGGCTGCCTCGTAAGGTGTGTTCATTGCTGGTGACCGCCCTGTCACAAGCAATGCTGGACCCACCTCCAGCTTAAGGCCGCCGGTTCGACCCCTGCCCACGACACTGGACCGGCGGCCCCTTCGACCCTCCCGGGTGTTGGTCTTTAGATGGTTGCCTCACAGCCCCCCATCCAGGCCGCCATTTCAATCAACGCCCGGGACGGTCCAAACTGTCTTAGTTTTGCTTTACGAACGCGTGTTTCGGCCCGGCACAAAGTGCGCGGACAATGGCAGTCGATGGACAGTCTTGTGGGCAATCACCCCGAATTCTGATTTCCCTGCTTGACTTTGAAGGCAAGACCGGAGAAACGGGTGCTCTCGCATGAGCCTTTCAGGCTTTTGCTCTGCGCCGGAGGGGTGGCAGAGTGGTCGATTGCAACGGTCTTGAAAACCGTCGAGCGTGCAAGCGTTCCGTGGGTTCGAATCCCACCCCCTCCGCCACTCTCTTTAATTATGATTGCGACTAGGTCGGCCGAGGCAGCCGATATCTGTCAAACGCTCGAGCCGATCATCTTTTCAGGGCGCACAAGTGCGTCAAATTCTGTTTCCGTTACATAGCCAAGATTGAGCGCTTCTTCGCGCAAGGATGTGCCGTTCTTGTGAGCTGTCTTGGCGATTTCCGTGGCCTTGTCATAGCCAATCGCGGGAGCGAGCGCGGTTACCAGCATCAAGGACCGTTCCATAAGGCGGGTGATATTATCCTCATTTGCCTTTATGCCGGACACGCATCGGTCTGCGAAGCTGATAGAGGCATCGGCCAGCAACTTGACCGACTGCAACATCGCATGTGCCATCACGGGCTTGTAGACGTTCAGCTCAAAGTGCCCCTGGCTTCCGGCGAACGAAATCGTTGACTGGTTACCGTGAACCTGTGCGCACACCATGGTCACGGCCTCGCACTGGGTCGGATTGACTTTGCCCGGCATGATGGAGGAGCCGGGTTCATTTTCCGGTAACGCCAGCTCGCCAAGCCCTGACCGCGGTCCAGACCCCAAAAACCGGATGTCATTGGCGATCTTAAACAGGGATACCGCGACCGTATTGAGCGCACCATGTGCGTAGACATAGGCATCATGCGCTGCAAGCGCCTCGAACTTGTTGGATGCGGTTCGAAACGGAAGACCGGTAATCGCGGCCACTTCGGCGGCGAATGCAGTGTCGAAGCCTTTTTTCGTGTTAAGGCCTGTTCCGACGGCCGTTCCTCCTTGCGCCAGCACATACAGCCCGTTGAGCCCTTCGGTGACACGCTCCATTCCAAGAGCAATTTGGGCGGCGTACCCGCCGAACTCCTGGCCGAGGGTCAATGGCGTTGCATCCTGGGTGTGGGTTCGGCCGATTTTGACGATATGCGCCCATTCTTCAGACTTTTTCTCAAGAGCGGACTTCAAATGCGCAAGTGCGGGAAGAAGCTTTTCTTTGATTTCCGTGGCTGCGGAAATATGCATGGCAGTTGGAAAGGTGTCGTTTGAAGACTGGCTCATGTTGCAGTGATCATTTGGGTGCACTGGTGTTTTTGAGCCGACAACACCGCCAAGCTGCTCAATTGCGCGGTTTGCAATCACCTCATTTGCATTCATGTTGGTCTGGGTGCCCGAGCCCGTCTGCCAGACGACAAGAGGGAAATGATCGTCCAGCTTTCCGGCGGCGACTTCCGACGCCGCCTGTTCAATCGCATCCGCAAGTTTGGGATCAAGCTTTCCTTGAGCCGCATTCACACGGGCAGCCGCCTGCTTGATGACACCCAGCGCATGGATGAGAGGACGTGGCATCGTCTCCCCGCCGATCGGAAAATTGATCAAGGAGCGGGCTGTTTGGGCGCCGTAGTACTTGTCTGCGGGTATCTCCAGTGCCCCAAAAGAGTCTGTTTCGGTCCGGACATTGTGAGACATGTTCACCTCGTTCATCGCAACTGCCTGTTGGGTTTAGTTGGTCTCGCTGTTGAACAGTTTCCAGAGACTGCGCAAAATATGGTTTTGGGGTGTGTGTCGGACGACGTTCGACTCAGATCCAGTTTATGGCGACAACCAGTGGCTCACACGCACAGAAATTTTCGGGTACCAGAAATCCAATGACAACCACTGATAGCCGTTCTGCATATTGAAAGGTTTCTCTTCGGGGGGTAGTGCTGAATGCACGCCACTCCCGAGCTTCAATCGAAGGACCTGAATATGGAAAGCTTTGCTGGTGACTTGAGGGAAATGGCTCGAACGCCTCTTCACCAAAGCCATGTCCAGGCAATCCGGGATCTGGGAACGGAAGTCCGCTTTGATGCGGGCACAATGATCGCCGAAGTTGGCGACCCAATGGACCGGTTTCTTTATATCCTGGAAGGGCGCGTCGAGATAATCGACACCTACACGCGGGAGGCTTACCTGCCGTCATCGCTTGGACCGGATCAATTCATTGGAGAAATTACGTTTTTAAATGGCGGGGCTTATACGCTGCCGCTGCGCGCCAAGGAAGACACGGTCTTAATCTCGGTCTCCCGAAAAGACATGCTTGCGGCCATGTCACGAATACCCGAGATGTCGGACATCATCATTTCGGTTTTTGCCGCGCGCCGGCGCCGCCAGGTTGAAGAGCACGACACGTCGTTGAAGCTAGTCGGTGCAGATGTTGACCGCGATGTGAGACGGATTGCGGAATTTGCGGCGCGGAACAAGATCGCGTTTCAAATGATTGATCTCGGGTCTGAAGACGCGGATGAAATCGCGCAGAGCTGCAAGCTCAGCGGCCGGCAGCCGGCCGTTGTCTTTGGCAAAAACCGGGTTGTCGACCAACCCACACCTGCCAAGGTGGCAAAACTCTTGGGTCTGGCGCAACACTTTGAATGCCATGAAACCGTAGATGTTCTTATCGTCGGTGGCGGACCGGCAGGCGTTGCAGCTGCCGTATATGCAGGAGCGGAAGGACTTTCTGCGGTGCTTGTCGAGGATCTGGCCATTGGGGGGCAAGCTGGGACGTCCAGCCGGATTGAGAACTACATGGGCTTTCCGACCGGGATCTCCGGGTCTGATCTCGTTTGGCGGGGCGAAGTGCAAGCGCTCAAGTTCGGCACACGATTTCTGCGGCCCCGGCGGGCGGAGAAACTGGAACGGCGGGCCGATGGGACATTCTGTGTAACTTTGGACAATGGCAAGGAAATTTGTGCCAAGGCTGTTGTCGTTGCATCCGGTGTCCAGTATCGCCGCTTACCGCTCAACCGGTTGGAAGAATTTGAAGGCACCGGTATCTATTATGCCGCAACGGACATGGAGGCCCGCTATTGCCGCGGCGCTGATGTGGTCGTGGTGGGAGGCGGCAACTCCGCCGGGCAAGCCGCGATGTATCTGTCCAGAGCAGCGTGCCATGTCCATATGTTAATCAGGGGCGGCAGTCTGGCGGAATCCATGTCGGACTATCTTCTTTCAAGGCTCGAAGCTGACCAGTCTGTAACAATTCACTACAAGTCCCAGATCAAGGCGCTGGAAGGAAACGACTTGCTGGAAAAAGTCGTGATCGACCGGAACGGCGAGGACTGGAACCTGGATTGTCCCGCTGTATTCATCATGGTGGGTGCGGCCCCCAACACAGACTGGCTGTCGGAAACCTGCGATCTGGATGAACGCGGCTTCGTGCTTACAGGCGATAAAGTTGGCGAACAATCGCAATATGCAACATCGTGTCCTGGTTTATTTGCCGTTGGTGATGTTCGAGCCGGCTCGGTAAAACGTGTTGCTTCGGCCGTTGGTGAAGGATCTGTTGTGATTTCCCACGTATGGCAACATGTGCAAGGTAATTGAAGCGTAGGCCTTTTTTGGAAAGTTCTTGGAATGCCAAGACGACAGTCGAAACTGTTCAAGATAACATCCGGCCGTGTTCTCGCTGGGTTCGTGCTGCTGTCCGCGATCGTTGCCGTGTTGTCGGAACCCGTCATTGAGACGTATTTTCAAAAACAGGCTGGCCTGCGGGGACAAGCAACCCTGAAACTGACTGTCGAAGGGTTGAAAGGCGCGTTGCAGCGCTATGAACCCCTGCCCTCGCTGATTGCCGAGCGCCCGAGCTTAGTGGCACTCCTGAAGTCTCCCACAGACCCTGGACTTTTAAAGCGGGTCAACGAAGACCTTCGTCTGTCCGCGTACCGGCTGAAAGCTTCAGATGTCTATGTGATGGATGTGTCCGGCATGACGCTCGCTGCCAGCAGCTATCAAAAGGAACTGTCGTTTGTAGGGCGGAGCTTTGCTTACCGGCCCTACTTTACGCAGGCACTTGAAGGCGGAACCGGCCGCTTTTTCGCGCTTGGTACAACATCCGGGGAACGTGGGTATTTCTTCGCGGCTCCAATTGAAGACAATGAGCGTGTCATAGGCGTGGTCGCCGTCAAGTTTACAGTTGATGGGTTTGAACAAGCCTGGCGCAACGCAGATCATCAGATCATCGTGTCTGACCTGCGCGGTGTCGTCTTCATGGCGAGCCGGCCGGATTGGCATTTCCGCACCCTACGTCCGCTGACAAGAACCGAAATCGCTGAAATTCAGGCGAACCGGCAATACCCGGCGGATGGGCTTCTTCCCCTTGTCAACACGGTAAAGCCACTCACGGAGGATCTCAATCTCATCAAGATTGAGGATGAACCAAGTGGCTACCGCTATATCAGCAGCTCGGAATACATCTCTGACGCCGGGTGGAATGTACGGATCCTGGTTTCCGCCACCAGAGCAAGAACACAGGCCTTTGCGGCGGTTTTGATCCTTGTCCTCGGGATCATGCTGATTGGATTGGCCGTCGCCTTTTATATCCAGCGGCGCGCGCAACTTCTTGAACGGCTGCTGACCCAGCAGGCAGCACAGGAACAGCTCGAAGTCCGGGTGGAAGAACGGACCGCTGATCTCAACCGGACGAATGCACAGCTTTTGGAAGAAGTTGCCGAACGAAAGGCAGCTGAAACCAGGCTGCGGAAAACCCAGACAGAATTGGTGCAAGCGGGTAAGCTGGCAGCGCTTGGTCAGATGTCCGCAGCGCTCAGCCATGAGTTCAACCAACCGCTTGCCGCGGTAAAGTCTTACGCGGAAAACGCTTTGAAGCTTCTTGAAAGGAACAGGACACCTGAAACCCGGGAAAACATCAGCCGTATCTCTGAAATGACAGATCGGATGGCGTCAATCTCGAAGCATTTGCGCAACTTTGCACGCCGTCCGATGGAAAAGGTCCGGCCGGTCCCTCTGGTACAGATCGTTAATGACGCGATTGGTCTCCTTCAACCAAGGCTGCGGGGGAGCGGCGCCAAGCTCAATTTCGCTCAGCCGGATGAAGAGGTCTGGGTCATGGGCGGACATATCCGCCTGCAACAGGTTGTGGTCAATCTCCTGACGAATGCACTTGATGCCATGAAAGATCGGCAACCCGTCCAAATCGATATTGGCCTTCGAACAGATGCCGACACTTGTGTACTGTCGGTCCGGGATTACGGCGCCGGGGTTTCGGAAGAGGAAATGGGCCAGGTTTTTGATCCCTTTTTTACAACTAAGCAGCCGGGCGAAGGCATGGGGTTGGGCCTTTCAATTTCATACAACATCGTCAAGGATTTCGGAGGAACGCTCCGGGTTTCCAATCATGATGAGGGCGGCGCCGTGTTTTCGATTGATCTCCTTCTGGCTGACGAGACCGCCAACGAAAACCAGGAAATCCGCGCGCAGGAAACAGCCGCCGAATGAGTGCTCAAAAAATACTCTTTGTCGATGACGAAGAACATCTGCGTTTCACCGCCAAACAAAGCCTGGAGCTGGAAGGCCTTGAGGTTGAGTGTTTCCCCAATGCCGACCAAGTGCTGCAGCACGTAACACGCGACTTTCGCGGTATTCTCGTGACCGACATTCGTTTACCGGGAACTGATGGGCTGACTTTGATGCGCAAGGTCTTGGAAATCGATCCGAGTTTTCCGGTTATTCTGGTGACCGGCCACGGCGATGTCGAACTCGCCGTCAGCTCGATGCGTGACGGAGCCTATGATTTCATTGAAAAGCCGTTCCCCCCGAGCCGCCTGGTCGAAACCGTGCGCCGCGCACTGGACAAACGCCGTTTGACCGTCGAAGTCCGGTCGCTTCGCCGGGAGGTTGGCGCGCGGGATGCCGTCGAAGGGGTTTTGCACGGTCGCAGCCCGGTTATGCGCGCCTTGAGAGATCAAGTTAGCGCTGTTGCGGCTGCCGATGTGGATCTGTTGATTACTGGCGATACCGGTGTCGGCAAGGAAGTCGCCAGCCGGGCAATCCACGAAGCCAGTTCGCGTGCATCCATGCCGTTTGTTCACATCAATTGCGGTGCGCTTCCTGCAAATCTTGTTGAAAGCGAACTTTTCGGCCATGAGGCAGGAGCCTTCCAGGGAGCCATGCGGGCCCGAACCGGGCGCTTTGAGGCCGCCCGCGGCGGGACGGTTCTTCTGGATGAGATCGACAGTCTGTCACTCCCGCTGCAGACAAAACTCCTGCATGCCATCCAAAACCGGGTGGTCACACGGCTCGGGTCAAATGAACCGGTGGAATTGGATGTCCGTTTCATCGCAGCCACAAAAAAGGATCTTGTTGCGGAAGCGGCCGCCGACCGATTCCGGTCCGATCTCCTCTACCGGCTCAATGTTGTGACGGTTACCGTGCCACCTCTCAGTGCACGCCGGGAAGATATCCCGCTCCTGTTTTCAAAACTGGTTTCGGACGCTGCAACCCGCTTCAAGCGGGAGCTACCCGAGATACCGGATAGTGTTTTGGCCAAAGTCGTCAGTCAGGACTGGCCAGGAAATGTTCGCGAACTGCGCAACGCCGCTGACCGATTTGTTCTGGGGCTCGCCTCTGGCATTGATCACGACGGCGATGAACACAAAGACCTCAGTCTTGCTGATCACATGGCCCAACATGAAAAGGCTTTGATCGCGGCAACGCTTGCGGCCCATGGTGGCAGCATCAAGGAGACTTATGAGGCGCTCAAGATTTCTAGAAAGGCGCTTTATGAGAAGATGCAAAAATACGATCTCTCCCGGAAAGCCTATTCTGAAGAAATCTAAATTCTGAACTGCCCCCCAAGATGTGTCACCTAATCGGGACACGACTTGACCGCTTTGTCACCGTCTCCACCCAAATACCCCCTTCCCCAACGACAAACTTCATTTCTTGGGGCGCGGAAGCTTGCCTTTTTATCCGTTCGCACTTGATTACAGGGCGGCACGCTTTGGGAGGAGCGCCGGTCCAGTTCAATTTGGTCAGCAGGAATCCGCAAAAACTCCGTGCCCGTTCCGCTCGGAACAATAATCTTTGGAGGAACTCATGAAATTCACCATGATCACTGGCGCGGTTGCAATCGCAGCTATGACCGCAACGTCCGCTTTTGCTCAGGATGAGGATCGCACCGGCTGGCCGGAAAGCTTCACCGTTGGCACCGCGTCTCAGGGCGGCACCTACTTCGCTTACGGTTCTGGCTGGGCAAACCTGGTTGCAGAAGAACTCGGCATTTCCGGCGGCGGTGAAGTTACCGGCGGCCCGATGCAGAACATGGCCCTGGTTCACACCGGTGACGCACAGTTCGGCATGACCACCATGGGTCCGGCAGCAGAATCGCTCGGCGGCACCAACCCGATCGCACCGGGCCTGCAGATGACCAACGCCTGCGCAATGTTCCCGATGTATCAGACCCCGTTCTCAATCACGGCTCTGTCTTCCTCCGGTATCACGTCTATTGCGGACATTCCGGATGGCGCAAAGATCGGCTTCGGCCCGGCGGGTTCCACGTCCGACACCTATTTCCCGCGCATGATGGAAGAGCTTGGCGTGAACTTTGAGCGCCGCAACGGCGGCTGGTCTGACCTTGGCGGCCAGCTTCAGGATGGTCTTCTGGACGTGATTGCATTCGCAGCAGGCGTTCCGGTTCCGGCCGTCAGCCAGCTCGAAGTCCAAACCGACATCAACATCATCGAGTTCACCGAAGAAGAGCGTGCGAAGATCCTGGAAGCCTTCCCGGTTTCAGAGTTCGCAATTGCTTCTGACACCTACACGACTTTGGAAAACGACGCGCGTTCAGTGTCCATGTGGAACTTCGCTGTCGCCAACTGCGACCTGCCGGCGTCCTTCGTCAAGGCAGCAGTCAACGTCGTCATGTCCGACAACGACCGTATGGTGAACATCCACAAGGCCGCACGTTCAACGCTGCCTGAGAACTGGACCAAGAACACCGTTCTGAAGTGGCACCCAGGTGCAGCTGAGTGGTTCACGGAAAATGCTGGTGCCGACATTCCGGCCGACATGATCCACGGCAACTAAGACCGTCTTCACAAAAACCAAAGGAGGGCCGCGGGACTTGCGCGGCCCTTACTTCAACGACAAGATAAACTCTGGCTGACGCAGCTGGAGGCGCGGGGGACCATGACCGACAAGACAACACCAGCCGAAGACGACGATCATCTGATCGCGCACGGCGTCGATGAGGAACCGGTTGAGGTAAACCGGCGCCTGTTTGAGGGTAAATCCCTCATGTTCATTACGTCCTTCGCTGCGCTTTATGCCGCATTTCACATGGCGGCCTTGAACGGCCTCTCGATCTCCGAATGGACCGGGATTGTTATCCCGTTCCTGCCGACGTTCCCGATGGAAACCTGGAACTTCCGCATCGTGCACGTCGCCGGTGCGCTCGCGCTTGGGTTTCTTTTGTTTGCCGGCCGGATTGATTTTCCTGAAAAGGGTCAGGAAACACCAATTCTTGGTTATGCCGCTTATGCCTTGATGATCCCTGCCCTGTTCTCGCTCGGCATGGCCTTCTCCTTCGCCGCTGAAATCTCCAATGGCAAGATGTGGAATGGCATTGATGAAGGCATCAAGTACAGCGAAACCTACCTTTTCGGCCTGCCACTTATCGTTGCAACAGCCGGTGGCATCATCCTCTCCTGGTTCCATCAACGGGTCCGGTCAGGGTTCGCGGCGCCGGATGTCGTGCTCGCAGTTTGTGGTGCGGCGGTCGCGGCCTATCTGATCACGATCTACGGCACCTTGATGCGGAATTCGACCGGAACACCGTTTGCGCCGATCGGCATTTCAATCGCAGCGGTTGCCGGTACCGCACTCATCATGGAATTGACCCGGCGCGTTGCCGGTATGGCCCTTGTGGTGATCGCCGCTGTCTTCCTCGGCTACGTCTTCATCGGCGACAAACTGCCCGGCTTCCTAAATTCACCGCCAATTACCTGGCAGCGCTTCTTCAGCCAGGTCTATACCGATGCTGGCATTCTCGGCCCGACAACCGCCGTTTCGTCGACCTATATCATTCTCTTCATCATCTTCGCAGCCTTCCTGCAGGCCTCGAAAGTGGGCGATTACTTCGTCAACTTTGCCTTCGCAGCCGCAGGCCGCGCCCGCGGCGGTCCGGCAAAGGTTGCGATCTTTGCCTCCGGTCTGATGGGCATGATCAACGGAACGTCCGCCGGTAATGTGGTTTCAACCGGCTCCCTGACCATTCCGCTTATGAAGAAGGTTGGCTACCACCGCAAGACCGCGGGTGCCGTTGAAGCGGCTGCCTCAACCGGTGGCCAGATCATGCCGCCGATCATGGGCGCCGGCGCATTCATCATGGCGGAAATCACCGGCATTCCTTACACGGAAATCACCATCGCCGCCCTGATCCCGGCCGTACTTTACTTCGTATCGGTCTACTTCATGGTCGACTTCGAAGCCGCCAAACTCGGCATGCGCGGGATGAAATCTGAAGAACTGCCGAAGTTCGCACAGATGGTCAAACAGGTTTATCTGTTCATCCCTATCATCATCCTGATCTACGCGCTCTTCATGGGCTACTCGGTGATCCGCGCGGGCGCTCTGGCAACCATTTCAGCGGCCGTCGTATCGTGGCTCACCCCGTACCGGATGGGGCCAAGGTCCATCTTCAGGGCCTTTGAGATCGCCGGAACAATGTCGGTGCAAATTATCGCCGTGTGTGCCTGCGCAGGCATCATCGTGGGTGTGATCTCGCTGACCGGTGTTGGCGCGCGATTCTCAGCGCTCCTCCTGAGCCTTGCAGATACCAGCCAGCTGTTGGCGCTGTTCTTTGCAATGTGTATCTCGATCCTGCTCGGGATGGGCATGCCGACGACAGCCGCCTATGCGGTGGCCGCCTCCGTTGTGGCACCGGGTCTTGTTCAACTCGGCATTCCGCTTCTGACCGCGCACTTCTTCGTGTTCTACTTTGCGGTTCTCTCGGCGATCACACCGCCCGTGGCCCTCGCCAGTTACGCAGCGGCCGGGATATCGGGGGCAAATCCGATGGAGACGTCGGTCGCCTCGTTCAAGATCGGCATTGCAGCCTTCATCGTGCCGTTCATGTTCTTCTACAATTCCGCATTGTTGATGGACGGTTCGGTGCTGGATATCGGCCGTGCGGCTCTGACAGCGGTCGTTGGCGTGTTCCTGTTGTCGTCGGCTGTTCAAGGCTGGTTCCTGGGAGCGGTAGCGGCCTGGTTCCTGCGCATTGGCCTGACCGCGGCGGCCCTCTTGATGATCGAAGGCGGGCTTATTTCCGATCTAATTGGTGTCGGGATCGCAGCGGCCGTCTTCGCTGTACAGCGGATCTTTCATCCAAAACCCGATGCAGCGATCCCGGTCCGCGGCGCGGATTAACGGCCCTATAGCCCCAACGGCACAACGCGCCGGGGCCAAGTCCGAAAACAAAACAGCAAAAAAAGCTCGTACGCCCGGCTTCAGGCCGGGCGTAACAGTGTCTCCCTCGGCCCCTCGCCGAAGTGCTGCTTATAAAGGCCGGACAAACGTCCCAGCTGGGTGAAGCCGTTTTTGTATGCGAGCTCAGTCACTGATGTTTCATCGCGGTGAGCGGATCTGAGATCGCGGCGCAACTGATGAAGGCGCTTAAGCTCAATAAACCGGCGCGGACCAATGCCAAGTGTATTTTGAAATGCGTAGTAGAGTTTTCGCCGCGAAATCCCCAGGTCCGCCGCTATAACAGAAGCATCTGGAGATGCCTCAATCTCCTCGTTGTTGAAGAGAATCTCTGCTGACCGGATGATGTCGTACTGTTTGGACGCTGGCAGCGCTGATAACTCCAGATCTGAATTCTGGAACCAGGGTTGAAGCACCTTTGCAAGTGCGTCCAGCAGCAGATCGCGCCACACATTCAACCGGGTTTCAAAAGTCTGTTTATCCAGATCAATAGCCGTATCAAGCCAAGCACTGGCCATCTGGGCTACATGTGTCAGGCGGTTAAGATGGGCTTCAGATACTTTTTGCAACGGGGCCCCTGTCGGCTCCCAGCCAAGCGCAGCAACGAGTTCCTCAGAGACCGTGAGTTCCAGACTGAAAAGCGGCCCTTCGAGGAGGTAATCAACTTCCTTCCCAGGGATCCAGACCAACGCGTCAGCAGGATTGATTTCAAGACCGGCGGAGCGGACCAAACCCTCGCTTTCAATCACATAGCCGAAATGCAGCCGCCCATCCTGAACCGTGTCGCGCCATAGTTGGCGGCCCTCGCTTTTCACCCAGGTTAGCGTGACGCCGGCAAACTCATCAGAGCGGACCTTGAAATTCAATGACCCTGCCGACAGTTGTGTCAAGGCGGGGCTGACGCCGATTGCCTCAATCCAGAACGCTTCGATTTCATCGAATGTACTGAATGTGAGAAAATCGGATTGCATCGACCGCCCTACTTTAATTTCCGTTTTGCACGAACTGAACAGTCCATCGGCGTCGATAATGGCAGTCTCTCCTTTGAGGTCAAGGACATGTGCGCGCTTGCAACACATGCCCGCCATTTAGGAGGCATTGGAAATGCAAATTAAGAAGCTGAGTTTGCCGGTGGTGGCTTTGGGGCTGATCGCCTCGATGGTTTCCCCGAGCCATGCACAGATGCTCAAGGACATTGCCGAGGCTGCGCCGAATGAAAACATCGGACCCATGCCGCACGAAGTCCCGGGTGATCCGACCAAGATGAATATTAAGCAGGACAAGTCGACCAACATCTGGCGGGAACTGCGGGAAGGTACTGGCGGCAAAGAACCCGGGCCGATCGACATCCAGCGCTATAACTTGCAGATGGAACCGGTTGGCATTCAAACTTTCTTCAAGCTTCCGGTTGCGATCACTCCGGAAGACTTGAAAGCCGGTGAGATCGACATCGCTATCTTTGGGGCACCGACGGGCGCGCTCCCCCATTCTGCCGGAAACATGTGGGCCCCTGCCGAAGTACGCACCACACGCGATTACGGTGGCTATGGAGACCCGCAATTCCCATTGAGTTGGATCGAGTACGAAACCTTAATCGCACCGTTCACAATCCTGAACGCGGTCGATTATGGCGATGTAGGTCTTAATCCCTACAATCAATCACACACGATGGAAGAAATCCGGCGGGTGACGCGGGAAGTGGCATCCGTTGGCGCCATTCCATTCATCGTTGGGGGCGACCACTCGGTGCCAAACGGAACCTACCGCGGAATCGTCGATGTTTACGGCAAGAACAATGTCGCCATTCTACATTTTGATGTTCATCTCGACCGGGATATGGGCCTCGGCAAATTCGGAGCTTACTACCACTCTGGCGTTTTCATGAACCGAGCCGTCGAAGAAGGCATGGTGGAGGGGCGCCATATCATTCAGTATGGAATGTCGACTCCTGTCTTCGGTGCCGAGGAATACGACAAGGCGGCAGCAGATGGTGCCAAGGTTTACCACATCCACGAAATCCGCCGGGATGGCGTTCGGGAGACTTTCGACAAAATCTATGAGGACCTCAAGGATATCGATCTTGTCTATGTTTCCTTTGACATCGACACCTTCGATATGGCCTACGCACCAGGTACCGGTTCTTCGTCTCCAATTGGATCAAAGCCCGAGGACCTTTTCCCGTTGTTGCGTGAATTCGCGGCGACAAAGACCATCGTTGGGGCCGATTTTGTGGAATTCAATCCGTTCTACGACAACAAGGGCCAGCAGACTGCGCGTCTTGTTCGCCGGACCATGTTCCAGTTCCTGACCGGAATCGCGATGAAAAAAGAAGCGATGGATCCAAAATACATCCATCCGCGCGTTTCCGGAGAGCCATGAGGCGAATGAATCAGTCTTTGTGGAAAGCCAAATTCACGACCCGTTTAAACGGGTCGTTTTTTTTGACAGTGTTATTTACTCTGAGTGCTGAATCGGACTGTTTTTGAGAGGCTACGCAAAAATACTTACGCATCTGATTTCACAGATGTTTTTGGCACTATTTGCATATTGCGGATTATCGAAACTAGGTGTGTTTGAAGGCTCTGACGATGGCAGGCTTGGAGCTTGTGGACTATCCGTAGCGCTAATTTGAACGGGTGCGGAGCGTTGTGCTTGGCAGTTCTCCGAACTGGTTTTTGTAGAGCTGGGACAGCCTCCCAAACTGTACAAACCCGTTCTTAAGGGCCAGATCGGTCACGGTAGCTTCTTCCGGAACGTGGGCTTTCAGGTCCCGACGCAGCATGTTTAACCGCTTTAGTTCAAAATATCTGCGCGGACCAAGCCCCAAATGCTCTTGAAAGGCTCTAAACAGGGATCGGCGTGACACGCCTATTTCCTTGCTCAGGTTCTTCATGTCGGGCATTTGGTCGGGTGGCAGTCCGTTGAAAAAGGTTTCTGCAAGCCGGATCAGCTGGTAGGGCGTCGGTCGATCTGCTGACTGTGCTGCTGGGCACTCCTTAGCACCCCATAGCATCACCACATCGCGAAGATCGTCAAGCAACTGGTCACGCCATGCCCGGATGATGGCCTGCGCGTATTCCGGACGTATCGGCAGAGATTGGCGTTCCGCAGCGCTGCGTATCGCTTTGCAAGTTGATGTCAAACGCGCTCGAGTTTCTTCGGGGATACACACTACCGGCGGACCAGATGCGTTCCAGCCAAGCTCGTCCAACAGTTCTTGCTCAATACCAATATCAATGGATGCTGTCTTCCCTTTCATGAGGAAGTCCATCTCGGCCTCTGGCTGCCACATGGCCATTTGAGATTGGTCGACTTCCCTGCCCTGAAAAAGGATCGGTTCTTCAGCGGATACAGCGAACGCAAAATGCAATCCAGTTTCGGGCGCCTCGTCACGCCACCTGTGGCACCCCTCGTTTCCGGACCAGATAACGGTCACACCGTCCAGATCAACACACTCGACAGATAGATTTATCAAGCCCGCAGACAACTGAATGAAGCCTGGTTTCATGCCGGTTGATGTCAAAAAGAACTCTTCGATTTCGTCACAATCTTTGAGGGTTAACTGCGCCAGATCCATCTCGATCGCACCTCCGCATTAAAACCTAAGTATATTCACTTATCTGTTTCGCGACTTCCCTTCTTTCTAACTGATATCTGTTTTGTTTTACTCGACAAAACACAAAAATCGGATCCGTTTGTTTCCAGCATAATAAGCAATTTGGCACAAAACGGACAGAAGAGGCCACATGATTGAGGCAAGCTGGTTCGTACTCGTAGGGTCGGGCTGAAGGTATTGCAACAACTTCTCCCGAAAAATCGACGGAGGAGTTACCTCATGAAATTGCGTCAAAGCTTGATCGCCTGTCTGGCACTCGGCATCGGATCCGTAGCAGCCGGTCCTGCTTTTGCCCAGGACAATCCCGCCCCTGATCTATCGGACGACCGGCGCATCGACGGTATTCCCGAAACGCTCGTGCCATGGCGTGACCCGGACAACCCTAATATCCAGCGTTTGGATGATGGCTGGAACAAGTACTACCTCAGAAAGGATATGGTGGGGGACAACCCGCAGCGTGAGCCCGGCCCGATTGATTTGCAACGCTACCACGTGCTGCCAACCAAGCACGCCTTCCCGACGTATTTCGGCCTGCCCTACGCCATGACCACGGAAGATCTGATTGCCGGTGAAGTGGACATTGCACTCGTGGGTGCACCTTCAGAATACAACCCCGCCAGCGGTAATGGCTGGGCTGCAAACTACCTGCGTATCAACCACAATTACGACTTCGCGCAAACAGGCCACGATTTGTGGTTCAACAACGAGTATTTCGAAGAGTTGAACATCGTGGACTACGGCAATGCCAACCAGCATCCGTCACTGATGATGCAGAACTTTGCCAATCAGGCGCTTGTATTCAAAGAAATCCTCGATGGTGGCGCAATGCCATTGGTCCTCGGCGGAGATCACGGAACACAGGTGGCCTCTCTGATGGCGCTGTATGACCATTATGGCCCCAAAAGTTTCACCATCGTGCACTTTGATGCACACACGGACCTTGCGCCTCCCGATGGGCGGCTCGGCATGTTCACACATGGCGGAGCCGCGCTTCGTTTCGCTCATGAACAGGGACTCGCTGACGGCGATCAAATCTTCCATGTAGGGCTGCGCGGTGCGTACGACAGCGTCGAGCGTATGGACTGGATGTTCAATACCAAGACCAATTACTACTTTATGCCGCAGTTCGAGAAGAACGGTTTTAAAGAGACGGCTGACGCATTGCTTGCGGAACTGGAAGGCCGCAGGATCTACATTTCGCTCGATATGGACGTGATTGACCCTGCCCATGTTCCCGGCGTGTCCAACCCGGAAATTGGTGGTTTCACCACAAAGGAAATGATGCAGCTCTTGCGCATGATCTTCCTTCAAAATGAAGTGATCATGATGGACATCTCCGAGTATTCTCCTTTGCTGGATGACCGTCGGCGCAACACTGCCAACACGATCAACCGCCTGCAGCGGCACGTTTTCGCAGCCTATGCCGCACGCAAGTCGGGGATTACCGATCCGAACTATGTCCACCCGGCCATGCTGAAGGATAACAGCGCCGAATAGAGTTGAGAAACGCGGCCGCTGGGTGCGGCCGCGATTTTTTTGGGATAGCTCATCCCAACGCGGCCGATCCAGAGCCAGATTCTTTTGAGGGAAGGGACCCGACACATTTGCAGTCTCGGATTTCGGATCAGGTCGAGAAGCGCTGAAAAGTAGGTGTCGATGCAAAGACAACAATTTCTTCTGCTCATCGGAGTGGTATTTGCGGCTATTCAAATCATTCCTGAAGCCGCCGCCGATGACTGCGATGCCCAGTGCCAGGCAGTTCGAAACGCACAAGATCCGTTGGCCGACGTGAAGGCTGTAATGACGGATAACACGGTTTCCCTTGGGACCGCAGACGATCAGACGGGCTACGGATTCCAAATCCAGCCTGTTTATTTCATCCCCACAGAAAATGGCTTTAACCTGATTGCTCGGGGGATCATCCCAGTAACCGGGGTGCACAGTGGTGCCTCCTTTCCAAAATTGGGTCCCGGCCGCATTGGAGGCACAGGTTATACGTGGGGCCTGTCCGACGTGATGCTACAGGGTTTTATCGTCCCGCAGATCGAGGGCCTCCCAATCAAATTCGGGGTCGGCCCACAGGTCTCTCTTCGGTCTCGAACGGATAAAGTTGTTGCCGGACCAGGTTGGGGCGCCGGCCTTGCAGCCGTTGCCTTTGGATTTGCGGGAAATTTGTCATACGGGGCAATCCTCGGGCACCACTGGGGGCAAGACAATTTCAACCTCTCAACCATCCAGCCCATTGTTTTCTACAACACCCAATTTCTTGGTGGATCGTACTTTGGCTACAACAACTCCATCACCTACAACTGGACGGCAAATACGGGTGACAGGTGGCAAGTCCCGGTTGGCTTAACCGTTGGAAAGACGTTTGTACTGGAAAACGGAACAGCGATAGACGCAAACATCGGTGGCTATGGGCTGGCGGCACATCCAAAATGCGGCGCTGACGCACAAATAAAGTTTGGTTTGTCAGTCTTCTTCTAGGTCAAAAACATTGGGCTGCTCAGTTGTGTGCACAATCGGCATATCCAATACAAAACTCTACCTTTAGTCTCGCCTTACCAAGGTGAGAACCCAATTCCGAGTGAGGGTCATTCAATGCGTTCCAGAGCCACTGTTTCTTCTAGCGTTTTTGTTCTTGTCTCTTTGGCGTTGGCGGTGCCTGCGCTGGCGCATACTGGTCATGGATATGGTGGCGGGTTCATCAGCGGGTTTGCGCACCCAATCCTTGGGTGGGATCACGTTGCTGCCATGGTCGCTGTCGGGTTGTGGGGCGCCTTCCTTGGGGCACCGTCGATCTGGATCCTCCCGATCGTCTTTCCCCTCGTGATGGCGTTCGGGGCGGTGCTTGGCATTCTCGGCGTCCCGATCCCTGCCGTTGAAACCGGGATTGCCCTTTCAGCTGTCGTCTTGGGCCTCATGATCGCGCTGGCAGTTCGAGCGCCGATTTGGGTCTCTGCCGTCCTCGTCGGATTGTTTGCAATCTTCCATGGCTATGCCCACGGAACAGAGCTGCCCGCTTCTGCGAATGTCTTCGCCTACGCGATCGGGTTCGTCCTTGCGACCGGCATGCTGCACATGATCGGGATCGCATTTGGTCTTCTCGTCAAATGGCCGGCTGGCCGGATCGCTGTTCGCAGTGCCGGCGGTGTCATATCGCTGGCCGGCGTCGCCTTTCTGATGGGTGCCGTCTGAGAATGCGGGCAGTCGGACTTGGTCTTGGAATCCTTTTTGTCTCAACCGGGACTGCGCAGGCTCACAGCCCGGTTCCGGGGATTGAAGGCTTTTATGTCGGTCTGCTGCATCCCCTGTCATCGCCCGCGCAGATCCTTTTGATCCTCAGTGCCGGGCTTTTGATCGGCGGGTTTCCAAGGGACAGGGTGCGTTGGTTGCTGGCAGCCTTTCTTGGCTGTTCCTTCGCCGGTCTTTTCTGGTCGGGTGGTGATGTGTCAGACACACTGGCCTACACCGTCGTCATCGCCACCAGTGCCTTGGCAGCGGCCTCCGCCAACCGGTTGTTTCCCTCCGCTGTTGGATGTGTTGCGATCGCGGGTCTTCTTCTCGGAGCAATGTCTGTGCCCGATGGCGGGCTCATGTGGGACCGTTTTGTGACGATGAGCGGTTCCTTGGCGGGGCTCAATATCTTGATTCTCTATCTGTCCGGATGTGTCGTCGTACTCAATGAACGGGTGCACTGGGCCATGCTGCCGGTTGCGTTCCGGATTGCAGCGGCGTGGATTGCGGCTGTTTCGTCCATGATGCTTGCGATACAGTTCGCACCAGCCTCCTCTGTGGCAGCGCTCTAAGGAAGACGTATGACCTCACAAGCTTCTGCCGAAATGCCTCTAGAAGACAAACCAACAAAAGTCTCGCTTCTTCGTCGGTTTCTCCGCGAACCCTTATTGCATTTCCTGCTTCTGGCAGCGGGTCTCTTTGTTGCGCAAGGCATTATTGGCGGAGATGAGCGGGAGGTGATCCTTGTTGATACGGAAGCCCAAAGATATCTCTTTTCTCAGGAAGAGGACCTCCGTCTTCGACCGCTGACCGAAGGCGACAAACAGCGAATTGTCGACGCTTTCATCGAGGAGGAAATCCTCGTGCGGGAAGCAAAAGCCCGTGGGTTCACCGACAGCTCCCGGGTTCGGGCGTTGCTGTTGCAAAACATGCGCTTTTTTATTGGAAGCGACATACCCGAACCGTCCGAAGACGACTTACGCGCCCATTTTGAGGCCAACCTGGACGCCTTTACCAGTCCGCCGAGCCTCGATCTGAACCATGTCATGTTCTCAGATCCTGACACGATACCAGATGGCATTCTGGACGCGCTCAATCAGGCCGAAGATCCCTCCACTCTCGGGGACTTGGATACACGGCTCGGGTACCGTCTGCGGTTTCTCGATCAACGCCGGCTTGTGGGCCTCTTTGGCACCGAACCTGCCAAGGACTTGCTCTCGGTCAGCGAAGACGACCAGGACTGGCGCGGTCCTTATGTATCCCCAACGGGATCCGTCCATTTTCTTCGTGTGATCAATCGGAACCCGCCGCGCACGCCAACTTATGAACTGGCCCAGGACTGGATCTCTACCCATTGGTTGTCGGTAAAATCCAACGAGCTGCTCGATGCAGCGCTGGACGACATGCGGCAAAACTATCTTGTTGTGGTCGAGCCGGTTGAGGGCGCGCCGAATGACTAAGGCACACCCGATTGCAGCGTTCATGTTGGTGGTGTTGGCGGTTTGGTTGTGGCCTGCAGAGGCATCAGCGCACTCGCTGGGTGTCGATAAAGCCGAGCTGATCGAAACAGCTCCAGGCACCTATCAGCTCCTCTCAAAGGTTCCACAGCGACTTGCTAGTTCAATCACCACACCCATCTTGCCGGACCGGTGCGCCTTTGAAGGATCGCCGCGCGGAGAACGTGGGTCGTATCTGGTGCTTTTCCGATTTACCTGCGAAACAGCCCTGACGTCTGACGACCAACTCGTCCTCCCTTGGAAACGCGATGGCGCTTTGCTGACCGTGCGCTGGTTCGAGCAAGAGCCCCTCACCAGGCTCGCCTCACGCCAGGGCGAGGCCATTGTTGTTGATCTTGAGGAGTATCTTGCCGGGTCCGGATCCATCGTGAAGGCAGCCTCCCGGTACACGAAGCTCGGGTTTGAGCACATCCTCGAAGGGCTGGACCATCTTCTGTTTGTGTTCGCGCTGATGATTGTCGTGCGCAACGGTTGGCGTTTGGTCAAGACCATCACCGCCTTCACCATCGCGCACAGCATTACTCTGGCGCTGGCAACGTTCGGCTATGTCAACTTGCCGTCCGCACCGGTTGAGGCCACGATTGCGCTGTCGATTGTTTTTCTTTGTGTCGAGATCGTCCATGCGGCCCGTGGCCGGATCAGTTTGACTTACCGGTATCCTTGGATCGTTGCCTTTGCCTTCGGCCTTTTGCATGGCCTCGGGTTTGCCGGGGCGCTCTCGGAAATCGGCCTGCCGCCAAACGAGATCCCGATCGCGCTTTTGTTCTTCAACATTGGCGTAGAGCTGGGGCAACTGGCCTTTGTGTTCGTGATCTTGATCGCGCTGAACCTGCTCACGGCCCTCCGCTTCGGATTTCCAAGATGGGCGGAGCTTGTTCCAACCTATGTGATCGGCACGCTTGCGATGTACTGGACCCTGGAGCGAACAGCGGCAATTGCCGGCCTTTGATTGATCGCCCCTGAAATCACATCAGCATCCGCGCAAGATTTGGTTGTTCGGAAAAGAAAAGCGCATTCAGATCGTCGATTGCCATGGGGCCTCCGAAGAGATACCCCTGCCCCAGTTCACAGCCAAGCGCGGTCAGCATATCACGCTGTTCGATCGTCTCTATTCCTTCGATGAGCGCCGTGGACTCAAGTGTCTTCACCATGGTCAACGCCATCGCTATCAGGCCATGGCCCGCGTCACCGTCCCGCAAAATGTTTGTCAGAGACGTGTCGATTTTCACTTCATCCCATTTGTATTGAAGGATGCCGGACAAGGCGGAGGCTGGCGTGCCAAAATTGTCCAAGGATAGGGTGACACCCAGTGAACGCAGATCCTCAAGGCAACCATGGACACGGTCGAACGTGTTGAGGAGCCGGCCTGCTGCGACCTCTACCTTCAGCCGCTCGGCGGGGAGGCCCGTGCTGTTCAGGCAATCTTCGATCATCGGGGCAACATCCCCATGGAGCATGTGCGGCACAGACAGATTGATTGCCAGATCCACGTCTCCGGGCAGCAGCTGAACCTGAGCGCAGGCCGTTTCAATGATTTTGCGTTCCAATGGGATGATCAAGCCGTTCTGCTCGGCGATCGGAATCACCTCGGCAGGTGCAATCCAGCCGAGCTGCGGATGATACCAGCGGGCCAAGGCCTCAATCCCAACGATTTGACCGGTCTTCATGTTAAACTGCGGCTGAAAATGGGGCAGGCAATCTTCTTGTTCGAGTGCCTGAAGCAATGCGCGAGAAATGCCGGATTGCCGCTCCGCAACCGCGCGCAAAGGCGGCTTGTATGTTCCGACATCCCGGCGGCCTGTCCTTATTTCCTCCGAAACAGCCAACAGTGCATTTTGCAGCCCTGCGCCCGGGTCTCGTTCTTCCTGGTCTATAAAGGCGATCCCCGCGATACTGTTTACTGGATAGATACCGGAGCGAATGGCCACTGGCCTGTGAATATGGTTGCGCAGGCGATTGGTGATCTCTAAGGCTGTTGTTCCACTCTCCTGATTCATCTTCATGGCAACGAAGAACCCGCTCCCACTTGCCCGCGCAAGACATGCTGGCTCGGGCCCAAGATTGATCTGATGCTGGATCCGTTCGGCAATGGCCGCGAGAATGGAATTGCGATCAGTCTCGCTTGCAGATCCGGATCCGGTCCAGGGCATGACCAGATCAATATAAAGCACGACCAAATCCTGATCGTCGCGACGCTTGGAATGCATTTCCTCGATCTTCTCGATCAAGACCTTTTGTGTCATCAGCCCCGTGGCCGGATCGTGCCTCAACTCGGCGGCTGCACGAGCGAGATTGAACCCGTGGCGTTTTCTTTCATTGGCGAAGTACCGCAATCTCCGGAATAACAAGAAAACCCAGGCACTGAGACTTGCAATCAATCCAGCGCCAAGAAGCGATTGAATACGGGCTTGGCGATTAAGAGCCGCGTTGCTTTCCTGAGCAATTGACGACATACGGTTTTCAGCCAAATGCCGGACTTGGTTCAACGACGTTCCGATCTGGTGGACTTTTGCCAGCGCCTGATCAATCGAGCTTCTGTTTTCCAGATTGGAGATCAGAGGTTCAATTGACCCTGCCATCTCTTTAGCGTCCGCAAGCCTGCGCGTAATGAGAGACGCTTGCGGACCAAGTTCCAGCAACGGGTTCACGTGCCAGGAATTCAGGGCGTTTTGAAAGCGGACGAAAGCTCTGGCGACTCGGGCTTGATACTCGAAGTCGGAATTGTAAAGCGCACTCGTCAAAAGGCTCTCCAGCCGATGCGTGTTGAGCAGGCTGGAAGACGTAATGAGCGCGTGCAGAGCGTCGTCCTTTGCCTTCGCATCCTGCCTTTTTTGGACCATCTCGACTGCGCTGATCGACAGAGCAAACGCCATTGCGATCACGACCAATGGAAGAATATATCGGCTATAACCAGGCTGGCCCGTCATGCTTACTGTCCTACAAAACTTACGTGTATTCAGGCAGAACAACGCTGGTATGCGGCCGGGAGACAGAGTCTCACCGTCCCGGGTGCAGTCCTGGTAGAAGCCAGGCAACGAATTTCCAAGCGTCGTTTGGGAGACAATGAGCGCAGACAGTTAACTGCGCTTGAATCCATTAAATGGCATTTTCTTCACCAAGGATATTATCCCTGACAAAACGCGGTACTACTAATGGCGTGTTAAACCGATCATAGAAAATCCGACCGCCCCTTCCGGAGACGTTGATGCCGCATTCTCAAAACCGCCTGCCCGGTTGGATGATGTCCAACATGTCCACGTTTGCTGCAATTGTTGCAATCAGCGCGTTTGGTGCCTCGCTTACCCCATCTTTGATGCCACGCGACCCCTTGGTGCAAAGCCTCTTGTCAGGAATTGTTGCAAGCCTGGGTTATGAAGCGGCACTTCTTGTCCGGGCAACCTGGCGCTACATGGAAATTCCGTGGCTAAGGGGGCGCTTGCGAACAGTTTGGGTTGTCGGTGGCTTGGCCGCGTGTGCCGGTATTCTAGTCTATTCCCTTTCAAAAGCAGCAAACTGGCAAAATGCAACACGCGAGGCTGTTGGACTGGAGCCGCTGGAAAGTGGCGCCCCGTTTCTCATTCTCGGAGGATCCCTCGGGGTCTTTCTGGTTCTGTGGCTGGTCTTCAGAGCGCTTGGGATCGCTCGCCGCCGGATGGAGCGGATTTTGGACCGTTTGGTGCCGCGTCGTGTTGGCATCGTGGTCTCAATTGCAGCTGTTGGCTGGCTCTTCTGGGCGTTGGTCGATGGCGCATTGATCCGCAATGCGTTCAAAGCAGCCGACGCGTCCTTTATGGCTGCAGACCTTCTCATGGAACCGGATATTGAACAGCCATCCGATCCGCAAAAGACAGGAAGTGCAGCGTCCCTCATCCGCTGGAAGGAAATGGGGCGGCACGGCCGGGCTTTTGTTGCAACGGCCCCTTCAACAGATGAAATTGGGGAATTCTTTGAGGGTCCGGTTCAAAACCCGATCCGGATTTATGTTGGCCGATTGTCGGCCGAGACAGCGGAAGAACGCGCCGAAATCGCGTTGGAAGAATTGAAGCGCGTGGATGCCTTCTCGCGCTCAACTCTTGTTGTGGCAGTGCCGGTTGGAAGTGGATGGATGGATCCGGGCGCTCATGACACACTCGACTTCATGCTTGGCGGAGATGTGGCGACGGTTGCCGCGCAATACTCGTATCTCACTAGTGTTTTGTCGCTGCTCGCACATCCGGACTATGGCGTTAATCAAGCACGCGTTCTTTTTGAGAAAGTCTATGACCATTGGACAACGTTGCCGAAAGACAACCGGCCAAAGTTTTATGTGCATGGTCTCAGCCAAGGGGCTTTCAACTCTCAAGCCACGATACCTTTGTTCGACATGTTGGGAGACCCCATTCAGGGAGCGATGTGGGCCGGGTCCCCGTTTTTCTCAAAATTCTGGTCAGAAGTTCGCGATCATCGAAACCCGGACAGTCCCGCTTGGCGGCCCACCTATGGCAACGGGTCTCTGATCCGGGTCTTGGACCAATATGGGGGACTTGAAGATGAATTTACGTCTTGGGGCCCGATCAGAATGGTGTTTCTCAATTACGGCAGCGATCCGATTGTGAACTTCACTTACGACAGTTCCATCTTTGAGCCCGGCTGGCTATCACCTCCACGCGCTCCGGATGTTACGCCTCAACTCAGGTGGTTTCCCGTCGTCACCATGCTGCAGCTCGCGCTTGATTCAGCGTTTTCGCTGAATGTCTCGGGCTTTGGTCATTATTATATTGCCCGGGACTACATCGACGCCTGGGCCGCGGCCGTTGATCCAGAGGGATGGAATACTGACCGTGCAGCCCGCCTCAAGGAAATCTTCGTCAAACGCGGTGGGTCGTTCTAGCTTGGAAAGACAGCTGCCTCAGATCTTTTGACCCAGCAGACGGTCCAACCCACGTTTGACATCTTCCCGGATCGGATCGGCTGCGTCCAAAATGGCCTCAACTTCGAAGAAATCCATCGTTTGGAAATGACCGATTGCCGGTTCCAGGAGGAGATCCGGCTGGGCGCAACTCAACTTCGCTGCAACGAGGGAATGAAGCGTAATCGAAAATGAGCCGATCCAGGTTTCCATTCCGCTTGGCAGACCATCGATCGCAGAGAAATCAGCCCCGGTCACATCAACGGCCATCACGGGATAATCCGTGTCTTCGAACACGTCAAAAGGCGTCGGGTTGACGAAGCCGCCATCAATCAAGACGCGCCCATCAATCTGGACTGGCGTCAGCAACATGGGCAGCGCTGATGAAGCTGCTATTGCGGGTAGAAGCGCACCTTCGGTCAGGACCGCCTGGGATTGGCGATGAAAATCCGTTGCGACGACTTTCATCGGGATTTGTAAATCTTCAAAGCTCTCCGCCAGCCCGTCCGGAAACAGCGTCTCGAACAAAACCAGGGGATCAATGATCGACGGACGCATCATATTCAGAAGCGATCCCCAGGTCCGGCCATCAGTCAGAAACAGCTTTTGAAGCAATTGACCCTTTAGGGTGAAGAGATCGACTGTAAAGCTGCGGATGTCCTTGCCGCTCATGCCGCTTGCATAATAGCCGCCGATGATAGAGCCCATGGATGTCCCGGCGATTACTTCCGGTTTCACCCCGAGATCATCTAGAGCTTCCAACACCGGAATATGTGCAAACGCCTTGGCCGCGCCGCCGCCGAGGGCCAGGTGAAATCCGTCGGTGCGTTTTGCCGGATTTGCCGCGGTGTTTTCCCGTGCAACCTGTGAAGACGCGGCATGACCGTTCGCGGCTGATGCAAAAATGGCGCTTCCGGTGACAATAGCTCCGGTCAAAAAACTGCGGCGTTCCATACTGGATCTATTCCTTCTGTCGTGACGACACGCGCCCTGCAAGCTGTACATAGAATAGTGCGAAGCGGCTCAAGTCTATCGGAGAGTATTGGAAGACTGCCAGACCCCACAGGTCAAGAAAAAGGCCGGGGAACAGGTGATCGCCTGTCTCCGGCCTAATCCTTGGTTCGAGAGCCGGAAACTCCGGCTCTCAGAGGGCAGAATTACTGCGGCAGTTGGTCGTCAATGCCCTGAACGTACCAGTTCATGCCGAGGATCGCGCCGTCGTCGAGACGCACACCATCTTCAGCTGCAACGGTACCATCCTGCTTGGTGATCGGACCGGTGAACGGCTCCCAACCATCGACAATCTTGGCTTCCGTTGCTTTGGCCATTTCAACAACATCTGCTGGCAGATTGGTGTATGGGGCCATGACAACGTGTTTCTCTGCAAGGCCCTCCCAAGAGGAGTGGCTTTCCCACTTCCCGTCGAGAACGTCCTGTACGCGGTGGATGTAGTATGGCGCCCAGTCGTCAATGATGGCGGTGTACTGAGCGTCCGGGGCAAATGCGACCATGTCGGATGCCTGACCGAAGCCATGAACGCCGCGCTCTTGAGCAACCTGAAGCGGTGCGGTGGAATCGGTATGCTGCGTGATGATGTCAGCGCCCTGGTCGATCAGCGCCTTGGCTGCATCTGCTTCCTTGCCCGGGTCAAACCAGGTGTTCACCCAAACCACCTTCAATTGGAAGTCCGGATTGACGGATTGTGCGCCCAACATGAACGCATTGATACCAGCGATAACTTCCGGGATCGGGAAGGAGGCGATGTAACCCGCTACGCCAGTCTTGGACTGTTTGGCCGCGACCTGACCGATGATGTACCGGCCCTGGTGGAATTTGGAGTTATAGGTCGCGACGTTGTCGGCGGTCTTGTAGCCCGTGGCGTGCTCGAACTTCACATCCGGGAACTTCTTGGCAACCTTGATGGTCGGGTTCATGTAGCCGAACGATGTCGTGAAGATGATGTTGCAGCCTTCCCGCGCGAAACGCTCAATGGCGCGCTCTGCATCCGGGCCTTCTGCAACGCTTTCAAGAAAAGCGGTTTCGACCTTGTCACCGAAATGCTCTTCAACGGCCAAGCGGCCCTGGTCGTGCTGGTAGGTCCAACCGAAGTCACCGACCGGTCCGACGTAAACGAAACATGCCTTAACATCGGCTGCGTTTGCTGCGGTTCCTGCTGCGAGGAACGCGGCGGCAGCCACAGTTGCTTTCAATAGAGATTTCATCAGTTTGGTCCCCTCTGTTTGATCTCTCTTTGTGTACGATCTTTTTGCTTTGATCCAGCCCTGATCGCTGCAGGCTGGACCCGACCGATAACGGGGAGGCGCTACCGGTCCGGAACGAACGGCTTGCCAAGACAGGCCGGTGTATTGACGAGCGTCAGTCTGCGGTTTGCGGAGATGAGCACAAGTACTCCAATGGTCGCAAGATATGGCAGGCTGGACAGGAATTGCGATGGAACCCCAAGGCCGATTGCCTGGGCATGCAAATTCAGAACGCTGACCGCGCCGAACAGGTATGCCCCGATGATGACGCGGAACGGCAACCAGGATGCAAACACCACCAGAGCAAGCGCAATCCAGCCGCGGCCGGCCGTCATGTTTTCCACCCACTGCGGTGTATAAGCCAGCGACATATAAGCGCCGGCCAAACCCGCACAGGCCCCGCCAAACAACACCGCCATGAACCGGATTTTCAGGACTGAATACCCCAACGCATGCGCGGATCCGTGATTGTCACCAACAGAGCGCAAGATCAGGCCGGCACGGGTTCGGAAGAGGAAGTAGGCCACCCCGATGACAAGTGCAAAGCCGATATAAACGATGGCATCCTGCTGGAAGAAGACCGGTCCAATGAACGGGATGTCCGACAAGATCGGGATGTAGAGTTCCGGGATCCGCAGACCCGGTACCCCGATATAGGCTTCTCCGATCATCCCGGAGAGCCCAAGACCGAGGATCGTCAGTGCAAGACCGGTTGCGACCTGATTGGCGACCAGTACCAGCACCAAAAAACCAAACAAGGCAGACATGGCCATACCGGCCGCGATTGCACCGATGACCCCGAGTGTTCCAGAGCCGGTCTGGTTAGCGACTGCAAATCCAATCACCGCCCCCATGATCATCATGCCTTCGACGCCCAGATTGAGGACGCCGGAGCGCTCCACCACCAGTTCGCCAATTGCCGCAATGAGAAGCGGGGTTGCCGCCGTAATGACTGTGAGCAGAACAGCCTCAAACATGAGAAACCTCCCCGGCCGGATTGGCAGCACGGCGGGAGACCATGCGGATGCGATAGAGAATGAGCGTGTCACAAGCAAGCACGTAGAAAAGCAGCAAGCCCTGGATCACGCTTGCGATCTTGTTAGAGACGCCAAGTCCGGACTGGACGCCCTCCCCGCCTATGTAGGACAGGGCAAGGACAAATCCGGCGATGATGATGCCGATCGGGTTCAAGCGGCCCAGGAAGGCCACGATGATCGCCGTGAAGCCATAGCCCGGAGAAATGGACGGCAGAAGCTGGTTCAGGGACCCTGAGACGACCATGGTGCCGGCAAGGCCGGCCAACCCGCCTGCCAAGGCGAACGAGAAAATGGTCAACCCTTTTGCTGAGAACCCGGCAAAGCTGCCTGCGCGCGGGCTTTCGCCCATTACGCGGATTTCAAAGCCCTTGATGGTTTTTGCCAAAACGAGCGCGAGCACCAACGCCACAATGATGGTGATGGGCGTCGCCAGGCTCATCATTCCACCGAAAACTTCCGGCAAGGTCGCAGCATCAGAAAAGATCCGCGATTCCGGAAAGTTGAAGCCATCCGGATCCCGCCACGGACCGCGAACGAGATAATCCAGCAGAAGCCCGGCCACATAAACCAGCATCAGGCTTGTGAGAATTTCATTGGTGTTGAACCGGGTCTTTAACAGCGCTGGGATCATCGCCCAAAGCGCGCCCCCGATCACTCCGCAGATCAGCATCAGCGGCAGTGTCAGGCTGTTTTCAAAACTGGGGAACATCACCGGCAGGATGGAGCCGAACATTGCCCCGACCACGAACTGCCCTTCGGCGCCGATGTTCCAGTTGTTCGAGAGGTAACAA
Source organism: Roseibium sp. MB-4 (assembly GCF_053005265.1). NCBI lineage: Bacteria > Pseudomonadati > Pseudomonadota > Alphaproteobacteria > Hyphomicrobiales > Stappiaceae > Roseibium > Roseibium sp. MB-4. The sequence goes on from NZ_JBRKQB010000001.1 coordinate 731,057, forward strand.
ACCGCCAAACCGCAGCCGATCAGAATAAGCGGTGTTGCTTTTTCGATCGTTGCTTCCAGCGACCACTGTTCTGTCAAAGGTTCAATGAAGAACTTGTAGAGACCAAGGGCTGGATTGACGCCGGAAATAGCAAAGATGATCGCAGCGGACAGAGCTGTCAGGCCGACTGCAATCAGCGGCGACATCAGCGACATCAGTTCGCTGTGTTCCTTACGCTTGACGAGTTCGATCCGCATTAGGCGACCTCCCCTTGTGTCTCGGCTCCGCCTGCCATGAGAAGTCCGACCCGTTCGCGGGTCATATCCGCGGCCGGCTCTGGTTCAGACAGATAGCCTCTGGAGATCACCGCGATCTTGTCGGCGATTTCAAAGATTTCATCGAGATCCTGGCTGATCACCAGAACCGCAGATCCACTGCGGGCAAGATCAATGATTGCCTGTCGGATCAGAGCCGCAGCTCCTGCGTCGACGCCCCAAGTCGGTTGATTGATGATCAGGACGCCTGGTTGGCGGTCGAGCTCGCGACCGACAACGAACTTCTGCAGATTGCCACCCGATAGGGAACGTGCCTCCGGATCGTCATGCGACATACGGACATCAAAGGCTTGCTTGATCCGCTGTTCCATCTGTCCGGCATTGGCCGTTGACACCATCCCGCCGTTGACCAGCTTGTCTCCTGTGCTGTGACGCGTAAGTACAATGTTCTGGGAGAGCTTCATACCTGGAACGGCGCCATGACCGAGCCGCTCTTCGGGAACGAAGGCGGCGTTTTTCTTCCGGCGCCAATTGATCCCCTTGGAGCCGCAGGGAGCTCCATCCAGCAGGATCATGTCGGAGCCAACGCGCATTTCACCGGAAATTGCGTCGAACAACTCCCCCTGCCCATTTCCGGCAACGCCTGCGATCGCAACAACTTCACCCGCACGGAGTTCCAGCGAAATGTTGTTCAGCGCCGTTGCAAAGGGTGTGGCCGCGGGAGCGGACAACTTGTTCAACCCAAGCCGGACATCTCCGATAGCCGGTTTTTGCGCTGCCGCGTTTACCGCGATTACTTCAGCCCCCACCATCATGCTGGCGAGTGTTGCTGGTGTTTCCTTCGTGGGATCACATTCATTGACCACCTGACCGTGGCGCAAGATGGTCGCGTGATGGCAGATCCGCTGAACTTCTTCCAAACGGTGGCTGATATAAAGGACAGCGCAGCCCTCAGATGCCAACCGTTGCAGGGTCAGGAAAAGCTGATCCGCTTCCTGCGGCGTCAGGACAGACGTTGGCTCGTCCATGATGATCAAACGGGGTTCCTGAAGGAGACAGCGGACGATTTCGATCCTTTGGCGAATTCCGACAGGCAGATCGGCGACAATGTCACTGGGGTTCAGCGGGAGACCATACTCACGGGAAACCGTTTCGATCCGTTTGGCCAGATCTTTCATATTGCCTGGATTTGGAAGTGCGAGCGCAATGTTCTCGACCACATTCAGCGCCTCGAACAAGGAAAAGTGCTGGAACACCATCCCAATGCCGAGTTCGCGGGCAGCGGCAGGATTGTCTATCGCAACCTTTTGGCCATCCCACCAGATCTCGCCGCCATCCGGCTCGAGCGACCCGTAGAACATCTTGACAAGCGTAGACTTTCCCGCGCCGTTTTCACCAAGAAGAGCGTGAATCTCACCCTTGTTGATCGTCAGATCGACGGCGTCGTTGGCAAGGATATCGCCGAACCTCTTGGTCAGCCCTTGCGCTTCCAGCAACTTGTCTTTGCCGGATCTCGCGAACGGGGCAGCTGCCGTGTCCACTTCTGAATGGTTTTCTGTACCCACACTGTCCCCCGGTTGGATGCCGCCTTATTATTCATGTCTTATTTATGTGCAAGCCTCCCGCTTGCAGCGGCTTGTTGATAACAGGCCTCGTCCCGGGCGATCAGGTCGACAACTATTCCGGCCGCGATCGCAGCCGGGTGTTTTGATTTTATCGTTGTCACCCCGACCGGGCAGACCATGGTCGAAAGAACGCTGTCACTCAGACCGCGCGTTTTGAGACGTTTCAAAAACCGGGCCCGCTTGGTTTTTGAACCGATAACACCGCAATAGTCAAAGCGCTGCGCGAGGAGCGCACGGGCCATGATCTCTTCATCGAGGCCGTGTGAATGGGTCATGGCGAGAACAAAGGCACCATCCGGCGCATCCTCAAGTGCTTTTGCGGGGTCCGAAGTGCAGATCTTCGTAACATTGGCCGGGACAGCAGTTGGAAACTGATCCGCTCTGCTGTCGATCCAAACGATCGAAAACGGCAAGGGCGCCAACGCCAGAACGAGTGCCTTTCCGACATGCCCCGCACCAAAGAGATAGAGTGTCCGCCGTGTTTCGCCGAATTGTTCGATCAGCAGCTTTTGACCATTCTCCTCGACGATATGAAATGCGTCTTCAGGCGTTTGATCCACGATCTCTCGTTCGCGAACGGAGCCGCCCTCGATAATCGCACGTGTTGCAAACGGGAGTTGTTTTTCTTCTTCCAGCGCCATCCGTTCCGCGGTTTCCAACTGTTCGTCAATGAACACTTCGATCCCGATTTTGGCCCGGCCTCCACAACACTGGCCGAGATCGGGGCCGAGAGAAACGGTTTTTAGTTCGAAACCCGGTGTCCTGTTGCTTGCTGCCTTTGCCGCCTGACGGATCACTTCAAATTCCAAGGTGCCGCCGCCGATTGTGCCGTAAAACCCGCCGTCCGGCCGCAAGATCATCCGTGCGCCGGTTTCCCGCGGTGTCGACCCGCCAGTTTCGGCGACCGTGACGAGGGCACAGGCGCCGCTGCTTTTCAGGCAGTTTGCTATGTGCCCCCAGACCCTCATGACGAAACCTCTCGGGAGCGCAAATCCCGGACAGCCTTCATGATCGCTTCGGGCGTTGCCGGCGCATCAAGGTTTGGGACCTGGCCTGGCGCAATGCTCGCCACCGCGTCATTGATGGCGCAGAAGACAGCGTTTGCCAGCATGACTGGAGGTTCGCCTACAGCCTTGGACCGGTAGACAGTGTCTTGCGGATTGCCGTTGCCGTTATAGAGGCTGACGTTGAACTCCTCGGGAATGTCCGACGCGGTCGGGATCTTGTAAGTCGACGGGGCGTGGGTGCGCAGCCGCCCCTTGTCATCCCAGACCAGTTCTTCAGTGGTCAGCCAGCCCATTCCTTGCACAAACCCGCCCTCAATCTGCCCGAGATCAATAGCAGGGTTCAGCGAGTGGCCGACATCGTGCAGGATATCAACCCGGTCGATCGTCATTTCACCGGTCATGGTGTCGATTGTGACCTCGGCGCAGGCGCCGCCAAATGCGAAGTAATAAAATGGCCGGCCTGTTACGCTTTCCCGATCCCAAGTAATGCCGGGCGTCGCGTAAAACCCGGCGTGGGACATCTGGATCCGTGCCATGTGCGCCTGTTTGGCAACTTCCGCCAGAGTGAAACTCTGATCGCCAATGAGGACCTTGTTGTCTCCGAAATGGATGGCTTCCGGACCGCATTGGTGCTGTTCGCACAGGAACGAGATCAAGCGGCCCTTGATTTCCTGCGCTGCAAGTTTTGCGGCCATGGCATTCAAGTCGGTCCCGGAAGATGCGGCTGTCGGGCCGGTGTTCGGCACCTTGGAGGTGTTGGTTGCGGTGATCCGCACCTTCTCCAGTGTCACGCCAAATTCTTCGGCAACGACCTGGGCGACCTTCTGATAGAGCCCCTGCCCCATCTCGGTGCCGCCGTGGTTCAAATGAACCGAACCGTCGGTGTAAAGATGGACAAGCGCGCCTGCCTGATTGAGGTGTTTCAGCGTGAATGAAATGCCGAATTTCACTGGCGTCAGGGCCAGTCCCTTTTTCAGGACGGCATTCACCGCATTGAAATCACGGACATCGTCCCGCCGGGACCAGTAATCGGAGGTCTCTTCCAGCTGGGCGATGAGTTCATGCATCACCGCATACTCTTCCACCGGCATGCCGTAAGGTGTCAGATTGCGCTCGCCATCATAAAAGTTCAGCTTGCGGATATCCAGAGGATCCCGGCCCGTCTTGATGGCAATCGCATCAATCATGCGCTCGGCAGCCAGCATCCCTTGAGGCCCGCCAAATCCGCGGAATGCAGTATTGGAGCACGTGTCTGTTTTCAGACGGCGGGACCGGATAGCCGCATCTGGGTAGAAATAGCTGGAATCGGCGTGAAACAGTGTTCGGTCATTCACACCAAGGGACAGATCGACTGAGTAGCCACACCGTGCCAGGAACTCCATGTCAACCGCGCGGATCTTGCCGGTACCATCATGGCCGACCGTCCAGTCAACGCGGAAATCGTGCCGCTTGCCGGTCATGATCATGTCGTCATCGCGATCGAGCCGGACCTTACACGACTTGCCTGTGGCGTGCGAGGCAAGTGCAGCCAAGCTCGCCCATTGGTTCGCCTGGGATTCCTTGCCGCCAAAGCCACCGCCCATACGCCGCACTTCCGCCGTGACCAAGGCATCCGGGACCCCGAGGACCTTGGCCACGGTGTGCTGCACTTCCGTCGGGTGCTGGGTCGACGTATGAACCAGCATGCCGCCCGCTTCCTGCGGCACGGCCATGGCGATCTGGCCTTCCAGGTAGAAATGCTCCTGCCCGCCAATGCGGAACGAGCCGGACAAGACCTCTTCCGCCGCTGTCATGCCGGTTTCAGGTGATCCGCGCCGGAACTGGTAGTCCGGCAGAACCATTGTTTCTGCAGCTTCGGCGTCTTCCTGCGTCAGGATTGGTGGGATCGGTGCAACCTCGATATTAGCTTTCAGGGCTGCCTTGCGCGCCTGATCCCGGGTTTCGGCCACAACGGCAAAGACAACCTGGCCGTAAAACAGGATTTCTCCATCAGCCAGAACCGGATCATCGCCAAAGCCGGACGAACAATCGTTGGTTCCCGGAACATCCTCAGATGTCAGCACGGCGACGACGCCGTCACTTGCGCTCACATCCGTCAGATCGATGGAACTGATCTTGCCGCGGACCGCAGATCTCGCCCAGCCCGGAACGACATGCAGCGTGCCTACGGCCTCCGTCAGATCATCAATATATGGCGCTGTACCCGTGACATGCATTTCTGCACTGTCATGGGGCAATGGTTTCCGCACGTGCTTTAGCGGGGCAGTCACTTTGCTCGGATCAAGCGGCGCGGTCATGATCTGCCTCCCGCTTTGCCAAAACCCGGACGCTTTCCGCCGCCGTTCCATCGGTTTCCATCAAGGCTTTCGCGAGCAAGGCCCGCGCCGTTTCCATGCGGTATTCCGCGCTTGCCCGCATATCCGTCAATGGCGTGAAGTCGGTGTTGAGTGCGTCAATGGCGGCCGCCCAGGTCGATGCATCCTCCAGGATCGCTCCTTTCAATGCCGCTTCTGCTCCGCTGGCCCGCTTCGGTGTTCCCGCCATGCCGCCATAGGCGATCCGCGCGTCGATGATCCGGCCATCAACAATGGTAAACCGGAAGGCGGCCATGACGGATGAGATATCCTGGTCGAAGCGCTTTGAAATTTTGTAGCAGTGAAAGACCTGATTGGCGGAGGGGCGCGGAACAAACAGTCCGGTCACGAATTCCCCGGGAAGACGTTCCTGTTTACCGTAGTCGATGAAGAAGTCTTCCAATGCCAGAGCGCGATCAGTGTCTGCTGACTGAAGCTCCAAAGTTGCGCCAAGTGCAATGAGCGCTGGAGGCGAATCTCCGATCGGCGATCCGTTGGCGATATTGCCGCCAACCGTTCCGGACGCGCGAACCTGTTTGGACCCAATCCGCTTCCAGAGTTCGCCCAGATCCGGTGAGATCCGCGTCATCGCGGCCTCAGTTGCCGCAAAGGTCGCCGTCGCCCCCATCAAAATACCGGCCTCGCTTTCCTCGACTCTGTCCAGGCCCTCGATCCGGCCGAGCCAGATGGTTTTAGGCAGATCGCGGAGGTGTTTTGTAATCCAGAGGCCGACATCGGTCGCGCCAGAGACCAGGGTGGCATCCGGATGCTGACCGTAAAGCGCTGCCAGGCCGTCCAAAGATGCCGGCGAGGAGAAAAACCGTTCACTGGTTCCAAGGAAAATATCGCGGCTGTCTGCGAGTTTCTTCAGTTGCTCGCGGGTTTCATTCGACCGCCAGGTGAACGCGTCATCTGCAACGTTGAAACAGGATTCAAGCGCCGCATCAACAATCGGGCGATATCCCGTGCACCGGCAAAGGTTTCCGGCGAGCCATTCCGTGACCGTCTTGCGGGATTTTGCTTCACCCTCTGCGTGATACAGGGTGAACAGCGTCATGATGAAACCCGGTGTACAGAACCCGCATTGGGATCCGTGAAGCTCCATCATGGCCTGCTGAACCGGGTGCAACCGCTTGTCCTGAACAAGATCTTCCACGGTCACCAGTTCAGCGCCGTCGACCATGCCCAAGAGCTGAATGCAGCTGTTCACAGGCTGATAAGTCAGCTTGCCATCAATGACCCGGCCAAGGGCGACGGTGCAGGCACCGCAGTCACCCTCCCCGCAACCTTCCTTCGTGCCGGTTTCCTTTCGGCGGAGCCGCAAATAGTCAAGAAGTGTCTCGGTCGGTCCGACATCGTGGAGCTCGACGATTTCTCCGCCTTTGATGAACCGGATCGTATCCCGCATTGCTCAACTCCCCCGATAGGTTGAATAGCCGAACGGCGAGAGCAACAACGGCACATGGTAGTGCGCGTTTGCGTCAGCAATCCCGAAGCGGATTGGAACGATATCCAGAAAAAGCGGATCCGGTAGGGTTTGATTAGTACGTTTCAGATACTGGCCTGCATGGAAGCGGAGCTCGTAGGTTCCGGTTTCAAACACATCGTCGGAAAGAATTGCACCGTCGACCCGGCCGTCGTCGTTGGTCACATGGCTTGAAATATGAGCTGGCGCATCGTTCGCAGACCAAAGCTCTATCTTGAGGCCCTTTGCAGGGACCCCCAAAGCAGTATCCAGAACGTGCGTGGTCAAACGCCCCATCAGTCTCTCCCTCTTGCGACAGTGCCGCAAAATCCATCAGATTAAAAATGTGCCTGAAATAGACGCAGATCCAAAGCGCTCATTTGCGTACTTAATGATGCCTAATTGGCATCAATGGATGCTAGCCGCTCTTTCAAGGCGAACACTGCGTGATCAAAAAACATCGCCGGGGCCAATGCCAAGGCGCGCAGAGACGATGTTACCACACAAAGACGATCGGCCTGAAGAGGTTCATCTTTCAATGGCTTAAAGATCAGATGCCCGGCTTCAATATCTTCTTCGCAGCCGATCTGCGTTTGAAACCCAATAACGTTCTCATCCCGCGCCAACGCTCGCATCAATCGCAAGGAATTCGCCTCAACATAGGTCATGGATGCACCAGGAATCCGGCTCCGGATGACATCAATCCGGGCCCGGATCGACAAACCTTCCGCTGGCAAGGCAACCGGATAGCGGAGACAATCGGCAAGACTCAGTCCGTTTTCGTCGGCCAGAGGATGGTTGGGCGCCATCACCGCGCCAATTACCAGATCATGATGGAAGGCCGCGGTCAGGGTCGACATGTCGGGAGGGTCAAATGTAAACCCGACATCCGCTTCGGCCGCTTCTACCTTCCTGGCCGCTTCCTGCGAAGAGGAAACCGAGACGTTGACATGGATACCGGGATACGTCCGGCGGAATGAACTGATCACCGCTGGCAGCAACCGCTCTGCAACGCTCTCCACGGATGCGATGGAGACGGTTCCCCGGCGCAATCCTTTCAACGCATCCAGTTCAGCAACCGTGCCTTCAAAGTCCGAATAGGTCCGCCGGATGTGCGCCAGCAGCACCTCGCCGGCCTGAGACAACCGCATCCGCCGGCCCACGCGCTCAAAGAGCTGCAGGCCCAGGGCTTCTTCAAGCCACAGGATTTGCCGGTTGACTGCGGACGAAGCAACATTCAGCTCGCGCGACGCGGCCCGGATAGACCCAGCCTCGGCAGCGGCAAGAAAGTACCGCATCGCTGGGCTGTAAAGATTCCGGGCCAGCTCCTGTGCGCGCGCTGAACGCATTCTGAACCTTCCTTATGGGATCAGAACGGTCGTGCCGGTGGTTTTCCGGCCTTCCAGATCGGTATGCGCCTGGACCGCGTCGGCCAAACGGTACTCCTGGTTGACCGCGATCTTCACAATGCCTTTGGATACGACATCAAACAGATCGCCGGACGTCATCTCCAGCTGTTCGCGGGTCGCAATATAGCTAAAGAGCGTAGGCCGGGTTGCGAACAGCGATCCCTTTTGCGCAAGCAGTGCAAGATTGAAGTCCTGGATCGGGCCGGAGGACTGACCGAAGCTGACCCACAGCCCGCGAGGCTTCAAGCAATCCAGCGAACCCGGGTAGGTGTCCTTGCCAACAGAATCATAAACAACGTCGCAGCCCTTGCCGTTGGTGATTTCCTTGACGCGTTCGACGAAGTTTTCCGTTCTGTAGTTGATGACATGCTGGTAGCCGTTGGCCTTGGCCAGATCGACTTTGTCCTGTGACCCTGCAGTGCCAATCACCGTTGCTCCAAGATGGGCTGCCCATTGCCCGGCAATCAGGCCGACGCCCCCGGCTGCGGCATGAAACAGAAGGGTTGTCTCCGGGCCGACATTGAAGGTTTGGCGGAGCAAATACTGGGCCGTCATCCCCTTCAGCATCATGCCGGCCGCAGCCTTGTCATCAATTCCGTCAGGAACGACCACAAGGCGGTCCGCCGGAATGATCCGCTCTTGAGCATAGGCGCCAAGCGGACCGACATAGGCCACACGATCACCCGGCTTTATGTGGGACACGCCCTCACCGACTGTCTGAACAATACCGGCGCCTTCATTTCCTGGAATAAACGGTACCCCATCGGGTGCCGGATAAAGGCCGGACCGGAAATAGGTGTCGATGAAATTGAGGCCAATCGCCGTGTGCCGGATGCGCGCTTCACCGGGGCCCGGCTCGCCCACCTCTACATGCTCCCAGGTTAAAACATCGGCGCTGCCTGTCTCATGCACGCGGATTGCCTGTACCATATCAACTCCCACAGATTTTCATCATGATTGCACGCAAACAACTGGTGCAGATCCTTGCAAAGACCATATCCAGCCCGTCGCAACGATGCCAGCGCGAAACGAAGAACACACTGTTTACAGTGCATTAGAAGCTAGAGCCGGGAAAAGTTCTCGTTGAGTGACCGATCAATCGACGCGATCGATCAGCTGCTGAACCGCGGACACTGAGAAGAGATAAAGGCTGGCACCTGTAAACAGGACAGCTGCCCAGGTACTCAACACCATCCCATCCCAGATCGCGAGCGCAGCAAGCGCCATCCAGACAAGCGTGACTGGAAGGGTCAGCCAGCGCCAGCGTTTGACGCGGACCGGGTGAACAAACCGGATCGGCGCAAATGTAAGAACACAGCACACGATTACAGCGGCAATCGTGAAGGCTTCGGACGGCGACAGCACCATGAGACCGAACACCACCATATTCCAGCCTGCCGGGAAGCCCTTGAAGGATCCGTCCGGCGTTTTCATGCCGTTGTCTGCAAAATAGAGCGCACCGGTGAACACAACGAGGCCGCCGCAGATCCAGTTCCACGGGCTTGAGAGCATCAGGCTCCAGGACAGCGCAAAGGCGGGCAAGAACACATAGGTGGCATAGTCGATGACAAAATCGAGGGACGCCCCAGACCAGCGCGGTAGGCGTTCCGCAATGTTGTATTTTCGCGCAAGTGGACCATCAATGCCATCGACGAAAAGTGCCAGTCCAAGCCAGGCAAACATCTCGTCCCATTTGCCCTGTGCACCAGCAAGCAGCGCAATCAGCGCAATCGGGGCTCCGGAAGCTGTCAGAATATGGATCAAAAACAGCGCGGGTTCCGGCGCGACTTTGCCAGGCGTTACGTCCGTCACGGGCCTAGGTCCTCGTTTAAACAATAAAATCCGCGCGGAGTTGCATTTCTTTTTCCGTGGCGCGGTGGCTCCCAATTCTTCGCCCTGATAAGAGTGCTAAGGAGTCAACGGCTTCTATTAGTATTGCAAATCGATGACAGTGTGAACCGCAAAAGCAGAGAAACACTTCAAACCGCAATGTTTCTAAGAAGCGCCTTGACCGAGAACCACTCCAAACGCAAGCGCACCGCCCCATCCCAGCAAAAATATCCCGATCCCAATTGGGAAAGCCCGGCTGGGAAATGTTTTTTCCAAAGCCATCACCGCGCCAAGCACTGCAATCCAAAGGATGTTCATCAACCCAACCGCAAACATCACCGTCATAACGGCCCAGCAGCAACCAAGGCAAATCCAACCCTGTGCCAGTCCCTCACGAAAAGCAGAATGGGCGCTATAATCGCCTCGGTTCCGGGCAAAGGACCATCTGGGATACCAGCAGCGTTCTAAACAGGCGCGCTTAGCAGGCGTGAATTGATACAGGCCCGCGGCAAGCAAGACAGACGTGGTGAGTGCCATACTGACCGGTGCCATCATGTCAGACAACGCACCAATCTTGGACAAACCAACCTGCGCGATAGTCGCAACAACCGCATAGCCGATCCAGACAGCGAGATATCCAATCACGACGGAAACGGTTGCAAAAAAGGCTGATTTGGTCTGATTGTCCTCAATAGAAACGTACTGGTGAAAGGCTTTCACCATGGGCGTCGCGGACGGCAGCATCATGGCCAGTGCCATCATTGCCCACATCATAAAAATCTTGGCAAAGTCGACACCCGTCAACGCAACGCTAGGCATGCCGAACGTTGCGCCGGCCGGCAAACAAAGGGCTGCAAGTGCTGCCCTGGCCTCTTCCGGCAAACCGCGCATGAAATTGAACTGATTGAACAGAATCATTCCCGGCCCGGCTTCAGCCATGTCCATACTTGGAACCATGGCCGCGACCATAACAATTAGATACGACCAGCCGCTCACTGTCAGCGCCGCGACGACCAAAAGAACAAGCGGCCATCCCCGCTGCGGTTCGTCGATTTGCGGTTTCAAGCCATCAGGAGAATGCAAAACGGTCATATGTGTTGTCTTGGGCCAGTCTCATTGCCAGTTTCGAGCAGAACCTACCGCGGAATTCAGCTCAACGAATTGATATTTCTCATGGAGCAGACCACACCCTCGGAGCATTGACGATCCAATTGTCGACCTGCGTGATTTGGTCCCGTTGATCTTTCTGAGGTATAGCCCAACATCGTAAGGCAAGTTGCAACGAGTGTTTAAGTGCGGAAACGATAATGGCCCGGGCGAATAAAGAAATCACGTGTGATGCAGTTGTTGTCGGTGGTGGACCGTCTGGGCGGATCACGGCGCTGGCCCTGGCAAAGACCGGCACCAAAACAGCTTTGATCGCCCCTTCTGACGCGCCACTAGATGCTCGGACGACAGCACTCTGGCAAAAATCGATCGATTTACTCCAAGACCTCGGCGTCTGGGACGACATTCTGCCAACGGCAGAGCCCTTGAAAACGATGCGCATGATCGATGGGTCCAAACGGCTGATCCGCTCCCCCGAAACCCTTTTTGAAAGCGCGGAACTTGGCGTTGAAGAGTTTGGCTACAACATCATCAACGCCGAACTGAACAAGGTACTGGCCGCCGCCTGTTCCGCTGAGGACAACCTCACTTGCGTCGATGACCTCGCTGAAAACGCTGCTTTTTCCGAAGATAAAACCATTATCACCACAAAAACCGGGACAACCGTTTCTGCAGATCTCGCTGTTGCAGCCGATGGCCGTAACTCACTCCTTCGAACCTCGGCCGGGATAGAAGTCAAGCGCTGGTCCTACCCACAGACCGCCCTTGTTCTCAATCTCGAGCACACGCTGCCGCACCGCGGTATCTCGACCGAATTCCACACACCAACCGGACCGTTCACACTTGTTCCGCTGCCTGGCCGGCAGTCCTCTTTGGTCTGTGTCGAGACGGCAGAAACCGCTGGGCGGTTGAAAACCATGGACAAGACGCTGCTCGCTCGGGAGTTGGAAGACCGGGCACGCTCCATTCTCGGCAAGTTCACGGTGATTTCCGAACCGCAAACCTTCCCGCTGTCTGGCATGACCGCCCAGTCGGTGATTTCAGATCGTTTGGCTCTGGTCGGGGAAACAGCGCACGTTTTCCCACCAGTTGGCGCGCAGGGCCTGAACCTATCCATGCGGGATATCTCCGATTTGATATCGGCTGTGGCTGCGGCTCAGGCAAAAGGACTGGACATCGGCAGCCCGGAAGCTCTGAGAACTTTTGAGCACAAGCGGATGGTCGATATCCGGTCTCGGACCAATGCGGTCGATATGCTGAACCGGTCCCTTTTGACGGATTTCCTGCCGGTTCAAGCAGCCCGAAGCGCGGGCATGTATCTGGCCGGCAAGATTGGCCCTTTCCGGCGTTTGCTCATGCGCGAAGGGATGGCGCCGGGAACCGGGTTTCAGCTGCGCCCATAATTCTTGCCTCATTGGAGGTGCTTCAGCGCAGACTTCTTTCTGCTGTGGTAGGTCAAGGCCATCCGGATCATCTGCCGCAACTCCGGCAGAGGCATGGGTTTAACAAGAGACAGGTGCAGGCTCCGGTCTCCGCCGAAGATGAGGTTTGGGAAAAGACCCCGCCATTCCGATACAAGACTGGTGTTGCAGGAAACATAAAGCGCAATGTCGCCCAACTCGGAACCATCACTCGCGATACGGATTGTCGTACCTGATTTGGGTTTTACCGTCAGATAGCTCGGTTGGCCCCATTTGAGCGTTTCGACAACTTTGCCGATGCCGTCAGTCTCAGCGGCCGTCTCGAGGATCAGGAGGCGGAGCTCAAGCAACCCATCGCGGATCTCAGGTGATTCCTGTTCAATCAGTGACAGTGTGGCATTGCCTGACACATCACCCTCCCCGCATGACTTCCGCGAACCCGGTCGGGAGTGCGCCTGTGGTTATGGCCCAAATGAAGGTGGTCACAGTGACAATTGAAACAAGCGTGCCTATCAGGACAAAGCTCGAGGCCCGCTGCACGTAAGTCCCGTAATGCTGGGCGATGACGAACACGTTTGTCGCCGGTGGCAAACATGCCATCAGCACGGCCGTCGCGATCCAAACCGGGTCGATATTGCCAAGCCACATCAACAACATGAAGATCAGCAATGGATGCACGATCAGTTTAACCGCCAGAACAATCGGCAGTTCGATCGGGATCCGGCCAATTGGGCGGATGGCTATGCTGACTCCCATGGCAAAGAGCGCACACGGCGCTGCGGCGTTGCTGAGGTAGGTCAGGAGTGTCGAAAACGCCTGAGGCTGCTGCAACTCAAAGGCAGCGGCCAACACCCCTGCGATGGTCGCCAGAATAAAAGGATGGCTGAAGATCCGCCAAAGAATGCTTTTGACGGTATCTGCGATGCTTTGATCTTCGGCGCCCGCGACTGCCATCATCATTGGCGCCAGAATGAACATCAGGGCATTATCGAACGACAGGATGAGAGCCGTCGGCACTGTTGCCTCTTCTCCAAGGACCGCGAGTGTCAGCCCCGGCCCCATGTAGCCGACGTTGGAATACGCGCCTGCAATGCCCAGAATCGTCGATTCGGCGATGCTCCCCCGTGTAGCCACCACCCCGATGCAGAAGGCCACCGCGAACACGATGTACGTGGTGAAGGTCGTGGCCGCGATGAACGCGAAATTCGCCAATTCCTCAAAAGGGGTTCCGGACAACAGCCGGAAAAACAATGCGGGCAGAGCTAGGTAGACGACAAAGAAGTTCATCCAGCTCAAACCGGCTTCGGGGATCTGTTTGATCTTGCCGGCCGCGTAGCCCAGGAAAATCAGCCCGAAAAACGGTAGAGATAGCGAGATGACGTTCTGCATAATGAGTTCGAAATACTGCGTTTGGCAGGCCGGTTGCGGTGATACGCGGCTGAGCGCTTGCATAATTGTGCTGCCTTCGATAAGGACCCCAACATGCAAGACGGCGCGCCGGATCGCATTCCAAACAGGTCTTGAGGTGAACCGCAAGGCCATAACGTTCCGTATGCCGCTTGTCCCGTGTGCTTTTGCCGGAACGGTGAGACCAATTCAGGCCGTGTGGACCGGGACTGTCCGCCATCAGTGACCAGTTCAGCTTCTATGACGTTTCGAAACCACCTTGAAAGCCTTCTGCTTTCCGCAGCGATTGGCCTTTTCCGGTTGTTCCCGGTGGATTTTGCGTCCTGGCTGATGGGACGTTGCTGGCGCTGGATTGCTCCTTTGAATGCGCGCCACAAACGGGCGCTGACGCATCTGGAAAACGCTTATCCGGACATGCCGCTGAAGGAGCGGGAAAAAATCGTTCTGGGGATGTGGGACAATCTCGGCCGGGTCGCTGCCGAGACCTTCCATATCGACGGGCTCCTGCATCAAGACCATCGGTTCGAGGCCGATGCCGACGAGATCACGCAGGCGGTTCTCCGCGGGGAACAGGCCGCACTGTTCGTGTCGTTTCACAGTGGCAATTGGGAAATGTGCGTTCAGCCCGCGGTGATGGGCGGCCTTGAGATTACCGGCGTCTATCAGGCTTTGAAAAACCCAGAGGCCGACAAGGCGCTCCGCTCGTTGCGGAAGGATCTTTACAAGGGTGGCTTGTTGTCGAAAGGCCACCAGACAGCGCGGAAGATCTTGTCGACCCTTAAAGCCGGCGGGATTGTCGCTATCATGGGCGATCTTCGCGAGACCCGGGGAATTCAGGTCCCGTTTTTCGGTCAGATGGCTTATGCAAACCCAATTCCCGCCTCTCTGGCCCGATCCTGCGGTGTGCCGATTGTCCTTGGACGGGTGATCCGAAAGAACGGCGTGAACTTCCGCATAGAAGGGCGTGCAATCTCCGTGCCCGTCACAGATGACCGGCAGGCGGACATTGAAGCGGCGACTGTCCGTATTCATGAGATTTTTGAAGAATGGATTCGCGAGCATCCTGAGCAATGGATGTGGATCCATAAGAAATGGGCTGCAGCTGGAAGCGCAGCTCCGGCGAAGGACGCTGCGTAAGCAGACGACGCCCTTCCGCCTTTCGGAGCAGTTGCAGTGCAACATTTGGAAGATATGCTAGGGCCACAATTGTGGAGGACAGCATTTTGACCAAAACCCCGAGCGCATTTTACAAACCCCTTGCGATTGGCGCGCCGGATCCCTTCCGTGAACTGCCCGTTACCCTGGAGCGGATGATCCATTTCGTTCCGCCGCATATTGAGAAAATGCGCGCCAAGGTGCCGGATCTCATTGCCAAGGTAGACGTGGTCCTCGGCAATCTCGAGGACGCAATTCCCGCCGATGCCAAAACGGACGCACGCCGTGGCTTCATCCAGATGGCCCAAGATAACGACTTCGGCCAAACGGGGCTTTGGACAAGGGTCAACTGCCTAAACAGCCCCTGGTTTTTGGATGATTTGATGGAAATCGTTCCGGCAGTTGGTGAGAAACTCGATGTCATCATGCTGCCGAAAGTCGAGGGTCCTTGGGACATTCACTATCTCGACCAGCTTCTTGCGCAGCTTGAAGCGAAGGCGGGCATTCAAAAACCGATCCTCATTCACGCGATCCTTGAAACCGCCGAAGGGGTGAAGAATGTTGAGGCGATTGCCGCTGCAAGTCCGCGGATGCACGGCATGAGCCTGGGGCCGGCTGATCTTGCAGCCTCGCGTGGCATGAAAACCACCCGGGTTGGCGGCGGACATCCAGATTATGCAGTTCTTGCAGACCCAACCGAAGGTGCGGCACGAACGGCTTACCAGCAAGATCTTTGGCATTACACGGTGGCAAAGATGGTGGATGCCTGCCTATCGTATGGATTGAAGCCGTTTTATGGGCCGTTCGGCGATTTTTCCGATACCGATGCGTGCGAGAGCCAGTTCCGCAATGCGTTCCTGATGGGTTGTCTCGGTGCCTGGTCACTGCACCCCACACAAATCGATATCGCCAAACGGGTCTTCTCGCCAGATTCCGGCGAAGTGGCCTTTGCAAAAAAGATCCTGGAGGCCATGCCGGACGGAACGGGCGCGGTCATGATCGATGGAAAGATGCAAGATGACGCGACCTGGAAGCAGGCCAAGGTAATTGTTGACCTGGCTAAAGTTGTCGCATCCAAGGATGCAGACCTTGCTGAAGTGTACGGTCTTTAGATTTCGGCAAGTTTGCCGAGCTAATATTGACACTTAGACCCCTTGCATGTGCACAATAGGAAAGCTACTTCCTGCACATGCAAGCAGTTGGCGATTGAGTAATCATGCGTACGGCGAAATTCAAAATAGGTCAGGTGGTTCGGCACCGGGTGTACCCCTTTCGCGGGGTAATCTTTGATGTTGACCCGACCTTCAGCAATACCGAAGAATGGTGGGATGCCATTCCAGAAGACGTTCGCCCGAAACGCGACCAGCCGTTTTATCATCTGCTCGCCGAAAACGATGAAACCGAGTACGTCGCTTATGTCAGCGAACAAAACCTTGTTCCCGACATGACAGGGGAACCGGTGCGCCATCCTCAGGTTGCTGAGATCTTCGAAGAACAGTCAGATGGCTCTTATCTGCCGCGGTCTGTCGAGATGCACTGAAGATCTTCATGACTAGCAGCTCCGAAGATTGAAAGCCGGGTCACCAGGTCCGGCTTTTTTGTTGGCCACGTCCCTGTTTTGCCGACACAAACAAAAAGGCCGGAGCATTTTCGCTCCGGCCTGATCGGATTTTATCAATAAGAAAAGATCTTACTGGTTGGCCGCGTTTTGTGCGTCGATCAGCTTCTGACGTGCTTCGTCAGCCCGTTTCTGCAACTCGTTCTGCAGTTCTTCCTGGCGCTTTTGCAGCTCAGCAATGTCCATCGGCGCGCCGTCATAAACCTTGGTGAAACCAATCAGCGTGACGTCGAAAGCGATTTCCTTGCCCTGCTGGTTGAACGGAATAACCCGCATGCCACCGCCCTGCTTCATCGCATTGACGAAGTTGTTGTCGATTGCCAACTCGGCATAACACGCATTCGGCGCACAAATGCTGTACTTGCCCTGAACCGGCTTACTGTCATCGATCTGGATGCGAACGCCTGGCTGAATCAAAACCCCGGTCGGTACGGCCACCAGGAGCTTCTTCCGAGCTTCGCCTTCAACTTCCTGGATGGCGACGTTGCTCAGGAACTGACCGGTATTCGTCCGCAACTCTATAGAAATAAAGCAGACTTCTTTGTTATTGGTCTGCTCGTTCTTGTTACACGCCTTTGTCCAAGGGCTCTCTTCTTCCTGGGCAATTGCGGGAGCACTTGCGAAAGAAGACAGGGTCACGAGCGCGGCGGCGGCGCCAGCGATCAATCCTCTTTTCAAAACACTCTTCATCGAAACGTCCTCAATCGTGGATGTGCAAATCTTTGCGCTGTTCTGTGACATTCCGCATACAACCGCAAGACCCGGCCGCGCTTTCATGTCGGTTTTCCATGGTAAGACATCCAATTTGGGCAAGAGGGTGACCGATATGCAACGCACTTTCCGATCTGCGAAACAATTCTGAATATCCAATAGTTTCCTGCTTGTTCGGCGCGCTGCCTTTATTTCCTTGTGGTACGCTTTTGAAATGAGAATCAACCGGTTTTCCGTATTTGTCATGTTCAACTGGCCGCGACATTCAGAAAAAAGCAGCTGTGCGAAAACCGCACAGGCGTTGCTGTTTGCCGTTTCTCTCGGCATGGCCGCTGTGCTTTCGACACTTTTAGTTCCCGCTGCATATTCGGCCGACGACTCGGTCAAATGGTCTCATGGCATTGCGATGCATGGCGAACCGGCCCTGCCACCTGATACGCCTTTTCCATACGCAAATCCTAATGCACCTAAAGGCGGTTCCATCACTTTGGGTGTTCAAGGGACTTTCAACAGCCTGAATTCTTTCATCGTTCAAGGCGGCTGGACGTCTGCCCGGGGTATGCGGGAACGTCAGTTCGGCAACAACATCTTTGAAAGCCTGCTGGTTCGGTCTTATGCAGAGCCGTTTTCCCTTTACGGGCTGCTCGCACAGCGCGTTCGAATGCCAGATAGCCGCGAATGGATCGAGTTTGAGCTCAATCCGGACGCCAAATTCTCAGATGGTTCGCCGGTTACAGTTGAAGACGTGATCTTTTCCCTCGAAATCATTGAAGAAAAGGGACGTCCGCCGTTCCGTAATTGGTATGCGCAGATAAAGGAAAAGAGTGTCACTGCACCCAACCGGCTGAAACTGGTCTTTGAAAACGGCGACAACCGGGAACTGCCCCTGCTGGTTGCCCTTGCCCCGATCTTTTCCAAAAAACACACAGATGCCGAGACGTTCGACCGCTCGACCCTCACACCGCTTGTTGCCTCCGGCCCCTACACATTCAAGACCATCGAACCAGGCCGGCTGGTGGTTTACGAGAAAAATCCGGACTACTGGGCGAACGACCTACCGGTCAAAAAGGGTTTCGACAATTTCGATGAGATCCGTGTCGAATACTATCGCGATGAGACCACGCTCCAGGAATCATTCAAAAAAGGCCTCATCGACTTTCTGAAATTCGGTGATCCCGTTCGCTGGGCCACGGGCTTTGACTTTCCTGCCGCCAAGGATGGCGATGTCTTAAAGCTGGAGATCCCGCGTGGTGTTCCAGCGCCCACGCAAGGCATGGCGTTCAACACCCGGCGAGACCAATTTTCCGACCGGATGACCCGAAAAGCACTCAGGATGCTGTTCGACTTCAAGTGGGTGAACGACAATCTCTACTATGGGCTCTACAGGCGGACAGCGGGTTATTGGGACAATTCCGAACTGTCATCGATCGGCCGGCCTGCGAGCGCACGAGAACGCGAGCTGCTTGCCCCCTTCCCCGATGCTGTTGACCCGGACGTTCTGGCGGGCACGTGGCGGCCGGCAGACGCGGATGGCTCAGGCAGGGACCGGAAAGTTCTCCGTGCGGCCCTGAATGAATTCAAGAAAGCCGGATACGCGCTTCAAGACCGCAAGCTGATCCATCAGGAAACAGGCGAACCGCTCAGCTTCGAAATCCTCTCCAAGAACGAGGACGAGGAAAAACTGGCCCTAGCCTATATCCGGACCATGGAATTGCTTGGAATAGAGGCAACGGTTCGCAGTGTAGATCCGTCCCAGTTCGAAGACAGGCGCACACGGCGCGATTTCGACATGGTGTTCAACACTTGGACGTCTTCGCTGTCTCCGGGCGCGGAACAGTACGGGCGTTGGTCATCGCAAGCTGCTGAAACTGAGGGATCCTTCAACTTCGTAGGGGCCAGCGAACCGGCGATCGACGCCCTGATCGACGAAATCGTCGGTGCCCGGTCCAGGGAACACTTTG
Organism: Roseibium sp. MB-4; assembly: GCF_053005265.1. Lineage (NCBI taxonomy): Bacteria > Pseudomonadati > Pseudomonadota > Alphaproteobacteria > Hyphomicrobiales > Stappiaceae > Roseibium > Roseibium sp. MB-4. Next base: position 750,381 of record NZ_JBRKQB010000001.1, read on the forward strand.
TCGACGCGGTGCGTGCCTTTGACCGGGTTTTGATCTCAGGGGCCTACTCGGTACCGCTCTATCACTTGCCGGATTATTGGGCCGCACACTGGAAACGCGTTTCGCCGCCAAGCCACCATTCTCTTTATGGGGATGAACTGGACACGTGGTGGTCAACCTCACTCAACTGATCGGACCTACGGACGACTTGAAAAATGAAAGTAACGCCTGAAAGCCTGGTGCAGGAACATCATGAAAGCGGAGCCTGGTCCGATTTGCCACTTGATGAAATTTTCCGCCAAACCGCCGAAACCCACCCCGACCGTGTCGCCATCGTCGATGCGCCGGATCGCGCAACCTGGACAGGCGGCGCGCCACGCCGACTGACCTACGCTGAAGCGAATCGCGAGATCGACAAGCTTGCCGCATTTTATGGTGCAGTCGGGCTCACGCAAGATCATGTGGTTGGTGTCCAATCGCCCAACACCGTAGACACCGTCATTGCAATCTTGGCCGCCTTGCGTGCCGATTTGATCGTTTCCCCGCTTCCCCTGCATTGGCGGCAGAAGAACGTTCTGGATGCGCTTAATTCGATCGGTGCAAAGGGCCTGATTGCGGCAGACCGGATCGAAACCCGGGATGTTGGCACAGCCGCGCGGGATGTGGCGGCGGAACTGTTTTCGCTGCGTTTTGTATTCGGTCTTGGAAAGGACATTCCCGACGGCTTGATCGAACTTGGACCAATGCTTGCCGAAATGGGAGATGAGCTGCAGTTCGAGCGGAGCGAACCGCGCCCGGATCCCGCGGATCATGCTGCGACAATCTGCTGGAGCCGGAGCGGCGAAGAAAACATGCCGGTCAGCCGGTGCCACAATCATTGGACGTCCTGCGGCACTTTGGTCATCAACGAAGCGCATATCAAGGAAGCGGGCAATATTGTCCTCCCCTATTCCCTCAGCGGGCTGACAGGTCTTGGCGGCGGGCTTGTGCCCTGGCTGATGACGGCAGGAACGCTTCATCTTCATCACCCGACGTCGCTTGCTAATCTTGCCGACCACGCCAAAGCCGTCAAAGCGGATGTTGTTCTCGCACCGGGGCCACTTGCGCAGACACTGGACCGTAAGCTTGGCGATGTGAACACCACCCTCCTGGCTGCCTGGAACATCTCTTCGCCGCAGCCAACAACGTTCGTACCGCGCAGGCGTATGGTTGATCTCAATATCGCCGACGAATTTGCCCTGACGGCCCACGCGCGGGGCCCGAGTGCGAAATCAAGGCCCATACCCCTGGGAAAGCATCAGGGGCCAGAGGGGTGTGAAAGCGGGCCAGCCCTAGTCGAAATCGCCGTCTCTGAGACATTTGAAGGCCAAATGCCGACCTTGCTGGTGCGTGGTCCAATGGTGCCCGATATCGGGTGGCGGACACTAAACGGCAATCAGCGCCGCCTGCGGTGGGAAGGCAACGGATATCTGAATACAAATATCAAGGTCTCTGTCACCGATGAAGGGCTGAATGGTTTCGGCGTGCCGGGTCTTTATGCCTTGGGCACCGGTAACCTGGAGACGATTGACGTTATCTATTCGTCTTATCCCGGGATACGGGAAGCGGCCGCGTTCATTGTCGAAGACCCGGTCCTCGGTGCGCGCATGTACGCGGCCCTTGTTCCAGAACCCGGCCACGTGCCCGATGCCGGTGCTTTTTTCGCCTATCTTGACGCTGAGGGAGTTGACCTTGCCAAAATCCCACACAGAGTGTTGATATTGCAATCGTTGCCGCGAAACGACGACGGTACGGTGTGCCGGGACCGATTGACACTACGCACACAAAGGCTGCCTGCGGCTGTCGCGTAATATAAGAGGGGCCTGATGAAGGCAGGTCGATGGTGGGAAACGGGATGGACGTAGAAACCTCGCTCTCTTGGCGCGGACCTTATTGGTATGTGGGACGGTGCCCTCTCCGTCCAGCGTCTTCCCATGCTGAGAACGATCAAGATGTCTCTCTGATGGGGCTGTTTGACCGCTCACTGTCTCCACCACAGCAGCTGCCGGCGGCGGTAATCATCGACATTCAAGACATCCCTACCGAAAAAAGGCGCCCATTTTTTCTTTGGCTGGCAGAAGAGATTCGAACTCTGCCTTGCGATGTTCCGCTTTACATTCTGACTGGAAGCGAAGATGAGCCGGTCGACGGGCTTCGACCAATGGCGATCCTGGAACGGTCAGTTCCAGATGACATCCTGGTGATGCTGATTTGCATTCATCAACGGGCTCTACTTCGTTCGGAAGAAGCTCGGATCCGCCGGCGCATCTTCGGTAGGATCCCCGGGTTTGGTGCGGCACCACACTACACCGGCGGCAGCGGCCTGATGGTTGTCGGGGTGAGCGGACGTTTTCTGGAATGGCAGGCCGCAAGCAGCCACAATGTGGAAGTCGTCGGAGCGTTTGACGGGGGCATGGCCACCGAATTCATGGCGCAGCGGGCGTTTGACGCGGTTGTCATCGACAGCACGTCCGAAGACACCATCGACTACATGCAGCAAATCAGGCGGGACGCCCGCTTTGCGAGCTTACCGGTCTTGGCTGTGTGTGAAGATCCAGAAGATGTCGTTACCTTGTTCCGGAATGGAGCCTCCGACGTCCTTCTTGGAAGAAACAGCCCCGAAACACTCAACCGGAGGCTGGCGTCAGCCATTCGCCTTGGCAAACGGCGCCGTCTCGCCGACCGCGTTCTCTCAGAAAGTCATATGTGGCTTCAGCAACAAATTACCGTCGGTGGCCTCGCTCAAGATCGGTATGAGCATTATCTGGAGACGACAGCCAACGCGATGGCAGCCCGCGGGCTCGATCTTTGGGAAATGCGCCTGTCTCCGGAAAACTTTAATATTCCTGCTTCAACCGCAGAGGATCTTGCGGAACTGAACGGTACTTTGCTGTCTGTTGCGGATGCCACAAGCCGGGATGAAGACCTGGTTTGCCTGGTCCGCGGTCTTGGCCCTGTGGCTGTCTTGAAGAATGAAGCCGGTACTTTGCGCCTTCAAAAACGGATAAACTCCATTCTCGCTCACACGGTGATGGCGCCCTGAACCCGGTTCACAAAGTGTAGATCGGACGTCGGGGCATTTCCCCGGCGCACTCATCCTGCTAGTCTGGCGGTGAGAATACAAAAACTGCAACAAACCCAAGGTCTCCCGAATGAGTAGCACCCCAGCAATCACCATTGATATCGTCTCAGATGTGATGTGCCCTTGGTGCTATATTGGCAAACGCCGGCTGGAGGCTGCGCTCAAACAAGTGCCTAACATTCCCGTCGAAGTTCGCTGGCACCCGTTTCAGCTCGATGCAACGCTTCCCAAAACCGGTAAGGACCGGAAACAGTATCTGAGCGACAAGTTTGGAGGAATGGAACGGGCGAATGCCTTCTATTCCCAAATCAAAACGGCCGGTACGGAAGAAGGTATCCCGTTCGACTTTGACGCCATCAAGCTGTCACCGAACACGCTGGATTGTCATCGACTCATTCTGTGGTCCCGAGCCGATGATGTTCAGGATGATGTGGTGGAGCGGCTGTTTAAGGCTTATTTTGTCAATGGCGAGGACCTGACAAAGTCCGAACTTCTGGTCCGCATTTCAGAAGAAGCGGGAATGCAATCGGATCTCGTCGAGCAACTGCTCGAGACCGAGACCGACCTCGACAAAATCATTACTCAGATAGGCAAAGCCCAGGAATCAGGCGTGACCGGTGTTCCGTGCTTTATCATCGACGGACGTTTTGTGCTGGCTGGCGCCGAAAAAGCCGAAACAATTGCAGCCGGCATCATGCACGCCGATGCGACACGCACCGACGTGGAAGCAGAAACCGCGTCATGATTGGTTTGGCTTACTTTTCGTAAGGCGCGATATCGACGAATCCGAGTTCAGTCGTTGGGTCAAGACGGAAGTCGACGATCCGCCGGACCTGCCGTTTCTTTTCCATCTTCAAGCGTTTCCAAGCCAGCGCGGCAGCGGCCTTAGGATAAACGTGGAAGCCTCGGGGTGCCGTCGACAAATTTTCAAGACCCAGTGTCCGGCGCAAGACACCATTGCCATAGCGAACAGCAAATTCGTGGCGGATGTCGCGCGTCCAATGTTCCGTCGTAACGGAGATGTTCAGGCAATCGTGGTTCTCGACCCGGTGCGGGCCATAGAGCGGCCAATGCATCATCTCCCCGGCCTCCAGGTCGTGCACCTCGGCATACTCGTCAAACCACGGCTGATACGGAACTTCCTCTTCCGTTTCCTGCATCAAGATCTTTTCAAGCGACTCGTCGGTCAAGAACGCCTGATTGACCGGGTATACGTAGACCCGTTTTTTTCCCTGCAGTTGCCAGAGGCTCTGCCCCTGCACATCAGCATGGTAATAAACTTGGATTTTGGGTGAGGACACCAAAAGGGACATGTTGCGCATTGTGGTCTTCAAGTGCGGAACACGGGCCTCGAACTCTGAAAAAATCTGGTTGAGGACGCGATCATATTGCGGATCGATGTCCATGATCCGGAATACGTTCATCCACAAACGGCCGTTGCGAATGCAATTGATCACTTCGGTCCCGCTGGTGCTGCCGATTTCCCCATGGCGCCACTCCTTGACATTCTTGTCGTGGCCCATCGTGTTCAAGGTGTATTGATGCGGCTCAAGCTTGTCGATCAGCTTTCCAAGAGCTTCCTCGGAAAACAATCCAGTTTCCGCGAGCCGATGCTTAAGCTTGATGTTCTGACGGTCAAACAGCGCACTGTGTTGATCTTGCCAATTGGCAATGACATCTTGGGTTTGGGAAATCGCATTCATAACGCAGCCAATCATCCAGAGTTGAACGCTGCATATGTATAAGAACAACTTCAATATATTGTAAATATTGACGCTGTACTCGTGGTTAATGCATTAACCATTAGTCCGGTAATTTGCCAAATGGAACAACAAAACACCGTTATCCGAATGGTAAAAAAATACCCCGCAGAATTTTGCGGGGTATCGAATAGCGTGAATACAACGATCAGCCTTTGAGAATGGACCGGCCGGCGTAGAAAGCTTGCGGACCGAGTTCTTCCTCGATGCGGATCAATTGATTGTACTTGGCAAGCCGGTCAGAGCGCGCCAAGGAACCGGTTTTGATCTGACCGCAATTGGTTGCGACCGCAAGATCTGCAATTGTTGCATCTTCGGTCTCGCCAGAACGGTGCGACATCACGGCTGTGTAAGACGCCTTGTGTGCCGTCTCAACAGCATCGAGTGTTTCAGACAATGTTCCAATCTGGTTGACTTTCACCAGGATGGAGTTGGCTACGCCCTTCTCAATACCCTGACGCAGACGCGCTGAGTTGGTCACGAAGAGATCATCACCAACCAGCTGACATTTGCTGCCGAAAAGATCGGTCGCAGCCTTCCAGCCATCCCAGTCATCTTCCGCAAGACCATCTTCGATGGAAATAATCGGGTAGCGGTTGACCAAGTCTTCCAGATACTTCGCCATTTCCTCAGGATTCAGGGTCTTGCCCTCGCCTTCCAGAACGTATTTTCCGTCCTTGAAAAACTCGGTCGACGCCGCATCGAGTGCCAGGAACATGTCTTCACCCGGCTTGTAGCCCGCGCTCTCGATCGCCTTCATGACGAACCCGATGGCGTCATCGGTTGATGCAAGGTTCGGGGCAAAGCCGCCTTCATCGCCGACATTCGTGTTGTAACCGGCGGCAGACAAAGCTTTTTTCAGTGTATGGAAGACTTCTGAACCCATGCGGACAGCTTCGCTGAGGCTTTCCGCGCCAACCGGCATGATCATGAATTCCTGGAAATCGATCGGGTTGTCGGCGTGTTCACCGCCGTTGATGATGTTCATCATCGGAACAGGCAGGGTGCGGGCCGAAGTTCCACCGACATAGCGGTAGAGCGGCAAACCGGTTGCCTGCGCTGCAGCGCGCGAGACAGCAAGTGAAACACCGAGGATTGCGTTTGCACCAAGGCGTGCCTTGTTCGGGGTTCCATCCAGATCGATCATTGCGCGGTCGATTTGGAGCTGGTCTTCGGCTTCCAGGCCACCGATCGTTTCAAAAATTTCGCCATTCACGGCATCAACGGCGTTCTGGACACCCTTGCCCATGTAGCGGTCGCCGCCGTCCCGCAGCTCGACAGCTTCGTGAGCGCCGGTGGATGCGCCGGACGGTACAGCTGCGCGGCCGAAAGATCCGTCTTCAAGAAAGACGTCGACTTCCACGGTCGGGTTGCCACGGCTGTCAAAAATCTGACGGCCGGTGATGTCGATAATGGCGGTCATGAATTACTCCTCGTTTGCGCTCATCGGTTCCCAGCATTTGGAAGAACCGCCGCGATAAGTCCGGGGCAGCGATTTCAAACACCGCCTCCCCCAAGCAAAACGGGCCGCAAACTCGCGGCCCAATCGATCAAGCCGGCGAACCGGCGGATTTCTTTACAACAGCATCAATGGCTTTCAGCTCAGCCAGAAGAGCTCCAAGGTTCCGCAGCGCGATCATGTTCGGGCCATCTGATGACGTCGTGTTCTCAGGATCTGGATGGGTTTCAATAAAGACCCCGCCAACACCGACAGCAACGGCTGCGCGCGCCAGCACAGCAACCATTTCACGGTCACCGCCGGAAGATCCGCCAAGACCGCCTGGCTGTTGGACGGAGTGGGTTGCATCAAAGACCACCGGTGCTCCGGTTTGCGCCATGATCGGCAACGCGCGCATATCGCTTACCAGCGTGTTGTAGCCAAAGCTCGCGCCACGCTCGGTCAGGAGAACATTCGGATTGCCGGAATCCGTTATTTTCCGGAGGACGTTTTTCATGTCCCAAGGGGCAAGGAACTGCCCCTTCTTCACGTTGATCACAGCACCGGTTTCAGCAGCTGCGACCAGAAGGTCTGTCTGCCGGCATAAAAAGGCCGGGATCTGGAGGACGTCGACCACGTCTGCGACTGGAGCACATTGCTCTGCGTTATGAATGTCAGTCAGGACCGGAAGACCAAATTTCTCTTTGATCTCAGCAAAAATTGGCAAGGCTTCGTTCAAGCCGATGCCGCGGGTTGCTGAAAGGGACGTCCGGTTCGCCTTGTCGAACGAACTCTTGTAGACAACCGGAATTCCAAGACTGCCCGCAATTTCCTTCACTGCTGCCGCGCATTCCAGCGCATGCTCGCGGCTTTCCAATTGGCATGGCCCGGCAATCAAGCTGAAGGGCGCGGAATTGTTGAAGGAAACGCTCCCCACGTTCACAGTGCGGTTGGCTTCAGTCATCAAGGATCCTTTGTCTGCTGGGTAACAGCGGCCCGCTCAATTGAGCGAGTAAATGAGGGTGATGTGAATTCGCGTGTTCAATAACCTTCTTTTCCAGAACCTGCAATATCAGGCGGCTCGGAACACGTAATTCATTTTAATCGATTTAAAAAGCAGGCAGCTCCAGACGTGTAGTTTACGCCACATCCGTTTCACGCAGATAAGAGATACATTCAGTGTTAATACTCTCCGGGGTATTGCCAATACAAAAGAAACGTTACGTCCTGAAGCGTGTTGCGGTAACGCGCTGTCGGATGTGAGCACACGTTGATAAGAGCCACGTGCGTGGCGGAATTTGCAAGAGTTGGAATTTCAGGCATGACCAAACCGATCCGCAAAGCCATCCTTCCCGTTGCCGGTCTCGGAACCCGCTTTTTGCCGGCAACAAAAGCTGTGCCGAAGGAAATGCTGACGATCGTCGATCGGCCGATAATCCAGTACGTGGTGGACGAAGCGCGGGCCGCCGGCATTGAACACATCGTTTTCGTTACCGGCCGCAACAAACAGGTGATTGAGGACCACTTCGACGTGGCCTATGAACTTGAAGACACCTTGAAAGCACGCAACAAGACAGCGGCTCTGGATCTTCTTGAAAAACATCGCCCGACACCCGGATCAACCAGCTTTACGCGCCAGCAAGCCCCGCTAGGGCTTGGCCATGCCATCTGGTGCGCACGCGACATCATCGGCGACGAACCATTTGCCATTCTTTTGCCGGACGTGATTATCAAGTCGAAAGTCAGCTGCCTGAAACAGATGGTCGACCTTTATGACGGAACCGGCGGCAACGTCATTGCGGTAGAGGAAGTGCCGGAAGATCAGACCCAGAACTACGGCATTGTGGAGCTCGCTGAAAAGATAAACGAAAACGCAGCGCACATTTCCAACATGGTCGAAAAGCCGGCCCCTGGAACCGCCCCGTCCAATTTGATGATCACGGGACGCTATATTCTTCAGCCGCAGATCTTCGAGCTGTTGTCAAAACAAGATACCGGTGCGGGCGGCGAGATCCAGCTGACGGATAGCATGCTTAAGCTGATGGAAACTCAGCCGTTCTCGTCGATCAAGTTCGAAGGCCGGAGTTTCGACTGCGGCTCCAAGGCGGGGTTCTTGAGCGCCAACATTGCGTTCGGTCTTGATGATCCGAAACTCGCCAGCGAAATCCTGCCGTTCATGCGTGAGATGATCGACCAACCGGCGGCAGCTGAGTAACTGTTCGAAACTGTGGACTGATCAAAACCCGTCACGAACCGTGGCGGGTTTTATGTTTCACGGCGTAGCGACCCTTCCGAAGTGGCGGCAAGAAGCTGACTTATCCCCACCGGGCGCATTCCGCAGGGGATTCTTAGCTATTTAAGAACTGAAAAGGAATTACCGGCGTATAGTTGGAGTGTTCGAGAAAGGAGACACCGACTATGGCAGCCTCTTATTTCCGGAAATACGCGGCCGGCGTCGTCCTTGGCGCAGCCCTGGTTATTGGCACGGTTTCACCAAGCTTTGCGGCAGATACCAGCGTGTTTCAGTCCATCATCAAGAACCAGATGAGCGCATTTGCTGCGGACGATGCCAAAACGGCATTCTCCTTTGCAACAAGGTCTCTGCAGCAGCGGTTCCAGACCCCTGAGTTCTTTATGCAGATGGTCAAAAGCGGGTATCAGCCGGTCTACCGGCCGAAAGACGTGACATTCGGGCAGTCCAAAATGACCAAGTTCGGCCCGACCCAGGAAGTCTACGTTACTGGCCCCAAAGGCCAGAATTGGCTCGCCCTCTACAGTTTTGAAGAGCAAGAAGATGGGTCGTGGCGGATCTCCGGATGCTATCTGACAAAGTCGGACGGGTTCGCAGCTTAGAAGACCTGGGCAAGTTTCAAGGACATCACAGCGCGGCGATGTCGCCGCGCGCCCAGTCTTCCTTGGTCTTGGCGTAGAAATCCTCGAACCGGCTCTCTTCAATTGCGTCCCGCATGCCCTGCATGAGCGTTTGATAGTAGGCGATGTTGTTCCAGGTCAGCAGCATTCCTGAGAGCGCTTCTCCGGCGCGAAACAGGTGGTGAAGGTAGGCGCGGCTGTACGTGCTTGTCGCCGGACATGCGCTCTCTTCGTCCAAGGGGCGTGGATCGTCCTGGTGGCGGGCGTTCTTCAAGTTGACCTTGCCAAACCGGGTGTAAGCCAATCCATGTCTTCCGGCCCGGGTTGGCATGACACAATCAAACTGATCGATCCCGCGTTTCACGCTTTCCAAAAGATCGTCTGGTGTGCCGACGCCCATGAGGTAACGCGGCTTGTCGACCGGCATGACAGGGGTGGTGATGTCGAGCATTTTCAGCATCACCTCTTGCGGCTCTCCGACAGCAAGGCCACCAACGGAATAGCCTTCCATAGGCAATTTGCCGAGCTCTTCGGCTGAACGGATGCGGAGATCGGGAACATCGCCGCCCTGAACAATTCCGTAAAGCCCCTGCCCCTTGCCTGGGCCGCCCATCTTTTCAAATTGGCTCCGCGAGCGTTCGGCCCACCTCAGCGACAATTCCATGGCCCGCTGAACTTCTTCGCGCGGGCTCGGCAACTTGATGCATTCATCAAGCTGCATTTGAATATCGGAGCCGAGCAAGCCCTGGATTTCGACAGACCGCTCCGGTGTCAGATGATGCTTGCTGCCGTCGATATGGCTTTGGAACCGGACCCCATCCTCATCCAGCTTGCGCAGTTGAGCCAAAGACATCACCTGAAATCCGCCACTGTCAGTCAGGATCGTATGCGGCCAGTTCATGAATTTGTGCAAACCGCCGAGCCGATCGACCCGTTCGGCGGTCGGGCGCAGCATCAAGTGATAGGTGTTGCCAAGGACCACATCCGCACCGGTTTCACGGACATGATCGGTGAACATGGTTTTCACCGTTGCCTGTGTCCCGACCGGCATGAAGGCTGGCGTCCGAACAACACCATGCGGTGTCGTGATTTCACCGCGGCGGGCCATACCGTCAGTAGTGATCAGTTTAAAGCCGAATTTCTTGGGGTCGGTCATGAGGATGCGTCCTGGCTTGCGTCTGGAAACAGCAGAGACGCATCGCCATAGCTGTAAAATCTGTATTCGGTGTCGATGGCATGCTGATAAGCAGCCCGCATGGTCTCAAGGCCTGAAAGCGCCGAGACCAGCATGAAGAGTGTCGACCTCGGCAGATGGAAGTTGGTCATCAACGCATCGATGGCCTTGAAATTATAACCAGGCGTGATGAAGATCGACGTCTCATCTGCAAACGGCACAATTGTCCCGGTTTCCTGGGCCGCGCTTTCAAGAATACGCAAGGACGTGGTTCCAATGCTGACCACCTTGTTGCCCCGCGCCTTGACGGCTTGAAGGGCTGCAGCGGTTTCCTCCGACACTTCTCCCCATTCGGCATGCATCTTGTGATCATCTGTATCGTCGGCTTTGACCGGCAGGAACGTGCCTGCCCCGACATGCAGCGTCACCCGGTGCATCTCGATCCCGCGGTCCTTGATGGCCGCGAGCAACTCAGGAGTAAAATGGAGGCCGGCAGTCGGTGCTGCGACCGCGCCGTCCTTTTCCGCAAAGATTGTCTGATAGTCTTGCCGATCCTGCTCGTCTTCGCCGCGCTTTTGCGCGATATAAGGTGGCAGCGGAATGTGACCGACCTGTGCAATGGCAACATCCAGCTCCGGTCCGGAACAGTCGAACACCAGCAGAACCTCGCCGCCGTCAGATTTTTCCGTCACCGTCGCCGTCAACCGGGCGCCGTTGCCTTCGAATAAAACAAGATCATCGACCTGGAGTTTTTTGGCCGGGCGGACAAAGGCCTTCCACCGGTCAGCCGCAGATCTCAGGTGCAGAGTGACACTGATCCCTGCTTCAATGTCGCCGCGCCGCCGTTTGCCCTCCAGCTGAGCCGGAATGACCTTTGTATCGTTGAACACGAGCGCGTCGCCCGGCTCCAAAAGAGCAGGAAGATCGCGCACGCCCTTGTCGCTCAGTTCAGGTGTTTCACCAGGACGCACAACAAGCATGCGCGCGGCATCGCGTGGCCGCGCAGGCCGCAAGGCAATTCGTTCATTGGGAAGCTCAAAGTCAAACTGATCGACACGCATGGTGAAGGCTAACTGATCCGGTTTTCGGGGTGTTCGGTTGGGGCTGATAATGCCGGTTTGGCATTAGGTCAACCGGAGGTGAAAACAAACACAGCGCGGATGTTGCCACCCGCGCTGTAAAAGTCAGAGCTGAAGTCGAGACTTAAGCGTCTGCGGCAACCTTCATTGAATTGATCTTGTCCGGATTTTGGACAGGCTCACCGCGTTTGATCTTGTCAACATTTTCCATGCCTTCGATCACCTTGCCCCAAGCCGTGTATTGGCGGTCAAGGAAGGTGGCATCGTCGAAGCAGATGAAGAACTGACTATCACCGGAGTTCGGATCCTGAGCACGCGCCATCGAACAAACGCCGCGCACATGCGGTTCGGCGTTGAATTCCGCCTTCAACTTAGTGCCGGAACCGCCGGTACCTGTTCCATTCGGGCACCCGGTCTGGGCCATGAATCCTTCGATTACGCGGTGAAAGACGATTCCGTCGTAAAAACCCTCACGAACCAATTCCTTGATGCGAGCAACGTGGTTGGGCGCAAGGTCCGGGCGCATTTCGATCACGACCTCGCCTTGGGTGGTGTCCATGATCAATGTGTTTTCGGCGTCTTTGATGTCAGCCATAGTTATCTCCTTGGGTATTCAGGGGCCAGTTGGTGCAGCACCGGTTAGCCGGCGTCCGCAGCAACTTGCATCTTGATGATTTTATCCGGGTTTGCAGGTGGCTCACCCTTTGTGATGTTGTCGACGAGGTCCATACCTTCGACGACCTTGCCAAACACGGTGTATTGACCGTTCAGCCAGTCACCATCATTGAACATGATGAAAAACTGGGAATTGGCGCTGTTCGGATTCTGGGCCCGGGCCATGCCAAGCGTTCCACGCTGAAATGGCTCGGACGAAAATTCAGCGTTCACGTCCGGCTTGTCAGATCCGCCGCGGCCGGTTCCGGTTGGATCGCCTGTTTGCGCCATGAACCCATCAATCACACGGTGAAAGACGATGCCGTCATAAAACCCGTCGCGCGTCAGTTCCTTGATGCGCGCGACATGGTTTGGAGCGAGGTCCGGGCGCAGCTCGATGACCACACGGCCATCTTTCAGATCCAGATAAAGCGTGTTTTCCAGATCTTGCTGTGCAGCGGCCATAGCCGGCATGAAGATCAGGGAAGCCAAAACAGCCAGGGCTGTGAGAATTCGTGACATTGGATACTCCCGCAGTTCACGTCGTTAACATGGGGTGAGTTGGGATTAGCTCAGAACGGTATCAGTCCGGTCTTGCACGCCGGCGCAAGGGGTCTGCAACCGGCTCAGGAACAAAAGCGGAGATTTCCCCGCCCATTTGCGCGATTTGGCGCACCAAAGTGGCCGTAATGTGCCGCACTGCCGGAGACGCCGGAAGGAACACGGTTTTTATGTCCGGCTCCAATGTTCCGTTCATTCCAGCCATTTGCATCTCGTAATCAAGATCGGTCCCATCGCGCAGCCCGCGCACCAGATAATCGGCTTTTTGGGTGCGTGCTGTGTTGATCACGAGATCGGAGAACGCGATTACCTCGATCCGGCTCACTTCAGCCTCGGAGAGTTCGGCTACCGCTGATGTGTGGATTAGCTCAACCCGTTCTTCGAACGAAAACAGCGGTTTCTTTCCCGGATGAATGCCGATGGCCACGACGACCTTGTCCGCCAGTGCAAGCGACTGTCTCAAGATGTCCATATGGCCGTTTGTTACCGGGTCGAAAGAGCCCGGGTAAAGCGCGATACGTGTCATGGGCTCATCCTTACTCTGGCGCTCGCCGCATCACAAGGCATCCGAGCCCGTGAAAGACAATTTCCGCCATGCGACATTGTGTGATGGCGGTCACAGGTTTCTTGCCGGACATGGGCCAAGGTGGCCTCATCAACAAACGGCGTGAGCAGGAGCCAAGACGATGAGGAGCAGCAGTTTTTACAAAACAACCGGTCATCACCAGGTTGCCCGTCCCTTTACAGCGAAAACCAAAGCCATGGACCCGATTGCAAATTTCAAACTGGCCTCGATCTTCATCCTGGCCCTGCTGACTGTCTTGATCGCAGGCATCATCAGCATGAACGCGAGCAACGCTTCACAGGCACAAGAAGCTGGTCAGACAGCACCGCAAGGCATGATGGCCACCAAGACCGACCGCGCTGTCATCCCGGCAAAGGCCGCCAACTGTGAAAGCCAGACATGGGGCGCATGGAGCGCTGAATGTGCCGCAGAGCTGACCGGCGCCTCCAAGGTTCGCACCGTTTCCTACGTTACGATCGAAAAACAGCCGAACACCGTCAACCAGACCATTTTGGCCCGCTACCCATCGACCAACTGATCTATATCCTCCAAAACCCAATATCCCCAACGGCAAACAGCGGCTCAGGTTCCACCCTGGCCGCTGTTGTCGTTTTCGGTTTCCCAAATTGCGAAGATACTCTCCAAATCCGGCAAATCCTGACCAACCAGGATCAGCAACAAATTCATCATAGCGTCTGTTTTAATTGACTTATTTCAGGTCAAGAAGCTTTGGCAAAGAGTTTGCTCCGTCAGGTATATCAGCGCTTCGGCGCAGCAACACAGGGAGCAGAATGATGACGAAGACCCACGCAACACGCCGCCCTCGTACCACTACATGGACCCGGACTGCACTGATCAAAAACTATGAGGATCTTGGTATCGCCGCGTTGCATGCGGCGCTGGTATGCAGAAATTTTCGTTCACCAGCACAAGCCGCCAATCAACTCACGACTTGGCATGGCGCCCCGAACATGTCCGGCATTCTTGCAGGTGTTGCAGAGAGTTGAGCTGGCAGCAAAACAAAGTGAACCTGACAGAGAAAAGGGCGGCATATCTAACTCCGAAATGCCGCCCGAATTCTAAGTGTTACTCATTTGAACCTGAGGAGCTGTTCGGTGCATCACCATCGCCCACCTCGCCTGACCCAGCGTCGCCCTCGGCTGCGCCACCTTCTGGCAGTTCACCTTCGACGAGCTCTTCATCCTCATCAACCTCGGAGATCCCTTCAACGGCGACGACCTTCTCGTCTTCGGCCGTCTTGAATATGATCACCCCTTGGGTCGCGCGGCCAGCGATACGGATTCCATCAACCGGGCAGCGGATCAACTGACCGCCATCCGTCACCAGCATGATCTGATGACTGTCTTCAACCGGGAACGAGGCTATCAAGCCGCCATTCCGGTTGTTGACGGCCATTGCCGTAATGCCCTTACCGCCGCGGCCGGTGACACGGTACTCGAAAGACGACGTCCGTTTGCCATATCCGTTTTCAGAAATGGTCAGGATGATCTGTTCAGCAGCGCTCATTTCCGCATAGCGTTCCTGAGACAACTCGCCAGCAACAACACCATCCTCGTCTGCAGCCCCGCCGTTTTCATCCGCTTCGCCGCGCATGGCCCGGGAAAGCTTCAGATATGCGGCGCGCTCCTCGGCATCGACATCGATGTGATGCAGGATTTGCATGGAGATGACACGATCGCCGTCCGCAAGACGGATGCCGCGCACGCCGACCGAATTCCGTCCAGCGAAAACACGCACATCGGTCACAGGGAACCGGATACACTGGCCGGAATTCGTGGTCAGCATGACATCCGAATGCTCAGAACATGTGTCGACCCCCACAATGCCGTCGCCATCTTCCAGCTTCATGGCAATCTTGCCGTTCCGGTTGATGTTGACGAAATCGGAGAGCTTGTTCCGGCGCACGGTGCCGCGCACCGTTGCAAACATCACGTCGAGGTTTGCCCAGGTGTCCTCGTCTTCCGGTAACGGCAGAATTGAGGTGATCTGTTCGCCTTGTTCCAACGGCAGCATGTTGACCAGGGCCTTGCCGCGCGAGGTCGGGCCGCCGAGCGGCAGACGCCAGACCTTCATCTTGTAGCAAATGCCACGAGAAGAGAAGAACAGAACCGGCGTATGCGTGTTGGCAACAAAGAGACGGGTGACGAAATCCTCATCCTTGGTCGCCATGCCCGACCGGCCCTTGCCGCCGCGGCGTTGAGCGCGGTAAGTCGCAAGCGGAACACGCTTGATGTAGCCGCCGTGAGAGACGGTCACGACCATGTCTTCACGCTGGATCAGGTCTTCTTCGTCAAAGTCCGCTCCGCCTTCGATGATCTCGGTCCGGCGCGGGGTTGCGAATTCTTCCTTGATTTCCAGCATCTCGTTGCGGACGATCTCCTGGATCCGCGCCCGGGAGCGGAGAATGTCGAGATAGTCGCTGATTTCGGCGCCGATCTTGTTGAGCTCTTCCTCGATCTCGTCCCGGCCCATGGCCGTCAGGCGCTGCAGCCGGAGATCGAGGATCGCGCGAGCCTGTTCTTCGGACAGCTTGTAGGTGCCGTCCTCTTGAACCATGTGGCGCGGATCGTCGATCAAGCGGATTAGATCTTCCACGTCCCTGGCGGGCCAGTTGCGTTCCATCAATTGCGCGCGCGCAGTCGCCGGATCCGGAGCGGCCCGAATGAGTTTGATCACCTCATCAATATTGGCGACAGCAATTCCGAGGCCGACCAAGATATGCGCCCGGTCGCGGCATTTTTTCAGCAGGTATCGGGTCCGGCGCTGGATGACCTCTTCGCGGAAGGCGACGAAAGCCTTCAGCATGTCGGTCAGGTTCATTTGTTCCGGCTTGCCGCCGTTCAACGCCACCATGTTCGCCCCAAAGGACGTTTGAAGCTGGCTGAACCGGTAAAGCTGGTTCAAAACCACATCCGGCACGGCGTCGCGTTTAAGCTCAATCACGACCCGCATACCGGAGCGGTCACTTTCATCGCGAATGTCGGAGATGCCTTCGACGCGCTTGTCCCGCACCATCTCGGCGATCTTTTCGATCATCGTGGACTTGTTGACCTGATACGGAATTTCCGAAACGATCAGGGCCCAGCGATCCTTGCGGATTTCTTCCGTGTCGACCTTGGCCCGCATCGGCACGGACCCACGGCCCGTCTCATAAGCGCTGCGGATACCGGCGCGGCCGAGGATCATGCCGCCGGTCGGGAAATCTGGCCCAGGCACGATCTGCATGAGCTCTTCCAGCGTCATCGCCGGGTTTTCCATGATCGCGATGGAGGCGTCGATCACTTCGCCCAAATTGTGCGGTGGGATGTTTGTCGCCATACCGACCGCGATACCGCCAGCACCGTTGACCAGAAGGTTCGGGAATTTTGCAGGAAGGACGACCGGCTCGGATTCAGAGTTGTCGTAGTTCTCCTGAAAATCGACCGTTTCCTTGTCGATGTCATCGAGAAGCCGGTGCGCAACCTTTTCCAGACGGCACTCGGTGTACCGCATCGCCGCGGCCGGATCGCCATCGATGGAGCCGAAGTTGCCCTGGCCGTCGATCAACGGCAAGCGTAGGGAGAAATCCTGCGCCATGCGGACAAGGGCATCATAGATCGCGCTGTCACCATGCGGGTGGTACTTACCCATAACATCGCCGACTACACGGGCCGACTTGCGGTAAGGCTTGTTCCACTCATAGCCGTTTTCATGCATCGAATAGAGAATGCGCCGGTGCACCGGCTTCAAGCCGTCCCGGACGTCCGGAAGCGCGCGGGACACGATCACGCTCATGGCGTAATCGAGGTAGCTGCGCTTCATTTCATCGACGATGGAGACCGGCTTGATGTCCGACGGAAGCCCGCCTGAAGGGGTGCTGTTGTCCTGGTCAGCCAAGGAGACACTCATTTGTTTGTTATTGCTGGTGTCTTTATATCCGATTCAATTCGCGGGACCAAATTTGTGGGCGTTTTTGAGCTTGCTAATAATCTCGTAATTTCAATGCCTTATAAATCATATACACAGGCGCACAGAAACATTTCACATGGCTTGGTCGCGCAAGGGCCAAAAGCCCTGTAAAACGCACGTCAAACGCCCTATCAGCATGTCGGAGACACGCGATGATCGACTTTTACATCAATGCCTTCGCCACGCTGTTTGTGACCATCGATCCCGTCGGATTGGCGCCGATGTTTCTGGCGATAACGGCCGGTATGAGCTCCGCAGACCGGCGCCGGGTTGCAATCCGGGCCACCATCACTGCAGCCGGTATTTTGGGCCTGTTTTATTTCACTGGTCAGACAGTCCTAAATGTCCTTGGCATCTCGGTGTCCGCCTTCCGGGTCGCAGGCGGCATTTTGTTGTTCCTGATCGCTATCGAGATGATTTTCGGCAAACGCCAGGAACGCAAAAACGAAACGGCCGAAAAAGCGATGGAATCCGCAGAGGCCCATCATGCGACCATCAACGAACTCGCCATCTTTCCCCTGGCCATTCCGTTGATTTCTGGCCCGGCTGCCATATCTGCGATCATTCTCCTGTCCAGCCAGGCCCCGGACACCCTGACCTATGCCGGTCTTGGCGGCGTGATCTTGATCATCCTGGTCAGTTGTCTCGGCGCTTTTCTTCTAGCCGAACGCATTGAGCGCGCGCTGGGGGATACGGCTCAGCTTGTCATCACGCGCCTGCTGGGCGTCCTACTTGCTGCCCTTTCGGTGCAATTTGTCGCCGACGGGATCCTGGCGTTCCTCGCGTAACCGGTTACGGAAGCTCCAAACGGTATTCCTGCGGCGAGACACCGTGCACGCTGTCCCTTGCGCGGATAACCACAATTGTGATGCCGTCCGGGATCTGAACGCCCGATAAGGACCGGGTAAATGGTTGCTCGTTGACATGCGGGTGCGCCAAGACCCTTTTGCCGAGAAGTTCGCCCTCCGGCGTGTAGACCTCCCAAAGATCCGCATAGTGGTCCCAGCCTGTATCGCCGTGCTTAAGCGTGACAGAAAACGTCCATCCGCCGGCACCCTCTCTCGCCGTTGCATCAACGATCTCCACGTCACCAGCGACGCTTGCGCCAGAGACGAGCACGCTGATGATCGCGGCGATGGAGATAACTCTTTTTCCCAACATTCAAATGCTCCAATGACTTTTTTCAATGTGTCGAGCTTGCCGGGAAATCGAGAAAACACACAATCAAACTTGCGTCACTGCGCGTTAACTTGAGGGCAGGCGTGTGTTGCGGAAAGGCTGAGTTGAAGGCTTACAAACCCCGTCTGACTCTTCAGCACGTTTTTGAAGCGCAATCTTACTGCTGGAACCACGAAACCCTTGTCCAACCATTCGGGTTCTTTTTGGACCCCACCAAACAGCTCGGACTTTAGTGTTTATTTAGAACTCTCGCGCTCTACTGAGCTACAGCTGATTTATTCTTGCGAGCATGCCATGCAGTCCGTTGCCAACACGACATATTCTGGTCTTCAAGAACTCGCGTTTGTCGAAGAATCCATGCCGGAATACAATGAGCATATCGTGAAACTCATTTCCGGAGCGCTTTATGATTGCGAGTCTATCGTAGACTTCGGTGCAGGAATCGGAACATTGGCGGACGTGGTACACAAGCAGACAGCTGTGCGGCCGCGGTGCGTCGAAATCGACGAAACCGCACAGTCAATTCTTCGCCATCGAGGGTATCAGGTCTCTAACAGTCTTCTCGATCTTCCGGAACAGGTTGGCGGCATTTACAGTTCAAACGTTCTCGAACATATCGAAGATGACCGTGGAGCTATCACAGACTGTTTTGAGGCTTTGCAGCCCGGCGGAACCTTGGTCCTCTACCTTCCAGCGTTTCAGTTGCTGTTTTCTGGGTTGGACAGGTCTGTCGGACATTATCGCCGTTATTCGAAGCGGGACCTCATCCACAGACTCCAATCTTCCGGCTTCGCCATCAAAGACTGCCACTATGTTGAAAGCTTGGGGTTCTTTGCCAGCCTTGTGGTGAAGCTTGTCGGTTATGATGTCGAGGGCGGTCTCGGCTCAGCGTCTTCCTATGAGTTTTACAACAAGTACGTCTTTCCCCTCAGCAAGAAAATCGATGCTGTTGGAGCGCGGCACTTGCTGGGCAAAAACATTTTTGTTGTCGCGCAAAAACCGCACGCAGCCTAATTCGCTATTCCGGTAATACAAAGCCCGCTTGGCAACAGCTCCCTAATTTCACTCTGCCTTGTGAAGTCGTGCCCTGATCTGTCAAACTGAACGCCAGGACAGGAGAGGCCTCTATGAACGATGCGGCGGTTCGAGAAACGCTGGTCAAGCTGAAGGCAGAGCTCGAGAGCTTCAGCGAGATTTCCGAGGATGCGCGCGCGACCGTCATGCTGGACCAACAGGCCGTTGGCCGGCTCTCCCGCATGGACGCTCTCCAGGGACAAGCCATGGCGCAAGCCTCCGAGCGACAGCGCCGCGCCGATATACAACGGATAGAAGCGGCGCTCAAACGCCTGGATGAGGGGGAATACGGTTATTGCGCCCAATGCGGCGAAGACATTACTACAAAACGTCTTGAGGTCGACCCGGCAGCGGCCTTTTGTATCCGCTGCGCGAAATAGGGCGTCAGGAGACCAGTCCGCGCAGTTGCTGCATCCAGTTGCTGATGTCACCGGCGACTTTATCGATCGGGAACCGGGAAAGTGCCTCTTCGGTCCACGGGTCATTTGAACACAAAATTTCCTCGAAGCAATTTATCTGCGCGCTGTGTTCCGGTGTCAGCGGCAACCCTCGCGCCGCATTCAAGAGAACCAATTGTTCATGGATCCGCCGCTGTACAGAGAGCGCCGCGCCCATCCTGGCTTTTAGCGCTGGCTCTTCCCGCCAACTCACGCCACCAAAGACCTCTTGAGTAACCCGTTGGCCGGCTCCGAAACACGTGTAGCTCACGCAGCCCGGAAATCCACGTTCAACCCGTTCTTCAAAAATCTTGCAAGTATTGTCGGTTTCAAGGTTCGGGCATTCCTTCCCGGCCGCCTTGTCCAGACCAAATGACTCGGACTTGTCGAACGCAAACACGACGCAGCACAGCGCAGCGCATTTTGAGCAATCCGGTTCAAGGTCGATGAGCGCCACGGGCACGAAAACCTTTTACTTCACCTAAAACAAAGAGACCGCAGCTTGTTTCCAAACCGCGGCCTGCCAAAACTATTCCCACTCGATCGTGCCCGGAGGTTTTGACGTGATGTCGTAGGTCACGCGGTTGATGCCTTCGACCTCGTTGATGATCCGGGTCGCGGTTTCACCGAGAAACTCGTGGCTGAACGGATAATAGTCCGCGGTCATGCCGTCGACGGAGGTTACAGCACGGAGCGCACAGGCGTAATCGTAAGTCCGGCCATCACCCATCACGCCGACCGTGCGGACCGGCAGGATTGCTACAAAAGCTTGCCAGATCTCGTCATACAGGCCGTGCTTGCGGATTTGGTCGATGTAAACCGCGTCCGCCTTGCGCAGGATTTCCAGTTTATCACGGGTGATTTCCCCCGGACAGCGAATGGCAAGGCCCGGTCCTGGAAACGGGTGACGACCGATGAAACTCTCCGGCAACCCAAGCTCACGGCCGAGTGCCCTCACCTCGTCCTTGAACAATTCGCGCAGAGGTTCGACCAGTTTCAAACCCATCTTTTCCGGCAGGCCGCCCACATTGTGGTGAGATTTGATCGTCACCGAAGGCCCGCCTGAGAAGCTGACGCTTTCAATCACATCCGGGTATAGCGTGCCCTGAGCCAAGAACTCCGCGCCTTCAATCTCATTGGCGTGTTTCTGGAACACGTCGATGAACAGCTTGCCAATGATCTTGCGTTTTGTTTCCGGATCGGACTGGCCGTCCAGTTCGCCAAGGAACAGATCGCTCTCGTCGGCGTGGATCAGCGGAATGTTATAGTTGTCACGGAACATCGAGACGACTTCTTCCGCCTCATTCAGCCGCAACAAACCATGATCAACAAAAACACACGTCAATTGGTCGCCGATCGCTTCATGGATCAGGACAGCGGCAACGGAGCTGTCGACGCCGCCCGACAGACCACAGATGACTTTCTTGTCGCCGACCTGCTGACGGATCTTTTCGATCGCGTCGTCCTTGTAGGCGCCCATGGTCCAGTCACCGGTGAACCCGGCGAGCTTGACGAAATTCTCGTAAAGCGTCTTACCGTTCGGTGTGTGATGCACTTCCGGGTGGAACTGAACGGCGTAAAAGTTCCGGTCCGTGTCCGCGGTAATCGCGTAAGGCGCGTTCGGCGAGGTGCCGAATACCTCGAAACCTGGTGCGAGCTTGGCGACGTGATCACCATGGCTCATCCAAACCTGCTCCCTGCCACCCGCGAACCAGCCGTTCAGGATCGACAGATCGGTACCGGCGGGTGTCACGAAGGCGCGGCCGAATTCTGCGGTGCCGCCACCGCCGGAAATCTTGCCGCCATGCACTTCACCACCCAGCTGCTGCATCATCACTTGCTGGCCGTAGCAGATGCCGAGGATTGGAACGCCGATGCTGTAAACGCTCTCCGGTGGCCGCGGTGAACCTTCCCGCGTCACGGAATCCGGCCCGCCGGAGAAGATTACTGCCTTTGGCGCGAATTCGGCCAAAAACGCGTCGGTGACGTTCTGATACGGGTGGATTTCACAGTAGACATTCAGCTCGCGCAAACGGCGGGCGATCAGCTGGGTCACCTGCGAACCGAAGTCAATGATAAGGAGGCGGTCGTGATGATGTGTCATGGCGCGCTTCTACCCGTCTTTTTGCCGAAATTGAACCGGATTCTTGCGCCGCAAACACTCTCGCACAACATTTTGCCTCTGACTGTACTGCGCACCGATCCGGGAGAAGCTGTGTACGGTTGGATTTGGCGTTTGCTCCGGACTCCCCGCCTGCCCTAGGTTAATGAATCAATAACCAGCCCAACCGAGCATCATGACCGCAGCTGCCCGCGAAATTTACGATCAGGCCCTTTGCTTTGAAGCAAAAGGTGATCTCCTAAGAGCCAAGACCGGCTATTTGCGCGCCAGTGAGATGCTGCCGCATGACACCGATATAGCCTATCGGGCGGCCTCGGCATTGCTGCGGACCGGCGAGCTTGAAGAAGCGCAATCCCGTTTGCGCCGGCTCATCTTTGCCGACCCCAGCCATATCAATGCCCGGTCCAGCCTTGCCAATTGCCAGTTGCTTATGAACGATTTGGAGTTGGCCGAAAGCAATTTTCGGGAGGTTCTGGATCGGGATCCGGACCATAAGAACGCGTTGTTCGGACTGTCCAATCTTCTTTTAAAACGTGAACAGGCGCGGCTTGCAGCGCCCTATGCGCAGCGGTTGTCAGCACTGTTGCCCAGCAGTCCCGCAGCGCAGACCGTTGTGGCTGAGGTTTTGGAGAAGGGCGGACAGGCACCGCAGGCAGTGGCTGCGTATCGGAAACTCCTAAAGAGTGCACCAAATCATATTCCCGCGCTGCTTGGCCTTGCCCGCACGCTGTTAAAGTCAAAGCGCTACGATGACGTCATATCTTTGGCGGTCAGGGCTGCCGAGCAAGACGCAGACAATTCCGATGCGTTTGACATGCTGAGCCAGGCCTTAGAAGGCCGCGGCGATTTGGAAGATGCTCTTGAGGCCGGGACGGAAGCCCTCCGCCTTGCGCCGGGTAACACTGAATTGGTGACCCGTTTGAGCGTCATTTGCCGCAAGCTCGGCAAATTCGGCGCAGCGCTTCGTTACGCTCTGCAGGCGGTTGACGCAAATCCGGAAAGCCGCGGCCCGGCAAATGCGCTTGGCGCGGCGCTTGCCGCGATGAAGTTCCCGAACCAAGCCCGCGTGGTTCTGACTTCGGGCAACGGCAAAGACCTGGATCCGGAAATTCGCATGCTGGTTGAAAAGCTGATCAAGGCATCTGAGGGTGCTGCAAAATCAACCAAGAGCACTTCGGCCAGTATCGACAATTCCGGCAACATTGCAGCGCAGAGCCGGGAACCAGACAAAGAAACAGCGGAAATCAACAACGCAACAGAAACGGCCGCGAACTGCGTTTCCGTCGATGGTCCAGACGCAAAACAAACGGAAACGGCGGACCAGACCAAAGCAGTCCGGTCATCTGAAGGCAGTGAAAAAACCAAATTCGGTGCAGGTCCGGATGAACCTTTACCGAATGTGCTGGGCCTCAGCCGGAGAGACGTGTCCTAAAACACTCTAGGCAGTCCGCTCCAGGATCGCGATGAAGAAGCCATCCGTCCTGGTGGATGCAGGCGTCAAGGTCAGATCACCGCGCTCGGTAACATAGGCTGGAACTGGCTTGCCCGGCAGCATTTTAGTCCAGGCATCCAGTGCAGAGACAGACGCAAAGTCTGTATTTTCGGAGAGAAACCGGCTGATTTGGTCGACATTTTCTTCTGAGAGCAACGAACAAGTTGCGTAGACCAAACGTCCACCAACCTTCACATACTTTTTTGCATTATCAAGTACATGCACCTGATCGTTCATGCGATCGTTGAGCGCCTTTTCCGTTAGTTTCCATTTTGAATCCGGGCGGCGGCGCCAGACACCCGTGCCCGTGCACGGGGCATCAATGAACACAAGATCCATCTGCCCCTTCAGGTCGTCCAGCGTGGAGCTCGCGGGATCACGAACCTGGATGTTGCGGACACCGGCCCGCTGCAGCCGTTCATGGATCGGAGCCAAACGCAAACGATCTGCGTCATAGGCGTAGAGCTGCCCCTTGTTCTCCATGGCAGCAGCCAGCGCTAACGTTTTGCCCCCACCGCCTGCACAGTAATCCAGAACCTGTTGTCCGGGCTGCGCCCCCGCCAGCAAGGCTGCAAGCTGACTGGCCTCATCCTGAAGGTCGAACCAGCCTTTGCGGTAGCCCTCTTCGGCTTGAACATGCGGCATCCGGCCAAGACCCGGTTTTGCTTCAATCCGCATTCCAAGTGGCGACAAACTGGTCTCTTGGGCGCCTGCATGGCTGAGTTTTTTCAAGAGTTTTTCGCGATCCGACTTCAGGGTGTTCACCCGCATGTCGACCGGTGCGCGGTGCGCAAGGGCCCGTCCCTCGGCGACCGCATTGTCGCCAAAAACCGCGGAGAATGTAGGCCACAGCCATTCGGGCACATCGGCTGCCTGCCACGGCTGCAAATCGTTCGGCACAAGAGCGGCAAGGCGGTCTGCCTCAGCGTCGGTCAATGACTCGGGCGCATGCCGGTCTTCACTCAATACGGTGGTCAGCGCCTCAAGACCTTTGTCCCAAGTTAGCACATAGGTCGCGAGCGCCAGTGCGCGCGGACTGTCGTCCTGCATTTGAGCTGACAAAGAGGCCCGGTTGCGAAGAGCGTCAAAGACGAGATTGCCAATGACGGTGCGATCTCCCGACCCGGCGAACCGGTGCGCAGATCCCCACTCTTTCAAGGCCACCTGGACCGGCCGATGACGGCGTTCCACTTCGTCCAGGACTTCAATTGCCGCCGCGAGGCGTCCGCCGTCTTTCATTGCTTACCCTTTGAAAAGAGCCGACACCAGACCGGCTCCTTCTATATTTACAGTCGATCAAACGTTTGACGGATAATTCGGGCTTTCGCGCGTGATGGTCACATCATGCGCATGGCTTTCCCGCAAACCCGCGCCGGAAATTTGAACAAAGCGCGCTTTCTCCTGGAAATCCTCAATGGTTTTGCCACCGACATAGCCCATTGCAGCCCGCAGACCACCTGCCAACTGATGGAGAACACTGCCGAGCATGCCCTTGTAAGGGACCTGCCCTTCAATGCCTTCTGGGACCAGCTTCAGGCTGTCGCGGACTTCGGCCTGGAAATAACGGTCGGCCGAACCGCGCGCCATGGCGCCAACGGAGCCCATGCCGCGATAAGATTTGTAAGACCGGCCCTGATGCAGGTAGACCTCGCCGGGGCTCTCTTCTGTTCCGGCAAGCAGTGACCCAACCATCACGGAAGCAGCACCGGCTGCAATTGCCTTGGCAAGGTCGCCAGAAAACTTGATGCCGCCATCGGCGACGACCGGAACACCTTGTTTGCTGGCTTCGTTGACCGATTCAATGATCGCAGTCAGCTGCGGGACGCCGACACCCGCTACAATCCGCGTTGTGCAGATGGAGCCCGGTCCAATTCCGACCTTTACGGCGTCGGCCCCGGCATCAATGAGGGCTTTTGTTGCTTCAGCAGTGGCCACGTTACCGGCTAGAACCTGCACCGAGTTGGAGAGTTTTTTGACCCGGTTGACCTGATCGAGAACCTTCTGGGAATGGCCGTGTGCCGTGTCGACCACCACCATGTCGACCCCGGCGTCGATCAGCCGCTCGGCGCGGGCAAATCCCTCTTCACCAACGCTGGTCGCTGCAGCGACGCGCAAACGCCCTTGGGCATCCTTGGACGCGTTCGGGTTGAGCTGGGCCTTTTCCATATCCTTGACCGTGATCAGGCCGGTACAGTTGCCGGCATCATCAACAACCAGCAGTTTTTCAATGCGGTTTTGGTGGAGCAGGCGTTTGGCTTCGTCTTGTTTGACGTTGTCATTGACCGTAACCAGATTGGAGCTGGTCATCAGCTCGCGGATTTTCTGGTCCGGATTAGATGCAAAGCGCACATCGCGGTTTGTCAAAATGCCAACGAGCTTTCCGGTCACCTGGCCGCCGGTCCCGCCATTCTCAACGACTGGAACGCCGGAAATCCCGAACCGCTTCATCAGATCAAGCGCATCTTGCAGGCTGGCATCCGGTCCGATCACCAGCGGGTTCACTACCATGCCGGACTCGAATTTCTTGACCATGCGGACCTCTTCGGCCTGCTGATCAAGGGAGAGGTTCCGGTGAATGACCCCGATGCCACCGGCCTGCGCCATGGCAATCGCCAGACGGCCTTCGGTAACCGTATCCATGGCCGATGACAGGATCGGAATGTTCAGTTCAAGCTCACGAGTGACTTTCGTGCGCAGATCGACCTCACCCGGCATAACTTCCGAGTGGCCGGGGATCAGCAGCACATCGTCGAAGGTCAGGGCTTGTTGCCCGGTCGATGGGACAAAGAAAGATGCCATTGCCAATTCCCCTATAAATACAAATTGAGACGCACGCTTTTAGGAGAGCCTGCATCTTGTCGAGTCGCTTCGGCTGTGCCGGAGAAGTTGGCGCGGGTGAATAACATGCAGGTGACAGAATGAAAAGGGCCTGTTCGAACAGGCCCTGCACTTTCCATCGCCGTTGTTTCCAAACACCGCATTTGAGTTCAGTCTTCAGGCAGGTCGCTGCCGCGAAAACCCTTGGCAATCACATAGAGCTCCGGGCTTTCTTTCCGGCTTGCAGGAGGTTTCAGGTGCGCAACGGATTTGAACTCCCGCTTCAACTCCTGAAGCATGGCATTCTCGGTCCCACCACGGAACACTTTGGCTAAGAAGGACCCGCCGGGAACGAGATTTCGGCGCGCAAAGTCAATCGCGATCTCAAAGAGATGCGTAGTGCGCAAATGGTCGGTTTGTTTATGACCCGTGGTCGGCGCCGCCATATCCGACAGGACAACATCCGGTTTGTGTCCGCCGAGTGCCTCCATCAATGCTGCCGGTGCGTCGTCATCCAGAAAGTCCTTTTTCAGGAACACTGCGCCGCGCACGTGATCCATGTCCAGATAGTCGATCCCGACGACCTTCGGAGAGTCGACCGTAGACTTGACCCGGTCGACCGCGATCTGACACCAGCCTCCCGGCGCACATCCCAAGTCCACCACCCGGTAGCCGGGTTTCAAGAGCTTGTGCTTGTCGTCAATCTCGATCAGCTTGTAAGCGGCGCGGGACCGGTAGCCATCAATTTTGGCGCGCCGGACATACGGATCGTTCAATTGCCGCGAGAGCCAGCGGGTCGACGATTCCCGCCGCCCGGCCGCCGTCTTGACCTTGACGTGCATACCGCGGTCACCAGATCCCCGTTTTTTCGATCCACTCATTATCTGTTCCTCGGACGGCCACGTCCTTGCCGCGGCCCGTTTTTCCTGCGCGCCCATACACCATCGGCCGCCATCAACTCGGTCAAGATGCCCTCGCGCAACCCGCGGTCCGCAACCCTCAATCTCGGGCAACTCCAGCGCCGCCGGATGGCCTCCAAAATCGCACAGCCGGCCAACACCAGGTCGGCCCGGTCTTCGCCGATGCAAGGATTGCTGACGCGCGCCTCATACGGCATGTCGCGCAGCTGATCAATCATACCGCCGACTTGCGTGTCTTCCAGCCAGGTACCATCGACGCGCCGGCGATCGTAGCGCCGGAGCCCAAGATGAACCCCGGCCAGAGTTGTTACCGTGCCCGAGGTTCCAAGCATATGAACCTTGCCGCTGGAGATCGCTTCGGAAAGATCATCTGCAAGGTTGAACTCGGCCAGATGATCGGCCGCATCGTCCACCATCGCCTCAAAGATGTCCGGTGTGACATGAACGCCGCCGTGACGCTCGGCCAGATTGACAACACCAACCGGCAAGGAGATCCAGGACCGGATGAACCGCGTCAGTGCATATCCGCGCGCGCCGCATCTGTTGCGCAGATCGAGCCAGACGATTTCAGAAGAGCCACCGCCGATATCAAACAAAATGACACCGTCGGCATCATGATCAACCAGGGATGCACATCCTGCCACAGCAAGCCGTGCTTCGGTTTCACGATTGACGATTTCCAGCGCGAGGCCGGTCTCAGCCTGAACACGCGAAATGAAGTCTGCCCCGTTTTCGGCCGCCCGGCAGGCCTCCGTTGCGATCAGACGGGACCGTTCGACGCCGCGTTCCGCCAGCTTGCGATGGCACTGGGCCAACGCATCAATGGCGCGGTCCATGGCCGCATCGCCTAGCCGCCGATGTGCGCCGACCCCTTCCCCGAGCCGCACGATCCGGGAATAGGCATCGACGACACGAAAACCACGTTCTTCGGGACGCGCGATCAGCAACCGGCAATTGTTCGTTCCAAGATCGAGTGCAGCATAAAGAGGCGCATTGCCGGATGCGTGCACTGGATGACGGCGATGACCATGCCGATTGTTTTCCGGTCCGCGCGTGCGAGGGCGGCGAATAGGTTGCGGATCACGTCCGGACGGTTCTGGCGGACGCGGTCCTCCGTCCGGTTTAGGCACGCCATTCAAAGGTCTGGACAGCTGCGGATCTGCTCCGGTCTCAGTGTCAACAGCCTGTGTTTCCTGGTCGGTGTGCGCAGCTTGACCACGATTCTTTTTAGCCTGCCAACGTTTGCGGCCCCGCCGGTTGGCAGCTTTTTTGCCCTTCGCAGAAGGAGACCCCTCGGACAGCGGCGCATCTTTCCCAGCGATGGCTGCATTCATATGTGCGTTTGTTTGCGCTTCCGGATTCGCAGTCCCGCTTTGCGCCGGCCGCCGGCGGCCGCGCCGCTTTTTCTTCCGATGGGACGGGTTCACCGTCCCAGCATCTTTAATGCCGTTCGCCGTGTTGGCGTCAGCTTGTCTGGTCTGCCCGGCCGCTTGAGAGACACTTGTGGCGTCAGATCCACTCGAAGGAGCTTGGCCGTCGGGCCTGTTGCCCTCCCGACCCTGTGCTCCTGAACCCAGACCGGACCGGTTTTTCCGGCGTCGTCGGTTTCGTCCCTTGCGCTCGTTGAGCGCTGCGTTTTGTCCGGACACATCAGGGGCACGTCGCCCGGATTCGGGCGGTTCCTGACCTGAATGAGTCACGTTTTTGCCTTTCGATGCCTCAGGTATATGGGCGTTTCAGCGCGCCACGTACCCGGAGCAAGTCCTTTAGTTGGGAAAACTGTATCAGGTTGACCGCCGCTCGAAAAGAACCCCGCTTGGCAAATTCACTAAGAGACGGCAGGCTGTTCTGCAGGTGTGCAATGTCCGAAAAATTTTGTGATCAAAAAAGCTGAAACTTGCTCTTGCATTTGAGGGGCGGTTGGATGTATACGCCCCTCACCAATTAAGGCGCTCACCGCGCGCCTCCGCCCGCACCAACACGCGTGGTCCGGATTGGGGAATAGGTTAACGGTAGACCCGCAGACTCTGACTCTGTTAGTCCTGGTTCGAATCCAGGTTCCCCAGCCAATTATTCTGTAAGTCATTGATTTTGCGTTATTCTATCCTGTTCCGGATCGAATTTCGGTAATTTATCCAACTGGCACACAAAACCAGACCCCAGAGGTTTTGCGTCTGGTCATAGCATCACTGTTGGGGAATTGGGCATAGGTCCCGTCGGCAAACTCTCAGAACCTCATGCGTGGTGGCAAGGCTTGGTACCGGCGACCACACTTTCATGATTCACTTTTGAACTAAGATCCAAACCACAAGCTTTCATTGAGCATTAAACAGTCGTGCTCTTTAATTTCAGTACGCAAAGCAGACAGTTAGGTGGAGACATGCGCCCTTCGCCTGGGTACGAAGTGCACGCCAGTTACCGGTCATGTCCGCAGCAAAAACTGTTCTTCCAAGATCAGCCAGACACCGACTTGGCAATTAGCAGCACCGATCCGGTGGAAGCGATAGAGAGCATCAAAATGCGCCCAACCGCCTGCGTCATGAACCTTCGTGCCCAACGCCCAAAACCGTACCCGATCAGCAGCCCCGGAAATAGCATCAGGCCATCCAATGCTAGCCGGACATTGAACACCCCCACATAGGCAAGCGCACAAAGAGAGGTGATGTAGGAAAACGTGAAAACCAAAGCCATGGTCGGGCGCGTTTTTTCCAATGGCTCGTTTTGGTACATGATAACAAGCGGGGCGCCCGGAATGCCTGATGTTGATCCCATAACGCCGACGGCCACGCCGCATATCGAGAGGTTTCGAGGTGTGAATGGCGGCGCCTTTGCAAAGATTGAAATTGCAACGGCCAGCAGTATCAAGCTCGCGAACACCACGGCCAGCCTGTCACCAGGAATGCGGCTCAGGATGGCTGCACCGATGAGTGCGCCGACCAGAATGGCCCGCCCAAGCGCCAGGATCTCGCGGCGAGCGACATGAGAACGTCCATCACCAAGCATGAAGACAGACAAAAAGAGATTGATGAACAACATCGGCCCCGGCACGAAACTGATGCTCACAAGCGCCAGCAACGGCGCGGCAATCATCGCGAACCCCATGCCGGTGGAAGTCTGGACCAAAGCGGCGATCACGACGGCGCAATTTGCCAAAAAGAATGCGTCCAGTGCGTGACTGACTTCCACGAAAAGGCTCCCTATCTTGTCTGCAACCTCTTGGTTCCAGGTGAATTTTCCGCCACCAACGGACCAGACCCGTTGATTTAATTGGGGCACAAACACCCAGACATAACGGTTTGCGCGCTTTCAAAACCCGAGCTGGGAGCTGTGAACCTTAATATGGCGGCGCGCGCCAACATCCTGTGAGTGCGCGCCTTTTCTGCCACTTGTTCGCGACGGGTTAGACCGCCTGCTCCATCATATCCGCAGGATCGATGCCGGCGACGCCAACCGGTTTTTTCATTGCGTCACGGCGGAAGGGTTCGCCCAATTCCTGATTGATCATCGCCTCGATCAACGTCGTCTTTCCGGCCTTTTGATCTTCAAGCGCCTGGTTCAGAGCATCCGTTAGTTCTTGCATGGTGCGGGCAACGACGCCCTTCAACCCGCAGGACTGGGCGATCCCTGCGTAAGAGACCCCTTCATCAAGTTCCGTGCCGACGAAGTTGTCGTCAAACCAGAGCGTCGAGTTTCGTTTTTCCGCGCCCCACTGGTAATTGCGGAAAACGATCTGGGTGATTGCCGGCCATTCGCCGCGTCCGATCGCAGTTAGTTCGTTGACAGCGATGCCAAAAGCACCATCACCTGCAAAGCCCACGACGGGCACATCCGGGCAGCCGATCTTTGCCCCGACAATCGATGGCAAGCCGTAGCCGCACGGACCAAAGAGCCCTGGCGCGAGGTATTTGCGGCCCTCTTCGAAAGACGGGTAGGCATTGCCAATTGCGCAGTTGTTGCCAATGTCGGACGAGATAATCGCCTCTTTCGGCAGTGCTGCCTGGATTGCGCGCCACGCCATACGCGGGCTCATCCAATCCGGCTTAGCCGCACGTGCACGTTCATTCCATGTTGTTCCTGGATCGTCATCTTCATGATCCATCGAAGACAATTGCTGCGCCCAACGGGACTTGACGAGCGAAACACGCGCCAACCGTTCATCGCGTCCATCATTGCCCGCAGTATCCGACAGGTTCGCCAGGATACCCTCCGCGACCTTTTTCGCGTCACCGACAATACCGACCGTGACCTTCTTGGTCAGACCGATCCGGTCTGGATTGATATCAACCTGAATGATTTTCGCATCCGTTGGCCAATACTCCATGCCGTAGCCGGGGAGTGTTGAGAACGGGTTCAATCGCGTACCGAGACAGAGAACGACATCGGCCTCCTTGATCAGTTCCATACCGGCCTTGGACCCGTTGTATCCCAGTGGCCCGGCAAAAAGCGGGTGCGAACCCGGGAAGGCGTCGTTGTGCTGATACCCCACGCAAACGGGCGCTGAAAGACGCTCAGCCAGCGCAACAGATGCAGGAATTGCGCCCGAGAGGACCACCCCCGCACCATTCAGGATGACAGGATTCTTGGCGGAACTCAGAAGCTCGGCAGCCGAGGCAACAGAGTTTTCACCGCCCGGCGAAGCTTCGAAAACGATCGGATCGGGGATCTCAATGTCGACGACCTGTGTCCAGAAATCCCGCGGCAGATTGATCTGGGCCGGGCCACTCAGGCGGCGGGCTTGCGAGATCACACGCGTCAGAACCTCGGCGACGCGCGTCGGGTCACGAACCTCTTCCTGATATGCCACCATATCTTCGAAAAGCTTCATCTGCTCGACTTCCTGGAAGCCGCCTTGCCCTATGGTCTTGTTCGCTGCTTGCGGAGTAACCAGCAAGAGCGGCGTGTGGTTCCAGTAGGCGGTTTTTACTGCAGTTACGAAGTTGGTAATGCCCGGGCCGTTTTGTGCGATCATCATCGACATTTTGCCGGTAGCGCGCGTGTAGCCGTCAGCCATCATCCCAGCGCTACCTTCGTGCGCACAGTCCCAGAAGGTAATGCCCGCAGTCGGAAACAGGTCAGAGATCGGCATCATGGCGGATCCGATTATGCCGAACGAATTTTTGATTCCGTGGCGTTGGAGAACTTTGACGAAGGCTTCTTCAGTCGTCATTTTCATGCCGTTACTCCCTTGGAGATGTACATTGGAACTGGAATTCTGGGCGCTACATCGCGCCAACTTTCTGGTCTTCCAAGATCATGTCGGACACTTTCTCACCGATCATGATTGCTGGAGCGTTGGTATTGCCCGAGACGATTTCGGGCATGATCGAACAGTCAGCGACACGCAGTCCCTCAATGCCTTGAACGCGCAGACGCTCGTCGACAACGGCGCCTTCGCCTTTGCCCATCTTGCAGGTGCCTGTTGGATGATAGATTGTCGTCGAGTTATTCCGCGCCCAGTCGAGCGTGGCTTCGTAGTCGTCGATATCAAGCGAGGCGTCCGGCCGGAATTCTTCTGAAATCTTATGCTTCAGCGGAGCATGCTGAGCGATGCGCCTGGCGATGTTGATACCGG
Source organism: Roseibium sp. MB-4 (assembly GCF_053005265.1). Lineage (NCBI taxonomy): Bacteria > Pseudomonadati > Pseudomonadota > Alphaproteobacteria > Hyphomicrobiales > Stappiaceae > Roseibium > Roseibium sp. MB-4. The sequence continues at coordinate 783,165 of NZ_JBRKQB010000001.1, forward strand.
CCACGATCGTCCGGCGATCGGTCTCGGTCGACAGGTAGTTTGGATGTATTTTCGGATAAACGCTGGCATCCGGCGACGCGAGGCGGATTTCACCACGACTTTCCGGGCGAAGTTGACATACCGACATCGTAAAGGCTGAAAATGGGTGAACGCCTTCACCAGGGCTGTCGGCTGACCAAGGCTGGACGTGGAACTGGATGTCCGGCGTATCAACGTGATCACCTGTGCGTAGGAACCCCATCGCCAAGCTGGCGGCCATCGTCATCGGTCCGGCCCGGAACAGCGCGTACTTCAACGCGATACGTGCCTGGTTGAGTAAACTGCGAACTTCGTCGTTCAGTGTAGGCTCATTACACTTGAAGACGAGGCGCGCCTGTAGATGGTCCTGCAAGTTCTTGCCGACGCCCGGCAGGTCAGCAACAATATCAATACCTTGCTCTTTCAGGTGTTGGGCCTCTCCAATGCCCGACACCATCATCAGCTGCGGTGAGCCGATAGCGCCCGCCGAAAGAATGACTTCCGCACGTGCTTTCACAGTGTGCGCGCGCCCTTCAGTGTCCTGGTAGACCACACCTGTTGCGCGGCGCCCTTCAAAAAGGATGCGTGTCGTTGCTGCCCGGGTCACAATCTGAAGGTTCGAACGCGACCGAACCGGTTTCAGGAAAGCAACGGCAGAGGAGCATCGCCGTCCATTCCGCGTCGTGAGTTGAAAATACCCGACGCCTTCCTGTTCAGCGCCATTGTAATCGGGATTTAGAGGGTAACCCGCAGCCTGGGCTGCCTCCACCCAGGCATCGCAGATAGGCCTTCGCAGGCGCATGTCCGATACCGACAACGGACCGCCCTGTCCATGGAACGCATCAGCGCCACGCTCTTGATCTTCCGAGCGCTTGAAAAGAGGCAGGACATCGTCCCAACCCCAGCCTGTGTTCCCCATTTGACGCCAGCGGTCATAGTCCTGCGGTTGCCCGCGAACATAAAGAAGGCCGTTGAGAGACGAAGACCCTCCGAGCACTTTCCCGCGCGGCCAGTCAAGTTGCCGGCCATTCAATCCTGGATCTGGCTCTGTCTTGTAACACCAGTCGACACTGGGGTTATGCATGGTCTTGAAGTAACCGACCGGAATATGGATCCACGGGTTTCGATCCGCGCCACCCGCTTCCAGAAGGAGGACCTTGGTGTTCGGATTCGCACTTAGCCGATTTGCGATCACGCATCCCGCCGAACCGGCGCCGACGACCACAAAATCTGCTTCCATTTTCAAAAAACCCTCCATCAGATGCAATTATCTCTATGCAAGTTACCAATACTAATCTAGCTTTTTTTGATAAATTAAGTATCATTAATTCACAAAATGGGAGGAATAAATGGGAATTTATGATCGCATAAAGGGTATCTCACGCCGAGATTTCTTCAAAATTGCAGGAACTTACGGCATGAGCTCGACGCTCTTTGCTGCAGGCGCGTTCGGCGGTGTGATGACGGCGGCGAACCTCGCCAGAGCGGCAGAGTCTACCTACAACAAGCGCTTCGCAAAGGACGCCAAGCACACTCTGAAGTTCGGCGCGGCCGGATTTAACCCGCAAAACCTGTTGATCGAGCGGGCCGGTTGTCTTGAGTTCGCCCGTGACCTGGAGGAGCGTACGGACGGAGAAATCCGCATCGAATTCATCGGCAATAACCAGATTTGCGGCCAGCTCTCGTGCGTCGAGAAAGCACAGCAGGGGATCATCGATCTCTACGCGGCGTCGACCCAGAATTCAGCCGGTGGTGCGCCCTACCTCAACGTCCTTGACTATGCGTATATGTTCCGCAGCCGCGCTGATCAGTACTACTTCATGTACTCACCGGAATCTCAGCGGATCCTGCGCGAACCATTCGAGAAGCGTCACGGACTGAAGTTCCTGTTCACACACGCTGAACTTCGGGGCATCCAGCTCGGTCTGTCCTGGCAAGACAAGGAAACGGTCACATCGATTGACCAACTGGCAGGCACCAAGAACCGCGTTACGGGAACGCAGCTTGGCCGGATCGCCATGAATGCACTCAACCTGAACCCCGTGCCTGTCGCGTGGGAGGAAACCCTTGACGGCCTCAAGCAAGGGTTGATCGATGGCGCTGAGACATGGGCTTCGGCCGTGGCCTATGCCAACATGTCGCCGGTTGTGAGCCAATGTGTTGACCTGCGGTTCTTCTGCGGCACCGAACACACGGCGATGACCGTATCAACCTTCGACAGCCTGAGTGGCGAGTTGCAGGATGCCGTTATGGAATCCTCATACCTCACCCAAGTTCACGTGCAGGCAGCAAACGAGGCCGCTCTCGTCAATACCGTCGGTTTCTCCAACCCGCAGTTGCCGGACACGATCTTCGCCCAGAACAATGTTCGGGTTGCGTCTCTGTCGGATGCTGAAATTCGCAAGGCCGAAGAAATGTGTTCGCCCGAGTTCCAACCGCAGCTCTGGGAGCAGTGGCGCGAACGGATTAACGGCTGGGCCGGTGGCATCGACACCTACCAGGACATTTACAACGAGGTGCGCAACAACCCGCACACACTCGCTGAAAATGTCGAACCGCGCCGTTGGTGGAAAGGCTGATATAGTCCCAATGCCTATCGCCGGAGGGCCTCCGCAAAGAGTGTGTGAGGGCCTCCGGCAAAGAATAAATGACCGGATAATCCCGGCGACAATAGGAAAGAGGGAGGACGGCCGATGGAGCTCTGGTCCGATTTGGCTGCGCTCATCAGAGCGCTGGGAAGTCAAGATTCTTGGACGATCCGGCAGGCGCTTTCACCTAATACGGTCTACATTTTCGGCGCCGTGTTCCTCGCGATCTCAGGTATGCTGCTTGCCTGGATCTACCACCATGTCCCCGTCGTTGAACGCTACTTCGAACGGACTGTTATGGTGACCTGCTATCTTTTGACGGCAGCCATCATCTTCTGGGGCGTCATTGACCGTTTCGTCTTCTCAAATCAACAACCTTGGTCAACCACCATTCCCCCATTTCTTTTCATGATCATGGCGCTCTTCGGGGGGGCCTACAATATTCGGATGCGAACGCATCTCAGCTTCTCTGAATTCCGAATGATCATGCCGCGGACGGCACAGTTCGCCTGTCTGCTTCTCGATTTCGCTCTTTGGTTTGGCTTCGCGCTTATTCTTCTCGTGACAACCCTACGCGTTGTTGCGCTGTCCGCTTCGAACTTTCAAATCGTTCTGGGAACAGACAACACCATGCAATGGTGGTTCCTGTTGTCGGCTCCCATCGCCGCGACCCTCATGGCGGCGCGTGCGGTTGAAAACATCGAAGATGACATAAAAAATATGCGCGCTGGCAAGCCCCTCCTCCGGCAGGCGGTTATTGGAGGAGATACCTGATGACGGATGGAACCCTTGTCACGCTGATCTCCGTCGGCGTTACGATACTCTTTATGCTGGGCGTCCCGGTGTTTTTGGTGATTGCCTATTGGGTGGTTGGCTGCTCATTCGTTCTTGGGCTGACCCTCGACAACATGGGCGCCGAGATCCTTAACGTCTTCAACAAAGGCTTCGCACTTCTCGCGATGCCGCTCTTCATTCTAACTGGGGATCTGATCAACAAGTCCGGAATTGCCCGGCGGTTGTCGGACTTCGCGTATGCTTGTCTTGGGTGGCTTCGAGGCGGGTTGGCCATGGCCTCACTCGGCGCTTGCGGTCTGTTTGCCGCGATTTCAGGTTCAAACTCCGCCACCACCGCAACGATCGGTTCAATGCTACATCCCGAGATGGTCAAGGGCGGCTATGATGAGCGTTTCTCCGCCGCAACAGCAGCAGCAGGTGGAACTGTCGGTATCATCATCCCGCCGTCGATTATTTTCATCGTCTATGGGTTTCTCATGAATTTGCCGATTTCGGACCTGTTCGTTGCGGGTATCGTGCCCGGCGCGCTCATGGTCATCGGAATGCAATTCGCCTGCTGGATTATTTGCCGCATCAACGGATGGGGCTTTTTGATCCCACTCCAGTTAAACCGGGTGCTTAAAACCGCATTCGGTGCATGGCTTGGCTTTTTTGCAATCGGTCTTGTCCTTTGGGGCATCTACACCGGAAAGTTTTCGCCAACCGAAGCAGCTGGCGTCACAGTTGGTTTCTGCATCATCGCAGGGCTTCTTTCTTGGCTCGTCAGCCGCCTGACGCGACAGGACCGCGATCGCACATGGCAAGAAAAGAACTATGCGGAAATGCTGGTCGTCGAGGGTTTCACGCTCTGGCAAGTGCCGGGGATCACGATGCGTTCGGCCGAGATCACCGGCATCCTTGCGCCGTTGATCGCAATTTCCGTGGTGATGCAGCAGATCCTGTCGCTTCTCGGAGCCCAGCAGGTTATCGGCGATTTCGTAACCTCCATGGGCGGTTACTATGCGGTTTTGTTTACTGCGATGATCATCGTGTTTTTCTCCGGTATGGTGTTGGAATCCCTTCCGGTCACGATCATTCTTGCGCCTATCCTGGCCCCGATCGCGGCAAGTGTGGGTGTCGATCCGATCCACTTCTCGGTAATCTTTCTCATTGGCGCTTCTATAGGGTTTATTACACCGCCTTACGGGCTAAACCTTTACGTGGCATCTGGCGTAACGGGAGTGCCATATTTCCGACTCTTGCGCTATACGGTTCCTTATCTGGTAGCGCTGATCGGGGTATGGATATTTGTTTCTCTCACACCAGAGGTCGCGCTATTCTTGCTTCCAGACAGATAGGGAAACTGAATGTCGGTAGACGCAGAAGCGGATGCAAAAGGACAAATTCCGACGAACCTGAGGCTTTTGCTGATCTTCGAAGAGGTCGCACGCTCCGGGGTTCCGGTCACTGGCGCAACATTGGCCGAGACACTGAACCTGCCCAAACCCACTGTTTACAGGCTTTTGACAACAGCCGAAGAAGAAGGGTTTCTCCAGCGCGACGTCGACGGTAAGTCCTTTGGGCCGGGGCGCAGGCTCCGCCATCTTGCAGGCAACACGCTGTCATCGCAACGGATGAGGACCGAGCGATTGATCGTGATGAAAGCCTTGGCCGAGGAGGTGGGCGAGACGTGCAATCTCGCTGCGCCCGGCCGGTTTGGAATGGTTTATCTTGACCGGGTCGAAACGCATTGGCCGTTGCGCATTCAGCTGCGCATCGGGTCTCATGTCCCGTTCCATTGTACGGCAAGCGGTAAGATGTACTTGTCGTCATTGCGAACGGAGAAGCTGGACCGCTTGCTGTCCTGGATGGAGTTCGAGAAACACACGCCAAAGACAATTACCGATAAAAACCTTTTGCGTGAGGAGCTCGCAACGACCCGGGCAAGGGGTTATTCAACCGACAATGAAGAATTGCTGGAAGGCATGGCAGCGATTGCAGTGCCCCTGAAGGATAGCGAAGGACGATTGCTTACAACGCTCTCCATACACGCACCTGTACAACGTTTGTCCTTCGAAAACCTTGTATCGGTGTTGCCAGCATTGCGGGAGGCAGCCGCTAAGATCGAAGAACTTGCGTTAAACTGATCCACGCCACCTGAAAAGATGGTATCCATCCAGCGGAAGCGAAGTGTGTACGGTTATGTCCCGCGAAAACGCTGGCACGTGACGTCGACCGAAGAAAGCAACCAAAGCTGGGCGTGGAGAAAGACCCTTACCCGCTTCCAGAAACAATGCCTAAAAGCCGCGATCACCGAACCGCTAGCAATGATTCGATGAGGCCTCCAAGTCAGCTGCGCTGTGCAGTGATCCCAAAACTCAATCAGGCCGATTTTCCGGCTTAATTTGTTTAGGCATGGATATGCGCACCTGGCGGGCAGTGCTTCGGTTCAAAGCCAAAAGTTGGATCGGTTCATTGGGCCGCGAACAGACTATCAGTTGCAGACTTTGATAAATCTCACATCAATAGCAGCTACATTGGTGTTTGGTTGTAAGCGTGAACGGGTGAACAGACTTCGCCTCATCGCTGGTCTGTGTTCCGCCTCTAACCACTTGATGCGACGGGCGTTCTTTTTGTTTTCATCACAAACGCTGCAGCTCATGAGGTTTGGTGCCAAGCGCTGATAAGGTCGGCTGAGGTTCTTGAAGACAGCTCTGACAAAAGAGCATCAATCCGACATCACTCCTTCACGAACCAAATCGTAGAATTTTCAGGCCATATGGAAACGGAAAAAAGCCAAAACTTCTGTTCACCGATCCAGCTCATGTCAGGTTACCTCACATATACACCGGGCTACCGGCGTGGTGGGGCTGGTGGGGCAGCGTCGATGAACCGCCTGGCGGCTTGTGCTTGGCGTGGATCGGCTTCTAGGAGCGCGTCATAGCCGTCTTCAGCGAGTTCCGGATCGCCGCCCCAGACACCGGACTGGATTGAGAACCGAAGCGCTTGCGGGTCGTTGGGGGCAAGCTCCAAGAGCTTGCGCGCATGTCCGGTCATTTCCGCAAACCGGCCGGCGAGCTGAAGTGATACCAACAATGACATGCGGGAGTTAATGGAATTCGGAACCTGCTCCACAGCCTGCCCATGCATCCTGATTGCGTCGTCGAACTGACCTGCCTGGGCCAAGATGCGCCCCGCTTTGAGCAACTGTCCATGGTTCGCAGCTTTACTACAAATCGATGCAAGGTCGGTAGTTTCAGTCGTACCGGGCTGCCCTCCCCCAGACGTGTCGAGCAATGCCGCGCAGGCTTCAAACCCGCTCCCAAGTTCTTCGGTCACTTGGTCCGCTTGCGGATCGCTGCGCAGATCGAGAAGTTTGGTCACATCACCCAAGGGGATCGCTTCAAATCGGCCGTCACCACCACCAACGGCAATGCCAACCAGGCGGCCGGCTGTGTCAACAAGTCCTCCGCCGCTGACGCCCGGTTGCATTTGAACCGTAACGTGAAGACGGCCAAACACGCCATCTCTTGCCGGAGGAGACAGCAATTCGCCCGGATCAAACACCCGGACTTGCTTACGCGCAATGTCTGCACCAATCGCGTAAAAGGCACCTTTGCTTTCAGGCGACGCTACCGGCGAAGCGTTCAGAGCCGGGATCACACTCCCGTCGGGCAATCCGTCCACCTGCAACAAGACAAGATCTCCCTGATAGGCTGATGGAAGAACTGTCGCCGTCTTTGGTCCAGAGGGTGTGTGCACCGTCGCGGTCTTCGAATTGCCGACCACATGCCGGTTGGTCACCAACAAATCGTCTGCGATGCGTGTTGCGCTTCCTACGGGATCAAAACTGGACACCGGAAAAACAATCTGACGCATTTGACAGACGTCTTCAGGATGCGGGCAGTCAGGATCTTTAGCCGTTTCCAGTTGAGAGGCGACCTGCGTTGTCTCTTCCGCAAAAGACAATGAAACAGTTTTTGTCTCGCCAGACCTTTGTAGCGTCAGGCTGACCTGTTCTATTGTCTCCGGCAGAACTGCCATGGCAGATGCGGCATCTCGTGGGCTCAAGACGCGCTGCGCGCCAATGGATACAATTTGATCTCCAGCTTTTATCCCCGCTCTGTCTGCCGGGCTGCCGCGATCAACGGACACAACTGCCGGCGCTGCGATTTCAGCGAGTTGCGACAGGCGCGCTCTATTGAGGCGCCAGCCGGGCTCCAGATAGGTGACGCTCCCATCTGCCATCAAAGCGTCGGTTACCCGCAGAAGGAGCTGCGATGAAACCGCGAAATTGACGCCAATATTGGCATCGGCATCGGAGGCAAAAATGGCAGAGACCATGCCGACCAACCGACCATCTTGGTCAACCAGCGCCCCGCCTGACGAACCTGGATTTGCGGCAGCATCCGTCTGGACAAAGTCTTCAACGGTGTTGAACCCGGCATTGCTGACATTCAGGGCCGAAACCACACCGCAGGTTACGGACAAACCGAGACCAAAGGCATTTCCGATTGCGCACACAGGTTGAGCAATCGCTGCTGTTTCGGCGATCTCGATCGGCTCGACCGGCTCTTCGATCCTCAAAAGCGCGATATCGGTGGACGTATCTTGCGCCAGCAACCGCGCCGGCAGAATACGGCCATCTGAGAGCCGGACATCGATGCGTGTTGCGGGTTCGATCACGTGCCAAGCAGTTGCGATTATGCCTTCGCGGATAACCACTCCGCTGCCTTCCGGAGCCCGCCCCGGCCGGGCTCCCGAACCACCTTGTTGATGGCCAGGCCAAACAGGCAGAACGGAGACCACATGTTCAAGCGCAACAGCGGGAGATGCCTTCGTTGGCGCCCCCGCCAGAAGGGCCGCTGCGATTGCTGCAAGGAGACACGAGATGAAACGGGCCACTTTCCCCTCCGATAGATTAGCCGTCTATGTCATCAGTTCGGACTGCATACGGACGCAAGCCCGATCGGGATTGGACAACGATCCCGTAATTTTTAACCAATCGCAACAACCTGAATTAGGCAGATCTAAGCACCACGTCTTTGAATTGTTTTTACAACGATTTTATTCACGTATTTCCGCAGCGAATTCGATTTCGCCTAGAGATCCTGCCCTATTCTCACTACTCTCGCTTTAGAAGAAGAATCATTGTCCTGGTGTGCGTGCTCATGACGTTTTTGTGCGAACAGGTTGTGTCGGAAATTGATCGTCACGACCTGAATTGCGACCCGCGTATTTTTCATGTCCTGCATCTCTTTCTGACAGAACCGGGCTCTCCGGTTGCACGGGAAGTTCAACGTCTCATCGCGAGCGAAGAGGGATTGACGGCCAAAGCGTTGCTTTTCGTCTACGAAAACTTCGTGCAGCCAAATGTCAGCTCAGAGAAACAATTCGAGTCGATGAAACGCTCACAAGGACACCTTGATGCGATCCGGTCGTCCGCCGAAACATCGGCTGAGTTGTGCAAGGTTGCGAAACGCAAAAGCACAAAAGACGATGTCATTAAGGCCTTGTCCGACAACATGGACGAGATTCTCACGCGCACGGTAAAGCTGGAGCAAGAACTCGCCGCCAGCCAGAGCGAAATCTTCACAGATTCGCTAACAGGTATCTACAACCGACGATATCTGGAGGCCGAGTTCGCAGCAAGACAAGCACGCATGGGACCGAAGTACTTTTTGGCGTTGCTTGACATCGATCACTTCAAGAACGTCAACGACACCTACGGACACATTATCGGCGACCAGGTGCTTAAACTGGTAGCGACCGCTATCAAAAGCCTCATCCGAAACCAGGATGTGCTTTGCCGCTATGGCGGTGAAGAATTCGCAATCCTCTTCGACAATGCAGATGAAATAGAATGTGCGGACGTTGTTGAACGGGTGCGTTTGGGCGTCACCAAGCACAAGCTGGTCAACCGCAAGCAGGGTCAAACGATCGGATCCGTGACTCTGTCCGCAGGTCTGGCCCTCGTGGAGCCGGACGATGATTTCGACACGGCTCTGGAGCGTGTGGACCGGCTTCTTTACAAGGCCAAACAGGCCGGACGGGACCGCCTCGTCATTCAAATGTAATGCGGTTATCAAACTGTTCCCGCAACTTCGCGGTTTCAAGATTGTAGAACAGAAATCCGTTTCAGGATCGGCCCGGTTTTACCCTCAAGAGCTCCGCCCTGCCCTGTCAGGCTTGCTCCAATGAAAGGATCTGCCGTTTCTGACAGTTCAAGATACCTGTTGGCGAACAATCGGCGCGCCGCAAGTCCATCCCAATCATCCGGCAAAACGGATGGCGGAAGCCGAGGGTCCTTCAGCCGGATGGCTCTGAATTCATGGACCATAGCGAGCCTTATGGTGACGGCCTCCAAACCCGACAAGCCAACGCAGTCCAGTGCCTCAAATTTCGTGAAAAATGATTGGTACCTGCAGGCCAATTGCTCCAGTCCGAAAACTTTGTTGAGCATCTCGGCAACTTCGTTTGTGCTGCGTTGATCAGGACAAGCCTTGAAACAGGCGCCTGTTGCAACTCTGCTTGGCCGATCAGCTCCAACAAACAGTGTTTCTGAAACAGCCCCAAAACCTTGATCGACGAGACCTTGGTGATCCGTTCGGTCCGGTTGGACGATGAACAACAAACCGCAGTCGGTATCCGGCGGACCGAATATCTGCTCCGATGCTGACTGGAACTCTTCTCCCGCGGCATCGGTGAGCCGGTAGTAACTGCGCCGCCCATTGCGCTCGCCTTCAAGCTGCCCCCTTACGACCAGGCGAGATACGGCCGTCCGCACCAACGACTCATTGACGCCAAATTGTCCGCACAGCGTGATCAGATCACCCATCCACAAAGTGCCACCACGCGGTTCCACGATGTCACCATAGATGGTGACGATCAAAGGCCCGGCTTTGGGCGGATAGGATGTTAGGAGTTTCGGGAGAAGAGTTGGCGCTTGTGAAGTCATTGATTGGTCGTTTGTCTGAGAGGCGCCACCATAGACCTGACCGCGCAGCATTCCAAGCAATCAGCCTGAACCAGCGAAAGTCATCGCTTGCACGCCAAATCCATGAACGTTATACCGTTACATGTTACAAAGTAACATGAGATCAATTTCCCTGTTCCTCTGGATGACCGAATAAACCGCCATGCAAAACGCCCGAAAATTTCGCCTTGCTCTTGCTGCCTCGACCGTGCTTGCCGGGTCTGCCTTGTCGGCTCCTGCGTTTGCGGATGGACCAAATGTCGTGACCACGATCAAGCCGGTTCATTCTATCGCAGCCGCTGTTATGGAAGGTGTTGGCACACCGCACATCCTGATTGACGGTGCAGCCTCTCCCCACGGGTTTGCTCTGAAACCTTCCCAGGCCTTTCTCCTTGAAGGGGCCGATGTCGTGTTCTGGGTTGGTCCTGAATTAACTTCTTCGCTGGAAAAGCCCATCTCATCGATGGCGGACAAAGCTGCCCGCGTCGAACTTCTTGATCTTGAGAGTATTGAACAGCTGAAATGGCGTGAGGGTGACCAATTCGACAGCCATGATCATGGCGACCACGACGATCATGGTCATGACGATCACGGGCACGACGACCACGCACACGATCATGACAAGCATGAACATGAAGAAGAGCATGCTGCGCACGATGATCATGGGCATGACCATGATCACGACAAAGAACATGCACATGATCATGACGAACACGCTCATGAAGAAGAGCATGCCGAACATGATGATCACGGGCATGACCATGGGCACGATCATGCCGGCGGCAACGACCCGCATATCTGGCTAAACCCGGAAAACGGCATTGCGATTGCCAATGCGATGGCCACCACATTGTCAGAAGTTGATCCAGCCAACACCGATACCTACAAGGCAAACGCCAAGGCTTTTGCTGAGAAGGTTTCTGGCCTGGAAGCAGAGATTTCCGCCAAGCTGGAACCGGTGAAAGGTCAGAAATTCATCGTGTTCCATGACGCCTATCATCACTTTGAACACCACTACGGCATCGAAGCTAGCGGTGCGATCACAGTGACGCCAGAGGCTTTGGCAAGCGCAGAACAAGTCGCGGAAATTCAATCCCGTGTTCGTGACCAGAACGTTGTCTGCGTTTTCCAGGAACCGCAATTCGATTCCAAGCTGGTCAATGTCGTGATCGAGGGCAGCGATGCGAAAGTCGGCGTTTTGGATCCGCTTGGCACTGAGCTTGCGAACGGCCCGGACCTTTACCCGGCTCTGCTGACAAGCCTGGCAGACTCTCTGGCGGATTGCCTCAAGTCTTGATTGACAATTCTGGGCCCGCTTTTGCCCACCAGGCGGGCTCAGCCAGCTGGATCGACAAATGAGGCCGGCAGCCGTTCGGCTATGAAGACCGGGCGCTTTTTCTTGCCCGATTAGAGCCCGGGTGGCACAGCTGAAACGACGACCTCAGCCAACTGCACTCGTCCAGCAAAAAGCCCGCCGATACACTCGGCGGGCTTTTCATTTATTACGGGAACCAGTCTCAAGAAGCGCGGGCCTTGGCACGAACCTCTTCGGTTTTCTCCAGTGCCTTGAGCAGGTAACGGTCGCGGTCATAAACGTCCGTGTAGAACCCGATCGAGCCGTCAGCTTCCGGCCATGCCGTGAAGTAAGACACGTAGACCGGGATATCACCGGTCACCTTTTCCTGGGCGTTCTGACCCGCAGCAATCCGAGAGGACACATAATCCGTCGATTTTCCAAGAACTGCCGCTGCCATGCCTTTTGGATCATGCAAACGGATGCAGCCGTGGCTGAATGCGCGCGTATCTTTGTTGAACAAGCTCTTTGACGGCGTGTCATGCATGTAAATGTGATGCCTGTTCGGGAACAGGATTTTCACCTCGCCAAGCGCGTTGGAGCGACCCGGATACTGGCGCACATTGATCGACTTCTGTTTGTTGGCGACCGCATACCAGTCGACTGACGCGGAGGACACTTTGCGGCCACCCGGCGTCGTCACTTCATAGCCCGCCTGATCCAGATAGGACGGATTGGCAGCAAGCTTCGGAATCATCTCATTGACGATGATCGAATATGGCACGCCCCAGTACGGGTTGTATTCAACGATCTCGATCTTGTCGTAGAAGAAGTTGGTCTGGTTGGACTTCTTGCCGACGACAACGCGCATCGACATCGGGTCAGTGCCCGGCTCATAGTATGTTGCGGTGAACGCCGGCTGGTTGATGAACACCTTCCGATCGCCCAGATCTTCCGGAAGCCAGCGGCTCCGCTCCATTGCAAGCTCGACCTTGGCGATCTTGGCCGCATTGGTCTCACCGACCATGGCCTTGATCGTGTTCTTGCCGACAATCCCATCTGCCGTGAGCTTCGTTTCCTTCTGAAAGCTCTTTACAAGAGCTACAAGCTCAGGCGTGTAGAGATCGGAGCCGTCATAGGCTGCAAGCGTCGCTGCATGGTCCGTTTTCAGCGTCTCAGAGCCATGTTTGGAAATTGCAGCAACGATATTCTTCATTTCAGGGCTGGATTTGCCCGCCTTAAGGAACGTACCAGGCGCGATCACAATTTGGTCGGATTCTTCATCTTCGGCCTTGAGACGAGCCAGCTCAGCGGTCAATTTCTTGAAGTGATCACTTTGCGGCTGATGGGCTTCCAGCGCGGTCGCCATATTGCCAGATGCCGTAAACTCTTCCAGCGCACCGACAAGATCGACATCATGCCGTGGCAGATCGTGATATTGCGAAATCCGGTTTGGATCGACCCGGCCGCGGGTCGCATCAAGCACATAGGTTAGCGCGGCTGCACTCAGCTCCATTTCAAACTGCATGACCGCCGCATCAAGGTCGTCGCCGTCCAGCGAGGCGGTTGCCGGCAGGGCCACGACATAATCTGCCGGGTTGAGGCCATAAGCGGCAGCGTTTCTCAAAGCACGGCGCATTTGCGCAGCCTTGGCCGTCGGCTTGCCATCTTTGACCCAAAGAAAATCAGGGTACTCCCGGTAAAACGCGATCAGCGCATCGCCGACTTCCGGCAACACCGTCAGCTTGATGTCTTTCAGTGCCGAGCGGGCTTCATCGAAGGGGGTCAAAACAACAGGCGTGGACGTGCTGATGTCAGCATCATTGATAGACGCTGCGTTGCCGTCGGCCGTGGACGGCGTGACTTCCGCAGTTTTCTTTTCCGACAAAGGCGCAAGCGAGACGGCTTTGAAAGTGTCCGGCTTGTAGGTCAGGTACCGCGGGGCAGACACACGAACCTTGGTCGCTTTCTTGCGGCGCTGCTCCTGAAGCTCCCGCTCACGCTGGCGTTGCTGGGCTTCAGGATTGAATAGGCGCTGGAAAAAGCCTTGGGCTTCGGCATCAGCAACCGGCAGCGCGGTGAAACCCGTTGCCAGAACGCTTGCCATCAAGCCTGCCTTCAGGCCGGCGCCAATTTTTTGTCCAAAAGACAGTTTGTAGCCGGAGGCCGGTTTGCCGTGTGCCATCATGCTCGTTCGCATTGTCAAGACCTGTATTTCAAATTGTCCAATACAAACCAGGAGCGCCCAAAACCCTGGTCATTGTTCCTGCCTCGTTGGTCATCCGGTCGCTGCTTTTGGAAATATGAGCAGTCCTTGATCACCCGCACGGTCTTCCAGCCGCCCCTTTCGGGAATCCGGCGTGGACCGCAATTTCGTGTCATTTTAGAGGAGAATACTACACCAAGCCCATACGTAAGGTTAAGTGCGTAGGTACGGTGTAGGTTTCCAAATCACGTCAGTGTGACGTATTTGCATGTCTCCGTCTGACGTGCCGGCATCCCGACACACGCCAGACGCGAAATTTCATGAATTAAAACGGTATTTCATCATCCATCGGACCGGAACCACCGCCGGATGGTCCACCGAATCCGCCGCCCGAAGATCCGCCACCGTAACCGCCGCCGCCGCCGAAGCTGCCGCCACCGCCACCGGAAGACCCGCCGCCAAATCCGCCGCCGCCCTGGTCATTGCCGTAATCCGGCAATCCGCCGGGCTGACCGCCGCCTTCGCCGCGTCCGTCAAGCATCGTCAGATTGGAGTTGAACCCTTGCAGCACGACTTCGGTCGAATACCGGTCCTGCCCGGATTGGTCCTGCCACTTACGGGTTTGCAGCTGGCCTTCCAGGTAGACCTTGGAGCCTTTGCGCAGATAGTTTTCAGCCACCTTGCATAGGCCTTCATTGAAGATGACCACACGGTGCCATTCGGTTTTTTCGCGGCGCTCGCCGGAATTGCGGTCCCGCCAGGATTCGGATGTTGCAATTCGCAGATTGGCAATCGGCCGACCATCCTGGGTGCGCCGGATTTCCGGATCCGCTCCAAGGTTCCCAACCAAAATGACTTTGTTGACACTTCCCGCCATACTCAGCTCCTGTTTGTCTTTTTGCTTCCGGCCCAGCTTTTTTGGCAGCAGCACGGCCTGACGCCCTGAAGAGGCGCAGCTTTATTGGGCCACACCCTAACGATCTCCTCGCTTGATCGCCGCCACTTTTTCCGCATGCCCCCCATTTTCCACAATGTTGAGCACTTATCGGTTCCCGTATGCACCGCATCAGCACACTTGCCAAAGATTTGATAGAACCGGGGCAACCCAGCCGCGCCAGATCTCATTTCGTAAATTGGTCTGCCTTCGGTATATATGTACTTGTTTTGTTCTTATCAGTTTCGTATCCTTGGCGCAATTTCCGCAGGCCCCTTTTTGGGCTCCTGGTGACCTTGAAGAGCATTTTCCGCAAATGCCCATCTGGAAGCCCAACTGGAAACTGCTATATCGGATCCGAGTGGCCCGCCCTGCCCGCTTAGCCGGACCAAATTCATTCATGAGCCCAGATTGGGCGGCCTGCACAAGACCAGAAAGACACGCAATATGACGACGCCGAAGGCCCCTGACACCGAGAGCTGGAAGAACGACCCAACAAAAGTGCTCAGCGTCCGTGGTGCACGTGAACACAATCTGAAGAACGTCGATCTCGATCTGCCACGCAACAAGTTGATCGTGATGACCGGATTGTCGGGCTCGGGCAAGTCTTCTCTCGCCTTCGATACGATCTACGCAGAAGGCCAGCGGCGCTATGTGGAAAGCCTCAGCGCGTATGCGCGTCAGTTTTTGGAAATGATGCAAAAGCCGGATGTCGACCAGATTGATGGTCTGTCCCCGGCGATCTCCATTGAACAGAAGACGACTTCCCGCAATCCACGCTCCACCGTCGGCACGGTCACCGAGATCTACGACTACATGCGTCTCCTGTTCGCCCGTGTCGGGATCCCCTACTCACCGGCGACCGGACTGCCAATCGAGAGCCAGACCGTCAGTCAGATGGTGGACCGGATCATGGATCTGGAAGAAGGCAGTCGCCTCTATCTGCTCGCGCCGATGGTTCGCGGCCGCAAAGGGGAATACCGCAAGGAACTTGCGGAGTTGATGAAAAAAGGCTTCCAGCGGGTCAAGATTGACGGAACCTTCTACGAGATTTCCGAGGCTCCTGCGCTGGACAAGAAATTCAAGCACGACATCGACGTGGTCGTGGACCGGATTGTCGTGCGCGATGATATCGCGGGCCGCTTGGCTGATTCCCTTGAAACAGCTCTGAAACTTGCCGACGGGATTGCCATTGCAGAGTTTGCGGGCGAAAAGGAAGAAAACGGTGATCCGAAGCGGATGATCTTCTCCGAAAAATTCGCATGCCCGGTTTCCGGCTTCACAATCCCGGAAATCGAGCCGCGCCTCTTTTCGTTCAACAACCCGTTTGGTGCCTGCCCCACCTGCGACGGCCTCGGCACAACGCTTGCCTTTGAAGAAGACCTCGTTGTCCCGGATCACACCTTGTCTTTGCGGGAAGGCGCGGTTCTGCCATGGGCGAAGACCGGATCAACGTCGCCTTATTACACGCAGACCCTGGAGGCCCTGTGCCGGCACTATGATGTGTCGATGGCAACGCCCTGGAAGGATCTTAGCCCTGAGGTTCAAGATGCCGTTTTGCACGGAACCGGGAAAACAGCGATTGAGTTCGTCTATGACGATGGTGTGCGCAGCTACCGGACCGAAAAACCGTTCGAGGGCGTTATCGGCAACATTGAGCGCCGCTGGCGGGAAACGGAATCGACCTGGGTGCGAGAAGAGCTGGCCCGATTCCAATCGGATCACGCTTGTCCCTCGTGTCAGGGTTTCCGTCTGAAACCGGAGGCTCTCGCCGTGAAGATCGCAGACCGGCACATCGGCCACATCACCGAACTCTCGATCCGGGAAGCAGCACTCTGGTTCGACGCGCTGCCTGAAAAACTCAACGACAAGCAGACAGAGATCGCCGGTCGCATCCTGAAAGAGATCCGCGAACGGCTGAAGTTCCTGAACGATGTCGGCCTTGAGTACCTTTCAATGGCCCGGTCCTCCGGCACCTTGTCCGGCGGTGAAAGCCAGCGCATTCGTCTCGCCTCGCAGATCGGCTCCGGCCTGACGGGCGTCCTTTACGTTCTCGATGAACCCTCCATCGGGCTCCATCAGCGCGACAACGCCCGTCTGCTGGAGACGCTTCGGCACCTCAGGGATCTCGGCAATACGGTCATTGTGGTCGAGCATGACGAGGATGCCGTGTTGACCGCCGACTATGTGGTTGATGTCGGCCCCGGCGCCGGGGTTCATGGCGGCCAGGTCGTTGCGAAGGGCACGCCACAGGAGGTCATGACCAATGGCAACTCGCTGACAGGTCAGTATCTGTCCGGCGCAAAAATGATTCCGCTGCCCGCAGAACGGCGCAAGATCAACAAGAAGCGCAAGATTTCCGTAAAAGGTGCGCGTGGCAACAACCTGAAGGACGTGGATGTCGACGTGCCGCTCAGCACATTTACATGTGTCACAGGTGTGTCCGGTGGCGGCAAATCCACGTTCCTGATTGATACGCTCTATAAGTCAGCTGCTCGCCGTTTGAATGGCGCACGGGACAATCCGGCACCGCATGACCGGATCGAGGGCCTTGAAGTTCTGGACAAGGTGATCGACATCGACCAGTCGCCGATTGGCCGGACGCCGCGATCTAACCCGGCGACCTATACCGGTGCCTTCACCCCGATCCGGGAGTGGTTTGCCGGAATGCCGGAGGCCAAGGCCCGTGGTTATCAGCCTGGCCGGTTCTCGTTCAACGTCAAGGGCGGCCGATGCGAGGCCTGCCAGGGCGATGGCGTCATCAAGATTGAAATGCACTTCCTGCCGGACGTTTACGTTACGTGCGACGTCTGCAAGGGGAAACGCTACAATCGGGAAACCCTGGAAGTGGAATTCAAGGGCAAATCCATTGCCGATGTCCTAGATATGACTGTTGAAGAAGCCGCAAGTTTCTTCTCCGCCGTCCCTGCCGTGCGCGACAAGATGGAAACTCTGGCGCGCGTCGGGCTGGGCTACATCAAGGTGGGTCAACAGGCCACAACGCTCTCCGGCGGTGAAGCGCAGCGGGTGAAGCTTGCCAAGGAATTGTCGAAACGCTCCACGGGCAGAACACTCTATATTCTGGATGAACCGACCACCGGTTTGCACTTCCATGATGTTGCCAAACTTCTGGATGTGCTTCACGAACTGGTCGATCAGGGGAACACCGTTCTGGTGATCGAACACAATCTGGAAGTCATCAAGACGGCAGACTGGATCATTGACCTTGGACCAGAAGGTGGCGATGGCGGCGGTACGATTGTTGCAGCCGGCCGGCCGGAAGATGTGGCGTCTGTCAAAGAGAGCTACACAGGCCAGTTTCTTGCAGAATTATTACACCGCAGACCGCATCGCGCCCCGGATGCTGCTGAATAAATCAGCAATCTGAGTTGCGGAGCTGCATTGCTCCGCAACATAAAATCTCAAGCAATTGTTTTCTCTTATTATTCCGATAGATTAAATCGATTAGCTTGATTATATTTTTTGCAATGCACAAAACGCATGTCAGGCATGCAGACGCGGCACTTCTTTAAATTTGGCTGGTGAAATATATATGATTTCAACAACGACGCAGCGGGTTGGCGACAACACCTCTGCCAATAAGGAAAAACAAAATGTTTGATACCGTTGTACGCAAATACAACAACTGGAAATCCTACCGCCGCGCGGTTGACGAACTTTCCAGCCTGTCCAGCCGCGAGCTGCAGGATCTCGGCATCAGCCGGGGCGACATCAAGTTTGTTGCCCGCCGCAGCCTGGAAGGCTGATTGAAAATTTAGAGATCGCGTCCCGAGGCACTCCTCCTCCCAGCCAACGGACGTGTGACACGCAGGGCATCCTCCTCCCAGCCCTGTCACGTCGAAACAACGCCCGCCAGTACCTCCTCCCACTGGCGGGTGTTTGTTTGTCTGACGGCCGGTTTTCCCAAACACACACTCTCCCAACCTTAAGCGTTGTGGCTCAGGCCCGATTTGCTGCGCGTGATTGGTCGTCCTGTGGCTTCCATGCCCTTGAGCCATGTCTTCCGCGTTTTCGATAAGACCTTGCTGAGGGGAGCCGAAAGAGATCCTGCTCTTTTGTTTGGCGGCAGGTTTCCCAGCCCCGATACAGCTGGCCATGACCAGAGGCTGCTCAGCGAACTGCCGTGCCGCAGCGCTCAGCACCGCTATGCGCTGAACGCCACTCCAACAGGTGTTAACCCTTCATAAACCTGCGTTTTTTGCATATCAGCTTCGCGTTTGCCCCTCTACCTCGCAGCGCACAAAACAACTATTTCCCCGCTGTAACGAGATGAACGGGCCAGTCGCCGATCCGCGGTGTCATGGCCACTAGATATTAAAGGCCAGAGCCATGATCGATAACGTTGTACGCAAATTCAACAACTGGAAAAGCTACCGTCGGACCTACGACGAACTGTCCAACCTTTCCAACCGTGAGCTGGACGACCTGGGCATTGCCCGTGCGGACATCGCGCGCTACGCCCGCGCCGCCATCAAGTAATTCAGTTTCGCGGTCAAAGGCATCCTCCTCCCAGCCAATGACCGTGATCCTCTGCGGGTTTCCCGCAGACCTCAAAAAGCGCTTGCCGGATCCTCCTCCCACCGGCAGGCGTTTTTTTATGAGCTCTGGAACCAGCGGTCACCCTCGGCCAGCCAACGTTCGATTGGCATGATATCTGGCCGTTTGCCGTTTTCATGCACCCAGGAGTCAACGGCATAGACCGTACCGGTTTTCTTTTCGGTGACTGTCGCAGTCGCATGAGGATAGCGGCCATCAAGAAAAAAACCGCGCGCAACAGGAGAGCTCACACGGTGATGCCTCAGCATCTTGTGTCTTTGGACAACTAACAAAAGAGACGTTGTGTTCGTACTCTCATCAATGCAGTCCATTTGACCGGATACGCCAGCATTCTCGATATCAAAACCACCGATATCGTCTTGAGACCCGACAGTTGAGGCAACGCGGCGCTCTTGCCAGACAACCGCCTTTGCAATTGCCTGCCGTTCAGCATCTGGCGACGCACGGCCGGATGTCAGGATCGCACGCAGCCGAGCAAGATCCCGACGGGAATACTCCACAGGCGTTTTGTAGGCACAACCAAATCCATGACAGATGTAAACCTTGCTGGCTTTGGGCGGGACACCATCATGTGTACCAAACCAGCCGGTCGCCTCGCTGGTCGACTGGCTGGCACACGCAGTGACTATCAACAGTGCGGCAACCGCAGTGATTCCGACTGGCGACAGCGGAGAGGTCATCAGCGTTCCTCGGACGAGAATGATTCACTTGCCGGATACGCTGGCGACTTTATTCATTTGGATGTTGCGGTGATTCTTCTGCAGCAATCAATGCATAAGCAGCCGAGTGACCAAACCAGCAAATGCGCGCTCGTCAAACAGTGTCTGTCCGGTAAAACCGACTTTGCGGTCATCCTCAATGATTCTGGCGGCTTTGAAGAACTCGAAGAATGTCTGATTGGCGGCGGCAAGAAGCTTGTAATAAGTCTGAATGTACCGCTCTGGAACCGGGACTGGCCGCGCAGCGTTCCTTTGGGTGAATCCATGGAACACCAGCCGACCCTCAGGGGCCATCCAGCGTTCGTCTGCGGCAAGGAACAAAAAGGTGCAGCCTGACATGCAGGTGTCTCCGGCCGACACTTGTGCGACAACGCGGGTGCCCTGGTCCTGCGCCGATTTTATGATGTTCACCAGACGAAAAGAAGCTGCAGCATCACCGCCTTTGGGAAGATTGAGATGCAGATACACTGGCGATTTGCGATCACCGGCCAATGCCAAATCCAGCAGAGCTTCCACCAAATTCCGGTTCAAGGCGCCCGGGCTGTAATCCGCAATCTCGCCGCTTAGAACAAGATGGTTGGCAAAGCGTTCAATTTCGACAGCCTTTGCTTGTCCAGGCATGAAAAAGAAGACCAACGACGCCATCATCAGCCCAAACCCAAACACGGACCATCGTTCCATAGAAATACGGCTGGGTATGGCGTGACACGTTGTCGGTGTATTTGATTCAATTCCGGTTCGAGATGCCTTCCACATAGGGATACCTCCGCGCACAGCTAAGGCGCACTTTTTGCGCCTTTTCACAAAGCTGTCATTGTTAGCCGGGAGGCTGCAAGCGTTATTGTTGCGTAAATTTTTCCTTTGCCAGAAAAGTATTTAACGTCTTGTCACACAGCATAAAAGATCAGCTGGCTAGCTATCGAAAATCGCGGTTACCTATCAAGGACCTGCCGACTTCAAGACCGCATTCGGCTGTTCAACAGTGTTTGCGAACCACTTTAACCGGACCGTTGCGATGGATTTGTTTTGCCTGTAATCAGGGCGCAAGAGAGTTGCCTTGCAGAAGCTGGGAGATCCGAAAATACGAATCGGGCTCGGCAGAACACTCAAAGGCACACAATTCCGAAGGAAATCGCCATGCCCCCCATCCATGTGATTGGCGGCGGCCTTGCCGGGTCTGAAGCTGCCTGGCAAATCGCCCAAGCCGGATTTGACGTTGTGCTGCATGAAATGCGGCCGGTTCGCAAAACAGAAGCCCATCAGACCGACGGTTTGGCTGAGCTGGTCTGTTCCAACTCCTTCCGTTCAGATGATTCTGAACAAAACGCTGTTGGGTTGATCCACCATGAGCTGCGTCAGCTTGGTTCGCTCATCATGGCCTCTGCCGATGCCAATCAGGTTCCGGCCGGCAGCGCGCTTGCCGTTGACCGGCATGGTTTTTCTGATGCCGTGACCAAAGCGTTGGAAGAGCACCCCCGGATCACGATATCGCGCGATGAAGTCGCCGGCTTGCCGCCGGAAGACTGGGAAAAAGTCATCATCGCAACAGGCCCGCTCACCTCACCGGCACTGTCGGAAGCCGTGCTTGCGAAAAGCGGCGAAGATGCGCTGGCCTTTTTCGATGCCATTGCGCCCATCGTTCACTTCGACTCCATTGATCTCGACAAGGCCTGGTTCCAGTCGCGTTACGACAAGGTTGGCCCGGGTGGCACCGGCAAGGACTATCTCAACTGCCCAATGGACAAAGAGCAGTACGAGGCCTTTATCGACGCCCTGATCGAGGGCGACACGGCCGACTTCAAGGAATGGGAAGAAAACACTCCCTACTTTGACGGGTGCCTGCCAATCGAGGTGATGGCGGCGCGCGGCCGCGAAACCTTGCGGCACGGGCCGATGAAGCCCATGGGCCTCACCAACGCCCATAACCCGGATGTCAAACCCTATGCGGTCGTCCAGCTGCGTCAGGACAATGCCCTCGGAACGCTCTACAACATGGTCGGGTTTCAAACGAAGCTGAAGTACGGCGCGCAGGGCGACATCTTCAAAATGATCCCGGGGCTGGAAAACGCGCAGTTTGCCCGTCTCGGCGGCCTCCATCGCAACACCTTCCTGAACTCACCGAAAGTCCTGGATGGCACCCTGCGTTTGAAGGCGGATCCGCGTCTGCGTTTTGCCGGACAGATTACAGGCTGTGAAGGCTATGTGGAATCAGCGTCTGTTGGCTGCATGGCCGGACTGTTTGCGGTTATGGAAGCCAAAGGGCAGGACACCATCACACCGCCGCAAACTACAGCCATGGGCGCATTGCTCGGCCACATCACCGGCGGTCATATCAGCCGGGATGACGGGGCCGGAAAACCGCGCTCATTCCAGCCGATGAACGTCAATTTCGGCCTGTTCCCGCTGGTCGAGGCGCCAACAAAAGACCCCGACGGCAAGCGCATCAAGGGCAAGGAAAAGTCAAAAGCCAAAAAGTTGGCGATGACGCAGCGGGCCAAGACAGACTTTGCCGCCTGGCAAGCAGAGATCGGCCCCGTCCGCGAAGCAGCTGAATAACTGTGTGGGGGGCGGTTCAGGCGCCCCTTCCCGCATACCAGTCCAGAGCCAATTGCTCGGTCCGTTGAACGAAGCGATCCTTGCCGTAGACATAACTATCCCAGTCTCCGTCATCGATCTTTGAGAGCTTTCGTTTCAGGTTACCGTATTCATCGGCTTTTTCGGGATGCGCGATCAGATAATCCCGGAATGCCAGATGTCGGATAGCGTGATCCGATCCATTCAAAAACACATGTAGGTGATGGGTCCGGCGCCTATCCGCGTTGAATTTGCGGAAATAGCGTCTTCCTGTAATGCCGTAAGCGCCCATGGCCTCATAGCCGAGCAACTGCATCGCCGGCTGCGCCTGATCGCAGGCCTCAAGACTTGCCACTTCTGCCATCAGATCAATGATGGGTTTTGCGACCAATCCCGGCACAGCCGTGCTGCCGATATGATGAATGCTGCTGAGATTGTCTCCGAGGATACGCGAGACCCGAAGAGCCTCGTCCTCAAACTGATCCGCCCATTCCGGCGCATGCTCCGTCAGTTCGACCATGTCCCTCACCAAGCTCGCGCGTTTCGTTGCCTAAAGGTTGGCGACTGATTTGCCGCTTGCGCGCCACAAGATCCACTGACGGCGCAGTTGCGAAAGTTCCGCAACGTCCTTCAAGGGATTGAAGTCAGCAGCTTCCATCTTTTTCAAGAAAGGTTCAACCAACGACAGCGGGAGGTACGCGGCCCGGCAGGTATCGGGAACATCGCTCGCAGCTTGTTTGACCCGGGACATGTGATGGCGCACATGCGCCCGCATTTCTGAGAGTGCAGCGGCAAGCTCCGGGGTTGCCTCGCCTTTGAATACGGTCTGCAGGTCAACGCCGTGGCGATCCAAAACGTCTTTCGGTAGGTACATTTGTTGGCGGGAGGCATGCCAGGGCAGCGCACGCATGAGGCCGGTCATGCCGTACGCCACCCCCGCGTGACCCGCCACTGGTGCTGTGCCAGGATCTTCACCGTTGTTGAGCACCCAACACGCCAACTGGATCAACCCGGACACCGTCTCACCGGTATACCCCTCCAAATCGTTGAGGTTCGGCATCGGATCATTGTAGAGATCAAAGATCCGCGCTTCCGTCATGGCGATCAGGCCGTTTTTCGGAAGTTTGTAGCGATCAATGGTCTGAGCGAGTGCGGAGGCAACCGGATTGGCTCCAACTGCGCCGTGGGATGTACCCTCCAGAAAGTCCCGCCACCATTGGAGCCGAACTTCCCCCGGCAAAGGCTCTGAGACGATTTCCCGGATCCGGGCAATCTCTGCATTGAAAGCATAAAGCGCCATCAGCCCCGGGCGATGGTCTTCCGGTGCAAGCAATGCGCTCAGATAGCGGTCCTTGTCGTATTGGCGCACGACATCCGCAGCGTGTTCAAAGTCCTCGGCCATAAGGGCTCATATGGAATTGAGAGGGGGTTTAGTCCACCGCCAAAAGAGCCGCAGCAACAGCGCGTCCTTCGGACAGGAGGACATTGAATGTCCGAACAGCTGCGCCGGTCGACATCGGATCGGCGAGAATGCCTGCTTTGCGGAACGCGGCCTTGAGATCCGCAGTGAGCGGCATCAGATCCGGTCCGGTCCCGACCAGCAGAACCTCGATATCGGGCTGTTCTTCGAAGACCCGCTCGAAAGCCTCGAGGCTGAACTCAGACGGTGTTGTCAAGTTCCAGCCATAGATCCCGCTCGGCACGCACAAGAGAGAGCCGCGATGAGACATTTCCGCAAACCGGAACCCGCCGTCGCCATAAGCGTCCAGCGGGGCCCGGCCCGGAAAATGGGCATCGCGGATTTCGAGACCCTTCACGATCAGGCTGTCGCCTCCGTGCCTTCACCTTTCCCGCCGTCGTCATCCTTGGACGACAGGGCGTCCGGACGCAGGTTCAAAAGGATCAGGAACGGCGCGGCCAGGAAGATCGACGAATAGGTCCCGATCACAATGCCGAAGATCATCGCCAACGTGAACGACTGGATCACTTCCCCGCCGAAGATGTAGAGCGCGAGAAGCGCCAACAATGTTGTGACAGAGGTCATAGTCGTCCGCGACAAAGTCTCGTTAATCGATTGGTCGAGGATCTCGGTCAACGGGCGTTTCTTGTATTTGCGCAAGTTCTCCCGAATGCGGTCATAGACCACCACGGTATCGTTGAGCGAGTAACCGATGATCGTCAGGACCGCTGCAATACTCGAAAGCGAGAAGTCGAGCTGCAGCAGCACAAACAAGCCAATGGTGACCACAACGTCGTTGGCAGTTGTCAGGATCGCGCCGACGGCAAAGTGCCACTCGAAGCGGAACCAGATGTAGAACATGATCGCGAGAAGGGATGCTGCCACCGCAATCGCCCCGGCCCGCGCCAGTTCACTGGAAACCCGCGGTCCGACCACTTCCACCCGGCGGAAGTCGACATTGTCGTCTGCAAAGATCGTGCGCACCTTTGCGACAACGGCCTGCTGGGCCAGTTCGCCGCCCGGCTGTTCTTCGATACGGATCAGGATGTCATCCGGCGCACCGAATTCCTGGACCTGAATATCACCCAGCTGCAAGCTGGACAACTCAGACCGGATAAAGCCGATATCGGCAGGGCCGTCTGTTTTGATCTCGATGATCGTACCGCCCTTGAAGTCAATGCCGTAGTTCATGCCGACAGTGAAGAAACCGGCAAGCGATGCAACGACAAGGACGATGGACAGCGGAAAACTGATCTTCCGCAGCCACATGAATTTGAATTTCGTGTTGTCCGGAACGAGTCTCAGCAACATTTTTGTTTACTCCCGGATCAAATCGGCAAGACGGACGGACGGCGATAGCGGACCCATAGGGCCACCATCAACCGGCTGAACGTGAAGGCGGAGAAGACCGTGGTGAAAATCCCGATCGCCAGGGTCACCGCGAAGCCGCGCACCGGCCCAGAGCCAAGCTGGAACAGGATGACAGCTGCGATCAGCGTCGTGATGTTGGCATCCAAAATGGTTCCAAGCGCCCGCTTGTAACCCGCGTCGATTGCCGTGATGGCCGACCGCCCTGCCCGGGCCTCTTCGCGGATGCGCTCAAAAATCAGAACGTTGGCGTCGACCGCCATACCAATCGTCAACACGATACCCGCAATCCCCGGCAACGTAAGCGTTGCCTGCAGGAACGTGAGCGCGCCGAAAATTAGGAACATATTCCCAACAAGTGCAACATCCGCAATCACACCGAAGCGGCCATAGGCGAGGATCATAAAGATGATCACAAGCGCGCCTGCGATAATCGAGGCCATTTTACCAGCTTCAATGGAGTCCGCGCCAAGGCCCGGACCGATGGACCGTTCTTCGATCACGGTCAGCTTTGCCGGAAGCGCACCTGCGCGCAGCAACACTGCAAGGTCGTTTGCGCCTTCAACGGTGAAGTTTCCGGAAATCTGACCGGAACCGCCTGTGATCGGCTCGCGGATGACCGGCGCGGAAATGACTTCCTCGTCGAGCACGATGGCAAACGGACGACCGACATTTTGCTGGGTCACGGTTGCGAATTTCCGGGCACCGGAGGTGTTGAAGCGGAAGTTCACGACCGGCTCATTGGACCGCTGATCAAAGCTGACCTGCGCATCCACGAGATCTTCACCGGCAAGAAGCGGCGTTTCTTCCAGAAGATACGGAAGTGGCGGATCGTCAACCGACATCATGACCACGGTTCCAACCGGCGGGCGGCTCTGCATGGCCTGATCGCCAGTCATGGATGTATCGACCATGTGGAACGTCAGCTGGGCCGTCTGACCGACGAGATCCTTGAGGCGCTCCGGATCGTCTTCACCCGGTGCCTCCACAAGAATACGGTCCGTCCCCTGACGCTGGATGTTCGGCTCGGTCGTGCCGAGTTCGTCAACACGGCGGCGGATAACCTCGATGGATTGCTGAACAATGTTCGTCATCCGGTCGGCAAGACCTTGCTCTGAATACGTAAAGCGCACCAGACCGTCATCGCTGACCGACAACTCAAATTCATCCACCTGCTGGCCGCTGAAAACGTTGGACACAAGCGGATTGACCAACGGCTCCAAGCGTTCCTCGGCTTCAGCCAAGCGGGTCAAGTCGCGAATCCGAACCTGCGCGGCATCGCCCTGAACACCTAGGCCGGTGTACCCGATGCGCGGGTTTTCACGGAGCGCCGCACGGATATCGCCGACAAGCGCCTTCATGCGCTTTTCGATGTAGTCCTGTTGATCGATTTCATAGAGCAGATAAGCACCGCCCTGGAGATCGAGACCCAGAACCATCTGGTTCTTCGGCAGGAAATCCGGCCAGCTTTCGAGAGTTTTTGCAGAAAAGAAATTCGGCAGAGTCGTCACGATGCCAGCGGCAACAACGAGGACGATCAGCGCAATTTTCCAGCGTGCGAAATAGAGCATGGTCTAGCCTTAAAAGCGGACGGGCCGAAACACCTTCGGCCCATCAATACTGGTCTTGGCAGTGTTAGGCTTAAGCGCCTTCTTTAACCGGTTCGGTCTTGGAACGGACTTCCTGAACCATGGAGCGGACGACGCGGACCTTCACGCCTTCGGACAGCTCCACCTGGATTTCCCCATCATCAACGACCTTGGAGACTTTGCCGATCAAACCGCCGGTTGTCACGACCGTGTCACCGCGGCGCAGGTTGGATACCATTTCCTGATGCTGCTTCATGCGCTGGCGCTGCGGACGGATGATCAGGAAGTACATGATCGCAAAGATTGCCACGAACGGCAGCATGGACATAAGAAAATCAGGTCCGGCGGCTCCGGCACCTTGCGCGTAGGCTGGGGTGATCAACATTCAACTCTCCTAAGGGGCGCTTTTTCTTTGCCGCAGGCAGTCTTCCGGCCCTTGGCAAAACGCTCAATTCTGGTGGCGCGGACTATAACGTTGGCGCGCTTCTTTTCAAGCATAACCGGCAAATAGCTGCGTACCGGAATGGGAATAAGTGCCATTTGCGCTCCCTGCCCGTCATGATACTGCTCCGCCGCATGGTTTCCCGCCCCCACGTGGGCCTTTTTTGTAAGGGTTGCAAGACATCATGAGCGCGCCGAGTGACATTGCCGCATTGAATGAAAAGCTCGATTCCCTGATCGATCTGATTTCCCGGGCGGTCCCGGCCGCGCCAGTTCCGGCCGATTTTGAAGCAGCCGATGCCTTTGTCTGGTCGCCCAATCCCGGCGAACTGATACCGGTCGCCAGGGTCAACCGGGTGGATATCACCTTGCTCTGCGCCGTTTCACATGTTCGCGATCTTCTGCTCGACAACACCCGCCGCTTTGCCAAAGGCCTGCCGGCAAACAATGCGTTGCTGTGGGGCGCACGTGGCATGGGGAAATCATCTCTGGTGAAAGCAGCCCAAGCTGCCGTGAACACAGAACTTGGCTCCAGCACGCTCAAACTGATCGAAATCCACCGTGAAGACATCGAATCGCTGCCCAAGCTGATGGCCCAGATCCGCCCGGCGCCTTACCGGTTCATCGTCTTTTGCGATGATCTCAGCTTTGACCATGACGATACGTCCTACAAATCGCTGAAAGCGGTCCTTGAAGGCGGCATTGAAGGACGGCCTGAGAACGTCCTCTTTTATGCCACCTCGAACCGCCGGCATCTCCTTCCGCGCGACATGATGGAAAACGAACGGTCGACCGCCATCAATCCGTCCGAGGCGGTAGAGGAAAAAGTATCGCTGTCCGACCGTTTCGGCCTGTGGCTGGGCTTCCACAAATGCAGCCAGGACGACTACCTGGACATGGTCCGCGGCTATGCATCCCACTATGGCCTTGATGTCGTTGAAGAGACCCTGCGCGCAGAAGCGCTGGAATGGTCCACAACCCGCGGCAGCCGCTCCGGCCGCGTTGCATATCAGTTCATTCAGGATCTTGCCGGCCGTCTTGGAAAGTCATTGGATTAGGGACAAAAAAACCGGCGCCTGTTCGAAAACAGGCACCGGTGAGACTGCCAGGGAGGCGGCATAGAGATTGGGCGGCAAGCCGGACGCTCAGCTGTCAGTGGCTCAGGACGTCCGCTTTGTCGAAATAGTTGAACTCCTCAACGAGAACATCCTGCACGACCTTTTGGCCAATGCGCTGGTTGGTCACCGTTTTTAGATGCTCCGTGAGACCGTCCAGGTCGTAGCGTTCCAGGTTCCGGAAATCGAGGGTCTCATCAGCATAAAGTGCCCTGAATGCCTCATCGACCAGAAACGGATGCGGCGGAACTGGCAGCTTGCGCAAGGTGTCACCGTCGGCGGTGAACACCAATTTGGCCACCACATAGCCCTGCAAGGCGCCTTCAAACAGGATCGGCACATTGACCGGTTTCAACGTCTCGTAGTCGAGGCCGACATACGCGGTTTCTTCCTGATTGCTGGTCTGGTTTTGAGCCGCGATGAACTTGGCTGTTCCATACCCCGAGATCAGCATCGCAATCGACATCCAAACACCGGCCACGAGCATCTTTATCATCGCGCGGGCTCCGGGAACGGCGCAGCATAGGTCCCGTCGGACTCCTGGTCGAGCATAGTGCGCGACATCATTTTTACGACCTCGGAGACGGCATTCATGTGAAGCGTCAGAAGGTCGACGTTTTCCTTGAGAACATCTTTGAATTCCACCAGACGGTCCTTGACGTCTTCAGTGTAAGCTGACGGCGGAACAAGGGACCGCGCGCGGGTAAGATCCAGAAGTGCCTGGCTCTTCCGATACTCAAACGGTTTGAGATCGGTGGTCGGATTGGCGCGCAGCGCCTGTGTCTCCGCTTCCACGACCTCTATGGCGCGGTCAATCGCAATGACCAGGGGTCCGGATACGGCCGGGTTCACCACTGGGCTTTGCACGACAAGATCCTGTCCGGCATCCATCAGACTTTTGCTCCTTGTTTCAATGTATCTGAGATCAGATCGGCGACACCAATGCCGCCGCTTGCCGCCAGCTGCCCGGCGACTTGCTCAGCCAGCATCGACTTCCAGATCTCGCCGGTTGTTCCTTTGCCGAAAACCATCTCCGCATCCTTGGGCAACATGGTTTCGACGAATTGGGTAAGGATCATCGCCTCGAATTTTTCCGCCGGTGATTTTTGCGACGCACCGGCGTCGGCACTGCCGGAGCGGAACATGTCGAAGCTTGTCCCCGCTGGGGCACCGGAGCGTGCGCTATCAAAGGCGAGACTGAAGCCGGAACCGTCGCCGGAAGCCGCGATGGACTTCAAACGGTTCGACGCCTCGCGAATTTCCGTCGGATCTGCTGCTTTGGCGACGTCTAGGATCAGATCTGAAGGAGGCGAAATGGCCATCGCCGATCTCCCTGTTTTGCGGAAACCCCGCCATAAATCATGTTATTTGGTTTAGTTGGCGGAGCTTGTGGCAGGCTTGCGCCCTGCCCGGTTGGCAGCCCGTCAGCCATACCGGCGGTCCAGATACTCCTGCAGCTCCCGTTCGTCGTTTGCGCGCTGTTCTTCACCGCGCATGACAGCCAATCGTTCCGACATGGTTTTGAGCATGTGCCGCTGGCGTTCGAATTCGGCGTTTACCTTTTCCCTGGCAGCAGTGATGCGGGCCATTTCCTCAATGATGCGGCGCAGGCGCTCTGCGGCATTGGCGATGAACCTGTCATGTTGCGCGAGATCACCGTTTGAGAGCGCCAGCAGGATCCGGCGTTCCTTTTCATTCAGTTTGTGGGCCTGTGAATCAAGATCCTGAAGGATCCAGGACGACAGTTTCAAGATCTGCTCTTGCATCTTGAACATGCGTTCGATTTCACGACTGTTTCGTGCCATGTGCGCTAACCCAATTGAAGCCAGGTGAAATACCCGTCGAGGAAGATCATGATTGCTTCGGCCGCGACGAGGTAAAGGAAGTAGAGGCCGCCCGCGATCACGAACGGCAGTGAAATGAAGTAGACCGGGATTTGCGGTGTCAGTTTGTTGATCAGCCCGACGGCGAGGTTCACGACGATCGTGTAGACGACAAACGGGCTGACCACCCGAAGCGCCAGGACAAATGTTCGCGCCAGCTGCTCTGCAAACTGCTCCAGGCTTGCCATCGCAGCCAAAGGCCGCCCAGGCGGAATGACTTCGTAAGACTGCACAAGACCACGCAGGATTTCCCAATGCTGATCGGCAATGAAAATCATGGCTGTTGCGGTCAGCGTGAAGAGATTTGCGACCGGCGGAAGCGCGTCAACACCATCGATCGGCATGCCAGGCATGTTAGACAAGCCGATCGCCATGGAAACCAATGTTGTCAGTGTTTCAAGGGCTGAAATGAAAATCCGCCCGAGAAACCCAATAAACAAGCCGGTTAGAAGCTCCGCCCCAATGAAGAAAGAGACAGTACCAAGCGCTTCATCCGGCAACGCCTGCTGAATGTCCGGCACCAGCAGCGGCGACAATGCCAGGGAGATGGCAAGGGCGATAAACAGCCGGACCCGCATCGGGATCCGGTTGCTGCCGAAACCCGGAATGACCATCAGGCAGGCTCCGATCCGGCAAAACAGAAGAAACGTTGCCAGGACCAGAGATGAGCCGTAGGTGCTGAACAGCAGACCTCCGGAGATCACGACACCGTTCCTAGCGCGGTCACATCAACACCGCGGGCAATCTCGAGATGCGAGAGCACCGGAAGAGTCGGGAACATGCGTTCCACGATCATGCGCACATAAGGACGGGCATCCGGCGCGGCGACAATGGCAAACCTCTGACCGCTCTTCATGTGTTTCTTCACGGCCTCGGACATTTGCGTGCCGAAGTCTTCCACCAGTTGAGGTTCAATATCGAACTCCACCACTTCACCTTTGGCATCGCGCTTGAGCGCATTGTGGAAGGCAAGATCCCAACGATTGCCGAGCCGCAACACTTGCAGAGGGCCGCCTTCAGCGAGATCGCCGCAAATCTGCTGTGCGATGCGCATGCG
The DNA here is from genome assembly GCF_053005265.1 of Roseibium sp. MB-4. NCBI lineage: Bacteria > Pseudomonadati > Pseudomonadota > Alphaproteobacteria > Hyphomicrobiales > Stappiaceae > Roseibium > Roseibium sp. MB-4. The sequence goes on from NZ_JBRKQB010000001.1 coordinate 814,738, forward strand.
CACGTGCTCCACAACCTGTTCAGACCGTCTGACATGCGGCACGATTTCGGCAACCGCTTCCAGAATGAGGTTGAGGTTCCGGATGGAAATCCGTTCAGCCAGGAGCAGCTTCATCACGGCTTGCAGGCCGGAGAAGGACGTGTGGGCCGGGCAGATGTCGTCCAGCAGTTTCTGGTACTCAGGATCCAGCCGGTTGAAGAGGTTGCGCATGTCCTTGTAGGACAAGAGTTGCGGCAGGTTGTTGCGGATCACCTCACTAAGGTGTGTCAGCACCACCGTGTTGTTCTCTGCCGGTTCCAGACCGTGACGCCGCACTTCATCCCGGTAGGCGTTGGGCACCCAGATGGCGGGCATGCCAAATGCGGGTTCGCGGGTCTCATCGCCCGGCACCGGCAATCGCTCGTCACCATTAGGGATGACCAGAAGCTCGCCGACCTTGATTTGCTGGGACGCCACGATCGTGCCGTGGATCTTGATTTGATAGCTTTTCGGATCGATCGTCAGGCTGTCCGATACACGGATCTCTGGGACTACGAAACCATATTGTTCGGCAAACTTGCGGCGCATTTTGGCAACCCGGCGGGACAACTCGCCATGGTTGACCACCAGCTCGGCTGAAAGCTGTTTGCCAAGCACCAGCTCGATCTCGGCGGTCTTCAGAGATTCCTTGACCGAGTCCTTCGCCTCTTCCTTCGCCTGGCGCTCGGCATCGGCACGTTTTTTGTCTTCCGTTGCCTGCCGCGCAGCTTGGCGTTTCGGGATCGAGTAGCCAATAAACCCGAGGATCGCCGCAAGCATAAAGAACGGCAGCATTGGAAGGCCCGGCATAAGCGCAAAGACACCCATCAAAACGGCCGCCACGAACAACGCTCTCGGATAACCACTCAACTGATCAAGGACCGCCTTGTCGGCTGACCCACGTGTTCCGCCCTTGGAAACCAAGAGACCGGCAGCGAGCGAGACAATCAGTGCAGGGATTTGGGAAACAAGACCATCCCCGACGGACAGTTTGGTAAAGACATCAGCCGCGTCAGAGACCGACATGTCATAGCGGGTGACACCGATGACGATGCCGCCGAGAATGTTGACGGCCGTAATGATCAGGCCGGCGATGGCATCGCCGCGGACGAACTTCGAAGCACCATCCATTGATCCGAAGAAGGAGCTTTCCTCTTCCAGTTCCTTCCGCCGGCGCTGGGCTTCTTTGTCGTCGATGAGACCGGCGGACAGATCAGCGTCGATCGCCATCTGCTTGCCCGGGATCGCATCCAGGGTGAATCGCGCACCCACTTCCGCGATCCTTGTTGCGCCTTTGGTGATCACCATGAAGTTCACAGTGATCAGGATCGCAAAGACAATCAGACCGATCACAAAATCGCCGCTCATAACGAACTGCGAGAAGCCGCTGATGACAAAGCCGGCCGCGTTAACACCCTCGTGGCCATTTGCGAGAATCACGCGGGTTGTCGCGATGTTCAACGACAGGCGCAGCATCGTGGCGATCAGAAGGATCGTCGGGAAGGACGAAAAATCGAGAGGTTTCTGGATCCACAAGGCAACCATGAGGATCAGAACAGACAAGGCGATCGACATGGCGAGACCAACGTCGATCAAAAAGGTCGGGATGGGAAGAAACAGAACCGCGAGGATCACCACGATCCCGAACGCGAACCCAACATCGCGGCGGCTTTCCGGAGCCCCGTTGACGCTGGAAGTGATGGATGTGTCTGTCATGCCTGCTCTCTTGCGCGTGTCAGCTGATGGCAAAATCGCTGCTCAAACTTGCGCGAGGCTTTTTTCAACCGGCGATCACGCGGTCAGGCACCGAAAAAGCAGAAGGCGGCGGCCGGTCGAATGACCTGCCCACCGCCTCATGTCTGGATGCGCTGATGACGTCTCTAGGTTTCCGCAGTTGCTAGCGATCAGAAACCGTTTTCAATCCGGCTATAAATCACCGTGGTCAAGGCATACATTTGGCCGCCAATGAACGGCCCTGCAATCACGATCATCACCAGAATGGCGACAATCTTTGGAATGAAGGTCAGAGTGATTTCCTGAACTTGTGTAAGGGCTTGCAAGAGCGCAATTACGATCCCAACGATCATTGCAGGAATGATCGCAGGTGCCGATCCGATGAGAATCGTCCAGATCGCGGTCCGGACCAAATCCAGGGCGTCAACTTCATTCATGGCAACCTACAGCCTCTAGGAGATGGAAATACCAGGTCCAAGCAGCACGCCTTTGCCGTTATCAAGGCCGAGAATGGTTCCGTCGGAATAGATTTCGACTTTCTCAACCATTCCGGTTGTTCCGTTGCTGTCCGTGACCGTCCGGCCGATCAGATCATCAACCTGGCCGAAGGACATGTTGGTCAGCATTGTCTCCAGCTTGGAATTGGTCTGGATCGCCTGCTCGACTTGCGAGAAGGTCGCCAATTGCGACAGCTGCTCTGACGCGTCCATCGGCTTGGTTGGGTCCTGGTTCTTCATTTGCGTCATCATCAATTGAAGAAACGCATTGTAATCAACGGTCAACTGCTCCTGAGCAGCTCTAGCGCCGCCGGCTTCGTTCGCGGCGGCCGCCGATGCGACCGGATTTACGCTTGTCATGGCAGGTGTCCTTATACCAGTTCAAGGTGGGGTTCAGAGTACGCAGGTTGCCTGGCAGAAAACCCTGAGGCTTTTTCTTCCTCCTGCCTGGCCCTATGGTCTGCAGCCATGAGACGGGCTTCCAAGGGGTACAGTGCACGCACTGTTTTCATGGCTTCAAACCAACGGTCCTTGCGGGCCAGTTGACCGACCTCATCCAGCTTATCCAGGACCTCTGCGCTTGAGAAAGCGCCTGAGACTGAGGCCAGCACGACGTGAAACATATCCTTGGCCGCAGGCGCTGCCGCGGGATCCATGATCATCGTCTGCAGGATGAAATAGAGTTGCTTCAGCGGCGTCGTGGCCTCTTCTGGCTGAAGCACATGAGACTCTAACAAGAACACGGCATCGTTCATCAACTCGATTGATGTCTTGCGTTCAGCGCGGATCACCGCGCCATTGATAAAGAGGCGTTCCCCTGATTTGAGCGCAATCTTCATGAGCTTACCCCGCCAGACTGTCCCGGATGATGGAATTGATCTCAATGATGTCGGAGAAGTCTTCCTTCTCCCATTGACGCAAAGCCTCCGCCTCTTTCAGCACCCAGATACCGACCGATATCAGGTTGGCCCGCATTTCTTCCGGCAGCTGATTGGCGTCATCCGCGAGGTTTTCCATGAAGAACCCCCAGACCCTGCGCGTGTAGAAAAGCGCATCGATCGCTTCCGGGGAACGGATGCCTTTTTCCTGTGCGGTGGTCAGCTTTCCGATGATGATGCACATCGCCTCATGCTCGTTAAGCCGTTCATCACTGCAAAGGTCATCCATCACCTCAGCGTAAGACAAATTGTACATGGCCCCTCTCTGGTGCTCAGTTGAAATAGGTGGCGAGCCACTTGCCGGATCAGATGTAGTTCAGGAGGCTCAAGCCCTGCATCCGCGCGGTCACGGAGTAAGTCGTTTCAAGCTGGGTCAGCGCCGTGTTGAGGCGAACCGCCGTCTCTTCCTTGTCAACGAGCTCCAGGTCGTTGATGCGGGTGTTCAATATGCTCGTTTGAACGGTGAGACGCTCATTTGCCTGAGCGACCTGCTGCTGAACGGTGCCGAGCTTGCCCATCTCCGTTGTCAGACCGCCAATACCCTTGCTCAGTGCTTCGATCGCTTCATCGACCACGACCTTGAAAGTTTCATCGGACAGGGTCTCATTGCCGAGATCGGACATCATGGTGTAGGCCTTGGCCAAATCCCGAAAAGCCTGCTCATTGGCGCTGGTGGAGGAACTTACCGTTTCACTTGCCGAAATCCGGCTTGCCAGCGGCGTATCCGATGCTGTCGACCAAGTGGTGCCCCAGGCTGGATCCTGGAACATCGTGCCAAAGTTACCGCCGAGATATGCGGACATTGCAGCCGGCGTAATCGTCGCGACATTTGGATCAGCCTGATTGAAACCGAACTCCGCCAAAAAGGCAGCATCTGCGGCAATCTTGTTCGGAGAAGCGGGATCAGAATAATCTGCAAACGGCAATTCATCCGCGTTGATCCCAGCAAAGACAAAGCTACCATTTAGCTGGGTGTTTAGGCGTGAAACCATCAATCCCAATTTGCCTTCGGCGTCGGCCTTGATGATATTCGCGCTTTGCGGGTTCTCCTTGAGCGCAACAAGGGTCGCTTGAAAGTCTTGCGCTGTGGTGAGGATATCGTCCATCGCCGCTTGACTGACGTCCAGACGGGACTTCGTCAGCGCGTTGGTATCCATGATCCCGTGCAAGAACTGGAATTGAGAACGCAACGTTACGCTCTCACCCGTTCGCGTACCGAGATCCAAACCCACATCAAATTTGCGGCCCGACGACAATTCGACCCCAAGCTTGTTGACCAGATTGGACTGGCTCAGGATGTTACGCCGCGACGAATCTGCCAGTGTGAAGGTTGAGATAAAGGTGGTTTTCATGGCTGTTACCTCGTGGCCATCAAGAGATCGTCGAGCATGGAATCAACTGCAGTGATCAGGCGGGATGCCGCCGAATAAGCCCGCTCGATTTCGAGCAGCAGCGTCATCTCTTCATCAATGTTGACACCTGTGGTGTTGTTGAGGTTTTCCGCTGTCCGCCCGACAATGACGGACTGGATTTCAACATTGCTGGTCATGGTCTTGCGGCCACTCTCCAGCCAACTCACCGACGATGCGGCGAAAGAGGATAGGCTGGCATCCGGATCAAGCTCGACGGAGGACGCGAAAGTCCGTGGTGTGTCGAACGCCGTTACAAGTTCCTGGAGGCGGTCGGAGAACCCAGCATTGCCTGCCGGGTTGTAGTTGAAGGCCGCGCCCGCCAACCCGCCATCGCGGATGGCATCAAGGCTGCCGCCCTGATCCGGATCTGCGTTTGGATTCACTCTGATATCAGCTGCAATTCCGCTGGGCACAGTACTTGGTGGGATCGGTGTCCCGGTCCCCAGAAACAGCCCCTGCTGGAAAACACCAGGAGTTGTTTGATCTTCTTCCTGGAAAGCTTCAATCAGCCCTCGGGCGATTTCATCCAGTTGGTCTTGATAGGTTACAGCTGTGTCGTCTCGAAGTTCAGCCAAACCATGCAGGCGACCTGAAGAAATCGGCATGACCGCGCCCGGTCCTGCAACCGGGACGCCGTCAACGATGACAGCATTTCCCGATGTGTTGGCATCATAGGTGATGGTAGGCGCGAAAGTCACCGACCGCGCGGTCGTCTCAAACAGCGTAACGCCACTGTCTGTGTAGACCACAACATCCCCATTCGCCCGGCTGAGCGTGCTGATGCCGATCTCTTCCGACAACGACAACAGAACCTGGTCCCGGCTATCCAGGGCATCGGTAACATCTGCTCCGCTTTGTGTGCCCTTCACGATCACAGAGTTGAGGTCTTCAAGCTTTCCGAGCAGCGAGTTTATTTCGCGTACGGACGTCGCCATGTCAGCGTCCGCCGTCGCCCGGACATCTTGAACCAGTTCTGTGCTCGAGCGGAGGCTGTCAGCCATATTTTTGGCGTTCAGCAGCGCATCTTGAGCCATGACAACGTTGTTCGGATCGGACGCGTAGTTCTGCAAAGACAGTTTCAACTGCCCGAGCTTTGCCGCAGGAGACGTTTCCAGCTCGGTATCACCGATTGTTTCGGCAAGCCGCGTCATTCCGTCCAGAACTGTTTGTTGAGACGTTCCAACCGACGTTGATGAAAGAAGTGACGAATACAAAGCACTGTCGGAAAGGCGAGCAATTCCGTTGACCTTCAACCCACCGGCTTGGCCGGAGGAGGTGTACATCGTGCTCAATTGCACGGATTTTTTCGAAAACCCCGGCTCCTGAGCGCCCGCAATGTTACGGGCGATCACCGAAGATTCTGTCTGACGGGCAGCCAGCGCTGACTGGGCCACCTGCAGGGCGACGGACAAACTCATGATTTAATACTTTCAAGTTTCAATGCTGAACGGCATCAGCGGACCAGGTTCACCAGTTCCTGCATTAGATCGGAGCCGGCCTTGAAGACCTGGGAATTGGCCGTGTAGGTGCGCTGGGATTCGATCATCGATGTGAGTTCGTTGGCGAGATCCACGTTGGAGCCTTCGAGCGCGCCAACAGCCAGTTCACCAAGACCGCCGTCACCCGGGAAACCCACCCGGACATCGCCTGAATCAATTGACGGCCGGTAGATGTTGCCGGACACCGGATCCAACTTGTCCGGGCTCGGCACATCGGCGAGCGGGATCTTGTAGATCGGCCGGCGGTCGCCGTTTGTGTAGATCGAGTACAAGGTCCCGTCTTCACCGAATTCCACCTTCTCAACGGAGCTCGGTGCGTTCCCATCAGCATCCACATTGGTCACAGTGAATCCCGCATCGGTGTAGGTGGAGTTGGTCAGGTCAATGTCATAGGTGCCACCATTCGGGACCGTGATGTTGACCGCGGTCACCGCGCCGGTTCGTTGACCGGTCGTTGTGTCAAACTGAATGGTGCTTGTCCCGATGTTGGCAGCACCATAAGGGAAACCACCCGTGGCCGGATCCCTGTCAGCCGCGTTGTAAACGGTCACTTCCCAGTCGGTTGTCGGCGGTGTGTCCGTCGTCTTGGTGTAATAGACATCCAACGTTACTTCATTGCCGAGGTTGTCGTACACGACCAAGGATGTCTTGTGAGAGTACTCGGCAGTAGCAGCGTTTGCAGACGGCAAGTTGGCAGCCGCAACAATTGCGGAATCTTCATCAACGTTGGCATGCAATGTCGCCGTGCTTGTCGGAGTTGCTTCGAGCTGATTTTGGGTGATGTTGACCGGCTCCAGGCCGCCCAGACCATTTGCGACCACGGACGGTGCATTGCCGTTGGTAATCGGATAGCCCTGCAGATACATGCCGGCTGTGTTGACGAGATACCCCTGGCCGTCGGGAACAAACGATCCTGCACGCGTCAGGGCTTGAGATGCGCCTGCTCCGGTGCTGTCGGACACAATGAAAAACCCATTCCCGTCAACTGCCAGATCAAGCTTCGAGGTCGTGAAGCTCATGGAGCCCTGATCGGAAATGGCGTATTTGGTGTGCGCTTGAACGCCGCCGGAATTGTACGATCCACCACCTTGGGCGAGAACCTGGGACGCGAATTCGGTTTCCGCCCGCTTATATCCGGTGGTGCTTGAGTTCGCGATGTTGTCGGCGACTGCGCCGAGCTTGCTCGATTGCGCGTTCATGCCGGACACACCGGTGCGCATAATCCCAGAAAGACCCATGGAATGTCTCCAGTTTCCAATTCAACTGGTGACAGTCAAACCGATCCAGCTTGCGCGAAGCTGTAGCCAAGGATCGGTTTTATCAATTATTACAGAAACTTATTTATCTTAAACTTTAAATATCGGGATCACGAACTGGACCACAGGACGCACGCGGCGACGGATTTTGACGTTCAAGCGCCGCAGAATGCTTTGGAGTTTTTGGTCCAGTTGCCAAAACCCGATGCAACCATGTTGCGGATCACCGTGCAGACATAGCGTTTTTGGGCGGGATCATTGTTTGGACCGGCATGATAACGGGCAACCGCCATGGTCCATGAGCCCTGGCGGCCACGCAGCTCCTTCAAAAACCGGGCGGCATATTGCACGTTTGCCCGCGGATCGAGCATGTGATCCACGGAACGGAACTGATCCGAATGGTAATGATGATTGATCTGCATGCAGCCGATATCGATCAGCTTCTTGCCGTTCTTGCGCGCCGCCTCAATATCCCGGCGCGCTGCTGTCCGGCTCGGCGGAAACACCGATTTGCCTTCGATATTCAAGGCATGCGGATAAAGAGAGTTGCGCCGACCGGTCTCGGTCAGACCCACAGCGTAGAGGATCCCAAGCGGGACCTGATATTTGCGTGATGCCGCAACCATTTCGCGTTCGCAGACGTTTTGAATTTCCGCGAATGCCGGGGTCGGTTGGAGGACTGCGACACTACATATAGATGCCGTCAGAAATGCGGTTGCCAGGGCCGTCTTCATCGCTTTGCTCCCGTGCCGGTTCAAAACCGGGGAAGGCACTGCTTTCATCATTGCCACCAGTCTGTTCGCCGCGGCCGCCGGTGCCATTCCCGGGTGCGTTCTGGTTCTGCTGGTCCCCGAACGCGCCACCGTTTGTGCCTTGCTGACCTTGCGTGGAGCTGGAGTTGGAGTTGGAGACGTTGGTGGTCACGGTGGCACGGTCATCGGCGGCCTGGATCGTGATCGTATCGGCTTTAAACCCTGTGGTCCGAAGCATCTGATCCAACAGTTGCCTATCTTGCTTCAAGAGCTCGGCTGTCTGTGCCTTACTGGTCACCAAGGTTACTTCAACATTCTCGCCGACCATACGAAGCGAGACTTTGACTGTGCCAAGTTCATGCGGGGTCAGCTGGATTTCCAAAGTCTTCAGAACCGGCCCCTCGGCTTTGTGGATCAGCCCACCTTGAGTACGTCCGGTATCGACCGGCATGTCCTTGAGGGCAGTTGCAATCTGCTCACCCACCTGTTGTGCAGGTGAAAGCCGCAAGTTCGGCGCAAAATGCGTTTCCTGGCGCAGAACCTTGACCGTTCCCGCGGCTTCTTCCGGCAAAGCATTGCGGGCTGCGGCCGTACCTGTTGCCCCCTCGCCAACACGTTCGGGTTCGATACCGAACTGAGCGAAAAGCGATGATGTCCCGGTCTTTGCAGCTTCGCCAGCAGCAATCTGTGCGCCGTTTGCTGCATTCTGAGCCAACATAGTTTGCTGACCTGCCGTATTCTGCGATGCCGTTCCTGGAAAATTGCCCTGCGCTGATTGTGGCGTCCCCTGCCCGGCACGCGTGGCAAGGACGGTTCCAAGAGGCAATGCGGCAGCAGCCGGCATGGAGTGCTGAGTAGACTGGGTTTCAGCAGCGTCTTGCCCTTGAGCGCTTTCTTTTCCGGCGGGTTGGGCACCCAAGACTGTCTGGGACGCCTTTCGGATGGCATCCGTCAAATTGGCTACGCTAAAGGAAGACGGTTCCTGCTTGCCAGCGGCATCTGATTTGACAGCGTCTGCGGTTTCTTTGCCTGCCTGAGTGTCTGTCTGCTCCACTCCCTGAGTGGTTGCGGCTTGCCGGTCGCCATCCTTTGCGTTGCCATCGACAGCCTTCAAATCCGACATCATGGAACGAAACTGATCCGCGACATCTTTTCCGGTGTTCTTGCCGCCCTCCCCCTGGTTCCCGTCTCCGCCGACAGGAGCCTTGGAGGGCGTGCGGATCATCGCATGCGGTGTTACAGTCATTTCTTTACGTCTCCAGCCTGCGCAAGCAGTGTTTCGGTGCGGCGCAACAACAACTCCGCCAGTTCCATGTCGGCCGTGAGCCATTCACGTTCCGCGGGCGTTCCAAGTGTTCCACCCGAATTGAAGGCTCCAATGAAGTTGTCGGGTGGATCCGGAAAATGGCGGATCGAATTCAGAACGGTGTTCACCGCATACAAAAAATCCAGATCCTCCGGCGTTAGCGCAGCCTTGTTCACCGTCCACAAGAGATCCCGGTTGGGCTTGACCGCTTCCCGGTTCAGCCGGGTCGCAACCTGGTAGATTTTCAAAAGTTCGTATTCCGCGGTTCCTGCAATGGCCAGCATTTGAGCCTGATCGGTCGCCTTAGAAGCGATCTGAAGGTTTCCACCCAACAAGGCCGAGCGCGCAAGCCGCATGTACAGCCCCCGGCGGCTGTCGTCCTCGAACTCTTCAAGCACGCCATAAAGCAGATCAAACTTGTCCTGGTCTTCCACGAAACCGAGCGTGTCGAGGGCAATGGCGAACCGGCGCCGGAAATCACCTGAATAGACCGAAGCCCGATACCGGCGCAGATAGCGGATCGAAAGCGTCCGGAAGCGTTCAATATCCCCGACCAGACCGGCGACCAAAACTTCCCGCCTAAGCGCAGCTTCCTCAACCAGCGTTCCTGGCATCAAGAGGCTCGCGATCTGCAAAAGCTCCATCGCCCGGACCGGATCGGTCTGGATGTAGGGAACCGCTTTTACCAAAGCTATGTGCCCACCAAGGCTCGGCGGAAGATTCAGCGGGTCCACATCGGCAAGGCGGGTCAGCATGTCCTCTTCGCGGCCTTCAACATAGGCCAAGGACGCTTCCATCAAGTTCAAGTCGATGACTGGCGCCGGGGTCAACGTCAGCAAATGACGTACAACCTCCGGATTACCGCCGCTCAGAAGATGAATGATCGATGCCCGGGCATTGCGCGGATCCTGCCAGGCTTCCGGCGGTAACTGCAGAAATGCCTCATCCATTTTTTCGAGCAAGGTCCGCTGCATGGCCGCAGCTGAATCACTGCCTGAAGCAACCTGCTCCTGTGCGCTTTGAAGCGCGCGCACCATCTCAAATGGCTCCTTGGCAATTGGGTTTGCTGTTGCCTGGCCCGCGAAGACCACCACAGCTCCAAGGATCGCGCCGACGGTGCTTGCAATACGCGTCAAGCGCCTTATCCAATTTTGCCCGATGCATCCGTTCATTCTGCAACCTCCTCCAGCAAGTAGATCTCCACCCGCCGGTTGCTCGCCGCAAACGGATCTTCCACGTTTTTCAAGTGCCGATCGGCGGCGCCTTCAATGCGCACGAACCGGTCCGATCCAACACCGCCGCGCGACAGCATATACAGCGCCATATGGGCTCGCGCCGAAGACAGCCGCCAATTGTCATAGGTCGCGCTTTTGAACGGACGGGAATCTGTATGGCCGGTTATGACAATCTGCGCTTCGGTTTTGGAAATCACCTTGCCAAGGCGTTCAAGCAAGCTCACCAGTTCCGGACGCGGCTCAGCCGAGCCTATGGCAAACATGCCGAAGTTCTGATCGTCGGTCAGACTGATAAGCGCCCCATCGTCTTGCCGGCCGACTGTGATCTGCGCAGCGGTGTTTTCAAGCAGTGTACCTTCCGCAGCCTCCAGGACTGTCAAGAGTTCGGTGACCAAACGAGCTCCGGGTACAGGCTCGGCTTCAGTTGCTCCACCTTTGGTCTCGGCCGCACCAGCGGTTTCCTGATCTCTGCGATTTACATGCGCAACGATCTGGTTCTGTGCAGTTCCGTTAAGTTCGGAAGGACCATCGCCCGATGCAGTTCCGGCATCGCTGGTTGGTCCGGTTCCGCTTTCAGTTTGGGCCTGCTCTGTGGTGCCATCGGTTTCGAAGGGCGCACTCCAGGACTTGTCACCGTCTGTTTGATGGCCGCTTTGACCTGCGCCGTTTCCGGTGCCCGGCCGCGTCGGCAAACCAGCTGTTTCGGCAGCCGCGCCGTCAACACCGCGGCCCGGCCGGAATTGCCAGAACTGCGGGTCGAACGGATCCCGGTAGGCCTCACCACCGAGGGCGCCTTGTTCCTTCTCCAAGCCTGAACCAATGCCCTCCGGATTGGATTCCATCGTCCGGGCGACATTAATTTTCTGGGCGAGCGTATCGAGCACTGCGTATGGATCAGTAAACAAGATGGACTCTGGATGAGATTGGGTAAATTCCCCAGAGGTCGCCTGAGCGGCCGCCGTTGCTTTTATCTCATCAGTATCCGATGCACTCACCCCTTCCGTTTCCACGTCCGCTTCTCCGGACCGTTCCAGGGTGCTTTCCTGCTCATCCGTTCCACCGAGCTTTCCGGTAAACAGTTTGGTGCCGTTTTCGTTCGTATCACCATTGACGATCGGGTCATTGAGGCCCTTCCGGTTGGGAGCTGTCGAGGCCAGTTTGACCGGATTGAAATATTGGGCGACACCGCGGCGGACGCTTTCGTCGGTCACGTTGATCAGCCACATGACCAGGAAAAACGCCATCAATGCCGTCATGAAGTCCGCATAGGCAATTTTCCAGACGCCATGGGGCTTTTCGTCATCGTCCCAGTTGTTGCGGCGTCGGACAATCACAATTTCATTCGGCATATTGTCCATCAGACCGTCTCCTCAAGCTGCAACGCGTCGAGCTGGCCCAACCAGTCTTCCAGCCTGGTTTCGATAACGGTCTCATCGAAAATCGCTTTCAACTCGACCTGGTCGGCCGGCTGAACCTGAATACGGTCTTTCAAGTCCGGCAGTAGCTGGAGCACCTGAGCGACAAGTGTTTCCGGTCCACGCATCCGGATAGATGTTCCACCAGGTACCTCTGCCAGTTGTGTCAGTTGCTCGGCGAAGGCCCTGACCAACTGGTCGACTACGTTTTGCTTTAGGAAAGGCATCAGTAGCTTGGAAACCGAATAGGACAGACGTTTTTCCGTGATCTCGAGAAAGCCATCGATCGCGGCTGCGACATTTGCAGATTCCCTCATCTCAAAGCGGATCTGCTCTTCTTCCAGATCCCTTGCATGTTTCTCGCGCTCCTGTTCAAGGAGGGCCTCGTAGTGATGACGGGTACGCTCGTCTCCCTCACTCAATCCACGCTCATATTCCGCGCGCCGGAGCTCTTCCTCGCTCAAGATGGGTTCCGGCTTGTGATCCGGCATGATCACGTCAACCATAAGGGCGTCTTCAGGATCAAAAGACTTGAAAGTCGGGGCCGAAAAAACCGGAATATGGGCGGCTGCAGATGCGGTCATCAGGTGCGCTCCGTGTCATAGAGCCACTGGCGCAGGATCGCGGCAGACTGCTCTTCGTTGAACTCCAATAGGGATTCCAGCTTCTTCAGGGCGGATTTGTTCCGCTTGCTGTTGAGGTCCTGAAGCAGATCGGAATGGTCCGGCGGCATCAGGAAACCGGTCTCGCCATCTATGGGATCTGCGGCATCTTCTGCGCCTTCCGGCAAGAGACCGATTTCTGCCATTTCGGCCTGCTCGCTGTTCACTTGCGGCACGAGGGCAGCAACAGCCGGACGCAACCCGAACCAGATCACCAGCATGGACACCGTCAGGATCGCCAGTGCGTTGATGATGTTGCCGGATTGACGGAGCAGATACTCGGTGACACCGATCGGCGGGATCGGCTCCAGATCCCGGCCGCCATCGACGAAGTCAACAACGGAGACTTTTACGAGATCGCCCCGCTCTTCAGCGACACCTGCAGAAGATGCCACCAACGCTTCGATCTCACGAACCTGTTCTTCGATCTGGGATTGTGTGGGTGATCCGCCAAGAGAAGCCGCCAAGCGCGCACGGTCGACAAGGACGGCAATGGACAAGCGATCAACGCGGTAACCGTCCTGGGAAGTTTCGATCCGTTTGGACGAGATTTCATAATTGACGGTCTCTTCGCGCCGTTCCGCTTCCTCCAGAGACCGTTCTCCGCCATCCGCTTCGACATTTTCATCTGGCAAGTTTTGTTCCGCAGTCACTGGCGTTGCCGCGCTGGAGTTTTCCGCATTTTCGTTTTCACGAATTGTACGGACAGACCGTTCGATCCGCGAATCCGGGTCAAAGATGGTTTCGGCAATCATCTTCCGGTCGGTATTGAGCTTTGCCGCAACGCTGACCTGAAAGTTGTCGAGACCAAGATAGGGTGTCAGCGTCTTGCGGACGTTTTCCTGGATCCGGTTGCTGACGGCCGTTTCAAGGGTTGCCATTTGGCCCGCAGACGCTTTGGTCGGGTCCTTTCCGGCCGCGAGTATGCCGCCGGTCGTATCCAGCACCGTAACCTTGGCGGCTTCCATACCCGGAACGCCAGCTGCGACAAGGTGCCGGATGGCATCGGCGGTGCGCACATCATCCGGGATATCTGACCGGATAACGACAGAGGCCGATGGCGGCTGTTGGTCGCGGCGGAAAGAGCCTTTTTCGGGCAAGACGATATGGACACGCGCGGCACGGATGCCTTTCATCAGCTGGATTGTGCGGGCGAGTTCGCCTTCCAGCGCCCGAACCCGCGTCACTTCCTGCATGAAGGATGTCAGGCCCAGGGACCCGAGATCATCAAACAGCTCGTAGCCGGAGTTCGCGCCGCGTGGCAGCCCCTTTTCGGCAAGCAGCATCCTTGCTTTGGCCGTCTGGCCATGACTGACCATGACCGCATCGCCTTCAGAGTTGACGTCAAACGGAATACCTGCGTCGCGCAAGGCGGAGCCGATCCGCGACACGTCTTCGCCGGTTAGGCCTGTGTAAAGCGGCGTCGTTTCCGGCCGGCTTAAATAAAATGCGCCAGCGCCAACTGTGGCGATGGTCGCAAGGCCAATCAGAGCAAGCGCGATCAATCGGCGCATGCCCAATTCCATCAAGTTGGCCCAAAGTTTTTCGGCGTGTTCACGGCCCGGCATGCATAACCCCTTCATGCACGTTCGTCTCAAGTTCCCTGCACTATCGGATCCGGAGCTTGTGCGAGCCTGTCATGTTTTGGCGAAGGGGCTGATTCCAAAACAAAAAAAGACCGCGCCCAAAAGGGCGCGGCCTCTCATCCGGAAATCGGTAAAGATTAACGGAACAGGGACAGAATGTTCTGAGAACCCTGGTTGGCGATGGACAGAGCCTGAATACCGAGCTGCTGCTGGGTCTGCAGGGCCTGAAGGCGGGTGGATTCCGCATTCATATCTGCATCAACAAGCTGACCGATACCGCGATCAATAGCGTCTGTCAGGTTGGACACGAAGTCCTTCTGAAGGTCAACGCGGGTCTTGATCGCACCCAGGAACGCAGCAGACGAAGTCACAGACTGCAGAGCATCATCGACTTGCGCAATCAGGCTTTCGAAAGTCGCTGTATCGTCTACTGCGTCAAGTCCAGACACGTCCCAGGTCAGAATGCTGTCACCGGTGAGCGTACCGGTTACCGCGGTGGCCACCAATGTCGAGCGGTCCTGATCAAGCACACCACTCCGGGCAGTGCTCGAGTCCACAAGGCGGATGTTAGCAAGAGTAACATCTGTCTTCAGGATAGAGATCGCACCAGAAGAGTCACGGGTGAAGGAGCTGACGATTTCAGCAGCAGTTGTTGCTACTGTTGAGTCAGTTTTCAGCCAGTTCTGGCCGTTGAAAACAGCAGAGTCGACAGACTGTGTAAGTGTGTTCTGAAGAGCTGTGATGTTTTCCTGCGTCTTGGACGGGTCAGTACCCGGTGTAGATGCAGTGACCAGAAGCGCCCGCATTTCGGACAGCTTATCAACGGTTGATTCCAATGCGGTGTACATGGTGTCAACCGTCGCTGCACCAAGACCAAGAGCATCTTCAACAGCCGAGAGAGACTTGTTGTCAGAGCGCATGGTCGTTGCAATGGACCAATAAGCAGCGTTGTCAGACGCTGTAGCAACACGCTGACCGGTAGAAATCCGGTTTTGGGTGGTTGCCAAGTCTTTGTTGGTCATGCTCAGCGTTTGCAGAGCGGTCATTGCAGATGCGTTGGTAAGCAAGCTAGACATGATATGTCCCTTTCAAATCATAAGTTTTGAGGATGGGACATTCCGGAGTTACACCGGGACGGCGGGGCAGCATCATGCTTTTGAGCGTTGGTAGGATTTGCTCAACCCGTCGTGTGATTTGCAAGCTAGAGCACAAACCTTGCGCGAAGCTTACGCCGATCATTTCAAGTTGATTCTTATCCGTATTTCAAACTGGCAAATGACACTATGCAGATTTTTGGATGTGTTTCTGCAATCGAAAAACCTACTTCCGTCCTTTGGACCATCGATGTACAAGCAGCGTCGGTTGAACTGCCAAAGGTAATTCCTTTTGCGGTTTAGTCCCTCGGCGAAACGACAAAGGCGGAGCCGAAGGCCCCGCCCAAAAAATTCTCAAGTATTAGTTCCGCCTAGAAAAACGACCGCACAAGACTGCCAACCAGCAGGTTCCATCCGTCGATCAGGATGAAGAACAAGGCCTTGAATGGTAGGGAGATCACGGTCGGCGGGAGCATCATCATGCCCATTGACATGGTGATGGTCGCCACGATCATATCGATCACGAGAAACGGCAGCGCGATCAAAAACCCGATCTCAAATCCCCGCCGCAATTCGGAGATCATAAAGGCCGGAATGAGGACCCGCAGCTCCACCTCTTCGGCTGAGGCCGCCGATCCGTCGGTCACCCGGCCGGCAGCGAGATCGTCAAAGAGCACCAGATCCTTTTCGCGAACCTGGCTCAGCATGAACTCGCGAAACGGCTCGGTGATCTTCACATAGGCCTCTTCCTCGGTGATCTCGTTGTTCATCAATGGCCGGACACCATCTTCCCATGCCCGGTCGAAGGTTGGCGCCATGACGTAAAACGTCATGAAAAGCGCAAGCGAAATCAGGATAAGATTGCCGGGTGTCGTCTGCAGGCCAATACCGGACCGGAGAAACGAAAAGGCAATCACGAACCGGATGAAACTGGTGACCATGATCAAGATACCCGGTGCCAAAGACAGCACCGTGAGCAAGATGATCATCTGGATGATGCGGCCCGACGCGCTGCCCTCGCCTTCCGGCAGCAAAGCAGACAAGTCCGGCACCTGCGCCGCTGCGGCTCCGGTCAGAGCAAACAAAGCGGCAACGGTTAAAAACAACCTCATCATTGGATAACCACAGACTCCAGGATTACTTCGCGAACCTTACCCTTGCTGCGCACTTTGGCGCGCTCATTCAGGTCTTCCCGCAGGTGTTGCAGGCCAACCCCGCCTTCCAGATGCGCCAGGGTCAACGTACGAAGGAAACTCAGAAAATCGTCCTCGATCCGCTTGCGCAGAACAGACACGTCTGTATCCGGCTCGTCTTCCAGCAAAAGCGTTGCCTGAACCCGTATCCATGTGCTGGGCGGTGTTGCCAAGTTGGTCACCAGGGGCTCAAGCCGCTGCAGGCGGGTGGAAGGTGAAAACGGCAAGGTCTGACTGAAGGTTTGGGCATCCCGGATCCGGCCATGGACCGCAGTTTCGGTCATGTCGGAGACGATTTTCGCAAGTCCGGCACCTGCGCCTGCACCAATCAAACTGATCAGGATAAGCGCTGCCATGAAATTGGATTTTGCGTCACCGGTTTCCGGCCCTTCATAGGGCACAAGACTGTTCGACATATTCGATCCCTTCCAGCCTAGAATGGTGTGACGATGTCATAGATCTGCTGGCCCCAACCCGGCTGTTGGACCTCGGAGATCCGGCCGCGGCCACCGTAGGAAATACGAGCCTCTGCGATCTTGTCGTAAGGGATGGTGTTGTTGCTCTCGATGTCTCTTGGTCTGACGATCCCACCGACATTCAGGATCCGCATCTCGTAGTTCACACGGACTTCCTGTGAGCCGGAGATCACCATGTTCCCATTGGGAAGCCGGTCGATCACGATGGCAGCAACAGAGAGTTCAATCTCCTCGGACCTGTCAATGGACCCGGATCCAGCGGACGATGATCCGGAATTGCCATTCAGCTCTGCCTGGCCGCCCGATGTGCTGTTGTTGCTGCCAGCTGAATACGAGCCGCCAATACCGATATCGGCAGACCGGCCGCGCTCAGACGTGTTGTCGAGTTCCGCACGGTCGTCGATCTGGATTACAACAGTCAGGACGTCGCCGATTTTCTTGGCCCTTGGATCAGCAAAGAAATTCTCGCGATCATTGCGCCACAGCGAATTGTAGTCCTTGATCCCGCCCTTGTTGAACGTGCCAAGCGGGTAAACGGTTGCGGGCCGGTTGGCCAACCCGTAACCAACCGGGGTCATTTCCGGGGCACGGCCGATATCTTCCAGTTGCCCGGCACATCCGGAGAGCAATACGGCCCCTAAAGAAACAAGCATCAGGCGCATCAAAATCTCCGTTGTATTTCGGGGTCGGTGAAGCCCATCATGGTCTGCGTCAGCTGTGCTGCCCTTGCGGGCTCCATTTCATCCAGGATCGCGCTGGCAACACGTGCTTTCAGCTTCAAAAGAACGCCAACCGCAGCTTCTTCTTCGGTAGTCGAAAGCTGTTCTGCCGCAGCGGTCGGACGCATCCGGCCAATGATGCTGACGACCTGGTCCTCGACCTGCTCCAGAAGCTGTTCCCGGCGTTCAACCCAGGCCTCGAACTCGCGCTCCTTGCGTTGCAACTCGGCAATCCGGGCCTGGAGGCGCCCTTCCAGGGCAATCATCTTCCAAGTCTGCCACTGGATCCGGGCGTCGCTCGCCGCTTCGGCGATGTTCTTGCAGTAAAGCTGGCTGTCACGATACGGGATGGCAGGTTGCGCCGGGGCGGCTGCAGCCTCTTGCGGCTTTTGCGGCGGTGTTTGTGCCTGCGCCGCGCTCCCCGCGCAGATCAATTGAAGAGCCAGGCATGTCAGAACACCGGCTTTTCGGCATTCATCCACGAATTTAGACATGAACACATTGTCCTTTGCGAGTGACCCGTTTGATTGGACATTCGCCGATCGAGCTTGCGCGAGGCTGTTGATGCCCTGTAAACAAAAGGCGCCGCAAAACCGCGGCGCCTTGTTCGAGATTGCTGACCTGTTTGGCCTGCTGGTTTATTGAACAACCAGTTCTGCCTGCAGAGCCCCGGCGGTCTTGATCGCCTGCAGGATTGCAATGATCCCGGTCGGGCGTAGGCCGATCCGGTTGAGGCCCCGCACCAATGTCGGAAGATCCGTTCCACCGACAACCGCAAGCCGCCCGCCGGTTTCCTGCGCATCCACATAAGTCCGTGGGACCACAACAGTCTCCCCTTGAGAGAACGGTGCCGGCTGGGAAACTTCCGGTGCTTCGGAAATCCGGACTGTCAGATTTCCATGGGTGATGGCAACCGTAGAAATCTGAACGTCCTTGCCGATCACAACCGTTCCCGTGCGCTCATCAATCACGACCTTGGCGCTTTGGTCCGGCCGGACGCGGATGGATTCAATTTCCGCTATGAAACGGGTCAAGCTCACCTTCGGTGGTGGCGTCAAATCTACGGACCGGTAATCGCGTTCCTTAGCGACCCGGACTCCATAGCGCTCCCGGGTGTACCGGTTGATTGCGTCGGTGATGCGGACAGCCGTCTTGAAATCCGGATTGGAAAGTTCCAACACAAGATCGGGAATTTGCGAGAACTTCGCCGGCAGGTTCCGCTCGATAAGCCCGCCATTCGGGATACGGCCGACGGTTGGAATTCCCTGGGTCAAGCTTTCCGCAGCACCGAGTTCTGCGAACCCAGACACTGCAACCGGTCCTTGAGCTACAGCGTAAATCTGACCATCCGCCCCAAGCAATGGTGTGGCAACCAGCGTACCGCCTGCCAATGATGTGGCATCGCCTAAGGAAGAAACGCTGATATCGATGGTCGATCCCTTGCCGATGAAGGACGGCATTTCGGCCGTCACAACGACAGCGGCGACATTCCTCGTCCGGAGCCGCGTGTCGCGAACATTCACCCCAAGACTATCGAGCATCGACTGAAGAGACTGCTCGGTGAAAGGAGAGTTGCGCAGTGTATCGCCAGACCCCTTCAGACCAATGACCAGGCCGTAACCGACCAATTGGTTGTCACGCACACCCTGCAACGTGGCGATATCCTTGATCCGCACCATCGCGGTCGCCGGTACAGCGGTCAAAACCGCCAACAGGCAAATGAAAACACGGAACATAAATCAATTCTCCACGCGAATCGTGCCGTCCTGCTGAACTCTTCCGGACACGACCAAACCGCTGTCGACGTTTCGAACACGCACGAAACTGCCCGCGCCCCCGTTTTGCAGCGCCTCAACCTGCATGATGATGACCAGACCTTGTTCCTGAAACACCAGCCGGGCCGGTTCACCCCGTTTGACGAGCAACGGTTTTTCGACCGAATTGATCGGGATCGGCTGGCCGGGCAACAGTGTGCGCCGGGTCACCTGTCCGACCAGCTGGCTCCGATGTGAGGCGACCGCGAACTGTGTTGCTGTGCGGCTGGGGAACTTGCGCTCCACCAAGTCCCGATGGCCGATTTCACTACCAGCTGGGATCGTTTGGCGGGCAACCGGCAATTCAATGCTCGCCGCGTATGCCGAAGGAGCTGCGGTTAGCACAAACAAAAAGAAGGCGACGCGTTTCAGGGCTTTGGTCATTTCGTGAACCGCCTTTTCTAGCGGATGCCATTGGTCACGGTATTGGCCATTTCATCCGCCGCTTTCATGACCTTTGAGTTCATCTCATACCCGCGCTGAGCGGAAATGAGCGCCGTAATTTCCTTCACAGGATCGACATTGGACGATTCCAGATACCCCTGGCGGACAACACCGAAGCCAGGATCACCAGGAACACCGGCAACCGGAGCACCCGAGGCCGGCGTCTCCCGGAAGAGATTTCCACCAACCGGTTCGAGACCGACATCATTTGCAAAATTTGCAAGAGACAGCTGACCAATTTCACGTGGCTGGATCTCGCCATCGATCTTGGCATAGACCTGCCCGGTTTCGTTGATCACCACTTCGATGGTTTCTTCCGGAACGATAATTGCCGGTTCAACTGTGTAGCCGTCGATGGTCACCAGGCGGCCATCCGCGTTCTTGTTGAAAGAGCCAGCCCGGGTGTAAAGGGTTTCATCGTCCGGGCCGGTAATTTCAAACCAACCTCGGCCGTCCAGCGCGATATCGAACTGGTTGCCCGTGTTGGTCAGCGGTCCCTGCATATGCAGTTTCCGGATGCCCGCTGTCTTTACTCCAAGACCCAGCTGCGCTCCTTCAGGAACCGGATCTTCGCCGCCGCGGTTTGGCACGCCTTGAAGACGCTCTGCCTGATAAAGAAGGTCTGAGAATTCCGCCTGCGCCCGTTTGAACGACGTCGTGTTCATATTGGCAATGTTGTTGGCAACAACTTCAACATTGAGCTGTTGGGCGCTCATGCCGGTTGCAGCGATGGCAAGGGCTTTCATTTTTACGTCTCCTGAATTCGCTAAATCTGACTGACGATTAAATCGCTCTCGATAGAAGCGCGCTTGCCTAGATCGTCATCCGGCTGATTTCCTGATAGGCGTTCACGACCTTGTCGCGAATGGCAATGGCGGTCTGCAGCGTGGATTCTGCCTGCATGACAGCTTCAACAACTTGCTGAACGGAAGCTTGACCATCGACACCGGCGATTGCGGCTGCTTCACCATTTTTCACTTTGTCGATGGCCGATTGCGAGACCTCGGCCATGGCGTCCGAAAAGGACGGGCCGGACACAGCTTCGGTGCCACCCAGCTCAGGCGTCGAGTTCATGTAGCGGGTGGTCGACGAGGACTTTAGAATACCGTCGCTCGAGGCTACCGATGTCAGCGCGGAGATTTCGTTGATCATGATCAGTTCCTCAACAGGTCGATGTGGCGCATGACCATTTCGCGGGCCTGCGTCATGACTTTCAAATTGGCTTCGTAGGACCGATTGGTTTCGCGCATGTCCGCGAGTTCCATCAGCGTGTTGACGTTTGGCATTTTCACATAGCCATCAACGTCCGCCGCCGGGTGGCCCGGATCGTATTCAACGGTGAAAGGCGCCTTGTCAGTTCCAATCCCCTTGACTGCGACCAGATTGGCCTGGGTTGCGCGATTGAATTCGCTTTCAAAGGTGATCGTCTTGCGCCGATAGGGATCATCGCCGGAAGCCTCACCGGTGGAGCGGGCGTTGGCGAGGTTCTCGGAAACAATCCGCATCCGATCGGACTGAGCCTTCAGGCCGGAAGCGGCAATTTGCAGTGTGGCAGAAAGGGGGTCGGACATGAGTTCAGATCACTTTGGCTTAGGGACGAACGGCTGCGAGGTACATTTTGTGAAACGACTTGGCGATGCTGGCATTCAGCGAGTGGTCGCGCGCGACCTCACCGGCTTTCATCAACTCCTGCTCCAGGCTCACGGAGTTGCCGGAGTGGGTAACGTTCCAGCTGTCAGCTTTTTCCATGTCTGAGGCTTTGGCTGCCTCCATGGTCTGGCCCAGATGGCTTCCATGGGTCGCGGTCATGGCAAGATGAGTTTTGCTAATCACCGAAACGAAAGGCTCAACATCTTTGGCACCAAAACCAGGGGTGTTGGCATTGGCGATGTTCTCAGCAATCGCGGCCTGACGGACAGACAGCCATTCGTTGTTTTGCGAGACCAGTTTGTTCAGGAACACCGGTTCCATCGAATACCTCCATTCAGCCGGGATTGGTGCCAGTTCTAAAAGTCCAAGCTTGTCTGAGGCTGGCCCTTTGCCAATCCGCGCCGCAAGGCCCGCACAACCTTCATGGGTGACCGATGGTGCTTCAAGATTTGAAACCGGCACACTCACATGCACCCGGATTGGAATGACCGGAGATCCCAATGACCCAGCGCTGGCGCCCAATCGGCACCTCATTGACAGCAAGCCCTTTTCGTCATCGCCTTCAAAAGCGTGTCCTGAAGCCAGCTATTGTGGGGTTGGCAACACTTGCCAGCACAGGTGTGGTGTCGTCAGCAAATGCCCAACCGGTCAATTGTGATGCCTATGCGCGCTCTTACGCCAATGCCCACGTCAATCCCGATCCAGCTGATCTGAACATCTATGAGAACGGAGCACGCGGAGCCGTGGCCGGAGGAATTTGGGATGGTCCAAGCGGCGCACGCCGGGGTGCGGCCATTGGCGGAGCGCTGAGCGTTCTCGATAACCTGGGAAGTTATCCGGCGGGCTGGCAAAGCCTTTATGACCTTGCCTATCAACGCTGCGCCAACGAACAGTCGGGCGTTACCCACCGGCCGACAACGCTCGGCGATCCCAACTATTATGGTCGGCCCCTCATCCGGGGTCAGGAACCACCGGCGGCCTTGGAGCCACGGCCTGAACTCGCACCGCCCCCACCCATGCCGCCTGCGGCATCTCCCCGCCGCTGAGGTCTCAGATGTTCAAAGGATTATGCTTGAACCGGCAAGCAACAATGGATGCCGTTCAAAAGCGGTTGTTTCCGCGCCGGCGTACTCGCCTGCGGCCCGCAAAACTCGCCAGCTTGACCAACGAATACATCTGCGACTGCACCACGCGAGACATCTCCGCGGGCGGCCTTCGGATCCTGCTGAATGAAGATATACCCCTGCCGAAGGAGTTCTATGTCTTTGATGTGAACGAGCGGACGATTGCGGAAGTCCGCCTAAGCTGGCGCGACGGACTGGAGGCCGGGGTGGCCTATCTGGTTCCCCCAGCCTCGATCAGCTTCTACGAAAACACCGGTGTCCGCCGCCTGGCACAACGGTTCTATGCCGTTGAAGACTAGATGCAATTACGAAAGCAGCTCACTTGTCAGCGGACTTGCCGGGTCGATCAGCCCTTCGATGACATCGAAATGATGCTTGCCTTCGTCCACAAACACCTTGGCGTTGTCCCAGGCCTCCGCCAGCAGCTGTGACTGGCGAATAAATTCAGGCCGCTCGTCACCACCAACCCAGGCCGTCACAGGGCAGTCTTTGGCAGGTTTCTGCAAGGCAGCGCTTTCCTTCACCGCGTCAACCTCGGTGAGCAAAAAGTCATCATTCATCGACGTCTTCATCAAAGGCCGAAGATCATGCAGGCCGCTGATGGAGACAACATTTTCGATGCGCTCGAGCACTTCCGGATTGAGCGGTGTGTCTGCGCAGATCATGCGGCTGACAAGATGGCCGCCAGCAGAGTGGCCTGATAGACGGATTGGTCCTTCGACCCGCCGCGCGGCCTTGTTGAGTGCCGTGCCGATCTGCGCCGTAATCTGCGGGATACGAACGTCTGGCGCCAATTCATAGCTGGGCAAACAGACAGACCAACCGCTTCGAAGCGCGCCCCGCGCCAAATGCGACCAGTAGGATTTGTCAAAGCGGCGCCAGTAGCCACCATGTACAAAGACCACCAGACCCTTGCTTTTGTCCTCAGAGTGAAAGAGATCCAGCCGCTGGCGGTCCGTATCGCCATAGATGATGTCGATGTCTTTTTTGATCCAGCCCGACCGGAATTCGAGGGCTTCATCGGCCCACCGCGCCGGATAGCTTTGAGCGTCCTCAATATAGGCGCCGTTTTCGTAAGCATCATTCCAATCAAAGTCGGGCGAAGTCGTCATAAAACCGTCCTGCAACTGCATGCGAAATTAAACCGGCGCGCATCCTTGCATGATTTGGGCGGGAATTGAAATGGCCGATAGACCATTCATATTGCTTGTCAAATCAGACCACTGCGCCCTAGGTTGTCAGCACAGATTTCCAGGGAGGACCTCATCTGATGATTGAGCGCTGTTCCAATCGCGTGGCGAACCTTGCGCACTTTTTGACACGCAACGCCAAGCGGTGGCCAGACCGTCCCGCGATTGTCTGGGAAGATCAAACCTGGTCGTGGCAGGACCTTGATCGCCGTGTTTCGGCCTTATCTAGCGCGCTTTCATCAGATTTCGGAATCGCCAAGGGCGACCGGATGTTGGTCCAGGCGCAAAACTCGCATCAGATGATCGAGATCATGCTAACGGCCTTCCGGCTCGGGGCTGTTTGGGTGCCGTGTAATTTCCGGCAGGCGCCTGGAGAAACCGCTTATGCGGCTGAAAAGTCAAAGGCGACCGTCTTTCTCTGTGATGCGGAGTATGCGCCCCAGGCTGAAGCGGTCATAGCAGCCCGTCCGGATCTTTCAGGCATCGTCACGATTGGTGAAAGCACGTTCGGCGTGTCCTACGAGGCCTTGCTGGAAAAGCATGCCGGCGCGCGGGTCGCCAATGCGGACGTCGTTCACAATGACCCGTGCTGGTTCTTCTTCACATCCGGTTCGACAGGGCGGCCAAAAGCTGTCGTTCTCACACACGGGCAAATCGGTTTCGTTGTCGTCAACTACATGGCCGATCTTTTGCCCGGAACCAGTGAAACCGACGCTTCGCTGGTGATTGCACCTCTTTCCCATGGTGCAGGCCTTCAATTGATTGCCCAACTCTCTTGCGGGTCGGCGCACATCCTGATGCCCAAGGGCGGCTTCCGGCCACATGAAGCGTTCCAGCTGATTGAACGGCACAAGGTGTCCAACATGTTCACCGTGCCGACCATCGTGAAGCGGCTGGTTGAAGACCCATGTGTTGACCAATTCGATCACTCCAGCCTCCGTCACCTCATTTACGCCGGGGCGCCGATGTACCGCGAAGACCAGAAGCGGGCGCTGGAAGCACTTGGACCGGTTCTTGTCCAATATTACGGTCTCGGAGAAGTCACGGGAAACATCACGGTGCTGCGGCCGGACGAACACACCGTTGATGATGGGCCCAACGCAAAGGTCGGAACCTGCGGCGTGGAGCGAACTGGGATCGAAGTCAGCATTCAGGACGAAACCGGCAAGATCCTCGGGCCGAATGAGACTGGCGAAGTCTGCGTCGTCGGATCAGCCGTCTGCGCAGGGTATCTCGACGATGACGGTGCAAATGCCAAATCCTTCCGGAATGGCTGGTTCCGCACCGGCGATATCGGCCACATGGATGAACAGCGGTATCTCTATCTGACCGGCCGCGCGTCTGACATGTATATTTCCGGCGGTTCCAATGTTTATCCCAAGGAAGTCGAAGAGATCCTGCTGACCCATCCGGCGGTCTCCGAGGTCGCGATTTTGGGCATCCCGGATCCGCAATGGGGAGAGGTTGGCCTTGCCGTCTGTGTAACGGAGACTGGCCAAGAAACGGACGCCGCCGAGCTCAGCGATTTCCTCAAGGACAAGATCACCCGCTACAAGATGCCGGCACGTTATCTGTTCATCGAGGAAATGCCGACCAGCGCCTATGGCAAGATCACAAAGAAGCTCGTGCGCGAATTCCTGACCGAAAAAGGTCTGCTATGAGGCGCCCTGCTCCACAGACGCTCGGCGATATCCGGCATCCCGGCCCGCAGGCACAGGACCGCATGCCATATGCGCCGTGCCATGCAGTGAAAGTTGAATGTCAGGTTTCAGCTGGCGAGCCTTTGCTCGCAATATTGGGGCGCTGGGCGGATGGCGCCGGGTTGTCCTCCGCCGTCCTCGATCTTTCCGGCGTTCAGTTGGCTGCCTTTGATTATGTCATGCCAGACCGGGCTGTCGATGACCGCCATGCGGCCTGGTACAGCGATACGCATTCCTCAAATGGGACGATTCTGAAAGAGGCTGTCGCGGTTCTCGGCTGGCGGGACGGAAACTGGTTTGCACATATTCACGCCTACTGGCAGGAGAATGGCTCCTGGCACCTGGGACATCTCCTTCCGGAGACACTCACGATTGCTGACGGCGCAAGAATCACTGGTTACGGGCTCGTCGGGGCTCGGTTCGAAGCCTCTTTAGACCCGGAGACCGAATTCAAGCTTTTTCGGGTCAAGTCCGAGCCTGAAGCGTTGTCCGGAACGTCCACCAACGCGCTTATCACCACACTTGGGCCGTTTACAGACCTCTATGAAGGCATAACCGAACTCGGTAGTCGGCTTCCCGGGGCCAGCTACTCCGTTCATGGTATTGGCAGCCTAGCAGGCGCACAATTCGAAGACGGTCCACCGATGACTGGCCTGATCTCAGAGATCCTGCTGCAGAACGGTGCCGGAAAGCGGCAGAACGGGAAGTTGTCCCTGCCCTTGCGGACGGTCGATCTCAACAAGGGCCTGTTTCTGGGGCATGCGAAGCCCGGAAAATGTCCGACCCTGGTGACCAACGAGCTGCTGCTGGTCGCGCAAGACTGAGACCTCAAAAAAAGAAAAGGCCGGATCCGGGGAACGGAAAACCGGCCTTCGCGGAACCGCGATCGCTAAAGTGACGGATTAGCTGATCTTTGCCGCAATGCTCTTGGTCTTGCAGTAGCTTTTCAGACCCTCGATGCCTTTTTCCCGGCCGAAACCGGACTTCTTGTTGCCGCCGAACGGCACTTCAATACCGCCGGCGAAATACTCATTGATGTAGATCTGGCCTGCATCGATCTTGCGCGCGAGCTGATGCGCCTTGGCAAAGTTCGATGTGTAGATGCCGGCGACCAGGCCGTATTGGCAGTCGTTGGCCAGTTCCAGCGCATGGTCTGCATCGTCTGCCACCTGCACAGTCAGCACCGGGCCGAAAATCTCTTCCTGGGCCAGCTCATCCTTGACCGGAACCGCATCGACGATGGTCGGCTCAAAGAACCAGCCATTGCCCGTGGCCGGGTCCGTTGTGACGTTACCGCCAACAGCGATCTTTGCACCCCGGTCCTTTGCCCGGTCAATGAAGCCGGCGATCTTTTCAAGGTGTTCGGCGGAGTTCACAGGTCCAAGCTCCGGCTGGCTAAGGCCATGACCAATCTTCAGCGCCTTTGTGCGCTTGACAAGTTCGGAGACAAACTCCTCGTGGATCGATTTTTCGATCACAAGGCGCGACCCCGCGGAGCAAATCTGACCGGC
Organism: Roseibium sp. MB-4; assembly: GCF_053005265.1. Lineage (NCBI taxonomy): Bacteria > Pseudomonadati > Pseudomonadota > Alphaproteobacteria > Hyphomicrobiales > Stappiaceae > Roseibium > Roseibium sp. MB-4. Next base: position 841,963 of record NZ_JBRKQB010000001.1, read on the forward strand.
ATTTTCGAAGATCGCACCCATGACCCCGTTCAAGGCCTGTTCCTTGTCGCAATCGGCAAGCACAACTACAGGCGATTTGCCGCCCAGCTCCAGAACGACGCGGGTGACATCATCGGCTGCCGCCTTCATCACGGCCTTGCCGGTCTGAACCGATCCGGTGAAGGTGATGTGATCGACACCCGGATGCTGTGTGAGTGGTGCGCCCGTCTGGACACCCGTCCCTGTCACCACGTTGCACACGCCGTCCGGCAAACCGGCGTCCGACAAGATCTTGGCCAACAGCAATGCGGTGAACGGCGTTTGCTCGGCCGGTTTTGCGACAACCGTGCATCCTGCGGCTAGCGCTGGTGCGAAGCCGCGGGCGGCGGTTGAAATCGGGAAGTTCCACGGGATGATGTGAGCTGTCACGCCAACCGGCTCATGGATTGAATAGCCGATGTAATCTCCCGCCAAAGGGAAACTGTCGCCCTGCAACTTGTCACAGGCGCCCGCGTAGTATTCGAACGTGCGCGCGGCACCACGAACATCGCCGATCGATTCTTGAAGCGGTTTTCCGCAGTCGAGTGTTTCGACCACCGATAGCAGTTCCAAGTTTTCCAGGATCAGCTCGGCCGTCTTGGTCAGAATACGCGCCCGTTCTACCGGCGCCATATCGCGCCAGACCGTTTCGAATGCTTCCCGAGAGGAAACAACAGCTGCGTCAACATCCTCAGACGTTCCAGCCGTGAATCGCGCAAAGGCTGTGCCCTTGCCCGGATCGAAGCTTTCCATGGTGCGGTTGTGCGAGGGCTGCGAAAACGCACCGTCGATGAAATGGCCGAGCGGCAACGCGGAAAGGGTGCCGGTCGTTTCGTATTCGGCGATCAGGTCTTGTTGAGACGCCATGATTAGCCTTCCAGAGAGCTGATTTTGTATGTGGATTTGGCGAGCCATTCCGGATTGACCTCAACGCCCCAACCTGGTGCGTCCGTCACAATCGCGTTGCCTTCGATGATATCGAACGGCGATTTGACAAAGAGGTCATACTGCCACGGGTAGTAGTCTTCCTCCTCGATGGAGAATTCCAGATACTTTCCGGCATTCGGAATGGCGCGCAGCAGGTGCATGGTGAACAGCGTCACCAGGGACAGGTTGGCCGCATGCGGGGTGCACGGAATGCCTGCTTCGTGGGCCATTTTCGCGACTTTCATCGTGCGCACCATGCCGCCGAGATAACAAATGTCCGGCTGAATAATGTCGACGACTTTCTCATCGATCATGCGTTTCCAGTCGACCAGCGAGCAGTCTTGCTCACCTCCGGTAACGTCAATGTCGAGCGCATCAGTGACCTGCTTTGTCTGGTCATAATGCCAGTACGGGCACGGCTCCTCGTAGTGAGAAATGCCGTTGGCTTCCAGGAACCGACCGACCTCGATCGCTTTCGCCGGTGAATAACAGGAATTCGCATCGACCAGTAGCGCGGTCTCATCACCGAAGCTCTTGCGCATTAGCGGCACAATTTCCTCTGTCCGTCCGGGCCATTCATCCTGATCTCGGCCGCACTCTGCGCCGATGCGGAACTTGAACGCCGTAAAGCCGCGTTCATCCTGATGGCGTTTCAGGCGATCCGCTTCGTCTTGAGCGATAATGTCCCGTTTCATGGAAGACCCGTAAGCGCGAACCTTGCCCGTCGTTCCACCCAGCAGTTCACACACAGGCTTGCCTTCAAGCTTGCCACGCAGGTCAAATAGCGCTGTGTCGAGACCGCCCATTGCACGGCGCAGATAGGATCCGGGAAACTTGTGCTCGCGATCGGGGATAATGTCCATCAAATGATCGATATTAAGCGCGTCTTCTCCAAGCGCGTAAGGCGCCACTTGCCTGTGCACAACTTCGGCCGTGATGTCGGCGTAGTAAGGTGCGACCTGTCCCCAGCCCGTATCACCGCTGTCAGTCGTGACACGGGTGAAACAGACAAATTCATTGGTAAATGTCTCGATTGATTGTATTTTCATGGGGCTTGCGGTCCTTGAACGAGGCTCCCTGAGCGCAGTTTTCTTGTAATTGGACTATCAAGTTATTCAGAATTGGACTTGATAGAAGGTCCGTTTTGCGCAATCTCCCAGACCAATTGGAGAATTGCGATGAAACGGCATGCCGGGGCGGTTCTGTCATCGATCAAGATTGACAAGCACGCTGATAAGAAAATCTCGATCCAACTCTACATGGCTTTGCGGGATCTGTTGCTGACCGGCGCATTGACGCCAGGCGATCGGTTGCCAGCGACACGAACCCTTGCCCAGGAGATCGGCGTTTCGCGGACAACGGTAATTGATGCGATCGACCGGCTGATCTCGGAAGGCCTTCTGGAAGCCCGTGTAGGCGCCGGCACTTTCGTGAGCGATGCGTTGCACGCCCGGCTTGAGCCGAGGCCGAAGCCGTCGTCGAACGACAACATCAAGGCCATCCCGCGCCTGTCCCATGCCTCCAAACATGCGATACCCGACTTCAAGGTCCGCACACGGCTGCCGCACAAATCCCAAGCCTTTGTCACGGCCCTCCCCGCTCTAGACGCGTTTCCAATGGCGCAATGGGCGAAGCTGTCTGCGCGGCATTGGCGAAAAGACCGGGACGATATTGCGGGCTATGGCGAACCTTTCGGATTTACGCCGTTGCGGGAGGCAATTGCACGTCAGCTGAACGCCTCACGTGGAATCAAATGCGCCCCGGAACAGATCTTCATAACAAACGGCGCACAACGCGCGTTTTCCCTAATCGGCGGCATGCTGGTCAATCCAGGCGAACCGATCTGGTTCGAAAACCCTGGTGCGATCGGGGCGCGCAATGCCTTTGTTGCCATCGGCGCTCAGCCCATCCCCGTTGATGTCGATGCAGAAGGATTGTGCGTAGAGGACGGCTTGAAAAAAGCCCCCCACTTTCGCTTGGCTTTTGTGACCCCCTCGCATCAGCAGCCGCTCGGCAACGTCATGAGCCTTTCGCGGCGACTCGCCCTTATGAAAGCTGCCAGTGAAGCGGACGCCATGATCGTTGAAGATGATTATGACGGGGAGTTTTATTACGGCGACCAGCCGCCGCCGACCTTGAAAAGCATCGATACCCACGATCGTGTGATCTACGTCGGGACGTTCTCAAAGTCGTTGTTCCCTGCCCTTCGACTTGGGTTCCTCTTGGCGCCTGAAGGACTTGTAGAAAGTTTTGAACGAATCTTTCTTACCTGGCTCAGCGGTGTCCCGACCGTGACGCAGGCCATGGTTGCCGAATTCATGGACGAAGGCATGTTTGCCACTCACATCCGCACAATGCGCCAAGTCTATAAAGAGCGGCACGACACGTTGATGGGTGCAGCTTCCAGCCTTGCAGGCGACATCGACCTGCAACCGACAAGCAGCGGCTTTCACGCCGTTGGCCTGACCAACGCCAATCTGGATGAACAGCGGATCGTCTCTGAAACTGCTGCACTCGGGATCACAACGGCCCCGCTGTCCCGCTATGCTCTGGCGGATATTCAACAGCGTGGCCTGGTTCTCGGATTTGGCAGTGCAAGCCCGGACGACATCCGAAAGGGTATTCAGGCACTTAAGGACGTCTTGCCGAAATGCCGCCTCGCATAGCAGACCGCTTTTATCAATTGGTCTGAAAAATTATCTGCAATGGATATATTTTGCAGTCCAATTGATACTTACCGTCTCTCCCTAGGAACTTCAGCGCGGTGAAGGAACGTCAGGCGCGGCTGAAATCTGCAGTTCCGGCACTTCCGGCAGGTCTTGATCTGCTTGAGTGCGGGATCTTCGCAGAGGGGACAGCCAGCAAGAACCTGCGTCTAAAGAGCGAACAGGTCATGCCAGGACAACCCAAATTCGTGCTGAATTGAATAGTGAAATATACCGCACCAGAGGCTTTTCCGGTTGGACAACACTTAGGCCAAAGCTTTGAAGAAAACCCGAGGGGTCACTGGTGAATAAGTATATTTAGCAATATGAAGGGTGGCGGGTATTATCCATGCTCCGCCGCAATCTTGTCGGTAAGCCCATGCGCTGGCTGCATATTCCAGGATCCCACAGAGGCCTGATGCCTCAAACGGAACCATCACCAATCCAGGGAGGATGTAATGAAATTCAAATCGACTCTAACCGGCCTGTTGGCGGCAACAATGCTTGCCAGTGCGGGCGCGGCACAAGCTGAAACACTCCGGCTTCTAACCTGGGGATCCTATGCTCCGGATGAACTCATCCAGAAATTCGAAGCCGAATATCCTGATATCAAGGTCGAGGTGACTTTCTCCAACAACGAGGAAATGATCGCCAAACTGCGCGCCACCGGCGGTGCTGGTTTTGACCTCGCTCAGCCGAGCCATGACCGCATCTACGCGGCACAGCTGGAATACGACATCTACAAGCCGCTTGATCTTTCCAAAATCGACACGGACGTGATGGAAGCCAAGCTTCTGGATGGCGTTAAGGAAAACACGACCATTGACGGCGAAGTCTATGCTGTTCCGCACCAATGGGGCACATCCGGTCTGATGGCCGACAAGACCAAAGCGCCGGATTTCAAGGGCTGGGGCGATCTTTGTGACCCGGCTTACAAGGGCAAGACTTCCATGCGCCTGAAGCGCACGATCTTGCTTGGTACCGCGTTCTCCATGGGCGAAAACCCGTTCGACGCTTACTCCGATCTTGAGAAGTACCAGGGCATTCTCGACAAGGTTGCCGACAAGCTCATCGAGTGTAAGGCCAACATCAAAGCCTACTGGAAGGGCGGCGACGACCTCAGCGCTATGATGCTATCTGGCGAAATCGTGGCCTCGGAAACCTGGGATTCAACCGCTTACAAGTTGTTTGACCAGAACCCGAACATCACCTTCATTCCGCCGGAAACAGGAGCTTTAGCCTGGATCGACACGTTCGCATTGCCGCGCAAGAGCAAGGCCGATGATGCAGCCTACAAGTGGATCAACTTCGTCCTGCGTCCGGAAAACGTGACCCTGATGTCTGCTAGCACCGGTGCGATTGCAGCTGTGAAGGGCGGCAAGGACCTCCTGCCGGAAGACAAGAAAGCAGCTGTGAATGCGGCCTTCACCGATGCCGACATCGACAACCTGAAGTTCTTCGCCAACATTCCTCCGGGCGTGGAAGACATGGAAGGTAAAACCTTGGAGAAAATCAAGGCAGCGACAGGCGGCTAAACAACCGGCCACTTAATATATTGGCGGCAACAGAACAAAAGCTGCCGCCAATTGGCCAATTTGCCGTAGAGCCTAGGCCTAATTCTCGGGGGATGCCGCCATACGGTGTCCCCCCACCTTTCTTCACTTCTCCAGAAGCGTCCAAAACAATGACAAATACTCCCCAATACGACCTTGAATGCGCCGGTGTGACCAAGAACTTCGGGTCCTTCCAGGCTGTCAAAGGCGTCTCCTTCGACATCCCAAGCGGTTCGTTCTTTTCCATTCTTGGTCCATCCGGCTGTGGCAAAACCACTTTGATGCGCATGATTGCCGGATTTGAGGAGCCCACATCAGGCGACATCAAGATCAAGGGCAGGTCTGTTCTCGGAACGCCGCCAAACAAGCGGAACGTCAAGATGGTGTTCCAGCATCTGGCCCTGTTTCCGATGATGAACGTCTATGAAAACATCGCTTACGGTTTGCGCTGTACCGGGATGAACAACGCGGACATCAAAAAGAAAGTACACGATGTCCTGGAACGAATTGCTCTTCCCGATGTCGCGGAACGTGAAATTCACCAGCTGTCCGGTGGTCAGAAGCAGCGGATCGCGATTGCCCGCTGTATGGTGCTCGACCCGGACGTTTTGCTCCTCGATGAACCGCTCGGCGCGCTCGATCTGAAGCTGCGCGAAGCCATGAAAATCGAGTTGAAGCTGCTGCAGCACCAGTTCAACACCACGTTTATCTACATCACCCACGACCAGTCCGAAGCCTTGGTCATGTCCGACAACGTCGCCATCATGAACCAAGGCGAATTCGAACAGATCGGCACCCCGCAAGAGCTTTATCACAAGCCAAAGACGGCTTTCGTCGCGGGCTTTGTCGGCGACAGCAACCGCTGGTCAGGCACCGTCAAATCGAGCGACGGCACCGGCGGAAAGGTCGAAACCTCCCAAGGCTTGCCGATGAGCTTCTCCGCAGCTGGCCAGAACACGGTCGCGGAAGGAGCCAAGGTCGACATCTTCGTGCGGCCGGAATTCATCCACACGGTCCGGGCATCGGAAAGTGGCTCTGGTGGCATTGAAGGCGACAATCAGATGGATGGTGTCGTCGACAGCCTTCTTTTCAATGGAGCCAACAGCCGGGTTCTGGTCCGATCCGGCAATGGTGAGTTGATTGAATCTGATGTCACGCTAACCGGCCACAATGACATCAAACCGGGTGAAGAGGTCCGCTTGATCTGGTCCTCCAAGCAGGCCATGTGCTTTGCACACGAGGAGCATGCCTGATGCAAAAGGACATCAAACGCCTCTCTTTGATCCTCTTGTTTGCGCCCTTTGCGCTCTGGATCATACTTTTGATCATTCTGCCGCACATTGGCATGGTGATCCTGTCTCTCAAAGAAAAAGTTGCGCCGCGGGTCTACGAGTACAGCTTCGCCAATTACCTGGAGTTCATCAACGAACCGATCTACTGGAACACGCTTCTGCGCACTGGATCGATGTCCCTTCTGGTTACGGCTCTGGCACTGCTGATCGGCTTTCCAATCGCCTACTACATTGCAAAAATCGCAGGGCCACGGGCGCGCGGCGGGCTCTTTTTGCTCTGCCTCATCCCACTTTGGGTAAGTGACCTGATCCGCTCGTTCGGCTGGATTCTTCTTCTGCGGGAAACCGGCGTGATCTCCAGCTTTCTCGTCTGGACCGGCGTTATCGGAAGCCCGGTTGAGTTCCTTTACAACGACGTCGCGGTGATTATCGGTCTCGTCTACACCGTCATCTTGTTCATGATTGTTCCGCTTGTCTCTACGCTCGACGGGATGGACAATTCCATGATCGAGGCGGGATACAATCTTGGCGGTAACGGCTTCACGGTGCTGCGCAAGATCATTGTGCCTTATGCGATGCCAGGAATCGTTGCCGGCTGCATCGTAACGTTCATGCTGACGGCCGGGTCGTACCTCACGCCGATCCTGCTTGGCGGCAAAAATTCCAGCTGGTTCACGGAGCAGATCTACAACCAGTTCATCACCCGGTTTAACTGGGAAGGCGGCGCGGCCTTCGGCATGTTGCTTTTGCTGTTCACCTCCATCGTCATCTGGCTCGGCTTGAAGCTGAGTGGTCAGACGCTGGCAAACACTGTTGCCAAGAGCTGAGGAGGACAATCATGCTTGCGACAAACAAGACAACGCCGTTCCTCTTCGGATACCGGCTCTATGTACTGGCGTTCTTCATCTTTCTGGCTGCTCCGCTGATTTCAGCCGGTGCCTTTGCCTTCAATGACAGCTTGTTCCCGGCGTTGCCGTGGCAAGGCTTTACTTTGGACTGGTTCTTCTCCGACACTGAGCCAAAGCTTGGCATGTTCCATGACCGGCGGCTGCTTCAAGGGCTCTACTATTCGTTCGTGATAGCGATCTTTGTGGCAGCACTGTCGGTGTTCGTCGGCACAACCAATGCCTTCCTCTTTGTTCGCGGAGATTTTCCAGCCAAAAACTTCTTTTACATTCTCATGGTCGTTCCGCTGGTCATCCCGGGTGTTATCCTCGGTATCTCGATCCTGGTTCTTGCCAGCGACACGGCGAACTACATGGAGAACCAGTTCGACCTGGAACTGGAGTTCCTGCGGCCGGGCATGCTCTTGGTGGTTTTGGGCCAGTTCTCCTTCATTGCGACAATCACCTCTCTGGTGATCACCGCCCGGTTGAAGAAGTTCGATGAAACCATGGAAGAGGCCGCGTTCAATCTCGGCGCCAGCCGGGCCCGGGTGCTTCGCACAATTACCCTGCCCTTCCTGCGGCCGGCAATGATTGCTGCAGGCATCGTTGCCTTCCTGGTGTCGTTTGAAAACTTCAACACGACGCTGTTCCTGGTCGGCTCCGAGGCTCCGCTCACCATCACCATGTATGACCGCATGGCCAAGGTTGGTTCGACACCGGTTCTGAACGCGGTCTCGTTCTTCCTGATGGTTGGCTCTGGCCTGCTGGCGCTCCTGTCCATCCTAGTCCAGCGTGACAAGAACGCTTAGAGCGGAGACACCATGGCTGAGTTTGACTTTGTCATCGTCGGTGCCGGTTCTGCCGGTGCCGCCGTCGCAGACCGCTTGTCTGAAAGCGGCAAGTATTCGGTCTGCGTGCTGGAGGCTGGCGGCTCGGATCTAAACTTCTGGATCTGGGTGCCAGTCGGCTACGGCAAGGCGTTCTACAACAAGCACATCAACTGGATGTACTACACCCAGCCGGATCCGGGCTTGAACAACCGCGAAGGCTATTGGCCACGCGGCAAGGTGCTTGGCGGATCCAGCTCGATCAACGCCATGGTCTATATCCGCGGCCAGCACGCGGATTTCGAAGACTGGAAAGCCATGGGCAATCCGGGCTGGGGTTGGGACGATGTCCTGCCCTACTTCAAACGCTCCGAAACCAACGACGCTGGTGCGGATGACTTCCGCGGCGGAGACGGCCCGCTGCATGTTTCCAGCGTGGACAAGCATGCGCATCCGCTGTGCCAGAATTTCTTCCGGGCTAGCGAACAAGCCGGTTTCAAGTCCAACCCGGATTTCAACGGCGCGGACCAGGAAGGCGTCGGCCATTACCAGATCACGACCAAAGGCGGTTTTCGCATGTCGACGGCCCGGGCGTATCTGTCACGTGCGAAAAAGCGGCCGAATGTCACCATCCTGACGAAAGCGCACACAAAGCGTGTCCTTCTGGATGGCAACCGGGCGACCGGTGTGGTCTACGACAGGAATGGCGGCGAACATAAAGTTACTGCCCGGCGCGAGGTCATCTTGAGCGCTGGGGCAATCAACTCGCCACAGATCCTGATGCTCTCCGGTATCGGAGACGGCGCAGAACTTCAGGCCAAGGGCATTGAGCCCAAGGTCCAGAGCGCTGCCGTCGGCAAGAACATGCAGGATCACCTTGGCCTCGACTACCTCTACAAGTCCAAGGTTCCGACCCTGAACCAGCAGCTCTACCCGTGGTGGGGAAAGCTGGCCCAGGGCATCCGGTATGTTCTGACCCGCGGCGGTCCGCTCTCCATCAGCCTCAATCAGGGCGGCGGGTTTGTGAAGAGCAATCCGGAGTGCGAACGGCCGAACATGCAGCTCTACTTCTCTCCGGTCAGCTACACCAAGGCGCCGAAGGGACAACGCCCGCTTATGAACCCGGATCCTTTCGCTGGTTTCCTGTTCGGAATGCAACCGACCCGGCCAACCAGCCGAGGACATGTTGAGCTGAAGTCCTCAGACCCCTACGAGGGATTGGCCATCCGCCCGAACTCCTTGAGCACAAATCACGATTGTAAGGAGATGATCGAGGGATGCCGGCTGCTGCGGAAGATCGCGGCGAGCCCGGCACTTCAGGAAGTCATCGAGACGGAAATGACACCCGGCCCAGAGGTTCAAACAGACGAACAGATGCTGGATGATGTCCGCAACCGCTGCTCGACAGTTTTCCACCCAGTCAGCACGTGCCGGATGGGACCGGACAGGTCGGACAACGTCGTAGATCCGCGTTTGAAGGTGTACGGTGTCGAGGGCTTGCGTGTTGTCGATGCCTCGATTTTTCCGACGGTTACATCCGGCAACACGAATGCCCCGGCGATCATGGTGGGCGAAAAAGGCGCAGATCTTATTCTGGAAGACGCCAGGTCAGCATAAGGAACGACTACCATGGGAAGCGATGTGTTTGCGGCGGACTACAAGACAACGCCCTATTGGCAAGACATTGCGCCCAAGGTTTCTCTGCCCGAGCGGGAACGTCCAGATGAAATTGATGTCCTGATTATCGGGGCTGGCTACACCGGCTTGAACGCAGCACTACAAACCGCCTCCGAGGGGTTGGGCACGCTGGTGATCGATGCCGAACACCCCGGTTGGGGCTGCAGTCTCAGAAACGGCGGCCAGCTCTCAACCAGCCTGAAGCCCTCATTTGGCGCATTGTCGGGACGCTACGGAAAGGAACTGGCAACCGCGCTTTGCCAGGAAGGCCAAGCGTCTCTTGATTACATGCACCAGCTTTCAGCGGACGGTCTGGATATGGGGTTGAAGGAGGTCGGCCGGTTTCACGGGGCCCACAAGCCGCATCTCTACGACAAGCTCGCAAAGGAAGCTGCGACCGGACATCCGGTTTGGAAGCCAGACGCCTTCATGGTTTCAAAGGAAGACATGGCCTCCGAGCTTCGCACGGAGGCCTATCACGGCGGCATCGTCTTCCCGCATCATTGCAGTGTTGATGTCTCAAAATATCATCCAGCGCTGCTGAAGCGAGTCCTGGAAACTGGCGCTCATGTTATTGGCGGTTGCCGGGCTTTGTCGTTGGAGCGGACCGGATCTGGTTTCAAGGTACTGACCGAACGCGGCGAGATCCGCGCCGGGAAGGTCATTCTGGCCACAAACGGCTATTCCGGTCCCCTGTCGCCATGGCATCAGCGCCGGGTCATCCCGATCGGGTCTTATGTCATTGCGACCGAAGAGCTGCCAACAGAGCTCGTGGATCGTCTGTTTCCAACGGACAGGATCCTCTCTGATACAAGGAAGCTGGTCTACTATTACCGGCTGTCGCCGGACCGGAAGCGCGTTCTGTTTGGCGGCCGCGTCTCATTGAGCGAGACCGATCCCCGCAGCAGCGCGGTCAAGCTGCACCAGGACATGTGCGCCCTCTTCCCGGAATTGCGGCCGTTCAAGGTCAGTCACGGCTGGATGGGGTTTGTCGGCTATACGTTCGACACGCTCGCCCATTGCGGGCAAGACAAGGGCCTGTTCTACGCAAACGGCTACTGTGGGTCGGGTGTCGGCATGGCGAGTTATCTGGGCATGCGCATTGGCCGCAAGGCAGCCGGGCGGGAAACTACACCGTCGGCCTTTGAGATGATCCCCAACCCGACACGCCCGTTCTACACCGGTAATCCCTGGTTTCTGGCACCCTCGGTCATGGTCTACCGGATCCGCGACCGGCTGGGTCTCTAAGGCGGTCAATAATCCCCACAGCTATTCATAAGCTGAAGTGCTGATTTGCCCAGAATTCAAGTTTTGCATTTTCCGGAGCGGCTTTCTCAAAATCGAAAACGGGGTCATGCAAAACTGTAATATCGCTCGAATTCAAATCGACACTACCGCTATCTCATTGAAATAACTTATCTCTTACATGAACATTCTGTAAGGTTAGTGGCCCATTCCCTGCAACTGCCTCCTTCGATTGCGTCCTTCGTAAGAAATAAGGAGACAGGAAATGGCAAGTTTGCCCGCAACGCGTCCCATGATAGGGACGGATGAAGACGATACACTTGTCGGCACCCGGCATTCGGACGTCATGTCCGGTCGCTTTGGGGATGACGTGATGTCCGGCAACAACGGAAATGACGAAGTCTGGGGTGGCACCGGGGACGATATCCTCTACGGCAACAACGGCAACGACATCCTCTACGGCTCCGGTGGACCGGATCTGGTCGAGGTCACGGGCATTGAGATCGTGGATGATCATCCGGTGTCTGTCGTGTTCGAAGGTGAAACAGCCGGCTATCGAAACACCTTCGGCGACTACAAGATCCAGGAAGATGGACTAATCACAGACGTCGAGATCTTGTGGCCCAATGCCTCGTTGCAAGGAAGCGGCGGCAACTTGATCCAAGGTGAAAGCCGGGAATACCTGGATGTCCAGGCCGGTGACACGCTCGGTTTCTTCATTATCTCCAATGGCTACAGCCTGAACAATGGCTATCAGGGCTTGGACCTGGACGTTCGGCAGGACGGTGAAAACGCCCCGCAGTTGATGTTCAAGGATGCGGATGGCAACCAAGCCACCATCCACAGTGACGGTCCACGGCTGTATCATATCGCGGCGGACGGCACGGAGACGATGATCCGCACCAACCCGTATCATACCGCGGCTTTCGGCGAGACCGTTGATCTGAACCCGGATGGCATACTGCACACCACCGGCGTCCTGAAAGCCGATGCCGGAACAATCACGCTCGGGTTTGAAGACCTTTACAACGGCGGCGACCGGGATTTTGACGACAGCGTCTTCACCGTGGATATCGGGGTGCAAAACGCACTGGTCCTCAATGCGCATTATCAGCAGGATGATGGCGGCACCGATCCGGACCCAAGCCATGAAGGTGTCGGCAACCAAGTTGTCGAAATCGAACGGTCTGACAACGACATCCTTGTCGGCGGCGACGGTTCCGACGAGTTGCACGGCCGGTCCGGCAACGACGATCTGTCCGGCAACAATGGCCACGACGATCTGCACGGCGGGTCCGGGGACGATAACCTCAAGGGCAACTCCGGAGAGGATGACCTTTATGGCAACTCCGGCAACGACACTTTGAACGGAGGCAACCACAACGACAAACTGAACGGCAACAACGGTAACGATGCCCTGTACGGGGAAGCCGGCAACGATGAGATGATCGGCGGCACCGGTGACGACATGCTTGACGGTGGTAACGGCGATGACAGCCTCGTTGGCGGCTCGGGCGTCGACAACCTCAGTGGAGGCTACGGCAATGACGAACTCAAAGGTGGTGCTGGCGACGACACGCTCGATGGCGGCAACGATGACGACGTTCTGGTTGGCGGCTCCGGTGCTGACACGATGATCGGCGGCTACGGCAATGATGATCTGAAAGGTGGTGCCGACAACGACACCATGGATGGTGGTCATGGAGATGACAGTCTCATTGGTGGCTCCGGCGATGACATCATGACCGGAGGTGCTGGCGCGGATGTACTGAAAGGCGGCTCCGGCAACGACGAACTGAGTGGTGGCAGCCATAACGACGAACTGTATGGCGGTCATGGGGACGATACGTTCTATGGCGATGCCGGGAACGACATGATGCATGGCGGCCGGGGCAACGACACCGTTGATTACTCCGCCTTTGACGTGGATCTCTCCATATCCCTTCACAACAAGAAGGCTCATGGTCTTGAGATAGGCACCGATACCATCAAGTTCATCGACAACATCGTCTCTGGTGGCGGAGATGATATCCTGAAGGGCTCGAGAGACGCCAACGTGATCGAAGCCGGTGCCGGTGACGACACCATCCGCTCCCTCCAGGGCGCTGACACACTCACAGGCGGCGCCGGCAGCGATACGTTTGTCTACCGGTCCTATGACCTGTCAGGTGGCACAGACACGATCACGGATTTCCTGATTGGCACCGACAAGATCGACCTCAGCCAGATGCTTCATTCTCTGATCTCCTATGTCACCGAAGCCGTGAGTGCCGAGGACGGTGAAGGCAGCGGCGGTTCAAGCGAGCCAGGCACGACAACCATCGACTACTCAGCCGCGCTTGCGCGCCTGGACGTTGATATGGCTGGCGAAGACTTGACCCTCCTGATCGACCGCCAGGGCAACGATGCCTATCAGGAGGTCTGCACGCTGGTCGGTGTCGGTAATCAGACAGTGTCGGCCCTGCACGACAACGACTGCTTCATCCTCTAAGCAACTCAAAAGACCGGGTCGCGTTTTGAGAAAAACGCGGCCCTTATTGTTTTTGGTCCGGTACGGTTTTTTGCAAATTCGGAAGCGCCAAGTGACGGCGCTCAAGTTTCCAAGGTTCCCATTTTGCAAATTTCGGTTTTCTGCCCAATGCGAACTTCATTTTTTTCCGTATATTTTTCAATTAGATAATCCCTATCTCCGAAATAAACATCGCCTCTGATTGTCCCCCCAACAGTTTGGCATCGTCCTTGCGAACAGATGGGTGTCGTTGAGATCAAAGGTTGCAAAAGTGGACATCATTCATGAAAGGCCCAGCCAAAGGCTGCACTACAGGGTAACAGCGCCGATGCGCGTCACCCTTGGTGATCAGACTTTTGATGCTGCGGATTGGGGGCTCGGCGGTTGCCGGATCTCCGGCCTTTCTGCGCCGCTTCCTGAGGTCGGATCGGAGCACACTCTCTTGTGCACCCTGCCGTTCCAAGGCTTCAACATCACCTTGAAGGCAAGTGCCGAAGTCGTCCGTTCGAGTGAAGACACCAAAGAAGTCGCTTTCCGCTTTGTTGACCTTGGCGAGCGGGAAACCGCTTTGATGCAACACTTTGTCGAGGATCTCGTCCGCGGCAAGATGACAGACGTCACCGACACGATTGTTCGCATCGATACACCGGTCACGCCGGTGCCGACCAAACCGGACCCAAATCCGGCACAGGAAATCCCCGTCCGCCGCTGGCCGATCAAGCAGATCGTCATGACGCTCTTCTATTTCGTCCTTGGCATTGCAGTCTTCGGGTATGTCGGGATCTACATTTTCGCAACGCTCTTCCGTCTGGAAATCTCCACCGCAGTCGTCAGTGCAGAACGTTATCAGGTCACGGCACCGGCAACCGGTCGGCTGAAAGGTCTGAACCTGCGCACTGGTGATATTGCAGCTTCTGGTGTTCCGATCGCCTTTATCGAGAACGATGCTCTGATTTCCGAAATCCGGAAAGCCGAAACCGCACTTATGCAGGCGCAAGTAGAGCTCTCCGAGCACAAGCTTTATCTTCAAGTCGAAGCTGACCGCGAAAATGGCTACAGCCTCGTTGCGGCGAATGATCTGCGCCAGGCCCGCGCCGAAACGGTTACACTTGACCTTGCGGTTGAGACCGCACGTGACCGTTTAGACAGATATGAAACCCTGTTTGAACAGGGCTATCTGAAGCGGGATGTACTCGCCACGGCACAGCTTGAGCTGGCCACAGCCAAGAGCGCGCTTGAAAAGCACATCATTCACGTTGCCGAGTTGGAAAAACTGGGCGCTGAAGGCGGGAACATCGGCATCCTGAACGGTGACAAGTTCAGCGGCCTCAAGGCCGAACGCATTGCCGAAGTGGCCCGCTGGCAGCAGGAAGTCGACTTCCGCACCAATCTTTTGGAAGAGCTGCGCGCTCAACCTGAAATGATGCCGGTGACGGTTGGCTCCAATGCCGCTGTTGTGGATGTGATTGCAGCCGATGGTCAAACGCTTAAAGCCGGTGCCCCGATTATGGTTCTGGAAGAAAGCGATCACCGGGTCATCACGGCCTTCCTGACCCAGGAAGAAATCACTCAGGTCCGCAAGGGCAGCCCTGCTCGCATTTATGTGCCGGCAGAAGACCGCTGGATCGAAGCAACAGTGGATATGATCAGCCGCACAGACGGTTTCATTGATGAGACCACACAAATGCACCGGTTCAGGGCACCGGATGCGCGCTCTGCAAAGGTCGATCTGGTCGCAAAAGAGGGCGCCCTTCCCCAATCAGGAACACCCGTCACCGTCTACTTTGAGCGGTACCGCGCAAACAAGGTCTTGCGGCTGATCTCGGGCTACATCGGAGACGCTACATGAGCCGGTCCCTGCAACAAGATTTCAACGTGGATGAAATAACGCATCAACCGAAGGGTTTGGCTAAATGGACACCGTTTGCGCTGTTCCAGATCAGCCTTTACTTCGGACTTTGCTTTGTCGGGTTGACCACCTTTGAAAACGTCTTCTTCAGCCCGGCGACGAAACAGATCACCTTTGTCATCGGGATCCTTGGCATCTGGCGCTATGGCTGGTGGTTCACTCACGCGGTACGGGCGTGGATCTATGGCAAGTTTGTCTACCCCTCCATGCGGGATGCCGGAAAGAAGGTGTGGGATGACGGCTGGCGTCCCCGCCACCTCCACTTCATGATGACGACCTATAAGGAACACCGGGACATCACGGAAAAGGTGATCCGGTCGATCTGCCGCGAAATCCGGGACGCCGGTGTTCCGGGCACGATCTGGCTCGGCTCCGGCGACCGGTATGACGAAGACCTCATTTCCAATCTTCTGGCCCGGGAATGGTCCGACCTCGATGTGACCCTTCATGTCGTCCGGCAGAACCAGCCAGGCAAGCGTTTGGCGATTGGTCTCGTTTTGCGTGCGATGAGCCGGGGTGATGTGGAAGACGACGACCTGATCATCTTCATGGATGGCGACTTCATCCTGGCCAAAAACGCTGTTGGTGCATGCCTGCCGCTTTTCAAACTTTACCCGGACCTGCAGGCCTGTACGACAGATGAGGAAGTGCTTTGCATCGGCCCGCGCTGGATTGCCAATTGGCTGACCATGCGCTTTGCGCAGCGCCGGCTGGCCATGCAATCCCACTCGCTCTCCGGCCGGGTTCTGACCCTAACGGGACGGATGTCCGTTTTTCGGGCGAACCACCTGACAAAACTCAAGTTTATCCGTCTTCTCGAAGCAGACCATCTGGAACATTGGCTGTGGGGCAAGTTCCGCTTCCTGTCCGGAGATGACAAGAGCACCTGGTACTACATGCTCCAATCCGGCTGCCGCATGCTCTATGTGCCCGATGCCATGGGCTACACGGTTGAAGTCATTGAAGGTTCGGGCATGGACCGGATGGTTCAGAACTTCCGCCGCTGGTCTGGAAACATGCTGCGCAATGGTTCTCGCGCCCTGGCATTGGGGCCGGGCCGGATGCCGTTCTTTATCTGGTGGTGCCTTCTGGACCAGCGCGTTTCCATGTGGACCATGCTGGTGAGCCCGGTGCTTGCTGTCTGCACCACGTTTCTCTATGACCCCTACTACATCTTCGGATATGTGGTCTTTATCTGCATAACCCGCATGCTGCTGTCGCTGTTTCTCTACCAGTACGCCCGGAAAGTCGACCTCAGCTATCCGTTCATTCTCTATTTCAACCAGCTGATCAACGCGTCGGTAAAGGTCTACTGCATCTTCCGTCTGTCGAAGCAGCGCTGGTCCAACCGCGGCGACCAACGTGCGGGTGAAGGCGACGGGCTCATCGCCACTCTTCAGAACCTCATGGCGAGTTATCTCACACTTCTTTATGTGACGATGCTGTTCGTCGGTGTGTGCCTGATGGCTGGCCTGATTGAACCGCCGAGTGGCCTCATGATCGCCAACGTTCTCGGACTGCCAGCCTGATCTTCTGGCTGTGCCCGGACAATGCAACTGTTTTCGGGGGGACGGGAAATGTTCCACTCTCCGAGGCAGAAATACGGCTGGAGAAACTGTTCCCGGCACTGCGGTCACCCCGGGCGAACGAGGTGAGACCCGGGGCCCACTCATTTGCAGAGCCTAGCGCGCAATAACTAGCGGATGCCGATCGACTGATAGGGAACTTCGGCTTTGGCATGCAGCATTGCGAGCGGACCCCGAAACTTCGCTCCGCTCCGTCCGGGGTGACACTTACAGGGTATTCGACACCCAGGACTCCAACGCACTCAGAGACCTTTTCAATTTGCAAAACCGCTCTTGCACAATTGCTAAGCCCTACCTGTTTCCAAAAATGCAAAATCCTCATAAATATCTGTTTTTGTTGTAATTCTAACTCAATAACTGAATTGGCCCAGCTCTTGAAAGGATCCAGCCAAATGGATCAAACGAGGGCCACAGCTATGAAGCTGAAACCGAAACTCTACACTGCTGCATTGACCCTGACCGCGTGCCTCGCTCTGGCTCCGGTTGCGTTCAACGGTGTGGTTGACGCTTACAACCACAACCAGATCGTCGATCTCGGTCTCGACAAAACGGAAATCAGCGTCAAGGCGCATTATCCGCTCTACAAGATGATCGAGTATCCGCGCATCAAGGCACCGACGGTTGTCCTGGGAGACAGCCGCGCGCGCGCGCTCCAGGACAAGTACTGGCAGGAGCTCGGACGCGACGATGTCTACAATTTCGCCTATGGCGGCGCGACCGTTTTCGAGATCTACGACACGTTCCAGTATCTGAAGGACAACGCGGAACTGGAAACGTTGATCGTCAGCCTTCCGCTTCGGTCCATGGATGCCCGGTTCAAGGGCGGCATGAACCGCGTACCAGAAGCGATCTCGCTCGCAAATGATCCGTTCGGCTATTACACGAACTGGTTTGTTGCCAAGATCGGTTGGGCTCTTTTGCAGGACCGCTACCCGCAGGTCTTCGAAGCGGTCGAGAATCTGGCGCTGTCCCCCATTTCGGAAGCAAAAGCTGCTGAACTCAGCGGTCTTGAAACGCTCTCCGTCGACGCGCTGTTAGACCCTGCCTTATGCGACGAGTGCATCTTGCAGACACCGAACGGCACATTGATCCTGCCGGCAGTTTATCACGGCCGGGGGCTCGGTCTGGGACACTGGGCGCGCTACTGGCCGGACATTGCAATTGACCGGGATCTTCCGTCCCTGTTCGCCAAGCAGGTTGGCACCAATGGTGCGGCCGACTGGCGGCGGTTCAAGCAATCAGAAGATCTGTGGGCGATGGTCGAAGAAATCGCGGCCTGGTGTGACGAGAACGATGTCGAACTCATCTTCTTCATTCCGCCGACGATCTCCGAGATGCAGCAGCGCATCAATGATTTCGGACTTGCTGCGGCAAACCACAAGTTCCGTGACCGGCTCTCAAAACTTGCGCCCATCGTGGACATGGATTTCGACACGGGGTTCACCCGGGATCTGAAGAATTTCACCGACGCCTATCACTTCGGGTCCAACCCGGCCCGCAATATTGTCGGCGAACTCCTGCAAGTCATCGATGGCGATAAGGCACGGGTCAAGACGGCGATGGACCGCCGGGCCGATCTCGCCTGCCCGGTGCGTGCGGACGACATCACCCAAACCCACAACGAAGGCACACTTCAACTGATCGAAGGCACATCCTGCAGAATCTGGAGGCAAATCAATGGCTAAGTCGAACAAGACCCTGGAAGAAGCCCTGATTTGCGTAACCGGTTTCGTGATTGGCGCCATCGCCGCCTCTAGCTTCACCCCGATGCCTGAAACCGCTGCAGTGGAACCGAACCGCATTGATTGGCTGTTTGATCATGCTGAGCCCATGTACCGGCAAACGTCGACCGAAGGAGAACAGCCGGTCTTTGAAATGGAGTTGCTGAAATGACCCGCAAGCCATTGAACCGAAACATTCTAAAAGCAGCCTTTGTTGCCGCGATTATCGGTGGAGCCGGTGCTGTCGCGCTCTCCGGTGATGCAGTTCGCCCGGCAGCAAAGGCCGAGCGGATCGATCCTACGATCGAGGAGATGATCAAACAGGCCCGCGGTCTTCAGAAAGTCGGCCGCTGGGAAGCTGCCGCCGATCTCCTGACCCAGCTTGCCAGCGATGGTCATCCGGTTGCCCTTTATCACCTCGGCCGGGCCTACAAGAACGGCTGGGGCGTTGACGCAGACCTCGACCAGGCACGCCTGATCTTCATGGAAGCCGTGCGCTACTCCTTCGCCTATCGCGGCGAAACAGCTTATGAGCTCGGCCGCCTGTTCCAGCGCTCATCCGGCGAACGGTGTGCGGAAATCGCCTTGCAGTGGTTCCAAAAAGCCCTTGGCTGGGATTACCCGAAAGCGCACGTTCAACTTGCAAAGCACTATGAGCGCGGCATCGGCACAGAGCGGGATTTGACCCTCGCCTTTCATCATTACGAGAAAGCAGCGATTGCCGGATATCCGTCTTCAACCATCAACTACGCCCGGATCCTTTTGAACGGCCGTTACGGGTCCACCCCCAACCCGGAACAGGCTCTGTTCTGGGCCGAGCGCGCCATTGCCGGCTTGGAAAAGAAGGCCCGCGACGGATCCGCAAGCTCTGCCAAGACGCTGGGCAGGCTCTACCGGGACGGAGAATTCATGACAGCCGACCGGGCCCTTGCCCGTGACTGGTTCCTGCGCTCTGCCGATCTCGGCGATGCTGGCGCCATGCATGATCTGGCGCTGATGATGCTGGCAACCGCTGACGACAAGGACACCGTTCAGGAAGCTCTGAAATGGCTTCGCCTTGCTGCAAAAGCGGAACACGGCGGTGCTCTCACCGGCCTTGCCCGCCTGCATTTGAAGGAAAAACACGGCCTCGATGCCAATGCAGCTGTCGAGCTCCTGGAGCGCGGAGTCGCTGCCGGCCACCCGGGTGCCATGGAAGAGCTTGGCCGTCTTTATGCGAAAGGCAAGCTCGTGGAGCAGGACCGGACCAAGGCGTTCGAACTGGCCCGGAAAGGCGCCGACCGTGGCCACCAGGGCAGCGCCACTTTGCTCCAAGAGCTTCAGAAAACAGACGAAGCAAATCTCACCATTCTTCTGCGGACCACTCCGCAAGACACCAGCAACAAGGAGGGCTGAGTCATGGTTTTCAGTTCCCTGGAATTCATCTACCTGTTTCTGCCGCCGGTCCTCATCGGTTACCTCGTGCTCCGTCATTGGGGCTGGGAAAACGGCATCATCTGGTGGCTGACCATCGCGTCCCTGGTGTTCTACGCCTGGTGGACCCCGGTTTATCTGCCCCTTCTCTTGGGCTCCGTCGTGATCAACTACGGCTTTCACCGGGTGCTCCGGCAGGTCCGCGACAAGTTCATCCTGATCACGGGTATCGTCTTCAATCTCGCGCTGATTGCCGTGTTCAAGTATGCCGACTTCTTCATCGGCAATGCGAACCTGGTCGCCGGTACGGACATCCCGATGCTGAACCTGGTCCTGCCTCTGGCGATCTCGTTCTTCACGTTCCAGCAGATCTCGTTCCTGATCGATACCTACAAGGGCGACATCATCAAGTGTGACTTCGGCCGCTACATGCTGTTCGTGGTGTTCTTCCCGCAGTTGATCGCTGGTCCGATCGTCATGCAGAAGGAAACCATTCCGCAGTTCAAGCTGCCGGTGTTCCGAAACAAACTGGCACTCAACCTGGCAATTGGCGGCACTCTGTTTGCGATCGGTCTCTTCAAAAAGATCGTACTGGCGGACGGCATCGCACCCTATGCCAACCAGGTCTTCTCCCTTGCCGAGACCACTAACGGCGTTCCGCTTGAAGCTGCCTGGATCGGGGCGCTTGCCTACACCTTCCAGCTCTACTTCGATTTCTCCGGCTACTGCGACATGGCGCTTGGGCTCGCCCGCCTGTTCGGCATCCGCCTGCCCGTCAACTTCAACTCGCCTTACAAGGCAACCAGCATCTCCGACTTCTGGCGCCGCTGGCACATCACGCTGTCGCACTTCCTGCGGGATTACCTCTACATCCCGCTGGGCGGTAACCGCAGTGGCCCGATCCGCCGCTATGCCAACCTCATGATCACCATGCTTCTTGGCGGTCTGTGGCACGGAGCAAGCTGGACCTTCGTCTTCTGGGGCGGTCTGCACGGTGCGTATCTTGCAATCAACCACGGCTGGGATGCCCTGTCCAAGAAAGGCTATGTGCCGAACATCTTGCCCCGTCCGGTCGGCAATCTTCTGAGCCGCGGCATCACACTCCTTGCCGTTGTAGTTGCCTGGGTGTTCTTCCGCGCAGAAAGCTTTACAGGCGCAAGCAACATCATCCACGGCATGACCGGCTTCTCCACCGTCTATGAGCCGAAGCTTTGGGAAGGCGCCTTGAGCGGCACCATGCAGGTCTGGGCCATGATGGTTGCTCTTGCCGCTATCGTCTTCCTTCTGCCGAACGCCATCGAGTTCACCGAGAAGTACAACCCGGTGCTTGGCTTGAAGAAGCTGGTGGCACAGCGCCGTTCTGAAGGTTTCCTGCCGGTGCGCTGGCAGCCAACCACAGGCTGGGCCCTTGGTGTCTCGGTGCTGTTCGGACTGGCGCTGATCCAGACCTACCGGCTCGCAGAAATGACCGAGTTCATCTACTTCAACTTCTAAGCGGAGACAGCTGATGCGCTCGCTTTTTCTGACACTCGCCTTCTCAACGGCCCTTTGTGCCGGAACATCAACAACTTGGGCCGCACCGGAGGGTGCGGCTCAAAACTCCCTTCTTGTTCTCCCCGCTCAAGGCCTCGAAGTGGATCTGAAAAGCGGAGATGTGACCCGCAAGGGCGTGACCGGCCAGTGCCTTGAAACCGTATCGAAGGCCGGGTCCAACCTTCTGGTGGTCGCGAAGACCCCTGGCGATGACAAACCGACCGTCTCGGTGGATGGCATGATCCGGGAGCTCGGTGGCCCTGATCAGGATGGCGCGCGCCTTGGCACCATTCGCCTCGCCCGCGATGGATCATTGGTCCACATGCGAACCTGGAAAACCGGCGACAAGCAGACCGAACTGCTTCAGGACGGCGTGGTTAGGCTCACATTCAAGCGCGGCACACTCGCGAAACTGTTGCGCTTTACCGAGGACCAGGCGCTTTTGCTGGTCACCCGGCAAGGCGAACCGGCGCAGCTCATCCGTCACAAACGTGACACCGATGGCCGCATATCAGCGGAGCCGGAGGTTCTCCTGGATTTCGCTGGCTGCGCGCCCGAACGCGTCGTGGTTCGAGGTGATGTGCTCTGGGCCCGCATGGACTGTGAAAACACGGATACCGCCGGGATCTACAGGATAGACCTTGCGACAGGGTCCATTGAAGCGCCCGTCATGACAAGCGAGACCGCGGATTTCATGACGCTTCCACGCAAAGACCGTCCTGACGGGGAAGCCGTTCTAACGGTCTCTGGTTCGCCTGCCGGTATGAACTTCTACTACGCAGCCACCGGCCTGCTTGCCGCTCAGACTGGTGAGGTGCGGGCCTGCTCGTCGGATGCGGAAGGATTGCAAAGCTGGAACCAGAGTTACCGGCTTCGGGCCCTCGCCGCCCTTTACAAAAAAACCAGAGATCCTGTCTTTGCGGCGCTTGCCCGCAAATCGATCCGCCTCACCCTTGCAGCTCAGGACGGCGTCAACGGGCGCACGACAAATCAAAACCCTTCCTGCGGCTGGAGTTCAACCATCTACGCGACGAACACCGACGATCGGATGACCCTGATGATCAATCAGGCGATGATTGCCAATAGTCTTGCAAAAGCCTGCAAAATCCTTGGTGACGGGTGCACGGAAATCCTGGCGGACAGAATTACCGAAACACAGGCTTGTCTTGCCAATACCTACGAACCGGATTTCGACGCGGTAGCCGGACTCTACCGGATCAACGGAGATATCGACTTCAGGTTCAAGGGCAGCATCGCTCCCTGGAATTGGCAGGTGACAATGGCCAGTTTGCTGAAGGACCGTCCAGATCCTGCCCTCAACGCCCGAAGCACATCCATTATGGAAGGTTTTTATGACGAATGGAGTGCGGACGAAAATGGCGCCCTTTTCCGCTATTGGCCAAAGGCGGCTTTTGAAGACCGTGACGGTTCACCGTCAAAACGTGCCGGCGAGCGTTACGAAGATACAGGTCATGCCGGGATATCGCTGCTGAGTGCAGCCGAATTCCCTGATCTCATGACTGCCGACCATGTGGCCGCGCTCAAAAGCCGGGAAGACTTCCTGCTCACATTCGGTTCTGAAACCCCGCGTGATCTGGATGGCGCCGGACCGATCGGGCCCCGCTGGTTCCCGGCAGGCGGCTGGTCATTTGTACCGTCCGAAGCGTTGAAGAAACGATTTGCAGGGCCAGTCCCCGGCGTTCAGTCGGCCGATACGGTCTTTGCCTATGCAAACCTCTTTAATCCTGACGCAGACTTCCAGCTCACGCTCAAAGTTCACAGTTGCACAGACAGCTGCGAGCCGTACCGCACTTACACTTATGAAAGCTGGCAGGCCTTCATGGCGGATAATCCGTTCTTCAAATTGCAGCCGGGTTAAAGCCCGGCTGCAACCAGGACCTGAATCCTCCGTTTTTTCCATAAAGTGAAATTTTACATCCTATGGCCAAACTAACATCAGGAAACAGCCGAAGTGTTTTGAATTCGCAAAACGCACCAGCCAGGGACAAATCCATGCGTAAGTGGATATCTGATGTCGCGCAGGACGCCACTTTCTGGCTGGTCCTTGTGTTCATATGTGCATCTGCAATTTCGGCATACGTCATCGCGGTCGACTTTGGCCAAAAGGCGCGTACCGCCGATCTTTCCGCAGCCGCCCAAGCGCAGAATGAACTGCTGACCGCGACCCGTTCATTTTATTCGCGCGAAGTGGTCGACAAACTTTACTCTTCCCAAGATGTAACGGTCAGTCATGATTATCATGGGAACGAGCTAACAATTCCAGCTCCCGTCTCCATGACGTTGGCGCTGGAAAATGAACTGGCGCTTCTTGGTGCGAAGAGCCGGATCCGGATGTTATCCAATCATCCCTGGCCATGGCGCCATGACCGGGAAATCGATGACTTCGAGCGTGAAGCTCTGGCAGCCCTGGTGGCGAACCCGGAACAGCCGTTTCAACGGCTTGAACAACGCGAAGATGGTAACGTTTTCCGCAGCGCCACCGCCGTTCGTATGGAGGGAAGCTGTGTCGCTTGCCACAACACACATCCAGACTCACCCAAGACCGATTGGGAAGTTGGTGACATTCGTGGCATTCAGGAAGTCGTGCTCCCGGCGAGCGCGCTTTACGGCGGCAGCCTAACATCGATCAACAGCCTGATCGTGATGCTGGGCATCGCCTTTCTGGCGGCAGCTGCCCTAACTTTTGTGCTTTCGTCCCAGCGCCAGAAAGCTCTGACACGTGTGCATGATCTTGCCGATGCGGAGCGCGAAAAGAACGCCGCCCTTGAAGCGGCCATCATCCGCGCTGAAACCGGCGAAGCGCAAGTCAATGCCGTCTTGGAAACGATGCTGGATGGTGTTGTGACGCTATCTCCATCCGGCGATCTCTTGAGTGCCAATCCGGCAGCGCTGCAAATGTTCGGTGTTGATTCTTTTGAAGATCTGTCCGGCAAACGGATCTGCGATATTTTTCCAGAAGAAGATGCACATGTCCTGCCGTTTACGTGTTGCTCGGGCAAGTCTGCGCCTCTTGCAACAGACAAGAACCGCTTTGAAGTCACAGGCCGGCGCTTTGATGGAAGCCTCTATCCTGTCGAACTGTCTCTTTCCAAAACTATCGTCGAGGGTCAAGACACCTACACCGCAATCTTGCGCGACCTCACCGAGCAAAAAGCCGCGGCCGCGAAACTACAACAAGCAGAAACCCGCCTCGTGGATGCCATTGAGTCCCTACCCGACGGCTTTGTTCTCTATGACGCCGAAGACCGGCTGGTTCTGTGCAATAGCAAGTACAAGGAGTTCTACAGCAGCAGCGCCGATCTGATCCGGCCTGGCCGAACGTTCGAAGAAATCATCCGTGAAGGCGCGCAACGCGGCCAATATCAAGTCTCAGGACAAGTCCTAGAGGACTGGATTGAATTGCGGATGCAGAACCACCGGAATCCGGGCGCTCCGATGGAACAGCATCTGGACGACGGTCGGTGGTTGCGCGTTATTGAATCCCGGACAAGCGAAGGCGGCATGGTCGGTTTCCGTGTCGACATCACAGAACTTAAAAAGCGCGAGCAGGAACTGGTCAGCAGCCAAGGACTGTTACGCAATGTGGTCTCCGCCTCCTTCGACGGCATCATCGTCATGGATGGCAGCGGAACCGTTCTCGACTTCAGTCCAGCCGCCGAAGAGGTGTTTGGCTGGACCGCCACTGAACTCGTTGGGCAAAAAATGTCCGACTACATCATTCCCGACAAATACCGCGCCATGCACGATGCCGGTCTGGAGAAATTCCTGAAAACCGGAGAAGGACCGGTTCTCGGTAAGCGGATCGAGATCGAGGGCCTTCACAAGGAAGGACATGAGATCATCGTGGAACTCGCAATCCGCCACACGCGCGGTGAGAAGGGACCACTGTTCCTCGGCTATGTCCGAGACATCACGGAACGCAAAGCCGCTGAAGAGGCCCTTCGGATTGCCAAGGAAAAGGCGGAAGCAGCGAACGAGGCCAAGGCACAATTCCTTGCCATGATGAGCCACGAAATCCGCACCCCAATGAACGGGGTGTTGGGTATCTTGAGCTTGCTCCGGGATACCGATCTTGACCCCGGCCAAAAAGCATACGTGAAAACGGCCCGTGAATCCGGCCGCTCCTTGTTGGAACTCATCAACGATATTTTGGACTTCTCCAAACTTGAAGCAGGACGAACCGAGCTCGAAAAAGCGCCCTTCCGGCTCAAGACCGTCGTCAAGAGCATTGCCGACTTGTTCATGCCGATTGCCCAGGAAAAGGGGCTGACAATTGACCTGAACTATCCTGCCAACGTTCCACAGGTGGTAAGCGGTGATTCAGGCCGGTTGCGGCAAGTGTTGCTGAACCTGGTGTCTAATGCGGTCAAGTTTACCGAAATCGGGTCAATCGATATCAGCGTTTCCCTCGACAAGGACGATCCGGTTCAGCCTGTGTTCCGCTTCACCGTCAAGGATACCGGCATTGGCATCGCAAAGGACAAGCACCAGACACTGTTCGGAGATTTCGTCACCATCGATACGAGCTATACCAAAAAACAGGGGGGCACCGGACTTGGGCTGGCCATCAGCAAACGGCTCTCCGATTTGATGGGCGGAGAGATCCACGTGGAGAGCCTGCCCGGCGCAGGCAGCACCTTCCATTTCTGCGTTCCTCTTGAGCGCGCCGACGATGCTATCGAGTTGCCCGAGCCTGAAGTCGCCATGCTGGAGGAACATATTCCAGACGGCTTGACTGTTTTGGTTGCCGAAGACAACGCGACCAATCAGATCGTGGTCTCGCACGCGCTGGAACGTGCCGGCTGTGACATTGATATTGCCAACAACGGCAAGGAAGCGGTCATCGCGGCCCAGAACCGCGATTATGACTGCATCTTGATGGATATCTCGATGCCTGAAATGGATGGCCTCGAAGCTGCTCAACACATTCAAAACGGGCAGCGAAATGCAAAAACCCCCATCATTGCCCTCACCGCTTATGCCTTGCGCGGCGATAGAGAACGGTTCCTTGCAGCCGGCATGTCCGATTTCCTGTCAAAGCCTGTAGAGAAGCAGGATCTTTTGGCGTGCATTGCCCGCAATGTCCGACATCATGCTCCCAAGCTGGACCATGCCCCGCCGCAGGATGCGTCTCTGGAACTCGGCGAAGCCCGTACCCTCCTCGCGGATATGCCACCAGAGTTACAGGAAAAGCTCCTGAATCAATTCAAAGCCGACACTCGTGAGAAAAGCGAAGCGGCACGTCTTGCGGCTCAAACGCATGATTTTACCCAGTTGGAACGCGCCACACGCGCCCTGAAAAGTGTTGCGGGCACCTTTGGAGCAACGCGATTGACCACGATTGCGGCGGAAATCAACACTCTGGTCCGCGAAGAAAAAACAGCCGCGGCCCTTACACGGGTGGACGAACTCCGATCAATAAGTGACGATACGTTAGCAGATGTGAAAGCTTTGGCGGGCGAGATGGGGATCAACCTGACCTCTGATCCATGATAGCTCCGCAAGACTTTGAGGGAATTGATTTGAAAGTTCTGATTGTCGAAGACACGCTGTCTCTTGCCACCGTTTATGAGCACCATCTGTCCCGTGCCGGGATAGAGACGACCCATGTGGAAACCGGTCAAGCGGCCCTTTCCAAGATCCGCAAGGGCGGCATCAGCGTCGTACTTCTCGATCTGCAACTGCCCGACATGAACGGCCTTGAAGTCCTGGCGACCGTTCGGGAGGAACAGTTGCCAGTGACGGTCGTGGTTGTAACCAGCTCCGGATCCATCAAGACGGCGGTCGACGCCATGCAGGCCGGCGCCTACGACTTCATTGTCAAACCAGTTGCCGAAGAGCGCCTGATCACAACGACCCGTAACGCGCTGGAGCGTGAAACCCTCACGGAAGTCGTTGCAGAGGTCAGAAAACCGTCCGGCGGGAAGGCCAATCACGGCTTTGTCGGCTCGTCCTTGCCCATGACCGCTGTCTACAAAATGATCGAAAGCGTCGCCCGGTCCAATGCGTCTGTCTTCATCACAGGAGAAAGCGGCACCGGCAAGGAGGTCTGCGCAGAAGCCATCCACAAATCCAGCCCCCGCGTAAAAAAGCCTTTTGTGCCGCTCAATTGCGCGGCCATTCCGAAAGATCTGATCGAGTCTGAGATTTTCGGCCACGTGAAAGGCGCTTTTACCGGAGCGACGGGGGATCGGGATGGAGCGGCTGCCCGCGCGGACGGCGGCACCCTTTTCCTCGATGAAATTTGTGAATTGGAACTGAGCCTACAGGCCAAATTGCTGCGCTTTTTGCAAAGCGGCACAGTCCAGAAAGTCGGCAGCGACAAGCTGACCAAAGTCGATGTGCGCATCGTCTGCGCGACGAACCGGGATCCGCAGGAAGAAGTCGAAGCTGGCCGCTTCCGCGAAGACCTCTATTACCGTCTTCATGTCCTGCCTATCGGACTGCCACCCTTACGCGCTCGCGGTGCCGACATTTTGGAACTTGCCCGGCATTTTCTGACCAAGTTCGGCAACGAAGAAGGCAAGACGTTTGAAGGCTTTTCAGTGGAAGCCGAAGAGCTTTTGATGCGCCATCCCTGGCCCGGCAACGTCAGGGAAATGCAAAACACGATCCGCAATCTTGTTGTTTTGAATGAAGGCCCGATTGTCGAGGTGGACATGCTGGCAACGCTTCAGGGACGTCAACCCTCAGCGCCCAAACCCGCACAAGCCGTTCCCCTCAGTGTACCTCAGGCGGCAAGCCCGGCTGCAACGGTCGTCAGCGACACGGGCGATGTTTGGCCGCAGATTACATTGTCTCTCGGTCAACCCTTCGAAACGCTTGAACGCAGCATCATCGAAGCGACGATTGACGCTTGCGGAGGAAGCCTGCCGAAAACCGCACGTATTCTCCAAGTCAGCCCCTCAACCCTTTACCGCAAGAAGGAAATCTGGGCGGCCCAAGACGGGGACGACACCAGCGTTGCCGGCTCCGAACCGGACGAGGACGATATGGCTGTCAATTCCTGACAGCCTTTGCAGACAGCCCACTTTCTATTTCTGTTAGGCACCACTCGCCCTGATCATGGTCTCGGCAATCCCAACCGCGGCTGCGTGGGATGTAATTGGCAGAGCGCCGTTCAAAAGGTCTTGTTGAACCCGTTTTCGGGACCGCAGCCTGAGTTGCATTTCCTCCAGATCGCCAGGACATGGATCACTGAGCTGGATGACATGGCGGGCGACAAAGATATGTCCGAGCGCGACCCGTTGGTTTCCGTGAAGCACAAGGGCCGGTCCTGCGGTCCAGCGGCCACCGCCATAGCCTGTTTCTTCCAGGAGCTCCCGGCGGGCAGCAAACTCAGGGTTCTCACCAGGGTCAATTTGCCCGCCTGGGAGTGTCAGACACACATGTCCGACACCATGCTTGTATTGTTCCAGAAGCAGAACTTCGTCTTTCTCCGTTACAGCATAGACTGTCGCATAGGTCGGCAGGTCTATCTGATAATAGTCCTCAACACGGGTATGGTCCGGCAATTCAACGGTCTGGCGAAGGACTTTCAGCCGATCTCCGGCTTCAAACACCTTTTCACTTCCCAAAAGAGTCCAGGTCGTTTGGTCCAGGGGGGCGATTGGCAATCCCATCTCACGCCTCGACCAGTTCGCCGGCCCGCTCATTCACGGCGGCTTCTTGTTGCGTGAGACGGCGGAACTCATAGCTCAGCAGCTGACTGACATCGCCCGGCCCTTTGATTATCGAGAGAACGTCTGCAGTGCCAAAAGCGTCGCTGAGCGGACTGGCGTAGGATCCGGCGGCTTGCGGTGTCACATAGCCGATCAGGCGTGCATTCTTGTGCCGCTTGAGCAGATGGCTAACCACGAGAGCGGAAGAAAACGTCCGAGGGACGATCAACAGGCTTGTATCAGTGTCGCGGTATACATCGTGATCCGGAAACCGGGCTTTGAATTCATGGGTAATGGTCGCGAGCTCAGAATGCTCATCCTCCCATGCGGCATAGTCTTTCATCTGGCGAAGCGTTGATTGATAACCCGCGATGCAGAGACGCAAAGATGCAGAGCCACTTTCCAGCATCGGCGCTTGTTTTTCCGGGTACGCGCTTTTCTGAACGACCTTGACCATGAACTCATAGAGATCATCGGAGAACTCATGCTCATGCTGCACAACGAGATCATCTCCGACCCAGAGTTCCGTGCCTCCGGCCGCGAACAGACCGGCACATGCCGAGCGGACCGATGCCGGAACACGGGTCATCATGTCCGTGATACTGGTGTTGGACAGAATGTAGCATGCACGCTTGCGCGCAAATGCGCTCAAGTACCGCGCGAAATCCAGATCCATCTGGCCTTTCGGGCTTGGCACGAGAGCATCAAGATCGAACAGATAGACGTCATTTACCGGACCCGGGTCAGTCCAGCCAATGGGGCCCGTGACTTGTCCGACTGGGGCGAATACCGCTTGTGGAAACATGACAGCCTCTCCTTTGCGAGAATTAAGTTGCAGACTGCTCTGCAACAGGCTTGCCAAATGGAACGGTCGTGTCCGAGTCGATAATTTCCTAAATAAATACAGGCACCTATCTGAATTTTCAAACTACCGGATAACGTATATGCCATTTATCATTTCTGATTTCCGGAAGCGTTCTTTTTGAATTCGCGAAATCCGAACTGTTGTTTGTTACGAAATTTGGTGCATCCAAAAATCCGGCTATCAGGCTTTATTATATAGACCGTGTTTCATCGGCTCTTGGTTTGAGAAATTCGGGGGACTGACCACACACTTGCGTATTTCCGAAAACCCGAATTTTGTTTGTTCGAATTTGAACTTTTGTTTTCAAAATCGAAAGATCAGCAGACCCGGAATTTTTGTGAATTTTTTGTAAATTATTGTTTTTCCATCTCTTTTCTATGCCAATTCGATTTGGCACGGCGTTTGTAACTGTTGTCCCAGGACCATCACACTGGGAGCAGTGAAATGAAAATGCATGTAGGAAAATTCGAAGCCGTTCAAACTCTCGACGCTTTTGACTGGCGCCTCATTGAAACCAAAGACACCATCAGTGTCATCGGCCTGGGATATGTTGGAGCCGTCTCCCTCGCCTGCCTGAGCTCGCTCGGCCACAAGGTCATCGGCGCCGACATTGATGCCAAGAAAGTCGATTCCATCTCCTGGGGCCAGAGCCCGATCGTTGAAGACCAACTCGGCGACTTGCTGACCGCGGGTGTCAATGACGAGCTGCTGACCGCGACCACCGATGTTGTGCAGGCGGTTATGGACTCAGACGTAACGTTCGTCTCCGTTGGTACCCCGACCAGCGAAGACGGCGGCTGCGACACGCGCGCCATTAAAGCGGTTGCCCGGTCTATCGGCACTGCAATCGCGGCCAAGGACGAATTCCACGTCGTCGTTCTGCGCTGCTCCGTTCCTCCGGGAACGACACTCGAGATCATGACCCCGATCATCGAGGAAGTGTCCGGCAAGCGGGCCGGACAGGACTTCGGCGTATGTTTCAATCCGGAGTTCTTGCGGGAAGGTACGGCTGTTGCCGATTTCCATGCACCGCCAAAAACAGTCATCGGTGTTACGGATGAGCGCACCGCGAACATCTTGAAAAAGATCTATGCACCCGTTGACGACAACCCGATTGTCACCTCTGTCGATGTCGCCGAGCTGGTAAAATATGTCGACAATGTCTGGCATGCCACAAAGGTAAGCTTTGCCAACGAAGTTGGCCGCCTTTGCAAGCCGATGGGGATCGACAGTCACAAGGTCATGGACATCTTCGTCCAGGACACGAAGCTGAACTTGTCGCCTTACTACCTGAAGCCTGGCTTTGCCTTTGGCGGCTCTTGCCTGCCGAAGGAAGTCCGCGCCGTTTCGCATCTTGCAGAACAGCTGAACGTCAACGTTCCGCTCATCGACTCGCTGATCCCGACCAACGACCAGCAAGTCGAAGAGGCCATCGAGATGGTTCGTAAGACCGGTGCCAAGAAAGCCGCCATTCTGGGCGTCGCGTTCAAGCCGGGCACGGACGACTTGCGCGAAAGCCCGGTTCTGGAAGTGATTGCGGCCCTGCGCGCTGAAGGCGTGGAGGTCACCGCTTACGACCCGGCCATCGTGCCTGGTCCGCATATCGCACAACAGTTTGAATATATGCAGCACGCTTCGCCGCATCTCAAAGCTGTTGTCGATGCCTTGCCCGACTTCCTGAAACAGACCCCGGAAGAGGCCATCGCGGACGCTGATGCAATCATCGTTTCGCAAAACGGTCCGGCCATTCGGAGTGTGATGAGATCCAAAAAGGAAGACGCGGCAGTGGTGGATTTGGTCCGCCTGCACGCTGAACCGCCGGCATGCTCCCGCTATGCGGGGATCGGCTGGTAGGACCATCCACTCCCGTCCGCCTCCTCCCGTGGCCCCATCACAAAACCGGAGGGGGCGGACACCTTTCAAATTGACCAAGCCCCCGCTTCGGTTTCCGGAGCGGGGGCTTTTTCGTCCACCGAGGCACTTGGATATCAAAGCCCAGTCTTTAAGCTAATTCGCGGCACTATCGGCGAGAGGCTCGTCGGCGAAAAAGGGCCAATTTGAACGCTGGTCTTGTAAGGTCGTCATTGCGCTTTATGGTAGTGTTTAGAGGACTGTATCAAAGACAAGTCATTTGAAACGGGGCAGAAATTGGGAGATCAATCCGACGACGGTGACACGCCTGCCGCCTTGAAACAACGTATCGCGGCACTGGAGCATCGGCTGGGCACAGACGATCTGACTGGCCTTGCGACGAAACAATGGTTCTTCGACTATTTCGCTGAAAACGCGCGTGACGCCGACGCGCTCATGTTTATCGATCTGGACGACTTTAAGTCAGTGAACGACAACTATGGGCACGCCACAGGCGATCTGCTTTTGGTTCAAATTGCCTCCGCATTGCAAACAGCAGTTGGCGACAAGGGGAAGGTCGCAAGGGTATCCGGCGACGAATTTGTCGGCTTGTTTCACGGCATAGATGACCAGGGCCTCGAAGCCATAAGCGCAGAGGTCTTGACCGCGATCAGCAAGTGCCAAGTCCCCGTCGGAGAGCTCCTCGTTTCGCGCCATGCATCAATCGGTCTTGCGAAAGTCAAACACGGCATGAAGCCGCGCAATGCCTTGATCGAGGCTGACAAGGCGCTGATGGAGGCAAAGCGAACGGGCAAGCAGAAAGCGGTTTTGCTCAAAGAGCGCGGTCTCCAATTGGCAACCGGTCAACCAAGCGTTGAGGAGGTGCATCTTGGGCTAAACAGGCGCGAAATCGGCTATTTCGTTCAGCCGATTTTCGACATAAGGCAAGCTGAGTTGTGGGGCTATGAAGCCCTCTTGCGATGGCGGCGGCCGAATGGCGAAATCGTTGGCCCGGCACAGTTTCTTGAAACGATGACAGAGGCTTACAACTATGGAGCCACACCGCCGCTGGAGGCGGCCCACGCGACTGCTGCCTGGGCGGCGTTGAAACAGCAAAAAAACATAGCTTTCAACATCTCGAGCGCCTTCCTCGCGAAAGTTGCCGATCAGAAACTTGATTGGGTTCAAACGATTGTTGGCGACATTCCAACAGATCGTATCGTCTTTGAAATTGTGGAAACGGTTGTCGAACAGGACAGCAGCGATGTCAGCCGGGTTGTCAGCCAGTTGCGCGACAAAGGTATCAAGGTCGCCCTGGATGACTTTGGCATCGGGCAGTCAACACTAAGCCGGCTGCAGACCGTACCGGTCGACTACGTCAAAATAGACAAGCACTTTCTGGCATCCGCAATTCAATCACCGCGAGACAAAGATATCCTGTTTCGGATGATTGACCTTATCCGCGCCAGCGAGGCAAAACCGGTTGTAGAAGGCATTGAAACAGAAGAACAACTTGCCTTGGTTTTGGAAACGTCAGCCGATTACGGACAAGGGTTCTATCTCGGCCGCCCCAATCCGACCGATCATTGGAATGCCTCACCCCCGGAAATGCCCCGCCGCTGAAAATTTCGACCGGTTTGCTAACGCCTGATTGGCCAAACTCGTCTCTTCCCTGCAGCTTTGATCACTCGTTTTTTTTGCACGGTAGAAACGTTTTTCTGAGGTCAGCGATCTTCATCTTGAGATTTGGTTTGACAGTGAACTAACTGCCCGGATCAGCCTCATGAAAGCTCTCTGTTATTTCCTTGATTTTCCCGGTATCCAGCATGTCCCGCAAAACACGCGTGATGTTTGGTACCAAATGGCCGTTTTTTGAATGCAGGTAATGGAAAAAATCGACCTGCCCCAAAGAACCGCCAACAGCTTCGATGCATCCACGATCCTCGCGTTTGGAATAGATGTCCAAGGCTATCTGAGGACCGACCACGGCGTCCAATCGATCCAGTTTGAGCATGCCGAAAAGCTCTTGAAAGGTGTCTCCCAACCACACATCGTCATACCCCTCAGTGTATTTCGATAGTAGCCGAGCGCCGTTTATCCGGCCCCAACGTTTTTGCTTGACGGAATTGGCATCTAACAAGTCGGGATTGCAGGAAAATATCCTGATGTCGATCTGCAAGATCGGCACGTCGATCCGCGTCAGAAACGGAAACTCCTGATCAAACAGTTTTGGCCCGGCAATGATGCCGTCTACCTCTTTGGAAGATGCGGTAAGAATATTTCGGGACCGAGCCATGGGCAGTTTGGTAATTGAAATGCCCAGCTGATCATACGCGCTTTCAACGATGCGCACGGCCAGCGCAACCGGTGCAGCATTCTGGGCCATGGAAAACGTCAATGTGTCCTGCGCTTGCGATGACGGCACAAGCCAGTGCGATAACCCCAGAACAAAGACCAACGTTTTTAGCCCTGCCCGCATCCGCCTCTCCATGTAACGCAGTATCCTAAACAGCAAAAAACATCATTCCAGTTACGTCTTTCGCCTCCCAATCCGGGCCGCAAGGAAACCGATGATCCGATCCGCAAACGTCAGCACAACGAAAACAGCCAGAAGCCCAACGAAGAATCGCATGTCGGTGAGTAGCGTTCCCCTGGCATAGGTGCGCGCACCGATATTGGCGTAGATCCAAGCATAATAAGCGGCAGCTGTCACAGCGCCGGTCAAAACCAGAGCAATCGCAATCGTTTGCACAGGAGGACGCTTGGGTTGCCCGCTCATTTCAGGATCCTCGCCGTTGAGAGATCCGCCTTGAAGACCAGAAGATCGTCCAGGCGCTCCACCTCGCCTTCCACCTCGATGTAAAGCGCAAGCAGATCCCGGATCTCATCGCCCAAGAGAGTACCGTCCTTGTCTGCCATCAGGAAAAAATTGCGCCCCTCGACGGGACCGGAGGAGACAAAGACCGGCGGGATGCCTCCGGTAATGCAGAGATCGGCGCAGGCCTTGTGGGCAAGCCCTTGTCCCGGCCGCATGGCACCGGCATAGCATTTGCCATCGCAGATCTCTCCAGCGAGTTTCCAGCGCCCAAGCGGCACAGCGTCGCTTGGCGCAAAGTTGCCCGCGCCGCCCTCCGTTGCCTCCACCTTACCAACCTGGATCATGGTGAGATCACCCCGATTGACAGGAACGCCGCGCAAGGTGACCGGCGTCCCTGCATTCGCCTCTGCCGGACCGAAGACGCCGCGTTTTCCTTGACCGGACAGCATATAGGTCCGCGGCCCGCTCTCCTCGTCGCCGGGCACCCGGAACACCGGATAGGGCCTCATTTCCAGCAATCCGGCCTGTTCAAAGCGGTTCCCCCATTGAAATCCGCCATTGCCCGGATCGTTCTGGGTTGAGGACAACGCAAGAGCGGCCAACCCCATACCGCCTGCAAAACACAGAGAGAAAACCAGAGCGAACACGGCGAGCGGTTTTGGGACAGCATTGAGATAGCCAACGAAAAACGGCGCCTCCTTGGTTTGTTTCCAGCTCATGCGCCCTCTCCCAGTTTGACCGGTTCAACATGCGTTCCGGGCGGCAAGGCGTTCGGATCCAGAAGCACTGTCGATCCAATCAATTTTAGCCGGTAGGTCGATATTTTCTCGGTAAACGGTTCCGGAGCCCGACCGTCAGCGAGGTTGTACTGATATCCATGCCAGGGACAGGTAATGCAGCCCCACAGGACCTTTCCCTCCCCGAGTGGCCCGTTCTGGTGGGCGCAGGCATTTGTGATCGCGGACAGTTTGCCGTCATACTTGAAGATCGCGACACGCTCGTCGTCGTCCAGCGTCACCACCTTGGCGCAATCCTCATCGATCTCGTTTACCTCGCCGGCAATGACCCAGCCCGCCTGCTCAAGCGAAGCCTTTGCCGTGGCTTCGCCGCGCTCGCGCGCTGCTTCCATCCGCCCGGTCGCAAAGTGGACGCCGCAAACCAGTACAACACTCGCCGTGACCAGACTTGTCAGTATCGGATCCCCGGGGCCTTGAAGCGCGCCCAGCGCCACGTGCAGGACGACAAAGGCGTACGCGATATAAATTGACATGTGCAGCGCTTTCCAGAGGGGGGCTCCGAGAAAACTCAGCCAGAAATCATGGCTGGTGGCGGCAAGCACGAACAAGATCAGCAGCGCGCCAATGCCCAGCGCCTCGAAGGGAAAGCCGAGGATCTGACCGTAACTGGTGTTGGACGACAGCAACGCGACGTATTTGTCCGTCGGCGAGAAATTGAAATACCAACCGAGGACATAATTGGCATGGACAGCGGCGATCCCGGCCGTCAACACACCGAAGTGCCGCCGATTGTATAAAAGCGGCAGGAAGCGTCGGTCGAGCCGTGCGAGCGGTCCGATGCACAGGATAACGGTGAGCATCAAGAACGCGCAGCTGCCGAAGGCGCGCATGCGCAACGTTGCCCCGTCAATCGGTTTGGTCACATCCTCAAAGGCCGGGGCATAGCGGATAAAGACATAGAGATAGAGCGCGACCGCGATCAGCAGCACGCCGTCATAAACCAGCTTGTTCCGGTTCCAAAGGACGGGAGTGTACTGAACGCTCATTGGTTCCCCTCCCCGGTTGCCGCTGCATTTACAGGCGCTTCAATCAGGATTGCCGGCCGGTCCGCGGGCGGGGTTTGCCGCAAGGCAAGGATGGTGAAGAAAGCCATAGGCAGTGCGATCCCAAGCACCGTCCAAATCCGGGCGTGCGCGGTCCGGTGGGCCCGTTTCATGGTTTGTCCCCCTTGGTTCTTTCCAGAACGGCCCACCGATAGAGCACCAGCGGCCAGATGAGACAAATGCCGGGGATCAACAGCGGACGAAAGGCATAGGAGCCGTTGGCCGACGGCTCTATCCGGTCAATGCCAATCACCAGGAACAAAGCCGCAACAATCCCACCTGCATAAAGGTAGTAACGGCCAAGCTCGATCAGAAATGCTGCAGTCGCCAATGTTCTCCCCCTACACAAGATCCGCGTCGGTCACGATTTCCACCAAGGACGGCCCGTCATGCGCAATCGCTTCGGCGATGGCGGCATGGAGCTCTGCGGCTTCCGTGACCCGGTGCCCATGTCCACCGCAGAGCCTTGCGAAGGCCGCGAAGGACGGGTTGGTGAGGCTCGTCTCCCAAACCGGCCACTCACCCGACCGCTGTTCTTTCGAGATCTTACCGAGTTCGGAGTTGTTGAGAAGGATGT
Organism: Roseibium sp. MB-4; assembly: GCF_053005265.1. Taxonomy (NCBI): domain Bacteria; kingdom Pseudomonadati; phylum Pseudomonadota; class Alphaproteobacteria; order Hyphomicrobiales; family Stappiaceae; genus Roseibium; species Roseibium sp. MB-4. Next base: position 879,398 of record NZ_JBRKQB010000001.1, read on the forward strand.
GCGTGATGTTCATGCCGTATTTGACGGCCGTGGTGAACTCCATCGCGTATTGCCCGAACCCACCGTCCCCGGAGATCGAGATGACCTTGCGGCCGCGATACTCTTCGAAATCCTGTGTGGCACACCAGGCGCCCAGCGCTGCCGGCAGACTGAACCCGATCGAACCGAGATATCCGGACATCAGGATGCGTTGGCCACGTGGCTCAAAATACCGGCCGAAGGAATAGGTGTTGTTGCCCACATCCACCGGAATGATCGCATCTTCCGGACACAGCTCCGTCAGCGCCTTGAAGACCGCTGCAGCGTGTATTCCGTGTCCCTGATCTTCGCTTAAGCGGGTTTCCTTCTCCTCCCGCCACATATGCCAACGCTCGAACAGCTCGGTAAGCTGGTGCGCGGCATGGGCGGACTTTTCGACCATTGGATGGACCGCATCACAAAAAGCCCCGATTTCACCCCAGACCGGCAGCGTCACCGGATGGAATTTGCCAAGCTGCATGCGTTCGTAATCGACTTGAATGATCGGCTTGTAGGGCGCGATACCCGTGTGATTGGCAAAGGACGAGCCCAGCGCCAGGATCAAGTCGGCCTCGTTCATGAGCCAACTGGCGATCGGGGTTCCGGAACGGCCCAGCACTCCGGCGGCGTTCGGATGATTGTCCGGGATAAGCCCCTTGCCCTTGAAGGTGGTCATGATCGGTGCACCCAGATGTTCGGCCAGCGCGATGACTTTGTCCCGTGCGTTTATAGCGCCATAGCCCATGATGATGACCGGCCGTTTGGCTTCCCCGATCATCTGCGCAGCCCGTTGAAGATCCTCGCGCGCCGGAACAACGGTTGAGCCTCCAACCCTTCCTTGTGGACCGGATGCCTTCTGATCACTCGGCAAAGTCTGAACATCATCGGGGAAGATAAGGTGAGACACGTCTTGCTCGACGGTCGCAGTCTTCAACGCAAGCGTCATCAGTTCCGCATGATTGGAGGATGTGAGCACCGGTTGGGAGAACCGGGCCACGGCCTCAAAAGCCGATTTCAGGTCTATGTCCTGGAATGCTCCAGGCCCAAAGACCTGCGTCTGGACCTGTCCTGTTAACGCAAGCACAGGCGCACGATCCACCTTAGCGTCCCATAAGCCCGTCACAAGGTTCGTCGCGCCTGGTCCGGCAATTGTCAGACAGGCGGCGGGTTTACCCGTCAACTTGCCATAGGCAGAGGCGGCAAACGCTGCAGCGCCCTCGTGCCTGATCCCGATATAGCCGAGCTTGCCCTTGTTCACCTGAAGCCGGATGGCATCGGCAAGCCCAAGGTTCGAGTGACCGACCATCCCGAAGATACGTTTCACACCCCAATTGACCATGGTCTCTGCCATGACATCGGTCACGGTGCGTTCATGCTCAGGCTCTGGTTCCAGCCCAACAAAAATCTCGCCGTTTTCGACCTTGAGGGGATAAAGCTCCTGTCCGCTGTCTTCGTGGCCTCCCGGCGGCTTTCCGGTCAGCGGGTCAAAGTCCCATCCGTGCCAGGGACAACGGATCCAGCACTTGCCATCCACTCCCTTCTCTATTGAGCCTTCTCCAAGAGGTCCACGCTGATGCGGACAGTGATTGTCCATCGCGGCCCACTGACCATCGAAGTGCGACAGGCAAATGGATGTGGTGCGCGCCGTAACCGTCTTGACGCGCCCTTCCGGCAAATCATTCACATGGCCGACCTTGATCCAGTCGAGATTTTGAGCGTCCATGAATTCCTCCCTCAAAACTTATCGGCCCGGATCAGGCCAAACCACCATAGGCAACACCGGATAGGTCTGCCATTTCCCGTTTCCAGGTTGTGAGATCGTGCTGGTTGAATTGGTTCAAATGCGAATAGCCACAGGCGCGCGCCATCACCTGCATCAGCTCAACCGATGCTTCGAAGAAGTTGGCAAGCTGGCGGGCGGATTTCTCGATCACCAGACGGTTCACAAGATGCGGTTTCTGGGTCGCGATCCCGACGGGGCAATTGTTGGTGTGGCAGGCGCGCATGGCGATGCAGCCGATCGCCTGCATAGCGGCGTTGGATACGGCAATCGCATCGGCGCCCAGGGCCATCGCCTTGACGAAGTCCGCCGGCTTCCGAAGGCCTCCGGTAATCACCAGCGAAACATCGCCCCGCCCAGACGTGTCGAGATGCCGCCGGGCCCGGGCGAGCGCGGGGATTGTCGGTACGGAAATATTGTCCCGGAAAATGATCGGCGCAGCTCCAGTGCCCCCGCCGCGGCCGTCCAGGATGATATAATCAACCCCAACCTCCAGTGCCGAGTCGATGTCTTTTTCTATGTGCTGAGCAGACAGCTTGTAGCCAATCGGAATGCCGCCAGTACGGCTACGCACCTCATCGGCAAAGTCCCTAACCTGCTCACATTGCGTCCAGTCGGGAAAGCGCGGTGGAGAAATGGCCGACTCGCCTTCGTTCAGGCCGCGCACCTCGGCAATCTTGCCTTGCACTTTGGAACCCGGCAAATGGCCGCCGGTTCCGGTCTTGGCGCCCTGACCACCCTTGAAATGAAACGCCTGAACCTTGTTCAGCTTTTCCCAGTCGAACCCGAAGCGTCCTGAGGCCAGCTCATAGAAATAACGCGAGCAGGCTTCCTGCTCTTCCGGCAACATCCCGCCTTCACCGGAACAGATACCGGTTCCAACAAGCTCCGCCCCCCGCGCAAGCGCAATCTTCGCCGGTTCCGACAAGGCGCCGAAACTCATGTCCGAGACAAAAAGCGGGATCTTCAGGTGAAGCGGCTTTTGTGCATTCGGCCCGATGACAACGTCGGTCCCCACCGGATCATCATCAAGCAACGGAAAACGCTGGAGCTGCGCAGTCAGGATCTGGATTTCGTCCCAATCTGGCAGCTCAACACGCGGCACCCCCATCGCATCCACCACGCCGTGGTGACCGGTCTTGGAAAGACCGTGTTTGGCATACCCCTGAATGAGTTTGGTATAAGGCTCTTCCTCAGTCCCGTGGGACGTGTCAGCATAAAGACCGAGATAGTCATCGCGCTGGAACGGTTGCGGGTTGTCTTTGGCCCAGGCCGCGATCTCCTCCGCATCCACCCGCACTTCGTCGTCTTCGATCCAGCTGCTGAATTTCTTCAGGACTTCCGAGTTGTTGTACTCAGAAACGCCTGTATCAATGCGGTAGTCCCAGTAGTGAACGCCGCAAATAAGGTTATCTCCATCCACATAGCCGTCGGACATCAGCGCCCCGCGGTGAAGACATCGCCCGTACATCACCGACACCGTTTCATCAAAGCGAACAACCACCAGATCGACATCTTCCACGAGAGCATATTGCGGATCTCGATCTGGCAACTCGCTCCACTTGGCGACGGCGTGTGCTTTCATTTTGTCTTCCCCAGCTAGTGGCACAGCGTTTGTTCGACTGGGCCTTGGTATTTTCTGTTTGCTTCAAAACAGTCGCCAATTCATTGCGGACTGTCGTTCTTAAATCTCCTGTCTCCATGATCAGCATGTGCTGAAGGCGCGCTTTGAAAAATGGGCGTGCAATAGATGGTTTGCTTGCAGGATTAGGTCTGGAAAGCCCTGCAGTCTCAAATCATAAGCAGATGACAGTGCTGTGTGGCAATCGTGAAATACCGCAAGGGAAGATAATTGAGCTGCAAACGACGCCGCCGCTCAACTTGCCAAAAATACGCAATTCGCCCGATTGATCTGCGTCATTTTTCTGAGACGATGCATGTGTCAACTTTAATTGACACATATGAGAGGTGATCCCATGCGCATCCTGTTCGTTCATCCAAACTACCATTCTGGTGGCGCGGAAATCGCCGGGAGCTGGCCTCCGGCTTGGGTCGCCTACCTCTCGGGAAGTCTCAAAAAGGCAGGCTTTGACGACATCCATTTCGTCGATGCCATGACCAATGACTTATCTGACGCGGAAATTGCTTCAGAGATCCGCCGGATCTCACCGGATGTCATTGGCGTTACTTCCATCACCCCCTCAATTTACGCAGCCGAACGGATATTGGAAATTGCGCGGGATGAACATCCGCATGCGGTGCGGGTTCTCGGCGGTGTCCACGCCACCTTCATGTACAAGCAAGTCTTGAGCGAAGCGCCCTGGGTGGACGTCATTGTGCGCGGCGAAGGCGAGGAAATCGTCATTGAGCTGATGCGGGCAATCGACGAGGAACGGTGGCCGGAAGACCGCAGAACGATCAAGGGCATTGCTTTCAAGGAAGACAACCAAATCGTTGCGACCCATGCGGCCGCGACCGTGAAAGATCTCGACGCGATCGAGCCGGACTGGAACATTCTGGAATGGAACAAATACACCTATGTTCCGCTCGGTACCCGCGTCGCCATCCCGAACTTTGCCCGGGGATGTCCGTTCACTTGCTCCTTTTGTTCGCAGTGGAAATTCTGGCGCGATTACCGGGTGCGCGATCCCAAAAAGGTTGTCGATGAAATCGAAAAGCTGGTCACTGAGCACAATGTCGGCTTTTTCATCCTTGCTGACGAAGAGCCCACCATCAACCGCAAGAAGTTCGTTGAATTCTGCAACGAGCTGATCGCACGCGGGCTGCCGGACAAAATCAAGTGGGGCATCAACACCCGTGTGACCGACATCATGCGCGACAAGGACCTCTTGCCGCTCTACCGCGAGGCCGGCCTGGTTCACGTGAGCCTTGGAACGGAAGCGGCGGCGCAGCTCAAACTCGACCAGTTCAACAAAGAAACCAAGGTAAATGATAACAAGGAAGCCATCCGGCTTCTGCGGGAGGCCGACATCTTCGTGGAGGCGCAGTTCATTGTCGGGCTCGACAATGAAACCGAGGAAACCCTGGAAGAAACATATCGGATGGCGTGGGATTGGCAGCCCGACCTTGCCAACTGGGCCATGTATACGCCCTGGCCGTTCACACCGCTCTTCCAAGAAATCCGGGATCAGGTCGAGGTGTTCGACTTCTCAAAATACAACTTCGTGACACCGATCATGAAGCCAGAGGCCATGACACGCGGCGAACTTTTAAACGGTGTCATGAAGAACTATCGGCGCTTCTACATGCAAAAGGCGCTGTTCCATTACCCGTGGCGCGGTACAGGCTTTCGCCGGCGCTATCTGCTGGGCTGCCTGAAAGCCTTTCTGAAAGCCGGGTTTGCCCGCACGTTCTATGACCTTGGCAAGGCCGGGTACTGGGGCCCGCAGTCCAAAGACAAGGTGCATTTCGACTTCGATGAGAACCGCACCTTGGCAGAAGCCCAAGTGGCGGACTGGGAATCGGCGGCCGATCGTGCCGCCCGGGCAGCCGAACGGCGTGAAGCGTTGCGTCTGCAGGGCAAGGAGCGGGCGGCAGACCGCAAAAAAGCGTCAGCCGCGGCAGCGCTTGCTTGCGGTGGCAGCACGGAACAAATGGCGGAGAACGCCTGACATGGACCGGCAGAGCCTTCAGGCCGATGGCATGATCGGCCCGAATGCCTTGACCCAATTCCGCTCTCCCTTGGAAGAACAGGGCGGTCAGGACCTTTTCGAAACGCTCTTGCACGACGCCCGCATTGCGAGCCTTCCAGATATGAGCGGCCTGATCCCGGAAGGCCCCGTTGCACGGTTTCACAAGACCGTGCGGGCCACCCTGCCCGACCTTTCAACGGAGATATCTAGGGCTGCTGGTGTTGGAACGGCCGATTATGTCCTAAAACACCGAATCCCTGGTCTGGCGCAATCGCTTTTGAAAGCGCTTCCCGCAAGCGTCTCAAAACATCTCTTGGCAAACGCCATTTCAAAAAACGCCTGGACCTTTGCAGGCTCCGGACAGTTTGAAATCGCAAGACGCAGACCCCTGGTCTTTATCCTGAAGGACAATCCGCTAATCGCAGGGGAACACGCTGATCATCCAATTTGCCATTGGCATGTGGCTGTTTTCGAGAGGTTGTTCCAGGAACTGATCGGCCAGCTTGTCCGTGTCACAGAGACGGAATGCGGAGCTTGCGGGGCGGATGCCTGCCGGTTTGAGTTCAATATCTAAGATTATGTAGTCCCGGACTGGATCTACCCGATCAGTTCGCAGCTCCCGTGCCTTCAATCGCTGCAAACCTCACACGGGCATCCGGCGCAGACCGCTTGTCCGCGATTTCCAGAATGAGTTTCTTGCGCACAGCCGCTGCGAAGGTATCTGCACTGTCCGCGGTCACCACAAAGGATCCCGGACCACCGATGATCTCGGAAAAGAACCGGTCCTCCAGATTGTAAGACACCGGACGGCCGGAACAGTGCCGGCACAGGACCGCAAGACCATTGATGACGATGCCGGAATTCACCACAGCGTCTCTTGCCTCAGTGATGCTTGGCCCATTCCAATTGTTGGCGCTGTCCGCCGACAAATCGATCACCCGGCGCAACCCCTTGTATTCGTTGGTGTCGATCAGCTCCTTGCCCTTTAGAAGAGCTGCGCCAATCGCGTTGCGGCCAAAGGCCTGACGGGGCGGTGCCATCAAACGCTCTGCAAAGAGCTGCGCCGACTGCGGTCCGTCGATCACCATCCAGTCGACCACGACGTCCTGGGAAAACATGTCCGCCCATTCGACATAGGTCACGGCGATCTTGCCATACGCGTTGTCCGCAATTGCGTTCAGGACCTGTGGATCGGTGATCGCTTCGGCATAGCCCTGGCGCTGGAACCTGATTTCCGCGTCATCAATTGAACCAGTGGCATCTGCCAGAAGCACGAGTTCCAGATCAAGTTCCTCGGATGAGGCCGCAGAAACAAGCAAGCCCTGCAACAAAACAGCAACGATCACAATCATCCGCATGGTCTGCTTCCTCCGCAACAACTCAGAAGATAGCTAGAGCCTGTTAGCGGATCAGAAAGGCCGGCTCACAACATTTGTGCAGGTCCCAGTCTTGTTCTTTCCGCGAAAATCGGTTGTTCAACCGTACTGCGAATAAAACAATCTTTTTCTCAGCGCCTTAAAGCATCTGCAGGTTTCGATCTCAGAACCATCGGCAGAACAGTAAGAGAACGTTTACCCTTGCAGAACACAATGAGAACAGGTAGGATGTTCTCGATTTGTACTGAGCGATTCTCAGGCAAAACTAAACTCAGGGCGAGGAACCGCAGTATGCTGACGCGCAAGCAGTACGAACTGCTCATGTTCATTCACGAAAGACTGAAGGAAACGGGCGTTCCGCCGTCTTTCGACGAAATGAAAGATGCTCTGGATCTCCGCTCCAAATCCGGCATTCACCGACTGATCACCGCCCTGGAAGAGCGCGGTTTCATACGCCGGCTTCCCAACAGAGCCCGCGCCATGGAAGTGGTCCGCTTGCCAGATTCGATCGCGCCGGGCCTGGGTGCGCCGCGACCAAGAGGCAGTTTCTCACCAGAGGTGATTGAAGGATCACTCGGCAAACCGGCGCCGGCCCCTGCGCCCGCGCCAGAACCTGTCGCAGCATCGACGGAAATCCCGGTCATGGGACGGATTGCAGCCGGTGTTCCGATCGAAGCAATCCAGACCCACAGCCACTCCATCAGCGTCCCGCCAGAACTCCTTGGCAAGGGTGAACATTACGCTCTGGAAGTGCGCGGGGATTCAATGATTGAGGCCGGCATTTTGGACGGCGACACCGTCTTGATCCGCCGAACGGAAAGCGCGGACAGCGGCGACATCGTCGTGGCCCTTGTGGACGATGAGGAAGCGACGCTGAAACGGTTGCGCAAAAAAGGCGCGTCGATCGCGCTTGAGGCCGCTAACCCCGCCTACGAGACGCGTATTTTCGGACCGGGCCGTGTCCGTGTGCAAGGGAAACTTGTTTCTCTGTTTCGCCGGTACTGAAGCTCCGAGACCGGCAGGCATTTTCGAGAGTTTCCCGCCACTGCGGGTTTGTAGGTACTCTCATCTGTTTTAGCCAGCAGATGCTCGCAGACTTGCGCGTGTGACCGAGCCTTGCTTGTGCCACGGCCGCGGAGGCGTTGGCTTGGCGTATTTGACTGAATTTATTTGCGTTTGGCAAACAACAGCGCTGGGAGTTTTTGCCGCTGCGCGAGTGGTTTGCGGCGGCATTATTGGGGCTGGCGCAACATTCTTTCTTTGAACCGCAGCCTCTACTCTCTGCCCGTTTTCGATCATCTGGTCCTTTGTTGGAGTGCGTGTTCGACAGACCTGGCCCAACCAAATAGAAATGGCACCGCGCGCCACTCTGATGTCCTGGTCGAAAACGACTGCGGAGCATGCTTCCGGCGCGATCATATCGGTCACGATCATATCTGCCTTTTGACAGTCATAAAAAAGGGCATTCCGGGTCTTCGGTAGGGCGATGGTGACCGGAATCTGCTCCTCACCAACTTCTGCCCTTGCTGCGAATGTCTGGACCACACAGCCCGCAGGGTCGCAAGCGCGCTGATCGGATTTCATCTTGCGCGATTTAATCGCTTCTTCTGATACTCCTTCCGCTTCAAACCAAGTCTCTACAGCAAAAGAACTTCTGGCGCTGGATAACGCTAACTTGCCCTCGATATCCCGGGCAGCCAATTGAGCCCCTTTTGCCGGAATGTAAATATCTGGCGGACGCGATATTATCGCGAGAGCGATTCCGGCAGGTGCGAGACCCAAACCGATCATCCGGAAACGGCCCGGGGCGAGCAGCAAACCAAAGAAACCGGCCAATAAAACAGCGGCAGACAGGCCGGTTAGACTTCCCATTCGGCCAAAGTCAGGCGCAATCTGTTCTGTGAATTCCGCTATCTGGATCAGCGCCGCCAGACCGGCGCTCATGATCTTGAGCGGGATTGCCGCCAAACCGAACGGCATCAGGACCAATGCCACCACGCCCATTGGCATCACGATGATAGAAAAAACCGGCATGCCCAGCATGTTGCCGACCAGTCCGAAGGGCGCGATCCGGGAAAAGTGGTACGCACCGACAATTCCGGTTGCGATCCCGGCGACGAGGGCCGTCACGAACAAACCGGTGGCCCATTTTAGTGCGCCGGACAAGAACCAAGAGAGCCCGATTGTTGAAGAGACAAGAAACCTTCTTCTCTTTTGATGCGAACGCCAAAGATCATAAACGGCGACCAGTGCGATCACGGCCGCAAACGACATCTGAAAACCTGGATAAAACAGGCGCTCCGGCGCGAGTAGAAGCAAGAACAGGCCGGCGATTGCGACCGATCGCAGTGTCAAACCCCGGCGTCCGGTCATGATCCCCAAAAAGACCAGCGCGATCATAATGAAGGATCTTTGGGTGGCGACTGATGCCCCGGACAGCAGAAGATAAAAAACTGCCGCGACAAGGGCGAGAACGGCTGAAACCTTGTGGATCGGCCAGCGCAGCGCAAGGCCCGGGATAATTGCTAGGGCGCCAAGACATACAGCATAAGCACCGCCTGCAAAGAGCGCCATATGCAGGCCTGAAATTGCCAGAATGTGTGCCAGGCCCGCGGCCCGAAGGCTCTCTTCGGTCTTTTCATCAATACCGCTGCGATCGCCCACCAAGAGTGCAACCGCAAGGGCTGTTTCCGGGCCTTCCGGCAAAAGTGCTGAAATCCGCTCTGCCAAGCGCTGGCGGAGTTCATTCACCTTGCGAACGAGCAGAAGGACTTGAGACGCCGCAGGCCCTTGCACGATCTCTGGCGCGCCGTAACTGAAGCCGCTTGCACCTATGCCGTCAAAATAGGCGCGGAAGGAAAAGTCATATCCGCCGGGCACCACAGGACCCATAGGCGGAAACAACCGGGCCCGGACTTTGATCGAGTTGCCGGGTGCAATGCGCGCATCGGCCGGAATGCGCAGCCGGACCCGGTTTGCAAACCGCCCAACAGTATTTTCTCTGGCATCAACTTCTCTGACGCGGAGCACAAGCCGCTTGCCAGACCGGGTTTCCTGCACCTTCAAGACGTCACCGCGCAACAGAACAGTCATCGGCTCCGCCAGCCGGGGTGCGCCCACTGCAGCTGTTCGGAGTGTTGCAATGCTGAGCCCTGCAAAAAGGGCGAGCAAAAGGATCAAAATTCGCGGCAGACCGGTTCGGATAGCGTGGGAGCCAGCGAAACCACCTGATAAAACGAATAACACGCCAAGCACGAGCCAACTCGGCTCTTCAGGCAACAAGCTGTAGAAAAAAATACCGGCGCTGAAGGAAAATCCGGTCCACAAAAGACCCTGCTTTTGCCAAAACTGCTCCCAATCGTCCGCCGTTCCTGCCCAACCAGCGTGCTGATAAGTTGGCCGGTCTTTGTGTTCTCTCCGGGTTCTCAGAAACGCGATCCAGGGCGACCCCTCGGCGGGCTGGTGCCTGCTATCCGTGTTTGACGATATAACTGAAGGGTCACTGACAGGAGCACCGGGGACAGCCCGGTTGTCATCATCGGCTTCTGGTTTCGCCTCCCGTGCCACCCGCGCTCCTTATGCCGGGTTTGACGATCGCAGCAAAGCCTATTTTGCCACAGGCTTGCCTATGCTAAGACCGCGCCACTATCCGTCAGGCGCAGACCCGCGCCTCATTCTGACAGAGACTTTCAAAAAGCACCATGGCACAAGATATCGTCACGCGTTTCGCCCCATCCCCGACCGGATTTCTACATATTGGCGGCGCCCGCACCGCCCTCTTCAACTGGCTCTTCGCCAAGCATCACTGCGGCAAAATGCTGCTGCGCATCGAAGACACAGACCGGGCCCGCTCCACACAGGAAGCGGTCGATGCGCTGATGGATGGCCTTTCGTGGCTTGGTCTTGACTGGGACGGCGAACCGATCTCCCAGTTCTCCCGGGTCGACCGCCACAAGGAAGTTGTTGACCAGATGCTGGAAAACGGCACGGCTTATCGGTGTTACTCAACCCCGGAAGAGGTCGATGCCATGCGCGAAAAGGCCCGCGCAGAAGGACGCCCGCCGCGCTATGACGGCACCTGGCGCGACAAGGATGCGTCCGAAGCGCCCGAAGGCATTGATCCGGTCATCCGGCTGAAAGCTCCGCAAGATGGCGAAACGGTCGTGGACGACATGGTTCAAGGCCGTGTGGTGATCCCGAACAAGGATCTTGATGACTTTGTTCTCCTGCGCTCCGACGGCACGCCGACTTACATGCTGGCCGTCGTTGTCGACGATCACGACATGGGCATCACGCATATCATCCGCGGTGTCGACCATCTGACCAACGCCGCCCGCCAAACGCTGATTTTCAATGCCAACGGCTGGGACGTGCCGAAAATGGCGCATATCCCGCTAATCCACGGGCCGGACGGTGCCAAACTTTCCAAACGCCACGGCGCGACCGGAGCCGAGGCCTACCGGGCCCTTGGCTATCTGCCGCAAGCCATGCGCAATTATCTCGCGCGCCTCGGCTGGAGCCATGGTGATGAAGAGATCATGTCGCTTGAGGACATGATCAAATGGTTCGGCATGGATGCCGTTGGTCAGTCGGCAGCGCGCTTCGATTTCAAGAAGCTGGAAAATCTCAATGGCCATTACATGCGCGCCACCAACGACGCTGAGCTGCTGGAGCATTGGAAGGTCTATCTTACACATGCGGACGACGGGGCAGCTGTTTTGGAATGGATGTCGGACGCGGCCAATGCCCAAACGGCTCTGACCGCCCTTCCCGGCCTGAAGGAACGCGCAAAGACACTTGTCGAATTGACTGACAGCGCCTCCTACCTGTGGCGCCAGCGCCCGCTCGAGAATGACGAGAAGGCGATCAAGATCCTTACAGACGACGCCCGGGCGATTCTGGGCGATCTAAACGGCGTGCTTTCTGGCGTTGCTGACTGGCAAGCGGAACCGCTGGAGGCGGCTGTCAAAGCCTATGCGGAAGACAAGGATCTGAAACTCGGCAAAGTCGCCCAGCCACTGCGTGCAGCGCTCACCGGCCGGGGCACCTCCCCTGGCATTTATGACGTGCTGGTTGCACTCGGCCGCGACGAATCCCTCGCCCGGATTGCCGATCAGGCTGCCTGACGTAAGGGAGCACAAAGGACCGGCGCGTTTTGCTGCAGCGCGCCGGAACATTGGCAAACATCAACATGTCGGCCTTTGACCAAAGCGTTATACGCTGCTGCTTGCGGCAGTGCGGCAAATGGGCTAGGCAAGACGCGACCATTCCTCCAGCACAGTCTGGCCGCCTCATTTGGGTCTTGCATCCAAGGCCCGTGGCTCGGCAGTGCAAGGGTAACAAATAGGGGGTTTTCTGAATGGCCGACAACAACGCCAAGCTCAACGTCGGTGGCAACGACCACGATTTCGACGTCCTTGACGGATCCATCGGACCGTCGGTTGTGAACATCTCGTCCCTTTACAAGGACACGGGCATGTTCACCTACGACCCGGGCTTTACCTCAACCGCATCGTGCGAATCCAAAATCACCTACATCGATGGTGACGAAGGCACGCTGCTGTATCGCGGGTATCCGATCGAACAACTCGCCGACCATGGTGACTTCCTGGAATCCTGCTATCTGCTGCTGTATGGCGAACTGCCGACCAAGGCGCAGAAAGACGATTTCGTCACCCGTGTGACCTATCACACGATGATCCACGAACAGATGAACCGGTTCTATTCCGGTTTCCGCCGCGACGCCCACCCGATGGCGATCCTCTGCGGCACCGTTGGCGCCCTGTCAGCGTTCTATCATGACAGCACCGACATCTCCGATCCGCATCAGCGGATGGTGGCGTCCCTGCGCATGATCGCAAAACTGCCGACCATGGCTGCAATGGCCTATAAGTACCACGTCGGTCAGCCGTTCGTTTATCCGCGCAACGACCTGGGTTACGCAGCGAACTTCCTGCACATGTGCTTTGCCGTTCCGTGTGAAGAGTACAAGGTGAACCCGGTTCTGGCGCGCGCCATGGACCGTATCTTCATCCTGCACGCTGACCACGAGCAGAACGCTTCCACATCGACCGTGCGTCTTGCCGGATCCTCCGGTGCGAACCCGTTCGCATGTATTGCAGCTGGCATTGCCTGTCTCTGGGGCCCGGCACACGGCGGGGCAAACGAAGCAGCGCTCAACATGCTGTCCGAAATCGGTTCTGTTGACCGCATTCCGGAGTTTGTTGCCCGCGCGAAAGACAAGAACGATCCGTTCCGTCTCATGGGCTTCGGTCACCGGGTCTACAAGAACTACGATCCGCGCGCCAAGATCATGCAGAAAACCTGCCACGAGGTGCTCGGCGAACTCGGCATCAAGGACGACCCGCTCCTCGACATTGCGATGGAGTTGGAAAAAATCGCCCTCAACGATCCGTATTTCGTCGAGAAGAAGCTCTATCCGAACATCGACTTCTACTCCGGCATCACGCTGCGTGCGCTCGGTTTCCCGACTACCATGTTCACAGTGCTGTTCGCGCTTGCGCGGACCGTCGGCTGGATCGCCCAGTGGAAGGAAATGGTGGAAGATCCGTCTCAGCGTATCGGCCGCCCGCGTCAGCTCTACACAGGTGCTACCAAGCGCGACTACGTGCCGATCGATCAGCGCCGCTGATTGGTTGACGAACTGACCAGACAAAAGCCCCGGATCGCAGATCCGGGGCTTTTTTGTTTCTGGGGGGAAATGCCGCCTACCAGAAAATATCTGGTTCTCGCATCACCGGTCTCATCTACCTAAAAGCACTTACGCAGTCGCCACAGCTTGTGCGTGCAAGACCCGCGTGTTGTAATTTTCTGGGATGGAGGAGCATCAATGCATGACCAACGTCACAAGTCGAAAAGACTGCAATCGCCGCACGAAGACGTGCTGGTCAATGATCTGATCCCGCGCGTCGCCCAGGAGTTGCACAAACGCTTTGCAGCCAGGCTTTCCGAAAAACCGGAGACCTTGAGTAATTCCAAATCGCGATTTGAAGATGTACCGCGCCTCCGAAGTGATCGGGCACGCCGCCGCTTTCCGGTCCATACCCAGTTCACAAGCCCTTGCGACACCTGCGAACGGTATCAGCGTGCTCCGCTGCCGTTCAACTTGCATCACGGGACCGCCGCGCCGCCGACAGGCATTCGCTAGGCCTTCTACCGGCCAGCTTGAGACCCGGCGGCAACACTCTTTCGATGTCAGGGTGCCAGCAATGGGCTGACAAACCCTTCAGGTTTGACGGCAAGCACCGGACATTGAAGGCTATTGACGATGTTCTCAGCCGTGTTGCCAATGAAAACGCCGCTGAGCCCGGTCCGCGCGACAGTTCCCATAACCACGAGATCCGCGTTTTGAATGTTGCTCTGAATTTCTATCACGCGTTCCACTGCGCCGCGGGCAAGAAGTGGCTGTAAGACCACGTTCGAACTCGCCAATCTCTCACGCATGGTATTGAGCAACCGGTGCATCGCTTCTTCGCGGATTTTCAACGTCTCCTGCACATAGTCATTGGCTGCCTTGCGCGCATCCCCGGTGTCGGAAAAAGCCCAAACCATCCCCTCGCCTACCGCGTCCCAGGCATGAAGTATGATGATTTCTGACCCGGGTGCATGTGCAACACGCACCGCAGCTTCGACAACGCGCTGGTTCAGCATGTCCAGAGTGTCCGGTTCCGCCGCATCCCAGTTGTCCAAATCCACCGCCGCAATGATACGGCGCGGCGACGGCTCAGCGGTTCCGGACTGCAGCCAGACCGGACAAGGACATTTGCGCAAAAGATGCTGGTCGTTGCTTGCATGCAGGAAACCACTGACGCCGGTCAACGGCTCAGCTGCTTTCACCACAAAATCGCAGCCCGTTTCAGCAACATGCCTGATGATGTTCAGATAAGCTTTCCCGACAACAACTTGAGGTTCGATCGCTTGATCCGGCAGAACCCTTCTCAGGTTCTCTGTTGCAGACCTTTGCGCACGGGTCACCATCTCTTCAATGATCGCGTCTTTATCGCGTCCGGCCAACCGGGCGATAATTGCGATGTCCTGCGGTGGCTCCACGCAAGCGATCACCTCTAAGGCGGCCTCATACGCTTTTGCCAACTCGGCTGCACTCTTAAGTGCGATCTGCGTATCTGTGTCATCGATTACGGCGAGTACTTTTTTTGGACGCCCGAGCTCCCCAATCATACCGGCAGCTCCTTTTGACCTTCAGGATCCTGTAGACCGGGCAAAGAGGGAGCCGCACGCCCGGCTATCATGTTTGCTGCGGCATAAGCTGCGTCACGGTATGGCATCATGACGATATCAGCGTTTATCCTTGAGAGAGCCTCCGCAGTCACCTCGCGGTGTGCGGCAACCGCAACACGTCCCTCAAACCCAAGATCACGGGCAGCTTTCAGCAAAGCAAAGCGCGGGTCATCATGTGTCACACCGGTGTCGTGTTCCGGAACAGCCATCACGAGCCATTCCGCATTGCCAAGTGGAAGATGAGCAAGAAACTCCGGATCCGTGGCATCTCCAAACAACACGTCATAGCCAAGTGCCCGGGCATTTCTGACAGCACCTGGACTGAAATCCACCCCCAAGATCCGTTTGCCATCCTCTTTCAAAGCGCTGGCAATCCCGAGCCCGTACCGCCCCAGACCAAACAGGATGACGTCATAGGACTTTGCAGACACGCTGCTGCCTTCGGGTTCGGCGGCCGTGTTGCGCCGTTCGAAGACCCCAAGGAACGGTTCGAGCGCGGCATAGAGCTGATGCGAGAAGGTGATCATGTAGGTCGATGCTGCGATTGTGACCAACCCGACAAGTGTCACCAGCCCAAGCGCGCGTTCATCCACGTGGCCGATCGTCAGCCCCATCGCCATGAAGATCAGGGAAAACTCGCTGATTTGGGCAACGGTCAAGCCGGCAAGAAACCCGGTCCGCTTGCGGTATCCCATGGCCCCCATGATCGCTAAAACGATCAAAGGGTTGCCAATCAGAACGAACAAAGAGAGCACGATGGCAGGCCCTACACTCGCGCCGAGGACCGACAGGTCCAGCGATGCACCGAGCGCGATGAAAAAGAACAGCAACAAGAAGTCACGAAGGCTGGCAAGACGTGCAGAAATCGCCTCGCGAAAGGGAGTCGATGCCAGTGACACACCAGCCAGCAAACCGCCCAGCTCCTTGCCAAATCCAAGGTAATGGCCAACGGCTGCGAGCAATGCCGCCCAGCCAATGGCAAACGACACCAGCAGTTCCGGCGCCGTGGACAATTTTTCGACCAGCGGATTGGCTACAAAGCGGATGAAGAACGCAACGAACGCCAGCGTCGCCAATCCATAGCCGAAGACCCGCAAAACATCGGCAAAGGCGCTGTCGCTGCCGCTCGCACTGCCGACACCAATCGCCGAAAGCGTGATCATGGCGACGACGACAACGACATCCTGAACGATCAGGAAACCAAGGGCGATCCGGCCGTGCAGCGCGTCGATCTCACGCTTGTCCGACAAGAGCTTCACAATGATGATCGTTGACGAAAAGGTCAACGCGATGGCGACATAGATCGCGGTGGTTGGTGTCATGCCAAGCGCAAGCGCGATCAGGAAGCCGAAGACGGTCGTGAACAGGACCTGCCCCAGTCCGGTCACCAGTGCGACCGGACCGAGAGTTCGGACAAGATTGTAGTCCAGTTTCAGTCCGACGAGAAACAAGAGGACCGCAATTCCAAGCTCCGCCAGCAGATCGATCTGGGCGTCTGACTGCGCAATTCCAAGGACCGAGGGACCGGCGAGGATGCCAACGGCGATAAAGCTGACGATCAGGGGCTGTCGCAGCAACAGCCCTACAAAACCGACACTTGCTGCAAGAACGAGCAGAGCTGCGATCTCGTAAAAGATATAGCCCTCAATCGCCGCTGCCATGATTGAAATCCTCTCTGTTTGCCGCCGGTTACAACGTCATCACAATGCGGCCATCGATTTTGCCCTGCTCCATCCGGCCAAAGATGTCGTTGATGTTGTCGAGTGACTCTGTGGCGTAATGCGAAGCAACCTTTCCCTCTGCGGCAAATGCCAGGCTCTCAGCGAGGTCCGCCCGTGTTCCGACGATCGAGCCCCGGATTGTTTTCCGGTTGAGAACAACGTCAAAGATGTTGAGCGGGAAATCGCCGGGCGGCAGACCGACAAGGCTCATGGTCCCGCCGGGAGCCAGCATGCCGACCGCCTGAGCAAAAGCTGAATTCGAGACGGCCGTTACCAAAACGCCGTCTGCGCCGCCCAATCGGGTCAGCTCAGCCACTGGGTCTTGCGTCTTGGCATTGATCGTGACTTCGGCGCCCAAATCGGACGCAAGCCTCAGCTTGTCATCAGCAACGTCCACGGCAATGACATGCAGACCCATTGCCTTGGCATACTGCACCGCGAGGTGCCCCAATCCACCGACACCGGATATGACGACACTTTTTCCCGGGCGGAGGTCACATTCCTTCAGGCCTTTATAGACCGTGACGCCAGCACACAGGATCGGCGCGGCCGGCGCGAAGTCGACCCCGTCCGGAATATGCCCGACATAGACCGGATCAGCCTCGACATATTCGGCGAACCCGCCATTGACTGTGTATCCGGTGTATTGCGGATCGGTCCGGCAAAGGGTTTCCCATCCGGTTATGCATGAGTTGCAGTGGCCGCAAGCACGATGAAGCCAGGGCACCCCAACACGGTCACCCTCCTTCACAGACGTCACACCGCGTCCGACCTCGGCAACGTAGCCCACACCCTCATGGCCCGGAATGAAGGGCGGTTCAGGCTTGACGGGCCAATCGCCTTTGGCAGCATGGAGATCGGTATGGCACACACCGCTGGCTTCGATCTTGACCACGATGTGGCCTTCTCGAGCGCCTGGTTTTTCGACCTCTCTGATTTCCAGTGGCTTGCCAAATCCCGTGACCACTGCAGCTTTCATTTTGGGCATTGCTTGTCCTCGTGATTTTGAGTGGAAGTTTTTGCGTGCCTTCGGTGCACAAGCTCTCAAATGCGTGTGCCTTCGGTTCGCGCGTTTTGTTCGTTCGTATGACTGTTTGCGCCAATTAATCAGCGGGCAATTTTCGGCGTTCGCCGATTAAACAGACTGTGCAGCAGTAACTAAAAGCATGGGCCGACTGGCTTATTTCCAACTGGGAGCTCTGGTCGCGTGTTCATTGACAAAGGCCTCCAGGTCTTTGACCGCCACGCGAAACTCCCGGCCGAGCTTCACGGCCCGCAGTTCCTGTTGATGGATCCAGGTCCGTACCGTTGGTTCCCGCACCTTCAGGAGTTCGGCGATTTCATGCGTTGTCAGAAAAGGTTTGCTCAGCATTTTCGTCTCCGATGTGTGCTCACCGTACCTGCAGGCAGCTCAACAGCCATTGATCCTCGTCAAACACTCTCAGATATTTTCAAAAACGCTCAACAGCTATCAATATTGTTTGCGCTTTGGGAAAGAAGGCCGGGTTTAAGGCTGTAAAATGGTCAGCGGTCCGGCTCAAATATTAAAATATTTTAATTGGTAACGTGATTGTCGACTTCCCATCTCCAGGTTGTCTTTGGATGAACCTGCCATTTCTTGGAGGAGAGAAGTATGTTGAGACCTGCCGCTTTCGCCATTGCTGCCGCGCTCGCAGCGACCGCCGTGTCCGCCACCGCGGCGACAAAGCCTTCTGGTGAACTGACGGAGAAGGAGGTCACTGCCCTGAAAACCGCCTGGGGCGAAGGCATCGTCAACATCGGCAAGGTGCATTCGGACGGTGGAGACTATAGAGCGGCGGCAACAAACCATATCGAGCAGTTTTATGCTTACGGCGACCGCCCTGTCCTTTTTAAACCAACGCTCGCCAGTGAAGATCAGTTCCGGGGAGACTTTGACGCGGCCCTCTCCTACTTTGTGGGCGGCGATATCTCCGAGGACAATGGCTTTGCGATCGCGCCTTATAGCAATGTCCGCTGGGAACCGGAGGGCATGGTGATCAGCGGCGAAACCGCCATGACCATGGGCAACTACTACTTCATGACCACTGACGGCACAGAAGTGAAGGTTGAATACACCTTTGGTGTTGAGCGGATGGAAGATGGCGATCTGAAGATCGTGCTGCACCACTCATCTGTTCCTTTTTCGCCGAGCTGAGAGCTGCAAAGGACCCTGTAATTCTTTGGGAGGCGTTGGCAGTACGCCACAGCCTCCCAACGTGTTTTCCGAGCCAGGGCTCCCTCTGTTCGGCTTGATCAAGATGAACTCAAACGGGGCCGCGATACCGGAACAAACCCGGACAAATTTCATATCTTTTGGAATGAATGACGGCGGGAAGCGTCATCCATTTGAAATCTAAATTTGCATAGATCCGATGGGTACGGGCGTTTCAATCGAAGGAATGAAACGGTCGTTCAGATCATCGCTTTGACAGCTAAATAGTTGCAGCTATAGTCAATGCGACCCTGGCGGGTGCCAACCAAAAATTCTTAGCCAAGACCGAAAACGGTCGCTAGCCTGGAGGAGCCTTCAATGGCCAACATCGACACCAAAGATTTGTCGTTCGATGAATTTGACGAGGTCGTAAATCCCCGTCCCGAAGAGAATGATTTTGACAGGATCGTTGAATCGGCCCTTAGCCGCCGCGGCTTTCTGGGCGGCGTTTTGGCATTTGGCAGCTTTACCGCCCTTGGCACGAGCCTGGTGCCGACCGGTGCAAAGGCTGCGGACGGCCGCTTTGCCTTCACCCAGATCCCGACCTCGACAGCGGATGCAGTGATTGTCCCGGAAGGCTACAAATCGGAAATCCTAGTGCAGTGGGGCGATCCATTGTGGTCCGATGTTCCCGAGTTTGATGATGCGACCCGCGGCACGGCGGATAGCCAGGCCCGCGCGTTCGGCGACAATACGGACGGCATGGACGTGTTCTCCCATGACGGCAAGACGCTTCTCGTCGTGAACAACGAATACACCAACCGCGACATCATCGCGCTGAGCGCTGAAGACAAGCGCATCATGGCCGAAGACGACATTGCCAAGGGCATGATGGCCCACGGCATTTCAGTTGTTGAAATCGCCAATGACGGTGGCGCCTGGAAAATCGTCAAGGACAGCCCGTACAACCGCCGCATCACGCCACAAAGCGAGATGGAGCTGACCGGACCGGCCGCAGGCCATGACTTGATGAAGACCGAGGCCGATCCAACCGGCACCAAGTCTCTTGGGACCTGGAACAACTGCGGCAACGGCGTCACCCCATGGGGCACGTACCTGACCTGTGAAGAAAACTTCAACGGCTATTTTTCCGCTCCGGAAAATCCGGACCACGAAGTAACTCCGGAACTTGCTCGGTATGGCGTGTCTGCAACGGACTGGGGCTACAACTGGGCTGTAATTGAAGATCGTTATGATGTCTCCAAACATCCGAACGAGCCGAACCGCGCCGGTTATGTTGTCGAGATCGATCCGACCGACCCGACCTCCACACCGAAAAAACGAACCGCCCTTGGTCGTTTCAAACACGAAAACGCCGAAGCCGTGGTCAACAATGACGGCCGCATTGTCGTATATATGGGCGATGATGAGCGCGGTGAATTCGTCTACCGCTACGTTTCCAACGGTGTTTACGCACCGGGTGCTCCGACTGACGCACTGTTGGACGACGGCATTCTTTATGTTGCGAAGTTCAGCGACAACGGCACCGGCGCATGGGTGGCCCTGACCCCGGAAACAACCGGCATGGATCAGGCTGAAATCCATATCCATACCCGCCAGGCAGGATCCAAAGTCGGCGCAACCACCATGGACCGTCCGGAGTGGATCTCGGCCAATCCAAAGGCACCGGAAGTCTACTGCTGCCTGACCAACAACAAGAACCGTGGCGTCAAGCCGAATGCCGGTGGCGACGACACATCCGTCAACGGTCCGAACCCGCGCGAGAAGAACAACTACGGGCAGATCGTGCGCTGGCGCCCGGATGGCGGCGACCACACGGCTCCGGGTTTCACCTGGGATCTTTATGTTCTTGCGGGCAACCCAACCGTTCATTCCGATGCCTATGCCGGCTCCGCGAACGTCAACGAAGAGAACATGTTCAACTCGCCGGACGGCCTGGCTTTCGACTCCAACGGCCTGGTCTGGATCCAGACGGACGGCAACTACAAGAACGAAGGCGACTTTGCCGGTCAAGGAAACAACCAGATGCTTGCCGGCGACCCGGTTACCGGTGAAATCCGCCGCTTCATGGTTGGTCCGAACGAGTGTGAAATCACCGGTCTGACCTGGAGCCCGGACCGCCGGACCATGTTTGTTGGCATCCAGCACCCGGGCGAGCGCGGCAACAGCCACTGGCCGGCTGGTGGCACGTCTGTTCCACGGTCCGCGATCATCGCAGTGACCCGGGAAGATGGCGGCCTCGTCGGCTAACGCCGTTTCCCTGAGGCAAAATAAAAGGGCGCCGCTTGGCGCCCTTTTTCATTTCTGTCTTGTGTGCTTATCCGAGCTGGGCGAGCACTTTTTCTGCGACAGCTTCAGAACTTGCCGGGTTCTGGCCGGTGATCAAATTGCCGTCTTCGACCGCAAATGAAGACCAGCTGGCCACGCTTTCATATGCCCCGCCCTTTGCCTTCAACTCATCTTCCAGAAGGAATGGAACCACATTGGTCAGGCCAACGGCGTCTTCCTCGGCATTTGTGAACCCGGCAACCTTTCGGCCGCTCACAAGCGGTGCTCCGTCTGGTGTCTTGGCATTAAGTAGCACTGCGGGTGCGTGACAGACCGCGCCAACCGGTTTGCCGGCGTTGAAGAAAGTCTCGATCAGGCCAATGGACGTCGTGTCGTTGGTGAGATCCCACAAAGGGCCATGGCCGCCCGGGTAGAAGATCGCGTCATAGTCCGCAGCGTTTACGTCATCCAATTTCAGGGTGTTTGCCAAAGCCTTCTGGGTTTCCGGGTCAGCATCAAACCGGCGGGTTGCGTCGGTTGCCGCAGACGGATCGGAACTCTTTGGATCGATCGGCGGCTGGCCACCTTTCGGCGAAGCAAGCGTGATATCCGCACCAGCATCTTTAAAGGCATAGTAAGGGGCGGCAAATTCTTCGACCCAGAAGCCGGTTTTCTGACCGGTGTCGCCAAGATCTTCATGGCTGGTCAGAACAATCAGAACTTTTTTGTCAGATACCTGCGGCATTAAAATTCTCCCTTGTCAAAAATGGACGGACAATCTGTCCGGCGTGACCTTGATTTAATTCGCTCACCCAGTAATACCAATGACAAATTGATTGACCTTAATGTCACAATTATTGAGACAAGCCTGGGAGCACCGTCCGCATGGAAGCGTCAATCGAACACCTCAAGAGCCTAATGGTTTTTGCGCAGGTGGCAGACAGCGGGTCGTTCAGTGCTGCCGGTCGGCATCTCGGCCTCACACGCGCCGTCGTCAGCTATCACGTGAACAAACTGGAAGACGCCTACGGGCTCAGCCTTTTCCATCGGGCACAACGAAGTCTAAAAATCACAGAAGCCGGAGCGAAGCTGCTCGGCCATTGCCGGATCATCATGGATGAGACCGTGGCTGCTCAGCGAGCCATTGAGCGCTACAAGCAGGAGCCGGAGGGCGTTTTACGCATTTCATGCCCTGTGAGCGTCGGCCTTAATCACATGGTTCCGGTTCTCGGTGCCTTTCACAAGCTCTACCCAAAAATTAAGCTCAACGTCAGTTTCTCAGACACGGTCGTCGACATTCTGGAAGAGGGTTTTGATCTTGCTATCCGCGGGGCCCCGCTGCCCGATTCAGACCTGAAGGCCACACGGCTCGCAACGATCACGACCTGCCTGTGTGCGGCCCCCAGCTATTTTCTAGCCCGGTCCCGGCCCAAAACCATTGATGATCTGAGTGACCATCAATGGGTGCTGCACATGAACAAGCAGAAGGTGGAGATTCTCATCCCCGGAAGCGCCTCAAAAGTCTTCGAACCGGAGGGAAGCATCACCACCAACAATGCCGTTGCCCGCACAGCCTTTGTGGAAGCAGGCCACGGGATTGGACGCATCCCGCGGTATGATGCCGATCCGAAAATCCGCGCTGGCCTCTTGGAGGAGGTTCTTCCGGGAACACGGCTGCCGGAAATCGCCATCTATGGCGTCTTTCCGCCGGGAGCTGCCATGTCCAGCAACCTCCGCCTTCTGCTCGATTTTACAAAGCAGGCTTTTCAGACCAACTGAACCTCAGTCCGTTCTAGAAAACAGCCTGTTTCACGGTTCAAAATGCCAAAACTAGGTGACTGTGAACTGTCCCATCATTCCGCGATCCTCATGTTCGAGGATGTGGCAGTGATACATGTATGGATACTGTTCTGTCGCGATGTGATCAAACCGCACTACAATTTCAGACCAGTCGTCGTCATCCAGCACCACTGTATCTTTCCAGCCTAGCTGGTCTGCTGGAACCGCCTCTCCTTCCATCTGCTCGATCAGGAACGAACACCCATGAATGTGAAAGGGGTGAGCGCCCTGGTCTGACCGGATGCGCCAGCGCTCCCAGACACCAAGTCCAACGCGCTCGTTGATCACCGACATGTCCATGACAGCGCCGTTGATGGTCATGTCCATCTTGCCGTGACCGTCATGGCCCACGTGATCACCGCTGTGATCCATTTCGAGAACAAATTCCCGAACGTTCTTGATCTCATGTTCCTCAGGATGCCTGATATGGGCGAGCTTATCAGGCAACGGCGCCTTGTTGGCAACCAAACGGGCATCCGGACGCAAGGTCAAAGATGCTCTTGGTGGCGCGGCATCCGATCCACCCACCAAAGTGCTCAGGCCACCGACGATGCCCGCGCCCTCGTCATCGATCTCATCTTCAAAGAAGGTCAAAAACTCTACAGGGTTGGCGTCAGCCAAATCAACGACAATCTCACACCGTTCGCCAGGCGACATTTCCATTGTTGTCATGGGGACAGGTGTGGGCAGAAGACCGCCATCCGTCGCAATCTTGTGAAAGACGCGATTGTCGGAAAAAGCGATCACATAGAACCGTGCATTTGCCCCGTTGAGCAGCCGCAAACCAACCTTGCCGGCCGGGACATCTGCCACAAGCGGCCCGATGGCGCCGTTGATGACGACAGTGTCCCCAAACCAACCGTCTTCATCCGCATCATAGAGGGAATAGACGAACCGGCCCTCACCATCGAACGTCCGATCTTGAATGATTATCGGCAAATCATCCACACCATACCGGTTCGGCAGGTCCAATGCGTCGCTCTCGTCATCATCGATGATGATCATTCCAGCAAGGCCGCGATAGACTTGGTCGCCGGTCTTGCCGTGAGTGTGCGAATGATACCAGCACGTGGCAGCCGGTTGGACAATGGACAAGGAAGGTTGCCATCCTTCACCCGGCGCCATTTCCAGTTGGGGCCCGCCATCGACATCTCCTGGGACATGGAGGCCGTGGCCATGAATGGAAACGCCCTCATCCAGCGTGTTCATGTAGCTCAAGTTGAGTTCGGTGTTCCGGCGTGTCCGCAAAGTCGGTCCAAGAAAATTCTGGTTGATGCCGAGCGTTGGTGTCTTCACACCAGCCGGAAAGGTGTGTTCGCCAGCCCGGATTTTGAGATCAACCGGCTCTTCATTGGTGCCGTCAGCCAGGGGCGGTATCGGAAGAATGGTCGGAGCTGTTGTCGACCAGGCAGGGCTGATCAGGGATGCCCCGAACAGGGACGCGGAACCGGCAAGAAGCTGTCGGCGAGATAGGCGAAGCGACATTCAGGTCCCCAAATCAAAGATACGACCAAGACTGTTTGCGGCCATCCAGGAGACAAGCAGGATCACCGCCGTGATGCCTGAAATGTGTGATGATACCGACGCTTGGAGTCCATCGGACAAATGCCGGATCAAAGGGTTCAGATATCCGGCAAAGGGTCAATTTTGGGAACAAACCCGGTTTTGGTATGTTGGGCGACCCATCGATCAAGGAAATTCAAATGATAGATGCCTCGGGGCAATTCCGTTACCGGCAAACCATCTTTGTTGTGTTCGTGCTTATCGTTTTTGGCACCAGCGTCGTGGAGATTGTCACGGAGTTCATGAATGGAGAAACGTTGACCACCATGGTCGACGACATGTCAGGTGTGGCAGTCAGCGCCCTTGTGCTCATGGGCTTTGCCTTGGAGCGGCATGCCCAACACAAAGCGCTAAAAGACCTTCGAGGCAAACTGGAAAACGCCCGCGGGCAACTCGCGAAGCTCGATGCCCGCTCTCCTCAGCTTGCCGGACAGTATCGCGCGGTCATGCAGAAGCAGTTCGATGCCTGGAGTTTGACGGCAAGCGAGCAGGACGTTGTAATCGGTATGTTGAAAGGCCTGTCTTTCAGAGAGATCGCAGAACTGAGGCAGACCCGAGAAAAAACCGTTCGCCAACAAGCAACATCAGTTTATCGAAAGGCTGGCGTGAACAGCCGCAACGAGCTGACGGCCTGGTTTTTCGAGGACATGTTGGATGCCCCACCAGTTCGCGAGCCGTAACGCGTCATGATGGATATGCTCGCAGCGTTCTCAACGCAATCTTCAAAACTTGGACCAATGTTTCTTAGTTGTTTTTGCTCAAACACCCGATAACGACGTCTGCTGCGGCCGCGCTTTGGCTGTAGCCATCCGGCAACCGCATGACGTCATCAAGGCGGCTCAGTTCAGCGACCTGTGCCGCGCGTTCAGGACTGTCCGTGAGATAGCCCGTTAACAGGGATGCAAGCACATCCGGCTGAACCTCATCATTCAGGAACTCGGGAATCGCCTTCGTTCCCAGAATGATGTTTGGGAGCACAAAGGAGTCGACGCTGGCGAATTTGAAGATCTTGTTGAGGTCATTGAGCCTGCGGAAGAACCAGTCGACCTTGTAGGCCACAACCATCGGAACACCGGCAAGCGCCAGTTCCAATGACACCGTACCGGATGCTGCTAACGCGGCATGTGCACTGCGGAAAGCCGTGCGTTTTGCGTCAAGGCCGGTCACGATGTCCGGCTGGACTGGCCAGTTGGCAACGCCCTGCCGAATCCGGTTTTCCAGATGGGCCACTGCCGGCAGGACCACCCTCACCTCCGGCATATCCGCCTTCACCTGGGCGACCGTCTCGCCAAAAACGTCGAGAAGCCGTGTGATTTCGCTTCCCCGGCTGCCCGGCAAGATCAGCATGACTTTCTCGTCTGCCTCCAACGGCGCGCGTTCCCCTTCAGACGGGCGCAAGAGATCGGCGTTTTCACTTAACGGGTGACCGACATAGTGCGTGCGCGGACCGCCGAGCTTCTTATGCACCGCCGGTTCGAACGGCAAAAGCGCTAGCAACTCGTCGACATAGACGCTCATTTTTTTTGCCCGACCCGGCCGCCAAGCCCAGACTGACGGGGACACGTAACCAACAACCGGAATGTGCGGTGCCCGATTGCGCACGCGTTTTGCCACGTTGTGGGTGAAGTCCGGACTGTCGATGATGATCAGAACATCCGGCTTGGCAGCAATGGCAGCGTCGACGGTCTGATAGACACGCTTTACAATCAACGGCAAGCGCGCAAGCACCGCAGACAGTCCCATGACCGAGACATCGGACATGTTAAAAAAACTGGTGAGCCCGAGAGACGTCATGCGTTCTCCACCGACACCGCAATACCGCACGCCGGGGCCGAGTTTTTCGTTCAGCGCCTTGATCAGTTCCGACCCGAGCTGATCGCCCGATTCCTCACCGGCCACTATGCAAATGGTGGGCATGACGCTGGCCGCGGGCGTCGTCATTCGGCCGGACCTTGAGACAAGGCAGACTGGTCAATGCCGATGACAAACAAACCTGCCCGATCTGCCTGCGCCAGGGTTTCCTCCCGATCGGAAATCAAGGTGCCGCCGGCTTCAATCGCTATGCCTGCCAACCCTGCGGCTTCGGCCCGCTCAATCGTCCGTGGCCCGATGGTGGGCAGATCAACCCGCAAATCCTGATTGGGTTTGGCGGTCTTTACCAGTACACCAGTCTTGTTCTTTGCCCGGATCCGGCCGCTGCCACGCAAATCTGCGCAGCGTTCGAGCATAGCGTCGGTGCCTTCCGCGCCTTCCAACGCGACAACCCGGCCACCAATGGCCACAGCCGCCTGTCCAATGTCGAGTTCACCCAGTTTCTGGGTCGCGGTCAAGGCAAGCTGGATGTCCTGCCAATCGGTGTCCCGCGGCTGCGTTTTTCCCAAAACGCCGCTGGCTGCGAGAAGCCCGGGTGCAACATCCTTGATCCCCACCACGCGAAATCCCTCTACCTCGAAAAGACCAATAACCTTGGTCAGTAGGCTGTCATCGCCGCCGGCAAGCGCGCGAATAATGGTCGGCAACCGGCGGAGCGTGCCAAGATCACCCAGAATAGACGCGAAATCCGGGCGTTTCGACACACCGCCAATCAACATCACATCCCGGCAGCCACTCTTGTTCAAAAAGGCATAGAGCCGGCCGATTTCTCCCCAGCCGAGCTCGGCAGAGGCGAGCGACCGTGTTGCTGCATCGGCCTCCCCGCGGATCGCGACAACCTTGCACTCCCGGCCTGCAGCCGCCAGGGCATTGGCGACCTGCAACGGTATTCGGCCATTGCCGGCAATTAATGCAACCGGAGCATGGGAGGCGGTTTCGGCCAATGTCATGTCCAATACCCGCTTATGCAGGTGTGCAGAAGCGCCGGTCTTCCTCCTCAAGGATGAAGTCGGTCACTTTCTTTACCAGCGGCTGATCTTGGGAGTTTTCTGCAATCGCCTCGGCGCGCGTGCGCAAGGTTCCTTCATTGCTCTCAAACAGCGCCTTATAGGCCGCGCGCAACGCATGAATTTGCTCACGCGGGAAATTGGCGCGTTTCAATCCGATCAGGTTTAGTCCGCCAAGGTTCGCCCGGTTACCGGTCACCATGCCAAACGGAATGAGGTCGTTCTCAAGGCCGGCCATGCCGCCGACAAAGGCGTTGTCGCCAATCCGTGTGAACTGAATAACAGCGGACCCACCGCCGAAAATCACATTGCTGCCGACGGTTACGTGACCTGCGATCATTACGTTGTTGGACAAGATGACCCTGTCCCCAAGGTGACTGTCATGTCCGACATGGGAATTTGCTAGAAACGCACAATTGTTGCCGATTGTCGTGCTCAGTCCGCCGCCCTCGGTGCCCGGATTGATCGTTACGCCTTCGCGGATGATGCAGCCTTCGCCAATCGTCAGAGTGGCGGCCTCGCCACGGAACTTCAGATCCTGTGCCTGATGACCAACCGATGCGAACGGGAAGATGGCAGTGCCAGCTCCAATGGTCGTGTCACCGGCAAGCGCAACATGAGACTTCAGCTCAACGTTGTCGCCAAGTGTCACCTGAGACCCAATGACACAATAAGGGCCAATGCGCACGCCGACGCCGATTGTTGCACCGTCTTCAATGATCGCTGTTGGATGGATATCAGCCATAATTCCTCACGCGTCTACCAGCATCGCGCTGACCTCGGCTTCGGCGACTTTTGCGCCGTCAACCATGGCAACCGCATCGAACTTCCAGATGTTGGCACGTTGCTTGATTTTCTTGACGTGAAAATGGACCTGATCGCCCGGCTCCACAGGTTTGCGGAACTTCGCCCTATCGATGGTCATGAAATAGACCAGTTGCGGCGGGGCATCGGCACCGCGTGCATGAACACACAAGGCACCTGCCGTTTGCGCCATGGCTTCGATCAACAGTACACCCGGGAAAATTG
The DNA here is from genome assembly GCF_053005265.1 of Roseibium sp. MB-4. Taxonomy (NCBI): domain Bacteria; kingdom Pseudomonadati; phylum Pseudomonadota; class Alphaproteobacteria; order Hyphomicrobiales; family Stappiaceae; genus Roseibium; species Roseibium sp. MB-4. The sequence goes on from NZ_JBRKQB010000001.1 coordinate 907,977, forward strand.
GCCGTTCCGGGAAGTGGCCCTGAAACTGCGGCTCGTTGATGGTGACATTCTTGATGCCGATGCAGCTGTTGTCGCCGTCCATCTCGATGATCCGGTCAATCAGCAAAAACGGATACCGGTGCGGCAACAGCTTCATGACTTTCATGATGTCCGCTGTTGCGAGCGTTGTTTTTTCTGTTTCGTCCATTCTTCGCCCCTTGGCGGAGGTCCGCCAAAACTCTTCAAGTAATTAGATGTTTGAACTGCTGTCCGTTTACGATTTGCCGCCGCGTTCTGCAAGTTTTCTGACTGCAGCAACTTCGCGGAACCATTGTTTCACAGGTTTTGCGGGCGTTCCGCCGTAGCGTCCGCCGGCTTCCAAGCTTTCGCTGACAACGCTGACCGCCGCAACCTGAGCACCCATGCCGATGGTGACATGCCCGCCCACACCGCTCTGTCCGCCAATCGCCACATAATCTTCAAGCGTTGCGCTGCCGGAAATTCCGACTTGGGAGACGATGACGCAATGACGGCCAATGACGACATTGTGGCCAATCTGGACCTGGTTATCGATCTTCGTGCCTTCACCAATCACGGTGTCGCGGTTGGCCCCGCGGTCAATGGTGGTGTTGGCGCCAATCTCCACGTCATCCTGTATAACAACCCGCCCGACTTGTGGCACTTTCAAGTGTCCGCCCGGTCCCATGGCGTAGCCAAAACCATCTTGCCCGCAGCACACACCAGGATGAAGATAAACACGATTGCCCAAGATTGAATGCTGGACGGAACAATTGGCGCCAATGACACTGTCACGGCCGATACGTACGCCTGCCCCGATCACCGCATTGCTGCGAATGACAGTCCCAGCACCAATTTCTGCGCCTGCCCCGATAACCGCCCCAGCTTCAACGCACACACCGTCTTCAAGACTTGCTGTCTCATCGACCGATGCGCGCTCGGATACGCCTTCGACACCATGATCACGCGGAACCATTGCCTCAGGAAAGAGCTGAGCCAGCACTTTGGCCCAAGACCGGTAGGCATCCTTGCACACAAGCGCGGCAACGCCTGCGGGAACCTTGTCCTTGTGGCGTGTGTTAACGAGGCAGCCGGCTGCCGCAGTGGTGGTCAGCGCGTCGAGGTAAGCCGTGTTGTCGAAAAACACCAGCATGCCCGGACCGGCGTCTTCAAGCGGGGCAACTCCGGTGATTTCGGTTTCCGGTGCACCGTTCACCAGTTCGGCCTCTGCCCAACCGGCGATATCGCCGAGGCGTATACCTTCTGGAAAGTGAAAGAATTTCGGCTCGGACATCGGCATATCCTCTTTTGAACACCTGCGGTCCGGTTTGACCGTAACAAAAACGGCCGCCGTTTGATGCGGCGGCCGTCGGTTTTTGGGTAGAAACCGCTTCTTAGAAGGTGGTGCCACCACTCAGGCGGAACACCTGGGTGCGGTCAGAGTCTTCTTTCAGGAGCGGGTAAGCAAAGTCTGCCTTGAGCGGACCGAATGGCGACTGCCACCGGATACCGAAGCCGACTGAAGCACGCAGATCAAATCCATTGGAAAGGATCCGGCCTCCGCCAGCTTCAACGATATCAACCAATTCGTTGTCGGCATCCCACAGCGAGCCAGCATCGGCAAACAGTGCACCACCAAGACCCAGTTCTTTCGGAATGCCCGGGATCGGGAACTGTGCTTCAGTTGTCGCCGCAAAGTACCAACGGCCGCCGATCGCGTCATCAGACGTCGCATCACGAGGGCCGATACCCCGGTTTTCAAAGCCGCGGATCAGGTTGCCACCAAGCATGAACTGCTCTGACACCCGAAGACGCTCATTGAGGCCGATGATGTTACCACCACGGAACTGAACGCTGCCAACGAGGCCATAGTCAGCGAGGATTTCCTTGTAGGCACGTGCCTGGATTTCACTCTTGATGTACTGGCTGTCGCCACCAACACCGGCAAACTCCTGCCTGAAGGAGGCATAGATGCCGTCCGTCGGGTTCAGGTTGCGGTCAAGAGTGTTGTAGCGCAGCTCATAACCAACCAGCGAGGTCAGGTATGTTCCAAGGGAGTCACAGACAGCCAGCGAGAGGTTGGCAGTGCTACAGTTATTGATCCCGGTCGAGCCATATTTGCCGTCGGTGTTCTTCTCCTCGTAGATTGCATAGAACAGACGGAGTGTTGTCTCATCTTCGCGCAGCGGCAGGGTAAAGCCGAAGCCACCGCCTGTCCGCTCTTCGTCAAAAGACCGGTAGCTGTTGGCATCATTCACCTGACGGTAGACATCGAGGTCCAGCGCGACCCGGCGGCCCATGAAGAACGGCTCGATGAACCGGAACTCGTAGGTCTGGGTATCGGAACCACCACCAACACCGATTTTAACGTACTGGCCACGGCCCAGGAAGTTGCGCTCGGTCAGCGAGATGTCACCGACCACGCCATCGGTCGTGGAGTAACCGATACCGAAGGAGATTTCACCTGTCGGCTTTTCTTCAACCTGCACGTTCACAATCACGCGATCCGGTGCACTGCCCTGCTGGGTCGTGATGGATACACGCTCGAAGAAGTTCAAGTTGCGCAAACGGCGCTCAGCCTTGTCGATCAGGGCGCGGTTGAACGCATCGCCTTCAGCAACGTCAAACTCGCGGCGGATGACATACTCACGGGTCCGGTCGTTGCCGATGATGTTGATGCGCTCAACATACGCCCGCGGGCCTTCTTCGATGTAGTAGATCAGGTCGATCGTGTTGTTTTCGTAGTTCCGTGAACCACGCGGACGAACACGGGCAAACGCGTAACCTTCTTCAGAAACACGGAGCGTGATGTCTTCAACGGACTGCTCGACGCGCAGGGCGTTGAATGTCCGGCCGCTGCGGGTCCGAACCAGCCGGCGCAGATCTTCCGGGTCAACTTCGGCGATCGTGGAAACCACCTCAACGTTGCCGACATCGTAGCGATCGCCCTCATCAACCGTGAAGGTCACGTAGAAGATGTTGTTCTCGCGGTCGAGATCAGCACTTACAGAAACGATACGGAAATCCGCATAGCCTTTGTTGTTGTAGTATTGGCGCAGCAGCTCTTCGTCCGCAGCCAGACGATCAGGATCGTATGTGTCGGTGCTGCGCAACCAGCTCAGCAGCCCACTTTCGCGTGTGCGGATCACGTCCCGAAGACGGCCGTCGCTGAACGAGTTGTTGCCGATGAAACTGATGCGTTCCACACCGGTCTTCGCACCTTCATTGATTTCAAAGACCAGATCGACCCGGTTCTGACCGCGATCAATGATCTTCGGTTCAACGGCAGCGCCATAACGGCCGCTGCGGCGATAGGCTTCAAGAATGCTTTGGACGTCGGACTGGACTTTAGCTCGAGACAGCATGGACCGTGACTGTGACCGAACGGCTGTAGACAGCGCATCGTCCTTGATTTTGCGGTTCCCCTCAAAGGAGACCCGGTTGATCATCGGATTCTCGGTCACGGTCACGATGACGGTGCTGCCACGCGGGGTGATTTCTACCGTGGCAAACAAACCGGTTGCATACAGCGCCTTCAAAGACTCATCGACGTCAGCCGCGCCATAGGAGCGGCCGGGAACGATGGTCATGTAGCTGATGACCGTATCTTCCTCAATCCGGCTCGTGCCGCGAACTTCGATGTTGCGCGCAACAGCGGCTTCCGCCTGCGTTGCCCCCGCGAACGGACCAAAGTTGCCCGGAACAAACGATCCGGCTGAGAGAACCGCGGTCGCCAAAATTGCGGCTCTCAAGTGTTTCTGCAATCGCTGCATCAGTGCGCTATGCCTTTGTTTTTTAAAACCCCGTCTCGGAATTCATCCGATCACCCCCGGAGAATCCCAAAAATCGATCCATGTTTTATAGGTTTTTACCGATAACGCAACAGCAGTTGGCCGCCGAAATCGATTTAGTCAGAGGACGTTGCGTCAATGTCACGGCTCCCCGCTTAAAGGCTCATTAATCGCCAGATATCGTTCCAAGTCGCGAACACCATCAGCATTAGTACGAGGCCTAAACCGATGCGAAAACCAACTTCCTGCACCTTCTCGTTGAGCGGTTTTCCACGGATAGCTTCAGCCGCATAGAACACCAGATGGCCGCCGTCGAGAATCGGGATTGGAAGCAGGTTGATGAAACCGATCGAAACAGACAGAAAACCAGCGAGACTGATGAGCTCAATCAAGCCGAACTGAGCGACCGTTCCGGACACCTGCGCAATTTGTATCGGCCCACCCAATTGCTTTGCCGACTGCTCCCCGGCAAAGATCTCGCCGATGAAATTCACGGTATCGTAGATGATCTTGTAGGTACGCAGCACACCTTCCCAAAGCGCGCCGCCAACACCGAGCTGCTTCAAAATACGGGTATTTTCGTCACTTGCGATTGCCACGCCAATGCGCGGCTCCCGGTACTCAACACCGAACTGATTGACGTCGGTGACGTAGACGGGCACCACTGTCGCCGTGAGCTCGGCCCCGTCCCGCTCAATCCCGAGGACCAGCGGCTGGTCCGGGTTATGGCGCACTGTCCATTTCAAATCTTCAAAATAAGACAATGGCTTATCATTGATCGACAGGATTCGGTCACCCGTCTGAATGCCCGCTGTTTCGGCTGCGGAACCCTCGATAACCGTGGAGACGACCGGCAAGAGCTGCGGCTTTCCGTAAGCCATGAAGATCCCGGCAAAAATGATGACCGCCAGGATAAAATTGGCGATCGGACCGGCAGCCACGATCGCTGCACGCTGCCACACGGGTTTTGCGATGAAAGCCGTTCTGCGCTCTTCCTCGCTCATGCTGGCAATGTATTCCCGGTCCGGAACACTCGCGGCATTCTCGTCACCGGCAAATTTCACATAGCCGCCAAGGGGAATAAGCGACACTTTCCAGCGCGTGCCGCGTTTGTCGTACCAGCCAAACAATTCCCGCCCAAATCCAACGGAAAAAGCATCCACCTTCACGTTGCACCACCGCGCAACGGCAAAGTGGCCGAGCTCATGAAAGAAGACGACGATCGTCAGAACAAACAGGAACGGCACCATATAGCCGATCAGAAGGTCGTAGGCAGAGCCAAATATTTCCATGAGATTTCCGATTGTTCCCGCACAGTCCTTAAGCGCTACCTTAATAGCAATGGAATTACGGCACGTTAATGATCCAGCATTCGTTTCGCACCGGATAAATTAGGCGGCGCGGCTTGAAATCCAATGCCCAGTCCAAACACGAGCTTCCTGATCCAGCGCCAAAACGTCTTCTACCGTCGCAGCTGGTGCAAGCTTTCCTTTGGCAGAAAACGCCGATAGCGCCTCTTCGACAGCTGCCGGGATATCCATAAACCCGATCGCGCCCTTCAGAAAGGCCGCAACAGCTGTTTCGTCGGCGGCATTTAGAACCGCTGGTGCTGTACCGCCCGACCGCAGCGCCTCCAGCGCGATCCGTAGTGCCGGGAACCGCTTCATGTCCGGTGCCTCAAATGTGAGCGACGCTAGTTTCGCCAAATCCAGGCGCTCGACCGGTGCTTTCATCCGGCGCGGATAGGCCATGCAATGCGCAATCGGTGTGCGCATATCGGGACTGCCGAGCTGCGCAAGAAGCGATCCGTCGCGGTATTGGACCAGCCCGTGAACGGCAGATTGCGGATGGACAATAACATCCAACTGATCAGCACTCACCGGAAAAAAGTGATGAGCCTCAATAACTTCAAGACCCTTGTTCATCATCGTAGCGCTGTCGATGGAGATCCGCGCACCCATATCCCAATTTGGGTGTTTGAGCGCTTGCTGTGGTGTCACCCGCACCATATCTTCAAACGCCATCGTTCGGAACGGGCCGCCAGACGCAGTCAGAATGACCTTTTCTATGCTGTCCGGGTGAGAGGCCTCGAAGACCTGGAATATTGCGTTGTGCTCACTGTCGACCGGCAGGATTTCGGCGCCCTCTGCCGCAATCTTGCCCATGAACAGGTCCCCTGCGCACACCAGGCACTCCTTGTTGGCCAGTGCAATTCGCCGCCCGGGCTTAATAGCTGCCATGGTCGGCAAAAGACCGGCCGCGCCCACAATTGCGCCGATGACAAGATCTGTATCCCGGTCGACCGCCTCAAGCACAGCTTGATCACCGGACGCGCTCTCGATCCCGCTTCCAGAAAGCCGGTTTTTCAGATCCTCATAATTGCTCGGATCGGACAAAATAGCGGATTTGGCCTTCAAACGGAGCGCCATCTCCGCCAAGGCGTCAGCGCTTGAATTGGCAACCAAGGCAACAACTTCAAAGCGTTCGGGATTACGTGCAATCAAATCCGCGACGCTCTGGCCGATTGATCCGGTCGCGCCAAGAACTGTAACGCGAACCATTTTTGCCGGATAGTCTTGCTCTTGTTCTGCCGTCAACGGCACTCTCCCACTCAGAATAGAGCCAAGCTGTTTAAAGGATCTGCAAACGTGCCACCGGCGACCAGACCGATCAGCACCGCAAAGATAGCAGCAGCGACCAAGCCATCAATCCGATCCATGATACCGCCATGTCCGGGTATCAGCTGGCTGGAATCTTTAACATCAAATCGGCGTTTGATCGCAGATTCCATCAAATCACCGGCTTGTGAAACGATTGACAGGATAGCCGCAAGCACGGCCCAGGTCACAAGTTGACTGGCTCCGCTTATTGCCGCGACGCCGACACCGAAAACGATTGCGATGGTAAGGCCGCCGATTGCACCCGACCAGGTTTTCTTAGGCGACACCCTTGCCCAGAGTTTGGGGCCGCCAATTGCCCGGCCGGTGAAGTATGCAAAGATATCTGTCGCCCAAACCACAAAGAACAAAAAGAAAGTGAAGACCAGACCGCCAGTGCCTGCCCGCAAGGACAAGAGCGCGGTGAGGGCCAGGCCGCTGTACACGATACCTTCCGCCCCCCAGCGCCCTTCCCTGGAAAAACCGGACAAAACCAGCGTCGCAGCCGCGCCAGCAGCCACGACCAACAGTCCCTCAACGTGAAAACCGAAAAGCTTCAGACCACATGCACCGACGAGAGCTACCTGCCCGGCGATCGCGGGAACCGATGTCTGCTTGGTCCCGGTGATCGTAAACCACTCTGACAGGAAAAGGATAGCAGCCGCCAACACAAGGACCGCATAGGCCCATCCACCAAGATAAATCAGCCCAAGAACCAGAGGCCCCAAAACCACTGCTGACAGAACCCGCAGCTGCAGATTGCTTTTCGTTTTGGCTGGAAGGTCTTGATCAGGCATTACCTTTTAACGGCCTCAAAGTGCCTGCGCGGTGACACCACCGTACCGCCGATCCCGGTTGCCGAAGCACTCCAGCGCCTGATCCAGCGCAGCTTCATCGAAATCGGGCCACATGAGATCCGAGAAATAGAACTCTGTGTAAGCCGCCTGCCATAAGAGGAAATTTGAGAGGCGGAGTTCGCCACTTGTGCGCACGATCAGATCAGGATCAGGTAGACCCGCTGTGTCGAGCTCGGCGGAAATATGGGCTTCCGTAACGGCGCTTGGTTCGATTTCGCCGCGCGCAACCTTCTCGCACAACTTTTTCACCGCAGCGGTCAGCTCTTGCCGTGCGCCGTAGTTGAAGGCAACAACCAGCTCCATGCCCGTGTTGTTGTGGGTCAGCTCCTCGGCATCGAGCAAAAGCTTGAGGATACCAGCGTCGAGATTATCGCGCTCACCGATAATGCGGATGCGGATGTTTTCCCGGTGCAACTCACTCAAGTCACGCTGCACGAACCGGCGCAGCAGCCCCATCAGAAATCTGACTTCAGGCTCCGGCCGGCTCCAATTTTCGGTCGAGAAGCTGTAGATCGTTACTATTCCGACGCCCCGCAGAGCGGCATGACGGATGATTTTACGGAGCGCCTCCAGCCCCTGACGGTGGCCTTCGGTACGCGGCAGGCCGCGGGAAGACGCCCACCGGCCATTTCCGTCCATGATGAACGCAACATGGTTTGGCACATGCGAAGGCGCAGCCAAAACCGGCTCTGCATTTGCCTGTCGTTCCAGGTTGCTGCTCATCCTAGTCCTCGACTGCTGGCCCAAAGCCGCCCTTTAAACCTGCGAAATCTCCGCCTCTTTCTTCGCAAGCATCGCATCCACTTCGCCGATCATCCCATCGGTGAGTTTTTGCACTTCGTCAGATGCAACACGGCTGTCGTCCTGAGAGATCTCGCCGTCTTTTTCTGCCTTCTTGGCGTCATCCATTCCATCGCGGCGTACGTGACGGATCGCAACCTTGGCCTGTTCGGCATACTTGTGCGCAACCTTGATCAGCTCCTGACGGCGCTCCTGGTTGAGCTCGGGGATCGGCAGACGCAGCAATTGACCGTCCACAACCGGGTTCAAGCCGAGGTTTGATTCGCGAATGGCTTTTTCGACAGCGGCAACCATGGACTTGTCCCAGACCTGAATCGCAACCATGCGCGGCTCTGGTACGGAAACCGTTCCAACTTGGCTCAGCGGCATGGACTGGCCATAAGCGTCGACAGAAATCGGATCGAGCATGCTTGCGGATGCGCGGCCTGTCCGCAGACCTGAGAAATCAGTTTTCAGAGAAGAAAGCGCGCCTTGCATGCGCCGCTTCAAGTCATCCAGGTCGACACCTTCTACAGACATTTTGTCCTCACTGTTCTTGTTGCTTAAGCCAAATCAGATCCGGCGCGCCAACATGGCACAACCGCACCGAAACACAAGTGCTGCAGCCTGTTAGGCGCCGAAAAACTACTCGTCACCCACGACTGTGTAGGTTCCCGTTTCCTGCAACACACTGACCAGCGCGCCCGGCGAATGGATCGAGAAGACAATGACCGGGATGGAATTGTCCCGGGCCAAGGCGATCGCGGTGGTGTCCATGACCTTCAGGTTGCGGCTGATGACCTCGTCATAGCCGAGAGTTTCATACCGCTCTGCATCCGGGTTGACCTTGGGGTCCTCAGAATAAACGCCGTCCACTTGCGTGCCCTTCAAAAAGGCATCGCATTTCATTTCGGCAGCACGCAAGGCCGCCCCGCTGTCAGTGGTGAAAAACGGGTTTCCGGTACCGCCTGCAAAAATGATCACATCGCCATCTTCCATGTAACGATCCGCCACACGTTGAGAGAAGGTCTCGCAGATGGATGGGACCGCGACGGCGGACAAGACACGGGCGTTGACCTTGAGACGGCGCAAGGCATCGGCAAGGGTCAGGCTGTTCATGATGGTTGCAAGCATGCCCATGTGGTCACCGGTCACCCGGTTGCCGCCCTTGGCAGCCACTGCCACGCCGCGGAAGATATTGCCGCCGCCGACAACCACGCCGACCTGCGCGCCAAGCGCCACGGCGTCCGCAATTTCCTTTGCAATCCTTTGCACAATCGCCGGGTCAATTCCGAAAGCCTGCGATCCCATGAGGGCCTCGCCGGAGAGCTTGAGGAGGATCCGTTTCCAACGCAAAGGAGATGTCATCTGTGTACCTTGGGTAAAATTAAGCCTTCAAAAAAAAAAGCGCCGGACTAACCGGCGCTTTTCTTGGGACCTTACTGCCCGGAGGCTGCCGCCACTTCCGCGGCGAAATCCTGCTCTTCCTTCTCGATCCCTTCGCCGAGTGCGAAGCGGACGAAACCGGAAAGCTTGACCTCGGTGCCGAGGTCTTTGGCAAGCGCCTCAACGGCCTGCTCTACCGTCTGATCAGGATTGATCACGAATGCCTGTTTCACGAGGGTAACTTCCTCGTAGAACTTGCGCAGACGGCCTTCCACCATTTTCTCAATGATGTTTTCCGGCTTGCCGGATTCACGAGCCTGTTCAGAGAACACGGATTTTTCACGCTCGACCACTTCCGGGTCCAGCTCTTCAGTGTTCAAAGCCAGAGGGCTGGTTGCAGCAACGTGCATCGCGATCTGACGGCCAAGCGCGTTCAGCTTGTCCTTGTCACCGGAGGATTCCAGTGCAACCAGAACACCGATCTTGCCGAGGCCATCGGCGACAGCGCCGTGGACATAGGTAGACACAACACCATCGCCAACGGACAGGATCGCGGTCCGGCGGAGGGTCATGTTCTCGCCGATTGTGGCGATCGCATCGGTGATGGAATCAGCGACAGACTTGCCGTCCAGATTGGCTGCAGTTACTGCGTCGACAGAACCGTCGGTGCCAACGGCAACGGTTGCGACCTTGCCGACCAGTTCCTGGAACCCTTCGTTGCGGGCAACGAAGTCGGTTTCGGAGTTCAGCTCGATCACAGCAGCCTTGGTGCCTTCAGCAGCAACGCCAACCAGGCCTTCAGCGGCCACGCGGCCAGCCTTCTTGGCAGCTTTTGCCAGGCCTTTGGTGCGCAGCCAATCAACAGCTGCTTCCATGTCACCGCCGTTTTCAGTCAGGGCGGTCTTGCAGTCCATCATGCCAGCGCCGGATTTCTCACGGAGCTCTTTTACCATCGCGGCGGTAATGCTCATCGATTGCCTCGTAGATGGGGGGTTTCAGATGAGACACGGTTTAGCCGATGGCTTTCCGCGCCTTTATGACGGGCCTGCAACAATTTGCACCCCGCCTTGCGAATTCAACATGTTTCTACCGCGCGGATCGCCGCGCGGTAGAAATCAGATCAATTTAAGCTTGGGCAGCCGCTGCTTCAGCTTCAGCCGGAGCTTCTTCTGCAGCCGCTTCGACCAGCGCTTCTTCGACCGGAGCTTCTTCAGAAGCGCCAACGTCCATTCCAGATGCGCCTTGTGCACGGGAGATGCCATCGATGGCAGCGCGTGCGATGAGGTCGCAGTACAGAGAAATCGCGCGGCCAGCGTCATCGTTGCCAGGAACCGGGTAAGTGATGCCTTCCGGGCTGGAATTGGAATCCAGGATAGCTGCAACCGGAATACCCAGACGGCGGGCTTCCTGGATCGCGATTGCTTCGCGGTTGGTGTCGATGACGAAGATCAGGTCCGGGATACCACCCATGTCCTTGATACCGCCAAGGTTCCGCTCAAGCTTTTCGCGCTCGCGGTCCATGAACAGGCGCTCTTTCTTGGTCAGAGCGTTTGCAGCGTCAGAGTTCAGGGTCTCTTCCAGCTTGCGCAGGCGCTGAATGGACTGGGAAATGGTTTTCCAGTTGGTCAGCATGCCGCCGAGCCAGCGGGCGTTGACGAAGTACTGCGCAGAATTGCGGGCAGACGTTGCAACGGCTTCCTGAGCCTGACGCTTGGTGCCAACAAGCAGAACGCGGCCACCACCGGCGACGGTGTCAGAGACAGCTTTCAGTGCCTGGTGAAGAAGCGGAACGGTCTGGGACAGGTCCATGATGTGAACATCGTTGCGTACACCAAAGATGTACTGACCCATGCGCGGGTTCCAACGGTGTTTCTGGTGACCAAAGTGAACGCCAGCTTCCAGCAGCTGACGCATCGTGAAATCAGGCAATGCCATGCCTATAACTCCTGAGTTTTCCGGTTTTACCTCCGCAAGAGGGTGTGGGCCGGAGGAAGATCTCCTGTCGGCCACCGGATGGACCCCGATAAGCTCGGTTTCCGCCCCTTGCGTGTGGAATGGGCGCCTTATAGTGGGAGAGAAATTTTATTTCAAGAGCCGGGAGACGGTTTTATGCGCAGAAAGTACTTCTATCAGCCGTTATCCTGCGGCACTATCGGCGCCCTCCACGGCGCAGCCAACCTGCATCTATCTCATTATTGCTTATGAGGCGCCACTTGCGCCGGACTGCCTCTCTTTCCAAGGAGACCTTTTTGGCCACAATCGGCATCAATCACCTCGGCCTCACCGTCCGCGATCTGGACCAGACTACGGCCTTTTTCACAGATTGCCTCGGCTGGGCACTTTTGGCCCGCGATGACAGTTACCCGCGCACCACCGTTACTGACGGCACCTGCCGTTTGACCCTGTGGCAAGCGGACAAAACCCAAGCGATCACAGACTTTGACCGCAAAACCAACATCGGCCTGCATCACCTCGCCCTGGAAGTTCCGAGCCGGGATGCGCTCGACGCATTGGCGGCGAAAGTCGGCAATTGGCCCGGCGTTCAGATGGAATTCACCCCGGAACCCATGGGCGCCGGTCCGCGGATGCACGCGATGTTTTCAGAGCCGGGCGGAATCCGCCTGGAAATCATCTGGCCTGCCAGCTGATTTCCAGGCGCAACGTTAAGCCATCTGCACGTCGGTGACCCCGGGCACCGCTTTCAGCGCACCGGCAATCTCCGGCGAGAGGCGGAACCGGCCAGGCAGTTTCACTTCGACTTCGCGGGCACCGTTTTCTAGAAGCACGATCACCGTAACATCCCCCTCACCGCGCACTGTCAGCTGCTTGGCGAGACTTGCAATCGGCCGTTCGTCGCGCACAAACACCCGCATGCTTTTTTGAAGCCGCGCGGCCACCTTGTCGATCGGGTCAACCTGTTCAATCCGGAGTGAGGGTTCATCGTCGCGCATGTCCGCGCCAACGAGCACGACCACCGAACGCCCGGTTTGAAGGACATCGCGGAACTGCTCCAGCTTTTCGCGAAAGAGCAGCGCTTCATACTGGCCAGTGGCATCCGACAAGCGCGCTATGCCCATACGGGTTCCAGACTTTGTCTTGCGCTCCTGCATAGAGATCACGGTCCCTGCAAGACGGCCGGCCGATGCCCCTTTTTTCACCGCTTCGGCAAACTGTGCCCACGGCTGAGCGCGCATCTTTTCTAGAACAGAGGCATATTCATCGATCGGATGCGCGGAGAGATAAAAGCCGATCGCCGAATGCTCGCGCTGAAGCTTCTCCTCAGACGTCCAGCCATGAACCTCATCGAGCTGCAGGGGCTCTTCGCTGTCAGATCCGCCAAACAGTTCATCCTGACCGAGGGTCTTGTTTTCTTCCGTGCGCTGCGCGAGCCCCATGATCCGGTCAAGACCTTCAAAAACACGAGCCCGGTTCGGCTCCAGCTCATCGAACGCGCCGGCGGCAACCAGATTTTCAAGCGTGCGCTTGTTCAAAGCCTTCGGCGAAATCCGCCGGGCAAAATCGCCGAGGCTTATGAACGGTGTCTCGCCGCGCACCTCTACAATATGTTCCACCGCCTGTTCGCCAACACCCTTCACGGCCCCCATTGCGTAGAGGATCTTGCCGTCCGATACGTCGAAATAGACCTGCGAGCGGTTGATGGATGGTGGCACCACCTCAATACCCATCCGCCGAGCTTCCTGACGGAAATCCCCGAGCTTTTCGGTATTCCCCATATCGAGTGTCATGGACGCTGCCATGAACTCGACCGGGTGGTTCGCCTTCAGCCAGGCGGTGTGATAGGAGACCAGCGCGTAGGCGGCCGCGTGCGACTTGTTAAAGCCGTAGTTCGCGAATTTCGCCACAAGGTCGAAGATTGTTCCGGCCTGGGTCTTGTTGATGCCCCGCTCAACGGCGCCGTCGACAAAGCGGGCGCGCTGCACCTCCATTTCCGCAGCAATCTTCTTACCCATCGCCCGGCGCAGAAGGTCCGCTTCTCCAAGCGAATAACCTGAGAGCACCTGCGCGATCTGCATCACCTGCTCCTGGTAGACGATGATGCCATTCGTCTCCATCAGGATTGGCTCGAGCAGCGGATGCAGACAATCCGGCTCCTGCTCGCCGTGCTTCACCGCATTGTAGACCGGGATGTTCTCCATCGGGCCCGGACGGTACAGCGCAACGAGCGCAATAATGTCTTCAAACCGGTCCGGCTTCATGCCGGCAACGGCACGGCGCATGCCCTGACTTTCCAGCTGGAACACACCGAACGTCTCACCGCGGGTCAAAAGATCATAGGACTTCTTGTCGTCAATCGGCAGGCTGGCAACATCCACGTTGATGCCCCGCCGCTCGATCAACTTCACCGCCGTGTCGATGACCGTCAGTGTTTTCAGGCCGAGAAAGTCGAATTTTACAAGGCCAGCATCCTCAACCATCTTCATGTTGAATTGGGCAACCGGCATGTCGGAACGCGGGTCGCGGTAGAGCGGGACGAGCTGCTCAAGCGGCCGGTCGCCGATCACCACACCGGCTGCGTGGGTGGACGCATGCCGGTAAAGCCCTTCAAGCTTTTGGGCCATTCCAAGAAGCCGCTCGACGATTTCTTCTTCGGCGGCTGCTTCACGCAGGCGCGGCTCGTCCTCAATCGCCTGGCCAAGGGTGACCGGATTGGCCGGGTTGGCGGGCACGAGCTTACACAGCCTGTCGACCTGGCCATACGGCATCTGCAACACACGACCAACGTCGCGCAGCACCGCACGCGCCTGCAAGGACCCGAAGGTGATGATCTGGGCCACCTGCTGACGGCCATACTTCTCCTGCACGTAACGTATGACTTCTTCACGCCGGGACTGGCAGAAGTCGATGTCGAAATCCGGCATCGAGACACGTTCCGGGTTCAAGAAACGCTCAAAGAGAAGCGAGAATCGCATCGGGTCAAGATCGGTGATGGTCAAGGACCAGGCCACCAGGGAGCCCGCACCAGAGCCACGGCCCGGTCCAACCGGGATGTCGTGATTCTTGGCCCATTTGATGAAGTCGGCAACGATCAGGAAGTAACCCGGAAACTTCATCCGTTCGATGATACCGGTCTCATAATCGAGGCGTTCCCAGTAGTCTTTTTCCTCAAGGCCCGGCGCCAGGCCATGGGCATCGAGGCGGGCCTGAAGCCCTTCGCGGGCCTGGCGTTTCAGTTCTTCCGATTCGGCGCGCTCGGCTTCTTCCGGGTCCGCATCTGCACCAGCAAACCGGGGCAGGATTGGAGCCCGTTTCATCGGCCGGAACGAACAGCGCTGAGCGATCTCAATCGTGGAGGCCAGTGCTTCGGGCAAATCTGCAAAAAGAGCGCACATTTCTGAGCGCGTCTTGAAGTAGTGCTCCGGCGTTAACCGCCGCCGGTCGCTTTCGATCAGAACCCGGCCTTCCGAGATACAGATCAGCGCATCGTGCGCCTCATAATCATCGCGCGCTGGAAAGAAAGCCTCATTGGTCGCAACGAGCGGCAAGCCCATCTCATAGGCAAGATCCAGGAATGCCTCTTCGGTCTTGCGCTCGCTCTCCATGCCGTGGCGCTGAAGCTCGACATAACACCGTCCGGCAAATCCATCGGCGAGTGTTTTCAGCCGGCTCTTCGCCAAATCTTTCCGGCCGGCCAACAGCGGCGCGCCAATGGCGCCCAGGCTGCCGCCAGTCAGAACAATCACATCTTGCGCTTTTTGAAGAAGATAGCTGATCGACACATGAGGCCTCAGGCCCGTTTCCGTGTCCAGAAACGCCCTTGATGTCAGTTCCATCAAGTTGCCGTAACCGGTTTCGGTCATGGCAATCAGGACGAGGTCAGCAAGTGCCGGCTCGCCGCGCCGTCCGCTGTCCAGACCATCATCAAAAAACACTGACAATTGGCACGCCGTGATCGGCTGGATGCCGGCGCCCCAGGCTTTGCTCGAGAACTCCTGCGCACCAAAAAGATTGTTGGTGTCGGCGATCGCAAGCGCCGGCTGCTCATCTGCCTTGGCGAGATCCAAGAGCTTCTTGATGGGCAACGCCCCTTCCAGGAGCGAGAGCGCGGAATGAACGCGCAAGTGCACGAAACCCGGACCACTCCCCATTGGAGCAGGCGCTCCAGACACGGAGCTCATATCGCTGTCTACATTCGTCATGGCGGCATACTCAATGGCTTGCGCGAATCTTCGCTTCAAAGTGAAACGCCTCGGGTGCGTTTCGTCCAGCCGCCAGTGCGGTTGTCACCGCTGTTCTTTAAAGGGCTAAAAGCATCTCTGCCAGACCATGTTGTGCCATGTGTCTTACCAATTGCCTTCGCTAGTCCGACCACACCTCAAATCCGGTATCGTTTCGAGGGCATGCTGCCCGGCTGCCACCTGCCGGACTGCAGGTTGGATACGCTGCGGCTCAGCCAGCGGAGAGAATGACATCGCCCCAAACAGCGAGCGTCGCACAGAAGGAAACAAGGGATGCAAAAGCTGCACAGTCACGAGCGAAATAAAACATACCACCCTCCAACATCTTGTTCGATATCCAGAGCATGTTCCATTTATGTTCTCTTTGCAAGCCTTTTTTGTTCTTCTTGATTTGATTTGTATAAAACCCGCAGAAACCTTTGTGTTTTTGCTTTGTTCCAGTCTCACCAAAAGTGTTTTCGTCAAAAACCGGACCGCCTAGGTTCGCCAGATCAGCGGGGTTTTACGAGACCGTCTGCCAGCGTGATGGCGCGATCCATCCGTCCGGCAAGTTCAAGATTGTGGGTCGCAAAGAGCGTGGCAACACCGGAGGCCCGGACGAGCGCTGACAGCGCATCGAAGACATAATTCGCCGTGTTGGGATCAAGATTGCCGGTCGGTTCATCCAGAAGAAGAATCCGCGGCGCATTGGCAACTGCGCGGGCAACGGCAACCCGCTGCTGTTCACCGCCGGAAAGCTCAGACGGACGGTGGCTGCCCCGATCGGCAAGGCGCATATAGGCGAGCAGTTCATCGGCGCGGTCGGCCGCCACCTTTTTCGGCAACCCCCGGATCATCTGCGGCATCATGATGTTCTCCTGCGCGGTGAACTCCGGCAGTAGGTGATGAAACTGGTAGACAAAGCCGATGTCGTTGCGCCGGATTGCGGTCCGCTCATCATCCGACAAATCCGTGCAATTGACGCCGCCAAGATAGACATCGCCGCCATCGGGTTGCTCCAAGAGCCCCGCAATATGCAAAAGCGTCGATTTACCGGTTCCGGACGGAGCAACGAGCGCCACCATTTCACCGGCTTCGATGCGCAGGTTCGCACCATTTAGCACATGAAGCTTGTGGTCGCCTTCATCATACGCACGCGAAATCCCGGACAGTTCGATGGCAGCCGGTTGAAGGCCGGGAGCCCGGCGCGGATCTACAGCCTGGTTCATCTGCCCTCTCCTATTCGTACCGCAGGGCTTCGACCGGATCGAGCCGGGCAGCCCGCCACGCCGGATAAAGCGTCGCCAGAAGAGACAGAGCAAGCGCCATCAACAGAACCGTTACAGTCTCGCCGCTGTCGATTTCCGCCGGCAGTTTCGACAGGAAATAGAGCGTTGGATCAAACAGCTGCGTCGACGTCAGCCAGGAAACGAATTGCCGGATGCTCTCAATGTTGAGGCACACGATGAGCCCAAGGAAAAAACCCGCCAGCGTGCCGACACAGCCAATGCTGGCGCCTGTGATCAAAAAGATCCGCATAATGGACCCACGCGTTGCGCCCATGGTCCGCAAGATCGCAATGTCATGCCCCTTGTCCTTCACCAGCATAATCAGGCCTGAAATGATATTGAGCGCAGCAACCAGGACAATGAGCGTCAGGATGATGAACATCACGTTCCGCTCAACCTCAAGTGCGGAAAAGAACGTCACATTCCGCTGCCGCCAGTCGGTTACGAACGCCGGACGGCCGGCAGCTTCTTCAACGGCAGCCAGCATGGTTCCGACATTGTCCGGATCGACCACGTAAAGCTCAATCCCGGTCGTGATGCCGTCCATGTTGAAATAGGCTTGGGATTCGGGCAGCGGCATGAACAGGAAAGTCGCGTCATATTCACTCATGCCGATCTCGAAGACCGCGGTCACCGGATAGGCCTTGACCCGCGGGGTCACGCCCATCGGGGTAACACTGCCACGCGGTGAAATGATGGTGATGTTGTCACCAAGCGTGATGCCGAGCTGTTGCGCCATGCGCGAACCGATGGCAACGCCTTGACCGGCATCAAAACCATCCAGCGTCCCGGCGCGCAAGTTGTTGGCAACCAACGGGATCCGGCGCAAGTCACTTTCTTTGAGGCCGCGCACCAGTGCTCCGAGGTTTCCGGCTGGACCGGAGACGAGCGCCTGACCTTCAACGAAAGGAATGGCGCTGATGACCTCCGGGACACCCTCAAGGCGTTTGGCCACCGGATCATAATCGGTGAGCGGCTGGTCAATCGGCTGGATCAGCATGTGGCCATTGATCCCGAGGATCTTGCCCAAGAGTTCAGAGCGGAACCCGTTCATCACCGCCATGACGATGATGAGCGTTGCAACGCCCAGCATGATGCCTGCGAAGGAAAATCCGGCGATCACTGAAATGAAGGTTTCCCGGCGGCGCGAGCGTAGGTAGCGGCCGGCGATCATCCATTCAAAGGGCGCAAAGGGGCGTGTCGGCTCTGCCGCCTCCCGATCCGCGCCCTCGCGGGCAGTGTCTACTGCTGTCATTTTCCATCCAATTCAGCAATGCCCCGGTGACCGCAGTTTCCCGCAGCCGATTCCCCGCCCCAGAGGATCACCGGACTGGATCAGTCCGTCAATGCCGCGGTGAGCTTGTTCAAGGTCGCCTCTGGGGTCAGCATTTCCTTTTCCCCAGTTGCCCGGTCCTTGACCTCCAGCACACCATCTTTCAGCCCGCGCGGACCGGCCACCACCTGGAACGGCAGACCGATCAGATCCATCGTGGCAAATTTCGCCCCTGCCCGGCTGTCCGTGTCGTCGTAAAGAACCTCAATACCGGCAGCTTCCAGCTTGGCGTAAAGATCCTCACAGACCGGGTCGGTCAAATCATCGCCCGGGCGCATGTTGATGATGCCAACATGGAACGGTGCCACCGATTTCGGCCAGATGATTCCACCCTCATCATGATTGGCTTCAATCAAGGCGCCAAGAAGACGGGATACGCCGACACCGTAGGAGCCCATGTGAACCGGCACTTCCGTCCCTTCAGCGGTGGCGACCTTGGCGCCCATCGCGTCGGAGTATTTTGTGCCGAAATAGAAGATGTGTCCGACTTCGATACCGCGCGCAGACACGCGTGTGTCCTCTGACAATGCGCCGAAAGCTGCTTCATCATGCATTTCATCGGTTGCCGCGTAGGGGGTCGTCCAGCTTTCAACGATCGGTGACAGGTCCGACCAGAAATCTGTGTCCTTGGCCGGGATCGGCATTTCAAGAAGTGACTTGTCCAGGAACACTTCGCTCTCGCCGGTTTCCGCAAGGATGATGAACTCGTGGCTGAGATCGCCGCCAATCGGGCCTGTGTCGGCTTTCATCGGAATCGCCTTCAGGCCCATCCGGTCAAAAGTGCGCAGATACGCAACGAACATACGGTTATAAGCATGACGCGCCGATTCCTGATCAAGATCGAAGGAATAAGCATCCTTCATCAGGAACTCGCGCCCGCGCATGATGCCGAACCGCGGCCGGACTTCATCCCGGAACTTCCACTGTATGTGGTAAAGGTTCAGCGGCAAATCCTTATAAGAGCGCACATAGCTGCGGAAGATGTCGGTGATCATCTCCTCGTTGGTCGGACCAAAGAGCATCTCCCGCTCATGGCGATCGGTGATGCGCAGCATTTCCTTGCCATAGGCATCGTATCGCCCGCTTTCGCGCCACAGATCGGCAGGCTGGATGGTCGGCATCAGCAGCTGCACTGCGCCTGCCCTTGCCTGCTCTTCTTCCACAATCCGCTCAATCTTACGAAGCACCTTCAATCCCAGCGGTAGCCAAGAATAAATCCCGGCGGACTGCTGGCGGATCATGCCAGCCCGCAGCATGAGCCGGTGGGAAACAATTTCCGCTTCCTTCGGAGTTTCTTTCAGGATGGGCAGGAAGTAACGGGACAGACGCATTTATGCACTCTCAAAACTGTGGCATTGCCGGATTTGTGCGCAGTCAAAGCGCAAGCTGACCCTAAACACAAGAGCAATCGCATTTTATGGCCGAGTTTTGCAGGATTTGCAGATAGACAGCGGGCCGCCAGCGGAATTGCAGGACTTAGCCAGCTCAGTTTGCAGCGCCGTTTTCCGGGTTCCATGTGTGTTTTTTTGACGCATCGGAAATAGGCAAGCAAAAAATGTAGGCTCTCCAAGACAAATAGGTGACAAGGCGAAAACAATCAGTTAGGTTCCGTTCCCATAACAAGAAAGCCCTAGGCAGAAATGTCAGGAGCTTACGGACATCGCGGTCTGAGTCTTGGGAGGAAGGACACCAGGCGCGCCTTACGGCAGCAGCCGCCCCGTCAAACCGGAAAACCGGCACGCGAGGGAACGGAGTCAATTTAGACGCGGAACTTTATCAAGGCAGAGCTTCAGGCTCTGCCTTTTTTCTTTGTCTGCGATAATTCGAACACTCGGAATTTCGACTAGCTTTGACGTTGGACGCGTCCTTATCCCTCGCACAAGACGGCGATCCACTGCGATTGTTGCTGCCTGCATTTCTGCCATGCCGGATGAGCATAACTGGCCGCGCCTATCTCCTAAAGAATTATGACGAATCGAACACCGCTATTTCGGCCAAGAAGCACCGCAGATTAGACATAGCCCCAATGCCCATTTTATTTCGGACACCAGAAATCCGGCTTTCAGATTAGGACCTTGCCAAGAAACATGAAGAAATAAACTTTCGGCATATTCCTCTCCTTAACCCTTCTTGCAACATAGTCATTTCTAACGTTACGTTTTTGTGACACAGAACACAGTGTAGCAGTCACGTGCCGGGCTACGCAGGAAGTGTGACGGCGCTAAGTACGACCCGCGTGCCGGGACACTAATAACGAAGAACAAAACTGGAGAACAAGATGGCTCTGCACGATTGGGCGCTTCCGGGGCTTCCGCTGGATCCGACACAAAGGCTCTCCCGCCCTCAGCAAGTGCCGCCTTTGCCGTCAGAGCCTTGCCTGCCAGTTCATCTCAACCGGAACGTATTTTACCTCGTTCCGTCAGATTCTACCGACGATACGAAAGACGATATCGGTGCGTTCTTCCGCCTGGGTGAATACTCCGAGGTGGAGCGCACCGCGTTTGAGAATGACCATCATGATGAGCTCTTCCCGGCTCAACACATTTCCGATGAAGGCGACGATACGTCTGTCTACTCAAATGCTGCTGGCGGTTCTCAAGGTATTCTTCTTGCCTGCGACGGCCGGGTGCTGATCAAAGCTGCTGAAAAAATGTACCTCGAGACTGCCGACTATCATCAGCAGGTCAACGGCGACTACACACTGGACGTCGATGGCGACTACACAGCGGCGGTCGAGGACAGCATCAATGTCTCCACGGACAACGGCGGCATTACTGTAACCAGCGGGCGAAACCAGCAAATCAAGATCAACGCGGGCGACGGCACCGGTAAGCTCGAAATAAAGTCGAAAGACGAGTCAAAAAACATCCAGGGCAAGTCCGACCACACCTACCACAAATGGCATACGGTGAAATACAAGGACTCCTTCGAAAGCCATAAGTTTGGTTGGGATTTCAACAGCATCTACGGGTTTGCAATGACCACCTACTATGGCGGGATCATGGAATCCGTCTACGGCATCCGCATGCAATTCGATAAATTCAACTTCATGTCCGACTGGGTCTCCTTGAATTGGAAAGGCACACAGATCGACCTGAAGGGCATCGTGATGAAAAAACTCACAGCCAAATTCGGAATGACGGATTGTTCGGCTGAATGGGATGAAATCATGGTCGGTCTGCAGGGCCTGAAGGCAGAGGCCACACGTCTGGAAGCAAAGCGCAAGGAATTGGCCGTTCAAAGCGGCAGCGTGGATCTGAAAAACCACGGCACCGGCGCTCGCCTGGTCGGGATCGAATGCGTGCTTTAACGACTGAAAAATGAGCGGAAAAACAAAAGGGGAGCAGCTACGGCGGCTCCCCTTTTTCATTCCATTCACACCGGGCTTTACCCGCCAGGCGTGGAGTAACTCTCGCTCGGAGGCATAAAGAAGGGAATATCATCCAAGCCGAAGCCACTGGAGCGCAGCCACATGTACCCGGCAAAGAGCACGCAGGTGACGACCGTTGTCATCAGCAGTACGCGCAACATCCGGGGGCGTTCAGGGGCACTGGCCTCAGAGCCCGGGATCACCTCGCCTGCTTCCTCCTGTGTCCGGCGCATGCCAAAGGGAAGCATTGCAAACAAGATGATCCACCACATCATGAAAAAGATTGCCAGGCTGAACGCCAAAGACATGTGATTAAGCCTCTTCCAATTCCGTCAGGGTGCCGAGAAAGTCCTTCGGGTGCAGGAACAGCACCGGTTTGCCGTGGGCACCGATTTTCGGTTCGCCGCTGCCAAGAACACGTGCGCCATCCGCCACCAGTTTGTCCCGCGCCGCGATGATGTCGTCGACTTCAAAACAGACGTGGTGGATACCGCCGGACGGGTTCTTCTCCAGAAATTTAGCGATCGGCGAATCTTCGCCAAGCGGTTCAAGCAACTCGATCTTGGTGTTCGGCAGGTTGATGAACACGGTCGAAACACCGTGGTCCGGCTGCGCTTCCTTGGCAGAGACATCCGCACCAAGCGTATCCCGGTAAACGGCGGTCGCCGCCTCGATATCCGACACTGCAATGGCCACGTGGTTAAGCCGACCGATCATTCCAATTCCTCCACAAACAGGCAGACCGTGATTTGAGCACGGTTTGCGGTGTAACTTATAGCCGGGTCACCACCACCTTGCAGAGCGTCTTTTTGCCCCAGACATCAAGGATCTCGGACCGGGCCGCACGGCGTGCCGCTTCCGCGATCAGATCCTTGTCCTTGCGCCGGGCTTTCGGAATACTCGTCACAGCGCCAATTACGGCCTTTTGAACGATGTCTTCCATCGGCTCGCCATCATCGTCCGTGTCCGGCAGTCCGAGCAGCACGGCATGTGGATCGTCGAGCAGCTCTCCGGACCGATTGACCACCAGTGTAATGATCGCAGCGCCTGCAAAAGACAGCTTCCGCCGTTCCTTCACCCCGGTGACCTCCGGATCATCAAGGATCCGGCCATCCTTCACCAGAATACCAAACGGCGCCTCATCAATGATTGCAGCCCGGCCGGCCACAAGGCGGATGATGTCCCCATTCTTGCCGCGAAGGACTTCCGGAACGCCTTGCTCCTTCGCAAACGCAGCATGAGCTGCAAGATGCAATGGTTCCCCGTGAACGGGAAGCACGACTTTTGGCTGTACCAGTTTGTAGAGCTGCTCCAGTTCACCGCGGCGCGGGTGTCCCGAAACATGGACCAGGGCATCCTTGTCGGTGACGATTTCAACGTCCTTGTCCGCCAGGTTATTGAGGACAGCCCCGACTTCCTTTTCATTTCCCGGAATGGTCCGGGAAGAAAAGATCACCATGTCGCCTTGTGCAAGCGCAATATTCCGGTGGTCGCCGGCAGCAATCCGTGCAAGTGCGGCCCGGTTTTCACCCTGTGATCCGGTGCACAACAACACCACCTTGTCACGCGGCAGATAGCCATAGGCTTCTTCGTCATGGAAGGCCGGGAGGTCATCCATGTATTCCAGCTCGTTGGCCACCTCGATGGCCCGGTGCATCGACCGGCCAACCACAACAACATCGCGCTCATTCGCAGCAGCAGCACGCGCAATTGCCCGGATGCGGGCCACGTTGGAAGCAAAGGTTGTCACGGCAACGCGGTGCTTGGCACGGCCAATCACCTTGGTCAGTTCAGCAGCGACATCGGCTTCACTTGGGCTGACACCGTCACGAACCGCATTGGTGCTGTCACAGACCAGCGCCATCACCCCTTCGCGGCCAAGCTCTGCCAGCCGGTCGAGGTCGATTGGTTGGCCAATGCCAGGGGATGTGTCGATTTTCCAGTCACCGGTGTGCAGCACCAAACCCGCCGGAGTGCGGATCGCAAGCGCACAAGGCTCCGGGATCGAGTGGGCCATGGCAACGAATTCCACGTCGAACGGACCAATCGTGTGACGCTCGCCCTGGCGGACAACCGTCACGGGAACCTCTTCAGCGCCCGGCTCACTCTCGGTCTTTGCCGCCAGCAGACCGGCGGTAAAGGCCGTTGCGTAGACCGGCACCTTCAGGAAGGGCCACAGGTGCAGGATCGCGCCATAGTGGTCTTCATGGGCATGGGTGATGACCATGCCGACAATGTTGTTGACCTCGTCTTCCAGAAACTTGATGTCCGGCATCACCAGATCGATGCCAGGAAGTTCCGGACCTGCAAAGCTGACCCCGCAATCGACGATCAGCCATTTCCGATTTCCTTCCGGCCCGAAGCCGTAAAGGCCGAGGTTCATGCCGATTTCGCCAACACCGCCAAGCGGCAGGAACACAAAGTCGTTTTCTTTATCCTTGGCCGAAGCCATCAAATTCTCCTACCCCTCACATTTTTCGAGGGAACTGTCCGGCCGTCATTCGCCGGATAAAAATACGTCACCGGCGTAGACAGTGCGTTTTTGGCTGTTATCCAGTCTTAGGACCAAATAGCCGGACGCATCCAGATCGTCAAAAATGCCGGTTATTTCTTCTTGAGCGGCCCGGACAGTGATCTTTTGTCCCAAATGCGCCGCCCGCTTCAACCATTGGCGCCGGATGCGATCAAAACCGTCCGGTTGGTGCCAGATTGCAAAATACTTTGCCAGTGTTTCCGCCAGCGCTGCGAACAAGCTGTCGGCCGATACTTGATAGCCTAGGCTGCGCAGATCGGTTGCCCGATACAACGCCGGATCGGGATGGGACACACAATTGACCCCAAACCCCATGACCGCAGCCAGCCTTCCGTCTTTGAGTGTCTCGGCTTCCAGCAAGATGCCCGAGAGTTTCGCTCCGTCGACCAGCAGGTCGTTCGGCCACTTCAACGACACCAATTGGAGCGTACCGGCAGCCTTGTCAACGGCTTCGGCGAGCGCAACAGCCGACAAAAGCGGCAATTCGCCGATGCGGGCCAAGGGAGCCGGGTCGATCAGCAGCACACTTGCGAAGAGATTTCCCTGCGGAGAAGTCCAGGCCCGCCCCCGCCGGCCCCGGCCTGCCGTCTGAACGCCTGCCCGGATCCAGAGGTTTCCAGGATGCCCCGAAACGGCCCGCTCCAGACACAGAGCGTTGGTCGAGCCGACCGTCTCATAGGCCTCATAGAGAAAATCCGGCGCTCCGGGCGCCGGACCTTTTGTCTCAAGATGTGGTGCGGGACTGTTCAATCGCCAAACCGCTTATCAAAACAACGACTGTGCCGCAGCGGTTGCAGCCGTTACGACCGGACCAGGCATGACCCAGAAAAAGACCACGAACACACCGGACAGGCCGAGGACGACCTTCAGTTCGGTCGGCATCGGCTGGAAGGCCTCCGCCGGTTCGTCAAAGAACATCACCTTGACGATGCGCAGGTAGTAGTAACAGCCGACCACGGATGCCAGCACGCCGATAACGGCTAGCGGATAGAGGCCTGCCTCGACAGCGGCTGCAAACACGAACCACTTTCCGAAGAAACCAATCAGCGGCGGAATGCCTGCAAGCGAGAACATCAGCAAACCAAGGATCACCGCCATCGGCAGGTTGGTTTGAGAAAGGCCGGAAAGATCGGAGATCTCTTCAACCATGCCATCCTTACGCCGCATGGACAAGATGCAGGCAAACACACCAAGCGTCATGCCGAGATAGGCGACCATATAGAAGATCACGCCTTCAACACCGGTCTGCGTACCGGCCGCAAGACCGACCAGCGCGTAGCCCATATGGCCGATGGACGAATACGCCATCAGGCGCTTCAGGTTGGTCTGACCAATTGCGGCGAACGCACCGAGCGCCATTGAGGCAATCGATACGAAGACGATTATCTGCTGCCAATCGCTGGTGACCGGATGAAACGCATCAATGACAATCCGCACCAGCATCCCCATGGCGGCAACCTTCGGAGCTGCTGCGAAGAATGCGGTGACAGGCGTTGGCGCACCTTCATAAACGTCCGGTGTCCACATGTGGAACGGAACGGCGGAGATCTTGAAGGCAAGGCCTGCAAGAATGAAGGTCAAACCAATGATCAGACCGATGGACGCGCCTTCTTGCGAAATCAAATCGGCAATTGCGGCGAAGGAGATCTGACCGGAGAAGCCGTAAACCAGCGACATGCCGTAAAGCAGCATGCCGGAGGACAGCGCGCCGAGAACGAAGTACTTCAAGCCCGCTTCTGTTGACCGGACACTGTCGCGGTTGATCGCAGCCACAACGTAGAGCGACAAACTCTGGAGTTCGAGACCCATGTAGAGCGCAATCATATCGTTTGCCGACAGCATCAGCATCATGCCGAGCGTCGCAAGGACGATCAGGATCGGATACTCAAAATGGTCAAACGACTGGCTCTTCGCATAGGCCCACGACATGGCGATCGCAAAGAACGATCCGACAAGGACCACCAGCTTCAAGAAGTAGGCGTAGTCATCGAGGATGAAGGAACCGCCGAAGGTTTCACCGAAACTTGGGACCAGCAGCAGCACGAGAAACGTACCGCCAAGAAGCCCCATCGCTCCACCAAAGACCGCGTAGCTGATGTTCCGGCCACCGAAGGCACCGACCATCAACAGCACCATCGCTCCGATCGCCAGAATGATTTCCGGCAAGGCCGGCATGAGATCTGGCAGTTGGGTCACGTCTGACATAGCTCTGTCTCGCCCTCGAAACTCTTAGTGCGCCGTGGCCGCATGCTGGGTGACCCCAGCAGCTTCAAGGGCCGCGGTATATTGATTGATCAGGTTATCGACGGATCCCTGGGTCACATCCAGGATGGCCATCGGATAGAAACCGAAGAAGATCGTCAGGATGATCATCGGGACCAGGATGACCTTTTCGCGAAGATCCAGATCGAGGATCGACTTGAGGCTTTCCTTGTCCAGGGAGCCGAACACGACCCGGCGGTAGAGATACAGCGCATAACACGCCGACAGGATCACGCCCGTTGTCGCGAACACAGCAACCCATGTGTTGACCTGGAACGCTCCCATTAGAACGAGAATCTCTCCAACGAAGCCAGAAGTGCCAGGCAAACCGACATTGGCCATCGTGAAGATGAGGAACGCGACCGCATATTTCGGCATCCGGTTAACGAGGCCGCCATAGGCCGAGATCTCCCGGGTGTGCATCCGGTCATAGATGACCCCAACGCATAGGAAGAGCGCACCGGAAACGATGCCGTGGGAGAGCATCTGGAAAATACCACCCTGCACGCCCTGCGGCGTCATGGTGAAGATCCCCATGGTCACGTAACCCATATGGGCAACCGAGGAATAGGCAATGAGCTTCTTGATGTCTTCCTGAGCCAGCGCAACCAAGGAGGTGTAAATGATCGCAACGACCGACAATGTGAACACCAGTGGTGCAAACATATCGGAGGCAAGCGGGAACATCGGCAGGGAGAACCTGAGGAACCCGTATCCCCCGAGTTTCAGAAGAACACCCGCCAGGATCACGGATCCGGCTGTCGGCGCCTCAACGTGGGCATCCGGCAACCAAGTATGCACCGGCCACATTGGCATTTTCACTGCAAAGCTTGCAAAGAACGCGATCCAAAGCCAGGTCTGCATTTCAGCCGGGAACGGATAGGCCAGAAGTTCCTGGATGTCCGTCGTGCCGGCCGTCCAGTACATCGCCATGATCGCGACCAGCATCAAAACCGATCCGAGCAGCGTGTAGAGGAAGAACTTGTAAGACGCGTAGACGCGCCGGGCCCCACCCCAGACGCCGATGATCAGGAACATCGGGATAAGGCCAGCTTCGAAGAAGACGTAGAAAACGACGATGTCGAGTGCGCAGAACACGCCGATCATGAGCGTTTCCAGGATCAGGAACGCGACCATGTATTCGCGCACGCGCTTTTGAACGCTCTCCCAGGACGCCAGGATACAGAACGGCATCAGGAACGTCGTCAGGATGACGAAGAGAACCGAAATGCCGTCGACACCCATCTTGTAAGTGATGTTCGAGCCAAGCCAGTCCCGCTCTTCGACAAACTGGAACCCGGGGTTCGAGTAGTCGAAATAGGCCCAGATCATCAGGGAGAGGACAAACGTCATCGATGTGGTGACAAGCGCCACCATGCGCATCTGACGCTTTGCGTGGTCGTCATTGCCTGGCACCAGCAGGACGAACACAACACCCAGCAAAGGCAGGAATGTCGTGAGTGACAGAATTGGCCAGTCAATCATTAGTGTGCACCCCCGCCGGTGCCCGCACCGGTGAACATCGACCAGGTGATCAAGGCCGCCACACCGATCAGCATCGCAAATGCATAGTGGTAGAGATATCCGGTTTGCAGTTTAACGACCCAGGTCGTGACACCCTGCACCCGCGCGGCGATCCCGTTCGGCCCATAGCCGTCGATCACGGTGCCATCGCCCTTCTTCCAAAGAACGCGGCCAAGCCACATTGCGGGACGGACAAAGATGAAATTGTAAAGCTCGTCGAAATACCACTTGTTCAACAGAAACTGGTAGAGCGCAGAATGGCGTTCGGCCAACTGCTTCGGCATTTCCGGTGAGCGGATGTAGAACTGGTACGCCACCAGAAGCCCGGCTGCCATCATGACGAATGGCGACAGACGCACCCAGGTAGGAACGTAGTGCATGTCATGCAGGACATGGCTGTCGGCAAACGCCGGCAAGGACCCCGCCCAGAAGGCTTCATAGGCCGCCTCGTCGAAGAAGAACGGGCCGTAGAAGACCACGCCGGCCAGAACCGCGCCGACGGACAGGACGAACAGCGGCACCGTCATCACCAGCGGCGATTCATGAACGTGTTTCATCACATCAACAGAAGCGCGTGGTTTTCCGTGGAAGGTCATGAAGGTCAGACGCCAGGAGTAGAAGGACGTCAGGCCAGCCGCGATCACCGTCAGCCAGAAGCCGTACAGTGCCATCGGATTTGGATGATCTCCGCCGCCAGCTGCAAACGCGGCCTCGATGATGCCGTCCTTTGAGACGAAACCGGCAAAACCAATATGAGTTAGCGGAATACCGACACCGGTCAGCGCCAGCGTGCCAAGCATCATGGTCCAATAGGTGATCGGAATGTGTTTGCGAAGACCACCCATCTTGCGCATGTCCTGTTCGTCAGACACGGCATGGATCACCGAACCTGCACACAGGAACAACAGCGCCTTGAAGAACGCGTGCGTGAACAGGTGGAACACCGCGATGGAGTAAGCTCCAATCCCGAGCGCCACGAACATGTATCCCAACTGCGAACAGGTGGAGTAAGCGATCACACGCTTGATATCGTTTTGAACAAGCCCGACCGTTGCGGCAAAGAACGCAGTGGTCGCACCGAAGAACACGATCACGGCCAGGGCGAAATCGGACAGCTCAAACAGCGGCGACAAGCGCGCCACCATGAAGACACCCGCTGTGACCATGGTCGCAGCGTGGATGAGCGCAGACACCGGAGTCGGGCCTTCCATCGCATCCGGCAGCCAGGTGTGCAGAAGGAACTGCGCTGACTTGCCCATTGCCCCCATGAACAGAAGTAGACAGATGACGGTCATCGCGGCCTGGGCATCAAGGTGATAGCCCATGAAGTTCATGACTTCACCCTGCTCTTCAATGAAGGACGGAGCGTCATTGAAGATCGTTGTGAAGTCGATGCTGCCAAACAGGTAGAAGACGCCGAAGATGCCGAGCGCAAACCCGAAGTCACCGACACGGTTGACGACAAATGCCTTCATCGCCGCCGCATTGGCGGACGGTTTCTTGTACCAGAAGCCGATCAGCAGATAGGATGCAAGACCCACGCCTTCCCAGCCGAAGAACATTTGCAGAAGGTTGTCAGCGGTCACCAGCGTCAGCATGGCGAAAGTAAAGAGCGACAGGTAAGCAAAGAAGCGCGGGCGGTGCGGATCGTGATGCATGTAGCCAATGGAATAGACATGCACCAGTGCGGACACTGTGTTGACAACGACCAGCATGACAGCTGTCAGCGTATCGACCCGGATTGACCAAGCGACATTGAGATCGCCGGCGCTCATCCAGCGGAACAGGTGAACTACCTGGGCTTCGGAACCTCCGACCCAGAACCCGATAAATGCCCCCCAAGACATAAGCGCTGCCAGGATCAACAGGCCACTTGTAATGTACTCGGATGCCTTGGCACCGATTGACCGGCCGAAAAGACCGGCAATCAAAAATCCGATCAATGGCAGGAACAGGATCGTAGCGTAGTACATCAGCCCCTACCCTTTCATCACGTTGACATCTTCCACGGCAATGGAGCCGCGGTTCCGGTGGAAGACCACCAGGATTGCAAGACCGATCGCAGCTTCTGCGGCCGCGACGGTCAAAATGAGCATGGTGAATACCTGCCCGATCAGATCGCCGAGGAACGACGAAAAGGCGACGAAGTTGATGTTCACGGCGAGCAGCAACAGCTCAACCGACATCAAGATGACAATCACATTTTTCCTGTTCAGAAAGATCCCGAAGATCCCGATCACGAACAGGATCGCCGCGACCGACAGATAGTGCGACAGACCGATTTCCATGGGCGCCTCGCCGTGCTCCCCTCATTTACCCCAACCCTGAACCGCACGGAGGAGCGTGCCGGTTGCAGGACTTATCGAACGACGCGAACGTTTCGCGTCAAATACCCTTGCCCGTTTCGACCTTCCGGACCTCAACTGCGGCTTCGCGTGTGCGGCCAACCTGGGTCGGAATGTCCTGACGTTTGACATTCGGTTTGTGGCGCAGAGTCAGAACGATCGCGCCGATCATGGCCACCAGCAGGATCAAACCGGCGACCTGGAAGAAATAGATGTATTTGGTGTAGAGCACCGAACCGAGCGCCTCGATGTTGGTCATCTCGGTCAGCGGCGGTGTTGGCTCCACGGTGTTCGCAGTCAACTCCGGCAGAATGACCCAAGCTCCAAGACCCATGAGCAGCTCGACCAGAAGGATAAGCCCAACGAGGCCACCTACCGGCAGATACTGCAAGAAGCCCTGGCGCAGTTCCACAAAGTCAACATCCAGCATCATAACGACGAACAGGAACAGAACGGCGACCGCGCCGACATAGACAACCACCAGCAACAGCGCCAGATATTCAGCACCAAGCAGAATGAACAGTCCCGCGGAATTCACGAAGGCAAGGATCAGAAACAAGACCGAGGTCACCGGGTTCCGGGCCGCGATCACCATGAATGCCGACGCGACTGTGACGCCTGCAAACAGGTAGAAAAAGAGGGCTTTCAGGATCATTTCAAAGACCTGCCTGTCGTGTGGCCTTTCGGCCAGAAAATGCGGGGCCCGGCCGGATTGCCAGGCTGAACTTGGAGTGTGCGGTTAGCTCCTAACGGTAAGGAGCATCCATTTCAATGTTTCGAGCGATTTCACGCTCCCAACGATCCCCATTCGCGAGCAGCTTTTCCTTGTCGTAGTAAAGCTCTTCACGGGTTTCGGTGGCGAATTCGAAGTTTGGACCCTCAACGATTGCATCCACAGGGCACGCTTCCTGGCAGAAGCCGCAATAGATGCATTTCACCATGTCGATGTCGTACCGGGTCGTGCGGCGGGTGCCATCGTTGCGGCGCGGGCCGGCTTCAATGGTGATCGCCTGAGCCGGACAGATCGCTTCGCACAGCTTGCAAGCAATGCAGCGTTCTTCCCCGTTCGGATAGCGGCGCAACGCATGCTCACCGCGGAACCGAGGGCTTACCGGGCCCTTCTCGAACGGATAATTGACCGTTGGCTTCGGTTTGAAGAAGTAGCGCATCGCCAAGAAGAATGACGATACGAACTCTTGCAGAAACAGCGATTTGACGGTTTGTCCAACCATCGCGTTAGCCTCTCTTTACCTCAGCCAGCCAGCAGGCTGGCGGCCCAATAGCCGACAATCGGAAAGCCGATCACCGGAATACCAAAAATCAGTGCACCGATTGGTGCCCGGTATCTGGCAACGACACCACCGTCGCCGCCAGCTTGTCTGTTTTTCGTCTCCGCCGCCTGAAGGATGCCCTTCAGGATCTTCCAATCGAGCCAGCCGACATAAAGCCCAACGGCAGCTCCGATCACTCCGGGGAGCGACACTTCCATAAACCGTCCCCTTACGCCGCGCCCGGCGCCCAGCCTGTGATCATCAGAACAGTCGCGACCACAAACACCATGGCGAGCGAAAGCGGCAGGAACACTTTCCAGCCAAGACGCATCAGCTGGTCATAGCGGTAGCGCGGTACCATCGCCTTGACCATGGCGAACATGAAGAAGCAAAGCAGACACTTCAGGATGAACCAGATGACGCCCGGCACCCAGGTGAACGGTGCGAAGTCAAACGGCGGCAGCCAACCACCCATGAAGAAGATGGTCATCAGAGCGCACATCAGGCAGATCGCGACATACTCGCCGAGCATGAACATCATGTACGGCGTGGAGCCATATTCCACCATGAAGCCGGCGACCAGTTCTGATTCTGCTTCGGCCAAATCGAATGGCGGACGGTTGGTCTCAGCCAATGCCGACACGAAGAACACCACGAACATCGGGAACAGCGGCAGCCAGTACCAGTTCAGAATATTTAGCCACGGCACGCCCAGCATGTCTGCAAGGCCGTTTTCTTGCGCCAGAACGATACCGGTCAGGTTCAAGGTGCCTGCGCACAACAGAACCGTGACGATGACGAACCCGATAGAGACTTCGTAAGACACCATCTGCGCTGCGGACCGGAGGGCTGACAGGAACGGGTACTTGGAGTTGGACGCCCAACCGCCGATGATCACACCATAAACTTCCAAGGAGGATACAGCGAAGACAAACAGCACACCGACGTTGATGTTCGCAATCACCCAGCCATAGTCCACCGGAATGACTGACCAAGCCACCAAGGCAAGCAGCACGGACACGAGGGGCGCCAGCAGGAACAGAACCTTGTTAGACCCTGACGGGATCACCGGTTCTTTCAAAACAAACTTTAGAAGATCGGCAAAACTCTGGAGAAGTCCCCAGGGCCCGACAACGTTCGGGCCACGGCGGATCTGAACAGCCGCCCAGATCTTGCGGTCCGCATAAAGCACGTAGGCGACGATCACCAAAAGCACGACAAGCAACAGAACGCTCTGGAATACCATCCAGAGGAACGGCCAGCCGTAGGTGGTCATGAACTCAGCCATTTCGGTCCCCTACCCCTTATTCCGCAGCTTCTGCGGCACGCGTTTTCGCGAGCGCCGAACACTCGGCCATCACCTTGGAGGCGCGTGCGATCGGGTTGGTCAAATAAAAGTCCCGGATCACGTTTGCGAACCCGGCGCTGTCCATTTTGGCTTTGCCATTGGCCAGCTTCTGAATATCTGCCGCATCGCCGGCTTCGATGGAATCGATCGCTGCCATATGCGGAACGGCTTCAAAGAGCTTAGAGCGCAGCTGCGGCAGTGAATCAAATTCCAAGGCCTGACCGAGAACGGCTGACAGAGCCCGAAGGATTGCCCAGTCCTCGCGCGCATCACCTGGAGGGAAGCCCGCGCGATCCGCCATTTGAACCCGGCCTTCCGTGTTCACGTAGATGGCAGATTTCTCGGTGTAAGCTGCGCCCGGCAAGATCACGTCGGCACGGTGTGCACCGCGATCACCATGAGTGCCCTGATAGACCACAAACGCGCCTTCCGGAACTTCAATCTCATCAACGCCGAGCAGGAAGAGAACATCCAGCGCGCCGCTTTCCAGCATGCCGCCCGTGTCCTTGCCGCCATCGCCCGGGACAAACCCGATGTCGAGCGCCCCGACCTGGGAAGCTTCGGTGTGGAGGATATTGAAGCCGTTCCAACCGTCCTTGATCACACCCAGGGATTTTGCGGCTGCCGCAAGGTTCGCCAGGACAGCTGCGCCATCGGCCCGGTTCAAAGCGCCCTGCCCAATGATGAACATCGGCTTTTTGGCCTTGGCCGGTGCGTGTTTGACGAATTCCTTAATGCTGTCCGGACCGGCCCCAAGGTAGGTGACCGGGTAGGTCAGATCAGCATTTTCACCGATCACACCAACGGTCAGATCGCCCTGTGCCCAACGCTTGCGGATCCGGGCGTTCAGAACCGGTGCCTCAACGCGCGGGTTGGTGCCGATCAGCAAGATGGCATCTGCCTCTTCAATTCCCTGAATTGTGGAGTTGAAGAGATAGCTCGCGCGGCCATTCGACGGATGCAACGGTGAGCCCGGGAATCGGCTGTCGATGTTGGCGGAGCCGATTTTTGCCATCAGGCTCTTAAGCGCAAACATGTCTTCAACACCGGCAAGCTGCCCTGCGAGCGCACCGACCTTGTCAGCGGATGTCGCTTTGACTTTGTCGGCAATGATTTGGAACGCCTGAGACCAGGAAACCGGCTGTAGTTTGCCATCGATCTTCGCATACGGGCGATCAAGACGCTGTGTCTTCAACCCGTCCCAGATGTAGCGGGACTTGTCGGAGATCCACTCTTCGTTGATCTCTTCATTGAGCCGCGGCATCACGCGCATGACTTCCTTGCCGCGTGTGTCAACGCGAATAGCCGAACCGAGCGCATCCATGACGTCGATGCTTTCGGTCTTGGTCAACTCCCAAGGACGGGCGTGGAACTCGTAGGGCTTATGCGTCAGCGCACCAACCGGGCAGAGATCGGCCACGTTGCCCTGCATTTCTGAGGACAGCGCCGCTTCCAGATAGGTGGTGATTTCCGCATCTTCCCCGCGGCCAATCAGGCCCATGTCCGACACACCTGCAACTTCCGTGGTGAAACGGACACAGCGCGTGCAGTGAATGCAGCGGGTCATGATCGTCTTGATGAGCGGGCCGATTTCCTTGTTCTCAACCGCGCGCTTGTTCTCATCGAACCGCGTGGTGTCGACACCATAGGCCATCGCCTGATCTTGAAGGTCGCACTCCCCGCCCTGATCGCAGATCGGGCAGTCCAGCGGGTGGTTGATGAGCAGGAACTCCATCACCCCTTCGCGGGCCTTCTTGACCATTTCGGATTTAGTTTCAACGACCGGCGGTTCACCGTTCGGGCCCGGACGCAGATCCTTGACGCCCATCGCGCAAGACGCGGTCGGCTTGGGCGGTCCGCCCTTCACTTCCACCAGGCACATGCGGCAGTTGCCGGCAATCGACAGGCGGTCGTGGTAACAAAACCGCGGAACCTCGGCGCCTGCCTCTTCACAAGCTTGAAGCAGGGTGTAGTCCGCCGGGACGTCTACCTCATTGCCGTCGATGATGAGCTTCGTCATCCGCTGCTCTCCAAATTCCGTTCCGCTTACTCAGCCGCCACCATGGTCGAAGACGTTCTCGACTTGGCGACATAGTCATCGATGCGTTGCTCGATGACCGGCCGGAAATTCTTGATCAAGCCCTGGATCGGCCAAGCAGCCGCATCTCCGAGAGCACAAATTGTATGGCCTTCGACCTGCTTGGTGACCTTGAAGAGCATGTCGATCTCTTCATAGGAGCTCTCGCCCTTCACCATGCGTTCCATCACACGCCACATCCAGCCTGTGCCTTCCCGGCAGGGCGTGCACTGGCCGCAGCTCTCGTGCTTATAGAAGTAGCTGAGGCGGGCAATCGCCTTGATGATATCGGTCGACTTGTCCATGACGATCACCGCCGCAGTGCCAAGGCCGGAGCCCATGCCGCGCAGTGTGTCGAAATCCATCGGTGCGTCTTTGATCTCTTCCGCCGTACAGCACGGGACCGAAGATCCGCCGGGAATAACCGCCAGGAGATTGTCCCAACCACCACGAATGCCACCGCAATGCTTGTCGATCATCTCGGAGAATGGAACGCCGAGCTCTTCTTCGAAAGTCGCCGGCTGATTGACGTGACCAGAGACGCAGAAGAGTTTCGTACCGGTGTTGTTCGGACGGCCAAGGCTCGCGAACCAACCGCCGCCGCGGCGCAGGATGGTCGGCGCAACTGCGATCGATTCCACGTTGTTTACAGTCGTCGGGCAGCCGTACAGACCAACGTTTGCCGGGAACGGCGGCTTCAGGCGCGGCTGGCCCTTCTTGCCCTCCAGGCTCTCCAGCAGCGCTGTTTCTTCACCGCAGATGTACGCACCTGCGCCATGGTGAACGTAGATGTCGAAATCGTAGCCGTTCTTGTTGTTCTTTCCGATCAGACCGGCGTCATACGCCTGATCGATCGCTGCCTGCAGGCGCTCGCGTTCACGGATGAACTCACCGCGCACGTAAATGTAGGCCGCGATCGCCCCCATGGCGAAACCGGCGACCAAGCAGCCCTCGACCAGCGTGTGTGGATCGTGGCGCAGGATTTCACGGTCTTTACATGTGCCCGGCTCAGATTCGTCGGCATTGACGACAAGATATGCCGGACGGCCATCGGACTCTTTTGGCATGAAGGACCATTTCAGGCCGGTCGGGAACCCCGCCCCGCCACGGCCTCTGAGACCGCTGTCCTTCATTTCCTGGATGATCCAGTCGCGGCCCTTGTCGAGCAACGCCTTGGTGTTGTCCCACTGGCCACGTTTCTTCGCGCCTTCCAGACCCCAGTCGTGAAGGCCGTAGATGTTGGTGAAGATACGATCCTTATCCTGAAGCATCTCTTCCCCTTAGTCTTCGCTCTTGGAGGAAGCGACTTCGCCTGCTTCCACACGCTTGGAAAATTCGGTCTCTCCGCCGGAAGCAAGCAATTTGGCCTGCTCAATCCAGCCGTCACGCTCGATGCGCCCCTTGAACTTCAGCCGGCTGTCGACCCAGGCAACCTCTTCCGGCCCCCAGCTCGCGACTTGATCAAAGTGGAAAAAGCCGAGTTCATGCAACGTCGCTTCCAGCTTCGGCCCAACACCCTTGAGCTTTTTCAGGTCATCGGGTTTGCCGTCGCGGGCTTGCTTCAAGGTTTCCGGTGCCTTTTCAGAAACCGTTTCAGCAGCTTCGACCTTCGCTTCGGGCTTGGCCTTGGAGACAGGTGCCGGCTCGCTGGCCTTTTCAGCTGCTTTTTCAACCTTGTCAGCTGTTTTGGCAGCCGTCTTTTTCGGTGCAGCCTTTTTCGGCGCGTCCGCTTTTTTCTCAGCCGGAGCATCGGCTGGCGCTTCGGCTTTTGCCGCGAAAGCTGCCTTTACCTTGGCAACAGCGTCTTCGGCGGGTGTCGGCACACCGTCGTAGTCATTTCCGCCGGTGTTGATGGCAGCGCCTGCAAAATGGTGGGACGCCTTTTCAGACCCATCGACCACTTGCGGGACAGGCAGGGTGCCCGTGGTGTTGTCTTCAATCTCGGTCAGGCTGGTTTGCCCGCCCTCAGCCATGGAGAAACGGCGGCCATTCTGCGGGCCTGGCGTGACTTCATTCCCGGCTTCGATATCGTCCAGAAGCTTGTTGAAGCTCTCTTCGGTCAGATCTTCATAAGTATCCTTGAAAATCTGCACCATTGGCGCATTCACGCAAGCACCCAGGCACTCAACCTCTTCCCAGGAGAACATGCCGTCCTCGGAGATCTCGTGCATATGCTTCGCGATGCGGGATTTACAGATCTTGATCAGATCTTCCGAGCCGCGCAGCTGGCACGGTGTCGTGCCGCACACTTGAATGTGGGCTTTCTTTCCAACCGGCTGAAGCTGGAACATGGTGTAGAAGGTCGCAACTTCCAAAACGCGGATGTTCGGCATTTCCAAGAGATCAGCAATATAGCGGATCGCCGGTTCGCTGACCCAGCCATCGTTCTGTTCCTGTGCACGCCACAGAAGCGGGATGACCGCTGACGCCTGACGGCCGGCGGGATAGCGGTCGATCAGCTTCTTCGCCCAGCCGAGGTTTTCCTCGGTGAACTCAAAGCTATCAGGTTGTTCCGCCGCAAGCCTGCGAACTGCCATGAGGTAATTCCCGTTGTTATCAGCTGCCCGGCGCCGCTACAGCGGCTGCCTGGGTCGAAATTGTGTGGAGGATGCCCCGCATTAGCGGTCAACCTCGCCGAAAACGATGTCCATGGACCCAAGCACCGCTGAAACGTCGGCGAGCTGGTGGCCACGGCAGACGAAATCCATCGCCGAAAGGTGGGCGTAGCCCGGTGCCTTGATCTTGCAGCGGTACGGCTTGTTGGTGCCGTCAGCCACGAGATACACACCGAATTCGCCTTTCGGCGCTTCAACGGCCGCATAGACCTCACCCGGCGGTACGTGATAGCCTTCCGTGTAGAGCTTAAAGTGGTGGATCAACGACTCCATCGAGCGTTTCATTTCACCACGCTTTGGTGGAACGATCTTACCGTCAGCAGACGATACCGGACCGGTTTCCACCGTCAGCTTCTCCAGGCACTGCTTCATGATCCGGATCGACTGACGCATTTCATCCATACGGATCAAATACCGGTCATAACAGTCGCCGTTCTTACCGATCGGAATGTCGAAGTCGAGTTCGGAATAGCACTCATAGGGCTGCGATTTACGCAGATCCCAAGGCGCACCGGAGCCCCGGACCATGACGCCTGAGAAACCCCAGGCCCAGGCGTCATCCAGATCGACAACACCGATGTCCACATTCCGCTGCTTGAAGATGCGGTTGTCTGTCAAAAGACCTTCGATATCGTCCAGCGTCTGCAGGAACGGGTCACAGAAATCCCAGATATCATCCAGAAGATCCCGTGGCAGGTCCTGGTGAACACCACCCGGACGCACATAGGCTGCGTGCATC
Source organism: Roseibium sp. MB-4 (assembly GCF_053005265.1). Classification (NCBI taxonomy): domain Bacteria; kingdom Pseudomonadati; phylum Pseudomonadota; class Alphaproteobacteria; order Hyphomicrobiales; family Stappiaceae; genus Roseibium; species Roseibium sp. MB-4. Next base: position 946,327 of record NZ_JBRKQB010000001.1, read on the forward strand.
CGCGCGCCGCATGCGCGCTCATAGAAGACCATCAGCTCTTCACGCGGCTCAAAGCCCCACAACGGCGGCGTCAAAGCACCAACGTCCATCGCTTGTGTGGTGACATTCAAAAGGTGCGACAGAATCCGGCCGATTTCCGAATAAAGAACACGTACCAACTGCCCGCGCTTCGGCACTTCGATGCCGAGCATACGCTCAACGGCAAGAGCAAACGCGTGCTCCTGGTTCATCGGCGCAACGTAATCCAGTCGATCGAAGTACGGAACAGCCTGAAGGTAGGTCTTCTGCTCGATCAGCTTTTCCGTGCCGCGGTGCAAAAGGCCAATATGCGGATCGACGCGTGTGACCACCTCGCCGTCCAGCTCCAGCACCAGACGCAACACGCCGTGCGCCGCCGGGTGCTGCGGACCAAAGTTGATGTTGAAGTTACGAACCTGAGCCTCAGCCATCGGGATCCGCCTTAATTCGTCGTTGCTTTTTCATCGCCCGGCAGCACGTAATCCGTGCCTTCCCATGGCGAGAGGAAATCAAAGGTGCGCATTTCCTGGTTCAGGCGAACCGGCTCATAAACAACGCGTTTCTTTTCGTCGTCATAGCGGACTTCGACAAATCCGGTGACAGGGAAATCTTTGCGCAGCGGATGACCGTCGAAGCCGTAATCCGTCAAAATCCGGCGCAGGTCCGGATGGCCGGAGAACAAGATGCCATACATATCGTAGGCTTCCCGTTCAAACCATTCTGCTCCCGGAAACAGAGACGTCAGAGACGCGACCGGCGTCACATCATCTGTTTCGAGCTTCACGCGAATACGCTGGTTCTGGAAGGGGGAAAGGAAGTGGTACACAACGTCAAAACGTTTCTCGCGCGCCGGATAGTCAACGCCGCAAATGTCCGTCAGGTTGACGAACTTGCAGGAGGCGTTGTCGCGAAGATACCGCACCACATCAAGAATGTCGGACGCATTCACGACCAGTGTGAGCTCGCCGTATTCGACCTTCCAGGACACGAGGGACTCTGACAAACCGAGCTCGATATGCTCGGCGAGTTCCTTCAACGTTTCGTCCATGTTCGACCTCACTCCTTCGGAGCTCTCATTTGGGCCCCTTTGGCCCTCTTCCCTCAAATCCGCCGCCATTCAAAGCGGCGAATGCAATCAACGTTCAATCGTGCCTGTGCGGCGGATCTTTTTCTGCAGCATCAAGACCCCATAAAGCAGCGCCTCTGCCGTCGGAGGACATCCCGGGACGTAGATATCGACCGGGACGACGCGGTCACATCCGCGGACCACCGAATAAGAGTAGTGGTAGTAGCCACCACCATTGGCGCAGGATCCCATGGAGATGACATACCGCGGTTCCGGCATCTGGTCGTAAACCTTGCGCAGCGCAGGCGCCATCTTGTTGGTCAGCGTCCCAGCAACAATCATCACATCCGACTGACGCGGGGATGCGCGCGGGGCAAAGCCAAAGCGCTCAGCGTCATAGCGCGGCATGGACATTTGCATCATCTCAACGGCGCAGCAGGCCAGACCAAACGTCATCCACATCAAGGAGCCTGTGCGGGCCCACTGAATCAGGTTGTCGGTGGAAGTGACAAGAAAGCCCTTGTCGGCAAGCTCGTCATTGACTTCCAGGAAAAACGGGTCGTCCGCGCCAACCGGCTTTCCGGTATTCGGGTCGATTATGCCTTTCGGTTGCTCCGCGATGAGCGGCTTGGCAGTGGTCAATCCCATTCCAGCGCTCCTTTTTTCCATTCGTAGATAAATCCGACCGTCAGGACGCCCAGGAACACCATCATTGAGCCGTAGCCATACCAGCCAAGCTCACCGAAGGAGACCGCCCACGGAAACAGAAAGGCCACTTCCAGGTCAAAGATGATGAAGAGGATCGCAACCAGATAGAAGCGGATGTCGAATTTCATCCGGGCGTCGTCAAAAGCGTTGAAGCCGCACTCATAGGCGGACAGCTTTTCCGGATCCGGGTTCTTGTAAGCAAGCAGGAAGGGCGAGACCAGCAGCGCAAGGCCAATGACCAGCGCAATGCCGATAAACACGACGATCGGGACATATTCCCGCAGAAGTTCTTCCATGTTTTCGCGTCCTTGCATTTGGAGGCGGACCGGGAGGCGATCCGTACCGCAGCCCCGCCCTGTCCTGCACCGGATAGTACCATCAGGTCATGCGTGGCCCGTCGGTTTTTTCACTAATCCAACATGCGAGCGCACACCTAGCCCACGTATTGCTGCAACGCAAGACCCTAACCCGGTCAAGCTATTGCCACATTTAAACCAAATCCATAACAGAACGCTACAAAGCGCATAATTCGGCGGGTTTGAAAGGCAGGATTTTCTCTGCACAACCGGCGCGGCAAATTGGCCGCACGCCATGACCAATCAAGCCAATCATTAGAATCGCCTGCATTTGGCATCTATCCAGCGGAAACCCGGCTCATCAGGCACGACATTCAAACGCACCTGGACGCCGCAACGCGCACCGACGTCGGCCGGTTGAACTTGAATTGCTAAATTTTCGGAAAAAATCGGGAACCGTGAGTGGCGCGAGTGACGGGGCTCGAACCCGCGACCTCCGGCGTGACAGGCCGGCACTCTAACCAACTGAGCTACACCCGCACATTCACGGTATATATGCGCCACAAACCCAATTTGGGAAAGTGGCGCGAGTGACGGGGCTCGAACCCGCGACCTCCGGCGTGACAGGCCGGCACTCTAACCAACTGAGCTACACCCGCTTCGCGCGGCGACGTGATGTCGTCGCGAAGTGGCGCTGATGTACGGCGGCTGAGACATGAAGTCAAGCGCTCTGGCCGGACAATTATGTCGTTTTTTTAAAAGCCGTCTGTTTGAGCCATTTTGCCAACGCACCAAAAGCGTTCAGGTTGTGGACAACTCAATTTGCCAGATCGGTAATCGCCACATGAAATCCCGACGACGATGTGATTTTTTTGTCAGTGATTCAATACTTTAAGGTGCAGTGGGTAAGTAAAAGCACTTCAGCACTCAAAGCGAAAAACAATCCATCGAAACATTGATGCATATTGATTGCACACCGCCCCGGCTCAAGAAAGGACATTGCAATGCTGTCGACCGTTCTCACTCTGGTGCGTTTGCTGAAAGCCATTCTGCGATCATGGAACCGGCCGCATTTCCGCTCCGGGTTTCTCCTCGCAGGGCTGATCCTTTTCTCCGGCACCGTTTTTTACAAGACAGTGGAGGGCTGGAGCTGGGTGGATGCGCTCTATTTCAGCGCCATGACGCTGGCGACCGTCGGCGTAAGCGATCTTGCCCCACAGAGCGTTGCCGGCAGGCTGTTTACGGTGCTTTATCTGTTTGTCGGTGTCGGGGTGTTTGTGGCGTTGTTTGCCCAATTCGCCCGCGCACTTTTGCAGATCGAACAGGAAGTCGATTGGGCTGAAAATTTTAAATCCGACCACCCTGCGAATAAGGCTTGAGGGTCTTCCAATTTGGTCGGGTGCACAATCAATTGGCGCGCCCCCCGGACTGATCGAGATCTATTCTGCCGGAACAAGGCGCGTATTCCGCAGCTGCCCTTTTTCCGCAAGGATCGGCACAGCCACCGCTGCAAAGAGCGCGTTGATGTCCTTCAGGCTCCGAATAACCTCTAGATGCGCATTGCTGGACCCGAGACTGTCAGGCGTCCCGGATGTCAAACGCTCCAGGTGCCGGGCGTGGCTGATTTTTTCCAGGTCCCGCATCCGGTCTTTTTCTGCAATCAGCTCCCGCGCGGATTCCGCATCGCCGGACACAAGCACGTTCATGGAAAGTTGCATGTTTGCCATGACGCGGCCGTGCATATCCGACAGCTCCCGGAGCCCTTCTGCAGAAAACCGCAAATCCCGTTCGCGCATTTCCAAGGCAAGCGCATAGAGGTTCTTTGACACCAAATCCCCTGCCCGTTCCAGGTTGACCGAGAAACTGACGAGCTCCATGCTGCGCTCGGCATCTTCCTGTTTCAGCTCGTTCCGGCTCATCTCTGCGATATAGAGCTTGATGTCTCCATGGATCTTGTTCACCACCGCATCGCGCTTCTGGAGGCGCTCGATGGCTTCCGGATCACCGCGCTCCAGCATTAGCATGACCGGAGCCGCCATGGCTTCCACCACCTCCCCCATGCGCAACAGCTCGCGTGTCGCACTGGCCAGCGCCAGGCGCGGCGACGACAAGACGTTTTTGTCCAGGGCGCTGTTCTGCTCGGCAAAGCCTTCCGTCTCGCGCTCCGCTGCACTGGCTGCAAACGTATCGAGCACCCATGCGACCGGCTTCAGAAACGGCAAACAGACGATCACCAGTGTCATGTTGAAGAGCACATGCAAGGCAACCAATTGCGCCCCTTGGCTGCTGCCAAACAGAGGAACCTTCGGCAGCTCATCAAGCGCGATGAAGACGACCAGCGCTGCCAGCGCACCGGTTGTCCGGAACAAGAAGTTGCCAATCGGAAGCAGGCGCGCCTTTTGGTCTAGGGCACGGGTCAGCCATATAGCCACCACGCCAGCCCCGATATTGGCGCCGAAGACCAGCGGAACAGCGGCCATCATGGGCAATCCGGCCTGATCCGCAACCGTCGCAATCATCAAGATGGCAGCCACACTGGAGTGAACCAAAAAGGCCAGCAACGCCCCGACAAGCAAAGCAGTCACTGGGTCTGCGGCAAGGTGCGCTGCAACCGCCGGCATAAAGGATGCTTGTTTGAGTGGCTCGGTCGCCTCTGCAATCATTTGCAGCGAAATCAAAACCAGGGCGATCCCAATCAGGATCCGGCCAATTTGCTTCGCCGTGCGCGATGGAAGCTTCAGGAAGGTCCAAGCACCGACTGCGAGCAACAAGGGGATCAACCAACCTAAATCAAACGACAGAAACTGGACCACCAGCGCGGAGCCGAAATCCGCACCCAGAAGGATTGCCAGGCCCGCCGATGTCGACATGAAGCCTGAACTGGCAAAGCCGGCCGTCAGCATCGCAACGGCCGTCGCGCTTTGAAGCAGGATTGCAACCACTCCACCGGAGGCAATACCAATCAACGGATTGGCAGACGCGCGCCCAATCGTGCGCCGGATACTTGGGCCCGACACTCTCTCAAACCCTGTCCGCACCATGCGGACGGCGTAAAGGAGCAGCATAACCGCTCCAAGGAGCTTGAGGATTCCGATTGCAAGCATGGCGTAATTTTCTGACTTATCGTGACTTTATATTTTGCCGTCTAAGTTTCTGATACACACATTACCCCGCCAAACGCCAGCAATTTATGCACACAGTGCACTTTTCTTAAAAAGTCGAATGGAAAAACACAAAAAGGCCGCCCCCAATAAGGCAGCGGCAACAACGATTTAGAAACGCTCACGATAGATCGCCGAATGTATAGCATTCGGTTCAAAAACAGCTGCGCCAGTCATCGATTTTAAGTCGGGGGAATGGTGGGCGATGAGAGACTCGAACTCCCGACATCTTCGGTGTAAACGAAGCGCTCTACCAACTGAGCTAATCGCCCTCAACGAGGTGAGATGCCTTTTATGGGCTCCCTCTCTCCTTGGCAAGACCTATTTTCTAAAAAAATGCCATCGGCGTTTCTGCCTGTGGATGACCGTTTCATAAGGCACCCGCTCTCTCGCCTTTTACAGCCAAAGTCAGTTGCTACGAGTAACTTAGCGTTCTCTATGGCCGCCAAGTGCGCATAGAAAAAAACCCCGTCCTCGATTATTCGAGAACGGGGTTTTTTCAGTCCATGGACCGATGCAAACTCGCAATTAGGAGTTCACAGCGTCCTTCAGGCCTTTACCAGCCTTGAATTTCGGCGTCTTAGAAGCCGGGATCTGGATCGTTTCGCCAGTCCGCGGGTTCCGGCCTTCGGTCGCAGCCCGTTCGGAAACGGTGAAGTTACCAAAACCGATGATACGGACTTCGCCGCCGCCTTTCAGCGTCTCAGTGACAGCTTCAAAGCTTGCGTCAACTGCTTCGCCTGCCTGTGCCTTTGTCAGGCCGGTCTTTTCTGCGACAGCTGCGATCAGATCGTTCTTATTCATAGCAGATACCTTTCTAAGAAACGGACGTATGCCGACGATTCCTGTCAGCGCCGTTGCGCGAAACTCGCGAGATTTGAGCCGAAACGCAAGTGGTTTTTTCGCAGAAAACAGCCGTTTTGACCAATTATTCAAAAGAAAAGCCCCGGTTTTCCCGGGGCTTGACTGTTTCGCAAATGTCAAGGGCGGATTAGTGAGCGACGACACCTGCTGTGTCATCATCAGAAGCACTCGCCTTGGTTGCATTTTCCGCAGCGCTTTCATCCCATTCGATGGCCTCCGGCTGGCGTGTCAGAGCATGCTTGAGCACCTCATCCATGCCGGAAACCGGAATGATCTCGAGCGAGTTTTTCACGCTGTCCGGAATGTCCGCCAGGTCCTTGGCGTTGTCTTCCGGGATCATCACAAGCTTGATGCCGCCGCGCAGAGCCGCAAGAAGTTTCTCCTTCAGGCCACCGATCGGCAAGACGCGGCCACGCAGGGTGATTTCGCCCGTCATGGCGACATCCCGGCGCACCGGAATACCGGTCATGGTCGAGATCACGGCCGTGGCCATGGCAATACCCGCAGATGGCCCGTCCTTCGGGGTTGCGCCTTCTGGAACGTGGACGTGAATGTCCTTCTTCTCAAATAGCGGCGGTTCGATGCCGAAGTCGATCGAGCGGGAGCGAACGTAAGACGCCGCAGCCGAAATGGACTCCTTCATCACATCCTTAAGGTTGCCGGTGACTGTCATTTTGCCCTTACCAGGCATCATGAGGCCTTCAATGGTCAGGAGCTCGCCGCCGACTTCAGTCCAAGCGAGACCGGTAACCACACCAACCTGGTCCTCCAGCTCGGCTTCCCCATAGCGGTACCGCGGAACACCAAGGTATTCCTCAACGATCTCCTGGGTCACCGTGATGCTTTCCTTGTCGCTCATCAGGATGTCCTTGACCGCTTTCCGGGCCAGGGTCGCCATTTCACGCTCAAGGTTCCGCACACCGGCTTCACGGGTGTAGCGGCGCACTACAAACTGCAGTGCATCGTCTTCGATGGAGAACTCACCGTCTTTCAGACCGTGATCCTTCTCGGCTTTCGGAATGAGGTGACGGCGGCAGATTTCCACCTTCTCTTCTTCCGTGTAACCAGCGATCCGGATGATCTCCATACGGTCCATCAGCGGACCTGGAATGTTCAGCGTGTTCGCCGTGGTCACGAACATCACGTCTGACAGGTCGTATTCGACCTCCAGATAGTGGTCCATGAAGGATGAGTTCTGTTCCGGATCCAGCACCTCAAGCAGCGCAGATGACGGGTCACCCCGGAAATCCATGCCCATTTTGTCGATCTCGTCGAGCAGGAAGAGCGGGTTGGATTTCTTCGCCTTTTTCATTGACTGAATGACCTTGCCCGGCATGGAGCCGATATAGGTCCGCCGGTGGCCGCGGATTTCCGCTTCATCGCGCACACCGCCAAGCGACATGCGGACAAATTCGCGTCCCGTTGCCTTCGCAATCGACTTTCCGAGCGAGGTCTTACCAACACCTGGAGGTCCAACAAGGCAGAGGATGGGACCACGCAACTTGTTCGCCCGGCTCTGGACAGCAAGATACTCCACGATCCGCTCCTTGACCTTTTCAAGGCCATAGTGATCGGTATCGAGAACCTTCTCGGCAAAGCTCAGGTCGTGCTTGACCTTGGACTTCTTCGACCACGGAATGCCGATCAGCCAGTCCAGATAATTGCGCACGACGGTCGCTTCCGCGGACATCGGGCTCATCTGTTTCAGCTTCTTGATCTCGGCAGCAGCGCGTTCGCGCGCCTCCTTGGTTAGCTTGGTCTTTTTGATCTTCTCTTCGAGTTCGGCAACTTCGTCCTTGCCGTCCTCACTGTCCCCGAGTTCCTTCTGAATGGCCTTCATTTGCTCATTCAAGTAGTACTCGCGCTGGGTCTTCTCCATCTGACGCTTGACGCGTGAGCGGATGCGTTTTTCCACCTGCAGGACGGAAATCTCACTTTCCATCATGCCGAGGACACGCTCAAGACGCTCAGCGACAGAGACGACGCCAAGAATTTCCTGCTTTTCAGGGATTTTAATCGCCAGGTGAGAAGCGATCGTGTCAGCCAGTTTGGAGTAATCGTCGATCTGATTGACCGCACCGAGCACTTCCGGCGACACTTTCTTGTTCAGCTTCACATAGTTTTCGAACTCGGCAACCACGGAGCGGGCCAGAGCCTCGACCTCGATGTTCTCACCGTCTTTTTCCGGCAAAACGGTTGCGGTTGCTTCGAAATAGTCGGTCCGGTCAGAATAGTTGCCGATTTGCGCGCGTGCACCGCCCTCAACAAGCACCTTCACAGTGTTGTCCGGCAGTTTCAGCAGCTGCAACACGGTTGCCAGCGTACCAACGTTGTAGATCTGGTCCGGATTCGGATCGTCGTCGGCGGCATTCATCTGGGTCGCCAGAAGAATGTGCTTGTCGGTGGTCATCACCTCTTCAAGCGCCTTGATCGACTTTTCACGACCCACAAATAGCGGAACGATCATGTGCGGGAAGACGACAATATCGCGCAGAGGCAATACAGGATACACAGACGTACTGTCCGGATCAGTGGCGCGGATTTCTGCGTCGCTCATTCTTTTTCCTTTCTCGGCGTGTTCCGGCCCCACTCACAAATAAAGGCAGCCAGAGACACTGGAAAACGGCTTTCGGCGATCGTCTGCCGAGGGCCGGATCGCAACACCCCGGATGGGCGCGTTGACGATCCGCACAAGCCGTCCTTACGTCCTATTAGGTGGCTACCTGTCAGGCCGGTGTCAAGGCGATCAAACATTAACAAAGGGACTTGTCTGTTGACGACTCACCAGCACGGTGGATAACGCACCTCGAATAAAATCAGGTGTGCAAAAAGCAAAATGCCGCTCACTCCAGAGCGGCATTTGTCTGACGATAACGTTATGCGCTTGCCGCTAGCTTACGCACTTGTCGCTGACGTCTCTTCGCGGTCCTCGTAGATGTAGAGGGGACGCGCTTCGCCCTTTACCACTTCCGGAGAAATGACGACTTCCTTGACGCCCTTCAGGCCCGGCAGTTCGTACATCGTGTCGAGAAGGATCGACTCAAGGATGGACCGAAGGCCACGTGCACCGGTTTTCCGCTCAATCGCCTTGTTGGCAATCGCCCGCAGTGCATCTTCATGGAACGACAGTTCAACCTGCTCCATCTCAAAGAGACGCTGATACTGCTTGACGAGCGCGTTTTTCGGCTCGGTCAGGATGGTGATCAGGGCATCTTCGTCGAGATCTTCCAGAGTTGCGATGACCGGCAGACGGCCAACGAATTCCGGAATGAGGCCGAACTTCAACAAATCTTCCGGCTCCAGCTCGGAGAACAGCTCGCCAATCCGGCGGTCTTCCGGCGCATGAACCTGTGCCTGGAAACCGATGGAAGTCTGGGTACCGCGATCGGAAATAATCTTGTCCAACCCGGCAAATGCGCCACCACAGATGAAGAGCATGTTGGTGGTGTCCACCTGCAAGAACTCCTGCTGCGGATGCTTGCGTCCGCCCTGCGGCGGCACGGAAGCCACAGTGCCTTCCATAATCTTCAACAGAGCCTGCTGCACGCCCTCACCCGAGACATCGCGGGTAATCGACGGGTTGTCGGCCTTGCGGCTGATTTTGTCGATCTCGTCGATGTAGACGATGCCGCGCTGAGCCCGCTCCACGTTGTAGTCCGCGGACTGCAGCAGCTTGAGGATGATGTTCTCGACGTCTTCACCGACGTAACCGGCTTCGGTCAGGGTCGTGGCGTCTGCCATTGTGAACGGCACATCCAGAATCCGGGCGAGCGTCTGCGCAAGCAGTGTCTTGCCGCAACCGGTCGGTCCGACCAGCAGGATGTTGGACTTTGCAAGCTCAACATCGTTGTTCTTGGACGCGTGGTTCAGACGCTTGTAGTGGTTGTGAACGGCGACCGACAGGACCTTCTTCGCACTGCCCTGCCCGATGACATAATCATCGAGAACATCGCGAATTTCCTGAGGAGTCGGGATCCCGTCCCGGGACTTAACCAGCGAGGATTTATTCTCCTCGCGGATGATATCCATGCACAGCTCGACACATTCATCGCAAATGAAAACAGTCGGGCCGGCGATCAGCTTGCGGACTTCGTGCTGGCTTTTGCCGCAGAAGGAGCAGTAGAGCGTATTCTTTGAATCGCTGCCGCTGGCCTTGGTCATGTAGTCAACCTCGCGTTTTTGGGGTGCTTAACCCCTTATCTCTCCGGGTGAGGCCAAATTGAGGCTCCCGGTTTGAAAGTTTTAGGCGCCTAAGGTGCCGCACTTTCCTATAGGATGTCACCATGCTTCGCCGGTAAAAATCAATATAGGTTTAAGGCGAAGGTGGAAACCTTGGAATACCTTGGGATTTTCACGGTAAAGCCACGGATTTTCAACCCGTGGCTCTCCGCAGAAATCCTTAGCCTTTCGACTCGACTTCACCACCAAGGCTGGACCGATCCGTGATGACATTGTCGACGATCCCGAATTCCTTGGCTTTTTCAGCGGTCATGAAGTTATCGCGCTCCAGCGCTTCTTCCACCTGATCCAGGCTCCGTCCGGTGTGCTTCACGTAAATTTCATTGAGCCGGCGTTTCATCGCAAGGATTTCCTGGGCGTGCAGCATGATGTCGGCTGCTTGACCACGGAAACCACCGGATGGCTGGTGAACCATAACCCGCGCATTCGGTAGAATGAAGCGCATGTCTTTCTCGCCAGCAGCCAGAAGCAGTGAGCCCATGGAAGCTGCCTGACCAATGCAGAGGGTCGACACGGCCGGGCGAATGAACTGCATCGTGTCGTAAATCGCCAGGCCGGATGTGACCAACCCGCCGGGCGAATTGATGTAAATCGCGATTTCCTTGGAAGGATTGTCAGCTTCCAGATAAAGCAGCTGCGCACTGACCAAGGTCGCCATGTGATCTTCGACCGGACCGGTCAGGAAGATGATGCGCTCCTTCAGCAAGCGCGAGTAGATATCGAAGGCCCGCTCGCCCCGGTTTGTCTGCTCGACAACCATCGGCACGAGAGTGTTCATGTAGATATCGACAGGATCCTTCATACCTCATCCATATGCTTGAGATGTTACCCAGGATTTGGGCTGGAAACAGGCCTTGAAAGCGCATCGTTCCAAGGCCTGACTCGAAAAAAGCGACACCCCCATATATAGGGATGCCGCCCTCAACGCAAAGTCATCGCAGATGCGGCATGAAAGCAAAGTTAAAGTTGCCGCCGCATCTGTTGATTATCCGAGAAAAACTCACCGTCAAGCGGCGTCTTCGTCCTCGGCGACAAGCTTCTCCAACTCTTCCTTGGTCACAGTCTTGTCGGTCACCTTGGCAAGCTCGAGCATGAAGTCGACGACTTTTTCCTCGTAGATCGGAGCGCGCAGAGACGCCAGTGCCTGCTGGTTGTTCTTGTAGAATTCAAACACCTGCTGCTCTTGGCCCGGGAACTGGCGGACCCGGTCGTAGAGCGCCCGCTGCATTTCCTCGTCGGTGACCTGAATGTTGTTCTTTTCACCGATTTCCGACAGCACCAGACCCAAACGAACACGGCGCTCGGCGATCTTGCGGTATTCCGCTTTCGCCTCTTCTTCCGTTGTTTCTTCGTCTTCGAAGGTCTTTTCGTTGCGCTTCATGTCTTCTTCGACTTGCTGCCAAACGATCTGGAACTCAGATTCCAGCAGTTTTTCCGGCAGTTCGAAGGAGTAATGCTCGTCCAGCTTGTCGAGAAGCTGACGCTTGACGCGCTGACGGGTCATCTGACCGAACTGGCCTTCGATCTGGCCACGAACGATTTCTTTCAGCTTGTCGAGCGACTCAAGGCCAAGGCCTTTTGCAAACTCATCATCGATCGCGGCTTCACCCGGTGCGCCGACCTCTTTGACAACGACGTCAAACGTCGCGGCTTTACCGGCCAGATGCGCTGCCGGATACTCTTCCGGGAAGGTCACTTCAACGACTTTCTCGTCGCCAGCCTTCGTGCCGATCAGCTGCTCTTCAAAACCCGGGATGAACTGACCGGAGCCCAGAACCAGCTGGCCGTTTTCGTCCGCACCGCCTTCAAACGGCTCGCCGTCGATTTTGCCGAGGTAAGACATGGTGACGCGGTCGCCGTCTTCAGCAGCGCCATCCTTGGCTTCGAACGGGGTATTATTCTTGGCGATGTCAGAGACCTGAGTGTCGACTTCTTCTTCCGCGATCTCGACAACCGGACGCTCGATTTCAAAACCGCCAAAATCGACGATTTCAAAGTCCGGCAGTACGTCGTAGGTCATCTTAAAAGACAGATCGGCGTCGCCGGCCAGGATCTTTTCAGCGTCTTCTTCCGGAAGATCGATTTCCGGTGTCAGCGCCGGGCGTTCGGAACGCTCTTCAACAGCCTTTTGTGTGGTTTCCTGGATGGTGTTCGACAGGATTTCGGCCATGGCTTGACGGCCATACATCTTTTTCAGGTGCGCGACCGGCACCTTGCCCGGACGGAAGCCCTTGATGTTGGCCTTGGACTTCATGTCGTTCAGATAGTCATCGAGCTTCACAGCCAGATCGCCGGCCGGAATGTCAATCTTCAGCTCGCGCTTGAGGCCCTCAGCGAGGGTTTCGGTTACCTGCATGGGTTTTGCTTCGTCCTCGGTCCTGAGCGGCAATCCGCCCCGGAGGTGTTGATTATCAAAATTTCCGTGTGCCGCGCCGCCCACTCCCCTTTTTGCAGGAGCATTGCAAATAGCAGCGCTCGCCTTGGGCGGAACCCAAGACGCACGATGGGAGCGCGATAAAGGTTGGGGGTGAAAGTGTCAAGGGTGGAGCCGGGAAATTGGGTCTAAAGCGCAAGGTTCGCACCAAAAAGCGAACCGGGTCTGGATCTAGATATTCTTGCGGGAAACTGTTTCCCGGATCCACCCCAGACTGTTTGACGCGAGCTCCTGCCATCCGTCTTCGAGCTGCATGTAGTGGCATTTACCAGGATACTCTTGAACAGTGGCCAAATCGCCATACCGCGCCGCCATCTGACGGGCCGTTGATGGCGGGACCACCTTGTCTTCTCCCCCTGTCAGGAAGAGCATTGGCGCATTTCGCCCATCAAACACCACCTGCGTTGCCTGTTTCTGATCATACATCCAGAAAAACAGTTCAAACAAAACCTCTCCAGACTCAGTGCTCAATCGGTCACAGATTTCGTGCTGCTGAATTTCCGGCATGGTGTTCAAACCATAGGCCGCAAGCAATTCAAAATCCTGACCTGGCGCCTCCTGCCAAAAGGCACCGGCCGACATAAACATCTTGCCGAGGGCACGCTCCATGTCCGTGGTCGGTGTTGCACCTGCCATGATGCTGCTGTTGATCAGAACACCTGCTTCGATCAGACCACGCCCGGACAGAATTTGCGCGATCAGTCCGCCAAGGGAGTGCCCGATGACGATGGGCGGCCTGTCGAGAGTTCGCATGAATTCAACGGTATCCGAGACGTAGTCTTGAATACTGGTTCCAATCAGTGCTTTCCGGCGGTCTTCGCCGTCCGCAAGGTCATGGAACCGGTATGTCGGCGCATGACATGCAAAGCCAGCTTCTTCAAAGAACTTTTTGAAGGGCGCCATCGTGCAGGGTCCGGCATTCGTGCCATGCAAAAGTACCACTGGGATGTCAAACATGGTGCCCCACTAAGAGTTCTTGTTAACTACCGGTGATTGCATTGCTTGCCTAAGGCTCTGTTCTGCAACCGAACGGCTTGAACCAGATCATACTCAGTGCTGGACCAGTCGTCAGTGATTTTGACCAAAAAATACTTGCGGTTTCGGTGAGGAGTATTTTGACATTTTCCCTCACATCACTGGAAGGAAACGCTTTTTTATATCTTTACGCGATATCTCTGACTTTGCGGAAGGGCGAGAAAACGTCCAACAACGCAACCGGGGGCGCGCCAGACTACGAATGCGAGACAGTTTAAGTACCGATGACCAGACCGGAGATTTCCTGAGGGGACCAGCCTCTGAGGGCGCGCCAAGCGAGACCAAACGGGCTGCGCCGGCGATCGCTATCGGACTGTTGATGATGTCCATGGTCGTCTCATTTCTGGGCTACAATTATCTCTATCTGGCTGGCGAATATCGCGCGCGCAACTTCCAGCATTTCCTGCACATCAAACAAGCCCATGACCTTGTTGTCCAATCGCCGATTCTTCGGGATTCGGACATCGGCCAACTTATTGATTCACTCTCAAGTGCGCGAGCAGAAGCGCTTTGGTGTACGCAGAATCTGACTGTCCCTGAATATGAGGTGGTCAAACGGCTTGGTGCAGGCGCCGCGTTCGCCATGTGCAGGGCTGAGGTGGCCAGGACCGACGATCTCATCGCGCAGCTGGAACTCATGCGCGCGGCTCCTCTTGCACGCCACTCAGAACAAAGCAGCCGCTTTGCCCAAGGTCTTGAAATCAAGGCGGCGCTTGAAAAAATGATGGCAGACAGCGCCAGTTTTCATGCTCAGGTTCAGACGATTGAGGATCGGATCGTCAACCTGGTCATCGGGGGCACGTTACTCGTCAGCTTCGCTTTGCTCATGATCATGATGTTCTTGACCCGGACGATGCGCGAGGTGTGGTCCACGCTCACAGCCTCCGCACGGCACGTGAATGAGGTCAATGAACGCTTTGCCACCGCCGTCGAAGCAATCCCGGACGGCTTTGCGGTCTTTGATGCAAAGCGACGCCTCATTACCTGCAACGAAATGTATCGCCAGCTCGCCCATCCAGTCCCTGAACGGGTTAAACTCGGTATGACCGGCGCGGAAATTCTGCAAGATGCCATGGAATATGGACACTATCCCGACATCTCAGAGGAAGACCGGAACAAGTTCATTCTCGATTTCCGGAACAAGTTGGAACAGGACGGCTCGCAGGTCAGCCTTGTTGTACAAGGCGAGCGGTACATCCAGGTGAAACTTACGGAAAGCGCGCATGGCGACAAGGTCGTCATCCGGTCCGATGTCAGTGATTTCGTACAGTCCAACCGCAAACTGCAAAACCTGACCGAAAACCTTGAGACGGCGAAGGCCCATTACCGGCGCCGGTCCCTTGAAGACGCGCTGACGGGTCTTTCCAACCGGCGCAAGCTCGACCATGCATTGAAAGCTGCCGGTGGACGCGGCGAACGGGCCGTGATCCGGATCGATCTCGACCGCTTCAAGCAAGTCAATGACGTCTTGGGGCATGATGCCGGCGACCACGTTCTGAAGACAGTTGCCCGCAAGCTTTTGACCGCAACCCGGGAAGACGATCTGGTGGCCCGTGTCGGCGGCGACGAATTTGTTGTCCTGTGTGCTCCAGGCACAGAATTGGAACGCGCAGAAGACATTGGCCAGCGTCTGTTGGAACGCACCCTGGAGCCCATTCTCTATCGCAACAAACAATGCGTATTCAGCGCAAGCCTCGGGCTCGCGGTTGCTGAAATTTCACGCGATGATCCGTCTGAAATCCTTCGCAATGCCGATGCCGCACTGTATGAAGCTAAAGCCGCTGGCCGGGCAAGCTTGAGAGTGTTTACCGGACCGCTTGAACAACGCATTTCACGCGACCGGCGGCTGGCTGATGACCTGGTCGAGGCCTTTGCAGGCCGGGAACTTGTGCCGTTCTATCAAACCCAGCACGATGCCCGCACCCACGCAGTCACCGGAATTGAAGTGCTGGCCCGTTGGCAGCACCCGGAGTTTGGCCTTCTCCCACCAGCCTTGTTTTTCCCGATTGCCCATCAACTGGGCCTCGACGGCGACCTTGACCTTGCAATCATGACACGCGCGGCCGAAGACCTCGGCCCCCTATTTGCCAAGACAGGTGCCCTGCCCCGTCTTGCCTTCAATGTAACATCCTCAACCTTGATCGATCCGGACTTTCCGGAGTTCGCACAACACCTGTTCAAGCGGTGGCAGGCACCGGTTGCCTTCGAGATCCTGGAGTCTGTCTCACTGGAAGATGGTGACGACACCATTCCTTTTGCCTTGGACACGCTCCGTGAACTTGGGTTCGAGCTGGACATTGATGACTTCGGGTCCGGGCATGCGTCCATCAAGAGCGTTATGCAGGTTCGCCCGCACGCACTGAAAATCGACCGGAGCATTATTCTCCCGCTTGGCGAGGACCCGGCTGCAGAAGGCTTGGTCGCGGCAACGATTACGATGGGCCAAAGCCTTGGTCTGCAGGTAATTGCTGAAGGCGTGGAAACGGCACAGCACGCTCACCGCCTCGCGGCTCTCGGCTGCGACACGGTTCAGGGTTATCATTTTTCGAAACCGATGCCCTTGAAGGACCTGAAAACCTATCTCAATGGCGACGCGATCACCCCCGGAAACAGATCCGCCGCGGCGTCTTAAGCTGAGCCTGACAGCTGAACTTGCTGACGAAACACAAAACTTAAACTTTAAAACGTGTGGGTCAGTGACTGGAAATCAGCCTAAGAAGCAAAAACAAATCGAGCGCTGAGCACCAGGACTGCGCTCAGGCACGCAAGACCAATCACAAATAATATAACAGCCTGCCTGACGCGCTCTGATTTCTGCATGAGGATCCTTTGGAGTAGCCGACACTCCCCCATTTTACGTTACGGTATATTCTTGGATCAGGCTTGCTGGAACCATTCGACTTTCGCACATATGCGGTTACAAAGGCCGTCAAAGGAACACACAGTTTGGATCTTTGTGCTCTGAATTAGTATCCTATCTAATTGCCGAGAGTTCGTCTGTCAGAACGCTTACTACCTGGAAATCTCTCTGAACAATCAGTTACCGCAATCGTTGAATTTTCCACCCTAACTGTGCGTATTTCTTGGCACTTTCCAGTGTAAACTTACCGCATAGATCAGGGAGACCGATGGTGTCACGTGACGTTTTTGTAAATCAACCGCCGGCGTTCGACGGACCGATTGTAGAAGCAGCCAGTTTCTTAGGCCGCGTTCAACGATATCTGGACATGGCCCAGTTCCGCGACGTCGCCGTTGATTTGTCCGGCAGCCGCCTTTTTATTCTGTCAGAAAGCCGGTTTGAGGACTTGATCGTTTATGGGCAGCATCCGCTTGCCTGGCTCATCGATATCAGCAGCTATCCGACCCACTCCACGCGATTTGGCACATCAATCCAAGATCTTGAGAACCTCATCAGCCATTGGTGCGGCTCGATCATTGATCAGGCGGGACGGCCACATATTGTTCTTGATGCGTGGATGTACGATCAGTTCCGGCAAAAACAAACTATTATGCTTTCCTCTGCCCAAATGCCTGCGCCGAAGGCTTTGTCTGGTGTGGACCGGTCACCACAGGTTCCAACACCCGATGGGACCTCTGCACTCATTTGCCTTGAAACCTTTCGGCAGACAGGTATTCGCAAACCGCCCCACCGAGCCAAAGGATGGCCCCGGCTTGAATTGCCATAGGCGTCTGTAGACAGTCAGATCTTTCGGTCGTTTTTAGCCCGACCTCGCCTATGATTGCGCCACACTGCACAATTCATAGTCAGATTGACCTTGCCGAGCCTCGAATACACACCTGAGACGTCTCTAATTCTGGCACCCATCTTGCGTAATCATCTGTAACGCAACCCAATGAGCACAGGAGATAATCTCATGGCCGCAGAAGACAGCACAGCCGAAGCATTAAACCCAACACTTTGCTTGGCAATGACTGCGAATGAACTGGAAACGGAGCAAAAGCCGTCACCACGTCAATTTCCGAAAACCGTCTGCAATCCGACGATGGCACTTGCGATCTATGCGAGCCTTTACAACGAAGCGGACGCATCCGGCGAGCGTGCTGGACGCTGAACAGCCCAAGTAGAGGGTTATTCAGCAAGGTAGAAGCAGATAGATGGTTTTCGCGAAATAGCGGTAGCCATAACGCGTTCGGCTAAAAACGGGTTAAACGGTCATCAACTCTCGCTTTGGACTTCGTTCAGCGCATGAGTTCTGCCGTTTCGTCCATATTGATCTCAGGCTGATTTCTGAGGCTCGGCAACCGTCCCGTCTATACAGACACCTAAAAAGCTTTGAATAAGCCGCAGGTCTTTTTTGTCTCGGGGGATAACGACACAATCTCGGTATTCTTCCGGCATTTCATGCACTGGAATGGCGACCAGATTGTCTGATGGATAGAGGCTGTTTTCCAGAAGGAGACCGACGCCAAGACCATGCAGCAAAGCTTCCTTGACCATGGGAAAAGTTGTGGTTTTTAAAATGCGCTGGAAGGTCAGATCATGTTTCTTAATCTTTCGGTTTGCAATCCGCTGGGTCAGCGACCCGTCCTCGGGCAAGACAAGGGTTTCCGTTTGAAGGTCGACAAGCGAAAGGACCGGCTCTTTCGCCAGCCAGTGGTCAGCCCGCATGTGTACCATGTATTTGGATCGCCTAAGCTCATGGGTCACAAGTGCCGGGTTTTCCTGAGGTTCGGTGACAATCGCCATATCCACCTGACGCTCGTTCAAAAGCGTCATGGCCGTGGTCCAGTCATAGAGCGTGAAATCGATCTGAACCTTGGGATAAAGCTCTCCATACCGGGCAATAATGGGCATCGCAGGCCGGGGTGCGTTGGCGATCAATCGAATGCTGCCGTCCGTTAGAGCGCTGTAGTCGTTCACTTTTTCTGTGACCAGCTGGTCCAGCGTCGCCAATCGGTCGGTGATTGAAAACAGCTCTATGCCCGCACGCGTCAGCTCCAGACCGTCGCGGCGCCGAATAAACAGCTGGGTCCCCATCAGGTTTTCCAGTTTGGCCACATGCTGGGTTACAGACGACTGCGTCACATTGAGCGCGCGGGCAGCGCGGGAGAAACTGCGTTCCCGCGCAACATAAGTAAAAGCCTTGATTTGGTAGGGACTGGGCGAAGCGTTCATGACAGTTCCATGTTGTCTGCATGAAAGACGATAGCGCCCATTAGCAACGCTAATATTACGTCACAGATGGTTCAATCACGCTCGCTACGGTGATCGCAACTAGAGGGGCGATCATATGGCGGCCATTTCCTTAAAAGCGATCGAAAAGAGTTTCGGCGACACGTCGGTTCTTGAAGGGATCAATCTCGACATCGCACCGGGAGAGTTCCTGACACTTGTCGGACCTTCTGGATGCGGGAAGTCGACCTTGCTCCGGATTTTGGCCGGACTGGAAGCACCAAGTTCTGGTGACGTTCTCATCGACGGCCGGAAAGTCAACCAGGTCCGCCCCGCTGACAGGAACCTAGCGATGGTCTTCCAGTCCTATGCGCTCTATCCGCATTTGACCGTCGGCCAGAACATGATGACGCCCTTGCGGCTCCGGGACTTGTCGTTTGCCGAACGGCTTCCTTTCGCCGGCCCGCTGCTCGCAAAGTCCAAGTACAAGGCGCTTTGGGCGCAGGTGGCCGAGACGGCGAAAATCTTGCAGATCGATCATCTTCTCGATCGCAAACCCGGCCAACTCTCAGGCGGTCAAAGGCAACGTGCCGCCCTGGGCCGGGCGATGGTGCGCAAACCGGCCGGCTTTCTTATGGACGAACCACTATCTAATCTGGACGCGGCGCTGCGCATTCATATGCGCTCAGAACTGGCCGAACTTCATCGATCCCTTGCCACGACCTTCGTTTACGTCACGCATGACCAGGCCGAAGCTCTGACGATGTCAGATCGGATGGCAGTTATGATGGAAGGGAACATCCTGCAGCTCGGCACACCGGACGAAATATACAACAATCCGCAGGATATCCGGGTTGCAGAGTTCGTTGGAGCGCCGAAGATCAACCTCTTGCCCGGCCACCTGGACAGCAATGGCCACGCCCGCTGCGGCGATGTTGTCTTGACGCGGGTCGCAGCAACCTCTTCAGACAAAATTACAATCGGACTGCGCCCGGAACATTTGACGCTTTGTGACGACACGGATCCGGAGGCTTTGAAAGGCCAGGTGGTTCACAAGGAAAACCTCGGCGCTGATATCTACCTGCACATCAGCCTTCATGACGGTGCGCATCGTCTCGTGGTCCGCGCGGCGCCCGTAGATGGTGTTGCCGTGTCCATTGGTCAGGACGTGGCATTCAAGCGGCAACACGGTGCCGCCATGATCTTTGAAGTAGGCGGCAAACGGATCGGCCTTTCCAATACTGAAGATACCGCCGTCGCGGAGGTGGCGTAATGCCCCGCTCCAAGGCGCACTATTGGTTTGTCGGCCCTGCCCTTTTCCTGATGTTTGTCATTTTGCTTCTGCCGATTGGCATCGCATCCATCATGAGCTTCACGAATTACAGCCTGGGCAATTCCGGCGCTGAATTCGTCGGCCTTGAGAACTACGAAAAGATCTTCACCCGTTCCACCTATGAAAAGATGTTTGGCGCGACCTTCCGCTATGTTTTTGTGGTTGTTCCGCTTTCCGTTGGACTGGGCCTCGGCGCCGCGCTCCTTATCAATTCGACCAAGCGGTTCGGTGATCTTTACAAGACCATCTACTTCCTGCCCGTGATGGCTGCGCTGATTGCGATGGCCATTGTTTGGGAGTTCGCCTTTCACCCGACCATCGGGATCGTCAATTCCACATTGGAGCGCGGTTGCGGAACTGTTCTGGAAGTCTGGGGTTGGTACGCACACGGGTGTGAGCGGGGCTTCCCGCTCTGGCTGACCGACCGCGACTATGCCATCTGGACAGTCGCCTTTATCGGGGTCTGGCAAGGCTTTGGCTTCAATATGGTGCTCTACCTCGCGGGTCTGACCTCTGTGCCGAGGGAGCTTTACCAAGCGGCCGAAATGGATGGCGCAAAGTCGGCCTGGGACCGGTTCCGCCTTGTCACATGGCCAATGCTGGGCCCGACCACGGTCTTTGTCGTCACCATTTCGTTTATCCGCTCATTCCAGGTCTTTGACACGGTCGAGGCGTTTTACCCGCAAGGCGGCGGACCGTCGAAGTCGGTCTACGTCATGATGTTTGCCATCTACGAAAAAGCGATCCAGCAAAACCTCATGGGAATTGGCGCGGCCATAACCGTCGTCTTCCTGGCTTTCGTCATGTTTCTCACGCTCGTCCAGCGCTGGCTGGTGGAGAGAAGGGTTCATTACACATGAGCGACACAACTCTTTCCTCTTCCACCGCGGTTGGCCTGCCGGCCTTCCGGTTTTCAGCGGCAGAAACCCTGAAGCATGTGGTCCTGATCTTCGGCAGCCTGATCGTGCTGCTGCCGTTCTACGTGATGGTCAGTTACAGTTTCAAAAGCCCGGCTGAAATCATGCAGAACATCGGTGGGTTCTTCGGCGCGCAGGAAGCATTCCGCGACGACTATTGCATTAAGCTCGGCAAGGACGTGGCCGACTGTATGGTCACCCCGGTCATCTACAACTACACCACGGCTTTTGAGAAAGCACCGCTCATCCGGTACCTCCTCAACGGCGTGATCGTTACGGCGTCCATCTTCTTCATTCAGGTTCTTGTCGCACTGCCTTGCGCCTATGCGCTGGCAAAACTCAGGTTCTGGGGGCGCGAAGCTGTCTTCGGACTGGTTCTGTTCTGCCTGCTCATCCCGGTCCACGCCATCGCGCTGCCGCTCTACATCATGCTGGCCAAAGTCGGGCTGACCAACACCTATGCCGCTCTGATCATTCCCTGGACGATCTCGGTATTCGGCATTTTCCTGATGCGCCAGTTCTTCATGACCGTCCCCGATGATCTCATCGACGCCGCCAGGATGGACGGAATGAACGAGTTCTCGATCATCTGGAACGTCATGTTACCAACCGCGATCCCTGCCCTCTTGGCCTTTGCGATCTTCTCGGTCGTTGCGCATTGGAACGATTACTTCTGGCCACGGATCGTGATCACCGGCGACAGATCTCTGTTCACCCCACCGCTTGGCTTGCGCGAATTCAAGGGCGACGCGGATGGTGACAACTTCGGCCCGATGATGGCGACCGCCACGATCATCGTGGCGCCGCTGATCGTGGCCTTCCTGATTGCTCAGCGCCGTTTCATCGAAGGCATCACGCTCAGCGGGATGAAATAGACCCAAGAGCTCAGAAACATGCGGGGCCGCCCAAGGGCGGCCCCATCACCGAAATCCCGCGAGGGGATCAACCGGGAGCGGACGAGTTTGGCGACCAGCCACTCCCACGGCAACAGACGGAGAGTTCCATGAAAAAGACCCTCACCGCAATAGCACTACTGCTGGCAGCCTCCGCTGCGCATGCAGACGACAAAGTAACGATCGAATTCGCTTACCCGTATTCCCATCTTTTTGATGTGACCTACGAGAAAATCCTGCCGAAGTTCAACGAACAGTTTCCGAACATCGAAGTGAAGATCCGGGCAACTTACGAATCTTACGAAGACGGCACCAACACCATCTTGCGTGAAGCTGTTGCCGGCACGCTCCCGGACGTCACCATGCAGGGTCTGAACCGTCAGGCGATCCTTGTTGAAAAAGGAATTGCCAAGTCGCTCGAGCCTTTCATCCTGAAGGAAGAGACGTTCGAAAAAGACGGCTACCACGATGCCATGCTCAAGCTCGGCTCGTTCAACGACGACATCTACGGCCTTCCGTTTTCTGTCTCCCTGCCCGTCGGTTACTACAACATGGACGTTATGGCGAAAGCTGGCATCACATCTGTTGCCGACCTGCCGAAGTCCTGGGATGAAGTTGTTGAGGTTTGCGGCAAGCTCCATGAGGCCGGCGTCAAAAACCCGATGTTCTGGGGCTGGAACATCACCGGCAACTGGTTCCTGCAGGCTCTGATGTGGTCGCAGGACAAAGCCACAATGGAGGGCAACGCGTTCCAGATTTCTTCCGACGAAGGTCTGAAATCCCTGGAAACTATGAAAGGCATCTTCCGCGGCTGCGACATGCAGAACATTGAGTGGAAAGCGGCCCTTGCCTCCTTCTCAGCTGGTGAAATCGGCATGATGTTCTGGTCGACATCTGCGCTCGGTGCCGTTGAGCGTGCCAAAGGCGATTTTGAACTGAAGACCAACGAATATCCGGGCATCGAAGCATCTGGCCCGAAAGGTCTGCCAGCCGGCGGCAACGCGGCCATGCTGGTGTCTTCTTCTGAAGATCCGAAGGTCTTGAACGCTGCCTGGGAATGGCTCAAGTTCATCACCTCCGGTGAAGGTGCTGCCGACGTTGCCCGTACAACAGGCTACATGCCGCCGAACAAGGCTGCCAACGAAGTCATCCTGGCGGATTTCTACCAACAGAACCCGAACAAAGAGACCGCTGTCCGCCAGCTGCCACTGCTGCGCGACTGGCAGGCCTACCCGGGTGACAATGGCTTGGCGATCACTCAGGTCATCTACGACGGGATCGAAGGCATTGTGACCGGCGAGTTCGACGACATGGCCGAACTGCAAGAACAGCTGGACGAAGAAGTTACAGATCTTCTGCCGTCCAACTGATCAACTTTCGTTCTTGCGCCGCCCGGTCTACCGGGCGGCGTTTTTCATCACAAAAATAATCCAAGGAGGAAGACTTGAAACTTCTCCAACTGACGGACATTCATTTGACCAAACCGGGGGACACGATTGCCGGACGGGATCCGAATGAGAATTTCCGCAAAGCCCTTCAACATGCCATATCCCATCATCCCGACGCTGAAGCCATTTTTATCACCGGTGATCTCTCTGATTGGGGCGACAAAGACGATTACCTGCGCCTGAAAGCAGAAATCGCCAAATGCCCGCTTCCCATTCATCTATGCATTGGCAATCACGACGAGCGGGACGTTTTTTTGTCTGTTTTTCCTGAAGACGTTGACGAGAACGGCTTTGTTCAAGCGGTTGTTCCGTTGAGTGAAGGCACGGCAATTCTGTTGGACACCTGGGGACCGGATACTCATGCCGGTTTTTATTGCTCTAAACGGCAAGACTGGCTCGATCGGGAGCTTTCCAACGCCACGGCCCCCGTTTTCCTGTTCATGCACCACAACCCTGTCCCGATCGGCATTGCGCCCATGGACAAGATCATGCTCCAGGACGCAGACGGGTTTGGCAAAGTCGTTTCCCGGCATACGGCCAAGATCCGGCATATTTTCCATGGGCATTGCCATCTGCCTCTGGCCGGTTCTCTGCACGGAGTTCCCTTTAGTGCACCGCGCGGTACCAACCATGCCGGATGGCCGGACTTTGCCAATAAGGGCAACCTCGCAGGATCGGACCTGCCGGAGAGTTATGCGGTCGTCCTCGCAGAGGAAACTTCGACCATGATCCACATGATCGAATATGGATATGAGGGCACCGTTCGCCGAGAAGGGTCTCCCGATTACGCAGACTGGGATCGCTTAACCATGATCCGTTAGCGCGCCTAACCAAGAGAAATAGTACCAGCGGCCGTTTGTCTTGCTGAAGTTAAACGGCCACTCTTTTGCGTTCCGGACCAACAGCGGAAATTGATGGTGTCACCAACGTGCCCAAAACGTGCGACAGGAAAGCATTTGCGGTCCCAGCAGTCTCCATAGCAAGATGTCCTTCAGATCTTCGACAGCCAGAGCTGTTTAAAACATCAAGGGGAAATGCATGTTGCGGGCTCTGTCTGTCTTACTTCTCGTGCTGTTCACCTCCACGGCATTAGCTTGGGAGTTCCGCGCTAGCCGTGTTTGCGAATTGCTTCACAAGGATGAGACCGCGTCCGTCCGGGTTGTCTTCGACCCAGCTATCCCGGAGTACTTCATCGCAATCACACCGAACCGCCCCTGGATGCCCGGCCCGGTTTTTTCCATGCGCTTTGATGGACCACTTTCAAACACCATCGCCACAGACCGGCACGTCATCACGCCCGGTGGAGGAACGCTGACCGTCACCGATCGGGGCTTTGGCAATGTGTTGGATGGATTGGAATTCAACTTCACCGCCACGGCATTGCTGGGCGATCAGGCCGTTCAGATACCGCTAGATGGCGCAGCCCCCGAAGTCCGTGAGTTTCGCGCCTGCGCATCGGGCCTGGGCGTCTGACAGCCGCTTTGAAGTAGGTCACGGTATACTCGCGTATTCAAAAGCGGCGACAGCTCCTCAGTATACATCGTTGTCTTTTGGCCTGGCCGCGCGTCACGGATACTAAACCTCTGCGATCTGTTTTGGACGGATACTCCAGGAGATCCCGAGTACGCTAGCGAGTAGAATAATCGGGAGAAGGGCCAGCGGGCTCCCTGCCGCGATGAGGGCTGTGCCGGCTGCGCAGGAAATAGACGCTCCAGCCTCCGCGAAAGTGGAAGCTTTTGAGGCAACCTGCCGGCGCCGGAAGGTCGTGCGTTTGGCTTGAGCGCGAAACCAAAGTTGAACCAGGATTGCGCTGGCTGCTGCAATAGATGCTCCAGCAGCGGTAACGGCTGCCCCCCAGAGCGACATGAACGCCACGGCCAAGCTGACCGGCAGGATAATTGCCGTGACAAGTATGAGGACTGACGCAACTTTCGCCCAAAGCCGCATAAATGCCGAAATGGGTGCCGTTGCAATCAGTTCGGGGGCATCCTCACCGGAGATCGTCAGCCAAGCAAGACCACCGGCAAGCTGGCCCACGGCCATGACGACAACAGGAGCGATGATGACGGACGCCTCGGCCGCTTGGCCAAAGCTGACCCAGAGCATCACGGCAGGCGGAATGAGATAGAGAACCTGCATCAACGTCTGGGAAATAAGCCAGGGATCGCGGACAATGAGCCTTAGTTCTTTTTGAATGAGTGCCCCGAGGGGAGAATGGCCCCGAAATGCCCGCTTTGATGTGCCTCCACGCGCCGTCTTTTCTGTGACACCAAGTGCCAACACGACAATGCGGCGGAACTGCCTGGCACCAAATAAAGCCGCCGCCGAAAAGAACACAACTGAGGCAACGAGGAGAAACACCACAGCATTGGTTTGCCCGGCCACAGCATGAGCAGGAAACCACAACATGGACCCCGCGACTGGCGCATGGTTTGCGAGAAAGACTGGATCAAATAGGGCGAACCGGGACATTGACCCGAAGGAGAGGATCGCAACCACCTGCATTCCGATTAAGAAGGCAGCTCCCACGATCGCCGCAAGAATTTGAGCATAGAGCCGCGTCCGCTGCGGCCCAACCATGCGGAAGAGTGCAAGCGTGATGAGGATCCCGCCTCCGGTTGCCGTCAGAGATACCGCTAGAAGAACCACATATCCTGAAAGCCAGCGAATCCCATCGAGCGCCATTGCAACGTTGATAAATGGCGAAACGACCAGCGCCGACATCGCCCAGCTTGTCAGAGCCATGATCGTGATACGCACAAGAAACAAATCATGGGAGGGCGCGGGTGAAGACAAGATCAAATCGAGATCGTCACGGGCATAGAATGCTCGTGTCACCGACTCCATCGCCTGGGACAGCATCATGGTGAAGCTTAGCAAGACCGTCACTGAAAGCACCGCAAGCGTGGTTTGATCGAGCACAGATGCAGCGGTCAAATGGGCGCCCAGAACAGCATACGCGATCAGATGCATAACCGCGTAAAAGTTGCTGACGCCGATAAGGGCGCGCCACAAGCTTTTGCTGTGCCTGCCAGAAAACATCCATGCCCAGTCACGCCAGGCCAACCTTAATTCATGATGCGAAAATCGCATCAATTCGGAATTTGCCATGAATTGTCTCATGCAACCTTCTCGTGGAAGCCTGTTGCCTCCTGCGCAGGTGGTTCGCTGCCGGCTTCACTACCAACAATTTCGAGGAAAATGTCCTCCAGATTGTTGCCATCAGCACTCGCCCGTTCCCGCAACTCTTCCAGCGTTCCTTCGGCAACGAGACGACCGCGTGCGATTATTCCGATCCGGTCCGCCATGCGTTCCGCGACTTCTAAAATGTGTGTCGTCATGACAATCGACACACCTTGCGCAACAAGTCCGGACAGCACCCTTTTGACTTGCCGTGCAGAACCTGCATCCAGTCCCGTGAGAGGTTCATCAAGGATGATCAAACGCGGCTCATGGATCAAAGCTCCGGCAAGCGCCACCTTTTGACGCATTCCTTTGGAGAACCCGCCACAGCGTTCATTTGCATGGGCCCCGAGCCCAAAAGAGTCGAGCAGGTTGTCCGCCTTGAACCGCGCAAAATCCGGCGGCATGTTCCAGAGTCCTGCAACAAACTCCAGGTATTCAAGCGGTGTCAGCTTGTCATAAACCATCGGATCGTCTGGAACCCAGGCCAGCACTTTTTTGGCGGCAATCGGATCCGCAAATGCGTCGATCCCGCAGATCTTGACCGCACCGGCATCAGCCTGGAGCAACCCCGCAACCATCCGCAGCGTTGTTGTCTTGCCAGCGCCATTCGGGCCCAGCAGGGCATAGAATTCACCACGCCGCACCGTTAGCGAGAGATCATCAACGGCAGGTTCGTTGAAGCACTTGTGGAGACTGAGAATCTCGAGGGCGGCAGCACTGGTAAACGACATTTGTCTCTCGTCGATCGGCGGGTTTTTCCAAGACTACTGGCTGGACCTTTCTCGAGAGTAAAATCCGTCTCTTTGCCATAC
The DNA here is from genome assembly GCF_053005265.1 of Roseibium sp. MB-4. NCBI lineage: Bacteria > Pseudomonadati > Pseudomonadota > Alphaproteobacteria > Hyphomicrobiales > Stappiaceae > Roseibium > Roseibium sp. MB-4. Next base: position 973,871 of record NZ_JBRKQB010000001.1, read on the forward strand.
TCGACAGCCCCAATTGACGTGGACGTTTCACAGCAATAACCGAAAACATGTGCGTAAAGCCGTGGAGCGCGCGCTCAACAAGTGTCTCCAACAACACCGTGATTTATGGGCCTCTTTTTCAATACCGCCATTCTTAAGCTGTAGGGGAGTTCCGAGCCGGACCGGCATGACCTATATTGGCAACACGGAGCAAAGGTCGGCAACAAGGACTGGAGAAGAACGTGTCACCAAGCAAGGGCCGGATTGAGCGCCTGATTGATGCAATTGCGACGGAGTTCCAGTCCCATCTGATCGACCTTCGAAACACGTCTACATCCCTTGAAATCAAGGATGGCGCGGTTGAGAAAATGATCTCGCGCCAGGCTCCATTTGGTGTCATCGGTCTGAAGATACTGGTGTCTGACCCCGGTGATGCTGGCCGGTACATCGAGCATGCCTGGAATTTCAGCATCGGGATTACGGGATGCGTGTTTGCGCTTCTGGATGTCGATTACCAGAACGACGTCTGGATCGGAGATGAAACATCAGCCGATTTTGCGGGGCATGAGCACGTTACCTACAAAACCGCCGAGCAAATGATGGCCTTTCACGGCGATGAATTCGGTATTGGTCAACTCTTCGTTGAAAGGGTTGGCGCATTGTGTCCGAGCTTGCTTGAAAAACCACCGCTGTTTTTCCGCCTACCGCGACGGGCGCCGCCCGCCTACCGATACACACTAGCACCAGCCCATGTTCGCGCGGCCTTGGGTCTTTCTAGTGCCGACCCCACCATTTTGCTTGAAGTCATGATCAAGGAGCACGGGATTGATCCCTACACAATCCTGCTGTCGTTCCAATCGGATACAAATTTCTGGCTGGTTGACCTGCCCGAAACGCTTGCCGATCGATACCAACACGGGTTGATGGGACAAGACCTCGGTGAGCATCATACCAACCTGGAGGTCGGAGCAACCATTACCGCAGACACATCGAGGAAGACCTACAGGTTTGCAAACGGCGGTCCCGTTGACGAGAAGCGGGATGGGAGCTCCTATTCGATGTCGGGAACTGTGTCGGCTCGCGGATATATGGCACGGCCCATCTGACGACAGGGGCGCGGTGTAAACCTCCATCAAGCGCCACAACAACGTCTCAGGCCGGTCATTGAATGATGTTTTCTTCGATACCTGTAGAGCTATGTCAGGCTAACGTATCCGGCCGTCACGACGGGATATGGCAGATGGCTGGATCCTTTAAACAGAGCGCCCTAGCTACATTCGTGGTTGGAAACGTTCTGGCAGTGTCAGGCTTCTGTGAGACCTGCGTCAGAATAAAAACAGCACTGAGCCAAACAAAAAAGGATACAAATCTTGGAGACAGGACCGTGGATCATCGCCTTGGGGTTTATGGCGGCGGGTTTTATCATCTTGGAAGGCCCACGCGCCGACGCGCAAACACAACGGCCTGATGTCCGGTCGATGACCTGCAGCCAAGCAAAAGCCCTTGTGCAGAAACAAGGTACCGTAAATTTTGCTACAGGGCCGAACAGCTGGACCCAGGTCAAAGCCGGGGTCAATTACTGCGCCGACAGAGCGGTTTCCCTGACACCTGTTGTTGCTCCGACCAAAGATAATCCTCAGTGTCAGGTCGGGTTCACCTGCACCCAAATGCGGTACTCGACACGATAAATACAAGGAGATTTCCCCAGCTTGCCGTTAGCGAGCCGCATACGCTTCATCGGCCGCCCTTGAAAGGAGCCAGGCACATATGTTGAGCCTTTTCGACCGCGGTCCGTTTATCGCCTTTGAGCCGTCTCGCGGCGTCATCTGCCGGTGTCTGAATGTTGAGGCTGCAGCGGAAGCACTCAAAGTCTTTGACGGGATTGGCGAGATCCATGTCGACCAAAATTTCGCCGGCGGCACTTATGTCATCGATCCGGATCTCGACGCGCTAAAGGTCGCTTTTGTGCCGCGACTGGGGCGCCGAATCGAACCGGCGTCGGACAAGGACCACCGCGCGCTCATTGATGGTGCCGAAATGGCGGCATCCGTCACCCTCCACCATCTCGGTCTCTCTCCGGAAGACTGTGAACGGCTTTTCAAGGCAGATGTTGAAAATGCCCTGATCTCAACGGCATTTCCCTTGAGTTTCCGGTATGAGTGCTCGAGCGCGAGGGACATCGCCGAGACACTCGGCCCGGGTCGGCTGTTCGGCCATTTGAGAGTGGTCCCGCAACGATCTGCAGACCCAGCGGCACATTTCTTTGATTTCGATGCGGCCTACTCCCACGCGCACGCGACTCGTGGAACACTTGAAGTGTTTGACTTTCGGACTCGATCGGCCCAGCCGCGGCTCGCAGCACAATCAACTGCCGGGCTTGAAGTCATGGAAGAGCTGCGAACTGTCTGCACGGAAGTCCTGGAGGCCATCGCAGACTATTGCGGGCTTTCATCGGCCGAGGATGCTGACAAGCTAGATCTGTTCAAGCAAACAGGAGCCATGTCAAACGGTCAAACTCGGCACTAAGAGGCAAATGCCAGGATGGTAGATCCTCCTGGACCGAATAACTGCAGCCATCTTGAGACCTGGCAACAACCAGTTCCACCGCTTGGAGGTGTTTTATGATCAGGTAGTTGCTACCACACGTATTCGCCTCACACGCATCAGGGGTAACACTGGGGCAAATTGCGGGGTAAAATCCGCGACTTCACAAATAAAACAGTCGGCCAGAGGCCAGCATCGTAAATAACTCAATTACTTGCTGTTTGAGTATTGGTGCGGATGGAGGGACTTGAACCCCCACGCCTTGCGGCACCAGAACCTAAATCTGGCGTGTCTGCCAATTTCACCACATCCGCGTCGCAGGAGCTTGGACACTCCGCGTTTGAAGCGGGGCCTCTATAACACCCCGACTTTTTCCGTCAAAGGAAAAATAACGCGTCTGCCAATTATCACGCAAGACTTGTCCACAAGTGCCGGATCGGCTCCCTCAACGCCGCCGCCAAATCTTCAGCAATAAGGCCGGGGCCAACGGTCCGGCCAGCCTCTCCATGCAACCAGACCGCCTGGCAGGCAGCCTCAAATGCCGGAACACCTTGCGCCAGTAGGCCGGCCGCGATCCCTGCCAGCACATCACCGGACCCGGCGGTTGCCAGAAACGGCGGCGCATTGCAGTTGATCGCGGCCCGGCCGTCCGGTGCTGCAATGACTGTGTCGGGGCCTTTTAAAATGAGTATTGCACCGGAACGGCGTGCGGCCTCCCGCGCCCGTGCAAGCTTGTCGAGGCCGGTCAGATCCGGAAAAAGACGCTGAAACTCGCCGTCATGCGGCGTCAGGATAGCTGACGATGCGTTTTCTTTGATCAAATCAAACAGCTTCTGCGGGTTTTCTGAGAAATTGGTCAAGGCATCGGCGTCCAGCACCAAGGACCGCCCTGTCGCGATAATGGCCTCGACAGCTGCTTGTGTGTCCTCTCCGATCCCGTATCCTGGTCCGATCAAAACGGTGTTCAAACGTGGGTCGGACAGAAATTCCGGGATCGCTTCAGGACCGGAGACCTTTTTCAGCATGACTGCCGTTAAGTGCGATGCGTTGACCATCAAGGCGTCCGGCGGCGATGCCAGAGTGACGAGCCCCGCCCCGGCCCGAAGCGCAGCCATGGCTGAAAGCCGCGCTGCACCGGTACTAGCCATGGGTCCACTGAAAACGACGGCGTGGCCTTTTGAGTATTTGTGACCATCCACTGCCGGGTGCGGCCAACTCGCAAGCCAGAGGTCCGGTATATTTTCAAATGTCGCTGGCCCGATTGTGTCGAGCACGCCAGTTTCAATTCCAATCTGAGCGACGGTGACCGAACCGCATAATCCGCGGCCGGGGAACAGCAGATGCCCGGGCTTTTTCAGAAAGAATGTAACGGTCGCATACGCCTTGATCGCATTCCCCATGATCTTTCCGGTCGCACCGTTGATGCCGGATGGCAGGTCCACCGCTATGATTGCAGCGCTTGATCCATTTACAGCTTCAACCAGCTCGGCCGCTGGACCGGACAGCGGACGATCCAATCCCGCTCCGAATAAGGCATCGACAATGACATCGGCCCCAGTGAACCGGTCTGCCATATGCCCGATCAACTGATCTCCGGATGTGAGGATCTCAAATGGCAGGGTCATAGCCGCAAAGGCTGCAGCAGCGTCCCCCTTCAAGCCGGACGGGGATTTGAGGAGATCGACCCGGACATCATACCCCTTTTCTGCCAAGAGCCGTGCGGCAACAAATCCGTCGCCGCCATTGTTGCCTGGCCCGCAAAGAATATGAATGCGCCCTCCCGCCGGTGCGTAGTTTGCGGCCATACCGGCTACCGCTGATCCGGCGCGCTCCATCAGATCCAAGCCCGGACGGCCGCCCTCGATCGTCAAACGGTCTGCCTGGCCCATTTCGTCTGGAGTGAGTAGCGCTGCCGTCATGACCATCCTTCGTATGCCCAACAAAATGGAAATTGTTCGGCGTTATCATACGCATCTCTAACGGCAATTCACCCCGCAACAAGATCGGCGAGACGCCCGGCATTGAGGCGGCCTCCGGCAAGACCAGACATCGGGATCCACTCAACTGCACACTTTGTAATCATAACGGCTATTTTTTATGCAAATTTGTTGGACGGCCTCACTCTGACGCCTCGACTTTCGCGATAACGTGCTAAAAATAGCGGCGGAATCCTGCCGGGATGGAAATTCTGACAAACAGACCGACAATTGGCACGCTTCGTGCTTTTGCTTGGCAACAGCTCTCAGCTGACCCGAACCAGTGCGTTTTAGTCTGGCGGCGGTCCGAAAGAAGAGCGTTCGGGCAGACCCTGCCATTACATGTGGAGAGAGACATACGGTGATGAAAAAGATCGAAGCGATCATCAAACCTTTCAAACTCGATGAGGTCAAAGAAGCTCTTCAAGAAGTCGGCCTGCAGGGCATCACAGTGACCGAGGCCAAGGGATTTGGCCGTCAGAAAGGTCACACCGAACTTTACCGTGGCGCTGAATACGTTGTCGACTTCCTGCCGAAGGTCAAAGTCGAAATCGTGCTTGGATCGGACATGGTGGACAAGGCTGTCGAGGCGATTCGCAATGCTGCTCAAACCGGTCGTATCGGCGATGGCAAGATTTTTGTCTCAAACATCGAAGAGGCAGTCCGCATCCGGACCGGCGAGTCCGGTACTGACGCTATTTAACCCTCACCTGTTCCGGCATTTCGCCGCACACCCAATTCCGGACTATCCGCGCCGAGACAAACACCTTAAACACTCTGCCGGACCGGGACCAAAACCCAAACGTTCACACGAAAAATCAAAGGGATGGACATAATGACCACCGCTGCTGATATCCTGAAGCAAATTCAGGAAAAAGACATCAAGTTCGTCGATCTGCGCTTCACTGACCCGCGCGGCAAGATGCAGCACGTCACCATGGACGTTGCACTGGTTGATGAAGACATGTTCGCTGAAGGCGTCGCCTTTGACGGCTCTTCCATCGCCGGCTGGAAGGCCATCAACGAATCCGACATGATGCTCATCCTGGATCCGGAATCGGCTCACATCGATCCGTTCTTCGCCCAGTCCACCATGGCGATCTTCTGCGACATCATCGACCCGATCACCGGCGAAGCTTACAACCGTGATCCGCGCATGACCGCGAAGAAGGCAGAAGCCTACGTCAAGTCCGGCGGCTTCGGCGACACCATCTACGTTGGCCCGGAAGCCGAATTCTTCATGTTCGACGACGTCCGCTTCAACGCCGACCCGTACAACACCGGCTTCATCCTGGACAGCTCCGAACTGCCGTCCAACATGGGCTCCGAGTATGAGACCGGCAACATGGGCCACCGCCCGCGCACAAAAGGCGGTTACTTCCCGGTCCCGCCAGTCGACAGTGCACAGGACATCCGCTCCGAAATGCTGTCCGTGATGGGCGAAATGGGCGTTCCGACTGAAAAGCACCACCACGAAGTGGCGGCTGCCCAGCACGAACTCGGCATGAAGTTCGACAACCTGACTTCCTGCGCCGACAACATGCAGGTCTACAAGTATGTTGTTCACCAGGTTGCACACGCATATGGCAAATCCGCAACCTTCATGCCGAAGCCGGTTTTCGGCGACAACGGCACCGGCATGCACTGCCACCTCTCCATCTGGAACAACGGTGAGCCGACTTTCGCTGGCAACCAGTACGCAGATCTCTCCGAGACCTGCCTGTACTTCATCGGCGGTATCCTGAAGCACGCGAAAGCCCTGAACGCTTTCACCAACCCGTCCACCAACTCCTACAAGCGTCTGGTCCCGGGTTACGAAGCACCGGTTCTTCTCGCCTACTCTTCGCGTAACCGGTCTGCGTCTTGCCGCATCCCGTTCACGTCTTCTCCAAAGGCGAAACGCGTTGAGGTCCGCTTCCCGGATCCGACTGCAAACCCGTACCTCTGCTTCTCTGCCCTGTTGATGGCTGGCCTTGACGGTATCAAGAACAAGCTGCACCCGGGCGACGCAATGGACAAAAACCTCTACGATCTGCCGGCTGAAGAACTGGCCGAGATCCCGACGGTTTGTGGTTCCCTTCGTGAAGCTCTGGAAGCCGTTGATGCAGACCGTGAGTTCCTCAAAGCCGGCGGCGTCTTCGACGACGACCAGATCGACGCTTATATCGAACTGAAGATGGAAGAAGTCGAGCGCTACGAAATGACCCCGCATCCGGTCGAGTTCGACCTGTACTACTCTGTCTAAGACAGGTTCGGCGTCAAACACGGAAAGCCCCGGTCACTCGACCGGGGTTTTTCTTTTTGATCCGATGAAACCTTGAAAGAGGCAGGGCCGAACCCTCGCTGGCCGTGGGTCAGTTCTCGCCTGTAAGCACGCTAACCGCAGCAGCTCCGGTGTACTTCTTCAAAATGTCGGCTTGAAAACCGTCTGTGATGATGCTGTCCAGGCCGTTCTGCATGCGCTGGAGCAATGCTTCATCGGTTTCAGGGTTACACGCGAGCGCATTTCCGATGATGTCGCCAAACCCATGAACCAGCTCGATCTCAACACCTTGCTGCACAAGCGTGTGAAACGTCATGCTTGAGATCGCGGCAAGGTGCAGCCTCTCTTGAACAAGCTGTCGGATCACCGTTTCAACATCATCAAAATAGTCGATGGAGCCGAAGCCCTGGGTCTTCAAGACATATTCGGCGTAGTCGCTCCGCTGAGTGCCGACGGAAAAGTTGCCAACAATATCGGCCAAGCCTGACGGGATCTGCGATCCGGCCTTCTTGATCAGGAACAGTTCAGCGCCACCGAGCGGTGATATCCAGGCAAAGGTCTCGGCTCTTGCCGGTGTATAGGCGGTGGTGAAGACACAATGATTTTTCCTGTTTTCAGCCAACCAAAAGGCCCGGGACCATGGGAGCATCTCCATTGTGAATTCAATGTTCTCCCGGATCATGATTTCCCGCACCTGATCCGCGCCGAGCCCCACGATCTCTCCGTCCCGCATGAAATTGAAGGGCGGATAGTTTTCCGTCACAAGATGAATTTCCGTCGCTTGCGCCTGCTCTACCACGGCTAAAAGACCGCAGATCAAGCCGAACGAGCTGATCGCATTCCGCAAGGGTTTTAATCCACTGGTCCACATCAGAATGATCAAGTCCTGTTCTTTCCGATGCTATTAATCCAGCGAAGTCTTACAATTTGCTTGAGTGAGATATCAAACGATCTGGATAATCATCTCAATTTTGATCCAGCCAGTCCTTCAAGGACGGCCGGAAGCTCGTCCCCTTCCCGTACATGGCGGGAGATGCAATCATTGCATTGAGCACCGCCTCCTGGGTGGTTTCCGCCGCGGCCTGAAACAGAAGATCGATCTTACCCTCATGCATATGATCGCGGGCGATCAGATCGCCTTCTGGATTGTGCGGTATCTTGTGAGCTGTTGAGAACGCAAAACCGATGTCGCCACTGCCATTGCCATAGAATGAGCCGAGCCTTGCCAGACCGGCGCCTGCGCGCCGTGCAATCCGTTTCAGCTGCCGGCTTTCCAGTGGCACATCCGTTGCAAGAACAACGATGACAGATCCGCGTTCCTCCGGTGCTGCCATTCCTTCAGGCGATGGCCTGCGCCCATCCGGAAGGACCAAATCCCCGGCCCTGCCAAAATTCGCCTGCACCAAGGCGCCCAGTGTGAAGGTCTTGCCATCCAATTTAAATTGGCGGGATGCCGACCCAATCCCGCCTTTGAATCCGAAACAGCTGATACCGGTCCCTGCCCCGACACTGCCTTGCTCAAAATCTGTAGCCGCAACCGAAAGTGCCGCGTTGGCATCCTCTTCGGTCAACGCAATCGCGTTGATATCGCTTAAGTAACCGTCATTGCACTCCATCACGACCGGATTGACAGTCCCCTTCGCGCGGTCAATTTGAGGATTTTGTTTCAGCTCCCTCCGGATCAAGGCGTGAATGCCTTCTGCCACCCCGAAAGTGTTGGTGAGCAGGATCGGGGTCTCCAGGGTTCCGAGTTCCTCCACCTGGATCAGGCCCGCGCTTTTGCCAAAGCCGTTTATGACGTCGCAGGATGCGGCCAACTTTTCCAAAAACAGATTGCCCGGATGCGGGACGATGGCCGTGAACCCCGTCCGAAGGTCCCCATCAATGATAGTCTTGTGCCCAACCGTGATGCCCGCGATATCCGTGATCAGGTTTCGGGGCCCGGGTTGCATGGTCCCGCAGATCAGACCGTGGGCACGTGCTGGCGATGCATTTGTCGGCCTCATAAGGTCTTTGCTCCCTTCAGCGGGTAGAAAACATGTCGGCCAGCATCCGGAGACTTAGCGTTCCAATACGTCAAAGCCTTCATCCGGAGTTGGCGGGACGAAGTATTTGGTAACTGCTTCAAATTGCTCATCACTCACAGAAAACGGATGGCTACCACTGGCATTGCGCGCCCGCAGACGCTCCTTGCAGATCTCGTTGGAAACATTGAGGTAATGGAGCGTATGATCGCAGCCGCTATTTTTAGCAACACGCCGCATCCAGACGCGCGTCTCCGGCGTGTTGGCCGGAAAGTCGAGAACCACAGACACGCCGGTTTTCAAAAGCCCAATCACATGCGGCTCCATGACGGCTCGTAGCCTTGCCGAGACCCGCACATAGTCTTTGACAGTCGACATTTCAGGTCCAAACAATTCGGCCAGCCAACTGTCTTCACTGATCAAAACGGTTGCTGGTTGGCTTGAGAGGTCTCCGGCAAGCGTTGACTTTCCAGAGGCGATCTTGCCGCACAGGATATGGAGATGTCCGGGTGTCATGGAGAAGCCTGTTAGAACCCGCTGGTCGGATATTTGTCACTTGAGGCCACGAAAGTGGCACCAGACCGGCAGATTCGCAACGACGGCTTATGCTTGGAGCGCTTTATCAGCGCGCTAGCAACGTCTCCAGGCCAATCACGAGAAGGGTCAAGAACAGGAAGTAGGCAGCAAACCGGCCGTGGTCGGTGCCATCGATCACGACCTTGCGCAACAGCGACCCGAAGATATCAAGCAAGGAAACCGTTATGAGGATGATCAATAGGATCGCAGCGCCAGCCGAGTAGTCAAAGCCGCGCAGGGCTTCTGAGAGCGACATGCCAATACCGCCCGCGCCGACAATGCCGAGCACGGTCGCAGAGCGCACATTGGCTTCAAACCGGTAAAGGGAATAGGAAATCCAGAGCGGCAGGACCTGCGGCACGACACCGTAGACGATCTCTTGAATAGCCGGAGCGCCTGTCGCCTTGATGCCCTCGACCGGACGCGGATCGATCGCTTCCACGGCCTCTGAAAAGAGTTTTGCGAGCGTGCCCGTCGTGTGGATCGTGAGCGCCAGAACCCCTGCGAGCGGCCCTAGGCCGACGGCCGCCACAAAAATCAGGGCAAATACCAGCTCATTGATTGCCCGGAAGGCATCCATGAGTCTGCGCACTGGGAACACGATCCAGTAAGGCGCAATATTGGACGAGGACAGTAATCCGAACGGGATCGCAAGGATCACCGACAGAAAGGATCCCCAGACCGCCATTTGGACGGTTTCGAGCATCAAGTTGAAATAGCTGTGCCAATACCGGAAGTTCGGCTTGAGAAAGTCTTCCAGCAGCATGGCCATGTTGCCACCGCCGGTGAATACCTGGCCCATGCGGTGCATATCCGCCGGATGGAAACTCCAGACCAGCATGACGATCAAACCGCCCCAGATCAGAACGTCAAAGACCTTCTCCTGAGTGGTTCGACCCGGGACTTCAAGAACGGGCTCGCCCGTATTGAGCACGTCTACATTACTGGTCATGGAAAGTGTCCTGTCGGAGATCAAACAAGAGCATGAGGGAATGCCCTTATGCCTCCCCTCATGCCTGTGTGCTGCGCTGATTACTTGCGCGGGCGGGCAGCAGCTGCTGCGCGGATTTCTTCGATCTTGGTGTTGATTTCCAAGATTTTCGCGGTCCGCTCGTCGTCGGAATAGGTGTCGTCACCCTCGATGGACATGCGCTGACGGATCTGATCCATTTCGTAGAACGGCCACAGCTGGGCGTTGGAAGACGGAATGAACGGTCCCATGTCGATCATGGCCAGGTTCTCACGCGCCTTGGCCACTTCCTCGTCGGTGCCCTGACGGCCATAGGTCATGAAGAAATACATGATCTTCGACTTGATGCTTTCATCGAGCTCCGGACGCCAGGCCATCGGATCAGACGCGATCAGCGGAGAGCGCCAAATTTCCTTCAGTTCGGCAAAGAGTTCCGGCTTGGCGTTTTTCAGGCGGGAATACATGCCGGTGGAGGACGCAACAGCTGCATCAACCTGTTTGGTTGCAACCGAAATCAGGTTGGTCTCGTGGTTGGCGTTGCGAAGGGTCTTGAAGCAGTCCTTCGGGTTCACACCTTCCTTGGCGAAAACGAAGGTGGACGGGACAAGAAAACCGGACGTGGAATTCGGATCGCCGATGCCGAAATTCAGATCCTTGTTGCACGCCATTACATCTTCATAAGTGAGACCGGAGTCCTTGTGAGTCACCATCACCGACCAATAACCACGGTCTCCGGTCGCTTCGGTCGTTTGAGCGAAAATTTCGGCACCAGCGCGGTCGACGGCAACCATTGCAGACTTGTTGCCGTACCAGACAACGTCGACCTTGTCGAAGCGCATGCCTTCGATCACACCGGCATAGTCAGCAGCAAAGAACGGCTTTACCGGCATACCCAGAGAGGCTTCCATGGCTTCCAGGAACGGGCCCCACTTTTCACGCTGCGCAGAGCTGGATTCAGTGGACAGAATGCCGAAGTAAAGTTCTTCCGGGTTTTCACGCTCGGCAAGCGCCGGGCCGCTCAAACCAACCATAATCGCTGCAGACGCAGCAATGCGAGTAATCAATTTCATCACGATGTCTCCCCTGGAGAGATTCAGGCCGTCGCCGGGATTGGCGCGGTCCCGAAGTCTTCGGCATCCGGCAGCACAAGTTCTTCGCTGGCCTCACCGTAGATTTCGCGCAAAAACTGGGTCGTCAGTGCATGGCTCGGACCGTCGTAGACGATCTGTCCGGCCCGCATGGCAATCGTGCGTTTGCAGTACCGGCGGGCATATTCGACCTGGTGCAGGGAAACGACCACGGTCGTGCCGTCTTCCTCGTTGATCCTGGACAGGATCCCCATCACGCGCTTTGCCGAAGCCGGGTCCAAGGACGCAATCGGCTCGTCGGCCAGGATGATTTTAGCCCCCTGAACAATCGTCCGGGCAATGGCCGCGCGCTGCTGTTGGCCGCCCGACAATGTTGACGCCCGCTGGCGCGCCTTTGTCTCAATGCCAACGCGCTGCAGGGCGCGCATTGCAAGCTGCTTTTCTTCTGATGAGAAAAAACCAAAGAGGCCGCGCCAAACCGGCACTTTTCCAAGCAGTCCTGCAAGGACATTGGTCAAGACACTCAGTCGCGGCACCAGATTAAACTGCTGAAACACGACACCGATGCCGGTTCGCGTCGCCGAGATGTTTTTGGAGATGGCGCCGCTGTCTTGAACTGGGTACCCATTGATCGAGATCTGACAACAGCCACTATTCCTGTCTCCAGCCACCAGACCGGAAATATGGCGGATCAAGGTGGATTTTCCCGAGCCGGACGCGCCGATCAGCGCAACGAACTCACCATCGGCGACCGTCAGATCGACGCCATCCAAGGCGCGGATGCCACCCCGGAACGTTTTGGACAATCGTTTTACCGTAATCGCAGACATCGACGCCTCCTTGACCGGGAGGGTCGTAACAAAAGCGCAGACTGCGTGAGTGAAGGATTGGTGTCATTCTGATGAAATCTGCCGCGCTCAAGACCTGCGCACTTGGAAGCAGTGTTTGGAAACAAAAGCTTATCCAAAAAACGAAAGGCCCCCGATTGGAGGCCTTCGTTTTAAGTTCTTGTATCTGATTGATCAGTAACAGACCCGGCGATACCCAACGACAACATAGCGGTGTTCATAAGGGCTCCACCGGCGGACGGCCTGGTTGTGGCAGCGGACGGGCGCGACATATCGGGGCTGTACCTGACTGGCGATAATAGCGCCGGCAGCAAGCCCAATGATCGCGCCGGCGGCAACAGCGCCCGCCCGGTTTCCGGCATGGGCTTCAGTCGGCGAAACTGAGACTGCAGCCGTGGCGAGGGCAGCAGTTGCAACTGCTGCGATAGCGAATTTCCTAAACATTTCAACTCCTCCTCCGGATCAACATGCGCCCTTGAGCGCCAACACCCACACAACAGGATGAGACCGCCCTTCCAGCTGTGATTGGGGTCACGCTTGTTGTTTTTTGCGCAGGATTGCTCGCCGCGCCGTCTCCATGACCCGATCTGAGATCCTTCGTCATGGAAATTGCGCAAGAAACGAAGCTCGCCAAACCTTTGAAGACCGAACTTTTAGACCCTGTGCAATTTACATCATTGCTTTGCCGGTATAGAGCCATGCCCAACAGGCAAATGGCCACACGACAGTTGCATCTAACGGGCAGACACATGAGCGAGTTCAAGTCAGAGTTTTTGAAAGTTCTTTCCGAGCGCGGGTTCGTTCACCAGATCTCGGATCCTCAAGGCCTCGACGAGCTCTGTGCCAAAGAAACCGTGACTGCCTATATTGGATTCGACTGCACGGCGCCGAGCCTGCATGCCGGGTCCCTTGTGACCATCATGATGCTCTACTGGTTCCAGCAGACCGGCCACCGGCCGATCGCGCTTATGGGCTCCGGGACAACACGGGTCGGCGATCCGACCGGCAAGGATGAAAGCCGCAAGGTTCTGTCCGATGAAACCATCGAAGAGAACAAGGCCGGCATCCGGAAGGTGTTTGAAAAGCTCCTTACCTTCGGCGATGGTCCGACGGATGCCGTCATGATGGACAACGCCGACTGGCTGCTCAAACTCAACTACATGGAGTTTCTGCGCGACATCGGACGGCATTTCTCGGTCAACCAGATGATCCAGCGCGATTCCGTCAAGCTGCGCCTGGAGCGGGAACAGCACCTGTCCTTCCTGGAATTCAACTACATGCTCCTTCAGGGCTACGACTTCCTGGAGATTTACCAGCAGACCGGCTGCCGCCTGCAAATGGGCGGCTCGGACCAGTGGTCCAACATCCTGTCCGGTGTGGATCTCATCCGCCGCAAAGAATCCAAGGAAGCCTTTGCGCTGACCGCCCCACTTCTGACAACCTCTTCCGGTGCCAAGATGGGTAAGACGGCGGCCGGCGCGGTCTGGCTCAACGAAGAGCAGCTGTCGGCCTATGACTACTGGCAGTACTGGCGCAACACCGAAGATGCGGATGTCGAGAAATTCTTGAAGCTCTTCACCATCCTGCCGCTTGACGAGATCAGCCGTTTGGCAGCGCTCGATGGGGCGGGCATCAACGAGGCCAAGAAGGTGCTCGCTACCGAAGCCACCGCGATGATCCACGGGCGCGAAAAAGCGGAAGCGGCCGCCGAAACTGCGCGCAAGGCGTTCGAAGAAGGCCAATCCGCGGAAGGTTTGCCGACTGTCGAAGTGGCAAGTGCTGACCTTGAGGCCGGGCTGGGTGTTTTGAACGCCTTTGTCACGGCCGGGCTGTGCGCGTCCAACGGCGACGTCCGCCGCAACATCAAGGGCGGCGCCGTCAAGATCAACGACAAGGGCGAGCAGGATGCCAACCGTCAGCTCACCCCGGCGGATGTGACCGAAGACGGCATCATCAAGCTGTCGCTTGGCAAGAAGAAACACGTTCTCCTGAAGCCGGTCTGATCAATTCAGCAAGCCAAAAGAAACCGAAAGGCCGGGCGCTCCTGCCCGGCTGCGCTTGATGACAAACACCACGCCTCTGGATAGCCATCCTCGGCCCTGCCGAGGATAACCTGTGAGAAGAATGAGCTTTGATCTCAAGCGCACGCCGCTTGTGGTGGTGTGCCGAGTGGAAAATGTATTTCTGTTTTAAAACGGTATTTACTGCGGCGCGAATACTCTTCTTGATTGAAGAAAACCTACATTTGCAATCAAACTCAAAAACGACCAGGAAAACGGGCTTGCCATGCCGCTGTGTGCCAAGGTTACAGAAGAGGTCGATCAAAAACTGGACGCCCGAAGAAAGGTAAGAGCCCCGCAGTGCCTTGCACCGCAAGACGGGACCAGCGGCGAGAGACCCAGGGGCCTGCTGCTCACCGGACCGCCGGAACTCACAGCCAAGTTGGAACACAACCTGAGCGGCATGCTTGGGGGAAGCGATGAAGGAACCAATCAGTGCAGTCGATTCTCGTAACCGTGTTGTTGGTACTTATCGCTCTGTTGTTTGTTGTAGTTCAATGTCGGACCTATTTACTTGCGAAAGCTGATCCGGAATACAGGTATCACAATGTCAGCTGGCGAGGCTTTGCTTACCGCGTGCACCATCTAAATAAAACTCCAGAAAAGGTAGTTATCATAGACAGAATTACATCAAGAATATTGTATTTCATATTTTTTGTGATTTTAGCTACTTCGGTGTTGATAGGTATGCACTAGTTGGTTTGATGACAAATGCTGAGTGTTATGCAGAAGGCGTTCGTTTTCTGGTGAGGAAGGGTTTGAGTTCAGAGTGTGATTAGATGCGTTAACGGTCTAGCTCCGGGCCATCCGCTCGCTTTTTTTGTCGCGAGCCCGCTATTCCGGCTGGAACTCAAACATCCGGCGGAAGATGCCGGGGGCGATCGCTGAAATCGGATTGACCGACAGAACCGGGTCGGACAAGGACCCGGACAAGCGGTAGGTCACACCGATCAACCCTTCCCCCGTGCTGCCGCCAAGCGCAAACCCCAAGAGCGGGATCTTGGAAAAGAAATTGTTGAGCGCATAGATCGGAACGAACGTACCGGTGAGATTGAGCGTCTGCTGTTTGAGATCCACCGTGCCGGCCACCGTGCCGCCAAGCGCATTGCCCTGCAACGCGCCGCGGCTGATCGTCATCTGGTCCCCTTCCCGGGTGAAATTGATGTCGAGTGTTTCAAATGAAGCCGTGCCGCGCGCGCCTTCCGCAGTGTTGACCTGCGGCTGGCGCACGATTACGCGGCTTGCCTCATCCCGCGTGTTCAAGTTGGTCGTGCTGATGCGCTGAATGGCCGGATCTTCTGTGATTACCAGCGAACGCACCTTGAAATCGCCCACCCAGCTGTCGGCGTCGGCCATGGCAACACTCAAGGTTCCCCGCCCGCCACGCATACGTTTGTAAAGATCCAGAAACGCCAGCATGGCGCCCGTATCGTCAAAGCGTCCGTCTGCTTGTTGCGCACCGCCATTGCTCGTCAACGTAAAGCGGAAGTCTGAGCTGCCGCCAACGAGCCCGCTGATATCGGCGGCCATCAAGCCGCGGGCTCCGGTGTCCACCCGGCCCCTGACGGTCCCCATCCAGCGTTTGTTGAACCCGGTCATCCGGTCAAGATCCACGGCAATTCGGGCCCCGTCGGCAAAATCGCCGGCACCTTGGCTCCCTCCCGGACTTCTAAGGCTCTGGATCAAGCCACGGCCGTCGAAATTCTTGCCGGAAAAAATAATGTCATACCGGCCACTGTCCGCCCGGGTGATGTCGATTTGCGCATCATCGCCTGGCCGCAGCTGGAACCGCGGAAAGGATGCTTCAGTAAGCTCGCCAGTCGCCGACAGGTGGATTTGACCAAAGATATCCGCGCCTTCCGAAACCAGCTCGAAGTCCTGGACAACTTTCTTATCGTCGGTTTCGATGAGCTTGAAGGAGGCGGACGCCGGTACGCCCTTTGCCTTTCGCCAACCAAGCGCCTGAAGCCGGACTTCCGTCTCTTGAAGGTCGATGCTGATGTTCTGACCGCCCTCGGCCTTGCCCGCACTGACCGTCATCGGGCCATCCAGGAATGCTGTCAGATCAATTCCACGGGCCTTCAGCTGATCGGCTGTCACGGACGCCACGACATCCTGACGCCGTGGGTCGCCTGCTCCAGATAGCGGGACCACCAGGTTGATATCCGCGTTCAGACCGTCGAACTCACCGTTGCCGGAGATCACGATTTGGCTGCGATCTGCCTCGATCGACAGATCAGCATTTTGGATCTGGTGGCCCATGATCGGGTTCTCGTCAGAGAAGTCTTCCGATCGGCCAACCGCTTTCCAGGTGACATCATCCATGTCGATCACGCGTTCCATCGGGAAACTCGCGGTGATATCGACAACGCCGTTCCCTGTCACACCACCGGTTTTCAAGTTCGCACGGTCGAGAACCTCAAACGGTTTTGCATTCAACAATGCCCCGATTTCCGCGTTCCCGCCTTCCAGCCGTGTCTCGACCTTTGCGATCTTTCCGACACGCAGAGGCAGGTTGTGGATCTCAAAAACCGTCTCAGGAACGACGACATCATCTTCCCCAGGCAGATCGGCTGTGCCGCCGCTGGCCTTGACGGTCAGGACTTCGTTTTCGATGGTCATAGTTCCGGACAGGCCATCCACCACGGCAACATCGCCGACAGGCGCAACAGCACCGTCAACGAAGCTCATGGTCATTGCCATATCGTCGCCAGACCAGCCCGCGTCCGGATCAAGATGATTGAACGCAGGCGGACGTATGGCGGCTGTAAAGGACACAGTTTCGATCAGACCTGCCTTGATCCGCTCGATGATCCATTTGCGTGCCGGCGGCACCAATGTGATCGGCCAAACCTTTTTCGCAAGGGAGATCGGGATCTGTTCGCCATCAACGGCAATCGCCAAGTACGGCCCATCCGAACCGATTTGGATGTTCACAACACCCGTTGCGCTTGCCTTGCCCGAGCGCACCGAAAAGCGGCTGATATCAATTTGCTTCTCCGCCAAATTGAACCTGCCCTGAACCGTGGCACCATCCAGCATTTGCGGCAGCTCACGCACATCCAACGGCCCGACCTGAGGGTGCTCGGTTTCCAGGCGGAAGTCCCAGACCGGCGCATCGCTGGTAGGTTGATCAATCTGTCCAGAAAAGAAGATCCGCGTATTGCCCCGGATAAAATGGGACGTCTGGATATCTATCGGCTTGTCTGGCCCGCGGTATACTGCAGACAATGCGACATCATCGAAGGCAACCAGCGTCCGTCCCATCTGGAACCAGCCGTTTTGGACCCTCGCAACAGCGTTCGCAGAGATCAGTTCCCCATTTTCATCCAAAACGCTGTCGAGTTTCGCCGACGCCGGCAGCCTCAAGCCCTTGCCATACGCTGTTGCCGCGTCGGGACCCAGAAGTTCGGCAAGTGTAATCCCGTTGACGACGGCCGCCATGCGGGTGCCAGGCCCGGTCTTGGACGGCGCTCTCAGGAAATCCAATCGCCAAGAGGTCACCCGCCCGCCAACGCGGGCGCTCGCAGAAATTTCGCCATCCGGAGACCGGAACACGTCCGCATTGATGTTCGTGAAGGATCGCGGCGCCGGTCCCGTTATATCAAAAGCCCCGTCGGAAACCGTGACGGACGTGAGACCCCGGCGGACAAACTGATCATCGATCACATTGCCGATGCGATTGACGGCTTCAGACAACTGGCTGATCTCGGGAATGACTGCCGGTCCGCCTTTCAGGGCGATCGTGACTTGCGGCTCTTTTAAATTGAGGGATGCGAACCGGATGTCTCCCGACCATAGGGCTGATCGGGTCAACGGCGCTTCGAGCCGTGGAAGCTTCAGTGTGACCGGTGCGCCGCCGCTGATATCAACACGCACATCTTCAATGACGATCCGGATCCCGTCATCGGCTGTAAAGTCTACACTGGCGCTTTCAACCGAAAGGGTGACTGGTCCACGCGTTCCCTGCGATGCCAGAAGATTTCCAAGAAAAGGAACGGTGACCGGGCCTGAGGCAAAGATCGCGCCCACGAACACGATAAGGCCGACAAAGACCAGACCACTGGCCAAACGCAGAATTCTGCGGCGTTTCCATGGGGCCGGTTTGGGCAGTTCGTCTTTCATTCCGTCCGGTTGCGACAATTACATTCCGTCCGTTGTCCCTCGGGCAACCCGCGGGATATCTTTTCAACTGCGTACTATTCCAAGAAGCCCGCACATCCGTTGCATTGAACGAGTCGTATCAATGCATATGATAATGTGAAACAAGCACCAAAAGCGATAGCCGCTTCCCACCCAGCTGCCGAATTCGGCATTAACGCACAAAACTTGACAGAAGGATGGCGACATGAGCGATCTGGCCATAGGCGATGCTGCACCTGATTTTGACCTTGAGGCAGACGGCGACAGCCGTATCACCTTGAGCGACCTGAAGGGCAAACCGGTCGTGGTTTACTTCTACCCGAAGGACAACACACCGGGCTGCACCAAAGAAGCGATTGCCTTTACCGACAACATCGACGCTTTCAAGCAACTGGGCGCAACGATTGTCGGGATTTCACCAGACAGTGCCCGCAAACACGACAATTTCATTGCCAAACACAATCTTGCGGTGCGTCTCGGCGCCGACACCGACAACGCGACTGCCGAGGCCTATGGCGTGTGGGTCGAAAAGGCCATGTACGGCAAAAAGTACATGGGCGTTGAAAGAGCCACATTTCTGGTAGACGCAGACGGAAAAATCGCTCAGATCTGGCGCAAAGTGAAAGTGCCCGGACATGCAGAAGCCGTTCTTGAGGCCGTGAAGGCCCTCTAGACTTGCATCCCCCGGTGCGCTGATAACCAAGTCAGACGCTCAGATGACAAACACAGAAACTCTGCCGGTGCCGGCGAACCTTGTTGCCGGCGCCCGCGCCATTGTCGAAGCAACCGATACAGCCGAAAAGGTCCGGCTCGCCTATGCTGTTTCCAAGGCCTGGTTCAAACGCGACCTGGCTCTCGGCTCACCGTCAAAAGACGGCCATATGCCGGACCGTCCCGGACGGCCGAACAAGCCGGAGTTGCTTGCCCCGCGCGACATGCCCAAACGCAAGCTGTCGGGTACCGCCGGCCGGCTAGCCCTGATCCACTCCCTCGCCCACATAGAACTCAATGCGGTTGACCTGACCTGGGATCTGATCGGCCGGTTCGCCCATGTCCGCCTGCCCCGATCCTACTATGATGACTGGGTCCGGGTGGGGCTTGAGGAAGCAAAGCACTTTTCGATGTTGCAGGACCGCCTCGGCCAACTCGGCGCATCCTACGGAGACATGCCCGCCCATGATGGTCTTTGGCAGGCCGCGCAAGACACCGGTCACGATCTCGCGGCGCGGCTTGCAATCATTCCCCTCGTCCTCGAAGCCCGCGGGCTCGATATCACGCCGCCAATGATCGAGAAGGCCCGGAGCTTGGGAGATGAAGACACAGCCAAATGCCTGGATGTGATTTACCGCGACGAAAAGAACCACGTTGCGTTCGGCGCCAAGTGGTTCCGATTCTTGTGCGACCGGCAGGGGATTCGCCCGGAACCAGCGTTTCACAGCTATGTACGCAAGCATTTTCGTGGCGCTTTGAAACCGCCATTCAACGATCGCGCGCGATCCGAGGCAGGCTTAACCCCCGGTTTTTACAAGCCTCTTGCCAGATTAACCGGCTGAAAACACGCATTTGAAGACGAATTGTTAACCTTAAGGAATTCTAATCATCACAGGTGAAATGCAGAATGCAGCAGTGATCGAGTGATGACCCAAAAGCGCCCAGAAATGACGCGGACCTACCAAGTGCCCCACACAGAGGCACCGCACCGGCAGTCTTTGAAAGGCAATTTGAGAACGACCACCTATATCCTCCGACCGGTTCATCTGATTACCGGCGCCTTGACGTGCATCGCGGCGACCCTGATCGTAACCGGTGCCATCAGTTATCAGGTCATGCGATCCGGCATGGTGGCGGAAGTCAATGCCGAGCGCACCGAGGTCGCACTCCAGTACCAGGACCGCATTGCGCGCCTCCGCGCAGAAATCGAGCGTCTCAACAGTCGGCAGTTGGTTGACCGGGAAAGCGTTGAAATCCAGGTCATGGATGTGCTGCGCCGCCAGCAAGATCTCAATCAACGCCACACGATTGTGGCCGACCTGATGGCACGTGCTGAGAGCGTCGGGATCTACCTCAACACCGGCAAGCCGGTTCCCGCCCAAAAGCCAGCGATAGATGAAGGCCGGATTGCAGCCGCCCCCAAAGGCGATCGCACGGCCATGGGCGGCGAAAACGAGGTGATCTCCGAACCGGTCAAGGCGCTGGGCCTCAGGGATGCGTCGCGCAAGCCCTTTGATCCGCTGTCCGTTCTTCAGGGCACTGACGCACCTACCGGCGATGCCTTAAAAAAAAAGACTGAAAAACGCGCAGCCCTAGATGCCCTCAAAGCCGACATTTCAGAAATGGGCACGGAAAGCACCGCTGCCGTTGACGCTATAACTGTCGCGACAGAAAGCCGGATCGAAGACATTCTCGGCATCACCAAACCACTCGTCCCCAACCTCAACAAGGCTGTTCGTAGATCCTCCAGTCTTGGTGGGCCGTTTGAGCCGCTCAGTCAGACGAGTTTTGCCGATCGGCTGCACCGGGCAAATACCGCGCTTGATACCCTGAAGCGGGTAAAGTTCGCGGCGCTCCGCCTGCCCGTCAAACGCCCGGTCCGCAACGGCACGCTCTCAAGCGGCTACGGTCCGCGTATGGATCCTTTCTTGAACCGGCTCGCAATGCATTCGGGTCTTGATTTCAAAGCCCCCTATGGCGCGCGCGTTTATTCTGCTGCACCCGGCACCGTCATTTTCGCAGGATGGAAAGGCGGCTACGGCAAAATGGTTGAAATCCGCCACGCCAACGGCTTCATCACCCGCTATGCACACCTGAGCAAGATCCGGACGTCTGATGGCAGTCACGTTGTGGCCGGAGATGTGATCGGCAACATCGGCTCAACGGGGCGCTCGACCGGTCCGCACCTTCACTATGAGGTGCGCCAGAACGACCGGCCGACCAATCCGGCAACCTTCCTGCGCGCTGGCGAGAGACTGGCGAAACTGTCGCTATAGATTGACTATTTCATACTGAAGACCGTATTTCGATCGCTGCAGCTTTTGCAGTTTTGTATCCGGATACTGTTCATCTAGGATACGTTTGACTTCAGAAACGAACTCCGTACCTGACCGAATTCCAACAATTACTGAATGTAAGGTCGTGGGGTCAAATGCGACAAGTTCGCGTTTAGTATCTGAAATATTTTCCCTTACGAGCCTCCATTCCCTCTCAAAATGCCAATCACTATGTTTGTGAAGAAGAAATGTTTTGGGGTCGATGAACTCGTAAAGAGCTTTTGTCCCAGAGAGCCACTCAACTGCACGATAGTTATTGAGAGGACTTGGCGGCGTCGCAATGTATTTTACCGGAAAGGCATTTCGAAACATACTTTCAACAGAACTTGTAGAATAGCAGAGAACTGCCCCTTGGATGTTATCTGCATATAGCCCCCACATCGGCGCTATATTTCCAGATGAGGACATGCAAAACACCTGTGTGCTACGATCTATATGCTCGGCCATTTCTAACGAAAATTGCGAAAATCTCTCTGCCATGTTTTGCATGTTCTTTTGAACACCGGCTGTCATAAATTCAAAAAACCGTCCTCTAGAACCACTTAGGATTGGCTTTAATTCGCTCAGTGCTTGAGCGATCTCATTGTCCGGAAATGTATAATTCGGGTCGTTAAACATCCCCCATATTCGTTCAGTGGTCTCGAGTAGAACCTGTTTTTCGTCGACCTCGAACACTAAGTTCAGCTTCATATCAAAGTCGTCGTTAAATAATGAAGGGCTAGAGAACATAACCTTGCTACTCTCAAGAACCTTCAAGACACTTTCAGGAGATGAGTACTTGTACAATTTTGCGGGCAATTCGGAATTGGGTGAAGACATATCCAAATCCTCAAATCATCGACAACCATAAAAAAGGCGGAGCATAGCCCCGCCTTTTTCAACTCTATCGTGAAATATTACTCATTCAATATCCTCAACAACGACTTCGTCGCCGCCGAAGACCCGCTGGGCTAGCGCTGCTTCCATGAAGGAATCCAGGTCACCGTCCAGCACATCGTCCGGCGATGTGCTTTGCACACCGGTCCGCAGATCCTTGACCAGCTGATAGGGCTGCAGAACGTAAGAACGGATCTGGTGGCCCCAGCCGATGTCGGTCTTAGATGCAGCTTCGGCGTTTGCCGCTTCTTCACGCTTTTTCAGCTCGGCTTCATACAAACGCGCCTTCAGCATGCCCCAGGCAGTCGCCCGGTTCTTGTGCTGGGAACGCTCCGACTGACACTGCACAACAATACCGGTTGGCTGGTGCGTGATGCGCACAGCGGAATCAGTCGTGTTGACGTGCTGGCCGCCAGCGCCGGACGCGCGGTAGGTATCGATCCGGCAATCGCTCTCGTTGACATCGATCTCGATGCTGTCATCGATCACCGGGTAAACCCAGGCGCTGGAGAAGCTAGTGTGCCGACGCGCGTTGCTGTCATAAGGCGAAATCCGGACCAGACGGTGAACGCCAGATTCAGTTTTCAGCCAGCCATAGGCATTCTCGCCCTTGATGAGCAGCGTTGCTGATTTGATGCCGGCCTCTTCACCATCATGGTATTCTAGAAGCTCAACCTTGTAGCCGCGCTTTTCAGCCCAACGGCGGTACATGCGCAGCAGCATGGACGCCCAATCCTGGCTCTCCGTGCCCCCTGCCCCGGAGTTGATTTCCAGGTAGGTGTCGTTGCCGTCGGCCTCACCTGACAGAAGCGAATTCAGCTGAAGCTGATTGACCTTGTCCTTGAGCCCGCGCAGTGCCTCTTCGGCGTCCTCGACAACAGACTTGTCGTCTTCCATTTCACCGAGCTCGATCAGCTCGATGTTGTCCGCCAGATCCTGTTCCAGCCCCTTCACGCCATTGATGCCGTCATCAAGCTGCTGACGCTCGCGCATCAGTTTTTGGGCTTTGGCCGGGTCATTCCAGAGTTCGGGATCTTCAGAAAGAGCATTCAGCTCTTCCAGTCTTACCAGGGCTTGATCCCAGTCAAAGATGCCTCCTCAGCAGGCTTATGGCCTGCTTGATTTCATCAACGATGGCTTCCATCTCGGCGCGCATCGGATACCTCTCTTGATTGGTGAAAAGCCCGGAGCCTTGATTCAGGATCCGGGCTGAATTTGGAGCGGGAGATTAGCTTTCCGCAACTTTCCTGTAAACCACCACAAACGGCGTTTGTGGCAATCGTCAGTAGAGTCCGCCGGTGCCTTGCAGAACAGCCTGGCCGGCTTCGGGCGACACATAGGTTGGAACACCCATCGTGTCCTGGAACCCGATAACGGAATAGCTGTCCGGCGGGGCCATGCCCGGCTTGAAAGCCTCCAGGATCGCGCCCGGCGTTCCACCTGCTGTCCGCAATCCGGTGTTCTTGTTGATCGGGATCAGCTGGAGCCCGCGCGGGACACGGAACTCTACCGGCGGCTTTTCGGCGAGAGCTTGCTTGACGAATTCGGTAAAGATCGGTGCAGCCACCTGTCCACCGGTCGCGCCGCGGCCCATCGGCTTGGGATTGTCGAAACCGACGAAAACACCGACGGCGAGATCCGGCGTGTAGCCAACGAACCAGGCATCCTTTTCGTCATTCGTCGTGCCGGTCTTGCCGGCAACAGGACGATTGACGGCACGAACGGATGTCGCGGTTCCGCGCTGAACCACGCCTTCCATCATGGAGGTGATCTGATAAGCGGTCATCGGGTCGAGCACTTGCTCACGATTGTCGATCAAAGTTGGTTCGCTCTGACCATCCCAGGCATTTTGGGTACAGCCGTCACAAATCCGGCTGTCGTGCTTGTAGATCGTGCGGCCGTAGCGGTCCTGGATCCGGTCGATCAGGGTCGGACGCAGCTTCCGGCCGCCATTGGCAATGGTCGCATAAGCTGCGGTCATCCGAAGAACCGTGGTTTCCCCTGCACCGAGCGACATGGACAGAACCGGCAGCATGTTATCGTAGATGCCGAACCGCTTGGCGTATTCGGCCACCAGCGGCATGCCCATGTCCTGCGCAAGGCGCACGGTCATCACGTTCCTGGACCGTTCAATCCCGGTGCGCAAGGTTGATGGACCGTAGAACTTGCCGCCGTAGTTTTGCGGCCGCCAGGTCCCAAGGCCTGGGCCTTGTGAAATCTCAAGCGGCGCGTCCATTACCACAGATGACGGCGTGTACCCATTGTCGAGGGCTGCAGCATACAAGAACGGCTTGAAGGACGAGCCCGGCTGACGCCAAGCCTGTGTCGCCCGGTTGAATTCACTCTGGGCAAAGCTGAAGCCGCCGACCAGCGCCAAAACACGGCCGGTGTACGGGTCCATGGCGACGAGAGCACCAGACACCTTAGGGATCTGGCGAAGTTCATAAGTGCCAGGTGCAACGGCGCTTTCCTGAACATAGACCACATCGCCCGGCGCCAGAACGTCAGAGACGGCGGACGGTGCCCGGCCGCTGACCCGTGCCCATTTCATGGTATCAAGGAACAGCGGGCCCGCCTTGCGATCTTCCTCGAGCTGCCCGCTTTGAAGCCGCTTCGGTTGAATGCCAACCCGCGCTTCGCTGGTCCCGCTTTCCAGAACAACAGCCAGTGACCATTCCGGCAGATCGCTCAGCGCCTCGATTTTGGCAAGTTCCACGCCCCAGTCTGTGCCTGTGGAGATGCGGTCAATCGGACCGTTCCAGCTGCCGCGCTGGTGATCGAACTTGATCAGACCGTCCATCAAGGTCTTGCGTGCGATCTGTTGCATTTCCGGGTCGAGCGTGGACCGCACGGAAAGGCCGCCTTCATAAAGCCGCTTGGTGCCGAAGATATCAGCCACTTCACGGCGGACTTCTTCGGTGAAGTATTCTGCAGCGAAAAGCTTGGAGCCGTGACCGCGGAGCTTCACGGTAATCGGCTTTGCCTTGGCTTCTTCGCCGTCCTCAAAGCTCACATGACCGTCTTCAACCATGCGGTCGATCACATAGTTGCGGCGCGCAATAGCAGCCTCGGTTTTCCGGTAGGGGTGATAGTTGCTCGGCCCCTTCGGAAGCGCTGCAAGATAGGCCGCCTCTTCCAAAGCCAGCTCATGAACGGACTTGTCGAAGTAGATGAGCGAGGCCGCAGCTACACCATATGCGCCAAACCCGAAGTAGATCTCGTTGAGATAAAGCTCGAGGATCTCGTCCTTCGTGTAGGCCTGCTCTATGCGCAGCGCGAGGATGGCTTCCTTGATTTTCCGTTCAACGCGCAACTCGTTGGTCAGAAGGAAATTCTTCGCGACCTGCTGCGTGATCGTCGACGCGCCCTCCGGACGGCGGCCTGATCCATAATTCTGGATGAAGCGCACAGCCGCACGGGCAATACCCTCCGGATCAACACCCAGATGGGTATAAAAGTTCTTGTCCTCGGCAGAGATGAACGCCTGCTTCAAGCGGTCGGGCATCGCCTGAATCGGCAGAAACATCCGGCGCTGGGTCGCATATTCCGCCATGAGGCTGCCGTCTGCGGCATGAACACGGGTCATGACCGGCGGCTCATAGTTCTTCAGCGCACTATAGTCCGGTAATCCATCGTTGAGGTGTTGCAGATACATCCACACCCCAGCGGCCATCAGCAAGGCAAAGGCCGCGCCGATCCCAAATAGATAACCAAAGAACTTCACCAAGAATTTCATATGCGGGCTCGTCTTTCCCCGTCCAGCATGCCCTAACGTCTCTTACCACGCTTTTAAGGGCAGGCACATATCCGTGCCAATTGCGACAATAGCAGTGTTTGCCTAAGTCGTGCACATTTATGGCGATGCTGAGGCAAATACCAGCTAAAGGTTTCCGATTGTTTTTTCGCCGGTTGCACCGGTTATTGTGATACCGCCCCGTCCCGTCCGGCCAGGCGGGGCCTGAAGAAACTGTGGATGGCCTCTGTCATGGCGTCCGCCATCCGTTCCCGCCACTCTTCAGATATCAAGAGTTTCTCATCATGCGCATTCGACAGATAGCCGAGTTCGACCAAAACCGAGGGCACATCATGCGCTTTCAACACCCGGAAACCGGCTGATCTGTGCGGGTTTCGGATCAATCGAACAGCGCTCTGCAATTCGCCAATCAGGGTCTTGGCAAAATAGACGGAAAACGATCGGGTCTCGCGGCGGGCCAAATCAAGCAGAATGTCGGTCACTTCAGTCGGCTCTTCTTCGAGTTCAACACCCGCGATGATGTCCGACATGTTTTCGCTGGCGGCCAACTCCTCGGCAAGGTCATCCGATGCCCGGTCTGACAGGGTGTAAACAGTCGCTCCGCGCGCAAGTTTTTTGCCCCGCACCACCGAATCAGCGTGGATAGAAATAAAGAGATCAGCCGCCAAATCATGGCCGATCTGGACACGCTCTCCCAGCGGGATGAATGTGTCATCATCCCGGGTCAGATGGATCTGATAGAGACCGCCTTCTGAAAGCTTGTCCCGAAGCAGTTTGGAAAACTCCAGAACGATCGCCTTTTCCAAAGTTCCGCCGACACCAATCGCTCCGTAGTCAATGCCGCCATGCCCCGGATCCAGCACGATCACTGGTTTGCTGTTCGCGCGTTGCGCAGTCAGAAGATCGGTTTTCGGTGCGGCAGCCTCCCGGCTGGCTGTGCGCTTTGACCGGGTTTCAGAGACAAACTCCGCAAATTCTTCATCGCTGGCCCGAACAAGATCGATCACCAGGCGCGATGGCTGATCGTCGATCGAGGGCAAAAACAGTGTCTTGTCCACCCGGACCGGTGCAGCCAAGTCCACAACCACGCGGGACTTTCCGACGGCGAATAGGCCAAACCGCCAGTCACGAACGAGCCCCTGCTCCGCATTTTGCGCTCTCTTATTAAACGCAAAGGTCACTTCCGGCAGATCCAGAATGAGCCGGTAGGGCGTTCCAAGTGCGGAAATCACAGGGGTGATCTGCGTGTTGAGTTCAAAAACGATTCGTGTCCGGTCTTCGTCACCGGCGACGCGCGCGGCTGAGATGACAGGCTTGTCAGCCGCCAGTGCCGCCGCCCCATATGCTGATACAAGGAGCGCAAGTGAAAAGACCGCGAGCGCAATAACCCATTGGATCGCCAGAACAATCGCCAGCACACCGGCAAAGCCGCTTGATGCCGGTGATTTCAGCACTTTTATGTTATCAGCCATTCTCATCAAATCAGATCGCCTTGAACCTTCGAGGTTTTATGCCATTCGCCCCCTATTCGATAGGGAAAATGCCTTAGGCTGTTCAGTTTGCTTGCAAACCTTGTTCGCGGATCGTAAAAGTACCTTACGGATTCAGGTTTGAAACCGATACTGTCCGATGTGGCAAAAGGATGGACATATCCACAATGCCATCGGTTTACGGGCCCATAAAACGATAGAACAGAGGCCGTTCTGCCGTATCACGGGCGATCCGAAACCTCAAATGGACAGCATATCGGCGGTTGCTGACGATCCATCGCCCCTTGGCGCTGCAAACGTTTGAACGTGCAGTCTTTCGGGGTCGAAGGGGATAACCAGACCAGCCTGACCCGACCGGGACCAGATCCATGGCCACGAGGCCAGCTGAGCCGGAACACAGATTGATAGACTTAACTCAAGGGCTTGCGTTGCCCCGAAGGACCCGCGTGATGCAAATGCTGATCAACATCGAACAAGCCCCCGCCTTAGGTGCGGCCGCTTGTTTTGATCAGCCAAACGCGCCGGGCGCAGACGCCCTTGCTCACAACAGCAAAACAAGTACGGCGGCCATCCTCCTTTCGGGCGATGCGCGCTTCAGATGCGCGCACATGAGCGCCGCCGTGGAGAAATTCAATAATGGCAAACAAGATGCTGATCGACGCGGGCCACCCGGAAGAGACCCGGGTCGTCGTCGTCCGCGGCAATCGAGTTGAAGAATTCGATTTTGAAGCAGCGAATCGCAAACAGCTGCGTGGTAACATTTATCTGGCGAAGGTCACACGGGTCGAACCCTCCCTTCAGGCAGCTTTTGTAGAATACGGCGGAAACCGGCACGGTTTTCTGGCATTCAGCGAAATTCACCCGGACTACTATCAAATCCCGGTTGCCGACCGGGAGGCTTTGCTCGCGGCCGAAGCTGCTGAGCGCCAACCCGATGAAACCGAACAGGAAGAAAAGCCGAAACGCCGGCGCCGGTCACGGGCAGCGCGCAACGAATCGGATGGAGATACTGTTGCCAGTGAAAAGGTCGAGGCCGCAGACGAAGACGGGTCTGATCCAGAAGCAAATGCCGACAGTGATTTAGAAGCTACGGAATCGGTAGCTGCCGACAGCAACGACGAAGCCGATGCTGATGCCGTCTCCGATAGCGAAACAGCTGATGAGAACACCGTCGATGCTCAGTTTGCAGACGCGGACGCCGAGACAGCGTCTGATGAAAACGAAGATGATGCCAAACCGGCCCGTGCGCGCCGCCGGCGCCGCCGCAAGTCTGATGTCGAAGCAGCAGCAAGCGACGACGCAGGCGACAATGGCGACGACGAAGTTGAATCGGTTGGCGCGGAAGACGCTCTGGAAGAAGTGCCGGAGCGCCGCGCTCCGATGCGTAAGCAATACAAGATCCAGGAAGTCATCAAGCGCCGCCAGATCATCCTGGTGCAAGTCGTAAAAGAAGAGCGCGGCAACAAGGGCGCGGCTCTAACCACCTATTTGTCCTTGGCAGGCCGGTATTCCGTTTTGATGCCGAACACGGCCCGTGGTGGCGGGATCTCCCGCAAGATCACACAGCCAACAGACCGCAAGCGGCTCAAGAAAATAGCAACTGAGCTGGATGTGCCGGAAGGCATGGGCGTTATCCTGCGCACTGCAGGCGCAAGCCGCACCAAGGCAGAGATCAAGCGCGACTTTGAATATCTCATGCGGCTCTGGGAGAATGTGCGCGAGCTGACATTAAAATCGAGCGCGCCGAGTCTCGTTTATGAGGAAGGCAGTCTGATCAAACGATCGATCAGGGACCTCTACAACAAGGACATTGACGAGGTTTCGGTCGCAGGCGACGAAGGCTACCGGGAGGCAAAAGACTTCATGCGCATGCTCATGCCGAGCCATGCCAAGAACGTCCAGCCGTATCGCGACCCCTCCCCGCTGTTCATCCGCTATGGCGTGGAACCGCAGCTTGATGCCATGTTCTCGCCGCACGTGACCCTGAAGTCAGGCGGATACATTGTTATCAACCAGACCGAGGCTCTGGTTTCCATCGACGTGAACTCGGGCAAGTCGACCCGCGAACACAACATTGAGGACACCGCCCTTCAGACCAACCTGGAAGCCGCCGAGGAAGTGACAAGGCAGTTGCGCCTGCGCGACCTTGCCGGACTTGTTGTGATCGACTTCATCGATATGGAGGAATCGAAAAACAACCGGGCGGTCGAGCGGAAACTGAAGGACTGCCTAAAGAACGACCGCGCGCGGATCCAGGTCGGACGGATTTCCCATTTCGGTCTTCTGGAAATGTCGCGCCAGCGGCTGCGCACCGGTGTTCTGGAGAGCTCCACCACACCCTGTCCGCATTGTCAGGGCACGGGCATGATCCGGTCGGTGGAATCTGTGGCACTCCATGTACTGCGGTCCATCGAAGACAACCTTCTCAAGGGCGCAACGCACGATCTGATCATTCGGACGTCTGCTGAAGTCGCTCTTTATATCCTCAATCAGAAACGCTCGAACCTGTTCGACCTTGAGGTGCGGTTCCTGGTCGGTATCGAGGTCCAGGCAGACCATATGGTCAACGGACAGCTGTATGTTCTGGAACGCGGCGCCCTGATTGATCGCGATCGTCAGCCAATGCCGACAGCGACTGTCCAGCCGGACATGATCGATATCATCGACGAAGATACCGAGCAGCCGGTTGTTGAGGAACAAGCTCAGCAGGAAGATGACAATGGCGACCGCCGTCGTCGTCGTCGCCGCAAGCGCCGCCGGGGTGGTTCCGACGCTCAAAGCGACGAGACCTCAGAGGCAAATGCCGACAGCGAAAACGCTGATGGTGAACAGGCCGAAGCGCGCGGCTCGGACGACGACAACGACGATGAGCCGCGCCGCAAACGGCGCCGGGGCCGGCGGGGTGGTCGCCGTGGTCGCCGTGACGACGAGATGGAAAACCAGGCGGATGATGCCAACGGCTCTGACGGCGACTCGTCTGATACACCGGTCTCTGACGACAACTCGGACGCTCAACCGACTGAAGCAACTGCTGCATCCGATGCACCGGGATCGGAAACTGTCGCGGCTGCCGACCCCGGCACCCCGGATCAGCCGGTTAATGGCGTCGATACGAGCGCATCGGAGCCGTCTGAAGCTGTAGAACCTTCACAGGCAGCGGAAACTGAAACTGAAACTGCGGAGAGCACTGAGGAACCGGTCGCTCAAGCGGATAGAGCGGAAGACATCGTCATCGATACTCCAGTCTCCGAGCAGCCGGTCGAAGCTGAAGCGGTTGCAGACGAACCGGAAGAGCCGATTAAGCCTTCTGCTCCAGCCGAGCCCGTTGTGACGAGTGAAACATCTGGCGAAGAAAAAGCCGACAAGCCGAAACGCGGCGGTTGGTGGCAACGCGGACGATCGTTCTTTTAACGATCGCTCAGCATCAACCAAAAGAACCAAAGGCGGCCGTCATGGCCGCCTTTTTGTTTGAAACCGGGCTTTGCTGGCGCTTATCAGATCCAGTCCTTCAAACGCTGCAAAGCGGTTTTCATGTCGTCATGAGCGCCGGCGAAAGAGAAACGCATGAACTCCTTGCCATGGACCGGATCAAAATCAACACCCGGCGTCGCTGCGACTCCGGCCTCATGAAGCATCCGTTTTGCAAAATCGAGGCTGTCATCGCTGAACCGGCTGATGTCAGCGTAGATGTAAAATGCGCCGTCCACCGGCAGCAGTTTGTCAAATCCGATCTCCGGCAATCCCTTCACCAGCAATTCCCGGTTTGCCGCATAGCCAGCTTTGACAGCCTCCAGTTCCTGAACAGCATCCAGCGCCGACGCGGCTGCGATCTGGGACAGCTCCGGTGGTGATATGTAAAGGCTCTGCGCAATGCGTTCAGTTGGCCTGACAAGTTGTTCGGGCAGCACCATCCAGCCAATCCGCCAGCCGGTCATACAATAATATTTCGAGAAGCTGTTGATGATAATGGCGTTTTGCGATGTTTCGAGAGCTGTTTTCTGCTCTCCGGCATAATCCAGACCATGATAGATCTCGTCGGAGATGAACCAGATCCCGGCTTGATCACAATATGTGATCAGATCGGACAAGGCTTCGGCGGTCATCATGGTGCCGGTCGGATTTGCCGGACTTGCAACAAGAACACCCCGCACCGGACCGTCCTTCTGTGCATCATCCAAATGGTCTGGTGTCAGGCTCCAACGGGTCTCCGCCCCCACTTCGACTTCAACGGGTATTAGGCCCAAGGCTTTGATGATGTTCCGATAGGCCGGGTACCCCGGTGCGGTCAGGACTATGCGGTCACCGGGATCAAACGCTGCCAGGAAGGCGAGATTAAACCCGGCGGACGATCCGGTCGTTGCCATGATCCTGCCAGACGGCACATCCACCCCATACGCCTTCCGGTAATGAGAGGACAAAGCCTCCCGCAACGGCTTGATCCCGAGAGCTTCCGTGTATCCCAGCTTGCCGTGTTTCAGTGCTGCATCCGCCGCCGCAAGGGCAGTTTTTGGTGCCGGAGCAGATGGCTGCCCAACTTCCATATGGATGATGGACCGTCCGGCAGCTTCCAAAGAGGCCGCTTCCGACAACACATCCATGGCAATGAACGGTGCAACATCACTGCGTTTTGACGGCTGAAAACGGTCCGATGCCATGTCTGATCCTTTTGAACTGCAAGCGCCTTTAAGGCCAATTAACCCCTGCCCCTAAACGCGGATGAACCTTTGCGCAAGTCCCTGAAAAAGGCAGCGCCGCCGCAGAAACAAATGACGCTGAATTTTTCTTTATTGCATCCGGCATTTCTTGACCCCAAGGGTTCCGGCCCATACCTTCGCCACAAACATGTTTCAACGCTCTGGAATGCCCTTGTCATCCGATCGCCCAAAAGGCCTCACAGAAGTCCTTGCCGCGCCTGTTCGCGGTCTCGCTTGCCTGATCAAAACGCCTGCTGCAACCGCGCGGAAAGCGGTGACCTTGACCTGCGCTGCCGCTTTGGTCTTGCCGATTCTGCTTTCTCCTGCCCACGCACAAAGAAAACTGCCGCTGGTTCGCGATGCGGAAGTGGAAGGTCTCTTGCGCGATTATGCGAAACCGATCTTCCGCGTTGCCGGTATCGGCAGTTCCGAACCCACGATCATTCTCGTCAATGACAAGACATTCAACGCCTTCGTTCCTGATTCCCGCCGGATGTTCATCAACATCGGCGTGATCCTGGAATCGGAAACACCTGGCGAAGTCATTGGCGTTCTGGCGCATGAGACCGGCCACATTGCAGGCCGCCACCTCGTTCGCATGCGGGCCGCGGCTTCAAATGCCCAGATCATGTCGGTTATCGCCATGATCTTGGGGGCTGGCGCCGCAGCTGCTGGTGCTGCCAGCGGCTCCGGTTCGGCCACAAGCGGCGGTGCGGCGGCCATTGTCGGCGCCGGCTCTCTCGGCCAACGCTCGTTCCTCGCCTACCGGCGCAGCGAAGAAGCGGCAGCCGACCGCGCGGCGCTGCGCTATCTGGATCAGACCGGTCAAAGCGCCCGCGGTCTGTTGCGCAACTTCCAGCGCATGGCCGAGCAGCAAATGTTTTCAAAGCAATTTGCAGACCCTTATGCGATCAGCCACCCAATGGCCCAGGACCGCTTCAATGGGCTCTTGCGGGAAGCTCAGGAGTCAAAGCACTTTGACAAGCCTGAGGATTACGTCCTGCAACATCGGCACGATATGGCTAAGGCAAAACTGTTTGCCTTCACCAGCCATCCGTCAGCGACCTTGCGCACCTATCCGCGCAAGGACAAAAGCCTGCCAGCGCAGTATGCACGGGCCATTGCAGCCATGCAGAGCCGTGGCAAGGGCGCTGTGGGCGAGATCGACAAGCTGATCCGGCAACATCCGACAAATCCCTATTTTCATGAGCTGAAGGGCCAAGCCCTCCTTGAAGGCGGTGATCCGAAAAGCGCGATCGCCCCATTCCGCAGAGCGCTCTCGATTCGGCCAAACGAGCCGCAATTCATGGTCTGGCTTGGCTATGCCCTGGTTGCATCCAACAATCCGGCCAATCTTGCTGAAGCGGAAAGCGTGTTGAAGCGCGCAATACAGCGCGATTCCAACTCAGGCACCGCCTACGCACAGCTTGCGATCGCGCACGGGCGCCAAGGGGAACGGGCCGAAGCCGATCTTGCGACAGCCAAGGGCCTGATGGTGCGGGGCGAATTCGAGGCAGCCAAACGATACGCAGCCCGTGCTCAAAAAAGTTTGAACCGTGGGTCAGCTGCATGGCTGCAAGCAGATGATATTGTCGCCTACAAACCACCCAGCGTGCCAGGACAACGGCGCTGATTATTTTGACCTCACGGCTGATGCGCTTTTGCCTTCAGTCTCAGGAGCATGACATGACCCCTTTCTCAAATTTGCTGCGTTTGCCGATGGCCCGATTTGCAGCTGCACTCGGATTGACAGTTTCGGTCTTCAGCACGCCTGCGATCGCGCAAGACATTGACCGGGGCGAAATTGAAAAGATCGTGCGCGAGTACATTCTGAAAAACCCGGAAATCATTACCGAGGCTCTGACAGAGCTGGAACGCCGGGAACAGGAAGCTGAAGAAGCTGCGCGCCGTGAAGTTCTCACCAGCAGCGCGGATATTCTTTATAACTCGACCCGCCAGGTCGTGCTCGGGAACCCGCAGGGCTCAGTCACTTTGGTCGAATTTTTTGATTACAATTGCGGCTACTGCAAACGCGCCTACGGCGACATGGTCCGCTTGATGGACGAGAACCCCGATCTGCGAGTGGTTTTGAAAGAGTTCCCGGTGCTCGGCCAGCCGTCTGTCGAAGCAGCCCAGGTCGCGATCGCGGTCAACTCCGTTGCACCGGAAAAGTATCATGCATTCCATGAGGCGCTCATGACCCGGCGCGGTCAGGCCAATCTTGCCAGTGCCATGGAAGCAGCAACGGGCGCCGGTATTTCGACAGAAGATCTCCAAGCGGCGATGGCAACCGACGAGGCCGGGCAGACAATCGAAGAGGTTTACTCGCTGGCCAACCGTCTTGGACTGACGGGAACACCGTCTTATGTAATCGGCGATGAAGTGGTGATGGGAGCTGTCGGCTACGATCAGCTGAACTCCAAGCTTTCCGACCTGAAGAATTGCGGCGAAACAACCTGTTAATGAACGGCATCCGAACGCGGATTTCTTTATGAGAGATCCGTTTTCAGGGGTTTTCCTGCCTGATTTGAATGCCTATAAGGAGCTGTGTCGGTTTCGTAAGGAAATCAGACAAAGTATCTAGATCCGCTATACAATCCGGCGGAGCAAAGAGCGTGTTGTTGATCAGGTAATAGTAAGCCGGTCCAGTCTAAATCCGAGATTGGTTTGGCAACAACTTTATTGACCGGTTCCGCCGGGAGATTTCCGTCAGCGTTGCGCTAGTTGCGGCCCGAGTACGAGAGCCAGAAGACATGAACAAAGATAACAAGAGTTTCGATACGGCCCTGATCCGCGATCTTGCGGTGCTGCTTGATGAAACCAATCTGTCCGAGATCGAACTGGAAAAAGGCGACACGCGGATCCGCGTCGCGCGCCAGATTTCCATCAGTGCACCGGTCAGCGTTGCAGCGCCTGCTGCCCCTGCCCCGGCTGCAGCACCGGCCGCGGCGGCGGCTCCGGCAGCCGCGCCTGCTGACGCCGCACCAGCACAGGGCACCGTGGCTTCCCCGATGGTCGGCACGGCCTACATGGCAGCAGAACCGGGCGCAGCGCCGTTCGTTCAAGTTGGCGACAAGGTGGCTGAAGGTCAGACGATCCTGATCATCGAAGCCATGAAAACCATGAACCACATTCCGTCCACCAAGGCGGGCACCGTCAAGCAGATCCTTGTGGAAGACGCCCAGCCGGTGGAATTCGGCGAACCGCTCATTATCGTCGAATAAGGAGCCGGTCCGGCCATGTTCTCCAAAATCCTCATTGCTAACCGCGGTGAAATTGCCCTGCGCATCCTGCGCGCTTGTAAAGAGCTCGGCATTTCCACGGTCGCGGTCCATTCCACGGCAGATGCCGATGCCATGCATGTCCGCCTCGCGGACGAAAGCGTGTGCATTGGACCACCGGCAGCGCGGGACAGTTACCTGAACATTCCGCAGCTTCTGGCCGCGTGTGAAATCACAGGCGCAGACGCAGTTCACCCGGGTTACGGTTTCCTGTCCGAAAACGCCCGGTTTGCTGAAATCCTGGAAGCGCACAACATTGTCTTCATTGGCCCGACCTCTGATCACATCAAGATCATGGGCGACAAGATCCAGGCCAAGCAAACGGCCAAAGATCTCGGTATTCCAGTGGTCCCCGGCTCAGATGGCGCGGTTACGCCGCAAGACGATGCGCATGCGATTGCTCGCGAAATCGGATATCCGGTTCTCGTCAAAGCCGCAGCCGGTGGCGGCGGACGCGGCATGAAGGTGGCGCAGACCGAAGCCGAACTCGATACCGCTCTGTCAACGGCCCGCTCGGAGGCAAAGGCTGCCTTCGGCGACGACGCCCTATACATGGAAAAGTACCTCGGCAAGCCGCGGCACATCGAGATTCAGGTCTTGGGCGACGGTCAGGGCAACGCTGTCCATCTGGGTGAGCGCGACTGCTCCTTGCAGCGCCGCCATCAGAAAGTTTTGGAAGAGGCTCCGTCCCCGTCCCTCAACCCCGAACAGCGCGCGGAAATTGGTGAAATCGTTGCCAATGCGATGCGCAAGCTAAAGTATCGCGGTGTTGGTACGGTCGAGTTCCTGTATGAAAACGGTGAGTTCTACTTCATCGAAATGAACACCCGTCTCCAGGTGGAACACCCGGTGACCGAGATGATCACCGGCATCGATCTGGTGAACGAGCAGATCCGGATTGCGGCGGGCGGCTCGCTGGACATGACCCAGGACGACATCACGTTCGACGGTCATGCAATCGAGTGCCGGATCAATGCGGAAGATCCGCAAACTTTCGCTCCGTCTCCGGGCACGATCACCTACTACCACCCACCGGGCGGTTTGGGTGTGCGCGTCGATTCAGGTGTTTATCAGGGCTACAAGATCCCGCCTTATTATGACAGCCTGATCGGCAAGCTGATCGTGCATGGCCGTAACCGTGTGGAATGCATGATGCGCCTGCGCCGGTGCCTGGATGAATTCGTCGTGGATGAGATCAAGTCGACCATCCCGCTGTTTCGGAACCTGGTTGAAAACCAGGATATCGCAAACGGCCAGTACGACATTCACTGGCTTGAGCAATACCTGGCCAACAAGAAGTAAAGTCATAAGGGGCGGCAACGCCCCTTATTCTTTTCAAGTGTCAGCGCCAGTCCCACCGTTCGGTGCTCACCTTTGTCCACTTACCGACATGCAGAACACCGTGTGCGTGGACCCAAAAACAGAATTGCCGGTTGAAGACTCGATTTTCGGTGTTTCCAAAACCCTTGAACTCGAAAACACTACATTTGAAAGTTCGGGGGCCATGCCCCAATTTGTTATAGAGGCGGTTTTCCCATAACGCTGTCTGGACCGGGATTCTGCAAGCCAGTCCCAGCGCGAGGAACCAAGAGGATCCATGGCAGGATACCAGAACGACGTCATCTTCGAGATCACGCCCCAGGTGCTGCTGAAAGCCTATGCTTGCGGGCTGTTTCCGATGGCCGAATCTGCCGACGATCCGGGCCTGTTCTGGCTGGAGCCCGAACAGCGCGGCATCCTGCCGCTCGATACTGTCCATGTTCCGCGCCGATTAAAACGCACAATCCGCAACGACCTCTTTGAAATCCGCATCAGCACTGATTTTCAGGGCGTCATTGACGGATGCTCCGCTCCCATGCCGGGCCGGCAAAAGACCTGGATTAACCGGGAGATCCGGCGGCTCTACGGCGAGCTGTTTGAGATGGGCCATTGCCACACAGTCGAGGCCTGGCAGAACGGGGATCTTGTGGGCGGGCTCTACGGTGTGAGCCTCAACGGTGCTTTCTTCGGAGAAAGCATGTTCTCCTTCAAGACAGATGCATCAAAGGTCTGCCTGATACACTTGGTGGCCCGGCTCAAAAAGGGCGGATACACGCTTCTCGATACACAATTCGTCACCGGCCACCTTGCCAAGTTCGGCACACTCGAAGTTCCGAAGGATGAATACAACGTCCTTTTGAGTTCCGCCCTGCAGCAGGAAACCGACTTCTACGCGCTCTCCACAAAAGCAACTGGCGCTGACATCCTCAGCATCCTGGACGGCCAGTCGGACGCCTCCTTCTAGACAAATCCGATAATCGTTTCTGTGAGGGCCTTGTTTATTTCAGCCTGCCCGCCATCCATGCTGGAGAGAAAAGCTGGCGTGCTGATGGGAATGCTGATGGTGTAGTTGGATGCGGTCGCAAAGCCGTTACCACTGACATAAACACATTCGCAGTTCATCTCGTTTGTTGCTTCCTGACTGGATGTGAGCTGCTCATTTTCCTCATTATAGGAAAATTTGTATGAGCAACTGCTGCCACCTGCAACCTGCCTCAAGACGAACAAGTCTCCGTCCCGTTTTGCTACCCTGAAAGGCAACTGCACATCCTGAAACTGCCTCAGATTCGCACCACCGGGGTAGACATCATTGTCTCCCCTGTCCCCCAGGCCAGCAACAGTGATCACCGGATTTCCCGGATTGGCGACCAGCTCTACTTCGATGTAGCCACTTTTTCGCAGAACTTTCAGTGTACTGACATTGTCATTGTTTGTTTTCGTTGAGGTCAGCTGCATGCCGTACTCTCCGATAAAGTAAGAGAACTGGACAATCGTCACGGCATCGACCAGCGGCGTCGCCGGAAAACTGTTTGCGACATAGCATTCTGCCGGAACGGTCAGCTGCACACTGTCGGTTTGTTCGGTCGTGACGGCCAATTCGGTCTGGTGGCTCTCCATTGTTTGCTTCGTGTAGGAAAACGGCGAGCCGATCGTGAACAAGTCTCCAATTCCCACCTGCGGGATGCTGTATTGCTTGGACTTGGTTTTCTGAAAAATATCGATGGTGCCGTTTTTCCGGGATTCTCCATGACCGAAGGTACAGGTCATTGACAGGCCGGACGGATTTTTCTTGAACGGGATTTGAAAACTGAGGCCTTCCAGATTTTCGAACATTCCGGAAATCATGTTTTTGATATCGACCACAGAAATCAGGCTGAAGTTGTCCAGGTAACTCCGGGTTTTGCCAACAAAACTGGAATACCGGATATTGATGACGTGATTGCCTTTGCCGTCCGCTGCCGACAATTGCAAACCGGTATCGTTGATCGACCAGTACATGTAGTAGTCGTTTTTTCTGGGGGCGTTGAATGTTGAGACAGCCCTCTCAACGGCAGTGATCATTTGTGTTGGATCTTGCCCGACCGCGGGAACCGCGAGGGCCGTTGATGAGAATGTGCCGGATGCCGCCGCGAGATAAACGTACTTGGCTTCGTTTTGCTGGTCCCGGCCGATGACCAAAAACGCGACGAGTCGGGTCCCGTACCGGTCCTGCGTCTTGCCTTCCGATTTCCGGGTTGTGCAATAGTATGTCCGCAGTTCCGTGATCTCCAAAAACTGCATGAGGTTGAGAGCGGGCGCGCCGAGTACGACGTCTCCACTCTCCGTTTCCAGACCAATCTGGAACTTGCTGTTCTGCGCCCCGGTCGCCTCCATCGCCCGAAGCGGATAGACGTCCGCCGGATCCTTGTTTTTCTTGAAACCAAAACTGATTGTTTGCAGCTGCGCCGCCAGTTCAGGGGCCACCATTGTCCGTGGGCAAGGCCGGCCGCGTAGTGCTGTCAGGTTTTGGGCATGGGCTTGGTTGTCCGACAAAGCCGCCGTGTCCTGAAGACCTGCCTGTAGTTTTTCTCGTACGCCGACAAAGTCTGCATTGACCTGTTCGACCTGCTGGTTTGCTTGCGGATCTGTCAAACGGGAGTAGGTGATGATCATGCGGATTGCCCTCGAAATCAGAAGAGATGTCCGAAAGACGCATGACACGGCGATTTGTGAGCCAGTTCGTTAAACCGGGTCCAACACTAACCAGCTTCAACCGATTGGCGGCGCGCTCCCAAACGGCCAAACGAAAAAGGGCCCGCGTCAGCGAGCCCTTAAAAAACAAATAGGTACTTGGCTTACTGGCCCGGCGTCCACGCCTGATAATCGCCGGTAACTTCGGGGCGTTTTTCCGGCGTCAGGATCGAGCCGTGAGGGCGATAGGCTTCCGGTGTTCCGGTATGATTGGCCTCGTGCGGCTTTTGCCAGCTTTTCGCGTGGTAGTTTTCATCGACCGGCGCCGTGTCGACACGGTGATGCATCCAGCCATGCCAGCCTGGAGGAATGCTGGAAGCTTCCGCGAGGCCATTATAAATAACCCAGCGTTTCTTGCCGTCGCGTTCCTTGTAGTACTTGTTGCCGAACTCGTCTTCGCCGACGAACTCACCCTTCCGCCATGTGAAGAACCGCGTACCCATTGTATGGCCGTTCCACCAGGTGAAGATTTCAAGCAGAAGTTTTTTCATGGCCCTTGAAAGGTCCCTTGATCTCAAGTCGCATCAACAAAGGCTTATAAGCGCCTTCGGAATTTTGCCGGACTATGGCGTCAAGTGCCGCTGCTGTCCAGTGCTGCATTGCCGCAAGCCCCGGAAATTCGACGAATCGCAACAGGGGTCATCAACCCTACCCGTCTTTGCAACTCTTCCGGCTGGAAAGGTTTGGCGGTCTGCATCGGCAAACTCTACG
This sequence comes from Roseibium sp. MB-4, assembly GCF_053005265.1. Classification (NCBI taxonomy): domain Bacteria; kingdom Pseudomonadati; phylum Pseudomonadota; class Alphaproteobacteria; order Hyphomicrobiales; family Stappiaceae; genus Roseibium; species Roseibium sp. MB-4. The sequence goes on from NZ_JBRKQB010000001.1 coordinate 1,014,245, forward strand.
CCGATCTGCCATTCCTGATATGACGCGACGCGGCTGACTGTTTCTTTGCGCGCTGCGCAAAGCCGCGTCCAATAATTTTTGGTTCCTCGGGCTGCTGCTTCTTCTTGTCAAAGGCTTCCTGAACCACGTCGTCTACCTCGGCGCGTTTTTGGACAGCTGTCCTGTGGTTGACCCGGGCGGCGGCAAGCGACTTCATCTTCTCCGCCTGCTGGTCCATCAGCTTCTGGATGCCATAGATGTTGTAGAAACCGGAGTTCTCAAGAACCATCGGCCGGTCGTCATGAAGCACCCACTCGATTCGCTTGTAGAGCGTCGACGGCGACAATGGTTTGACCAGCACATGATGCGCCCCTGCCCTCAGAGCCTTGTCGACAAGCGGCCGTGTGCCGTGGGCGGTGATAAAGAGAATCGGCACGAAGCACAGCGGTTCCATGTGCTTGTGCCGGATAAGGCGTAACAGCTGATATCCGGTGGTCGGGGCCATGCGCCAATCTGTAATGATCAGATTGGGCGGTTCGGCAAGGCTTGCTTCCAGAGCATCATCGACCGAATCAAATGTGCGTACCCGCGCAACCTTGAAGCTCAAAAGGGTCGAGCGCAGGATGGTTTGCATCGGCTTGCTGTCTTCAACAACAACAACGTCAATGTCATCCATCGCCAAGCCAAAGGCAGCATGATGTTTCATAAAGGCGGTCCTCGATCCCTTGTGCAGGATCACTAAACCAGACCGGGCTTAAACCGCGTTGAAGTGCACTGATGCCATTTTCTTAAAAGTTTCATAAAATTTGAGCTATCTTCATCCACAGACTTTGCACGGCACATAATTACGGCTCTTTTGCCTGTTTCGGCAGTTTCCCGGGCCCACCGGAGTGCCGGAGTGCCAAGGTCCCCGCTATCCACATAGACACACAAGATTTTGCGCTTGCCCACAACATGAGCACTACCTGTTGTCGTCAGCGGGTTGACCTTAAGGATTCATTTACTTTAGTTTCCTAATCATTGCGATGTGCGTAATCGGAGGCTCTCCCGGGCGCTCCGGTCATCCAGAAACACCAGTCTTAAGCGTACCCGTACAGGATTCGAAAGCTCGATCCTGAGCGCGGTTTCGTGCGTCCTGCTTCTGGCTACATGTCGTGACAAACCTGTTGATGAATACTATATGTAGTGGATCATTAACGAAGAGGCGCTAGATACAGACATCCAGTCTGTGACATACAGACTCAAGACCCGGCGGCAGAGGCCAGTTACGACACCACGCCGGGCGCATGTGGAAATGATCAATCGGTTCGGGGCGAACCGTCGGGGATTTTAAAGGGGACTTGAGAAAATGCGGATCGAGCGGCGCTACACCAAGGAAGGCCAATCGCCTTACGCCAGCATAGACTTCCGGACAGCAACAAGTGAAATCCGGAACCCGGATGGATCGATTGTTTTCCAGCTGAAGGACATTCAGGTTCCGGCACAATTCTCTCAGGTCGCATCTGACATCCTCGCTCAAAAATATTTCCGCAAGGCAGGCGTTCCGGCCAAGCTGAAGCCGGTGGAAGAGAACACGGTTCCTTCCTGGCTGTGGCGGCAGGAAGCAGACGAGAAAGCTCTAGCGAAACTCCCCGAGGACGAGCGCTACGGCTCTGAAATGGATGGCCGTCAGGTTTTTGACCGGCTCGCCGGCACCTGGACCTACTGGGGCTGGAAAGGTGGGTATTTTGACACCGAATCCGACGCCCAGGCCTTCTATGACGAGCTGCGTTACATGCTCGCGACTCAAAAAGTCGCTCCGAACTCCCCGCAATGGTTCAACACCGGCCTTCACTGGGCGTATGGCATCGATGGCCCGAGCCAGGGCCATTATTACGTCGATTTCCAGACCGGCAAGCTGACCAAATCCAAGACCGCTTATGAGCACCCGCAGCCGCATGCGTGCTTTATCCAGTCCGTTGGCGATGACCTCGTCAATGACGGCGGCATCATGGACCTGTGGGTGCGTGAAGCGCGCCTCTTCAAGTACGGCTCCGGCACCGGCTCCAACTTCTCTCACGTCCGTGCTGAGGGTGAAAAACTTTCCGGCGGCGGCAAGTCGTCCGGTCTGATGAGCTTTTTGAAGATCGGTGACCGGGCCGCGGGCGCCATCAAATCCGGCGGCACCACCCGCCGCGCGGCGAAGATGGTCGTGGTCGACGCAGACCATCCGGACATCGAGGAGTACATCAACTGGAAGGTCAAGGAAGAGCAGAAGGTTGCGGCCCTCGTGACCGGCTCCAAGATCTGCCAGAAGCACCTGACAGCCATCATGCGCGCCTGCGTCAACTGCGAAGCGGACAACGGTGATTGCTTTGATCCGGCGAAAAACCCGGCGCTGAAGCGCGAAATCCGCGCGGCCAAGAAGATGATGGTGCCGGAGAACTACATCCAGCGCGTCATCCAGTTCGCCAAACAGGGCTTCACCAAGATCGAATTCCCGACCTACAACACGGACTGGGATTCTGAGGCTTACCTGACCGTTGCTGGCCAGAACTCCAACAACTCCGTCCGCGTCACCGACGGCTTCCTGAACGCTGTTGTTGAAGACAAAGATTGGGACCTGACCGCGCGCAAGACCGACACCGTCCTGAAGACGGTCAAGGCGAAGGAGCTTTGGGAGCAGATCGGTTACGCAGCCTGGGCGTCTGCTGATCCGGGCCTTCAGTACCACACCACCATCAACGACTGGCACACCTGCCTTGCAGATGGCGAGATACGTGCGTCGAACCCGTGCTCGGAATACATGTTCCTGGACGACACCGCCTGTAACCTGGCGTCCCTGAACCTGATGCAGTTCCGCAATGAAGACGGGTCCTTTGCGATCGACAACTACGAGCATGGCGTCCGCCTGTGGACCATTGTTCTGGAAATCTCGGTCTTGATGGCACAGTTCCCGTCCCGCGAAATTGCAGAGCTTTCCTACAAGTTCCGCACGCTCGGCCTTGGATACGCCAATATCGGCGGCCTTTTGATGACGTCCGGCATTCCGTACGATTCCGATGAAGGCCGCGCGATCTGCGGCGCCCTCACCGCTGTCATGACCGGTGTTTCCTACGCAACATCTGCCGAAATGGCCGGCGAACTGGGCTCCTTCCCGGGCTACAAGAAAAACGCCAAGCACATGCTGCGCGTCATTCGCAACCACCGCCGCGCCGCCCATGGTGAGGCTGAGGGATACGAGGGTCTGAACACCAACCCGGTGCCGCTCGACCACGCCTCCTGCCCGGAACCGATCCTGATCGACCGCGCCAAGAAGGCCTGGGACCGCGCTATGGAACTTGGCGAAAAGAACGGTTTCCGCAACGCGCAATCGACCGTCATCGCCCCGACCGGCACGATCGGTCTGGTCATGGACTGTGACACTACGGGCATTGAGCCGGACTTTGCTCTTGTGAAGTTCAAGAAACTCGCGGGCGGCGGCTACTTCAAGATCATCAACCGCGCTGTTCCGGAAGCCCTGCGCAAACTCGGTTACACGGAAAGCGAAATCGGCGAGATCGAAGCCTATGCCGTTGGTCATGGCTCCATCGATCAGGCACCGGGCATCAATCCGGCCTCGCTGAAAACCAAGGGCATTACCGACGAAAGCCTTGCCAAGCTGAAGGACGGCATGAAGTCCGCCTTCGACATCAAGTTCGTCTTCAACCGCTGGACGCTTGGCGACGATCAGATGAAGGCGCTCGGCGTGACCGACGAGCAGCTGGAAGATCCGGAATTCGAACTGCTGTCATTCCTTGGCTTCTCCAAGGCGGACATCGAAGCTGCCAACACCCATGTGTGCGGTGCGATGACCCTCGAAGGCGCACCGTTCCTCAAGGAAGAACACTATCCGGTGTTCGACTGCGCCAACCCGTGCGGGCGCATCGGCAAGCGCTTCTTGAGCGTTGAAAGCCACATCCGCATGATGGCAGCTGCCCAGCCGTTCATCTCCGGCGCGATCTCCAAGACGATCAACATGCCGAACGATGCGACCGTTGAGGACTGCAAGGAAGCGTACATGCTCTCCTGGAAGCTTGCCCTGAAAGCCAACGCGCTTTACCGCGATGGTTCCAAGCTCAGCCAGCCGCTCAACTCCCAGCTGCTCAGCGACGACGACGATGAAGCCGAGGATGCGGCAGAAGAAATCGCAGCTCTCCCGGCAGCTGCCAAGGCAGAGGTCGTTGCCGAACGCATCGTCGAGCGCATCGTGGAACGCGTGGTGCGCGAGCAGGAAAAACTGCCGACCCGCCGCAAGGGCTACACCCAGAAGGCAAAGATCGGCGGGCACACCGTGTTCCTGCGGACCGGCGAATATGAAGACGGCCGTCTCGGTGAGATCTTCATCGACATGAACAAGGAAGGCTCGGCCCTTCGGGCGTTCATCAACAACTTCGCCATCTCCGTCTCGCTCGGCCTGCAGTACGGCGTGCCGCTCGAAGAGTATGTGGACGCCTTCACCTTCACCAAGTTCGAGCCGGCCGGCATGGTTCAGGGCAATGATGCGATCAAAAACGCAACGTCGATCCTCGACTATATCTTCCGCGAGCTGGCCGTGTCCTATCTTGGCCGCCATGAACTGGCCCACGTTCCGCCGGAAGTCTTCAGCGGTGACAAGGTTTCGGCTGGCACCATGAAGGACAAGAAGGACAACGGCATGGTGTCCCATGGCCTCGTCCGCGGTCAGACCGAGCGGTTCCGCCTGGTTTCCGATGAGCCGGCAGGTGAAGTCACTCAGGCGATCACGGCTGAGCTCGCCGGCACTCCGGCAGCACAGACATCTGCCGTCGCAACGGCCTTTGCCCGCGGCGCAGAAGCGGCGGTTGCCGTGGAAGTCTCCCCTGCCCCGCAGGTCAAGACAGCGGCCCAGCAGATCGCGCAGGCCCGGATGAAAGGCTATGAAGGCGAAAGCTGTGCGGAATGCGGCAACTTCACCATGGTGCGCAACGGCACTTGCCTGAAGTGCGACACCTGCGGCTCCACCTCCGGCTGCAGCTAAGACCTTAGCCGGGAGTTCGCCCAGACCGGCCACTGCCGGTCTCAGCGCGGCTCCCGGCGCCCAGCACTAAAAAACCGGACGCTCTTAGGCGTCCGGAACAACTAATGAGAACGAAACAGAAACGCGAATGTGCCGTGACTTCAGCGGTGTGAGCGTCAAACGAAAAAAGGCCGGAGCAAAGCCCCAGCCTTTTACCCGCGTAGCACCTGCCAAGGTACTGGCGGGCGGCAGACAAAGTAGAAACCGTATCCACCCTAGCACCTGGAATATCTCGGATTCTCCTAGTCATGTCGAGCGGAGCCTTGGCCCTGTGGAAAAGGAACTCTTCGATGAGCAAAGGAAGAGATCGAACCGTTTATCGTCGTGATGATAAACTATGGGTCAATAAACGTAACGATGCGAACCGTCCTAGTAGTGTTCACTCTACGCAGGCGGAAGCGCTGCGTGCAGCCCGCGATAACCTCGTAAATCAAGGCGGTGGAGAACTAACGACCAAGGGAAGAAATGGACGTATCCGGAGCAAAGATACTATCGCTCCGGGAAATGATCCCTATCCGCCGAGAGATCGTGAACACTGAGCCCCTGCTGCTCTGAAATCAACCAACCCGCCCATCGCTGACGATCGGGCGGGTTTTGTTTATCGGGGCAGGAGAGTCTCCGTTTCGGATGGTGATGCGTTCCTTTCCTCCACAGGAATAAAGGTTTGCATCCAACCAAAACCCTGACCCACCTCCAACCGCTGAAGTTCCGTTTCCATTGGGTGGAGATGAGCTTCAGACAGCCACTACCAGCAGCCCGCCGCGTGGGCATCCTCAGTAAACTGCGCAAACGTTCTCGGCTCCCGGCCGAGGGCGCGCTGCAGACCATCCGCGGTGCTTGCATTCTTGCCGTCAAGGATCTCAGCCACAAGGCCGGCGACAAAGGCGGCGTCTTCGGCAGGAAACCCGGCGGCAATCAAGGTGCCTTCAAACTCCTGCGGCGTGGATGTGCGATACGCCACGTCCCGTCCGGTCACGCTGGCGATAAGACGTACCGCCTGGTCCCAGGTGAGCAGCTCTCTCCCCGTGATTTCATAGACTTCACCGGTGTGACCGTCGTCCAGCAGGGCCGCGACAGCAACATCCGCAACGTCTTCCAAATCTACCCAGGGCTCTCCAGCCCCAGAATCCGGGGCCGACACTTCTCCTGCCAGCACGTCGTCCAGAAACCCGCCTTCGCTAAAGTTCTGCATGAACCAGCTGGGCCGCAGGATTGTCCACTCCAGGGACGAGCCCATAAGAAGTTGTTCGCAGACTTGCGCCCGCGCCTCGTTGCGTTCCGACAACAAGACCATGCGGCGCAGTCCTGCCGCTTCGGCCGCCCTTACGAAAGCGTCGATCACTCCGTGTGCGGACGGGACCGCCAGGTCGGGTGAATAGGCTACATAAGCGGTTTTAATGCCATTCAGCGATGCAGCCCACGTTTCCGGGTTTTCCCAATCAAAGGGGATCCGGCTGCGGCGCGTTCCATGCCGGACGGCCAGGCCGCGTGCCTTAAGCCGTTGGGCGACACGTTTGCCGGTTTTACCGGTCGCACCGATGACGAGGATTTCAGGTTCCATTGTTCAGTCCTGGGTGTGAGGAGTTGACGGCTGGCCCTAGTGTTCGGGCACAACCATGTGATGTTTTCGGGTGTTTCAGACCTGGGCCAGGCCGAAGTGTTCGAGGGCCTTTTGGGCAATCAGTTCGCCGCCTGATTCTTGAACAAAATGTCCGCCTTCCGGGATTTCCAGAGGGTCCGGGCAGCCGTTGATCACGGTGCGCATGACATTCATGACATCCGGCCCCAGCATCTTGTCGCGCATTCCGATCGCCATGAAGCTTTCGCCGGTCCATTCTGTCGACCAGAACTTTGCGGCCCTTTGAGACACATCGACGCCCGGAGCATCGATCGATGTCGCGATCAAAAGGGGAAACTTGCGAACACCGGCCTTGTATCTCTGGTCCGGGTATGGCGCCTCATAGGCGGCAGCCTCGATGTCTGAAATGACCGGCTCGTTCTTCTGCATGATGAACGGGATCGGCACGTCGGGATCTGAAACGATATCCGCTTTCCAGGCATCAAAAGCGGGGCTGTTCACCGGGCCCATCATGAGACCGGTATTCATGATCAGCAGCCGCTTGAACCGGTCCTTCATCTCCATGGGCAGCGTCAAACCCAGAACGCCTCCCCAGTCTTGAACCACAAGCGTGATATTTTGCAGGTCCAGATGCTCGATGAGGGCAAGCATGTAGTTTCGATGGAAGTGAAACGTGTAAACCTCGTCGTCGACAGGCTTGTCGGATTTCCCAAACCCCAACCAGTCGGGTGCGATCACCCGGGCACCGGCATTGGCGAAAATCGGGATCATCTTGCGATAGAGATAGCTCCAGCTGGGCTCTCCATGAAGCAGCAGGAAGACCTCCTCGGAGTTCGGATCGCCTTCATCGACATAATGACCACGAAGGCCCTCATATCCCTTCAGATCCTCGACATAATTGGGTTGAAATGGATAGTCGGAAAGACTGTCAAACCGGGCATCAGGGGTACGGAGTGCTTTGATCATAAGGGCACCTTCAGGAATTAGGTCGCATGACCAAAAATTAGGTCGTTTGACCAACCTCGTCAAGTCTCTATACTCAAAAACAAGGCAGACCCTTGGGTCACAGCCATGAGCCAAAAAGGAAAAAGTAAAGTGGAACAGCATGTTAAGCGCCGAGTTTTCTCTCCAAAGGAAAGACTGATCCTCGATGCTGCACTGGAACTCTTGATCGAAATGGGCGACGCTGGCCTGACGATGCGTAAACTCGCGGAGCGCACAGAGATGCGGCTCAGCAATGTACAATACTATTTCAAGACACGGGATGATGTGCTGATTGCCATGGTGGCGGGCTACTTCGAAGAATGCACCGAGAACCTGAAAAAACTCGCGCAGCAGAGCAACGCCTCAACAACCCGAGACCGGATTCGATTTCTGGTGCAGGCCGTCCTCGTCCATGGCCTGGAGATTAGTGACATGTGCCGGGCTTTTCGGGAAATATGGGCGATCTCCAGCAGGAGCGGTCTCATTGATGAGTGCCTGATGGAATACTATCGACGCTTTTCCAAGGTAGTTGTGGACTTTGCGTTTGAGGGCAAAACAGACGCTGCTTCTGCAGATCGTTTGACGACCCTGCTCATCCCCTACTTTGAGGGCTATTCAATCACAGCCCGCGCTTTGCCGGTTGATATGGACGATGCCGCTGATCTACTGACCGACTTGGCGATGTCGATTACAGTGACCGGCGGGGATTGAAAAGGACACCGATCATTGGCCCTGCAATGAACCTTCAAAGCTGAGCCCTGCATTGACGGCTCAAGTGTTCGCACATGAGAAATGAGCACTGAGATCCCACCGATCCCCTTGAAAAACAGCAAACCGGTTGTCATTTGACATATATAATATAAAATGCCGTCAAATGATGGAGTTTGAGTTGAGCTTGCAACCGATAACATCGACGCCAGCGCACGCACAGAACCCGGTCATCACGGACGATGAAGCCGGCGCGTTGGCGCGCGCGACTGTCAACCTCTTCAAGGCCTGGGGCTTGAGCGATGCGCAATCCCGCACGCTGCTGGGCGACATGTCACAAAGCACATGGGACCGGTGGAAACGCGGTGACATCGGCCGCGTGGACCGGGACCGCAAGATGCGCATGGCGCACCTAATGGGCATACACAAAGGCATCCGCCACCTCTTCAACGAGCCAAAGCGTGGATACGCCTGGGTGAAAAAGGAAAATGACGCTTTTGAGGGACAATCTGCCCTTGATGTCATGCTGCGCGGTGAAATGTCCGACCTTGAAAGCCTGCGCCGCTGGCTGAACGCCGAGCGCGGGGTTTGGTAGGCCATGCCGCACATCCGGCGCGTAACGTGGGCGCGAACCTTTCGCATAATCCGCTCCCTCTACCCTCCCATTGATTTGTTTGAAGACATCGCCGACCCAAAAGACTGGGAAGCTCTGGCTTCGGTCGAGGCAAAAACCAACCCGCGCGTGCGCGGCGAAATCGGCGACCTTGGCAAAGTCCCGGTTCATCGACGCGTTTCCGGTCCCGGCGCCAGCTATGTCATGGCACCGTTTGTCCATTGCTCTCCGCTGAGGCCCGGCCGGTTTTCCGATGGCAGCTACGGGATCTACTACGCGGGCAATTCAGAGAACGTAGCTCTCGCGGAGACAATTTATCACCATGCAAGGTTCATGGCCTCTACACGCGAGGACGCCGGATGGACATCCCAGTTCCGGCTTTTGGTCGGGTCTGTCGACGCGGACCTGACAGACGTCAATGATGTGCCGGGTGTCCTTCATGCCTCAGACTATGGCCTCTCCCAGAAGGCCGGCGCCGAAATCCGAGCCTTAGGCAGCGATGGCCTTGTCTGGAACAGCGTCCGTTGTGCGGGCGGCGAATGTTTGGGGGCGTTGTGGCCGGACGTGGTGTCAATCCCTGTCCAATCCTCGCACTTCAGCTATCACTGGAATGGAGACCGGGTTGATTTCGTCAAACGCCTGGACACTGGCGAAGTCTTGGAAGTGACAGACCCGTAAAGTTTCCCGGACGAAACCTGCCATCATTTGCTTGCGATTTCAGCAAACCACTTTGCCTAAATTTGATGCTTTTAACACCCAGAGTAATGTATTTTTAAAACACACGCAGATTTTCAAATATCCTCCCCGATGATTTCTTCAAATTAAACGACTTTGTGACACCGATATTATTTACTTTTTAAATCTCAGACTTTTAACTTCTACAGGTGTTACCGGATAATGCTTCCATAGCATGGTTGGATAAAGCAGTAGATGTCAGATCCAAAAGCAGTGAAGCGGATTGCGAGGGACTTGTCCCGTCGATGGCGAGCGGTTGTTGCCGCCGGTTTGCTTCTCACAGCGGCAGCGCCCTTTGGGGAACCTGTTCAAGCCGAGACCACATTTCCAGAGCTCAAGCTTCTTTCCGAAGACTGGAAGCCCTACCACTATGTCGAAGATGGCGTGGTCAAAGGTCAAACAGCCGATCTCTTGGACAAGATCCTTCAAAAAGTCGGGTCGACCCAAACTCGAGAGGACATTGTATTCCTTCCCTGGGCACGAGCTTTTCACCAAGCTCAGGTTGATGCAAATACGGTTCTGTTCTCCACCGGCCGCACGCCCGAACGGGAAGGTCTTTTTAAATGGGCAGGCCCGATCCTCAAATTCGACTCCTATTTCATCGGCAAAAAGGAGCGGAACTTCGAAATCGAAAAGTCAGAAGACCTCCATCAATACAAGGTCGGCGTCGTAATTGATGGGGCCAGTGCGGTTTTTGCAAAGCGGCACGGTATTCCGGAAGAAAATACGACGTTCAACAGCCAAGGCATTTTTAATGTCAAAATGCTGGCCGCCGACCGGATCGACTTCATCCCGATCCAGTGGAAAAACTTTGCAAGGCTCGCGGCCAAGGCAGGAATAGATCCCGCCGAGTTCGAACCGGTGTTTCTGGCAGATACTGTAAGTCTGAACTTCGCCTTCAATCTGGAGACGGCCGATGGCGTCGTAGACCGTTTTCAAACAGCACTCGAAGAGGTTCTTGTTCTTCAAGAACAGGCCCAGGGTGAGACACCCACACGCGAAGTGAACTGACGGGTTTGCTATCCCTCACTGTGTGACCCGTCTTTATGCCCTTTGCCTTCTCGTCACTGAAGGCAAACCCAGGTGCCAGATGTCTTTCCACTTGAAAGATCTGCATATCGGTTCGAAGTCGCACCCGTGGACCGAGTGTTTGAATCGACCCAAGACGATTGATGTGTGCAGGGAATCGCCCAAGAATTGACGACTACCTTTAGGGCACGAACCAACAGGTGAGACCGGCATGCACTTTGAAGTCTTTGCGATCGGAACAGCGTTCGTGTTCGGACTTGCTGTCCGGCAGGTGGGCCTCCCGCCGCTTGTTGGCTTTCTGGCTGCAGGCTTTTTCATCAACCTGATCGGACCACGCTTTGGAATGCCGGGCGAAACGGGCCCAATTCTTGATTACATCGCCGAACTCGGCGTTTTGATGCTGCTGTTCACCATCGGTTTGAAGCTGAAACTCAGGCAGATAACCGAACCGCAAGTGGTTGGCGGCGCGCTGATCCATTTTATCGTGTCCATTGGCGTATTCACCCCGATCATCTGGCTGCTTTTCACATCCGAATGGATGGGCGCCCTTCTCGTCGGCATCGCCCTCGCCTTTTCCTCCACCGTGCTGTCGGCAAAGATCCTTGAGGCCAAGCGCGAGCTCGGCACATTTCATGGGCGGACCGCCATCGGCATCCTGATCGTGCAAGACATTATCGCGCTGGTGGTTTTGGCAATCTTTGCCGGAAAACTGCCTGGTCCGTGGGCTCTATTGATTTTCGCGACACCTTTGCTGAGGCCGGTCCTGTTCAAGTTGCTGGATCTTGCCGGACACGACGAGGTCTTGTTGTTGACCGGCATGATGCTCAGCCTGGTCATCGGCGGTGTCGGTTTCGAGATCATCGGATTGAAAGGCGAGATCGGTGCGCTCGTTATGGGGCTTCTGCTCTCCGGTCACCCTCGAGCGGGTGAACTGTCCAACTCACTTTGGGCGCTCAAGGAAGTGTTTCTGATTGGCTTCTTCCTTTCGATCGGAATGTCCGGGCTCCCGGATTGGAATGCGATTGTCTTTGCGTTGGTTCTGGCAGCACTTTTGCCCTTGAAAGGCATCCTGTTTTTCGCCGTCCTGATCGCTTTCAAACTCCGGGCAAGAACCTCCTTCGTCACGGCCTTGTCGCTGACAGCCTATAGTGAATTCGGCTTGATCGTCGCTGCCGGAATCCCGGCTGCTCAAGACTATCTCGTCCCACTTGCGATTGCCGTGTCGGTGTCGTTCCTGATAGCCGCGCCCCTCAATCGCTTTGCGCACCAGATCTTCGAAAGATTCGAGCCTCAGCTGCAACGGTTTGAACTGTCGACGCGTCACCCGGACGAACAGCCCAAAGACCTTGGAGACGCGGATATCATTGTATTCGGGATGGGGCGCACCGGGACCGCCGCCTACAATGCTCTGATTGAAAAAGAGCACCGCCCCATTGGTTTGGATGCAGACATCTATAAGGTCCAGGGCCATGCGGAAGCTGGGCGCAATGTCATCTTTGCGGACGCAGAAGACAGCAATTTCTGGAATAGCGTCGACCTCAGCAAAATCACCGCAGCCGTTCTGGCAATGGATGATCTTGAGGCCAAACTGATCGCAGCACGGATGTTACGAGCCAGTGGCTTCTCCGGAACGATCGTCAGCCATGCCCTGCATGCCGATCACGTGGCTCAAATCACCGAAGCCGGGGCGGACCAAACATATCTGACCATGCAGGAAGCCGGGCAAAGCCTTGCCATCCATGCCTTTGAAACAACCGGTTCCGAAAACTCGGCAGAGGGAGAGAAGGCAGCACCGGCCTAGTCCCCTCTAATCAAGATCTAGTCGTAGCGCAGCTCGGTCGCCTTACCGCGGAAGACGGTGTAGGCGAGGATAGTGTAGCCGATGATCACCGGCAGGACGAACAAGGCCCCAAGCAGGATGATAAACAGGCTTTCCGGCGCACTTGCGCTTTCATAAAGGGTGAGCTGCTCCGGTACCACGTAGGGGTAGAAGGAATAAGCCAATCCTGCGAATGCCAGAAGGAACAGGCTGGCCGTTGCCGTGAATGGCACCCACGCCCATTTGTCGTCTTTGGCCGGCAGGTGCTGCAGCGCTGTGTACAGGATGAAGACCAAAAGAGCCGACATCAATGGCAGGGGAGCCAGCAGGATCATCGAGGGAAAGGAAAACCATTTTTCGAAGATCCGGTCGCTGACCAACGGGCTTGCCAGCGAGATCGCACCGAAACCCAAGACCACACCCCAAAGCCGCGTCCGGGCCCAACGGATCGCCTTCATCTGCAAGCTGCCTTCGGATTTGATGATCAGCCAGGTCGCACCGATAAAGCCGTAACCGGCCGTCAGACAAAGCGCAGTCAAAACACCAAAGGCAACTGTGGCTGGTGTGTGTTCCAGACCCATGATGTAGAGACCGAGCATATACCCCTGTGCGAGCGAAGCCGATACAGAGCCAAAAAAGAACGCCTGATTCCAGCGATGCTTCTGCTTGCCGGTGGTCTTTGCGCGGAATTCGAACGCAACGCCGCGCAAGATGAGCCCGATCAGCATGACAGCAACGGGAAGATAAAGCGCGGTCAGGATGACGCCATGCGCCACCGGAAAGGCCACGAGCAACAGTCCCACCGCGAGCACCAGCCATGTCTCGTTGGCATCCCAAAAGGGGCCGATCGCCGCGATCATGCGATCTTTTTCTTCCTCATCCCCGAGGGGCAGAAGGATGCCCACCCCAAGGTCAAATCCGTCGAGCACAACGTAGACGAGGATAGAGATGCCCATGAGAGCGGCGAAGGCCAGCGGAAGCCAGACTGTTGGATCACCAAAAAAGGTCATGTTGTCTTACTCCGCCGGGACAAGGGCCACTTGGGCAGCACCGGAATGCGGCCTGGTGTCTTCGGGGTTGCTCGCCTTGCGGGCCAGCCGGAAGATGACCGTGATATAGGCCACCAGCAGAACCGCATAAACGATCAAGTAAGCTGCAAGCGTTGTCGCAACCATGGGCGCCGGGACATCCGCAACAGCCGCCTCGGTTGTCAGGACGCCTTGAACTAGCCAAGGCTGACGGCCGATTTCCGTTGTGTACCAGCCGGCAAGTGTCGCCAGCCAACCGGAGAAGGTCATGGCCACAAGGCCGCGCAGCAGCCACGGGTTCAAGCCGTCCACACCGCGGTTCCGGCGCATCATGATGACAGTCGCCCAGCTCATGACGAGCATCAGCACGCCTGTCCCGACCATCACGCGGAAAGACCAGAATACCGGCGCGACCGGCGGATGAAGCGCGGTCCCATCTTCGGCATAAAAATCGTTCAAACCCGGAACCACACCAGCAGGATCGTGTTTCAGGATGAGCGACGCGCCGCTCGGAATGCCGATCTCAAAATCGTTCTGTCGCTTTTCCTCATCCGGCAAGGCGAAGAGCAACAGCGGCACATGGGACGAGGTTTCCCAGTTGCCTTCCATGGCGGCAACCTTCTGCGGCTGGTGCTCCAAGGTGTTGAGGCCGTGCAGGTCACCCGCATAGATCTGCACCGGAATGAGAATGGCTGCCATCCACGCGCCGGTTTTGAAGGTGACGCGAACGCCTTTGGACTGGTCGCCGATCAGACGGCGGAAGGCCGAGATGCCAAGAATGAGGAATGCAACGGTCAACCCGCTGGCGAGGAGCATATGCACCAAACGGTAGGGCATGGACGGGTTGAAGATGATGGCCCGCCAGTCAGTGGCATGCACGATCCCGTCGCGCAGTTCAAAGCCGGTTGGTGTGTGCATCCAGGAATTCAGGACAAGGATCCAAAACGCGCTGACTGTGGTTCCGAACGCGACGAGGAAGGTCGCAAGCGTGTGCAGCCAGTTCGGAACACGCGACGCACCGAACAGCATGATCCCAAGGAAAGCTGCCTCAAGGAAGAAGGCTGTCAGAACTTCGTATGCGAGCAGCGGACCAGCGACGTTGCCGACCGTTTCCATGAAGCCCGGCCAATTGGTGCCGAACTGGAAGCTCATCGTTATGCCGCTTACAACGCCGAGGCCAAAGGACAGGGCGAAAATCTTCACCCAGAACATGTATGCCGCCATCCAGCGGTCATCGCCCGTCGCATTGAACCTCAGTTTGAAGAACAGGAGCACCCACCCCAGCGCGATGGTGATCGTTGGGAACAGGATGTGGAACGAAATGTTGGCCGCAAACTGAATTCGGCTGAGAAGAAGTTCTTCCATGGCTCTTTCCCGGCCCGAAGGCCTGGTTGTGGTTGATTGCTAAGCCGACATATGGATGAGGGATTTCACTTACTCAATGTCAAACCGGCGAAGTGCGGCGACACGCCATGCGGCAGCCGGTCACATGCGATTTTTCAACGCTGCCGTCGCCCTTTCAGATGATGCGCCACCAAAACCTGCACAAAACCAAAAACAAATAACGCTGCGTTATTTTTAACTTTCCCGTGAACAGATATTGCGCATAGACTGTTCAAGTATGCTGAAATTTTCTTCCGCGATACAACCGCACGTACCCATCACCTCACAGATTGCGAGGCTTCATGCGTTATTCATTTATCTCCAGTCGATTAAAAGTGATTGCACTTTCAATCGCCTCACTAGCCGTGGCAGGGATTGCCCCGATATCGGCTCAGGAAACCAAACCCAACATCCTCGTCATTTGGGGTGATGATGTGGGTCAGTCCAACATCTCTGCTTACACAATGGGCTTGATGGGCTACCGCACCCCGAATATCGACCGCGTCGCCAATGAAGGCATGATATTCACCGACTATTATGGCGAGCAATCGTGCACGGCGGGCCGCTCGTCCTACATCATGGGTCAAAGCGTGTTCCGCACCGGTCTGTCGAAGGTCGGCCTGCCCGGCGCGGATCTCGGCATGCAGGAAGAAGATCCGACCATCGCTGGTCTTTTGAAGGCCGAAGGCTACGTGACCGGACAGTTTGGCAAAAACCACCTGGGTGACAAGGACGAACATCTGCCAACCAATCACGGCTTCGATGAGTTCTTCGGTAACCTTTATCACCTGAACGCTGAGGAAGAGCCTGAAAACGCCGATTATCCGGGCGATGTCATCATGCCGGACGGGCGCACCTTCCGGGAAACCTTCGGTCCCCGCGGTGTCATCAAGTCATCGGCAGACGGAACAATCGAAGACACCGGCCCACTCACCAAGAAACGCATGGAAACGGTGGATGAGGAAACACTTGCCGCAGCTGTCGACTTCATCAAGCGGGCGCATGAGCAAGGTCAGCCGTTTTACGTCTGGTGGAACGGGACACGGATGCATTTCCGCACCCATGTGAAGCCGGAAATGATGGATCAGGCGAGCGACATTGCCGGCCGGACCGTCGATGAATACACCGCTGGCATGATCGAACATGACATGCATGTCGGACAGCTTCTGGACCTGATCGATGAACTTGGCATCGCCGACAACACCATCGTTCACTATTCCACCGACAACGGCCCGCATTACAACACCTGGCCGGATGCCGCAGCGACGCCGTTCTTCGGCGAAAAGAACACCAACTGGGAAGGCGGTTGGCGTGTTCCGTCCATGGTCCGCTGGCCGGGCAAGATCGAAGCGGGTTCCGTGTCCAACGAGATCATGCACCACATGGACTGGTTGCCGACTTATCTGGCCGCAGCCGGTGTTCCTGACATCAAGGAACAACTCAAGGATGGCGGTGTGCAAGCGATCGGACGCGAGTACAAGGTCCATCTGGATGGTTACAACTTCTTGCCCCACCTGCTTGGCGAAGAAGCCAAGGGACCGCGTCAGGAGATCTTCTATTTCTCTGACGATGGGGACCTGACCGCTCTGCGGTATGCCGACTGGAAGATGATCTTCATGGAGCAAAAGGCCTACACGACGCTGCGGGCCTGGATCGAGCCGTTCACCCCATTGCGTGTCCCGCTGATCTTCAACCTGCGCCGCGACCCGTATGAGCGCTCTTACAGAACGTCCAACACGTACTACGACTGGTTGATCGACCGGGTGTATCTGCTTGTCCCTGCGCAGCAGTACGTTGCGAATTTCCTGGCCACTTTCCAGGAATTCCCGCCACGCCAGAAAGCGGCCAGCTTCTCGCTGGATCAGGTCATGGATAAACTCTCGACGCCAAGTGGCGCTCAATAACAACTAGATAGACAAAATGGGGCGTCATAGGATGCCCCATTCTCAGTCTCCGGAGCCAAGAAATGCCAGATATCAAAGACATCGTGGATGAACTCAAGCAAACCCGCGACGAGGTCAAACTGAAAATCCATTTGGGCAGCAAAGAGCTGCAGGAGGAATGGGACGAGCTGGAAAAGAAGTGGGACAGTTTCGAAGCTGAGGCAAAACTCGGCGAATCCGCGCAGAACATCAGCGAAGCCACCTCCTTGCTTGGCGATGAGTTGTCCAAAGCCTTCAAGAAAATCAGGTCTGCGCTTTGACCATGCAAATGCGTTGGTTGTTTGTCGGGATCTTGGCGGTAAGTGCTGCCACATCGGCTCAAGCCGAAGCCCAGGAGCAGCCCAAGCTGGTCTTGCAGATTACCGTTGATCAGCTGCGTGGTGACTTGATCGACCGGAACATTGCGCACTTTGGTGACACAGGGTTCAAACGCCTTCTACAAAACGGCATCTATTATACAAACGCCCATCACCGGCACGCCAACACAGAGACGATTGTCGGCCATACCACACTGGCAACAGGCACCGATCCCGCCGTTCACGGAATGGTTGCCAACCTCTGGTTCGACCGGGCGACCGGGAAGCCGTTTTACAACGTTCAGGATCCTGATTATCCGCTGCTGGCGAAGTCCGGTGTCGATCAGGCTACCGAAATCGATCCGACACAGCGGGCCGCGACATCTGATGGACGCTCTCCTTCGTCGATCTTGTCATCGACCCTGTCTGATGAAATTGCGATCGCGAATGCTGGTGTTTCGAAGATATTCGGGGTGTCCGTCAAGGATCGCGGTGCCATCTCGATGGCCGGCCACGCCGGAACAGCCTACTGGTTCTCAAAGAGCGACGGCCGGTTTGTCACGTCGAGCTACTACATGGATTCCTATCCAGACTGGGTTAACGCCTGGAACGATGCCGGGCATGTTCTGGCCTACGCCTATACAGATTGGGAGCTGACTGACCCTGAACACACCTATCGGTTTGCTGCCTTCGATGATGCGGAGTGGGAAACCGACTTTCCGGGATTTGGCCGCACTTTTCCGCATCCATTCGGCGCTTGGGACAGCAAGTACTATACGACGTTTCTAACGCTCAGTCCGGCGGGCGATGAGTTGACGGCATCGTTTGCCAAAACACTGATCGATAAGGAGGATATCGGTGCAGACGATGTGACCGATTATCTCTCGGTCAGCTTTTCATCGACTGATTATGTTGGCCACATTTTCGGCCCATCCAGCCTGGAAGCCGAAGACAATCTGCGCCGTCTTGATAAAACCATCGGCCAACTGCTGGACCATGTTGATCAAAAGGTCGGATTGGAACACACATTGGTCGTTCTGTCCGCAGACCACGGCGGCGCGGAAGTCCCGGGTTACCTGGAATATCTCGGTATTCCGGCCGGCTATTTCACTTTCGATGATATAGACAAGGAACCTGCCGCGAAAACTCTCATTGCTGAGTTTGGGGTCGCTCAGGAGCTCATTTCCTCCTTTTCCCAGCCTTACGTCTATCTCAACGAACAACTGATTTCGGACAAAGGACTAGAAAAGGCGGACGTTGCCAGAACTCTCGCCAAGGAACTGCAAAAGATGCCAGCCATTGCCTACGCCATATCCAGCGAGGATCTCGCAAGTGCTGCGATTGCCAAGACGAGTGTCAGCGATGCAGTGCTGGCGAATTTTCATGCCTCACGGTCCGGCGACGTTTATGTCGTATTTGAACCGCACTGGTTTGTAGGTGATTTTGACGGGCTTCACGTTGCCTCGCACCATGGTTCCCCCTGGACCTATGATACGCATGTCCCGATCATCTTTTCCAGGCCGGGGATGAAAGCAAGCCGCATTCCGGCGCGGATTGAAACAGTCGATCTCGCGCCGACCGTTGCCGCCTACTTGAGGATCAAGGCACCCAGTGGCACTCGTGGTAAGGTCTTGGATGAGGTCGTCCACACTCAGTAATTTTTGATCAAACGCGGACCGCTCGATGACAACATCACTGCCGAGTATTCGAGACGTAAGGACCTAAAAGCGGCGATCGATCATCGGTCAAAATGGATGAGGATTGGAAATCAGTGTTTCGATGGGAGCTAGGCAACTGAAAAAAGGCAATAATTTGAGGCTGGTCGTTTCCAGTTTCCTCGGGCTTACGGCTCTTACTCTGGCAATCAGCTCGGCTTCTCAGGCAAACGGTGATTTTGTTTTGCTGGACGGCGGGACCTTCACGATGGGCTCGAATGAGCACTACCGTGAGGAGGCAATTGAACGGCAAGTCACGGTCAGTTCCTTCCAAATCAAGAAAACCGAAGTCACCAATGCCGAATTCCGGGCCTTTGTCGAGGCGACCGGCTATGTCACAACCGCCGAGCGGGACCTGGACCCCACAGAAAACCCCAGCCTTCCAGAAGACCTGCTGCGCGCTGGATCGATGGTTTTTGCCCAGCCGCCCGGCAAAGTAGACCTGACAGACTTCCGCGTTTGGTGGCGCTATGTCCCGGGTGCAGACTGGCAATACCCGGAAGGCCCCGACAGCTCAATTGAGAACTTGGACGACCACCCGGTGGTTCAGATCTCACCGGAAGACGCCCGCGCCTACGCCAAGTGGGCCGGCGGCCGATTGCCGACGGAGGCGGAATGGGAATTTGCCGCTCGGGGCGGCATCGAGGGCGCGGAGTACACCTGGGGCGACGGCTATGATCCTGGGCAAGGTTGGAAGGCCAACACATGGCAAGGCCTCTTTCCAAGTGTCGACACCAAGGAAGACGGCCATCACGGAACAGCTCCCGTCGGCTCCTTTCCGCCAAATGCCTACGGCCTTTACGACATGGCCGGAAACGTTTGGGAGCATGTCTCCGACTGGTGGGTGCCTGGACACCCGGAAATTGCCGCAACCGATCCGGACGGGCCACCAGAGATCCTGGCAGCCAGCTTCTCTCATCCGAGCGTCGGCGCAATGAACGTGGTCAAAGGCGGATCCTGGCTCTGCGCCCCGTCCTATTGCCTGAGATATCGCCCCGCCGCCCGTCAGAATGCAGAACGCAGCCTTGGCACAAACCACATCGGGTTTCGCATCGTCAAAGATGCACCAACACGATAGTTGCGCAATCCAGTCGGTCTTGAAAAACCTATGTCAGGAACCCTTTACAACATCACTTTCTGAACCGGTTCATCTCGATCAGCATATCTAGTCTATCGGACAAGAAATCCATTCGTTCTTCAAAACGGCGGAAAGCAACCTCATCGGGAATCTCATCCGGTACAGGAATGTTCCCCGCAAGCCTTAGGACCTCACCGACTCTGGCACCGTCTTTGGTCCAGTAATACGTGACTCTTTGCGGCGGCCTGCGATTGGCCGTCTTGATGCGAACCTTTACTTCGCCGTTATTTTGCACATCGTGATCACTGATATCGGCTTCGCCTCCTGTATCAGTGAGTGTATATTCTGCATCCTTGTCGTCCGGTTTCTTTCCATCGACTACTATGACCTCAATACCTGCCAGCCCCCAGGTTATATGCAGGTCATTCACGGCCTGGCCGGTGTTATTGGTGAATTTGTAAGTCTTAAATGAACGCGCCATGGTTACCCCCATCTAACTGAAAATGTGATACAGCGCGGAGATTTGAATCTCACTTATGATTGCATTGCATAATATAATTTACCTTACGTAATGTCCAATCTAATTGCATTCACTCAACAATACCACCATTTGGGGAATCTAGGTTGTATACACATTGGATGACCTGCACAGCTATGCCAGTATAGAAAAGTCTAGATGTCGGCCTGGGCAGGAAACACGTCCGGTCTCGTGTCGTCCAAATTTCAACCATCCTTAAGAACGGGCTATCAAGTTGAGCGAGGCGTTGACCATGAAAAGGCTGCTCCAAAATGGTGCGGGTTGCTGCGCAGTGCTGAGCTATTCGTTTGTTGCTGCGGTTTCGCTGGCCACTCCAAACGCCGCTGCCGATCTCCCCTCGCCGCCCCCTGCCACATACACACCGGATCTTCGCGTTGAGCGCAGCTGGGAGTTTGTCATTGCGCCTTATCTGCTTGCACCGACCATTCAGGGCGACACGACGATTGGCCGCTTGCCGAATACGTCGCTTGACGTGTCGCCGGGAACCATCTTTGAGAACTTGCAGTTCGGCGCGATGGGGCATTTCGAAGCGCTGTATGACGGCCGGTTCGGTGTAACCCTCGACGTTGCGTATATGGATCTCGGGTCTGGCCGAACATTCCCGCGCGTCGGAGGCACTGTCAGTGCCGGGGTCAAACAGCTGGTGAGCGAAGCCTATTTCGGCTACCGGTTCTGGAGACAGGATTCAAGCTGGATGGAAGCCTATGCGGGCGGACGCTGGTGGTACAATCAGATTGATGTCACCGCGAACGTGCCGCGCAATTCCTTTTCCAGGACGATCACCGAACAATGGATCGATCCGGTCATCGGTCTGCGCGGGCAGCATTTCCTGAACGACAAATGGTCTCTATTCGGAAGTGCCAACGTTGGCGGGTTCGGGTTGGTCTCTGACTTTACATGGGGCGCGCAGGCCGGCGTCGGCTATCACTTCAACGAGCGTTGGGCGATGCATCTGCACTACAAGGCGACCGGTGTGGACTATGACAACGGGAAGTCCGGCACCGAGGCATTTTCCTATGACACCGTCACGCACGGGCCGATGGCCGGCGTCGCCTTCCGTTTCTAGACAACCGCTGCAGAGTTTTGACGGCCGGCTGCACGCAGTCGATAGATCCCGGCCGTATTACAAACGAATGACGTATTCCTTGGTGGTGGTTTCCAGAACTTCCCAGGTGCCGGAAAACCCTGGCCGCAGGATAAAACTGTCTCCAGCTTTCACGTGATGCTCCTGCCCGTCCGTGTCTGTCAGGACAGAGTGGCCATCGAGGATGCGGCAGTATTCCCATTCGTCATACTGGATCCGCCATTTTCCCGGCGTGGAGCGCCAAATGCCACAATAAAGACCATCGCGCTCTTCGACGTTCCAGGTGGTGAATTCAGGTGATCCTGATATCAACCGGTCCGGCGCTGGGGCATCGGTTTCTGGAGCGGCGGCATCTTGAGACAAGCGGCAGAAAGTGTCAGTCACGGGAGCTTTCCTTCAAACAAACGCCCGTATTTCATACACCGACCGGTAACAGTGCGCCCGGATTTCTTCATCCGAGCCGTCACTCAACGGCGCATACGCATCGGGGCTCTGCTCCGCAGAGTTCAAGCCGCCGAGAACGGCACCAGCCGTTTGGTGTCTTCATCCCATAGCGCCAGATGCGCGCTTTTCAGGCTTTCCCAAATGGTGAGCTTATTGATGGAGGCCAACTCCGGTTTCCCCGCCATGCATTCCTGCAAACGGTAATTCGGAATATGACTGCAAAGATGGTGGATGTGATGCAGGCCAATGTTGCCTGTGAACCAATTGAGGATCGCTGGCAACTCATAATAAGACGAGCCGAGGATTGCCGCCGTCTTCCGATCCCAAACGCCATCGCGGGACCAATGTGTCTCTTCGAACTGATGCTGGATGTAAAAGAGCCAGACGCCGGCTGCGGCTGACAGCACCACGATCGGTGCAAAAACGAGCACGAAGTGTACCCACCCCATGAAGAACGCGAGTGTGCCGTAGACGGCAACAATGGCAAGATCCAACAAGAGCACGCTGGCGGTCATCTTCCAGGACGGACGCTGAACGGTGAACGGGAGCCTCTGGATAATCAGAAAGTGCAGAACACCGCCGACGAATGTCATGAAAAACGGGTTCCGATAGATCCGGTACCAGACGCGTTTGTGAAGTGGCAGAGACCGGAATTCCTCAACTGTTAGCGTATCAATATCTCCGAAGCCGCGCCGGTCGAGGTTGGATGATGTCGCATGGTGAAGCGCATGTGCCCGCTGCCAATACGCATAGGGTGTCAGCGTCAGGATGCTCATCAGCCGTCCGGTCGTATCATTGGCCGTTTTGGACGAGAAGAATGATCCGTGACCACAGTCATGCTGAATGATGAACAAGCGGACAATCAATCCGGCGGTCGGCACAGATAGGGCCAGGGTGATCCAATAGCTGATGTCCACCGCGGCATACATGGCGGCAACCAGAGCAACGAACAATGGCACGGTCGTAAGAACCTGGAAAAGAGCAGTTGCATTGTTCGGAGTTCGATACTGCTCGCAGTGTTCGACAAGGTCCTGAATCTGGCTCGGATGCACTGGGATATCCCGTTTTCTTCTTTTCGGGAGTATTCCCTTACGTGCGTGGTGACAGACTGAGCGTGCTGGGTCAATGCAGACGGCAACTAATGCGTCTTTTTGCTCAGTAAATGGTTTTCAATTTGCTGTTTCTTCGCCGATAGGTTCGCTTCGGAGGGAGGAACAACCCTGTCCGCATGTCCGTCTGAAGCAGACAGCGAATCTACTTCAAAAAATGGAACCTCAGTAATTGACGCTGTGGGGTCGAAAGCAAGTGTGATAAAAACTATATAGCGACGGTAGACAGTGACCGACCGGATCTCGCCCCAATGACCACGCAGCCCCCCGCCTTTCAGTTCGACAATACGTACGCCCGCGAGCTTCCCGGGTTCTACGTCGAGTGGCAGGGCGCGGCCGTGCCGGACCCGAAGCTGGTCCTTCTAAACTCCTCGCTCGCCGGTGAACTCGGTCTTGATAGCGCGGCGCTTGCTGCTCCCGAAATGGCGGCTGTCTTTGCTGGCTCGGCTAGTCCTGAAGGGGCTTCTCCCCTCGCCCAGGTCTATGCCGGTCATCAGTTCGGCGGTTTTTCGCCTCAGCTCGGCGATGGCCGGGCCCTCTTGATTGGCGAGGTGATCGATCAGAAAGGCCATCGCCGCGACATTCAACTCAAGGGCTCCGGCCGGACACCGTTCTCACGCGGTGGCGACGGTAAAGCAGTGATTGGCCCGGTCCTGAGGGAATACATCCTCGGCGAAGCGATGCACGCGCTCGGTGTGCCAACAACACGTGCGCTTGCGGCCGTGACAACCGGCGAAATGATCCAACGCGAAGGCCTGAAACCTGGCGCCGTCCTTACCCGTATAGCATCCAGCCATTTGCGGGTCGGCACCTTCCAATTCTTTGCGGCCCGAAGTGATACGGACAAGGTGCGGCAACTGGCGGACTACGCCATCGCGCGGCATGACCCGGACCTCCCGGATGCGGACGATCGATATCTTCAGTTCCTTGCCCGTGTTGTGGACCGCCAGGCCCGGCTGGTTTCCGAATGGATGCTGATCGGCTTCGTCCATGGTGTGATGAACACAGACAACACCACGATCTCTGGTGAAACGATCGACTATGGTCCCTGCGCGTTTTTGGACGGTCATGACCCGGCCGCTGTTTTCAGCTCGATTGACCACGGTGGGCGCTATGCCTTCGGCCGTCAACCCACCATCATGCAGTGGAACCTGGCACGCTTGGCAGAGGCCCTGCTCCCCTTGTTCGATTCAGCGGACCTCGACAGAGCCGTAGAACTTGCAACTCAGGAACTGAACAAATTTCCGGATCGCTATCGAACCGCCTGGCTCAATGGCATGTGCAAAAAACTTGGCCTGACTGATCTGCAAGATGATGACGTCACTCTGTTTGAGGACCTTCTCAGCGCGATGGAGGCATCCAAAGCTGACTACACTCTGGTTTTCCGGCGTCTGTCCGATGCTGTCTCCGGAAACACCGCTTCCCTTTTTGATCTCTTCGAAGACAAGGCCGATATATCTGCCTGGGTAAATCGCTGGGATCAACGGCTCTCCGCAGAAGGGCGCCCAGCCGAAGAAATCAGCCGCGAGATGAACCGTGTGAACCCGGTCTACATTCCGCGCAATCACAAGGTCGAAGAGGGATTGGCCGCCGCAGAGACCGGAGATTATAGTCTGGTTGAAGACCTGCTCGATGTCTTGAAAGATCCTTATGCGGAACGTGAAGGATTGGAGGCTTACGCAAAGCCGGCACCACAGGATTTTGGACCTTACCAAACATTCTGTGGGACCTGAGTCTCATCGGCAGCGCCGTTAATTTTGAAGCTGGACTGGAAGCCGTTCTGCTCAACGCTGAGCGGTTTACAGGTTCGGATAACTTATCAGATGACCTAATTTACTTACCGCCTTCATTTAAAAATCAACAACTACAAACCGAAGAAAAATACACTTCGCGCTCTGATTTGCAGCCAACTGAAATATTTTACATGGATAATTTTTATAGAACTACTTCTCTCAAATACTTTGATAACCTTATTCTTACTTTCACTCAAAAATCACCTCACTCATAACCAAGAGTAAGCCCCTCCCCTTTCTAATGACGGCTGCAAAACAACGATAAGCAGTCCTATCGCTCCAGAAAGGAACCGACATGAAATTTGCTGCTGGCCTCATCGCCCTTGCCGCTGCTGCGGTGCTCACCCCTGCTCACGCTGCAGACATCAACCTCACCACCGAGGAATACAAACCGTTCAACTACATGGAAGGCGACAAGATCGTCGGCTTTGGTGCTGAGCAGGTTTTTGAAATCATGAACCGCGCAGGCCTGACCTATGACGTCGAAATGGCGCAATGGTCGCGCGCGATCGGCCTGGCTGAAAAACAAGCGGACTACTGTGTGTTTACAGCATCGCACACAGAGGCGCGTGATCCATTGTTCGTCTGGGTCGAACCGCTGAATGTTGACCGGACGCTGCTGATCAAAAAAGCCGGATCTGATGTGAACGCCACAACAATCGACGAAGCCATGGCTTACTCTGTCGGCACGCAGTCCCAAGACTACACGGAAGCTCTATTGAAAGACAAAGGTTTCCCGAAAATCGATGCCGCCAAGGATATGGAAACAACCCTCAAGAAGCTGGCAGCGGGCCGGATCGACATGGTCGCCGTATCCGAAGCGTTCTTCAACAGCCTCAAGAAAGACGGTGTCGCGGTCGAAGAAGCGGTTGTCTTGTCTGAGACCGTCCTGTCGATGGCATGTAATCCGGGCACGAATGCCGACAATGTCAAAAAAATGCAGGACGCATTGAAGTCCATGATCGATGACGGCACCCAAGCCAAGATCCTGGCGAAATATCAGTAAGCAAACGCGCCATCTGAACCGAATAAGAAAAGCGGCCCTTGCACGGTGATGCAGGGGCCGTTCTCTTTTTGCTGTGATCTGCGCCGAAGGCAGAAAACTCATTCAATTCAGCGATCTGGGTCGGATGTACGGGCCGATAATGCGGTCAAATTCACCGTTGGCTCGGATGATCTCCATACCGCGGTTGAAGGCATCTACGAAATACGGGCCATGCTCCGTTTGCCGCGAGATCAACAAGTGGTAGGACCATGGATAGGTCAGCCTTTCCAAGTGACCGATCCGTTTTTGCTGGTCTTCCGTCAGATGCTCCAGGGCGGCCTCGTACCCGCTGGTTTCCAGCTCAGGGACAAAATCAACCCGCCCCATGGCGAGCATCTGAAACAGCTGCTGATTGTTCGGCACTCTCGCGACGATGATCGATCCATCATCGATCAAGGGAGCGAACTGTTGGCCAAACGCGCTGGAATCCAGCGCCCCCATGACCTTGCCGTTCAAGTCCTCCAATTCCTTGGCCTCAACAGGATTGTCCTTGGAGTAGAAGATCACCTCCCGCAAGACAAACAGCGGGTCACTCGCAAGATAGAGGCGCTCCCGCTCCGGCGTCAGCACCCACATGAAGGTTCCGTCCCAAGCGCCCTGCTCCACGAGCAGCATCGCTCTATTCCAGGGAAAGAAACCATACTCGACTTCTATGCCGACCGCTTCGAAAGCCTTCGTCACAACTTGAGACGAAACACCGTATCCTTGCAGGTCTTTGGACTGATAAGGAGCCCATTCGCCATTGGTAAGTCGTATCTTTGTGGGCTTTTCATCCGCAACAGCGGTTGCCGCAAACAGAATAATGAACAGCTGAACGAAAAACATCCTCATGGTGCATGACCTTACGGCAAAACCACCGGTGGATGCAATCCTGAACGCCTGTCGGATCTTGTCGCGACACTGGAACTGTCCGGACCACTCGTTATCAAAGTCACGGCGGCTTGCTCTTTAGCCCCCAGCAGCATGAGTGTCAGGCGAAACTCTCCGCCACATCATACATGACCGGCTCGAAGCTCTTGCACAGGGCATGGATCCGGCGGTTGCGCTCGCGCATTTCATCGGACCGCAACATGGCCAGGAAGTCTTCCCGCCGCCGCCACTGGGAGTAATTGGCGATCCGTGTCTGCGCATCGTTGACGTGCAGACCGGCACCGATAAATCCGGGCTGGTGCTGAATAAACTCGCGATACGCGTCTTTCAGCTCCTCCAAAAGATCCAGGCACGTTCCCGGTGTCATTTCAAAGGTTGTTATGACGGTTTGGTAGTCGCTTGCTTCAGATATCTTTGGCATGGCTTGCTCCAACACGTTTTTGAAAGCTGGCAAGAAGCACCCGCTTGGGCAACAGCATTGGACAGTGTAGCAGCATTCATCCCGAAGTTGGTTCCACTCCGGGAACATTCATGCTCTCAACAGCTTCGAGAGAAAGATCATAAAGTGTTTGGAAATGATTGTGCCGGGCGCTGTCGCGGCGCCAGGCAATGCAAATCGTCCGTCGAGTTTTCATTTCCGCGACCTGTTTCAAGACGATATCCGGTTCTTTTCCGAACTCGGACGCTATGTAGGCCGCCGGAAACAGACACAAGCCCATGCCGATCGACACCATTTGGCGCAGGGCATCAAGGCTCGTCCCTTCATAGTCCTGACGGAAATCAGCGCCGCTCGCCCGCGCCAGGGACTGAACATCGTCGTGAAGCCGAAAACCTTGGCTCAGCGTGAGAAGCCTTTCGCCCTTAAGCAGTTCAACCGGTATGACATCCAGGCCTGAGAGGGGATGGGACCGCGGCACGGCAAGCGACAAGTCTTCCAGGCACAACTTCAAAACCTGAAGCCGTTCTGAACCCGCCAAGTCGGGGGATATGATGCAATCAAGAGTGCCATCAAGGATTTGCTGCTCCAAAACCATCGGCCGGTCTTCCCGGATATAAAGCTCAAGTTCCGGGTATTTCAACTTCAGAATCGGCAGGAGATACGGCATGAAATATGGCCCGAATGTGGACGGCACCCCCAACCGGATTAAGCCGCCGAGATTTTCGCGCCCGGCTTCAGCTGCCGTCACAAAATCGTCCAACACTTCCAACGCATGGCGCGCCAGCGGCAACAGCCGTTCTCCAGCTGCGGTCAACCGCACGCCGGTCGTCCCGCGCTCCACAAGTGTTGTATGAAGACTGTCTTCCAACAGTTTGAACTGATTAGATAATGTCGGCTGCGATACATGGCACTTCTTGGCAGCTTTGCCGAAATGCCCTTCCTCTGCCAGAGCAATAAAATACTCCAGTTGCCGCGCCGACGGTCGATACCCCATGGCCGCTTTTCCTCTTAGTTTCCCCCATAGACATATTCTATCGATTTTATCGAAACAATGTATTTCCGCTATTTCAATCCACTCCCCACATAGGAAGCGCAACGATGTTTTGAAACTGAGAGGAGCCTAGGAGATGTACGCACGTCTGAAATCACTTCGCAGCCAGCACGGTACTCTGGACAACTTGATCCAGCGGGAAGAACTGCATCCTTACCCAGACGTGGAACACATCCGATCTCTCAAGAAATTTAAGCTGCGTTTGCGTGACGAAATTCAGCGCGTCGAGCGCAAGCTCAATCCAGCCCAAACCGCCTGATCCGCCAACTGACCTGCCGAAACAGAGGAGCCCCCGATATGACCCTTTTCTGGCCTTACTACGGAATTGGCGCTTTGCCGTCCGGTTCAAACTCCCACCGCGCCCGCCGCGCCCGCCTGCGGGATCTTGAAGCCCGCATGGAGTCTTTCCTGGTTGAGAAAGAAAACAAACAGGAAGTCTGCACCCGTGTGCTCGGCAACGTGAAAGAGTGCAAGACCCGCCTGCGCGGCGAACTGGCACATCTAAGCTAGACCCCGGCACATCTTGACCCTCTCCCTCCCCAGGGCCGGGATGTTGCCCGCCGGAGCGCGATCAGCTCTGGTCACGCCGCCTGCCGCCGCCCGGCAGGTGGCGTTTTTTATTCGCCCGGCACGGGTGCCGCAGCGGTTGGGACGTTTTCTTCTTTGGGGGTCGGTATATTCGTTGTTTTCGTTGGCCGGACACGGAAGAACAGCGCATAGAGGACCGGCGCTGCAATCAATGTCAGGATTGTCGCGAAGGCCAGACCGCCCATGATGGTGACCGCCATGCCGCGGAAGAAAGCATCCGACAACAAGGGTACCATGCCAAGGATGGTCGTGATCGCCGCCAGCATCACGGGCCGCATACGTGAGACACTCGCCTCAACGATGGCTTGGTACTTTTCTTTGCCCTCCCGGATCATCAGATCGATTTCTTCGAGCAGAACGATCGCATTCTTGATCAGCATGCCTGAGAGCGACAAGAAGCCGAGGAGCGACATGAACCCAAATGCCGTGTCTGTCGCAAGAAGAGCAATCGCGACCCCGTTGATCGACATTGGCACCATCAACCAGATGATCAGCGGTTGCCGAATCGAGCCAAACAGCAGGATCGAGATGATCAGCATGACCAGGAAACCGAGTGGAAGCTGCGCACCGAGAGAGGCTTGCGCATCGTTGGTGCTCTCGTATTCGCCGCCCCACTCCAGCGCGTAGCCTTGCGGCAGTGCAATGGCTTCAATCTGAGGCCGGACCCGGGCAAGCGCTGCAGCTGCCGTTTCGCCGCCCGTGGTTTCCGCAGCCACTGTGATGGTCCGCACACGGTCGCGGCGCTGGATCAACGTGTCCTGCGGCTCCATGACGAATTCTTGCACGACCTGGTCAACCGGTACGTAACGGCGCTGGCTTGTGCTCCAGACCACGGAGTCGGACACGCTTTCGTTCACAGAAATTCCGTCGGTTCCGGCCTTTCGCGCGACGATCGGAATGCTCTCGTCAATGTCGCGGTACGCGCCCACCTGAACACCCTCAGTGGCAAACTGCAAAGCGAGTGACAGTTCTTCGCGTGTAATGCCGGAGATGCGGGCGCGGTCTTCGTCAAAGATCGGCCGGACCACCAGTTCGCGCTGGCGCCAATCGGTATTAACGTCGGCCAGGCGATTGTCCGGCAGCTGGAAGACGGCCCGGGCTTCCTCGCCGAGACGCTTCAGGATGTCCTCATCCGGTCCGGAGAACCGTGCCTCGATCTTCGCTCCGCCGCCAGGACCAAAGACCAGGCGTTTCGTGATGATTTGGGCTGACGGGAACCGTTCACCGAATTGTTCCCGCAGATCCAACGCCAAAGCATCAATGTCATCCCGGCTGTGGGTCCGGATGATCATGTGACCGTAGGCAGGATTGGCATCTTCCGGTGCGTAGGTAAGCATGAAACGGGTAGCCCCGCCGCCCGCAAAACTGGTGACCGTTTTGACCCGTTCATCTGCAAGGACGACAGTCTCCATGTCCTTCAGATCTGCCTCGGTCGACCGGATGTCGGTGCCTTGAGGTTTCCAGTAATGGACATAAAAAAGCGGCGTGTTGCTGTCCGGAAAGAACGCCTGTTTCACGTTGCCGAAAGCCATCACACAAGCAACTGTCACACCAATCAGCACTGCGATTGTCAGCAGACGGGCATGCAGCGTTCCAATCAGGAACTTCCGGTAGATCGTATAAAGGATACCCTTGTAGGGATCATGATTATCGCCAACGCCTTCAGCTGTTCGGAAAAAGTATTTTCCGAACAAAGGCGTCACGGTGATCGCAAATATCCAGGAAAGCAGCAGCGATATCCCGATAACCGCAAAGAGCGAGAACAGGAACTCACCCGTTGCATCTGGGGACAGACCGATGCCCGAGAACGCCATGATGCCGATCACGGTCGCACCGAGCAGTGGCCACATGGTTTGTTTGACAACCTTGCTGGCGGCGTCAATGGCCCGCATGCCGCGTTGCATGTTGATCATCATGCCTTCTGCGACAACGATGGCGTTGTCCACAAGCATGCCCATCGCGATGATCAGGGCGCCAAGCGAAATCCGCTCCATCTCGATGGCAAACAGCCGCATGAACAGAACCGTGGCCATCACCGTGAGCAAAAGCACGGTTCCAACAACGAGGGCCGCGCGCCAACCCATGAACAGCGCCAGGACCGTGATCACGATGACCACCGAGGCCGCAAGGTTGATGATGAAGCCGTTCACAGATTCATCGACAACGATGTTCTGCTCGTAGATCGGGTGAATCTGCATCCCGACCGGCAGTTGTGCTTCGACCTCTGCGAGTTTTTCAATGACACGTCCACCAACCTCAACGATGTTCGTACCGTCGATCTGCGAGACACCTATGGTGACCGCTTCTTGTCCGTTGTGCCTGATCAGCCGGGAGGGCCTTTCAGGTTCACCAAGTTCCAGCGTCGCAATGTCCGACAGGCGGATCATCGCCGTGGTGCCCGGCCGGCCGATCACCAGATCCTGAATGCCCGTAAAGTCGTCAAAAGCGGACGCCGTCATCAACCGGATGCGCTTGTCTCCTGATATGCCGGAGCCGTTGGTCTGGATCCGGTTTTCCGCATCGAGCACGCTGGTGATATCGGTCATGGAAATACCAAGGCCGACCATCTTGTCGTGGTCGACATTCAGGTAAATGACATCCTCCGGCTCGCCGGAGACATCAACCTTGCCAACGCCCGGAACCGTGAGCAGCTCCCGCCGGATCCGCTTGACGGTCGTGCGGATATCGCGGTTGGTATACCCATCTGCAGTGAAGGCATAGAAAAGACCGAACACATCGCCGAAATCGTCATAGACCAACGGTGTTCCAGCGCCGGCGGGCAGAGCGCGCTGTTCATCACCGACCTTTCGGCGAAGCTCGTCCCACACTTGCGGCAATTCGGTGCCGTCATAGGTGTCTTTGATTTCGACACGGATACGCGACAGGCCCGGTTCGGAAACAGACGTGATTTCCTTCAGCTGCGGTAATTGCTGGATCGCGGTTTCGAGGATCTCGGTGACCTCGTTCTCCACTTCGGCAGCCGTTGCGCCCGGGTAGCTGGTGATGACCTGGGCTTCCTTGATGGTGAAGGCTGGATCTTCGAGGCGGCCAACGGTGCTGAGTGCCCACAAACCGCCGAGCAAAGACAGGATGACGATCATCCAGGTGTTGACCGGTTTCTGGATCGAATAACGTGCAATATCCAAGGGATCAGATCCTTGTTCGGTATTATCTGTCAGATCAGCGCAGCGGTCGCACGACCTGGCCATCACTCAAGAATGCGGCTCCGGCAGCAATAATGTCTTCACCAGCCCCAAGGCCCGAACTCACCGGGATGTAGTCGCCCATGACAGTGCCGACTTCGACCTTGCGTTTGGAGACGGCATCGCTTCCATCATCATAGATCCAGACATATGACTGACCATCGCCGTCAACGGCGACCGAACCGGTCGGAATGAGGAACATCTCCCCAAGGGACAGCCCTTCTGGAAGGAACTTGACCCGTACCGACGCTGTCATTCCCGGGTAAAGCTGATCCGCTCCCTTACGGGGCATTGCTAGCGTGACACGGTAGGTCTGGGTGACATCGTCGACTTGGGAAGAGTGCTCGCGATAGATCAATGGGAAATACTTGTCGCCGTAGGCTGGAAATTTGGCTTCGATCGAGACGACTTCCGTGTCCCTCACCCGCCCGAAGAGAGCCTCGGCCACATTGATATCGACTTGGATTTCCGACACATCGTGCATCCGAACTACAGGTGTTCCAACGCTGACCGTGGTGAAGTTGTCGATGAGGCGCAGGGAAACAATGCCGTCAAACGGCGCACGAAGTTCGGAGTACTGAAGATCCAGCTTGGCTTCCTTTAACGCTTCAACAGCCAAATCATGCTTGTCCTGCTGTGCGTCGAACGCGGAGACCGCAATCACATTCCGGTCGCGCAGGGTCGCAAGGCGGTCCAACTCGCGTTTGGCTTGCTCGACGTTGATTGTCGCCTCACGCAGTGCGCGATCATAGTCGGCGGTATCAAGCCGTGCGATCAGATCGCCTTTCTTCACCTGCTGACTTTCCAGGACCGGCAGCTCAACGATCCGGCCGGCAACCTGGAAAGAAAGATCGACGGTTTGCACCGCAGCCACCCGACCGGCAAACCGGCGCTCCAAAAGACCGAGTTGATCGGAAACGGTAAAGATCTTGGCCGGCCTTGGGGCGGCGTGAAGTTTTGCCTCCGCCTCGGCGATCGGATCTATTGCATCGTCCTGGCATGCGGCCAATAAACCCGCCGAGAAAACAATCGCTGCCACCCTTGCGGCGGGCGTCTTCAACAATGCCAACATAGAGTTCCGTCCTATTGGTTGAGGTCCTTGAGCCGGCCACGCAGTTCTTCGAAAACTGCTGCCCGGTCGTCGTCCGTCAGTGTCGAAACGCAGTGCGCTTCGGAAAAATGCAATCCTTCGAGGCTGGTCCAAATGACCCACGCCGCCCCAAGTTGCGAGGTTTCTTCCAGAATCGCGGCCCGCAGCCGGAGCTTGACGTCGATAAATGGCTGCCGAAGGTCCGGTTTGTCGGCGGTCGCCGGCAAAATCGCCCGCGCAACATCGCGCTGCTCACTTAACCAGCCTTCTGTGACGTCCACCATGGCGGCCAACGTCGGAGAATCTGCATCGGTCGCATTTTCACGCGCGGCGGCGATTTCGGCTTCAAATTTCCCGGCCAGAAACTCCACCATACCCCGAATGAGGGCATCCTTGCTGGGGAAGTTGTAAAGCAGACCGCCCTTGGAGAGCCCCGCTTCTTCTGCGACAGCATCAAGCGTCAACGCGGGCGTGCCTGCGCGGCGGACGACCTCAAGCGCAGCGGTCAAGATCTGGCATTTTGTGTTTTTGGTAGTCTTCGACATCTTGGATTCTGAACCGTCTGGTCAGTACAGTTCCAACGCATATAAACCGTCCAGCCGGTATAGACAAGGAGTTCATAGCAGCCGTGAGGCGACTAATCTTTAAAGCGTTTGTTCAGAAGGCTGAGGAACCGCGAAAAAAAAGAACTGAATACCAATGGATTGGTAGATCACTCAGCGACCCGCGAATCCCAGGAATGCAGGGTGAAAAAACCGCTCGAAGTAGTCTGTGAGTGGTCCAAGCCCCGGATCAGGCCGCTTCGTCTTCCATGGACGCTTCGGCTGCGGCCTGTTCCGCAGCGGCCGCTTCCGCGGCGATCCGTGCGCGTTCACGGGCTTCATCTTCAACACGCTCGGCGAACTCGATAAACTCTTTGGCCGGCATGGGTGCTGCGAAGTAATAGCCTTGCGCTGCTGTCACGCCGAGTTCCATCAGGCGATCAATCTGCTCTTCTTCCTCGACGCCTTCAGCGATGATGCCCATCCCGAGATTGTCGGCAAGCTCGACCATGGAATCCACAATGGTCGTGGAGTTGTCGTCGGAACTGATGCTGTCGATGAACATCTTGTCGATCTTGATGATGTCCACACCGAGCTTCTGCAGATAGGCCATGCCGCCATGGCCCGTGCCAACGTCATCAAGCGCAATGCGGACGCCGAGAGCCTGCAATTCGGCCATGATCTTGCGCGCTAACTCCATATCCTCAAGCGGATAGCGTTCGGTAACCTCAACAACAATTTGCTGATAGGAGATCTCGGAGTTCTCAAACGTGTTCTTGATGTCGGACACGATCTCACGGTCGAGGAAATGCCCGGCAAAGAGGTTGATCGACAGCTTGAAGTCCGGATGCTCGCCGTAAAGCGCGCCCACTTCGTCGCTAGCAACCCGCATCATGTGGCGGGTCATGTCAAAGATATGCCCATTGGCTTCGGCATAGGCCATGAATTGGCCAGGTGAGACAATCATGCCGTTCGGGCGGCGCCAGCGCATGAGAACCTCGCAGCCACGAACACGCTTGGTCTCAATATCCATGACCGGCTGGTAATACGGAATGAACTCGCCGTTTCGGATCGCGGCCACAAACTCGTCGTTCGCCTCGCTCTCCGGCCGCCAAGAGTACCAGATACCGATAGCGACAAACAGAACTGCAATGGCTGCGCAGGCCGCCGCGGCAATGACTTTCAGTTGCTGAACAACCTGCAAGGCCGCCGAAGCAGGTGCATTGACAATGGCAATCAGCGGATAAAGCTCAGATGCAACTTCAACCGACAGCATTTCACTTGGATCGTTGCCTTCCGAATTGTAGCCACCGACCTGATACCAGAGAAGATTGTCGCCGAGGCGCAATTCTGTCCGCCTGTAGGATCTCAGATACTCAGGGCCAGGATCCATTGCGATCACCGCCGGGGTGATCTCGGCAAACAACCGTGTCTCGTTTTTCAGATCCCAACTGACCACGGCGGCTCTGGCGCCAAGGTAACTGCGCTCCAGCATACCAATACCCACCAGTGGGCCGTCTGGACGCAGGGGCGGCAGGACCACTTCTGCAGACAGTTCCCGATCAGGGATGATGCACATGCGCTGTCCGGCAGCATCAACCAGCCCAATTGCGTCGATCATGCCGTGGTCGATGATCTGCTGCTCATAGATGATCCGGTCAGCTGCATCGCAGGTTTCAACGTCGTCGCGATCCAGTCTTTGCAAGAAAGAAACAGTGGTGGTGATGGCCTCTTCCGCACGGCGGATGGACACCTGCCCCATCGCTTCCATCTCGCTGACGGCGCGGCTCTCGGCATATTGATTGAGGATAATATTGATCGCAAACAGCGGCGTTGTCGCAAGCACCAGTGCGATCAGAACCGTCTTAGCAAAACCGAAATAACGAAAGGACAATGCGCAAGCCCGTTGAGTACCATCTCCCGCAAACCATGCCGCGAAATGGGTAAACAAGCCCTGAATGCAGAAGCATTTCTTAACCCTGACAGGACGATTTCACTAAGCCAGCAGGCTATTTGGCAGCTTATGATGAACCCAAACTGCGACTGCACAAGCTGAGGCTGCACCTACCGCTGTTTTCATTTTCCACAACCTTTCGGCGCACATTTACCGGCCCAAGTGCGGAAATCCGCCAAGAGCGTGATCGCCGTCACATTGTCGCTGCACCAATCGGGTGACAAAACCTTCGAGGCAGGTCAAGAAATCGGTCTCTTTTTCAATTCGCACCAGCTGCAATAAATGGGTCCCTATCTGTCGCCGTTGGTATTAAGCTATGACGCAGGCTCGCGTCAGCCCTGACACTTCACGTTTGGAGTACACATCATGATTTCCAAGAAGTCCCGGATCGGCCTCGGCCTTTCAACCGCAGTTGGTCTGTTTTTGGCTCAGGCTGCACCGGCCCTAGCATTCGACCCGAGCGGCGTACCGGTTGCCGATGCGTTCTTGAAACTCCTCGATTCAGACAGCGGCGACGTGGAAAGCTATGGCAGCGTCAACGAAACGGGCGGTGACGTCACCATCGCCGACCTCGTTCTCAAAAGCGAAGATGACGATGGCACTGTCACCATCGGCACCACGACCCTCTCCGGTGGTTCTGTTCTGGACAATGGCCGTTTGAAACTGAGCGGCCTTCAGCTTCAAAACCTGGAACTTGCGGCCGACGACGGCGGCCTCACCATGGCAAACATGACCGCAACGGACCTTGTCTTGCCGGCAGCTGAAGAAGTTCAAAACGGCGCCCCGACCGTTGATCCGAGCTACAAGACCTTCGAAGCTTCGACCATCCAGATCGATGACAAAGACGGAAAGATCGCCACAATCGACACGATCACCTCATCCATCGACGAAATGGACGGCGATCAGCCAACGAGCGGTAGCTTTGCAATCTCAAACATCGTCGTAGATGTGAAAGAGATCCAGGCCGAAGAAGCCAAATCCCTGCAGGACCTTGGCTACGAAACCCTCAACATGAACATTTCCGGCTCAGGCAAGTGGGATCCGGATGCGGCTACCATCAATATCCCGGACCTTAAGATCGATGGCCAGGACGCTGCCGCGCTGACACTGTCGCTCTCACTTGGCGGTGTAACGCGCGAAGTTGTGGAGGAGCTGAACAAGGCTTCCGACAATCCGGAAGAGTCCATGGCCCTTCTTCAGAACATCTCCGTGTCCAATGTGCGCGTCCGTTTGGATGATGCATCTCTGACCGGCCGGGTGCTAGATCAGGAAGCCCAAAAAGCTGGCGTCGACACCCAGCAGTATGTTGCTGGACTGACCGGCAGCTTGCCGCTGATGTTGGGCATGCTTCAGAACAAGGATCTCGAAGGCCAGGTTGCTGAAGCCGTGACACAATACCTGACCAATCCGGGTTCCCTGGAAATCACCGCGTCTCCGGAAAACCCGGTCCCGTTTGCCCAGATCATGGGGGCGGCGATGATGGCCCCGCAAATGGTTCCGCAGTTGTTGGGTGTGTCGATTACTGCCAATCAGTAATCCATACTCCGAAACCCAAAACGCGGCGGAACGTACCGCCGCGTTTTTCTGTTTTCATCAGGCTTGATCAGGTATTGGTGATTTCGAAGCCGATGGCGTCGAAG
Organism: Roseibium sp. MB-4; assembly: GCF_053005265.1. Classification (NCBI taxonomy): domain Bacteria; kingdom Pseudomonadati; phylum Pseudomonadota; class Alphaproteobacteria; order Hyphomicrobiales; family Stappiaceae; genus Roseibium; species Roseibium sp. MB-4. The sequence goes on from NZ_JBRKQB010000001.1 coordinate 1,051,580, forward strand.
AAGGTGACATCAAACAGCTCACCACCCTTGATCTTAAGATCACTCAAGATTTCCGGGTTTTGAACTGTGTAGGTGCGTTCCTCACCATCCGGGCCAGTGAAACGTATCTTTCCGGTTTCAGTGTCCGCGGTGAGGATCTTGACCGTGACGGTCATCTGACGGGCTGTCAGGCCCGCGGGCAAGCGGTCCTCATCGGCAAGAACGACCGTTTTTGAGGCATCGATCTCAGGCTTGGTGTTTTTGCTTTTTTCGATGTCGATGACGACACCGGCAAGATACGTCACGTTCAGGAACTGGTTTTCCCGCACCGATGCTATGTCAAATCCGGCCTGAACCGGAACAGCGAATTCATTGCGGTCCTTCGCCTTGACGATGATCTCGTTGCGGGCCGGGTTGGTCGTGACGACCTGCGCTTTATAGGACACTGTTTCGGCGGCTGCGAAGGCTTCCTCAAAGGTTGGCTCGGACATCGCCGAGGCGGCACCAGAAAAAGCAAACACCGACAGCGCTGCGGCCGCAATGGTCGAAATGAGGGGACGTGCTGACATTTGAAAAGTCCTTTGCAAAATCGGTCAAGGTTTTCGATGACGCCAGGGCCACTCGCTGATTAATCAGCGATGTCCCTGGTTTCGCTCGGCAAACATCTGAACCAATTGCGGCTCTTTCATGAACGCAAAGATTGCAATTTTTTTAGACTTCGCCCATCAAGAAAACTGATCAGTGGGTCGCAAAAGGGGTTTGTCGACCCGCAATCCCGGCGGCGCAGGAGAATTACTCCGCCGCTTCCGTCTTGTCCTGAAACTGCAGATCACAGAGACGCCGGTAAATGCCGTCGTGATCGTAGAGCTTGTCGTGCGTTCCGCTTTCAACAACCCTGCCCTGATCCATGACATGAATCTGGTGGGCATGACGCACGGTTGAAAGCCGGTGTGCAATGACGAGTGTCGTCCGGCCGGTCATCAAGGTTTCCAGCGCGGACTGGATCTTGGCTTCAGATTCTGCATCCAATGCCGATGTTGCTTCGTCCAGCAAAAGGATCGGTGCGTCCCGGAGCATCGCACGGGCAATGGCGATCCGCTGGCGCTGACCACCGGAGAGATTGTTGCCGCCCTCCCCGGCACTGGTGTTGTATCCGTCCGGAAGAGCGGTAATGAAGTCATGCGCATTCGCTGCTTTCGCCGCCTCGATGATGTCCGCTTCGGTTGCACCAGGCACACCAACGCCGATGTTGTCGCGAAGGCTCATGTTGAAGAGATAAGCATCCTGCCCGACGTAGGCGATGGACCGGCGCAAGGTCGCGACCTGAACCTCTGTCACTGGCTGACCGTCAATCCGGATTTCGCCGGATTGGGGATCATAGAACCGCTCGATCAGCGAGAACACGGTCGACTTGCCGGCACCTGAGGCACCGACCAACGCAGTCATTTTCCCCGGATCGGCCTTGAAAGACGCACCGCTGAGTGCTGCTCCCTCGCCATAGGAAAACCGGACATCGTCGAACACGATTTCACCGCTTGAAACAGCAAGGGATTTGGCTCCGTCGCGGTCCTTGAGATCGGCTTTCTCATCGATCAACTCGTACATCAGGCGCAGGCCGACCATTTCACGGCCAAGATTGACATTAAGCCGCGCCAAACGGCGTGCCGGATCGTAAGCGAGCAAAAGAGCCGTGATGAAGGAAAACAGAGCCCCCGGGTCCTGGCCCAGCTCCACAACGGAATAGCCGCCATAGAAGATCACCATCGCAATGGCGAACCCACCGAGCGTGTCCATCATGGGCGATGTCCGGGCGCTCAAGGTTGCGATTTTGTTGGCCTGACGCTGGACATCTTCTACCGAGTCGCCCATGCGGTCCCGCATGGCGTCTTCCATGCCAAATGCCTTGACCACACGCACGCCAAGCACGGTTTCTTGCAGGGCTGCCGTAATCTTAGCGGTTGAGACTACCTGGCGGTTCATATGTTTCTTGACACGCCGAATCAGAATCGCAACGCCAATGACTGCCGGCGGCATGATGACGAAGGCAAAGAAACTCAGCAGCGGGTTCTGAACGACCATCACGATGACAAGACCGATCAAGGTCAGGAGATCACGGCCGAGCGAGACGACGACCATATCCATCGTCATGCGGGCGGAGTTCACACCTTGTGTGACGATCACATTGATCTCGGCGAGCGATTTACGGTCGTAATAAGCCTGATCGAGCTGCAGAATATGGTCAAACAGGCGCTTTTGAAGGCTCGCAATGATCGCGTTGCCGACCCGAGCAAGCACCACCAGCTGGCCATAGGTGGACACGCCCTTGACCGCGAATATCAGCATCACCACGCCGGCAATGACATAGACCATCTGCTGATCGCGGTTGACGAAAACCTCATTGACCACATCGCGCATGATCCAGGCACTGGCCGCCGTGGTCGCCGCCACAAACCCCATGAATACGAATGCGAGCGCGTACTGCGGCAGATAGGTCTTCAGGTTTTCCCCGAAGAGACGCCGGATCAAGGGAATGGTTTCATTCGGATCCGTCTCAGCGTTCACTTTCCGAAAATTGAGCACCCACTCATGCCTTTCTTCGGCGCAACCGGACCCTGTGTCCTTCCCTGCGCCACCCTGCCCGCACTATCTATCGCGTTTCGCGGCATTCTTAAAACCAGAAGCATCGCCTGTTGCATTGAAATCTGTGACTTCATGCAGCGATGGGCGACAAAGCCGTTTCGCGAACTGCGTTGTTGCGAGTCGATCAGCGGCAATTCACCGACCGGAGCTTTCTAACCGTCTGATACGACAAAGGCCAGCAGAGCCGGCCTTTGCGCTCCAGCGAACTGGAGTCTTCTATCAGGCTTTTGCACCCTTTCCCGGAAAGATCACTCTTCCGGAAGGTTAAGCCGCAGATGAAGTTCGCGCAGCTGAGCGGTATCCGGCTCATTCGGCGCACCCATCATCAGGTCTTCCGCCTTCTGGTTCATCGGGAACAGCATGACTTCACGGATGTTGGCCTCGTCCGCCAGCAGCATCACGATCCGGTCGATACCGGCTGCACAACCACCGTGCGGAGGTGCGCCGTACTGGAACGCATTGACCATGCCGCCGAAACGCTTGTCGACTTCCTCGTTCGGATAGCCGGCAATCTCGAAAGCCTTGTACATAATTTCCGGCTTGTGGTTCCGGATCGCACCGGACACCAGCTCGTGACCGTTACAGGACAAATCGTACTGGTAGCCGAGAACCTCGAGCGGATCGCCTTCCAGCGCCTCCATCCCGCCCTGCGGCATGGAGAACGGGTTGTGTTCAAAATCGATCTCGCCGGTTTCTTCGTCCTTCTCGTAGATCGGGAAGTCGACGATCCAGGCAAATTCGAAGCGGTCCTTATCGGTGTGGCCTAGCTCTTCACCGATGGTAACACGGGCTTTTGCGGCAACGGCCTGGAACTGCTTCGGCTTGCCACCGAGGAAGAAGGCTGCATCGCCGACCTCAAGACCGAGCTGCTGGCGAATGGCCTCGGTGCGCTCCGGACCAATGTTCTTGGCGAGCGGGCCAGCCGCTTCCATAGACCCGTCTTCGGCCTTACGCCAGAAGATATAGCCCATGCCCGGCAAGCCTTCGCCTTGTGCGAACTTGTTCATGCGGTCGCAGAACTTGCGGCTGCCGCCTTTTGGGGCCGGAATGGCGCGGATTTCCGTGCCCGGCTGTTCGAGAAGGTTGGCAAAGATCGCAAAGCCGGATCCGGCGAAATGCTCGGACACGATCTGCATCTTGATCGGGTTACGCAGGTCCGGCTTGTCGGTGCCGTACCACAGTGCACTGTCCTTGTAGGAGATCTGCGGCCAGTTGCGGTTGACCGGACGGTCGTTGCCGAACTTCTCGAAGACGCCTGCAATCACCGGCTCGATTGTGTCGAAAACTTCCTGCTGGGTCACGAAGGACATTTCCATGTCCAGCTGGTAGAAGTCGGTCGGCGAACGGTCGGCACGCGGATCTTCATCGCGGAAACACGGCGCGATCTGGAAGTACTTGTCAAACCCTGAGACCATCAGCAGCTGCTTGAACTGCTGCGGTGCTTGCGGCAGCGCGTAAAACTTGCCCGGATGCAGACGGGACGGCACCAGGAAGTCGCGCGCGCCTTCCGGGGATGAGGCTGTGATGATTGGCGTCTGGAACTCGTTGAAACCAATCGCCCACATACGGTCGCGGATATCGCGCACGACATTGGAGCGCAGGATCATGTTGTTGTGCAGCTTTTCGCGGCGCAGATCCAGGAAGCGATATTTCAGGCGCACCTCTTCCGGGTACTCCTGTTCACCGAAAACAGGTAGCGGCAATTCTTTGGCGGAGCCAAGAACTTCCATGTCCCGGATAAAGACTTCGATCTCACCGGTTGGAAGGTCAGGATTGATGGTCTCTTCGGTCCGCTTCTTCACGGTCGCGTCGATGCGGATACACCATTCGGAGCGCACGGTTTCAGCCAGACCAAAGGCCGCAGAATCAGGATCGACCACGCATTGTGTCATGCCGTAGTGATCGCGCAGATCGATAAACAGCACCCCGCCATGATCTCGGACCCGGTGGACCCAGCCGGAAAGACGGATGGTCTGGCCTTCGTCGGACAGACGCAGATCACCGCAAGTATGGCTACGGTAGGGATGCATTCTCGTTCCTCAATTCTTGTTCAGATGTGCAGAGCGCCTCAAACAGCCAGTCGCAATGTCGAGACACAGAAAACCATTACGGCCCGCAGAACGCAGGCCGTGCGCGCTGCACAAGCCATGCCCAGCGCGGAATGTCAAGGGAACGGGAAGCAATCATCAAAACGAAGAGCTGGAAAACCGGATGGAACCCCAACCGGTCTACCGGATCATGTCTTCCGGTTTCTCCTCATGATCCACCGCCTCGGCCGCCAGCTCGGCGTGAGGCCCGAGGATGCTGCGGATTTGACCACTCTTTTGAAGGTCGGTGATCCGGGTGTTGATGGCAGCGACAAACGCCCGCCCCGGCTCATTATCGTGGCAGACAAAGGATATAGGCAGGCGAATGTTGTGGAGCGTTATCGGACTGACACGCAGGGCATCCGGCTTGCCCAATTCCTCCAACGCCAGTGCCGTATCCGGATGGTGCCCCAGGAATGCATCCAGGCGCCCGAGACTGAGCATTTCAATAAGCTGCTCTTCCGACGGGATCGGATAGAACTTCTCCGCGTTTGCAAGGCCGTGAATGCTGCCAGAGCCTTCGATGTAGCCCACCCGATACGGGTCGAAATCAGATAGAGATGTGAAAGATGCCCCGTCGGTCGTGGTGTAGACACGGAGCGACACAATATCGACAGGCTGAGAGGCGATCAAAGTTGCCGTTTGATCACCGGCATCAAGCCCCATGATATTCGTCGGAAAGAGACAGCTTCCGGTATCACCGAGGAACAGGGCCCTTGCACGGTTGAGCGGGGCAGCTCCCCTCGGCACCTTCGCAAGTTGGCCAGACAGCGCCACGTCCAGCAAAAGGTCATATTGCTTGCCGCTGGTTTCGGTCAGCCTGTGCGGAAGATAGTTCAGATAGAGCTTAACGGTATCTGGCTGTTGCGCGCCTGCGGAGGCCGGCGACAGAATAACCGACGCAAGGAACAAAAGTCCGACATGGCCAAGTCTAAGTTTCTTGCAGGTCATGATGTATTCTGTCTTTGCAACGCACCGGTATCAAGCCTAACCCTCATCAAACACCCCGTGATGACCGTTCTCCGTCAGAACGAACCGTTAAAACGTCATTCTCACTGAGAGACTTGGGCGCCAATGGCATCTTCAGCATCAGTCGGCAGATGGGCGTGTGGACCAAGTACCCGGCGAATCTCTCCATCCTGGTGGAGCTGCCGGATCCGCGCGTTCACCTCTTCGATGAACTGCCTCCCGTCCGCCGTGTCGTGGCAGACGAAAGATATTGGAAAACGCACATTGCTCACCGTGATGGGACTGACCCGCAACAAACCCGGTCGGTTCAGGTCTTCCAGCGCCAAGGCTGTGTCCGGATGGTGACCCAAAAACGCATCAAGACGTCCGAGTTCCAGCATCCGGATAAGCTGTTCTTCAGACGGAATAGGAACGAAGAGTTCATGCTTGGGGCCGAGACCTTGCACAGTCCCGGACCCCGCGATAAAGCCGACCCGTCTTGGGTCAAAATCATCGACAGATGTGAAGGCTTTCTCCGTATCTCCGGTCGGCGTGTAAAGCCGCAGGGAAACAACGTCGATCAATTCTGAAGACACAATTGCGTCCGGCTCGGCGACTGCGTGAAGTGCCTTGACGCTGATCGGAAATAGGCAGCTATCACGGTCAGACAAGAACAGTGTCAACGCGCGCTTCATAGGGGACGCTTCGCGGGCAACAGTTAGCTCGGTGTCGGCGAAAATCTCGTCCAACAGGCGGTCATACTGCTTGTTGCTGGTTTCCGTCAGCCGGTGCGGCAGGTAGATCAAATGAAGATCCGTTTCGGCATAAGTTGCCGCCACAGGGCCCGCCAGATTCAAGCCCATCGCCAAAAAGACAATGGCAATTAGACGCTTGGCATTTCTGTATAGCGTATGCATTACCGCTCTCTACCCAGTGACCTGCAGTATCTGCAGAGCTATTCCTGACCTCCCGTTGCGGAAGCCTCCTATTGCATTCCGGGCGTCAGGTCACCCATAAATCTAGCCATCTTCTCACGATTTGGGATGACCGCCGCTGACTGCGGCTTGCTGTGATGGACTAACTCTTTAAATCAATTAGATATTCTATCCGCTCAAGTTGTTCCAAGCACAATCACGTCAAATGACACTGCGGTGTGGATATACAGCAGTGGTCAACCGCAAAGGCTCATCTTCTTGCTTCGAACAGACCTTGTTGCTCCGCCGATTCAGCATGTTTGCCCAAGATCAAACCCATTCAGCAGTCTTACGAGCATCCCCAGTCTGCTGGTTCTCTCCGACTTGAAACCCGGTCCCCGAGGTAGTGTCGTGGCAGATGAGGGTCACCGGACACGTCGAAGCATTAAACCCTGCCCCATTCCTGCCAATAACCGACTTTTATGGCCCTGGCTTTCCATAGGGAGAAAACCGCAGAGAGACAGCGGCAAGGGTCACAATGCCATTTGGCTTCTGATCGACATCTTCTGGTCGCGACCCAGTTTCTTTTAAGTTCAGACAAAACTTGCGACCAATCCAGATCATTCCAGTTTGAAAGATCCAATTTCCTCAAACGATTGGGGTGAGGCAAATTTTAGCGAACACCTTTAAACGACTTAAACAGGTCGTATTGTTTTTGTAACGGACGATTGCGCGCACAATACCCATTACAACAGTCACTTGAGCCGCAATACGCAATGATCAAAAGGCCCTCAATGTTTCGCTTTGCCGCCATCACGACCCTCTTAGTTGGCCTCCTGTCAGGAGCAATTGGCGGCATCGGTGCAGGTGTTGCGCAGGAACATCAGACACTCACGACGCCGTCCCTTGTCGTGGATCTCGACACTGGCGCTGTCTTGCATGCCGAAGCCGCTGGAGATCCCTGGTATCCGGCGTCGACAGCGAAGCTGATGACCGCGCTCGTTACGTTCCAAGCCCTTGAGCGCGGTGACATTGATCTCTCAACGCCGGTTATCCTTTCCCATAACGCAATGGACCAGTCCGCTGCATATGCCGAATTGAAGGTCGGCAATGCGATGACGCTGAAAGATGCGCTCTATGCGGTATTGGTCGGTTCGGCAAATGAAGTGGCCGTCGCACTTGCGGAAACCGTTGCGGGGACGGAAGCCGCGTTTGTCGACCTGATGAACGCGGAAGCGGTCCGACTGGGGATGACGGCAACCCATTTCACCAACCCGAATGGCCTTTTCGATCGCAAACAAACCGTATCCGCGCGCGATCTTGCGGTTCTCGGCCGCCACCTTTTCCAAGAACATCCGCAATACCACGAGATGTTCCGAACTGCTGCTGTGACCATCGATGACAAGGAACTGATCTCGTACAACGAGCTGATCACGCGCTACCCCGGAACGCTGGGCCTCAAGACCGGCTTTGTCTGTTCTGCCGGCCGCAACATCGTGGCGATTGCAGAGCGGGATGGCAAACGCTTGCTGGCGGTTGTTCTTGGCGCAACAACCGGGCGGGAGCGCGCAGAACGGACCGCCAAACTGTTCGATGAAGGCTTTGCGGGAAATCTCGCTGCCGAAGGCACAAGCCTTGTCGAGTTGCCCAACGTATTGGAGACAAAGCCGGAAGACATGCGCATGCGGCTCTGCAGCAATGAAACCGATGCCTATGAGGCCGGACAAAACCGGCGCTATCCGATGGGCCTCCCCGGGGCGCCGAGCTATCTCAAGGATCCAGTATCCGCCCCGACCCACAGCTTCCAGACATGGTTCGTGCCCCAGCCTGAGTTTGTTCCCGTGCCCAGCGCAAAGCCCGTGCAAGCGGTTGAGCTCATCGCTACGCCACCGGCAAGCGGATCTACCGTCGAAATCGTGCCACCGAGCAAACCACCCTTGCCAAGAGGCTGATCCATCACGGCATCCTGGGACTACGACTGCCTAGGTGTCGGTCAGGCTGATTGAGATGTGGAGCTTATTGCCGTCCGGATCCCGGATATAAGCGCCATAATAGTCTGGATGATAATCACGTGGGCCGGGCGCCCCTTCATCCGTCCCACCGTTGTTAAGTGCCGCGGAATGAAACGCGTGCACTCCGTCCTTGTCAGCAACATGAAAGATGAACTGGGTGCCGTTTCCAAACGTCGCTGGCTCGTTGTTGTAAGGTGTTACGATGAACACGGTTACCCGTCCGTCTGCTTCCGCATAGCCTCTTTCATGTTCGCCTTTAAATGCTGGCTTCATCCCGATCGTTGCAAACACCGCGTCGTAAAATCCGGCTGCTTTCGCCATGTCGTTTGTCCCGATGCAAACACCGCTCAGCATGTTGAAATCCTCGTATTTACTATGTAATTGGCAGGCTACCGCGAAGTGCGGAATAGCTGTCTCTGCTATGGCTTATTGCGGAGTGTTGCCGCTATAGCGATCTGTCACGACGCAAGTTCTGTTTGAAGGACAGTTTTCAGCTTGTCCAGACTGATCGGCTTTGTGAGAAAACCATTCATGCCGCTTTGGAGGCAAAGGTCCATATCCTGCTGCATGGCATTTGCGGTCATCGCGAAAATGGGCACAAGGCCGGCAGGACCTGGCAGCTGCCGAATTCGGCGCGTTGCCTCGAGGCCGTCCATTACCGGCATCTGCATGTCCATGAAGATCATGCCGTAGTCGGCTGACTGCACACGATCAATGGCTTCCTGCCCATTGTCCGCGATATCTGCTTCATATCCGAGTTTTTGAAGAAACCCAGTGATAACCAGCTGGTTCGTCACGATGTCTTCAACAACAAGCAAGCGCGGAAGAGACCCGGGCTCAGCTTCTGAGACTTGATGCGTAAATTCGGGTTTCGTGTCTTGCACCCGGTGAGATGTCGGCAAAGGGTTTCCAAGAAGCGTGTTCTGGATTGCGCCGCGGGTCAAAGGCTTTGGGAGTACAATCGTGTTTTGCGCAATCGCTGGCTCCAAATCCGCCGCGTCGAACACAAGATTTGACGCCAGAATGACCTCTGCAGTGCTGTAACCTGACACCATACGTGCCTGTCTTAAGAACTCATACGCTTCAGCCTCAGAGACTGCGCTGATCAGAATGGTGTCTGTCCGATTTGCAGAGAGTTTCTGCAAAGCATCGGCAGATGTTGATGCGTTGACAACTCTGTGACCCAGATCATCAACCAGCGCAACGAGCGTCGTTCTTGCAAGAGGCTCTCCAACCAGACACAGCACGGTTTTCGGTGCCTGGTCCTGAGACCTCGTTTTTGCAGTCTGTCCGAGCTGTTGGTCGTCTTTGAGAAGTGGCAGTTCAAACCAGAAGAGACTGCCTTCGCGCTCTTCGCTTTGCACGCCAATCCGCCCGCCCATCAGACTGATCAATTGGCGGGTAATCGCGAGGCCAAGGCCTGTGCCGCCATGTTGCCGGGAGGAACTTGGATCGACCTGAACAAACTTATCGAAAAGTGTTGGAAGCTGGTCCTGCGGAATTCCGATCCCCGTATCTTCGATCTCAAACCGAACCATACCAGAAGACTTGGCCTTTGAGACCCGAACGGCAACGGTGCCCTTGTCTGTAAACTTCAGGGCGTTCCCAGCGAGATTGAGCAGGATTTGGCGCAAGCGGCCAGCATCGCCAACCACACTGGTTTGCAGCTCCATGGGCAAAAAACTGACAAGGTCCAACGATCTGGAAATTGCCGCCGGAGCCAGGATCTCCAGGACGCCATCAATCACGTCCGCCAACTGAAACTCCTCGTTGGAGAGTTCCAGCCGTCCGGCTTCGAGCTTCGAGAGATCCAGAATGTCGTTGATGATCGTCAGCAGTGCATCGCTGGATTCCCTGATCGTGGTCGCGTAATGCCGTTGATTGTCTGACAAAGAAGTGTCGAGCAGCAAGGTTGCCATGCCAATGACGCCGTTCATCGGTGTCCGGATCTCGTGGCTGATGTTTGCGAGGAACTGGGACTTGGCTTCATTTGCCTTCACAGCATCCGACATTGCTGTTTTGAGCGCTGCAGTGCGTTCTTCAACCTGCGCTTCCAAATCGCCGAGCGTGGAGATCAGTTTCTGATTGATCTCATAAAGCTCACTGCTCTTGTCTTCCAGGAGCCGCTCAGCTTCCTTGCGCGCCATGCGTTCGCGTTCGAAGCGCCGTTTCCATTTTATCGCGTCGGGATGATCGCTCACACCGGCCTCTCCCGGCTGATCATGAACTGTACTTCGTGCGGGCCGTTTTGATCGGTGCGTTCGATCTCCAGATCGTCCTTAAAATGCGCGCCACATCCACGTATGAGCCCATGAGCGAGATCTCCAAAAGGCCGCTTCGATTTGTAATTCATTTCCAACTTGTCAGGTGCATGCCGGATGCAGCGGAAGGTGGGAAGCTCCGCATTCGGATAGAGTTTCTTCACCTCGACATGAATGTAGCCTTCAATGTTTTCCAGAAAGTCGAGACTGCATGTTGCCCCGCTGAAAAACTGAGAATGGGTCACGGTGAAGCGCTGAAAAAGATGCTGACCGAATGCGGTGATCAGAGCATCGATTTCCATTCCCGTCACCTTGTGCAAGGCTGCGACCAGTTTGACCATGTCTGTGTGGGAGTATTCCTGGACCGCTGTGAACCCGGTTTCGACACCGACCCCGGAAATTTCCATGATCTGGTCGGCCACATCAAAGGAGAACTCGTCTTCGACCATCTCCATGAATTCGGTGAACACCACGCCAAGCATCTCTATCGCCCCTCACCCGAATGCTTCGGGTCTCTTTGACCAGCCGCAGAACTTTCTCCCGCAGCGTAATTTGACCGGCACTCCGGTCAACACGTTTTTGCAGATCCCGTAAACGCAATCCGGCATTCCTGCTGGCCAAGCTTAAGATGATTTGGTTGCGAATGCAGAAACCGGCCTCAGACTTACCCTGAAAGGTGTAGCTGACGACGTTGACGCTTGCGGTAGCAAGATCGGGCTGCCAAAAAGATGCAACGTCAGATTTGGAGATACTCAAATGAAAGACATTGTCATCACCAGCGCAGCCCGGACAGCTGTCGGCAGCTTCGGCGGTTCCCTGAAAGATATGGCGCCGATTGATCTTGGCACGGCGGCAGCAAAGGCTGCAATTGAGCGCGCCGGCATTCAGGCCGACCAGGTCGAGCAGGCGTTCTTCGGCAATGTCATCCACACAGAGCCGCGGGATATGTACATCTCGCGTGTCGCCTCTCGTCAGGCCGGTGTGCCCGACCATGCGCCCGCGCTCACCATGAACCGTCTGTGCGGATCCGGCCTACAGGCAATTGTCTCATCGGTCCAGGCCATCTCCATGGGCGACGGCGATGTCACTCTCGCGGGCGGCGCTGAAAGCATGAGCCGGTCCGGATATCTGATGCCTGCGGCCCGCTGGGGCCAGAAGATGGGCGACACCACCGCCCATGACATGATGACCGGTGCCCTGCACGATCCGTTTGGCATTGGACATATGGGCGTGACGGCAGAAAACGTTGCTGAGCAGAATAACATTTCCCGCGAACGTCAGGACGCGTTCGCGCTGGAAAGCCATCGCCGTGCCAGCGAAGCGATCAGGAATGGTCACTTCAAAGATCAGGTCATCCCGCTGACCGTCGGCCGCCGCGGCAAGGAGACCGTTTTTGATACGGACGAACATGTCCGCCACGATGCCAAGATCGAAGACATCGCCAAGCTGCGCCCGGTGTTCAAAAAGGATGGACTGGTGACAGCCGGCAATGCGTCCGGGCTAAATGACGGGGCTGCCGCGATCACCCTCATGACGTCGGAAAAAGCCTCTGAACTCGGCGCCTCACCGCTGGTAAAAATCCGCGCTTATGGTGTTGCAGGTGTCGATCCGGCCGTCATGGGCATTGGTCCGGTCCCGGCCATGCAGATTGCGATGAAACGCGCTGGCATCACGGCAGCCGATCTGGATGTGGTGGAATCCAACGAGGCTTTCGCCGCCCAGGCCTGCGCCGTCAACGATCTGCTCGGATTGCCGGGCGAGAAGGTCAACCCGAATGGCGGTGCGATTGCGCTTGGCCACCCGATCGGAGCAACGGGCGCAATCATCATGACAAAGCTCATTTACGAGTTGAAGCGGACCGGTGGCTCACTCGGTGCTGCCACCATGTGTATCGGCGGCGGCCAGGGCATTGCGATTATCGTCGAAAACGCAAGCTAAAACCTGACAAGGCACAAAACCAAGGCGGCCCATGTGGCCGCCTTTTTTGTGTGCCGGTCAAAGACCCCAATCTCCTTTTCGCCCCGCCTTAAATTGAAAAACTGCCCGTGTCCCGCGATGATGGTATCCAACGCCAAAACCCATCAAGGACCCCTTCTGATGCCCCATCTCCCCCAATGGATCGCAGCCGCAGTTGCTGGTGCATTTGCAACCAGCATCAGCTTCGTGCCCTTGTCCGCGCAAGAGCCGCCCAAAATGAAGATGACCACCGAAATTCCGGATGGCATCACCACGCCGGACAACATCGAGACTCAGCTTGGCGATTTGACCTTCTTTGACGGGGTTCCGGATGCAGAAACGACAGAGAAGATCTACAATCTTTACGATTTTTCACAGGCCTACCAAGCCTATCTCAATGGCCTGAAAATCGCCTCCATGGATGCGATGCTGCGCGGTATTGAGGAATGGGGCCCGGCCAACACAACTGTTGTTCAGTTTGCGGACTTGATGGATTCGACCGCGCTTTTCCTGACGCCGAACACGACCAGTGTGTATCAGACGGCCGTATTGCGCATGGGCGATGAACCGATGGTGATCGAGACACCGCCAAACGTGCTCGGCTTCATCAACAACGCCTGGTTCAAATATGTGATGGACTTCGGCAATCTCGGACCGGACCAGGGCAAAGGCGGCAAGTTTCTGATCCTTCCACCCGGTTTCGAGGGTGACGTGTCCACGGACGGTTATACCGATGTTGTACAAACCGACACCTATGCCCATTGGGTGCTATGGCGCGGTTATCTGGATGAAAACGGATCTCCGGAAACCGCTGTCTCGCAGACGCAGGAGCAGTTTCGGATCTATCCGCTCTCACAAGCAGACAATCCGCCAGAGATGACCTTCGTCGATGTGTCGGGCAAGGAATTCAACACCATCCACTTGATGGATGCGCGCATGTTCGAAGAGATCAACAACGTCGTGCAAGCCGAGCCGACATATGGCGAAAGTCCGGAACTGCTCGGCTATCTGGCGGCGGTCGGCATTATCAAGGGCCAGGACTTTGCGCCTGATGCGCGCATGCAATCGATCCTGGAACGGGCAGCGGCGGCTGGAGCCGTCACGGTCAAGACGCTGATTTCCAAACCGCGCGCGACTGAAGCCTACTGGTATCCGGGCGAAAGCAATTGGCAAAACGCGTTCCCGGGCGGCGCCTACACGTTCACCATCGACGGTGCGATGAAGCATGACTTCCGCTCAGCGTTTCATTTCTACGCGACAGGTATAACACCGGCGATGGCGTTCAAATCACCGGGCAAGGGCTCGCAATATGCCTTCACCTACCGGGATGCGGACGGAAACGCTTTGGATGGCGCCAAGACCTACAAGCTGAATGTTCCGGCAAATGTGCCGGCCAAGGATTTCTGGTCGTTCACACTCTACGACAACCAGACCCGCTCGATGCTGCAGACCGACAAGCAGTTCCCGGCCCTTGGCAGCAATGACGCGGGCCTGGTGCAAAACGCCGACGGCTCGACCGATATCTACTTCAGCCCGGAAGCACCGGAAGGCAAAGAGAGCAACTGGCTGCAAACGGTGCCCGGCAAGGGCTGGAACACGATCATGCGCCTTTACGGCCCTCTGGAGCCGTGGTTCGACCAAACCTGGCGTCCGGGAGAGATCGAATTGGTTGAGTGAGGTGCAATATTCAGGAGCCGTTCGGGACATCCGGCGGCTCCTGACCGGCTGACCATGTCAGACTGCTTCCGAGCCATTGATGATGTCCAACAAACATCGCCTCTTTTGCGGATGAAACGCGATTGCTAAAGCAAATCGCGCTTGTGTGGATATAGGTTTCGCTGCCACTCGGCTTTGCCTCGTACGCGAAACCTGAAGCATCCTGTATTCAATTAAGTGCGACACCCTATAGAACGGGTCTAGATTCTGGCCCCGGAGCTTCCGCAATTGTTTTCCGTTCTTTCAAACCGAACATACCGGCACCTGTTCTTTGCTCAGGTGGTAGCGCTTTTCGGCACGGGTCTGATGACCGTCGCGCTGGCTCTGCTTGCCTACGACCTTGCGGGCGCGGATGCTGGCGTTGTGCTCGGCACTGCACTCGCCATCAAGATGATCGTCTATGTGACCTTGAGCCCGGTCGCTGCCGGATTTGCAGCCCGGTTTCCAAGACGCGGGTTTCTGATCTTCCTGGATCTGGTCAGAGCATCGGTCGCACTGGCCCTGCCTTTCGTCGACGCGATCTGGCAAATCTACGTTCTAATCGCGCTTCTACAGTCAGCATCCGCCGCCTTCACACCGACGTTTCAGGCAACCATTCCGGACATCCTGACCGACGAAGACGACTACACAAACGCCCTGTCACTCGCCAGACTCGCCTATGATCTTGAAAACCTTCTGAGCCCGATGGCCGCCGCGCTTCTCATCAGTGCGATAGGTTTTCATTGGCTTTTCACCTGGACCTCTGCAGGCTTCCTGGCATCGGCTGCTCTTGTGTTGAGCACCGCACTGCCAGCGATGAAGGCGGCACAAAGCGCTTCCCCGTTAGAACGGATCAAAAATGGGGTGGAAATTTATCTCAAGACCCCGCGCTTGCGCGCGCTAATGGCCCTCAATCTCACGGTCGCGGCCTCCGGCGCGATGGTGATTGTGAACGGTGTTGTTCTCGTTAAATCCGAACTCGGGCTCAGTGACACGGATCTCGCTCTTTCCATGGCGGCCTATGGCGGCGGTTCCATGGCTGCCGCGTTTCTAGTCCCCAAGCTTTTGAAACGGTTTCCGGAGCGTTCCGTGATGCTCTCTGGTGGCGCGATGCTGCCAATACTGCTTCTTGGATTTGCAGCGCTTTATTCAAACCTGCCTGAACAGGCGATCTGGCCCGCACTTCTTGTCTCCTGGACGATCATGGGTGCCGGCATGTCCGCCGTGCTGGTCCCTTCTGGCCGCCTCTTGCGGAATTCCGCGCACGCTGAGGACCGGCCGCTTGTCTTTGCCGCACAATTCGCGCTGTCTCATGCGGGCTGGCTGATCACCTATCCGCTGGCGGGCTGGCTTGGCAATACCGCCTCGATACCGCAAACCTTGACCGCC
The DNA here is from genome assembly GCF_053005265.1 of Roseibium sp. MB-4. Lineage (NCBI taxonomy): Bacteria > Pseudomonadati > Pseudomonadota > Alphaproteobacteria > Hyphomicrobiales > Stappiaceae > Roseibium > Roseibium sp. MB-4. The sequence goes on from NZ_JBRKQB010000001.1 coordinate 1,067,461, forward strand.
CTTGCGCTGGTTGCAGCACCCGCTGCCCTTGCAGCAGCCTGGCTCTGGCCGAAAGACGATGCGAGATACCTCATCCACGATCACCCGGACCTGCCGCACGATCACCCGCATCTGGTCAATGCCCATGGCAACCGGCACGGGCATGATTTCGTTATCGACGGCCTCCATCCGAATTGGCCGGACCGATGAGTTAAGCTGCACTCATCGGCTATCGTTTGCGTAGTTCTTCTGTCTGCGCTCAGGTATCGACTGCCTGCAACAAAGGATGCCATTGGCCGCGCACTTCATGGGACTGCGCATCCGAAAAATCAAAAACCCCGGTTCCGGCTGCCGCATGCTTTGCGTAGGCAACCCGGTCGGAAATGCGGCAGAGAACCGGATATCCCTTCTGTGCCAAAGTCTGTTCCAGTTCAGCGACTTGGGCAGATCTGCGATTGATCCGGTTGGCCACCACGTGAATATCCGCTTTGCCCTTCCGCACGCGTTTGATTTCCGAAATACCGTCGAGAAATTTCAAGGTCGCGTTCCAGTCGAACGCAGAGGCCAGAACGGGAACCAGAATGTCGGAAGCTTCGGCGATCAATGTCTTTGCGAGTTCGGAGCGCAGACCACCTGGGCCGTCAATGACGATCGCATCCAGCCCCTTGGTCTTGTCACCGATGCTGCTTTCCTTGGTCCAATTCAGCCCGTCAATTTTGGCGAACTTGCTTGGCCGGCGCTTGACCCAGGAAAGGCTCGATTTTTGCCGATCCGCATCGGCCAACGCCACGTCCTCACCGCGCACCGCCAAAGCGACCGCCAGATTGGTTGCGATTGTTGTCTTGCCGCATCCGCCTTTGGAATTGACCACCAAGATCTTGCGCATTCCCGCTCCCCATTCAAACGTCTTATCTGCTTGCGCCCACACTAGGCGCACATATTGCGCCTTTTCAAGATCTACATCGCCAATCGGCACCATTTCGTGGCGACAAGCTGGCAGAACTCGGGTATAGCTTTCGATCACCATGGAAGTGATTACAAAAACTGAAGACCTCGCCGCTGCCTGTCAGCGTCTTGCCACCAACGACTATGTCACCGTCGACACGGAATTTCTCCGCGAAACGACATTTTGGCCGAAGCTCTGCGTTATCCAGATGGCCGGAACCGACATGGCCTTTATCGTTGACGCTCTGGCTGAAGGCCTTGATCTAGATCCCTTTTTCGACCTGATGCGCGACGACAGTGTGACAAAGGTGTTTCACGCTGCCCGGCAGGATATCGAAATCATCTACCATTTGGGTGGCCTGATCCCGGCCCCGCTGTTCGACACGCAAGTCGCAGCCATGGTCTGCGGATTTGGGGATTCCATCTCCTACGACCAACTTGTCTACAAGGTCACGGGTGCACGGATCGACAAGTCGTCCCGGTTTACCGATTGGGCCCGCCGGCCGCTGACCGCCAAGCAACTGGATTACGCCCTCGCCGACGTCACCCATCTGCGCGATGCCTATCAGTTCCTGAAAGCAAATCTAGCCGAACAGAACCGGACCCATTGGGTCCAGGACGAAATGACAGTCCTGACGTCGGTTGCGACCTACCGCACGGATCCAGACCAAGCCTGGAAGCGCTTGAAACTTCGCGTGCGCAAGCCGGTTGAGCTCGCGGTGATGATGGAAGTCGCCGCCTGGCGCGAAACCGAGGCCCAAAACCGGGATGTCCCCCGCAGCCGCGTGATCAAGGACGACGCCATCTATGAACTGGCCGCGCAACAGCCGGTGACGGCGGAAGCGCTTGGACGCTTGCGGACAATCCCGCGTGGCTTTGAGCGATCCCGCAACGCAGACGAAATCCTGAAAGCGGTCCGCCGGGCACTCGATATCCCGAAATCCGAGCTCCCGAAATTGCCGAAAGGCCGGCAAGCTCCTGATGGATCTGCCGCGGCGGTCGATTTGCTGAAGGTTCTTTTGAAGCTCGTCAGCGAAGCCCATGGCGTTGCAGCCAAGGTCATTGCCACGGTCGACGATCTGGAGAAGATCGCGGCTGATGACAATGCGGATGTCGCGGCGATGAAAGGCTGGCGGCGGGAGCTGTTCGGAGAAACCGCGCTCAAGCTCAAGCGCGGCGAAGTGGCCTTGGCATTCCAGAACCGGCAGATCACTGTTCTGGAGCAAACACCTCAGCAGGCCACACAAGCGGCAGAGTAACTGCAGACACAATATAGAGATCTGACAAAAAGGTGCCGTTTCAGGCACCTTTTTCTTTTGAGAGCAGCAGACTATTCAAAAGCCGAAGTGAACAACTATGCGCTGACGCGCACACTCACCGGTGCATCAATGACCTTGGAAAGCTGACCGACACGCTTGCGCAGGCGCTCTCCATCGAGATCGGCCAGCTCGGTGCCAAGATCTAGCACAAGCTCCTCGCCCTCCTTGCTGATGCCCACCTTCGGCAGCATGCCGCCCATGGAGGCACTCAAGAGTGAAGCAACACGCAACGTCGCCCCCAGAACCTTTGCGCGGATACGAAGCCGGTCGGTGAACAGCTCCCGGATAACGGTCGAAAGTGCGCCTTCCCTGAGCCCCTCATGCCGGTAGAAGACGGCGGCAGACAAATAGGCCCGGCTTGCGTGATCCAGACCTACGAACGAAGCGTTGGAAATGATGTTGAGGCTCTGCTCCCCGCGATAGTCTGGATGCGCCCGCCAGCCAATGTCAGACAAAAGGCAGGCCGCATGACGCAGCCGGGTTTCGTTGGCGGTCTCTTCGATTGAAAGCATTTGGAACAAGGCGTCGGACCAGGCAATCAGCTCCTCGGCGAATTGTGGTGATCGCGCCCGCAACACACAGAGCTCTCGGGCGGCCTCAATAACCGGATCCTGCGCCTGCATTTCCGGTGACAGTTTGGAATGCAGAAGTCCTTCACGAACGCCGGTTGCTGAAAACACCAGCCGTTCCGCCTTCATGGCCGTAAGGACACGTTCCAGAACAACGGCCCCGATCGGAACGAGCGGACGGCGCTGCTTGGAAACAACCTCGGCAAGTTCCACGCCTTCCAGATCCGGCACGGCAATCTTTCGGCAAAACTCAATCGCCTCATCGGCGTTGATTTGATAGTTGTGCATCACGTGCAGCGGATAGTTTTTCTGCATCAGATGAAGACGGCCCAACGACCGCCACGTTCCACCGACCGCATAGAACGTCCGCTCGCCCGGCGGCAAATCCGGCCAATGGAAGTCCTTCAGTGTTTCCTCTGCAATCTCGGAGGCCTTTTCGATGCTGCCCTCAGCCATTTCCGCAAGGCGCAGACCACCAAGTGGGAATGTCATGCCAAGGCCCGGGCCTTTGTCATCGACTTCGACGAGCTCCAGACTGCCCCCGCCCATATCGCCGACAAGTCCGCGCGGCTGCCAGAACCCTGCAGTAACGCCAAGGGCCGAAAAATAGGCCTCTTCGTTGCCGTCCAATATCCGCACAGGTGCACCGAGGATCGCCTCGACCTCGCGGACGAAATCCGGCCCGTTCTCTGCATCGCGCGTTGCAGCCGTCGCAACAATATAGATGTCCTGACAGCCAGTATGCTGGATTAAGGCGCGAAAGCGCACCAACTCGCCAAGTGCGGCCTTTACAGATCCGTCCGCCAGCTGCCCGGTCGCCGCAACGCCGCGCCCAAGACCTGCCAGCATCTTTTCATTGAAAAGCATCGTCGGCGTGCGCGCCTTGCGCTCATAGATCACCAGACGAACAGAGTTGGATCCGATGTCGACCACAGCGATAGGGCCGGTGCCGTTGAGCCGGCCACGCGCCGGATGATGTTGGGAAGACATCAAAGGTCAATCCTTGCCCTTGCGGCCTGTCAGCGGGCTTGGTTTCGGGCCGCTGATCTTGAATGTGCCTGCACTTAACGTCATCGGATCACAGGGTCAATTCCAGAATTGCAGTTTCCGCCGCGCATCTGATCGCTTAGCGAAATGGCCAGTTCATCTTCTCTTTTTTCGCTTAACGAAAGGCTTCGGGCGGTCGCTTTTTAATGACTTTCCGCGACCGGACAAAGACGGGTTCGTCATGAAATAGCGATGGGCATTGAACGGCTCGTCAGTGGCGCCGGGTTCAATACGCTCGTGACTGCCGTTTGAAAGGATTCGCCAGCTTTGTTGATTGTCCTTCAAGTTGGCCACCATGATCTGATCAAGGACCTGCTCATGCACTGTCGGTGTCGTCAGCGGCACCAACACCTCCACTCGGCGATCGATGTTGCGCGGCATGAGGTCGGCGGAGCCGATATAGACATGCGCTTCAGGGGACGGCAGGCCATGACCGTTGCCGAAACAGAAAATCCTTGAGTGTTCCAGAAACCGGCCAACGATGGATTTCACCCGAATGTTGTCAGACAATCCGGCAATCCCCGGCCGGAGGCAGCAAATACCACGGATGACCAGATCGACCTGAACACCCGCCTGGCTCGCCTTGTAGAGCGTATCGATGATTTCCGGATCGACCAGGCTGTTCATCTTCATCCAGATTTGTGCCGGACGGCCGGCACGGGCATGTTCGATTTCCTCTTCGGTTAACTCGATCATACGACTGCGCAGATTGACCGGCGAAACAGCCAGGTGATTGAGTTCCGCCGGCTCCGCATAACCGGTGATGTAGTTGAAGACCCGCGCGGCATCCTCGGCAACGCCCGGATCATCGGTGAAGAAGGACAGATCCTCGTATATCCGCGCCGTGATCGGGTGATAGTTACCGGTCCCGATGTGGCAATAGGTTTTTAGCTGTCCATGCTCCCGCCGGATCACCATGGAGAGCTTCGAATGGGTCTTCAACTCGATAAACCCGAAGACAACCTGTACGCCGGCACGTTCCAGATCCCGCGCCCACTTGATGTTGGCCTCTTCGTCAAACCGGGCCTTCAGTTCGACCAGAGCTGTGACCGACTTTCCGGCCTCGGCCGCCTCCGCCAGCGCCTTCACGATCGGCGAATTGTTGGATGTCCGGTAGAGCGTCTGCTTGATCGCCACCACATCCGGATCTCTTGCGGCCTGACGCAAATACTGGACAACAACGTCGAAGGACTCATACGGATGATGGACGATGATGTCCTTCTGATGAATTGCTGCAAGGCAATCTCCGCCATGTTCCCGGATACGTTCCGGAAAGCGGGCCGTGTAGGGCTCAAACTTCAGATCCGGCCGCTCCAGATCCACGATCTGGGACAAGTTGTTCAGCGCCAACAGCCCTTTGGCGAGGAAGATCTCCTCGCCGTCCACATCCAAGGCATCAGCAACGAACTCCTGCAAGGCGGGCGGTGTCGTCTCCTGAATTTCCAGACGGATCACCGATCCGCGCCGACGGCGTTTCAGGGCGCTTTCAAACAAGCGCACCAGATCTTCCGCTTCTTCCTCGATTTCCAGATCACTGTCGCGGATGACCCGGAAGGCGCCTTTGCCGCGGATTTCGTACCCCGGGAACAAACGGTCGATGAACAGCGAAACGACCTTCTCGATCGCAATGAACCGCTCGGCCCCGTCACTTGTCTTGGGCATTTGAACAAAGCGGGCGACCTGACTTGGAATACGCAGCAGCGCGATCATGCTGCGCCCGCCGCCGGTCGGCGCCAGCTCAAAGACGATTGAAAACCCGAGGTTCGGAATGAACGGGAACGGGTGGGCAGGATCGATGGCAAGAGGTGTCAACACCGGGAAAATGTAGGACAGGAAATGGTCTTCCAGCCATTCTTTTTCGTTGGCATCCAAGAGGTCGCCATGAAGGATCTCGATGCCTCTTTCAGCGATCTCACCGCGCAACTCACCCCAGATCTGCTGTTGGGTTGCCTGCAACTGATGAACCGCTTCGCTGATCTTCTCCAGCTGCTCTGTCGGCGTCAATCCGTCGTCGGAAAGGTGGGTCACTTCGGCCCGTTGCTGGCCCCGCAGACCGGCGACGCGCACCATGAAAAACTCATCTAGGTTGTTGGCTGAAATCGACAGGAACCGCACCCGCTCCAAAAGCGGATGGTTGCGGTTCATGGCTTCTTCCAAAACCCGGAGGTTAAACTGCAACCAGGACAATTCGCGGTTCATAAACCGGGCTGTCGATGTCGGTAGATGCTCAGCCGTATCCCGCGCCGCCTTGATGTCCGGGTGGTTGGGCACCTTTTGCACTGAGGATGCAGTGTCAGGTGCGTCAACAGTCTCGGTCATACGGGTTCCTCCGGTCCGAAGCATTAGCTCAACTCGGCATGTTGCCGGGTCGCTTCTGGTCATAACATCTGAAAGCTCAATGGCCTAGTGTGGTGAATTTGAAATTCGCCACGTCACAGCAACGCGCTCCGTAGCGACCTTCAAATTCGAAAACCACACTAGAAACATAAACTTGTTGGTCACCCTTTTGAATCAGATGTTCGTTCCGAGCAGGCTTCACAATGAGACGAACTTAAGATTCGGGTGACCAAGCCGAGTGGCCTTTAATCGGAGCTTGTGACAGTTTCAAGAACACGGCCCGCGAGTGGCTTGGTGATCTTCACCCGGCCGGCAAGTGCTTCCCGGTCGATGGCGTCCACGGCCCTCAAAGCGACCTCCAGCGACCGCTCCATGCGCACGACCAGATAGTCCACGACACCGATATCAACGGCAATCTGTCGGTCTGCAAAGAGCTTGACCAGAACCCGCCGCAGCAGATCGTCATCCGGCTCAAGCACTTCGACCGGTGTTGCCGCGCGCAACCGTGACATCAGATCCGGCAAGGATATCTTCCAGGACGCCGGCCATGTGCGGCTGGTGATCAAAACCGTCTTGCCCGCCTGACGCGCCGCGTTCAGCAAATGAAACAGGGCCGTGTTGTTGACGCCACGATGCGCATCTTCAACGACACAGGCGGGTGCTGAGACAAGCGCGGAAACGCCAGCCTCGGTCAAATCCCGCGCCTGGAGAACTTCCGCACCGGTCTCATCACGGAAAGCCTCGACCAGGTGCGTTTTACCCGAACCGACTGGACCTGCGAGAATGATGACGGGCGACGGCCACTCCGGCCAGCGCTCCAGGAGCTCAAACGCCGCCTGGTTGGATTTGCCCACAAGGTAGTCTTCGCGGCCGAGGGCAGCATCATGCGGCAAATCCAGGGGCAACTGGCGCGGTGTTTCCGCCATCTTAACTCGTCTACTCGTTGGCTCCCTCTTGGGAGGCGGTGTCCTCAGGCCCGATTTTGCTCAATCGGCGGCTTCCGGTATAAACCGGGCTCGCTAGGTACTGCTTCAGCGCAAATCGTGCAAGCACGCCAATCATGGCCGCTGCCGGAACTGCAATCAACATCCCCACGAATCCAAAGAGATATCCAAAGGCAAACAGCGCGAACATGAGCGTCACCGGATGAAGGCCAGTGCTGTTTCCAACGAGTTTCGGCTGGAGGATATTCCCTTCAAGAAACTGTCCGACCGCAAAAATTGCACCGATGACCAGGATCATCGGCCATTCCGGCCAGAATTGCACGACCCCGACACCCATGGAGACAATGAAACCCAGTCCCGCACCGACAAACGGGATGAAGCTGACGAGGCCTGCGCCCATTCCGATCAAAAGACCGAAATTCAGCCCGGCAACGGCGAGCGCGATGGCATAAAACGCGCCAAGCAAAAGACAGACGGACAGCTGGCCGCGAACAAAACCGGCAACAGCGCCATCCATCTCGCGGGCAAGACCGCGAATTTCCTCAAGGTGATCGCGCGGCAGCCAGCCGTCGATCTTTGCGATCATATGATCCCAGTCGAGCAGCAGGTAGAACGCTACGACGGGCGTGATAACGAACAGAGACAAGATCGAAAGAAGCGCTTGCCCGCCGCTCCAAACAGACTGCGCCAATTTGCCGACAAATGCCGCGCCCTGCCCCACCATTTCGGCCATGCTTGCTTGAAGATCTGCAAGATTGATCCCAGCAGCTTCGGCAAGACGCTGACCCATTTGCTCGTTCACTAGCCCCTGAAGCTGGCGCACCAGCTCCGGAAAGCGCTCAAGAAACGATGCCAGCTGGTTTCCGAGAACCGGCAGCAGCAAGATAAAAAACAGAATGAGCAAGAAGACGAACGCCAGCAGAATGGTGAACGTTGCCCAAAGACGCCCCATGCCCAGTTTTTCCAGCCGGTCACACACGGGATCGAGCAGGTAAGCAACGGCAGCGCCAGCCACAAACGGCAGCAAGACGCCTGAAAACACATAGAGAAACGCGCAGAAAGCGAACAGGGAAATCAGCCAGAACTGGATCTGACGGCGCAATGTCATGTGTCGGTTTCCTTGTTCCGAATAGGGCCTACCGGCTGCACGGTATGCATCCCTGTGCCCGGCACTCTCTCGTTGTGTGCAGTTAGGATGCCAGGGGTAGAGAGGTCAAGAGCCCGCCATTTGCCGGTGACTTCACCCGCCCGGCTCTTGTTTTCTGAAGCCCCAGGCTGTAAGCGCAGCAGGCAAAGCCAACCGCAGCCAGCTTTGGAGCGCCTCATGAGCCAATCGTCTTCTTCCGGTTCCAACGGTTTGACCTATGCCGATGCCGGGGTCGACATCGACGCTGGCAATGCCCTGGTCGATCGGATCAAGCCGCTGGTCAAGGCAACTTCCCGTCCAGGTGCAGACAGTGATATTGGCGGTTTTGGCGGTCTCTTCGACCTCAAAGGTGCCGGATTTACAGACCCGGTTCTGGTGGCCGCCAATGACGGCGTTGGCACCAAGCTTAAGATCGCGATTGAAACGAGCCAACACCGCACCGTCGGGATCGATCTTGTTGCCATGTGCGTCAATGATCTGATCGTTCAGGGCGCTGAGCCTCTGTTTTTCCTCGACTATTTTGCAACCGGCGCGCTGGATGTCGACACGGCCACTGATGTGGTCGCTGGTATTGCCGATGGCTGCAAGATGGCGGGCGCTGCCCTGGTTGGCGGTGAAACGGCGGAAATGCCGGGCATGTATGCTGCAGGCGACTATGACCTTGCGGGCTTTTCCGTCGGCGCTGTGGAGCGCGGCGAAATCCTGCCGCGCAAGGATGTTGCAGAAGGCGATGTGCTCCTCGGCCTCGCGTCCTCCGGGGTTCATTCCAACGGTTATTCCATGGTGCGCAAGATCGTAGAGCTTTCCGGGCTTGAATGGTCAGCCGCTGCGCCGTTCGCAGAAGGCCAGACCCTTGGCGAAGCGTTGATGGTTCCGACCAAAATCTACGTCAAACCACTCCTCGCGGCCCTGAAAGAAACCAGCGGCATCAAGGCGCTCGCGCACATCACCGGTGGCGGCCTGCCGGAGAACCTGCCGCGCGTCCTGCCAAAAGGATCTTCTGCGCGCATTGATCTTTCCAAGGTCTCCGTGCCTCCGGTTTTCTCCTGGCTTGCCGAAAAAGGCGGTGTCGCGGAAGCTGAAATGCTGCGCACCTTCAACTGCGGCATCGGCATGGTTGTTGTGGTTGCAGGCGATGAAGCCGCAGCGGTCTCGGCCGCGCTGGAAACAGCCGGTGAAACCGTTGTCGAAATCGGCCGGATTGAAACAGCTGGCAGCAGCCCTGTCCTGTTTGACGGCGCACTCAAGCTTTAATCCGCCAACATTGATCCGAAAGCCATAATCCGAAACCGGGGGCCTGCCATCATGAGCCGCAAAAAGACCGCCATCCTGATATCCGGCCGCGGCTCAAACATGGGCGCCTTGATTTCCGCGGCCATGGATCCGGCTTTTCCGGCAGAGATCTCACTGGTCATTTCCAACCGCCCAGACGCCAAGGGGCTTGAGCGGGCCCAAGAGTTCGGGATTGCCACAGCGGTTGTCGACCACACGGAATTCGGCGGCGATAGGCAAGCTTTTGAGCGCTCCGTCGATGACGTCCTCAAAGCTGCCAGGATCGATCTTGTCGCCCTGGCCGGTTTCATGCGGATCCTCTCGCCTTACCTCGTCAACGCCTGGGCGGGCCGGATGATCAACATTCACCCGGCCTTGCTGCCGTCTTTCAAGGGCCTTGCCACCCACGAACGGGCGCTTGAAGAAGGCGTCAAACTGCACGGCGCCACCGTGCATTTTGTCTCTGCTGAAATGGATGACGGACCGATCATCACACAAGGCGCTGTGCCGGTTCTCGATCAGGATACGCCTGACAGCCTCGCGGCTCGGGTATTGGACGTGGAACACAAGATCTATCCGAAAGCCCTGCAACTGGTGGCGTCCGGAAAAGCCAAGATCAAGGGCGGTACCAAAGTCGCCACCGGCGATGCGGACGAGACCGCGGCACCGCTGATCTGGCCTTAGTTTTCTAAATATCTGTCGGCGTTAAGGCCGCCTGTTTTGTTCAGCGAGAATGGATCGAACGCTATGCCTTCCAACTCAAAACAACTTCTAGCTGAACTTGCTGTCGAGATTGCACAATCATTGAAAAACGTCTTGGCGCATGGCGATCTGTCGCAATACGCCTTGCCTGACTACTTTGAACACAGTTACAGCGGAGATTTTACCGATGGTTGCGATGCCCTCTGGGATTTGAACTGCGGAGTTGCGGGCTACGGTATCAAAAGCCCGTACAATGAACTGAGTTACGAAGCATTCCGCGACCTCCAAATGTCCGCTCCAAACAAGTACATCAGGCCACCGTATTTTAAGGTGGATGCTCCGGATGTTATTCGGAAAAAAATCCTTGAAGACCTCGAAGGTGATCCGTCGCGGTTCATGACGAATACGTTGTCAGCATATGTGGCTATAGACGGTTTTGGCGACAATGATCAGCTCTCCGTCAGTCGCGACCCATTCGTTCCGCCTGCTCGGTGTAGGCCGATGTTAAGACTGCTTGCTGAACATGGATACGTTGAAAACATAGGTGAGCATTACATCTGGACCAACAAAATTGCTCCGGCGATGCAGCTTGCTTTTTTTTGGTCAGACGATGGACAATCATTGGGGGATGTTGAAGATGCTCGCCTTGAAGACGAAGCGCGCACCGCTTGGGAGGCAATGCCCATCACCATAAAAGAGAGCCATTTCCGGAATAACGGTTACGATCTCGCCGAAATAACAAAAACCCTCATGAAGTTTTGGAAAGACGGAACGTGGCGCGACCAACATGAGGAAGAGAGCGACATACTCAGTGGTCACCTCAACCTCGCCCGCCGCTTGATCAAGATCGCAAAAGCCGAGAAACAACAGTAAGACTTTCACTGCAGTCCGCGCCGGACAGCCGCATCACGCGAACGCAACTGATCTGGATCCGTTTTCATCTTTCAAACGTCACGTGTAATGGCTGGAAGCAACGGCATAGATTGCCGGATCAAGTCCAGCAATGACGAAATAGTACGGCTTCGCCGCACAAAACACCCAAAACCATCCCGGCCACTTTTGATAAGACAACCCCTTCCATCACCTCAGGCGTCATCCTCGGGCTTGACCCGAGGACCCATGCCGTTTCGGGTCCGCTCGATCAGTCGTAATACCTGACAGACGCGCTCCAGGCGCAGCACGACTGCCCCCTTACCGCACTCCGATTTGCTCCATCGAAATCTTGCGTCCGAAGACCCGTTCGGCGTTTTTGTAGGCGAGTTTTTCGGCGATCTCGCGCGGGAACTGGGAGAGCCAAAGGCGGTTCATGTCCATGATCGCCGAATAGTTCTCCCACTGGCTGTTCACCCAGGTGTCGCTGCCGATCATCAAGCGGTCCTGGAAATCGAGAATGATCTCCACCCACTCGGGGCTGAGCTTGTCGCCCGGTCCGGCAATTTCCCATTCCCTCAAAGAGGTGTCGGCGAGAAGATCCGGAAATTCCTCCATCAGCGCGTAGACCTCTGATGCCGGTGTAGAGAGGCCGGCATGCGCCCAGATGATCTTCACATCCGGGTCCAGTGCATAGAGCCACCGGATCGGTTCCGCGCCTGAGTGGACATGCAAGTAGATATCCCGGTCTTTCGCCATCTTGATGATCTTGCGGAAGAGCGGTTCATCAGATGTGTCCAGACGGTGGATGTGAAATTCACCAATACCCTCGTGCGGATAGGTTTCAAGACGCGCCTCCAGGTAGGCGTCCATCCCCTCCGTCTTGGTCCAGTTTGAGGACCCGGCCGCGCCGTGGTAGGGCCGAAGCTCCGGGACGATGCGATTGGGGGCATATTCCCAGAGCATGATCGTGCCTTCATCCGGCGTGGACGACACCAAAGCCATGGCGACCCCGTTTTCGTCCATGAGTTCGATGATGGTTTCGACCGGGAACCTTTGCCATGCCGGTTCCTTGTAATGGACATGCGCATCGAACAGCGGAACATCCTTGATCGCTGCACCGATTGGCGGCCCATCGGGTCCAGCTGCATATGCCGTTGAGAATGCGCAGAGCGCCAGGATGGCAGTGGCAGTCGATTTGAATCCCAAAACGTCTTCTCCCGGCGTTATCAATCTGGCCCTTCAGTATAGAGCCCTGACGAAATGCTGGAAGGCGCACCGCGTTCGAAAAACATCTCACCCCGTTTCACCGAACTACCGCGGGATGACAAAAATGATGGGCTGCGCTATACAGTCAATATGCAGTCAATTTGGAAAGTGATCGACAATGACCGACTGGTGCCCCGACCTCAGCCGCAGCGCAGCGCCCCGCTATCTCGCGCTTGCCGACAGCATCGAGGAGGACATTGCATCGGGCGTCTTGAAAACCGGAGACCGGCTGCCTGCACAGCGGCGGCTGGCCGTTCAGCTCGGGCTTGACTTCACCACGGTTGCGCGAGGTTATAATGAAGCGCGCCGCAGAGGCGTCATCTCCTCGCTCGTTGGCAGCGGCACTTTTGTCTCAGGTGACAAGAACACGCTCCCGATCGGCGTGCTGCCGCAAAATCCGACGCGGTTGGCTGCTCCTGATTTTTCCATGAACCTGCCGCCTGAGCCCAATGCCCCCGAGCTTCAGGCGAAGATGCAGAAGAGCCTTTGCGTGCTCTCTGCCGATCTTCCTAGCCTGATGCGCTATCAGACCTTTGAGAGCTCAGAGCAAGACGTAGAAGCGGCCAGTCTCTGGCTGCGCCAGGCTGGCCTGGCGCCAGACACTGACTGCATTTTGATTGCCCCCGGAGCCCAGGCAGCACTTGCCGTGATCCTGACGACATTGACAAATTCGAGCGATCATATCGCGTGCGAGACTATCACCTATCCAGGCATAAGATCTCTTGCGGCCCAAATGGGTCTGCATCTGACCGGGCTGGACATGGATGACGACGGAATTGTGCCGGATGCATTGGAAAAGACGTGCAAAACAGGTGACCTGAAAGCGCTTTACCTCAATCCAACGATCCAAAACCCGACCACATACACAATGCCGGAGGAGCGGCGCCGCGCAATCGCAAGTATCGCGGCCCGGTATGGTGTGCCGATCCTGGAAGATGATCCTTACAGCCCCTTGCTGCCCTCCGCTCCATCGCCGCTGGCGGCACTCGCCCCCCGGAACACATGGTACATCGGCTCCTTGTCGAAGACCCTCGGCGCGGGTCTTCGTCTTGCCTACGTGCAAGCGCCGACAAAGAAGGCCGGTTGGCACGTCTCCCGTGCGTTGCGCACAAGCCAGGTGATGCCTGCCCCGCTCACCGTTGCGCTTGCAACGCAGTGGATCCTGGACGGAACAGCGACCGAAATCTGCGCAGCTGTCGCAAGCGAAAGCGCGGAGCGGCAAAAGCTTGCCGCGCACTGTTTTCAGGACCTAGCGCATCGCACAGACCCAAACGGTTTTCATCTGTGGCTCTCACTTACCAACGGCTGGACCCGCTCAAGTTTTGCAAGCCAGCTGCGCAGCCTCGAGATCGGCGTGACGGAAAGTGATGCGTTTACAGTCGCCGGCTCATCGGCAGAGGCTGTACGCCTGTGTCTGGGCGGCCCTGTTCCGCGCGCCAATCTGAACACGGCACTGGAGACGATCGCGAGCCTCCTGGACAGCTCCCCGGAACAGGCGTCCGCCTATTTCTGACTGGTCGAGTTCCCGGCAGAACCAAAATGCCGCACCGGCCCTGCTTGCGAAACAGGTTCATTTTTGAGATATTGACTGCAGACAAAATGGCGTCAATTTTAAAATTGACTGCATATAGCGGACAGGAGAAGACCTGACCGGAAAGGCTTCAAACATGAGCACACAGCATCACTGGCCCAAACTGCCACCGCTTCAAACCGGCATTCGTGGCCGCTGCCCCCGCTGCGGTGAAGGCAAGATTTTTGACGGCTTTCTCACCATGGCCAAGGGCTGCAAGGTGTGTGGTCTCGACTACAGTTTTGCCGACCCGGCCGATGGCCCGGCCTTTTTCGTGATCTGCTTTGGTTGTATCCCCGCAGTGGCCTTCGGCATTTGGCTGGAAATCGCGTTTACCGCGCCATACTGGGTGCACCTCGTCACAACCTTGCCTCTGATCCTGTTGACCTGCATTCCCATGCTGAGACCGCTCAAGGGCTGGCTGATCGCAAGCCAGTATTTCTACAAGGCCCAGGAAGGCCGCCTGGTGACGGCCGACGACGTCGAACCAGACACCAACTCGACCAGCAAAGCCACGAGCTAAAAAAGATATGCAGCGGCGCTTGGCCTCCCGCATTCAAAGGTGGCCATGCGGCCGATTTAACTGCGTTTCCTTAGAATACATCACGATCGGGAATGCCGTTTCGATACCTTCCCACAGGCATTGAACCGGCTGCACCGCCCATCCGGCCCCGCCCCACCCCTCAATCCCGAGGGAGGGGGCCGGACGGGATTTTATGCTGTTCAATCCCTAGTGTCCGCCGCCGGCCAATCCGACACCGGTGACCAAAGCGATCCAAACTTTGATCCGCAGTCCCCAAGCCTTGATGATCCCGAGCCCGCTCAACACGTGGCCGGCCAGACCATGACCAAAATTGCGATCATAGGTCTGCACGATACATCCACTGCCGTTGACCAGAAGTTGCTCGTGTTCCGGGTGAACCATCTCAAGAAGCACAGTGACTTCGCCCCGGACCGAAAACTGGGAAGGTTCCAGCAAACGGCCGGTTGCTGTTATCTGGCCCGCAGCGATCTCCGGCTGGATCGCGGCAATTCGCGCGGGAAGAACGGAATCGACCATCGCAACATTGAAGTTCGTGTCACATGCAACCTCTGCCGGCATGCCGACATAAAGGACCGATCGAGCAACCTGAGAAAAGCCGGCAAGGACACGTCTCGGATGCTCCGGATCCCGGTCCGGTATAATGATCATGGCCGGGTTGGTCGCGATCTGGGACGCTCTGGCTCCCACATGCAGGGTCAATTGATCGATCATTCCGTCTACCTGAGAGCGGACAACGGTTTTCTCGAGTTCGACTTGCGCCTGCTTTAGCGCCGCTTCGGCACTGGCCCGCTGAGCCGGGATAACTTCTTCAAGCTGAAGGTTGGCCTCGTCGAGCATCGCCTGCGCCTGGGAAACCTTGGCCTGAGCCGCATCCCTGTCGGCAACAGCCGCTTCATAACGGGTCGCCGTATAAGCAGCAGACTGGCGGACCCGCAGCTCCTCCTGATCTTCAAAGACCTCGATGGCCTGCTGCAACACCGCCTCTTCGCGATCCAGAGAAGCCTGTGCGGACCGAACCTGCGCTTGCGCAAGAGCAAAAGCCTTGTCAATTTCGGCCAACTTCAGCTCAGCGGTCCGAACCGCAGCCTGTTCCGTTTCGTCGCTCACGGTAAAGAGAACCTGTCCCGGCTCCACCCTGGTTCCGTTGTCGACGGAAATCTGGGTCACGGTACCGCCATTCTCGCTGACAACGGGAACTGTGCGGAACGGTACAAACCCCGTGTAGGACTTTGGGTAATAATAAAAGACAGTGAAGAACACTGCGAACGCCAATGCCAGCCAGGCAAAGAGCGCAATGTGAACATTGTAGAGTGTGATCGGAATGCCGCGCCAGCGCAAATAAAGGATCCGCAGGACGAACGGGATTGAGGTAACGGTCAACTCAATCATTGCCAGTTCCTCCTTTGGATTTACCTGAAGGTGTTACTGGTGTTGGGGGCGGTGTATCTGGCCGTTCAGGTTCAAGATCATCAGCCTCTGCTGTCACTGTTTGGCCGGCGGCTTGTTTGGGGGCGGTTCGGACCCGTTTTCCATCCCGGTCGTGCTCACCAAGATGCTCATGCTGCAGCTCTTCGAGCATGATTCCCTCAAGCTCCCCCTTCAGCGTGTGTTCTTTCATCGGCTCAAACCAGAGCATCAGATCCCGTGCGAGAGCCGTCGCAATCAAGGAGAGCGGCAGGAGAATACTGAAATGGCTCAAAGGCGGAAAAATCTCGTACGCAAACGCAATCATCAAGAGGGTCGGAATTGTGGTCTGAAGGGGTGTTCCTTCATTGTGCTTCTCCGCGAACCGATCGAACCGCGCGTACATATGGAAGACAGCAAACAACAAAAGAAACAGGAGCACGAGCGCAGAGAACGCCGTTGTGTCCGTCTCACCGGGGCTTGACCACCATGGAACTGTCTGCCCCGCGACATCAGACGATGATGCCCTGGCTGGAATTGAAAGAAGTGCAATAAAAAGCAGCAAAAATACCCTGCAAATGAGTTGGCTTGGTTTCATATATTGCCACTCCAATCAGATAAAAAACGTTCGGTATGAAATCGGCAAGCCTCGTCCTTTAGGCCTTTCTAGACAATGACTCTGAGAGTTTGAAAATCAAGATTGTATTCTTGGTTTTACAAACCGTTTATCAGTCTTTTGGTGTCTTCCGCGCCTAATTCTGAATAACGAGACCCAATAAGTACGTTCGCGATTTTCAGATGAACGCTTTCGTGTGAAACAGCAAACACATGACTCTTTGCTACTTTAAGTTATATTATATTCGCAGCTCGCCTCTTTATGGAGACAACTATGGCTCGACTTATAACCGCCTTCATTTTCCTAATGCTCGCCCCACAACCGATTTTCGCGCAAGAAATAATCGATCGTGAGTTTTACCGAGGGTACTTCAGTGACCCAAGCATCATTGTATTGAACACATTCCGACCCATGAAAGCTGGTGACTTAGTCAAAATATTTGGACCTCAAAACTATCGAGTTCACAGTCTTTCCAATTGCATCAGATCAAATCGTAGCACTTCACCGCTTCGGCAAAAAAGAACACTCGCTGTCAAAACAACTAGTCAAAACATCGATTGGTATGAGAGTTTTACCATAAATGGCGGAGTTCTCGGTTTAGGAGGATCCTACGAAAACACTATTTCCCGGCAAGACACCGCAACTTATTCGGGTTCAGGAAACCAGTCCGCATTCCGAGCTTATGCTAGCGATCTGGCGATTGGTCTCTTCGACATACCAACAGTCATAGATGCATCCAAGTGCCCCAAATATCTTAATTGGGCAGGTGCTACTGGTGGGTGGGTAATACCGGAGACGGTGTACTGGTTCGAAGGAGATCTCGGAGTTTCCTCAACAATTACGCTTAAGGCTCAGCAAGAGTTTTCGCTAACGCTGGATGCAATTGCACCACTGGTTCGACAGGTCCCCTGGGCATCAGCTGTACTCAAGTCGACATCATTGAGCGGGAAAAACGTCGACGAGTTTTCATTCACCACAGATATGAACGCGAATTTTCCGGGATCTGATAAAGACGTGGAGCCGACTGCTCTTGCACTACGTCCGCTATATATTAACCCCGAAATCGCATCGGAAATCAGTCGATTGTTCCGAAAACATCTTGAAGAAAACATTACGGATACCGAGAAAGTAAAGGCCGTGATTCAAGAACTTCCCGAGCTGAACACTAAAAGCGAAGGAAGCCTCATCAATCGCGTTTTCGCACCAAGTGACACCATATATCGCGAATGGATCTCCGAAACGAATGAGCAAGTCGAACAAAATCGGCAAATTGCTTATGATGTAAGAAGAACTCTTGTTATGAACTATCTACTGTACGAAGGGTAGCTTGAGCATCTAAACCGCTCGCACCCACACGGCTGTGTCGTGATAGGCTGCGCCACCGTAAGGGGCGACCGGGTCGGCACCGGTTAGCGTATTGATGCCGCGACCATCCTCAAAAGCCTCGTTCGGCCAGATGCCTTCCGAAATCACCGTGCCCGGGGCGACCGTCTCAACAAACCGCGCGTGCAGCGTGACCGCGCCGCGCGTATTGCCCATCTTCACCTTGGCGCCATCAGCTATTCCGAACCTTTCGGCATCCTGCGGCCGCAGCCAGACTTCCGGCCGACCCTCCTTCTTGCGCGAGCCATCGGTCTCGTTGAAGCTGGAATTCAGGAACGAGCGCGCCGGCGCCGTCACCAGTCGCAGCGGACATTCTTCGTTTGCGGCTTCAATTGCATCCCACTGATCCGGAAATTCGGGCATCTGCTGCCACGGACCGAAGGGATCGCCAGCGGGCTTGTTGGGGGCAGCGGAGCGGCCCCAGTCCGGTTTAAAATGAAATTTCTGATCCGCATGACCGAAGCCGTTCAGGTAATGCGCCTCGGCAAAATCGGGTTGCAGATCGATCCACTTGTTTGCTTCCAGATTTTCCAAGGTGCCATAGCCGGAGTTTTCCAGCATCCAAGCGATATGGTCGCGCGCGCTCTTCTCAAATCCTGCATGAGGTTTTGAATCAACGCGTGCTGCGATCTCGTTCAAAACAAACAGGTTTTCCTTCGGCCCTTCAGGTGGCTCGACCACCTTTGGACCAAGCAGAAGATACTGATGGCCGCCGCCTTTATAAATATCGTCGTGCTCGAGGAATTGCGTTGCTGGCAGGACGATATCCGCCATTTCTGCGGTTTCCGTCATGAATTGCTCGTGGACGACGGTGAAGAGATCCTCACGCTCGAACCCCTTGCGCACAAGCTCCTGTTCCGGGGCGACCGACATCGGGTTGGTGTTCTGGATAAGCATGGCCTTGACCGGAGGCCCGCCCAACAACGCGTCCTGATCGCCCGTCAGAATACGCCCAATCAGGCTTTGATCCAGCGTCCGGACAGATGGATCGATCAGACTGTTCGCCTCGATCATCTCCTTGTTCAGTTGGTAGATCGCGCCGTTGTTGTGAAACGCACCGCCGCCCTCAACTTGCCAGGCACCGGTGACCGCTGCGATGGAGGCGGCCGCATGCATGGCCACCGCGCCGTTGCGTGCGCGGGTGAACCCGTAGCCGAGACGGAAGAATGTCTTCTTGACCTCGCCGATCATCCGGGCAACCTCTTCGATCCGGGCCACCTCAAGACCGGTGATCGCGGCTGCCCATTCTGGTGTCCGCGTTTGAAGATGTGATTCCAGTTCCTTCGGGAAGTCCGTGTATTTGCTCAGATAATCCCAATCGGCAAAACCATCCCGGAAGAGTACATGCATGATTGCACAGGCAAGTGCGGCGTCGGTCCCCGGCTTCAAGATCAGGCCGACGTCCGCTTGTTTCATGGTCTCGGTCTTGTAGACGTCGATGACAACGATCTTGGCCCCGCGCGCCTTTCGAGCCGCAATCGCGTGGGTCATGACGTTGACCTGCGTTGCAACCGCGTTGGTGCCCCAGATCACGATTTGGTCTGAGACGGCCATTTCGCGCGGGTCAGGCCCGGCCAGTTTGCCGGTGCCTGCGACATATCCAGTCCAGGCCATGTTGGTGCAGAAGCTGTCGAACTGGCGGGAGTAGCCCTTGGCGTGGCGCAGGCGGTGAATGCTGTCGCGCTGCACCAGCCCCATGGTCCCGGCGTAGTGATACGGCCAGACGCTCTCGGCACCGAATTCGGCTTCTGCCTCCAGGAACTTTTGGGCAATCAGGTCCAGCGCGATGTCCCAGGAGATTTCCTCAAACCGCCCTTCCCCCTTCTTGCCGACCCGCCGCAAGGGCTTCAGCAAGCGCTCCGGGTGATAAAGCCGCTCGGCGTAGCGGGCGACCTTTGCGCAGATAACACCCGCGGTGTACGCGTTGTCCTTGGCACCGTTCAGCCGCTTCACATCGCCATTGGGATAGAAATGAACATCCAGCGCGCAGGTGGACGGACAGTCATGAGGACAGGCGGAAAAGGCAGATTTTGGCGGCTGCTGCGTCATGGATCATTCCGGTCTTTGAACACGAGCGATCCTTATCCCTTTTCGCGCGCACAACCGTCAAGCACAGCTTTGTTCGGGTGACATTTGCGAGAGAACAGTCCCGCATGTGTTAGCGCAACTTGATGCGTGCATCGCGGTCGTGCCATTTGGTCTGAAATTCCTCGGCACTGACCACACCATCCTTGTTTTCGTCCATCAGGTCGACCCAGGTGCCCGAATTCGACATGAATTCACCGGCTGACACTTTGCCGTCGCCGTCGACGTCGTTCAGGTCGAGCCCCATCAACATGGACGTGTCCTCGGACCCGGAAGCTGCCCCGGTTTCCGCGCTGACGGTAAACTCGTCGCTGTCCAGAAATCCATCCTTGTTGGTGTCAAGCTTTGCAAACAGAGCTTGCCTGCGTTTTTCGGCTTCTTCGAGGGAGACAGCGCCGTCGTTGTTTATGTCCCATCGTTCAAGAAAACTGGCCCCGGCATCATCAGCCGCCTGAACATGCGTTGCGCCCAACACGCCCGCAAAGAGTGCCGGTAAAAAAATTGATTTCATAAAAGCCCCCAGTTTCAATCCGTGGGCAGAGCACACTGTTCAAAAATGACAAGGGTGCGCATGCCCACGCACCCTTGTCTCCTTATTCAGCTGCCACTGCAAGGGCCGCGGCCACCTTGCCGGCGCTGACCATGGCGCGGCCCAGCCCCCGGGGGTGGCGGGCGGTGACCGCCCTGAAGGAACCGGGGCCGGTGGCCACCCTGTGCTTGGATTAGTGTCAGAGCCACTCCGCTGTTGTCCGCCATTGCCGTGAAATCGATTGTTGGCACATTGCTTTCGGGATCAGCTGCAAGCTCTGCAAACTGGCTTTCGGCATCATCAACTCCCCCATCCGCGCGGCGTTTCAAGCGCTTGAAACTGCTGTCCGCGGCCCCCATCCAGCAGCGGGGAATGTAAGGAAAACTGTCTGTCAGGACGTAGTGATAGGTGCCGTTCGGATATTCCGGGGTAACGGCGAAACGGCCGTTGCACTGGTCCAGATCCCCCGCCCCTGGCACATAGGTCCAGTCTTGGGTGAATTTGCCATTGTAACGCCCGCCCGGCCCGTTTGGACGGGTTCCGCTCTTAACCCGATAACTGCTTTTCAGCTTCTTCACCGCCGATTTCTGCTCAGAGTTCGAATAGCCATACGGCCCGTAGATCGGAAATCCATCCGCTGCCCATCCGATCAGCGCGGGAACGGAATTACCGCCTTCAGCGGCCAGAACCCCGATCGGAATGCCGTGGTAGTGGTACGTCCCGTCCGGCTGCACATGGGCATTGTACTTGTCGAGCCCCAGCTTGCAGGCCCCGCCCAGCGCCTCATAATTCCAGCCAGAACGGCGATCATTCTGCCAGTATTCCGCCGTACCGGGATCCATGACAACGCCATTGATCGCAATGCCGAACACAGCCCCTTGGGCGTTTGACGCACGGCCGGTCTTGCGGGGAGTGAGCGGAACCTTGAGATTGTAATTTTTCTTGGAAATTGAATGAGGATTGTTGCGGTTCGGGAAGGTGCCCGGTTTTTTGATCGGATAACCATCGGCGCGGATCCGCCGTGTGTTGCCATCCACCGTGATGTTCGCTGAGGCTTCGGCTTCCGGAACTAGAAGCTCCAAAACATCCTCTCCGAAGTGGTGATGTTCAAGCGCTTCTTCACCTGTCAAAGGCGCCGAACTGTCGTGCGCCGCGGCTGGTGAGGCAGCGAGTGCACACATGAGAAATGCCGTTCTGCGCATTTCCAAGTCTCCCGTGTCGTGGGGTCTGTAGACATTTGGGATTTGGCCTTGGTTTGGCTCAAGGGGCGCCAGTTCAAGAAGAAAAGGCGCGGGAAGGATACCCCTTTCAAGCCTTTGCGACGCCGAAATGAGCCCTTTGAGCCAAATCCGCTCCGGACGCGGTGAATTTCGGCCTCGCGGGCGTCGAAAAGTCCTTGTGGTGTGCGGGCACCACCGCAGGCTTTCCTTCTACTCGAGGGCCGGAATTCAACACGCGCCAAGACCGAAACCCAAATGTCTACAGACCCAAAGCCCAAGACACACTCAATATGGCTGCATCGTCAAGCAGATGCTGTCCCAAACCGGTATGGAAGTGTAACGGAATGTAACGGTGGCACTTTTTACGCCTCCGCCGTCCCGGCCTTACGCCGGGACCGGAAACGCATCGGCAACTCCTCGGCCCCGGGTTTCTTTTTCGCTGCACCACGGGTGACCCGCGGGCGAGCGCCGAATGGGAAAGGCCGCACGAGGGTACGCAGGCAATGGCCAGCCAACTTGTATGGTGGTCATTCTTTCCACCCTTTGACAACAGGCTCATCGATAGATCCGCCCACCGACAGCGTTCGGAATCGGAAAACTGAATCGAGTTCGGGAACAAAGACGGGGAGATCGAAAAACACGGCCCCGAATTGATCTCCTTGGAGACTGAACGAAAAGCCACCGTTGGGCGGCAGATCCTTTAAAAATCGCCCCCCCCCGCGCGCGGATACCCGATCCGGAAACTGGACGTCATGGTTGCAGCCGAAGAACCCGAAGCGGCTCAGGTCGACATAGGCACCCTCGTCGGTCGGGATCACCGGATGGATCTGATCGACGGTTGCAAACCGGCCGGATACCTTGCGTTTGTAATCGCTCACTGGGCTGACCGGCATCAGGCGGACGTCGTGCGATGGTCCTCGGACAGTGTCATGGTAGGGAGGCAACAGTTCTACAGGAAGCCTGTACCCCACCCCCTTGGCTGGCAGCGAGGCAGTCCACGCCTCCATGCCCGGCACCTTCGACCACTCGTCCCTCGGAATGTGCCAGGCGGCATGGCATTGCGCTCGAACCCTTTTTCCGGGCGCGTGCCCACGCTCCTTGTAAAGCTTGAGCTCGCGCGCTGCTCCCTGGTCACGCGGATAAATGAACGGCGTCAGGTCCGGGCTTTCGGTTGCGGCACGGACTTCAGAAGCTCGAAACGCCTGTTCGTCGGCGATCTCCGGCGGATGGGCCTTGACGAACTCCACGTGGCTGTCGACCCCGGACAAGGTCCGCTCGCTGACGTAGTATTCCATCTGATCGAGCGTTTGATCGTCATTGACCCAGAGCACGGGCAGGATGGAGTCTGGTGGCAGAGAGTCGTGTTGATCGGTGAATGGCCGATCGAGGGACCGGCGCAGTTTCTTCGCGTCTTCTTCGCGCTCTTCCGCCGTAGAGGACGCCCAGCGGCAGGCATGCACGACAGGCGTATAGACGGCCTCGCCCGTATCGTTCACATAAGCGCCCATAAGTGGAGGATTTCTATAAGTCCCTCCGGATGTGACGCTGGGTGCAACGGTCGAGCCGCTGACAAGCGTTCCGGTACACTTGATCACCCGTTGGATGGTGACCGGCACGCCATCGACTTTCACGTCAACCCGGTAGCTGTAATAGACCGGATAGCGAGGATCGTCTTGAACGCAAGCGGCGAGCAGAAGCGGTGCCAGAAAGGCAAGAAAAACAATACGGGACAACACGCGCACGCAACGCCACCTTTGAACAACAACAATGTAAAAACCCTACTGCACAACCTTTAAGGGTTACTCAATAGGATTGTCAAAACACCGGATGTTCCCGGCATCTGCCGTCTGCAACACGCCTCGGATGTCTCAATGAGCTCAGATCATTCGCACAGCGTCATCCCCGCCCCAGTGCGGGGATCTACTCGCTGCCAGAGCCTATGGGCTGGACCTCATCCTTTGCAGCTCGGCTTCACCCATTCGGTGCCTTCAGCACATCGCACAGGGAATTGGATCCCCGCACATTTCCGCTTCGCGGGGCGGGGATGACTTCACAGAATGGACTAACCGCTTGTGAGTCCGATCCCACTCCTTGCCGTCCCGGCCTAGAGCCTAGAGCCTAGAGCCTAGAGCCTAGAGCTGTCACCGGCATTCAAGTCCAGCCCCGGATCAAGCCCGGGGCAGCGCGGAAGGAGTGGCAAGAGGTTTCACAAACACAAAAAGGGCCGGCCACTATTCGCGGCCAGCCCTTTCATATTCAACCAGCTAAAGAAAAATTAGCCGACCAGCTCGGTGCCGGAGAACCAGAAAGCGATTTCTTCTGCAGCTGTTTCCGGAGCATCGGAGCCGTGAACAGAGTTTTCGCCGATGGACAGCGCGAATTCCTTGCGGATGGTGCCTTCGTCAGCATCTGCCGGGTTGGTTGCGCCCATGACTTCACGGTTCTTCGCGATAGCGTTTTCACCTTCCAGAACCTGAACAACAGTCGGGCCGGAAGACATGAATTCAGTCAGTTCGCCGAAGAACGGACGCTCCTTGTGAACAGCGTAGAACGCTTCTGCTTCGCGGATGGACATCCAAACGCGCTTGGAGGCAACAACGCGCAGGCCGGCATCTTCGAACTTCTTGATGATGGCACCGGTCAAGTTGCGCTTGGTTGCGTCCGGCTTGATCATGGAAAACGTGCGTTCAATCGCCATAGTCTTGTCTTTCTCGATTTTGAGGAAAGGACCGGCAACACCGCCGTATCCTGCATCTTTTTGAAATTTCGCGGCCTTAATAACGGGGCCTTGCCCTGCCCGCAAGGGGGACATGGCATGACATTTTCATGTCGATGACCGTTTGACTGCGCCTTTTGCCCGCTGGCCATCAGTTGGATTGCCGCCTAATCTGGTGAAATCTCAATCGTGTCTGCCCAAACAAGGTTCGCAAAATGCGCCAATTTCTGCCCCGTTTTCGTCCTTGGCTTTGGGCGCGCCGCGCAACAGCGGGATTGGTTTTGCTTAGCGGCATTGCAGCTGTCGCGCCAACCACTGGGGTCCACGCCAACAGCTTCTCCACCCAGGATACACGGCTGGCAGAACTGCCTTCAGAAGATCTGGAAGACCTCTTGGTGTTTGTCGGCGGCAATGCGCTCTTTGCGGCCTATCACGAAGCCGGGCATATGCTGGTTTCCGAACTCAACATCCCGGTCCTTGGCCAGGAAGAAGACGCCGTCGACAATCTCGCGACCTTGTCTATGCTGGCTGCTGACGATGACGAGACGGATCTTCTGCTGATCAATGCGATGATCGGCTGGTTCCTGGTTGCCTCACTCGGCAGCGACGATCTTGTCTTTTACGGCGAACATGATCTCGATGAACAACGCGGCTACCGGATCTTGTGCCTGATGGTCGGCGCGGATGAAGACGCATTCCTTGATCTTGCCCGTGATCTTGATCTCCCGGAGGAGCGCATCGAGACCTGCGCCTTCGATTATGAGCAAACGGCCGCCTCCTGGGAGGCCGTCACCGATCCCTATCTCCGCGATGGCGATACACCGGCCGGCCGGATCACAATTGTGCACGACCCGGCCCCCAAGGGTCTGGAAAGCGTGGCCTTGTTCCTTCGGGAAGCGGAAATTCTGGAACAGGTCGCCGATGAAATCGACACATTTTATGATTTGCCAGAACGTGTCACCTTCCGTGCGGCGAGCTGCGGGGTCGAAAATGCCTTTTGGGACCCGAACACGCGGGAAGTGATCTTGTGCCATGAGTTTCTCGGCGGGCTGGCCGAGCTTTATCTCACCGATCTGAAGTACGACAATTAGGAAGCAATTCGCTCTCAACCACCGCCGGTCTTGCAGCTTTGCCACAGGTTGCAGCCTGCAGACCCTCCTCATCCGCTTTCCACTTGCATCCGCTGCGCTGCTCGGCCATTGATCCGGCCCATGTTGCAAATATCGGATCTTACCTACCGGATCGGGGACCGTCTCCTGATCGACAAAGCCAGCGTAACCCTGCCCGCCAAGGCCAAGACCGGCCTTGTCGGCCGGAACGGGGCTGGCAAATCGACGCTTTTCAAGATCATCACCGGGGACCTTTCGTCGGAAACCGGCTCTGTCCAGATCCCGAAACGCGCCCGCATCGGTCAGGTGGCCCAGGAAGCCCCGGGGACGGAACACACCTTGATGGAAGTGGTGCTCGCCGCCGACACGGAACGCACCAAACTGTTAGCCGAGGCAGAGACTGAGACCGATCCGGAGAAGATCGCAGAAATCCATACCCGGCTTGCCGACATCGGTGCGCATACGGCCGAAGCGCGGGCCGGCGCCATTTTGTCCGGTCTCGGCTTTGACGCCGCCGCCCAGCAGCGTCCCTGCTCGGCCTTTTCCGGCGGCTGGCGCATGCGGGTGGCGCTCGCAGCGGTTCTGTTCTCCGAGCCCGATTTGCTGCTGCTTGACGAGCCGACCAACTATCTGGATCTGGAAGGCACGCTTTGGCTGGAAAACTATGTCGCGCGCTATCCGCACCAGGTGCTGCTGATCTCTCACGACCGGGATCTCCTGAACAAGGCCGTGGACAGCATCGTCCATCTCGACCGGGGCAAGATGACTTATTACTCCGGCGGCTATGACAGCTTTGACCGGCAGCGGCGTGAAGCGATGATCCTTCAAGAAAAAGCGAAGGAAAAGCAGGACGCTCAGCGCAAGCACATGCAGGCGTTTGTTGACCGCTTTCGCTACAAGGCCTCCAAAGCCCGCCAGGCACAGGCCCGTCTGAAAATGCTGGAAAGGATGGAGCCGATCGCGGCGCTGACGGAAGAAAGCTCCAAGCCGATCCATTTCCCGGATCCGGAAGGACGTCTCGCCCCGCCGATCATCAAGCTGGAAGGTGTCTCGACCGGATACGGAGACACCAAGATCCTGTCCCGGGTGACGCTGAACATCGACACTGATGACCGGATCGCTCTGCTGGGTGCCAACGGCAACGGCAAGTCGACCTTCGCCAAGCTGATTTCCAACCGGCTCGTCGCCATGGACGGGGAAATCACCAAGGCAACCAAGCTGAAGATTGCGTTTTTCGCCCAGCATCAGCTCGATGAATTGCGCCCGGAAGAAAGCGCTGTGGCCCATGTGCGCGCCCTGATGCCGGACGCGCCGGAAGCCAAGGTCCGCGCCCGCGTTGCCCGCTTTGGTCTGCCGACCGACCGGCAGGAAACACCGGCAAAGGATCTTTCGGGTGGTGAAAAGGCCCGGCTGTTGCTTGGGCTTGCAACCTTCGACGGTCCGCATCTCCTCATTCTCGATGAGCCGACCAACCACCTCGACATCGACAGCCGCGAAGCGCTGGTCATGGCCTTGAACGAGTATCAGGGCGCGGTCGTTCTCATCAGCCACGACCGCCATCTGGTCGAAGCTTGCGCCGACCGGTTGTGGCTGGTGGCGGGCGGCAAGGTCGAGCCCTATGACGGTGACATGGAGGATTACAAGCGGCTGATCCTGCAAGGCCCCGAAGCGGCACAAAAGGCGCGCGACAAGGCGACGGCCGAGGCCGACGCGGCCAGCGCCCAGGAAAAACGCCGGGAAGCTGCCCAAAAACGCAGCCAGTTGAAACCGCTGAAACAAAAGATCGATGCGGCGGAAAAGGAAATGGCCCGCCTGCAAGAAAAGATCTCCAAGATCGACGACATGCTTGCCGATCCGGAGTTCTTCCAGACCGACCCGGAGCGCGCCGCCAAATTCGCCAAGGAACGCGCCTTTTGCGAAAAGAAATTGGTCAAAACGGAAGAAGACTGGCTGGAGCTGTCAGCCGAGTTTGAAGAGGCGGGATGAGGTTTCTACTGCTTCAATTGTCTCAGTGACCTTCGAACGTCACTGAGACTTTGTCCCAACGTCTCTTTTTGAGGTTCTTCGGCGAAATCCAGAACTGAAACACTCCAACATCACCAAATCGCCAGCCCATTATGTCATCGTAACAAAGCTGCAGGAGCATATGATCGTTTGCATGTTCGAATGACGCATTGCCTTGAATATCAAATCCAGCACCAAACATCTGGTGCCAGTACCCCGCAGGAAGACGACGATTTTCCGATAGTTCGCTCTGAATTGTCTTGGGAAGCAGCCTAAATACGTCGTCTGAAGACGCATAAAATGCGAAGTAGGTTGACAGCAAAAGGTCACCCTTCAGAAGTCGATTACCTTGCATGAAGGCATCAAACTCGTTTGCTTGAAGCTTTATAAAATACTCTTTGAGACGTTCGACATCTTCGGTAGTCAATATTGAATAGAGCGGTATTGCCTTCGACCAGAGGTCAATTTCCCGGCACAGACTGATGAACCTCGGTTCTGCTTGCTCGAGCTCAATTCTTTGTTCTTCGCTAACATACTCAGTCTTTTTCTTTACTAGATCGCCCGCTCTCTCGGCAGCAATCCGCAGAACTGCTGCGAAATGCTGAACCGTGTGACCAAAAAAAATCGCTGTTTCGCTTGTGGCTTCATTAACAAGAGTTTTGGAAGGACCATTCGACTGAAGCGGAGCATGCATATTTATGGACGCAATCGCAGTCTGAATATCTGAATTGGGACACAGTCCAGCTTTTATCAGATCAATAGAAAAATATGGCAGTTCAAATTTCGTGGGAGGACCATATAAGAAATCAGTTGCGACACCATGCCGCCCAAACCAATGCCAGTCTCGTATTGCATCTGGGGGTGGCGGCGTTCGCGCAGGCAAATCGGCACCTTCAATATGCAGCACAGAACATTCACGCCCGTCGCCATCCAGGAAAAATGCCAACCACCCGTCAGCTGGTAACAAATCCGACCCGCCAATTTCTCTGAAATGAGCAAGATCAATCTGCGTCAAAAAGGCCATTGGAGTTTTTGTTTTACCCGTTCGTGGCCAGGCTTGATTACCCAAGCGCGGCAATCCACCAAACCAGCTCCGCGCCTCTTCCCACGAAGACCCATCAAATCTGGACGCGCGCAGTAGTGTTACCGGTTCAGTTGACTTGATTTCAGTGTTAGTGGTTTTGCTCTCTTCAACACTTGGCATTCCGCCTTCAGAGACAATGATTTCGACGATCTGCATTGCACATGCAACGATACCGCCCGCTCCATGAAAATTGGACGTATTGAAAACGTGAACAGGCTTTTTGTTTTCCGAAATGACACGCTGAAGAATCGACGCATCAGGAACGGATCTTGTCAGCCCCCAATACTGTTCCGCTTCGCAGAACAACATAAACATCGGCTCAAACAACTTGGCACCAATAATGGTCTCCAATACCGCATTCACTTCCTTCAGACTGCCGAATAAGCACGTGTAGATTAACGCAACAGCATCCTTCTCAGCTTTTGTGAGGTCTTCATACGCTGGCGGAGATTGGAATTTCCCAGGATCGCCCTCGCTACGCGTCAAACACACACCGACTACTAAAGCGAAAGCTGGCCCGGCTGGTGCATCTCCTACATTCCCCCCATTTGTTAAATCAATGGCACCTGTTTTGTACGCTTGGGCTGGATTGGATAACCCACTGATATCAATTTTACTTTTCGGATTTCTTGATTTTCCATTCCGCGGCTGTTGGCTATACTTTTTCCGGGAAGAGGTCTTTGTCAGCGCCGCGGATCGCGAGAGGTACTTCAATCCGTAACCCAGAACAGCCATTAAAAAAGAAAACGCCAAAGCCTGAAATGCCAACTCCCAGTCCCGAGGCTCCTTGATTTCCCAAGCATAAAAAACAATGCCTATTGCCGCCAACCCAGGAACTGCAATCAGCAAACTAACCAACTTCAACAAGTTACAAAATCCCTCAGCCTGAAACGTGACCACTCACAGCGGTTTATGCAATTATGAATATAAGTTTTTGCTAATCCGCCTACGTATAATTGCATTCAATCATATTAGGCTCCGGATCACGTCAGGCGTGACTAATCACCCTCCCTTGAACCTAAGCCTCATGCCTAACAAATCCTTGCCGCAAAGCCTCTAATCCTCCTCACCCGGCACACGTCATTTTGACGGCGCTGCCTTAGGATCATCGCGCAATGGGATCGGCTGCTGCCAGGCAGCTTTTGGGATGAGACGAGACAACCGTGCGCGAAAAAATCACCACGCTGGGGTTTGATGCAGATGACACGCTCTGGCACAACGAGCACCTCTTCCGGCTGACGGAAGACCGGTTTGCCGAGTTGCTCGCCGATTACACCGATCCACAAGGCCTGAAAGACAGGCTTTTGGCGGCGGAAAAGCGCAACATCCTGCACTATGGCTACGGCATCAAGAGCTTTACCCTGTCGATGATCGAGACCGCGATAGAGGTCACCGACCGCAGGGTGCCGGCCAGCGTGGTGGCGCAGATCCTGGACGCCGGACGGGAGATCTTGAGCGAACCGGCAACGCCCCTGCCCTATGTGCTGGAAACGCTGAAGGCGGTCAAAGGCCGTTACAGGTTGATCATGATCACCAAGGGCGATCTGTTCGATCAGGAGCGCAAGGCCACCGGGTCGGGGCTCGACCGCTATTTCGACGCTCTGGAGATCGTCTCGGAAAAGACGCCGGAGACTTACGAGACGCTGTTCCAGCGCCACGGCACAGGGGCGCAAGAGGCCATGATGATCGGCAACTCGCTGAAATCCGATGTGCTGCCGGCGCTCGCCGCGGGCTCTTATGGAACGCATGTGCCTTTTGGCCAGACACGGGCGCTCGAAGTAGCCGACGTTCCGGAAGCCTCTGACCGTTTTTACCAGATTGACCACATCGGCAAGGTGCCGGAACTGCTGGAGAAAATCGCTGCTTGACAGGCTGCGGCTTTTGAAAAAGCCGTACCCTATTGTCTACGGTCATCCACGACTTATGCGGGGATCCATTGGCACCCGTGTCCGCCGGAGCGAGCACAATCCGAGTGGGTATTCTTCATCCGGATAAAAATTCGGTATGCGCAGAACTGTATAGTGGATCCCCGCGCAAGGCGGGGATGACCTCAGAAAGTTTTTGCCATCAGGTGCTTAACTTCACTCGCCGAGTGACCGAGCCTCAGGCGCGGAAGACGGCCGCCCGCCCTCAATCGTCTTTTTCGACCGGACCGCCCTGTTTGACCCAGTCGGCAAAGCCATCGGTGATGTGGGCAGCTTCAAACCCCATGGCTTTCAGGGTCGCAACTGTCAGCGCAGAACGCCAGCCGGCGGCGCAGTGGAAAACGAACTTCTTGTCCTCGCCGAAAATCTCCTTGAAATAAGGACTTTCCGGATCGACCCAGAATTCGGTCATGCCGCGCGGACAGTGAAAACTGCTCGGGATATAGCCAGAGTGCTTGCGCTCCCGGATGTCCCTGAGATCGACGAACTGCACGCGCGGGTCTTCGACAAGTGCAATGGCGTCCTTTGCGTCGATTTCCTCGATTTGTGCCCGCGCCTGGGCGACAAGCTCGGCGGATGAGATTTTCAAGTTTTTCGGCATGCCGCCTCCCTAAATTTTTCGTTCGAACACTGCACGGACATGCGGAATGATCCGGCCCGGACGCTCAATTTCATAAAACTCTTCCCGGACCATCGTCAGATCGAACGTTTCAAAACGCCGCCATTCGGATGGTTTCATCGGCCACGGCGGCCCCTTGGCATCGCCGTCCTCCTCCTGGCAGCGGTTGATCAGAAGGAGCCGTCCCCCCGGGGCAACCAGATCGGCCATGACCTCAACCGCGTTGGTGCGCAAATCGCCATCGAGCGCCTGAATGGTATAGCACTCCTGAACCAGATCAAACGCGCCGTGCCACTCGTCCGGCAACTGAAAGAGGTCTGCGGCACGGTAGGAAACAGAACTGTCCGGAAACCGCTTTTGCGCCCACACAATAGCGTCTTTTGACAGATCGAACGCTTCCGTTTTGTAGCCCGCCGCTGCAAGAGCTTCGGCATTGTCGCCAAGGCCGCACCCAATATCGAGGGCGCGTTCGCCATTCCCCGGATTTTCAGCCAGCCATTCGACAATCGCCTGCTTGGGCGCCAAATCCGCCCAGGGAACGGCGGCCGGATCGCCGCCAGCTTCGCGGTAGACCGTATGGAACCAGGCCAGCCGGTCATCGGCCGCGCCGCCCTTGGCGCCGGTCAGTTCGTCAATCCGGTCCCGCGCCGCATCCCGGCGGGCCATGAATGCACTGTCGGAGTGAACCGTCTTGTCGCTCATGCCTTGCGCTCCCAGCCGCCCGCTTCCGTTTGCTGCCAATAGGCGATCTGAAACCCGGAGGATTTGGCTTCCTTCCAGCGCATGCGCGCCTCTTCGACCGCTCCCTGATCATTGCCGTCAAACATGTAGATCGCCCGTTTGTAGGGGTCGAGCGCCGGCGGTGCGGCCCGGTCCACGAGAAACCGCACATCCGCCTCGTTCGGATTGTCCTGCTCGAAGGTCAGATAGATCGGCTGATGTTCCGCATATCCATCGGCCTTGGTGCCATGCGGCAGGAAGCTGTCGTCCTGATAGGTCCACAAATGGGCATCGAGCGCATTGCACCGTTCCTGTGATCCGGTTTGCACAATCACTTTCCAGTCGCGGTCCAGACACTTTTGAAGAAGTTCCGGCAGGGCCAACTCCAGCGGCTTGTGCAAGAGATGATAAAAGACAACTTCAACGCTCATAAGGTTTCAACAACACCTCTTTGAAGACCCAAATCAGTCACCATGCACAGCACTATCATGCGCTGGCGGTCATAAGTGATGCAGCTCAGCCACAGGAGGGACGGCAAATTGCATCCACACAAATCCGACCGTGGACACCTTAGCCGAGTCGTTGCATTAACCTTCCGAAAATAACCGTTCGTTAGGCTTACCGCCGGGGACGATCTTTCAAGATCTGGCGTTATGGCTGGGGTGCGGTTTCCCGACCCGGCCGAGATGGGGATTGTGTATGCTTGCACGAGTAGTTGTGTTTTGCGGATTGGTGGCCTGTGTAGCTGGAGCCACTGTCGGCATGGGTTTCCTGGTCGAACCTGCGACCGCATGTCAGGCCTATAAGACCTGCTGATTTTCCGGACTTCTCAGTCCATGAAAAACCCGCCAATTCGGCGGGTTTTTCTTTGTTTTCAGCTCTGTTCAATCAGCTCTCGTAGTGGTCGGCCACCAGCTGGTTTAGCAGGCGCACGCCGTAGCCGGACGCCCAGCTCTGGCACGTGTCATCCTTAGGCGCTCCAAATGCTGTGCCGGCAATGTCCAGATGCGCCCATGGCACATCGTTGGAAAAGCGCTGCAGGAACTGCGCAGCGGTGATAGATCCGGCCCACCGCCCTCCGGTGTTTTTCACGTCAGCATTCGGTGTGTCGATGAGCTTGTCGTAATCCTTCGACAACGGCAGACGCCAAAGCGGCTCGCCACTGGCCTTGGCCGCATCCAACAGCTTGTCGGCAAGCTCATCATTGTTTGAGAAAAGTCCCGCATTCAAATTGCCGAGTGCAACCAGGACCGCACCGGTCAGTGTTGCAAGGTCGATCATGATTGCCGGTTTGTATTTTTCCTGCGTGTACCACATGGCATCCGCCAGAACGAGGCGCCCCTCGGCGTCCGTATTCAGGATTTCGATGGTCGTTCCAGACATGGCAGTCACAATGTCGCCGGGCCGTTGTGCGTTGCCGTCCGGCATGTTTTCGACAAGACCGATGACACCCACCACATTTGCCTTGGCCTTGCGGGCAGCAATTGCATGCATGGCCCCAATTACGGCCGCGGCACCACCCATGTCGCCCTTCATATCTTCCATACCGCCAGCCGGTTTGATGGAGATCCCGCCGGTATCGAAAACCACGCCCTTGCCCACCAAGGCGACGGGCGCTGCACCTTTCTTGCCGCCGTTCCAGCGCATGACGGCAAGGCGCGGCGGACGGACCGAGCCTTGAGCAACCCCTAAGAGCCCGGCCATCTTGAGCTTTTTCATCTCTTTTTCGCCGAGGATTTCGACCTCAACACCAAGCGCTTCCAATTCCGAGGCCTTGGCGGCGAATTCGACCGGGCCAAGATTGTTTGCCGGTTCGTTGACCAGATCGCGGGCCAAGATCACCCCATCGGCAATGCCTTCGGCCGTTGTCCAGGCTTTTCGCGCGGCTTTGGGATCTGCAACTTGAAGGGTCAATTTGAGCGTTTTCTTGGCCTTGTCGTCGTCCTTTTTGGACTTGTACTTATCGAATTCGTAAGCGCGCAGTTTGGCACCCATTGCAAATTCAGCTGCAAGCTCCGCATCCAGCTCCTCGCCTTCCGGGGCTTCAAGAACGACTGTCGCCGCCTCTGCCTTGGCAGACTTAAGGGCCGCAAACACTGCACCGCCGAACGCGCGCCAATCATCGCGGGTGAGCCCGTCCATCGCACCGGTTCCAAAGACAATCAGCCGATCGAGAGAAAGACCACCAGGTGCGACAAGGTCGAGGCTGGTCTTTTTCTTTCCGGAGAACCCTCCGATCTCCGCGACATTCGCAAGTCCACCCGTCAAATCACCGACGAGTCCTGCAGTGGCAGCTCCAGTTGCCAATGCCTCGCCTGCCAAAGCGACCACAATCCCCTTTGACGGAGCGTCGATTTTCGAAAAGGAGATCTTGTTCAGCTTGGTCATCATTTGTCCTTGCAGGTCGGTCAAAGTCATCAGGGTGTAAAACAGGACAGCGTTGTGTCCTGGCCGGGAGATATCCCTAGATTGCTAAATCATGGCGTTTTAAAGCGTTTTCGGCAAGATCAGTTGCAAATTAATGTATATTAACCATCTTCTTTCATGGGCCATTCACCACATCCCGTGTTATTGGACATAAAGTCAAATTTTATGAGATTTGTACGGAGTATCCGGCAGCTGCCATGAACACGCTGGAACGCTATATTATTCGGCGCACCGCCTATGCGTTCACGCTCACACTCGCCGCCATGACGGGGGTTGTTTGGGCAACGCAGGCGCTCCGGCAGCTGGACCTCGTGACGTCCAAAGGGCAGACAATCGTCCAGTTCATCGGCATCACCATGTTGGCCTTGCCGTTTCTGATCGTCACAGTCGCGCCCTTTGCGCTCATGCTCGCGCTCATCCTGGTACTGAACGCGCTCTCCGGTGACAGCGAGCTGATCGTGATTGATGCAAGCGGTGGATCCAGATTTCTGGTGCTCAAGCCCGTGCTTGTGTTTGCCACAATCATCATGCTGCTGGTCTCGGCCTTTTCGCTCTATGTGGCGCCCGCCGGCCTTGCCCAGCTTCGCACGGAAATCACGCGTGTGCGGGCAGATCTCGTTGCCAACATCGTCAAACCGGGGCGTTTCATCAACGTGGAGGAAGGGTTGACCTTCCACATCCGAAACCGGTCTGGCAAAGGCACACTCGATGGTCTTTTGATGCATGACACGCGGGACCCAGACACGGCCTTTACCTATCAGGCTGATACCGGAAATATAATTGAGGCAGCCGGCCGGACATTGCTGGTGATGCAGAACGGCACGATCCAGCGGCGGCCGAAACAGGTCGGCGATATGTCGATCGTCCGATTTCAGTCCTATGCTTTCGATCTGTCCAACCTGATCCCGGAAGCGAGCGAACCGGTCTTCAAGCCGAGCGAGAGAAGCACTGCAAACCTCCTTGGCCCGCCCGGAAATGATTATTTTGCTGTGACACACCCGGATCGGCTTCGGGCAGAAATTCATGAGCGGTTCAGTTTGCCGCTCTATTGCTTGTCCTTCGCCCTGATTGTTTTTGCTTTTCTCGGTGTTGCACGGACGACCCGGCAGGGGCGCGGCATGGCGATTGTGGGCGCGATCACCTGCTGCGTTCTTTTGCGCACTACCGGCTTCGGGATCACGGCAATCTCCAATGATACCGCTGTGCTTTATGCGATGCGGTATGTGGTTCCCGTTTTGGGCGGTAGCATCGCCCTTGTTTCGATCCTCCGCGGGCACCAGGGCAAACAGTCTCAAGCCCTCCAACGGTTCCAGCTCATGATCGGAGACTGGGTTGAAGCAATCACCGCAAAATTGACCAAGAACCGTGCCGGGAGCGCTTCATGATCCTGGGGCGAACGCTTTCTGTCTACTTCTCCGGCCGCTTTATAAAAGCGATCCTTGGCCTTTTCCTGTTCGCCGCGGTGCTGCTCTTCCTGTTCGATGTGCTGGAACTTGTCCGGCGCGGCAGCGACAGAGAGGGCTTCACAGTGATGCGGGTCGCCTACATATCGCTCCTGCGGGTCCCTCTCCTTCTGGAGCAGGTCATCCCATTTACGGTTCTGTTTGGCGCAATCGCAGCCTTCGTCACACTCAGCCGCGCCTTGGAACTGGTCGTAACCCGGGCGGCTGGCATTTCGGTTTGGCAGTTTTCAACTCCCGCCGTTTTGGTTGGTCTTTTCCTCGGGGTGTTCTCAATCACGGTCTACAATCCCGCTGCGGTCTACCTTCAGCAAAAATCAGAGGAAGCTGCTGCCGGATTGTTCGGGGCCGATCAGACCTTCTTGTTGCAGAGCTCCGGAGAGGTCTGGGTCCGTCAAGACGGCCTCGATGGAGAGTCTGTGCTGCGCGCTTCTCAGCTTCTGGACAACGGGACACGTCTTTTGAGGGTCACGGTTTTCACCTTTGACGAAGACGGCACGTTCCGTGAGCGGATCGAAGCAGAACAGGCACGGCTTGGAAACGAGACCTGGTATCTCGACAATGCCATCGTCTACACCACTGAAAACGATCCACAGTCTTACAGCGTCTATCAAATCAGTACGTTCCTGACAGCGACAGAGGTTCGAGAGAGCATCGGGTCGCCCGAATCGATATCATTCTGGAACCTGCCCCGGTTTATCGAACTGGCGAGAAACGCGGGTTTGCCAGCCTATCGTTACAATCTACAATATCAATCGCTGCTCGCGCGGCCATTGTTGTTGATTGCAATGATCCTGATCGCAGCGGCGGTTTCCCTAAAAGTTTCGCGATTTGGTGGATTGGGACGGATGATTCTGGGTGGAATCCTGTCCGGGTTCGTGCTTTACGTTCTTACGGAACTGGCCAAGGACTTCGGAGGGGCGGGAATCGTGCCTCCGTTGGTTGCTGCGTGGGCGCCAGGAATATTTGGGGTACTTATGGGTTTGACAATTCTCTTGCATCAGGAAGACGGGTAAGGCGCATGACGTTTCCGTTTTTTCTGAACACAGAGACTTGGGCCGGACGTGCATGCCTTTTGGCAGCCGTCAGCGCTCTTGCCGTGTCAGCTGGAATATTGACGGCCCCGCATTCTGCATCCGCACAGAACCTTGATTTTTTCAACAGCGAAGCCCCCTCCGTTGACGAAGATCTTCTCCTTGAGGCCAACAACCTCACTTACGATTTCGACCGTGACATCATCACCGCGCGCGGCGATGTGCAGGTCTACTACGACGGCAACACGGTTCAGGCAGCTCAGATCGTTTTTAACCGTGGCACGCAGCAGCTAACGGCTACAGGCAACGTCATCTTCCTCGATACCGAAGGCAACATTCTTCGGACCGAAGAGTTGCAAATGTCGGAAGATTTTGCGCAGGCCTTCGCCCGCTCGCTTCAAATCGACATGCCGAACAGAACGCGGCTGATTGCCGAGCAGGCAACCCGTGAAGACGGCAACGTTACAGTCGTGGAAAATGGTGTGTACACCGTCTACACGAATCCGACGCGCCCGGCTGGCAAAGCACCGCTCTGGCGCATCCGTTCCAAAACGATTGTCCATGACAAACAGGAAAAGGTGATCCGGTTCGAGCAGCCGTCGCTCGAATTCTACGGACAGCCGGTCCTTTATGCACCGTTCCTGTCGATGCCTGACCCAACCGTCAAGCGTCATTCCGGCTTTCTAATCCCGAACTGGGTGATTGCGGACAAGCTCGGGTTCGGGGCGAATATTCCATACTATTGGGCCTTGAGCCCGCATCGCGATCTAACGACAACATTTACTCCGCTCACGCGGCAAGGGCTGTTCGTCGACGTTGATTTCCGTCAGAAGTTCCGGCGGGGCGACTTTTCGCTGTCAGCTGGTGGCATCTATCAGCTTGATCCTGACCAGTTCAAAACCCAGCGCGCCGACAGCGATATGCGCGGTGCTTTCCGCACGACGGGCACATTCAATGTAACCGGTGCCTGGAACCTCGGCTGGGATGTCACCTACAAGAGCGACCGGGCCTTCTTCGAAGACTATTCCTTCACAAGCTGGGGCGGGAACGAAACCTCGAGGATCTACTTCGAGGGCCTGACTGAGCGCAACGCTCTCAGTTTCAACACCTACGGCTTCCAGATCGCTCAAGCAGATTATACGTCGAGCAACTTCAACGCGGATGGTTTCTCGCCCGTTGGAAGCAACTTGCAGAGCAAACAACCCCTGGTGCTGCCGGTCGTCGACTACGATTTCGTGTTTGCAGACCCTGTGTTGGATGGCGAGCTTTCACTCGCTGCGAACTTCACATCGTTGACCCGCGAAGAAACCGACGCGTTCTCCATTGATGGTGGGACCAATGCCCGCTTCCGCGGAGTGGACGGCACGTTCTCGCGTCTGTCGGTCGACGGCACCTGGCGCCGGACCTTTGTCGACCCACTTGGTCAAACATTTACGCCGTTCGCGTATATGAAGGGCGATCTGTTCTTCCTGGCCTCCCCGGATGCGGATGTTACAGCTCTCGCAGGTGAGAGTTTTGTGGGCCGTGCCATGCCGGCGATCGGTCTGGAATACAGCTATCCGATCATCGCAAGCTTCAACGGCGGCAACCAGATTTTCGAGCCGATCGCTCAGATCATCGCCCGCCCGAACGAACAGCGCATCGGCGAACTGCCGAACGAGGACGCACAGAGCATCGTCTTCGACACGACCACCTTGTTTGATACGGACAAGTTTTCGGGTTTCGACCGCGCTGAAGGCGGCACCCGCCTCAATGTGGGCTTGAACTACAAGCTTCAACTGAACAGCGGCCACTATCTAACCGGCCTTTTCGGCCGGTCCTATCATCTCGCTGGCGAGAACTCCTACAAGGTCCCGGATATTCTTGGCGCGACACAAGATTCCGGACTTGAGTCCGATCTGTCCGACTATGTCGGCAGCTTGTACCTGGATACCAAATACGGTGTGAAACTCGGCACGCAGGCACGGT
This sequence comes from Roseibium sp. MB-4, assembly GCF_053005265.1. NCBI lineage: Bacteria > Pseudomonadati > Pseudomonadota > Alphaproteobacteria > Hyphomicrobiales > Stappiaceae > Roseibium > Roseibium sp. MB-4. The sequence goes on from NZ_JBRKQB010000001.1 coordinate 1,106,278, forward strand.
TCGATAAGGACGACTTCTCGATCAACCGTTTGCAAGCTCAAGCCAGTGCTATCTACGGACCGGTGGTCTCATCGGTCGCCTACGCCTTCCTTGATGCCCAGCCGAATGTTGGCATTGACGATACGCGCGAAGAATTGCTCGGCTCAGCCAGCCTGCGGCTGCAGGAGAATTGGCGTGTGTTCGGCTCCATGCGCTACGATCTTCAGAACAGCAACATTGTTCAGGACGGCGTCGGCGTCGGCTATGACGACGAGGGCTTCTCGCTTTCATTGTCTTATTCAGAAGACCGCAGCCGCAACGATGGCGACACGACCGATCGCCTCTTGTTTTTCCGGGTTGGCTTGAGAACACTCGGAAATACTCAGATTCAAAGCAACGCGATTAACAACTAGTGATTTTGCTTTAAGAACGGCTATTATTTCACTGGCATGCCACCAGAATGCCCCAAATAAACCAGATGCTGTGAAACATCGGGTTTCTCTTTTATTCTGACGTGCACTTTGTTATCCAGTGTCGTCAAACATGGCCAAAACTCACGGAAGTTCCATGCGCAATCGCTTCGTCATCTTGTCCGCACTCGTGGCTCTACTCTTGGCAGCGCCAATCGCACCGTCTGCCAATGCGTCAATCAAGGTGATCGTCAACGATGTGCCGATAACCGACTATGACATCACCCAGCGCGCCCGGCTCATTACGCTCACTCAGCGGAAAAGTGCCTCGGTTGCCCGGCGTGAAGCCGTTCAGGAACTGATCGACGACCAAGTCAAGGTCGGTGAGGCCACCCGCATGGGCATGAGCGTCAGCGACAGTGAAGTCGACAACGCCTATGCAAACATCGCCCGGAACGTGAAACTTACCCCTGCGAGACTGACACAGGCGCTCGGACAGGGCGGTGTCAGAGCAGAGACCCTGAAGAAACGCCTGCGAGCGCAGCTCATCTGGGGCAAGCTGGTCCGGGCCCGGTTCAGCGGCGGTGTCGATGTGGACGAGTCCGATATCATCGCGGCTCTTCGCAAAACCGATGAAGAAGACCGGGCCACGTCCATTGAATATGACCTTCAGCGCGTGATCGTCGTTGTTCCGAAAAACTCCTCCAACGGTTTCAAATCCCAGCGCCGCCGGGAAATCGCTCAGATCCGCAAAGCTGTCTCCAGCTGCGAGGACATGGGCTCCGTCCTTGGTCAATATAAGGAAGTTGTTGTCCAGCCAATCGGACGGCGGCTTGAAACCGAAATTCCGCCGAACATCATTGATCAGGTGAAAAAGTTGGGGCCCGGCAAGCTAACCAACCCAAACCCGACCCCGGTCGGCTTTGAAATGATTGCCATTTGCGGGAAACGTGAGATCCAGTCCGACATTGCCATGCGCACCAAGCTGGAAAACGAACTGCGAGCCAAGGAAGGCGAAAGCCAAGCCCGTCGTTTGTTGATGGATGCCAAGCGCCGGTCAACGATCATATATCGTTGACCAATATGCCGCTCTCCAAGATGCGAAGTTCAGGAAAACCTGTCGCCATCACGCTCGGCGAACCAGCGGGAATTGGCCCGGACTTGACACTGCAGGCTTGGTTCAATCGGAAAAAGCTCGGGCTTCCTCCCTTCTACATACGGGGTGACGTCGAACTCTTAAGTCAACGGGCTGAAAAACTCGAACTTCCGGTCCACTTCGAAAGCTGCTCACCAGACCAGGCTTCGGATCGGTTTTCTCATGCCCTGCCCGTGGTTCAAACGGGACCCAGCCTAACCGACACGCCAGGCGAAGAGGATCCGGCGGCTGCCGCTTCCGTCATCAACTCGATTGAAGCGTGTGTGCAAGACGTTTTTGACGGTGTTGCGATTGGTGTCGTTACCAATCCGATCAACAAGGCAGCGCTTTATAAGGCTGGTTTCAAACATCCCGGCCATACTGAGTTTCTGGGTGCATTGGCCGAAGGGTTTTGGCCCGGCCAGCCGTCCAAACCTGTCATGATGATTGCAGGACCGGATCTGATGGTAGTACCGGTCACCATTCATATTCCGCTTTCCAATGTCCCTCAGCGTTTGACAGAAGACTTAATCGTCGAGACAGCAGAAATCGTTTCAAACGATATGACAAGCCGGTTCGGCTTTAAAAATCCGCGCCTCGCTTTGTGCGGCCTCAATCCGCATGCGGGCGAGAATGGTGCCTTGGGCACTGAAGATCAGCATGTCATCTTGCCGGCTGTTGAACGATTAAAGGCAATGGGAATTGCAGCCTCAGGCCCGCACCCGGCAGACACGATGTTTCACCCGGAAGCCCGTCTGAAATATGACTGTGCACTCGGCATGTATCACGACCAGGTTCTGGTGCCTGCTAAAACCATCGGCTTCGATGACAGTGTCAATGTCACGTTGGGCCTTCCTTTCATCCGCACGTCTCCTGACCACGGCACAGCCTATACGCTGGCCGGCACCGGGATGGCGCGGATCGAGAGCTTTTGTGCAGCTATTCGCATGGCGCATGCGCTGGCGCATCCTGAAACGCTTTAGGACACCAACTGCGGCATGGCCCAAATAGACGACCTTCCACCGCTTCGCGACGTCATCGCGGCTCATGGACTGAATGCAAAAAAGTCACTCGGACAGAACTTCCTATTAGACCTCAATCTGACGTCCCGGATCGCCCGATCGGCTGGGAGCCTGGAAGATCACACGATCCTGGAAATTGGCCCAGGCCCGGGCGGCTTGACCCGGGCGCTGCTGGCTGCGGGAGCCAAGAAAGTTGTCGCGATCGAAAAAGACAGCCGATGCCTTCCGGCACTGGCCGAGATCGCGGATCATTACCCGGGACGCCTTGAAGTCATCGAGGGTGATGCTCTTGAGATAGATCCGGTTGCTGTCACCGGCGGTGAGAAAGTACGGATTGCGGCCAACCTTCCCTATAATGTTGGCACTCAATTGCTGATCAACTGGATCACAACGCCCGACTGGCCGCCCTTCTGGTCATCGCTGACCTTGATGTTTCAAAAGGAAGTCGGGGAACGGATCGCCGCAGCACCTGGCTCAAAAGCCTATGGCCGGCTCGGGGTCCTTGCCGGTTGGCGCTGCAAGGGCGGTATCTTGTTCGACATCAGCCCGAAAGCGTTTACCCCGCCGCCGAAAGTCACATCCGCGGTCGTGCATCTCACCCCCAATCCGGCCCCACTGCCCTGCGATCTTTCCAGCCTGGAGAAATTGACTGCAGCTGCATTTGGGCAGCGCCGCAAGATGCTGCGCGCCAGTCTCAAGTCTCTGTCTGCAGATGCAGAACGTTTGATTGAACAAGCTGGGATTAAACCAACTGCCCGCGCCGAAGAAATTGACATTGCCGGTTTTGTCAAACTGGCGAATACGTTTCACGCGGTAGGCGCACTCTAAGGTACCTTGCGCTTCTGAGCGCGCTGGAACTGCGGTCGGGTTAGCCTTTGGGGTCCAATTCGACTTCTAGGTCGTCAACCATGCCTTGAATCAAGGAACCGATTTTTGGCGACCTTGCCTGCTTGAGGCGTTCTGCTTTCAGGATGGCCCGGACATTTTCGTAGGCCCGTTCCAGATCGTCGTTCACGACGACATAGTCGTACTTCGACCAATGCCGCATTTCGCCAACGGCGGTTTTCATACGCTTTGCAATGACATCATCCGCGTCTTCCGCGCGGCGGTAGAGACGGGATTTCATTTCGGCGATGGAGGGCGGCAGAATGAAGATCGAGACGACGTCGTCACGCATCTTTTCATAAAGCTGAAACGTGCCCTGGATATCGATATCGAACAGAATGTCCCGGCCGTTTTCAATGGCGTTTTCAACGGGCCCGCGCGGCGTCGCATAATAATTGCCGTGCACTTCCGCCCATTCCAGCAACTCGTCATGGGCCCGCATTTGTTCAAAACGGTTTGGATCGAGGAAGTGGTAATGCACCCCGTCCACTTCGCTCGACCGGCGTGGCCGGGTCGTCACAGAAATGGAAAGTTCGAGGTTGTTTTCCTTTTCCAGCAACAGCCGGGCAATGGTCGACTTCCCGGCGCCAGAGGGCGAGGATAATACAAGCATCAGCCCGCGGCGCTGCTGCTCGGCTTCATCCGCACTCACACGCGTTCCAACTGCCGTGTCCGTCATGACCGTTTCACTCCAGGTTTTGTATCTGCTCGCGCATTTGATCTATGACGGCCTTCAAGTCCAGCCCGATTGCCGTTAGGTCCACATCATTGGACTTTGAACAGAGTGTATTGGCTTCCCGGTTAAATTCTTGTGCAAGAAAATCAAGACGGCGGCCAATAGCGCCGCCGGTGTCGAGCAGCTCCCTCACCGCGTTCACGTGGGCATGCAGGCGGTCGAGCTCTTCCCGGATATCGGCTTTTGTCGCCAGGAACACAGCTTCTTGATGCAAGCGTTGCGGATCGAGCTTTGTTTCCGATGCATCAAGGAGCTCCTCGACCATTTTCTTCAGCCGCGCCTTGATGGCCTCCGGCTGGCGTGCCGGCAGGTCTTCTGCAGCCTGTGTCAGACTCGCAATCGTATCGATCTGCTGGTGAACGACCCTGCCGATCGCCGCGCCTTCAGAATGGCGCATGTCGACAAGATCAATCAGCGCCGCGTCAAGTGAGGTCAAAAGAGCGCTGTGCAAAGCTTGCTGCGCCGCCTCATCGTCTTCCTGCTCCTTGAGCTCGAAAACACCCTTTTGCGCCAAAATGCCATCGAGAGTGGGAGGGGCGACGTTTGGAATTCTGGTTTCAAGCAAATTGATCGCGGACAAGACAGACTCCAGGGCGGCTTCGTTCACCTGAAGCTGATTTTCGGCCTGATCCCGCTGCATGGACAAGCCAATGGAGATGTTGCCCCGGCGCAGAACCTTGCTGCACCGCTCCCGGATCTTTGGCTCAAGGGCTTCCAATCCTGTCGGGATGCGAATTCGGAGGTCGAGAGATTTTCCGTTTACGGACCTCAGTTCCCATGTCCAGCGAACGACGCCGGATCCACCGGGCGCGCGCGCGAACCCTGTCATGCTGGCAAGTGCCATATGCCCCTCCGGATCTCTGCCGGTTTTGACCGCTAAATCTACGGTGCCCCAAAAGGTGTCAGCGTGCGGTCAGTTTTGTTCTGCCTGACGGCGCTGCCGCTCTATCTCACGCCATTTGCGTACGTTGGCGCGGTGCTGATCATATGTTTCTGCAAAAATGTGTCCGCCCGTCCCGTCGGCGACAAAGAACAAATCCTTTGTCCGGGACGGATTGGCAACGGCCTCCATGGCAGCCCGGCCCGGATTGCCGATCGGCCCCGGCGGCAAGCCGTCAATTTGGTATGTGTTGTAATTGTTTTCAGCGTCGATTTCTGACTGCTTGATCGCAGACCTATCCTTGAGCCACGCTTCCCCGCCATAAAGGCCGTACAATATCGTCGGATCCGACTGCAGGCGCATGTTTTGGTTCAAGCGATTGACAAAGACCCCGGCGACCCGGGGCCTCTCGTCGGCGAGCGCAGTTTCCTTTTCAACGATGGACGCCAGGATCACCAGTTCTTCCGGTGTATCCACTGGCAGATCTTCTACTCGTCGCTCCCAGATTTCTGCCAGGAGTTTGTCCTGTGCAGCCTGCATCTGGTTCAGAACTGACTGCCGGGTTGCTCCCCGCGCAAAGGTATATGTTTCAGGCAAAAGTGCGCCTTCGGCAGGCACGTCCGTGATCTCTCCAACGAGAATCGGATGTTCGCGAACCCGCTCGATGATTTGAGCGGTAGTCCAACCTTCCGGGATCGTGACGGAGTGCGTTACGGCTTTGCCTTCGACCAGATCCGTCATGACGTCTTTCATGGAGACGCCGGGAGCGAATGCGTATTCACCGGCTTTCAGCTTGGTCGCACTCTTGTAAAACCGCGTGCCAAGCTGGAAGACCCACTCATCAAGCATGGTGTCGTCGATCACGCCTTTTGCTGCGAGGCGGTCGGTGATCCCGGTCAGACCGGAACCTGACGGAATGATGATGGTCGTCTCTTCGGCGAGCGGTCCGGTCTGTTCGAACTTGTGCTTGCCGAAATACAGCGCGCCCCCGACTGCGGCCAGTCCGAAGACTGCCAGCGATATGACCATATTGATCAGGATAACGATTGGGTTGCGCACATGACGGGAGCGTTGCGGAGGCGCTGGAGCCGGCTCTGGTTGCAATGCTTCGCGCGGACTTTTCGGCTTAATGCCCATGGCCTATCGCACCTCCTGACAAGATCTCACGGGCCTGTCAAACTGCAGTCACGTGTAAAACAATCGGGCCGAACGAACGAATCGGCTTTCGGCCCGATGAACTGTGATTGCGTTATGCGGCAACTTTACGGAAAACAAGCGACGCATTGGTTCCACCGAAGCCGAAAGAGTTCGACAAGGCAACATCAATGTTCATTTGTTTCGCCTTGTGCGCCACAAGGTCGATTTCGGTTTCAACCGATGGATTGTCAAGGTTGATCGTCGGCGGAGCCATTCCGTCGCGAATTGCCAAGACTGAGAAAATCGCCTCAACTGCACCCGCAGCCCCCAACAGGTGACCGATGGAAGACTTGGTGGAAGACATGGTCAGGTTGGATGCGTGTTCACCGGCAAGCCGGGTTACGGCGCCCAGTTCGATCTCATCCCCAAGCGGCGTGGAGGTGCCGTGTGCGTTGACATAATCCACATCGGCCGCCGTGATGCCAGCGCGGTTGAGCGCGGCTTCCATGCAGCGGTAGGCGCCATCGCCATCTTCGGACGGTGCCGTGATGTGATAGGCATCGCCGGACATGCCGTAACCGATGACTTCGGCATAAATTTTCGCACCGCGTTTTACCGCGTGCTCGTATTCTTCGAGGATCACGATGCCCGCGCCCTCACCCATGACGAATCCGTCGCGGTCCTTGTCATAGGGACGCGAGCCTTTTTCAGGCGCGTCGTTAAATCCGGAGGAAAGTGCCCGGCAAGCAGCAAAGCCGGCCAGGGCCAAACGTCCAACCGGAGATTCCGTCCCGCCGGCAACCATGACGTCGGCATCACCAAATGCGATGAGACGCGACGCATCACCAATTGCGTGCGCGCCGGTAGAGCAAGCCGTGACAACCGCATGGTTCGGACCTTTGAGCCCATGACGGATAGAAACGTATCCACCAGCCAGGTTGATCAGGCGGCCAGGGATAAAGAACGGGCTGATCCTGCGCGGACCCTTCTCAACGAGCATGTGGGCACCCTTTTCGATGCCCTGCAAACCGCCGATACCGGAACCTATGAGAACACCGGAGCGGACCTGTTGTTCGTAAGTTTCAGCCTTGAAACCGGAATCAGCAATCGCCTGATCGGCTGCGGCCATCGCGTAGACGATGAAGTCATCGACCTTGCGCTGTTCCTTGACGTCCATCCAGTCGTCAGGATTGAACGCGCCTTCCTCGGCCGGATCGCGCGGGATTTGGCAAGCAATCTGGCAAGCCAGATCGTCCACTTTGAAGTTCGTGACCTTATTGGCCCCGCTTTTTCCTGCCAGGATATTCTTCCAAGTGACATCGGCAGAACCGCCCAGCGGCGTTACCATGCCCAACCCTGTTACGACTACTCGCCTCATACACCCGCACTTACGTTAGAAGGGCCTGGCGGGATACAACACCCCGCCGGCCCGATCTTCGAATAAGGTTCAAGTTAAGGGGGATGCCCTTACTTGTTTGCTTCCAGGAACTTAACAGCGTCGCCAACGGTCAGGATGGTTTCAGCTGCAGTGTCCGGGATTTCAACGCCGAATTCTTCTTCAAAAGCCATGACCAGCTCAACGGTGTCGAGGCTGTCTGCGCCCAGATCGTCGATGAAGCTTGCGCCTTCAACAACCTTCTCTGCGTCTACGCCGAGGTGCTCGACAACGATTTTCTTAACTCGATCCGCGATATCGCTCATCTTTTACTTCCTTGGTTTTCGTCTGTTCATCACTCGCGGCACGGCGCCGGACCGGTTGACTTGAAACGCGGCGGACCGAACTCGCTGAACTCAAGTGTGTCTTTGCACACCCCGGCCTGAGACCGGGCCAAGATGTGCAATTTGTAACAATCGGCGGGTAGGTAACACACTTTGTTGACCATTACCAGCCGGTCAGAGCCGCTTCTTTGCAGCCGGGATTATTTTTGCCTGCTCGGCAAATCATCCTTTTAAATCATTGCCATACCGCCGTTGACATGCAGCGTTTGCCCTGTGACATACGCAGCCTCGTCGCTGGCAAGATAGGTTGCGGCCGACGCAATCTCGGCAGCGGTGCCCAAACGGCCTGCCGGCACGCTGGTCAAAATCGAATCTTTCTGCTTGTCATTGAGCGCATCGGTCATCGCGGTTTCAATGAAACCCGGTGCGATACAGTTGACGGTGATGTTGCGGCTAGCCACTTCACGCGCCAAAGACTTGTACATCCCGATCATGCCGGATTTGGCCGCTGCGTAGTTGACCTGGCCCGGATTGCCGGTCACGCCAACAACAGACGTGATGCCGATGATCCGGCCATTGCGGCGCTTCATCATGCCCTTGATCGCGGCGCGGCACAAAAGGAAGCCGGACGTCAGGTTGACTTCCAGCACCTGATCCCACTCTTCGTCCTTCATGCGCATGAAGATGTTGTCGCGGGTGATCCCGGCATTGTTTACCAGGATGTCCACCGAGCCCATCTTTTCTTCAGCCGCCGGCAACAAACCCATGACAGCTTCACGGTCCGACAGGTTTGCTGGCGTCACGAAAGCGCGTTCTCCGAGATCGGCCGCCAAAGCTTCCAGCTTTTCGGCGCGGGTTCCGGACAGGGAGACAGTTGCTCCTTGTGCATGAAGCGCCCGGGCAATCGATTCCCCGATCCCACCTGTCGCACCGGTGATCAGCGCATTCTTGCCTTCCAAGCTGAACATATAACGTCCTTCCTTGCGTTTCGCGCCGTATGGCACAGGCCCTGGCCGGGCCGGGTTCTTAGTTGTTGCTTTTTGGATCTTAGCTGGACAGCTTTTCGATGACCGCGTCAATGTCGTCCGGCGAATTGACGGCCATGCCGTCGGCTTCCTTGGCAATCCGCTTGACCATGCCGGTTAGGACCTTGCCGGTTCCAACCTCAACAAATGTGTCGACGCCTTCTCCTGCGAGCCAGGAAATGCTTTCCCGCCAGCGCACGGTACCGGTTACCTGCTCGACCAAACGATCGCGGATATCTACCGGGTCGGTGATCGGCGCTGCGAGAACATTGGCAACGAGCGGCACGACTGGCGCCTTGATATCGGCGTTGTTCAGCGCTTCGGCCATGGCCTCTGCAGCTGGGCCCATCAGCGAACAATGGAACGGTGCACTTACCGGCAGAAGCACAGCTCGGCGCGCGCCGCGTGCCTTGGCGATCTCAACGGCGCGCTCAACGGCGGCCACATGACCGGACACAACCACCTGGCCGGGCGCATTGTCGTTGGCAGCCTGACAAACTTCACCCTGCGCTGCATCCTTGGCAACTTCGGCAGCAGCCTCGAAATCCAGACCCAGAAGCGCCGCCATCGCGCCCTGCCCGACCGGAACTGCATTTTGCATGGCGTCACCGCGCACGCGCAGGAGTTTCGCAGCTGTCGCAACATCCAGGCTGCCAGCTGCCGCAAGAGCGGAGTATTCACCCAGCGAATGACCCGCGACGAAAGAAACGGACGCTTTCAAATCCAGGCCCTTGGCTTCCAGAACCCGCATGGTGGCGAGACTGACAGCCATCAGAGCCGGCTGAGCGTTGGCGGTCAGCGTCAGATCGCTTTCCGGACCGTTCCACATGATGTCGGAAAGTTTTTGGTCCAACGCATTGTCCACCTCGTCGAAGACAGCCTTGGCTTCTGGAAAAGTGTCGGCAAGAAGCTTGCCCATGCCAACAGCCTGGCTGCCCTGGCCCGGGAATGTGAATGCGGTGGTCATCTGGATAAGTCTCCGAATTGGCCTCAGCCAGCGGTGTTTTTTGTTTTTGCCGCGAGCTGTTGCTACAAGGAAGAGCGTTTTTGAGCGGGCATTTTTAGAATGAGCCCACGTGCCTTGGCGGCAGGCTATGAAACGGACGGGGGTAAAGTGTCAAGAGCGATGAGGGAAGTTTTGAGGGAATTGGACGTTCTTCAAAGGCAAAAGCGCACGTGGCGGCTGCAGGCATGAATATCCAGTCCATCTGGCGATATCCCGTCAAATCCCTTTTGGGAGAACCCTTAAATAAAGCGCTCATAGAAGACCGCGGCTTGTCAGGCGACAGGGCGTATGCCGTGGCGGACGCGAGCGGCAAACTTGGCAGCGGCAAATCCACCAGCCACTTCCAACGCATCGACAACTTGCTGTTTCTCCGGGCAGAAACACAAAACAATGAAGTTCACATAGGACTGCCCGGGGAGACCTTGGAACCCATCAGCTCCAAAGATTTGCCGAACCGCCTCTCAGACTATCTCGAACAGCCGGTGACGCTCGTTGAAGACCAAGACGTGGCGCATTTTGACGACGGCGCTGTCCACATAATCCTGTCCTCCGATCTAAATCGGCTCCAAGCGCGGTTTCCGCATCTGGATTTCGACCCGCGCAGGTTCCGCGCAAACCTTTTGCTGAACACGCTGGACCACATGAGCGCCGAAGATTTGTTGGGGCGCGTCCTCACCATTGGCGATGTCCGGCTCAAAATCACCCACCCGACAGAACGCTGTGTCATGGTCACAGCGAAACAGGACGGGCTGTCTTCAGAACCGCTGATCCTGAAAGCACTCTCCCAAGGCTACGACGTCAATTTCGGCCTCTATGCTTCGGTTTTGAAACCGGGGCGAATTGAGGTTGGGCAAGACGTTGAGATATCTGCCGAGATCGGTGGGCGCGATAGGTCTGGGCGGCAAGAATTTGGTTTCTGACGCTGCAACGCCTTGAAGCGGAGGATTTCCGGGTCCGGCCCTTGCATTTCTCCCAAATCGGAGTATACACCGCGCTTCATCCGGGTTTGGCCGGGGGCTGAACGGAAGGGCGTTTGCCAGGATATCGTAGAGAATATCCGACTTCCCGTGTTCCCACTCCCGTAAGATTTCTCGTAGCCTTTCCGGGCTTACGAGGAGGCTTTGCGCCAAACCTGAGTTGTCAACCGAAGGAAAGGCAAGTTTCCATGCCTCATTACGAGCACGTGTTCCTGGCCCGCCAGGACGTTTCGGCCCAACAGGTCGAAGCCCTCGTCGAACAGTACAAAGGCCTCATCGAAGGCGCTGGTGGCACTGTCGGCAAGGTGGAAAACTGGGGTCTGCGCACCATCGCATACCGCATCAAGAAAAACCGCAAGGCACACTACACCCTGATGAACATCACAGCACCGCATGCAGCGGTTGCCGAGATGGAGCGTCAGATGGGCCTCAGCGAAGACGTTCTGCGCTTCATGACCTTCAAGGTCGACGAGCTGGACGAAGAGCCGTCTGCAATGATGCAGAAGCGTGACCGCGACGATCGCGGCGGCCGTGGTGGCCGTTTTGGCGACCGTGGTGGTGATCGTGGCGGCCGTGGTGGTGACCGCGGCGGTGATCGTGGTGGCGACCGCGCTCCGCGCCGGGCTGAAGGGGAGTAAGAGATTATGGTAGACATTTCACAGACCCCAAGCCGCCGTCCGTTCTTCCGCCGCCGGAAGACCTGCCCGTTCTCTGGCGCCAACGCGCCGAAGATCGACTACAAGGACATCCGTCTGCTGCAGCGCTACATTTCTGAGCGCGGCAAGATCGTTCCAAGCCGCATCACCGCGGTCTCCGCGAAGAAGCAGCGTGAACTGGCCCGTGCGATCAAGCGCGCCCGCCTGCTCGGCCTGCTGCCGTTCGTCATCAGCTAAGCACCTCCTCAACGTCAGGAGATGCCTTCTGCCGGGTCCGCCCGGCAGAACCCGAATTGGGACCGCGGGCAAACGGTCTCTAACCGTCATCACACATGAAAGACGATGACGGGACAGTAGGAGAAAATCCATGCAAGTTATCCTTCTTGAGCGTATCGCCAAGCTCGGCCAGATGGGCGACACCGTTAAGGTGCGCGACGGCTACGCACGCAACTTCCTTCTGCCGCAAGGCAAGGCTCTGCGCGCCAACAAGGCCAACCTGGAGCGTTTCGAAAATGAGCGCGCCCAGCTTGAAGCCCGGAACCTTGAGCGCAAGTCCGAAGCTGAAGCTGTTGCCGCCAAAATGGACGGTGAAGCTCTCGTCATGATCCGCTCCGCCGGTGAAACTGGCCAGCTCTACGGTTCAGTATCCACACGTGACATTGCCGAAGGTCTGACGACTGCAGGCTTCTCGGTCACCCGTGGCCAGGTCGAACTTCGCAGCCCGATCAAAACCATCGGCATGCACGCCGTTCTCGTTCAGCTGCACCCGGAAGTCGAAGTTGGCATTTCCGTCAACGTCGCACGCTCTGAAGACGAAGCCGTTCGTCAGGCAGCCGGTGAAGATCTGACCGCGCCGGAACAGGACGTCTTCGAATTTGAAGAAGACGAAGAAGAGGGTGAAGGCGAAGAAACTGACGCAACTGAAGAAGCAGTTGCTGAAGAAGAAGCTTGAGTGCTTCGATCCAGCCTTTTGAAAAACTTCTCGGAAACGGCGCTCATTCGGGCGCCGTTTTCTTTTGCCAGCTTGCTTTTTGAAAGCCGCCTCGCGTGCCAGCTTCACATATCCAGCCAACGCATTGAAAGTGCTGGATTTTCCATTAACTAATCATTAACTATTTAAAAACATATTGAATATCAACGACTAATAGCCAACCCCTGAGTCCTCAAAGGCGGTTTGAGTCAAGTGCGTTTTCAATCTTTCCCCGTTGATCTGTGGACGCCGGTGGGAATCTGCGTCAAGCTTTTTTGCAGCTTGAGCCCATACCGGTCTGAGGCTATTTCCGATGACAACACGGTCATCGGGGGCAGGCATGAAGGGTACTTTGCAGAAGGTCGAGACAGAAGAAGACGTCCAGCGTCTGGCACCGCATAACGCGGAAGCCGAGCGGCAGCTTCTTGGCGCGATCCTCGTCAACAACGAGACGTTCTACCGCGTGTCCGACTTTCTGGAACCGCACCACTTCTTCGTGCCGCCGCATCAGGATGTCTATGAAAAAATCGGCCACCTGATCCGCGCGGGCAAGACCGCCTCCCCGATCACCCTCAAGACGTTTTATCCGGCCGACGCGAAAATCGCTGACCTGTCTGCGACCCAGTTTCTGCTGCGTCTTGCTGGCGATGCGGCGTCAATCATCAACGCGGAAGACTATGGCCGCACCATTTATGATCTTGCCATCCGCCGGAACCTGATCCGGATCGGCGAAGACATGGTCAACATCGCTTTTGACGCACCGATCGATGTCCCGCCGGAGCAGCAGATTGACGACGCCGAGCGCCGCCTTTTTGAACTGGCTGAAACGGGGCGCAGCGAAGGCGGATTTGTCTCCTTTGGCGATGCGCTGACTGAAACCATTGAAATGGCCCACGCGGCCTACAATCGTGAGGGCGCCCTGTCCGGGATTTCCACCGGCCTGCGCGAACTCGACAAGCTGATGGGCGGTTTGCAGCATTCCGACTTGATCGTTCTCGCAGGGCGTCCCGCGATGGGCAAAACCTCGCTTGCGACCAACATTGCCTACAACATCGCACAAAGCTATCAGGCCGAAGAACAGCAGGACGGAACGATCAAGACCGTCAACGGCGGCGTGGTTGGTTTCTTCTCGCTCGAAATGTCGGCCGAACAGCTCGCAACCCGTATCATTTCCGAACAGGCTGAGATCTCATCTTCGAAAATCCGCCGCGGCGACATTTCAGAGGCTGAGTTTGAAAAGCTGGCCGCTTGTGCGCAAACAATGCAGTCCGTTCCGCTTCATGTCGATCAGACCGGTGGTATTTCCATTGCCTCGCTGGTAGCCAAGGCCCGCCGCTTGAAACGTCAGCGCGGTCTTGATCTGCTCATCGTTGACTATATCCAGCTCCTTTCCGGCTCGGCCAAGAACCAGGGCAACCGCGTTCAGGAAATCACAGAGATCACAACCGGGCTGAAAGCGCTCGCAAAGGAGCTCAATGTTCCGATCATCGCGCTTTCTCAGCTTTCGCGCCAGGTGGAATCGCGCGATGACAAGCGCCCGATGATGTCCGACTTGCGTGAATCCGGCTCCATCGAGCAGGACGCCGACGTGATCATGTTCGTGTTCCGTGAGGAGTATTACCTTTCCAAAACGGAACCGGATGAAGGCTCGCCGGAATATGAGATCTGGCGGGACAATATGGAGCGGCTGAAAGGCAAGGCGGAAGTCATTGTCGCCAAGCAACGTCACGGACCAACCGGAACCGCGAACCTTCACTTCGAAGGTCAATACACCCGCTTCTCCGACTTGGCTGAGGACGACCACCTGCCCGAGCGCTACGAGTAGGATTGCACTTCCAGGCCGGGTTGGATCTTTAACCAAGCAGGGCCGGCTTGACCGTTTTGGCTATCGGACGGGCACACTCTGCCCAAACCAAACGCTTTGCAGGCAGCGGCGAACCTTCTAATGTCGGCGGGTTGATGCACTGCGAAATCCGATTCTGTCCGGAGACCTGTCAGCCTCGTGTCCGAAACGCTCCTAAATGCCTATCCCTCCGCCCTCTATGGCGGCCGTCTGACCGTTGACCTGAACGCGATTGCCGCGAACTGGTCTCTCTTGAGGTCCAAGTTGGCGCCGGGCAGCGAGTGCGCGGCGACAATCAAGGCAAATGCATACGGAACGGGGCAAGCGGAAACGGCAAAACGGCTCTTCGAGGAAGGTTGCCGGACGTTCTTTGTGGCGGTTCCAACAGAAGCCATTGCGCTGCGCCAGACACTTCCAAGTGCCACCATCTATGCGCTCGACGGCTTGTTTCCGGACACGGCTGATCTGCTTCTTCAACACGATGTTCGGCCGGTCCTCGGTTCGCTGGACGAACTGAAAGAGTGGGCCGCACTATGCAGGACAGCCGGCAGGAGTTTTCCAGCGGCTGTCCATGTCGACACCGGAATTCATCGGCTTGGCTTGTCTGGCGACGAATTTGGAACAGCGCTCGCCGATCCAGCACTTATGGCCCCCTTTAAACCGAGCCTCCTCATGTCGCATCTGGCTTGCGCCTCGGATCCGGATCATCCGATGAACAAGGAGCAGCTTGCCCGGTTTATCGCGCTCACCTCGCCGTTCAAGAGTGTTCCACGGTCCCTTGCCAACTCCGCCGGCGTCCTGATGGGGCCGGACTATCACTTCGATCTGGTTCGTCCCGGCATTTCTCTCTACGGCGGCCGGGCCGTCGACCATGGCGACAATCCGATGCAGCCGGTCGCCAAAGTAGAAGCCCGCATCATGATTGTGCGAAACGTTCCGAAAGGCGATGCGATCGGCTATGGCGCCACCCAAACCGCGAAACGGCCGCTCCGCAATGCGGTCGTCGCGGCCGGTTACGCGGACGGGCTGTTGCGGCGTGCCAGCTCCTCAGATGACCGTCCTGGCGGTTTTGGAATGATTGGCGGCCACAAGGCCCCAATTCTTGGACGGATCTCCATGGACATGATCACGCTCGACGTCACCGACATTCCAGAACACCTTGTTCAGCGCGGCGGGCTTGTGGAAATGCTGGGGCCGAATGTTGCGGCGGCTGACATGGCGGCCTATGCGGAGACCATCGACTACGAATATCTGACAAGCCTCGGACGGCGCTTTGAGCGCATCTACGGCCCGTTGGGTTGATTGGAGTTTTATTAGATGGCCCGCCGGTCCACATCTTTCGTTTGCCAATCCTGCGGCGCGGTCACCGCGAAATGGGTCGGCCGCTGCGAATCCTGCGGTGAATGGAACACCATTGTCGAAGAGCAGACGGGTGGCGGCATTGGCGGAGGTCCGAGCCGGGCTTCAAAGTCCAAGGGCCGTGTTGTCCCACTTGTCGGCCTGACCGGGGACACCAAGGAAGCGCCGCGCATTCAGACCAAGGTTGCCGAGCTTGACCGGGTCACTGGCGGCGGCTTTGTCCGCGGCTCCGCCCTGCTTGTCGGCGGTGATCCCGGGATCGGAAAGTCGACGCTCCTGATCCAGGCGGCAGCTCAACTTGCCAGCCTCGGTCACAAGACCGTTTACATCTCCGGCGAGGAAGCGATCGGCCAGGTGCGGTTGCGCGCTGAGCGACTGGGACTGGCAGAAGCTCCGGTCGCCCTTGCTGCAGAAACCAGCGTTGAAGACATCCTGGCGACCCTGGAAGCTGACACGGCCCCGGCGATGTTGATCCTGGATTCCGTCCAGACGCTCTGGACAGATCAGGCGGACTCACCGCCTGGCACTGTTACGCAGGTGCGGGCGTCAGCTCAGGCCATGGTCCGCTATGCCAAGAAGAATGGCACCACTTTGGTGCTCGTCGGTCATGTCACCAAAGACGGGCAGATCGCCGGCCCACGGGTCGTCGAGCACATGGTGGACGCGGTTCTTTATTTTGAGGGCGATGGTGCCCATCAATACCGGATCCTGCGCTCGGTCAAAAACCGGTTTGGTGCAACTGACGAGATCGGCGTTTTTGAAATGACCGGCAAGGGTCTTCAGGAAGTGCCCAACCCGTCAGCGCTTTTCCTGGGAGACCGCAATACCACGGCGCCCGGCGCAGCGGTCTTTGCAGGCCTTGAGGGCTCGCGGCCGCTCCTCATCGAAATCCAGGCCCTGGTGGCACAATCCTCCCTTGGAACGCCCCGGCGCGCTGTGATCGGCTGGGACACTGCGCGTCTATCCATGATCCTTGCGGTTCTAGAGGCGCGCTGCGGTGTGCGTTTCTCGCAGCATGATGTCTATCTGAATGTCGCCGGCGGGCTCAAAATCAACGAGCCCGGTGCTGATCTTGCCGTTGCTGCTGCCCTTGTCTCTTCGCTCAGCGGGCTTGCCCTTCCGGCCAATTGCGTCTATTTCGGCGAGGTCAGTTTGTCGGGGGCCATCCGGCCCGTGGCGCAAGCTCAATCAAGACTGAAAGAGGCCGAAAAACTTGGCTTTGATCAGGCTTATTGTCCAGAGGGTAACCTCAAGGACGGCGCCGCGTCTCCCTTCAAGGCAACGGGATTGCCGGAACTTGGGGACTTCATCGCTAAACTGACAGCGGAGACTGGTGCACAAGGGGCAACCTGACGCATCATCAGACCCGCTAGAGAGTGTAATTTTCGCGCTTCGGCGCCAGACAGAGGACTTATCGGAAACATGCCGATTACGCTGCTGGACGGACTGCTTCTGGTCATCATGCTCATCTCGGCGGTTCTGGCGATGATCCGCGGGTTTGTCCGCGAAGTCCTGTCGATCGTTTCCTGGGTCGCTGCGGCCGTTGCCGCGTTCATGCTCTATGAGCGCGTCATGCCATACACCCAGCAGTACATCTCACAAGATCTGGTCGCTATGGGTGTGTCCGCGGCTGCCGTCTTCCTGGTGACTCTGATCGTTGTCAGCTACATCACCATGCGCATTTCCGATTTCATTCTGGACAGCCGCATCGGTGCGCTTGATCGCACGCTCGGCTTTGTTTTCGGCGCCGTCCGCGGCCTTTTGCTGGTCGTTGTCGCAATGATGTTCTTCAACTGGTTCGTCCAGCCGGAACAACAGCCGCGCTGGGTGCAAAACGCTAAGTCGCTGCCGATCCTGTTGTCGGTGGGCGAACGATTGGTCGCGGTCTTGCCAGAAGACCCGGAAAAAGCGATTCTGGACAAGATCCGGGAAAATGAGCTAACAGGCGGACAACGCTCTAGCGCGCCTGCAGAAGAGCCCACTTACAGCGACTCTGAGCGTCAGGGCCTGGAACAGCTGACCACGGACAGCAACTGACGCCGAAAACCGGCGCCCGTTTAGACAAACGACACAATATCCGGACCGGCCCGCAGACCGGCCAGAATGTAAGGAGTGGTCGCCATGACTGGCGGAACCGATTTCCATGAGCCGTTCGACATCAATGACGACACATTGCGCGAAGAGTGCGGTGTGTTCGGCATTCTGGGCCATGAAGATGCCAGCGCGCTGACCGCGCTCGGCCTGCATGCCCTGCAGCATCGCGGCCAGGAAGCGGCCGGTATCGTGACCTTCGACAATGAGCAGTTCCGGGCGGAACGCCATTTGGGTCTTGTCGGGGATCACTTCTCCGACGCAGAGACGATCGGCCGCCTCACCGGCCGTGCCGCCATCGGCCATGTGCGCTACTCCACGACTGGCGAAACCATCCTACGCAACGTGCAGCCGCTGTTTGCCGAGCTGGAAGGCGGCGGCATCGCAATCTGCCACAACGGCAATTTCACAAATGCGCTGACCTTGCGCCAACAACTGATCCGCGACGGCGCGATCTGCCAGTCCACGTCGGACTCAGAGGTTGTCCTACAGTTGGTCGCCCGGTCCCGCGAACAGAAAATCGTCGATCGGTTTGTTGAAGCGATCACCCAGATGGAAGGGGCTTATGCCCTTGTTGCGCTGACGTCGAAGAAGCTCATTGGCGCGCGGGATCCGCTTGGCATCCGTCCGCTGGTTCTGGGCGACCTGAATGGTGCTCCGATCCTCGCGTCTGAAACCTGCGCGCTCGACATCATCGGTGCAAAATTCATCCGGGACGTGGAAAACGGCGAAGTCATCGTCTGCACATCCACCGGTATCCAGTCCTTCTTCCCGTTTGGCAAGCGCCCTGCCCGACCGGACATCTTCGAGTATGTCTACTTCTCCCGTCCTGACTCCATCGTTGGCGGCCGCAGCGTCTATGATGTGCGCCGGGACATGGGCCGGGAACTCGCGCGTGAATCCCACGTGGACGCTGATGTGATCGTACCGGTGCCGGACAGTGGTGTACCAGCCGCTATTGGCTACAGTCAGGAAAGCGGCGTTCCGTTTGAACTCGGCATCATCCGCAACCACTATGTGGGCCGGACCTTCATTGAACCGACCCAGCAAATCCGCGCGCTTGGCGTGAAGATGAAGCATTCCGCCAACCGATCACAGATCGAAGGCAAGCGCGTTGTGCTTGTGGATGACAGTCTGGTCCGTGGCACAACGTCCGTGAAGATCGTGCAGATGATCCGTGATGCCGGCGCCAAGGAAGTGCATTTCCGCTTGGCAAGCCCGCCGATCAAGCATTCCGACTACTACGGCATCGACACGCCCGTTCGTGAAAAGCTGCTGGCAGCGAAGTATGGGCTTGAAGAAATGTGCAACTACATCGGCGCCGACAGCCTTGCCTTCCTCTCCGTGGACGGAATTTACCGGGCCGCAGGTTATGACGGCCGGGACAACGAAAACCCGCAATTTACAGACCATTGTTTTACTGGCGACTACCCGACACCGCTTACCGATCTGTCCGAAGATCAGGATTTTGTCAGTGCGCCGCGTCTGGTGGAAGTCGGCTAAGGAATTAGCGAGCAACATGACACAGGATTTTGAAGGCCGGGTCGCCCTGGTGACCGGTGCATCGCGCGGTATTGGATATCAACTCGCCAAACAACTGGCAGCGCGCGGCGCGCATGTGATTGCGATCGCCCGCACCGTTGGTGGTCTCGAGGACCTCGATGACGAAATCCAGTCTGCAGGCGGCCAGGCAACACTTGTTCCTGTCGACCTCACGGACCATGATGCCCTGGATCGTCTTGGCGCCGCGATCTATGAGCGCTGGAAGAAACTCGATGTCTTTATCGGCAATGCCGGGATGCTGGGTATCCTGTCTCCGCTCGGCCATATCAGCCCGAAGGACTTCGAAAAGGTCATGTCGGTCAACGTGACCGCAAATTGGCGTTTGATCCGGTCTTTGGATCCACTCCTGCGCCAGTCCGATGCAGGCCGCGCCCTCTTCCTGACTGCGGTGCAGGCCAGCACCTGCCCGGCTTTCTGGGGGCTGCAGTCCGTCTCCAAGGCCGGAGTTGAGGCAATGGCCCGCACCTGGGCGAATGAAAGCCTCAAAACCAACATGAAGATCAACTTGGCTGATCCCGGCCCCGTCCGGACCGGACTTCGGGCCAAGGCGATGCCGGGCGAGCCGCCGGAAAACCTGCCACATCCACGGGACATCGCGCCCGAGCTGGTCGAGCTCGTAAAGACCGATGTCCATGAGACCGGCAAACTCTACGATCGCGTCAGCCGCGAGTGGGTTTCATACTAACGCATGCGCTAGTGACACCGCAGATCAAACAAGGACGCTGTCCGAAAACAGAGGTTTGATCTGTGCTTCGTCGAGTTGTTGATCAAGCAGTGTGAAATCTTTGATGGTTCCGTCAAACCGGTTGCCAATCCAGCCAATCTCACCGGTCTTGCTCCCCCACCCATTGCCGCCCAGTATCAAATACTCCTTGTTTGCAGCAAGGTTTGTTTGGAACTCTGCATCTGAGGCGACAACTGCACCATTTAGGTACAAATACACACCATCATCACCAAAAGTGGCCGCAAAATCATATTCTTGGCCCGCGACAATGGAGTTCTTGGCATACAGCCAGGTTTCATCCTCCGCGGTTTGAAACCGGACCTTTAGCGTTCCGCTTTCGGTAACAAAGGCCGTCACATGGCCACCATCACCGTTTCCCTTGGCATCTTTGGAAAACAGGGCATCGTGAGAGGTTATGGCGTCTGCCTTGAAGGTGAAGGCGATTGTTCCTTCCGAAACTGCCATTTTTTCTTGGTGCTCAATGGCGAATTGATCATTGCGGACATTATCGAAGTTCATCGCCCCCGGCACCGCCACGACAACATTTGCTCCTGGGGGAGGCGTCAAGGAAATACCCCCCGGCAGGTTTGATGGTGGTGTGTATGGTTCTCTGTCTTCGGCGATTTGGATGGGCTGGATCGCTTCGCTGAGATCGGCAATGGACGTCACGATGCCGTAAGCCGGTTTTGATGTTGTCGAGATGTCGGTCAGCTTGACCAGATCCCCATAGACCGTGATCGTGCCCAGATCATCCTGATTGTGCGCGCCGCCACCCCTGCCCTGATCGGAGTACAACCGGATCACCGAATGGTCCATCACACCGTCGGCATTGGCATCGCCATAGCTGATCGACCGGATCTTTGTGGTATGTCCCTCAATCAGGATCCGGTCGCCCTCCCCCCGGTTGAAGTCCATGATCACGTCATGGCCGATGATATCGACCCAGTGGTCATGCAGCTTGTCGTTTTCACCGGCCACACCGTGCCAGCGGATCGTGCCATCATTCTGTGTATGCTTTTCGATGTAACGCTGCTTGGCGTTGATCAGGGTCTGGAAGTAGAACGTGTCGGCCCCAAGCCCGCCCGTCAGGATGTCATCGGCGGGGATTGGCTGGTTTGGGTAAACCTTGCCGTTGATCAGTTCATTTTCCGGATCTCCCTCGTCACGGCCCTCGATATAGGCAATCGCCCCCTCCCGGCCATCTGACTGCGAGATCAAAAGATCATCGCCAGCCCCGCCGTTGAGGACATCTTCTCCATGACCGCCGTCGAGAACATCATTGCCCTCGCCGCCGTCCAGGTGGTCATTGCCATAACCGCCTTGCAGCACATCATTGCCGGCCGCGCCATCAATCGTGTCATTGCCAAGCCCGCCATCAATCGCGTCAGCCTCACCAGACCCGGTCAGTGTGTCTGCTCCGTCTGTTCCGGTCTGCACGGCCGCACCGGTAGTCAGGGCACCATCATGGGAGATGCCATAGGCCATCGCCAGCGCCTTGGCCTCATCAGAGCCGTGATGCAACTGCTGGAAAGCGGGGAGCAGGTCTTGCTGCACCATCGCTTTCAGGGCAGCGCTTTCAAACGAGGCATCCACCACACCGGCCAGCGCTGCGACATCCATCTGACCCAACTGGCTGTCAAACACCATCACATCGGAGATCGTGCCGTCGAACTGAGAGGACGCCCGCTGACTGTCGTCCGACCGCCAGGCGCCCGAAGCACCAACGACAAACGCCCGGGTGTTTAACTCCAGCCCTTGCT
Organism: Roseibium sp. MB-4; assembly: GCF_053005265.1. Lineage (NCBI taxonomy): Bacteria > Pseudomonadati > Pseudomonadota > Alphaproteobacteria > Hyphomicrobiales > Stappiaceae > Roseibium > Roseibium sp. MB-4. The sequence goes on from NZ_JBRKQB010000001.1 coordinate 1,128,155, forward strand.
GGAAATCGGGTTCCGACGCAGCTAATTGACCATTCAGATAGACATTGAGGCCATCTGCTCCAAAGGACACAGCCAGATGATAGGTCTGACCTGCGGCTATCGTCACGTCCTTGACCTTCAGATACTCGCTTTCCGTGCCCGACTGCTGGCGGACAATAAGAGCGCCCTTGCGCAGGTACACCGTCAGGTGGCCGCCGGCGTCGTATCCCTTGCCGTCCTTGGAAAACAACGTCCGGCTTGCCTCAACATCATCGGCATTGAAGGCCAAAGCCACCGTGCCATTGGAAAGAGACAACGCAGGCGTATGAGCCGCCTGAAGATAATCACCCTTCTCACCTGAAAAACTCGTGAAACCCTCAAAGGCAAACACAGGTGTCATTCCAGATGGAAGCGGCAGATCGCCAACCCCCGGCAGGTTTGCTGGCGGTGTGTATGGTTCTCTGTCTTCGGCGATTTGGATGGGCTGGATCGCTTCACTCAGATCAGCAATGGACGTCACGATGCCGTAGGCCGGTTTTGATGTTGTCGAGATGTCAGTCAGCTTGACCAGATCCCCATAGACCGTGATCGTGCCCAGATCATCCTGATTGTGCGCGCCGCCACCCCTGCCCTGATCGGAGTACAACCGGATCACCGAATGGTCCATCACACCGTCGGCATTGGCATCGCCATAGCTGATCGACCGGATCTTTGTGGTATGTCCCTCAATCAGGATCCGGTCGCCCTCCCCCCGGTTGAAGTCCATGATCACGTCATGGCCGATGATATCGACCCAGTGGTCATGCAGCTTGTCGTTTTCACCGGCCACACCGTGCCAGCGGATCGTGCCATCATTCTGTGTATGCTTTTCGATGTAACGCTGCTTGGCGTTGATCAGGGTCTGGAAGTAGAACGTGTCGGCCCCAAGCCCGCCCGTCAGGATGTCATCGGCGGGGATTGGCTGGTTTGGGTAAACCTTGCCGTTGATCAGTTCATTTTCCGGATCTCCCTCGTCACGGCCCTCGATATAGGCAATCGCCCCCTCCCGGCCATCTGACTGCGAGATCAAAAGATCATCGCCAGCCCCGCCGTTGAGGACATCTTCTCCATGACCGCCGTCGAGAACATCATTGCCCTCGCCGCCGTCCAGGTGGTCATTGCCATAACCGCCTTGCAGCACATCATTGCCGGCCGCGCCATCAATCGTGTCATTGCCAAGCCCGCCATCAATCGCGTCAGCCTCACCAGACCCGGTCAGTGTGTCTGCTCCGTCTGTTCCGGTCTGCACGGCCGCACCGGTAGTCAGGGCACCATCATGGGAGATGCCATAGGCCATCGCCAGCGCCTTGGCCTCATCAGAGCCGTGATGCAACTGCTGGAAAGCGGGGAGCAGGTCTTGCTGCACCATCGCTTTCAGGGCAGCGCTTTCAAACGAGGCATCCACCACACCGGCCAGCGCTGCGACATCCATCTGACCCAACTGGCTGTCAAACACCATCACATCGGAGATCGTGCCGTCGAACTGAGAGGACGCCCGCTGACTGTCGTCCGACCGCCAGGCGCCCGAAGCACCAACGACAAACGCCCGGGTGTTTAACTCCAGCCCTTGCTGGAAATCGGGTTCCGACGCAGCTAATTGACCATTCAGATAGACATTGAGGCCATCTGCTCCAAAGGACACAGCCAGATGATAGGTCTGACCTGCGGCTATCGTCACGTCCTTGACCTTCAGATACTCGCTTTCCGTGCCCGACTGCTGGCGGACAATAAGAGCGCCCTTGCGCAGGTACACCGTCAGGTGGCCGCCGGCGTCGTATCCCTTGCCGTCCTTGGAAAACAACGTCCGGCTTGCCTCAACATCATCGGCATTGAAGGCCAAAGCCACCGTGCCATTGGAAAGAGACAACGCAGGCGTATGAGCCGCCTGAAGATAATCACCCTTCTCACCTGAAAAACTCGTGAAACCCTCTATCGAATAGATCGCTGGACGCGAAAGCGTATTGCCTGTCGACTGCATGGTTCTGCCCTCCCCGCAGTATTTCAACAAAACCAGCCCCAATGGCGCCCAGGAATGGCGCTCGCCATTTGAGATTAAGTTTCCGAAGTTGCTTCAACGGGCTTAAGGTAACGATCCGAATTTGACGAAATAATTGAGCAAATATGGCTCAAATTAATTGAAAATCAGATCTTAATAAGACTGAATTTTCTAATTATCGAAATCATCTTTGATTTCATCACTTAAGAAACCGTCAAATAATATTGATTTTGCTCGAACTAACTCGAACGAACACTTCAAAGCCGAAAACATATGTTTTAATAATAAGATATATTCGAAAATAAATATTCAAATACGCATGAGAAAACGCTGTAGCTGAATTCACTCCCAGAACCGAATATTTCGACTCACCAAATTCGCATGTGAAATTATGTCAGCACCTCTTGGAGTATGCTCCGCTGACACTCAAACCGGGCTAGGAACTCCAGACGGGATGTAATCCCCGTGTCTCCCCAGGCGCTGTGGCCTCATTGACCGCGGCAACCTTGTCGATTTCAGATCCAAGAATAGTGACGGCATGCGGCGGCACAAAAATGAACAGCACCCGGGCCCTGATCGACTAGCATGTTTGAGGACCGAAGAACCGCTTTAGACCTATCTCACAATGAAAAGAGATTACTATCAATCACGAATTTTTCTGCGTAGTTGTATGGTTCGCTGCCTATGAAGGCGAACGCGAAGGCTCCGGCTGCGCTCGGAAAAATAAGCAACTGTATGTGACTGACAGATTGGTGTTTTCTTATAATACGGATGAACAGATAGGACACAGATAGAATCGTTGCCGTAACGACAAGGAAAATAACCAAGTCAAAAGTCGGCCCTAGCCACACTGAAAGCGCGCATACAAGTTTTGCGGCACCTCCGCCCAAATATCCCCGATAAAACAAGAATACAAACACAACTAGCAGAAATAAAGAAACCGTCGTGTTTGCAAGTACAATTGAAATTGGCACCCCAACTACAGCAGCGAACGGGTAAAATGTCAAAAACAACGACAAAGAAAACCAATTAGATATCTGCTTCATAGCGGATAACTCCAAAAAAATTATTTTAATACTTAATTTTCAAACCCTAACCCAGTATTAATCAATCATTTATAATATATAATGAATCTTACAACTACATAACTTAAGATACATTACTCCGCCGCTTGCAGCGGGGCGAAGGAGCTTTCGGCAATGTCGGTCAACTCCGCAAAAACACCCGGTGCACCGGTCACCACACGGGTGCCGTGATAAAGGGCATGGGCGACGTCCTGCTCCAGAACCTTTCCGCCGGCCTCCTGGATAAGCAGCATGCCTGCGAGGCAATCCCAGGCGTTCATGTGTGACTCGATGTAACCGATTAGGCGTCCGGCACCGGTATAGGCGAGCATCAGGCCGCCAGAGGCATTGCGGAAGAAAACCCCGCCCTTGGACACCAGCGCCCCGACTGCATTGACAGCATCGGTCACGGATGTGCGGCCATTGAAGCCGACGCCGACGGAGCCGACAGACACGCTTTCGCTGTCCGATACCTTGATCGGCTTGCCGTTCAAAAAGGCACCGCCGCCTGCCAACGCTGAGAATGTCTCCCCGGCGACCGGATCATGGATCACTCCGAGAAGGGTCTGGCCTTGCTGAACACATGCGATGATGACGCACCATTGCGGTATGCCGGTGACGAAGTTCGCCGTGCCGTCGATCGGATCAATCACCCAGGTGAACCCGCTCTCGCCTTCTTCCATGCCATGTTCTTCGCCCAGGATCCCGTCGTCCGGATAGGCTTCAGACAGCGCGTCGCGAATGAGTGTCTCAACGTTCTGGTCCGCTTCGCTTACAAGGTCCTGATGACCCTTTTGCGTGATCGTCAGGGTGTCGAGTTTTCTGAAATAATCCAGCGCGACAAGTCCGGCCTTTTGTGCAAGCGCTTCGGTAAAGGCAAGCCGATCGGATGACATGGAAGATCTCCTTGAAAATCAATTTATCTGAACAAAAGGGTCCCGGTAGACCACCGGGACCTGAGACAAGGCTGCGCAGCAGCTGCTATTGGATTTTGCGCTTTTTCTTCGGCGCATAGGGATTGTCGCCCTTGCGGTAAGACAACCGGATTGGCGTGCCCTGGATATCGAATTTCTCACGCAGGGAGTTGATCAGATACCGGGTGTAGCTTTCCGGCAGCTGCTCCGGACGGGAACTGAACGCCACGAAGTGCGGCGGCCGGGTTTTCGGTTGCGTCATGTAGCGGATGCGAACGCGCCGGCCTGCAACGGCGGGCGGTGGATGCGAAGTGGTTGCCCGCTCCAGCCACCGGTTCAGACCAGCTGTCGACACGCGTGCATTCCAGGCATCATAGGCGGCAAAAACACCTTCTACCAACCGGTCAATGCCCTGCCCCTGAATACCGGACAAGGTCACAATGCGGACGCCGCGGATCTGATTGAAATACCGTTCATTGGCGTCGCGGATCTTCTTCCAGGCTTCTTCGCGGTCTTCGATCAGATCCCATTTGTTGACGGCAATGACCAGCGCCCGGCCTTCGCGAGCCACCAGATCAATGATCTGCAGATCCTGCTTTTCAAACGACATCGTCGCATCCAGGGTGACAACAACAACCTCGGCAAACTTGATGGCCCGCAGGGCGTCGGCGACAGAGAGCTTTTCCAGCTTCTCCTGAACACGCGCTTTCTTGCGGATCCCGGCAGTATCGAACAGCTTGATGTGCCGGTCGTGCCAGGTCCAGTCGACGGAGATGGAATCCCGCGTGATACCGGCCTCCGGACCGGTCAACATGCGATCTTCCCCCAGCATCCGGTTGATCAACGTGGACTTGCCGGCATTCGGACGGCCAACGATGGCAACGCGCAGAGGCCGCTCTTTCGTGCCAACCGGATCTTCATCGTCGACAATCTCACCGTCCTCGTCGACATCGACGTTGGTGACGGCTTCCTCGCGCTTTGCGTCCTCTTCCTCACTCACCCGGTCAACATGCGGTTTCAGAGCATCGTAGAGATCAGCCAAGCCTTCGCCATGCTCGGCAGAGATCGCGATCGGCTCACCAAGGCCAAGCGAGAAGGATTCGTAAAGGCCGCTTTCCCCTGCCCGGCCCTCAGCCTTGTTGGCGAGTAGGATTACGGGACGGGTTGTCTTGCGCGCAACATCTGCAAAGTGCGCATCGAGCGGCGTAACCCCTGCGCGCGCATCAATGACAAACAGCACAGCATCAGCGGTTTCAATGGCTTCTTCGGTCTGACGGCGCATACGGCCTTCCAAGGACGCCTTGTCGGCGTCTTCAAGCCCCGCAGTGTCGATAATCGTGAATCGGAGGTCGCCAAGGCGGGCTTCGCCCGGACGGCGGTCACGGGTCACACCCGGTGTGTCATCGACCAACGCCAGGCGCTTACCGACAAGACGGTTGAACAATGTGGACTTGCCGACATTCGGCCGTCCAACGATGGCGACGGTAGCGCCCACGGCATTCACTCCTAAGAGGCGGATCAACCAAAGGATCCCGCCCTTGAACAAACTCAAAGCACCTCATCCTTGCCCGGCAGGCAACGATAAGGTGCTCAGATACTATAGCTTGACCAGTTTTGAAACGTTGAGGCCCAACTAGAGCCTCAGCGCCCAATGATCAGTTAAACGCGGCAACGCCATCCCGGCCGGTCAGGACAACCACCCGGCCACCGGCGGCAATCGGTGTCACGAAGACATCGGTGTTGGTGCGCTGTGTTGTCATGATATTGCCCGAGGCGGCATCGACCATGGCGATCTGGCCATCACTGGAAAAGGCGACAAGAGCGCCATTGGCCAGGATCGGACCGGCCCAATTGCGGCGGCGCTTTTTCTTTTCCGGCTTCGGCAGTTGCGTCGCCCACATGGTTTCACCGCTTGAGCGGTCAAGCGCGACCATGCGGTCGTCAAGATCCACCATGAACACCGCGTTTCCGGAGACGACCGGCGTATGAACGCTGCCAAGGTTTTGATCCCATTGACGCTGTCCGGTGCGCACATCAACAGCCACCGTGCGACCGGCAACGCCGGTCGCGACAACTGTGTTGCCGGAGACAACCGGGCTTGCAGAAACATCTGCGAGACCAGACAGAGCAAGTGTCCGGAAGCCGCGGGAGACACCATCAATCCAATCCGGCTCACCGGACTTGATGTTGATGGCCATGATTTCACCGGACGAGAACGGCACAATCACCCGGTTGCCAGAGATGGCAGGGTTTGCTGCAGACAGAACACCGGCAGTCTCTTCGATCCCAGCAAATGTCCAGGCCACAGAGCCGTCTTCCTTGGAAAACGCATAGACTTCGTTGGACTGGCTCACGACAAAGACGTGACCGCCGCCGGCTGCCGGGGCACCGCGCGCCGGAGTGTCCATTTCAGCGGTCCAGATGACCCGTCCGGAACCCGCTTCAAGGGCCGCCACTTGGCGGTAACCGGTCGCAGCATAAACAACGCCGCCGTCAACTACCACACCGCCGCCTGGACCAACGTCGCGTTCGCCTTCAGGGCGCAGGTTTTGCGTCCACTGGCGGCCACCGGCGGTGGACAGCGCGACGACTTCACCATTCGGCTTATAGACATAGATGCGGCTGCCGTCGCTTACCGGACGGGAGGATACCCGCAAGGCTGACGACGTCAGGCCGCGGCCGGAACTGCCCACATTGGTCTGCCATGCACGGCTGCCGGAAACGGAGACAGCCACGTTGCCCGGATCGTTGGCCGGACCGCCGCCCGCACTCGTCCAGGTCTGACCGCCGGTCGCAGCGCCAATGCTCGCCGCCTTGCCAAGAGCTTGGGCAGCCGGGTCGACACCATCGAATACAGCCTGCCGTTCGCCCGGCAAGATCTCTTCCTTGCTGAACGGATTGAGCGAGCTGCCGAATTCACTGACTGATCCGCAACCGGCCAGAAAGACCGACAGTGCCAGCGTGCCAACCAATGGCCGGACAGATATGTTTTTAAGAAAACAGATCACTGTGCAGTGCCCTCTTCAGCCGGTGTCCCGGTCTGTCCCCGGATCAGTCCGCCCAGGAGTGTCACGCGCTGACGAATGTCTTGAGGCGTTTCGGCGTCATCGTCCAATGCCGTGATCCAGGTAAGCGCCGTCTCGGCATCGCCATTTTTCCAGGCGCTCAGAGCAAGCAGTTCACGAGCAGCTGCACGGAAGGCATCTGTGTCGCCGGTTAGGCTCTCGATCCGGTCTGCAATTGCATCATACGGTTCGCTGTCGACTGCAATGTAGGCAGCGCGGAGAGCTGCCACATTCTGCAAAGCCGGTGCGAGGCTCGAATCCCGTGACAGAGCATCGAACTCTGCAAGGGCGGCGGCGGCGTCACCGGAATTTGCCTTGTCGGTTGCCTGGCGCATCTGGGCAAGTGCCGGATAGCCGCCAATGGAAGATCCAAGTTGGGTATAAAGCTGCGCCGCTTCCGAGTACTGACCCGCCTCCGACAAGCTGATGGCCTCAAGGAATGTGTCACCCGCTGACTGAGACTGTGTGTCTTGCCAGTAGAGCCAGCCCCGGTAACCACCGGTGCCAACCACGATCAAGACAGCGACCGCGATCACCCAAGACCCGAAACGGTCCCAGAGACGGCGGTACTTCTCATGGCGGATGTCCTCATCGACCTCACGAAAAATATCAGACATACGTGGCTAGTTCCTGAATTTACTCTGCTGCGCCGGTCCGGAAATCCGGATTGGCTCCCAATCAAGGGGCGCACATTATCCATTTGATCCGGCTCGGGCAATTCCCCGACCGGGCTTTAAACCGCCCTTCGTGGCGCAAGTGGGGCAACTGCCCGTTTTTCGTTGTTTTTGTCCCGACCCGGGTGCGATTTACACGCTTCCGCGTGCCTTATGCAACCGGCACCCCGATCAAAAGCACATGCAGCTTGAAGGCAAACAGGACATAGAGACCAAGACCGATAAGAATCACGATGATGTCGGAGAACTTGCCGGGCTCTTTTGCCATCACCGCACCGCCGCCAAGGCCGCGCCGCTTCAGTGAGATGCGGTCTGCCACCGCCCAGACCAGGAAGCTGCCGAACAATAAAACAGATGCCAGATCGCCATTGGTGAGAAGGTGAGAAAACGCCCACAGTTTCACAGCAACCAGCATCGGGTGTTTCAGGGCCTTTTTGATCCGGCACGGAACATAGGCAGCCACAAGGAAGATGAAGACCGGAACCATGAACAGCATGGTGACGTGACGCAACCAGAATGGCGGGTCATAAATGATCGCGGGGCCTGCGGCGCGGGCAGCACCATACCCATAAATGATCATGACAAAGCCTATGGCTGAGATCACAGCAAACAGGCCCTTGTAGCCAAGAACACCGAACTTTTCTTCCAATGCCGACCGTTTGTCAGCGAACATAGGCAGGCTGTGTATTCCCAAAAACAGAATCAATCCGGCAATCAGCAAAAGCATGCCCGCTCTCCCTCAAGGCATTGGCCACCACTTGACGCATCAGCGCCTCTTCAAAGCCGGACAATAAGAGCGGCATCAAGGGCCTGCAACCGGAATTGCCATTGTTTTATCGCGAATTTTATCAGCGCAGCAGGGCGTCGGCCTGGTCCGGACTAAGCGGTTCCGGCCGTGTGGGCATTTCGCTGATCTGTACGTGCTGGCCGGTTGATGCTGCGGTCTGGATGGCCTCGATAACATCAACAGTGTGGAGTGCACGCTCCATGGAACAACGAAAGTCCTGTCCGAGGCGCACCGCATTGGCCATGTCCGCCAGACCAGCAGACCGGTAGTTGGCCCGCTCGCGCCCTTGGATCTTGAAGTTAGCTAGGCCAAACGGGTGGTTGTCCTGGTTCAGGACTTCCCGTGTTCCGTCCTTTAATACCCGAATAACGTCACCGCCAAAAAACACCGGATCCGGTAAAAAGAGCGTTCCCTCGGATCCATAAATTTCCATAGCGGAATGCGCATGGGCCTGGACGTCCCAACTTGCGGAAAACGCAACCAAAGGACCGCCCTTCACAGACAATGCAGCGTGGATTGTTGTCGGCGTTTCAACGTCGAAGACTTCGCCCTTGCGTGGACCCTGGCCAATTGTTCGGGTTTTGCTGGGCGTGCTGGACATCGCCGACACTTGCTCGATCGGCCCGTGCAAATTGAGGACGCTGGAAATGAAATAGGGGCCGAAATCAGCCATTGGGCCAATGCCGGATTTGTAAAAGAGTTCCGGATTTGGATGCCAGGCCTCCATGCCGTGGTTCATCGCATGAAGCGTTGCGCCGGTTACCTCTCCAATCAGCCCCTCCGAAATGGCCCTCCGGGCCGCTTGCGGCGCCCCGCCCAAAAACGTGTCAGGCGCGCATCCGACAAAAAGCCCTAGCTTTTCTGCGTGTTGGCGGACAGCCACCCCTTCTGCAGAGGTACGCGCAAATGGCTTTTCCGAATAGACATGCTTGCCGTTGTTCAATATTTCCCGGCTCATCATGGCATGTGCATCGGGTGCCGACAGATTGACGATCACGGAGATGTCTTCTGCCTGAAAGAGGTCATGAACTGTTTCAGCGCGAATATCGAACTCATCCGCCCGGACCAGCGCAACTTCGCGGTTTAAGTCCGCACACGCACGCAATTGCAGGCCTTTGAATTTCGGGATGAGGTTAAAATAGATCCGCGAGGTCTTGCCGCATCCCAGGATTCCGATACCCAGCTCGTCTGACATGGCGGGGGTCTCCGGTGCTTTCTTTATCGTTTTCGCAATTCAATTAGACACCGAAGACGCGAGCCCCAACAAGACGGGCAAAAACAACGAGGGTTCCGTCGTCTGTATCCGAAACCGAGTCCAGAAGATCGTCGCTGCGATTGTTTTTGCTTAGCCAAAGCAACAAATGCTCAAACGGCTTGAAACCGAGAAACCCCTGATCTGGGAATCCATTCACCACGTAAGTCAGAGGTACGCTTTTCCGGAGAAGACTTCATGGCAAACAGCGCCGAAGCAACCACCCGCCCAATCGTTTCACATGATGATGTGCCGCTGACTGTTTTTCTGCTCACAGCCGCAGGTTTTCTTCCCTTCGGAGCCCTGTCGTTCGGGGCAGTGTTTCTTCCGGCAGAGGCACAGGCCTGGATCTTGCCAGCCCAGCACGCCTACGCCGCCGTGATCCTGTCTTTTCTCGGAGGGATTTATTGGGGGTGGGAATTTGCCATGACGTTTGTGCAGTCGCGCCCGGTGTCGCCAGTGCGGCTGGTGATTGGCGTCTTGCCATCCATCTTTGGCTGGCTCGCATTGTTCTTGAGCGGGATATGGACCGCGCTGGCGCTTACCGCCTGTTTCCTGACATGGCTCGGATATGATCTCTGGCGAACACAGTCGCATTCTGCACCGCGCTGGTATCCGAAATTGCGCATTCCGGTCACTGTTGCCGTGGTTGTCTCGCTGATTGCGCCGGTACTGGCAGGCTAAACTTGTTGAGACGCTGAACACACCTTGCAGAGCCCGCGCAGTTCGATGGTCGTTCGCGACAGTTTAAACTCCTGCTCTTTCGTCCACATGAGCAAGTCTTCCATCGCGCGATCCGGAGAAAACTCCTGAACGTTGCCGCACGTCTCGCAGATCGCAAACGCCGCGGTCTTGTGATCTGCACAGCCTTTGTGGCGGCAGGCAACAAAGGCGTTCAGGCTTTCAAGGCGATGCACCAGACCGTAGTCGACCAGCTTGTCCAACGCCCGGTAGACCTGAAGCGGCGCGCGAAATCCCTTCTCACGCAAGTCGTCGAGAAGGGCATAGGCTGTCAGCGGGCCGCTGGCGTCAGAAAGTTTACCGAACACCAGCGCCTGGTTTTTTGTCAGATCCGGATGGGCATGCGCCATGTCCTAAATCCCTCCCCGGTTTTCAGCGGTCAGTTTCTGAATCAACCTTCGAACCGGAAAAAGGCTGAGCACAAAAAGAAGCATGGCAGCCACCACAATCGACGGTCCTGATGGCGTATCGTAGTAAAGCGAACCATTAAGCCCTGCAACAACAGCGACCACGCCGGCGAATGCTGCAATAACGGCCATTTGTTCCGGTGATCCAGCCCACCTGCGGGCCGCGGCTGCGGGTAAAATCAGCAGCGCCGTAATCAGAAGTGCGCCGATGATCTTCAACGAAATCGCAATGACAATTGCCGTCAGCAGCATGAAGACCAATTCCGCCCGGTCCGGGCGCAATCCTTCCGCGCCCGCAAGATCGGAGCTGACGGTCGCGGCAAACAAATGCCGCCAGATCAGCAGCAGCCCGCCCAGGACAATGGCGCCGCCGCCATAGATCATCGCGATGTCCGTCCGCGTGACCGAAAGTATGTCGCCGAACAAAAGCCCAAGCAGATCCACCCGAACCCAGGTCATGAAAGCCAGGCAGACAAGGCCGATCGCGAGCGCAGAATGGGATAACAAGCCCAACAACGCGTCAGACGGCAGGGTGTCTCCGTGACGAAGTGCCAAAAGGAGCAGTGCGAGTACAATGGATACCGCCCCGACAGATAGCGTGATGTTGACATCCAGCAACAAGGCCAGCGCCACGCCAAGGAGTGCTGCATGGGACAGGGTGTCGCCAAAATAAGCCATGCGCCGCCAGACCACAAAACACCCCAATGGTCCTGCGACCAAGGCCACGCCAATGCCTGCAATCAACGCCCGCGTGAAGAAATCATCAAGCATCGGCTACACCGCCCGCGACCCGTTTATGAGGGGCTGTTTCGTTCGAAGGTTGCCCCCCGGATATCCCGTGAGCCTCATGCATGTGATCATGCTCTCCAGGGCAATGGTCGCAGACCGTGCCGTCTGAATGGCGGACCCGGCCATCGGGGAGATGAACATGATCATGACGGTGCTCATAGACCGCCAACGCACCACCGGCCCGGGTACCGAACAACTGCTGGTAATTCTCGTCCCTGCTGACATCGGACGGAGTGCCGCGGCAGCATACATGACCATTCAAGCACACCACTTGATCCGCCGCCGCCATAACCACATGCAGGTCATGTGAAATCATCAAGATGCCGCATCCGACCGTATTCCGGATCTCCGAAATCAGGCTGTAAATCGCAATCTCGCCGGCATAATCGACGCCTTGTACCGGTTCATCCAAAACAAGGAGATCCGGCGACCGCGCGATAGCACGCGCCAACATCACTCTTTGAAGCTCGCCGCCAGACAGCGTGCGCATTTCCTCGCCGACCAATCGGGCCGCACCGGTGCGCTCAAGCGCGGCCATGCATTCAGCATCGGACAAAGGATTGGTGAGCCGCATGAACCGTTTGACATTCAACGGCAGCGTCCAGTCTATCGACAGCTTCTGCGGAACATACCCAACAGAGAGACCGTTACGCCGAACAGCAGAGCCTTCTGTTGGCTTATGGATCCCCAACGCCATTTTCGCCGTCGTCGACTTTCCGGAACCGTTCGGACCTATGAGGGTGACGATTTCACCGGGTGAAACGGTCAAATCGACACCACGCACAAGCCAGCTTCCGCTATTTTGGATCCCGGCCCGGGTCAACTGCACCAGATTGTCGGCTGCTTCGCTCATTCAAATCGCCTTTCGGGGATTCTTTGCCCCAGAGTGTTATATTATTACGTAAGTACTGTCTCATGTCTCCGGTTGCAAGCTGGTGCTGCGCTGTTAACACTTCCCTGCAAACTATCCGCTTACAAACAAGCATTGAATTTCACATCAGGAATCGGCTCGATGATTTATCCCTGCATTTTGTCTGGTGGTATTGGATCCCGCCTTTGGCCCCTGTCCCGCAAAGACCGCCCAAAGCAGTTTTTGCCGATATTCGGCGGCGAGAGCCTGTTCCAAAAGACCTGCAAGCGAGTCTCAGGCGACGGATTTTCCAACCCGATCGTAATCGGCGGCGACAGCCATCGCTTCCTGATGGGCGAACAGCTTGCCGAGATCGACACTGCAGCCACAACGATCCTGCTGGAGCCGGTTGGCCGGAACACCGCCCCACCTGCCCTCATGGCCGCGTTGCTGGCGTACGAAGAGGATCCGAATGCCCTGATCCTGCTTCTTCCGTCAGACCACCTGATCGGCAAGGAAGATGTGTTCATGACGGCAGTTCACCACGCGCGGGACGCTGCCCTGTCGGGCAAAATCGTCACTTTCGGCATCACGCCAACCGAGCCCAACACAGGCTACGGATATATCAAACTGGAGCCGGGCAGCGACCCGGTTCGCGGCGTGGCAGCTTTTGTTGAAAAGCCGGACCTTGAACGGGCAAAAGCCTTTCTGGCCGATGGTGCCCATGTCTGGAATGCCGGGATTTTTCTCTATTCAGCGAAGACAATGATTGAGGCCTTCAAGACTTACCAACCAGCTTTGTCAGAGGCGATTACCGCGCTGATGGCCACCCGCCATGGTGATCTGGACTTCACCCGCCTCGATGAGGACGGCTTTGCAGCGCTTGAAAACATTTCAATCGACTATGCCATTATGGAGAAGGCAGACAATGTGGTCTGTGCGCCGATGGCTCCCGATTGGGATGATCTCGGTTCCTGGTCAGCGATCTGGGGTGTGCTTGATAAGGACAGCAGCGGAAACTCGGCGATCGGCGACGCCCGTTTCCTCGACTGCAAGGAATGCCTTGCCTATGCCGACCAAAGGCTGGTGTCCGTCATCGGCCTGGAAGATGTCATGGTGATTGCGACCACAGACAGTGTGCTGGTTGCCCACAAGGACAAGGCGCAGGATGTCAAGAAAGTGGTCGAGCAGCTGGAATCGGAGGGGCGCAGCGAAACCGAGCGGCATCCGCGGACCTACCGGCCATGGGGCTATACCGAGCGGATCAACGCAGGCGACCGGTTTGCCGTTCAGTCCATGATGATCAAACCAGGAAAGCGCCTTAGCCTTCAAAGCCATTTGCATCGCGCCGAGCATTGGGTCGTCGTCTCCGGGACGCTGGAGATCACCATCAATGGTCAGGTGAGCCTTCTGACGGAAAACCAGTCCGCATATGTCCCGCTCGGAGCGCAGCATACTCTGCACAATCCCGGACGCATTCCTGTCCGCATGATCGAGGTGCAATCCGGAACCTATCTTCAGGAAGACGATATCGTTCGTCATTCCTGAAGGAACGGCGCTCCCCCACCCAATGGGTGTTAGAGGTCTTTGAGCTTGGCACTGACTTCGCGAAGCGTAAGCTTGTCTGCGGACAGCGGCGCGACGGAAGGGCTGCTGAGTCCTGCTATACGTTCCGCTACGTCCTTCAGGTTGTGGTCCACGCGCTCCAGAACCATGCTCGGCATGCGCAGAGCTGCTGTGTAGACAACGATCGCCTCATTCACAGACGCCTCAAAGTTGATACTGGCAACCGCCACATAGACCGTTTCAGCCATCTGAGCGAGCTCTTCGGCATCCTCAACCATTGGCTTTATCATGGTCACAGTCTGATCAGGATTAAGACCGACCCAAACCGCACCAGCAATAAAAATGAACGTAAAAACAAGGATATGAAAATTTCTCAGGAAATATCCCACCACAACCCCCACGGTAGGTTAACAACTCATTAACACGTGATTGTTGGTAATTGTGGGTGCAACAAAACGCAAGATGACTGCCTGTTTGCACGCCGGTATTTTCCCCGTGATGGTTAACGGCTGGGCGATCCCGAACACAAACAAAGACGCAATCTAGAGGCGAGCTTTCACCTCAATTTGCCGATCGATAAAGTTTTACAGGAAGAATTACCGTAGTTTTACGGAGTGCCCCCTTACAACGCGGCAGAAGTTCAAGGAGATACACATGTTCGACAGGAGCGGCGAAATGAGGCTTTCGTCACTGGGTTTGCTGCTCATATTGGCAGCATGTGTCATGACGCTGTTTATTCAGCCAAGCCCGCGATATCAGGTTGACCCGCAAACTGTCGGCGCTTTTTTTGGCAGATCGGAATAGCAGTCAACGTGATCCATCCGTAGGTGGGTCAATCGGAGACGGAGCTCTATTTTTCAAGCCTATCGAACCTCACGGCGGTGCGCTCGCGCCGTATCTGCCTTTACCGGGATCGGCTCAAGTCTCGGCTCAAACATCGCCGGCAATTTCGAACCCGGCCCGCCTTTTGTTTGATCAGCCCCAAGGAGCATGATCGCGGAGCCGACAACAACCGACACCAGTGTAATGACCAGTCCAGCGACGAGCATTAGTATCGGCACCAAAGGGCTGTCATCGCCTCTAATCAGAACTGTCAGGTTGCCGATGTTCGAATAAAAAATGCCGCCAACGACCAGCCCGGAAATCCCGACACCCGCCAAACTGTTTACAACCAAGAGCCGGAAAAACGGATCTTTTGGCAAAAACCGTTTTGCGATTGCATCTACTTTCACGGTCATTTCAGAAGCCCTTTGTCTCTCGACGCCTTTGTAAAAGCTTAGGGCCCGACCCGATGAGCGCAACCTGTCAAATCCGCGCAGTAATTCTGTGTCGTACAAGTTCCATTAAGGATCCGCTTTCTTTTTCGAGGCGTACACCTTGCGGAATGCCGGTTTGATATATATTAGTTCGATATATCGATCCGGTATATGACAGTTTTGCGAATGCTGCGAGCAAAGCAACTCGCGGATTTGCTGTTGGCGGCATCGACAGATGCTGAAGGAGCCAATAATGAGCGTGCGCGGTTTGTGCCTAGCCATCCTGTCCGGTGGGGACGCCACCGGATACGAAATACGCAAAGAATCGACAGAAGGCCGGTTTAGCTATTTCGACGACGCCAGTTTTGGCTCCATCTACCCTGCCCTTGCGCGCCTGGAAGCGGAAGGCATGGTGACTGTCCGTGAAGAGCCGCAAGCAGGAAAGCCATCCCGCAAGGTCTATTCAATTACACAGGCCGGGCGGGACGAGTTCATTCGATCCTTGTGCGAACCCCAAGCGCCGGACACCTTCAAGTCACCCTTCCTCTTGATTGCCTTGAATGCTGCCAAACTTCCGCCGGATGTCCTGCGCCGTGCCCTTGAACGCCGTAAGGCGCAGGTTCACGAAGAGCTCCGCTTGTTAAGCGGAATTGATGATGAGAACGGATGCACACATGCAGGCTCCGATTGGACCCGCGATTACGGGATTGCCTGCATGAATTTCACACTGCGCTACCTCGAAGACCACGGGGAAGCCCTTATTAAGATCGCCGAAGACGCAGCTGCCCCCTCCCAGGCCGCTGCCGAGTAAGCCCGATTTGGAGACCTCCGAAATGCGTATCAAGTTTTCCTACATCCTTGCAGCCGGCCTCGCAGCCGGTATTGGCGCGTGGATGTATAGCGGCACCGTGGTGATCGGTGGCGTGGGCGACGGTGAAAATGCTGCGCCCTCTCCTGCTCAGCGTGTTGCTCAAGCAACCGACAAGCTGTTCAAGGTCCAGGTTGTGGCTCTCACGGCACAAGAACGCCAAGCCGTTCTGGAAGTGCGTGGTCGGACGGAAGCCGAAGCAAAGGTCGCTGTTCGCTCACACATTACAGATGATGTGGTCGACCGTCCCGCCCGGGAGGGTGCGCGAGTTGCTGCCGGAGACATCCTGTGTGTCCTCGATCGGGGAACACGGGAATCGCGAATTCTCGAAGCAAAGGCAGCAGTCGCAGAAGCAGAAATGCTGAAAGAAGCCGCCACTCAGCTGAGCAGCAAGGGCTTTACGGCTGAAACCCGCGTGATGACGGTTCAGGCCCAGTATGATGCCGCCAAGGCCCGTCTGGAAGAAGCTGAGCGTGAGCTGCGCCGGACCGTGATCCGCTCGCCGATTGACGGTGTGATCGAAAGTCCGATGGCTGAAATCGGTGCCCAACTCGACAAGGGCAGCATTTGCGCAACCGTCGTGAATTCCGATCCGATGATTGCTATCGGTGATGTGAGCGAATTGAACATCGCCCAGATCTCCCTGAACATGCCGGCTGAGGTTGTCCTTGTAACGGGCGAGACCTTGGAAGGTCATGTGCGTTACATTTCACCTTCTGCCAATCCCGACACGCGGACCTTCCGGATCGAAGTTGAAATCCCGAATGAAGAAGGTGTTGCCCGCGATGGCGTCACGGCCGTTAGCCGCCTGCCATTGCCAGTCGAGAAAGCGCACAAGATCTCGCCAGCCATCCTGACGCTGAACGATACCGGCCAGGTCGGTATCCGCGGCGTTGGCGAAGACAATGTCACCGTGTTCTATCCAGTCACCGTTCTCGGCGGAGAGCAGGACGGCATGTGGGTCGGCGGCCTTCCGGAGACCGTCAATGCAATTGTGGTCGGACAGGAATATGTCTCTGATGGCGTTCTTGTAGATCCGGTGTTTGAAACCGCGGAGATCAGCCAATGATCAACATGCTTGAAGGCGTTTTGCGCCGTCCAAAGACGGTCTTCGTGCTGATGCTCGCGTTGCTGGCCGCCGGGGTCATGACCTACGTGTCGATCCCCAAGGAAGACAGCCCCGACATCGATCTCCCGATCTTCTACATCTCGATCACCCAGCAGGGCATTTCTCCGGAAGACGCCGAGCGCCTGCTCGTGCGGCCGATGGAAACCGAACTGCGCGGGTTGGATGGTCTCAAGGAAATCACGGCGATTGCCTCTGAAAGCCATGCCGGTATCGTCTTAGAGTTCGACATTTCGTTCGACAAGGACGAGGCCCTCGCCGACGTGCGCGACAAGGTCGATCAGGCCAAGGGTGAGCTGCCCGCGGACGCAGAAGAGCCGACGATTACGGAAATGAACTTTGCCCTCGCCCCGACCATGTTCGTGGCGCTCTCCGGCAATGTGCCTGAACGTACGCTCTATCAGCATGCCAGGCGTTTGAAAGACCAGATCGAGGCGGTCGACACAGTCCGTTCTGCCGATCTCTCCGGGCACCGGGAAGAGCTCCTGGAAGTCCTGATCGATACCCAGAAGCTGGAATCTTATGCGATCACCCAGCAAGAGCTTTTGAACACACTGACCGCCAACAACCAGCTGGTTCCCGCCGGTTTCATTGACGGCGGCAAAGGGCGCTTCAACGTCAAAGTTCCTGGCCTCATTGAAAATGCTGCCGACGTTTACAGCCTTCCGCTGAAACAAAGCGGTGAAGGTGTCGTCACGCTGGCTGACGTTGCAGAGATCCGCAGAACCTTCAAGGATGCGGATTCTTACACCCGCGTAAATGGCAAACCGGCTATCGCGCTGGAAGTCACCAAGCGGATTGGCACGAACATCATCGAGAACAACGCCGCAGTGCGTGCTGTTGTTGAGGAAGCCTCGAAAGACTGGCCAGAGACGATCCAGGTCGACATCCTGCTCGATCAATCCGACAACATCTATGAGGTTCTTGGCTCTCTGCAGTCCTCGATCCTAACCGCGATCTTCCTGGTCATGATCCTGGTTCTTGCAGCGCTCGGCATGCGGTCTGCCCTGCTCGTGGGTCTCGCAATCCCGACATCCTTCATGGTGGGCTTCCTGATCCTTGGCGGCATTGGCTACACGGTCAATACGATGGTCATGTTCGGCCTCGTTCTGACCGTCGGCCTGCTCGTCGATGGTGCCATCGTGATGACGGAGTATGCCGATCGGAAGGTGCATGAGGGCATGGAGGACCGTGAGGCCTATATCCGTGCTGCAAAGCTCATGTTCTGGCCGATTGTCTCGTCCACCGCGACAACTCTTGTGGCCTTCCTGCCCATGCTTTTGTGGCCGGGTGTTGCCGGTGAATTCATGAGCTACCTGCCGATCATGGTGATCATCGTTCTGGCGGCCTCATTGGTCACGGCGATGGTGTTCCTGCCGGTGACCGGTGGCGTGCTGGCAGATGTCTCGCATTGGCTCGGCCGTCACGCAGCAGCCTTGCTGGCCGTGACAATCGCGGCAGGCGGCGCATTTGCAATCGTAAGCGGTCCACTGGTGCCGGGTCTTGTGGCAGGTGCCCTTCCTGAGGGCATGGTTCAGCTGGTCAGCGTTTTGGCCGGGTTGGTTACGTTCGTTGGACTTGGGTATGTTTCCTATCAGATCTTGCGTCCATTCGTGCGCTGGTCCCAGGAACGGGCTGCCGTTCGTGCCGCAAAAGACCGGGCGGAAGCGGAGCTTCTTTCCGGCAAGGCCCACTTCGATGTGAAGAAGGTCAAGGGCTTCACCGGCTTTTACGTCCGCTTCCTGAAGCTGCTTGCCGGGAACCCGATCGGCAACATCGTCACGATCGTCGCAATGATTGCAGTGTGCGGTTACATCATGATGTCCTTCGTCTCCAATCCGACCGGCGTGGAATTCTTCGTTGATGAAGAGCCGGATCAGGCTGTGGTTCTGATCTCCGGCCGAGGCAACATGTCTGCTGCGGAAGCGCTTGAGCAGGTAGCCAAGGTGGAAGCGGACGTGATGGAGGTCAAAGGTGTGGCCCACATCGTCACCACCGCCTTTACACCGGGAGGCTCTTCGGGTGGCCCGTCTGTTGGCGGTGTCCAGGACAAGCCTGCCGATGTCATGGGCGAGCTACAGCTCGAACTTGCAAACTTCTGCTGCCGGCGTGAAGCCAAGGAGATCTTTGCAGAGATCCGCGAGCGCACGTCCTCCATTCCGGGCATAAAGGTGGAGACCCGGAAGATCGAGGGTGGCCCGCCGACCGGTAAGGACATCCAGCTTGAGCTGAAGTCGACGGATTACGATACGCTTGTTGAGAACGTTGCCCGTGTCCGCAATCATCTGAATGGCGTCGAAGCGCTGATTGACCAGGAAGACGACCGTCCGCTGCCGGGCATCGAATGGCAAATCGCCATCGACCGCGAACAGGCTGGCCGTTACCAGGCTCATATCGCTTCGGTCGGCAACATGGTTCAGCTGGTGACCAACGGCGTTTTGATCGGCAAGTACCGTCCGAATGACAGCGAAGATGAGGTCGACATTCGTGTCCGCTTGCCGGAAGACGAACGCACGATCGACCGGTTTGACCAACTGCGTCTTCAAACCTCGCTCGGACTTGTGCCGCTGGCAAACTTCGTCGATCGCTCTCCGGCCCAGAAGGTTTCGGAAATTGTCCGCCGTGACGGCCTCTACTCCATGATGGTCAAGGCAACCGTCAACCCTGCTTCCGGCTCCACACCGGATGAACAGGTTGGCGAGTTGGAGAAGTGGCTGGACGCGCAAACCTGGCCGGACAACGTGTATTTGCAGTTCCGCGGCGCTGATGAGGATCAGAAGGAATCGGGTGAATTCCTGATGAAGGCGATGGTTGGATCGCTCTTCCTGATGTTTCTAATCCTTCTGACGCAATACAACTCGTTCTATCAGACCTTCCTGACCCTCTCGACAGTGGTCCTGTCGGTCTTCGGTGTGCTGCTCGGGATGATGGTGACAGGCCAGAAGTTCTCGATCATCATGACAGGGACAGGAGTCGTGGCGCTTGCCGGGATTGTCGTGAACAACGCGATTGTTCTGATCGATACCTATAACCGGTTTATCGATGATGGGCTTGATCCGCTGGAAGCGATCTTGAAAACCTCTGCGCAGCGGATCCGGCCGATCCTGTTGACAACCATCACCACGATTGCCGGTTTGATCCCGATGGCGACACAGATCAACTTCGACTTCGCCAACCAGGTGACGGCCTATGGCGGCATCACCGCCGTTTGGTGGGTCCAGTTGTCGACAGCGGTGATTTCTGGTCTCGCCTTCTCCACAATCCTGACACTGATCATGATCCCAGTGATGATTGCGTTGCCAAGTGTCTGGGTCGGTTCAGCGCGGTCCATCGCACGGCGGTTCCGGCGCAAGCCTGTTCCGGCTGCTGCACCCCCCACTGACGCTGATCAGGATGTGGAGTGGACAGATCCGGAACAGGAGAAGGAACGCCCGGCTGCCAAAGTGGTGTCGATGCCAAAACCTGCGCCGCCGAAGGTTCCGAACCAGGAAGAACTCCCGCACGCGGCTGAGTAGACCTCCAGTAGACGCCGCTCGTGGAAAGGCCGCCGGTTTCCGGCGGCCTTTTCTTTTTTCAGCTTGCCGTCTGACCGCTCACCACCTATATAGTTGCTTAATACAACTATTTTGGATGTTAGAGCCATGACCCCTCAAGCCCCTCACCTCATCGAAGATATTCGCGCAGCGTCCAGAAAGTTGGTGCGCGAGTTTGGCTTTTTGGAAAAGACGATCGCTGGAACAGATCTTTCCGGCTCGGGGGTTCACGCAATCATAGAAATTGGCCTCACTCCCGGCCTGACTGCAAAGGAGTTGGGGGCACGGCTTAAATTGGAAAAGTCCACGATCAGCCGTCTTTTGAAATCCTTGGAAACGCGAGGGGAAATCGTTCAAACCCAATCCAAGACCGATGGACGCGCCTTCCAGCTCCACCTCACCCCAAAGGGCAAAGACACTTGGATTGCGATCAACCGGTTTGGAGACAATCAGGCCCGCACCGCGCTTGCCAACATCACGGGCGTCGACACGGCAACAATCGCCAACGCCCTCACCTCTTATGCCCAGGCCCTTGGCAGAGACGTTGCCAATGCTGCGCATGACGGAACACAATATCCGGTCGTCGAAGGCTATCAGACCGGCATGATCGGTGACATCTCGGCCCTGCACGCCCGGACACATGGCCCGATTGTCGGCATGGGACCGGCTTTTGAAAGTGTTGTTTCTCAAGCCATGGCGGAATTCATGCCACGGGTCGAGCGTCCAATGAACAACAGCTGGAGCGTTCTGGAAAATGGAGCCGTGATCGGGTCAATCACGATCGATGGCGAAGATCTGGGCAATAACATTGCCCACCTGCGCTGGTTCATCCTGTCTGAACGCTTGCGCGGCAAGGGGCTCGGCAAAGTGCTCCTCAACAAAGCGTTGGCGCATTGCGACCGGCTCGGCT
This sequence comes from Roseibium sp. MB-4, assembly GCF_053005265.1. Classification (NCBI taxonomy): domain Bacteria; kingdom Pseudomonadati; phylum Pseudomonadota; class Alphaproteobacteria; order Hyphomicrobiales; family Stappiaceae; genus Roseibium; species Roseibium sp. MB-4. Next base: position 1,149,971 of record NZ_JBRKQB010000001.1, read on the forward strand.
TCGAAGAAATTCAACTCTGGACCCTGAAGGGGTTGGACGCTGCACGGGCCCTTTATGAAAAGAACGGCTTTGATCTGGCGGAAGAATACCTTGGCGATCAGTGGGGTCAGGAAGTCATGGAACAGAAATTCATCCGGAAGCGGCCCGCATAGTGCGGGCCGGTGCCAGGATCATGTTTTGGTGATGGAATTGCCACCGTCACACAACATGGCAGACCCGGTGACAAAGGATCCCGCATCCGACAAGAGAAACATCGTCGCTCTGGCGATTTCCTCCGGCTCGGCCATACGTTTCAGCGCATGCATTCCTTTGACGATCTCATGGTACTCGGGATCATCCCCAGCCATATCCGTTTTCGTCCCTCCAGGAAGCAGTGCATTGACCCGAATATTGGCGGGGCCGCATTCCGCTGCCAGGCACTGTGTCAAGCCAATCAGTCCGGCCTTTGACGCGGCATACGCTGCCATCCCCGGCATGCCAACCGTGTGTCCGACAAAAGTGGATGTGAATACAATTGCTCCGCCGCCGTTTTCCCGAAGAGCGGGCACCTGGTATTTGGCCGCAAGAAAACAGCTTGTCAGGTTCGTGTTCAGAACGGTGTTCCACGCTTCCTGACGCATGTCCTCAACGGGACCAAGATCGCCCAGGATCCCTGCGTTGTTAAATGCACCGTCAAGTCCGCCGAAATGATCCTTTGCAGCCTCAACAAGGCCTTTCGCGCAGTGCGGATCGTTTACGTCGCCGGGCACAATCAAGACCCGATCCGCGTCAGCGCCCACACTTTTCCTGACCTCTTCAAGACGATCGGCTCGCCTTGCCGTGATCACCAGATTGGCTCCCGCTTCGGCAAACAGCTTCACAGCCGCTGCACCGATTCCACTGCTGGCACCCGTGATAAGAATTGTTTTATCTTGCAACATTTTTTAGTCCCTCATTGACGTGAGGGAGCCTAATTGACGCACAATTCTCCACCGAGAAACCCGATTTCCGAGCCCCTTTCTATTGGATTACAGTTTTAGCGGACGGAGAGTTCTAGCCCCAGAGGGACGGATCCTGCCAAACGTCAGGTACGATCAGAGGGCCTTCCAACTGATCCGCTTCTGTCCCCAGCGACACGGACTGCCAGGCATCCGCCCAGTCTTCAGGCATCGGATGAGGCGGGTGGATCGCGCGCTCTGTAGCGAAGCCGAAACGGCCATAATATGCCGGATCCCCAAGCACCAGAACCTTGTCGATCGCGCGCTCCTGAAGACGCTTGAACCCCTCGCGAACCAGCGCGCTGCCGATCCCTTGTTTGTGCTGAGCCGGGTCCACGCAGAGCGGGGCCAAGAGACCGACAGACACATCGTCAAAACTGCAAATCGTAAATGCGATATGACCAACGACTCTCCCATTGTCTTCCGCAACGAGTGAAAGAACATCGACGGATCCAGTCAACAAAGACCGGACCACCGGCAAGAGATCCTCATCCGGAAATGCAGCCGGATAGATCCGCTCCAGGCTTTGCAGATCTTCTTTAGTGCTTTCCCGAAAGATCATATCGCCCGTGCCTTATCGCGGTTAGCTGCCGTGGTCCTTGTCACGGTCTGTGATGTTGTCGAGGTCGGTGTCGCTTTCATCGCCATCTTCATCGATGCTCTGGCCCGTGTCGGCCAAAACGAGTTTGCGATGTTGCTGCCAGGAAAAGGGAATGCTCAATAGATAGAGCACTGACCCGCCCGCCAGCATCCGGAATGGATAGCTGGCCGTCAGCGCAACAATCAGAACGGCAAAGACAAACAGCGGCAGAACATAATCCCGGCGCACCCGCGTACCGAAATTTTTGCCTGAAAACGTCGGCAGCCGGCTGATCAGAAGGAAAGCAATTGCAATGGTGTAAGCCGCGACCACGGCACTGTCTGCAAACCAGTGCGGAAACAGGCCAAGAAAGTCGAAATAAAGCGGCAAAAGCACTGTCAATGCACCGGCGGGAGCTGGCACGCCGGTAAAGAACCTAGAAGCCCAGGTTGGTTTGTCCGGGTCGTCCAAGGCCACATTGAACCTTGCCAGACGCAGAGCGGCGCAAATGGCAAAAATCAGAGCGGAAATCCAGCCGAGAGATCCAGCCTCATTCAGGATCCAGATGTAGAGCATCAACGCCGGCACGACGCCAAAATTGACAAAATCCGCCAGTGAATCCAATTCAGCGCCGAATTTTGACGTTCCCTTCATCAGACGGGCAACCCGGCCATCCAGCCCATCGAGAACAGCGGCAATTAAAACCGCACCAACGGCAAACTCCCAACGGCCCTCAAACGCCATGCGGACTGCCGTCAACCCGGAACACAATGCCAGGAGCGTCACCATGTTCGGCACGATCAGGCGCAGCGGCACCCTGCGAAAACGCGGCTGCCGCTTGGTCTTGATGGATGTGGGGCCAGTATCCTCGATCACGATCGCGCCTTAACTCACCCGGGTTAGTGTGGGTGCCGGAGCCTGCGGCTGGTTGAGGTCTGCCAGGACTGTTTCGCCCGCAATCATGGTTTGACCAAGCGCGACCTTCGGCACAGTTCCGGCAGGAAAATAGACATCGAGCCGGGAGCCGAAGCGGATCAAACCAAAGCGTTCGCCAGCGGAAAGATTCTCGCCTTCCTTCACAAAACAGACGATCCGGCGCGCGACCAGGCCTGCAATCTGAACAACACCAATGTTCGTGCCGTTGTGATCAATCACCAGACCGTTGCGCTCGTTGTCATCACTGGCCTTGTCGAGCTCCGCATTGAGGAACTTGCCCGCCCGGTATGCGACCCGAACAATCTTGCCGCCAACCGGTGCCCGGTTCACATGGCAGTTGAAAACGTTCATGAAGATCGAGACCCGGACCAAAGGTTCGGCGCCCAGCTCAAGCTCTTCTGGCGGGCGCACTGGACCTACATGGCTTACGACGCCATCTGCCGGGGAAATCACCAGCCCGTCGCCCACCGGGGTCACCCTTTGCGGGTCTCGGAAGAAATAGCAGACCCAACCTGTGAAGAAGAGACCGATCCAAAACAAGGGATCCACGAACCAGCCGACAACCAGGGTCGCAACCAGCGCAATAGCCACAAAGGGCCAGCCTTCGCGGTGAACCGGGACCAGGGATTTCGTTACGGAATCGACAATCGACATAGTTCTGCTTTCAGCATCCACAAACGGGCAGGATCATTTTCGAGCGGCGAAGATCTCACCGCAAATTGCTCATTGGTCGCCGAGCGCACCTAATGCGCAGGGCCACTGCCCCCGCTTCTAAAAGCTTTTTTTCTCAATGAGAACCGTTTTCGGGGCAGTTCAAGCGCTTTTTGCCGGAGCAGTGCCGATACCGGATGCCCCGGCATCCCGGTAATCACTCTCCCAATAGGCTGGTTTGCCGTATTTGGAGATCAGAAAATCGACGAAGACACTGACCTTGGGCGGCACAAAGCGTGTTGGCGGATAAACCGCCCAAATCGCCCCAACACGGGCGACCGGATAATCTTCCATCACAGCCACGAGACGCCCGTCCCGCAGATCCTCCCACACATGCGCCAACGATTTCAGGCTCAGTCCAAGGCCATGGATGGCAGCATCATATGTCAGGTCACCGCTGTCACCCTTGATCACCGGGTTCTTCAATTCAAAACCAACCTCCCCGTCCGGACCATCGAAATACCAAACCGGGACGGACGCCATGCTGATGCAATCGTGGTTGTTCAGGTCTTCAGGGGTTTTGGGCCGGCCTTTCCGGGCAAGGTAATCAGGCGATGCGCACAACGCTCTCGGATTTCCGCCCAGCCTGCGGGCCAGAAGTGAGCTGTCGGCAAGAGGCGCGCCCCGGATGGCCATATCGTAGCCTTCCTGAACCACATCGACCATGCGGTCAGAGATATCCATTTCGATTTGGACATCCGGGTAAAGGCTCCGGAATTCGACGAGATGCGGAAGAATGTGTTTCCGGCCGAAGAAAGTGTTGCACGAAATGCGCAACGCGCCTTGAGGCGAATCCTGCGTCGCCTCAAGCGCTTGCCGTGCCTGCTGCAACTCATTGATCGCAGACCGCGCGTGATCAAGAAGGACGCGGCCGGCTTCAGTCAGTGTTGTCTTCCGGGTTGTTCTTGCAAAAAGTTGCGCTCCAAACGTCTTTTCAAGATTGGTCAGACGCGCGCTTGCTGCAGATGGCGACAATCCGATCTCCCGGCCGGCACCTGACAAGCTGCCAAGCTCGGCGACCCTGATAAAGAACTCCAAATCATCCAGACGCATTATACCAAACTTTCGAAATATCCTTGCGATATAAGCCACATTCTTCAAATGGAAGCAATATGGGACAACGTCTCCACCGAAACGAAGGAGATCACCATGTTCCACACCGGAGACGAATTTGAAAACCGCGCCCGCGCTGAACGTCACTACGAGCTGCGCCGTTTGAGACATGCCCTGTCCGGCCTTTTGTTCGGCCGGACTGTGGAGACAGCCGCCAAGATGCCGAACTGGCTCACAAGCGCCAATGACAAGGATTTTCCGACCTCCCGCGCGGCTTAAGCGCGGGAGTTCCTTTCACTCGGGGAGTGCAATCGCGGCCCAGACACAAAACTATTTTGCGGGCACATAATCGGCCGGTTGCCCGCGGGTAATAATCCCGAGATCGTCGTTTTCGCGCGCTGCCCGCAAACGCTCTTCCGCCTCATCGGCTTCGCGCTGGCGCGCCCACATCGATGCATACAGTCCATCGTTGGTCAGAAGCTCCGAATGTGTTCCCCGTTCTGCAATTTCACCAGCTTCGAGCACAATGATCTGGTCCGCATTCACGACCGTGGACAAACGGTGAGCAATCACCAGCGTCGTGCGGTTCTTTGACACCTGATCCAATGCCGACTGGATCTCGCGTTCCGTATGAGTGTCCAGAGCCGAGGTTGCTTCATCCAGGATCAGGATCGGCGGTGCCTTGAGGATCGTCCGGGCGATTGCGACCCTCTGCTTTTCGCCACCGGAGAGCTTGAGCCCACGCTCGCCAACTTCAGACTGGTAGCCTTTCGGCAGGTTTTCGATAAAGTCGTGGATCTGCGCCATGCGCGCCGCGTCCCTCACCTCATCATCGGAGGCGTCCGGCCGCCCGTAGCGGATGTTGTACGCGATGGTGTCGTTGAAGAGGACAGTGTCCTGCGGGACCATACCAATCGCATGGCGCACACTTTCCTGGGTGACATCGCGAACATCCTGTCCATCGATCTCAACGGCGCCGCCGGTCACATCATAGAACCGGAACAACAGCCTTGAGATCGTCGATTTGCCTGCCCCGGACGGGCCGACAATGGCGATCGTCTTGCCGGCAGGCACATCAAAATCCACGCCCTTTAGAATCGGCCGATCGGCATCGTAGTGGAATTCGACATTTTTAAAGCGGATCGTGCCTGCAACAGCCTTGAGTGGAGCCGCTCCGTCTTTGTCCTTTATCTCGGCCGGCACAAGCAGGAGATCGAACATCGATTCGATATCGGCCAGACCCTGACGGATTTCGCGGTAGAGAAAGCCGATGAAATTGAGCGGCATGGAGATTTGCATCAGCAGTGCGTTGATCAGAACAAAATCGCCAATGTTCTGTTCGCCGGCCATGACCGCGCGGGCAGAAAGCCCCATACAGGCCGCCATTCCGAGCCCCAGGATCACTGCCTGACCGAAGTTGAGCCAGGCAAGCGACGTCCAGGTTTTTGTCGCCGCCTTTTCATACTTGGCCATCGAGACATCGAAGCGCTCGGCTTCCATCTTCTCATTGCCGAAGTATTTGACGGTTTCGAAATTCAGCAAGCTGTCGATGGCCTTCGAATTGGCATCCGTGTCGCTGTCGTTCATTTCCCGGCGGATAGCGATCCGCCAGTTGGAGGCCTTAATCGTGAACCAGACGTAAGCCACAATCATCACGGCAACGATCACGACATAGGCAAAGCCGAACTGGAACCAGATCACACCGGCCATAAGCGCAAATTCCAGAACGGTCGGGATCCCGTTGAGGATCGTAAAGCGGACGATCGACTCAATCCCTTTGACCCCACGTTCAATAACCCGGCTCAGGCCACCGGTTCGCCGGGCCAGATGAAACCGCAAGGAAAGTTGATGCAAATGGCGAAAGGTCAGTTTGGCAAGCTGGCGGACGGCGTGCTGGCCGACGCGGGCAAACAAGGCATCGCGCAACTGGTTGAACGCGACTGCCATCACCCGAGCCGCGTTGTAGGCCAGAACCAGCATGACCGGAGCCAAAAGGATGGTTGGCAGGCCAACATCTTCGCCTGCGAGGACATCTGTGGCCCAGGCGAAGAAATAGGGCGATAGAACGGTAATGAACTTGGCTACCACAAGTGCAGCAATTGCCAGCAAAACCCGTTTCTTCAGATCTGGCCGTGAAGACGGCCAGATATATGGCCAAAGGTTTTTGAGCGTTGAAAGCGTATCACCTTCATCCGCACTAACAGCCTTTTGTGCCGGCGCGCTTTTTTGTGCATGAGCAGGGTTTGACGGGGCCGAACCGGCCGACGTCCCATGTGATTGCGTCAAGTATTCTCTCCCGATGCCCTTTGCAGGCCGTTCCGGTAACTTATTCGTTTGCCGCCAACTCGTTCACCGCGCCAAGAACGCCGTTGTCGTGCTCGGAATTCAAAAGCCTCCAGAATGCATCCGATGCTTCCTGCGTCTTTGAAATCTGATCCCAGTTCAAAACATAATGGCAATTGCGCCCACGGGTGTCGCAGGTCAGAAACCCTGCATCTTTCAGAACCTGAAGGTGCTGTGACACGGTCGATTGAGCGAGCGGTAAGGCACTGACGATTTCGCCGCAGCAAGCTTCTTTTTCACCGGCCAAACGCCGCAGGATCGCAAGGCGCGCCGGATGCCCAAGCGCCCGGAACTGTGCAGCCAGGTTTTCACATCCCGACAGACCGGACGCGTTTTCGCCGCTTGCGGTGTGCGGGCAAACCTGATCGCTCATGCGGGGAACTCCTTTCGGGCGGCGCCAATAATCGTAAATATGCGATCAATACCCAAAAAGACAAGGTCCAACACGAATACGGGCGGACACCAAAACGGCGCCCGCCCCAATAAACACTAAAAAAACCTATAGTTATCAGCCGTTCCGGCCGGTATCTGAGGTAGGTGCGGGCCAGTTCAGGTCTCCTTCCGGTGTGAGGAACACCTGTCCCGGATAGATCAGATCCGGATCGCGAATCTGGCCCTTGTTGGCTTGGTAGATTGTGGTGTAGCGGATACCGTCCCCATAAAGGCGCCTGGAGATCCGCCAGAGATTGTCCCCCTTGCGAATGATCACAACAGGCAGCGCCTTCTTGACGTCCGCGCCGTCACCGTCTGCCGAGCCGGAAGTTCCGCTCGCGACGACCTTTGTCAGGACGATCTGTTCATCCTGTTGTTTTTCAAAGGTCACGGCCGCCCGCGCATCCACTGATTTGCCGTCTTCGGCAATCATGTCAGCCCGGACTTCCACATTGCCTTCTGCGACCGACTTGTCGCCTTCAAGGAGCCACCGGCCGCTGGAATTTGCTGTGGCCTCGCCCTGGTAATCATCACCGACATAGACACGGACAGACGATCCAGGTTCTGCGGTGCCGGCGACGTAGACCTTGTTCTCTTCCGACTCCACTGCTTCAACCGTAACAGGCGGGTTACCGCCCTCAGTGCCGGTTTCGGCAGATGCACTCGTCTCGCCCTGAGAGGCCGCGGCAACTTTCTGGTTTGTGTCGTTTGGAGCCGCATCACCAGAACTATCCGGAGCGTCGGAGGCAGAGGCCGTTGTCGTCTCTGCGGGCGTCGTGGTTGCTTCCGGTTCTGAAGCTGTGCTGGTTCCGGCGACCTCTGCCGTCTGCTCAGTCGCTTGGGAACCGCTGTCGGCAGTTTGTTGTTGTGTGTCTGCGGTCGCAGTTCCGTTCGAAGCTGTGTCGGCGTCAGTGCTCGATGCAGCTGCCGACACAGTTGTTTCAGCGGCTGCCGGAGCAGCTCCCTCAGAACCGCCAGCCTCTGCTGTGAGGTTCTCAGAACTCGAGGAGCTCGGTGTGTCTCTTGCTGCTTCAGTGATCGGTGCCGCGGCCACAACAGTTTCCTCAGCCTTTGGCGCTTCAGCGACTGCAGCCGGCGCTTCCGGCTTTTGCAAGATATTGGACGGTCCATCAGGCGAATTCAGGACCACGAGCGGCTGTTGTTTTCCACCCTCCGGAATGGAGATGGCAACCCGTTCGTCGGACGTGGACAGCTGCTCTCCGCCCTGATCATGAACTTCCAGAGCAACGTCATAGTCGCCCGGCTTCAACGGCTCATCCAAAATGATGGTCCATTCGCCCGCCGGGTTGGCAATGGTTTTGCCAACCACCTGACCGTTTGCTGTCAGCGCCACAATGGCTCCGGCTTCCGACCGACCCGCGACAACCGTCTCGCCGGTTGGTTCCACACCCACCACGTCGAAGCTCGGCTTGTCTGACACTGCCGCAGTTTCAGACGCCTCGGGTTCGTCAGGTGTGGCGGCCGGGTTTTCTTCTGGCTGAACTGCGGGTTCAGGCGTGACGGCCTGCTGGTCCGGAGCAGCACTTGCCTGTTGATCGCCTTTGGAGGACTCGTTTGTGGTTCCAGGAACCTGGCTATCTGCGCGCTCCTGCTCCACCGGCATCTCGCCACTGTCACGATAGAAGTAACCGGTGATCAATGCCGCCACACCGACAGGCACGGCGATTATCAAAGTCCGGATCAGAGTCTGCTTGTTCATTGCTCTTCCCATCGAAAGCCAGGCGATCGATCGATCGGTGCTTTCGTCTCTTCCCCTTGGCAGACGGCAGCAAATGTCCGCGCGCCCCACAGTTTTACTTATTCACATGCATAACGGCCTTTTTGTGCTGCGGCAAGAAAACCGCGGATCACCGGTCCACCTTTCAAACACAATGCTTGACCTGTTGCATGGGGCAATGCCACATCATGTCGTTATGACGACAAATTCTCCTAAGCATCTCAAAAGCGTTTGTGTTTATTGCGGCTCGAGCTTCGGGTCGGACCCTGCACATGAGGCGGCAGCCGCTCGACTTGGCCAGTTGATTGCCGAAGCCGGATTGCGGCTTGTGTATGGCGGGGGCTCGGTTGGCCTGATGGGGACCGTCGCGCGCGCAGCGATGGAATGCGGCGGTCAGGTCACGGGAATTATTCCGCAGTTTCTTGAAAAACGCGAGGTGATGCTGGACACAGTTGAAGACCTCGTGATCACCCAGAACATGCACGAACGCAAACATCTGATGTTCGAAAAGTCAGATGCCTTCATCGCTCTTCCAGGTGGGATTGGGACGCTGGAAGAAGCGGTCGAAATGATGACCTGGGCTCAGCTTGGCCAGCACCGCAAGCCGGTTGTTCTTGCGAATATCAACGGCTTTTGGTCCCCCCTTCTTGAGCTGCTCGATCACATGCGCGCGCAGGGATACATCCGGCCAGACACTGAAGTCCCTTACCTAATTGCCAAACAAGTGGATCAGATCATCCCCATGCTCGAAAAAAGTATCGGCGATGGTTCTGATGCGCCGTTCGAAGGTGGAGCGGCGGCCGCAGATCTTTAGCCAGCAAAAAATAACGAAACTCTCCGAACGTTAGGTGTTCGGCGACTGGACGACGATTTTCGCTGGTCTTTTCGGTATGTTTTGACCCTCTGGTTAAGGTCTTGGAAGCTTCTTCCCTTGTAAATTTGCCAAGCAAATCACACGGGCGGATCAGCTTACATGCGCACTATGCTTCTGGTGGAAGACGCATCGTTCTTCGAAAAGGCGATCGTTGACCGGCTTCAGGATATCGGACGTCACCAGATCATGGTCGCGCGAAATTTCAGTGAAGCGGAAAGCTGCCTGGACATGCCGATCTGCGAACCCGATCTTGCATTGGTGGATCTGACTCTGCCGGACGCGCCAAATGGCGAAATTGTAGACCTTTGCCGCAACAGAAACATTCCGACGATCATCTTCACAAGCAAGTTCGACAACGAAGTCCGTGAAAAGGCCCTTGCAAAAGGGGTGATCGATTACGTCCTGAAGGATACACCCGCAAGCCTCGATTATGTGGCTGAGTTGCTGAAACGGCTGTCCTACAATCCCAAGATCGGTATCTTGATTCTGGATGATTCCTCTGTCGACCGGGAGCGGATCGCCCAGATCACATCGCACCATCTTTATCAGACTTACCAAGCCAGCACGCCGGCTGAAGCCCTGCAGATGTTGCGGGATCACCCGCACATCCGGCTTGTTCTTGCCGATTATTACATGCCGGACGAAGACGGTTTTGCATTTCTGAAGACGGTGCGGCGGAAATACAGCCGCGAACGCCTGAGCGTGATTGGCATGTCGTCGCTATCGAACTCAGATAACCGCATCCGCTTCTTGAAGTACGGCGCTGCCGATTTCATCGACAAGTCCTATGCGCCAGAAGAAATCCTTCTCCGGATTTCGTTAAACCTGGACATGATGGACCGCATCGCAGAGCTCAACACCCTTGCCATGCAGGATGCGCTGACCGGGGTTCACAATAGGCACTTCCTTTTCACAAAGGCCGTGAAGCAAATCGAGTCCTGGGCACATTCGGGCAATAAAGCGTCTTGGATTGCGGTGTTTGATCTCGATTCATTCAAACAGATCAACGACGAATACGGACATGATGTCGGCGACAGTGTCCTTCTAGGTTTTGCGCGCCAGCTTCGAGCGCTCGCCGGACCGGAGGACATAATCATCCGGCTGGGCGGCGACGAGTTCTGCATGATCTTCCGATCGGAAACACGCGACAGCCTAACCCTGAAACTGGCCGGGTTCATGAAGAGCCTCAGCACACACCCGATCCGGCATTCGGGAACCGACCTTCTGTGCCAAACAAGTGTCGGCATTGCAAAGCTCGAGGGCGGAGAGATCTCCGACGCGCTCAGCATCGCCGACAAACATCTTTACGCCTCCAAGCGGAGTGGGTTTGAAATGCTCGCCGTCGCTTCCGACGGATGACAGACCAGCAGATTAGACCGTCGCCTGCTGCGCTTTTCTGGCGTTTCGTGCATTCCGCCAGCTGTCGAATGTAAAGACCACGAGCGCAATCCAGATCATGACAAAACCGAGCAGTTTGACCTGATCCAGCGGCTCTCCCCAGACATAAACCGCCATCAGAAAGTGTATCGAAGGCGCAATGTATTGCATCAAACCAAGCATGAAGAGTGGCAGACGGCGTGCGGCCGAGCTGAAACAGATCAGCGGCAACGCCGTAACAATGCCTGTGCCTGCAAGCGCAATGAGAACTGGAATATCATCCAGGATCAGCGCATCCACACCCCATGAAAGGCTGAGAAGCAGGTATCCGATCGCAATTGGAAACAGCAGCACCGTCTCAACAAACAGGCCGGGCGTTGCCTTTACCGGTGTCACCTTCCGCACATAGCCGTAGCCTGCGAACGAGAACGCGAGCACCAGAGACACCCAAGGCAGCCCACCCGCCAGTACCGCCTGCAAGACAACGGCAAATCCGGCCATGGCAACGGCAATGTACTGCCATTTCGTCATGCGTTCGCGCAAAACGATCAGCCCAACCAAAATGCTGACGAGCGGATTGATGAAATAGCCGAGCGATACGTCCAGCACCTGCTCGTTCGCAATCGCCCAGACAAACACCAGCCAATTGACCGAAATGAACGACGCGGACATCGCGAGTTTTTTCAAGACTGCCGGGTCAGCAAAGACATCAAGAACTTCCTGCCAGCGGCCCCGAAGATACAGAAAGCCGCCAACGAACAGAACGGACCAAGCAATCCGGTGCGCAACGACGAGGTCCGCCGAAACCGTATCGGTCAGCTTGTAGTAGGCCGGAAAGAACCCCCACATGCCGTAAGCCGCAAGGCCAAAGAGGAGGCCACGGCGGAGTTCGTTTTCCGCCTCGGTGCGTGTCACGGGCTCAGACATAGCGCGTGCCTTTCTGGCGCCGAACCTTAGCTCTCCTGAGCCTTGACAAGCGCGAATGTGATGGAATCGACCAGCGCTTGAAAGGACGCATCGACGATATTGGAGGAGACACCGATGGTGAACCAGCGCCGCTGGGTCCTGGCATCATGGCTTTCGATCAGAACCCGGGTCACCGCATCGGTACCACCGTTCAAGATGCGCACCTTATAGTCGATTAGCTCCAGCCCTTCAATCGCAGCCTGATACTTTCCAAGGTCCTTGCGCAGGGCCATGTCGAGCGCGTTGACCGGGCCGTTACCTTCCGCAACGGACATGCGCGTCTCCCCATCGACGTTTACCTTTACCACCGCTTCGGAGACCGTGATCAGATCACCGATGGCATTAAACCGGCGCTCGACCATGACTTTAAAGGAATCTACCTGGAAAAAGTCCGGCACCTCTCCGAGCTCGCGTAGCGCAAGTAGTTCAAAGGATGCATCCGCTGCCTCATAGGCATATCCGAGCGCCTCCCGCTCCTTCACCTTGGCCAGCAGCCGGTCCAGACGAGGGTCGGCCTTGTTGACCGTGATGCCGACACGTGCCAGCTCGCCCAGCAGATTGCTCTTTCCGGCTTGATCGGAAACGAGCACCCGGCGCTGATTGCCCACGGACTCCGGGGCCACATGCTCATAGGTCTGCGGATCCTTCAAGATAGCCGAGGCGTGAATGCCGGCCTTGGTCGCAAACGCCGTTTCCCCCACATAGGGTGCATGCCGGTTTGGCGAGCGGTTGAGGATCTCGTCGAAGGCATGAGAGATCGCGGTGATGTCCTGAAGCTGGTCTTCACTGACACCGATTTCCAGACGGTCGGCAAACTGTGATTTCAGTTTCAGGGTCGGGATCAGTGTGATCAGGTTCGCATTACCGCAGCGCTCGCCCAGACCGTTCAGGGTCCCCTGGACCTGCCGCACCCCGGCATCGACGGCTGTCAGGGAATTGGCCACCGCATGACCGGTGTCATCGTGCGTGTGAATGCCAAGATGACTGCCGGGCACGACCTCCTGAACCTTCGTCACGATGGAATGGATCTCGTCGGGCAATGTGCCCCCGTTGGTATCACACAGAACAACCCAGCGGGCTCCGGCCTGATAGGCAGTCCGAGCGCACGCGAGCGCATAGTCTGGATTGGCTTTATAGCCATCGAAGAAATGTTCACAGTCGATCATGGCTTCCTTGCCGGCCGAAACGGCAGCCGTGACAGTACCTTCGATCGCTTCGAGGTTTTCCTCATTTGTGCAACCAAGCGCCACATCCACATGATAATCCCAGGCCTTGGCAACAAAACAGCAGGCGTCCGACTGGCTGGCCAGGATCTGTTGGAGGCCAGGATCGTTCGACGCCGATCGCCCTGCCCGCTTCGTCATTCCGAAGGCAGTGAACGTCGCATTTTTTGTCCGCTTTTGAGAGAAGAACTCGGTATCGGCCGGATTTGCTCCAGGATAACCGCCTTCCACATAGTCGACCCCAAGCCGCTCCAGCAGTTCTGCAATGACGATCTTCTCGTTTACGGAAAAATCAATACCGCTGGTTTGCGCACCATCGCGCAGGGTCGTGTCGAATAGGTAGAGGCGGTCTTTGGTCATCTGTCTGTTCCGTCGGACATCTGCGGCGCTACGGGCCACTCTTTCGTATCGTGGTCTGGGTGCTGGTGATTGCTGGCGTCAATTTCGGCGATCACATCCGCAAATTCCGGGTCATCTTCGGGCCCGCCCGGCAACGCATGCAACGTGTCAACGCCCGAGATCCTGTCCCGCTTCCAGTGTTGTTTCGTTACGGGGACCCGGGCGGGCTCATCAAATGCTCCGATCGCCAGCCCAATCAATGGATAATCGCGATAGGCAAAAACAAGCGGTGTTCCGCACCGGCTGCAAAACCCGCGATCAACTACGTCAGAGGAGGCGTAATAAGTTGGCTGCCCGCGGGTCCATGTCAGATCTTCGTGGCGCGCATCGACAAGTGGCGCGAAGAAATTGCCGAATGCCTTCTGGCACATCCGGCAATGGCAAATGCTCGCTTCACCCAGTGTTCCCTCAACGCGAAACCGAACCGCGCCGCATTGGCAGCCCCCGGTGTAGGACCCGCTCATCGGATGGTCTCCGGCCAGGCTTCCGTATCCCGATCCGGATGCTGGTGGTTGCGGAGGTTGAAAAACACGTCCTGTGCCGCAGCCTCCGCTTCTTCCGTTCGGGTCGGCAGATCCGCAAGTCCCTCGCACCAGGACAAGCGGTTCTCCAGTCCCAACTGGATTTCCGGGGCCACAAGATCCGGCTGATCGAGGCTCGCGATCGTGATGTCGATATGAGAGCCTTCAAACTCATAGGTCAGCGGCGTGCCGCAGTCCCGGCAAAATCCGCGCCGAACGAGGTTTGAACTCTGAAAGTAAGCTGGCTCTCCCCGCGTCCAACTGAGATTTTCAACGACGACGAGCGCTGCAAACGGTCCGCCGACCGCCTTTTGGCACATGCGGCAATGGCAAATCGACGGCCGTTTGAACCCTTCAGCACAGTACCGCACCGCCCCGCACTGGCAGCCGCCGGACTTGATGTCTGTTTCTTCCGTCATCCGTTTTGCCTCTCCCTTTTGCTCTAACGGTTCTTCGTTAACTGCAAAGAACCGTTAGGCCAGTCTTTCCCTGACCCAGTTCACCGCTTCATTTCCCAGGTCGTCACGCGGGCGCCGGTTTCAGAGTCTTTTGAATCCTTTAGCGCGATGCCTTGAGATGCCAGTTCATCGCGGATCCGGTCGGCTTCGGCCCAGTTCTTTCCGTTGAGCGCCTCCAGCCGGGCAGTGATGGCAGCCTTGATTGCGGCTTCGTCGATGCCGGACATATCCGCTGCAACAGGCTTGAGACCCAACAGAGCTCCAGAAGCTGAAAACTCGGCCAGTTTAACCGGGTCCTTGTTCGCCTCGCCCGCAAGGCCATGCAACGCCTGAATGGCTGCGGCCGTATTCAGATCATCGTTCATGGCATCAAGCACGTCTGCTGCCGGAGCCGCATCCGTCTCGACAAGATCCGGCCATTTGCCCAACAGGTTCTCTGCCTCTTCCAGCTTGCGCACAGAAAAGTCGATCGGCTCCTTGTAATGGGTCATCAGCATGGCAAGGCGCAGCACTTCGCCGGGCCATTTGCGGCCGCCGAAATTCTCCGTCTCCAGAAGCTCGTGGATGGTGAAGAAGTTGCCCTCCGACTTGGACATCTTCCGGCCTTCAACCTGCACAAAGCCATTGTGAACCCAATAGTTCGACATGGTTTTTGTGTCGTTGGCGCAGCACGATTGGGCGATCTCGTTTTCATGGTGCGGAAAGATCAGATCCAACCCGCCGCCGTGAATGTCAAAGACCTTGCCAAGATGGTGCTCGCTCATGACGGAGCACTCGATGTGCCAGCCCGGACGTCCGCGCCCCCACGGACTGTCCCAACCGGGCTCTTCCGGCGAGGACAGTTTCCAAAGCACAAAGTCTCCCGGGTTCTTCTTGTGGCTGTCTACCGCAATGCGGGCACCCGCGATCTGCTCATCCAGCTTGCGCTTGGACAGACCGCCGTAATCCGGCATTGAAACCGTGTCGAACAGCACTTCGCCACCATCCGCGGTCTCAGCCACATAGGCATGCCCCTTTTCGATGAGCAGTTCGATCATCTTGACCATGCCATCGATGTGCTCGGTTGCCCGCGGCTGGACAGTCGGCTCCAGGCAGCCAAGGGATGCCACATCCTTTTGGTATTGATCCGCCGTCTTTTTGGTGACTTTTGAGATCGCCTCATTGAGCGGCATATCCGGATA
The DNA here is from genome assembly GCF_053005265.1 of Roseibium sp. MB-4. NCBI lineage: Bacteria > Pseudomonadati > Pseudomonadota > Alphaproteobacteria > Hyphomicrobiales > Stappiaceae > Roseibium > Roseibium sp. MB-4. The sequence goes on from NZ_JBRKQB010000001.1 coordinate 1,165,740, forward strand.
ATCGCGCAGCGCACGTGCGTTGATCTTGTCGTCAACGTCCGTGATGTTGCGGGCATAGGTAACGTGTTCAGCGCCGTAGAGATGGCGCAGCAACCGGTACAAAACGTCAAACACAATCGCCGGACGCGCATTGCCGATATGGGCAAAGTCGTAAACGGTCGGTCCGCAGACATAGAGACGCACGTTGCTATCATCGATCGCGCAGAAGTCTTCCTTCTGGCGGGTCAATGTGTTGGTGAGCTTCAAGCCCTTGAAGGTGCCGGATTTCGCTGGGTCAGCGGCGCTCATGTCAAACGGTCTCCTGGCCGGCTGGCCGGGCGGTCCGTCTACAAGGAAATTTGCCAAGAGGGAACGGCCACAGCCAGCGGTGTCGCTAGCTGCAAATAATGGTGGTGATAATGATGTTCCGTGTGGCCGTCATCATGGCAAGCGTTATGGACCGGTTTCATCAGAGCGGTCAAGATCACTTTTTCATGCAAACAGCTCTTCCTTCAGGTTCTGGCGTTGGCGCACAGGCCGGGAACCTTTAATCTGACGCTGCGGGAATCAAGGAGGGGCTTTCCGATGCACAGGACAGATCATGCGAGCCGGTACATTCGACACGCAGCACTGATCACGCTGGTAACAGCGGTGTTCGCGATACAGCCCTTGGCAGGGCTTGCCCAGTCGGCGCCAGCCCCAACCTCAAAGCCGCAGCGTGCCGCAGAAAACGTGGAAGTCCCAGCGCCCGTCTTCCTGGAACCGGAAACGCCAATCGCCAAGGCGCTGCAAGCGGCGATGTCACCGGATGTCTCGGAAAAGGCAGTCCTGTTTTACGGGCAGCGCGCTTTTGCCCCGATCTGGTTTTCCGCCGAAGGCATGAGCGAAAACGCACATTTGGCCGTCGCGGCCATGGCGGCGGCAAATGAGCACGCGCTCAATCCGGAAAACTATGACCCGCTCGGCCTTGTGGATATGGCTTCCTCTGCCCAGACCGCAGACGACTGGGCACAGTTCGAGTTGGAACTCACCAGGCAGTATCTGCGCTATGCCACGCACCTCTCTTCCGGCCGCGTTCAACCGAACAAGGTCAACAAGGCCCTGAACCTGTTTCCGGACCGTCCAGACCCGACAATGCTGCTTGAACAGGCCGTAGAGGCGGTTGACTTTAGCGCGTTCCTGGAAGGTCTTGCGCCCCGTTCTGACAATTACGCGCGCCTGAAACGGCGTCTTGCTCAATATCGCGAGAAAGCAGCCAGCGGCCCCTTCACCACTGTTCCGGACGGCGATGTGCTCAAGCCCGGCATGAGCGATCCGCGTGTTGCTGCGCTCCGGCAACGGCTGATTGAAGAAGACATTCCCGGAGCAGCCGAACACAGCGGCGACGTTTACGACGGTGTTCTCATCGAAGCCGTCACAACCTTCCAGGATCACCACGGCCTAGCCAACGATGGCGTCATCGGCAAGGAAACCCTCGCCCGCTTGAACATTCCCTTGGAAGAAAAACTGGTCCAGATGGAGCTCAACATGGAGCGCCGGCGCTGGATGCGGGACGATCTCGGCAGCTTTTATGTGTTCGTCAACCTGGCCGACCAGGAGCTCAAAGTGGTCAAGGAAGGCAAGACCATCCACACCGCGCCGGTGGTGGTTGGCAAGCCTTACCACGCCACACCGGTGTTTTCCGATACGCTCGACTACGTGGAGATCAATCCCTTCTGGAACGTCCCCTATTCCATCGCCACGTCGGAGTATTTGCCGAAGCTGAAGCAAAATCCCTCGGCTCTTACGAGCAAAAACATCCGGGTGTTCCGGGACGGGACTGAAATCGCCCCAACGCAGGTAGCGTGGAACAGCTACGCGCGGGGCAATTTTCCCTTCCGGCTGCGGCAGGATCCGGGAAACAGCAATGCGCTGGGGCGGATCAAGTTCATGTTCCCGAACGAGTTCAATATTTACATCCACGACACGCCATCAAAATCCCTATTTTCCCGGGCCGAACGGGCCTTCAGCCATGGCTGCATCCGGGTATCAGATCCCTTTGCACTCGCTGATGTCCTGTTGGCCCATAAGAATGCGGATGAAGGGCATTGGGAGAAAATCAGGGATTCAGAAAAGCGGACCGTTGTCAAACCCAGCGTGCCGATCGAAGTACACCTCACCTATCTGACCGCATGGATGAACAAGGACGGTTCGACTCACTTCAGAAAAGACATTTATGGCCGGGACGAGAAGCTTTTGGACGCGCTACGGACCGCCATGACAGAGAATCTATAGAGATTTTCTTATACCTATCAACACCTTGAAGGTAGTTCATAAACCTGAACGCCAGCTGAATACGGCACTCAGAATGGGTTCAAGGCGCAAAACATATTCTCCGGATCAACAACACAGCGTTGCCTTCTGGAGAAAGAAAATGTTGAACCGCCTTTTTGTGATCATCTTCCTGGCTATTGTCCTCGGCGGTCCGTTCATCGCGCTCTTGGCAATTACGGACGGAACAAAGGCATTCGGCAACGAAGTTCAACAGAAAAGCGTTTGCCTGATGACCGGAACCGGTTGTGGAAACGGAAACCTGGTTGTCACCGTTGCTAGCCGCATATAAAAGCGCCAAAGAACACGGACGTTCTTTGATTGCGTCCCACAACGAAGTTTGGCAAGGTCTCTAGATGGACTATAAAGCGCTGGAAGAAAAAGCGGAAACCGCCGCAGAATTCATGAAGCTGATGGCTTCCGCGCCCCGGTTGCTTCTGATGTGCCATGTGATGGACGAAGAGCGTAGCGTTGGCGAATTGGCCGAGAAGACCGGTATGCGCATGCCGACTGTCTCTCAGCAGCTTGCTCTTTTGCGCGCGCAAGGGCTTGTTTCAACACGGCGCGAAGGCACCACCATCTATTACCGGCTGGCCAGCGAACCGGTCAAAGATGTGATGGCCATGCTTTACAAGCATTTTTGTGCGGACGCCGAACTGCCAGTCGCCCACCATCTTGAAACGCTCGAAGGCGACAAGCCGGGCTCACGCCAATAAGGCGCAAGCTGCGGCCTCCCGACTTAGCTCTCCAAGTAGTCTCCACAGCGCGGTGGTTCCTGGGTTCCCCAAGGCATCAACGGTACGGTCGATGTTGAATTCTTCGGGCTACCTTCGATCAGCTTGTCGGAATAGACCATATAAACAAGCGTATTCCGCTTCACATCGCAGCCGCGCACGATCCGCATCTTCTTGAACATGAACGAACGGCCCTGGCGGAACATTTCTTCGCCTTGCTCGAAGTTTTCCTTGATCTGCACCGGGCCGACCTGACGGCATGCGAGCGATACATCCGAGACTTCTTCTGCAACGCCCAGCCAACCGGAAACTCCGCCCTTTTCCGGAACAGTGAAGTGGCAGGATACTCCGTCAATCAGAGGGTCATCGATGGCATAGGTCGCCAGCTTGTGGTCCGGGGTCAAAAACTTCCAGACGGTCGATTTTTTGAAGATCAGATCCGGTTCATCGTTGGCAAATGCCGGGGCAGCGGCCTGCACACAAAGGCTGAGAAGGATAATGACTGCAGCGCGAAACCGCATGATAAAACTCCAAGTGTCGAAAAGCTGTCTTCAATGTGGGAACCAGCCTCAGAGTATCAAGCACTCTACGCGTTAGAAAGCAAAACCGCCCGGGCCATGGTAGGACCCGAGCGGTGTTTATCGAGTATTGCCTGCTGTTTAGGCGCCGGCTTTTTCCAGAACCTTCTCGTCCTGGTCAACATCTTCCTCCAGAAGGAGTTCGTCGTCTGGAGCCGCCTCTTCACCGCCAGCAAGCAGAGACGCTGCAAAGTCACTGTCAGTTACGAGTTCATTTGAAGCTTCTGAGGTCTCGCCCGTGTCTTGTTCAATATCCGCATCAGAGGCCTCTGCCACTATCTCTTCGGCAGCCACTGGCTCATCTTCTGCTACGGCGACTTCCGTTTTTTGAGAAACCGGCGATGTGCGGGTCAGCGCATCTTCCAGATCGTCGCAACGTTCCCGTGTCCAGATCTGCGGCTGGTCCAGCCCCTGCGCTTCATCATACGCCCTTGCGACGTTGAACGGCAGGTGCGCATCAAAGAGCAGCGCGCTGCCAAATCTCGGCTGAAGCGCATCGTTGAGGGATTGGAAGGTGTCGTGCAGGCCCAACTTGCTCTCGGCACAAGCTGCAGCCGCATCGCGCAAAGTCACGACATAGTCGCGGGTTGTTTCAATCGCGGTTGCGACGGCTGCAGATCCGATTGCCGGACGGCCATGGCCTGGGACCAACGCAGAAGGCCGGAACGCCATGATCCGGTCCAATGCCCGCGGCCAATCGGCAAGGTGCGCGTCGCCGCAATAAGGAGCAGTGTTTGATTGAACCAGACCGCCAGCATAGAGCACGGAACTGTCTGAGACCCAAACGACGAGGTCACCCATGGTGTGTCCCCGCCCAAGATGCATCAGGCGCACTTCGCGGCCGCCAAGATCAATGGACATGGATGATGCGATTGTCATGGTCGGCATCGCCAGCGCCGGGAGCGCATGACCAGCAGGATAAAAGTCCGGATACCGGGCTTTCAGAACTTCACGATCATCAAGACCGCGGGTTTCCATCATGCGTTTGGTCAGATCAGACGCGATCACCTCGCCAGCGTCAAAGGCTGCGGCACCAGCAGTGCTGTCGCCATGGAAATGTGTCAGCAGCAGGACCTTGATCGGTTTGTCCGAGATCTCGCGGATCTTTTTGAGGAAAATCTGGCCGAGTTCTTCCGTCGGCTGGGCGTCAATGACAAGGAGCCCGCGCTCGCCAACGATCACACCGGTATTCGGACACCCTTCGGCAGAAATGGCATAGCACCCGGATCCAAGGTCATGGATCTTCGCGTCTTGTCCGAGTTCACGTTCAGATGATGTGTCTGCCGTAGTCATGACAGCCTCGCTTTCCTGCCAGCCAACCCGATGAGCAATTCACCGGTCTCAGGGTGTGAATATGTTCTTGCCACACCAGCGTCACTTGTTACGGCATCGATTCGCAAATTTTGGTGCATTATTTCGTTAAACGTTTCTTTCTTATCAACAGATAGGTCCAGTAATTGCGCCTCATACAGGCATTTCTATGGCATTGAACCGAACAACGAGAAGCAAACGCTCCGTAGATTTGCAAAATGACCGCCGAGTGCTTTCCCCTCTGTTTTGACCAGCTATACTTCTGCTTGGTTACCATTGAGGCCCTGACCACCGAAAACCAATCGGCTTGACGGGGTGCTGCGCCTCTCCAGCATGCGATCCGTATCTTGCGTGAAGCATGTCCCAACAAGACCTGAGTTCTCATGCCCAAAACCAGCAATGTGCCCCAAGAAACAGCAGTGCTGAAACTCAATGAGTTTCTTCCCTACCGGCTGAACCATCTGGCAGAGACCGTCAGCCGGTCGCTGTCCAAGATCTACGCGGATGATTTCGGGATCGGGATCCCGGAATGGCGCGTGGTGGCAACACTCGGCGAACATGTAGCAATGACAGCGCGCGACATCGGCAAAGCGACGTCCATGCACAAAACGAAGGTGAGCCGCGCCGTCGCCGCTTTGGAGAAAAAAGGGCATCTCAGTCGCGGCGCGAACCCCGATGACCAGCGCGAACAACTCTTGCAACTCACCGATAGTGGCCGTGCCATGTATGAGGACCTCGTGCCAAAAGCGTTGGGCTATTCCCTTCACTTGGAAGCGGCCTTGAGCAAAGAGCAGCGCATCGCTCTGGACGAAATCTTTCAACGTCTTCATGCCGCTGCGGAAAAATAAGCCTGCCGCCCTGCCCGCCATTAACCGAACATGAGAGCTTTCCTTGATATGGGTTGGCTTCGAGAGGATACTGGTCCGGCTGTTTGAGCAGCAAGGCGCGGGGATGATATGCGCCGGTGGGGAAAAGTGATGAGGCTTTGCAGTCATGCCGCGTTTTTGGCAATGTCGTGCGCGCTGGCGTTTGCGCCGGTGCAGCTTCTTATTGCTGTCCCGGCAGAGGCTGCAAGCTGTGCCAGCTTGACATCGGAACTGCGGCAACTTCAGTCTCGCGGTAACCGACCGTCCGCGGGTGCTCAAAAATGGCAAACCGCTAAAAGCCAGCAGAAAAAGGCGCTCAGCGCCGCAGAGCGGGACTTCAGCTATCTTGGTTGCAACAGCAACGCCAGCCCGCAGTGCCAGGCACTGTCTGGCAAAGTGCAGCGCATGCGTTCCAATTTAAGAGCCATCGATCGTCAATTGGCAAAGGCTGGTGGTGGAAACGCCAGCAATCAAAAACGCATCCGGCAGGTACAGACGGCCCTCAAGCGCCAAAACTGCGGCTCCCCCGCGAATACGCGCAATGCGGCCGCCAATCCGAACTCTGGAGATACGCCGCGTTCGCTGCTGGCCCGACTTTTCAACCCGCAGCAAACGCCAGCTCAAACCAAGCAACAAGAGACTGCTCAAAGCACCAAGAAACGCACCAGTTCCAGCGGCAAGCGCAGGATCCCATCTGGAGGAACGTTTCGGACCCTGTGTGTACGCACGTGCGATGGGTATTTTTTCCCGGTCAGTTTTGCGACCGGAAAACGGCAGTTTGCCAATGATGCGGCCCGCTGCAACGAGATTTGCCCGGCCTCTGAAACCGAGCTCTACGTCTACAAGAACCCGGGCGGCGACCGGTCCGACATGATGTCACTCGCAGGTGATCTTTATTCCGAACAACCGTTTGCTGATCGTTACAAAAGCGAGTTTGTCGAGGGATGCAGCTGCCGGCTGACGGGGAAGGCGAAGAGCCGCTCTGGCTGGACAGAAGTCAGCAACCCCGGCGCATCCGGACGGCGAATTGCGTTTTCGGACATCAGCAGTGGGCTGCCGCCAAGCTACACAGCTGAAAACATCCGCACTTCGCCGCCAGCAAATCTTGAGTCGAACTCAACGCTGTCCCGGACGCCGCTGACCAAAGAGCAGCTGCCAGCTTATGAAGACCCTGACACCCGCGCGAACCTGGAAAAAGGTTTTGATGTGACAGCGTCGATCGCGAAAGCCGCCGAACAGCTCAAACCGGCTGCCACTGAAGGCGACGGTTCGAACGGCAAACCTGGAGAGCTGCCGTTACTTGGAAACCGCAGATCTCTGGCGGACGAGAACCTTGAAACAGCCTCGATCCCGCCGGTCTTCAAGTCGGACGACCCGGGGTTCCGTCCGGCCCCGGATCGTGATGTCCCTGTCAGGGTAGTCGGTCCAGAATACTTTTACGCCCAATAAGCGGCAGCATTTCCTTCATATCAGGACCGTGATCGAGACCCGTGAGCACACGGCGAAGCGGCATGAACAGCCCCCGCCCCTTGCGGCCGGTTTCCGCCTTCAGCGCTGATGTCCATGCCCCCCAGGTATCCAGGGTCATTTCACCATCCGGAAGAAGCTCTTTCGCCTTAGCGATGAACTCCCGGTCTTCATCTTCAATTCGGCTTTCAACCGGACCGCCGACAATCTGCCAATAGCCTTTGGCATCATTCACGGTTTCACAGTTGCCGCGAATGGCGGTCCAGAAGGCCTCGCCGCCGCCGACACCCATCTCATCGAGCCGATCCTTGGCATCTGCATACGGCATTTCATGCACAAGGCGCGCATTCAGGCCTTTGAGATCTTCCGGATCGAATTTGGCAGAGGACCGTGACACGCTGGTCAGATCGAATTTCTCCACCAGGGCGTCCATGCTTGGAACAGCTTCAACGGCTTGGCTGGTCCCGGTCAGGACAGCAAGCGAACAGACCGCCATCGCCTCAACACCGGATTCCCGCAGCGACCCGATCGACAAGGCCCCCTTGCGCTTTGAAAGCCCTTCGCCATCCCGCGTGGTCAGCAGATTGTGGTGACCGAAGACAGGCGCTTTTGCGCCCAGTGCCTCGAAGATCGCGATCTGGACACCGGTGTTCGACACATGATCCTCACCGCGGATGATATGGGACACACCCATATCGATGTCGTCGACGATCGACGGCAACGTGTAGAGAAACGTGCCGTCCGCGCGGATCAGGACCGGATCGGACATGGAGGCCAAGTCTACGGTCTGATCACCACGGCACAGATCGTTCCAGGTCACTTCGGTGCGTTTGGTCTGGAACGGATCGCCGTCGTGGTTCGGCAGTACGAACCGCCAATGCGGCTTGCGGCCTTCCGCTTCGAACGCGGCCCGCTCTTCCTCTGTCTGCTTCAGTCCGGCGCGGTCATAGACCGGAGGGCGGCCAAGCGCGCGCTGACGGGATCGGCGACGCTCCAGCTCGTCCGGTGTTTCGTAGCACGGGTACAAAAGGCCTGCGGTTTTCAACTTTTCCGCAGCCGCCTCATAGGCAGCCACCCGGTCAGATTGCCGCTCAATCACGTCGGGTGAAATGCCGAGCCAGCGGAGATCGGTTTCGATCGATTCCGCATACTCCTTCTTGGAGCGTTCAAGATCGGTGTCGTCGAAACGCAGGATGAAGCGCCCGCCCATCTTCTTGGCATAAAGCCAGTTATAGAGGGCCGGACGGCTATTGCCGATGTGAATGTGGCCGGTCGGAGACGGCGCGAAGCGTACAGTAACAGTCATGCGCCTCAGGTACCCGCCTCCCTTGAGCTCTGCAAGTGCAAATGGTGATTTTACCCCGTTTGGCCGGGCCAGATTTCAGCTTTTCAAGCCAACGGACCGTTTTGTCGGTCACGAAGCTTGCGCGACGCTATTGCAAGTCCACCTGTCATGAGCGCGCAGTACCCGCTCATCACCAGAAGCTGACGATCAAAGTCGACACCGGCATCGATAAGAACGCCGACCAAGCCCGGGCCAGCGGCCGACGAGAACACCATCAAAGCAAATGCGACAGAGCGGATCGCGCCGATATGACGGCTGCCATAAAGCTCCGGCCAGAGCGCACCGGACATTGCGGCGGTAAATCCGCTGCTGATGCCGAGAAGCCCCATGAACAAAAAGGCTGTTGGTGCGGCCGGGAGCAATGCAAGCACAAGACACCCGGAGAAGAGCGGCAGCAGCACGGCCGGAAGCAGTGCCCGCGCGGAATACCTGTCGATCAGCGGCCCAAGCACCAGCGCCGTGGCAATTGCAGTGCCGGCCATGACCGGAAAGGCGGAGGCGAAGAGCTCAAGCGGCCAGCCTCGCAACTCAGTCAGATACACCTGATTGAACAAGATGGCGGTTCCGATGAACGGTGGCGCCAGCACACCGGTTGTCAAAAGCCAGAAAATCGGGTCTCGCAGCGCCTCGCCGCGCGTCCATTGACGCCCTTCGATTGCCCCCGAGCCCTGTTCGTCTGATTGCGGGATGCGATCTTTGGCAAACAACAGGGCGAGCATAGGCAGCGCCCCAAGCACCATGATGCCGGCGGAAAGCGCCCAGCTGGTCCTCCATCCCACGACCGCCGAAATCAACACAAAACTGGCCGGAAACAAGCTCTCGGCAACGGGAAATCCCATCTGCGCGACAGACACAGCTCGGCCGCGCTGCGCTGAATACCAGCGGCCCATGGCGGTCATGGAGACGTGGGTCATCATGCCCTGCCCGGACAGCCGCAGTCCGAACAGCACCACAAACAACATGAAGACCGAATTCACCAGAGCCATCGACAGACAGAAAAGGCCAAGTGCTACGCATGTTGCGAGCCCGACAAGGCGAAGGGGAAACACGTCGACGCTGCGTCCGATCCAGGGCAACGATAACGCGCTGGTTAGCGTCGCAGCCATGTAGAGAAGACCAAAATCACCGTGACTAAGATTGAATTCTTCGCGCAGGTGTCCCGATGAGAGTGCAATGTAAAAGGTCTGTCCGAACCCGGAAAATGCTGCCAGCAGAAACCCGCCGGCGAGCCAGCGGGCATTGGTTTGCAGAAACGTCAGATAGGTCATGCGTCTCCGCCGGATTGAAAAGCTCTAAGACCGGTCGCGGAAGCGGTTGGTGATCGGGTAGCGGCGGTCGCGGCCGAAATTGCGCTCCGTGATCTTGACACCGGGAGGAGCTTGTCTGCGTTTGTATTCAGCGATGTAGAGCAAATGCTCAATGCGATGAATCAGGTCACGGGAATGGCCACGTTTTTCGATTTCACCGACCGACATCTCTTTTTCGACCAGGCATTCCAGAATGTCGTCGAGCACGTCATACGGCGGCAAGGAATCCTGGTCCGTCTGGTTTTCACGTAGTTCCGCCGTCGGGACCTTGGTGATGATGTTGGACGGAATCACCTCACCCTCCGGCCCGAGCAGGCCCGCCGGTTTGTTGGCGTTACGCCAGGCTGCCAGATGATAGACTTGGGTCTTGTAGAGATCCTTGATCGGATTGTAGCCGCCGTTCATGTCGCCATAGAGCGTTGCGTAGCCAACCGACATTTCCGACTTGTTGCCCGTGGTCATGACCATGTGGCCAAACTTGTTGGAGACGGCCATCAGGATGACGCCGCGTGTTCGGGACTGAAGGTTCTCCTCCGTCACACCCGCTTCCGTGCCTGCGAACAGCCCGTCCAGTGCCTTGGTAAATCCTTCGACCGGCTCTGCAATCGGGACCGTGTCGTACCTGAGGCCCAGCGCATTGGCGCAGTCCGCGGCATCCTTGATGCTTTCCTCTGAGGTGTAACGAAAAGGAAGCATAATGCTGTGCACCTTATCCGCTCCCAGCGCATCAACGGCCATTGCCGCGCAAATGGCAGAGTCGATGCCGCCCGAAAGGCCGAGCACCACACCCGGGAAGCCGTTCTTGGTGACATAATCGCCAAGCCCGAGCACACAGGCCCGCCAGTTGGCTTCATCAAGATCGGGAAGCTTTGCCACCGGACCGCTGGTACAAACCCAAGTTTCGCCGTCCCTTTTCCAGTCGCTGATGCCGATCGCTGTCTCAAACTGCGGCATCTGGAACGCAAGGCTCCGATCCGCCTGAAGGGCAAAGGATCCACCGTCAAAGACCAGCTCGTCCTGGCCGCCCAACTGATTGCAATAGACGAGCGGCAGATCTGTCTGAACCACCCGGGCCACGACCACTTGCAGGCGCTCTTCGGCCCGGTTCTCCCAATAAGGGGATCCGTTCGGAACCAGCAGGATTTCCGCTCCGGTTTCTTCAAGGCACTCGCAGACCTCGTCGTTCCAAATGTCTTCGCAGATCGGCAATCCGATGCGTACCCCGCGGAAGTCAACGGGCCCAGGAAGCGGCCCTGCCTTGAACACGCGCTTTTCGTCAAAAACTCCGTAGTTTGGCAGATCACTCTTGTAGCGAACCGCCTTCACTTCGCCCTGATCGATGAGAAGGACAGCGTTGTGGAGGTCGCCGGTATCGGAGTACCACGGCGTTCCCAGAATCACCGCGGGTCCACCATCGGCGGTCTCTTGGGCAAGTGTGCGCGCAGTTTCGATGCATTCACGGACAAAGGCCGGTTTCAGAACAAGATCTTCCGGCGGATAGCCGGCCAGCATCAGCTCTGACGTCAAGACCAGATCCGCCTGCTGCGCTTTTGCGTCGGCACGCGCCTGACGAACAAGCTCCGCGTTCCCGGCGACATCGCCAACGGTCGGATTGAGCTGAGCAACGGCAAGGCGGAAGGAGTTGATGGTCATGAATCTCGTGCCGGACAAAGAGGAGATCCGAGATGTACCGTCAAGAACAACGGGTTGCAATCATGCAAATGCTGAAACGAGCACCGGATTGGCCGCAACCAACAGCGAGGTGTCTCAGCTCAAAGAAGTGCGAGAGACTGGTCTTCGGCTTCAGCAGGCTGATCCGGCGCCATGGAGGACAAGTCCAGCACACTGCCGCCTGTGTGACCGGGCATCCCCGGCATGGAAATTCCCGTGCTGCGTCCCTGCAGTTCCTGACGCTGTAGAATTTCGCCAATATGCCGATAAAGAACTGCGGGCGCCACAGGTTTTGCGACAAGGCCATGAATACCGATATTAAGCGCTTCCAGAATGATCGGACGGCGGGCGTGGGCTGTGATCACAAGGACTGGCGTTGTCTTGATAATCGGGTCCGTATCCTTGCGCAGTATTCTGAGGAAGTCGGCGCCGCTAAACGGGCTCATGTTCCAATCACACAAGACAATATCGGGTTTACGGTCGACGACCAACTCAAGGGCTTCAGCCCCTTCGGTGGCCTCACAGATCGTGCGAACACCAAATCCTCCGACAACGGAGCGCAAGATCGTGCGCATGTGTGGATTGTCCTCCACCACCAGGCACGAAATCTTAGAAAGATCCCACGGTTCGCGCACGCTTCAAAATCCCCTACCCAGAGCGTCCGGTTGACGAGCACCGCCCCCTCTGCGGTGCAAATATCCCAGGTCGCACATATGCATCTGGAGCCTTAACCGCCTGTTACCGCGGCGGCAGAATTGACAAAAATCGATATAAAAAAATGAGGGGCAGCCGAAGCTGCCCCTCAAAACTATCAAACACCGGAAAAGTGCGGTCTTAAGCGCTCGCAGCCAGGGGTTCTTTCTGCTTGCCGTCTTTCTCTTTCTTGAGGTTTTCAGCGATCAGGAAAGCCAGCTCAAGAGCCTGGTCCGCATTGAGACGCGGATCGCAATGGGTGTGGTAACGATCACCGAGTTGCTCTTCGGTCAGGGCCCGGGCACCGCCGGTGCATTCGGTGACGTTCCGGCCGGTCATCTCAACGTGTACGCCACCCGCATGGGTTCCTTCCGCGCGGTGAACGGCGAAGAAGGCTTCCACCTCCTTCAAGATCCGGTCGAACGGCCGGGTTTTGTAGCCACCGGCAGAAATCGTATTGCCATGCATCGGGTCACATGACCAAACCACCGACTTGCCTTCCCGCTCAACAGCGCGCACGAGCTGCGGCAGGTGATCGAACACCTTGTCGGAGCCGAAACGGGCGATCAAGGTGAGACGGCCTGGCTCATTGTCTGGGTTCAATGCGTCGATCAGCTCCAGAAGGCCATCCGGCGTCAGGGACGGACCACATTTCAGGCCAATCGGGTTTTTGATGCCACGGAAGAACTCGACATGCGCATGGTCAGGTTGGCGGGTCCGGTCGCCGATCCACAGCATGTGGCCAGACGTTGCGTACCAGTCACCGGACGTGGAATCGACGCGGGTCAGCGCTTCTTCATAACCCAGCAAAAGCGCTTCATGGCTGGTGAAGAAATCTGTTCCGCGTAGTTGCGGAACGCTGTCACCGTTGATGCCGCATGCGCGCATGAAGGCAAGCGACTCGCTGATGCGGTCTGCCAATTCCTTGTAACGGTGGCCTTGCGGGCTGTCGGTGATGAAACCGAGCATCCACTGATGCACCTGGTCTAGATTGGCAAAACCACCTTGCGAGAAGGCACGCAGCAAATTCAGCGTTGCCGCCGACTGACGGTACGCCATCGACATACGGGTCGGGTCCGGAATACGGCTGTCCGAGGTGAAGTTGATGTCGTTAATGATGTCACCGCGGTAGCTCGGCAACTCAACATCACCCTTCTTCTCTATATTGGAAGAGCGCGGCTTGGCGAACTGACCGGCGATCCGGCCAACCTTCACCACCGGCTGGCTCGCTGCATAGGTGAGCACAACCGCCATCTGCAGAAACACACGGAAGAAGTCACGAATGTGGTCCGGATGGTGTTCGGCAAAGCTTTCGGCGCAGTCACCGCCTTGCAGCAGAAACCCCTTGCCGTTGGCAACATCCGCAAGCTGGCTCTTCAGCGCCCGCGCTTCACCGGCAAAAACCAGCGGCGGATAGGTCGACAGGCGCTGCTCAACATCTGTCAAAGCCGCCTGATCAGGATATTCCGGGACCTGCAAGATCGGTTTTGATCTCCAGCTGTCCGGGCTCCACTTGTCCGCCATAGTACCAACTCCTCATCGGGACGGTCCGTTCAATTCGAACTCCAGACACACGTCCCGCGATATTTTTGTTCGTTTCCGCCCACTCAAACAGAGCAAACGTGCGGCCTTATACACGGCGTTCAGCCTGATTGCCACCCACGCTTCACAGCAAAAATGCCCCTTGCGGAACGCTGGCCAAATAGTGTTGCCCAAAGCCCACGGGCGATTGCGGCGGATCAAGGTTTTGACGATCAGATCACCCTAAACTTGGCCGACGCTAGCCAGGGAAACCAGCCATGCCGAACCGACCACTCGAACACAGCCACCAGCCTCATGATATCGCCGACAGATTGGCGCGGGGGCCGGATACGAGCTATTTGCGCGACTGGGTCTATGGCGGCATCGACGGCGCTGTGACCACCTTTGCCATTGTTGCCGGTTCTGTCGGAGCCAACTTATCAACACGGATCATCTTGATCCTTGGTGTTGCCAATCTCTTGGCCGACGGCTTTTCAATGGCCGCCGCCAATTATAGCGGGTCCAAGTCCGAGAATGAAGACTTTCAAAGGCTTCGTGCAATCGAGGAAAAACACATCCGGGTTGAACCGGATGGAGAGCGCGAAGAAATCAGACAGATCTTCAAGGCCAAGGGGTACGAGGGCGATGATCTGGAAGACATCGTGCGCCTGGTAACGTCCAATCGGACCACCTGGATCGAGACCATGATGCTGGCCGAATATGGCGTTTCGGATGGAGGTCGCGCGCCTTTGAAGGCAGCGCTCTATACCTTCGCTGCCTTCGTCCTATTCGGTGCACTGCCGCTCCTGCCCTTTCTCGCTGACATTGAGGCTAGCGCCGCGCTTGCATCCGGTCTCACCGCATGCGCTTTCTTCGCGATCGGGTCTTTGAGAGCCCGCTGGTCGCAGCGGCACTGGGTTGGCTGCGGGCTGGAAACAACGGCCATTGGTATGGTGGCCGCGGCCATCGCTTTTCTTGCCGGCCATGGCCTACAGCAAGTGTTCGGCGGGTGAGGCAGGCAGGAACGCCCGCCTCAATCAATGGATCAAACCGATCTTGAGTGCCGCTTAATTCAGGCGAAGAGGAAATCGCCCGCCGTCAGATCCGGCAAGGAAGGACGCCAGCCTGTATCCAGGCGCAATGTCTCGCTACCAAAAGCAATTCTGACATCGGTCCACCAACCATTGGCCGTTATGGAAAGATCGGAGAATTGCGTCACGCCGGCACCGCTCACATCGATCTTGTCTATCCCGACCTCGAAATCCTTGATTTCATCTACGCCATCACCGGATGAAAAGACAAAGGTATCGGCGCCATCCCCGCCATAAAGGGTGTCTGCACCGGCTCCGCCAACGATCACATCGTCTCCTGCGCCACCTTCCAGCGTGTCGTTTCCGGCCCCACCGAGCAACCGGTCTGCGCCGCCTTCGCCTTTCAGGTGATCGTCCCCCGCAAATCCTTCCAGCGCATCCTTGCCGGATTTACCCGCAAGCAAATCGTCTTTGCTGGAGCCGAGGATGAAGGCATCATCGCCCTGATGGCCCGTTGGATCGAACAAGGGGTTTATGTCTTCAACCCAGACGACGCCGCGCGTGAGATCGGACAGGTCCGAGACGATGACTACGCTGTCACGCGACATCTCGGTGTAGAACTCTGATCCGGCGATTGCCTCAACAACCTGTTCATAGTTGGACGGCAAATGAGCAGTCCAGGCGATCAGGTTGGTTATGTTGCCGCCATCCCAATAGGCGGGTGTTGCGTAGAAATCGTTGAAAAGCACCAGATTGCTCGTTTCATACGCGTAGTTTGTATCGTTGCCTAAGAGGTTGATCTGGCCTTCGGAAATGACCGAGGGAACCGGATCATTTTCAATATCCACGCTGAGCACTTCCGCGCCGCTGTCCAATACGGAGGCGCCGTCTTCCGGCGTATAGTGAGCTGCAAAGCCGATATAGTTGGCGGCTTTGTAAAACCCGTCGAAAAAATCATCGCTGCGCTCGGCCATGTTGGTGACAGCACCACCGCCAAGCGAATGACCCGTTACGATCAAGTCTGCGGCGGTGAGACCGTTGGATTCCAGAAGCGTCTTGATGGCCCCCATCAACTCCGGAAACGCCCCGAAAGCATAGTTCGGATCTGCGCTCAGGAATTCCAGGTAATCGATAACGTCGCCAACCGTATCGCTGATGATGTTGTCGATCGTGCCGGTCGTTCCTCGAAACGCCAAACCGATCTGGGTGATGGCACCGGTCTCATCAAATCTGGCCAGCACATCGGCCTGGGCATCCTTGAACTGGGTCGTTTCGCCCTGAAATGTGCCGTTCCGGTCAATGTCTGCCGCCGGGATGCCGAGATCATCAGGGGTGAGCACCGTCCACCCTTTGGCTTCGATTTCCTGCCGGGCAGCCTCCTCACTGTTGCCTGGCTGTAGGATGTCCTCAATGCCGTGATAGCTGTAGATCATCAGATCCCGCGCTTCCGACACGAGATCCAGAGCCTCTTGCCCCTTGTACTCAAAGAAACCCATGCACTCCTCCCAAGATTGCATTTTCTTGATATACAATCAAATATCAGGAGCTGCAGTTTACGTAAAGGGAAATTTTAATTTACACGCGCGCAGACCTCCACCTGATATGGCAGCACCTTAGGATCGGGACATCTCCCCCAAAATATTTCTCATTAAAACAGAACGTTAAGCAGATATCAGGGTCAGCTTCTGGCGCTCAATCTGGTCGTCGAACAGTTGCAAAAGCTTCGTGTCGATCTTGACTGCTCTGGGGTAAAGCGGCGCTGCCCGGTCCTGAAGGACAGGAACATGCCAGCCGTCGGTTGTGTCGAAGAAGTGGCTAACGCCCTCCTCGCCCCAGATTTGATGAAACCCGGCTAATACGCAGTCGAGATAACTTTGCAGGATCGGGTGCCGGTCACATCCCCAGCGTTCGTTTTCCGGCGTTGCCTTGAAGAGAAACAGCTCTTCCGGTCCCGGTTTGCTATCCGCCTCACACCGGAAAGACGTGCCGATCTGTCCGATCTTCTCATAACGGCTCTCACGCTGCTCCAGGGCCTGCAACCGGCTTTGCTGCTCCCGGGTCATCACGCCCCGGATTTCCGACCCCGGCTCCTGACGTACACTCAAGGCACAGCGGCCCTGACCGTTTTCCCAGACGCCGCACACACGCCACTCCCGGACCCAGCCTTTCAATCGCCCGGGAACGATTTCGGCCCCATCAGGAACCGTTGCGGCGTTGACGAGGGACCCATATCCAAAATATGTGATTGTGATCATTTTTGTTTTACATCCAATCGATTGCGTCCCGTGACCGGAAAGGCTCCCCATGATCGTCCCTTCCCTCAGCCAGAATGAAATAGACCTGATGCGGGACGAGACCCCCGGTGTAAACAGATGCATTCACTTTAACAATGCCGGAACAGGTCTTGCTGCAACACCGGTATTGGACGCTGTCAAACACCATCTTGATCTGGAAGCCACGCTCGGTGGATATGAGGCAGCCGCGGCGGCGCAGTCGGAAACGAACGCATTTTATACATCGATTGCTGCGCTGATCGGATCCACTCCAAACGAGATCGCCTTCATCGAAAATGCAACCCGCGCATGGGATATGGCGTTTTACGGGATCGACTTCCGTGAAGGTGACCGTGTCATCACAGGACGCGCGGAATACGTCTCCAATTACGTGGCACTTCTGCAGATGAAGAAGCGGAAGGGCATTGAAATCGATCTCATCGAAGATGACGAGACCGGACAGATTGATCTCAAGGCTTTGGAGGCAGCCGTCACGCCAAAAACACGCCTGATCGCCCTGACCCACATTCCGACCTTTTCCGGACTGATCAATCCGGCAGAAGATGTGGGCGAGATTGCTGCCCGGCACAAACTTCTTTACCTCCTCGATGCCTGCCAATCTGCCGGACAGATCCCGCTCAACATCAAGGAAATCAGGTGCCAGATGCTGTCGGGAACCGGCCGCAAATATCTGCGGGGACCGCGCGGGACAGGTTTTCTTTATGTCAGTGACGATGTTCTCGATCAGGTGGAACCGCCCTTTGTAGATCTCCAGGCGACCGAATGGCTGGACGAGTCCAGTTATCGTTTAGCTCCGCACGCACAACGCTTTGAGAACTGGGAACGTTATGTCGCCGGGCAGGTCGGCCTGGGCGTTGCCACCAGCTATGCAATCGGCTTCGGGATGGACCGGATCGGCGCCCGAATTTGTGCCTTGGGCGCGCAGCTCCGCTCCGAACTTTCCGCTGTTTCTGGTATCACCCTTCATGACAAAGGCGCGCGGAAAGGCGGCATCGTGACCTTCGCTGTTGATGGAGAGACACCAGCGGCCACGAAGGCGCGGCTTGCCGATCACCAGATCAATGTCTCGGTCAGTCAGGCAAGCTCAGCCCGGATTGACCTGCCGATGCGCGGTCTGGACGCGGTGATTCGCGCCTCGCTGCACGCTTTCAACACGGAGAGTGAGCTGGAACTTATGGTGAAGCTCCTGGCAGATTAGAAGCAGCCCAATTCTTAAACAAACAGTGTCGTAAAGTGTTGAAAACATCGGGTTCCAAGCACTCTTCCGTAAGGAATCTCCCGTAAGATCTTCGCTGATAGTTCAATCCGCTTGGATAATGAGAAAGACCAGCGTTCTTTGCGGACAGGAGGAGAGTGCCGGACGCATGACGACACGACAGGCGCAACCTGACCGCGGGCCTATCCCCGGTTCCGGCAGCGGCACCGTATCCGGCCGTCAAATCACCATGTGGGTCTATGGGCTCGCAGCCTTACTGATAGTCTTGTCCAGCGGCGCACTCACCCTCATCGCACAGTTCGCGTGGCGGGCCGCCGACCGGCATGCACTTGAAACAGCGCAAATGCGTTTCCTTGACACTGTGGAAGATCAGTATTGGGAAATTGCCCGCCACCAGATGACCGCCATCCAGCATCAGGATGTCCAAGAGATGCTGACAGGCCCAATGGACCGGTCTGCCGTCACCACCTCCATATTGAACCGCTTCAAAGCTGTCAGTGATCTGGAGCGCACCTATCTCATGGAAGAGAACGGTGACCTCATGGCTCTTTCAGAAACGGTTGATTACAATCAGAACGGATCAACCGCCCCATGGGAAGACACCGAAAAACTGTCTGAGCTCTTCACCGCAGCCTTCCGGTCCCCAAGTTTCCCGCGGCGCGACCGTCCTCAGGGCCCCTTCCCACCGCCACGTGCCATGTTTGACGCCTCGATCGCGGCGCTGGCCGTGATCGATGGCACCCCCGCATTGCTGAGCGCGGTTCCGGTTGAGATGGAAACACCGCTGACCGCACTCTCAGACGCCAATCCCCGGTTGCTTGTCAGCGTCTACTCTCTTGGAGAGGCCTGGTTTCAGTCGATGTCGGATCACTATGGGTTTAGTGATCTGACCTTCACCGAAGGTGCGCCTGCCCGCGAACACCCGACGCAACTGCGGGCCTATGGTCCGGACGGCAGCCTTGTCGGCTATTTTCAATGGGACCATTCCAAACCCGGATTGAGGGTCTGGATGCGCGCCCTTCCATTGATCGTGATCCTGGCGGTTTTGATTGCGGCAATTTCTGTGATTGTCGCCCGCAGGATTGGCCGCTTGTCATCAACGCTGGAACAAAGCGAACGCCGCAATCATTACTTTGCGCATCACGACAGCTTGACCGGTCTGCCGAACCGGCACCACTTTTCTGACCGCCTTGCCTACGCAATCGATGGCCTTCCCGAAAACGGGTTTGCTGTCATTGCGTGTGACCTCGACAAATTCAAACTTGTTAACGACACACATGGTCATGAGGCCGGAGATATCGTGTTGCGCGTGACGGCCTCGCGATTGCAGGACATTATCAGCGACAAGGGTGTGGTCGGGCGCATTGGCGGCGACGAATTTGTTATCTTGCTGATGAAGTATCAGGATCAGGCGGAGCTTGAGACAATTGCCAATGAGATTCTGGCTTCCGTCGCAGAGCCAATTGAAATCAATTCAGGACAGAGTGTGAGTATCGGCATCAGCCTTGGCATTGCGCTGGCGCCAAACTCAGGGATGTCGGAAAAACATCTGATCCGGGCAGCTGATACAGCGCTCTACCGGGCAAAAGATGCAGGCAGAAACGCTTTTGCCTTTGCACATGCGGAACCTGACACTGTATTCGATCGCCGAGGCGAAACGGACTGCCGCGCGAAGAGTTCGGGTTGAGTTTATTTTCAGAATTTACTTAAAGTTGCCCTACCGCATTAGAAGTCACTCTGGAACAATCGCTTTTTTTAATATTTGCGCCCGACTCTCTCGGGTCACCACCACTACTAATTAACACTTTCCAAGCTAGGATTAGCACCTCAACGCCTCAGAGGCAGCCGGGGTCCCGCCAGCTAAACGCTAGGGAACTTTGGAGGGGCACTGTCTTAACCAAAGGCGAACGATACATAGGTGCTCCGCCGGTTGTTTAGTGGCCATTTAAAAGGCCGGCGAAGGTGGGAAGAACAAACGTTGGCGGAATTTCGACGGAGATACTCTGACAAATCGGACAGTGAGTCCCGTATCCATATCTCAAGACTTGCCTTTCTCCTGGCAGCTCTCTTGATTGCGGTTACATCGGCCTCGCTAGTGTTCGTTGGTTTTGTCGCATCTCATGCATCCACGCAGCAAGCTATTGCCAACGAAGAGCGTCTCTTCCGCAATGCCCTGGAAGAACGGCTCCGGGACATTGTCCGTGAACAACGCACCGTTACCGTATCCGATGAAACCGTCCGGAAACTGGTCCGGACGTTCGATCCGGTCTATGCCCGCCAGCACTTTCACGCGCTCTGGTCCAGGTACCGGCACAACAAGGTCATCCTGATCTCCGGAAACAATCAGGTTTTGGCCGAGTCATTTCAGGACTACACCCACATAACCAAACGCCCTTCGAGTGAGACGCCCGCATTGGCCCCGGTCATCCGCAAGACGCAGGCGCTGTTCGCAGCCAATCGTGTCCGCGTGCCCGGCGGGTTTGGCCACCGGTCACTTCAAGGCCTGGACACCGATCAATATGCATTGATGGGCGTTATTCGGCTTGATGGCAAACCGGCACTTTTCTCCGCGATGCCCATCATGCCCGATGAGTACACCGCGACCCTGCCGGACGGTGGACCAACGTTGATGATCTCGGTGAAGTACATTGACGACGCGCTTCTGGAACGCCTGAACTCGCAGTTGAACTTCGCCCGGCTCCGTTTTGAGCCGAGGGCATTTGAGCCGGAAGACGGCCCTTCGCATCTGGTCACTAGCGAGGAAGGCGTTGATGTCGGCTCGTTCCGATGGGAAAGCCAGACTGTGATCGACTCAATCTGGCCGACGGTCATTCCGGTCATTGCCATGCTCAGCCTGACTTTGGGGGCACTTGCGTTCGGGATTGCCTGGCGGATCGGCCAATTGACCCGGTCACTTCAAAAGAGCGAGGAGCAGAACCGCTACCTGGCTCTGCACGACAATCTGTCAGGCCTTGCCAACCGGCTACAGTTTAACCGGGTGCTCGAAACCTCAGCTGCCGAACTGCCGCAGAAACGGTTTGCTGTCTTGCATTGCGACCTCGACAAATTCAAAGCAGTCAACGACACCTACGGGCATGCTGCTGGTGACACCGTGATCAAGATCATGGCCAAACGTCTCAACGAAACTGTCGGCAGGCCAGGTTTGGTCTGCCGGATCGGCGGTGACGAATTCATGGTGATTTACCGCGGAGGCACAAGCCGCAAAGAGTTGGACACACTTTGCCGCGCGTTGATCAACAAGGCGCTCTTGCCCATTCAAATCGAAGGCGGCAATACGGCGCATGTCGGACTGAGTATCGGCGTAGCCGTTGCCCCAGCGGATGGTACGGAACCGGAAGACTTGGTTGCCCGTTCTGATGCGGCACTCTACCGGGCAAAAGATCGCGGACGCGGTGTGCACGCGTTCTACGAGGATCTGTTGAAGGACACCTTCATCCAGGAAGATGCCGATGCAGCGAAAACCGGATTGTCCTCACTCAGCGCCTGATGTTTGCATACAGAAGAAAAAACGCCGCAAATGATTGCGGCGGTTTTTCCGTTTTGGCATCAGCGGTTTCGTTATCAGCCGCGCAAGCGTTCTGTTGGCTCGCGCATTGTAACGAGTTCTTCCGCTGCGGTCGGGTGCACCGCGATCGTCCTGTCAAAGTCAGATTTGGTTGCACCCATCTCAAGCGTTATTCCAAGGATTTGCGCAAGCTCACCAGCGTCTGGGCCAACAATGTGAACCCCAAGCACTTTTTGGCTGTCCGCATCGACGATCATCTTCATGAGCATCTTCTCATCCCGGCCAGACAGCGTATACTTCATTGGCCGGAAGCTGGACTTGTAGATGTCCAGGTTCGGTGTGCGCTCCAGCGCTTCTTCCTGTGTCAGACCGACTGTGCCCATTTCAGGCTGAGAAAACACGGCTGTCGCTATGAGGCTGTGATCCACCGTCCAGGGTTTGTTGCCGAACACGGTGTCCGCGAACGCGTGGCCTTCCCGGATTGCGACCGGGGTCAGGTTTGCCCTGTTGGTCACATCGCCAACGGCATAGATGGACTCAACATTTGTTCGGGACGCCTCATTGACCTTGATCGCACCGATCGCATCGGTTTCAACGCCTGCTTTTTCCAGTCCGAGCTCCCGCGTATGCGGGCTCCGGCCAATCGCAAACATGATCTGGTCCGCAGCCAGGTTTTCGCCGCCATTGGTGCGCCCGATCAAGGATCCGTCCGACTGCTTTTCGATGGACGAGAAGGTATCATTCAAGACAACCTTGATCCCCTTCTTTTCCATTTCCTCGCGTACAGTCCGGCGCAGGTCCGTATCAAATCCACGCAGGATTTCAGGACCCCGATAAATCAGTGTCGTGTCGACACCGAGGCCATTGAAAATGCCGGCAAACTCCACGGCGATGTAGCCGCCGCCGGCAACCACCACACGGTTCGGTAATTCGCTCAAATGAAATGCTTCATTTGACGTGATGACGTGCTCACCGCCCGGCAAGCTGTTATCAACATTTGGCGAGGCTCCGACCGCTACAAGAATATACTTCGCGGTGATCGTCTGACCCGTCGACAACAAACGAACCGTGTGGGCGTCTTCGATCACGGCGCGGCTGTCGTGGATTTCGACGCCGGTGTTGTCCAGGTTCCGGCGGTAGATGCCTTCCAGGCGCGTGATTTCCTGATCCTTTGCCGCGATCAGTTTGTCCCAGGCAAAGCTGCGTTCACCGACACTCCAGCCAAAGCCCTCAGCATCTTCAAACTCTTCGGAAAACTTGGATGCGTAGACGAACAGTTTTTTGGGAACACAGCCGCGGATCACACAGGTTCCGCCGTAACGGTATTCTTCTGCAATACCGACCCGAGCGCCATGTGTGGCCGCGATCCGGGCGGCACGAACGCCGCCGGAACCACCACCGATCACAAACAGATCATAGTCAAAATCGCTCATTCAATGCCCCTCGGGATTTGGTATTCGAACGGCCATCGCACGCGGCCATGAAGCCCAGATAAGCTCTCAGTCCCTCTTCACAAGGCTTGGCCTTGGTCAGCTCGGTGTCCTGAAACGCATACCTTATTGCACAAAGGGCCGCTTTCGCGGCCCGGTTTGCAGACAGTGCGGGCGATTGACCCGTCTCAAGATCTGAAAAAGCGTGCGCAATCTGATTGCTCACGCCTTGATCACTTATTGGTTTGTGGCCGCGGCGCTGCGCTTGTCCAATTCTTCCTGCACCATCGCAACGATATCGACGCTCAACCGATCCTGCCATTCGCGGCTGGCTTCCACAGATGCAGCTGTAATATCGGCGACACTGTCGCGCAATTTCATACCGAGCGGGGTGCGATAGAATTCAGCCAGCTGGAGCAGCTCTTCTTCGGTAAAGGCGGTCGCCCAAATGCGGAAGATCTGCTCGTTCAATACGGCACGGCGCGGGGCTAGCTCCAACGCGACCTGTTCCACGACCTCTGCGATTTCTTCCGCACGCGTCGGTTCATTCTGCGTGAATGCGGAAAGGGTCTGTTCCGCCATTACGAACAAGATGGCGTCAAACGGTTCCAGGACTTTGGTTTCCAAGGCAACAGCTTTTGCAGCTTCCAAATGACTTTCTGAAAAGCTGTCCTGAGCAACCGCACCGCCGGAGATCGCGCCCCACGCCAACATGGCGAGACCAACACCGGCAAACTTCACTGACTTCATTTCCTTGACTCCTTGGCGGTTTTCCGGAGGCGATCCGGCAACCAAAATTCGCTAAATCGACGCAGGCGTAATCGTCTTTACCCCATCTTCACCGGCCACGTAAGCCTTGGAGGCAAGATTGAGGAAAAGACCATGCTCAACAACGCCCGGGATCTTTACCAGAGCTTGTGCAAGCGTTTCAGGTTCTTCGATCTTCAGAAGATGGGCGTCAAAGATGTGATGCCCGCCATCTGTGACAAAAGGATGCTCCCCGGCCACTCTCAGCTGAAGGTTTTGAGGCAAGCCCATTTCCTTAAACAGCGACAGGATGGCCCGCCGCGTGGCTTCTTGACCAAACGGCACAACTTCAATCGGCAACGGAAATTGCCCGAGCGTATCAACGTTCTTTGTGCCATCTGCGATGACGATCATTTTGCCGGAAGCAGCTGCGACAATCTTTTCCCGCAGCAAGGCTCCGCCGCCGCCCTTAATCAGGGCCAGGTTGGCATCCAGCTCATCTGCACCGTCAACGGTCAGATCCAGCTCGGGCAACTCTTCCAAGGTGGTGAGTTTTATTCCCAAACTGGCAGCAAGCTCTGCTGTGCGCTCAGATGTTGGAACACCGATCACGTCCAGTCCGTCTGCGACCCGTTTTGCAAGGGCATGAACGAAGAACTCAGCAGTCGACCCTGTGCCGATACCAAGACGCATGCCGGAGGTGACATCCTCTGCCGCGCGTTCAGCTGCCTGCTGTTTCAGGTTGTCGCTCATCCCTCGCCCTTTCCGGCCTCAGCGTCGCTGTTTAGCACCGCATTTCCAGCGCTTGCCCTCCGATCAGTTCAGATGGCCGCGCGGTCCTTAACATGTCAGGCAAGCACGGGTCCAGATCGTTTCCAGTTTTCAACCAAGAACGGCGCCTGCCAACATATTGGGCATGGTTAACGTAAGGTTCAGACCCTTCTGGAAATATTGCCTGATTGAATCGCAGAACACTCTATAAGGGCGCGACAAATGTTCGGTGTTAAGATGCGGCGGAAGACTTCTGTTGGCGAAGTTGACTTGGTGCCTGACGACACTCAAGCACACGAGAATCCAGTCTCAGATGGCGACGCTAAAACTGAGAACGCATCCAGCGGTCTGAGCCGTGCCCTCGACAGTCTGGAAGATGACCTTCAAGTTGCTGCGAAAAGCATTGATGCTGCGGCAACCAAAGTGCAGGACCGCTTGGTGGAGCAGGCCAGCACCTTGGGATCCATCATATCTGAAAGCCAAGTCTTGACCGATCAAGCAGCTAGAGCCAACGATAATGTTGGCGAGCTGACGCATTCCATTCAAGAACTCTCCGCCGCCAGCGCACAAATCGGCTCCCAGGTTAGCGTTTCAAATGATTTGGCGGTTGAGGCCCGAGATATTGCCGACCAAGCCAATCAAGGTGTTCTAGAGCTTAAAAACGCAATCGAAGATATCGCAAATGTTGTCGGTCTCATCTCCGACATCGCAAAGCAGACCAACCTTCTGGCGCTAAATGCGACCATTGAGGCGGCACGTGCCGGGGACGCCGGCAAGGGATTTGCCGTGGTTGCGGGCGAGGTGAAGTCGCTCTCCGTGGAAACCCAGTCTGCCACAGAACAGATCGTTGCCAATATCAACAAGCTGAACCAATCCGCTGAAATGAGCATTGGGTCCGTTGGGCGGATCATTGATGTGATCGGCCAAATCCGTCCAAGTTTCGCGGCAGTCGAACAAGCGGTGCAGGCACAGGTCGAAACCACCGAAACGGTGAGCCGGCAAGCCGAGGATACAAAAAGCTTCGTTCAAGACGTCGTGCGCCACGTCGACCGGATCAACGCCTCTGCCGCCGAGGCTGAGCAAAGTGGTACGCTGGTTCGCGATGCCGGTGACAACATGAGCGCCAGCACCAAGGCCCTCCAGGCCCGCTTTGCCATGATGATCCGGCAAACGGATGTTGGTGACCGCAGGGTTGATGATCGATTGCCACTAAAATTGTCGGGAACGGCGACCAGTGGAAATGTCACGATGCGGATCGAAACGCGAGACATTTCCATGGGCGGCGTTTTGTTCATTACCGACGCTGACACTCTCCCGCACACAGGCGCTGTGCTGCGTCTTGACTTGAGTGGGATCGGCTCGACGGAAGCAAAGGTCGTAAACGTTTCAGATGGCGGATGCCATTGCGCTTTCACATCTTCGGCGGGGGCTTTCAGGAGCGCGCTCGAACAACGGATTGCATCTTTGAAGCAAGGCTTCGCCAAGCAGATTGAAACAGCGCAATCTGGTGCGGCGCGTGTCGCCGCGGCAATGGAACACATGATTGAAAGTGGTGCGTTGTCCCTGGACGCTCTCTTTGACACAGACTACAGGCCGATAGACGGCACCGACCCTCTCCAAGTCTCGACAAGAGCTCTCAGCTCCTTGGAACGCGCGCTGCCGGATATTCAGGAGGAGATCCTGAAAAACAGCTCTGGTATGGCTTTTTGCGCAGCAGTCGACCGCAACGGGTACCTACCGGTTCACAACCTCGTCTTCTCAAAACCGCAAAAACCGGATGATCCCGCCTGGAACACTGCCAACTGCCGGAACAAACGGATCTTTGATGATCGGGCCGGCTTGAGCGCCGCCCGCAACATGCGGCCTTACCTTGTCCAGTCCTATCCAAGGGACATGGGGGGCGGAAACATCATCTGGATGCAGGAAATCGATGCGCCGATCCTGGTGCAAGGCCGCCATTGGGGCGGGTTTCGCACGGCCTATAAGCTGTGACAACCGACGGCCTTGTAACGTTTTGATTTTCGCCTCAAAGGCTGGCGTCCATTCGCTTGCGGGATCTTGCGGGAAGCCACAAAGACAGCTAGGCAGAACCCTGTTCACTTATAGCTGAGGGTTTCATGTCTGTACTTGTGTTCGATCTGGACGGCACACTCGTGTCTTCCATGGAAGATCTTGTTGCGACCTTGAATGCGGTTCTGGACAAGGCCGGACATGGGACTGTTCCTCAGGACAAGGTCGCCAATATGGTCGGCATGGGAGCCAAGGTGCTGTTGCAGCGTGGTTTGGACTATCTTGAAATTGCCTGGTCGGACGAGACGATCGCACCGCTCTATGAAGACTTCCTGGAGTACTACGCTGCCAACATCGCAGTTCACACACGGCCGTTCGATGGTGTTGTTCCAGCACTAGACCGTTTCCGTGCCGATGGCTGGAAGCTGGCGGTTTGCACCAACAAGACCGAGCGCCTCACCCTGCCCTTGCTTGCCGCGCTCAATATGACAGATCACTTCGATGCGGTGGTCGGAGGCGATACCTTCGCCGTTTCCAAGCCCTATGCAGAACCGGTCCTGGGCGCCATAAAGCGCGCTGGCGGCACCCCGGAGGGCTCAATCATGATCGGCGACAGTGTGACCGACATCAAAGCTGCCCGCGCCGCGGGCATTCCCGTTGTCGCCGTTGATTTTGGCTATACGCCTGTACCGGTTAGTGAACTTGGTCCGGATTGCATCATTTCCCATTTTGACGAACTTGCGGATGCAGTCGCGGACCTTCGAACCAGGCATCAGGGATAATGCCCGGAAAGGACGAAGTAGCTCCTGCCTTTCCGAAAGTCGCTAAATGACACCTGTGCATTCATTGCTGAGGACGACGACTTCGGCGAGAGAGCACTTCTTTCGCACGGAAGGGACAATGGTTGAAATCTAAGATTGCCAACCACACTGAGGCTCTATTCGCCTGACATCGCTTTCTACTCTTGCCAACTTCATCAGCTAGCCGCCCGCTCCCACCTCTACACCGCGGCAATCCCCAAGGGAATTGACCAGTTTCATCAGCGCAACTGTCACAATTTGCACAGCCTGCTAATCTTGCACGACTGATTCCCGATAAGGCTGAAAACGATGGCAACGCAAACAGCGCCGAATACCATTCGAGACAGACTGCTGAAGGGCATCGCTCTCCAACAGGCCGGCGAGTTCGAAAAAGCGCAGCGCATCTACAAACAAGCAGTCAAAAAAGCTCCGAACAACGCAGATGCTGTCCACCTTCTCGGGGTGACATACCGCCAACTCGGCTATCCGAAACGTGCGCTTGAGTATATCAAAAAAGCAATCACCATCGATCCGAACCAGTCGCCCTTTTATGCGAACCTGGCGCGAACCATGCTCGATTTGGGGACCGATTCCGACAGTCTACTAGCAGTCTGCAACAAGGCCCTGTCACTAAACCCGCGTGAACGTGAGGCACTGAACATAAAGGGCATTGCTCTAACTCAAAAAAAGGAATTCGAAGAGGCTGAGATGATCTTTCAGAGCCTCATCGTTGAAGACCCAGACAATAAGGACGCCTATCGTAATTTCGGAACGCTATTGATGGATGCCAATCGCGCCAATCACGCGGTTAATTTCTTTATCAAGGCGGTGATGCTGGAGCCCGACAATCCGGAAAACTATTTACTCAGAGCACGCGCTCGTCTCAAGCTCAAGCAATACGAGCCAAGCCAGTACGAACTAACTGAGGCCCTTGAGCGGTTTCCCGAAAACGCCGACGTAAAACATGAAGCGGCGCGCCTTTTGTTCTCCATGAACGAGTCAAATCTTGCGGTCTTCTATTCAAAACAGGCGCACGAGGCTGACCCTTCAGATTACCACAAATGTGTAACGCATGGCGTGAACTTGCTTATGCACGGTGATCACAAAGAAGCACTTCAGGTCATGAAAAAGGCCAAAAAGCATGCGCCGCCAAATAATCGAACTGTGGATTGGAACCTGGCACTAGCCTATCTCGCGAACGGTGATCTTAAAAACGGCTGGGAACTTCATACTGCGCGATTTGAAGATCCTTCCGCCCAAATCCTGCGGCGAACATTCGAGGTCCCGGAATGGCAAGGCGAAGACATTTCAGACAAGACGATACTCGTCTGGGCTGACCAGGGACTCGGAGACGCTCTGAAAGCAGGCACTATGTTGCCTCAGTTAATCAAATTGGCTGGAAAGGTAATTATCGAACTCTCGGAAAAAGGCGCCAAATATACGCAGTATTGTTTTCCAGAAGCCGTGTCCCGATTGGCACGAATGGATGAAAACAATTTTCAAACCTCTTTTGATTACGATCTGCACGTTAATATTGGAGAGCTCGTAAAGCATTTCAGACCGACGCTTGAGTCGTTCAAGACCGCCCCTTGCCCCGTCTATTCATTCGAGAGGGATAGGGCAGTCGAGTATTTGAAGCGTTTGAAGGGCTATCAAGACAAACCCGTCATCGGCTTTTCTTGGCGTTCCAAAAACCTCGCCGTGAACAGAGCGCGGTATTATCTTTCTGCGCCCGGAGTCACGCCCATATTGAAATCCAGAGATGCGATTTTCGTGAACCTCCAATACGCGGCGTTGGATAAAGAACTCAGTTATCTGAAAGACCAAGCCGGAGACCATTTCCATAACTTCGATGACGTCGATTTGTTTGATGACCTTTTAGGGGCTGCTGCACTAACAGCTGCCTGCGATTTCGTTGTATCGGCGAATACCAGTGTCGCGGATATGGCTGGCATTCTCGACGTGCCGGCAATCCGTTTTGGCCAACAGGAGCCTCCGCTTCTGCTGGGTCAAAAAAATCCGCCTTGGTATCCTTCGATGACATACATGCATCCATACACGGACAAGGCGTGTGTGGAGTTTGTTCCGGAAATCATCAAGGAAATGGACCGCCAGCTGGAAAACTGGACGCCAGAGCGACGCAACAAGCGCCTCGGACTTTAGATCAGCGCTTAAGCGGGTTTCCGCACAATCGCAACCAAGGTATCGGTGGCGTCGATCCGGTTAAGCGCCGCTTCATAGGAATTTCTAAGGTCTGATGTATCGATTGCCGCAAGTGTGGATTTGTGCCCACCGGGTCGCCCTCTGGACAGCCAGCCCAAATGATTGGACAGCGGATACCTCTGAACACCTTCAATAACGATCTCGGCGAACCCCGAAGCCGCCAATAGCCGTCGCAAGCTGTCACGGGTATGAAGCACCAGATGCTGGCTCCACAAAGTGAATTCTTTAAACTCATCGCAATTCAGTTGGTTTAGCAGAACATCCCCGGCGTGCGGAACCTCAGCGACCATCACGCCGCCTGGTTTCAAGACACGGTACAGCTCGTGCAGAATGGGAGCGGGCTCGGGAAGATGTTCCAGGACATGAAAACTCAGGACACTGTCCATTGAACTGTCCGGCAAAGCTGACAAGGATTTGTGGCACAATATCCCGGCAGCATTTAGAGCCGTGACATAATCCTGTTGCAATTCCACACCGCAGCAGCTCTGAGCTTCATTGCACACAGAATGGAGAAAGGCGCCGTCACCACAGCCAAATTCGACGATGTGCTTGCCAGTCACGAAGGGGCGGTAGGCCTCAACACGCCGCGATGCATCTACCGTGACTTCATAGTCCCGTTTGCCTATCAAAGCCTCATTTGCTTGCCGGTAGTCACCCTCTTGATAGACTTCATCGCCCCCGTAAAATCCGTCAATATAGATCACCCCTGAAAGCTGATCGCGATAAACGGTGACATCCTCACGATCACGGGTACGCGTCGCAAAGACCTCCTGGGTCTCCTTACTGGCGACGCCTAATTCTGCCAGCGTGTCATAAATGCTTGCCATCAGCTGTTCCTCAGCATTCCGTTCAGGACTGGTGTCCTGTAGCCCTTGCATATGCTTCCAGTGCCAACCAATCCCGTGGGGTATCCAAATCAATCTCGACCGCATCTGGCAGAACGACAGGGACGCTGCGCCCGAAGAACCTCACACCTGCGGACACAAAGGCATCCTTGCGAAGTGCGTATATTGCACCTGTTTCCCTAAACTCTTTTGGACGGTCCTGACGGCGCTGACGCGGTTTGCTGGCATCGTGATTGATCCCCCTCCCCGTACCGTCGGCCTCGACCTGCCATAGAAACGCATGCACCTCGACAACAGAAAATGCCGTATCCGCGTCCAATTCCGCACGAGCCGTCACGACCTGATCGATCTCCTCAGATGTCGTCAATGGCGAGGTACACTGCAAGAAAACAACCGTGTCCGCCGCTTGGCATGCATCGTTTTCAGAAATTGCATGCAGGACCGCGCTTTCGGAAGAGGCTTCATCCCCCGAGATATTTGCTGGTCGCTTCAAGGCTGCAGCCCCATACTCAAGCGCAACGCTTAAGATTGCTTCGTCGTCGCTTGAGACGAGAACATCAGAGATCGTTTTTGCACCCAGCGCTGCTCTGATTGCGTGAGCGACCAACGGGACCCCGAGGAAAGGCTTGAGGTTCTTTCCCGGTATACCCTTGGACCCACCCCGGGCAGGGATGATCGCTGCGACCCTTTCCATGCTTAGACCTCCAGATTTACCTCAAAGGCCTGGCGTGTTGAGTGCCGCTTTCTTCAGATCGTAAATGGCCATCCGGCGCGCGATCTCGGGAGCCAAGATCTCCGGCTTCCATCCAAGCAGTTCCTGCGCCTTGGCATTGTCACCGCGCAGATACACCACGTCGGATGCCCGGAAGTATCGGGGATCGACATAGGCAATCAACTTGCCCGTTTTCCGGTCGTAGCACTTTTCTTCCAGGCCCTCGCCTTCCGAATGAAGATCAAAGCCAACCTCCTGCGCAGCCATAAAGAGGAAGTCGCGCACCGTGTATTCCGTGTTGGTCGAGATCACGAAATCGTCTGGCTGGTTATGCTCTAGCATCTTGATCATCATGTCCGTGTACTCAGGCGCATATCCCCAGTCGCGCACACTGCTCAAGTTTCCGAGCGGCAATGCGTCTTTGCCCTGGAGTTTGATTTCCGCCAGCCAGCTTGTGATCTTCCGGGTGACAAACTCCAGCCCCCGCAGTTCGGATTCATGGTTGAACAAGATCCCCGAGGTTGCGAACATATCATACGCTTGCCTGTAGTTGACCACCAGAGAATGCGCCCCCAGTTTGGAAACAGCGTAAGGACTGAGCGGATTGAATGGCGTTTTTTCCGTCTGCGGTTTCTCCAGAACGTCGCCGTACATCTCAGACGTGGAGGCCTGATAGAGTTTTGTATCCAGCTTCAAGATACGCATGGCTTCAAGGATGTTCAGCACACCCATGTAGTTCACGTCAGAGGTGTAGTGCGGAAACTGGAAACTGTCGGCTACGAAACTTTGCGCGGCAAGATTATAGATCTGATCCGGTCTGATCTCGTTCAAAACATTCTGAACATTGGCAAATTCGGTCACTTCCAAAGTGCAGTATTTGATCTTGTCCCGGATGCCGAGTTCATTCAGACGGCCGGTCTTGGATGTGCTGCCCCGGCGCATTGCTCCATAGACTTCATGCCCTTTGTCAAGAAGGCCACGCGCCAGAAATGCTCCATCCTGACCGGAAATCCCGGTAATCAGCACCTTAGCCATTTTTTTCTCCTAACTGCCGGATGGCCTTGTCAAAACCATCTCCCTCTGACAGGTGTCCCTGCCAGACTTCCAGGACTTTGCGGCCTGGTCCGTTAATATATCGCGTTGGGTCTCCAAGGTCCCCTTCGCCAAATTCTATGCCCTCGCCATCAATTCCCACCGCATCGGCAATGTGGATGTGCTTGGAGAGTGGCATAAGCCTTAAGCACCAATTGCCCCAATCCGCCTTCGAGTAATTCGCGGACAGGATCAGGTGAGACAGATCCAGACAAACCTCCATGCCGATAGACGTGATGAAATCGATGTCATCCTCACCGCAGAACATGTCGAGGACCTCAGCACCGCCGAAATACCAAGCAATCCGAGGGAGCCACTGCGGATAAATCGGAGCTCCACGATCACGGCCAGCCTTGAGAAGAGATGCATGCAACTGATCATATGTCGCGGCCTTGCCCTCCGGAAGGACCCGGGAAAAGCTGCCCACGATCGGAACGCTGGCGCCTGTGCGTTGCTCAAGCTCCAGAGCCAAATCAACACAGGTTTCGATTACTTTAAGGCTGCGGCTTTGGGTGTCGGTGTCGGCAGCCAGTGGGTCGATCAGAGTTTTGCTGTCAATGTAATCCGGAATGTGGATTGAGTAATGGCGGTTCAGGTCCAAACCCGCCAACCCGTCATCCATGGACGCGCCAAACCTCGCAACTTCTTCGTAGGACAAATGAAGTTCATTATTTTTGATTGGAAACCGCGATTGGAGCACAGCGGCATCGTGCAAGCGAATTGGTATGGACAGTTGCTTCTCGTCGCAGAATCCGACCAATTCGGGCTCAAGCGGCGGTTTCGGTTCGGTGAAATGCAGCTCTGAAATGGCTACACCCTCAGCCACTGGCCGCCGGATGTTTGTAAGCTGGCGTTTTTTTATTTCAGCCCAGGTCAGTCCTTTCCGGGGTGCTTTAACAACGACATTGTCCACGCTCAGTGTCTCGCCTGCTTCAATAGCGCGGTTGGCATACAATGATGATCCAAGGTTCTGCATGTTTATGCGTTCACCTTGATTGATTTCGCGCTTTCCAGACCCTTGGACCGTGTAATAGGCATTTAAAAGCTGGCACATGCGGATGAACTCCGACGGGTCAGAAGATGAACTGTCATCAATGCCCTTGCCGTTCTTGTCCATCGTCAAATGGCGTTCAAACACCGTCGCGCCGTTCCCCGCAGCAACAAGGCAGACTTCCCAGTCTTGATCGTGGCTTGAATATCCGATTTCCGCATCGGTCTTTTGCTTCAGCGTTTCAATGAACTTCATCTGCTGGTTTCCGAGCAGAACTGGATAGTTCGAAATGCAGTGGAGATAGCAAATACCAGGCACATGACGGGTGGTGTCTATTGCTCGGAAAATATCCTCTTCGGTGTGCCCACCGGTGCTCAAGATCAAGGGCTTGCCGAGCGACGCCATTGAACTCACAAGATCGCTGTTCATGAGTTCCGCTGACGGCACCTTAAAAAAGTCAAACGTATTCAGCTGATCCCCGAAATCACCGGCATCTTCAAATTTGAAGAAACTGATGCCCGCAGCCATCCCTTTGTTCTTGATGTATTGGGCAAGCGCCAGGATGTCTTCAGGCGGTATGTAACTTTCATCGATTTCTTTGCTCAGGATCTCATCGCCAATCTCGCTCACGGCCTGGTAGAACCCGGCCTGACCGCGATACTGGAATTTCACGCCCCAAGCGCCTGCGGAAGCGGCAACATCAATAAGCTGTTCCGCGACCTGTGATGACCCGCGATGGTTGATGCCGAGTTCGGCAATAATCTTCATCCGTCCCTATCCCGACTCGGAATTGATTTTTGTGCGCCTACTGAAAACCCGTGAAGCTTGCGCCAAGGTTATTGCATGCATCACGCTGTGGATATTAACCGGCTTTGCGTTGGCACTGCCGTCCACAGCTTAACTCTGTATTTGCAATGGTATTGAGGATAAATGACGGTGTTAGAGCATGCAGGCGAACTGAATGCCCCGCGCAAAAAAAAGGCCGGGTCGCCCCGGCCTTTGTGATTCTCAGTCAGTGGAAACGCCGGTTAGCCGACGAATGCTCGTTCGACAACGAATTCTGCCGGCTTGTTGTTGGCGCCTTCGGTGAGTCCCGCTTCTTCCAGTAGCGCCTTGGTATCGCGCAACATGTCCATCGAGCCGCAGATCATGCCGCGGTCGATCGCCGGATCAAGTGGCGGAACGCCGAGGTCTTCAAACAACTTGCCTGACTGGATCAGATCGGTGATCCGGCCCTTGCGCGGGAAGTCTTCCCGGGTGACCGAGGTGTAGTGAATCAGCTTGTCTTTCGCGAACTCACCGATCAGCGGATCATTGAGTGTTTCCTGAACAAGGTCCTCACCATATTTCAGTTCAGCCACTTCCCGGCATGTGTGGGTCAGGATCACCTGATCGAACTTCTCATAGGTGTCCGGATCCCGGATCAGGCTGGCGAACGGCGCAATCCCGGTACCCGTTGAGAACATGTAGACCCGCTTGCCCGGTACGAGTGCATCGTTGACCAATGTGCCCGTTGGTTTCTTTTTCATCAGAACCGCATCACCCGGCTGGATCTTTTGAAGATGAGATGTGAGCGGCCCATCCGGCACTTTAATGGAGAAGAACTCAAGCTCTTCATCCCAGGCCGGGCTTGCGATCGAGTAGGCGCGGTAAAGCGGTTTGCCATCGATCATGAGACCAATCATGACAAACTCGCCGGAGCGGAACCGGAAGCTGGACGGCCGGGTCATCCGGAAGCGGAACAGCCGGTCGGTATAGTGCTGGACAGTCTTGACCTCTTCCACGAAGACACCGGCTGGGGCGGCGTCTGCGAGATCTGCGGGTTTGGCAAGTACGTTCATATTTGATCGATCCGTGGGTCTTGGCACATGCAATTAAAGCCCGTGTACCACCAAGTGCACCTTGACTTGAAGCAACATGGGACCACGAAATGCGCTTTCGGCAAAAAAAACATCCAAAAAAGCGGTGTAATGCGGTTTATCCGCTGGCGTCGGCAATGCCCGGGGAACTTGGGAACAGCGGCCTTCCCGGTCTGACCGTCCAAGCAATACCGCAGCGCAACATGTCCATTACTGACACAAGACAAGACCATTCTTGTATTACCGCTCAGCTTCTGGGCAGGTGACGGCCAGAAATTGATCAATGCGATCAAACCTCAAGCATTACCAGTGGATGGTTTACGACAAAATCGCGAACATTCGTCTTCACGTCGGATTTTATTTGACAGCCAAGTCAAAAACAAACAACTTACTGCAATCAAAAGATAAGCTTCAATAATACCTTCCAATGAGGCAAAGTAAATGTCCGGACGCGCGCACGACGACAGCTGTCAAAAAATAGCATTCGTGATCATGGACCGTTTCTCCATGAATGCATTCGCGAGTGTCATCGAGCCACTTCGCATAGCAAATCGGATGCTTGGCAGGGACTATTACGTTTGGGAAACTTATTCCCTTGACGGTAATCCCGTGGTGGCGAGCAACGGATGCGAAATTTCCGTAAAAAAATCTATTCGCGACCTTGGCGATGCGGACATTACACTTTTGTGTACTGGCGTCGATGTCGAGCGCTTGCCTCTTGATCCCGAACTCGGCAACAAACTGCGGCGCCTCAATGCCCTTGGCCGGACATTCGGTGCCATCTGTACCGGCGCATATTTGCTGGCCCGTTACAATCTTCTCGATGGCCGCCGCTGCACCATCCACTGGGAAAACCTTCGCTCCTTGCGCGAAGAATTCCCGGACGTTGAAGTGACATCAGATATCTTCTCGATTGACCGCAACTGCATTACCTGCGCTGGCGGAATGGCCTCTTTGGACATGATGTTGCGGTTGATCGCTATTCAGCATGGCGCCTATCTTGCGCACGAAGTGGCCGAAGTTGCGCTCTATCAGAACATGCGGTCTGGCGAATCCGCCCAGCGCCACGACATTGAAGCCCGGACGGGGATTTCCAACGCCAAGATCCTCGATGCTATCCGAATTATGGATCTGCACATTGAAGACCCGCTCAGCTGCCAGCAGCTTGCCATGACGGTGAACCTGTCTCCGCGTCAGCTAGAACGGTTGTTCCGCCGGCACTTCAACTGCACGCCAGGTCAGTATTATCTGCGTTTGCGTCTAGAGACCGCGCGCGATCTGTTGCGACGCACGAGCCGTCCGGTTCTGGACGTCGCACTTGCCTGTGGCTTTGCATCCACATCGCATTTCACAAAGTGCTACCGGGAGCGCTTCTTGTGCACCCCGACAGAAGAGCGTCAGTCCTATCAATGGGCCAATACCAAACCAACATCGAATGTTGGCACAGCGACCCCCATGCGTCTTGTCGCGAAGTAAGCACGGCCATTCCAACTTGCAAACGCCGCTCCGACTGGGGCGGCGTTTTTAATTACAACCAGTGGGATGGTCTTTATTGTCCAGGCCTTCGGTAGTCTGCCAGGACAGTGTCTATCCATCCTTCGGCCCGAAGCTCCTTGAGCTGTTCTTCGAAGCGGCCGAAAAGGTGCGCACAGGGCGATGTCCTGGAGAACAGAATATGCACTCCATTGGAGACAACCGGCCACTCCAGATCGATTAGTTGATCCGCCCCCTCACCCTCCTCAATGATTTTCAACCCGTGAAATCGGCCGAGGACGGCATAATCCGCGTTTTCGTTCAGCAGCATCGCAAGCATATCACGTCTAAAATCCGTTGGAACGGGAGCAATTTCCTGCATCGCGAGATGTTCACGCGCATATTGGTCGAAATCTTCGCCATAAGATCCGCCAAACGGCCTGATGCCCAACCGGCCCACCAGATCGGACCACTTCGACAAGGGAAACTCCTTGCCCTTCAAAACAAAAATAGCAACTTCGTCATCTAACACACTGGAAGAGTACTGGAATTTTTCTGCGCGCTCTTTTGTCCAGTATGCACCGAGAACAGTATCGAGACTGCCGTTTTCCAGTTGAACAAGTTGCCGCTTGAAAGGCGTTACAGGTTGGAAGACGACATCTATCCCGACGCGACGCCCGAGTTCGATCATTGTTGCCGGCAGCACACCAGACGCCAAGCCCGTATCGCTTGGTCGCATGATGACCGGATACCAATCCACGGTGCCATTCACCCGGATTCGATCACAGCGTTCCGCGGCCCGGGCCAGACCTGCTCCGCCAGCAGACATCAGCAACGCCGTTAGCAGCACTCCCAGCAAGCGAGTAAGCCCACGCTGGCATTTAAAAGAAGTATTACATTTAGGACGCATGTACCCGGGGTATCGAACCATAGATACCGTTCCTCGATCCTATCGGCCTTCTAAAAACCAGAGCGCCAAGCACCTCTGGTGACACTCAGACAGCCTGCGCATGCATTCCTAAAAAACACAAAACACAACTTCTGAAAACACGCCGGTTGCATTAACGCAGAGACAGGGAGATCAACCGGTTATGCGCCAGAGGCCCAGAGGCACCAAATAGAGCCCGAGGCATAGAATTGCGCCAAGGAATGCGCGGCGGAACCCGGCGTCCGACAGACGACCCCGCAAGCGCTGACCTATAAAGACACCGGTAAGGGCTGGAACCGTCAGGAGCAGTGACTGGATTGCCCCCTCAAATTCGAGAAGGCCGAAGCCGCCCAGTGCGAGCGCCAGCATGACCGTTGCAGACAAGAACAACAGCCCCATGGCCTGTACCAATTCGTCGCGATCAAGGCCCAAAGCCTGAAGGTACATCACTCCCGGGACTGTATAAGCCCCCGTCAACCCGGAAAAAATCCCGTTCAACGCCCCAAGGACCACACCAACGGACCGTTCCCATTCCAACGGGATGTGCAAGCGAAGACCTGCGAGCATTGGCACTGCATAAGCAATCATCAAGGCACCCAGGATCAAATCCGGCACACCCTGTGGCGCCTTTGTCAGAATGAAAGTTCCAAGCATCAGCGTTGCAGAGGCCGCAGCGAGAAACGGCCATAGCCGTTTGGTCAGTGCCTTCAGGTGCCCCCCGTAGACCGCTTGCCAGAGGTTCGTCAGGAAAGTGGGCCAAAGGATCAGCACAATGGCCGCTTCAACCCCGACGAACACAGTCATCAAACCGAGGCTGATTGCCGGCAGCCCCATTCCAACGGTTCCCTTGACGATCCCCGCCAGAATAAAAACGGCCGCTGCGATCAGATAAAGTTCAGGGCTGTTCATCTAGTAGCGACCGGCCCTCTTTCGGATGATCATTTTGCTAAGGATTCGGCTGACGGCGCAGTTTTCTTAAACCCGCCCGCAGTTTCAAATCCGGCTTGATACGCGTCCAGGATACCGGCCTGCAGCTGCTCTTCAATGACCGCATTGAACTTCGGGAGCAGATCAACACAGGGTGATTTGCGTGAAAACATAAAATGCACCGACCGCCGCGCCGCTGTCCACGGAACATCCTGGATCTGCCCGTCGAACCCAAACGTGGACACCGCTTTCTTCCCATAGCTGCGGGACATCATGATGTAATCGAACCTGCCATCTTTCAACATCTCCAGATCGGCGGCGATGTCGTCAAGCGACTGGCTGTCAATAATAAGATTATCAGCAGCGAATTTGTTGTTGTCTTTGCCAAGATGTACCCCGTAAGGCGCGCGTCCGCGCAATCCTATGAGGCTATTCAGATCGCGAGGTATCGTCTTCATGCCCGTCCGGATAAAGACAGTCACCTCATCTTCGTGAACAGGGTTGCTAAGTTCAAACTTGCTGAGACGTTCTTCCGACAGATAAGCTCCCGCGAGCACATCAATACTTCCGTGCTCCAAAAGCGCAAACAGCCGGTTCCATGGAAGGTCCGGCCCATATTCGCTCCTGACAGGTGCCTGCTCGGAAACGGAATGCGTTATTGCCGGGAATATGCCTTTCATTTCGCCAAGGTCGGGTGTCCTCCAGGAAAAGGGCCGCCATTCATTGGCGCCATTCACCTTGAGAACGTCGCAACTTGCATATGCAGGGCCGCCAATGAAGAGAACAACACTATACGCAACAAGAAATGCGAAAAGCCCCCCGCGCTTGCGTGGCTTTATACTTTGCCCCATTTTAATTGCACACTCCCCAGCCACACCTATAACACGAACAGTGCCCACATAGCTTACGATAGGTCAAGTAAAATTGCCAAGGGCTGGTAAGCCCCTCTGAGCCACCTGAGCTGAAATCGGGTTTTATTACCGATGTTTGGAATGTTAGATAATGTCATGATGAGTGCAGCCACCCCGATTATTGACAATACAACCGCACGCCAGCTTTTTCTGGATCGCCATGGTCTTGCGGTTCTTTCGGGCCGCACGACCACCGATCGTGTAAGCGAAACAATTTCCGCTCTTGGCTTTGTCCAAGTCGACAGCATAAACACGGTTTCCCGCGCTCATCACATGATCCTTTCCTCGCGGCTTCCCGGCTACAAGGAAACACATCTCAAACGGCTGCTTGAGAACGACCGTCAGCTTTTCGAACACTGGACCCATGATGCCTCGGTCATACCAACTGCCTCTTTTCCCCATTGGCGACTGCGCTTTGAGCGTGACCGGGCAAAGCTGATCGGGCGCTGGCGCAACTGGCGGCAAAACGGTTTCGAAGAGAAATTCAACGAGGTCCTGAAACAGGTTTCCGACCATGGACCTGTTTCTTCTTCGACAGTGGGAGAAAATGAGGCCCGCAGCAAAGGCGGCTGGTGGAACTGGCATCCGTCGAAAACAGCGCTTGAGTTTCTGTGGCGGACGGGTGAGCTGTCTGTCTGCCACCGGCGCGGATTTCAGAAAATCTACGACCTGACCGAACGTGTCATTCCGCAAGCGCATTTGGCGCAGCGTTTCGACGTAGACGAGACAATCGATTGGGCTGCTCGGTCGGCCCTAGACCGTCTGGGCTTTGCAACATCCGGAGAGATCGCGGCATTTTGGGACCTGATCACGCCTGCAGAAGCAAAAAGGTGGTGCGAAGCCAAGCTAGCAACCGGTGACATCATTGAAGCTTTGATCGAAGGCGCCGACGGCTCCCTTCGAAGAAGCTTCCTACAGCCGGAAACGCTGGTAACACTGGACAAACTGCCACCTCTGCCGTCAAGGGTGCGTATTCTCTCGCCTTTTGATCCGGCCTTGCGGGACCGTAAGCGCGCAGAACGGTTGTTCGGCTTTTACTACAGGATCGAAGTCTTCGTTCCCGAGCCGAAGCGGCAATACGGCTATTACGTCTTCCCCGTCCTGGAAGGAGACAGTTTGATTGGCCGGATCGATATGAAGGCATACCGCGCCGATGACCGACTGCATGTCAGAGCGTTTTGGCCGGAGGTAAAGACCCGGATGGGTAAGGGCCGGGTTGGAAAACTGGAAAACGAAATCGATCGGATCGCCAGATTCGCGGACTGCGGATCTGTCAGCTTTGAGCCAGACTGGCTGCGAGTTCCTTAAAGCGCTCGGTTGAGCTTTCTACGACCAAAGCCGCATGACGCTTTGCCGCACAATTTTGGCTGGTGTCAGGATGTTTTTAATCTCATTATTTCGAATGTTCGAATTATCCAATTAATGGAGAAGATCATGACAGTCGAACGGGGAATTCTGCTGGT
Source organism: Roseibium sp. MB-4 (assembly GCF_053005265.1). Lineage (NCBI taxonomy): Bacteria > Pseudomonadati > Pseudomonadota > Alphaproteobacteria > Hyphomicrobiales > Stappiaceae > Roseibium > Roseibium sp. MB-4. The sequence goes on from NZ_JBRKQB010000001.1 coordinate 1,206,771, forward strand.
GGTTGGTGCGCTCGTCCTGGCGACTGTGCTGCTGGCTGTTTACGTGAACATCAATTGGCTTTGGGTGACCGGCATTCTCGGTGTGCATTTGATGCAGGCCTCTTTCACCGGCTTTTGTCCGGTGGTCATGACCTTGAAGAAACTCGGTCTGCCGCAACGCCCCGGTTTTTCCTGACACCCACGTGCAATTTTGATTGCCAAGCTGCCCGTTGCCCACCGGGCAGACCGGCCTCACCGGATTGCCCGAGCCCACACTTGGGCAATCCGGTCTTTGTTCTTCAAAAACACGTATCCATGTCTACCGGCCGCGGCATGCCGACTTCCAATCATGGGCCTCGGTCTGTGTACATCAGCAGGCCAACGCCGTTTAGCTTCCAATCATTGCCAGCTTAAAACCACTTTGCCCGCCTCGCCGGATTTCATCGCCGCAAAGCCTTTTTCAAAGTCATCGACACCAAACCGGTGGGTGATGACGTTGCGCACATCGAGGCCGTTCTGCAGCATCGCAATCATCTTGTACCAGGTTTCGAAGATCTCTCGGCCGTAGACGCCCTTGATCGTAATCGCCTTGAACACAATCCGCGACCAGTCGACCGGTGATTTGCCAGGCGGAATGCCAAGCAGCGCGATCCGCCCGCCCATGACGAGGTTTTCAACCATTTGATCGAGCGCGATTTGATTGCCGGACATTTCCAGCCCGACGTCAAAACCTTCCTTCATGCCGAGCTTCTTCTCGATGCCCTTGAGATCTTCGCGCGCGACATTGACGGGTACGACATCTACAACGCGCGTTGCAAGATCAAGGCGGGCCTGGTTGACGTCCGTAATCACCACATTGCGGGCGCCGACATGGCGCGCGACGGCCGCGGCCATAATGCCAATTGGCCCTGCGCCGGTGATCAGCACGTCTTCACCAACCAGATCAAAACTCAAGGCCGTGTGGACTGCATTGCCGAGCGGATCGAGAATGGCGCCGATCTCGTCGTCAATCTCATCGGGCAGAGGCACCGCGTTGAACGCCGGCAACCGCAAGTATTCAGCAAATGCGCCTTGCTCGTTTACACCGATGCCCCGTGTCTCTGGGTCCAGATGAAACTTGCCTGACCGGGATTGTCGAGAATGTTTGCCGATCAAATGCCCCTCCCCGGAACAGCGCTGCCCGACTTCAAGATCATCAACGTTGCGGCCGACTTCGACGATCTCACCTGCAAATTCGTGCCCGGTGATCATTGGTACGGGCACCGTTTTGGACGCCCAATCGTCCCAGTTCCAAATGTGGATGTCGGTGCCGCAGATCCCGGTCTTGTTGATCTTGATAAGAACGTCGTCGGGACCGATTTCCGGAACCGGCGCGCGGGTCATCCAGAGCCCTTCCCGTGGCTCGGATTTTTCCAAAGCCTTCATCTGATTGCTCATAACAACACTCCTGTGGTCTTGCCGGCTTTCGCAAAAGCATCGAGCGCCCGGTCGAGATCTGCACGTGTCAGCGCCGCATTCATCTGGGTGCGGATACGCGCCTGGCCGCGCGGGACAACCGGGAAGAAAAAGCCTGAGACATAGACCCCTTCCTCAAAAAGGTTTGCCGCCATTGCCTGGGCCAATTTGGCCTCTCCCAGCATCACCGGAATGATCGGGTGTTCGCCGGGCAACAGCGTAAAGCCTAGAGCTTCCAGCCCTGCCCGCCAATAGCGCGCGTTGTCAAAGAGGTTTCTACGAAGCTCATCCCCTTCTTCCACCAGACGGATCGCCTCAAGGCCGCTCATGACAATGGACGGCGGCAGACTGTTTGAGAAAAGATAAGGCCTTGCCCGCTGACGCAACAGATCAATGACCGGCTGCGGTCCAGCGATATAACCGCCAATGCCGCCGCCCAGCGCCTTGCCGAGCGTTCCAGTCAAAATGTCGACATCCACGCCGAAATGTGCCGGAGTGCCTTCGCCTTTCGGTCCCATGAACCCGGTGGCGTGGCAGTCATCGACCATCACGACCGCCTCGTATTGTTTGGCGAGCGCGGTGATCTCAGGCAGGTTGGCGAGATATCCGTCCATGGAAAAGACGCCATCGGTCGCGATCATGATGTGACGGGCACCAGCCTCGCGGGCTTCCCGGAGCTTTGCCTCCAGATCCGTCATATCGGAATTCTGGTAGCGGTAGCGCTTGGCCTTGCAAAGCCGGATGCCGTCAATGATAGAGGCGTGATTGAGCGCGTCCGATATAATCGCGTCTTCCGGGCCAAGAAGCGGCTCGAACAGGCCACCGTTTGCATCAAAACAAGCGGCAAACAGGATGGCATCGTCTTTAGCCAAAAACCTTGCCAGGCGCTGCTCCAGCTCGCGGTGAATGTCCTGTGTGCCGCAAATGAACCGCACGGAAGCCATGCCGAACCCCTTTGGATCCATGGCATTTTTGGCGGCTTCGATCAGGACCGGATGATCGGCCAGCCCGAGATAGTTGTTGGCACACAGATTGATGACATCGCGCCCACCAACAGCGATATGGCCGCCTTGTGGTGACGTGATCAACCGCTCGCGCTTGTAGAGCCCTTCTGCCTCGATTTCCTTCAAGGTAGCGGAAATGTTTTCCAAGAACGCCTGCGACACGACAACCTCCGATAATCTGGAATTTTATCCATAATAGCGGATTCTTAGGTCTGGCGAAAGTGGAATTTCCATTATCACGGAGAGGATGGCAGTTTCACGGATGCAATAATCCATCCGACAATGACTCAACCTTGCGGGTTATATCAGACTTACGAATCTACTATTGGTTGATATTCTTGAATTGCACACTCGGCTCTCTGAGCAGCATACCCATTGAATACAACCGGGAGGCAAACATGACAGCTTCATTTGCATCAGCTCTTGTCGGCAGCGATGGAAACCTAACTTCGTCACAACATGTGGCCAGTTGCGACCACACCGGCACCGGCTCTTACATGGTGAACTATGATAGCAATTTTTCAGCTGTCACTGGGGCTCAGGCCACAGTGTGGGGCGATGGCCTCACTGTTGGCCTGAATATCTTTGCGGAAAACACCTGCCAGGTGAACATTCAAGACGCAAACGGCAACCCAAAGGATGCCGGCTTTTCGTTTTTTGTCCCGGGAACAACCTGACGCCTCCCGGGACCTCGTGGCGCCCTGATCCATCCCCTGATCAGGGGCCACACATTCTCAAATTTAGACAGCGACTTAATACCGACTGAGCAGCTGAAGCCCATCTCACTAGATGACGACTACTAGAAACGGACCACCATCAAAATAGCACGGGCTGGCCCGTTGACCGCCTCAATCGTGTGCGCCACATCGGCGGCGTAACGCGCGGTATCGCCTTTTTCAATCATCCCCGTTGCAACGCCGGACATGACCTTCAACGTTCCCTCTTCGGCGATCAACTGCTCCCGGGTTCCACGCTCATGAGGTTTGCTCTCCAGCTTGCCGCCATCAGCAAATATGAGCTCATAGACTTCAAACCGGCCCGTGTCCTGAGGCGCGGACAAGATCCGGATCTTGCATCCATCTCCCGCCCGATCAAGCGCCGGGGTTTGGCTCACCTTCACAATTTCCACCCGATCCTCGACAGCCTCTTCTCCGAGCAGGCCGGCAAAATCGACATTGAGTGCCCGGGTCAGATTGAGAAGCGTCGCAACCGTGGGATTGGATTCGCCCCGCTCAATCTGGCTGACCATCGAGCGCGACACACCGGAGAGCTTTTCAACCGCCTCAAGCGACAAGCCTTGCGCCCGGCGGGCCTTTTTCAACCGCTCCGGCAAACGGGAGAGAATATCTGAATCTGTCATGGCGGAATTAAAATCCGCTTGGCTAGAAAATGCAATTCTGAACCAGTGCCATTTCGCAATTATCGAAGCAGAAACGCCATCGTCGCATCCCAAACTTAGTAGGTCGCATTCAGAACATCTGTTGCACCGCCCTCTCTTCTAGCGTGCGGCAAAGACAACGCCCGGCTTTTTCCGGGAAACATAACATGTCGAGGAAACAGCATGGCCAGTGATATCGAGATTGCACGCGCAGCCAAAATGAAACCGATCCAAGAGATCGGCGACCGGTTGAACATTCCGGAAGAATCGCTGCTGCCTTATGGCCGCACCAAAGCGAAGATCTCCGCAGACTTCATCGAAGGGCTGAACGGCAAGGAAAACGGCAAGCTGATCCTGGTCACCGCAATCAACCCGACACCGGCCGGCGAAGGCAAAACCACAACGACTGTCGGCCTGGGGGATGGTCTCAACCGGATCGGCAAGAACGCCATGATCTGTCTGCGCGAGCCGTCCCTCGGCCCGTGTTTCGGTATGAAAGGTGGTGCAGCAGGCGGCGGCTATGCGCAAGTGGTCCCGATGGAGGACATCAACCTCCACTTCACCGGCGATTTCCATGCGATCACGTCAGCGCACAACCTTCTGGCCGCCCTTATCGAAAACCACATCTACTGGGGCAATGAGCTCGGCATCGACCAGCGCCGGGTGGTTTGGCGCCGGGTGCTGGACATGAACGATCGGGCGCTCCGCGAAATCGTCTGTTCACTCGGCGGTGTTGCCAACGGTTTCCCGCGTGAAGGCGGCTTCGACATCACTGTTGCGTCCGAAATCATGGCGATCCTCTGCCTGGCGACAGATCTGGAAGATCTGCAAAAGCGCCTCGGCGACATAATCGTTGCCTACCGCCGCGACCGCACCGCGATCACCGCGCGCGAACTGGAAGCTGACGGCGCGATGACCGTTCTCCTCAAAGAGGCCATCCAGCCAAACCTCGTGCAGACACTGGAAAACAATCCTGCCTTCATTCACGGCGGCCCGTTCGCCAACATCGCCCACGGCTGTAACTCCGTCATGGCGACCCAAACGGCTCTGAAACTTGCCGATTATGTCGTGACCGAAGCCGGTTTCGGCGCGGACCTTGGCGCCGAGAAATTCTTCGACATCAAATGCCGCAAGGCTGGTCTTTCGCCGGATGCGGTGGTGATCGTCGCCACCGTGCGTGCGCTGAAGATGAATGGCGGCGTTGCCAAGGAAGACCTTGGCGCAGAAAACATCGAAGCGGTCCAAAAGGGCTGCGCCAACCTCGGCCGCCACATTGAAAACATCAAGCAGTTCGGCGTCCCGGCCGTCGTCGCAATCAACCACTTTACCGCAGACACGGACGCTGAAGTCCAGGAGATCAAAAACTTCTGTGCGGATCTTGGTGTCGATGCCGTTCTGGCGTCCCACTGGGCCAAAGGCTCGGAAGGCACGGCAGAACTTGCCGAAAAAGTCGCAGCGCTTGCAGAAAGCGGTGCAGCCCAATTCGCTCCGCTCTACGAAGACGATATGCCGCTCTTTGAAAAGATCGAGACGATTGCAAAGCGCATCTACCGCGCCGACGAGGTCCTGGCCGACAAATCCATCCGGGATCAACTTCGCCGCTGGGAAGCAGACGGCTTCGGCAACCTGCCGGTCTGCATGGCCAAGACCCAGTATTCCTTCTCCACCGATCCGAACCTGCGCGGCGCGCCGACCGGCCATGGAGTGCCGATCCGCGAAGTTCGCCTGTCCGCCGGTGCCGGCTTCATCGTTGCGATCTGCGGGGAAATCATGACCATGCCGGGTCTGCCCCGCGTGCCGTCTGCAAATCATATCAAGCTGAACGATGAAGGCTTGATCGAGGGTCTGTTCTGATCTGTCCGGACCAGAACAGAAAACTTGAGGCGGATCCGCGTGATCCGCCTTTTTCTTTGCAAGTCATGGCAGTGCACCAATTCGAACCATCAGAAGCCCTCTGTCGCGAAAGCGACTAGCCATGTCGCATTGATGATATCGGGCAATTCCCCTTAAGGCATAAGGTTTTTCAACGTTTACCGGCCACGATAGCCTTTTTGGAGCTGCCAAATGTCTGACGAAGACGACATCGACCTGTCGGCCCTGTCTGACGATGAACTCGTCGAGCAGATGCATGATGATCTATATGATGGTCTGCAGGAAGAAATTCAGGATGCGGTGAACATCCTTCTGGAACGCGGCTGGGCACCTTACGACATCCTGACCAAGGCCCTTGTTGAAGGCATGCGGATCGTCGGCGTCGACTTCCGCGATGGTATTCTGTTCGTGCCTGAGGTTCTCTTGTCCGCAAACGCCATGAAGGCTGGCATGGGCATTTTGCGTCCGCTTCTCGCCGAGACCGGCGCTCCGAAAGTCGGCAAGATGGTCATCGGCACTGTCAAAGGCGACATTCACGACATCGGCAAGAACCTTGTCTCCATGATGATGGAAGGCGCTGGTTTTGAAGTGATCGACATCGGCATCAACAACCCGGTCGAAAACTATTTGGCTGCTCTTGAAGAGCATCAGCCGGACATCCTCGGCATGTCTGCCCTTTTGACCACCACTATGCCTTACATGAAGGTCGTCATCGACGAGATGAAGGAAAAGGGCCTGCGGGACGACTACATCGTTCTTGTAGGCGGTGCGCCGCTCAACGAAGAGTTCGGGCAAGCCGTTGGTGCGGACGGTTACTGCCGCGATGCAGCTGTAGCTGTTGAAATGGCAAAAGACCTGATTGCCCGGCGGCATAACCAGCTCGCCAACCGGGGCTGACAGAACATGTTTGAGGAGGCTCCCGACATGCAGGCGGGTGAGCCTCTTTTCCCGATCGGAACACAAGAGGACGCGAACGACAAGATCGGCCGCGTCCTTGTTGTAGCTTGCGGAGCATTGGCGCGTGAGATCATCGCACTCCGCGATCTCAATCAGCTTGATCACATTGATCTGACTTGTCTCCCGGCACAGCTGCACAACACACCGGAAAAGATCCCCGACGAAGTCCTGCGAGTCATTCTCCAGAACCGCGATATTTATTCCGACATTCTGGTTGCTTATGGCGATTGCGGCACTGGCGGTCTTCTCGACAAGGTACTGGAAGAAACCGGAACCCGCCGGATCGAAGGCGCGCATTGTTATGCGTTCTTTGCCGGACTGGAGACATTCGACCAATTTGAGGAAGACCAGCTCGGCAGCTTTTATCTGACCGACTTCCTCGCCCGGCACTTTCAGACAATGGTCATCGAACCCCTCGGCCTCGATTGGCATCCCCATCTGCGCGACATGTACTTTGCCCACTACACACGGGTTCTCTACCTGGCGCAGACAGATGATCCGGCCCTTGAAGAGGCCGCAAGACGGGCAGCGGAACGTCTTCAGCTTCCGCTTGAAATTGAACGCACCGGCTATGGTTTGCTGGCACCATTCCTGACGAAAGAACCTGCGATGCCTTCGCGCTGACATGCGGCACTGCACGGGTCGGTTTTTTACCGTGCAATGCCGCTATCAAGCGACCTGGATTGAGAGCTTTCCGGCAATCATGCTCGAAAGAGGACGACGTGAAATGGCGCAAAAGACAATCGTTTACTGGCGGGACATCCCGGCACAGATCCTGGTGAAAAAGGGCCGTAAGTCCGCCCGCCGGGAGCTGCCGGCTGTCTTCATGGAAACGATCGATGCCTGCGCGATGCGTGTCGGTGCCAAAGACAGTGATGCCTATATGGCCGAATGGCGCCGGGCAGAGCCTGTCGATGTTTCCGACGACCTTGAACAGGAAGCTGACACCGCGCTTGAAGCGCTTGTTGCCGATTACCCGAAACACCGCCTGATGGACCTGATGGCGAATGGAGGCCTGGAAAATGACTGATAGCAGCCTTTTGGCAAATGGCCGCCTGCCCGCCTCGACCGAAATGTCACCCAAACAGGTGGTCGAAAAGACAGAGCTTCTGGCTGCGATCCCGGCTGGCAGCCAGGTCTATGTCACCGATCTTGGCAATGCTCCGGAAGACACGATCGTCGCCGCAGCCAAGACCCTGACCGACAAGGGCTTGACTGCCGTGCCGCATATGGCCGCGCGTCGCTATGCGAGCGCTGCCGATTTCGAGCGCCGCATCACCCGCCTGACCCAGGAAGCCGGTGTTAAGGAAGTGCTCGCAATTGCCGGTGAAGCCGACAAGGCTGGCCCTCTTACCTCATCCGTTGCCCTTCTCGAAACGGGCCTTTTCGACAAGCTGGGCATTCAAAAGATTGCCGTAGCCGGTCACCCGGAAGGGGCACCGGACATCAAGCCGGACGTCATCAAATCGTTCTTGATGCGAAAGCATGAGCTTGCCGCAGACAGCGATGCGGAGTTTCGGATTGTCACACAGTTCGGCTTCGATCCGCATCAGGTCAGCGTATGGCTCGACGAGATCCGCGGCTGGGGCAATCAATTCCCGGTTCATATCGGTGTAGCGGGTCCGGCCAAGATGACGACGCTTTTGAAGTTTGCGGCCTTCGCAGGTGTCGAAAACTCGCTCAACTTCCTGAAAAAGCGCGGTGGCGCGGTGGTCTCCATGCTTGCAGGCTATGATCCGAACACAATGGTCGAGCCGCTGGAAGCCCGCGTCACCAGCCAGCCGGACAGCCAGCTCGCCCAAATCCACGTTTATCCATTCGGCGGTGTCGCCAAAACAGCTGAGTGGCTCACCAGCCGCGGGAGCTGGTCCTTTCAAACTTCGTCAACATCTTTGACCGCCAACGAGAGCGCATAAATGACCAGAACAATTGTCGCCTCCGCCACCAAGGAAGTCGTGATCGGCTTTGACCAGCCGTTTTGCGTGATTGGAGAGCGCATCAACCCGACCGGCCGCAAGAAGCTGGCTGCTGAAATGGTTGAAGGTAATTTTGAGACCGTGAAAGCTGACGTTTTGGCCCAGGCTGCAGCTGGCGCCACCATGCTCGACGTCAATGCCGGCGTTACCGCGGTGAACCCGAACGAGACCGAACCGCCGCTTCTGGTAAAAACACTCGAAATCGTTCAGGAGTTGAGCGATCTTCCGATCTCGATCGATTCCTCTGTCACCGAGGCGATCAAGGCAGGCCTAGAAGTCACCAAAGGCCGCCCGCTGGTCAACTCCGTAACCGGTGAAGAGGAAAAGCTGGAAGCGATCCTGCCGCTCATCAAGAAATATGACGTTCCGGTAGTTGCGATCTCCAATGACGAAACCGGTATCTCCGAAGACCCGGACGTGCGCTTCGAGGTTGCCAAGAAAATCGTTGAGCGTGCGGCGGACTTCGGCATTCCCGCGCACGATATCGTTGTCGACCCGCTCGTCATGCCGATCGGTGCCATGGGCACGGCCGGGCAGCAAGTGTTTGCGCTACTGCGCCGCCTCCGTGAAGAGCTGAAGGTCAACACCACCTGCGGCCTGTCCAACATTTCCTTCGGACTGCCGCACCGCCACGGCATCAACGCCGGCTTTATTCCGATGGTCATCGGCGCTGGCATGACGTCCGCGATCATGAATCCGTGCCGCCCGCAGGAAATGGAAGCGGTCCGCGCTGCCAACGTCCTGAACGGCACCGATCCGAACTGTCAGGAATGGATCATGACCTATCGCGACCACAAGCCGGCGGCGGCCGGTGCGGCGACGGCTGCACCAACAGAAGCCGCAGCGTCCGGCGGACGCCGCCGTGGGGGCCGCGCAGCGCGCCGGGCCGGCTGATTGCCAAATTGGCTCGGCAGCACACTTCAAGACCCGGGCGGCTTGCCGATCCCGGGTCTTGCCATGACCGCGCCAGATCATTGACAAACTGAACTCAAAACCGCTTGGACACAAATAGGACATGTCAGAGAGCACCGCGAAACTCGCCAAGGTTGTTTTCCAGCCCAGTGGGCGGCGTGGCACATTTGAAGTCGGAACACCGCTTCTGGATGCCGCGCGTTCTCTTGGTGTCTACGTGGAATCGGTCTGCGGCGGGCGCGGCATTTGCGGGCGCTGCCAGATCTCCGTCTCCGAAGGCACCTTCGCCAAGGAAAACCTGACGAGCGCCGCGGACCACCTTGAGGGTGCAACAGAAGCGGAAACACGCTACGCCACCTTACGTAATCTGCCGGACGACCGGCGCCTCTCCTGTCAGGCGAGAATCCTCGGCGACCTGGTCGTCGACATTCCAACCGACGCCCAAACGAACCGGCAGGTCGTGCGCAAGCGGGCCGAGGCGAAGACGATTGAACCGGACAGCGCGATTTCGCTGGTGACTGTTTCCATCGACGAACCGGATATGGAAACCCCGCGCGGTGACATTGACCGCCTGCGCGAGGCGCTTGCCAAAGAAGCCGGCGTTGAGACGCTGGCGACCGATCCGGTCCTGCTGCCAAAGGTCCAGACAATCCTGCGCAAGGGACACTGGACGGTCACTGCCGCCCTCCACACGGACATTTCGAGCGGCCCAACACTGGTGGCGCTCTGGCCGGGTGAAAAACAGGCTGTCTATGGCTTGGCTGTTGACATTGGCTCGACCACCATTGCCGCGCACCTGTGCAATCTTCAGAACGGACGTACAGTCTCTTCCGCCGGCACCTCGAACCCGCAGATCCGCTTTGGCGAAGACCTGATGTCGCGGGTTTCCTATGTCCAAATGAACCCGACGAAACTGCCGGATCTCGTCAAGGCCGTGCGCGAGGCGATCAATGCCCTTGTCGGCAAGCTGATCGGCGATGTCGGCGCAGAGCGCGCCGATGTGCTGGACGCCACCTTTGTTGGCAACCCTGTGATGCATCACCTGTTTTTGGGGATCGATCCGGTGGAACTCGGCGGCGCGCCTTTTGCGCTCGCGGCGTCTGACGCCATGGTTCTGAATGCCCGCGACCTCGATCTGGATCTCAATCCGGGCGCGCGCGTCTACATGCTGCCATGCATCGCCGGTCATGTCGGCGCGGACGCGGCGGCTGCAACGCTCTCCGAAAGCCCCTATTCGCTCGAAGAAACGACACTGCTTGTGGATGTCGGCACCAACGCGGAAATCGTGCTTGGCAACAAGCATCGCCTGCTGGCCGCTTCCTCCCCGACCGGCCCGGCTTTTGAGGGTGCGGAAATCTCCTCCGGCCAGCGCGCAGCGCCCGGGGCCATCGAGCGCATCCGCATCGACAAGGACACGTTGGAGCCCCGGTTCAAGGTAATCGGCGTCGACGAGTGGTCGGATGAAGAGGGCTTTTCGGAAAAGATCGACAGTGTTGGTGTCACCGGCATTTGCGGCTCCGGCATCATCGAGGCGGTCGCGGAAATGTATCTCGCTGGCCTGATCACCGAAGACGGTGTGATTGACGGCGCCATGGCAGAGAGAACCCACAGGGTCCGGTCTGAGGGCCGCACGTTCTCATATGTCATTGCCGAAGACGGCATCGAGATCTCGATCCTACAGACCGACATCCGCGCCATTCAGCTTGCCAAAGGCGCGCTCTATGCCGGCATCAAATTGTTGCAGGACAAGCTCGGCAGCGATCACATCGACCGCATCCGCTTCGCCGGTGCGTTCGGCAGCTACATCGATCCGAAATACGCAATGATCCTGGGACTTATCCCCGATTGCGCGCTCGACGGTGTTTCCGGCGTCGGCAATGCCGCCGGAACCGGTGCCCGCATGGCGCTGCTCAATCGAGGCTACCGGCGTGAGATCGAAGAAACAGTTCACAACATCGAGAAAATCGAGACCGCTTTGGAACCGAAATTCCAGGAGCATTTTGTCAACGCCATGGCCTTGCCCAACAAGGTCGATCCCTTCCCGAACCTGCGCGCTGCCGTGGAACTGCCTGTACGCAAGGAGCCGGTCGCAGCAGAAGGCACAGGCGACGGCCGGCGACGGCGGAGACGGCGGGGCTAGTCTGTTTTTTCACAGTGAAATGGCCCGTGCCCCTATCCGCGCATCCTTGTATGACCGGGATCATAAGGGGACGGCGCGATGATCTCAGCGCTGACCCTGTCTCCAAGAAGGTCAAGATCAAGCACCGTTCCTTCTCCCGAGAGCGCAGTGTCGACAAACGCATAAGCGAGATTCAGGCCGCTGCGATGGCCCCACTCGCCGGAAGTGACTGTCCCCACAACGGTGTCCCCCTGCATCAGCGAGGCCCCGCCATATGCGGGTGCGTGGGTCGCGTCAATTTTCAGAGTCACAAGTTTCTTCCTCGGCCCGTCCTTTAGGCGCTGTATCAAGGCGTCCTTGCCGACAAAATCGGGCTTATCCAACTTCACAAAGCGATCCAACCCGGTTTCAAAAGGATCGAATTCGGTGATCAGATCCGCCTTCCAGTGCAAGAACCCCTTTTCCATGCGCATGGATTCCACAGCTCTTGCGCCGAACACTCTCAGATCATGCGCCTTTCCAGCGTCCCTTAAAGCCAGATAGGCAGCATAGAGTGAAGCATTCGGGACATGGATCTCATAAGCAAGCTCGCCGGAAAAGCTGACCCCCATAACGGTTGCCGGGGCATACCCGATGAAGGTTTCGCGCACCGACAACCAGGGGAACCCTTCCTTCGACCAGTCGCCACGGCTGGCCGATCGCAGAACCGCCCGCGCCTTTGGTCCTGCCAGAACCAGAATGGTTTGGTCGTTGGTTAGGCTCCTTATCTCAACATCTTCATCCGGACGCAGATGGGACTTTAGCCAATCCATATCATGATATTCGGAGGCTGCTGCCGACCCATACCAGACACGGGCCGGCCCACGATCCGAAGCCGGAATGTTGGCGATTGTTGCCTCGGCCTTGACCATGCCATGCCGATTGAGCAGATACCCGAGACCGACCCGACCCTCCCGTTTCGTAACTGCGCCGCAAAACAAGCGATCGAGAAACGTGTGCCGATCCGAACCGGTGATCTCGATCCGGTTGAAACCATTGACTTCGCACAGGCCCACATGCTCCGCGATATGTTTCACCTCGCTTGCGACCACATCGAAAGCCTCATCGAAATGAAACCCGAGCGTTGGATGAAACTCTGGTGACGGCTTAATATAATCTACGCGTTCCCAGCCGTTCACCACCGTAAATTCTGCCCCTTCCGCCGCCATCACGGGTGTCAGCGGCGTTGTCTTGGCGGACCGCCCCGCTGGGCGATGTTCATGAGGGAAGTGAAATCGGAACTCGTTCTGGTAGTCTTCTTTGGCTTTCAGAGCGGTGAGCTCGACATTGGCGTGGCCGGTAAAACGGCGCGGATCGAGGCACCATGTGTCGTAGCACGCCTCGCCGTGCACGATTTGCTGCGCCAGCAGCCAACCATGTCCGCCTCCCTCACCCAAACCGGCCCTAAGCCCGATGATACAAAAAGCATTGCGTTTGCCCGGGATCGGTCCGACCAACGGCGCGCCATCGATTGTATAAGTGATCGGACCGTTGATGACGGTGTGAATTCCAGTGTCCATCAATGCAGGCATGCGGGCAAAAGCACCCTCAAGGACGTCGGTTACCCGATCCAGATCATCCGGACAGAGCGCGTTGACAAAATGCGGATCGATCCCGTCCATACCCCACGTCTTGCAATCCTGCTCGTAGAAGCCGACCAGCAAACCGTTCTTTTCCTGACGGCAGTAGTAGTCGCTGATCGGGCAACGAAGCAGTGGCATCCGGTGCCCCGCCTCCTTGATCGCCTGTATTTCCTCGGTCAGAAAATATTGGTGCTCCATTGAAGCGACGGGATGATGAATCCCCATCATTGCCCCGATTTCGTTCACCCTGTACCCACCAGCGTTCACGACAATATCGCAGTCGATGTCTCCATGCTCGGTATGAACCGTCCAGGTGTCATCCTTGTGCTGTGTCAGGCCCGTGACTGGCGTGTTGCGATAGATGGCCGCCCCGGCCTTGCGGGCACGGCGGGCCAGCGCCTGACAAAGCTGTGCCGGATCGATGTCGCCATCGAGCGGATCCCAAAGACCGCCAAGCAGATTGTCTGTTGAAATCAACGGATGGCGGCGTGCGCACTCCTGCGCATCAATGACTTCGAAGTCGACATCCATGCCGCGTGCCATTGATGCAAAGTGCCGGTAGCCCTGCATCTGGGCTTCGGTGTTGGCAAGTCGAATGCCACCGTCTGCATGGTGATAGTTGATCGGGTAATCTGGATCTTCGGCCAGCTCCTTGTAGAGCCGGATAGAATGGCTCTTCAAACCGACCATGGTTTGATTCATGCCGAAGTTGGTTACTTGGGCTGCAGAATGCCACGTCGTCCCGGACGTGAGTTCATTTCGTTCGACCAATACGACATCCGTCCAGCCCTCCTGGGTAAGATGGTAGATTGTCGAACACCCGGCGATACCTCCACCGATCACAACCACTTTCGTCCGCGTTTTCATACAACACCTCCACCACATCTCTCTCCGGGGTGCCGCAGTTTGAACAAAGTGGCAATGAGGCGGGCTGCGATTTTCAAAATATCAATATTGAACTTCGAAAAATTCGTAATTCCGAAGTGCTGTCCAAAGAATTCCGGTCAATCAGCACCCGTGACCAGACAAAATCGGTCCTCAAGCCAAGCGTTGCTTTGATGCATGGGGGTCAGCGCATGGCGTGTCAGCAGCTTGCGGAGTTTCTGATCGATGAGACCACGCACAGATCCAGCGCAATCTGGTGTGGTGATGAGAGACAGCGTCCGCGCAAAGCTTTTTCCGGGAAACTGGTGCATGCGAAGCTTTGAATGAAACCGGCGCGCCCTGGAGAACAGTAAAGGTGTTGTTATGGTCCATCCAGCACCTGCCGCCACCATTGCCATGAGGGTCTGGTTGTTGCCGCATTCGAAACGGTCGGGCATCTCCACTCCCAACCGGCGCAATTGTGCTTCGATCTGCCGAGCTATGAGCAGGTCACTGGTAAACTGCAGAAACGGTAGATCCGATTTGCCGGCCATGACATCTGCTGTCTCGTCAGTCCGCCCTTCTGGCAGCACCACCACAAATGGGTCACGAAGCAAAGGGGTGTCTTGCAGATTATTCACCCTCTCTGGCGGCATGGTCGCTATGCCGATGTCCAACCGGCGGTCACGCAGCATGTCAAGAAGTTCGCGGCTGGATCCGGACCGGAAAACGAAATTGCACTGGGGCATTTTTCTGGAAAGGTAAACCGCAAGGTCAGGCGTAATATCGCTATCCATGTCGGCAATACTGCCGAACCTGAGATAACTGGTTTCCGTGACATTCCCGGCACTAGCTTCCGCTGTCGCCTTGCGGATGGACCCGAGGGCCACGTCGATTTCCTTCAAGAACATCTGCCCTTTGGGCGTCAGCATCATAGGGCGACGGGCATGATCGAACAGCTCTACGCCAAGATGTTCTTCAAGGCTGCGCAGGTGGTGCGAAACAGTACTGATGGACAAGCCTGTTTCATCAGCAGTCTCCTGAACCGACGACTTGCGGGCGCAGATCTGAAAGAGTTCCAGGGCTTTCAAGGTAAGGTCTTTGCGAGCAGATGAACGTGGCATGCGGCTGTGTAACTCGAGAGACGTGAGGAACAGGCTGAGTTTCGACCTGTTCGAAACAAGAGTCCAATAAATTCGAATTTTTACAGGTACTCCCGAGTTGTACCGCATAAAAACTCTGTTCGTCTCCGCTTGCAGTGCGGGAGCAGTGCATTCGCGCCCTTTCCAAATCACCAACCACCCGTCATGGTACGGCATGAGTAAGATGTTTGAAGAACTGGATTATGCCCCGACACCGATTGGGGCCGTGTCCCTCCGCCGCCGGCATCTCCTGGCGCTGAAAACCGACGTCTTCGAAATTCTCCTTGGAGAAGAACACCTGATGTCGAGCCTGTTCACGGCCTCTGAAGTGGCGCTGGCGGATCTCGGTGCTAAAGCGCTTGCAGGAAGTGAATTGGATGTGTTGGTCGGCGGACTGGGCCTTGGCTACACCGCACAGGCGGTTTTGGCCCATCACACGGTCTCCAGCCTCACCGTCGTCGATCTTCTGGAACCGGTCATCCGCTGGCACCAGGAGGGGCTGGTCCCGATGAAAACAGAACTGGTGGATGATCCGCGCTGCCAATTGGTTCAAGGAGACTTCTTTGGCCTCGCAGTGTCAGATGATGGTTTCGATGCCAGTCGTCCGCAACGTCAATACGATGCCATTTTGATCGATATCGACCACACGCCCGAGCGGTTGCTGCATTCAGGGTCCAAGGGCTTCTACACCCAGGAAGGTTTCACTGGCGTGCAACGCTTTCTGAAACCCGGTGGCGTCGTTGGCCTGTGGTCGGACGAAGCTCCGGATGCTGCCATCACCGCCAAACTTGCCGAAGCGTTTGATGAGGCATGGGCGGAACCGGTGGTGTTCGAAAACCCACTTCAGGACGGGCGCGAAGTGACGCAATCCGTATACCTCGGACGGAAGGCACACAGCTGATAACGATCAGTGAGAAAGGCCGCCATCTTCCGGGAGGGCTCAGGCGCGCTGCTACCCTTTTGTTTTCAGAATCAGTACTGTGGCGGGCATGATCAGACAAATCGTTCCCATTACCGCACTCTTGTTCGGCTCCGCACTTTTGCTCTTTGCCGGCGGCATTCACGGCCTCATCCTGCCGGTTCGCGGAGCTGCGGAGGGATTTTCCGCAAGTTCGCTTGGTCTTTTGGGAACCGGTTGGGCGATCGGCTATGTGCTGGGGTGCATCTTCGTCCCCCGGCTGGTGGGAGCCGTCGGTCATATCCGAACATTCGGTGTGATGTGCGCCTTTGCCGCCGTCTCGATGCTGCTGCAGGCGCTCTTGGTCGAAGCCTGGGCGTGGATCCCCATCCGAGCCGTCTCCGGGTTCTGCTTTGCTGGGGCTGCAATGATCGTGGAATCCTGGCTCAACGACAAGTCCGAGGCCAACACACGCGGCACCATTTTCGGTGTCTACACGATGGTCAATCTTGGGGCTTTAACAGCCGGGCAGATGGTCATCTCGCTTGGCGACACGATGAGCTTCCTGTTCTTTGCGATTGGCGCCATTGTCTATTGTCTGGCTCTTGTGCCAACGGCGTTGTCGACGTCCGCCTCGCCGGCTCCGCTGACATCGGTGCAGCTCAATATACGCGTCCTTTGGAACAATTCGCCGGTGGCCGTTGCGGCCGTGTTTCTCGTCGGGATCTCCAACGCCGCCTTCGGGACGCTGGCTGCCGTCTATGCCGGGCGGGTGGGTCTTGAACTGACGTCGATTGCGCTTTTTGCCAGCATCCCGGTCCTTGCGGGCGCCGTCGCCCAGATCCCGATCGGATACTTGAGCGACCGCATGGACCGCCGCATCGTTTTGGCCGTTGTGGCCGCTGTCGCACTTGCTGCCGATATCGCCTTCGTGGTGCTGCTCCCCGACAGCCAGCTTACGAACCTTTTGCTGGTTGCCGTGTTCGGCGCAGCGATTTTTGCGATGTACCCTGTGATCGTTGCCCATGCCAACGACCATGCACCTCCAGGAACGTCCATTCAGGTGTCAGGCGGACTTTTGATGATGTTTGGCATCGGCTCCATTATCGGACCGCTGATTGCCGGTGTCATGATGACAAGCATCGGCCCGCAAGGCCTGTTCATCACGACCATCGGCGCTCACGTCGTCATGATTGCCTTCACGCTGTGGCGCATGACCCGGCGGGCGGCGGTTGCCGAAGAAGACAAGGGCGCGTTTCAGGTCAGCGCCCCTGCCCGTATGGTCACACCAGAAACCGCGACACTTGCGGCCGGCGAGGACGAAGCTCTGCCGCTGGAAGACGCCGATGTGGGAACGTCCCCATCAGACAACGAACAGGTCTAGCGGCACACCCTTTGTTCAGGACGGCCAAAGGGCATAAAGGTAGACAAGATATCCGCCAAGCAGCACTGCGCCCTCGCGCCGGCCGATCCGTAGGCCGGTTGCTGCGAAAATCACGAAGATCACCGAAACGCCAATCATGACCGGATTGTCGAAACTGATGATCTGGGACGGAACTTCGCTCGGCGCGATCAGAGCCGTTGCACCACCGATCCCCAGAATATTGTAGATGTTCGACCCGATAATGTTGCCGAACGCAACGTCTGTCTGACGTTTCAGGCCGGCAACGACTGATGTCACCAGTTCCGGCATGGAGGTGCCGATCGCGACGATCGTCAGGCCAATAACTGTTTCCGAAATTCCAAAACCGCGCGCCAGGCTGACAGCGCCCTCCACCAGGAACTTGCCGCCGAACACCACAAGCGCCAAACCGCCCAGCGCGAGCAGCAGCGCGGCCACCAGACCACCTTTTGGCTGGGCTGGAATGTCCAAAACCGGATCCGTCTCGATCAACGCCGTACTTTTTCCATGCACTGCGCCGCGGTTTTCCTGGACGGCTGCCCGCTCCTGCCGGATGGCCATGTAAATGTAGGTGCATAGAGCTGCAAGGAAGACCCCGCCGACCAGCCGACTGGCATCCATGACGGTGACAACGCCCGCATAGACCAAGGTGACGGCGAGCATCACCGCAGCATCGCGTTTCAGCGCCGTGGACGACACGGCGATCGGAAACAACAGCGCCGCGACACCACCGATTAGCAATATGTTGGCGATGTTCGATCCGACAACATTGCCGTAAGCAATGCCAGGCGCACCCACAAGTGCGGCATGCACAGAGGTAACAAGTTCTGGCGTCGAGGTGCCGAACCCGACCAGGGTCAAGCCGATCACGAGCGGCGACACCCCCAGATGCGTCGCGGCATTTACAGCCCCGCGCACCAAGAACTCTCCGCCTATGATCAAAAGAAATAAACCGCCGATCAGCGGCACCGCTATTTCAAACACCTGGAGCTCCATGACCCCGAGAATACCAAGATCTGCATCTGGTTGTTGTCATGACCGCCAACAAGAGGCAAATCGCGCGGGGGTCGAAAACAACACGCTGTCGGCTCGTCCCCCATCAGCAGCAGAAAGAAATTGGAACAATTACGAATGATCTACCTCAACTTTTCACCAAGACTATCGTTATAAGTATCAGCCAATTTTCATGTTTCATGAAATTGACAAAAAGCAAAGCATTTGGAAGCAAAAAGCTTCTATTCTCTGCTCACTGTTTTCGATTTTGACAATTGCAGTGAGCGCAAGCTTCGATGGACAACAAGGTCAGCAAAGTCTACCCGGTTCAAACACTACGGCGACCGGGAGAGCTGTTTGAAGAAGTCGAGGCGCTGGCCGGCATCGGCTATTGGGAATGGGACGAAGTCACCGACAACTGCATTTTCTGTTCAGAACAGCTTGCCCGCATGCATGGGGTCACAGTTGAAGAATTCGTGCGCCGCGCAACCTCAATGGACGCAGATCTGGAGTGGGTGCACCCGGATGACCGTGAACACTACAGAAGCCAGACCCGCCGCTTAAGCGAAACCAAAAACATCGTTGAGCTTGAATACCGTATCATCAAAACGGGCGGAGGAGAGATCTTCGTTCGGGAACGCGGCGTTGCAGTTGTCGATGCCGACGGCACACATCTGCGCTCCTACGGGTTCATCCAGGATATCACGTCGCTGAAGTCAGCCGAAGTGGCACTCCGCGACTTGCACCAGCGCCAGGAAGAGATACTGGAACAACGCACCAAGGCCTTGAGGCTCAGCGAAGAGCGATACGCTTTTGCCATTTCGGGGGCCAGCCAGGGCGTCTGGGAATGGGACCTCAACGACGAACACAATTACATGTCAGAACAGTGGAAAGTGCGGCTGGGCTACACCGAAGAAACCCTTCCGAATGCGCCTGGTCTGTTTATCAAAATCATTCATCCTGAAGACCGGGCGAATGTCGAACAAGTGTTCAAAGAACATCTCAAGGATCGCGTTCCATTCGATCTATCCTTGCGGCTGTTGCACAAAAATGGCGAACAGATTTGGGTCCGCGCGCGCGGACATGCCGTTTGGAACAATGAGAATCGCGCAACCAAGATGGGCGGAACGATCAGTGACATTACCGAATATCGGAAGCTTCTGGACACTGCCCAGTACTATGCGGAACGCGATCAGCTAACCGGGCTTTACAATCGCCACTACTTCATGCGGATTGCGGACGATCTCTTGCACAAAAGTTCATCCAATTGCCGGTCCTGCGGGGTCGCGATTATTGACCTTGATGACTTCAAAGAGATCAACGATTGCCACGGCCACCCTGCCGGTGACAGTGCCCTCATCGTATTGGCCGAGAGGCTCGTAGACTACATCGGCGATACAGGGATCGTAATCCGGCTTGGCGGAGACGAATTTGCGGTCATTTTTTCTGCTCAGTTGAGCTGGGGGGAGACGGTTCAGTACTTCAAACGCTTGCTTGAAGAAATTTCAAAGCCAATTGCCTGGGAAGGTTTTTTGTTCGAATGCTCGGCATCTCTGGGTCTTGCAGAGAAAACACACGCCAACGGTTCGGATGTAAACGACCTCCTTCAGCAAGCCGACCTTGCCGTCTATGACGCAAAGGCGTCGGGCGGAAATGCCGTGCGTTGTTATTCGGAGGCGCTTCTCACAGCAGCTCTGAACCGAACGAATACCCTAAACTCTGCACGGCGTGCCTTAACCGACGAACGCTTTGTGTTGTGTTTTCAGCCGAAAGCTGACTTGCAGTCGCAAAAGCTGGCGGGATTCGAGGCATTGCTGCGACTGAGTAACGAGGACGGTACGCTGGTTCCGCCAAGCAGCTACGCTGAGGTGTTCGAGGACAGCGTGCTCGCGCGCCGCATTGGAGAGATGGTTCGTTTGCGCGCCATCGATCAAGCCTCATCATGGCTCAAAGCGGGACATGATTTTGGCCATATCGCGTTCAACATTTCTCCACCCGAATTTCAGGCCTATCAGCGTGATGCTCAATTTGTGGATCGATTGATGGAGGCCATTGCCAAAGCGGGGCTAAAGCCAAGCCACATCCAAGTAGAAGTCACCGAAGATGTTCTTCTTACCAGGAAGCGTGAAAACGTCTCCAGTATACTTCGGCACCTGCGAGAAAACGGCATTACCGTCGCGCTGGATGATTTTGGAACCGGACATGCCTCTTTGCTGCACTTGAAAGAAACCGAATTTGATCTGGTAAAACTCGATGTGTCTTTCGTTCGCTCAATGCTGACATCCGATGTCGATATGGCAATCGTCGAAACGATCGCAAAGCTCACAGCCAAGCTTGGCAAGCAAATTGTTGCCGAAGGCATCGAGACACAGGAACAGCTTGCAGCGCTTCAAAACCTTGGCGTGGCGTTCGGTCAAGGTTTCCTGATTGGCCATCCTGTTCCCGGAGATGCCGTAGGCTTTTCGTCAAACGCCCTGTTTTGAAATCTCTATTTAGAATTGCCCCTTATTTTTTCGTTCAGATGCTTCAGTTATCTTGTTTTCCCTCGCCTTTTCGCCCTTCGGGGTCAAACCGTAAATCCCACGGCCCACCCGTTCGAACCAACCGTAGTGATCATCCGCCATCATCCGTGTGGCCCGGTCAACGCCGGTCGCTTTGGCAACCTCTGAGCCACGGCTTGGACCATTTTCACTTAAATACTGAGCACATCTCATGGCATCTTGCCTGTAGGCTGTGACGAGCGTGACGCGCGTCGAGCCGCCGGTGTTCGGATCTCCGACACGGCGGGCAAATTCACGCAGAAGCCGGTCTTTCCGCGGTTTCATCTTGCGCGGTGTGAAGGGCGCTGGATCAGCATGAACTTCGACCAGCTGATCTGTGAGCCGGACCGTAATAAGTCCAAGCCCCAGCCTGCGCGCGAGCTTGAGATTGTTTTTTAGCGCCGCTTGAAAACGGCGCCCGCTGCCACGCGCAACGGCGATATAAACCGAGTCGGTCACCCCTTGCCGGTCAACGGCCTGGTGAAACAGGCTGAGGGTAAAGCCGGTCTTCAGTTCCACGATCACCGGATCGTCGTCACCGCGGCAAGCCACAATGTCGGCTGATCCTACTTCGGCCTTCACCTCATATCCCTGTTTTTCCAAGAATGCCTTGACCGGCTCGTAAAGCTCGGTTTCCAGAATGCGTGCCATGGATTCGATCCTATGGCTGCGCCAATAGCGGGTCCAGCAGCGATCTGAGCCGGATGCAGGTTGACCACGACTTCCTTGCATTGGATGCAAACACCGGATGATGCCAAGAACCGGAAATTTTGAGCGTCCTCTTGCAGTTGCCTCAATTGTTTCCCATGTCGCTCTTATTCCCGGACGGCCCCGCCCGGATAGCATTCCTAAACTGGGATCCAGACAAAATGGAAATCATACAACCTGCTGCGGTCATGGCCCTTTCTGCCGCGGTCTTCGGGTTTATAATTTGGGCATATTTTCGCGTTTCCGGACACTTCCAGAGCGAGACCCGCGATCAAAAAGGATGGGGAAGCGACCGCATTTCTATCTTACTTGCGATAGGTCTCGTGATTGGCTTCACAGTCAGCTACATCGAAATTTTCATATACGCGTTCAGGCTGCCCTTTTCCGGCGCCGTTGATGTCACTATCGGACTGGCTGCGGCTCTGATCGCGATGTCCGGAGCTTATGCTGTACAGACATACAGCGAAAAGCGTGAGATCAGGGCAAGTCGGCCACGAAACTGAAGGCCACACACTCAAGGATCGAGAAAAAATCTTTCGCGCAAGTTGCGCCACATCTTCTCGCCGACCATACAGTCATAAGGCTGGCCGAACGTGATCTGCGCCCGGTAGACACGTGCTGGTTCTTCTGGAACCCGCCCCCCGATTTCCAGGACCAGTTTCCGGCGAACCGCTTCTGGAAACTGGGCCCAATCGTTTACCGGAATTACAAAACTGCCCGGCCCGCCAATCACGCAGCGGCGGTAGTATTCATCGAGATCCGGAATGTTGAACTGGCCGCCAAATCCGCCGGTCGTCATCAATGGCAACCCGTTGATCACAAAACCGGCCTCCACTGCCAGGTCCCGGGCACGGGTCACAGCGATACCCTGATTGTTGGGCCCATCGCCGGATATGTCGATAACCAGCCGATCCGCCTGAAAAGGGACATCCAGCAGCAACTTCGACGCATACCGGATCGCACCGGATATAGAGGTTCTGCGCTGACCAATGGTCTGATCTTCGCTGATGATGGTTGATACACCCTCTGCGTCTTGCGGCGTTTCAATGAGGGTCCAGGGCACGATCTCGCGAATATGCGCATCGTTGGCCCATTCAAACATGGTCAGTGCAATCCGGCCATGAAGCCCCTGCTCTACAGCTCGAATGACTGATGGATGCGCAATCGCAGCGGCATATCCGTCCCGCTGTATGGCCAATTCTTCCGCCGACATGGACCGCGAGACATCAACGGCCAGAACGAGAGCTACGTCGACGGGTTGAGCCGCTTTGACGGAAGCTGAACCAAATTGCCCCATTAACAAGGCGATCGCGGTGATCAGGGTTGAGACGAGGCTCTTCATAGAACTGAGAATAATGCAGTCCAGCCCGCCGACCAGAGGAAATCCTCCGCTTTGTGTCAAATGATCGTCAGGAACGAATATTGACTGCAACCTTTCGGGTACTCGCCGACGAACAGGAGTTCAGCTATAAGGCTTTGAAATAGAGACCTCAGGGAGTTTTCCATGACCGACGCTGTTGCAAACGACATGGCCGAAAAACCAATGCTGGCAACGCTTCTGCATGAAGGTGTGTATCGGATCGTCATGCAGCGCCCGGAACGGATGAACGCGCTCTCGAGCGAAATGATGAGCGCTTTGTCCGCCGAACTGACGAGAGCAGCGGCGAACCCGGATGTACGGGTGGTTCTCCTCGGCGCAGAGGGCAAGGTCTTTTGCGCAGGTCATGATCTGAAGGAACTGACGAGTGCGCGAGCCGAAGCTGACGGCGGCAAGGCGACCTACGAGCGGATCATGCGCCAGTGTTCAGACCTCATGCAGCAGATCGTACGGCTGCCAAAGCCGGTCATTGCTGTCGTGACAGGTGTTGCAACCGCTGCCGGGTGTCAGCTGGTCGCGTCCTGCGATCTGGCAATTGCAACAGATACCGCCACGTTCTGTACGCCTGGCGTCAATATCGGCCTCTTTTGTTCAACGCCGATGGTCGCACTGAGCCGCAACGTTGCTCCAAAACAGGCGATGGAAATGCTCTTGACCGGCGAAAGCATCGACGCATCGACCGCCAAGGATTTCGGCCTGATCAACCGGATCGTGCCGCGCGACTACCTGGAGCAGGTCGTTCAGAAATACGCGGAGAGCATTGCCTCCAAGTCTGCCCATACCGTGAAGATCGGCAAGGAAGCCTTCTACCGTCAACTTGAAATGCCGTTGTCGGACGCCTACGACTTTGCAGCAAACACCATGGTAGAAAACATGATGGCCCGCGATGCCGAAGAAGGCATCAATGCTTTCCTGCAAAAGCGCAAACCGGAATGGACGGACAGCTGATACCGATGGACCACGACAGCTATTCCGACACCTACATCAAGGGCATTCTGGATGAGGTGAAAACCATCGCGATGATCGGGGCGAGCGCGAACACCGTGCGCCCGTCTTACTTCGTGCTGAAATACATGCTCTCCAAAGGCTATGATGTTTGGCCGATCAATCCTGGACAAGCGGGCAAGGAAATACTTGGACAGAAGGCCTACGCGTCTTTGGAAGACCTGCCGGACACGCCGGACATGATCGATATCTTCCGGAATTCCGAGGCGGCGGGCCAAATCGTCGATGACGTGATCGCAAGCGGCAAATTGCCGAAGGTTATCTGGATGCAGTTGACCGTGCGCCACGAAGAGGCTGCACAGCGAGCGGAAGCTGCGGGTATCAAGGTGGTCATGGACCGCTGCCCCAAGATCGAATATGGGCGGCTGTCTGGAGAGATTGGCTGGGCCGGTGTCAATTCCCGGACACTCTCCTCAAAGCGCCCCGCCCTGAAAGCCGGTTTCCAGCACCGGGGCTTGTCGCCGACGAAAAAGACCTAAGCTCTCAGCACTGATGGGGCACAATTTATCATCAAAGAAAACCCAAATTTGATTTTTTGGACACAGAGACAACTATCTGGAACGGCAATTGAAAAAGATCGCTGGCCACTTTTGTTTTTGCAACAACAGTGACGGTGCAAATGTCTATTTGCTTCAAAAACAAAACGATTTTCTGAAAAGCCGTATAGAAAAAGGTAACCAAGAAAACACCCTCTGATTGCACTTCACTCGAGATCCAATCAAAGGTGCTGTTAAGAGATCGGCAATGATTAACAGTTGACTAAACTGTTAGCAAAATTCTTTGCCCAATCTTTATATCGTGAACAGACACTTTAACGACTTGTTGACCTTTTCCCGCAGGAGGCATTCATGGTCGATCCGTTCACGCAGTTCACTATCTATCACCTGGTTGTGGTTGTCGCCATCGTCATGGTGCTCATCTTCAGAGCTATTTCAGATTGATATCGGTGACGAAACTGCTGGCTCCCCTAACGCACTGTCCAGAGCGGGCAAAACACGCAGTGTCGCAAGACAGGTCGTGTAATGAGTATAGGCTGAGTTGGGCTGGCCAGTTTGCTTGCCCTTCTTCGACGTCAAACACTGCATGTATTCTAATGCCGAGCACATATAATTATTTACAGTTTTCATCAATATTCTTGAAATTTTATTTTTCATTTCGAAACTGGTCTTACCAATTCATCCACATGACGCGTCTATCTTTAATTGCATCACAGAAATTCCATGTTGGGATCGGATGAGTCCATGCTTTACGAAGTGATAGATACGGGCCTCCTCGCTTTGGTGATGCCTCTTGCGGCCAGTGTTCTCATGTTTGGCATCTATCTTGTTATAAAAACCGACATGAATTTGGAGCGTGATGAACGCTCGCCGCGGCGCTTTGTCAAAACGCCATAGGCGTTGCAGCAGCATCCGACCCAATTATCTTCCAGAAAAAGAACGTTATTTCCGTTTTTTCGCGGTTTCAGAAATCAATCCTTTGACCTCCCGCACGGCTTTGACCAAACTGCGCGCCACATATCCAAGGGAGGTTCTTTATGAGCGAAAATATTCCAGGCTTTTCCACGCTGGCCATCCACGCAGGCGCGACACCAGATCCGTCAACAGGCGCTCGGGTCACACCGATCTATCAGACGTCTTCATTTGTCTTTGACGATGTCGACCATGCTGCGTCCCTGTTCGGCCTTCAGGCCTTTGGAAATATTTACACCCGCATCACAAACCCGACCACTGCCGTTCTTGAAGAGCGCGTTGCAGCACTTGAAGGCGGTACGGCCGCGCTCGCAACCGCTTCCGGTCACTCGGCACAGCTTCTTTGTTTCCACACGCTCATGCAGCCGGGCGACAATATTGTGGCGGCCAACAAGCTTTATGGCGGCTCCATCAATCAGCTGAACCACTCTTTCAAAAGCTTCGGCTGGGGCGTGAAATGGGCTGATCCATCGGACATGGCGTCCTTCGAAGCGGCGATTGATGACAAGACCCGTGCAATTTTCATCGAAAGCCTTGCCAATCCAGGCGGGATCATCGTCGACATTGAAGCTATTGCCGCCATAGCCAAGGCAAAGGGCGTTCCGCTGGTTGTCGACAACACCATGGCGTCTCCGTACCTGTGTCGACCGATCGAACATGGCGCCGACATTGTCCTGCATTCCTTGACCAAGTTCATGGGCGGCCATGGCAACTCCATGGGCGGCATTATCGTTGACGGTGGATCCTTCGATTGGTCCGCATCAGGCAACTATCCGCTTCTGTCATCGCCGCGTCCGGAATATCAGAACATGGTTCTGCACGAGACCTTCGGCAATTTCGCTTTCGCGATCGCCTGCCGCGTTCTTGGTCTGCGCGATCTGGGCCCGGCGATTTCGCCGTTCAACGCTTTCATGATCCTGACGGGTATCGAAACCCTGCCGCTCCGCATGCAGCGCCATTCAGACAACGCCAAGAAAGTCGCGTTGCATTTGTCCGGGCATGACAAGGTCAAGTGGGTGTCCTATGCGGCCCTTCCGGAGGATCCGCACCATGAGCTTCAGCAAAAGTACATGCCGAAAGGTGCCGGAGCTGTCTTCACGTTTGGAGTTGAAGGCGGGTACGACGCCGGGGTGAACCTTGTGTCCAAGGTCGAGTTGTTCTCGCACCTTGCCAACATCGGCGATACACGGAGCCTCATCATTCACCCGGCCTCCACCACCCACCGCCAGCTGTCGGATGACCAAAAGACATCTGCAGGCGCTGGTCCGGATGTTGTCCGGATTTCGGTCGGTCTCGAAGATGTCGATGACATCATTGCTGATCTGGAGCAGGCTCTCGCTGGCTAACAACTAGCTAACGGACAAAAAAACAGCCCGCCGTTTTGGCGGGCTGTATTCATTTCAAACCCTGTGCATCCGTCAGTTCTGGATCGGGTACTCGCCTTTCAAGGCTGCCATGTAATCAATCGTTGCCGCGATCACGAAGACAGCAAAGCCCTGGTGGACAAGCGCCACACCGAGTTGGTGCATGGACAATTCCCCGGTGTAGTTTCCAAAACCCAGCAGCGTGACGATCCCGAAAACCATCTGCAGGAAGACAAAGGCCGCCAAATGAAACGCCGGCAAACGGATCCGTTTGGCATCCGTTACAACGCATGTCCGCCATACCAGAAAAATCGCTGCAGCACCCAGAAGATAGGCAACCATCCGGTGTTGAAACTGAACGGTCAGGACGTTTTCAAAGAAATTCAGCCAGGCAGGTGACTGCATCAACAGACCTGACGGGATCATCTTACCGTCCATCATCGGCCATGTATTGTAGGTGAAACCGGCGTTCAGACCCGCGACAAGACCGCCAAAGAACAGCTGCAGGAACAACAGGCCTGTAAACACCCAGCCAACCGGCAGCAAAGCGGAGCGTGTATCAGCGGGCGGCGCACCATGTGGCGCCAGTCGTCGGGCAATCCAGAAAAGATACGCAAAGATAATGAAGGCCAGGGTCAGGTGAGTTGCCAAGCGGTACTGGCTGACATCTGTTCTCTCCACCAATCCCGATGCCACCATCCACCAGCCGACGAACCCTTGCAGACCGCCAAGAGCCAGACCAACCACCAACCGTGGTTTCAGCCATGGTTCAATCCGCCCAGACGCCCAGAACACGACCATAGGTACAAAGAAGGCTACACCAATCACCCGCCCGAGTAGACGGTGTCCCCATTCCCACCAGAAGATGAATTTGAACTCATCAAGGCTCATGCCCTTGTTGATCAGCTGGTATTCCGGAATCTGGCGGTATTTTTCCAGTTCTTCCTGCCACTCCGCCTCTGTCAGTGGAGGGATCACGCCGTGGATTGGTTTCCATTCCGTGATCGAAAGCCCGGACTCGGTCAAACGGGTCGCCCCACCCACGACCACCATCACCAGAATAAGAAAGCAGACGCCGTAGAGCCACCAGCGGATCATCGCCCGGCTTGAGCGAATGAATTCCTGGTCTTTGATGTCTTTTGTTTGGCCGGCCGTTCCCAGGCTGTCCTCGGACACTATCATTGCCCTGTTGTCTCCAAAATTCGTCTACCGGTTTGACCTTTGGTATCGGGAGATATAGGTGCTGGGGAAAAGCGGCAAGCCTTTGTGGCCGGGTCGCGGCAAATCATCGCTCTTTGGGTTACAGAACGGGTCAAGAATGGTTCCCTCGCTCCGCAAGTTTATCGGTATGGTCGCGCTCGTCTTGTTCGTGATTGTCTACGCTCTGACCGCAATGGTGGTCGGTGACTCTCCCCGATTGCAGGAATCGTCGACGCTTATCCAGTTCACTTACTTTGCAATTGCTGGTCTTGCTTGGGTCATCCCTGCTGGCGCCATCATCTGGTGGATGGAACGCGGCAAAAAGAGCTGACTGCAATTACGTTTCAAGTTCGAGCGCGCAGTCCAAAACCGGACGTCAGCCATTTGGCGGCCCGGTAAAGCGCAAACGGCGCGCCGGTTAGATACTGATCGACAAAGGCCGGGTCCTGATAAACCCCGTTGAGCGACACACGTGGCAAAAGCATCAGGTCCCGCGCGCTTGCCGATTGCAGAACACCTGGAAATGTTGTGACAGCGGAGGCAAAGCCGAATTTGCCGACAACCTCGGCAGCGCCTGCGTCAACCGCGTTGTGTTTCCCGTATGGGTACGCGAAGTGTTTGGGCCGCTGCCCCAATTCCGCTTCGAGCCGTTCAAGACCCTTTTCTATATCCTGCCGTGCAGCGTCTTCGGGGAGACGCGCCAGGGCAAAATGATCGTGCGTGTGAGCGCCAATCGTGACGAGTGGATCTGATGCCAGTTCCCGCACTTCATCCCAGGTCATCATCTCCTGATCCGCGAGCTCAGCGAGGTCAATTCCGTACTGGATAGACAAGGCACGGATAATTGCCCTTTGATCCCGTTCGCTCACATCGTTTTTCAAATGAGCGACTAGGCGATTGAAACAAGAACACTTTTCGTCAACGCTTTCGCATACTGTCGGCTCGTCTGCTTCAGACGAGAAAACGATCTGATCATTCGCGGCTATGATCAGCTCCAGCGCCTGCCACCATAGCTCACTCGACCTGTCCACAAGACCGCTTGCGACAAACACGGTGAACGGTGCACCAAGTTCTTTCAGGACCGGAAGCGCATATTCCAGATTGTCCCGATAGCCGTCATCAAAAGTCAGAACCGCATACCGTTCCCGGCCATATCCGGATTTCAAAAGGTCAACCGCTTCATCCAAGGCGATGATCTTGTAGCCATTGGCCCTGATCCGCTCCACCGTTGCACGCAGGAACTCGGGGGATATCTCAAGGTGCCGGTTGGGCTGAAAACCGCCAGAGCGCGCAGGCCGAACACGATGCAACATGAACACAGCGCCGCAGCCTTGCGTAAACGGTGCAAAGAGTTGGCTCAGTCCCGTCGTCTGCAGAACCCGGAATGCGTTGGTAATTGCTGTTTGGCGAATGCTCATCAGCCGCTCGGCCCGTGTGTTTGGAACCGGTCCATTAGCGCACCTTTTCTTTAAGAATTATTGATATTTCTCGCTAGAGTTTGGTCGAATAAGCGCACCACCAAACATAGTTAACCACCGTTTAACCAATCCCGTTTCATTGAGTGATCTCCCATGTCAGCCGCCGCAATTGATATCTCTGGCACCCACTCCGGATCGGGATCCGGGAAGGACGATCTGCAACTGACAGAAGACCTTGAAGAACTGGCGTCGGTGTGGACCCAGCTCGAGAGCGCAGGGATCGGGAATCCCTATCACGGTTTTCTCTGGTGCAAGGCTTTCCAAAACACATTGGGAACGGCAGAACGCAGTCGGCCATTGATTGCACTGCTGCGAGCGGCGGGACGTCCGGTTTTGCTGCTACCGTTTTCTATTTTCACACACAACGGTATCAAGGTTCTCGCCTTTTTGGGCGCACGCTTCGGCAATCAGAACACGGGGCTTTGGGACAAGGCTTTCTATGAAGCAGTTGGGCCGGAGACTATCCGCAGTGTTCTTGATCGGGTTTGCCAGGAGAGCAGTGCCGATTGCATCGACTTGCAAAACGTTCCTTGCCACTGGAACGGCCGGGCGCACCCTCTGGTCCTCGACAATGCGCAATTAAGCCCGAATCCGCTCTACCGCGGGTCTGTCATCGACACATTTGAGGACGTTTTCAAAGCCCTGCATAGCAAGTCTGCGCGCAAGAACCTCACCCGGAAACGGCGACACCTCCAGGAAGCCGGCAAATATGAGATCCGGATTTGCCAGCAACCGGCGGAAATAGAAGCCGGGCTTGAGGCATTTCTTGAGCAGCGCGAGGCGCGCGCTCAGATCACCGGCATCCCGAATGCTTTTTCCGGCCATGAGGCGAAGGCGTTTTTGCGTCAGGCAACTCAAAGCACCGCCCTACCCGTGACGCCGGACACCACGAGCGCGCCCCTCAAAATATGGGCCTTGTCGGTCTCAGGGCAGATCAGGGCAACATATTTGTGCGCGCGAGATGAGGGCACACTCCATGCCTATTCGAACAGTGTTGCGCATGATGAGTTTTTGAAAAACAGCCCGGGACTGGTTCTGATACGAGACATCGTGGAGAAGATTTGCGCCAACCCGGATATAAAAACGCTCGACCTGGGCATCGGCGAGGAGCACTACAAGACGAGCTGGACCCGTCCAGAACCTATGTGCGACAGCCGGTACGTCAGAACAGCCAAGGGCAAGATCTATTCCGCAGTCCAAACGGCAAAAACACGCCTGAAATCGCGCATCCGCAACTCCGACCGGCTGTGGACGATGGTCAAAAAACTCCGGAAGATGCGCGCATCTGGCAACTAAGCTTCCTTAGGCACTGCCCAACAAATTGGTGCGCATTCAAGCAGCGTGTCCACCTCCATTGCGCCGCGGTCCGGAACCGGGTCCACCTGCAATGACGATCTCCACATCCGCGCCGGTGTTATGTGCCAGAAGGTTGGCCGCACTTTCGAGTTCGTGATTGTGATCTGGTCCACTCGCGGCGATCAGCACACGGTCCGCAAAACTCAGCATGCGGGCGCTGGCAAGCGTTCCATCGATCGCCCCAAGATCCACAACAATGGTGTGGTAGGTCTTCTTGATCGCATCGAGCGCGAGCTTGAAGCGATCGGACTCAACCATCTCATCGTTGATCTCGACACGGCCGGCTTCAATAATATGCGCCTTCGACCCAGCATCCCGGTAGACGACCTTGGCAAACGGCGCCGCGCCAGAAACAATGTCTGAGAAGCCTTCCGCCCCGCGCGAATTGAACTGTTCCGGAAAGACCTCCAGAAACAGTGCTGTATCGCCCTTTCCTGCTGCCCGGCGGGCGAGGTCAAAAGCGAGCCTGTGCGAAAGATCCGGCTCATCAACGCTCAGAACAACGATCCGGCCGGTCGGGTCGACGTCAGAAGCCGCCTGCGGCTCGTTAGATGGAAGAGGCGCTGCGGCGGGTCTGGCGACATCGTCCTCCTCAGGCTCCTCAACAGGATCTTTCGGGGTCGAGCGCATTGCGCCGAGCCAGTCTGGCGCGACGTCCTGGTCATAGTTGCCTCTGCGCTTCGACCGTCGGTTTGGCGGACTGCCGACCTCCCTTTGCGCAGGTATAGGAGCAACAGTGCTGTCATCGTCGAGATCCGGTTCCACCCGTGGTTTCTTCGGCTCTGCCTCCGCTCCGATCTCACTGCCGAAACTGTAGCCTTGGTATCCGCCTGCATAAGACGGGCCCCATGTGAAAGCCCCACCGGCTTCGCGCGCCGGTGGCACGGGAGCTGATCCGGTTCCCGGGTTGGCAGTTCCTTGGGGCTGCGCAGGTGAGTAAAGAGCCCGTCCCGTGAGCAATTCGCGCATGATTACAAAGGCCGTTCCCAAGATGAACGTGACCAGAGCTGCAATGATGGTGCTGGAGACCACTTTCGGAGAGAACGGCTCAACCGGGACATTGGCCCGGGAAACAATTCGGGCATCAGCTGGCAGGAGCTGCGCGCGTAAACGCGTATCGGCTTCCTGAAAACTAAGCAACAACTGGTCAAGTTGCGCAGCCTTTGCATCGGCTTCCCGTTCGAGTTCGCTGAGGCGGGCCTGATCCGCATTGGATTTCGCGGCAGCGACCTTCAATTCGTCCAGACGCCTCTCCAAGGCCAAGGCCTGCTGACTCGCAACCCGCGCATCGTTTTCCAGCCCCTCAAGCACTTTTCGCGCTTCAGAACGTATCTGACGGTCGTAGTCACTCAGCTGAGATTGCAGGGCCTTGATCTGCGGGTGGTTGGGCAAAAGCGTGATCGACAGTTCGGCAATGTTGGACTGGATTTCAACTTGGCGTTCGCGCAAACGCTGAATGAGCTGAGAATTCAGGACATCCGTTGCAGTCTCCAAAGATCCACCGGAATTCAAAAGTTCGCGGATCAGTTCGGCCTTGGCCTGAGCTTCAGCTTTCGCAGCTTGCGCCGCGGAATAGTCGCTGCTCGTATCCGCCAGCTGCTGCTGATTAAGCGGAATGTTGTCCGCACCGATCAACAGGTCGGCTCGCGCCCTGAAATCTGCAACGGCCTGGCGGGCCGATTGCACCTTCTTCCGCAATTCGACGATTTGCGGCTCCAATGCAGCGGATGTGATTTCTGTCGTCTGCCGTTTGGCACTGGACTGCAGCTCCAGAAATTCGTCGACAATCGCGTTTGCGACTTCGGAAGCCAAAAGCGGATCCTCTGACGCATAGTCGACGGCAATCACACGAGATTCGTCGAGGCGGTAGACCTCCAGATTTTCGTAATAGTGCTTGAGGACGCGCTCTTCGGCTGAGTCGCCTGAAGGCGCTCGATCAAATCCGAAAATGGTCAGGACCTTATCAAGAAAGGACATGCCGCCGCGGGCGCCAAACTCCGGCACGGAAGCCAGATCCATCTTCCGGACCACTTTTCGGGCAAGGTCAGTCGCCATCAAGATCTGGATCTGACTGGCAACACCCTCGGTATCGAGCAAAGCACGCTCGCCTTCAACACCGCGTGTCCCACCTGGAATGTTGATTTCCGTGCTTTCGATCAGAACCCGAGCCTCGCCCATATATTTGGGTGCAACGAATTGCAGGGCGATGAAAACGATCAACGTCATCAAAAGGGTCAAAGGGACCAGCCACAGCAATGACCGCGCCAAAGCCTTTAAAAGCCCGCCGAGATCCAACGCCATATCGTCGTCTGTGTAGGTCTGCCGCCCAGATTCCATATTACTTCTCTCCAGATACGCGGCGAATAATGTCTGATTATGGTAAGCGTTCGGTTAAGCTTCAACACAGCTGGCTGGAACAGCCGTTAATTTGTGTATACGCATTATTGACAGGCTATCTGTTCGCCTTGATCCGTCTTCACCCTCAATTAACCATACCTTGCGATCCTCTTGCCGAATTGTAGGCGAGTCGTTGATGCGAATGAGAGCGCTTCTGGTACCGGCATTGTGCCTGGGACTTGCTGCGTGCAGTGGGTACCGGCAACCGCCGACAGCGTTTCATGAAACTTTGACCCAGCCGTATCGCCTGGATTCCAGCGACCGGTTGCGCATCATTGTGTTCGGTCAGGACGATCTCTCTAACACCTATGTCATTGATCAAGCTGGTTATATTTCCTTTCCGCTGGTCGGAAGCGTCGCCGCACGCGGTAAAACCCAACAAGGGCTTGCCGCTGAAATTGCAGCCAAACTGCGCCAAGGCTATATCCGTGATCCTGACGTCTCCGTTGAGGTGGACACCTACCGTCCAATCTTTGTCATGGGAGAGGTGCAAAACGCGGGCCAATATAGCTATGTCGCAGGTATGACGGTCCAGAACGCGATCGCAACAGCCGGTGGATTCAGCTCCCGGGCCCGCCAGGAAGACGTCGATATCACCCGCCAGATTAACGGTGAAATCCTAAACGGACGCGTTCCGATTTCGGATCCTGTCCGACCCGGAGACACTATTTACGTTCGGGAACGGTATTTTTGACAAGCCGCGAGTTAACCGCGGACTCATTTCCCTTTGCTAGGGTGCATCCTGACTGCTGAACGGGCTCACCAAGAAGCCTGAAAGCAAAAACAGGGATATTGCACCATGACAACGCCTCCAATGCGGATCGTGCATTGCGTCCGCGCGCCGGTCGGCGGGATTTTCCGTCACGTCCGCGATCTGGCTCACTGCCAGGAAGCTTTAGGACATAAGGTCGGCTTGATATGCGACAGCACAACCGGCGGCGCTTTTGAAGATGCCCAAATAGAAGAGCTGCGCTCGACGTTGTCCTTGGGTCTCGCCCGGTTTCCCATGCGCCGCCAACTCACTGTTCAAGATTTCTCGGCAACCCTCGCCCTATACAGACATATCAGGGATCTGAAACCCACGGTCCTGCATGGCCATGGCGCTAAAGGCGGTGCTTATGCGCGCCTAATCGGCACGTATCTCGGGCTGCGGGGCCAGAGACCAGCACGCATCTACTCCCCACACGGGGGCAGCCTGCACTATCATCCTCACAGGCTTGAGGGTCGTGTCTATCACACGCTTGAACGCCTTCTGGGACGGATAACCGACGGCCTCATTTTTGTCTCCGATTATGAGAGCGCTGCTTATGAGACGAAGATCGGTTCCGCACGCGCCACAAACCGCATCGTCTATAACGGACTGTCCAAACAGGACTTTGAGCCGGTAAATGCAAATGAAGACGCAGCCGACTTTGTGTTCATCGGCATGTTGCGTGATCTCAAGGGGCCAGACCTGTTTATCGAAGCACTCTACAATCTGCGCCTGAAGCTCGGGCGGGCTCCGTCTGCTATCCTGGTTGGAGATGGCCCGGATGAAGGGCGATACCGCGAAATGGTCGAGAAACTCGGCTTGACCGGGGCCGTAACCTTTACAGGTCCGATGAAGGCACGCGAGGCCTTCAAACTTGCAAAAACGGTCGTCATCCCGTCGCGGGCCGAGGCCATGCCTTACATCATTCTGGAGACGGTCGCGGCCCAACGTCCCTTGATAGCAACGCGCGCAGGCGGAATCCCGGAAATATTCGGCAAATTCGCCAACCGCCTTATCGAGCCGGGTCACATCACACAATTGACCCTTGCCATGGAAGACGCCTTGGCAAACCCTGAGAAGAAACAGGCAGAAGCCGTTGAAATGCGGCCCTGTCTTGCAGAGACCTTTTCCACGGATTTGATGACCGATCGCATCAATTCGGTCTACATGGAGGCACTGGGGATCGCACCAAGCGACGTCCCGGCTCAACAACCCGAGCTCGCGCCCAATCAAGCCACTTCCCTATCATCTGTCTATGCGAGATCGAGCCAGCGATAATGAGCGAACCCGCATACGATAGAGCCGAACAGGGAACGGCGGCCAGCGCGCCAACGCCTGCCGCTCAACCGGGCGTCAGGGGGCACCTTGAAAACCGGCTGCGCCAATCTCCTCTGGCCTCAAGAGAAGCGACCAAGATCTCGTTCGAAGATTTTGCGAACACCAATCTGTCGCTTGATGCGCTGGATATTGCCAAAAATCTCGGAACACGCGGAATTTCGGTTCCGGTGCTCGGTGGCTCGGTTCGTCTTTTTGATATTCTGATCATTCTTGCCTCAGCTGGGATCGCACTTCTGACCGGGCCCAGCACTGGCAGCCCAACCGGCATCCATGCGCTCGCCGCTGGCTTGGCAGTTCTTTTCACGCTCGCCTTCTTTCAAGCGTCCGATGTCTACCAGGTTCCGGTCATGCGTCAGCGCCTGGCCCAAATCGGTCGGGTGTCGGCGGGTTGGACACTGGTCTTTGCAATGTTTGCAGTTTTACGAAGTGCGACTGGTATTGGGTCCAGTGTCTCTGACGCCTGGATCGGTGCCTGGTACAGTATGGGCCTCGTCAGCCTTTGCATCTCACGGCTCGTGCTCTCGCGATTGGTGCGGGGCTGGACGAAATCTGGAAGCTTGGAACGGCGCGCCATCATTGTTGGTGGCGGTACGGCCGCCCAGGAACTGATCCACGATCTGGAAGCCCAATCGGATAACGATATTCGGATTTGCGGCATCTTTGACGACCGTTCCAACGATCGGTCGCCGCCAGTCGTGGCCGGCTACCCGAAACTCGGCAACATCAGCGCTCTTGTGGAGTTTGCGCGCCTTGCCCGCATCGACATGCTGATTGTTTGCATTCCTCTGCGCGCGGAAAAACGTGTGCTGGAGCTTTTGAAGACCCTCTGGGTGCTGCCGGTCGACATCCGTCTATCGGCACATACCGACAAGGTGCGGTTCCGTGATCGGGGCACATCCTTCATCGGAACGGTCCCCTTCGTCGATGTCGCTGAAAAGCCGATCGCCGATTGGGATATGGTTGCCAAGCGGATCTTCGATGTTGTGTTCTCGCTGATCGCGATAGTTTGTCTTGCACCGGTGATGATTGGAACCATTATTGCCATCAAGCTGGACAGCAAGGGCCCGGTTATCTTCCGGCAGAAGCGGTATGGCTTCAACAACGAGATCATTGAGGTTCTGAAGTTCCGATCCATGTACACGGATATGGCAGACCCGGACGCAAAGAAGGTGGTGACCAAGGGCGACCCCCGGGTGACAAAGGTTGGGCGGATCATCCGCAAGACGTCGATCGATGAGCTGCCGCAGCTGTTCAACGTGCTTGCCGGAAGCCTGTCGCTCGTCGGCCCCCGCCCCCATGCGGTCAATGCCCACACCAACAATGAAACCTGGGACGACGTGGTTGACGGTTATTTCGCGCGCCACAAGGTCAAGCCGGGGGTGACTGGCTGGGCACAGATCAATGGCTGGCGCGGAGAGGTCGATACACCTGAAAAGATCCAGAAGCGCGTTGAATGCGATGTCTACTACATCGAGAACTGGTCGATCCTGTTTGATCTGAAGATCCTGTTCCTGACGCCCTTGAAGCTGTTGAACACGGAGAACGCCTATTGACCGTTTGGGCCGCCCATGACGGGCGGGCGCTGACGGCCCCGCCCCCGTTCGGCCTGTCGGTCAGATCGCTGGGCAATGGCGCATTGTGGCTGGCGGCCTTCCTGTCAGCTTTCGTGATCGAAGAACCGGCTCCTTACGAGCTCTACATGGTGGCTCTGACCGTCATCTGGCTCGCGTGCGGGCTCAAGTTGCGCCGTGAGTTTGCACCGCTGATCGTCCTAATGATGGTGTTTACAGCCGGCGGCCTTGCGTCCGTGCCGTTCGCAGAGGATTTTGGCGATGCGCTCATGTATGCCGCCGTTTCCGGATTTCTTGCGATCACGGCGATCTTTTACGCCGCGATCCTGAGCGACAAACCCGAACGCAGCCGGATCATTGAGCGCGGCTACATTATCGGTGCGGTAATTGCCGCCCTTTTTGGGATAGCCGGCTATTTCAACCTGTTTCCAGGAGCCGAGTATTTTACCCGCTTCGACCGCGCGCGCGGAACCTTTCAGGATCCGAACGTGTTTGGTCCGTTTCTGGTACTGCCAACCCTTCTGCTCATTCAGAGATTTTTGCGCGGCCCCACCTTGCGCAATCTCTATGTGCTACTGCCGCTGAGCATCCTGCTCTTAGGCATTTTCTTGAGTTTCTCACGCGGTGCCTGGGGTGTGCTCTTGGCGTCGCTGCTGCTGCTTTACACGATCCAATTGGTGACCGAACAGAACCTTGCCCGCCGAGGCCGGCT
This sequence comes from Roseibium sp. MB-4, assembly GCF_053005265.1. NCBI lineage: Bacteria > Pseudomonadati > Pseudomonadota > Alphaproteobacteria > Hyphomicrobiales > Stappiaceae > Roseibium > Roseibium sp. MB-4. The sequence continues at coordinate 1,244,611 of NZ_JBRKQB010000001.1, forward strand.
GATCCTGATCGGCATGGCCGGCGTCTTCTTTTGTGCGCTCCTCATGACAGTCGCCTTGTCGTTCGAGGCTGTCTCGGACATGTTTTCCCAGCGGGCCCGTCTGGTGCAGGACTATGACGGTGGACGCCTTGGCCGGTTCGCCCGTTACGCGATCGGCTTTCAGCTTGTTATGGAGCATCCTCTGGGTCTTGGCGCGCTGGAGTTCGGCAAAACCTTCGGTGAGGATGAGCACAATGTTTATCTCAAGGCCTTCACCACCTACGGCTGGATGGGGGGCATTGCCTATATCGTCATGGCCATATGGACGGTCTGTGCGTTCCTTCCGCTGATCTTCAAATCCCGTCCGTGGACCCCGTTTGTGCAAGCTGTATTTGCGGTGTTTGTCGCGCACTTGCTGCTGTCCGTCGTTATCGACACCGATCACTGGCGGCATTTGTTCATGCTTTATGGCCTTGCCTGGGGGCTGATCGCAGCAGACAAGCTGGAACGGCGTAGTTGGCGGCGCAGCGCTCTGCAGACGCCCATTCCTGACTGACATCCAGAGCTTTTGAACGCTCCCCCCTCCATTCCTGACGCTTCTTCCGGTGCGCGTGACAAGCTGGGCAAAACCATGGGACGCCTGCCAACAAGCATCTTGCGCAGGGATTGCGAACACGATAGTTAGGTCGGGTTCGGGCAGTAGCGCAGCCTGGTAGCGCACTTCACTGGGGGTGAAGGGGTCGTCGGTTCAAATCCGGCCTGCCCGACCAACATTTTCAAGACAATTTTTTGAATACCTAGCTTGAATTCCGTTTTGTTTAGCTAAACAAGACCAATGCAACTGTTCATGTCAGATTTGGAAGCGTACCGGCGACAAGCCGATTGAGCAGTTTGGACAGGCTGTCCAATTCAGCACTGGACCATCGGTCTCCTAACGCTGCACGCGCGTGCTTCGCAAAGGTCACTTTCGCCTCACCCAATCTGATAGCCCCCGATTTGGACAGAACGACATAGGCCAATCGCGCGTCCCGGATATCGGCCTCACGGGTCACAAGCCCAAGCTTTTCCATCGGTGCGGCCATCCGCGTGACCGTGGAGGCACTGACATACATGCGCTTGGCCAGCTCGACACGGGACAACCGATTGAGCGGTGCTCTTTGAAGATGCATGAGCAAAAAATACTCATTCACGGAAAGACCGTGAACAGCGGAAAACTCACCTGAGAGCTTTGCCCGAAACTCATCTGCCGATTGCATAAGCCTCAGTGCGTTGATTGTGTAAATATCTTCCATTCGGCTTTTTTATTGCAATATGATTGCATCTGCAAGCATATTGCAATAACTACTACCTCATAGGATGGAGCCCAGGGAGTTTTCTAATGGACTATGAAACCGTGTTTTCCGGTGTGAGCTCTCTGGCGATGCTCGGCTGGGTATTGTTGTTGATTTCGCCCCTCATCCCGAAGTGGTCAGACCGTATTTCAGGCTACGCAATCCCAGCCCTTCTTGCCGTTAGTTACGTCGCAATCGTGGGCTTTTTCCCTGTCTCTGAAGGTGGCTATGGGAGTTTTTCCGCGGTTGTTCAACTGTTTTCAAATCCAAACGCGGTTATGGCGGGCTGGATCCACTTTCTGGCATTTGACCTTTTTGTTGGTGCATGGATGTGTCGGAGTGCCCGTGCCAAAAATATGAGCTTTTTGTTGGTTCTGCCCTGTTTGCCGGTGACCTTTATGTTCGGACCCGCCGGGTTTTTGATGTTCGTCGCGCTGGGAACTTTGCGATCGGCACTCGGTACTGATGCCAGGGTAAATGACGCTGCTGTATAAAGGCAGCTGTTCTCCGAGCAAAAAGCCCAATTGCTCCTTGCCAATTCTTTACCTCCAAGCTGCCGAAAGGCTCGTTGCACTTTGTAACTTTGCGGAATTGCCGTGCCGGTCCAAGCATGCTTTCATAAGCCTTACCTTAAGGCAGCTATTTCGCTTCGATAAAACATTGACGGCCTGATGTGTGTTACCTCAGACCACAAGCGGGAAATTGGTTGAGAAAGAATACGACAGCCTTTCCAACCAAAACAGCGGGGCCGGTAAGAACGAGCATTTAAGCGGGGAGATACCATGTGCATTATCTGCGGCAGCCCGGTGGCTGACTTCTCACTGAGCTATAACTCGGACGGAAAGAAGACCGGCAGCTTGAGTTGGACCGCCGAACGGACGCAAGGCGACTACAACATTGTCAGTGATTTTGTGCTGTACAACCCGCTTCCGAAATGGGGCACGAGCGGCACCCCGGGCACATCCGGAGGGGAAGTTACCTGGAGCTTTGCAACAACAACGTTGAGTGGAACTGTCGGCGGAACCCCCTACGCCTCCGACGCCGCGATCACGGACCCGAATTTTCAACAAGCGGTGCGCCAAGCCTTTGATGCTTGGGCGCAAGTGGCCGATATCAGCTTCCGGGAAGTGACGGATGCAAATTCTGTCCAAATCAGATTTGCGATGGATGCAATCGACGGAGTGAGCAACACACTAGGGTTTGCAGACTCTCTCTTTTCCAGCAGTGACGGTGGAGCCACCTACACAACCGATTCCGTCCAAGTGATCTTTGATACGGCAGAAAACTGGAACACCACCGCTTTCCTGAGTACGGCAATCCATGAAATCGGACACGCTTTGGGCATTGGGCACAGTGAGGATCCGAACGCGATCATGGCTGCTGTGGTCGTTAACGAGAATTATGGCACGTCACTGACGCAGGATGACATCAACGCCGTCCAGGCGATCTATGGGGCGGCGACGACGACCCCAACAACTCCGACGGTTACGATCCCAGAAGTTGATTTGGGGGTCTACCGCTTCTTCAACAGCTCCACCGGCACACATTTTTACTCAGCAAATCACACTGAAGCCGTTTCAATCAGCACCAACTTGGCGCAATACAGCTATGAAAGCGTTGCCTACAAAAGCGTGAACAGCACCGATGCGAATGCGGTCGAGTTCTACCGTTTTTACAATACGGAAACCGGGACGCACTTTTTCACTGCAAGCGCTGCGGAACGGGATTCCGTAATCTCCACGCTCTCTCAGTTCAATTATGAGGGGGTCGCCTATCACCTTCACAGCACAGCCGATGCAGATGACATCGCACTTTATCGTTTCTTCAATACGGACACCGGCACTCATTTCTACACGGCGAATGAGGCCGAAAAAGACAATGTGATCGCCACGCTGTCCCAGTACAATTATGAGGGGATTGTTGGCTATGTTGATGTCGCATAGGCGGCATACCGACTGCTTGAATATCTGAACGGGAAACTGGTTTCATGGTTGGATCCGAGGCGCAACTGCTTGGCATTCAAGCATAGATGACACACGCGCTATGGCCGTCCTTCGGCATTGCCCCATATTCAGTGCATGACGCATAAACCTCTATCGTTTCTCCGCCGGAAACCGGGATGGCTGGGAATTACAGGCCCAACAGTTTTCACGCTTTTGGCCATTTTGTCTTCTGCCGCCGCAGCACTCGAACAGCCGAGTTACAAGGTCCTCTCGTCCGATGGCCCAATCGAGATCCGGCAGTACAAGGATATGGCTGCCGCAGCGGTGACCGTTGTGGGCGATCGAAGCGCCGCGACCCGCAAGGCTTTCAGGATCCTGTTCCGCTACATCTCTGGCGATAATCAAGGCAGCAACAAAATCGAGATGACAGCCCCCGTCCGCCAGCAAGCGGAGCCGGCGGAAATTGCAATGACCGCCCCGGTCACGCAGCAGCAGGCTGGGAATGGAGAGTGGCGTGTCGCTTTTTACCTGCCATCAGAATACACGGTACGCACTGCGCCACGGCCGGATGATGACCGGATCAGGATTGTAAATGTAAAAGGAAAGAAGGTCGCCGCCATCCGGTTTTCCGGCATGTGGACCGATCGAAACTTCAACCGGCATTTGCAGACGCTAGAGGAATATCTCTCCAAAAACAGCTTAAAGGCAGCTGACGCGCCCGTTTTCGCCTATTTCAATGCGCCCTTTACACTGCCGCCCTTCCGGAGGAATGAAGTCCAAATTCCTTTGTCCCGATAACAACAGCGAGTGTTGCGTCGGTTTTTTTTTAAAAAGGCCCGCTATCAGCCAGACACCCGTCACTCTCAAGCCACTTCGCGGCCTTCTTCCAGACGCCCGAGAAAATCCGACAGCCACGCTATTTCCTTTAGATAAACTTCCATGCTGAGCGATGCGAGCTCCATCAAAAGGCTTTGCGGATCCGGGTCATCAAAGCCTGTTTCCAGCAAAAACCCTTGATATTCTTCATGAAACCGTTCCGGCAATTGCATCTCAGCCCCCTGTTCTTCCGCCGTCATTTTTTTGAGACAGCGCCCTTAGCAGGTGTGAGCCGATCTTAGGAGGGGGACCGCACCTCGCCTCATTGTCAAAACTGTCCTTTCCTCACAATCCCCAGCCGATGTCCTCACACAGAACCTCGACCTGCGGAAAACCCGTTCTGCGGGTGGCCCGAAACCCTTTTCGCTTGTATTTCTCAAAAAATATCGTGCGGCCCTTGCGAATCGTAAAAAGCGCCGCCCCCGCCCGCCCAGTACCCAGAGCCTAGAATGAGCCACACATCCGATCTTGAATTTAATCCCCTTTCTGATGCATTCGCGCAGGATCCTCATCCGTTTTACGCGGCGCTGCGCGCGAAGGAAGGTTTGACTTATTTTGAGGATTTTGATGTCTGGCTGGCCACGCGTTTTGACGATGTCTCGGAAATCGTGATGAGTGAACACATGGTCCGGTCCATGGAGCACATCGCGAGTGCAGAAGAGATTGCAAAACAGAAGCGTGATGGAAACTGGCATGACATGCCGCATCATTCCCGCTTCGTGCAATTTTCCCTGCTCGACAGCGACGGCGACGTCCATGACCGGCTGCGCAAGCAGGTGTTCAAGCTGTTCACTCCGGTGATGGTCAACAAGCTGCGCGACGAGATCCAGGCTTATGTCGACAGCCTCGTTGACAGTCTGGCGGACAGCCAAGAGATCGACTTCATCGAGGAACTCGCTGCCCATGTTCCAGGTCACATTATCGGCCGCATTCTAGGGGTTCCGGACGCGGACTGCCCGCAACTGCGCATCTGGTCGGAGAACATCGTTCAATACTTCGATATCGACCGGTCTGACGAGCGCAAGGACCTCGCCGAGCGCAACACAACCGAATTCTATCATTACCTGTCGAACCTGAAGCGCCAACGCGAAGCGGCGCCAAAAGACGATCTGATTTCGGTGATGATCGAGGCCCAAAAGGCCGGCCACATGAACGAGGACGAGTTCATTTCAACCGCCATGCTCATACTGATGGCCGGGCACGGATCGACCATCGACGTTCTGGGCAGTGGCATGCACGCGCTTTTGAAGTTTCCGGACCAGATGCTGCGGCTGCGGGACGATCAAAGCCTGATGAAGACGGCGGTCCAGGAAATGTTCCGCTATGAATCGCCCCTGCCCTTTTTCCATCGCTATGTGACACAGGAGATGGACGTTTGCGGCCAGAGGTTCGAACGCGGCACAAAGTTTGGCGTTCTCTATGGTTCCGCAAACCGCGATCCAAAGCAGTTTCCAAACGCAGATACCTTTGATGTGGGTCGGTCCCCTAATTGGCACATTGCCTTTGGGCGCGGCGCTCACTTTTGCCTCGGCAATCACCTCGCCCGGCTCGACATGGATATCATCTTCTCAACCCTGCTGCGCCGGTTTTCAAAGATCGAACTGGCAGCAGAAGATGTTCGCTACAAACGCGGCTTGTCGGTCCGAGGACCGGAAGCACTGAAAATTCGCTGGTCGCCTTCCTGACAAAGGCTGTAATCTGATTGCCATTCAAGCAGGTTACCTAGGCCGCCTATAGCAACGGAGAATTCCATCCTCATGCGCTTCACCAAAGCAGCTTCGATTGCCGCACTCGCTGTGTTGTCTACTTCCGTGATTGCCGACACGATTGAGCTTGGACCGCGTCCCTATTACCTGATCGACCAGATGGCCGAAGGTCCGCTGAAGGAAAAACTTGAGGCCTGCATCGGTCAGCCGCTGAGAAAGACCGACTTCTCGATTGGCCATCGGGGCGCGCCGTTGCAGTTCCCAGAACATACAACAGAGAGCTACAAGGCTGCTGCTTTGATGGGCGCAGGGATCCTGGAGTGCGATGTCACCTTTACCAAGGACAAGGAACTTGTCTGCCGACACGCACAGAACGATCTCCACACGACCACCGACATCTTGGCGACAGATCTGGCTGGTAAATGCACCAAGGGGTTCAGCCCTGCAGATGGCAGCACAAAAGCCTCTGCAGAATGCAGGGCCTCTGACCTGACGCTTGCCGAGTTCAAGACACTCCAGGGCAAAATGGACGCTGCCGACACGAGCGCCACGACCGTTAAAGCCTATATGGATGGCACAGCGGGATGGCGCACGGACCTTTATGCGGCAACAGGCACATTGATGACCCATGCGGAATCGATTGCCTTGTTCAAGGACCTCGGCGTCAAGTTCACACCGGAACTCAAATCGCCGTCGGTGGATATGCCGTTCGACGGTTTCAGCCAGGAAGACTACGCGCAGAAACTGATCGACGACTACAAGGCCGCCGGCGTTCCGGCCTCTGATGTCTTCCCCCAGTCGTTCAATCTCAATGATGTTCTTTACTGGATCGAGAACGAGCCGGAGTTCGGAAAACAAGCTGTTTATCTGGATGGCCGCCGGGACCTGAACCCGTCCGACCCGAGCACCTTTTCGCCGTCCATGGCCGAACTGAAGGCAATGGGTGTCAACTTCATCGCTCCCCCGCTTTGGGTTTTGTTGACGCTGGACAAAGGGGAAATTGTTGCCTCTGCCTATGCGCGCGCCGCCAACGAAGCAGGGCTTACCCTGATCACCTGGACACTGGAGCGCTCCGGTCCGCTCAATACGGGCGGCGGCTGGTACTTTCAGACGGTCAAGGATGCGATCGACGGTGATGGCAAGGTTTATGAAATGGTCGATGTCCTTGCTCAGGACGCCGGTGTTGTCGGTCTTTTCTCCGACTGGCCCGCTACAACCACATTTTACGCCTCCTGCATGGGGTTGAAATAGACCTTGTAAATAGTGAGCTTCTAGCCACCAAGATGCGATGCGCGCGTAGATTGATAAGTCCTTCTTTACGTGTGCATCGCTAAAGTCCTTTGGAGATTTCAGTCCAATGGTGTTTTCAGATGAAGATCTTTCCAACCCCGAGCATTGATGCTCAGGTGCTGATGGAGCGTTATGAACCGCTTTCCGGTAACGCAGTCTTGGAAATGATCGTGCGCGCTGCCGTCGCCGCCGGGCTGCCTGCCGAAGAGTGTAAACTTCTAAAAACATCAACAGAGAAGGATATCCGGGTTCTCTGCGGCAACTACCGCATTTTTGTGACGCAAACAGTGCCGTTTGAAGCGAGCGCTCAGCTTGAAACAGCGCTCAACAGCTTCTCCGTGAAGTCAAGTTTTCCGGAAGCTGCTGACGTTATTGAGGCGACGACAGCCTATACACAAATCTCCGTCTACAAGGGGCTTATCCCAGTCGGTGCTTTTCCTGAAGGGGCTTTGCAAGAGATCGGTGAAAGCGTTGCAACCTTCACTGACAGCAGCGAGAGCCAAATGGCGATGGCGATTGTGAAGTCTGTCACGGACAGCATCGCAAATGCGTCTTCTCCAACTGCCATTTTCTGGATGCCCAGTTTGTTCCTGATGACACCAGACACTTTCAAACTGGTGGCGGATGAAGACACACCACTTCTTCTTTATGTTCACCCCCACCTTTACGGTGAAACGTCTCCGCTCACCGGTGAACAGCTCATTGGCGTGATCGGCTCGGGAGCCCCGTCTATCATCGGTTATTCGGTGGAATTCACGCCTTCCAAACTGCCAACCGGTTACCTCATTGAACGGCTTTATTCGTTCATTGGCTTCACACTCAAACGCGGGAAGGTGTTTCCAAGTGGAGATGTTTTTGGTTCAGACGAAAACGAAAAAATTCAGGTGTTTCACCACCCTCCGCAAGACGGCGGCGCGCCGCGCCTTGAACTGAAAGTGGTCCATAATCCGGCCCTTGGTGTCGAGCGAGACCCTGTTCCCACGATCTACAAAGAATACGATACCGAAGGTGCCCTGACAGGCGAACGCATTGACGGGGCAGAAGAGGTTGTTCTTGATCCCGACGATCCGATTGACGCGGCCATTCTACAGCAACTTAACCGCCAGAAAACTGGCGAGACTTCGGCTGCCACGTCGGCAAATCGCGTAAAGCCAATTCGCCGGCCGCCAGCCGCATCTTCGCCGGAAGCTTCCCAGCCAGGTACACAGCCTCGACGTCCACGCGTGGTCGGCGATGAGACGGCTGGTGGGGCATCAGAAGCTGGGCCGAAAAAACGCTCGTCCATGGATGAGCTCCGTCAGATCGCGATTGCTGCACAACAGGCAAACGCCAGCGATCAACCCTCAAAGGGCGGCGGATTTCTTGGGCGGTTTTTAAAGCGGAAATAGCGGGACTGTTAGCGCGCCCGGTCCAGAGTGCGCTTGCACTCCAGCAACTCGAACAAGGTGGACTGCAGGCGGCGGATATCTTCTTTCGAAATCGCTTTCGCAGGACCAGCTGCCGCGCTCTCCGGCTTTTCACCCCGCAGGCGACTCAAAATACCAAACCCGCTGCTACCCTGCCCGTCAGCAGGTTTGTCGGCTTCATCGTCGATGACATCGTGCGGCACCGAACTTGAGGGCATTGCCCCAGTGGCCGTTTGGCCGGGTGTTGTTTCTTCTTTTAAAGGAGCTGGTGCTGAAGACGTGATCTGCTGGTTGACGATGAGTGGATCGGCATCCTCGCGCCAGATTTGCATGACGAACTTCGGACCCTGCTCTTTCAAAATCCGCTGTACACCCTTGATGGTGTAACCCTCACCATACAGAAGATGGCGGATTCCCTTGAGGAGCTCAACGTCATCCGGCCGGTAATAGCGTCGGCCGCCGCCCCGTTTCAGCGGTTTGATTTGCGAAAAGCGGGTTTCCCAGAAACGCAGCACATGTTGCGGCAAATCCAGATCCTCAGCGACTTCGCTGATGGTGCGAAAAGCGTCTGGGCTTTTGTCCTGTGAGCTCATGCAACCCGTTAGCTGCCGGTCAGGGCGTCGTTAATCCGTTGTTTCAAGACATTCGATGGCTTGAAGACCATCACACGGCGCGGGGAAATCGGAACTTCCTCACCGGTCTTCGGGTTGCGGCCGATGCGCTCCCCTTTGGAACGGACGACGAACGACCCGAAGCTAGACAATTTTACCGATTCTCCCGTCACGAGACAGTCGGAAATTTCGGAAAGAACTCGCTCCACCAATTCCGAAGATTCGGTCCGCGAAAGACCCACCTTCTGATAAACGGCTTCACACAGATCCGCTCGGGTAATAGTCCGGTTGCCCATAACCCCTCCTCAGGACGCCATTGATCTGGCTGATTTTACACAGAAACTCTGCTGCAGGCTCTCACGGTATTGCCTCAAGGGGACCCGGTCAACAGGAACTCTTAATAGGGCTGCGATTTGTTGCCTGCACTGTCAGAAGTACTTACCAGCGCAAAAGCACAGAGCCCCATGTAAATCCACCGCCCATCGCCTCAAGCATGATGAGATCGTCTTTTTTGACACGTCCGTCCCGAACGGCCAGATCCAGCGCCAGCGGAATGGAGGCTGCGGACGTGTTTCCGTGCATCTGAACGGTGGTCACGACCTTCTCCGGCGCAATCTTCAACTTCTTTGCACTGGCGTCGATGATGCGTTTGTTGGCCTGGTGTGGAATAAACCAGGTCAGATCCTCGGACGTCAGGCCAGTGGCGGAGTATGCATCTTCAATCACATCCGTGATCATACCGACCGCATGTTTGAAGACTTCCTTGCCTTCCATACGCAGATAGCCAACCGTCTGGGTCGAAGACGGCCCGCCATCAACAAAGAGCTTGTCCTTATGACGGCCATCCGAGCGCAAATGCGACGTGAGAACACCCCTGTCGGCCGTATTGCCTTCGCCATCTGACGCTTCGACAACCACAGCCCCAGCGCCGTCACCGAACAAGACGCACGTGGTCCGGTCGTTCCAATCCAGAATTCTGGAAAAGGTCTCTGCGCCAATCACGAGGCAGCGTTTGGACATTCCCGCGCGGATATAGGCGTCCGCCGTCGTGAGCGCATAGACGAAGCCGGAGCAAACCGCGTGGACGTCGAATGCGAAGCCATGGTTGATGCCGAGCCGAGCTTGCACGGAAACGGAGGTCGCCGGAAACGTGTTGTCAGGCGTAGCAGTGGCCAGGATGATCGTATCGATGTCGTCGGCTTTCCGGCCAGCGCTGTCCAGGGCGCGCAAAGCAGCTTCTACTGCGAGATCCGAAGTCACCTGCCCTTCAGCAGCAACATGGCGCTGCTGAATGCCGGTGCGCTGAACGATCCAATCGTCCGAAGTGTCGACCATCTTGGCCAGATCGCTGTTGGTCAGGATTTTTTCCGGCAAATAACTTCCGGTACCAGTAACGATTGAACGGATAACGCTCACAAATCACCTTCCGATGTCGGCGCCGCTTCAGCGAAGCGCCCGCGATGGTAATGCACAAGATCTTGCGCGATCTTGTGCGTCAGTTCGTTTTTCACCATGTCGTAAGCCAGATCGATGGCCGATGCGAACCCTTCCGCATCCGTTCCGCCGTGGCTCTTGATGACAATGCCGTTGAGGCCAAGGAACACCCCGCCGTTGACCTTGCGCGGGTCCATTTTCTCGCGCAGCAGGTCAAAAGCGCCCTTGGCAAATAGGTAGCCGAGTTTCGACATGAAAGTGCGGTTCATGGAAGAGCGCAGGTAACTGCCGATTTGTTTGGCTGTTCCTTCTGCTGTCTTCAGCGCGATATTGCCGGCAAAACCTTCGGTGACAACCACGTCGACCGTGCCGGCGCCCAGGTCATTGCCTTCGACAAAGCCGGAGTATTGCAAGGAGCGTAGCGGCGTTTCGCGCAGCAGGCGTCCCGCCGTGCGCACCTCTTCCAGTCCCTTGACCTCTTCAACGCCGATGTTGAGGAGGCCAACAGTGGGTTTTTGAATGCCGAACAACGCTCGCGCCATGGCTCCACCCAAGATGGCAAAATCAATCAACTGCTGAGCATCTGCACCGATGGTCGCGCCGACGTCGAGCACGACGGATTCGCCCCGCAAGGTTGGCCAAATGGCTGCAATCGCCGGGCGCTCGATGTTGGCCATTGTACGCAAGCAGAATTTGGACATGGCCATCAACGCGCCGGTGTTGCCAGCGGAAACGGATACGGCGGCATCGCCGGTTTTCACGGCCTCGATGGACTTCCACATGCTGGACTTCCACCGCCCCTGGCGCAGCGCCTGACTGGGCTTGGTGTCCATGGCGATGGAGACTTCGCAGTGATGAAAAACGGAGGCATCGCGCACGCGCGGGTACTTGTCGAGAAGTGGACGGACGACGTTTTCATTGCCATACAGCAGGAACCGGATATCTGGATGCCGGACAAGCGCAATTTCAGCGCCCGGGATTACGACCTCGGCTCCGTGGTCGCCTCCCATGACATCAAGTGAAATCGGAATCGTTTTCGCCATTTAGAAAGTCTTTAAACGTTTACCGGCAAGGCGGAGATTGCCTCGCTGTCACAGATGTTGAACCGGTCCCTAAGGGGTCTTGAACCGGGCGCGAACATAAAGGTTTTGGCTGAGGTGACAACCGTTTTCCTGCCAATGCATGGCAGCTTGCACGAAAAAGCTCCCGCTTACGCGTCGGTAATCGCAGGCACATCCCGTTCGGCTTTACTTCTGGGGCGGTTCTTTCAATGCACTGAGTGCAGCAAATGGAGAGGGTTTGCCGGTTTCCTCAATTGACTCTGAAGGATCAGCGTCTTCCTCGCCGCCACCCTCAAACTCAACACCGGGTCTACGCGGAAACGGATCAAGCGCAAGCGCAAGCTCTTCACATATGACGTTGCCAAGGTCCAGCACGCCGTCCGTTATGACATCGGGCGGATCCAGCGATTCAAGATCGATCTCGATTTCACCGTCCTCATTGAGATCGCGAATTTTCCGAGGCCGGCTGGAATGCGGCTCAAACGTCCGGTCAATGTCGAGTTTCAGTTCCTGTATGAACGGCTCCAAAGAAACAACGCAGGTCTGCTCCAGTTCAGCCGTGATGTGTCCTGCAACCCGCAGTCCGGCTTTCCGGTACGGCTTTAGAACAAGATCTGCGACAAGGCTTTTGACGCCATCGAGGTCATAGGCTGTCGCAATCGCAGCCCGGTCCCCCTCGTTTGCCGTCACCGTTATTTTCTCATCCTTGTCCACGACCCGCGCCGCGTTCACCTTATGGCTGTAAGGAAAGGTTTCATTGGCCATATCTTTTGAGGCTCGTCTTTTTGTTCACTTTTCAGACAGGAAGGGTGCAGGATCCGGCCAGCTGATGTTACCGTTCAAAAGGTCCTGCGTATCTTGCCCCGTCAGCTCCGCAGCGGCAGCGATGACATAGCGAGCAAGACGTTCCTGAGCAATCGGCTCTTCTTTGTCCGTGTAGATGTTACGGCCAAGGGCCTGCGCGAGATCCTCAGCGTTTCCGGATTCAACGGCTGCCATATAAGCGTCCGCGCGGCCAAAAAACGCCTCGCCCATCTTCCGGACTTTCTTGGGAACGCGTGTATCGCTTACGCCCATTTCGCGCAAGGACGCATCCATGTCCTGAAAGAAGAGATCAAAGACATCCTGCGTGAACTCGGCGACCTTCTTGCCTTCACCCTGCATGCGCTTAAAATAAAGGACAGCGTGCAATACGATGAGGTCGAAACGCCCATCTATTGTGTCGGGGACAAGAAAATCCGTGTAAAAAACGGGCTGCCGTGCTTGAGCCACGATTTCACAGTAGGTTTTGTGTTCGGCGTCACGAGATCTGCGGCGGAACAAGCCGAGGATCATGGCGGTCTCCTTAGAATTCAGGTGTTGCCTTGTGCCCTATCCCACGATAGTGACTTTGCCAAGCAACGAAATTGACATACAGCCGGACTGATCTGGCATTACGGGACTTCATAGATGAACTTCAAGGCTTGCGCCCTGTTACTCCCCTTGATGGCAACTCTGCCCCTTGGTGGCTGTTTTACATCTACCTACACGCACGGCCATGTCATCACGTCCAACATGATGAGCCAGGTTCAAGTCGGCTCAAGCCGCGAACAGGTAGAACTTGTTTTGGGTTCGCCGTCGACCAGGTCAAGTCTTGACGGCGATGCGTACTACTACATCTCGCAAAAAACCGCGACGACAGCCTTCCTGGCACCCGACATCGTCGAACAGCGGGTTGTTGCCGTTTACTTCGATGAAGATGGCTTTGTGAAGGACATGGGCAACTACACCCTTGAAGACGGCAAGATCGTCGACATTGTGACCCGGACAACCCGCACCGGCGGCGCAGACTACGGCTTCCTCAGCCAGATCCTCAAGGGCGCGGCGAACCCGGGCCTGGGTCTATAAGCCGCACACTTTTTGGACAAAGAAAAAAGTCCCGGTCTTTCGACCGGGGCTTTTCTGTTTTCTTGGCTTCGACGCCGATCAGTGCGCCAGTACCGCGAGCAGCAAGAGCGCCACGATGTTGGTGATCTTGATCATCGGGTTCACCGCGGGACCTGCAGTATCCTTGTAGGGGTCCCCTACGGTATCACCGGTGACAGACGCCTTGTGCGCTTCGCCGCCCTTCTGGTGCGTCACACCGTCTTTATCGGTGAAACCGTCCTCAAAGGACTTCTTGGCGTTGTCCCATGCCCCGCCGCCGGCGGTCATGGAAATCGCCACGAAGAGACCGGTGACGATCACACCAAGCAGCATTGCGCCGAGTGCAGCAAAAGCATCCGCAGGTGTTGCAACCGCACGCACCACAAAGAACACGACAATTGGCGAGAGAACCGGCAGCAGCGACGGGATGATCATTTCCTTGATCGCCGCCTTTGTCAGCATGTCAACCGCCCGGCCATAGTCCGGCCGTTCCGTGCCTTCCATGATGCCCGGCTTTTCCTTGAACTGGCGGCGGACTTCCTCCACCACGGCCCCTGCCGCCCGGCCCACAGCAGTCATCGAAATGCCGCCGAACAGATACGGCAGCAATCCGCCAAACAACAGACCGGCAACGACATACGGGTTCGACAGGGAGAACAGGGTGTCCACGGAGATGCCGTAGAAGATCGAACCTTCCTGCGCATTGGCGCTGAAGAACTTCAGATCCTCCGTGTAGGCAGCAAACAGCACCAGGGCACCAAGACCGGCAGAACCGATCGCATAGCCCTTGGTCACTGCTTTCGTGGTGTTACCAACCGCATCGAGCGCATCTGTTGTGGTCCGGACTTCTGCCGGTAGATCCGCCATTTCAGCAATACCGCCGGCATTGTCGGTCACCGGGCCGAATGCATCGAGCGCGACGACCATCCCCGCAAGCGCAAGCATCGTCGTCACCGCGATTGCGATGCCGAAGAGCCCGGCAAAGGCATACGTCGACAGAATGCCAACGATGATGATGATTGCCGGAAGCGCTGTTGCCTCGAGGGAGACCGCAAGACCCTGGATCACGTTGGTTCCGTGTCCGGTTACAGAGGCCTGCGCGATGGACTTCACCGGCCGGTAGTCTGTACCGGTGTAGTACTCCGTCACCCAGATGATGAGGCCGGTCACGATCAAACCGATCACGCCGCAGATGAAGAGATCGAACCCGGTGAAGCTTGCGCCGCCGGAGGTCGTATACTCGGTCCCTGCGCCCAGCCAGCCGAAGACGATGATGGCCAGGGCAACCGCAGACAGGACGGCGGTGGCGATAAAGCCTTTGTAGAGTGCGCCCATGATGGAGTTGTTTTCGCCGAGTTTGACGAAGAACGTTCCCATGATGGACGTGACCACGCAGCTGGCTCCGATCAGGAGCGGCAACAACATCAACTCGGTTGCCTGGGCACCGGTGAAGAAGATCGACGCCAGAACCATCGTTGCAACCACGGTCACAGCATAGGTTTCGAACAAGTCGGCCGCCATACCGGCACAATCGCCCACGTTGTCGCCGACGTTGTCCGCAATGGTTGCCGGGTTGCGCGGATCATCCTCCGGAATACCAGCTTCCACCTTGCCGACGAGGTCACCGCCGACATCCGCACCCTTGGTGAAGATGCCGCCGCCAAGACGGGCGAAGATGGAAATCAGAGATGCGCCGAAACCGAGCGCCACCAGCGCATCGATCACCACACGGTCACTGGCGGCGTAGCCGATTGGACCGGTGAGGATCATGTAGTAGACAGCGACGCCCAAAAGTGCGAGGCCGGCAACCAAAAGGCCGGTGACAGCACCGGCCTTGAAAGCAACTTCCAGTCCCGCACCCAGGCTTTGGCTTGCGGCCTGGGCGGTGCGCACATTGGCCCGGACAGACACCATCATACCGATGTATCCGGCGGCCCCGGATAACACGGCCCCGATGAGGAAACCGATTGCAGCAGGTCCGGAAAGCAGGATCCATGCAAGAACAAAAACAACAGCACCGACAATGGCAATCGTTGTGTATTGACGGTTGAGATATGCGCTGGCCCCCTCCTGGATCGCTCCAGCAATCTCCTGCATGCGGGCGTTCCCCGCGTCCGCTGCCATAACGGACTGAATTGCCCATGCGCCGTACGCGATGGACAAGAGGCCACAAATAATGATGACGACAAGCTCGATCATGCTTCCTCCCAAGGCTGTGGCGGGCGGTGTTGTTGTAGTTTTACCCGCCAAATCGCCTCACACCTGAATTCCCCAGCGTGAAGCAACTGCACGATAGCAGCAAAGCAGCGCGGGGCGTCAAGCACTTCGATTGTATTATTTCTATATGCCGTTGCGTCATTAACTTGCGCAGCGCAGCAATTATGCTGCAACGGCGAAGTGAATTTGCGCAGAGACTTTAAGCGGTTGTAACGGCTTTTCTTTCTGCCAATGCGAGCCAGACCAACAAACC
This sequence comes from Roseibium sp. MB-4, assembly GCF_053005265.1. Taxonomy (NCBI): domain Bacteria; kingdom Pseudomonadati; phylum Pseudomonadota; class Alphaproteobacteria; order Hyphomicrobiales; family Stappiaceae; genus Roseibium; species Roseibium sp. MB-4. Next base: position 1,260,623 of record NZ_JBRKQB010000001.1, read on the forward strand.
GATGCACAACACAACGAACGGGAACACAAGGATGTTAACCGTCGCCCAGCCGAACGCGTTGAGGAGCGCGCCGGACGAGAAGGACGCTGCCGCAACGAATCCAAAGACGAGGAAATCATTGACGGCCTGAACGAGGTTGCGCTCTTCCGGACGATACGTATCGGTCAGCATGGCCGTTGCACCGATAAAGCCAAAATTCCAGCCAAGGCCAAGGAGGATCAAAGCCGTCCAGAAATGGGCAAGCTCCAGCCCCATGAGGGCGACAACGGCACAGCCGGCCAGAAGCGCCAGACCGATCGAGACGATGCGCTCCTTGCCAAACCTCGCAATCAAGCTGCCGGTAAAGAAGCTTGGGCCGAACATGGCCAGAACATGCCACTGGATTCCAAGCGCAGCGTCCGTTTCGCTCAGTCCGCAGCCGATCATGGCAAGCGGTGTTGCGGTCATCACAAGGCTCATCAAAGCGTAGGAGCAAATGCCACACGCAGCCGCCACGATGAAGCGCGGTTGTTTCATGATTTGCCCAAGTGGCCGTCCACCAGCCTGCTTGTGGCTTTGACGCGGCGGCTTCGGGATCTTGATAAAGGCCAGCAAAAACATGGCGATCAAGGCGAGGCCAGCCTGTGCAACATAGGTTCCGGCAAAGAGGATAGGCGCAAACATGTCCTTGGTGGCAATGACGGTTTGTGGTCCGACAACACCGGCAAGCACCCCACCGGCCAAGACCCACGAGATCGCCTTGGGCTTGAATGCATCGCTCGCCGTATCGGCGGCGGCAAATCTGTATTGCTGGACAAAGGCTCCTGCGAAACCACCCAAACCGCACGCAAAGGAAAAGAGCAGAAAGTGGTTCAGCAGCACAGCGTAGGCGGCAAGCAGACCAGAGGCAACACCCACCAACGCAGAACCCATGAATCCGGCCCGGCGGCCGAAACGCCGCATGATGATCCCGGCAGGAATCGTGCCAAACGCGGTTCCGAGAACCATTGCGGATACAGGTACAGTCGCCAGCGCCTTGTCTTCGTCGAGCATCATGTACCCGACCAACGACCCCGTCGTGATAACGATGGAAGCGGATGCCCCTCCAAGCGCCTGGGCCAGAGCAAGAAGAACAGCATTTCTTTTGGCCAAACGGTCGTCGACAAAGGCGTCTTGCGCAACAGCAGTCATTAATCAGGATCTCAAACGGGACAAGGCCTCAGGGCGTATTCGCCTTTGGCGCGGGAAAGACACCTTGCCTATCACGCTTGCGGGAGCTCGCAAAGCACCGCGGCTCCTTTTTCGATCAAGTTGAAGCAGGCCCTCTTAGAAGTGCCTGAAACCGTTCTGAAGATCAGCAGATACGGGAGCACCGTAGTCGAGCAGGTTTACCGTCCCCTCGCCCTCCACGACCTTGCCGACGGCAGTCACTGGGCACCCGAGTTCGGAAGCTTCCGCCGAAAAGGCCTGCGAAACGGCCTCAGGAACCGACACCAGAATTTCGTAGTCGTCGCCGCCATTTAGACACGCGAAAAAGACGTCCGGAGCCGCGCTCTTCAGATGTGTCAGCGCAGGTGACAACGGCACAGTTTCCAGATTGATCTGGATCGCCGAAGAGCTTGCAGAAGCCATATGGCCGGCGTCCGACAAGAGACCGTCAGAAATGTCCATTGACGCATTGGCGTACTTCACGACCAAGGGTGCCAAACGGGTGCGCGGCCGCGGCAGCAAATAACGATCTAGAAGATGCGCTTCATGGTCGGCGTGAAGCCCGGCTGCAGAGGCAAAACCTCTGTCGAGCCGCGCTTTAAGGCCTGCTGCGGCATCCCCGATCGTGCCTGTTGTGAAGACAATATCACCGGGTTTGGCACCGCACCGGCGGACGGCTTTCCCGCTTGGTACTTCACCTATCGCGGTAATAGATGCCTGCAAGCCATTGGAAGATCGTATGGTATCACCACCAAGGAGTTGAATATCGTAAGCGGCCTGATCGGCAGCCAGTCCCCTGCAGAAGCGCTCGAGCCAATCCGCCGTCCAGCCTTTGGGCAGCGCTATGCCGAGAAGATAACCGCGCGGCGTGGCTCCCTTTGCTGCCAGATCGGAAAGATTGACTCGCAAAGACTTGGCTGCAATGGCCTCCGGGGCGTCTTCGGCAAAGAAGTGAACATCAGCCGCCAGAACGTCTTTTGTCAGAACGAGATCGAAACCCGGCCGGGGCTTGAGAACCGCAGCATCGTCCGTCAAACCAAGACTGCCGGGGTCTTTTGCCAAGGGCGCAAAAAACCGCTTGATCAGCTCAAACTCTCCGGGCCGGTCGGCCGCCATGTTCAGGCCTGTCCGTCCGCGTCCTTGACGTGGAACTCCGGGCTGCGCAGCTCGTGGGCCAACCGGTCCAATACACCGTTGACCAGTCCCGGTTCATCATCCTCGAAGAACGCTTTTGCGACATCGATATATTCGGAGATGATCACCTTGGCCGGCACATCCCGGCGCCTCAGAAGCTCATAGCCGCCAGCGCGCAAGATGGCCCGAAGCAGGCTGTCGATACGCTTGAGCGGCCAGTCTTCCTTCAAGGCAGTATGGATGTAGGGATCCAGGAACTTCTGGTCCGCAACAACGCCCGCCAGGATGTGCTTGAACCATTGCTCGTCGGCGTCGCGATACTGTTCGCCATCGATTTCCTTGCCCAAACGAAACGCCGTGTATTCGCTCACAACATTGGTCAGCGGTGCGCCGCCAATATCCATTTGATACAGAGCCTGAACGGCAGCCAGACGGGCAACGCCACGCTTGTTGGCGGGGCGGGTTGCGTTGTCGTTTTTTTGTCGTGCCGGTTTGTCCGGGTCGGCCTTTCCGGTCATTTTTCTTATACTCCGAAGCGCTCGCGCAGGGCGATCATGTCAAGAGCTGCCTGAGCCGCGCCTCCGCCCTTGTTCTTGTCGCCAACTTTTGCGCGGGCCCACGCTTGTTCGTTGTTTTCGACTGTCAGAATACCATTTCCGACAGCAAGATCCGCATCGACGATCAAGTCCATGATCACGCGGTTGGATTCATTTGCCACGATGTCGTAATGCGTGGTCTCTCCGCGGATCACGACACCCAGAAGAACAAAACCATCGTAGAGTGCGCCCTCGTTCTCCATGGCCGTCATGGCCATCGACAATGCTGCAGGAATCTCCAGAACACCAGGGACGGCCACACGCTCATAAGTCGCACCCGCCGCTTCTAGCGTTGCGATAGCGCCTTCGGCGAGGGAATCGGCGAGGTCGTCATAGAAGCGGGCTTCAATGATCAAGAGTTTCGGTGCAGCGCTCATAGCTTGATCCTTTGTAAGGCCGCGACAGGAACCACGTCTGCCCCGGTTTGTCCAGTGTCATTCCTGCAAGACCGTTAAGACCGGACGGCATAGCTGCCATCTGGTTCCGCCGATCCGATGTGCTCGGGTCCAGGCTTCAGATCTGCTTGAAAGTGTTGGGACCGTCCCCTACCCGGTCTTGGTGAATTCCGCAAGACGTGCCGCATAGCGCGCCATCATATCCACTTCCAGATTAACGAGGTCCCCGGCCTTGCTCTCTGACCAGTTGGTCACTTCCAGCGTGTGCGGGATCAGGAAGACGGAAAACAAAAGCCCGTCGACCTCATTGACGGTCAGCGATGTGCCGTTGAGTGCCACGGATCCTTTTTTGGCGATGAATTTGGCGACATCCTCCGGTGCACGAAACTGGAAATAGACGCTGTCGGGATGATCTTCGCGCTTGGTGATTTCGGCAACACCATCAACGTGGCCGAGAACGAGGTGACCGCCGAGCTCTGCCCCCATGGTCAGCGAGCGCTCCAGATTAAGCTTTTGCCCCTCTTTCCAATCGGAGACATTCGTCAACGCCAGGGTTTCGGCGGCAGATTCAACTTCGAACCAGTTACCGCCTGAACTGTTCTCCTTGGCTGTCACCGTGTGACAGACGCCGTCACAGGAAATGGACGCCCCGATATCGAAGCTGTCCGTGTCGTACACGGTCTTGATGCGGGTTCGCTTGCCTGCCGGAATGTCCAACGCGGACTGAATCTCGCCGAGGTCGGTCACAATACCGGTGAACATGTCAGGCTCCACTCTTTCTGAGGTAAGTATATCGGTCGGCCCCAAGGTACCGGGCTCCGATTGAGGCAAATTGGGGGTCGGTCAGGACATTTGCAAGATCAAGGTCATGCAAGGCAGGTATGCCGCCCTCGCCAATCTCGATGTCTCCGGTGACAACACAAAGATCGTCCACCAGCCCGGCGTCCAGGAAAGAGGAGGCAAGCCGTGCGCCGCCCTCCACCATCACCCGGGTCACACCGCGCGTTGCAAGAGCGCTCAAGATCACATCCGGGTCGATGCCGGAAGGTGTGGCCGGTACGCGGATGATATTGACACCGGCTGCAGCCAGCGCATTGACCTGATCGGCATTTGCCCCGTTTCCGCATATCAGCCAAACGGGGACGTCCACACAGGTCCGGACAAGTTTGGAATTGAGCGGAAGCCGGGCTTGCCGGTCGACCACCACCCGAACCGGCGAGCGGGCATACAGCCCGGGCAAACGGCAGGTCAGTTGGGGATCATCGGCCAGCGCGGTGCCGATGCCAACCAGGATGGCGTCTGATGCTGCCCGAAACCCATGGACCATACGCATGGAGATCGGCCCGGATATCTTGATCTGGCCTTCCCCTTCCCGGCCAATGAAGCCGTCTTTTGACACTGCGAGCTTTAGGAAAACGGATGGCCGATGCCGGCGCTGCCGGTAAGTAAAACCTCGGTAGAGATCTGTGAGGGCTCGCTCCCGCACGCCTGTGACAACCTCAATGCCAGCATCCTGAAGCATGCCGACACCCCGTCCAGAGACACGCGGGTTCGGGTCCAGCATTCCGACAACGACCCGCGACACACCGGCTTCGATAAGCGCGAGCGAACACGGAGGCGTGCGTCCGTAATGCGAACAGGGCTCCAGGGTAACGTAGCACGTTGCGCCTTTGGCCAATTCACCGGCCTGGTTGAGGGCGTTGACTTCCGCGTGCGCCATTCCGGGCCGGGACGTGACGCCGCGTCCCACAAGCACAGGGACGCCGTCGGAGTTTTCATGGACGATCATGGCGGCGACAGACGGATTTGGCCAAACGCGGCCAAGCCCCCGCCGGGCCAGCCGTTCAGCGGCCGCCATGAACCGGTTGTCGGTTTCTGTAATTGAAGACATAAGCGCGCCGGAAATCAGTCTTTGTCGGAGACCGGTGTCACTGGATCGCTCAGCTCATCGAGGAGAGCTTCGAAATCCTTGGCCTCACGGAAATTCTTATAAACGGATGCGAACCGGACATAGGCCACGTCATCAACGCCCTTGAGCCCTTCCATGACGTGGTTGCCGATGGTCTCGGCAGTGATCTCGCTTTCGCCGGAGCTTTCCAGCTGGCGTACGATGCCGCTCACCATGCGCTCAATCCGCTCCGGGTCGACCGGGCGCTTGCGCACTGCGATCTGAACGGACCGCATCAGCTTTTCGCGATCGAACGGCACCCGGCGGCCAGACCGCTTCAGCACCATCAACTCACGCAACTGTACACGTTCAAATGTGGTGTATCTGCCGCCGCAGGTGTTGCAGATCCTGCGGCGGCGAATGGCTGTGTTGTCCTCGGTGGGGCGGGAATCCTTTACCTGGGTTTCCTCGCCGCCGCAAAACGGACATTTCATATGTCAAAGCTCCTGAACGAGCCGGTCTTTACCCGTAAATCGGGAACCGTGCTGTCAGTGCTTCTACCTTGGCTTTGACTGCGGCTTCAACTGCCGCGTTGCCATCTTCACTGTTTGCGGCCTTCAAACCGTCCAACACTTCCGTGATCAACAGGCCAACTTCGCGGAATTCTGCGACACCGAAGCCCCGTGTGGTCGCCGCAGGCGTGCCGAGGCGGACACCAGAAGTGATCATCGGCTTTTGCGGGTCGTTCGGGACGCCGTTCTTGTTACAGGTGATGTTTGCCAGACCGAGAGACTTCTCTGCGTCACGGCCCGTCAGCATTTTAGGACGCAGGTCCACCAGCATCAGGTGCGTGTCGGTGCCATCGGAGACGATGTCCATGCCGCCTTCGCGCAAAGTTTCAGCCAGAACCTGAGCGTTTTCACGAACTGCGCGGATGTAGCTCTTGAAGTCGTCCGTCAGGGCTTCGCCAAACGCCACTGCCTTCGCAGCGATTACGTGCATCAGTGGACCGCCCTGGAGACCCGGGAATACTGCGGAGTTGATCTTCTTGGAAATCTCTTCCTTGTCGGTCAGCACCATGCCGCCACGCGGACCGCGCAGGGTCTTGTGGGTCGTGGTGGTGGCAACATCGGCATATGGGAACGGGCTCGGATGCTCGCCAGCCGCAACCAGACCAGAAAAGTGCGCCATGTCGACCATCAGATACGCGCCGACCTCATCCGCGACTTCGCGGAACTTGGCAAAATCGATCTGACGCGAGTACGCAGAGCCGCCAGCAATGATCAAGGCCGGCTTGGTTTCGCGTGCTAAAGCAGCCATTGCATCATAGTCGATCAGACCTGTTTCAACGTTCAGGCCGTACTGAACAGCGTTGAACCACTTGCCGGAGAGGTTCGGCTTGGCCCCGTGGGTCAGGTGACCACCCGCATCCAGGCTCATGCCGAGGATGGTGTCGCCCGGCTTGATCAGCGCAAGGAAGACCGCCTGATTCGCCTGGCTCCCGGAGTTCGGCTGAACGTTGGCAAAGCCACAGCCAAAGAGCTTCTTTGCGCGATCGATGGCCAAATTTTCCGCCATGTCTACGAATTCACAACCGCCATAATAGCGCCGGCCCGGGTAACCTTCGGCGTATTTGTTGGTGAGCACAGAGCCCTGTGCTTCAAGAACGGCACGTGACACGATGTTCTCAGACGCGATCAGCTCGATCTCATGCTGCTGGCGGCCGAGTTCCTTTTCGATGGTGCCGAAGAGTTCCGGATCTGCTTCAGCAAGACCGCGGGTGAAAAAATCCGACTGAACGGATTGATCGGAAGATTCCATCAAAGACATAGCACCATCCTTATTGTGTTGTGTTGTGTCTGTGTCGTAGCGCAGTTTCGCAGGCCGGATTCTTTACAGATCCTTGGTCCTCTCACCGCTGTGTGGCGTGGGAGTAACACAGCCTTGGGGTGGAACCAAGAGCAACAGCGACGCAGGGCTTCTTGAAACCGGCATGGTTCGGTTTCCAACGCAGCCTGCACTTCTCCTAAGGGAAACTCTTAGTTTATCGACTCCCTTGATGTATTTAACTAGTAGAATAAATTTTCTCCAACTTTATCCAGGCCCGGTCCACGTCCTTTAATTGTTTCCAAACGAATATGAAAACTAATACGAGCTAGGGGATCAACTTAGTAACTTGTATTGGGCCCGGGGACATGAAGATACTTGATTGGCTGAAAGACAAGCAGAACCTGCCCACCATGGCCTATAGCCTCGGGTTGGGTCTCATTGCTTTCGCCGTGACTGCTATCTGGGTTGCGGATACAAGGTTTCTTGCTGACCAGCATCGCATCGGTGCCGAAGTGAACTTGGCAGGCCGGCAGCGCATGCTCAGCCAGCGCATCGCGATGGTCGCTCAGGACATGAGCCGGTTCGAGCGTGTCAACGGAGCCAGCCCAAGTTTCATGTTGATCGGTTGCGCTGACCAAATGATGCGCGCGCATACCGCACTTCTTTCAACGGATATCGACCGGATCAAGAAGGCACTTGGCGAGGGCATCAGCTGCCATGTTGGCGCTGCCGAAGAAGTTCCGACAGGCGATCTCTCGCCGGCTCTCCAGGGCGCGTTTTTTGGCGGCAATTATCCGCTTGATCCCTTGCTGCGGGACTTTATCAACCGGGCCGTCTCTGTTGCACAATCAGAACCGCCCCGGCAAGAAGACATCGACGCGATCGTACAGATGGCCAACCTCGAACTGCCGGTAAAACTGAACACACTTGTGCGTGTGTTTCAGGATGAGGGCGAAGAGTCTCTTCATGCGTTGGATCGCTTCATCACGGCAATGTGGGCCCTGACACTGCTTCTGATCCTTTTGGAAATTGTTTTCATCTTCCAACCGATGGCACGGAAGATCCGCGAAACGATGGCGCAACTTCATAAGACGTTGGGCATCTCGGAAAAGCGCGGGATCGAGCTGAAAGAGGCCAATGAGCAGCTTCTGGAAAGCATCCACTACGCGCGCAAGATCCAACAAGGTGTGCTTGCCGATGTCACGGACATGCGCACATCGGTCAAGGATGCCGCGATGCTGTGGGAGCCTCTGCAGGTCGTCAGCGGCGACTTTGTTTGGTCTTCGGAAGTCGATGGCAAAACGGTGTTTTTCGTTGCCGACTGTACCGGGCACGGTGTTCCCGGCGCGCTTTTGACCATGGTTGTCTCTTCTGAGCTGAAAAAACTCCTGGACCTTGGAGAACTCGCAGACCCTGAGCGATTAATGCTGGATCTCGATCGGGGTGTCCGTCAACGTCTTGGTCAAGATCGGCCTTCGGATGCGGGGAACGATAACCAAACGTCCGATGATGGCTTTGAAGCCGCCTTGGCAATCTATGACCCCGCCGAAAACACCCTCACCTTCATCGGGGCTGGTATTCCGCTCTACGTTCAATCTTCGGACGGCATCAAGCGGATCCCGGCCGATCGGCACCGTTTGGGTTATCGCAGCCTCCGCCGCCCGGAAAGCTTCAAGGTGCATCATTTAGACGTCGAAGAAGACGAAACCTTCTATCTGGCGACGGACGGAGCCACCGATCACATTGGCGGCGAACGCAAACGCGCCTTTGGCCGGAAACGCTTGTTCGAGGTCCTGGAGGCCAATGCCTACGCAGATCTCGAAACGCAGCTTTCAAAGCTGAAATCTGTCCTGGAAGACTATCGCGGCTCAGAGCCCGCGCGGGACGACTACACGGTTCTGGCGGTGACGCCACGTTCAAACAATCCAGCGCACAAGCAGGCAGCTGAGTAGGAGGCCGAAGTGCTCGCAAACGACATGTATTCATTCAAACAGGAACTCAGCGACCGGAAAATGCTGTTTGCATACTCGGGTTACCTTTCGGAGCACCTTCTTGAGTCGCTCGGCAATTCCGTCAAGCAGCAAATGGAGTTGAAGAACGCCGAAAGCAAAGTGGCCAAACGGGTCTTTTCTGTCTTTGTGGAGCAGGTCCAAAACATCATTCGGTATTCTGATGAGCAGGAATTCCTCTCAGAAACCAAGGCCGACCGTCTTTCCGGCGGCGTCGTTGCCTTCGGCCATGAACATGAACGGTTCTTCGTGATTTGCGGCAACCCGGTGCCCGGCTCCGAGGCCGACCAATTGCGAACCCGTCTTGAAGAAATTGCCAGCATGGACGAAGTGACTCTGCGCAAGCATTATCGAACGAAATTGCGCGAAGAACCGGAAGAGCAAAGCGAAGGTGGGTCAATCGGCCTTCTGGAGATCGCGCGGCGGGCCACCCAACCGCTGGAATTCGATTTCCATGAAATCGAAGGCAATCGCAAATTCTTCGTGCTCAAAGCATTCATCTAAAGAGAGAACGAGAACAAAATGACAGATACGTCTCTTAAGATCGAAGCAACCTCCCGCTCTCCGGAAGTCCATTTGGATGCTGCAAACGGCACGCTGTCCATGTCCGGTGAAAGCTACCCGGAAGATGCAAGCGCTTTCTTCGGTCCGGTGTTCCAGGCCGTTGCCGAACACGTGGCTGCCTCTGAAGGACAAGCGCTGACGGTCGACATGCGGTTCATCTATTTCAATTCTTCAAGCGCCAAGGCCATCATGAACCTCTTTCAGATGCTGGAAGAGGCTGCCGAAGACGGCAAGACCATCACCATCAACTGGTACTTTGATCCAGAAGACGACATGATGGAGGAGATGGGCGAGGACTTTGCGGAAGACTTCGAACATGCCACATTCAACTTGAAGCCGGAAACCGAGGACGCATGACCGAGACCTCCAAAAAGGCCGAAACAGATTTCACGCTCTTCGACAGCGAAGACCGCGTGCTGGAACATGCCAGCACGATCCTTGACGGCCTGGAGGAAACGACTGACCTCATAAAAACGCTCACGACGGCTTATAAACGGGCAGTCAAGGACCAGAAGCGGATGGTTCGCCTTTGCGACCGGATGCAAGAGGAGCTGATCGCGGTCAAGGAACGCTTGGAAGGCGAAGTCAAAGCCCGAGCGGAACTCGCCGAGCAATTCCGCATGCAGGCGATTACGGACGGCCTCACGCAGGTTTTCAACCGCGGCCATTTTCTGGAACTCTGCAATCACGAACTTAAAGCGCGCAGCCGGACAGAAGCACCGCTGAGTGTTGCGCTCTTGGATATTGATCATTTCAAGTCCATCAACGACACCTATGGGCATGCCGCCGGTGACGAAGCGCTGCGGGTTGTCGCGCGTACTCTTGAAAACAGTCTCCGGCAAAGCGACGTCGTTTGCCGGTGGGGCGGCGAAGAATTCAGTCTTCTGATGCCGCGGACAAATTCTGAAAATGCCTCTGGTTTGGCAGACCGTCTGCGCAAAACCCTCTCTGAGATTACTATCAAAGAAGGTGGCACGAGCTTCTCTTTGACCGCGAGTTTTGGGGTAGCCACCATGGTGGGGCCCAATCCAGCATGCAAGGCGACCGGCGCTGACGCCATTGATCTGTTGTTCAAAGATGCAGATGACGCGCTCTATGAAGCCAAAGGCGCGGGCCGGAACAAGGTGATTACAGCTAAGGCCCGTCTTCTGGAAACCGCTGAAACCGTAGGTTAGCGGCATACATTATCGCGGCCAATGCCCGTCCAGATATCTCGTTTTCAAATCACAAAAAGTATCGCCACCGCACGTTTCAATACAGTGTCGGGTCCCGGTCCTTGTTTGCAAGCTCTGCTGCACGCACCTGCTCGACCCGGCGTTTTAGCTTGCGGACGGCGAGCTTTTGTAAGTCACTTTGCAAAGCAGAAGACGGGCCGAACATCGAGACTTCGATGCCAGTCGCAGCATCTATCGCCGTAACCTGCACCTGCTTTCCCATCGGCCTGAACTCGATATAGATTTCGCCCGCCCTCGGACCGCGATTCATCCGGCCTGAATCCTTTGCTGGTTCAAAAGGTCCCTCTTCTGCCTCAATAGACACGAAACGCCGGCCTCATCAAGACCGGCGTTCCAGAACCATTCATGACTTGCGGATGTTCCTAGAGGCGGGCTTGCTCGCCTGTGCCGCTAAGGTCATCACGATTGTATATGTCTTCGCGGAAATGAACCACGCCGTCTGAGTTCGCCCATGCGGTAACATAAGTCATGTAAAGCGGAATCGAGCGCTTCAGCTTCACATCTTCCCGTTCACCGGTCCGAATGACTGAATCGACCTTGGTGCGGTCCCAATCCGGTGTCGTGGATTGCAGCAGCCAGGTTACCAATTCGCGGACGTTTTGAACGCGCACGCAACCGGATGAGTGGAACCGGTAGTCTTCACCAAACAAGGTCTTGGACGGCGTATCGTGAAGATAGACCTGGTGTTTGTTGTGGAAGTTGATCCGCACGGACCCAAGTGAGTTTTCTTGTCCTGGATCCTGGGTGAAGCGGTACTGTGTCGCTTCGTCCGTATTCCAGTCAATCTGCTGCCACGCCACTTCCTGGTTGTCACGCCAGTTGAAGATCCGGATCTTGTTGCGAGACAGATATTCCGGGTCTTCCTTCATCTTCGGGATCAGGTCCTTGCGGATGATTGAAACAGGCACGGTCCAATAAGGGTTGAAGTTCAGCTCATAGATCTTGCTGTTCAGGATCGGCGTTTGACGATCGATCTTGCCGACGACGGCGGTATGGCGCGAACGGACACGGCCATCTTCCACCGCTTCGATCTCAGCCGCCGGAATGTTCACCATCACATAACGATCGCCGAGATTACCGGACATGGACCGGACCCGGACAAGATTGGTTTCGAGCTGACGCAAGCGCACGTAAGCCGGAATATTGAGCGCCTCAACGGTGCTTTCGCCCATCACCCCGTCCGGAATCAAGCCGTGACGAAGCTGGAAACGGCGCAGGGCAGCATCAACATAAGAATCGAATGTGTCGGAGAGCCCGGATTGCTGCTCCAAATCACCAGAAATAATCAGGCGTTGGCGCAACTGCACAACGCGCGGGTCTTTCATACCGATGCGCAGCGCTTTGCCGCCAGTGGCCACCGTGCCCCATCCGCCCATTTGCACGATCGACTGATAGCGTGTGATGGCAGCGCCGATGTAGTCAACCGTCGTTGGTGACAAGGTCGGGGCGTATGACTTCACCTCGGTGATGTTGTCCGTTGCGATATCGAAGCTGTCGGCCCATTCAAGGTCCTGCCCCGCAGTCCGGAAAGACTGCTGCGCAGACGCAGCTCCCGTGACCACTACTGGCGCGGCCAAACCAAGCAGCATCAGCCCGTTTTTCCAAAATTTGGCGTTCAACTTGAAAGAAGACTTTGTCCCAGCCGAAGCGGAAAAAAGTGTCATTGCCGACCCCACAGTGCTGTGTACAAGGCGCCATCCGGCGCATTCATCGTCAATCCGGTTCAACGGTCGTTGACCTCGCCGGTAGATTACCGGCTCACGACCATTATGGGTACTGCAGCAAGGTTAACAAATTAAAAGACTGCTCACCCGCCACGATTTAACAGCCCAATGGCCATTCCATTGTGTCCACAAGATGTCGGATTCGGCCGACCGCAAGCCGATCACGAATTTGTCAGCCGATTAAGTGCCGAAAAACAAAAGCACCGCCACTTGGGCGGTGCTTTGTCATCTGGATACGCCGTGAATTGATCAGAGGCGATATAGAATTTGGTCGGTCCAGAACCGCTCGAGACGGCGCAGCGACTTGTTCAATGTAACAAAGTCTTGCGGGCCGATTTCACCAACCTGCTCAACGGACAGAATATGGCGCTCATAAAGATCATTGACGATCTTTGCCACTTCCTGGCCCTTGTCGGTCAGGCTAACCCGGACAGACCGGCGGTCCATGCGCGAGCGCTGGTGGTGAATGTAACCGGTTTCAACCAGTTTCTTCAGATTATAGGACACGTTGGAACCGAGATAGTATCCGCGGGTCCGCAGTTCACCAGCGGTCAGCTCGGCATCGCCAATGTTGAACAGCAACAACGCCTGAACGCTGTTGACATCCGACCGGCCCATGCGGTCGAACTCGTCCTTGATGACGTCCAGCAAACGCCGGTGCAAACGTTCTACAAGTGTAAGAGCCTCGAGGTAGAGCGGCTTGATGGCCACTTCTTCCTCTTCACCCTGTGACACAGCATCGACTGCCCTACTTGCGGTGATCATGTGATTGCGCCTCTTTTTGTACCTGTCATTCGACGGATATTTTCCCGCCTTGATTCACAATCTACAGAAGCGATTCTAAAATCCGCTTAAGAGACACACTGAATCAAATATTAACTTCCACAAGGTGTTTTAGAGGCCGATTTAATCTTTGATTTACTATGAACCCCTGAGAAATTTGACAATAGCAGAGAAATCCAGGGATTCCCCGCCCTGGTTGCAGAAGAGCGAATAGAGCGATGCGGCTTCTGCACCCATGGGTGTCGCTGCGCCTGAGGAATGCGCGGCCTCCTGAGCCAATTTTAAATCTTTCAACATCATGCCCGCGGCAAAGCCTGGCTGGTAGTCTCGGTTGGCAGGAGATGTGGGCAACGGTCCGGGCACCGGACAATAGGATGTCAGCGACCAGCACTGACCGGATGCGGTTGAGGAAATGTCGAACAGCTTCTGCGCATCAAGGCCAAGGCGCTCTGCAAGAACAAAAGCCTCGGAGACGCCAATCATGGAAATGCCCAGGATCATGTTGTTGCAGATCTTGGCCGCCTGCCCGGTTCCTGCGCCGCCTGCATGGACGATCGTCTTGCCCATGATATCGAGATATGGCTTGGCTGCTTCGAAGGCGCTGTCTTCTCCGCCGACCATGAATGTCAGCGTTCCACCAGCTGCTCCGGCAACACCACCGGAAACCGGCGCATCGACCATTGGCATGGACTTTTCCGCCGCCGCAGCGCTTACCGCCCGCGCGCTGTCGACGTCAATCGTGGAAGAATCGATCAGAAGCGTTCCGGCTTTCGCATGATCCAGAATGCCGCCTTCGCCCATGTAGACCTGACGGACATGCTTGCCTGCCGGGAGCATGGACACAATGACATCGGCCTCAGAGGCCAGTTGAGCGACATCGGATGCCGCCTCGCCGCCTTCGGCAACAAGAGCGTCGATAGCTGCCTTCGACATGTCAAAGCCCAAGACCCGGTGCCCTGCCTTTGCAAGATTGATGGCCATCGGGCCGCCCATGTTCCCAAGACCGATAAAGCCAACCGTGGTTGCCATTGTTTTCTCCCGTGACAATTATTTTCGTATTTTCAGTTTCATAGGCCGGCATGTTGATGCTCCGGGCCAAGCCCTTCAAAAGTTGAGTCAGCTGACGCCAGCACAACCTACTGCATCATGCCGTTGCCGTTCGGTTCTCGCGGCGCATCAGATAGGTGAGCCCCGCAAAGATCAATATGGTCAAAAGGTAGAAGGCGATCTCATAAGGACGGCGGCCATAAAGATCAGAAAAGGCCGTGTGCATGACGATTTGGCAGAAGCACCGGAAGATCCACATGACCGTTCCCCAGGATACGGTCAGCCAAAGGCCGATCGCCGCCACAAGGTCCAGCACCGCGAAGAAAACAACGGCACCTTGGATGGCAATCGGCATTTCCCAGAACCACATGCCGCGCCATTCAACAATGCCAATGATCCTGGCCCAATAGATCACGCCTCCGCCCATCAGAAGCAGCGCCATCGCGCGCAGATACCAGATCAGCACGGTGCTCCAGGGCGGGCGCGAATAGAAGAGGTCCTGAAAGCTCGTGATCATGGCCGGTCCGTTTGTGCGTTAGAGCGGCAAGTCTCCGCCTGCCGGTTCCCGGAAATACGCTGCCAGGTCTTCCTTGTCCACTTGATCAAGGCTTGGAGGGGACCATTTCGGGTCCTGGTCCTTGTCGACAAGCACCGCCCGCACGCCTTCGTAGAACTCGGAGCCCTTCAGGATTTCGGAGACAATACGGTATTCGAGTTTCATGCATTCGTTGAAACTCAACTCCCCGCCGCGCTGCATTTGCTCAAAGGCGATCAGCACGCTGGTCGGAGATTTTTGCCGGATCGCCTGAGCAGCCTTCAATGCGAATTCGTCGCTGCTCTCGTCCAGTTTCGCCAAAATTGCATTCACACTGTCTTCTGAAAAGCAGCGCTCAATCGTATCAGCAGAGGCCATCAGGGGCCCTGGCTCAGCCTCAACAGCATATCGGCTGAGCACTGCATCCACATCGCTGCTTTCCGACAGCGCGGCTTCTATTATGGGCAAGTCCGTTTCCTTGATGGCATGGGTCAGCACACCCGTTGCCAGCGCATCGCCCTGCTTCAGGCGGCCAGCGGACAAGGCGCAGTAGACACCGGTTTTCTTGGGCATGCGCGGAAGAAAATACGTGCCGCCTACATCCGGGAAAAACCCAATCCCAGTTTCCGGCATGGCGAACATCGTCTTTTCCGTTCCGACGCGGTGGCTGCCATGGGCAGATACGCCAACCCCACCGCCCATGACAATGCCATTGATGAGCGCGATGTAGGGCTTGGGATACGCCTTGATTTGCGCGTTGAGGAGATACTCTTCCTTGAAGAATTCTCCGAGGCCCTCCATCTCGCCGGCCATCTTCGCATCATAGATGCTGCGGATGTCACCGCCGGCGCAGAATGCTTTTTCTCCGGCCCCGGTGATCACCACATGGGCAACGTCAGGATCCTCCGCCCACGCGGTCAGCTGAGCCGCCAGCGCAGAGCACATCGGATGGGTTAGCGCATTCAGCGCCTTCGGCCGGTTGAGAGTAACAAATCCGGCCTTGCCGCGCTTTTCAAACAGGATGTCGCTCACTGCATGTCCTCAGGAAACTGGAAAAGTGGTCGTGTTTTTGCCGTGAGAAGACGGTCAGTCTTTCAGGAGATGCCGTGAGATGATCAAGCGCATGACCTCATTGGTGCCTTCCAGGATCTGGTGCACGCGAACGTCCCGCAAGAACCGCTCGATCGGATAGTCCCGCAGGTATCCATAGCCGCCATGCAGTTGCAGAGCGTCGTTTACCACCTTGAAACCGGTGTCCGTGGCCAAGCGCTTGGCCATAGCCGCAAACTTCGGCGCATCCGGTGTTTTCGCATCCACTTCGGTTGCAGCTTTGTAAAGGAGCAGGCGTGCGGCCTCCAACTCGGTCGCCATATCGGCAAGGCGGAACTGAAGCGCCTGGAAAGCCGTCAGCGGTTTGCCGAACTGCTTGCGCTCCCGCATGTACGCAATCGCCTGGTCGAGGCACTCCTGCGCCGGGCCGATCGAGCAGGCACCGATGTTCAAGCGCCCGCCATCAAGCGCAGCCATTGCGATCTTGAAGCCTTGACCCTCGACACCGATGAGGTTGGACTTTGGAACACGGCAATCCTGGAAGTTCACCTGCGCGGTCGGCTGGCTCTTCCAGCCCATTTTCACTTCGTTCGCGCCAAAGCTGAGGCCCGGTGTGCCTTTTTCAACTAGCAGGCAAGAAATCCCGCCCGGCCCTTCGTCACCGGTCCGGACCATCACAGCATAGAGATCGCTGACACCGCCGCCCGAAATGAAGGCCTTGGAGCCATTGAGGATGTAGTGATCTCCATCATCCTTGGCTGTGGTCCGCAAGGCGGCTGCGTCCGAGCCGGATCCCGGCTCGGTCAGGCAGTAGCTGGTCAGGAGTTCCATGGTGCAGAGTTTCGGCAGAAACTTCTGGCGCAGGTCTTCGTTGCCGAACGTATCGATGATCCAGGCGACCATGTTGTGGATCGACAGGTACGCAGCGGTCGACGTGCAACCCTTCGACAGTTCTTCAAAGATAAGCGCTGCGTCCAAACGGGTCAGAGCGGAGCCCCCGACATCGTCCCGTACATATATTCCGGCGAGCCCGAGTTCGGCCGCTTTGCGCATGACAGGAATTGGGAAATGGCTGTCTTCATCCCACTGCGCGGCGTGCGGTGCGAGTTCTTCCCGCGCAAAGCTTGCCGCCATATCGCGAATTGCCCGCCGGTCTTCGTTCAGTTGAAAGTCCACGATATCCTCCCGGGAACCGGTACGGCCGATTCTAGCCATACAGGATGTGTTTGATTTCTGACGCGCATAAAACCACATTTGACGCAAACGTCAAACAATCTCTTTTTCGTATTTAATTTCAGTTATTTTACAGAATGTTGGACGTCAGAAATCTGCGTGATAATGTGGCACAAATGTCCGGCGGACATCCGATCTGAATTTTCTCACCTAAGTGCAGGCCCGTTTTATGCCGTCCCACCGCTCTCTTCCGCCCATCACATCCGATCATATGGACTCGCTGCTTGCCGGCACCCGCATGCGCCGCAACCGGCAAACCGACTGGTCCCGCCGGCTCATCCGGGAAAACACCTTGACCGTGGATGATCTGATCTGGCCGATCTTCGTCGTGGATGGCGAGAACATTCGCCAGCCGGTTCCGTCCATGCCGGGCGTGGAACGCCTTTCGGTCGACGAGGCTGTGCGCGATGCAAATCTTGCAGCAGAACTCGGCATTCCGGCGATCGCGATCTTTCCCTATACCGACCCGGACCTGCGCGACGATACGGGTTCGGAAGCCCTCAACCCGGAAAACCTCACCTGTCAGGCCTGCCGGGCGAT
Source organism: Roseibium sp. MB-4 (assembly GCF_053005265.1). Taxonomy (NCBI): domain Bacteria; kingdom Pseudomonadati; phylum Pseudomonadota; class Alphaproteobacteria; order Hyphomicrobiales; family Stappiaceae; genus Roseibium; species Roseibium sp. MB-4. The sequence goes on from NZ_JBRKQB010000001.1 coordinate 1,278,374, forward strand.
CAAGCGCGAAGGTCTGAATCTCGGCCTGATGACGGATGTCGCGCTGGATCCCTATACAAGCCATGGCCATGACGGGCTGATGCACGGCGACAGCATCTTGAATGACGAGACGGTGGATCAACTCTGCCGCCAGGCGCTCAATCAGGCCGAGGCCGGGTCCGATGTCATTGCCCCGTCCGACATGATGGACGGACGAATCGGTGCCATCCGGCAGGCACTCGACACGCAGGATTATCGCGGCACGCAGATCATGGCGTATTCCGCCAAATATGCCTCCGCATTCTATGGCCCGTTCCGTGATGCGGTCGGCTCGTCCGGCACCTTGAAGGGCGACAAACGCACCTATCAGATGGATCCGGCCAACACGGACGAAGCCTTGCGCGAGGCGGAGCTGGACATTGCCGAAGGCGCCGACATGATCATGGTGAAACCCGGCATGCCGTATCTGGACATTGTCCGCAGGCTGAAGGACGAGTTCCAGGTACCGACCTATGCCTATCAAGTGTCCGGCGAATTCGCGATGATCAAGGCAGCGAGCGGCAACGGCTGGCTCGACGGCGACCGTGCTATGATGGAGAGCCTTCTCGCCTTCAAACGCGCCGGCGCCGATGGCATTCTCACCTACTTCGCGCCCACCGTAGCCAAGATGCTGGCGGGCCGGGACTGAGGTATCCGACCTACAGAATGCCGCCCCGGCCGCCGAGCCGGGGCCACTCTGGGAAAACTTCCGCGATGGCTGGGTGGTCCCGGATCGAGTTCGGGGACAGCGCTTTTAATGCAAAATAGCACGGAAAGAAGCTTAAGAAGACACAAAATGCCATCAAGTTCATGCATCACTTAGACCTGCATGGGTCAGCGTAGCCTTTAGCAACTTGTCTCCACGTTTGCTGGCATTGATCTGCATCTGAACCGTAGTCTTTTCCCACTCACCCTGCTGGAGGCTTCTTAGTTGATCATCACCTAGGGTTCCCTCCGGAATATCAATCGTGATGCGGTCATTGGTTTCTATGTTTTCGATAACAGCTTTAAAACCATTTTTGATCGCACCTGACTGTACCGACAATATTCTGTAAAGGCCGTCCATCCTGACTTCGATCGGTGCATCCGGCACTCTTCGAACCAGAGTTTTGCCTTCGTGACCGCTTACGGCCGTCCCCTCATTAAGCACCAACTGATCTTGGTCTTCGAGTTTTCTGATGAGCTTTTCATTGCTTTCTTCGAGTGCTGCTTTTGACCCTGCCAGCTGTTGATTGCGTTTCGCGAGATCAGCGATGATCCGATACCGCTCGGTCTCCTGCTCACTGACTTTGGCATCGAATTCAATCTCTTTTTCTTTCGACCTATTGTTCAAAAAGATTTTGAGATACCAACCAGCCCCAGCAATTGCAGCCACGCCAAGTATTGCTGTGAGCGTTTGTGTCCCATCCATGCTCTTCACCGCTGTATCAAGAACATTGTTAAACGCTTTCCAGAGTTCTGCTTCAAACTTGGTAGAACCCTTTTCAAGGTGAACCACCAGCTCCGTCTTTTTCCTTTCCTCCTTTGTAAGCCTTTTTTGTTCGCCATAAACACTACGGGCATATGCCTCATCTATTGCTTTTTGTAAGGACAGCAGCGCAGGCATGATTCTTGTGGGAACTCCACCATCAAAATCCTCACCCCTTACAATTACCTCATATTTCGGCCAACCATCAAACTTGACTTCAGTGGCATCAACTTCAACTCCTATTTCGATCTGTTCAATTAGTTCAAAAAGATCATCTTCATTAGAAATTATTGTGGCCATACTCTCCAACCCAAACATCCATAGATCAGAGAATTTTGCGCATTCAATTTTAATTAGCAATACTACACAAAGCCCTAATAAGTAGAAAATTGCTTATCGCAAAGCATTTGCGTTTCCCAATTCCGATCCCCATATCCAACTCATCACGAATTGGAGAGCTTATTTCATGTCCGCCGACACATCGTCCCAATCCTCCAGGCAAGACGCATTTGATCCGCTCCTGCAACCGGAGCTGTTTGAGGGCGTGCGCAGCCGCCGGATTTTGGCTTTCATTATCGATGCGTTTGTGATCACCCTGCTGACGCTTGGAGCGGGCATTCTGGTGTTCATTCTCGGGGTTTTCACCCTGGGTCTCGGCTTTCTGCTTTATGCAATCCTGCCGGTGTCCGTTGCGCTGATTTATGTCGCGTTCACGCTGGGCGGACCGAGCGCCTCCACGATCGGCATGCGCGCGATGGGTCTTGAGATGCGGCTTTGGTATGGCGCAAAACCCTACCCGCTGCTGGCCGCCGTGCACCTGTTGCTGTTCTGGTTTTCCATCTCCCTGCTCACGCCGTTTGTGCTGCTCGTATCCCTGTTCTCGGACCGCAAGCGCCTGTTGCATGACCTGATCCTGGGGACTGTGGTGATCAATTCGGCCTACCACCGGGCCTACACCCGCGAACATTCCGCTGCTGCGTGATTTCTTGCTCAGAGAAAAAATGATCTTATTTCAACGCTCTGCATGAAATATGAGCAGCGTTCCGGGTGTGAATTCGAAAGGTGAGCCCTTCCAAAGCCCAAAGCGGCTGGTCTAAACTGCCAGAAGAAATGGGCAGTTAGGATCTAGGCGGGTGAATGCTCTCAGTTGATATCGCGATGGCGTTGACCTTTGTGGTCCTGACCGCCACCGTCGTCTTGTATGCGCTTGAGCGTTACCCGATCGAAACGGTCGCGCTCGGATCCGTCACCAGCTTCATCGTAATATTTTCGCTGATACCGGTCTTTCACAGCGACGGATCGCGCGTTGCAACGGGTGATTTTCTGGAAGGCTTTGCCAATCCGGCCCTCATCACCGTCATCTGCCTGCTCGTGATCGGCCAGGGCCTGTTCCAGACAGATGCCCTGGAAGGCCCGGCCAAAGCGATCGTCCGCTGGACGCGTGGACGGTCAAAATGGGCGACCGCCCCAATTCTGCTGGCCGTCGCCGTCCTCAGCGCGTTTTTGAACAATACGCCAGTGGTGGTGATGTTTCTGCCGATCCTGACCGCCGTCGCAGCCACGGCAGGGCAATCGGCCTCACGGGTTTTGATGCCGCTCTCCTTCATCGCAATTCTGGGCGGCATGACGACGTTGATCGGGTCTTCGACCAACCTGCTGGTGGCCAACTACGCGGGGCAGTCCTCGGATCTGAAGCTGACCTTCTTCAGCTTCACCCCAATCGGGATCATGGTGGCCGGTGCCGGGATCCTTTACGTGCTGTTCGTCATGCCGCATCTGATGCGCAATCGCAAAACCATGGCCGAAGAGTTTCAAGCCACCTCCGGCAAGCAGTTCATCGCCCAGATCGAGATCACCTATGGGCATCCGCTTGTCGGCACCGAAGCCGTGTCCGGCATGTTTCCGAGCCTGAAGGACATGACCGTCCGTTTGGTCCAGCGCGGTCAGCAGCCACTTCTTCCGCCCTTTGAGAATGTGATTCTGTCACCAGGCGACACGGTGATCGTGGCTGCCACCCGCACCGCCCTTGCCAATGCCCTGGCGCAGCGCCAGCCGTTGATGGAAACCGATGGGGGTGAAACCAATGTAACCGGCCGCGAAGCCACGCCAAACCAAGACGGTTCTCTCAGCCTTGCAGAGGCTGTCGTTGCGCCCGCTTCGCGCCTTATGGGCCGCACACTGCCGCAATCCGGCTTCTATACAGAAACCGGCTGTCTTGTGATGGGCATTCAACGCCGCAGCCGCATGCCGCGCATGGCCATGAATGATATCCGCCTGGAAGCCGGGGACGTTCTGTTAGTCGCAGGATCTGAAGAAGATATCGCGCGGTTGCGCGGCAACCGGGACGTCCTGCTGCTTGATTGGTCGACGGCAGAAGTTCCACGCAAACGCTATGCGCCGAGAGCATTGGCGATTTTTGCCTGCGTTGTCGCGCTCGCAGCCTCAGGCCTGGTACCGATTGTGTCCACGGCCGTTGCCGGGACCTTTGCCATGATCGCCTCCGGATGCCTCAACATCCGTCAGGCCATGCGAGCCATCGACAGTCGGATATTCATGCTGGTCGGCGCCTCGCTTGCCGGGGCGGTCGCCCTGGAATCCACCGGGGGCGCCTCGGCTATTGCCATGTCACTTGCCGACATCCTTCACGGCAGCCCGCCTGGCGTCGTCCTGTCCGCCTTGTTTTTCATGGTGATGATCCTGACGAACTTTCTGTCGAACAACGCGGCCGCAGTCCTCTTCACACCCATTGCGATTAATCTCGCTGATCAGATCGGCCAGCCGCCAGAAGCCTTTATTGTCTGCCTGATCATTGCCGCGAACACGTCGTTTGCCACGCCCGTTGGATATCAAACCAACCTGATTGTGATGGGACCCGGACATTACCGTTTTGCTGATTTCCTGCGTGCTGGCGTCCCGCTGGCGCTTGTTTTATGGTTGACCTTCTCACTGATCGCACCATGGTACTATGGGCTGTGAGGGACGACTTTTACGCCGTAGGAATAGCTGGTGACACGCCACCCGACCGACCATCCGCAGTTTTATCTGACTGCCCCCGCGCCCTGCCCCTATCTTGAGGGTTTGCAGGAGCGCAAGGTGTTCACGCATCTCGTCGGCCACGGCGCCCCCGCGCTCAACGAAGTGCTCACACAAGGTGGTTTCCGACGCAGTCAGAACATCGCCTATCGTCCGGCCTGCGAGAACTGCCAGGCTTGCGTCTCCGTGCGTGTTCGCGTCGACGACTTCAAGTGGACAAAGTCGCTCAAGAGGGTTTGGAAATCCGGGGCTGATGTCATCGGAGCCCGCCTTCCGCCGAGTCCATCGGCCGAACAATATGATCTTTTTCGCGATTACCTGCAGGCGCGCCACGAAGACGGCGGCATGACAGAGATGAGTATTCTCGATTACGCCATGATGGTGGAGGATACGCATGTCGAGACGATGGTGATCGAGTATCGCAAACGCGGACCGGATACATTCATAACAGGGGCCGGGACTGGGCCGCTGCTTGGCGTTGCCCTGAGCGACCAGCTCAGCGATGGCCTGTCGATGGTATATTCCTTCTACGATCCCGCTTTCACTGAAACCGCGCTCGGCACTTATATGATTCTCGATCACATCGAGCGCGCGCGGAAACTCCGCCTGCCCTACATCTATCTCGGTTACTGGGTCGATGGCTCGGTCAAGATGGCGTACAAGGCGCGCTTCCGGCCACAAGAACATCTCGGGCCGGACGGCTGGACGACAGTCGACGCGCCGAGTGGGCCCGGCGATTCAACAAAAGACTGATGCTTTCTAAGGAATGTGCTGACGGATCGACGTGAAGACATCGCGGAACATGTCTTCGGTCAAACGCCCCGTATTCGTGTTGTACCGGGAGCAGTGGTAACTGTCGAACAAGACAAGATCCGTTCCCGGAAGTTCATGACGCCCATTGTGTGAAAACGGGAATTGAGCCCGTTTCAATTCCAAGGCGGTCAAAAACGTCTCGTGCGCAATCCGACCAAGTGCCAAGACCGCCCGGATAGACCGGTTGGCTGCTAGTGTCGACAACAAGTACGGCCGGCAGGTCTTGATTTCGGGTCCAGTTGGTTTGTTCTGCGGCGGCAAACAGCGCACGGCGTTTGTAATCAGCGCGTCAGTCAGCACCAATCCATCGTCCGGCCGCGCTTTGTACGTCCCTTCGGCGAAACCGAAATCCGACATGGTCTTGTAGAGGAGATCACCGGCATAGTCGCCGGTGAATGGGCGCCCGGTCGCATTGGCACCGCGCATGCCCGGCGCCAGTCCAATGACAAGCAATCTAGGGTCTGGTGACGTAAAGGACGGCACCGGCGCATTGAACCATTCGGGATGCTCGGCCTGAAGACCTTCCCGAAATTCAACCAAACGAGGGCACGCCCGGCAATCCAGAGGCGGATCGACGGGCGTGGCCTGAACATCATGGACCGGCATCTAACCGCTCTTAGTAATCGTCGTCTTCATCCTCATCATCGACCTCCGGCATTGGAGGACGCTGAGGACGTTCGGACGGATCCCGGCCGATTTTGTTGGCGAGACTTGCCAGATCGATGAAGTGATCGGCCTGCCGACGCAGATCATCGGCAATCATCGGCGGCTGCGTTTTCAAGGTCGATACAACACTGACCTTGCGGCCTTTGCGCTGAAGCGCTTCGACCAGTGACCGGAAATCGCCGTCCCCGGAGAAGAGCACGATGTGATCCACGGATTCCACAAGTTCCATGGCATCAACAGCAAGCTCGATATCCATATTGCCTTTGACTTTGCGGCGTCCCGCACTGTCAACGAACTCCTTCACAGGCTTCGTGATGACTTTGTAGCCATTGTAGTCGAGCCAATCGATCAACGGGCGGATGGAGGAATATTCCTGATCCTCAATCAGCGCCGTATAATAGTAGGCACGCAACAGATAGGCCTGGCCTTGAAATTCCTTCAGCAGACGCTTGTAATCAATGTCAAAGCCGATGGCCTTCGCAGTCGAATACAAGTTTGCACCGTCGATGAACAAGGCAACCTTTTCTCGTGCATCAAACATTTATATTGAAACCCTTCTAAGTGGTATGCGCATCCTGTTTGAGACCGCTGACCCGAGTTTCCTTCCCACCAAAGGAACCTCACGGAACAAAAACAAAATGACCGCATATAACTTCCGATCACTGGCCGCTTTCTCGCCATTCGCGTGATCAGATTATTTTTAGTTCTTCTAGAACGCCTTTTTAGTTATAGGGCGCTAAGGACTGGCGTACACTATCTCCTCTCCAAGCCGCAACGGCTATGGCGCGCAGGCTGTGAAAAAATATCCGGATTTTTGTATAATTTCCGCCGTCTCCCCGGATTTTCGACAAGGGGTTGCTTTTTGCCAAGGTCATCACTATACGCTTGAAGTTATTGTTCCTAAAGCTATGGAGACGTCGAATGGCGCGCGTGACCGTCGAGGATTGTATCGACAAGGTCGAAAACCGGTTTGAGCTGGTGCTGCTTGCTGCGCATCGCGCTCGCATGATTTCCAGTGGTTCTCCGTTGACGATCGATCGCGACAACGACAAGAATCCTGTTGTCGCTCTGCGTGAAATCGCCGAACAGACCGTCAGCCCTGAAGACATGAAAGAAGATCTGATTCACTCGCTTCAAAAATTCGTTGAAGTGGATGAGCCGGAAGCCGAATCTGTTCCGGTTGTGGCCGTTCCAGGCCAACAGCAGGTCACTCAGGTCAACACCGTTGACGACAGTGCCGTCGAGTTCGACCGCATGACAGAAGAAGATCTTCTGCGCGGCCTGGAAGGCCTTGTGCCGCCTGAGCGGACCGACGATATTTGATATCATTCTCATGGCTGGAGCGTTGCTGGACTGACCTGGCGCTCTGGCCGCAGCTAATCAGTTCCGCCTTGTATGTTGGCGGTTGCATGGGTCAGTCTCGACCATGATGCGTCAATATGAATTGGTTGAGCGTGTCACCCGCTACAACCCCGATGCCGACGAAGCCTTGCTCAACAAGGCTTATGTCTACGCCATGCAAAAACACGGCTCGCAAATGCGGGCCTCTGGTGACCCCTATTTTTCTCATCCTCTGGAAGTTGCTGCGATCCTTACGGATTTGCGCCTGGATGATGCGACGATTGCTGTAGCTCTGCTTCACGACACCATCGAAGATACGGACGCGACCCGCACTGAGATCGATTCTCTGTTCGGCGAAGAGATCGGCAAACTCGTCGATGGCCTGACCAAAATCAGCCGCCTAGATCTGGTGTCCCGGAAAGCAAAGCAGGCGGAGAATTTCAGAAAACTTCTGCTCGCAATCGCAGATGATGTCCGTGTCCTGTTGGTGAAGCTCGCCGACCGGCTGCACAACATGCGCACGCTCCATCACATGCCGGAGCACAAGCGCGGCCGGATCGCGGAAGAAACCATGGAGATCTATGCGCCCCTCGCCGGTCGCATGGGCATGCATGACATGCGGGAAGAGCTGGAGGACATTTCCTTCCATACGCTCAATCCGGAAGCTTATGAGACGATCAACGAACGTCTGGAAGACCTCAGAGAGCGCAACAAGGATCTGATTCTCGACATTGAGACGACCCTGACTGAGCGATTGTCGGAAAGAGGCATGGCCGCGCTGGTCAAAGGCCGCGAAAAACGCCCCTACTCCATCTTCCGCAAGATGCAGCGCAAGGCGATCGGGTTTGAACAGCTTTCGGATATCTACGGATTCAGGGTGACCGTTGGCACCCTAGAAGCCTGTTACCGGGTACTCGGTGTCATTCACACGACCTGGCCGACGGTTCCGGGCCGGTTCAAGGATTACATCTCCACACCGAAGCAAAACGACTACAAGTCGCTGCATACGACGATTGTGGGCCCCTCCCGCCAACGGGTCGAGCTTCAAATCCGCACAGTGAACATGGACCGGGTCGCCGAATACGGGATTGCCGCACACGCGCTCTACAAGGACGGTGAATTCGGTGGGCGGAACATTGCCAATCATACCGAGGATTGCCGCGCGTTTGAATGGCTCCGCCGGACCACAGAGCTTCTGGCCCAGGGGGACACACCAGAAGAGTTTCTTGAAAACACGAAACTGGAACTCTTCCACGATCAGGTCTTCTGCTTCACACCGAAAGGGCGTCTGATTGCCCTGCCGCGCGGCGCGACGCCGATCGATTTCGCTTATGCGGTGCACACGGATATCGGCAACACCTGCGTCGGCTGCAAGATCAACGGAAAGATCATGCCGCTGGTCACTGCGCTCCACAACGGCGATGAGGTTGAGGTCATCCGGTCGCAAGCGCAAACACCGCCGCCGGCCTGGGAAGCGATTGCCGTGACCGGAAAAGCGCGTGCCGCGATCCGCCGGGCAACACGGGAATCGGTGCGCAAGCAATACGGCGCGCTGGGCGAGCATATTCTCAAACGCGCCTTTGCACGCGCCGACCAGAGCTACTCAGAAGACCTTCTCGAGGCGGTCTTAGACACGCATCACCAAAACAGCGTTGCAGATCTCTTGGCCGCCGTAGGCCGGGGTGATCTCAGCGCCCAGACCGTTTTGAAAACCGCCCATCCCGATTATCAGGATGAACGTGTCGCCATTTCAGGACCACCGTCCGGCGAAGGCTGGTTTGACCTCAAACAAGGCCATGGTCTCAAGTTTCGCATTCCTCCAACAGGGCTTGCCGGTGCAATCGTTGAGGACGGCGATGATTGGTCAGGTAACAATGCTCTGCCAATTCGGGGCTTGTCCGGCGACATCCCGGTCAGCTTTGCGCCAGATGGCGGCGCTGTGCCCGGTGATCGCATTGTCGGGATCTTGACCTCATCCGGCGGGCTGACCATCTATCCGATACAATCGCCTGCCCTGAAAGAATATGACGACGAGACTGAGCGCTGGGTTGATGTGCGCTGGGATATTGACGTTAACAATCCGGAGCGGTTTCCGGCGCGGCTTGATATCTCCGCTGCCAACGAGCCCGGATCACTGGCAACGATCGCGCAGGTCATTGGCGAGAACAGTGGCAACATCGATAACGTCAAAATGCTTCAACGCGCACCAGATTTTCATCAAATGTTGATTGATTTGGAAGTGTGGGATTTGAAACACTTGAACCGCATCATCAATCAACTCCGTTCCAAACCGAATGTCTCCAGTGTAAGCCGGGTGAACGGCTGACCGGACTGATCAAGTCAAAAGGACCCGCTTTATGACACGTGACGACGTGCTGTCCGTTTTCCGCGATGCCGGTGCCATCCTCGAAGGACATTTTATCCTGACTTCCGGCCTTCGCAGCCCGATCTTCCTGCAAAAGGCGCGGGTTTTCATGTACCCGGACAAGACGGAAATCCTATGCAAGGCGCTTGCTGAGAAGATCAAGGCATCGGATCTCGGGCCTCTGGATTTTGTTGTTTCCCCAGCCCTTGGCGGACTTATTCCGGGTTATGAAACTGCACGGCATCTTGATGTGCCGGCAATGTGGGTCGAGCGGGAAGACGGTGAGTTCCGTTTGCGCCGGTTTGAGATGCCGGAAGGCGCAAGGGTCATCATTGTTGAAGATATTGTCACAACCGGGCTCTCCAGCCGCGAAACGGTAACGTCTCTGAAAGCACTTGGTGCTGAAGTTCTTGCTGTTGCCTGCCTGATCGACCGGTCCGGCGGTGAGGCAGATGCAGGGGTTCCGGTGATCGCTCTGGCGGATTACAAGGTTCCGGCCTACGAACCGGACAACCTGCCGCCGGAACTTGCCGCGCTGCCGGCCGTCAAACCGGGCAGCCGGGGCCTCGCCTGATTAAAAGTGTGATTGAGAGGATTTGACGCCGCCACATGCTGTTCCGCCGCCGTAATAGACCAACACATGTCGAGCGCCTTCGTGTAGCTGTTTGGCCGCGGCACAGCTGGGCCCGGTCGACACGTTATTTCGGCAAGCGTGTCCTGCGGTTGACGGCAACGCCTCATGCGATTGCCATTGGCTTTGCAGCCGGGGCATTTGCGTCGTGTACGCCTCTGATTGGCTTTCACTTTCTGACAGCCTTCGCACTGGCCTGGGTCCTTCGCGGTAACATGATTGCGGCGGCGCTGGGCACATCGATCGGCAACCCACTCACCTTTCCGTTCATTTGGGCGTTTACCTACAAGATCGGTCAGTGGGTGCTTTATGGTCAGGCCCCGGATGCTGACCCACATGCGGTCCATGCGCAGTTCCAAAGCTCGCTCTTTGCCAAATCACTCGATTCGCTGTTGCCCATGGTCAAACCCATGTTCATCGGCGCGGTTCCCATGGGTCTGGTGCTCGGCACGGTTTCGTATTTCATCGTCTATAAGAGCGTTGAGGTGTATCAGCGGCGCCGGAAAGTCACACTTGATGCCCGGAACAAGCGTCTGTTCCCGCCGCCGAACCGCTCCTTTGACGAGGACCCTGGCAGCTGACGGGATCCCACCTTACATAAGCGGCCTGAACGGAACGAACGGAATTGACCAAACATGATTTTGGGCATTGGCAGTGATCTCATCGACATTCGCAGGATCGAGAAGACCCTGGACAGATTTGGCGAGCGTTTCACCAATCGGGTCTTCACCGAAGTGGAACGGGCCAAGTCCGATCGGCGCGCACAAAGGGCAGCATCCTACGCGAAGCGGTTTGCAGCCAAAGAGGCCTGCTCCAAGGCACTGGGTAGCGGAATTCGCATGGGTGTAGCCTGGCGGGAAATGGGCGTTGTGAACCTGCCGTCGGGAAAACCGACCATCAGCCTGACCGGCGGCGCCTCAGACCGGCTAAACGCCATGGTCCCGGAAGGTTTCAAGGCAACCATCGACCTGACCATCACCGACGATTTTCCTTTGGCGCAGGCCTTTGTTGTCATTTCAGCGTGGCCGGAAGACTGGCCGGAGCCCCCATCAACAACTTCCTCGTGAGCATAACAGCGAACCTTTGGCTATTGATTGCTTCACTGGCCGCAACCGGCTAAGAGTGGCCGATATCCGGGCACCGGCTCCGGCGGACTTTAGAGAACAACTTTAGGGACAGCATGAGCGTGACCGAAAACGGAAAAGATAAGGAAGGCGGCGTTTACGAGACCGTAAAAGTCATAATCCAGGCCCTTCTGATCGCCCTTGTCGTCCGGACTTTTCTCTTTCAGCCCTTTAATATCCCTTCCGGGTCGATGAAGGACACGTTGCTGATCGGCGATTACCTGTTCGTTTCGAAGTTCAGCTACGGCTATTCGCGATATTCCTTCCCGTTTGGTCTGGCACCGATTTCCGGCCGCGTCTGGGATGCAGAACCAGAGCGCGGCGATATCGCGGTTTTCAAGCTGCCGACTGACACCTCCATTGATTATATCAAGCGGGTCATCGGCCTGCCGGGCGACACCGTTCAGATGATCAATGGCGTCGTTCATATCAACGGGGAAGCTGTCCCGCGGGTCAGGATCGACGATTACATCGAAGAGTCCTCCTCCGGCGCTGTGCGCCGGGTTCCGCGCTACCGGGAAACCCTTCCCAACGGTGTGAGCTACGACACGTTGGACATCACGGACCGCGGCCAACTGGACAACACTCGTGAATACACGGTGCCGGAAGGGCATTATTTCATGATGGGTGACAACAGAGACAATTCGGTTGATAGCCGTGTCCTCAGCCGGGTTGGCTATGTTCCTTATGAAAACTTTATCGGCCGGGCAGAGATCCTGTTTTTCTCCATCGGTGACGGCACGCCGGCCTGGCAAATCTGGACATGGCCATGGACAGTCCGTTGGGACCGCATCGGCCGGGGCCTTTGAGGCTCTTCTTGAGTGGCAGTGTCCGGTGACCAGCACCGGACCAACGATATGACAAAAGATAAAAAACAAAACCCCATCGCAGCGCTGAAGGCCGCGCTGGTTTACGAGTTCAAGGATCTGGAGTTCCTCCGGGTCGCCCTTACCCATGCGAGCGCGCTTGATCCGGCCGATACTGTGGCGGGCAGTTACCAACGGCTAGAGTTTCTTGGTGACCGTGTGCTCGGGTTGGTGGTCGCCTCCATGCTCCATCACCATTTCCCAAAGGCAGATGAGGGCGAGCTGGCCCGCCGGTTCAATCACATGGTCAAACGCGAAACCTGCGCGGAGATCGCCAGCGAACTCGGCGTCGGTGATGCCATGCGCATCGGTCAGGCAGAGGCTCAGACCGGCGGGCGAAAGAAAACCGCTCTTCTTGCTGATATCTGCGAAGCGATCATTGCCGCAATCTATCTCGATGGCGGCTTTGACGCCGCAGATGCATTCGTCCGGCGCCTTTGGGAGCCGCGTATGCTATCCTGGACCGGCCCTTTAAGAGACGCAAAGACTACGTTGCAGGAGTGGGCCCAATCCAAGAGCCTGCCAACGCCGCGCTACGAAGTTGCGAGCCGGGAAGGCCCGGACCACGCACCGAGCTTTACAGTGTCCGTCATTGTGCAGGGCCTGAAGAACGGTGAGGGAACAGGCGGGTCGAAACGGATTGCCGAACAACACGCCGCCGAGGCGGTGCTGCGCCGCGAAGGCGTGTGGAAGGACTGAACGACGTTGAGCGACGATACCTCAAACGAACCTGAAGACTTTGAGACCGACGACGCAGGTACAGAGTTTGTCGCGCCGAAAGGCCGCTTCGATATTCCCCTGCCCGACCCGCTGGGGGCAATGCCGTCAGACACGAAGGCCGGCTTTGTCGCTCTGATCGGCGCGCCGAATGCCGGAAAGTCGACGCTGATCAACCAGCTGGTCGGAACAAAGGTCTCGATCGTCACGCACAAGGTGCAAACCACCCGCTCGATCGTACGCGGTGTGGCGATGAACGGCACGGCCCAGATTGTATTCATCGACACCCCTGGGATCTTTAAGCCCAAACGGCGGCTCGACCGGGCCATGGTCGATACCGCTTGGGGCGGTGCGCGCGATGCCGATGTCATCGCTCTTTTGATCGACGCCCGGAAGGGCATCGACGAGGAAGTGGAATCCATCCTCAAGCGCCTCAAGGGTCAGACTGCACCGAAGGTGCTGATCCTGAACAAGACCGATGTTGCCAATCGGGAGAAGCTGTTGAAGATTGCGCAAGCGGCCAATGAACACATTGAGTTTGAAGAGACTTTCATGATCTCCGCGTTGACCGGCGACGGCACGCAGCAGATTCTGGACTACTTTTCCTCAAAGGTCCCGGATGGTCCGTGGCTTTATCCGGAAGACCAGCCATCCGACCTGCCCTTGCGCATTCTCGCGGCTGAAATCACGCGCGAAAAGCTTTTTGAGCGCTTGCACCAGGAGCTGCCATACATTTCTACGGTCGAGACCGAGCGCTGGGAAACCAAGAAAGACGGATCGGCCCGGATCGAACAAACCATCTATGTAGAGCGCGACAGCCAGAAGAGCATTGTGCTCGGCAAGAAGGGCCAAACGATCAAGCAAATCTCCCAGGCCTCGCGCAGCGAGATCTCGGACATCATCGAAGCACCAGTACATTTGTTCCTGTTCGTTAAGGTGCGTGAAAACTGGGCCGATGATCCGGAGCGCTACCGGGAAATGGGGCTGGAATTTCCAAAGTAGTTGGCCTTCTGTACGCGAATCCGGCACGGTCTAGCGTCGGCCTGAGCAAGGGACAGTCGCGTTGGAATGGAGCGGACACGGTGTGGTGCTAACCACCCGCAAGCACGGCGAAAACGACGTCATACTGGAAGTGATGACCGCAGATCGCGGCCGTCACCTCGGCCTTGTTCGTGGTGGCAGGTCAAAGCGCCACCGCCCTGCATTGCAGCCCGGCAATAAATTGTCTCTCACCTGGAAAGCCCGGCTCTCCGATCACCTCGGGCAATTCCAGATAGAACCACACACCGCCCGTGCTGCTGATCTGATGAACAGCGGAATTGGATTGGCTGCCGTTCAACACCTTGCGGCGCTGGTTCGGCTTCTCCCAGAACGCCATCCCTATCCGCGCATCTATGGCGCGCTGAATGTTGTGCTGGATCACCTTGATGCGAGCGATGCGGCGGCAGCTCTCATGATCCGCTTTGAGCTGGAATTGCTTCAGGAACTGGGGGCTGGTCTCGATCTGACCTCCTGTGCCGCGACCGGAACGACCGACGACCTTGCCTACGTCTCACCACGCTCTTCCCGCGCTGTTAGCCGGGAGGCCGGGCGGCCCTATCATGACAAGCTGCTCCCCCTGCCCTCGTTTTTGCTGGAGGGGCAGCGGCAAGCCGGGACCGAATTGACCTGGCAAGATGTCACCCAAGGATTTCAACTGACCGGCTTCTTTCTCGACCGGCAGCTTGGCGAGCGTAAAGTCACTGACAGCGGTACGCGTGCACTTCTGACGAATGCGCTGGAAAAACGCTACAGAACTGAATTCCCTTGGAATTTTTGACGCTGAACCCAGATCAGCTGGCTCTTGGAAGCCCGTCGATTGAAGGGGCTACGCGATCCGATAATCCCGTTGCCAGAAGCTGTGACAACTCCGGAGCATTGAGCGGTTTTGAGAAGAGATAGCCCTGGACGAATGATGCCCCGAGGTCTTTCAGAACAGACAGTTCTTCTTCCGTTTCAACACCCTCGACCACACACGAGATTGCCATGTCCCGGCTGAGTGCCAGAAGTGATTTCACGATGCCATAGCCGGTGCTTCCCGGACAAAGGTTAGACACAAAACTGCGGTCGATCTTGATACAGTCGAGCGGCAGGCGATGAACGTGGGAAAGGCTCGAGTACCCGGTTCCGAAGTCATCCAGAGAAATCCGGACACCTGCTTCCTTCAAGGTGTCCAGCGCGCGCCGTGTTTCCTTGAAGTCCCACATGACGGACGTTTCGGTCACTTCACAGCTCAACCGCTGAGGGTCGATCCCGGATAGTTTGAGGATCCTCAGAAACTCAACGATGAAACGTCTTGAAGACAAGTTGGACGCCGACAGGTTGAACGACAGTCGAAGGCTCTCCGGCCATGTCTTGGCCTGAGACAAAGCCTTTTCGAACAGTTCGAGACTGATCTGATTGATCACACCGGACCGTTCGGCGAGCGGGATGAAGTCGACCGGTGCGACGTGGCCAAGTTGAGGATGATGCCAACGCGCGAGGCACTCAACGCCGAGGATCGAGTTGCTTCGAATATCGATGATCGGTTGAAACGCCAGATGGAGACCGTCTCTGGTCTCTTCATCGAGCAACACTGACAGGATCTCGGTGTCCCGGGACCGGCGGGCATCAAGGCACGCATCATAGGAAACAGAGGTTTCCTTGCGGTTTTCACGAGCGGTGGAAAGGGCAAAATCAGCCCGTTCAAACAATTCCGTCGCACATGTCACAGCCCCGTTGGAGTGGGCTATCCCGGCGGAATAGTTGGGCCGGAAACGGCCTTGTTTGGTTTCAACCGGTTGCTCGATCAGGAGCTCAAACGCCGCTTCCACCCTTTGATACTTTTCAGGATCGCAGGTCCCGAAGAGTCCAAATTCGTCGCCGCCGACCCGGCCAACGAACACCCCTTCACCTTCCATGCCGGCTAGACGCCGGGCAACTTCCTTTAACACCTGGTCTCCGGCATCCAGTCCGTAAATCTCAGTGATCGATTTAAGGCCGCCGATGTCGAAGATGCACAGACCGAAACGCTCTCCCGATGCATTCGCGGCGCGAAGCTGCCGGTCCAGTTCTTGCCGGAAAAACCGTTTGTTTGCGACACCGGTCAGATGATCAGTGGTGGCGAGCTGGTAATTCAACGCGTTGAGTTTTTTGGTTTCCCGATGTTTCTGCTCAAGATTATGGCTTTGCTCTTTAAAGCGCGTTCCGGTTTTGATGAGCGAAATGAAGTCCCGATAGGTGTTCATTTCAATCAGCGCCACGAAGAATGTAACCGCCACCCCAAAGAGTGCCATCAATTGATAGGCCGGGTCCCCGTACCAGCTGAAGAAGAGTGTGTAGATGCCTGTGCTGGAAACCGCGTTGGTGACTGCGATTGAGCGCAGATGCGTCAGGCTGAACAAGGCACTCAGGTTGCCGACAAGGATCGCCAGGAAAATCTGAACCTGCGAAAACGCAGTTCCATAGGGAAACAGCACCAGAGCCCAGACTGTAAAGATGGAGGGGGCCAGGGCTGCGATGATCTGTGTTCTCTTCCGCCAGACGATCAACGCCTCCAAAGTTCGCGGAGGTGATTTTGGTGCGGACCAAAGACGGCGAATACGGCAATAGGACCAGACTGTTGTGCAAATTGGATAGATCAGGACCAGCCAAAGTGGCGCGTAACTGATTTGCGTGAACGCAATGGTCCAGGCGCAGATGAACCGGATGATGTAGAGAAAAGGGGCCTGGCGCCGTGTCGATTCATACTGCGCTTTTGCAACTTCAATGTCCTGGCTGTCATCCAGCAACCAAGTGGACAGTGCGGACTTCAAACTAGAAAAAGGGCTGGAAACTCTGTTCATACCGATGATCGTCGACAATCCTGCTCGTTACATTTCGGGCAACTTCTCAGACAGCCTCGATCCGAGGTGTTAAAAACACCATAATGCCTTTTTCATTGTTATTTTTACAGTAAAAGAACAACTAATGGTCGCATTTAAAACCGAAACACCTCTTCAAACTGACAGGGTTGCGGTGAGCGCTCGAAATTGAATTCAAACCGCACTTTCTGCTGCCTGTGTATGATGCGGAAAACCGTTGAAAATCTGCGGTTTTGATCCCTATGTGCGCGCCGGTTGATTGAACTGTTTCGCGGAAGCCGGTAGGCAAACAACTATGGGACAAGAAGTGACACCGCCGCCAAGCGGCATTGAAGGCATCAACCTGAAGGACGCGCTGGAAGAGCGCTACCTGGCCTACGCATTGTCAACCATCATGCACCGGGCTCTGCCTGACGTTCGTGATGGCCTGAAGCCGGTGCACCGGCGCCTGCTCTACGCAATGCGGCTTTTGAAACTCGATCCTGGCCAGGGTTTCAAGAAATGCGCCCGCGTCGTCGGCGATGTCATCGGTAAGTACCACCCCCACGGGGACCAAGCGGTCTATGATGCGCTGGTCCGCCTGGCCCAGGACTTTGCACAGCGCTATCCGCTGATCGACGGCCAGGGCAACTTCGGCAATGTTGACGGCGATAACGCCGCGGCCATGCGGTACACCGAAGCCCGCATGACCGACACCGCCAAACGTCTTCTCGACGGTTTGGACGAGGATGCCGTCGATTGGCGCGAAACCTATGACGGCGAAGACAAAGAACCGATCGTCCTTCCAGGCGGGTTCCCAAACCTTCTCGGCAACGGTTCGTCCGGTATTGCGGTAGGCATGGCAACCTCAATACCGCCGCACAATGCCTTTGAACTCTGCAACGCTTGTCAGCATCTGATCAAGAACCCGGATGCTGAAGTCGATGAGCTTCTAGAGCACATTAAAGGCCCGGACTTCCCGACCGGTGGCCTGCTGGTCTCCGATCAGGGTTCTATCCGCGAGGCCTACGCCACAGGGCGTGGCAGCTTCCGCGTGCGGGCCCGCTGGGAAGTGGAAGAGCTTGGCCGGGGACAATGGGCGATTGTCGTCACCGAGATCCCCTATCAGGTTCAAAAGTCACGGTTAATCGAAAAAATCGCCGAGCTTCTGACCGCCCGAAAACTCCCGCTTCTTGATGATGTGCGCGACGAGTCCGCGGAAGACATCCGGATCGTTCTGGTGCCGCGCTCCAAGAACGTCGATGCCAACATCTTGATGGAATCCCTGTTCAAGCTGACGGATCTGGAAAACCGGTTCTCGCTGAACATGAACGTTCTATCCATGGGCAAGGTCCCGATGGTGATGGGCCTCAAGCAGGTGCTGCGGGAGTGGCTGGACCACCGCAAGGTCGTCCTTGTTCGCCGCTCCGAACACCGGCTTGGCCAGATCAATCACCGGCTGGAAGTGTTGGCCGGCTATCTGATCGCCTATCTCAACCTTGACGAAGTCATTCGCATCATCCGCGAGGAAGACGACGCCAAAGCATCGCTGATCCGCACCTTCGAGCTGACCGACGTTCAGGCCGAAGCGATCCTCAACATGCGCTTGCGCTCCTTGCGCAAGCTGGAAGAGATTGAGATCCGCAAGGAACACGACAAGCTGACGGATGAAAAGGATCAGCTGACCAAACTTCTTGGATCCGATGCGCGCCAGTGGACCAAGATCTCCAAGGAAATCGGCGAAATCGCCAAGGTCTATGGACCGGAGACAGAGATCGGAAAGCGCCGCACGGACAAGGCGGAAGCTCCGGAAGCTGATCTGGTCGACATCCAGCAGGCGATGATCGAAAAGGAACCGATTACGGTCATCATCTCTGAAAAGGGCTGGATCCGGGCACTCAAGGGCCACCAGGCGGACCTTTCGAGCCTCTCCTTCAAGCAAGGCGACAAGCTTAAGCTCTCCTTCCATGCGGAGACGACCGACAAGATCCTGGTCTTCTCCACCGGCGGCAAGTTCTTCACGCTCGGTGCGGACCGCCTGCCGGGCGGACGTGGCCATGGCGAGCCGATCCGTTTGATGGTGGAAATGGACGAGGCACAGGATGTCGTCAGCGCCTTCGTTCACAAACCCGGACGGAACCTTCTCCTCAGCAACAACGAAGCCCGCGGTTTTGTCGTCAGCGAAGATGATGTCGTTGCCAACACCCGGAAGGGCAAACAGGTCTTGAACCTCACAGCACCGGCTGAAGCTGCTTTGTGTGTCGATGCGACCGGCGATCATGTTGCGATCATTGGCGAGAACCGGAAGCTTCTTGTGTTCCCGCTCGCGCAAATCGCCCAGATGGGGCGCGGCCGCGGTGTCCGCCTGCAGCGCTACCGGGATGGCAATGTCTCTGACATCCGCGTGTTCAAAGGCGAAGACGGTCTTACCTGGACCGACAGTTCCGGGCGCAGCTTCACCCGCTCGCTGGAGGAGCTTTCCGAATGGCTCGGCGACCGCGGCCAGGCAGGCCGCCTGCCCCCGACCGGGTTCCCGCGCTCAAACAAGTTTGGGCCGAAGACGCTTTAAGCCAAGCTGGCGGCATTCAACTGCCGCCATTTTCCAGGTGACATGCCAAACGCACATTTGAAATGACGGGACATATGGCTTTGGTCTGCAAAGCCACCGGCCGTGGCCGCTGCCGCAAGGCATTCGCCGCCCGCAAGGCCGCTCTTGACCCGCTCCAAACGGCGCATGACCAGATACCGGTGCGGGCTCGTTCCAAAAGCCGTCCGGAACTGGCGGGACAGCGCAAACCGGTCCAGACCTGAGACTGCTTCCAGATCACCTGAGTCAATCGGATCTGCCGCATGTTCTTTCAAATACGCGGCGCAGGCTTTCAGAACCGGCCAGTCGAGCGCTCGCCGGACGGGTCGTGCATCATCTGAGAAGCGGCTCAAACAACTGGCCAGATCTGCCAGAAGATCAGAAACTCTCAAGTCCCCCATCTCACCGTCGAGATCTTGCAAGGCTTCGATCAGGCTCCTCTGAAACAGAGGATCCGTCAGAACGGGAGTCGCAACGTGGGGCAGCGCTGTCCCCCCAAGCGCCTCCGCAATCATTTCCGGCGGGATATACATCATCCTGTAGCGCAAGCCGGTCTCTGTCCCAGCCCCGCCATCATGAATTTCATCCGGGTGGAGGACGATCACCTGACCAGGGCAGGACACCCGCTCCGCGCCACGATATTTGAACCGCTGCACGCCGTGCAATGTCAGGCCAATGGCATAGGTATCATGACGATGAGGCGAGAAGCCGTTGCCCTGGAAATTGGCTTCGATCCGCTCAATCCCGGCTTCAGTCGGCGCTACGCGAATGCCGTCCCGACCGATTTTGCACAAACGTTCAAGACCGTTTCCGGCCACACCGCCTAGGCTGGCCGTCTCTCGCCTTTCCTCAAATCCCATTCTGGAATTTTCATTCATGTTCGATACCAAATTCGTCATCGTCGTCCGCGAAGACTTGGCCATGTGGCAGAAGCTGAACGTCACTGCATTCTTGTCCGCCGGTGTCGCCGCTGCCAAGCCAGACATCATCGGAATGCCCTATAAAGACGCTGACGGCAATGTCTATCATCCGATGAGCGTCCAACCTGTGATCGTTCTGGCTACCAATGCAGAAACGTTGAAGAAGATCCACCGGCGCACGCTTGAGCGGCAAGTCAAATCGAGCCTTTACATCGAAGAAATGTTCTCAACCGGCCACGACAGCGCCAACCGCGCGGTCTTTGCCGAGCACACTCCGGAGAATGCGAAAGTCGTCGGCATTGCTTTTCACGCGGACAAAAAGACCACCGACAAGATTTCCAAAGGCGCGAAGATGCACGGATAAGCTCTTCGACCCGTGCGTTTCATGGTACCGACCAATTGCCCCGCACCGGGATTGCGATTATGCAACACCCTGCAGGCAACTCGGAATTGCTAGCAGCCAGAACACCTACTCTGCGCGCATCAATAATACACTATTAGCAAGGACATCCTCCGGCATGGCCAAGCTTACAACGAAAAAAGGTTGCCTGACCTCGTTGAAGGTGCTTGCCGTTCTGGGGCTGATCGGCTGGGGACTGTTGTCCTGGTTCGCACCAACGGCCCATGTCCGCTACGAGCTGGAGGTGACCCTGGAGGTAGACGGCAAACCGGTGACAGGCAGCGTCGTCCAGGAACTTACAGTCAATCACGGCGGTGTTCAGTTGCTCCCAGACGGTAGACTGATTGCCCGGAAGGTTCGCGGCCAAGCGCTAGCCTTGGATCTTCCCGGGCGCGGCACTTTGTTCGTGACCATGGCGCTCTACTGCCCAGGGAAGACGGAATGGGGACAATGCAAATACGGCTATGCCTATCTCGTTGAGACAGCCTGCGAGATCAAGAAGGAACAGCCCAACTTCGCGGTGTTCGTGCGTCGGTTCAAGCGGCTCGACGGCTCCTGCCCCATCGCTGAGGATCAATTGCCCGTCATGGTCCGGTTTGAGGATCCGCTGCGCTCTGAGACCGCGCAGCAGGTTCTACCGCAGGATCTGGGCACAGCATTTGGGCCTGATGTCCGGTTCGTAAGTGCTGGCCTCACCTTCACCGACGTCCCACTCTCCACCGGAATTGATAACCGCTTGCCTTGGTTGTCAGACAATCCCTCGCGACATCTTGGTGAGTTCACTCACGAAATGCCTCAGCCATTCTACCGAAACCTCACTCATGGCGCATTCAAAAGGATCTGGAAATGAGACATTCTGTAGAAGAATTGCAAACAATGTTGGCCTCTCGCAGTCCGGACCTTGGCTCATCATTAATCGTTGGCCAATAAGCTATGCACCTGACATCCTTCATTAAAATACTAGATTCAATTTTTTAACATAGCAGCGCAGTGAGATATTTCGGCGCCATGGACAAAACCAGCGGTTTTGGCAGGAGCCATCGACACCACAGTTACACTTCCCAGACGAATTGCCCCTCGACGCGGCCGGTTTTGTTATGCACACTTGCGAAAAATCGGGAGGGAATATGGTCGCGGCGTTTACTTTTCATACCAGCGAACGGATTGTTTTTGAAAATGGTGCCGCAGCTGCGCTTGACCGGCATGCGGCGGATTTTCTGGGTGACCGGCCCTTTCTGGTCACCGATCCGGGAATCGTTTCCCTCGGATTGCAAGAAGCGTGTGAAGCAAGCCTGACTGCCGCAGGATATCAAATCGACCGCTTTTCTGAAGTTGTTGCGGATCCGCCGCAAACACTGGTTGAAGAGGCTGTCGCAGCGGCCAAGGACCATGGCGCGACCTCAATCATCGGGTTTGGCGGCGGCTCCTCTCTGGATGTTGCCAAACTGGTCGCCCTATTGCTCGGCAGCGGAGAAGATCTGAACGATGCCTGGGGCATCGGCAATGCCAAGGGCCCTCGCCTGCCCCTCATCTTGATCCCGACCACCGCGGGTACAGGGTCTGAAGTGACGCCAATCTCGATCATCACGGTCGGCGCCGATGAAAAGCGCGGTGTTGTTTCCCCACACCTTTTGCCGGATTTGGCCGTTCTCGATCCACTTTTGACCCTTGGGCTGCCGGCTCATGTCACCGCCGCCACCGGTGTGGATGCCATGGTGCATGCGATCGAAGCCTATGCTTCGAAGTCCGCCAACAACAATCCGTTGTCGCGCACGCTTGCTGTCGAGGCACTGAAGCTGCTCGGCGCCAACATTGAAACTGCCGTGTTTGATCCCACCAATGTGAGCGCCCGTGGCGGCATGCTGCTCGGTTCGAAACTCGCCGGAATGGCGTTTGCCAATTCCCCGGTCGCGGCCGTGCATGCCCTCGCCTACCCGATTGGCGGGACATTCCATGTGCCCCATGGGCTTTCGAACGCGCTGGTCCTCCCGCATGTGCTTGCATTCAACAATGCGGTTGCAGCACCGACCTACGCAGACCTTGCCCCCGCACTGTTTCCGGATCTGAGTGATCTTCCAAGCGCCAACGAGCGTGCGGACGCCTTTGCAAAGCGTCTCGCCGCGCTTACGGAAAAACTCGGCCTGCAGACCCGCTTGAGTGAAGTTGGTATCTCTGAAAAGGATCTGCCGAAAATGGCGAGTGATGCTATGAAACAAACCCGTCTTCTGGTGAATAATCCGCGTGAAGTGACCGAGACGGACGCCTTCAACATCTACGCAGCGGCCCTATGACGGCAAACAAAGCTTCAGCGCCTGAGCGCGCAAAACCACTGCAACGGTCAGATTTCGGAAGCTTTTTGGAAATCCCCACCCGGTGGATGGATGTGGACATGTATGGTCATGTCAACAATGTCCAGTACCTGAGTTACTTCGATACCGCCGTGAACAGCTGGTATATCGAAAATGGTCTGCTGGATCCGGTGCGCGGAGAAACCGTGTTTCTTGTTGCTGAGACGGGTTGCAACTATTTCGCGGAGCTGTTGTTCCCGAGCATTGTTTCAGCGGGTCTCAGAATAGAACAAATCGGCAAGAGCTCAGTGGTTTTCCGGGTCGGTCTCTTTTCCGGTGAAGACCTTCAGACTGCCGCGCACGGCCGCTTTGTTCATATCCATGTTGACAGGCAAACCCGGCGCCCGGTTCCAATCTCGGACGAAACCCGCAAGGTTCTGGAAACACTGTGTTAGAGAACTAGATGCCAGCAAAGTTGCTATTCGCTAGAGCAGAGTTCTCCACAACTCTACAAGCTGCGCACAGGTGATCAACAGTGGTCTACCCACAGCTTATCCACACGCTAGCAACAGTTTATAGACAGGCTGTTCCACACGCCATGGCCGAGAGCCAACTCGATTTATGAACGAGCGGCTTTAGGAAAAATTCTTCATCAAACGAGACTTCTCACGCTGCCAGTCGCGTTTTTTCTCCGTCTCGCGCTTGTCATGAAGTTTCTTGCCGCGCGCCAGGGCCAGTTCCAGTTTCGCCCGCCCCTGTTCATTGAAATAGAGCTTGAGCGGAACAATCGTCTTGCCGTCTTTTTGAACGGCTCCAGCCAGCTTGCCGATTTCGCGTTTGTGCAGAAGCAGCTTCCGCGGACGGCGCGGTTCATGGTTGAACCGGTTCCCCTGCAGATACTCTGGGATATAGACGTTGTAGATCCAGATCTCGCCCTTGTGCTCGGCAGCGTAAGATTCGCCGATATTCGCCTTGCCCGTGCGAAGGGATTTGACTTCCGTCCCCTTCAGCTCGATGCCGGCTTCCAGCGTGTCTTCGATCTCGTAATTGAACCGGGCCTTCCGGTTGTCGGAGATGATGGTCCGGCCCGGATGCCCCCCTTTTTTCGGAGCCATAAGCGTATTCCCGGGGCGTGCCGCAGCACGCCCTTCTTTGTATTAGTTGATCAGACCTGCATACGACAACGCGCTGCGGATCTCTGCCTGCGTGCCTTCGGAAATCGGAACGAGCGGCAAACGCAGCTCTTCGACGATCTTACCCAAAAGCGACAAGGCATATTTGGCCCCTGTTGGGCTCGGTTCAAGGAACAAGGCCCGATGAAGCGGTGCGAGACGGTCCTGATACTCAAGCGCCTTCGAGTAATCACCGGCAAGTGTCGCAGCCTGAAACTCCGAACACAGCCGCGGTGCGACATTGGCTGTTACCGAAATGCAGCCCACCCCGCCATGTGCATTGAAAGCCAACGCAGAAATATCTTCACCGGAGAGCTGAATGAAATCCGGACCGCACAGCTGGCGCTGCCGCGAAACCTTTGCCATGTCCGCAGTTGCGTCCTTTACACCTTTGATGTTGTCGCAGGTTTCAAAGAGCTCGGCCATGGTCTCCGGTGTCATGTCGATGATTGACCGCCCCGGAATGTTGTAAATGATGATCGGAATCCCGACAGCATCATTGATCGCCCTGTAGTGCGCCTTCAGGCCTGCCTGGTTCGGTTTGTTGTAGTAAGGCGTCACCACCAGAAGCGCGTCCGCACCCGCCTTTTCAGCGTGCTGGGCGAAATCAATCGCTTCGATCGTGTTGTTCGAGCCTGCGCCGGCGATCACCGGAACACGGCCGCTGGCAGCCTCAATGCAGAGCTCGATGACACGCTTGTGTTCATCGTGGCCAAGTGTCGGGCTCTCACCAGTGGTTCCGACCGGAACGAGGCCAGTGGAGCCTTCCTTAATCTGCCAATCCACGAACTCCTGAAACCGTTTCTCATCAAGCGCACCGTCCTTGAAGGGCGTGATAAGCGCTGGGATGGAGCCTTTAAACATCTCGGTTTCCTTTTGGATCGGCAGTACGTGGCTAAGCTTGGGACGAATGCCCAAAGAGTTCTAACGGAGGCGCAACATACTCACCCGGCCCGCTTCCGGCAATCCTGCAACTGCTGTTTAGAAGGCTCAATTTCGCTTTTCTTGCGGCTGTTGCACCATTGGTTCGAATTTCACCCACCTGGTGGCTGTGTCGTTTAAGCAATCTTTCTATGGCAGCCGCCGCGCGCTCCAGTTATCTTTCAAAAAAACACAACATATCCTAGGGAGAACAGCCTTGACGCTTGCACCAGAGGAACCGCCGCACGCTGTCCCATCCAGCGCTCCGATCAGCTTGACCTATCAAAGCCCGGACGGACTGACGCTGGCGGCGAAAGAATGGCCCGTGCCACAGTCCGCGGCAAAAGACGAAAAAGTCACGGTCCTGTGCCTTCCCGGCCTTTCGAGAAACACGCGGGATTTCAACGAGATCGCAGCTTTTCTTCAAGGCCAGGGTCACCGTGTTATCGCCCTTGACTATCGCGGACGCGGCGACAGTGATTGGGACGCGGAGTGGCAGAACTACGCGCTTCCCGTTGAGGAAAAGGACATCGATGCCGCGATCGAGGCGTTCAAACTCGATCGTTTTGCGATTTTGGGCACGTCCAGGGGCGGGCTGCATGCGCTCGCAATGGCCCACCGGTATCCACCCGACCAGCTGGCCGCCGTGATTTTCAATGACATCGGGCCGCATATAGAGATGCGGGCCATCCATCGGATTGCGGCAACACTTGGCCGCAACATGTCCTACGCGTCCCTTGATGAGGTCGCTGGCTCGCTCCGGCACATGCTCGGAATGCAGTTTCCGGTGTTTTCAGCTGATGATTGGCTGAAAATGGCGGGCCAGGTTGCCTCTGAGAAGGATGGAAAGGTTGTGCTCGACTACGATCCGGCGCTTGGGCATCAATTTGCAAGTCTTGATGACGGCGCTCCGGTTCCCGACCTTTGGCCTCTTTACGAATTCTTGAAGGACAGGCCAGTCATGGTCATTCGCGGTGAAAAATCGGACCTTTTGGGAGAAGACACTGCACAAAGGATGGTGGATAGCCACTTGAACGCTGTGCTTCACACGGTTGAGGGCCAGGGTCATGCGCCTGTTTTGTGGGACAGCGAGACGCATGAGCGTATCGGAGATTTTTTGAGCAAGGTCTGACAATCCCTGTATTTGTCCGGCCGTTGCGCCAGACAAAGAGAGAAAAAGCCGGGACCCGCTTGAGTCCCGGCTTTTTCTTTGCCGCACGTCGTTCTGGGCAAAAAGAAAACCCGGCGTTTCCGCCGGGTTTTCCATCAAACCTTAAGATAAGGATTGATTAGAACGTGCGCTGTACACGGAAGGTAACAGTCATGTCCTGGTTGTCGGTAGCGCCGCCACCGAAGTCTTCGTCACGGTATTCGAATTCAGTACCGATTACGAGACCGGAGACCGGTGTCCAGCCGAGGGTCGCGTGTGCGGACCAAGCGGACAGATCGTTGACGTTGTTCAGAGCGTCGATATCCCAGTACTGACCTTGAACCGCGGTGTAGATGGTCGGGGTCCAGTAGTGAGTGATACCAGCTGCAACGCCCCAACCGGTGGAGTTGGACAGGCCAGTGCCAGCAGCATTGAGGGTCGCGTCGTAGGAACCGTATGCTTCGTGGATGTAGCCGATTGCACCGTCAGCGTAGACAGCGCGCAGGCCGAGGCCAGTGTTGGAGCCGAGCATCGGCAGGTTGAAGCGTGCAGATGCACCGATCGCCCAACCGGTCTCAGAGTCAACCGGAGCTGTGGAAGCACGGTTAGCTTTAACAACACCCATCAACTGAGCGCCGCCCCAACCCTGAACTACGTTCACGTTGGCTACGAGAGCCGGGTAGCGGAAGCCACCACGGGAGTAACCGCCGATGTAAGTGCTCGGGGAGCGCTCACCGGTGTTGGACTCGAGAGAGACGCTTGCAGACAGGCCGTTACCGAAGGTAGCGGTGTAAGCTGCGAGGTTTGCACGGGAGTCAAGACCCTGACCGATGCGGGAACCCCAGGATTCACCAGTCCAGTAGTCGAAGAAAGAACCGGTACGACCGAAGGTGAAGCCGCCGAGCTGAACGAATGCGTCCCACAGCTCAGTGTTGCCGCCAGCGGAACCGAAGTTGGAGTTGTTGGAAGTGAACCAAACGTCGGTGTAAGTGCGCAGCAGGCCGAATTCGGTCTGTGTACGAGCGTCGAGGCGGATGTAACCACGAGCACGGAAACGCAGGCTGTCGTCAGCCTTGGAGTCCCAAGAGTTCGGGCCGTCGTTGCCGAAGTCAGAGATGCCGTAGTCGGCACGAACACGACCACCTACACGCAGGCAGGTTTCGGTGCCCGGGATGTAGAAGAAGCGAGCGCCGTAAGCGTCACAGATACGTACGTAGTCAACCGGCTCCGGAGCAACCGGAAGATCAGCTGCCTGAGCAGTTGTGGCGGTAGCAACGGCTGCAGCGCCGAGCATCATGCCCTTAAAGAGTTTCATGTCTGACCTCCAAAATCAGTCAAATTTGCCAGCATCAAAGTGATGCCATTATCCCCGCGAATAATTTCTGTATTTGCTTCCTGCCGGAGGTTGGACGTCCGCGGTATGCAAATCAGTGCGGCCCGAAGCCGCTCGCAGTTGTGACCATACGCATCCCGATCTGCCGTTCAACTCAGAAATCCGGTTTGGAGCCGCAGGGCAGGGTTTTCAGAAACCGGTGTTGCGTGAATGTCACAAAATCAGCCCCGACGTTTAGGATTTGGTAGGATTTAGAGACGTTTGAGGGTGTTAAAAGGGGTTTCCAAGCTGGTCTTGCTCCACAGAGCAGCATGGGTTCGACGCCCCCAGAGACCGGAATCGCGCCAAGGAATCGCTTCCCACCTCAACTCCGGTCGCAGAGCGCCCGTAAATCGTAATTCCAGAGGAAAGCCGCTGACTGCGGTTCCGGTAACTAAGGTTTTTCCGGGCTTTGTATTGCCTCTAGGACGATCGACACCTTGGACGTCTGCCCCTTCCCGTCCAGAATCATGAGGTCGGCAAAGCCGGAACCGGGCGCGTTCCATAAGAATCGGCGTTCAAATGTGGCCTTGCCCGTCGGTGTTCCGTTTACAAAAAGCCGGAACGGCCGTTGACCGCCGTCAAACTTGACGACCATTGGATGTGCGCCTTCAGAGGAGGCCCTGCCAATCTGCAGTCTTGCACCATCCGGCGGGAAGGTGATTCCCAAACGGCTGGCAGTCCTGGTCATCTTTGGACGGGATTTGACACGGGCATACCGCAGCGGTTCGGGAAGTGGCCGCTTCGCGGCGTGAGCGATGTCTTCCGGCGGCTTGGGCAAAGGTTCCCGCCCCGCGGCCAAAGACTGATAAGCTTCATGGAGGATTGGCACCGCTGACGACGCACCGGTTTGGCCCGGGACTGGCGACCCATCGGCCCGGCCTGTCCAGATGCCGACCACATAGCGGCCGTCATATCCAACAGCCCAGGCATCGCGATAGCCATAGGACGTGCCGGTTTTGTAGGCGATGGCCCCTTTTGCTGGATTGAGAGGCTGCGGCAAGCCGGACAGACTGTCAGTGACTTGATACGCCGACTTCTCGTTCAGAACCGGCATGGCCTGCCGCGCAGCTCCCGAATCAGACTTGCATGGGTATCGACAGGATCGCAGCTCAACCGGATCTCCGCGCCGTGCGAGAGCGGCATAGGTCTGGGTGAGGTCGCGGAGCGACAATCCGATTCCCCCAAGACCAATGGCAAGCCCCGGCGCACTGCCTGGTTCCAGCTGCGGCTGAACGCCCGCCCGTCTCAACCGGGCAAGAAGTTTGGTCGGACCAACTGATTCCAAGAGCTGGACAGCAGGTGTGTTCAAGGAGAGTTGCAGGGCCTCATCCAAAGTGACCGTTCCCTGATAGCCCCGATCAAAATTGGTAGGACGATAACCGGCGATGTTGGTTGGCCTGTCGACAATCAGGCTGTCCGGCTGGCCAATCCCCTCTTCAAAGGCGAGCCCATATATAAAGGGTTTCAAGGCAGACCCGGGTGACCGGCTTGCCCGGGTCATGTCCACGTGCCCTTCCCGGCTTTCATCCAGAAGGTCGGGTGCGCCAACGCTTGCCAGGATCTCGCCGGACTTATGATCCGCAACCACCATCGCGATCGACAGCGGTGCAGGCATGACCGCCGCCCGCCGGCGAGCGAGATCTTCCAGGGCCTGTTGCAAGTCCCTTTCCAGTGTCAGACGCAGAACCGGCTCGGAAGGATAGGCGGCCCTTGCCTCCCGGGTCTCATGGGCTGCGAGCAGCGGCATTGGATGCCGCTCGGCCCGAAGTGGTTCGTTGGCTGCGGATCTAGCTTCCTCTTCACCCAGCACACCTTCCCGGACTGCACGCGCTAGAACACGGTTGCGGGCCTTCAGTGCATTTTTGGGATGCCTGTCGGGGCGCCGGTTCTCTGGGCTTTGCGGCAAGGCCACAAGAAGGGCCGCTTCGGCCGGGGTCAAACGCCGCGGTTCCTTGCCGAACCATGTGAGGCTTGCCGCCCGGACCCCTTCCAGATTGCCGCCAAAGGGTGCGCGCAAGGCATAAAGATGCAGGATCTCGTCCTTGGTTGCCACCTGCTCCAGCTGAACAGCTTTCAGGATCTGCTGATACTTTCGTTTCAGCGACTTGGTCGGCGTCTCGTCCAGAAGCCGTGCAACCTGCATTGTCAGTGTCGAGCCACCGGAGACAAGCTGGCCGCTGGCAATTGCCTGCAAAGCGGCGCGGCCCAGCGCCAAAACATCAACACCGCCATGCTGGCGGAACCTATTGTCCTCATAGGCGAGCAGCAGTTCGAAATAGATCGGATCAATTTCGTTGAGATCGACGGGCAAGCGCCATTTGGAATCAGTGCTCGTGAAAGCCCGCAGTAAGCGATCTTCACGATCAAGAACAACGGTTGACACAGACAGGTCGGAGACCTTCGGCAAAGGCGGCAGTTGCCGATAGTCTGCAAAAACGGTCCAGGCAGCGGTGCCGAGTGCCAGAAGACCACCAGCGCCAGCAATGAGCCCCCATCGTTTCAGTGACCGTCGTTTCATCCGCTCACGCACCGTACAGCGTTTCTACCTGGTCGGTCCAAGCACCACGAAACGGGCGGTTTCCGTGATGGCCCGCCGGTCCGGCCGGTACATGTCTTCAACCGAAGCCGGTGGATGCGTGAACGTCCCCGGTGTCGCCGCGCGCGCGAGATACGCAAAGGTCAGCTCCCGGTTGCCCCAATTGCTTTCATCGACCGAGACTTCGAACCGGTCGGAATAGAACGCGCTGTAATCCGGTTGGTCGATCGTTGAAAGGAATGACAAGCCGCCGAGATCACCGGAACGCACCAGACGCGGATTGTCGATTGAAAGCCCTGCGGGCAAACGGTCGACGACCATCAACCTGCCCGGCTGATCAGAGAGCGGCCGTACGGTCAGGACAACGGCGATCCGGGTATTCACGGGCACCGCGGACGGGTCAATGACATTGCCATCGAGGTCATAGAGTGTCCGTTCGACGGCATAATCCTTGCCGCCAGCCGGTTCCGGGCTAAGCGGCTGACCGGCAATCGACATCAGCACTTCAGTTGGCTTTTCGCCGGCATTGCGGACATCCACCTGGCCGGACTTCAACTCGTCAAAGCCAAGTGTCCAGGCAAGCCGGCCCGGTGTTTCCACACCATCCACAGACAGGCGGGCCTCTTCCGCCGACTCGTTCAGCGCATTCGCTGCGAGCAGCAACCACGCCATATCCTGTGTTGACCGGCTCCGGGCGCTGCTGTCCACCGATGTCAGTTCTGAAACCGCGCGGGTGTTCAACTGCTCACTGACAGAAGCCGTCACCACATAATCAGTGACACCAGCCGCATCGCGAAGCTTTGATCCAAAGTCTTCCCGGTAAGTGCTGGATGCTGTCCGATCCAATGCATCAAGAGCGGCCCCAAATCCAGTGGCGGCCCGTTCGTCTTCACCGTAGAGCGCAAGACCGGCCGCAAGCTGCGCCTTGGCGAGCGGTGTCGCAAAGTTCTGCAGTTTGGCGTCCAGATAGTATCTAAGATCCCCCATGGAGGCCCGGCCATTGCGCGCCAGGACATAAAGCGCATAGGCAATGTCCTCACCACCACTTTCAAAGTCCGACGCGTAGGCAAGCCTGTTTTCCAGATTGTCGAGCGCGGACGTGAAGGCGAGATCTGGAACCAGGTAGCCCTTTTCCCGCGCCCGGGTCAGGAAGTCGGCAACATAAGCATCAAGCCAGGTTCCACCACTGCCATAGCTGCTCCAGAGCCCGAAGGATCCGCCAGAGGACTGATTGGCAAGAACGGCGGCAATCGCCTTGACCACCCGTTCACGAATTTCATCGTCTCCGCCAAGGCCGGCTGCTTCGGCAACGTCGCTCAAGTATAGCAGCGGCAACGCCCGGCTGGTGGTCTGCTCGGTACAGCCATACGGATACCGATCCAGTGCTGCCAGAAGGCCAGCGACATCTATGCGTGCCGCCCCACCGGCTGTCAGCGTGACCTTCACACTGTCTCCGCGCAGATCGTCAAAGCTGGCGGCGTCTACCTCAAGCTTGTTCCCCGGCGCCAAATCGAACGCGTAACTGCGCAGAACTTCAGGCTGGGTGTCCTTGATATCGAGATTGATCCGCTTGACGACGGTTTGGGCGTCGGGCCCGGTCAGGGAGGCAACGATTTCGGCGCTTCCCAGTGCGTCGCCGGCCGCCATCGGCAGAATGACTTGTGCTTTCTTGCCCGTCTCCAGATCGAGAACTCTGGGCTCGCTCGTACCGTCTCCGAGGCTCAACCCGTTGCTTGCAGTCAGCTCCAGATCGTAGGCACCTGACGGGGCATCGACCGGGTCGATTTCCAGAACCAGCCGGGATGTATCGCCCGGGGCAAGAAAGGCCGGTGTGCTCGCCGTCATAACGACCGGCGCCCTCACCTCGATCTCTTGTTCCCCATGACCGACACCGGATTTGCTCCAGGCCACGGTGATCACGCGCAAGGCACCGTTAAAGTCAGGCAAATCAAACGAGACGAGTGCCTCGCCATTGTCATCAACTTTCACAGGGCCTGAGAACAACGCCACAGGTTCATCATCCGGCGGCGGCGCATCCAAACGCATCCCCATACCGTCTCCGCCGGAGCGAACCTTGCCCCGTGCGCCAGACATTCGGTCAATGAGCTGTCCGTAAAGATCGCGGATATCGCTTCCGAGGCGCCGCTGACCGAAATACCATTTTTCAGGGGCCGGCGTTTCATAGGCTGTCAGGTTGAGTATTCCGACGTCCACCGCAGCAACCGTGATGTAAGCCTCTTCACCTGCGGCCAGATTGGCAAGTTGGACCGGAACATCCAGCCGGGTTTGTGGCCGGATCATCGACGGCAGATCCATCGCAACTATAAGATCCCGATTACCGGGGTCGACCTGCAGCCAGGAGAGCCCCATGGCGCGCGACGGCATCTGGGCTTGATCGACGTCCATCGGCCGGTAGAGGCTGGCCGTGATGTAGGCCCCTGCCCCCCAGGCCGCGTCCACCGGAATGTCGACCTCCGTCTCTTCTCCGGAGACGTCTATTGTTTGGGTGGAGAGAAGGCCGCCAGACACCACGTTGATCACGGCTGTACCCGCCATTTGCGGTTTCAAGCGAAGTTTTGCAATTTCACCTGGCCGGTAATTTTCCTTGTCGAGCCCGACATCGAGATAGTCCGGCGTGTCGGATGTCGCATTGGCGGTGTACCAGCCCGCCTGAAAGGCCACCCGTGTTGCGGTCTGCAGCGTGCCGCTGCCTTCAATGTCCAGACGGTACTCGCCCCATTCAACAGGGAGCGACAGGCTGGCCGGTTGGGAGTCCGACACATCCAGGGTTCCTGTCGAGATCCGGCGGGTCGAGGTGATCGGCTCGTACGACCAACGGCCATCCAGCCGGTACCATTGGTAGCGCCGGTCGACCTTGGACAGCGTCCAGCTCAAGCTGTTTGCCGCGATCCGCTCGCCGGTTTCGCCAATCACAATTACTGTAAAGTCGGCAGGACCACCCTCATCGACACCGCCGTCGAAGGCGGGCCGGATCCCGATGCGCGGCCCGTCGAGGCTGACTGGCAGATCCAGCGTCCGCTCAACATAACGTCCCCCGGTTTCCACAAGACGGGCGACAATCTCGGCGTCATAAAGACCCGTTGTCTCCGGCAGCTCCGGCAAATCGGCAGCGAAGGTCAACGCGCCTTGATCATCTGTTCGAAGCCCGGACGGCAAGCGCGTGCGCTCAGAATAAGCGTCCGAGTCTTCAATGCCAAAACGGTATCCCGGATATGCCTCCATCGTGCGCACCGGGCGCGCGATCACGTCACCTTCCAGCGATTGGCCACTGGCGGGCGATCCGTAAAGAAACTTCGCCGACAATGAGACATCGATCGACGCAGTTAGGCTGAAGGTTTCGGAGGCCGTTTCCAGGGTGAAATCGACCCTCTCCGGCTGATAGTCCTCGACAAGGAAGGTCTTGTCCGCCAGCGCCTCGCCGTCCGGATCAAGCAGGACCTGCCAGGACCAAATGCCTTGCTGCGCCGTCGAGCTCAAATCAATGTCCTGAACATATCCGCCGAGACCGCCATCCTGCAGTGTGTACCGCGCATGTTCGACCCCGTCCGGGCGCCGGACAATGAATGTCAGCGGCAAACCGGTCTGTGCTTCGGCCTTCGCTGTTCGGAGCAAGGCCTGCGCATGAACGGTCTCACCAGCCTTGTAGATGCCACGATCAGACCAGGCGAAGACGTCCAAGGGACCGGGTGCCGGGCGTCCGTCGACGCCGCGGTCTGACAGATCAAAGGCGGGTTTGCGCAAATCCAGGAAGCCGTAATCGCCCTCTGCCGTTTCTGCGACCAGAATGCCCGGCGCACTGCCCCCGCGCCCGAGGGTCAGACCTGCGGCGAACCTGGCAAACCCGTCTGCATCGGTTTCACTCGTTCCGAGGATCTCGTTGTTGACAGCTATCAGCCGGACACTGACGCCTGTCAGCGCCTCAGCGCTGGACAGGGA
Source organism: Roseibium sp. MB-4 (assembly GCF_053005265.1). Lineage (NCBI taxonomy): Bacteria > Pseudomonadati > Pseudomonadota > Alphaproteobacteria > Hyphomicrobiales > Stappiaceae > Roseibium > Roseibium sp. MB-4. The sequence goes on from NZ_JBRKQB010000001.1 coordinate 1,312,582, forward strand.
CCGGACATTCGCCGCAATTCCATCCGTACCGGACATGGCGGTAAGCCCAAGATCAGAAACGAGGAACCACTGTGTTGCGAGCGGGCCCCACTGGTTCTTTACGTCCAGCTTTGACCTTGCGGTCATGGCGTAAATCCCGGGCTTCATCTCAAGCCCGGTTTCGGATAACGGGATGGCTGTCGTGATGTCCTGATTGAGCTCATTGCCGGTCTCGACGACACCGCTCCAGACCTTTTCCCCGAGATCTTCCTCGATCTGGTCAGCCTGATAGCTGCCCAGTTGGCGCAGGAAGCGGTTGTCTCTCAGGACATCGGCCACTGACCGGTCGCCGATCCGGTAGATGGTTGCTTCAACTTCGATGGTATTGACCGAAACGATCGGGATCGTCGGATCCCCACCTGCGGGAAGCACATAAGAGCGGCCAAGGAAGTTGACCGACGGGCTGCGGTCCCGGACGTAAATCGAGAGATCTGAAGACTTTTCGAGCACTTCTCCGTCAGCTGCCGGCAGGCCGCTACGCGCAGTCAGTTGATAGCGCGCGCCGTGGCGCACACCTTCGGCGCAAACCTGAGATCCATCGGTTTCAATCGACACGGTGCCGTCGCCCCGGACAGAAACATAAGGGCTCAGATCTTCCCCGACCGGCAGCTTCTGCGAAAACACCAGACAGATCCGCGGCGTGGCACTGTCCGAATCGACCTGATGATCGACGATCCGGAAGCCATGCTCCGCCATCAGTTTGTCGTAGCGCCGGCGCACGGAGCCCCGTTCTTCGAATGCAAGCGAGGCGCGAAGAGACTTAATGGCTGCTTTGTAGTCTTGTCGAAGGGAAAGACCGCGACCCAGATATTCGAGCGCAAAGGCCTTTTCCTCAGGCGTTCCAGCCCGCAAATAGGCGTTGACCGCGGCCGAAACGAGGTTCTTGCGTTTCGTTTCCCGCTCCTGCCAATCGTTTGGGTCTTGCAGAATGAGCGCTGTCGACAGTTGAACCCACGGATCAAACCGCGCTGGGTCCAATGCGATCAGCTGGAGGAAATCGGCCTCTGCCAGAGCGTTGTTGTTGTTGGCAAGCGCGTTTGAACCATTGCGGCGGATTTCATCTGCATCGGTGCTGTTTGGCCGGACCGTCTCTTCGATCCGCTGCAAATAGGTTTCTGCTGCTTCCAAAGTGTCACGGCTTAGAAAATCAAGCTCAGCCTTTCTTTCACCGGTGGTCGCAAAGATCGATCTCTGGACCTCGACCACGCGCCCGGCAACCGCACCGGCAAAACTCTGCATCTGCCCGGCGGAGGATTTAAGAAAACACCACCCGGCACTGGTGTTGTAGGTAAAGGCTTGGCACTGGTTGTCGCTCAGACACGCCGTCTTGCAACCTTCAAGATCCACATCCTTGACCGTCTGATAATCGCCGCCGAAGAAATCCGCCCCCTCAATGGTGACGATCCGCCGATCCTGGGCGTGGGCGGTTTCGGTGAATGCACCAATTGCCGCTCCGCTCGTCAGGATTGCCCCTGCGATTAACAAAGAGAATCTGAAATCAGATCTATCCGATTGATTTTGCGAAGAATTATTCAAAAAACGCCACATGGCCAGTCCTCCCGGGCCGAATAACTTCAGCTATGAAGGCACCGGAAGATGACGAGGACAAGGCAATTTTTCTGAAACGCAAACCTTGCGGCAGCATCAGCCGACGCGGGCGACCAACTCTTCAATCAGTTGGTTGACTTCCTGAGCGGCTTTGCTGGACGGCGCGTTTTCAGTCACGGACGCTCCCCGGCCCATGGCAGACGCAAACACGGTGCGGTTTCCAAGTCGTGCGCCCAAAGTGTCATAGCCGGATGCGGCAATTGCATCGGCCATTTCGCCGGTCAAGGAAGCTCGAGGCGGCACCCGGTTCATGACAAGAAGTGCCGGGGTATCTTCCCGGGCTGCCAGATCGATGGTCTGGGATGTCGCCCACAGGTCGACCGGCGTTGGCTGGATTGGCACGATCACAAAGTCGGCGGCATCAATTGCGGGCTTGGCATCCGTATCGGTTTTCGGTGGTGTGTCGATGATCACGTACCCATGCGACCGGGCCAGAGACCGGGCTTCCCGCCGAGCACCCCACCCGGAGGCGGTGCGAAATTCCAATCCGGTTTCATCTTCGCCGAGCGTTTCTTCGCGGGCCTCATACCAAGTGCCCAACGAGCCCTGTGGATCCACGTCGAGAACAGCCACCGGTTCTCCGGATTTCGCCGCAAGTGCAACAGCAAGATGGGCCGCCAGAGTTGTCTTTCCGGACCCGCCTTTTTGCTGAGCAACTGTAAGAATTCGTCCGGACATCAACACCTCCTTGTTTCACCGCCATATTGCGCTGCACTGTTTCGCATTGCAACACGTAGAAAACCGTGTTTCGTTAACCGTTAGATCATTGGTACCAGTGATAATTATAACTAGTAGTTGTGAAACTTGCCGGAGACTGAACCTGACAAGTCTGCAAGCCAGGACATGGGCGCTGCGCTGGAGAAACCCGGCACTTTGCAGGGCTTTATTGAACAGAGCCATCGATACCCGAACGGTGCCAGTCTTGGACGGGCGGCCTCTGGCGTTCAATCTGTCCTGGCTGGAACGCTGGCGTGGAAACTTCAAAGCCGCAGGCGAATTGGCGGACGTGGCACTCCGGTCAATGTCCAAACAGTCTGACCCGGAAGGATGGGCAGAGCTTCTCGTGGTCAAGGCCGTTTGTGCCTACAGCCTCGGCGACCACAAGCTTGCAGACGAGTTCCTTAAAGACGGCTTTGAAACCCTTGGTTCGCATGCGGAAAGCGGTGCCGGTATTGAGGTTCTGACGATCCTTGCAACCCTACGCCAGTACTCGGAAAACTATGACGAAGCCTTGACGCACCTTCGGGATGCCTTGCAGATCGCAGAGGACGCCGGTCTTTATTTTGAACCCGGTCGCGTGTTGCACAATCTTTGCCGTGTCAATTGCCTTGCCGGGAACATTGATGCTGCACTCGATGCAGGTCGGCAGAGTGTTGAACAGAACCGCTCGCGGCGGAACGCAATCATGCTGCCCTATGCCGAGGAAGTTTATGCCGGCGCGCTTGTTGCCAGCAGAGACTATGAAAAGGCCCGCGAAGAAGCTGAGAGAGGTCTGGCAGCGGCTGTTTTCAGCGATGATCCGCGGGTCACTTGCCAGCTGCATTTTGCAATCGGTTCAAGCTACTTGAAAGAGAAACGACCGGCGGACGCGCTGAAAGTCTTCGAACAGGGCCTTACAGAAGCGACCGCGTTCGATTATCACCTCTGGATCCGGAACTTTCACCTGCACCTCTCCCAGACCCACGAAGCCATGGGCACGTACCAGCAGGCGCTCGCACATCTCAAAGTCTATGCCGAGATGCAGGCGACCCAGTTCAAGGTTGAAGCACACCGGCAAAGCTATGAACTGCGCAGCCAACTGGAGTACCAGCTCGCCCGCCGCAGCGCGGAGTACGAACGCGAGCTTCGCGATCAAAGCGTCCGGCTGAATACAGAATTGGTCCAGGCCAATGAGACGCTGCAGATGTTGAACCGGCGTATTGAACACAACGCACTGCACGATGCGCTGACCGGCATCGGAAACAGGCGCATGATGACCCAGTATTTCGGCCGGGCGGAACAGTCCGATAACAGCGCTAAAGAAATTGCGGCCCTTCTTATCGACCTTGACGGCTTCAAATCCATCAATGACCGGTTTGGTCACGCAACAGGCGATGAAGTCATCAAGGTCATCAGTGAACGCTTGGGAACGCTCCTACTTGACCAGGAACTCCTAGTGCGCATGGGCGGCGACGAGTTTCTGGTGGCCTCAACGATAAGAACGGATCAGGGCGAGCTGACAAAGCTCGCGCAAGATATCCTTGACCGGATCAACCAGCCGATAGATTTGCCCGGCGATCAAGAGGCGGTCGGTGCGAGTATCGGGATTTCAGTTACCAGAATCCGGCCCAATCTGGAACGCAGCCTTCTTCAGGCAGCGGACGAGGCGATGTATGCCGCCAAACGCTCTGGCCGCAATCAGGCGTTCATGGAACCGCTTCCCGCAAAAACCGGCTAATAAGGTCAGCCTGATTTCTTTTACCGCCCGCCGAGTGCGTAATAGACGTTCCAGGAGGGACGGCCGGTGACGGGCATGCCATACTTCGCTTCCGCAGCCCGAATGCCCTTCCGCGTCATCGGGCCAACCTTGCCGTCGGGCTCACCAACATTGAAGCCGTTCCTGTTCAAAAGCTTTTGCAGCTCCAAACGCTGCGCTCTGGAAAGACCCGGGTTGTCTGTCGGCCAAGGCGTCATGATCGGATCGCCGCCGGAAACAAGCTCAGACAGCACCGCGATTGCGAGACCATAAGACGTTGACGCGTTGTAAGACCGGAGCGCCTTGAAATTACGCGTTACGAGAAAAGCCGGGCCATTCGCACCTGCAGGCCGGATCAACGCCGTGTCTGCCTTGCTTTTGAAGGTGCTGCCATCAAGATTCCTAAGACCGCGCTTGGTCCAGGTGCTCATGGAGGCATAGTTCTTGCGGCCGGACGGGCCGGAATAGCCCTTGGGCACCTTCACCTCAAAACCCCACAAACGGCTTTTGCGCCATCCGGCATTTTTCAGGAAGTTCGCTGTGGATGCCAAGGCATCCGGAACAGAGTTCACAAGGTCCTTGCGCCCGTCTCCGTCAAAATCGACCGCAAGACTGGCAAACGTTGTCGGCATGAACTGGGTTTGACCGAAGGCGCCGGCCCAAGAACCTCGGAAGTCGTCCATCCGGACATCGCCGCGCGAGGCAATCTGAAGCGTTTTCATCAGCTCGCCGCGAAAATACTTCTGTCGGCGTTTGCCGGCACACACCAGATTGGCAAGGGCGTGCGGCGTATAAAAATCACCGCGGAAATTGCCGTAATCGCTCTCAATTCCCCAGACCGCCAAAACGATGTGCTTGTCGACGCCGTAGCGTTTTTCAACTGCGTCCAGTGTCCGGGCGTGCTTTTTCAGGTTGGCTTTTCCGTCCTGGATCCGCTGCGGATCAACGAGGAACGCCATGTAGTCCCAGATTTCGGTCTTGAATTCCGGCTGAGCCGTTGAAAAGCGGATGACTTTCTCGTCGTATTTCGCGCCCGATAGCATCTTCTGGGCAACTTCCGGCCGGACGCCTGCCGAAATCGCCTGCTGTTTCAGCGATGCAACGCAGCTTTCAATGGCCAAGGCAGGCGTTACAAGGGTGGCCGCTCCCAAAACCGCCAACATCATGACCGAAGAGAAAACACCTGAAGATCTTCGCCGCATACCCAGTCCCGCCAGCTTTTGAATCACCTTGCGGAAACGCTGCCACGGGACCGCGACCGAAATGCGGCAGGAAGATGAACTTGGCCGTTATCAAAGGAAATCAGACTAACAGGCGCCCTTTCGAGGCCGATAAACCAAAAATCCCGGCTTGGAGCCGGGATTTTGTTTTCTGCCCTGTAGGTCCCGGCTCAAGGCCGGGACTGCGGAGAACCATTATTTGCCTTCGATCAGCTTACGGCGCAGCCAGCTGGAGGTCTGATCCATCAAGATCACGACAACAATGGTCAGAATGATGATGTAGCTGGTGTTCTCCCAGTCGCGGGAGGTTTTCATGGTTTCCACCAGCATCAAGCCAATACCGCCGGCCCCAAGCGCGCCGATAACCGTCGCCGAACGGGTGTTCGATTCCAGGAAGTAGAGCACCTGGGAAACAAACACCGGCAAGATCTGCGGAATAACACCGAACCGGTACCGCTGGATCTGATTTGCGCCGGTGGCACGCACGCCTTCGACCTGTTTGTTGTCAATGTTTTCCAAAGCTTCGGAGAAGAGCTTACCGAGCGTTCCCGTATCCGTGAAGGCAATCGCCAGCGCACCAGTCAACGGTCCAAGACCGAAGGCACGGATGAAGATCAGCGACCAGATAAGCATGTCGATGCCACGCAGGAAGTCGAAGAGACGGCGGACCCCGAACCTCAGGAACATCGAGGGCGTGAAGTTCCGGGCCGCGAGAAACGCGAGCGGCAGACCGAACAAGGCAGCTGTGATTGTTCCAAGCACTGCCATCATGATCGTCTCGAACAGAGCTACGAAAATCTCACCGTGTTGCCAGTCCGGGTTCTCTAGGAAGTCGTGAACCATGTACCAGAGATTTGAGTAGTCCGGGTTTAGCCGATCCGCGCTCAAGGCAAGCGCATAAAGCTGGCTGAACGACTTGCCGTAGAACTCCGAGTCGAACGGGAACCAGAAGTTTTCCCAACCGCCGAAGTAGTTGTGCACCTCGATCTTTGTCCGGGTGACCTGGACCCGGCGATCAAGGGTCGGACGGGCGTCGAGTTTCTTCGGATTGGTCAAAAGCCACTCCGGAACTTCACCTGCCGGCAATTCGATATCGACACCATCGCTGGTTGCCTGACCGATGATGGTTCCGTAGCCTGGAACTGTGAACGACATCCGGTTGCCGATGATCTCGACAAGATACCCTTCACCGAGGTCGACGAATGCATCCTTGCCGTCGACTTCGACCCAGTCCGGCAGATCCGCTTCGTCGTAGGTTGCGCGGCGCTCACCTTCGATTGCGACCTCGAGAATGTCGCGGCGAAGCAGCTTGGTGACATGAACTTTATAGGCAACCGAATCTGTTGCCAGAATAACGGCCCGCTCCGGCTGGGCCTTCGCAAGGAGATCCGGCACGCCAAAGGCGAACCATGTGTAGGTGAGATAGGCAAGAATTCCGAGCGGGACGAGGATCGTCAGCCACGCGCGGCGACGCACTTTCGACCAGACATCTTGCGGCGTGACAACCTGTTCGAGGGTATCGGTGGACATGTTCGCTGATCCCTCTTAGTGCGCTCTGCCGGCGCCGACCAGTTTGCCGCGCAGATAAGACGAAGCCTGGTCGATAATCATGATGGTGACGAAGAGGAGTACAAAGATCGCGGCGGTTTCATCGCCTGCGCCCTGCCCCCATCCGATGGTACGCCGCAGCTCCTGGCCGATCCCGCCGGCCCCGACGAAGCCGAGAATCGCGGAAGCCCGCACGTTGATCTCAAGACGCAGCAGGAAGTAGCTCAGGTAGTTCGGCGCCACTTGCGGCATCACTGCATACCGGATGCGCTGCAGCCAGTTGGCACCGCAGGCAGACAAGCCTTCGATCGGCTTGCGGTCGATGTTCTCGTTGACTTCGGAGAACAGTTTGCCCAGCGCACCGGCCGTATGAAACGCGACGGCGATCATGGCGGGAACCGGGCTGGAGCCCAGGACGAAGATCAGGAACAACGCAATGATCAGTTCCGGAAAGGCGCGCATAATATCCATCATGCGGCGGACGACCGGGATCAAGGGGCCCCAGCTGTCGACGTTGCGCGTGGAGGCCATGGCCAGGACGACGGCCATGGCAGCCCCCAGAAGCGTCGCAACGGCCGCGATGTTCAAGGTTTCCAGCATGGCTGGGAGATATTGGATGATCAGACCGAAAAACGCTGGCCCGGCTTCCCAGGCCTCAAGCACGATCTCGCCTGGATAATCGAAAAACTTGCTCAGGCCCTGCAGAAAACCGCCGGAGTTCATGTCGTTGGATTTCGAGTATCCCGAAACCATAACGGCAACGACCAACAAAAGTCCGATCAGCGAATAGAGCTGACGGCGTTTGCGTAAGGAGAGGATTTCCTCTTCCATTGCAGCGACGGCCATCTTCAATGTCCTTTAAACGTCACGCATAAAAAACGCGGGCCGGAAACCGGCCCGCGCGCTATTCAAGAACGCTTAGTTCTTGCTCTTTGCCTTACGAGCTTCAACGATGTTGACGTAAGCTTCGTGAGTGATCGGCATGAAACCTTTGGTCTCACCGGCAGCAACGCCGTATGCGCACTCGGGGTCCAGAGAGTTCAGGGACGCCATCAGAGCGGTCATTTTGATTTTGACGTCTTCCGGAAGCTTCTTGGAAAGAACGATCGGACCTTCCGGGATCACCGGCGAACGCCAGATTTCACGCAGTTCGGTCATGTCGACCAGGCCAGCATCGGACGCCTTACGCAGAGCGCCGGAGTTGTAGCCGTCTTCCCACTCACCAAGACCATCGGCCCAAGTTACACCAGCGTCGATGTCGCCGTTGGAAACAGCAACGATGGTCTGCTCGTGACCGCCGGTGAACTTAACGTCGCCGAAATAGTCGCCCGGCTCCATGGAGTAGCCTTCCTGCGGGATGGCGATGGACGGGATCAGGTAACCGGACGTGGAGTTCGGGTCACCAAAGCCGAAAACCTTGCCCTTCATGTCGGCGAGCGAGTTGATTTCGCTGTCGTTGCGGGCAAAACCGATGGAGTAGTAGCCGTAGCCGCCATCAACGTTGACCTTAACCAGAACCGGGTCAACAGCTTCCGGATCGGTCAGGTAGACTTTTGCGTAGCCGGACGCGCCAAGCCAAGCCATGTCGAGGTTGCCGCCGAGCAGGCCTTCGATCACGCCGTTGTAGTCAGCCGGTGCGAAAAGCTTGACCGGAACACCGAGCAGGTCAGCGGTCTTTTCTTCAAGGCAGGTGTAAGCGCGCAGACGATCGGAAGCGTTTTCGCCGCCGAGGATGCCAATGCGGAATTCGGAGATTTCTTCAGCAACGGCAGCGGTTGCGTTCAGAGCGATCATGCTGACTGCAGCCAGCGCAGCAACTTTGGAAACCAGTTTCATTTGGGACACTCCCCCGAGGGTTCACAATTGATGACGATGATTTGGGAGCAGACGGTCAGCCCGCTGCTGCCGCCGGGGTCATCACACCGGCGGATTCTTGAGAGCCGGATTTACCGGCATCGATGGCGGTTGATGTTGCCGCTTCGTTGAAGCTTTCATCGGCGCCATAAATCTCGCGCGCCACATCTGTGGTCAGGGCGTCTGGCGCACCATCAAAAACGATGAAGCCGTCGCGCATACCGATCACGCGGTCGCAGTACGTGCGTGCGGTGTCGAGCGTGTGCAGATTGCAGATGACGATCTTGTTGTCGCGTTCGTGGATTTCCCGAAGGGCGTCCATGACGATCTTTGCATTCATCGGATCAAGAGAAGCGATCGGCTCGTCGGCCAGGATCATGTGCGGATCCTGCATCAGCGCTCGTGCAATCGCCACGCGCTGCTGCTGCCCCCCGGAAAGCTCTTCAGCCCGTTTGGGTGCTTCCTGGGCAATGCCAAGCCGATCCAGCGCGGCAAGTGCAGTCTTCACGTCGTCTTGGTCGAAGATGTTAAAGAGGCTCTTGAGCGTGCCATGGCCATTCAGACGGCCGAGCATCACATTGGTCACCACATCCAAGCGCGGCACAAGATTGAACTGCTGGAACACCATGGCGCAGTCGCGCTGCCAACGGCGCATCATGCCGCCTTTAAGGCTCAGAATGTCGCGGTCATTGAAGAGGATCTGACCGGAGGTCGCCGGCGTCAGCCGGTTGATCATGCGCAGCAAGGTCGATTTGCCTGCACCGGAGCGGCCGATAATGCCGACCATCTGCGGTTTGTCGATGTTGAAAGATACCTTGTTCACCGCAGTCCGGGACCCAAAGGTCTTGGTGACGTCCTGAAATTGAATCACGCGGCAGCCCTGTCCGTGTTTGTTCGTATTTGCTGCGCGACAAGAGCCATTCGAGCGTAACAACGCGATGACAGCTATTTATCAGTCCCTTGAAGAAACGATGACATTTCAATGACAAGGGCCTACCGGGACACACACAGCGCCCGGACAAGGCTTTATTTTCCTGCTTCCTCAGAGGGTTCTGCAAGGCTCGGCAAATCATGGTTGCAAGAGCAAAACAAAGCCCGAGAAGCGTGTTTCCGCGCTGAAATATTAGTCAGGGTGCTTCGAACCGACTGAAACTGAGGAAAAGAGAAAGAGTTCATGGATACGTCATCAAAGCGTCACGCTTCATGATGTGACCAAAGCTATCCATCTGCGCCTGTCACAAACCAATGGAACCGAACATGTCCGCTCCGCACCAAAAGCCCGGCCTGACCGAAGCCCCCAATATTCACCCAGACGCGGTCGTTCAAAACTGTGAGCTCGGAAAGTGGACGGAAGTCGGCGCGCTGACCGAAATGCGCGAAAGCCAGATGGACGATTACTCCTACATCGTTCAGGAGGGGGACGTAGTCTGGTCAACGATTGGCAAGTTCTGTTCGATTGCCCGGCGGGTGCGGCTCAATCCCGGCAATCACGCCACCTGGCGCGCGTCACAACATCACTTCACCTACCGGGCAGCCGCCTATGGGCTGGGTGATGATGACCAGGAGTTCTTTCAATGGCGCAGGGACGATTGGGTCACAATCGGGCACGATGTCTGGATCGGTCATAATGTGACGGTTCTGGCCGGGGTCACAATCGGGACCGGCGCTATCGTTGCCGCAGGCGCGGTCGTGTCGAAAGACGTGCCGCCCTATACGATTGTCGGCGGTGTTCCGGCGAAACCAATCAAACGCCGGTTTACGGAAACCCAGGAAGACGCTCTGATGGCGATCGCCTGGTGGGACTGGAGCCACGATCAGCTGAAGGATCGCTTGCCCGATTTTCGCAACTTGCCGATCGATGGATTCATAGAGAAGTATCGCTGACCTATTATTTTGCCGGAAAATCATTTCTTAACTTGCATTTGATTTCCGTTAGGGAACTCAACTCACTACAAGGCCCGCTTTTCTGCGGCTTTCAGACGAAAGAGATGACTTTCCCCACAAGTCACAATGGTTAACAGGGGCGATTCGACAGCGGCAAGTTCCTATGGTGAACTTCAATCAACAGCACGGCAGAGACCTGTTTCGGACCGCCAACCAAAGCATACGGTTTTTGTCACCGCTGTCTGGGCACAGTCCCAAGGGGCCGCTTGCGGCTCTCGCGGACCGGCTGTGAGGCACCCAGTTTGCGCTTGATGCGGAGCGCTCCGCAGCCAGCGCCCCGGCTCTCCGGTGAGCAGCGGGTTATCTGCAATATCGGTGCAGGCTTCAAATCTCTTCGGGGATGAGGGGTCGGCAGGCACCAGATGTCTTCGGAGATCTGATGTCGAGTTGAGATCAAGACGGACTATCGATCCCGCTTCGGCAGGTTTCCGGGTCCGATAACCTTGACCTGAACAGGGGGGTGTTGGTGAAAGCCGACACCCTTTCTGTTTTCTGGTACAGTCACCCCAATATGAGCTTGGACATCATCCCAAATCCGCGAAACCTCGGCCCGTCCCTTCGCCGCTGGCGGGTGCTTAATCGCGTAAAACAGCAGGCGCTGGCCGATGAGCTCCGGGTGTCGCAATCCAAAATCTCACGCTGGGAGAGCGGTGCTTCGGAGCCTGACGGACTTGACCGCTCCAAAGTGGAACGGCTGTTGCTTGCGCGACCCAACAGTGCAGCGGACCGGGCCTTGGTGGGGCTTGTGAGCAGCAACAGCGCGCCGGTTCATCTGGTATGCGATCTCAGCCACCGGCTGCTTGCCGTCTCCCCGGCCCGTGCACAGGACTGGCATTCGGGTGTTCAAGAACTGATGGACCGGCCACTTTGGCCTTATGCGTCGGAAGGGATCCAGACCGCCGAAAAGAGCCTTGGCGACAAGGGTTGGTTCGAACCTCACGCACCGGATATCGTTTTTTCAACAGAGCGCGCTGATTTTCCTGAAATGACGATCCCGGAAAGCTGGATCAGGATCACGCGCCTTGCCCTGTCCGACGGGCGCTTTGCCCGGCTTGTGCGGGACGAACCTGCCCGGCTTGCATAAAATATTCAGCGTGTCGTCAAGCGTTGTTGGCCGGAGTAAACTTCCGCCCATGAACAGCGAAACCGACGGCAACCACGCCCCCGTTATTGACCATGGCCGGCTGACCGGTCTTCTTGCCTTTTTTCAGGCAGCCGAACAGCTCAAGGACACTTTGCGCTCCGGCACCAGCCGGAGCGGACGAGCGGAGAGTACTGCGGAGCACAGCTGGCGGCTGTGTTTGATGGTTCTGCTCTTTGAGAAAGACGTCATTGGTGTCGATATCAAAAAGCTGCTCAAGTTGTGTGTTCTTCATGATCTTGGCGAAGCAATCTCTGGTGATGTTCCGGCCCCGCGCCAATCGGACGGTGACAACCGGCAGGAACGCGAAAGACAGGACTTTCAAGCGCTGTGTGCCGATCTGCCCGATGACGTGGCCGATGATTTCATGGCGCTTTGGGACGAATACGCCGATGCCGTGACACCGGAAGCGCAACTTGCCAAAGCGTTCGACAAGCTGGAAACCATGCTGCAGCACCAGCTCATGCCGGGCGCCGATGCCGATTTCCATGCCTTCAATTTGAATTATGGACGAGACCGGACTGACGTCTTTCCCCTAACCCGCCAGATCCGCGAAGGGATCGACGTGCGAACGAAAGAGCTCATAAGAGACCGTCAAAGCGCCCAAAAAGCTTAGACGGCGTAGGTATCAGATCCTTATCTCTTGTCCAGTCATGGCAGATATGCACCGATTGCGGTCAAATATTGACGACCAGCCCGGTCGTATCAGCTGTCACTCCGCCAGACTTGGCTTTAACGGTTTCGGACTTGGCCGCCACCGTCGTCTGAGCGGCGCTGACGGTGGTGCTTTCCGCCTTCAGCTGGGCGATTTCCGCCACCATCTGCTTGATCTTTGCGGCCATGGTCTCGTTGCTGACCACAAGCGTTTTCAGCTTGACCGCCATTTCTTTCAGATCAACTTCACTACCTGTCACTTCGGCCGCGACACCGACGACATCGACTGTGACCGCGGCAACCCCCACTGCAATGGTGGCATTGATTTCGGTTGTCGCTCCCATCCCGATGCTCAGGTCACCGCCGCCGAAAATCGCGAGCGATCCGCCGAAGGTCATGTCGATGCTGTTGCCTTCGGTGAAACTCTTGGTGTTGCCGGAATTGTATTCGTAGGTGTCACCGGCAATCGTCTTGGTTTCTTCCTTCGCGTTGGTCTGGATCACACCAGTGCCGTCGCCTGCAGACAAAGTGATGTCCTTGCCCGCCCCGCTGGAGATGGAAACGACTTCTGCGGACGAAGTCATTTCCAGTTTTCCTGAGCTCGTTACCGACGCTGCGCCTTCGACATTGACCGTGTAGTCACCGTTGACTTGCTGGCTGAAATCAGCGGTTTCCACATACATCTTCTCCTCAGCCTTCACCAGGATCCGGCCATCACAGGCCAGCAGGATCCCGTCACCACCACCGGATGCATTCTTGTAGGCATCCGCATTGCTACCTTCGTCGGTGATGTGCTGTTGCGGATACCACTCGGCAAGATCATCGGCCTGAAACGCCTGTTCTTCGATGTCTGCATACTCGCCAAGACGCAAGACGGCTCCGAGGCGGTGTTCATCCTCGTCTGTGCTGGCAGACGGCACATAGAAATAGCAACTGCGGCTTGAATCCATGCGCGCGGCCGCATTGCTCGCAGCGGCGGTATCCAGGTTCGCTGTATCGGGATCGTAAAATCCATTCCAGTCAGCCAGCGCCATTGAACGTCTCTTATTGTTTTTACCGGATCACAACAAACGCGACCACCTTTCGGCAGCCGCGCTTTTCTATGACTGATAGTTTAACGGGCGCATTTTAAAGGCGGATTAGCAGCTTCACTCGAGTTTTCGTCAGATTGTTAGACAGCGTTAACCAATCCAATGGCGATAGCATTCAACCCAAACCATAAGCACAAACCCGGACCGCCTTGAACGCGGGTCCAGCGATCGTCAAATAAACTTGCAGGTGCTTACAAACTATTCGGGAGGTCTGGAATGTACGAGATTTTGCCACGCAGCGATGGAGCTGTTCTCGGCGTAAAAGTCTCTGGCACGCTGACGATAGAGGAAGAAAAAGAGCTGATTGCCAAGGCAGATGAGCTGGTCTCAACCTATGGCAAGGCCAGTTTTCTGGTGGTTCTTGGCGACCATGTCGGTGTCTCACTGAAAGCAGTGGCGTCCGACATTAAGTGGGTCATGACTCATATGGACAAGATCGCGCGTGTCGCTGTCGTAACGGACAGTAAGTTTGTCTCGGCGCTGGTGGACATTGACGCCACCTTTGCAAACCTCGCCGGCATCAAGGAAAAACACTTTGCGACCGCCGAACTCGACGCCGCCTGGGATTGGATCGAGGAAACGATGCCTACGCCGTGAGCAACTCTTCGTCGCTCAGGAAAGCACATTGCTCGACCTTGCCGCCGGAGACCGTGATCATGTGGCCGTGCGGAACTTCCATCCAGCAATTCCGCGCCTCGTCCAGTGGCTCGGACACCACCATGACGCCGTCGTTGAACTCGCGGTAATAGAGGGTCGGCGGATAGCTGTCTGATGCGTACCGGGCTGCATAAAGCGTCTCTCCATCCGACCAGGCAGAGGCAAAGCGCATGTGCGGCGTGCAGCCCGAATACTTGGACAACGCTTCGGCTTCGTGAACCGCGCGGGCCATGGCCGCGCGCGGGTGATGTTTGAGCCCATAGGCGAGCGCAATCAAAAAGAGGCTCTCGCTGTCGGTGCCGCCCATACGGTCACGGTAGAGATCGTCCGGGATCATATTGTCGAGCCGCCGGCGGACCTTGTCATACCCGCCGATCTGACCGTTGTGCATGAACGTCCAGCGATCGAAGGTAAACGGATGACAATTGTCCCGTGTCGTTGCCGTACCGGTCGACGCCCGCACATGGGCCAGGAAATGCCCCGACCGGATGTGCTTTGCGATCTGCAACAGGTTCGGGTCCGACCAAGCCGGGCGCACATCCTTATAAAGACACGCCGTTTCCTTGTCGCTATACCAGGCAACACCAAACCCGTCCGCGTTCACCGATGTTTTGCAAGACGTTGCATTGCGGCTCTGATCGATCAGTGAATGCTCCGGATCGCAGATGACTTCTTCCAGATATTTCGGAGCCCCGCTCCAGGCAGCCCATCGGCACATGATCGCCCTTAATCCTTATGCAGCTTTTTGTGCGGCCTTGAACCTTGCGGTCGTTTCATCGCACGCATAGCTGTCTGCGAAAGGGTACGGCTTACGCGCCAGCTGGTCGACGGCCTGGATGATCTGATCGGCTTTCACCTCATCCAGAAGAACGGAAAAATTGAGCCGGGTCCAGCCAGGTTTCTTAAGTTCTTCACCGGAAAGAATGCCATCGCGCAGGGCGTCGGATTCCGACCGGTCGATGCCGAGCAACCGGTGGGCATACGGCCCGGCGCAGGCGCAGCCGCCGCGCGCCTGAACCCCGTAAACATCCGACAGCATCCGTGTGACGAGTTGCTGGTGGATATACCCACCGCGCTCCAGATCCTTCACCCGGAAAGAGAAGATCGGCATGGTGTGGCTTGCCTCCAGATTGCCCAGGATCTCGATGGCCGGGTTTTTCTGCCAGGCTGCCAGGGCCCGGGCGCGCCAAGCTTCGTTGCGGGCATCCATTTCGGCCTGACCGATGGCTTCCTTCACCAGAAACGCCAGCGCGGCGCGGATGTCGCCAATGACATTCGGTGTTCCAGCTTCTTCGCGTGCGGCAATGTTTTCAGAGTAGTCGTGCCCCCACGGGGAGACGAAACGCACCGTTCCGCCACCCGGAAACACCGGTGTCTTGATGCAGACGGCCTGCTTGCGCACGATCATGACGCCGGATGCGGCCGGACCGCCGATGAACTTGTGCGGCGAGACAACAACCGCGTCTTTTTCTGCATCCGTGCCCGGCTTCATGTCGATCGGCAGATAAGGCCCCGATCCGGCACAGTCCCAGACGCTCAAGGCACCATGGCGTTTCAAGAGCCGCGTAACGGCAACATCATCGGTCACAATACCGGTGACATTGGACATCAGCGAAAACGCGCCGACGGTCAAACGACCTGCTGCCTTTTCGGTGAGAACCGCGTCCAATTCGACGAGATCCGGACCACCGTCGGCGGCCTCGTTGATCTCGATGACTTCGGCGCCGCTTTCCCGCCACGGCAGAATGTCGGAATGGTGCTCGTAAGGGCCGAGAACAACTAACGGGTTTTCGCCCCGTTCCGCGGCCCCGGAGACACCGAGCAGATGGACAAGCCGGTTGAGCCCTGCCGTCGCACCCGACCCGCAAAAGACCGTGGCATAGCTGTCAAAGGCTCTGCTGATGCGGGCTATCTCGGACCGCGCCGCCTCGCGCATCCGGGTCATGGTCATCCCGCAATAAGAGGCTTCGGTGTGGCTGTTGGCATAGACGGGAAGCATTTCTTCCATGACGAAGTCCTCGACCTGCCGAAGGGCCCGGCCGGACGCGACATAATCGGCATAGATCATCTTTTTCGGACCAAACGGTCCCTCAATCACCATGCCGTCTCCGATCAGCCCAGCGCGGAGCCGTTCGATCAGATCCGGGCCTTTCAAAGCGCTCTTAAAGGTCTCGAGCGCAGTTCCGGAAGAAGCGAGGTGTTGAGATTGGGTCATGATCTGCTCCAAATGTCTTTGAACGGATCATACGACCAAGCATATTCAGAAATCCGCACCTATTTTGATTGCCCAACGACTCATCTTGTGTCATTTGATCGTTAATGGTGAAAAAATTCGATCAGATTGACCGCGCGCTTCTGAGAGCCCTGCAACGGGATGCCCGCTTGTCGCAGCGGGAGCTCGCCGAGGAAGTTGGATTGTCCCAAAACGCCTGCTGGCGGCGGCTGAAAACCCTTTATGAGAGCGGATTGATCGAAGGGCACACGATTCGCCTTGATCCGGCGCAGCTCGGCCTGAACCTCACGGTCTTCGTCATGATCCGCACCCGCCACCACTCCAAGGAGTGGTTGGAGACTTTCCGCAGCGAGGTCACCCGCATCCCGAACGTGATCGACTTCTACAGGCTCGCCGGGGATTACGACTACATGTTGAAAGTGGTCGCCGAAGACATGAACGCCTTCGATCAGGTTTATCAGCGGCTGATCGACAAGGTCGATCTCGACACGGTCACCTCCTACATGACCATGGAAGCCATCGCTGACGCCCGCGACCTGCCGATTTGACGTTGTGCGGCAACAGTTGCTCAAGAACTTCCGTCATTACCCGGCTTGAAGAGCCTGCCCCGGACCTCGATCCGGGGGCGTAACCCTGCCCCAAGCACGACTGCTCAAGTGGAGACAAAACGGAATGGATGCCCGATCAAACCGGGCATGACGGTGGATGGGAAACGCACCTACCAGTTCAAACTGTCACCCCGGACGCAGCGAAGCGAAGATCCGGGGCCCATTCGTTTCCAGAGCACGTGCCGTACCCAACGCCGTCATCCGCAAGCGGCACCGCGAGTAGGCCCCAGCTCGGCGTTTCACTTGGCCGGGGTGACAATCTAAAGGAAACGGACAGCTGGCCTACCCCCAAGGACAGCTCGTAACCCCTTACCGCCGGCGGCCGCCGCCTCCGCGCGCGGCGCGGCCACCGCCGCCGTGTTGCGGGCGTGCCTGTTGCGGCCGGGACCGCTGCACGTTGCGCTGGCGGTTGACCTGACGGTTGCCGGCCTCGCGCGCCGCACGATCCCGATTGAGATGTGCCGGTGCTTGCGGCCGCTGTGCTGGCCGGGTCGCGGGGCGTTGGGCAGGACGTTGAGCCGGGCGTGTCTCCGGCCGGTTGGCTGGCCGCTGGACATTTGGTCTTTGATTGCTCGGCCTTTGGCCGGCATTGGACCTCTGGCCATTGTTCGGACGTTGGCCCGCGTTCGGTCTCTGCCCGGCATTGGGTCTTTGGCCCGCATTTGGCCGGTTCTGGATCCGATCCCCGGCCGGCCGGTTGGCAAGCGCGGCTCCGGCACCAGCTCCAATCGCGGCTCCTGCCCCGAGATCCCGTGCCCGATTTTGAAGAGCGTCGCGCGAGGGCGCATCGACCCCGTTCCAGCGCCCGCCTTCAAACTTCTGCCAGTTCTGTCCATCGCGGCGATAGACACTGCCATCGCGGCCCGCAAAGACGTCCCCGCCCCTGCGGTTCAGCGTAGCCGCGCGGCCCGGGCCGCCCTGTTGCTGCCACCGGTTTGCCGCCGATGCCCTGACCTCCCGCGTGCGCGACCACTGCGGGCCGGAGACGACAGCCCCACCCCAGGAGCCGTAGATGCCGCGAGCACCACCTGCGACGACGCGATTGCCCGTGCGGGGATTATACGCGGAGATGAAACCCGCACTGCCGCGCGGGCCGCTGATCGCTCCGCCGCGGATATATCCACCTGTGCGCGGATTGTAGATGCCCCCGCCAGCAATGCCCCGGCGCGGGCCATAGGCATAGCCATACCGGCCATAGGTGCCGCGAAGCGGATTGTAGTAGGCACCGATCCCGTAGGTCACCGGCCGCGGGAAGTAGATCGGCCGGATGCCCGGACGGTACCATGGGCGGTAGTACCAGCCTGTGCCGTAGACAAAGACGCCCCACGCCAGAAACCCGGTCACATAGCCCATTGTGTAGCCGTACCAGACGGCATTGGGTTCGGTCTCATAGACCCGCACATAGGTGACGTTGTAGACCGGCGAGGATGGCGGAATGGTGTAGATCTCTTCCGGCACGGCTTGCGCCACGACAAACGGTCCTTGCGGGCTGTCACCGACAAACCAGACACCGTCCTGAAGCACGTAGTATTTTGCGCCGACCTGAATGACCTGATCGTTAGTGTTCACCGCATAGGACATCGCGGTGCCCTCGATCTGCGTGAACTCCGGATCGCCTGCATAGGCAACATCAGCGCTGACCGACCCCAGCTCAACGCGCGCCGTCGTTGGAATGCTGGCCTTCAGCCGTGCCTGCGAGGCTTCGGATGTGCCGGGAATGGACGACCGGACCGAATAGTAAGGTGCATCTTCCGGGATGTTCAGGAAACCCGACGGCATGTCAGGCGTGGTGAACGCCCACGGACCGTCGAGAGACGCTGACTTGAACCAGCGTCCCGACAAGAGGATGTACCAGGTCGATGTGGTTTTCAGGAAAAAGACATCGTGGTCGGTGTTAGAGGCCCATTCCAGATCGCCCCCTGGTACCGGCTCCAGTTTCGGCTCACCCTCGAAGACGATCATTTCGGCCGGTTTGTCGGAATAGATGACCTTGGGAGCTTTATCGTCGGGAAAGGCTTGTGGCGGGATCGCCTCCCGGGTTTCTTTCCAGTTGTCGTCGTCCGGCAATTTGGTGATCGGCTCCGGCAGGTCCATCACCGCTTCCCAGGTGCCAGTCAACTCGGATGCTTTGAGCCAGGATTTTTCATCCCGGAGATAATAGTCCGAGCCTTCATCCGGCTTTAGGATGTCCCAGTTGGTGTTGACTACAAAACTGAGACCTTGATCGCCCTTAACCGGGGCAAGGATGGGTTCGCCTTCTGTTTGCACCAAGATTGCCGGCTCATAGGAGATGAAGAGCGGCGGCGCCTCGGCGTTGAGGCCATCCACATCCTCCATCCGCTTATATTCCGCCAGGTTTGCGGTAATGCGGTCTTCCTTCACCGTCACGACGCCCGTCGGCAGGATCTTGCCCACTTGAAGAGACAGATCCGACAGCGCCGTCCGGTCGAGCGCGGAAAAATCAAGGCGGGTCACCTGAATGTCCGAGACATCAATCAAGCCGGCTTGCGGATCGGGCGCGGTTTTGCCGCTCACGCCGATCACGCCAAACACGGGGGCCGCATCCTTGTCCTTGATGTATTCCGCGGCAATCAGGGCATCGAGAGTTTTGAAGTCCGTCCATTCGGTGACCTGAGGCTGGTAGAGGACAAGTGTCGCGCCGGCATCTGTATCGTAGGTGCGCGGCCAGCCGGTCGTATCCTCGGCTTCAGTCAGTTGCAGGTAATTGCCGCTGACGAACCCGTTCTGGCCATTGTAGGTCACCGAGCACCAGGCGCCGGTGTCGTCGCAATCCTGAAGTTCGACGGGGGTGCCGTTCGGCACGGTGCCGAGCGAGCCAAACCCGGTCCCGGGCCCCTGACGGAAATTCACATTCGCCGTGGTGACAGCCGGTGCTGCCAGAGCACCATTCAAAAGAACGGTTTGCAGCACCAAGGCAGATGACAGGGCGACGGAAATAACTTTACGCACAGCAAAACCTCCCAAAATATCGGACGGCCCAGCTTCTTCCGGCGGGTTCTCAATACCTTAGCCTGAACGTTATGGCATTTTCACAGCAGGGTCAGCCGTGATCTTTGAAATTCTTCATTAAAAAGTACCGGCGCGCTTTTTTCAGATGTTTTGGTAGTAGCCGCCCCGGCCAAAAATCAAATGGTCCCGGCTCAAGGCCGGGACCGAACAAACACAATTTCAGGCGGAATGAGGTCCTTCGCGTGGGAAGACCATGGCATTCAGCCAACCGACTTCAGCACGCCATGGAAGATACAGCCCGTCCGATGACAGCAACGGCCTGACCGGTGCGCGCGGACTGCTGGGCGGCAAGCCCCATCTCGACGGCTTTGCGTCCATCTTCCAAAGAGACTTCCACGTCGGTCTTTTCGCCGCGAACGACAGCTACAAAATGCTGGTGCTGATAGAAGGTCGAGCCGTTGTGGTCGCCGGCGTCCAGGATGGTCGGATCAACAGGAATGTCGATCTGGCGCGGTCCTTTTGGATTGCGGGGCGACACGATCAGTTGGGGAACGGGCGGCTCGCCCAAATCTCGTGGCCAAAACCGGCCCGGCCCCGGGACCAAGGCTTCAATCTTGCCAGCAGGCCCGACCGCAGACACTTCCTCCTGGTAACGGGAGCCTTCTGCGAACATGCACAGTTCCAGCATTGCGCGGGCGCCGTTTTCGAAATCAACGATCACATACCCGTTGTCGAGGATGTCCGGCGTTTCGCCATCATAGAGCTCTTCTTTGTGGTTGGCGTCCTGCCCCGCTGAGGCCATCACACGGACAGGTTCGCTCTTGATGATCAGCCGCATAAGATCGAAAAAGTGACAGCATTTTTCGACAAAGGTCCCGCCGGAATAACGGTTGAACCGGTTCCAGGATCCGACCTTGTCTAAAAACGGAAAGCGATGCTCGCGGATGGTCAGCATCTTGATGCCGCCCGTCGCCGTTTCTGCCTGTTCGATCAGGGCTGCGATCGGCGGCATGTACCGGTATTCCATCGCGACCCAGACCGGGGCTGGATACGATGCCTTGAAGGCCTCGAGCGCTGCAATATCCTTCGGGTCGGTGAACAGCGGCTTTTCAACCAGCAACGGCAGCGGCCTTTTCTGACGGATTTCCTCCATCTGCGGCACATGGCAGTGGTTGGGACTGGCGATCAGGATGCAATCCAGCTCATCAACACTCAAAACAGCGTCGACGGAATCAACGAACTTGGCATGCGGCGCAAACCGGGCGGCTTGCTCCGCCATCCCGGCATCCGGTTCGAAAATAACCACCACTTCGGTGTCCGGCAGCAGCGCGATGTTGCGCAAGTGCTCCTGACCCATCATGCCACAGCCGATGACACCGTATTTCACCTTTGCAGGCATTTGGCTCTCCTTAAGTCGGCGGATCGTTTCGCGCCCGCCTATTTCAGTCTTTGAACGTAATGCGCCCTGTCAGTATCGAACCAGGTGCGCGAAAACTCGACAGGCTCGGGCTTGTCCGCCCAGCTGAACCGTTCGATGTATCCTGTGAGAGTGCCGGGCGCCTTGGTAAAAACCTCTGGCGCCCAGTCCGGCACGGCCTTGATCGTTACCCTGTCTTCAGCGCGAACAATCCAAAAGCCAAGCTGCTTTTGATAGAAACGGTAAAGCGAATCTGAGAGCTGGTCTTTGCGGACAAAACCGCAATCCCCATCCAGCCAGATTTCCTCAACCGCGATGATTGTTTCGTTGAGGTAGCGCAGACGGCGGATGCGCGTGCCCTCACGGCTCGTGCCGAATGCCGGCAGATCTTCCGGCTTGGATACGCGATCGACCTCAAGAATGTCTGCCTTGGGCAGCCCACCGCCCGACAGCAGCTCCAGACGGAACATCGCGTAGACGCTTTCGTTTGATCCGCCCTGACGTATGTAGTTTCCCGAGCCCTGGATCCGTTCCAATAGGCCTTTTTCCGTAAGATCAGCCAGCGCTTTTCGCAGCGTACCGATCGAGATCCCAAGCTCTTCGGCCATGTCCCGTTCCGGCGGCAAACGCTCTCCGTCAAGAAGGCGGCCGGCCGCAATATCCCGAATGAGAAGCTCACTTATCTGGACATAAAGAGGCAGGGCATTTGAGGTCTGCGAGGTGGTTGGCATTGCGGTGCGGCGATCTGTCTTTCGAAAATTGATACACTATTGATTTACATCAAGACGGGTGATAAGCAAGGAAAAAGTGAAGGCCCAAATGAAGGCCTTCGAAAACAAACGAAATGCCCAAAAAAATTTGGGGAGGAGAGCCTTAGATGACCGTTGTTCCCGTAACTTCGCCGGACCTAGATGCAGCTGAAGTGTCCTGGTTTGCGGCGCTGTGCTCGGACGACTATCAGTTCCTCGGCGTGCCGGAAGGCCATCTCCGGTCCTCATGGGAGCACTGTTCCTCGATCGTCAAAACAGCCGAGGCCCAGGGCTTCCGGAACATTCTTTGCCCGTCCTCCTATCAGGTCGGACAGGACACCTTGAGTTTCGTCGCCGGCTGCGCGCCGATTACCGACAAGATCAACCTGTTGGCGGCTGTCCGCTGTGGCGAAATGCAGCCGATCATGCTGGCGCGGACCATCGCGACGCTCGACCACATGCTGGAAGGCCGGCTGACGGTCAACATCATCTCCTCCAACTTCCCGGGCGAAGAAGCCGACAGCGGCTACCGCTATCAACGGTCCCGCGAAGTGGTTGAAATCCTCAAGCAGGCCTGGACGCAGGACGAGATCAACTACGAGGGTCAGATCTACAATTTCAAAGGCCTGACCACGGATCCGGCCCGGCCTTACCAGACCGGCGGCCCCCTGCTTTATTTTGGCGGTTATTCGCCAGACGCTTTGGACCTGTGCGGCCAGCACTGTGATGTCTACCTGATGTGGCCGGAAAAGATTGAAGAGCTGGAAGGCCGCATGAAGGCTGTTCATGCCGTCGCCGAGAAATACGATCGCACTCTCGACTACGGTCTGCGCGTCCACATGATCGTGCGCGACACCGAAAAGGAAGCACAGGAATACGCCGACTATATCGTTTCCAAGCTGGACGATGACAAAGGTACCGCCATCCGCGAACGCGCGCTCGACGCAAAGTCTCTGGGCGTGAGCCACCAATCCAAGAACCGCGAGATCGCGGACGAGTTCGGTTACATCGAGCCGAACCTTTGGACCGGTGTCGGCCGGGCGCGCTCCGGTTGTGGTGCGGCGCTTGTCGGTTCCACCGATCAGGTGATGTCCAAGATCGAGGCTTATCAGAAAATGGGTATCCGCGCATTCATCTTCTCCGGCTACCCGCATGAGGAAGAAGCCAAGCACTTCGGCACCCGCGTCATGCCGAACCTGAAGACCTGCTCGCTTCCCGAAGCTTACGGCCGCGTTCCGGCCGAAACCCCTGCAACACCGCTCGGCAATGGAGTCCGCCGCTAATGGATCGCGTCAAACTTAACGACACGCTTGAATTTTCCCGCCTCATCTATGGCATGTGGCGGCTCGGCGATGATGCGGACACATCCCCGGCGCATGTGGAGCGGAAAATCCAATCCTGTCTTGATCAGGGCATCACAACCTTCGATCAGGCGGATATCTACGGCGATTACGGCGCCGAGGCTGTGCTGGGCGGCGCGATGAAAGCCAATCCGTCCCTGCGCGGCAAAATGGAAATCGTCACCAAGTGTGACATCGTCGCTCCGTGTGGCCGGTATGCCGATGCCAAGGTGAAGTACTACGACACGTCGCGGGCACATATTGAGAAATCGGTCGAGATTTCTCTCACCGAAATGGCCATCGAGACGGTAGACCTTCTTCTGATTCACCGCCCGGATCCGTTCATGGATCACAATGAAACCGGTGCCGCGCTGGATGACCTGGTGAAGTCTGGCAAGGTGAAAAACATCGGCGTTTCCAATTTCCGTCCGTGGGACTGGGAACTTCTTCAATCCGCCATGTCCAACACGCTGGTGACCAACCAGATCGAGATCTCCCTTAAGGAGATTTCTCCGTTCACCAATGGCGATCTCGCATTCCATCAGCGGCTCGGCACAAAACTGATGGCCTGGTCCCCGCTTGGTGGCGGATCGCTGATTTCGGAAGGCGGCAAGCTCGGGTCCGTGATGGACGAAATCGCGAGTTCCTTCGGTGTTGACCGCTCAGCAGTTGCTGTTGCGTTCCTTTTGGCGCATCCGGCACACCTCATGCCGGTCATGGGCACCAACAATCTGGAGCGTATCGGGAAAATCTCGGACGCGCTCAAAGTCAAACTTGACCGCGAAACCTGGTACCGCCTCTACGAGGCAGCCCTTGGAAACGAGGTTCCCTGATGACAATGCAAAATGCAGATCACACCGTGACGTTCGCGCCGCATTCTGAAAACTCCCGGCTCTTGCGGGATGCCTTTGGCCGATTTGCGACCGGCGTTACTGTTGTGACCACCCATTCCGAAGACGGCCCGGTCGGGATCACCGCCAACAGCTTTTCTTCCGTCTCCATGGACCCGCCGCTCGTCCTCTGGATGCCGGACAAGGGCTCGCGCCGGTTCCGCTACTTTGAGCAAGCCGAACGCTATGCAATCCATGTTCTGAGCCACGAGCAGGCGGAGATCTGCAACGGGTTCGTCAAGAACGCACATGCTTTTGATCAGCTGACATACCAGCTTTGCGAGAACAACGTACCGCTGATCGAGAACTGCCTGGCGCGCTTCGAATGCAAGCGGTTCGCGGCCTACGAGGGTGGCGATCATTTGATTGTTCTAGGCCAAGTGATGCAGGCTGAGATGCGCACCGGGGATGCGCTGACATTTTTTTCCGGCAAACTCGGACAAATCGCGCCAAAGTAAGAGCGTGCAAAGATAAGCAAAGGCCGGGACGAACACCGCCCCCGCCATAATGGACGTACCAGGGAGGAGCCCGTATGGGGGCATTGCTGGCGGTTTTGAAACCGCTTGCCTTCGTCAATTCGCATCTTTTGCGGATCGGACGAGGGATCGGCGTCGTCGCCGTTGCGTTGATGGTGGTTGCGATCCTGATACAGGTCGTGGCCCGTTATGGGTTCAACAATGCCCTCCCCTGGCCTGATGAGGCCGCGCGCTTTTGCATGCTCTGGATGACCGGTTTGATGGCACCGACCGCCTTCCGGCGCGGTGGATTTGTGGCCATCGACACGCTGGTGATCATGCTGCCGAAAATCCTGGCAAGCGTTCTGTCCCTTTTCCTACTGTGTGTCTCGTTCGTGGTGCTGATCGTCGCGGTTCAAATTGGCTACGCTGAAGTGACCGGTTTTGGTGGAAAATTCGCGACCGCCTCTCTCTACGTTCCGGGCAATTTGACATTGACTGAGTGGATCCGGGTGCCGCGCAGCTGGATGATGATGTCGATGTTCGTAGGCGTCATCTTGCTCGCTCTGGTCAATGTTGAGCTCATCTTGCGCAGCCTGATTTCCTTGATCGGTGGCAAGGATGACCTTCCGGGCATTCCGGATATCGACATGGCGGGGGCAGACTGATGCTGATCTGGTTTCTTCCCGTCTTCCTCGTTTTCCTGATGATCGGGCTGCCGGTCTTTTTCGGACTGCTCGCAGCACCCGGCATGTTGTTGTGGCTGAACGGTCAAGAGCGGGACATCACCCTTCTCTACCGTAACGTCTACAACGGGATGGACTCTTTTCCTCTCATGGCGATTCCGTTTTTCATGCTCGCAGGCGAGCTGATGAACAAAGGCGGGATCACCATGCGGCTGGTGGAGTTTTCCCAGGCACTGATGGGGCACCTGCGCGGCGGCCTGGCGCACGTCAACATCCTATCGTCGATGCTGTTTGCCGGCCTCTCTGGCTCGGCGGTTGCCGACACCTCTGCGCTCGGGTCGATGCTGATCCCTGCCATGGAGAAACAAGGCTACACCCGGAAATTCGCAGCTGCGATTACAGCGGCCTCCTCGGTGATCGGACCGATCATTCCGCCCTCGGGCATCATGATCATCTATGCTTATGTCATGGGCGAAAGTGTTGCAGCGCTGTTCCTCGCCGGCATCGTGCCTGGCGTTATGGTCGGCGTCGGCCTTATGCTGATGGTCAAGTTCATGGCCGACAAGTATGATTTTCCCGTAGCTTCGCGGAAGTCGACGTGGAGCGAACGCGGCCAGGCATCTCTCAAGGCCTTTTTCCCGCTTCTGACCCCGGTGATCATCCTTGGCGGCATTCTGGCCGGTGTCTTCACACCGACGGAAGCTGCAGCGGTTGCCGTGGCATACGCGCTCTTCATCGGGCTGTTTGTTCTCAGAACCTTGAAGCCGCATGAAATTCCGGGTGTTTTGAACCGGGCAGGCATCACATCAGCCGTTGTGCTGCTGCTGGTTGGAGCCGCCATGGCCTTCAAGACGGTTGTCAGCCTCAGCTACGCACCGCAAATCATGGCTGACTTTGTGCTCAGCCTCACCGAAAACCCGCTGCTCTTGTTGTTCCTGATCAACCTGCTTCTGTTCATTGTGGGCATGTTTCTGGATGCCGGACCGGCGATCATTATTCTTGGACCTATCCTTGGACCGATCTTTCTCGAACTGGGTGTTGATCCGATCCATTTTGCCATCATCATGAGCGTGAACCTGACCATCGGTCTGGCAACGCCTCCGATGGGGCTGGTCCTGTTTGTTGCGGCATCTGTCTCCAAGGAACGGGTGGAGACGATATCCAAGGCTATTCTGCCGTTTCTGGCGGTGGAGATCGCAGTGATCTTCTTGATCACTTACATTCCGGCACTTTCGATGACGATCCCGCGTCTGACCGGATTTGCCAACTGATCTGAGCTTTACCTAGGGAGGACTTCAATGCTCAAATCTGCCCTTAAATCCTTGACGGTCGCGGCGATGCTCGCCGGGTCCGCATTGAGTGCTACGGCGGCCGACTACACATTGCGCGCCACTGCAAACTCCAATGAAAACGATGAAGACTATGATGGTCTTGTCGTGTTCAAGAACTTCGTGGAAGCCGCCTCGAACGGCGCCATCGAGGTAGAACTCTTCATCGGTACGCAGCTGTGCTCCAACGGCGCAGAGTGCCTGCAAGGCGTTGCAGGCGGTGCGATCGATATTTACATCTCCACATCCGGCGGCGCATCCGGCATCTTCCCGTATGTTCAGGTTCTCGACCTGCCATACATGATGTCCGACGACCGGATCGCAGAACACGTCCTGTCCGGTGACTTCACACGCACCATGCGCAACATGGCGCTGGAAGACAGTGACAACATGATCCGCCTGATGACCATCGGCAACACCGGCGGCTGGCGGAACTTCGCCAACACAAAGCGCCGTATTGCGGCACCTGCTGACATGGAAGGCCTGAAGATCCGGACTGTCGTTGCTGATCTGCCGCAGGTTCTTGTCAAAGCGCTCGGTGCGTCTCCGACCCCGATCCCGTGGCCGGAGCTGTTCACCTCCTTCCAGACCGGTGTGGTTGAAGGCTCAAAGAACGGCATCACCGACATCATGGGCATGAAATTCCCAGATGCCGGCCTGCAATACGTCACCCTCGACGGACACGCCTACATGGGCGCTCTGTGGTGGATGAACAACGAGAAGTTCCTCTCCATGCCGGAAGACATGCGCCGCGTGGTTGTTGATGGCTTCTATGCCCTGCAACAAGCAACCTTTGCATCTCCGAAGCGCAAGTCGATCCAGGCCTATGAAGACTTTGTCGCAGGTGGTGGTGATCTTTACGTTCCAACCCCGGCCGAAAAGGCAGCTTTCAAAGAAGCTGCAAGCCCGGTCTTCGATTGGTTCAAGGAAAACGTTGACCGCGGCGGCGAAATCTTCGGTGCTCTGGAAGAAGCCGTGGCAGCTGCCGAGGCAGACGTGAACGGCGCGCGCGACGCAGACCTGAACTAAGATAAAATAGAGCCCGGCAATTTGCCGGGCTCTTAACTTGCCATCTTTTTGATCTGGCGATGGCCTTGTCTCCCAAGCCATTCCCTGATCAAAATCAGCGGAACGGGTACATCCAGACCTTGTAGTCGGCGACAAGAATATGCGCTTTTTCGATCTCTTCCGCGGTCATTTTCTTGACCACCTCTTCAAGCGAAATCGCCGCATCCGGATCGCCGCCGATGGCAGACAGTGTGTACCACATGTAGGCCCGCACCAGATCGGGTGCCGGCATGCCCCGGCCGATCTCGTAGTACCAGCCGACACCGGACTGGGCGCCGGGATGCCCCTTCATGGCGCTTCTGAGGTACCATTCAAACGCCCTTTGATCGTCCCGCTCAACGCCAAGGCCCATGGCATACATGACACCGATCAGCTCTTCGGCGTCAGCGTTGCCGGACCGGGCCGCTGGCCAAAGCGCATCCTTGGCTTCTTCGAATTTCCCGGATTCCATCAGATCGCGCGCTTCTTCGATCTCCGCACGCGCGGGGCTGGTCATTGCCGCGCTGACAAGGATGCAAAGTGCGGCAACCGCAGATCGAAGTGGCGTCATGTTATCCTCGTTCCTTCGCTTTTGTCCGCCTGCATATTGCCAACTGCCGCGGCTGAATTGCCAGCGCCTCTGACCCAATCTGACTTTCTGATCTTTGATCACAAACAGGCCGCGCTCGGGCAACTTCTCTTTTACGACAAGATCCTGTCCGGCAACAAGAATATTGCTTGCGCGACCTGCCATCATCCAGAGTTTGGAACAGGCGACGGCCTGTCACTCGGCATTGGCGAGGGCGGCGAAGGCCTCGGTCCGGATCGCATGGCTGGAACCGGTGACAGCCGGATTAAGAAACGGATTCCGCGCAATGCGCCAGGCCTTTGGAATTTGGGCGCAAAAGACCTTCACACCCTGTTTCACGACGGCCGTATTTCCATTGCCGACACCTATGAGAACGGCTTCAATTCACCCGCGGAAGAATGGCTGCCAGAAGGCTTCAACTCGCTGCTTGCGGCCCAGGCCGTGTTTCCTCTGGTAGCCCAGTTCGAGATGTCCGGTAATCCGAAAGAGAACGAGATTGCCGGTGCGGTTCATGACCGGATCGATGCGGCCTGGCCGATCCTTGCCAAACGAGTGCGCGTAATTCCTGAATATGGTCAGAGGTTTATCGAAGCTTTCGACCATATTGAGTCAGCCGAAGATGTCACGATCGTTGAGATTGCCAACGCTCTTGCCGCCTTTCAGGCAATCGAATGGAAGAGCTTCGACAGTCCCTTTGACCGCTATCTGGCTGGAGACACAGAGGCGCTCTCGGCGAAACAAATACAGGGTCTCGATCTTTTTTACGGAAAAGCCGGCTGTTCAAGCTGTCATTCCGGAAGTCTGTTGAGTGACCAGAAGTTCCACGCACTCGGGCTACCGCCTTTCGGACCGGGCCGGACCCGCCGGTTTGACCCGATGGTACGGGACACGGGACGCATGGCCGAAAGCGACAGCCTGGAGGACGCATACCGGTTCCGCACGCCTATGCTGCGCAATGTCGCGCTCACAGCGCCTTACGGGCACAATGGCGCCTATCCAACACTGGAGGGGATCATACGCCATCATCTTGATCCCAACGGCATGCTGGCGAAATGGGACCCAAAACTTGCCGCCCTTCCCTCAGCTCCCTGGTTGGAAGCCATTGATTTTGTCGTTTGGTCGGACAGCCGCGAAATGGCCCGCCAAAGTCTTTTTCGCGACGTTGCGACCATTGACCTTTCTGACAGTGAAATTGATGCTATAGTAGATTTCATGAAAGCGCTTACAGGCTCAGATTCCGTAGCTTTTCCGCCCTTCGGCATTCCAACTTCCGTTCCAAGCGGTCTTCCGATCGACAAATAAGAACAAGGACGAAAAATGATCGACAAGATCAAACACCGGGCTCACGAATTGTTCCCGGGAATAGCGATTGCCGGCCTGGTCGCGATCTCGGCGCAGTTTTTGAACGAGCACTATGGTGCGCCCGCGATGTTGATGGCGATCCTTCTTGGAATGCCGCTGAATTTTCTCTCGGAGGAAAAACGCACAGCGGACGGCATCGCCTTTTCTGCACGCACACTGTTGCGGATTGGGGTTGCCTTGCTGGGTGTTCGGATCAGTGTTGATATGGTTCAGGCGCTTGGACTGCCGTTTCTGGCTCTCGTTGTTGCGGGGGTCCTGGCGACCATCGGCTTTTCACTTCTGATCGGAAACCTCTTTGGCAAGGACCGCTTGTTTTCGTTTCTGTCTGGCGGTGCGGTCGCCATTTGCGGAGCTTCGGCTGCGATGGCCATCGGTTCGATTTTACCAAAACGTGAGCATGCCGAGCGTGACCTTGCGTTTACCGTCATCACCGTGACTGTGCTGTCCACACTCGCCATGATCTTCTATCCGATCCTGACCGCCTCACTCGGGCTCGACCGGGATGCGACGGGCGTTTTCCTGGGCGGCACCATTCACGATGTTGCACAGGTGGTCGGCGCTGGCTTTTCCGTTTCAGAAGAAACCGGCGATCTCTCAACGCTGGTGAAGCTGATCCGGGTCACCCTGCTGGCCCCCATCGTATTGATCGCAGCGCTTATCCTGCGCAAAGTATCGGAACCTGGAGCTGCCCGGCCGCCTCTGATGCCGCTTTTTGTCGTCGCTTTCCTGATCCTTGCAACCTTCAACTCCTTCGGACTGATCCCGGAGATCGTGAAGGATGGGGCAAGTCAGGTGTCCCGCTGGGCGCTGCTGGCGGCGATCGCCGCTGTCGGCATGAAAACCTCCATTCCGAAACTCCTGGAAGTCGGCGGGCCGGCGATCTGGATGGTGGTCACGCAAACAGTATTTCTTGCCCTGTTCGTGCTTGCCGGGATCTGGTTAATCGGGTGATCTTTCGGGCGAGAACTGGATCAGGAATAGCGACAAGCTGACCAACCTGTGGTGGCTCGCTCCAACCTTGCCGCCCCGGCCTTGCGCCGGGGCCGTTTGTTTCAAACAAGCAGGGGTCCCGGCTCAAGGCCGGGACGGCAGACGGAGTAGCGTTTACACCTAGCTTCATCCGCCTCAAATCCCTATATCCTAAGCAACCACCCATCCGCTTTTGCCCCGCTGGGGCTTTTCTTGGGGGCGCGAGTGTGAAATATAGCTCGCACCTCTTCACGGCGGATTTTCTGGCCGGTCCTTGAACGAAAAGGCACCCCGGCCCCTGCCTAGAAATTTCGAAAGCATGTTGATGAAAAGCTACATCACCACTCCGATCTACTACGTCAACGGATCCCCGCATATTGGCCACGCCTTCACCTCGATCATGGCTGATATCCTGAAGCGGAACCGTCAGGCGCTGGGGTATGAGATGATGCTCTCCACCGGTGTCGACGAACACGGCCAGAAGAACCAGGAAGCGGCCGAGGATCTCGGCATGCCTGTGACCGACTATCTCGACATGCGCTGTAAGGAATTCCGCGATGTGTTTGAGCAGCTCGGCGTCGAGTTCGACTATTTCGTGCGCACCAGCCGCGAGGGCCACAAGAAAGCCGTTGCGGAGATGGAACAGCGCATCTTCGACAAGGGCCTGATCGTCAAGAAGCAGTACACCGGCACCTACTGCAAGGGCTGCGAGGAGTTCAAGAAGGAAAGCGATCTCACCGAGGACGGCCAGTGTCCGCTGCACCCGACCATGAAGGTCGAGCAGACGGACGAAACCAACTACTTCCTGAAAATGGAACCGTTCCGCGAAAAGCTCCTGAAGCACATCGACGAGAACCCGGATTTCGTTCAGCCGGAGCCGTTCAAAAACGAGCTGAAGAAGATGCTGGCCGAGCCGCTGGAGGATCTGTGTATCTCCCGGCCGAAAACCCGCGTCACGCTGGGCGTCGATCTGCCGTTCGATCCGGATTTCGTGACTTATGTCTGGTTCGACGCGCTTGCGAACTACCTGACCAACATCGGCTGGCCGGAAGACGGCTACCAGGACTGGTGGGCGGAATGCGAGCACATGATCGGCAAGGACATCCTGAAGCCGCATGGCGTCTACTGGCCCTTGATGCTGATGGCCGCTGATCTGCCGTTGCCGAAGAAGCTCTCGGTGCACAGCCACTGGGTGGGCGCTGGCGGCGTCAAGATGTCGAAATCCATCGGCAACGTGGTTGATCCGATCGAGGTGATGGACAAGCTCGGCGTCGACGCACTGCGCTGGTACCTCGCCCGGCACATGCGCGCGGACAGCGACAGCCAGATCTCGGTCGATCTCATCACCCAGGCTTACAATTCAGAGCTTGGCAACAAGATCGGCAACCTCTTGTCCCGAGTTGCGAAATTCTCGAACAAGAATTTCGACGGCAAGGTGCCGATGCCGGGCGCCCTGACGGCCGAAGATGAGGCGCTGCGCCAGACTGTTGTCGAGGCTGGCAAGGCGTTCGCTGGCTGGATCAATCTGCAGGATATTCCGGCTGCCACCCAGCATATCGTCGATGCCGCCGTCGCGATGAACGAATATATCGACCAGCAGGCTCCGTGGTCCCTTTTCAAGAATGAAGAGACCCGCGAGCGCTGCGCGACCGTGCTTTACGTGACGCTCGACTGCCAGCGCATCCTGTTCGAGGCGCTCACCCAAGTGATCCCGGGCTCGGCCACCCGAGCGCTTGGCATGCTGAATGCCCCGGAAGCGGCGAGCCCTTGGAAACCGGAGCTGGACAAGCTGGCCGGCGGGACAGAACTCGGCGAGATCGATGCGCTCTTCCCCCGGGTTCAGTAAGGCTCAAGCTTCCAAACAATAACGCCGGTCCTGTCGGGCCGGCGTTTTTCTTGAAAACAAGTGGTTTCCGGACGGTCGGAAAAGTGACTTTCTAGAACTTGTATTTGCTCTCGACCAGCAGGCCATAACGCTGATAGGTCTGGCTTTGGTCGAGTTCATACTCGGAATGCAGCCACCAATACCGGCCGCCGATACCAATGTCCCAATTGCTGGTCAGTGCGAGGTTCAATGCGGCGTCGGCTTCAAAGCCGTAGGTGTATTCGCTCTCAAGCGTGTTGAAACCATCATCAAACTGGTTGTAGGCCCAAGGCACGGCCGCAGCATCAACTGACCAGCCTATCCTGTCGTTCAGCTCGCCATCGGCAGCAACGCCGAGCCGAAGGGCATGCCACTTATTGGTCATACTACGTGTTTGCGTTCCAAAATAAGTCGCCGACGTCTTATCGCTGAGATAGTGGTAACCGACCAGCGCCTTGATACGTCCCTTACCTCCAGCAAATTTGGCGACTTCCCAACCGCCGTCGAGCAGGACATATCCAAGATTGGTTGTGTTCCAGTCGTTGGACTCCAACCCGACCCAGGTTTGATCCCCCTTGGCGTTCTTACCAAGACCGAGCATTGCCTTGGCGGAGGTTCGGGTCGAAATATCCTCCAGAACACCAAACACTTCGGCAGTATGGCCAGTCACGTTCTGAGCGTTGGCCGTACCCAGGGCCCCATTAAACTCATTTGACCCGTGGCTGTACCAATAACGAAGCCCGATGGAGCCTCGCAGCGTCGATGCGGTGTAGACCTCGCCTGACATGCCTGGATCATATGGAAAAGGATCCGCAGCCAGGGCAGAACCGGCGGCCGTAAAGGCGGAAAGAATTGCAATTACACTGGTCTTCATGAGCTGACACGCCATTTGGATTTGCCGAAGGCCACCTTCGGATTTCATCCTACAGTTGTGCGCGCATTATGGTTAATGCAGTGTAAAAAGCCGCAGCATTCTACAACTTGATGTTGATAAACTCATGGAAGCTCCAAGCGAACAACAATCGCACAGCCT
The DNA here is from genome assembly GCF_053005265.1 of Roseibium sp. MB-4. Taxonomy (NCBI): domain Bacteria; kingdom Pseudomonadati; phylum Pseudomonadota; class Alphaproteobacteria; order Hyphomicrobiales; family Stappiaceae; genus Roseibium; species Roseibium sp. MB-4. The sequence goes on from NZ_JBRKQB010000001.1 coordinate 1,346,333, forward strand.
CAGCGCTCGGCAATTGCCAGCCGGACGGCAAGGCCGACGAAGACGACACCCGCCAACCGGTTGAGCCAGACTTGGGCTGATGGGGAGCGTTTCAAACATCCTCCAAGAGAGCCGGCTCCCAGTGCAACGCCGCCAAAAACGAGGATCGTGGCAATGATAAAGAGCCCGCCGAACATGAGGATCTGAAGCGGTACAGAGCCGCGCGCAGGGTCTGCAAACTGCGGCAGAAACGCCAGAAAGAAAATCGCGACTTTGGGATTGGTCACGTTCATGATGATGCCCCGCACATAGAGCGCCGGCAGAGACATCTCCGGGGCACTGTTCCCGTTGATTTTGCTGCTACCGGCTCGGAATGCTTGCACTGCCAGATAAACGAGGTAGGCAGCCCCTGCGAACTTGAGCAGTGTAAAGGCAAGAGCAGAGGTCTGAAAGATCGCGGCGACACCCAATGCGACGGCCGCGCTGTGAAAGATGAGACCTGTGCACAGCCCCAACGTCACGACCAGGCCGGCAAGCCGTCCGTAAAGGGCTGATTGGGTCAGAACAAAGATATTGTCGGGCCCCGGCGCGAGCCCCAAGGCAATGGCCGCGACCAAAAATACACCAATGACATCTACCGGAATCATTTGGGTCTCCAATCGTTCGTTCACCTTTCGCCGGTTAAACTTCACCGGTCAAGGTCAGGGAAAACAAAGACAGTTTTGCCTTTGGGTCCCCCGTGTGTTGGTGTATTCAAGGGCGACGGTCCAGTACCCGCCGATCTTCAGGAGGTTTTTTGAGCTCACCGGACGCCATGCAGCCAGCCATCGCAAGCCTCGCAAAGACGTGCGAAGCAATCGCGAACGGCCGCTATGATGATGTGGATGGCCTCTTTGACATCATCACGGATAAACAAGTGCCGGAAAGCATCCGAGCGCTTGCCGAAACGTTTTCCAGCATGGTGGTGCAGGTCGAGGCCAGAGAATTCCATTCCGGCCAGCTTATTGAGGACTTGACCGAAACACGGCGTAAACTGGAACTCGCCGAAGCTCAGCTCCGGAAAGAAAACCAGGAACTGAAAGTCCGCCTCGACAAATTCGAAGTCGCCTATGACGAACAAGAAGCCAAGATGGAGGTAGAAAAAGTCGCTGATACCGACTACTTCCGCACGCTTCAGGCCCGCGCAAAGTCGATGAGATCAAAGTATAAAAAGCAGCCTTGAGGCTTCTTTAGACTGAAAGAATTCCTGTGACCAAAATCATTTCCACCCATTCCTATCGCGGCGGCACCGGCAAATCGAACGTGACAGCGAACATCGCTGCGAGCCTTGCCCTGCGCGGCCACAAGGTCGGGATCGTGGACACGGATATTCAGTCGCCGGGCATTCACACGCTCTTTCATGTCGACCTGAACACGGTGACGCATACGCTCAACAACTACTTGTGGGGCTACTGCGGTATCAAGGACACCGTTCTGGACATTACAGACGGTGTCAAAGGCCCGGACGGGGAGCCGTCGATCACCGGGCCGGGCAAGGTCTTCTTCATTCCCTCATCGATCAAGACCGGGGACATCGCGCGGATCGTGAAGGAGATGTATGATGTGGAAGCCCTCAATCGCGGGTTCATGGAATTCTGCGATACCATGGATCTCGATTACCTTCTGATCGACACCCATCCGGGCGTAAACGAAGAGACCCTGCTGTCGATCGCGATCTCCGACACGCTATTGTTGATCTTGCGGCCAGATATTCAGGACTATCAGGGGACAGCGGTGACGCTGGAGCTTGCCCGCAAGCTGGAAGTGCCGCAGTTGTTTTTGGTGGTCAATAAGGCCCTGGAAACCTTCGACTTCCAGGATCTATCCCAGCGGATCTTCTCAAATTACCGGACGCCTGTTGCAGCGGTCCTGCCGCTCTCGACCGACCTGATCCAGATCGGCAGCACCGGCCTCATCCGCACTCTGCACCCGGACCATGCATTCACCCGGTCGATCGAGACGATTGCGGACTCAATCGAATGATCCACTTGATGGTTTAATCGAAGAGTGCAGCTCGGAACGTACGGACATCCGCTAGCCGGTCTTCCCGCTTGAATGCCAAGGCTTTTGCAAGGGCCTGCCATACGTCGGCATCCAGCCCTTCCAGAGGCTCAGGCACCATGTTTTCCCGGGCAGCCTGATCCGAGCCCTTCAATGAGAACGGATGGCGACCCGCAAGAACCTGATAGGCGATGCAGCCAAGCGCGAACACATCATCGCGCGGATCCCGCGGTGCCTTTTGAAACATTTCCGGACTTGCGTAGGAAGCGGTCAAGGCACTGCCGAGCCCATTGTCGGCCATATCAGCCGTCGTAACGGCTGCGAGACCGAAGTCGAGCAATTTGACCACATTGTTATCGAGAACAAAGATGTTCCCCGGCTTCAAGTCGGAATGGACGACATTCTGGCTGTGGGCATAGATAAGACCGTCGCAGATCCCTTGCAGGATTGGCAAGGCTTCTTTGGCGGGCAGCGAATGGCCCAGCGCTGCGGAAAGCTTCCGATCCAGCGTGGTCCCGCGCAACAGTTCCATCACGATAAAGACCTCACCGCCGTCCCGGTCGAAATCATAGATCGTTGCAATATTTGGATGCGCGAGCGCCTGCGCCTTGCGGGCCTCCGCCTCCAGCTGGCGCAAGGCGCCCGTGTCGGACCGGATCTCATCGGTCAGAAGTTTCAGCGCCACATACGGCTCGTCATGCCCGGCCTCAAGGCGGCGCCGGTCAACGGCGGCATAAACGACGCCCATGGCACCGCGGCCGACCTCCCGGTCGAGCACAAACCGGTCGCGCAGTAGTGTCCCCACGCCCGCCCGCTCTGCTCCGGCGCCCGCGAGCGAGTTCAGATCGGCCGCCCCTCCTGACTGACCGGCTGCCGCCTTACGGGCATTCGTGCGCAGGCGCGCACTTTTGTAGCCTGTCAGAAACTGGTCGAGTTTCCCCGATTGCGCTTCGCCAGCGGTTTGATCGCTGCCGCTGGTCCGGGCTTTCCGGAAATCCTTGAAACCGTCAACGATCGACCCGAGGACAACATCATCGACCTTGTTACGCATGTCATCGCCCGCCTGAGCGGGTGGTTCAGTCAGATACGGCAAGGGAGGCAGGTAAGGCGATTGACCTGGAGGCTTTGACTGAGCCGCTGAAGACGCCCGACCGACCACGCCATTGGGGATGGTCGGCTCATCCAGATCGTCTTCGACCGCTGGGTCCACGGTTCCGCTCGCGATTGCAGCCGTGTCTGAGGGCGCTGCCGGTCCGTCGGGCTCGTTTGATCCGCCGCCTGGGGGCAGTTGTGTCCGTATTATTTGGGCAAGGTCGTTGGGCAGCCGCCCGCTTTCAACAGCCTCTCCAAGGGTCGCATGAACGTCAGCCGCGTGTGAATCGGAGCGATGAAACACCTCCTTCAACCCGTGAAGAAGGGCATCGTAGGACAAACGGCCGGACACAAAGGCTTTCACCAGTGAATCGGGACCTTCACCAGTGGCATCCTGTTTTTTCGCGCTAAACCCAAAGAGTTTCAGACTGCGGTGTCTCCTGATGGCCCGACCACTGTCAGAAGCCAGCCGGACGGGTGATGTTGTAGCGGTTCAGCTTTTCAATAATGGTGCGCCTGCTTACTTTCAGTAAACGCGCCGCATTGGTTTTATTCCAACCAGCTTCCCGCATTTTTGCCTCGATGACCAGTGCTTCATACTGGCCAACAATGGTTTTCAAATCCCCCTCCGGAATCCCGCTCGGCATCGGCGCTGCACCGCCATTCATGGGCCCCGTCAGCTCCAGCGGCAGGTGCTCCAGCTGAATGGGATAACCGGCTTCTGCCATCAAGCGGGCCCGGTCCAAAATGTTCTTTAGTTCGCGGACATTGCCGGGATAGCTCCAGCACAACAGCGCATCAAGCGCATCGGCTGACACGATCGGTACGGCCGTTCCCGCTTTGGCAGCGCCTTTTTTCAGGAAATGATCAATGAGTTTCGGAATGTCAGAAGGACGTTCCCGCAAAGGCGGCAAACTGATCGGAAAGACGTTCAGGCGGTAAAACAGATCCTTCCGGAACTCGCCTTCCGCGATTTTTTCTTCCAGATTGACGTTTGTCGCCCCGACGATTCTGACATCGACATGTTCGGTTTTTGTCGCTCCAACCCGGCGGACTTCGCCCTCTTGCAGCAAACGCAGGACCTTCGCCTGTAGAGCAAGTGGCATGTCACCGATTTCATCGAGGAACAGCGTGCCCTTGTGTGCCTCATGTGCGAGGCCTGCTTTATCCGTCTGCGCGCCGGTAAACGCGCCTTTGACATGCCCGAAAAGCTCACTTTCAAGAAGCGCTTCGGGGAGCGCCGCGCAGTTCTGCACGACAAATGCCTGGTCAGACCGGTCACTGGACTGATGGATGAAACTTGCCATCATTTCCTTGCCGGTCCCGGTTTCCCCGCGAACCAAGATCGGGACATCGGAATTGGCCGCCTTGCCGATCAGGTTGATGGCCTTTTCGATCGGCGGGCTGTCACCGACGAGCCCTTGTGGCTTTTGCTTTTTGACCGGAGCCGGCTGCGCCTTGTCTTTCGTCAGCTGGCGCGGCAGCTCCTTCATATAGCGATCGAACTGTTTCTTGAGGCGCGTGTTTTCCTCATGCATGCGGGTGTTCCAAATGCAGATCCCCGCATGAATGGACAGTGCTTTGAGCTGCTTCAGAACTTCGTCGCCGATAGCCCCGGCTTGGCCCTCTGCATTGCGTGGGTTGATCAGCTGCAAGATCCCGATGGACCTGTCCCTTAGAACCGTCATCGGCACAATGACCAAGGACTGTGTTTTGGTTCCACACAGCCGGTCATCTTCCTCGATGCGGGAAAAGTCGTATCCGACCGCTGAGGTGATGTCAGCGATGTTGATCACTGTACCGGTGGAGACGACGAGCGCAGCTGGAGCCTGCAGGTTCGGCATCATGTCATCACCGTATATGGAAACACGCTCGCCTGTTGCCGCAGTGGCGACAACACCATGATAACGGGACGCCGTGCGGTGCAAATGCTGACCCAGTGTGTCGAGGGTATAGATCGACCCGCCCTCTGCGCGCGAGATCTTGAGCGCCGAATCCAGCACGAGCTCCAGAACAGTTTCCACCTGCTCGGCTCCCGCCAGCGCCTCAGTCAAATCCAACAGGTCATCGAGTATCATTCGGTTTCCGCCTGCACAGATGTGAACTCATCCCCCGGGCAGCAGTATGCCCGCCCGGAAGCCAATTGTGTTCATGTTTGCAGGCGGCGCCTTTGCCAGCCTGTCTTTGCAAGGTCATCAGCTCAGGCTGTAGGTAAAGTGGCCCGGCTCGCCGACATCAATGGTCGCTTTGGTAAAGTCTGTTCCGTCGCCGCCCATTTTTGTCAAAAGCTCGGTGGACAGCTCCGGCAAGATCGTGCGGTTGACGATGTGGTCGATGTTCCGGGCACCGGTTTCAACTTCCGTGCAGCGCGCGGCAATCGATTTGACGACTTCATCGGAATAGACCAGTTCCATCTTCTGGTTTTCACGCAAGCGTTTGCCGACCTTGTTCAATTTCAACCGGACAATCTTTTCAAGCGGCTCGCCGATCAGCGGGTAGAACGGTACGATCTGCATCCGCGCCAGAAGTGCCGGCTTGAAATGCGCGCTCAGGATCGGACGGCAGGCTGCCACCAACTCATCGACATCTGGCTTTTCCGGAAGCGAGCCCATCTCGGTCAGAACATCCGTGGCCAGGTTGCTGGTCAGGACAACAATCGTGTTCTTGAAGTCGATCTGGCGCCCCTCCCCGTCCGACAAGACACCCTTGTCGAACACCTGGTAGAAGAGGTTCATCACCTCAAGATCCGCTTTTTCCACTTCATCGAGCAGTACTACCGAATAGGGCCGCTGGCGGACAGCTTCAGTCAGAACACCACCCTCGCCATAACCGACATAGCCCGGAGGAGATCCAACGAGCTTCGATACGGTGTGCTTTTCCTGGAACTCCGACATGTTGATGGAAATCAGGAAGCGCTCCCCGCCGAACAGCTGGTCCGCGATTGCCGTTGCCAACTCGGTTTTACCAACACCTGATGGGCCGACGAACAGGAAGACGCCCATCGGCGCGTCGGGGTTCTGGACCCCAGCCTTCGCAGTCCGCAAGGCTTCGTCGACCGCCTGGATGGCGTGATCTTGACCGATCACCCGCGCCTGGAGGTTCTGGGAGAGTTTCAGAACGGAATCCGCTTCGTTTTCAACCATGCGCCCGAGCGGCACACCGGTCCAATCGGAAATCACCTGACCAATGGCTTCTTCGGTGACTTCAAACGACACAAGTGGATCACCGTCCTGGGCTTCCTTGAGGTCCTTGGCGATCTCCGCGTACTTCGCCTTCATGGCTTCGATATCAACTGGACCATCGGCTGCGGCTGCGTCGTCGCCTGCATCGGCTTCTGCATCATCGGAGGTTCCGTCGCCCTCTTCGCCGGACGCCTCTTCCTCTGCGGCCGGCTCGTCCCCCTCAAGGCTAAGGCCGAGGTCATGGCGAAGTTTCAGGATCTGATTGACGAGATCCAGCTCCTTTTGCCAACGGGCTGTCAGCTCAGCGATTTCCGCTTCGACTGTTTTGATCTCAGCATCGATCTCTTCAACTTGCGGATCATCGGGAGCAAAATCAGCCTGCGAATCCCGGGTCAATGATCCGAGCGCCCGGTTCAATTCGCCAAGCCGCTTCTCCTTCAGCTCGATCACGAACGGCTTGGATGACAAGGACAGCTTCACGCGCGCACAGGCTGTGTCCAACACATCCACGGCCTTGTCCGGCAGCTGACGGCCTGAAATATAGCGCGCGGAGAGTTTTGCTGCGGCTACAACGGCATTGTCGCGAATGTAGACGCCGTGGTTCTTTTCATAAGCACTGCGCAGGCCGCGCATGATGGTGATTGCTTGTTCCGGGCTCGGCTCGTCCAGCTTCACCAGTTGGAACCGGCGCTCAAGTGCCGGATCCTTTTCGAAATACTTCTTGTATTCACTCCAGGTCGTCGCCGCGACGGTGCGCAACTCACCCCGCGCCAGAGCCGGTTTCAAAAGGTTTGCGGCGTCCGCACCACCGGCAGAACCCCCTGCACCAATCAGCATGTGCGCTTCATCGATAAACAGAATGATCGGTTTCGGCGACGATTTGACCTCGTCAATGATGCCCTTCAAACGGTTTTCGAATTCGCCCTTCACACCGGCGCCGGCCTGCAGCATGCCGAGATCCAGGCCGATCAGCTCAACATTCTTCAGCATGTCCGGCACATCGCCCTCGGCGATCTTGACCGCAAGTCCCTCGACCACTGCGGTCTTACCGACACCAGGTTCACCGACACAGATCGGGTTGTTTTTCCGGCGGCGTCCAAGAACGTCGATCATCTGCTGGATCTCGCGGTCCCGGCAGAACACCTGATCGATCTTGCCCTCACGGGCAGCCTGAGTGAAGTTCGTGCAGAAGCGAGCGAGCGCGCTGTCCGGGCTCATTCCAGGCGCGACTGACGGCGCCTTGTCGTCTCCACCAGGTGCTGCGGTCAGGCCTGCAGTGGTTTCCTCGGAATTCCCGATGATGTCGGAGAAGTCCTTTTTGAACCCGGCAAACGAGATGTCTTCCATGTATTGCAGCCAGCGGTCATCGCCGTAACGGTTCGGCTGGGCGAAAATTGTGGCCAGAAGGCTGCCGGAGCGGACCTGATCGAGATCCAATTCCACAGAACTGACCAGCCAGGCATCGGAAATGAGTTCGACGAGGAGCGGGGAAAACACCGGACGGCCCTGATTGCCTGTCTTCATGCTTTCAAGGACACTTTGAAGCCCCTTCCGCATGACAGCAGGATCAATCTCGAAGTGTCTCAGCGCGCTTTGAACATCATGCTGACTGTCTTCGACAAACACATGCAGCACATGTTCAATGGAGACTTCATAGTGCCCGCGTGTCACCGCAAGGCCTGCAGCAGCTTCGAGTGAGCGTTTCGAATAGGCGTTCAGACGGCCGATGAGGCGGCGAAGATCAAGGTCGAGCACGGTGAGCAACCCCCAAAATTATGCACGGACGTGCATTGTTCCCAACTGTTAGCGGCCTTTAATGACAGGCGTGTCATAAGAACGCTTCAAGCTTACGCAAAGAGACGTTTCCCGCACAATGCGGAATGAGCTGAATTAATCGTACAAACGTTAAAAAGAATGCCGCCCCGTTTCCGAAGCGGCATTCCGTCAACAATTCTTTGCTGGCACCGAAATCAGGTGACCGGAGCGCGCCAGTCGTCGGACGCGGATGTGCCGGCCTTTTCGTGGGTCCACTCCGCCTTGCGGTACGTGAAGGACCACTGCTCCTGATCGCCGCGAGATGCGTTCGCATCATCGAAGACATCCGGCAAGATGGTCTTGCCTTCAACCAGGACCGCATCTGTGTACTTGATCGTGTAGTAGTGCTCCTGAACGCCAGCCGTCGAGGTGCGCCAGAAGTTGATGGTGATTTCCAGGGATTCGCCGGTGGCCAATGCCTGCCACATCAACGGAGACGCCTTGTCCAGCGGCTTGATGATGGTTGTCGGCTGGTGGCGGCGGGTGCCGATGGCGGTGCCGGAGTTCGGGTCACGCGGTACAATTGCGTTGCTCTCGAACTTGTAGACCAGGGATTCGCCCTCATGGCCTTCCTGCCAGTTGTTGCCGATGGAATCAGCTGTTGTGGCATCTGACGTGATCTCGCCTTGGGTGGACCCGCTGATGGTCATGTATGCAACGTTTGCCATTTTATCGTCTCCCGTATGTGAGCTTTCGAAATTCCGGTAGAAGGTTGTTCACCTCCGACGCCCTTCACTTCGCAAGCTGCGTGCCAAACTGACCTCTCGTCGCCAATACTCATACATTTCAGATACTTAATCCCGATAATTTCCGATTTAAGAAAGTGTTAAACTGTGCAGAAAACTTCACAGTGAGGGGCATGGTGTGCAATTCTCTGCGCATTCTCCTTGTGATTTGAATCACATTCCGCCCGCCGTTCTGCAGCCGGCTCAAAATCCGGATTTAAAACAATCATTGAAATCATTCACTTTTTCAAAATTGGATTAGAGCACTCTCAATCCTGATGTGCAGATATTAGACAATTGACCCAAGGTAGCTGGTCCCTCACTTTGCTTGGAAAGGACCTGTATGGGTGTGATGCTATTGTAACTTTTGCAGGACACTGTCTGCGTCCTGTAGACGACAGGCTCCAGATGGATCGAGTGACCAATCATTCGATTGAATAACGAACGCAACGGAGAAGGCCTTTGCCAGCTATCATCAAACCATCCCGGGTTTCGGTAGCGCACCAAACAGAACCCTCAAAGGACGGAGCGCTGACTACAGTCTCGGCTTATGCTCTGTTTGACTTCGAGGAGCCCGGCCGGCTTTTGACCGAGCAAGCGCTTTGGCCAATGGTTACGGAGCAAATGCCCAACGGTGCCATCTTCGACAAGGGCCAGCTGAAGCCCAAGGGCGAAGTGATTATTGCAGGCAGTGCGCTATCAACGACTGACGCCCCGATTGAAGGCATCCGCGTCTCTGTTCGGTTTGACCGGTTTCATAAAGAGCTCGCCGTTTTCGGCGATCGCGTCTGGCAACTGACGGACCAAGGCGTGCAAATGAGCCGGCCGGTTCCGTTCCTCAAAATGCCGATTGGCGAAGCGCAGGCCTTTGGCGGCCCGAACTACGCACCGAATGCGCGTGGTAAAGGACACGGGGCAAGGAGCATTCTGGAGGCCGGGTACGATGCGCCGCTTCCGAATGTTGAAGATCCCGCAAGGCTGATCAAGGCGCCGGATGACCAACCCGTTCCAGCTCATTTCGGACCAATCGCAGCGGATGACGCCGCGCGCCTGAAGTATCTCGGCACGTATGATCAGCATTGGATCGACCATATCTCGCCGCTGAAACCGGATGACTTCAATCCGCTCTATCACTGCGAGGCGCCAGAGGATCAACGGTTCGATGGTTTCTTTGAAGGCGGGGAAACATTTGCGATCACCGGCATGTCGCGCGGTGAGGCATCCGTTGGCGGACAACTGCCGCGCCTGACCGCCCGATGCTTCTACAAGCTGACCGACGCAAATGAGCTCATCGAGACAACGATGCGCTGCGATACTGTGACGATTTTTCCGAATGTTCAAAAGGCCGTTCTGACATTCCGTGGCCTATTGCGTGGCACAGACCGGTTTGCAGAAGACATTGCGGCCATCATGGTTGGCCTGGAAGAGACGGATGCCGTCAGCCGGGATGCTGCCTACTACGCTGATGTTTATCAGAAACGGACATCAAAAGACGAAGCGCACAAATATGCGCTGGCCGACTATCAGTTGATGCCGGACGTCGATCCGGCAATCCTCAGCGCCAAGCGCGAAGCAAAACTGGAAAAAGCTGCGGCCGACCGGCAGAAGTTCATGGACAACCAGAACTGGGCAGCGCGCAAGATGCTGGAAGATGAGGGCTTGCCGGGTGACCTCGTCCCGCCGCCCAAGTCAGACATCATCGACGATATTCCTCTGGTTGCCCAACCCACCCCGGAAGAACTTGAAAACGGTGACCTGGATCTGGCCGCCCTTCTGGATGACGTCAAAGCGGTTGAAGACGCCCTTTTGGAAAAACGCGACCGCGAAATGGCCAAAGCAGAGCTTCAGCGGCGAGCAATTGTCGCAGCAACACCGCCCAAGCTGCTGCCGCCACACGCCAAAAAACCGATTGTCGATGACGCTTTCATAGCCCGATTTTCAGATCTTGAACTCGACCCGGACCTCGCGTCCGGCCTTCAGGAAGTCACAGGCCAACTGACGGCCCTGAAAGATCGCTCACCGTCCGGTCCGTTTGCGGGACTGGACGACAATCCCGACGCTGCCGGGGCATTGGATGAAACGTTGGCGGGCATCTTCGGCGAACCGGAAGCCCCATCGGAAGAGGACATCGAGCTCGCGTATACCAAGGCGGTTGCACGGGCGATGAAGCAGCCGGAAGGCAGCATCCTGGCCGACGCCCGCAAGGCCATAGACGAAATGGACTTGTCCCAGCTTGAAGGTTTGGACGAGGCCATGAAACCGCCAGCAGACGCCATCGACGACCAGTTCAGTGCGATGATCGGGGAGCTGGCCGAAGCCACGCCTGCGCCCGCAACAAAACAGTCTTCGTTCAAAGACCTCTTGGCAAGTCAACCAGATGACATGCCGATGGACGACCTGACTGCCAAGCTGGAAGAAGGGCTGTCCAAACTCGACTCCCCCATTATTCCGAAAGACAAGCCGGGTGAAATGCTTGAAACCCTTTTGGAGAGGGTTGAGAGCATGCAAGCAGACGGGCCGCAGCCGCCTGAAGGCCAAACACCATCTGAGACGGCCCTGGCGTCGGTGGCAACGGCCAAGGACCGTATGGACGAGGCGGAAGAGACCATGGAAGACTCCATGGCAACAGCCCGCCAGCAATCCCCTGCCCCGTTGTTTCCACTTGAGGCCTTGCCCGAGGGGGTTCCAATCCGTCTCGGTGCGTTTGTCACCGGAAAACTGCGCGATGGTCACGATTTCAAAGGTGCCGATCTTGCTGGCGCAGATCTGCGCGGCGTTGATTTCAGCGGCATGGATCTTTCCGGTACGTTCTTTGAGCAATCAGACCTGACAGACGCCCGGTTCACCGGCTCGAACTTGACAGGTGCTGTCTTTTCCGGGGCAACGCTCACGGGTGTCGACTTTTCCGACTGCGACATGACTCGCGCCAACCTGAACAAGGCAAGCGCACAGGAACTGGCGCTTGATCGGGCAAAACTGCATGACCTCCTGATCATCCAGTCGGACCTGTCCGGCTCGACAGGCAACGGGGCAGATCTTGAGAAGGTGCGCCTGATTGAAACCAACATCGACGACATGCAGTTCAAGCAAAGCCGGATCACCGATTGTCAGATCCTGACCGGATCGGCGGACGGATTTAAAGCGACAAGCTCCAAATTGCTCCGGACCATGTTCGTGACCCTGTCCATGAAGGGCCTGGACTTAAGCGACAGCGACCTGGAACGCATTGGCTTTATGGAAGTGAAGGCACCGGGGATGCGCGCGATCAACGGCAAATGGTTGTCCGTTGGTATCATGGGCGCAAGCGATCTGACCGGCTCGCGCTTTGACGGACTTCATGCGACCGAGAGCTCGTTCAACACGGCCGAAATGCCCGAATGCTGTTTTTTGAGGGCGAGCGGGACCGCTTGTTTCTTCAACGCATGTAACCTGGAAGCCAATGATTTCAGGTTGTCTTCATTCCGCAACTCGCTGTTCGGCCGGTCCAATTTTGCGGGCAGTGACTTCTTCGGGGCCAACCTTTTTGCCGCTGCGCTCACCGGTGTCGATCTTCGGCGCTGCTCGATGCGGGCTGCCAATCTCTTCGCCGCAGACTTGCTTGAGGCCAAACTCGCCAGCTGCGACTTCTCCGGCGCCAACCTTGGCATGACACTTCTGGAGCAACCGACCCATGCCTAAGATGCCGGACAGAAAACCGATCACATTTGAAGATGTCATGGCGTTCCACGCCCATGAACAACCGATCATGCTCCGCATCGCCTCGGGAATGTCCTTCGCAAACATGAACCTTGCCGGGATTAGATTTATCGAGTGCGACTTAACCGGGTGCGACTTTTCCGGAGCGACCCTAACGGATGCCCAGATTGTCTCATGCACACTCAAAGGCGCGCGTTTCAATGGCTGTAATCTGAAAAACACCCAGATTGTGTCCTGCGACATGGATGCGTCGGAAATGCGCGACACGTATATTGAGCGCGCACAGATCGTTGCCGGGAACGCCAGCAACTGCAACTTTTCGGGCAGCACGTTCGATCAGGTCTCCTTTGCGCAGCCGGACCTGATGGATGCCGACTTTTCCAAAGCGAGTTTCTATCGCGCGGTCGTTTTGGCATCAGACGTGACGGGCGCCAGCTTCGCAAACGCGGTTCTGTCAAACTTCATGCTGACCGATGCCGATCTGCGGCCGGTGGATATCACCGGCACCTTTATCGACATTGCCGTGTTTGCTGATGCGAACCTCTCCGGGCTCGATCTATCCGGTCAATCCTGGCAGCACTGCACGTTCCACAAGGGCGAATTCAAAGGCACCAATATGAACGGTGCCAACCTCAGCGCGTCCGTGTTTGCCGAATGTGATTTTGAAGGCGCAAGCCTGCGCGGCGTTACGGCAAATACGACCGGTTTCACGAAAAGCAAACTGGACGGCGTGGATCTCTCAGGCAGCCAGCTGACCATGGCGAACTTTGCAGGTGCCGGTCTTTCCGGAGCCCGGTTCAACAGTTCGCAATTGTTTTCAGCCGTCTTCCAGGAAGCGGATTGCCGGGCGGCTTTGTTTGAGCAATGCGATCTGCGTCAGGTCGAATTCTCGCACGCCGACCTGTCGGGCGCCTCTCTTTCGGCAAGCAATTTTAACCTTACGAAATTTCATGCAGCCAAGACCGAACAGACTGTGATGCTCGGCACATCCGGCAGCCGGATCGAGACCGATACTGATCGTGCGATTGCAGAATTATACCGGCCCGACAAGGTCGCCCTCGACGGCGATGGTGCGGGCCAAGGAGGGACACTCTGATGGTGTTTGTAAACTCACAAGGCCCGATCCCCGGAATGGACTTCTCGGTTCCGGATATCTATCTGCAGACAACACCGGTCGGCCCGGTCCCGATCCCGCTCTTTTCCATGGGCTTCCGGGTGACGGAAATCCCGACCTGTTTCCGCTCACTCATCATGTGCATGCCCGCGCATAATATGACAAACTTGGCACCGGTTACGGTCAGTGGGCCTGGCCCCGGTGTGGCCTCGGGTATGGTGTGTTCCAACAGCCGGAACGTGAAGGGCTCCACCAAACTTTTCCTTCAGTGCATGCCGGCAACCCGCGCACTTTTGGACCCGACAGCGCAGAACGGCGTTTCACCCAATTCTGTCGGCACCACTCTGGTACCGTCACAAATACGTCTGCTGAATCCGAGCCTTTAAGCGGCGCGACGGCAGAAGAGGAGATCAGACAATGAGCAGCGAAGCGATGCAGGGAAAAATGTCGATCACCCTGCCCGGCGTATCGAGCAGCGACGTGTATGTGGAAGCCCTTCACGGTGTTGAGGCCCTGACCGACGGGTATCGGTTTACGACCGATATCGTCTCGAAAGACCCTATCAAGCTCCCAGACATGATGGGCAAGGCCGCCACGCTCACACTGGAGATGGGCGAAGAAAAGATGCAGGCGCAGGGTGTCATTGAAGGCGCAGAGACACGCGACCCGACACCGAACCGCGAGTTCTGTTACCGCTTCGTCATTGAACCTGAACTCTCCATGCTGCGGCACAGCGCCCAGAACCAGGTGTATGGCACGGACAAGGATGTCACCGTCGTTGATATCCTGACAAGCGAGCTGAGCGATGCGAACAAGAAGAACTCGAACACCAGTTCGAGCCGCGTTCCGCGCCAGATCCAGTACGACATGCTGCCGTCCAGCGGGGATTACCCGAAACTGCATTTCGTCATGCAGTACCGGGAGCACGACCTGAATTTTCTGAAGCGCATGTGTGAGCGGTTCGGCATCTTCTTTTCCTTCGATCATTCCAGTGACAAGGAGAAGGTTGTCTTCGGCGATCGGAAGGAGCATTTCACAAAGCTCTCCGGCAAACAGATCACCGAAGAGCTGTCCTATCGCAGCAAAGAACAGGTGATGGGCACCGGCGACTTCGGCATCTGGTCGTTCAACCAGAAATTCATCACCCAAAGCGGCACAGTGGCTTTGCGGGAATACAACGAGGAAACCCCGAAGGTAGACCTGTTCGTCTCTCAAGACGCCAGCTTCCCCGGCCAGGGCATCACCACCCGCTATGGTGAGCATTACGCAACCGTTTCAGAAGGCAACTTCATCGCCAAGCGGCGGGTCGAACTCGTTGAAACGGAACGTCAGCAATTCACCGGCGAAAGCAACATTCCGCTCCTGCGCCCGGGATACTTCTTTCAGTTAAAGGACCATCCGATCCGGGATCTTGACGGTCTTTACATCGTAACCGAAGTCACCCACAGCTGCGTCAACACAACGCCGCTCGGCTTCAGTTCGGCCCACATGACACCAGAACCCTATCGCAACAGCTTTGTTTGTGTTCCGTTCGACAATGGCTTCCGGCCATCCATTGTCACACCAAAGCCATCTATCCCGGGGTACATTTCCGCAGTGATCGATGGTGAGACCGAAGGAAAGCGCGCCGAACTCGACAGCGCTGGCCGTTACCGCGTCCGAATTCTGGACGAGGAAAGCGGCCTGTCGCAGGGCAAAGCAAGCTATGTCGTTCGGAAAATGGAACCTTATGGCGGCGGAGACGGCTACGGGTCCCACTCCACACTGTTGATCGGCACAGAGGTGTTGCTCGGCTTCCTGCACGGCGATCCGGACCGCCCGGTCATTTTGGGCGCGGTATCGAACGGGGAGCAGGTCAACCCTGTCACGGCGACAAACCAGAATGTCGCGCACAGAACCCGGACAGCTTCCGGCATTATCATGCAGATCAGCGACGGTTCCGCGTAGGGTCTGCAAAGACCCACATTGGGAGGACATAGAATGTCTTCGGCCTATGATACGCAGATCAATTCCCTGACCGCGGCTTTGTCCGATCTGAACACCTCCCTGAGCAATGTGACGGATAGTGATGCCCTTGTCGAAGACGACACGGGCACTCACTACCAAACCACATACACCTACTTTTACGTCCCAAGCACACCGGGTGCAGCGAATACGTCTGCGGACGACTCAGGCCTTGGCACCCTGCTGCGTCTTGGGGAATACGCCGATGTCGAACAAACCGCCTACAATGCAGGCTCTGATACCTACTCCGCCTATTTTCCGGCACAACACATCGCCGATGAAGCGGGTGATGCGATCTACACAAATGCAGCTGGCGGGGGGAAAGGCATCCTCATGGCCTGCGATGGCCGGATCCTGATCCGGGGCGGCGAGAAATTTTACCTGAATCCAAAAGGTGCCATGCACATCCAGTCGGATGAAGGAGCGATCACGATCCAGTCCGGTACTGACACCAACGGCAATGAACAGGATATCAATTTGATCGCCGGCGCCAATGGACTTGGTGATCTCAACACCACTGTCAGGAAAGACACAAAGACGGTCGACGGCGAGCAATACGAGAAAGTCTCGAGTGTCTCGCGCAAATACTACGAAGCGAACAAGTACGAAATCTATCACGCGAATTCATACAAAGAGATCCATGCCCACACCGACACACGGCATTACGGCACGTACTTCAAGATGTTCTGCGGCGGGAATATTCAGGTCAAAATCGCGGCTGAATTCATATTCAATTTGGCATTTAGCCTCAATATCGAGCCGATCACGAAGATCACCTTTTATTTGCTGAAGACCGATATCGGATTGGTCAAAACAGACATCCTTGCCTGGAAAACCGAAATCAAGGAAGGTGAACTCAAGGTGCTTGGGGCGACGTTCAGGTCCAAAGCCGTCAAGGTAGACACGACAGCGACGGAAGCAACCGCAATCCCTGTGAAAGCCAGCACTGGCGGCATCACCGCAGAACAGATCGCCGCAGAATGTGCGAATGTAAACGTCAAGTCCATGATATCATTGTGGGAAGCAAAAATCGCCAGCACCGCGCAAATCTGACAAACCCATCGCCAAAGAGTCGCTTATGAAAAAACAAACATCCCGCAAGGCGGAAACGACAACCAAAACAGCGACACAGCCGCCCGCTCCCGGCAACGGCCTTGAAACCGGCATCGTCAAGGCACTTCTGACTGAACAGGACGCCATGGTGACCTTGTCGGACGGTGAGCAGATCCATGCAAGCCAAGCCGCCGGTTGTCTTTTGGCCCCCGCGATCGGCGATACGGTTCTGGCTTATCGAGGTGGTGACCAAGCATTCATACTATCTGTGCTGACCCGCGACGCCGATGTATCTGCAGAAATCGGAGTTGCAGGTGCCAAGGAAGTCGCGCTGAAATCAGAGGGGCGCCTCACCGTGTCCGCACCGGATGTTCACGTGAGTGCACGGCGTATGAACGTGCTGGCGGAAAGCGTGACCCAGACCGGAAAGCAATTGATCACCAACTTCACCCGCTCAATGGAAACGCTGGTGGACAAGATGGTCAATGCCCGGACCATCACGACGACTGCGCAAAGCCGCAGCAGCTCGGTCAAAGAGACTGAAACGCTCAAGGCCGGTATTCTGGTTCAGAACATTGACAGCGTCGCCACTCAGAACAGTGACATCTCAATGATTACGGCTGAAGAAGATGTCCGGCTTGATGCCAAACGCGTCAGCGTGGGCTAAAGTGCTGTTCGGAAAAGCAGATTGCGGAAATTGAATGCTCCTAGTTGATGATAGGCTGAAAGCGGCCAAAGACCATGCGTTGGCCGGCCGGCACGATAATGCAGCGCTCCTGTATGAGAGCATTCTGGACGTCTCGCCGGGCCATCCGGAGGCCTTGTCCGGTCTGATTGAAACCCGTCTGGCGAACGGCGATCTGGAAGGGGCTCAAACGCTGTTGTCGAAGTCGACCGCAGTCACCGGCCAGGACCCGGGTTTTCTGACGCTCGCCGCAAAGATCTCAATCATCAGCCAGAAGCCCGAAGACGCTGAAAAACTGGTGGAACGAGCTCTCGCCCTGGATCCGTATCATGCCCAGGCCGCTCTTTTGAAAGCCGAGTTTTTGGCCTCAGCAGGTGCCTTGTCGGAAGCGGAAGACCTTCTGAACACCGTTCGGAGCCGCAACACTGGCGACACCGATATCCTCCTGGGCATATCGCGGCTTTACTATGCCTATGGCCTGTTCTCTCCGGCTCTGATGATCGCCCAGGAAGCCTTGAGCAACGCACCGGACGACAGCAACCTGTCAGCCTTTGTCGGCCAAATACTGACAGCGCTTGGCGACCACGGGAAAGCCACATCATTTTTTGAAGCAGCGCATCTGAAGGAACCGACGAACCCGGAATTCATGCTGGCGCTTGCCAACAATGCTGCCGCGATCGGTCAATCGAGCGAAGCCTTGCGGATCGCCGGCCGCGCTAAAGCCCTTTTTCCAGATCTGATGCCCGCCTGGCTCAGCTACATCAAGATCAAGGCGGAACGCGGAGAAGCATTGGAAGCCTTGCGGGAGTTTGCTCCGGTCGCAAAGGGCGCCAAAGACCGAATGGAAGCAACGCTGACGCTGGGCACGGCCTATCGCTTGGCGGGAGAACCAGAAAAGGCCATACAGCTCCTGGAGCCACTGATGGCCAATGCAGCAGGCATGAAGGATCCGGTCCGGGGCCGGCTATTCAGCATCTTGCGCGATGCCTTCCTGTCGACCGGACAAATTGAAAAAGTACCCTCAACGCTCGAACAGCCGGTCGTTGCGACCTTGAACGGCGGCCAAAGTGGAGACACAAATCCTGACGTGTTGAAGCAACGGGTCAGTGAAGCCGTCATGGTCATTGACCCCGGTCTGTCCAATCTGGAATTCATGGTGCTTGCACGCTTTCTGGACCAAGCGGGCCGCGACAAATCTGCTCCGCTAGCCGGTCCTTCGACCTTGTCCCAGCTCTCCGGCTTTTTCGGATACAACAACTTTCTGCCGAACGACGCGCCGAACGGCAACGCTGAGCAACCTGCTGCTCCGGTGACCCTTCCAATTTCCCAAATCCTCGGATTGCCGAATGATCTGCGGGGTGGCGTAACCGGGCCCTGTCCGTATCTGCCGGTCAAACCGGAGCTATTAAAACGTTGGCAGGACGCCCTTTCTGAGTTTCCGAGGCCGTGGATCGGGATCGCCTGGAACGAAGCGCAGCCCGGCCTGACACTTGATACCTTGCTGCCCGCGTTGCGATCCTTGCCTGGCACGTTGGTCAGCACGGTTTGGGATCACAGCCGCAGACAATTGTCTGGTCATCAAGGAATTATTGATGCGGGCGCGCACATCAAACGCCTCGACGATCTTGCGGCTCTGCTGCACGCACTCGATTTTGTTGTGGGGCCGGACGGAATAATCCTGCATGGTGCCGGGGCTGCCAGAACACCGGGACTGGTCATCGCGCAGTACATGTGCCCATGGTATTGGTACGCCGAAACAGATCGAAGCCTTTGGTATCCGAGCATGGACGTTCTGAAGGCACCACGCTTTGGCCATTGGGCAACGCTCATCCCGGAGCTGACGGATGACATCCATGCGCGCATAGACAACCGGCTGGCGTCGACCGGCGGGCAAACGGAGGGAACATAATGAGTGCCTGGCGGCCTGCGACACAAGAGCCTGATGCCTTACATGCCTGCATTTACGATTACCTGCGCAACCGCACGCCACAAGTTTATCTGGACGGCAAATCGGAAGCCAAATCGCTTGGACAAACAACAGAGATTATGAGCAACGGGCAGAAGCTGACGCTCGATCTCGTCGTGACGCCGGTCGGCAGCGGTCAATGGTCCTCGCGCCCTGTCGTCGAGTTTGCAGTGACCGGACATGTCGCGGACCGCGCTGCGGGCTATAGTGTCGACGGACGGGTGGTGATTGATCAGAAAACCTTGGCGTTTCTGGCGATCGAGGCGACACCGACCCGCGTGAATATCAGATAACCGGAAAGGACCGGTCCATGGCTCAGGACGATGAGATCCCCACCGGCATCAAGTCGTTTTCCGTTGGCTTGGGTGATGGAACCCCGCTGCCTCAGGACCGGCAACCGCCACCGCCCTACCGTGTTCTGATTTTTGGCGACTTCGCAACGTCCGTTGCCGGTCTTCGGGAAATCACCGGAAAGGATATCTCGGAGCTGATCAGCGAACTCGCGCCAGCCCTGACGGTAGAGGCAAAAAACATCCTCGGGACGCTCCCGGCCACCTTGATCGAAGATGTGTCTTTCAAACGTCCGCGCGACTTCAAACCCGCTTCCGTTAGCAAGGCGCTTGAGTTTCGCACCACAATCAAGACTGCCATGGCAATGGGCGGTGTGTCCGGACTGGTCGATCATGGACAGCGGTTCGATCTGCTCTTGGACGCAGCCAAATCATCGAGTGCGCATTCAGCTCCGGAAACACCTGCATCTCGTAACGCAGCTCCCAAACCTCAGACATCGAGTTCTCCCGCTTCTGACTCCAACTCCGATGAAGATGATGGGCTGGATACCCTGTTCTCCATGGTCGAAGCACCGAAGAGATCGGCAGACAGTGAAGTCACACAGGACCTTGCAAAGCATGCGGTCCAGGCATTCTTGTCCCAGACCTCCAGTGGTGAACCGCGCAAACCTGCGCCGTCCACACCTGTACCTGCCGGCGGAGGCGCCTCTTTCGACGCAATGATCGAAGACCAAGCCGCTCTATTCCTCAAAGACCGCCGCCTGCATCAGGTTCTGGAAAACTGGCTCGCACTGCGGATGTTGCTGGCTGAATTGCCGCGCGAAAGCTCAATACGCTTGTTCCTCGTTCAGGTCAGCGCGACAGCTGCGATCGAGGATGTTTTGGCGAGCCTGGAAGAACCGGAGGGTGCGCTCGCCCATGCCGCATTCGACGTGGTTCTTGCCGCCAATGAATCCGGCCTCGCCAAGGACGGCGCCTCCAACTTCAAACGTCTGGCCATGGTTGCAGCGGAAAATGCGACGTGCCTGCTCGGCACCCTCGCCCCGGACTTTGCCGGAGAAAGCGCCGACACCGTCGGCAGCCGGGACACGCCGCACCAAATGCTGGATCAAATCGGCTTTGAACAGTTTGCAAGCCTCCGGCAATCTGCAGCGTCGAACAGTCTTGCCTTGTTCTGGAACAAGGGGCGCCTCATTGCTGATGATGACGGTCCGGCCGATGTTGGTCTGCCCGGCAGCTGGGTTGCCTTGCTGTCCATTCTCCACGCCCAAGCGGCAAACGGATGGCCCGACTTTGGTGCTGGTCAAAAACTGTCGATTGATCAACTGGAAACGGCGGAACACACCAATACCGGAAAACCGGTGGCGGACAGCGTCATGACTTTTGTCTCGCAAGATTCTGCTCTGTCACTTGCCTCAGCCGGGATCAACGTTTTGCGCGGCCAAGCCAACCGGGCAGAGGTTTATTTTGCCGGGTCCCGCACGGTCTCGGCCAGCAAGTCGGACGAGCCGAACGCAGGTGTTGCGCGTGCACTTTCCATGGCCCGGCTCAACACTCTGCTTCAGGTGGCTTTTTCAACGGCGCCGTCAGGTTCCAAGACGGCAGAAGAGTCTGCCAAAAACCTTCAAGCCCGGCTCGACGAGATATCAGACGCCCTTTTCAATGCTATCCAGTTTTCGGTGAGCGCAGCCCGATCTGAAGAGGACGAGGACGTCCTTGATATCGATGCCACACTCACAGGCTCGGCTCGGGGCGACCGTCACTTCAGGTTCAGGATCGGGATCTGACTTGGCATTGACCTACCAACTGAGCTGCGACCGGATCCAATCGGCTGCAGATTGGCGTTGCGCGGCGAAGGACGTTACGAAATTCATGACTTCCGGTGTCCGTCCTGCATCGTCAAACGCAAGGCCCTTCATCAAGGCCGTCCACTGCGCCGAAGAGAGATGCTCAGGCCTCTCTGGCTGAACCGACGCCTCCATGGCCTCCAGCGCGTTTTTAGGTCCGAACGGCCGGCGTCCAGCAAGGCATAGATAGACCATGACCGCCAGCGAGAACACGTCATCGGCCGCGCATGGTTCGTGGCCCTCCAGCCGCTGGGGCGAGGCATAACTCGGGGTGATTGCGCCGAGACGGATCAAGATGCGGATAGTGTCTTCTTCATCCTTGCGCAAGGACGGTGCAATCGGTGCGGAGATGTTGAAGTCGATCAGCTTGACCGAGCCATCGGTTTGCACAAAGACATTGCCGGGTTTCAGGTCGGAATGGATGATCCCGTTGGCATGGGCAAACTCGAGAGCCGAGCCCAAATCCTGCACCAGCCGGATCACCTGAGCGAGCTCCAGCTTGCGGTCCTCCGCCTTGCGCAGAAAACTGGAGAGCGTGTCCCCTTCCAGATACTCCATCACCATGAAATGCAGGTTCTGAACGCGGTCCATATCGTACACACGAACGATGTTGGGATGGACGAGGTCCCGCAGGCGCCGCGCCTCCCTATGCATCAGGGCGACAAAATCCGGTTCTATTTCCGGTCCCGCCGTGATGATCTTCAAAGCAACATCAGCTTTTGACAATCCCGCTTTTGCCGCGACAAGATCCCGCGCCTTGAAAACCAGGGACTGTCCACCCCGGCCGATTTCCTTGATCAGCAAATAGCGGTCCTTCAGCACAAGGCCCGGCACCGGGGTCATAATTTCGGATGGCTCCGCCATCGCATCAACGGCGAGCGTATAGCCAAGATCCGTGTCTGTTTCAGCCATTGTCGTTCAGCCGCACCGTGATCAGTGTTACGTCGTCCGATGAACCACCCTCGACCGCATGAGTAACCAAACGGTCCGCGACACCCGCACTACCATCTGCAAGCGCATCTGCGATCGTTGTTTCGCTGGCCCCCTTGAACAAACCGTCGGTGCACAGGACAAAACAGTCGCCCTTCAAGAACTCGATCACACGCCTGTCGACCAGGATGTCCTCATGCGAGCCGAGCGCGCGGGTCAGCCGCCCCAAATCATCACTATGGTCTTCCGATACAAGAAAGAGATGACCTTGGCGCAACAAATAAAGACGGCTGTCGCCGACCCACTGGCACCCGGCATATCCGTCGTGGATGATCAGGGTCAAACCGGTACATCCGCTGATGTCCGCATCCGGGTTTTCCAGATAACTGCCGTAGAGCTGGTCGTTCACACGATGAAAGGCCGCTTCGATGCGTTGGAGCCGTTCGTTCACGCCCTCGCCATCTGCAAACTCGATCACTTGCAGCTCTTCGACAAAGGCGCGGCTCGCTAGGTGACCATCCCGATGCCCTCCCATGCCGTCAGAGACAGCAAACAGAGCATGTTCGGGCTTGGACACATGATTGTCTTCATTCTGACTGTGGCGCGTGCCTTGCCGGGTGGCGGTTTCGATCTCCAGGCCTGTTCCGGTCTTTTTCTTTTCTGTGACCATGTCTTCGTTTTGCCGTTTGAGGCGCTATCTCCGGGTGATCCGGAAATAGCAGCATGCTGTTTCAAGTCCGCTCACACCAGCCCTGAGCCTCCCAATGCCCCATGAAAATTCCCCGGGCGGCGTCCGCTTCGGGCATGGCTGAGAACACACACACCTCGCTAACCCGTTCCGGCGACCCTTCATGCCACCAATAGCCCGGAGCCGGTGATCGTTTCTTCTTTTTTTCCGTCTCCGGCCAGACCAGTATGTGCGCTGGCACTTCATTCGAAGCCACCAGATCTGTCCATGGGATGCACAGGCCCGCTTCATCACTCTTTAGGTCGGGAAGCGTCATCGAAACCTTGTAGGGCGGCTCATCTATCGCCGCCCTGATGTCCGCGGAACAATTTGTGACGCTGTTGAGGAAATTGCGGCGGTTGCTTTCGCCCGCAAGGAACGTCAGAAGGTCAAGCTCCAGGCGATCCATGATTTCATCGATCTGGAAAATAATGTCGTTGCTGAATTGCTCCACATGCATCGACATCAAAACAGCCAACGGGAAGGTCCGGCCCATGGTGTCTGCGGATCCGGCAACAAGTCCAATCCAGGCGCGGTCATCGAGATGATTGATTGGCAGAGCAAATCGCCAGACCGGGGCACTGAAGTAAGCGTTGTGCCAGGTCTGCGGCGCAGCGGTCGTACATGCATGAAGCCAGTTGCTCACGATGTTTGCCCAAGCGTCGGTTACCCGCGCCGGCAAGCCCTCGAAGACAAAATCTCGTTCGGCGGGGCGTTTGCCAAAAAAGCCGCAGATATGCATGCGCCCCAGCCTCCCTGGTCCATATGGTTCAAAACGTTTTCCGGCCGGTCCGCTTTAAAGAGCTGGCGGGCACCGGAAGGATGAATAGAGCCCAAGGTTGAACGGGTTCACAACGCTGCCGGCACTCAAGGCGAAGCTGCCCTTGTAGCTGACATCAACCGTCTTGGTGCCGTTGTCGATGCGTTGTTCCTTCTTCACAACCTTTTCGACAGAGAACTCGAACCGGTCGCGGCCACGGACTCGAGACAGGCCGGAGGCACTCAAGAGCCGGAAAATCGCCCAGGTGCCTTCCTTGAGAATTGTGGTCTTGGAATTGTCCAGAAGGGTGATCGACAGTTCCGCGGTGCTCGCATCCGCTTGGCTCGGCCAGCTGAAGTCCTTGCCGCGGACCGGACCGTGCCGATAAACGATCGAGTCATCGTCAATTTTCAAGGTCGAGCGCAGGGCTTCCGGGTCCAGGAAGGACGGCCGGATGGTGAACTTGGTCTCCGGACTGCTGCCGCCTTTGGCAAAGAACGCGTCCTTGATTGTCTGAGACGTGGAAATCTGGTTGAGCGTTTCCTGAGCCAAGCCCAGGCCCGCGCCTTGCGTCTGGATCGGGCTGAACTGGCGCCGGCGCACCACGATGAACGGCTTCAGATAGTCGTTGTAAAACGCATCCATGACACCGGAGGGGCCGAGCAGATCCGTGAAATCTTCCAAGCTGACGTCTTCTTGCGCATCCGGATCGAAAGGATACCGCCCGGCGATGATGGACGTACAGGCTGGTACGACTTCATCCTTCCATCGGCCATTCAGATAGAGATAGGCAGACTTGTTCAAAAGATCCCAAGTACGGTTCACAATCGATAGAACCATCGACCGGACAGGTTCGGGTTTGGTAGACGCTTCCGCCCGCAAGGTCGTGAAGGAGTCGGTGGTCGGAGTTTGCGCTCTTCCCTTGACCAAGTCGTAAGCGGCTTTTGTTGGGTCAGGAGCCGTGACAACGCCGGATACATTGCCATAAAGATCGCCAAACAGCTGCTGAACGCGGTCGAGTGTCTGACTGCTCGTCGGATCGGTCAAATTATTCAGCGGCCGGAAGGCATTTTCGATTGCGATCCCCGGCCAAGGCGCATCACCGAACGCTGTTTCCACCGCCGCCCTTTGTGCCGCTTCACTGGCAGAAGCTGCGATGCCGGTTGCAGCACCGGAGGACGCTGCGGATGCTGCCTGTGTTGCCGCCTGATTTTGCTGAGCACCTGGGAGCGGCAGCTGGGTGTTTTCGCGCAGGATATTCAAAACATTCGTGAGCGGCGAATCCGGGCTCGACAAGTCCTGCAGAACAATCTGAGCGCGGCCGAGCGAACCGATTTCCACAACACGGATATAGCTGATCCCTTCACGCCAGGCCTGCACGTAGTCCTGCGTGTACATCCGGACGATTTCCTGGGCGAGCCGGTTGTAGGTCGTATCACTGACGCTATCCCCGAGCACCCAGTCGGACCCGATGGATGAGCGGATGTATTCCGGAAGCCGGGCCAGGAAGAAGTTATAAAAACCGTTCTTGGTGTAAAGGCCCGGGATCAGGCTGCGGCCACCTGCTGTCGCACTGTCGATGAACAGGGCACCGGCCCCGAGCGAGCGCGTCAGATTAATCGGCGCGACCCGGTAGCGCTGCGCGGAATCCGTCACCATGCGGTTATAGATTTCGCTTGCTTGCGGAACGCGCTGGATCCGGTCGCGGGCTTCCTGGACGATCGGCTGATCAACGGCCGTCTGGATCGGCAGGAGCTGAATCAGGTTGTTCATGTGCTCCTGCATTGCGCCCCGGTTTTCCGGGTTGAGCACGAACGCGGCCTCGTTCTGCGAACGGAAGGCGCTTCTAACCTTGTCGGCGTTGTAGTTCTGTCCGGTCGTCAGCATGAGGTATGTTTCGAGCTGATCGCGCAGCAGCGCCGAATTGCTGCCGGTGGTGTTCGAAACCAGTTGGATTTGCGCTTCAAGACGCGAGGCGATCGACGGCAGAAGATACTCGGTCAGATACGAATCGTAGGTCTTCGTGGCAGCTGGAAGAAGCTTGGACTGGGACTCAATTGAAAACGGCGTGACGGTCAGCCAATTCTCTTGATCAATCACCTCATCCCGCAAGGCCTTGGCGGCATTGAGCGTTGGCAGAATGCTGATGAGCGAACGGTTTTGGTCTGCCTCCGTGCGCAAAACACTCACCCGGTTGGACAGCTCTTCAACCTTCTCCGCCGTCTGCTCAGCGTGATTAAGGCCGGCGAGCCAGTAGGCCGACATGCCGATGACAAAGGCACACAGCGCTGCGAGAGCACCGGCGTAGAGCGCTGCCAGACGCCGCTCCAAACCGGTGTTAACACCCACAAGGTTCTGCTCGGGAAAGACAATATTGGAGAGCAGGTTCTTGATGAAATAGGATTTGCCCTGCCCGCTGAGCGGCATCTGATGAGATGGGGCGAGCTGGAAACTGCGGCCCATTGCGCCAAGCAAACGATCGAACGGCGTTCCTTCCTGCGTTCCGGACGTGAAATAGACGCCGCGCAGCAAGGGCTGTGCTTCATACCGGCTGGAGCGGAAAACATCCGCCAGAAAGCTCCGCAACACCGTGGACAGAGAGCCGAACTCATAGGGAAAGCCGTAAATACGGCACCGGCGGCTGTTGTTCCGCTCTTCACTTAGCGTGCCCGGCAGGTCTTTTTCCAGACGCGCTACAAGATCTGTGAAACCCGCCTCGAATGCCGGTCCGACGGTGATCTGCTGCGGGTCATAGGGCAGCGTGACGCCCCAGACCTGATCCCGCTCGCGTTGCTTCAGGTCGTCGAAATACTCATCAAACCCGGCGATCAGGTCGCACTTGGTGAACATGACATAGACCGGCAGGCGCATGCCGAATGTTCGGTGTAGTTCGCGCAGGCGCTGGCGCAGAATTTCCGCCTGGCGTTTCCGGCTGTCCTCGTCCGCAACAGCCACATCCTCAATGCTGATGGTCAGCAAAATACCGTTGACCGGACGCCGTCTGCGGAACTTGAGAAGCAGCTCGAGAAAGCCATTCCAAGCTGCGGCATCAACGCCCTTGTTGACGTCCTGCGTCGTGTACCGTCCGGCCGTGTCGATCATCACGGCTTCATTGGAAATCCACCAGTCACAGTTGCGTGTGCCGCCAATGCCTTGCAGCGCTTCTTGCCCATGTTCGGCGAGCGGATATTCCAGCCCGGAATTACGCAAGATCGTGGTTTTGCCCGTGCCGGGCGGGCCAATGATGATGTACCAAGGCAGTTCAAACAGGAAATTCCGGCGCCGTTTGCCGTCCAGCGGGTTGTCGCGCAGTTTCTGGAGGGCAGCTTCGAACCGCTCCCGGATCAGCTCGACCTCATCGGCTGACATGTCCGTTCCCATGGACACCAATTCGTCATTGGCAAGCATGGAGTTGATAAGCTTGGCATTCGCCCGGCGTGCCAGAACATGGCGCAGGAATGTAATCAGGAAGAACAGAACAAAGAGCGCGACAATCGCAATGATCCGCGGCTCGGTCTGCGCAAACGGCGTAAAGCCTGCAATCGTGACGATGCCACCGAAGAAATAGATGGCAACCGATACGATGATCAGCAGCAATAGGATCAGCAGGCTTACCGGTCTCAAAAGGCTTGCGAAATACGTCCTGATCATACTTGCCGCCCCTATTTCACTTCGAGCGCTTCAATGGCGCTCAACGGGGGGACGATTTCACCTTCCAGCATGAAATCGCTGTAGGCCCAGGTAATAAACAGGATCGACACGGCAATGATACCGATGATCCAAATAGGCGGCAGAACGCTCACTTTCCGGCCGCCCTTATGGCCTTCGGACACTTTTGACAGCGGCTGGTCTGGCTTGATGCGCGTGTTGCGCTTGATCAGCCGTGACAGTTCGTTGCGCAGATCTTCCAGCTGATCCCGGCCGCCTTCCAGAACCCGGTAACGGCCCTCAAACCCGAGCATCAGGCAGGCATGCAGCAAGACAAGCAAAGGCATCTTGCGCGGCGCATCGCCCTTGATCCGGTCCAAAATGCCAAAGAACTTTTCACCGCCCCAGGTTTCATTGTGAAACTGGTTCAGCAAACTGTTGGAGCTCCACTCGCTGCGGCTACCCCAAGGTGTCATCAAGACCGTCTCGTCAACGGTCGCGCACAGAACATAACGCGCAGCAATGATATCACCGGCTTCCACGCCTTCCTTTTGAGCCGTTTGCTCAAACTTGTCGATTTCAGCCACCACTTCGCGGCGGAGCGAGACGACATCGGCGCGGTCAATCGCACTGCGCAAGTGCGCGATCAGCAAAAGCAACGGCGTAGCAGCGCGGACCAGGACCCGTTCCGGGATTCGGTCAAACAGGCGGACGATGGATGTTGCGGATTCAACAGAAGAGCCGTTTTGCGAGACCGGAGCAGCAGGGTCAGGCTGTGCTTGCTGTGCGGGTTGGGCAACGGAAGGCTGACTGACGAACGCAACAGTCGGTTCATCGCCCGGATCGCCCGCCCCAGCCGAGCCCTGCGCCATGGACGTACGTGCCCGCGGCGACAAGCGCTGCGCTACGGTCGGTTGGTCCAGGTCGTCATTCGTCATCAGCTGCTAAGTCACTTGCCTTTGTGGATTGCCCAGAGCTCTAGCCCCAACCCCGGGTAGTCGCCGCTCAAGTGTAACGCGAATGCGGCTGTGGTCTGCATTTGCGGCCAAAGTTCATTGTCGGTATCCAATGAAAAGTAGACTGCGTTCTGGATGTACGGGATTTGGCGGGGGGCCACGGAGAGTGGCGAGATCGCAATCCCGGGCAGCTGCAGATTGACCAACTCGCGAATCTTTTCGACCGGGCCGATCTTGATCTGGATCGGCATCTGCTTGCGCAGGGTTTCCAGATCCACATTCGCATAGGCGATCAGCACAAACGAGCGCGCCTGGAACACCATCCGGTCTGAGGTTTCACCCAGCCAGATCCCGTATTCCCGTTTCGTGAGCGGGATGCTGATCGCGTTTTGCTCGACAACAAAACTGAGCAGGCTGCGCAGAACGGCGACCAAGCCCTGATACGTCATTCGCAGATCGCGATGGTCGTAGGTCGGAATTTCAGGCGGCCTGCGGGTGTCGGTCCCATAGGCGGAGATCTCGCCGATCAGCGAAATCAGGTCCCGGTAAACCGTCTCGGGCATGTGCCGGCCGGACATGATCAAATGGCCGATCAGAACCTCGTAGCGGTTCACGACACCGAGCATCATGAGGTCCATGAGGCCGTTGCGTGTGCTGCTGCCCTGCCCTGCTGCGTTGCTGGCCATCATCTCGCCGCGCTTGCGCAGAAGGCTCCGCACTTCTTCAAGATGCGCCAGCAACGGCTTGCTTGCAGCAACGAAATTCACCGGGGGGATGAAGGTGCCGGAAAGCTGCACCGCACCTTGCGCGTCCACACCTTCAATCTCGGCGATTGGCAAATTGGCGGTCTCATCAAGGCTTTCACCTTCGAGGATCAACCGGGCTGTTAGTGTTCCAACCGCGATATTGGCGGGTGGCCGGTCAGCTTCCGCCGTGTTGCGCGCCTCGGACATATGCCGCGTATAGCGCTGTTTGCCTTGCGCTTCGTCGCCGACTTCCAGTCCGCCGACAGACTTCAGCGGCACAGCCAGATAGATCTTCTTGCCCTGATGTTCCGATGTGATTTCGCGTGCGCCTGCAACCTTGTGCAAGAGCGAGGTATTGAAAACAGATCCGTCCGGAAAAACGATATCCGCGTCCGCGATCTGAATCTGGCCAATCCGCAACGCGTCCGGATCAAATTCAAGTTTCCGCACACCCCAGCTGTAGGGCGCCTGGTCTTTCACCCGGTGCTCAAGATTGGTTTCGATCCAGCGGTCATATTGCTGGAGGTGCTGGGGCCGGAGAAACATTCCCTCAAGCCAGAGCGGTTTGCCGCTTGCGTTCAATGCACTCCCCTGCGCTTCTCACCAAGTTTCATGATTCGAACCTAACGGCAAAATACCGACGTAGCGGAGTATCTTCTAATTGATTCCGCTGTGCAAACTCAATTCGTTAGGAAACCCTTGCGGGATCGGTCCTAAAAGACGCCCAACCGACGGTTTCGAAGCTTTTGTATTCGAACAGCAAGAGTGGTCAGATAGATGACAAACTCGTTTTTCTTTTCCTGTTCGAGTTCGATAGAGTCCTGCCACTGGGCGGATTCAATATCCCGGAATGCAGCGACTACCCCGATGTAGCGGGCTTCACTGGAGATGCTGCGGTTGTAGTCGACGGTCTGCCCGGGTGTCAGCTCGTATTCGGCACTTCCGACCAGGTCACCGCCCAGCAATTTCTTGTCGTTGTCCGCAAAGTCAAAAAAGCTGCCATTTTGAAAGGCCGTCAGCTCTTTCAACTCGTAAACCCGGACCACAACCGGTGCCGGGTCGCCATTTTCGTTGGGGTTAACGTTGGCATCGGCCTGCAGCTCGATCTTGATTGGTGTCGGCTTGGCGACACGCGAACACCCGGCAGAAATGGCAATGGGCGCAGCCAGAAGTCCGATGCACGCTGATCGTCGGGTCAGGCTCATTTCTTCCTCTTATTCCAATAATCGTCGGACATGCGCCGCGCCTGCTCTTCCTGCACTTGCGTGAAGGCTTCCATGATCATCTGCCGCACGACTGCCTCATAGTCCTTGCGCATGTGATCATATGTGCTGCGCGCCGTATCCCACTTGTCGCGACGCCCCCCAAGACTTCTTAGGCGCAATGCGCCATCGCCGTCACCGGCCTGTGCCAAAGCTTCTGGGGATAATTTTTCAAACATCAATCGCATCGCCCGTTGCATGGCCGACATGATCACCATCGAATGGCTTTGCAGATCCTGAAAAGCGTGACGGGTTGCCTGCGCTGGCGACAGATAGCCTTCGGTCCTCGTCAACAGCATTTCGTCCAAAGCCAGCTCGCCGACCTTGAAATACTTGAACGGGTTGTTTTCTTTTGGTTCGATCCGGGTTTCGTCAATCCGGAATTCCGACTTCACGACCTTGCGCGCGGCCATCATCGACACAAGGCCGGATGCCATCTCGCGGACCATGGCACCGACATCCTGCAAGATTTGATCCCGGATCGCTTCGGGAACCTCGGCTTCCAGAAACCCCATGGCCCGCAACAGGATCTGCAGATCCTCGTCGCTGCGCGGCCCGGCCGGCATCGGGATGTTCGAGACCTCCTGAACCGATTCAGTGGCTTGCGGCTCTTGCGAAGCCGGAGACACGGGCATGGGTTGCGGCGGCATCGCCTGCGCGGGCATTTGTGGTTGTTGGGCGGCTGCGGGCACCGGTTGAGGCGCCCCGGCCAGCCGGGCTTCGTCCTTATCCGCACCTTTGGCCTTGGCATCAAGCGCTGCAACCCGTTGTTCCCTTCGGGCTTTGAGCGCGTCCAGATGAGATAGACCGCCAGCCGTACCTGGTCCGGGCATCGGCGGCATCATTGAAGAAACGGGTGCGTTCAATCCAGCACTCTGCGGCATTGGCGGAAGGGACGCCGACGAGGAAGCCGGCTGGGCGGACACCTGTGTTGAGGCCGGAGATGGAGCTGAAGACGCTTGTTGAGCGCCAAAAGAAAAATCGTCCGGGATGGTTGATTGCGCCGCCGCTTGCGGAGTTGCCGGTTGAGGCGGCACTGGAACAGCGCTTTGGGCAACGGGTGAACCTGGAAGCGTGCCGCCTGGAAGAGACGACCAGAAGTCGTCCGGAATGCCGCCGGACGCTGGCGGCGTGGCAGCTGGCGCGGGCGTAACACTTGGCTGTTGTTGAGCCGGCTCGGCCGGCGGCGATACGACCGGTTGAGGCGGAACGCTGGCGGCGACTGGTTGGGCGACGGGTGCGGCCGTGGTCTGCGGCAGAACCTGCGCTGCCGGGGGTACTGCAGTTGGTGCTTGCGCGCCGGCCTGCATAAAGTCCTGCGGGATTTGCTGCGTGGATGTCTGCGGGGCCGCACTCACCGGCTGAGGCGCTGGATCACCGCCCCCAAGATAATCCAGCGGATCCAGAGACTGCTTGCCTTTTGGAGGTGCACCATAGGTCTGTCCCGGTGCCAGAAATTGCGCATCCGGAGTAAAATCGGGTTGCGGCTCCACTGCAGCAGCTGGCTGAACCGGTGGCTGTGCAACGGCAACGGGTGCGGACTGCATGGGCTGCTGCGCCGCGACGAGTTCTGCCGTTATTTCATAAGGACCAGCTGTCAGGACAGTCCCCGGCCCCAGCGGAATAGACCGGCCGCGGCCAATTGGCTGTTCCTGTCCAGCAAGAAAAGTTCCGTTTGTGCTCTCGTCAATCAGCAAGAATGCGCCGCCTTGAAACACAACGCGCGCATGTATGGATGACAAGATCCGATTGGGATCAGGAAGAACCCAGTCACACTTCTTTGAGCGCCCAAATGTTCCACCGGAAGGACCGTACCGGAACTGACTGCCCAAAGCCGCACAGGTCAGGATCAACTCACTGCTCATGACACCATCAGACCGTTGGATTGTGTTTCGGCAGGCCCCGTCCCGGGCACATGACCGCTGGTATCCGGCGTAGCATGTTCCAGCTCACCGGTATAGTCCGGTCCGCTTCCCAAAGGCAGGCCCGTCAACTGAACAGGATTCTCCAGTTGGCTGTCTTCCTCGGCATCCAGCCACAATGAAACACCCAGCCGAATATCGCCGACTTGTCCGGCTGTCACCGTGTCCTCCTTGAAGACGAACTGCAGATCCCAATCGAGTGGGTCCCGCATGACCATAGCCAAGAGTTCGGCAATTTCTGGGTGCCGCTCTCCTCCGGGCATGAACGGTTTGAGTTTTTCATAAGGCGCAGGGCCCATCCGGACGGTGAACTTGCCGAGATCGTCTTCAACCTCTTCGCCCAGCACCATGTCCCCGCCAAGAAGGGTGTTTCGAACACCGAGCGAGATCTGGCTGTCTTCACCCATCACAACGTGACGGTTCACATACTCAATGATTTCGCACGGCACCTTGAAGAAGCTCGACAAGACCGATGCAACGGCCTCGGCGGAGTTCGAGTACAGCGACATCAATCCTACATGCGGCAACAGCGCGGATCTTGCGACGGATCCGATTTCCGCCCGGTCCTCGATCGGAAACCCGCACAAAGCCAGGAAACACTTGGACGTCGCATCAAGGCCATGGTCTTCAAACCGGATGTAGTGCCGTGAGCGGCGCCAAATCTGATACAAGAGGATCGTCAGACGGTGATTGAACAGATCCAAAAGATCTTCAAGAGAAGACGGGTTTTCATCACTCTCAATAATCCGTTCCGTGACGTTCGGCGGCAAAGGCGATGCCGGGCCATAAAGGCCGAGGAAATTCACCCGGATATCAAATTTGTCGCGCGCCTCGTCATAGGAGATCTCGGAGACATCACTGGCTCCGAAACTCAATGAGCGGGTGGCGCGGAACTGGATCGGTTCATCTTTCGGAGCGTGGCCCGGACCCATTTTGTTGACGTCCGCATGCATCAAGCCGATGAGGTAGACGAGCTGAAAGAATTGGCTGTGCGCAAGGTGCCCGGCAAGAGCTTTGTGTTTTTCCGTTGCCTCGACAACTTCCGTCATAGCTGCGCCGCGCTCCCTTCCTTCGGATCCCAACTCAAGAGCGTGTTGCTGTCGGTCCCGATGATCGAGAGGCGATGCAGGCTGTTGATGCTGGCATAGGATTTCAAAAAGCGGTCCAAGACACAGCCGAAGAGGTACATTTCCGCCTCTCCGCCCATTTCACTCTCGGCAAGCCGAAGCACAAGTTCATAGGCACGGACGGGCCGGCCATTGCGGAAGATATCGACGCTGCGCCGTTCGAAACTCTTGAAGCTTTGAAGCAAGAGGTCCCGCTGAAGCGCGGCCTGCCGGTCCACATTCGCCCGGAAATCATAGGCGCCAATCACCGTGCGCAACGCTTCGACGTCGATCAGTGATGCATAGTTGCGAGAGAGGTTGGCAATCAACGTCCACAGGATCCGGTCATCAAGCGGCGGTGGAACCTCGCCCAAAATCCGAGTGATGTTTGTGAACACCAATTTGGCCGGTGTCTCAGATGTCGGCTGGTTGACAGACCCAATACCGAACTTGCTGGCGTGTTCCCCATTGGAGCAGAGCAGATTGAGGGAGATCGTTTCGGTCAGCGGTTCACCGGCTTTGTTCAACCGGGTCACAAACGAGATGTAGTGGTCGATTCCACTGCCGAGAACCGACGGTTTGATGGTCGCTCGGTAGTAGAGCTTGTCCGGATCCGCTCCGGACGTATCATGCGAGAAGGACTCAAACGCCTGATAATCAATTCTCTTGCTGCTGCCTTGCACCCAACCGGTCACGGACAACACGTCGTGGACGCTGCGCAGTTCGCGCCCGCCAAGCGGCCGCACCGGATACTCACTGCGATCATGCGACACCAGAAGGGCCTGGCCTTCGGCCTCAAACAGATTGACCGCGGGCGTGGTGTTCAACTGGATCTGGTGCGGCATCACCCGGCTGAGGTTGGAAAAGCCCTGATTGAAATGAAAGACCAGCTTGAAGCTGTCCGCGGTGACACGAGCGTATTTCTCAAGGCCACGGATGCGGACATACATGAATTTTTCAGGGCAGGAGAAGTACTCCTGCATGATCCGGAACCCGTCAAAGGAGCCTTCCGGATACGGCAGGCTCGCTTCGTCGCGCTCAAACCCGACCGGCTCCAATACCACGTCCGCTGTGATCGGGTCCTGCCCCTTTGGCAACAGTTGCACCGACCGCAACCGCTTCATCAGATAGAGGTAAAGCTGTTGCGCCGTGTTGGTCTCGCCTTGCCCGCCGAGATAAAGGGTCAGCGGTGCAGCCGCCAATGCAGCCAAACCGGCACCAGCCGTTTTCGTAAAGGACAATTCGAGCGACGCGCTGTCCTTGCGGTTGTCCAAGTTGGTATCGCTGATTTCCAGCGGCAGAACGTTGAGGTCCAGGGTTGTGCGGAACGGCACCGCTTCGCCGTTCATGGAGGCGGTCTTGACCGACGTCCCCTTCGGAACGCGAATGGCCAATTCAGAAACATCCGGTGCGTGCCGGAATTTCAAAGTCGTCATCGGCGGGACAGGCCGCAGGTAATGCGGCCAGATAAGCTTGAGCAGCGAATGCGCGACTTCCGGCATTTCAGCATCCAGCCGCTGACGCAGCCGTCCGACGAGAAACGCAAAGCCCTCCATGAGCCGTTCGACATCGGGGTCTGTCGGGTCATCGGCAAGGTACTTGGACAGGCGCGGGTTTGCCTTGGCAAACTCGGCTCCGAGTTCCTTGAGATAGCTGAGTTCATCCCTGTAGTAGGAATTGACCGACATCCAGCACGTATCCTTTTACGGCTTAAGCAGTGAGGCGCACCTTGCCCGAGCTGTCCAGCACAGAATCAAAACGCACGCGAACCTGCCGCGTACCATATTTCAAGTCTGCTTCAACGTTGAACACAAACTCCAGCGGACGGTTCGGATCCTCAATGGTCCGGACCACCGGATTGCTCAATCGGGGTTCGAATTTGATGATTTGCTGTTCAATATCCCGGCAGAGCTCTGCAGCCGTGTCCTTGTGGCTCTGGTTGACGGCGTTGAAGTCCGCCAGCCCATAGTCAGGGCGCGTTTCACAGCAGCCTGCCATTGAGTTCAACAGGATACGCAAGTCGGCGAGTATACTGTCCATCAGCGCCGCCTCATGCTGATCCAGCGACTTGAACTCGTCTTTCAATACATCGCCTTCAAGACGCTGAAAAAGGGAAACCGCCACAGCAGAAGTCCTCTTGAAACAACACAGGGCACCAAACGTTTGGCGCCCTGTGAAAGGTCATTCGTCAAGACACTGACCGACTTAAGCCTTGTCGAGCTTGCCTTTCAAGGACAGTGTGAAGTCTGCCCCCATGTACTTGAAGTGCGGCTGTACCGCCATCGACACGCTGTACCAACCCGGTTCGCCCTCAACATCCGATACGGTGATCGACGCCTTGCGCAGCGGACGGCGTGAACGCACGTCTGCGGACGGGTTGTCCTGGTCAGATACGTACTGACGGATCCAGTTGTTCAGCTCGGACTGCAGTTCGTTGCGGTCTTTCCAGCTGCCGATGTTCTCCCGCTGCAGCACTTTGATGTAATGCGCCAGGCGGTTGATGATCATCATATAAGGCAGCTGTGTGCCGAGCTTGTAGTTCAGCTCCGCATCCTTGGCTTCCGGATTGTTGCCGAAGAACTTCGGCTTCTGAACCGAGTTTGCCGAGAAGAACGCAGCGTTGTCGGACCCTTTGCGCATGGTCAGGGAGATAAAGCCCTGCTCAGCAAGTTCATATTCCTTACGGTCGGAAACCAGAACTTCTGTCGGAATCTTGCTCTGCAGCTGCCCCATGGCCTCAAAAGTGTGGACCGGCAGATCCTCGACCGCCCCCCCGGACTGAGGGCCGATGATGTTCGGGCACCAGCGGAACTTGGCAAAGCTGTCGGTCAGCTTGGTCGCCATGGCAAACGCTGCATTGCCCCAGAGGTAGTTTTCGCTCTTGGAACCAGACTCTTCCTCGTAGTTGAAAGCCTTGACCGGTGTGGTCTCGGGGCCATACGGGGTGCGTAGCATGAATCGCGGCATGGCCAGCGCGAAATAGCGGGAATCTTCCGACTCGCGGAAAGAGTTCCATTTCGCGTATTTCGGTCCTTCAAAAATGGATTCCATGTCCTTGAGGTTCGGAATCTCCTCAAAGGTATCCACACCGAACATGGCCGGCGAAGCTGCGGCGATGAACGGGGCATGCGACATGGACCCAACGCTGGCGCAGTACTGAGCCAGTTTGATGTCCTGTGAGCCGGGGCCGAAGTCGTAGTTTGTCACGACAGCGCCAACCGGCTGACCACCGAACTGGCCGTATTCAGCGGTGTAAATGTGCTTGTAGAGGCCGGACTTCACGACTTCCGGGCTGTCTTCAAAATCTTCCAGAAGCTCGTCCTTGGAGACGCTCATCATCTCGATTTTGATGTTCTGGCGGAAATCGGTCCGGTCCACGACGAACTTCAGGCTGCGCCAAGCGGATTCCAGCGTCTTGAAGTCTTCATTGTGGATGATCTGATCGACCTGATCCGACAGTTTCTTGTCGATCTCGGTGATCATCATGTCGACGGCAGCGCCAGAAACCTGGCTTTGACCGTCGGTCGGCTTCAGAAGTTCGGAAATGAATGCAGCAACGCCCTTTTTGGCGACGTCATAACCATCGTCGCTCGGAGCGAGTTTGGTTTCCTGCAAAATCTGGTCAAGCAACGAGGCGTCGAGTTCCTCGGTTTGCGCGCCGGCGCCCTGTTGCTGGTTTTCGGTGTCAGCCATGTTCACGGTCTCTGATCTTGCTGTGGTCCGGGTAAGATGAAATCAGCGGGCGCCGGTTGCGCCGCCGATTTGAACGGCACTTATTCGCCGTCGCCGGAATTGCCGGTCGTCTTGGTGAGTTCAGCCAGAAGTTTTTCGCGGGCGGCTTCATCGCCGAGAACATTCTGGATTGCCTTGCGGAACGCCGGAACGTTGCCCAGCGGCCCCTTCAAGGCGACAAGCGCCTCGCGCAATTCCAGAAGTTTGTTGAGTTCCGGTGTCTGACGCACAACGGATTCAGGAGAGAAATCGGCCAGGCTTTCGATCTTCAGAGAAACGGAGAGCTTTTCCTGCTCTTCGCCTTCCTGCTGCTCGACCAGCTTGTTGTCTGTCGACATGTCCAGCTTCAACTCGTGGCTTTTCATCACCTCGTTGAAGTTGTCCTTGTTGATGTTGATCAGGGACCGGTCTTCGACGGGCGTGTCGTCGGGACGCATGGTGTAATCCCCAAGCATGACGAGCTTCAGCGGAAGTTCAACTTCTTCCTTAGCGTCTCCCGTCGCGGGCTTGTACTTGATATTCACCCGCTCCTTGGGAGCGACGGAGGATTCTTTGGACATGCCTTCTCCTTAACGTCAGTCGAGCTTCCGATGTCACTTACGGAAATCATGTTATAAAACTGGTGTTCCCCTATCGGGGGGCACTCTAGAACTGTTTCATGTCAAATCTGTCTAGAAGAGTCTTAAAAAAGACCCCTCAAAGACATGACTTTTTTCAAAAGGCACACAACAAAACCACTTTGCGCGGTCATCGCTTGCCCGTCAACTCGGCAGCCGCGCCGAGATCCAGTATCGACAAAGTTTCCATGACTGAGGCCTTTAAAGGCACCAAATCATTGTCAGAAATGACCTGACGGATGTTTTTGTGGTTGAGACTACGCCATGAGAGCCGGGCCAATTCGACGACCAAGTCTGGCTCCCAGGCCGCCAGATTCGCGTCTTCTGCCGTCTTTCGAAGCCGCGACAATTGAGCCACCAAGGGCTGAAGAACATCGAACTGCAGGCACAATTCACTCAGCTTCAGCTGTCCACGGAACCAGTCCCGCTCCGCCCGGCAGCCGGCGCAATAGTCTTTCAAGACCGCCAATCCCTCAACAACCTTACCGGCCTGAGCCAGGCTAGCGGCTGTTGATGCGGCCCCTGCGAGCTGGTCCGCGTCACCTCCTGCATCGCCGCCAACGGTAACACTTTGATTGATCCATGCTTTCGCCTCA
The DNA here is from genome assembly GCF_053005265.1 of Roseibium sp. MB-4. Classification (NCBI taxonomy): domain Bacteria; kingdom Pseudomonadati; phylum Pseudomonadota; class Alphaproteobacteria; order Hyphomicrobiales; family Stappiaceae; genus Roseibium; species Roseibium sp. MB-4. Next base: position 1,384,823 of record NZ_JBRKQB010000001.1, read on the forward strand.
CCGCTCGCGAACGGCGTTCCGTCGCTGAAGGACAGGGACAACACATCCGGCAAGCGTTTCAAGAACCCGGCCAGTTCCCCCTCAATCAACAGACGCGCATGATCATATTCACTGCCGAGCGCACTCATCGCTTCACAGATCATGAAGTGCGCATCGATCCAGAACGGCGATGACATGAAGGCGCCTTCGGCTGACTGGATCAAACCAAGATGATTTCCAGCTCCCTTGAGCGCTTGCAATTCCGCAATCCGGTTTTTCTGAGGTGGTGGCAAACTGGTCTTTCCACTGTTGGAGGGCGGTAAGACCATGACACGGCCCCAGACGGCGAAGCGGGCACAAAGATACCCTCTCGGATCCTGCGGCGCGTGTTGCCGGCTACTGGACGCCACCTTGCCGGCTGCATTGAAGAGTGATGTGAAAGCCGCATCCCCATCGCCATCCACGGCAACCTCCGGCACTGCAATTGGTGCAGCGCTCGGGGCTGGCGAAGCTGTTTGTGGCGTAGGCGCCGCAGCCGGCGCCGGTTCAGCAGCCGAGGCAGCAGGCTCCGCTGCAGGTGCAGCAGTTGCCGCAGCACTGTCTGACGCCGCTTCACTCGCCGGGTTGGCAGCAGCCTCCCCTCCCGCTTCTTTGGCCTCCTCTGCGGCTTTGGCCGCAGCTTCTGCCTCGGCTTTCTTCCGCGCCTCTTCCTCAAGCACCGACCGCACGCTCTTTGCAATCGGGCGGAGCGCGCGGATTAATGGCCCAAGAGCCGCTTGTGATTTGGTGAATTTCTGTTCAAGAGCGGTATCAAGTTCAAGCAGGTAGTCATGCGCCTGAAGCGCAGCCAATCCCTGATCGCCCTCTGGCGTCTTTCCCTCGACAAGGGACCCGAGTTTTTCTGCGAACCAGTCGAATGCCCCTGCCCGGCCGCGTTCGCGGCGCACCGGCGGCATCATGTCTTCCCAATGGTCCTTGGACATGTCTTCGAGGATCTTGACGCCTACCGCGAGTCCCTTGAAATCTTCCTCCAGAAAAAGACCGTAGGCGAGCCGTGTCGCCAGAACGAGATCCTTCGAATTTTCCTTCAAGACATCGACGGTCTTCTCGTTGAGCATCTTCCAATTGACGGCGGATGGCCCATCGATCTCCATCTTCCGGAATTCGGCTTCAAGCTCCTCAAATTCGGGACTGTCGCGGAACTCTTCCTGCCCGTCCGCATTCGCCAGTGCGACCTTACCGACCTCTGCTCGCGGATCGGACAACTCAGGAATTACAATCTCTTCAGCCATTGGAGTATTCCCTTGTCACGGCCCGCAGCATCATGGTCTTCCGGCATCCCACTTCGTCACAGCCAGATCACCGGTCCAGGCTCGGACCATATACCGCCACGTCATTGACAGGAAACACCTGTTGCGTTCTTCATTTCATAAGATTTTCATGCTTCAAGGGAAATCCACGCACTGACGAGTTTCAGCCCCCTAATCAATCCTGTGGAAGGTATGGTCCAAATGGCGGATGCGGCGCATCTCACGATCGACGACGAAACGGTGGACGGGATTCGGATTATTTGCCCCAAAGGCAAACTGGAGACCCTGTCGGCAAAGGACTTTGAAGCGCATCTTAAGTCAGCCGCCCAAGAGAGCGATTCCAGCCTGCTGATCGACATGAGCGGCGTGGATTATGTCACCAGTTTTGGTCTGCGGTCCTTGTTGATCATCACCAAACAGATCGCCCCGGCAGGACGCAAACTGATCCTCTTCGGCGTCAATCCATCGGTCCATGAAGTCCTGAAGATCTCCGGCTTCCTCAAGATCCTCAGCGTGGTTGAAGCGCGCGATGATGCTCTGGCAGAGATCCGGGGCTAGCTGACTTTATGCGCTCTCAGCGCCCTAGAAGGAGACCGGGTGGATGACATCGGTTCTCGGGACTTTGGAAGTTGCAAACGAATTAGACGAACTGTCCAGGATCTACACCTTTCTGGACGACCTTGCTGCACGCCACGGTCTTGATGACCATACCCGCCGTCATCTGTCTTTGATCGTAGAAGAGCTGTTCTCCAACACAGTGTCCTACGGCTATCCAGAGGCCGTGGCTGACACCATTAAAACCGAACTCACCAAAGACGGTGACCGGCTCATCTTGACCCTGGAAGATCACGCGACCGCTTTCGATACCGGGACCGCCCCTGTCCTCGATATGACCGAGACGTCTGCCGACGACATGTCAGTTGGCGGATTGGGTCTCTTTCTGGTCCATCAGGTGTCTGAAGAGGTGTCGCATTCCCGGAACGACGGCACCAATTCGACGCGGGTGGTTTTGCGGTTGAGCTCCAACGGAACCGATCAGAACTGAAACTCGATCATTGAATAGTCATCCGGCAACTCGGATTGACCAGACTTTTTCTGAACCCACTCCAGGATATGTGTAGGTATGGAGCCGTCTGCGGCAAGCGCCTCGTTGGCCAGCCCCTCAAGGCTTAAGACATCGCCTTCAAGGTCATCCACCTCATAGGTGCCGTCACTCAAGACCAACAAGCGATCTCCTGATCTTACCGATACGTCGGACTGGTCGAACGTCATATCTTCAATGGCGCCGATCACCATGCCTTCGCTCGTCCCAATGAGCGAAAACGCCCCCGCGTCCTTGGCCACTGGCAACAGAACGGCTGCCGGATGCCCCCCGGACGCATAAGACAGTTTACCGGTCGACCTTTGAAAAACGCCGTACCAGATGGTGAAGAACATGTTGTTCTGCCGTTCCATTGGGAAGGCGTTGTTCAACTTGAAAAGCACATCGGAGGGGATCCGGAAATCTGTTTCCGGCAGCGCGCAAGAGCGCAACACGTTGATAATCGAAACAGAGAGCAGAGCTGCACCAACACCGTGTCCGCAGACATCGATCAGGTAGATGGCAAAATGATCGCTATCGAGGTCATGATAGCCGAAGGAATCGCCACCAAGTTCCGTTGACGGAACCAAAAGCCAGTCCGCTTTCGGGCCTTCCGACCTCGGCTCCGGCAGGATCGACAACACATACCGTCCCGCGTCGGCCAACTCGGCCTCAAGCCGGCGCTGGGTTTCCAGAAGCAGCTGATTGTTCTCGGCAAGCTGATCTTCCACGGCCTCGCCGTGTTCGATGGTCGCTTCATAAAGCAGCTGCAGATCCGCTTGCTCGGCTTTCAACTCTGCCAGCTCGGCGCGCAGGGCTTCCAATTCATCTTTCATAGATGCGCTGTACCCACCGGTTTGAGAATCAGATGAAAACGAATCCGCCATTTTTCGTTTCTAACAACAGTCAGAGTTTCCTGCCGCGCTTCCCGCAGCCGTTCCGCTAGTCATTTAACGGCGTTTGTTGGTTTTGGAAATACACTGCCCACAAGCAGCGAAAAATCAACATTCCCCAGATGCTTGCGGATAGATCAGCCCCGTATCTTGTCACCTATCAGAATAACTGCCAAAAGCCGTGATAATTCATACTGGTTGACACTCAAAGTTCAAACAGTTGAACTAGGTATGGGGCTAATATTTACCATTCTGGTTGGATCTAGCTTAACGATTTCGACGTCATACTTCCTGCCGCGGTGATAGGGAGCCGCAGTCATCTGTGTTCGGAAACTAAAACTGAGCGCAAATTTCGGCGTCAATAATGGAGTTTGGGCGACGTGTCATATTCGAACGCCAGCGGAGCGGGCGAAACGCCGATGATCGAGATCGATCTGGATGTTCGCGATTTTTCTTCAAACTGGGCCAACTGCGATCTTGTTTCGAGCTACGTCTCCCGAATGGTTTGTCACAACCGTCTCGATTCCATGCTGTTTGCCAATCTTTATTCATCCGCGCTCAATGAGCTGATGGAAACAGCGTTCCACAGACATGGAAACGACGGCAAGGTCGTGTGCCGGTTCAAACGCCGTGAGAATTCGGACCGCATCGAGATCGATATGCCCGGCAGCGAAGACATCGCGCGCTTTTACGATGACGCGGTCGCCTTGACCAAGCGTCCAGACAAGGACGCCATCTATCTGGATCGCCTTTTCTCAGCAGAGAACCCGGATAGATCCCTCGGTCTTTTGGAGCTGAGCGTCGATTACGGGGCGGAGTTCAACCTGACCCGTGACCAATCAAACAACCGTATTTGCCTGACGGCCGATCTTGTTTTCGAGGATAATGCATCGTGACTTCCCAAGCGACTGGCCACGCATTCGATTGGCGTTTCAATGAAAACGATCAGGAATTCTCTCTGCAAGGCAGCTTGCGGCCGCAATCCGCCGATGAGCTCAATGGCTGCATGGAGGCCCTCGATTCTGCAACGTCCACCGTCAAAGGCCGGCTCTATCTGAACGTCCGCCGCCTCGTGCGGATGAACAACGTTGCGTTTCAGGCGATTGCCCGGCACCTGGTCGACACTTGCGTTAACCGTCCGGACCTGAATATCCAGGTGACAACGTCGAGCTGTGTTGGATGGTCAACACGCAAATTCCAGGCTTTGGAAAGTGCAAACCAGAACATTACGGTCAGTGAGTACGACAGCGACTTTTATCCTGGGCAGACCTTCCTGGAAGAGGGTGGTTTCATTCCGATCCTGCGGACCCAAACCAAGCTGACCTGGCACCACGAGCGCGAAATCCTCGGCCGTCATGGGCTGAAGCCTGGCATGCAGATGGCGGACATCTGTTGCGGAATTGGTGATTTCGCTGTTCTGGCGCAAAAGGAATACGAACTTGGTCGTCTCGTTGCGCTTGATCACTCAAAATCAAGCCTTGATTATGCGCGGAAAGTTGCCGCCGAATTTGGCGTAAAGGGCATTGAGTATGTTTATGGCGATGCCTCAGAGATGCTTCTGGAAAGCAACCAGTTCGATTTCGTCACTTGCCGTCATGCGCTTCAGGTTTTTGATCATCCGGAAGAGATCCTGAAAGAACTCTACCGGATCTGCAAACCGGGCGGCCGGGTGTACATCACAAACGAGAAAAACTCGCACTGCCTTGGCGAACCGCGCTCTGAAACCATTCAGTGGACCTACAACGAGGTCGCCAAGCTTTGGGACCATTTCGATATGGATATCGAGCTCGGCCCCAAGAGCCGGCGCTATCTGATCGACGGCGGGTTTGAAGACATCAAAATGGAAAGCTTCATGGTCACCAACCTTGACGGCAATCCACAAGACTTCGCAGACATCATCCAATCCTGGGAAAACGTTTATGCCGGCCAAATGGCCGTCGAACGTGGTGACAGTCCGGAACAGATTGCCCGTTTCCGGCAAGGTTTCCAGGATCACATTTTCGCTGCCCTGCACCCCAAAGGCTACGCTGGTTGGCCAATCTGGGTTGCCTCTGGACGGAAGCCTCTATGACACAGACCCAGTCTCCCGCGACCGCGGACAAGGCCGATCAGGATGAAGAGATCGGCCGTTTTTCCCGGCACAGTTTTCGCGCCAAGTTCCTGCTTGTGGTCGGGGCGGCCGTGTTGTTCGACATCATGCTTGCAGGCGGTGTTGCCATCTGGAACGTACAACGGCTTTCCAGAGATGCGACCGCGACTGTTAGTCAGGGTTTGACCGAAGCTACGCAGGAATACCTCAACACCTATATCGACACGACAGCGCTTCGCACGAACCTCCTACTCGATCAGACATACTCCGAAGTTGAGACCCTCGGCAGCTCGCTCCAGGCCTTGATCGACCATCCGGAGACGGAAATCCGGATCGGCGAAGCGGTGGAAAGTGACCCGGAACTGGGCGATCAGGACATTACCTTTGATCCGCAAGGCGGTTGGGCTCAGAACCTTGCTGGTCCGTCTGTTGTCAGCATCTGGGGCTATTTGCTTGATGATGACGGCAACCTCCTGCCCAGCGCCAGAGAGGAAGTCATTGACAGCGCCGCCTTCAACCTGGTGGCCCCTGCCCTAATGTCATCGGGTTCGCAGAAACTGCAGATGTACTATGTCGGCCCCAAAGACACACCGATCATGCGGACGACGCCCTATACCACTCAGGCGCAAACCTTTGATCGGCTGTATCCAGGCCACAACGAAGAGAACTTTTGGGATTTCTTCTTTCCCGGCGTTTATGAGGGCTGGCAGAACTGGATCAGCGACCCCTCTTCCCGTCCGGTCGACCGAAACATTGTTGCAACAGAGCCTTACATCGACGCGATCACCGGCGCTCTGATTGTCAGCTTCTTCGAACCGCTGTGGACCCAGGACCGGTCTGACGTCGCCGGGATGGCGGCTGTTGATGTAACGCTCGACCAGTTCGGCGAATTGGTTGAGAACGTGCAGATTGCTGACACGGGCTTTGGCTTCCTGACCAGCTCCGCCGGCAATGTTATTGCCGTGAGTGAAGTTGGCGCAGAAAAACTCGGCCTCATCTCAGTCGATGCAACGGGTCAGGGCGTAACCGGGATCAACCGCTTTTTGAATCAGAGTCGGTATCCCGCGATCTCAAACCTTCTGTTGCCGGAAGACGCCAACACGGTGATCAAAACCCTCGAAATTGATGAAGGCAATGGTCCGGAAAACTTTATCGTTGTTTTGAAACGACTGGATCCTGTGAACCTCTGGAACGGCTCCACAATTGTCTCAGAGAGCCTGACACTCGGCTTCCTCGTTTCTGAAGGGGAGATGTACGAAACGCTTGGCGAGGTGCAAGAGGAGATCTCCGACGCCACCCGCAGCATCGTTCAATGGCAGATCGCAGCCCTGCTGATCAGCTTGGTGATCGTTTTCATCGCCGTTTATGCGATTTCTGGCCGGATTACCGCTGGCCTAAGCGCCCTTGCTGACGCGGCCCGCGCCCTTCAAAACAAGGACTATTCCGTCCGGGTAAAAATCCCGAGCAAGGATGAGGTTGGTGCCGTGGGCACGGCCTTCAACCGGATGGCTGAGGAAATCAGCTATCATACAGAAAACCTCGAAAAACTGGTCGAAGAGCGCACCGGCAAACTGGAAACCGCCAACAAGGAAATCGTCGCGCTCAACAAGCGTCTCCAGAACGAAAACCTGCGTCTTGGCGCTGAACTCGATGTGGCGAAACGCATCCAGGAGATGGTGCTGCCGCGGCGCAGTGAACTGGAAGGCATCGCCCAGATTGAAATCGCTGCCTACATGGAGCCGGCGGATGAAGTCGGCGGCGATTACTATGACGTTCTCCATGACGGCGGCCGGGTGAAAGTCGGCATCGGTGACGTAACCGGACACGGGCTGGAAAGTGGCGTTCTGATGCTCATGGTGCAGTCAGTTGCCCGGGCCTTGCAGGAAAAGGGCGACAACGACCCAATTGCTTTTCTCGAAGTGCTCAACCGGGCGCTTTACAAGAACATCGCGCGGACCAACTCCGACAAGCACATGACCCTCGCCTTCGTTGATTACGAGGATGGCAAGGTCACGCTCTCCGGACAGCATGAGGAAGTGCTGATTATCCGGGCGAATGGCGATGTCGAACGGATCGATACGGTCGAACTTGGTTTCCCGGTTGGCCTGGAAGCGGACATTGCACCATTTGTGCAAACTGAAGTCCTGAATTTCGGTCCGGATGATGTTCTTCTTCTTCACACGGACGGTGTGACAGAGGCGGAAAACCCTGACGGCGTTCTTTACGGCTTCGACAGGATGTGCACCTGTGCCAAAGCCAATGCCGGCAAACCAGCCAAAGCCATTATTGAGGCGATACTGGCAGAAGTTAAAGCACACATTGACACACAAAAAATGTTTGATGACATTACCCTTGTGGTGATGAAGCACAGGTAGGCTATGACAGTGACATTCGGACACGCCGAGCTGACGAATGGGCCGTCAGCAACCACGCTCCACATCACCCTCGCCGCAGAACCGCTGGAGCTGAGCTGGCAACACTGCGGAACAACCTCCGATTTTCTTGGCGATTATTTTGCAAAATGCTGTGCAAAGGGGGTCGATCAGGTCGACGCCCGGCACAGCATCGGCTACTTGCTGAACGAAATATTGGAGAATGCAGTGAAGTTCCGCCACGATGGCAACATCGAGATCAGCTGCTCACTGGACGGAAATCATTTCGAATCCGAGATTTCCAATGTGATTGATCCGGCCACGGCGGAGAAGTTTCAGGAGCTCTTGACGGAAATCCTGGCACGAGACCCAGGCGAACTTCTGCTGGAACGCATTGAAGCCAACGCGACCGATCTGGACTCCTCCGGGTCCGGACTTGGGCTTTTGACGCTAATGAGCGATTATGATGCAAAACTCGGCTGGCGCTTCACACCGGATGCCAGTAATGGTTCGGTCAACTTGAAAACTGTAGCTGCGCTGACATTCTCCTGAGCGCATACATAATTCCGAGGGAACGATTAGAATGGAAATCAGCACCAACGACTACCGTGTCTGGGCAGAAGGGTCGAAGATCCATTATGAAGGCACGATGCGTCTGTCTGGTACGGAGGCGTATGCGCCAATCCTGGAACTCATGAACAATGTGCTCGATTCCAAACCGGAAGAAATCGTACTTGACCTGACCGGTCTGGAATTCCTCAACAGTTCCGGCATCAACCTCCTGGCAAAATTCACCATCGAGATCCGCAAGCAACCGGAAATCGGCGTGCGTGTTCTCGGCTCCAAAGCCATTCCATGGCAGTCCAAGTCCCTGCGTAACCTTCAGCGTCTGCACAAGTCTCTCGAGTTGCAAATCAACTGACGGCTGCACATCGCAGCGGCCGGGAAATCGGACATGATCAGCGGACGCCACATTCCCGCAAAAGGAAAAGCCCTCATGGCACTTTTGTGCCTGGGGCTTTCCGCATGCCAGACCTCGACCAATCCCGAATTCAAAAGCACTTATGTCGGCAAACCGTCGGCAGACTTCTTCCTCAAATACGGCCTGCCATCCGACGTGATTGCCTATGATGCAATCCCGAAAGGAGCCGATCCGATCAACTACCCGGGCGGAGACCCCAAGGAGCTCGTTTATTATTGGTCGTCCATCAACGAGCGGACCTATACGGAAAAGAAGAACCCGAAGCCGCTGAAAGACGAATGCAATCTGGCGATCCTGACGCGGGCTGACGGCAAAATCCTCCGGATGGAAGTCCAGAGCACTTCCATGCCGCTTGAGAAGGTGAAGGCGTACTGCGAGACCATCGTCGAGTAGCCGGCACCTGCACTCTGCGATTCCCCTTTACATTTCCTATGTTTCAACACCCTTTTGCCGGTCCCGAAGCACGCTTTGTCACCCAACGTGACCCGACTAATCTCCTATGCAAAATTTCGAATACGACGAAACAATTGTTTCAGAAATTGACAATCAAAAAAACAAATGAAACAGTGCGCGCATGACATCTGCGCGACCACAAATCCGAGCTGCCATCACAGCAAATTACGCTGATCTCAGCGAGACCTTGCGGACGGCCGCGGATTACCTTGCAGACAACCAACTTGAAATCGCAACGCGCAGCCTGCGGGCGATCGCCGCCGCAAGCGGTGTCTCCCCTGCCAGCTATACCCGGCTCGCACGGGCCATCGGTTTCACCGACTACGAATCCTTGCGCGAACAGGCGCGGATGGAACTGAGCCAGCGCGGCAGCAGTTTTCAGGACAAGGCCCGTCAGCTTCGAAACGAGGCGGATCAGCCCTTGTTGCCCCGTCAGGCGGCGGCCTGTGTTGACAACATCAAGGCGCTCGTCGACGACATTGATCCGGTTCGGTTGGAACAGGTTGTCGACTGCCTGTCAAAAGCGCGCAGAACCGTTGTTGTCGGCGCGCTCGCATCAGCCGGCTTTGCCGATTACTTCGCGTACCTCGCCAACTGGTTCAACGACCGCTGGATCGTGGCAGGGCGCAATGGCGCGTCCCTGGGCGGTGCACTTGCAAGTCTGACCAAGGACGATTGCATCGTAATCGTGTCTAAACACCCATATGCCCACCGCTCGGTCCGGGCGGCGGAACTAGCAGCAGAAAACGGTGCGAAAGTGATCGTCCTGACCGACAGTCATGCGTTTCCAGGGTTGCAATTCGCAGACCATCACTTCATTCAGCGCACTGAAAGTCCACACTTTTTCTCATCTTACGCGGCCACGCTCGTTCTCATTGAGACCATTACGGGCATGCTGGTCGCGCGAGCCGGTTCCGAGGCGGAAGCCCGGATCCAAAATGTCGACAGGCACAATCGCTTGCTCGATGAACTTGAAAATGTCTAGGGTGGCTGGACCGCTCTGGAACAAAAACTGAAATAGAGGGAAGCCTAGTCAAATGATGATGAAACTGAACCTTGCAGGTGCTGTTCTTGCGACCAGCATCGCCTTCACCGGCGCAGCTGCCGCGGAAGAATTCATCACCATCGGCACCGGCGGTGTCACAGGTGTTTATTACCCGACCGGTGGCGCAATCTGCCGCCTGGTGAACCGGGATCGCAAAGACCACGGCATCCGCTGCTCGGTCGAATCCACTGGTGGTTCTGTGTACAACATCAACACCATCCGTGAAGGCGAGCTGGAGTTTGGTGTTGCCCAGTCTGACTGGCAGTTCCATGCCTACAACGGCACATCCAAGTTCGAAGACAAAGGTCCGTTTGAAGAGCTGCGCGCTGTATTCTCCGTACACCCGGAGCCGTTCACTGTTGTGGCTCGCGCAGATTCCGGCATCAAAACTTTTGATGACCTGAAAGGCAAGCGCGTCAACATCGGCAACCCGGGTTCCGGTCAGCGCGGCACCATGGAAGTCCTTATGGAAGCCAAAGGCTGGACTGCGGACGATTTTGCGCTCGCAACCGAGCTGAAAGCTGCCGAGCAGTCCGCAGCTCTGTGTGACAACCAGATCGATGCAATGGTCTACACCGTTGGTCACCCGTCCGGTTCCATCCAGGAAGCCACCACAGCGTGTGACTCCGTACTCGTGACCGTTGGCGGCGACGCTGTCGACAAGCTGGTTGCTGACAACAGCTACTACCGCACCGCCACCATCCCGGGCGGCATGTACCGCGGCAACGATGCTGACACCGGCACCTTCGGTGTAGGCGCAACTTTCGTGACCTCTTCCAACGTGTCTGAAGACACCGTTTACACCCTGGTCAAGTCGGTCTTCGAAAACTTCGACGCCTTCAAGAAACTGCATCCGGCATTCGCCAACCTGAAGCCGGAAGAAATGGCTCAGGACGGCCTGTCCGCTCCGCTGCATCCAGGTGCTGCGAAGTACTACAAAGAAAAAGGCTGGATCAACTAATCCGACCTTCTGAAACATGGGCCCGGGAGCAAGCTTCCGGGCCTTTTGTCAGCACAGCCATCCCACACAGAAGATCGCGTGCTGTTTTCAAAACATGTCTTTGTCCTGAGCAGCTTCGCTCATAGGATCTTGGGAATTATCGGACCGGCAAATTGGGGGCCGGACAAACGGGGGAACATTTGATGTCTGAAGAGTATCAGGCGAACAAGAAGGCCGGGTCGAGTGGCCTGTCTGAGGAAGAGCTTCAGGAACTGGTCGCAGCGTCCGATTCTGGTTCGCGGAACCCTGCCGGCCCGATTGGGCTCTTTTTGGCAGCTGTCGCATTGGCATGGTCCGCTTTCCAGGTTCTTCTTGCGTCTCCACTCGCCAACTATGTTCTGCCCAGCGACCTGATCAACAACAGCCGCCAGGTCCACCTTGCCTTTGCCATCTTCCTCGCCTTCATGGCCTACCCGGCTTTGAAAAGCAGCCCACGCCATCACATCCCGATCCAGGATTGGATCCTGGCCCTGTCCGGTGCGTTTCTCGCGCTCTACGGCCTCTTCTTCTATGAGAAAATCGTCAACAACGGCGGCCTCGCCGACGACATCGACAAATGGTTTGCGCTCGCAGGCATCTTGATCCTGTTTGAAGCTGCACGCCGGACCCTGGGTCCTGCGATGGCCATCGTCGCCACCGTCTTCCTGCTTTATGTCTTTTTCGGTTCCTCCCAATGGGTCCCTGAAGTCATGCGCTGGAAAGGCGCATCGCTGCAAAAGGCGATGAGCCATATGTGGATCACGTCGGAGGGTGTCTTCGGGATTGCCCTTGGCGTCTCCACCAAGTTCGTATTCCTGTTTGTTCTATTTGGCGCCTTGCTCGATAAAGCGGGCGCGGGCAACTACTTCATCAAGATGGCCTTTGCAGCGCTCGGCCACCTGAAAGGCGGCCCGGCCAAGGCAGCCGTTGTGGGGTCAGCCGCAACGGGCCTCATCTCCGGTTCGTCCATTGCGAACGTTGTGACCACCGGTACTTTCACCATTCCGCTGATGAAGCGGGTTGGCTTTACCAATGAACAGGCCGGTTCCGTTGAAGTTGCGTCGTCCGTGAACGGACAGATCATGCCTCCTGTCATGGGCGCTGCCGCCTTCCTGATGGTGGAATATGTCGGCATTTCCTATGTCGAGGTGATCACCCACGCCTTCCTGCCGGCGGTCATTTCCTACATCGCATTGGTCTACATCGTGCACCTGGAAGCGGTGAAGCGGAACATGCCGACCATCGGCCACAAGACCGTGTCCACCTTGCGTACCGTCCTGGGCATGTTCTTCTTCTTCGCAGGCTTTGCTGCGCTTTGCTACGGCATCAAGTTCCCGATCGGCTGGATTACGGCACTGGTGCCGGATGGCGCCAGCTGGATCCTCGCGGTTCTGGTTTTCGTTGCGTACCTCGTGCTTCTGAAGCTTGCCGCAAGCGTTGACGACCTGCACCCGGACGATCCGAATGCCAAGGACATCGTCCTTCCGGAGATCGCCGACATCTACAAGTCCGGCCTTTACTACCTCCTGCCGATCGTTGTGCTTGTCTACTTCCTGATGATTGAGCAGAAGTCTCCGGGCCTCTCCGCGTTCTGGGCAACCACCCTTCTCTTCGTCATCCTTTTGACCCAGCGGCCGATCAAGGCGATCTTCCGCGGCGAAAACAAGATGGTCGAGGAGTTCAAGGAAGGCGTTGTTGACCTCGCCAAGGGCATGATCGATGGGGCCCGCAACATGATCGGCATCGGTTTGGCAACAGCCACCGCCGGCATCATCGTCGGCACCGTGACTTTGACCGGGATCGGCCAGGTGATGGCCGACCTAGTGGAACTGGTCTCTGGCGGCAATCTTGTTCTGATGCTGGCCTTTGTCGGACTTCTCTCGCTGGTCCTCGGCATGGGACTTCCGACCACGGCGAACTACATCGTGGTGTCCTCGCTGATGGCCGGTGTTGTCGTTGAACTCGGCGCCCAATCCGGCCTGATCGTGCCGCTCATTGCGGTTCACCTGTTCGTCTTCTACTTCGGCATCATGGCGGATGTGACGCCCCCGGTGGGTCTTGCCTCCTTCGCCGCGGCCGCGGTGTCGGGCGGTGATGCGATCAAGACCGGCTTTACAGCGTTCTTCTATTCGCTCAGAACCGTCGCCCTGCCGTTCGTCTTCATCTTCAACACAGATCTGCTTCTGATCGACGTTGGCTGGGGACAGGGTATTCTGGTCTTCATAATGGCAACGATAGCCATTTTGGCCTTCACGGCCGGAACCATGGGCTATTTCGTCACCCGTTCGCGCATCTATGAGAGCATCGCTCTGGTGCTTGTTGCTTTCATCCTGTTCCGTCCGGACTTCTTCATGAACCGGATCCAGCCTCCGTTCGAAATTGTTCAACCGACCAGTTTCGTTGAGGCCGTCGGCAAGGCTAACCCGGGCGATGAAATCCGCATCACCGTGAACGGCCCCGACTTCGATACAGGATCACAGGCGGAAACGACCTTCATCCTGACCGTCGGTGACGAGCCGGATGCAGAAGCCCGCCTGTCCGCTGTTGGTCTGACCGTCTTTGATGAAGACGGCGTGATGAAAATGGATGAACCCTTCCCGGGCACACCGTTCTTCGAAACACTCGGCAACTTCGATTTCTACGGAGATGACCCGGTCCAGATCGCAAAAGCCCAAGTGTCTCTTGAGCAAATGCCGAAGGAGCTGATCTACATCCCGGGCCTTCTGCTGCTTGGCCTGATCTATCTGCTCCAACGCCCGCGGGCCCGTGTCGAGCGCAAGGAAATGGAAGGAGTTCCGGCATGAACAAGACCATCCTTTGCGCCGTTGACATCACGCATCCGGAAGACCGTGAGGTCCTTCAAACGGCCGATAAGCTCGCCCGGCTCGACAATGCGCAGCTCGACGTGATCACCGTGGTGCCGAATTTTGGCGTGACACTTGTGAGCTCTTATTTCGATGAGAACTTCCAGGATCAGATCGTCAACGAGACACAGGAAAAGCTCACCGACATTGTCGGCAGTGTCTTGGGCGAAGAGCGCAACAAGGAGATCCGTCACGTTGTGGCGACGGGCTCCATCTACGAAGAGATCCTGGAGCTGGCCAAACGGACCAACACGGATCTGATCGTGATTGGCGCCCATAAACCACAGCTGCGTGAGTTCCTGCTCGGCCCGAACGCAGCCCGCGTCGTCCGGCATTCCAAGTGTTCGGTTTACGTCGTCAGGGTCTGATCTGACAGTACAGACACAAACAAAGGGCCGGAATTTTCCGGCCCTTTTTTAGTTCAACTTCTTGAAACGGACATTCTGGATATTGAGCGGCCCAACGGGTGTCATAAGGCTGGCTCTGTAAAGCAGAAGATACGGTTTCCCGGGCACCTCGGCCAAGTGGATCTCCATTGAGGTATTGGCTTCCAATTGCTGGATGGTCCTCCGGTTCGGCCGGTGACCAGCAATCGCCTTATACCGCGCAGAGCACGTGAGGACACCACCGGAATAGCCCTTCCGGCCACCGCGTTTTTGATACTTCGTCTTGTAGTCGAGCACGAGGTCGTAGCGGTCACGGCCGTCATAAATCGGGATAGTACGCTTGCAGCTGTCCGGGTGCAGGCCCTTCGGTGCTGGCAACAAAACCGCAGTCAGAGGGTCAATGACGCCGCGCTTGTGTGCATCGGTCACCTTGATCCGCTCGTTCATCCGGTCCTGGGCTGGGTGGATCTTTGTTCCCGTGACAGCGCCATTCGCCATCGAGAGTGAAACAGTATTCGGTTTGCCATCTTCTTCGGCCTGCATCGAAAACGAAGCGGGACTCAGCCCTTGTGGCGATACAGAACCCGTTGCGAGCACATTGCCGGAGCCATCAGACACAAAATTGCCGAAGGCTGCCATCTTGCCCTGCCCGTGGATCTTGTAGGATTGGTCCTGAAGATCGACGGAAAGCGCGCCCTCGCCGATCTTCAAACCCGTCAGCGAGATGTCGTATTTCACATAAAGGCTGCTCGCCTCGACCGGCATGGCAACAAAGCAAAGTGCTGCGGCAAGTGATTTCAGGTGCATCGGGCTCCCCTTCGTTCCGGCTCCTCGTCATATCTGAAAAAGAGATTGCCCGATGATTTGGGCGCCAGTACGGAGAGTTGGTTCATCTGACATTCATGTTGCCAGCGCTCCGCGATACACCTGATCGTTCAAAGAACGTTGCACAACGTTCCAAAGATAAGCGGATTTGGAAAGGATGCTGTTGCATTACCTCCGCTGGCGCCTATCTGATCGTAATAATGCGATGACTTGAGGTGTCACACCGTTTCGTCGCGACGAGATCGACCAATATCCGGTTCTGGAGACATTGACCAAATGAGCGATACGACCACTTACACCCCGCCGAAAGTCTGGACCTGGGAGCAGCCGAGCGGCGGCCAGTTCGCCAGCATCAACCGGCCGGTCTCCGGTTCCACGCATGAAAAGGAATTGCCGGTTGGCAAACATCCTTTGCAGCTCTATTCGCTTGCCACACCGAACGGCGTCAAGGTCACCTTGATGCTGGAGGAACTGCTCGCCCTCGGGCATAAGGGCGCAGAATATGACGCCTGGTTGATCAAGATTGGCGACGGCGATCAGTTCGGAAGCGGCTTTGTTGGCGCAAACCCCAATTCCAAGATCCCGGCCCTGGTCGATCACAGCACGCCTGCCAAAACCCGCGTCTTCGAATCTGCGTCAATCCTAATGTACCTCGCCGAGAAATTTGGTGAATTCCTGCCGGCAGAAGGCCCTGAGCGGACAGAAACCCTCAACTGGCTGTTCTGGCAGATGGGCTCTGCGCCCTATCTCGGCGGCGGTTTCGGTCACTTCTACGCCTATGCGCCAAAAAAATTCCAGTATCCGATCGATCGTTTCTCAATGGAGGCCAAGCGGCAGTTGGACGTGCTGGACAAGGCGCTCGCCGAGCGGCCCTTCATTGCGGGCGAAAATTATTCGATCGCTGATATGGCAATCTGGCCGTGGTACGGCGGGCTGGTGTTGGGCCGTCTTTACAGCGCAGCGGAATTCCTCTCCGTCCATGAATACAAGAACCTCGTTGCCTGGGCCGAAAAAATTGACGCTCGTCCGGCAGCAATCCGCGGACGCATGGTCAACCGGGTCTTTGGGGACGAAAGCGGTCAGCTCGCTGAACGGCACGATGCCTCCGACATTGACGCGCAGTTGGAGATTGCCAAGGCCGCCGCTGAATAAACGGCTTTAGAGGCGATTTGCAAAAAGGCGGCTCAAACGGGCCGCCTTTTTCTTATCCGAACAAAACCAACCGGGATCAAACGGCGGCAGCTTAACCAGAGCACCATAGAAGCTATCGCATCCTTTTGCGGCGCTGCGTCGGTGTCTCTCCATATTCCGCTTTGTAGGCGAGCGAAAAGGATCCCGCGGAGCCAAACCCGCATGAAAGCGCGATCTCGATCTGTTGCAGATGGGTCTCCACGACGAGCGCATGCGCCTTCTTCAAGCGAATTTTCTTATAGAGTTTCGACGGTGTCGTGTTGAAGTAGACTGTAAACAACCGCTCCAGGTGACGCGTTGACAGGCCGACTTCCTTAGCGACGTCTGCAAGACGTAGAGGCTGTTCGATGTTGGCCTCCATGAGCCGCAGGGCATTCTGCAAGCGCTTTTCAAAGTAACTGGAGCTGTAACTGCTGCCTTTGGGCTGTTCCGATGAGAACCCCCGGACGCGATCCAGCACAAGCAAACTGGCGATCTCAGCACACTGCCGCCGGTCCAATTGACCTTCCAGGACGCCGATCATCGCTTCGAGCGTATGACCGTGACCGGCGCAGGTCAGGACAGTGCCATGTGTTTCCACCAGACTGTCTGTCAGTTTCGGATAGGAGCCAACTTCCTGCAAAAGAGACACGTCACGCCAGTGCGCGGTCGTTGGCGCATCGAGGTTATTGACCGACCTCACATATTGACGGGACGCGTCCGAAAGGAGAATGACCCGTCTTTGCAATTGTTGCATCGCCCGCAGACGAGCCAGCCATGCTTCCGGATTGCTGGTCCGGCCGCAAATGACAACCAGACAATCGCACAAATACTGACCGCTGATGGCGGGAGCCGCACGGACAATCAAGTCTGAGCTGCTTGTTACCAGACCTGGTTCGTCAGAGATGATTTTCCAGGAATAGACGTCATTGTTGAGAATATCGTTTGCGGTGCGCAGTACTGTGGTAACCGCCGAAAGTTCCAGGTCCGAAAACCCGGGCTGAACAAAGATCTCAAAAACGACCTGTTCGCCCTCTTCGAACTTCGCGTCTTTGGTTCGGACTTCAGCTCTCTGGTTCATGTGATTGATGCTAGCAACTCAAGCCAAATCATTTCGGTCTTCAGATTACTCATCTACATCAAAGCAAGGAGCGCCCGAAGTACTTTATTTCAGGAGGTCGGTGTGACCCACGCTGCCATACTGTTTCCGCGATAGATTGAGGGGTCCAACAGGCGTGCTCGGTCGAAGCCGCGCAGGTCACTTGCGGACTTGAAGTGACCTATTCAGCTGCGTGCTTCAGGCTGGCCATGAGATGGTGGAATTTTTCGCCCTGAACCGCGACGTGGCCCCGGATGGCCGCAGCTGCGGCTTCGCCATCCCCTTTTTCCAATGCAGTCACGATAGCTTTGTGCTCGGCCATGGATTGCGGCAAGCGCCCTCTTGCCCTGAGCTGCATCCGGCGGAAGGGTTGAAGGCGCCGGTAAAGCCGGAGGCATTCCTGCTCCAGAAAACCGTTGCCGGACTGCCGGTACAAAATGGCGTGGAAGCGTTCGTTTTCCAGATAATAACCATCCGTGTCCTGGGCAGCGACCGCCTCATCACAGCGCGCATTGGCGGCATGAAGGTCCGACAAGGCTTGATCCGTGATGCGGCTTGCGGCGAGACGCGCGCAGACAGCTTCCAATTCGGCCATCACTTCGAACATTTCCAGAAGCTCGACCGGACCCGGTTGACGCACAAAGACACCACGCCGGGGGATCTGTTCCACAAGACCGGACTGCGAGAGACGCTGCAAAGCTTCCCGGACCGGGGTGCGTGAGACTTCAAACCGCTCGGCGAGCTGGACTTCATCCAAACGCGCGCCATCTTTGTAAGTGCCCTCTAAAATGAGGCCCTCCAATTCGTCGGCGATCAGATCTGCACGTTTCCTATCCATGCCGCTGACATAAACACACCTATTCCCTGCACGCAATAATTTCCATCTTGTATACAAAAAATTTGACGGAGAATACATTCGGTGCAAGGATGCCTCCCGAGCTTGACCAAACGTCACACGCTCTTTGGGAGGAACAACAATGACCATGAAACTGACATCTGCCGTTGCAGCTGCCGCGCTGCTCGGTTCTGCTTTTGCAGCCAATGCCACGGAACTGCGCCTGTCGCACCAGTGGTCCACCAGCGATGTGCGCCACAAGGTGGCGGAAATCGTCGCCAACGAAGTCGCCGCTGCCGACGTGGATCTTGAAATCAAGATCTTCCCGTCAAAGTCCCTGTTCAAGCCGCGCGAACAGTACAAGCCGCTCAGCCGCGGCCAGCTCGATATGACTGTGTTTCCGCTGAGCTATGCCGGCGGCCAGCAGCCTGCCTACAACCTCACCTTGATGCCAGGTCTGGTGAAGAACCACGACCACGCAGCCCGTCTCAACGAAAGCCCGTTCATGGGCAAGATCGAAGAGATCATGGCCGGCGATGACGTGATGGTTCTGGTTCACGGCTATCTCGCTGGCGGCTTTGTCGGCAAAGACAAATGCATCACCGCTCCGGAGCATGTGAAGGGGCAACAGACCCGTGCGGCGGGTAAGGCATTTGAACAAATGCTGGCAGGTGCCGGCGCGTCGATTGCTTCCATGGCGTCGTCAGAAATCTACAACGCGATGCAGACCGGCGTTCTGACAGCCGCGAACACCTCGTCCTCATCCTTCGTCAGCTATCGGATCTACGAGCAGGTCAAGTGCTACACACCGGCCAGCGACTTCGCTCTTTGGTTCATGTATCAGCCGCTCTTGATGAACAAATCTACCTATGACGGCCTGAACGACGCTCAAAAAGCAGCGCTGCAGGCAGGCGCCGCCAAGGCTGAGGCGTTCTATCTGGAGGAAGCCAAGAAGCAGGATGCGGCTTCCGCCGATATCTTTGCAGAAAATGGCGTTGAGATCGCGCAGATGAGCCAGGAAGAGTTTGACGCCTGGCGGGCCCTTGCGCAAGAAACCTCCTACAAGGCCTTCATCGAGCAAACCCCGGGCGGCCAGGAGCTCCTGGATATGGCTCTGTCAGTGCAATAAGTCTTTGACCGGGGCGGTGTCACACCGCCCCGCCTCTCGCTACCCTTTTTCATTTTCGGGAGTTCCCCATGGCGGGTCACAGCTCGGCAGCCGTTGCGCGTGCCGGTAACAACCCCTTTTTGCGTGCTGTCGCGGCCATTTCGACCGTTGCAGGCTGGTGCTCGGCAGCCATGATCGTCGCCGCCGTTGCGATCACCTGCCAGATGATCTTTGTCCGGTTTGTCTTGAACGGATCGACGGTCTGGCAGACCGAAGCGGTCATCTATCTGGTGATTGCCGCCACGCTTGTCGGCTTGCCGTATGTCCAGCGGCTGCGCGGCCACGTCAATGTGGATCTGGTGCCGCTGTCGCTGAAGCCTCGGGCTCGGTTTTTTCTCGCGCTGATTACCCTCTCGCTGTCGATCCTAATTGTTGGAGTGATGTTGTTTTACGGCTTTGAATACTGGCACTTTGCCTGGGACCGCGGCTGGCGCTCAGACACGGTGTGGGGCGTCCGGCTTTGGATACCGTACCTCTCCTTGCCCGTCGGATTCGGCCTGCTTCTTTTGCAGCTGATTGCCGATCTGGTCGCCGTCATCACACGGGTTGATCGCCCGTTTGGCCTGGAGGACGCATAATGGACCCGCTTCTCCTCGGCGCATTGGTCGCCTTCTTCACCATCTTCGTCCTGTTTTCCGGTGTCTCGGTCGCGCTGGGGCTTCTAATTGTCTCAGCCGGGTTCCTGATCATCTTCGACGGCATGCGGTCCCTCGAACTGATGCCAGAAATCCTGTTCGGCAAGCTTGACAACTTCGCACTCCTCTCGATCCCGATGTTCATTATAATGGGCGCTTCAATCGCGTCCACGCGCGCTGGTGCCGACCTTTATGAAGCGTTGGAACGTTGGCTCACCCGCGTTCCCGGCGGGTTGGTCGTCTCCAACCTTGGCGCCTGCGCGCTGTTTGCTGCCATGTCCGGGTCCAGCCCGGCAACGTGTGCGGCAATTGGCAAGATGGGCATTCCGGAAATGCGCAAGCGCGGCTATCCGGACGGCGTTGCGGCCGGGTCGATCGCAGCTGGCGGAACACTCGGCATCCTGATCCCGCCATCGGTCACGATGATCGTGTACGGCATTGCGACCGAAACCTCGATTGGACGCCTGTTCCTTGCCGGTGTCATTCCGGGTCTGTTGCTGGTTGGCCTCTTCATGGCATGGTCGCTCTATTCCACCTGGCGCTCCGGAGATGCCTCTGTCCTGAGTGCCGGCAGCTACACCTGGAAGCAGCGTTTTGAAATCCTGCCTCGGGTCCTGCCCTTCCTCGCGATCATCGTCGGCGTGCTCTACGCCATGTATGGCGGCATTGCGACACCTTCGGAAACAGCGGCCGTCGGCGCGCTGATGTGTCTGATAATCGCAATGGTGATCTACAAACTCTGGAACCCGGGAGATCTTTGGGTTGTGCTGCGCGACAGCACCAAGGAAAGCGTGATGATCTTGTTCATCATCGCTGCTGCCGGCGTGTTTTCCTACATGCTGTCGTCACTGTTCATCACGCAGGCAATTGCCGAATGGATCGGCACTCTGGATGTGAACCGCTGGGTGCTGATGGGCGCCGTCAACATCTTTCTCTTGATTGCCGGCTTCTTCCTGCCACCGGTTGCCGTGATCCTGATGGCAGCCCCTATCCTGTTGCCGATCATCACAACGGCCGGATTTGATCCGATCTGGTTTGCCGTTGTCCTGACGATCAACATGGAGATCGGCTTGATATCGCCACCAGTCGGCCTCAACTTGTACGTCATCAATGGCATTGCACCGGATATCTCGCTGAAGACCATCCTTAAGGGGTCCTTGCCCTTTGTGGGATGTATGGTCGTCGCAATCATCCTGTTATGCATCTTCCCGGGACTGGCAACGTGGTTGCCGGATGCTGTGATGGGACCAACACGATGACCCTTTTGGCCGATCTGCTGTCTTCGATCTTTGACCGCCGGTACCGGACCTTTCTTCCCGGAAGCTCCGACAACCGGCCCATGGAGGAACTTACTTCCGCGCTTTTGGGTGCGTCGGGCGAGGTTTCGGGCAGCACCATCGCCCGGATCATCCTCGACCGGTATGAAACTGCGGAGGAAGACGAAAAACTGTCCTTTTTCCGGCACTTGGCCGAAGACATGGCGGTCTCACCTCAAGACCTTCGCGCGGCACTTGAGACCTATGAAAAGGGGCAAACGAAAACCAGCTACGAAACCTTGGTCCGTGCAGCCGAACCACGCCGGCAGGAACTGATCCGCCGGCTCAACCAGGTGCCGGACGCCACCCGGTCCTTGGTTGCCATGCGCGCCGATCTCCTGCGCTTCAGCAAGGAGGACGACGCCCTTCAGGCGCTCAACGTCGACTTTGGCCATCTGTTTGCCAGCTGGTTCAACAGAGGGTTCCTCGTGCTCAGACCGATCAATTGGGAAAGCCCGGCCAATATCCTTGAAAAGATCATTGAATATGAAGCGGTGCACGCCATCGACAGCTGGGATGATCTGAGACGGCGCCTGCAGCCCGCCGACCGGCGCTGCTTCGCCTTCTTCCACCCCACCATGCCGGATGAACCACTGATCTTTGTGGAAGTCGCTCTCACAAAAGGTGTTCCCTCATCTATCCAAGCGCTGTTGAGCGAAGAACGAGAGCATATTGAGGCAGAAGACGCGAATACGGCGGTCTTCTATTCCATCTCGAACTGCCAAAAGGGGCTGGCGGGGATTTCCTTTGGCAATTCTCTGATCAAACAGGTTGCCGCAGATCTTTCCCTGGAATTGCCGAGCCTGAAAACCTTCGTGACGCTGTCGCCAATTCCGGGTTTCCGGAACTGGATTGAAAAAAACGATTTCGGTCCGCTTCCCGACGATCCAAAACAGCTAAAGGCGCTCGCAGCCCATTATCTGATCGCAGCCAAGCGCCGGAACGGATTGCCGCTTGATCCAGTGGCCCGCTTCCATCTCGGCAACGGCGCGCAGGTCTATCAAGTTCACGCGGACGCCGACCTTTCTGAAAAGGGTCAACAGCAATCCGCCGGCGTGATGGTCAACTACCTTTACAATCTGTCGAAGGTCTCGCAAAACCACGAGCGCTTCGCCACCTCCCATGAAATTGCGGCCTCTTCGGATATCAAGTCGCTCAGCGCGACCGCCGAAAAAACACTCAACAGGAGCCCGACCGATGGCCAACCCGCTCTTTGATCAGCTGTTCGGCAAACACGCCGGCAAGACGACGCCGTTTCTGCATCTGGCAAGCGGGGCCACCCTCACCCATGCCGAGTTCCTGGGACAAGCAGCACAGATTGCCCATGCTCTGACCGAATTCGGATTGAAGCCGGGCGATCGGCTCGCAGCCCAGATTGAAAAGTCGCCCGAGGCACTTGCGCTCTATGCGGCCTGTGCGCAGGCCGGTGTGATCTTCCTTCCGCTCAACACGGCCTACACCGTCGATGAGCTGACCTATTTCATTGAGAACAGCGGTGCTGCGCTTGTTGTCTGCGATGCGCGCAGCGAAGCCGCGCTCACGCCGATTGCAACTGGCCTTGGAGCCAGACTTGCAACGCTGAATGCCGACG
Source organism: Roseibium sp. MB-4 (assembly GCF_053005265.1). Classification (NCBI taxonomy): domain Bacteria; kingdom Pseudomonadati; phylum Pseudomonadota; class Alphaproteobacteria; order Hyphomicrobiales; family Stappiaceae; genus Roseibium; species Roseibium sp. MB-4. Next base: position 1,407,895 of record NZ_JBRKQB010000001.1, read on the forward strand.
GCTCCGGATCTCTAACCGAGACAGCAAAATCCAAACCGGCCACCTTCGATGTTGTCGACCGGTCCGCCGATGACCTGGCAGCCTTTTTGTATACCTCCGGCACGACTGGACGGTCAAAAGGCGCGATGTTGACCCAGGCGAACCTTCTTTCGAACGCTGAAACGCTAACGGACTTTTGGAAGTTCTCCGAGACGGATGTGCTCTTGCACGCCCTGCCGATCTTCCACACCCACGGTCTGTTCGTTGCGACCAATGTGATGCTCGCAGCCGGTGGTTCCATGATCTTCCTGCCGAAGTTCGACCTGGACGCCATGATCGCAAACCTGCCGAAAGCGACCTCGATGATGGGTGTTCCGACGTTCTACACCCGGCTCCTGGACGATGACCGGTTCACCAAAGACCTGACCAGCCACATGCGCCTGTTCATCTCCGGAAGCGCGCCGCTCTTGGCTGAAACCCATGTGCGGTTTGAAGAGCGCACCGGGCACCGGATCCTGGAACGCTATGGCATGACCGAAACCAACATGAACACGTCGAACCCTTATGACGGCGAGCGGCGTGCAGGAACGGTCGGGTTTCCCCTGCCAGGCGTCGACCTCAAAATTACCAACCCGGAGAGCGGCGCCGCCCTGCCGGACGGTGAGGTCGGCCAGATTGAGGTACGCGGAGCAAACGTGTTCAAAGGCTATTGGCAAATGCCGGAGAAGACGGCCGCTGAACTCCGGGAAGACGGGTTCTTCATCACCGGCGACCTCGGCAAGATCGACTCCGACGGCTACGTTCACATCGTTGGCCGGAACAAGGATTTGATCATCTCCGGCGGCTACAACATCTATCCGAAGGAAATCGAGCTGATCCTCGACGAACAACCGGGCGTTCTGGAAAGCGCTGTTATCGGAGTCCCGCATGCAGACTTTGGTGAAACCGTCGTCGGTCTGATTGTTTCGGAGCCCGGTGCAAATCCCGATCTTGATGCCATTCAGGCAGCCGTAAGTGACGGTCTTGCCCGCTTCAAGCACCCACGGAAGCTCATCGTTGTTGACAGTCTGCCGCGCAACACCATGGGCAAGGTGCAAAAGAACATCCTGCGGGACACCTACGCGGATCTGTTTGCGCCGGTAGCCGGATAAATCCCAGCAATCAATAACTGCCTCCCCTGCTCCAGCACGGGAGGCAGCTGCTAGACGGGCAGCAGCAGCGAATAATGCTGGCCAGTGATCCCGCGCAGCTCCTCGACGGCGCCGGCAAGTTTCGGCCCGACGCTTTCTTTCATTCTTGCAACGGTGAGGACATCGGCCGCGGCACCGCTCAAGAACGTCACCGGCTCGCTGAATTCTGACGGGCGGTACGGCGTCGCCAAGGCGTTGATTGAGGCGGAGAACCGGTCATCACCAGTCAAATACATGTACCCATTCGCCAGCAGATGGTCCTGTGATTTGACGGACAAGGACCGGCACTCTGCCGCCTGATCCCCGGGCAAAAGTGCAACCAGTTTACGCCGCTCCTCATCGGTCAGAGCCCCCAGATAGGCGGCTCCCGTCGACGATTTCAGGACCGGCATCCGGTACCCGACATTCAGCCAGATCGTTGCTGAGTTTTCCGGCCGCCAGGTTTTCACCATCAACATTTCGCCGTCGTCCTGAATCGCAACGCCGATCAAGGTTTTAGTATCGTTGGCGAGCTTCTGCATGATCGGCGTTGCCGTTTCGATAAACCCGAAGGCAGCCGCCGCAATGTTGCCAAGCGCGAGCGCCGATGGACCGAGGCGGTATTTATCGTGATGGCGGCCATGTGTGAGATAGCCCAAAGCGCACAAGGTGAAAGTCAAGCGCGACACTGTCGAACGCGGCAAGCCTGTGCGTTCGGATATCTCAAGGTTCCCAAGCCCGTTGTCCGTGGGGCGGAAAACTCTGAGCACGCTCAGACCACGGGCCAGAGTATTCGCGTAGCGTTTGTCATCCTTAAGATCGGGCATATTTTGTCGCTTTATTGATGTCCCACTTTGTATCTATCCAATACCTCTTGGCCTTTGCATAGCCCAGATCCGAAAACTCCACGTTACTTCACAGCTTCTGACAGGAAGAGTGAAATGGCAGGGAAGCTGACGATCAGTGCAAGCACGACCAGGTCTACAGCCAGGAAGCGCCAGATGCCGGCGAATATCGTCCCAACCGGAGCTTCCTTACCAACCACGTTGGCCAACACAAAGACGTTCAAACCGACTGGCGGTGTGATCAATCCGATCTCCAGCAGTTTGACCACGACAACGCCAAACCAAATAAGGTCCATGCCGTTTGCTTCAACCAGCGGGATCATCAACGGCAGGGTCAGCACCATGATGCCGATCGGATCGAGGAACATGCCGAGAAGGATGTAGACCAGGCAGATGCAGAAGAGCAGCATGGCCGGGCTGAGTTGCGCCTCGGACACGGCCTGAACTAGAGCCGGGGCAATGCCCGTGAGCGCAATGGCAGAAACAAAGATCTTGGCCGCTGCAGCAACGATGAAGAGCGAAGACGTCTGAATGACGGTATCGCGCACCGCATGCCACAGATCCGGCAGGCTCAACCGGCGTTGCATGAAGCCGATGGCGGTCGTGACCACCACGCTAACTGCTGCAGCGGCGGTTGCGGTAAAGAAGCCGCCGTAGATCCCGACAACAATAATCAGAAAGATAAGCGCTGCCGGCCAGGCTTCCTTGGCGGCCTGAATCTTCTCTTCCCGGCTTGCCGGAGCTTCCTTTGCCGGAGCCACCTTCGGATCCATGGCAATCCAGACGGCAATCACCAAAAGAAAGCCAAGAAGCGTGAGAATGCCGGGCAGAACACCGGCGACAAACAGCTTGCTGACCGAGGTTTCGGTGAAGATTGCGTAGATGATAAAGAGGACGCTCGGCGGGATCAAAGACCCGAGGGTGCCGCCGGCAGCGACGCTTGACGTTGCAAGCTTTGGGTCGTAGCCGAGCCGCAACATCTCAGGCGTACAGATCTTCCCCATGGTCGAGGCACAGGCAACAGAGGACCCGCTGATTGCGGAAAACCCGCCACAGCCGATCACGGACGCCATGGCGACCCCGCCACGCAATTGCACCAGCCAGACCCGCGCAGAATTGTAGACAGCCGTCGTGATCCCGGCTTTGTAGGCGATGTTCCCCAGCGCCACAAACAGCGGGATCATCGACAGATCGAAAGAATGGATCAGGTCGAACGAATTGGAAAACACCATCGCCGACGTTGCCCGGAACGCCCGCTCCGGCATGAATGTACCCGTGCGCAGGGCAAAAATCATAAAGGCAGCGGCCGTTGCAACGCCGATCAACGCAAAAGCGATCGGCACGCGCATCGCCAGCAGGATGAGCATGAAGGCAAACGCAATCAAGCCAATGGTTGCCGGATCCATAAAGTCATTCCCTGAAAGTATTGAATGTCTGACTGAAAGTTGAAGCTGGCTAGTGGGTGCCGGTGATGATCACACGCCCTCGGATTGCCGAAATCGCATCTCCGATCAGCATCAGCACCAACCGGATCCAGCAGAGAACGAGCCCAAGAACGAACGCCAATCGGCCTGGCCACTGCGGCAGACCAAGATCGCCGTAAAACGCATTGCCCGTTTGCCACTGATAGATGAACTCGTGGGCTGCTGACCAGATCAGCGGGATCAGCGCGACCGCACCGAAGACCGCGCCAAAGACGACAAACCAGTTCACGACCCGGTCGGGCAGGAAATTGGTCACGAATTCCACGGCAATGTGAGACCGGCGGGCCGTTGCTGCGGCCAAGGGCATGACGATTGCCAGTACCATGAGTTCGCGGACAATGATGATCGTGTCCGGCACAGACGCATTGAAGACGTTCAATGCAACGACATCTGCAAATATCAGCACTGCAAGCAGAATGGTCGCGGTCACGGCCACATCGACAAAAATCCGCTCCAACCGATCAAGCATCAGGTTCCCTCCCCGCTGAAGAAACCGGGGCGGTGGCCACCCCGGTTCATAATCTGTGCGATCAGTTGCGCTCCCAAGGATATCCCTTCTCTTCGAACTCCTTGGTGTAATCGGCAACGGCTTCGGTGTAGGTCGCCATCAGCTTGTCAGCGTCAAACCCAACACTGTTTGCGTTTTCCTTCCACTCCTCAATGAACGGCTGGGTCGCAGCGTTCATGGCAGCACGGTCCTCAACGCTCAGCTCAAGCACCTTGATATCCCGCTCGAATTCGCCGGCTTTCATGGCTTCAAGCGCCTTGGCATTCCGGCTCATGACGATCTGGGCGAACTCGTCCGCCAGTTCTTCACCGGTCTGCAGCATGATCGATTGCTGCTCTTCACTCAGCGCATCGAACGACTGCTTGTTCATGAACATGCCGAAACCACCGATCTGGCCCCAGTTCAGGACCGTGAAGCTGTCGATCACTTCGTGCCACTTCAGAGCCGGGATGATGTAGGTGTAGCCCTGACTGCAGTCGATAAGGCCATTGTTCAGCGCCTGATAAGCCTCATAGACACTGAGATTGACCATGGTGGCACCCATTTGGCCGAACACCTTGCCGTAGACGCCCGCACCACGGATCCGCTTGTCCGCGATATCCTTCACCGAGGCGATTTCACCGCCCGTGCAGGCCACGTTGACGTCTGATGCGGTAAAGGTCCCGATGTAGACCAAGTTTTTGTCGGCCAGATGTTTGGTAATTTCCGGCGTGTTGCGCATCAGTTTGTCTGTGGCCTTCAGGCCAACCCAGACATTCGGCCCGCTGATTGGCAGATCAGCGATGGAGTAAGCAGCCATTTCTTTCTGGAAATAGGCCGAGATGATCGATCCGGCATCAGCAACACCAAACCCAATGGCATTGGCGGACGCATTCGCCTTGAACAGGGCGCCGCCAAACTGGATGTCCAATTTCATGTCACCGCCGGACAGCTCGCCGATCCTGTTGTTGAACCACTCCAGCGCCGTTGGAATGGTGCCGCGTGCCGGGCCTGCGTGGCCATAAAAAATCGTGGTTTCCGCAACGGCTGCGGACGCGCTTAGTCCTGTGGCAAGGACCGCTCCTGCGAGCAAAGACTTCAAAACTTTCATAGGGTCTCATCCTCCATCGACCTTAGATTATTCCACTATATGGAATTATTTTTCATTTGAAAGAATAAAGTGCATTCCCTCAAACTTGCCGTTCGCCGGACCGGTAAAACCCGGCAAACAGGCTGATTTCTGTGACATTATTCTTCGATCAACCCTTTGTGGGGCCTACGTTTTATGCAGGCTCAGCCAGGTCGTCCGCGAAGGTCTCGATCAGTTTGGATTTCAGGATTTTTCCGGTGGGCGCGGCCGGTAATTCATGGGCGATCACGATCCTGCTTGGCCTCTTGTAAGGCGCGAGCCGGTCGTGCAGGAACGCTTTCAGGTCCTCTTCGGTCACGGGGCTGCCTTTGGCAACCTTCACAAACGCCAGAACCTCTTCATTGCCTTCCACGGGACGCCCGACGACTCCGGCAACGATCACCTCTGGATGGTCGGTCAAGATCCCTTCGACCTCCACCGGATAAACATTAAAGCCGGAGCGAATGATCAGCTCCTTGGACCGGCCTGCAATATGCAAGCGGCCTTCGGCATCGAACCGGCCAAGATCGCCTGTTTTGAAGAAACCGTCGGCCGTCATTACCTCCGCCGTCCGTTCTGGATCCCGGAAATACCCCTTCATGACTTGCGGGCCACCAAGAAGGATCTCGCCAATCCCCTTATCCGGCTCTGCTCCCAACGCCTCCAGATCCAGCCGAAGAACGCACTCGCCCATCGCCCGGCCCACACTGATATCCGGGTCACCGATCTCGTTGAGGGTTGCACAGACACCAGCGGCGCCTTCCGTCAGGCCATAGCCGTTTTGAAGCGGAAGTCCGTAAAAGGCTTCAGCTTCCCGTTTCCAGGCTGGATCGAGCGGGGCTCCGCCGGACGACACGAACCTGAGATGGCCGGCATCGTATTTCGCCTTGTTGTGGGCCCGGGCGTAGTGAAACAAGTGGGCATGCATTTGCGGCACGCCGGGCAACAGCGTGACATCGGTTTGCAGGGCTTCATAAAGCCGTGCAACATCGAACCTTGGCTCAAGCCGCAATGTGGTTTGCGCGACAGCTGCCGACAGTAGAGCCACAAAGCCGTAAATGTGCGACAGGGGCAGCGCCAGATAAGTCACGTCGTTGTCACGGCGGCCGCGAAGTTTAACAGAGGCGAGCGCCGCACTGTTCAAGTTGCCGTGGGTCAGCATGGCGGCCTTCGGCGTTCCAGTCGTCCCGGAGGTGTAGAGCATCAGGGCCACCTGCTCCCGGCCGTCGGCAAAGACCGGCTCGGCTTCTGCCCCCTCCCGGCGCATCAGCGCTGCTTCACCAAAGCTGCCGGAAACTGTCTCCGCCCCGAAGTGTTCGGCATGGGCATAGGCTGTTTCAGACACATCCGTGCTGAACATGACGACGCTTGGATCACTGTGCGCAAAAATCCGCTCCAGCTCAACTTCGGTGAGGCGCGCGTTGATCGGCACTATGATGGCGTCCATACGGCTGGCGGCATAAAAGAACGCCGGAACCGAGACGCAGTTTTCGAAAACCATCACCAGGCGGTCACCGGCCTTCAGGCCGAATGAGCGCAAAAGGTCTTCGGCCTCGCCCGCTGCCGCCTTCAGCTCGGTCCAGGTAAATGCCCTGTCGGCATAGTCGTGAATGGCAACGGTATCGCCCCGTTTTGCGGCCGCATCATCCAGAAAATCATGAATGCGATTGTGCATTGCGTTTCCTCCCAGTCGCCGCTCTTCAGGCAGCGTTTGTCAGCCGTATATTGTCCGCCCCTCAGTCGCGAAACACCGGACGGGTTTTGTTCAAAATGGCCGCAATGCCCCGGCGGGCCTCCTCGCCTCCCAAAGCCTCAGCCATGGCATCTCGTTCTGAATCGAGTTGCGCATCCAGCGTTGCGGTCTCCGCGGAGGTCAAAAGCCCCTTAATGGCGGCCATGGCGTGCTCCGGACCGGCTGCGACTTTTGCGACCAGCGCCTGGGCCGCGGACAGCGCCCCCCCGGGATCCGCCAGCTCGGTCAAGACGCCCAAGTCATAGAGGCGCTCTGCAGTGAGCGGCGTTCCCAGCAAGGCCATTTTGGACACCGTGCCGCGCGGCAAGGCATTCATCAGCGCGTGGGTGACACCACCATCAGGAACCAAACCGGCCTTCACATAGGCGAGCGTAAACGTCGCCCCCTTGGCGCTGACGACCATGTCACAGGCAAGCGCGATGCTGAGCCCGGCACCGGCAGCGCCTCCCTCGACCGCACAGATGACGGGCTTGGGGCAGCTCCGGATTGCCCGGATCAGGTCGTGGAGCTTGCCAATCGCGGCCTTGCGCTCCTCGAGCGTCATATTGCGGCGTTCTTTCAAGAGGTTCAGATCGCCGCCGGAGCAGAAATAATCTCCCTCCCCGGTGAGTACCACAGCCGTGATCTCAGGCGTTTTCGCTGCTTCCGCCAATCCGTCCAAAAGACCGTCGTAATACTCCGGAGACAAGGCATTGCGTCGAGCAGTGTTGGTGTTCCGCAGGACCAGATGGTCCGGATGCACTTCTTTTCTAAAGAGCCCGTTCATGGATCAGGCCGCGTTCAAGGAAATGAAGCGCTCCAGATGATGGTCCACATCCCCGAAGAGATGATCGATCATCACCATGCGGCGAACGAAATGCGACAGCGCATACTCATCCGTCATCCCGATGCCGCCATGCATCTGGACAGCTTCCTCACCAACGAGGGCACTCGCCCGGCCAATCAGGTTCTTCGTTGCACTCACATGCCGTTCACGCAGGGCGCGCGGCGCGTCCAGATGGCCAGCCAGATTTATCACTGCGGAACGCGCCTGCTCCACCTCGATCAAGACATCCGCCATGCGGTGCTGCAGCGCCTGGAACTTGCCAATCGCAATGCCGAACTGCTTGCGCTCCTTCAGATAATCGATGGTGAGCGCCTTCGCCGCTTCCATTGCACCGAGGGCTTCCGCACTGACCGCGAGGGTCGCCCGGGCAACAGCTGCCTCGATCGCCCCGAAAGCTTCACCGGATGCACCCAGCCTTGCGCCTTCGTCCACGACCACATTTTCAAGACGAATGGAAGCGGCCGACGTGCCGTCCACATTCGGATGATCGACGATGGCCACCCCTTTGACATCAGACGGGACAAGGAAAAGGGAAATGCCAGTCTCGTCGAAATCTGCTCCGGCCTCACGGGCGGACACCACAAGCATGCCGGCCTGCGCGCCGTTCAGCACATGCGCCTTCGTGCCGTTCAGCATGATCTGGCCGCCATCAGTTTTCGCCGATGCGGTGACATGATTGAGGTCGTACCGTGAGGCCGGTTCTGCGTGGGCAAACGCCAGGAGGATCTCTCCCGCAATGACGCTGCCAATCAGCTCTTTCTGGCTGTCCGATCCGAGGTCCGCGATCAGGCTGCCAGCAAGTACGGCGTTGCCAAGGATCGGCTCGATGACACCGGCCCGGCCGAGCTCTTCAAAGACGACTGCGATGTCGAACCCGGCACCGCCGAGGCCGCCATCCTCTTCAGAGAACATCGCACCAAGAACACCCAACTCCGCCATCTCGGCATAAATCCTGGCATCATAGGCTTTGCCGGAAGCGATCAGCTTGCGCCGCTCTTCATGGCCATATTTCTCGCTCAAAAACTTCTGCAACATGTCGCGCAGCAAGCCGCGCTCTTCCGTCAGATTAAAGTCCATCTGCTCAATGCCTCACAGTTGCAGGATTGCTTTGGTGATGATCGTACGCTGGATCTCGTTGGACCCACCGAAGATCGACAGCTTGCGCATGTTGAAATAGTTGGGCGCTGCCGCCGGAGCGTGTTCCGGGCCTTCGGCCGGGACGTTGTCACCGCCATCCAGATAATCGGGCAGGAACGGCATGGCGTCGGGGCCAGCTGCGCGGCGCAGAAGAGAAGACAGTTCTTGGCGGATCACCGTGCCTTTGATCTTCAGCATCGAGCTTTCTGGTCCGGGTGCCTGCCCCTTGGCGGCAGCGGAGACGACCCGCAGATTGGTCGTTGCCATGGCCATCAGGTCAATTTCGGCCTGCGCCATGCGCGCCGCGAAATATGGGTTCTGATCCAGCGGTTTGCCGCCGGACTGGGTGTTGGCAGCCACATGTTTCAGCGTTGCCAGCGCAGCGTTTGAAAAACCGACACCTGCAATGTTGGTCCGCTCGTGGGTGAGCAGGTACTTGGCGTAGGTCCAGCCCTTGTTTTCTTCGCCAACGAGATTTTCGACCGGCACGCGGACGTCATCAAAGAAGACCTCGTTGACCTCGGCCTCGCCATCGATCAGCACGATCGGACGCACGGTCACACCGGGGGTATTCATATCGATCAAAAGGAAAGAGATGCCCTCCTGCTTCTTGGCGTCAGCGTCAGTTCGCACCAGGCAGAAAATCCAGTTGGCGTGCTGGCCGAGCGTTGTCCAGGTTTTCTGGCCGTTGACGACATAATGATCGCCGTCGCGGACCGCCTTGGTCTTGAGCGCGGCAAGGTCTGATCCCGCGCCCGGTTCAGAGTAGCCCTGACACCACCAATCTTCACCGCTCAAGATACGCGGGAGGTAGTACTGGCGCTGTTCTTCCGATCCGAACGCCATGAGCACCGGCGCCAGCATCGAAAGGCCGAACGGCACGATACGCGGCGCGTGCGCCAGACAGGCTTCTTCTTCGAAAATCATCCGCTGAACGGCATCCCATTCAGCGCCGCCGTATTCTTTGGGCCAGTTCGGAGCCAGCCAGCCCTGCGCATTCAGGATCGAGTGCCAACTTTCCATGTCAGACTTGGTCAACCGTTTGCCGAGACGCACCTTTTCGGAGAGGTGGCGCGGCAGTTTTTCGCTCAGAAAGGCCCGCACTTCGGCGCGGAATCCTTCTTCCTCAGGCGTGTAGCTCAGATCCATCGAAGATCCCCCTTAGAAAATCTCGAACAGGCCGGCAGCACCCTGTCCGCCGCCAATGCACATGGTGACAACGCCGAGCTTGGAGCCCCGGCGGCGGCCTTCCAGAAGCAGATGACCGGTCATGCGGGCCCCGGTCATACCAAACGGATGACCAATGGAAATGGAGCCGCCATTGACGTTGCACTTCTCCGGATCGATGCCGAGCTGCTCCCGGCAATAAAGGGCCTGGGAGGCAAACGCTTCGTTGAGCTCCCAAAGGTCGATGTCATCGACGGACAAACCGTGGCGCTTCAGAAGCCGCGGCACGGCATAGATGGGACCAATGCCCATTTCATCCGGTTCACAGCCCGCCGTGACGAAGCCTTTCAGTGCGCCGAGCGGCTCAAGGCCTTGTTTTTCAGCCAGATCTGCGTCCATCAGGACGAGCGCCGCTGCGCCGTCTGACAGCTGGGACGCATTGCCGGCGGTGGTGAAATTGCCCTCACCGCGAACCGGCTCCAGCTTGGCCAGGCCTTCGAGCGTCGTGTTCGGACGGTTGCAATCGTCCATGGAAAATGTGACTTCCTTGCGGGTTACTTCCCCAGTTTCCCTGTCCTTGAAGGCCTGGGTGACGGTGATCGGCACGATCTCGTCGTCGAGCTTTCCGGCAGCCTGAGCTGCGGCAGTGCGCTGCTGGCTGACCAGCGACAGTTCGTCCTGGGCATCGCGGCTGATATTGTAGCGCTTGGCCACGATGTCGGAGGTCTCGATCATCGAGAGATAGACTTCCGGCTTGTGCTCATCGAGCCATTTCTCGCGCGCTGCAGGCGGGCGGGACGGCGGCATCTGGCTGATGCTTTCTACACCACCTGCAATCGCAGCCGGGGCGCCTTCAACGGAAATTGCATGGGCCGCCATCGCAACGGCCTGAAGGCCGGAGGAGCAGAACCGGTTGATGGTGACAGCCGCTGTCGTCACCGGCAGTCCGGCGCGTAGAACGGACTGGCGTGCGATGTTGCTGCCGGTCCAACCTTCCGGGTACCCGCAGCCGACAAAGGCATCTTCGATGATGGCTGGGTCCACCTTGGACCGCTCCACTGCGTGCTGGATCGCATGACCGGCCATGGTCGCACCGTGGGTTTCGTTGAACGCGCCCCGATAGGATTTCGCCAGCCCGGTCCGGGCGGTCGAGACAATAACTGCTTGTTTCATCTAATGGGGCCTCACGCGTTCAGGCTGGCGAAGGTCTTGCCCTCAGCCGCCAATTTTTCCAACAGGGGGGCCGGTTGCCACAAGAAGTCATCTTCTTCGGCGAACCGTTTAATATCGTTCAAGATCTTGTCGACGCCGACCGTGTCCGCATATTGCATCGGACCACCGCGCCAGCGCGGGAAACCGTAGCCGTTCAGTAAGGTGACGTCGACATCGAGCGGACGCTGTGCAATGCCCTCCTCCACAACGAGCGCGGCTTCATTGACCATCGCCGCCATGTAGCGGTCAACGATCTCCTGATCGCTTAAGCTGCGGCTCTCGATGCCCTTGGCCGCCCGTTCTTCGGAAATGTAGCCGAGAATGTCGCCGTTCGGGACCGTTTGCTCGCCGCTGTAGTCGTAAAATCCGCGGCCGGTTTTGCGCCCGTGATGCCCATCTTCGCAGAGCTTGTCGGAAAACTCCGCATAGACCTCGCGCGGGTCCCGGGTCGCCGCCAAACGCTGGCGGGTCATGTAACCAATGTCGAGGCCGGCCAGATCACTGACCGCAAACGGCCCCATGGCCAACCCGAAATCCACCAAGGCCCGGTCGACATCGAAGGGGCTGGCACCGGCAAGTACCGCGCCATCGATGGCTTTGCGGTAGGTTGCGAGGATCCGATTGCCGATAAACCCGTCGCAGACACCTGCGCGCACGCCGATCTTGCCAAGGCGCTTCGCCAATGCAAAGCCGGTCGCAACCACATCCGGTGCGGTCTTAGCGCCGACAACGATTTCCAGTAGCCTCATGACATGCGCAGGCGAGAAGAAGTGCAGGCCGATGACATCCGCCGGACGGCTGGTGATCTCGGCGATCTCGTCGACATCCAGGTAAGACGTATTGGAAGCAAGCACGGCACCCGGCTTGCAGATCTTGTCCAGCTTGCCAAAAACCTCTTTTTTGACGTCCATGCTCTCAAAGACTGCCTCAATCACCAGATCAGCCTCAGCCAAGGCTTCATAATCGGATCCGGCACTAAATTTACCGGCCATGATGGCATCAAACTTTTCCTGCGAGAGCTTGCCGCGTTTCACGGCCCCGGCGAGATTCTTGGAAACCGTCGCTTCCGCCTTGGCAACGGCTTCTGCATCCCGCTCGATCAGTGTAACGGTCAGTCCGGCAAGCAGCGCGGACGTCGCAATGCCAGAACCCATGGTTCCGCCGCCAATAATGCCCACCTTTTCAAGTGTACGCGGCTCCACATTCTGAATCTCAGGCAGTTTGCCTACCTGGCGCTCAGAGAAGAAGGCATGGATCAACGCGGCACGCTGATCTGAGTCCATCAGCTCGCGGAACAATGCCCGCTCCTGTGCCAAGCCTTCGGCAAATGGCAGATTGACGGCGCCTTCAATGGCATCGATGCATTTTTGCGGTGCGAGCTGCCCACGTGCTTTTTTGGCGAGCGTTGCGCGGGCCTTGTCGAACAAACCGTCTTCCGGCGTGTTGCAGGGAAGCCCACTGACAGGGCGCGGCGCGGCGCCCTCTTCAACAAGTGCTTTTGCATAGGCGAGACCGGCAGCGCGGATGTCGTCTTCGCCGCTGATCTGGTCGATCAAACCGAGCTCAAGCGCTTCGCTTGCAGACACCGGCTTGCCGGAGGTGATCATGTCGATGGCTTTTGTGACTGGCACCAGGCGCGGCAGGCGCTGGGTTCCGCCCGCCCCCGGCAAGAGGCCGAGCGAGACTTCCGGCAGGCCGAGCTTGGTCTTCGGCGCGGCCATCCGGTAATGCGCGCCAAGAGCGAGCTCAAGTCCGCCACCCAAAACCGTGCCATGAACGGCGGCAATCACAGGCTTTGTGCAAGCCTCGATTTCGTTGATGAGTTCCGGCAGAAACGGCTCTTTCGGCGGCTGGCCGAATTCGTGGATATCGGCTCCCGCGACAAACGTCCGTCCGGCGCCATACACCACGACAGCCTTGATCTCGTCATTCGCTGCGATGTCGCGAAACGCGTCCTGAAGTCCGGAGCGCACGGCATGCGAGAGCGCGTTGACCGGCGGGTTCGCAATTTCAATGACGGCGATGTTGTCTTCGAGTGTCAGATTGACGCTTTGTGTCACCACAAGGCCTCCCAGTCCAAGTGATTAGTACGTGAACAAAGTCCTAAACACATCCCGAAGAAATTTCAATATGTGGAATTCAATATTTTATATTGAAATTATTGGTATCTCCGGGATAACCCCTCGGCAATGCAGCATCCATCTCCCGCTGATGTCCCGGACTTGATCCGGGACCCTGCCAATTATGCAGCCCTTGGTCTCGGTTCATGGCCGCAACGCAATCGGAGAGCCGTTTGTTCGATTCACACTTCCAACCACTCGCGGCGGATGTCGTCGCGGGTCAGGAATTCCTGTGGCGTTCCCGAATAGACGATCTCGCCGTGCCCCATGACGTAGACACGGGACGCAATCTTCAGCGCGATGGAGAGTTTCTGCTCCACCAGGAGGATCGACACCCCGGCACGGGCAATTTCAGATAAAAGCTCCCCGACCTGGGCCACGATCCGCGGCGCAAGGCCTTCCGTTGGCTCGTCGATCATGATCAGCTGCGGATCGCCCATGAGTGTCCGGCAAATCGTCAGCATCTGCTTTTCCCCGCCCGACAGGACGCCGGCCGGCGTGTCTGCGCGCTCGGCAAGGTTTGGGAACATCCTCAGCATGTCCTCGATCGCCCAGCGCCCCGGCCGTTTCATGTCCTTGATGCCGAGCACAAGGTTCTGGCGCACGGTCAGACCCGGAAAGATGTCCCTGTTCTCCGGCACATATCCAAGACCTTTCAGGGCGATTTCATGGTTCGCGAGGCCCGCGATGTTCTCGCCCTTGAACCAGATGTCTCCCTTTGGCGCGACTTCGCCCATGATCGCCTTCACGGTGGTCGAGCGGCCAACACCGTTGCGCCCGAGAAGGGCCACCACCTCGCCTTCGCCGACCTCCAGCTCGACACCGCGCAGAACGTGGCTTTTGCCATAAAAGGCATTCAGCCCGCGAACTGACAACATCCCGGTCATCACGCTGCTCCCTCAACCATTGGCAGATCCTCGGCTTCGTCGCCAAGATAGGCTTCGCGCACCTTCGCATCCCCGCGTATGGCCTCCGGTGGCCCGGATGCAATGATCTTCCCGTAGACAAGAACCGAAATGCGGTCGGACAGCCCAAAGACCACGCTCATATCGTGCTCGACAATAATCAGTGTCTTACCGCGTGTGGCCCGCTCAATGAGCGCGACGGCCCGCTCCGTTTCCGAATGGCTCATCCCGGCGGTTGGTTCATCCAGCAAAATGACATCGGCCCCGCCCGCAATGGTGATCGCGATCTCAAGTGTCCGCTGATCGGCGTAGGGCAGACTTGCCGCGGGCAAGGATGCCTTGTCGATCATGCCGACGGTCTCCAGAATCTCCGCCGTGCGGTCTTGGACATGTCTCAAGTTGCCGATGTTGCGCCAGAAGCTGTAGCCGGTGCCGAGCGACCACAGAACCGCACAGCGGACATTCTCGCGGACCGTCATGTTCGCGAAAATGTTGGAGACCTGAAACGAGCGCGACAGCCCCATCCGGTTGATCTCATGGGCCTTGCGCCCGGAGATCTTTTGGCTACCCAGATGGACGCTGCCGGACGTTGGCCGGTGCAGTCCGGAGATAAGATTGAACAGGGTCGATTTGCCGGCCCCGTTCGGCCCGATGATCGCGTGCCGTTCCCCCGGCTGGATGTCGAGAGTGACCCCACAGATGATCTCGGCGGGGCCGAAGTTCTTGGTGAGATCCCGGATCGACAAAGCTGGTGTGCTCATGACAAGGCCTCCTCTTTGTCTGATCCGCTGGACCGCATCACCCAGCCCCCTATTCCGACCAGACCAAGCGCAAGCAGCCAAGTCACGGGATTGTCCGGCGCAAGGGCAAAGCCGAAGGGCTCAAACACATCGCCGAAGCCACTCGATTCCCTGACCGCAACCTCGATGGTGATGACGATGCCGGCAAAGGCGAGCAGCGCTCCGGCCGCATAACGCGCCCAGCGCCCCAGGGTGGTACTGCGCTCCAGGCTCTGAACCCCCTGCAACGCGGCAACAAGGATCCCGGCCAGACCGGAGGGGGCGAACATGACGATCATCATGAACAGAAGCCCGAGATACAAAAGCCAGGCTTCGGTAAAGTCGGAGAGGTTGGATTGCATGTACGTGAGCAGAACCGCGCCCAGCATGGGCCCCGCGAAATAGCGGATGCCCCCGACATAGGCCATCAGCAGAACAAATCCGGACGGGATCACCGACAGGGTCTCAGGGGTGAAGATCTCGTAATTGACTGCAGCCATGCCGCCAGCAAGGCCCGCAAATCCGCCGGCAAAGATGAAAATCAGATAGCGCACCCGCTGCGGATCATAGCCCACAAACTCCACCCGCTCCGGATTGTCGCGCACCGCCTCACCCATCTTGCCCAGCGGCGTACGGGTAAAGGCAAACATCGCAACGGTTCCAATCAACGTCCAGGCGGCAATGAACCAGTAGACCTCATTTATTGGGCCAAGACTGAGACCGAACAGCTCCGGCCCGTTCATGCGGTCACCGGAGACGCCCTCCTCGCCGCCAAAGAGGCTGGTGAACATGAAGCCGGCAGCTGCCACCAGTTCGGCAAGGCCTAGCGAGATCATCGCGAAGGGAATCCCGGCACGCCGGCACGAAGGCCAGCCGATGACAGCCCCGGCAAGGGCGCCGCCCGCAAATCCGACCAGCGGCAGGGCAAAGACCGGGAACATGTTCCAAAGGCCGGTCCCGGTTTCAATCGCCTGCATGGCATGCATCGCCGCATACCCACCGAGGCCGAAATAGACCGCATGGCCAAAGGACAACAGCCCCGCGCGGCCAAGCAGCATGTTGTAAGACAGGGCAAACACCATGTTGATGCCAATCGCGTTCAAGAGCGAATAGGTGGTGCGCGATGGCCCCGTGAGCGGGATCACCACAAGAACGGCCGCCATGATCAGGAACGGCAGCACACGCGTGCGGAATTTCTCCGACTGTGACGGCGCGAGGGATATGGACAGTGTGTCGGTCAAATTTCACGCTCCCCCATCAAACCGCGCGGGCGGATCATCAGGACCAAGACCAGCAGCAGGAACGGCAGCATCGGGGCCAGTGAGGCAATCGAGATGCGGCCAAGATCGCTCAGCGGGTTCAGCCCGGTGAAGGCAAAGATTTCAGCGAAGGTCGTGTCGATGGAAATCGCGAAGGTCTGAAGAAGACCAATCAGCAGGGACGCGATGAACGCGCCTTCCAGGCTGCCCATGCCGCCGACCACGACCACAACGAAGACGATCGGTCCGATGGATAGAGCCATCGCGGGCTCTGTAACTAGGTAGTTGCCTCCGATTACACCGGCGAGCCCGGCGAGCGCACAGCCGAAGCCAAACACCATCATGAAGACACGCGGTACATTGTGGCCGAGGTGCCCGACCATATGCGGATGAGTGAGCGCTGCCTGGATGATGAGCCCTGCGCGGGTGCGTTTCAAAAGGAACCACAGCCCGGCCAGCATCGCGATCGACACAACCAGCATGAAAATGCGGTAGGCCGGATATTGTGCGCCAAACAGCGTGAACAGCGGAAAATCGAGCGCACCTGGGATTTCATATGGAACCGGGATCTTGCCCCAGATGATCTTGACGAGTTCGTCGATCAGATAGGCCAGGCCGAAGGTAAACAAGAGCTCGGCCAGGTGCCCGTTTACGTGAACCTTTCGGAGGCCCCAGCGTTCAATACCGGCCCCTGCCAGCCCCACCAGGATCGGTGCCAGGAATAAAGCAATCCAGAAACCCGTGACCGAGCCGATCGTATAGGCGAAATACGCGCCCAGCATATAGAAGCTGGCGTGCGCGAAATTGAGCACGCCCATCATGCTGAAAATGAGGGTCAGGCCGCTGGAGAGCATGAACAGCAAAAGCCCGTAAATCACCCCGTTCAGCAGAGAGAAAAAGAATGTTTCCATGAATGTCCTGCCTTCAAGGCCGCGCGCATTCATGGAAAGCGCGCGGCGTCAATGAATGGATAAAAACTGCAACCGACTGATGTCAGCTTGGCCGCTCCATCTGGCAGGTGGTAACTGTGCGGGTCGCATCACCCTCGATCATCCCGTCCGGATCGGTGGTAAACCCGAAGGCTGTGCCCTCCAACGTTCGCGACACATCATCGGAGAAGGTGGAGATGAACAGCGGCTGGATCAGCTGGTGATTGTCCTCGCGCATGGAGACCGGGCCATAGGGCGTTTCATGCTCCATTCCGGCTAGGGCAAAGGCCACCTTCACAGAATCGTTCTCGCCCACTTCATCGACCGCCTTGTCGAACATCTCCATCAGCGTGAACACCCGTTGATAATAGTAATCGGTGCCGTAGCGCTCCTGGAAGCGGTCCATATTGGCGACCTGCTCTTCGCTCGTCTCGATGTTCTGATGGAACTCAGTGATCTGCTTAACGAGACCGATAGCACCCTCGCCCATGGTAGCCACCGCTCCGAGCCCGCCGCCGTAATAAGTCAGATACGGCACATTATGACCGGCCGCGGACGCTGCCTTGATGAGGAGCGTCATGTCCTGCCCCCAGTTGCCGGTGATCACCGCGTCGGCGTCCGAGGTCATCATCTTTTGAACGTACGGCGTGAAATCCTTCACCTTGCCGAGCGGGTGCAGTTCGTTGCCGACAATCTCGATGTCCGGCCGCTTTTCGGCAATCATCGTCACGGCTGCATTGGCAACCGCCTTGCCAAAGGAATAGTCCTGCCCGAGAATGTAAACCTTCTTGATGTCATCCTGCTTGGCGAGCCAGTCGGTCATCGCCGCCATTTTCATATCCGCGTCCGCATCAAAACGGAAATGCCAGAAACTGCAGCGGTCGTTGGTGAAAGCCGGGTCCACGGCGGCATAGTTCAGGAACAGAACCTCTTCGCCCGGATTGCGTTTGTTGTGCTTGTTGATCGCATCGATCAGTGCCGAGGCGACGGAAGAGCCGTTGCCCTGAACAATATAGCGGATGCCCTGGTCAATCGCCTTTTGTAGCTGCACCAGGCTTTCCTTCGGATTGACTTTGTTGTCGAACGGTACGATCTCGACCGTCATTCCGCCCGCACCGCCAGCCTCGTTGATCCGGTCCGCGGCATAGCGGAAGTGCTTCAATCCCGTGTCTCCGGCCAAGGCGAAATGGCCCGAAAGCGGGTCGATATAGCCGATTTTCACGGTGTTGGCGCTTGATACGCTTATAGAGCAAGTGGCAAGCGCTGCGGCCGCCACAAGTGACTTCAGATAGTTCATGCTTTCCTCCCTGAGCGGCCATCTTCTGGGTTGTCCCTGTTTTGACGGCCAGACAATTTGCTGCATTGCACGCAAAAGCTGATTTATGCTCAAAGACTATTGCAAATTGAATTCAGGTGTCTTGTCAAGAAAATTGCAGAATATTATTCTGACATGTGGAATAATGACCAATACGGAAGGCCACATGCGCGGACTTTTTCAGTCCGTTCTTGGTGTGATGCTGGCCTTCACGCAAAGCAAAATCAGTGGTCGCAGAACCGTCCTACCGAGGTGACACCCAAGCATGTTGAAATCCAAAAACCTTCCGAAAGCCTTGCAAGGTTTGCGTCTTCCGGCCGTGGCCGCCCCGCTCTTCATCGTCTCCGGTCCGGACCTCGTGATAGCCCAGTGTAAAGCTGGGATTGTCGGCAGCTTTCCGGCACTCAATGCCCGTGAGAAGGATGGCGAGCCGATCATGCTGGAGATCTGGCTCAAGCAGATCACCGAGGAACTCGACCGCTACAATCAGGCGAATCCGGACACCCCGGCAGCCCCGTTTGCGGTGAACCAGATTGTGCACCGCTCAAACGGACGCCTGGAGCGGGATCTGGAAATCTGCGCCCGCTGGAAGGTACCGATCTGGATTACATCGCTCGGTGCGCGGGTTGAGGTCAACGAAGCGGCCCATTCCTGCGGCGGGATCACGTTGCACGACATCATCAACAACACGTTCGCCAAGAAAGCGATCCAGAAAGGCGCCGACGGCCTGATCGCCGTCGCGGCCGGGGCCGGTGGGCACGCGGGTCAGCAATCCCCGTTTGCGCTTATCCGTGAGATCCGCGAATGGTTTGATGGGCCGCTGCTTTTGTCCGGCTCCATCAGCACGGGCGAAGCACTGCTGGCCGCCCGGACGCTTGGCGCGGATCTCGGGTATATCGGGTCCGCCTTTATCGCGACCGAGGAAGCCAACGCGCAGGCTGAATATAAGCAAATGCTGGTCGAAAGCGGCGCGGAAGATATTGTGACGTCGTCGCTGTTTACCGGTGTGTCCGGCAATTATCTTGCGCCATCGATTTCCCGTGCCGGTCTCGATCCGGCCAACTTGCCGTCCGCTGATCCCTCATCCATGAACTTCAGCTCCGGATCTTCCAAAGCCAAGGCCTGGAAGGAGATTTGGGGCGCAGGTCAGGGCATCGGAGCGCTCAAGTCGATCGTGCCGACCGGCAAGGTTGTCGACCGGATCGAACAGGAATACCGCGACGCCAAACAACGGATTTGCTCGGACCTCACCTGATCTGGTCCGGATCACAGGCCCTCATCTGATGCCGCTCCGCCTTGAGCCGGGGCCACAACAAACAGGTCCCGGCTCAAGGCCGGGACAGCATTGCGCATGTGTGAAGGGCAACGACATCGGCAGAACCCGAAGCGGGAGTTACGGCAAGCCCATCAAAACGCGGCCAGCGCAATAATCAGAGCTGCGCGATGAACGGACCGAAGGCCTTCTGATACAGCATGGCTGCGGCCGTCTCGGCCGGCACCCATGTGCGCTGCCGGTGGCTTTCCTCCCAATCATCTGCTGGCAGGATACGTGTGACCTCCATCCCGTAGACCTCGACACAGCACGTTGCGCCCCACTTTTCGTAAGTGAAATTGCCGAGGGGATGATCGCTGACTTTGCCCTCGACACCGGCTTCTTCGCGGGCTTCCACTCTGGCCGACTCCGCAGGACTTAGGCCCGGATCAACGATGCCTTTCGGAACGACCCAATGCCGTCCACTCGAGGAACCTATTATCAAGACTTCCTTGCCCTCCGGTGCGCGTCGGAACGGAATGACGGCGGACTGGGTGTAATAATAGGCTGGCCGCTCCCGGCGCTCTCGACCATCCGGGCCTGGATAAGGAAAGAGATCCGGCAAATCCCGCGGGTCGATGACCTGACGGATTTCGGCGCCCTCTTGTGCACTCTCCAAGTGAACGAGCACCCCCGGAGACAGGCTTTCATGAACCCCAAGAGAGCTGAGCAGATTTGCGACCGTCTTTTTGGGGGCAACCAGCAACACACGGTCTTCATCGGCAAAAATTGGCATCTCGCCTTTCGTGAGATCCGGCGATTGGGCCACACCGTGCGCCGACCAGCCGCCAGCCTTCAGCGCTTTTTGAGCCGTCGCAGTGGCGCGTTCATCGGTTGTCGTTAATGTTTTTCCAGGCCGCAAGCCGTGCTGACCCATCCAGGCACCGATCTTCTGGGCCTGGCGTTTTCCCTTGGTGCGCAGGGGCCGCAGCCTTTTTGCGCCGTCCCAATCCTTGGCACCAGCGCCGACGCAGAGAAGCAGCATCTCCAAGGTCTTTTTTGTCATCTCAAAGCGTCTCCACCGACAGGCTGCCCATCAGTCTATCACGGTGTGTTGGCGCAGACCCTTGAAGCATTTAGACCAGCCCCACGATTCGGTGTTATCAACGGTTCTGAATTGCTGTCACGTTTCCTTCTCAGAGCCACTGTACACCGCCATGAAACTGAAACAGACCAAGGTTCTGGAACCGATCCGCCCAACCGTCCGGGCAGTCATCTTTCGAAACGGAGATCTTTTGGCACAGGTGAAGCAAAAGCGCGGTGCTGCGGCCTATCTGACCTTGCCGGGCGGAAAGCAGGACCCGGGCGAGACCACAGAAGAGGCTCTGATCCGTGAATGCGCTGAAGAAGTTGGTACGACCGTGACCGTAGGCCCCCTTTTGCATGTGGCCGAAGTTTTCAAGACAAAAGCGGATGGGAAGCGCCATCAGTTGGAGCTGCTGTTCGCCTGTGAGGTGCCCGACAACTATGTGCCGGTGATCGGACCCCATCCTGATCCCTCCCAAGTCGGGACGATCTGGGCCTCTCCAGTTTCAAGGGTGTCGGAGTTCCGCCCGGCTTACGTGGCGGCGCTGACCACCGCGGCGCCAGTCTATCTGGGAGTTTTTGATGGCTAAACTCCCCCGCTCCATTGACGAGAACCTTTATTTTCTGAGCGTGGAAATCGACGGTCAGCTCACCGGAATGCAGGACTACTTCCAGTCCCCAAACCAGGCAGCTGCGCAAAAGGTCATTTTGCGCGCGGGATATTCCTACAATCTCGCCTCGAAATTGACCAAAGCCAGCACGCAAATTCTGTCTCAAAAGAAGGTCACTTCCGAACAGCAGAACCTGCTGCGGAACGTCGAACTGATTGCGCAAAACCTTGACCTGACCAGCCGCCTTGCCCGGCGCAGCCTGACATACGCTGAGACTGTGGACCGCAAAGCTTACCTGCGGGCTGATGCCTACACCAAGGTTCTCAAGCAGGTTCGCGACAGTCTGAAGCTGATTCAGCCGGCCCTTGCCCGGTCTGACAGCAAATCCGCGGTTCGGATCGGGCAGATCCGTGAAAAGATGGAAGACCTTTACGATCGGGTGTTCCGCACACTGACCGAGGACATGCGCAAGTCCAAGCATACAGCCGATCTTGCCAACAGCCTGCTGGTTGCCAACGAAGTCCGGCGCATCGGTGACGCGCTCCAGTCGATCTCCGAAGCCATCCTGTCGGTAAATCTTGGTCAGCCGGTCCAGTTCGAACGCTATTTCACGCTGAAAAGCCTCCTGCCATCGGCCAAGGACGACGAACCGGTCGACATGGTTCCCTTGGCGGAAACCCGGTCTGGCAGCGCGATCTCTTCTGTCCGTTCGCGCAGTGAAAACGGGGAACCGGTCAATGCGGTCTTCAAGGACGGGGAACTG
The DNA here is from genome assembly GCF_053005265.1 of Roseibium sp. MB-4. NCBI lineage: Bacteria > Pseudomonadati > Pseudomonadota > Alphaproteobacteria > Hyphomicrobiales > Stappiaceae > Roseibium > Roseibium sp. MB-4. The sequence continues at coordinate 1,430,102 of NZ_JBRKQB010000001.1, forward strand.
CGCAAGGTGCGCGAAGAACGGGCGGGCGTGAAAAGCTGGCACGCGATCTATCCGGGGCTGGCTCCCAAGATCCTGTCCTATCAGAAACGCGGCCAGTCAGCCGCCCTTTTGATCGAGCATTTGCCGGGCTACACATTTGAGCAGCTGGTCCTCAACGAAAACGACGCTCTTCTCGCGGAAGCCCAGAAGAAACTGGCCAAGACCTTGAACGATGTGTGGCGCAGCACCCGCATGGAAGAACCAGCGGTGATGGCCTCCATGCGCCAGTTGTCCCGGCGCCTGCCGGAAGTTTACCGCGTCCATCCGGAGTTCCGCGCCGAGCCGCAACGTTTCGGCGGGCTGCGTCTGAAAGGTTTCGATGAACTTGTCCGGGAAGCCGCGGAGCGCGAAGACAAACTCGAGGCGACCTTTTCCGTTCACATCCACGGCGACTTCAATCTCGACAATGTCATCTATGACCCGGCGGAAAAGAAGCTGCATTTCATCGACCTGCACCGGTCTCGCTACATGGACTACGTTCAGGACGTCTCCGTCTTCATGATTTCCAATTACCGGCTGCAAATCCAGGACATTCCGGTGCGCCGCAGGCTCGCCAAAGTCGCCTGCGACCTGCAATCGGTCGCCGCAAAATTTGCCCGGTCCCAGAAAGACCGGACCTATGAGTACCGCCTCGCCCTCGGCCTTGCGCGCAGCTTTGCCACCTCCACGCGGTTCGTGTTCGACAAATCCCACGCACGACGCATGTTCATCCGCGCCCGTTTCTTGCTCGAACAAGCGCTGGAGTGTCCGGAGGGCAAGGAAGAGCGGTTCAAACTGCCCATCAAGGAGTTGTTCGTTGACTGACATCAAGATCGGGGTCGTTGGCATTCCCGGCAAATGGTCCACAGAAGCCCTTGCTGATGTTATCGAGGCCAAGACCGGCTATCGTCTGGTGATCGATATGGCAGCCGTGACGCTCGATCTGGAAACCGGTGCTGTCATGTATCAGGGGCAGGATCTTTGCGCGCTTGACGGGATTATCATCAAGAAGATCAGCGAAATCTACAGTCCTCATGCGCTCGACCGGCTGGAGCTTTTGCGCTTTGCCGAAAGCCGCGGCGTCAAGATCTTCTCCCGCCCCGAGGCCGTGTTGCGGCTGATCGACCGGCTTGCCTGCACAGTTTCTTTACGCGCAGCCAGTGCACCGATGCCGGCAACGGTTGTGACCGAAGACCTGGAGGCTGCCGAAGCGGCCGTGGAACGCTATGGCGCGGCCGTGTTCAAGCCGCTGTACTCGACCAAAGCGCGCGGCATGTGCATCATCGAAGCGGGCGCCAACGCCCGTGCCGAGATCGCCGCGTTCGCTGAAAATAATCCTGTCATGTACATCCAGCAAAAGCTGAACCTTTCCGGACAGGATCTCGGAATAGTGTTCCTCGGCGGTGATTACTTGTGCACCTACGCCCGGGTCAGCCAATCCGGTAGCTGGAACACGACGATCCACAGCGGCGGCAAATATGCGTCCTTTGAGCCGGATGCCGACCTGATCGAGCTGGCCAGAAAAGCACAAGCGCCATTCGGCCTTGATTTCACAACCGTCGATGTCGCACTGACCGACAACGGACCAATCGTCTTTGAAGTGTCTGCCTTCGGCGGTTATCGCGGAGCCAAGGAAGGCTGTGGTGTCGATGCAGCCGCGGCTCTTGCCGATCATGTGATTGCCAAGGTGACGCAATGAGGACCACCGCTGATGTGCTTGCCGAGCTAGACCGCGACGGTTTGCCGGAAACGCTTTATCTCGAATCCGGCCCGGTGCGGCTCGCAATCCGGTGCGCGGTGCCAATGGCTGCGGAACTGCGTCACCACCTGAAAGAAGCGCTCGCAGAAGCCGGGCCGGTTGCGGCTATCATCGACGTTCTGGAAGGCCAAAGTCTCAGCGCCCAACAGGACTGGATCGACTGGGCGCGCGAACCGGGAAAAACCGGACGCAAGGACGCGTATGTCGATCTGGACGATGGCCGTTTGGTACACAAGATCCGCACGGGCATGACCTTCCTGCAGTCACCGCAAGCCCTTGTCGCGTTCGGGCCCTGCCTCGCCTATCCCAATCAGGTTATCAATTTCATCAACACGCAGATCCTCAACATCTGCAAGCGGGATGGCTGGGAGATTTGTCACGCCGCAGCCGTGACCGATGGCAGACAGGGGCTTGCGATTGCCGGGCTGTCCGGTGGTGGAAAATCCACTGCCATCTTGCGCATGATGGATCTCGAACAGACCCGCTTTGTCACCAACGACAGGCTCATGGTGCGCGCAACACCGAATAGCACCGAAGGTCTCGGCATTCCCAAAAATCCGCGCATCAACCCCGGCACGATCTTGCACAATCCGCGCCTGGCACCTCTACTGTCCGAGGAGCGAAAAAAAGATCTGCTGCAGATGCCGCCGGAAGACCTTTGGCAACTGGAAGAAAAGCACGATCTTTTCATCAGCGAAGTCTATGGCCCGGACCGCATCTCATTCACAGCTCCCCTTACGGAATTCTGGGTGCTGAACTGGAGCCGCTCTTCGACCGAGCCAACGCGCCTCGTGGATGCAGACCTCACTGAGCGGCCGGATCTATTGGGCGCGATCATGAAAAGCGCGGGCCCGTTCTATCAGGATGCCAGTGGTGTCTTCCTGTGCGATGACGAACCGTTGGAGCCGGACGCCTATCTCCGGCAGCTCAAGAGTGTCCGGATTCGTGAAGTGACCGGCGCCATCGATTTCGATGCACTGGCTGCAGCTGGCAAGGACCTCTTTGCATGACCGGATCGGCTGCCCCAGGACCCATCGCGGTCTTGATCCGCCACGGCGACTACAACCAGCGCAAGAATGTGCCCAGCGCCTTGCAGCCCTTTCCCCTGACGGACAAGGGCAAAGCGCAAGCCAACACCTGCGGCGAAGAGCTTACCGCCTGGCTTTCAGACGAACATCTGTCTCTCAATCCGATCGTCTATTCCTCCTGCCAGCTGCGGGCCTGGCAGACGGCCCAGCTCGCGTGTGATGTCCTGATCAAACACGGGCACTCTTTGACCATCGAGCAGACACCTTCCCTGGCTGAACGCTCGGTCGGCAGCGCGGCAAATCTGACGGACGGCGAGATCGAAACCGTCCTTATTGAAGACCCCCGCTTTGACGCGCCTCCCGTCGCATGGAAATCGGACAGCGACTATTGCCTTCCACTGCAGGGTGCGGAATCCCTGATGATGGCAGGACAGCGGGTTGCGGATCATTTGACCCGCATAACAGTTGAACAACCTGCCGGAACGGTGACGCTGCATTTTGGCCATGGGGCTTCTTTCCGGCACGCGGCGCACCTCCTCGGTGTCTTGAGCCGGGATCAGATCGCTCAATACAGCATGCACCACGCCCGGCCGTTACATCTCTGTCACATAGAAAATGGTACATGGGCGCACATTGGCGGGACGTGGAAGATTCGCCAGCTAACGGATAAGACGCTCGATTAGGCCTTCAATCATGGCAGTTCATACCGGTCGCGCAGCAAGATCGCACCCAATGCTGCCGCCTGTCTTCGATGATGCGGGTGAACTCGCAGCGCTTCCCCGCAACCTGGAACCCTGGCCCCTCCATGAGGATCATTCAGGCGGCAATGCCGGCGCGGTTCGCGCCAGTTTGGCCGCTGCCGCCTTGCACGGCACATGGACCTGGCCTGAGAACCCGGTTGTTTTCATCTCCGACCCGCATGCCGATGCCGACGGTTTTTTGCGCTCCCTTGTTTCAGCAGGCGTGGTCCACCGCCTTAACGACGGGTTTGTTCTGACGCCCTTCGGCCAGATGGCGAAAATCATCGTCGGAGGCGATTGCCTCGACAAAGGCCCGTCCAATCTCGACATGCTGAACGCTCTGAAACGCCTGTTCGATCTGGGTGCGGACGTTCGTCTGCTTGCGGGAAATCATGACTTGAGGCTGCGGCTTGCGATCCGGGCGCTGACATTGCCGAAAGCCCCGCTCACCGAACACCTTTTTGTGCGCATGGGCCGAAAGATCCTGCCGCTCTTGGCCGAAATCAACACCCGCTACGTGACACCGGAAGACCTGGCAAACCTGCCGCACGAGGCGGAGTGCCGCGATCAGATCTTTCCGTCCAAAAGCTGGAAGGCAACGTTCCCCGCCGCAGCCGCGCCGTATCTGAAGCCTTTGGGGATCGAAAAAGAGCTCAAGAAGCTGAAGAAAAAGGCAAAACAGTTTGCCAAACAGGCGGACGCGGAAGGCCTCACCATGCGCGAGGTCTACGCAGCGTCGCTGCGGTGCCGGGATCTCTTTTTGAGCCCGGACGGTGCCTACAGCTGGTTTTATTCGGCCATGGATGTGGTCGAGCAGATCGGATCCATCGTCTTTCTGCATGCCGGGATCGACGACACCATGTGCGCACTGATGGCCAAAGACGGCCCCGCCGCTGTCAACGCGCGCTATCGGCTGGAAGCTGAAGATGATCCATTTGCCTTTTATTCCGGCCCGGTTGCCAATCTGGTTCGCACCAAATACCGGCCGGTTGACGGACAACTGACGGCCTCAGGCGTTGAACTCCTGCATCAGGCGGGCATCAAGATGATCGTTCAGGGCCACGTCAACAACCTTAAAGGTCAGCGGATCCTGGCCAAGAACGGGCTGTTGCACCTCGAAGGCGACATAACGCTGGACCGAACCTCCCGCCGTCTGGAAGGCCTCACCGGCATCGGCGCGGGCGCGACGCTTATTTTCCCCTCAGGCGACGTTGTGGGCTTGAGTTCCGACTATCCAAGGGTCAAACATTTCAAGCCAGAACATCATCTTTGAGAAAAGAGTGCCTAGATGCAAAACGGTGATGGAAGTTTCCGCCACGAGTCCCTTCAAAGCCGCAAGTCCATCAAGGCGCTTTTGGAGGCGGTGACCAAGGGCATTGGCAAAGGCGAACTGACCTTGAGCGATGGCGATGAAGAGATCGTTCTGGAACCGGGCGGCTTGATCACGGTGCGGGTCCGCGCCGAGCGCTCCGGCGGCTCCAACCGCATCGATCTCCGCCTCACCTGGACCGAAACCGCCGACACCCCAAAGCCAAAAAGCGATCTGAAAGTGCGCTGAGAGCTGAAAACCGACGCCGGCTCTATAAGCAACAGATCATGAACGCCCTACACCCGTTTCTTCGGGTGCCGCGCGATAATATGCGTGTTGTTCTGGAAACAAAGTGGCGGAGAGGAAGGGATTCGAACCCTCGAGACGGTTGCCCGCCTACTCCCTTAGCAGGGGAGCGCCTTCGACCACTCGGCCACCTCTCCGGTAGGCCCCGTGTACGAACAAAAACCCATGAGTTCAAGGGGATTTTTGACTTGGCCCGGTTTTTCCACGAACAGACGCCGGTTCTGTCTTCCCCCGGCACACACGGTGCGGTTCCTGCCTGTTTGACCGCCAGTCCCGAAAGTCTTGCAACGGTAACTTAGAAGTGCCGGATCCGGGAGATTGATTTCAGGCGGTCAACTTCGCCAGGACACGCCTGTTTGTTTCAAGATATTTTGGGGTTTTGGCCGCGCGCAGGTTCGATTGCCCATGAATTGTCCCGGGACGCAAAGTGCCAACCCGATACCAAAACCGCGGTTCCTGACAGATTTCACAGCTTGCAGGCGTTCAAGAATTGCGGCGGTATTGATCCATGGTTTCTGCGTATCCTTCCTCTTGGGCGCGCCTTCTGCGCGCGACCTTGATCCTCATGTGCTTTGCGCTCCCGGTCCGGGCGCAGGACATGACGATCGTTACCGAGGAGTTCCCGCCTTACAACTATTCGGACAATGGCCTTGCCAAAGGACTTTCGAGTGAGGTCGTACAGGCGGTTCTTTCACAAACCGGACTGACCGCCGAATTCCTGTTTTTACCGTGGGCGCGGGCCTATCTGACCGCGCAGAACACCAAGAACACGGTGATCTTTTCGATCGGTCGGATCCCGGAACGGGAAGATCTTTTTGACTGGATCGGCGTCATCGCACCCTACAACACGTCCCTTTACAAACTGGCCAGCAGGACGGATCTGGCGGTCGAGTCATTGTCCGATGCAAAGGATTACAGCATCGGCGTTTCAGTCGAAGACGTGATTTACCAATATCTTAAGAGCCAGAACTTCACCAATCTCGATATCGTGGGTGAAGATGTCTTGAACATCCGGAAACTGGCGCTCAGCCGGCTGGATCTCATCGCTTTCGACGAAGCCGCTTTCCAGTACTACCTCGATTTGGAAGACATCGATCCGGCTTTGTTTGATCGGATCTATCGGCTGGACGATATCAGCGGCGGTCTTTACATGGCCATCAACAAAGACAGCGACCCGGAGCTCATCCAGTCTTTAAAGGGCGGTCTTGAGGCAATCAAAGCTGATGGAACTTATGAGCAGATCCTCAACCGGCACCGGGTCATGAACTGATGACCATGCCGAAGGCTTGAAACAAAAGCGCTTTTTCGCATCCTAGACCGTTTTCACTTGCAACGGAAACGAATTGAGCGCCGCGCCTGCAAGCCTCTATTCTCATTGCCTGAGGACAAAAAATATTAAAAATTAGGCGTCCGGTCTTTAACGGCGACGTGTCTATCCGACTGTGCTGGCTTTTGCGTTCCGTTTCAAAAAGGCCTTCTGCGCTCCCTTTGCGGCGCTCATGAACAAAAACCGCTTGAACAGAAAAGAGACCAGAAACACGACCGCAAGGACACCAAGGAAAATCGCAATGTAAAACCCACTGAAGAAATCAATCTCTGTCGCGAGAAGGATGACGACGAAAGCAACCGGTACGAAAACGATGATCTCAACGATGGTCATCTTGAAGGCGGCTGACCAGGCAAATCCACTGTCTGGAAGTGACTGATATTTCTTGAAATACCAGTGGCCGGCATCCAAGGTCGCTGCAATTATAGGCAAAAACTGAGTCCCGCTGGAGATATCAATATCTGCGGCGATCAAAACAGCCGCCCCCAAAACAAACGTGCCGATCAAAACACTCACATAAATGAAGGCAAATCTGATCAAATTGACTTCAGGATGCATTCTCAACCTCACTCCGCCGTTGAGCAGCGCTACTTATGCGCGTCTTAAAATTTCACACCCTTCATAAATTGCATTCTTGTACTGTCAACCAGTGCGGCAAACTGTGAGGGGAATAAGCCTGCACATCCTTAAATAGGGTTACTGTTTGGTTTTTTTGGCCTTCGGCAGCTCCGACCTCACCTACGCCGCAATTGGAGACCTTATTTATTGGTCTTCTGATTTTTTGGACCCTGCAACCATAACCACGTCTTCTCACCCTGTCCTCGATCGGCTGATTACCGATCATTTTTCCAGTGTCGTGGCACTGTGGCTTCATCTTGCAATCTTTGTCATACTCGCAAGCCTGCCGCCTGCGAACCAGCAGCGTTCCAGCACGCCCTTACCGGTTGATGTTGAGTTGGTTCTCTTGCCCAAGGCTGCGCCTGCCCTGACAGCCCACCTGTTTCCTTCTGGCGGAAAGAAAGCGCCCAGCCAGGAAGGGGTATTGATGAAACCCCAAGAAGATGTCCGGGCAATCGAAGAAACGCCCCCACTCCAGGCCAGATCCGATTGGCGGACGGCGGAGAATTGGGTCACGGCCAAACAGCTTCGGAGCGCTCTGGTTTTACAAGACCCGCGTTCGGCCCAGGCGCGAGCGGCCCTAGAGACGGTGACAGGCCTTGATAGAAGAGAACAACTCTGCGCTCTGGAAGCGATGGAGCAAGTAGGGGTGCATTCGCAAGGACTTCGGCCAGACCGGCTGGTGCCCTATGCCCTTAAGACGCCGGCTCAACGCGGCATGGAACTCTACGCTCCGGCGGGCGCTGTGCGCAGCCAGGGAGACTGGTATGAACTCGCCTACCGCTGCCTGTTGAATGAGGCGGGCGATCGGGTGTTGGACTTTCAATTTGCCCTCGGTCCGCTGATCCCCGAAACTCTCTGGGATGACCATGGACTGGCTGCAGTTCATTAACTGCTGGAAAGTGGTGACGCGGCGATTCAATCTGCGCCGCGTCAGGATAGACCGTTGGATGAAGGTGCCGTTTGGCCGGCAGCCTTGCACGCAATCAATGCATCGACAGCCATTCGCGCGCAGAGCGTTGCGCTTCTGCGATCTCGGAGGAACTCATTTCACCGGAGATTTCCTTGCGATAGCGCACGGCTTCCTGATTGCCCTTCAAAGCCGCAATGTTGAACCACTTGTGCGCTGTCACGAGGTCTGTCGTGCCGTGACGGCCACAGGCGCTGTCCAGGCCCATCTGGAACAGAATGTCAGCTGTCATCGGCTTTTCGCCCATGATGGCCATGTCGTCGGAATGTATTTCATAGCGAGCCATAACGCTCTCCCCTTTTTGTCTACAAGACTTCCCTAGAAACGAAAGCTTATCTGAAGCTTTTCCCGCCGTTTCATGAGGGTTACTTCATCAGGAGCGCTTAAAGAGGCAGTTAAAAAACAGATTTAATGAAATCCGAACAATAATTTAAGTAAGTCTGAAATTTACCGGATGACAACCATAGCGTTACGAATTGCTGTGTGTTTTCAATAACATTATCGCAAAATTTGACAGGATGGATTCATATTGGATTCACCAAAAGATCGATTGAGCATTTTTTTCAGCCAAGAACAGGAAAAACACAAGCCGTGAAGAGAGCTGTCTTAAAGGCGTATAGGGATTGCCCCACACGCTGGAAAAGCCCCTATTGGATCAGGTCGTGATGGTGATCAGTGGGAGGACTTAGGACGGATTGTCGTAGTACCGGCGGGCAAACGCATCGACGATGCCGTCATCGACCAGGTCTTTCACAATGGTATTGAGCTCATCCACCCGCTCGGCCCACTCAGATTGCCGGGAAACGCCGAGAAACAGATTGACCGTATTGCCCGGGCGGTACTCGGTTTTGACGATCCGGTCTCCAAGCCCTTGGGTCTTGAGGTAATAGTCAACCTGGCAGTCGGTGCCGATCATCACATCCAGGCGTCCGCGCTTGGTCATATCTATGAGAATGTTTTCGGCCGCAACACCCAGCTTGTCGAGCGTTGTGTCCTGATCAAACTGTTCGAAATAGGCGGAATGCAGGACGAACCCAACGGTATGCTCGCGCAAGTCCTCATAAGAAGTGATGCTGACCGGGCGTGATGCGGGCGTATAAAAGGCGGTCTCGCACGCATAATAGGGTGTGTCCGTGTAAGCGATGTATTCGGCCCGCTCCTTGCGGTAGGCCAAGCCGGTCATGACATCGACCGCCCCGGTTTGCATGGACGCCAGCCCCCGCCCCCACGGCATTCTCACCACGTCAATCTCTGTTCCAATCCGTTTCCCGACCTCGTGGATAAGATCAAGGTCCAGCCCGGTAAAACCCTCGTCGGTTAAAATGCGAAACGGCGGCCATTCGTCGGTGGCCGCTCGGATTGGGGCGGCATGCAAGGGTTTTGTGCTGGCCCCAAAGAGGGTCAGGCCCATGACCACAAGACCGACGACATTTCGAATGTACAAGCTGCTTGCCCAAATTACGGATGACGATTGATACCCTATTACATTGTCCCCGCACCCGGTTTTCAATCCTGCTAAAATTAGCCAGTTCTGAGATCAGCAGGGCTCTTCCGCAGCAGTCAATGACCTTTCACTCGGCTACTTGGGGCGAAATATTGCGTGCTCGTGTACGCAGCACTGCAAAAAGTCGCGTATATGACGTTACGTTACGGGTATGCAACCTGGAAACACCGCGATACATTCCCTTTTCGTAAACGGAAGCTATTCCGCTTTGGGAGGAACATATGTTGAAATTCAACGCCGCGGCTGCACTTGTTGCTGTCGGACTGCTCGCCGCCACGACCGCATCGTCTTCTGCCGCCGATGCCAAGGGCGATTGGGAACGCCCGAACGGGGCGTCAAAAATCCGCATCAGCTCTTGCGGTGGCGCGCTGTGCGGCAAGCTCATCTGGCTGCGCGATCCCCGCAACGACACGCAAAACCCCGACGCTTCCAAACGGAGCCGCCCGCTGCTTGGCGTTCAGATTGTTCAATCCATGAAGCCGACCGGTACGGATGGTCAGTGGAAGGGCAAAGTCTATAACGCGGAAGACGGCAAGACCTATACCGGTTTCATCAAACTGACGTCAGCCAACAAGCTGAAGCTGGAAGGCTGCGTCATGGGCGGCCTCATCTGTAAAGGCGAGACCTGGAGCCGCGTGAAGTAAGACGCTTATCGCTTTGCCAAGCTTGAAGGTTTGGCCACAGCCCGCTTGCTCTGTCCGCTTTTAATGTGTGGCGCATTTTTGGACAGAGCGGCGGGCATTTCCTTTTGAAGAGCCGGTCAGACGAGCATCTTCTTGTAGCCCAAATGGCTCTGGTCATAGCCGAGACGCTTGTAGAAGTGATGGGAGCCCTCGCGTTCCTTGTTGGACGTCAGTTGCACCAGACACGCCCCAGCCTCGACAGCAAGCTTCTCGGCATGGGCCATCATGAGCTTGCCAACGCCGGAGCCCCGCTGATCCGCGCGCACATGGACGCTCTCCAATTCCACCCGCGGCCGGCCCTGAAACGCAAGACCTTTCAGAAAATGGATCTGGTAGGTGCCAATCACCTCGCCTGCCGCGTCCAGCGCGACATAGATGTCCATTTCGGGAGCCGCCAGCATGGTCTCGAACGCCGGTCGATACTCCTCAAAGCTGCCGAACTCCTTGCCTTTCCGTACACTGGTGGCCCCTGCATTGATGATGGCAACAATATCGGCCAAGTGGCCATGCGTGGCTTTTTTAATTCTAATCATGGGTATCGCTGGCAGTTCGAAAAAAGACCTGCGGCTTAGGTAGCCCGATTCCCAAATCCGGCAAATTGACAAGTCGCTTAAGCCTTGCGAAGGGGGGTGCGCTGCCGTTTTTTGTATCCACTTCCCCGCAAACTTGGAGCCAAACCCATGAAATTTTCCGATCTGCGCGAGGCCAACATTACCCGCCAGAAAGAGTGGCCCGGCAATGATCAGGCCGACATTGCGTTTCGCGGGCTGGAAGTTGCCGGGGAATTCGGGGAAGTCGCGGAAGCCTTGAAGAAATACTTGCGAGGAACCCGCGGCATCAAGGGCTCCACTGCAGATCTTCAGGATGTCGCCAATGAAATGGCCGACGCAATCATTGCCCTGGATCTGCTCGCCGATCAAATGGGCATCGACCTTGGTGCTGCGGTCACGCTGAAATTCAACGCGACCTCGAAAAAGTACGGACTGGAAACACGGTTGCCGGCTACCGACTAGACGAAATTGAACGCCGAGCAGTTTACCAAAGGAAAACGCGCGCTTTGCAACGCGCGTTTCTTTGATGGCAGGCGTGAAATTACAGCGCCGGGAGCGGCGGCAGGGGAGTTTTCAGCCATGTTTCAGACAGTTCGTTCAATTTGCCGTTCAGCTTCTTGTGCAGAACAAACACATTGACCCACTGCAAGAGGTCGATGTTGCCTGTTTTCACGCCGATGAACGACGGAGAGTTCGCGATCACGAATTTGGTTTCGAGGTCGAAATCCGGATTGTCATTGGAAATGCCGAGAGCAACCATGTTACCGGTGACAATGACATCTGCCTGACCGGAAACGTATGCTGCGATCGTGGCGGCGTTGTCACCAAAACGGATGATCTCCGCCCCTTCCGGAGCGTCCTCAGTGATCGCGAGATCTTCGAGCGTCCCGCCGGTCACCGCGATTTTCTTGCCGGCAAAATCAGAAATGGTTGTCACGCTGACATCCGGCTTTGCAAAGGCACCCGAAAAGAAGGGAGCGTAGGCATGAGAAAACCAGATGGATTTGGCGCGTTCAGGGTTTGCGCCCAGAGTGGAGATGACAAGATCCACCCGATCGGTCTCCAGGAACGGAATGCGTTGTTTTGAAGTCACTGGAACCAGTTCCAGTTCAACGCCGAGGTCTTCTGCGATCATCTTTGCGACATCAACATCATAGCCGACATATTCACCTTCCGCGCCGAGCGAACCGAAAGGCGGAAAGTTTTCAGGAATGGCGATTTTAACTGTTCCCGCTTCCAGAATGTCCTTCAATTCGGCAGACGCTGGTGAAATTGCCAGTGTCAGGGCTGTGATGGCTATTCCAGCCGCTCCTGCAAGTTTCTTGAACATGTTTGAGTTCCCTGGTTTGGAGGTAATTTGGGAGGCTTTAGGCAGCAGCGGTTGCCCCACCTTTGGACGATGCGGACCCAAGGCGCTTTTCAAGACGCCGGGCCCACAAGGACAACGGAAAACAGAGAGAGAAGTAGATCATCGCCATCATCGGATAGATGATGAATGGTTGAGTGCCGGGCACCGGAGAGTTCGCCCAACGCTTGCCAATGGTCATCAGATCGTGGAACCCGATGATATAGGCGAGCGACGTTCCCTTGATAATCTGGACCATGAACCCGACGGTGGGGGCGATTGCCAGACGGAAGGCTTGCGGCAGGATGATCAAAAGCATGATCTGGAAAAGCGTCAGACCGAGCGCCTTTCCTCCTTCCCGCTGGCCGTCGGGAATAGCCGTAATGGCCCCGCGCCACACCTCTGACAAGTAAGCGCTGGTGTAGAGCGTCAACGCTATGCCAGCGGCAAGCCAGGGATCGATCTGGATTTGAAAAAGCCGCGGGGCTCCGAGCCCCAGCAAGAACAAGAGCATCAAGAGCGGAACCGACTGGAAGAGCCACGTATAGGCCATGAAAGTCCGGTCGATCAGCTTGTAGGGCGACACCCGGGCGGCGGTCACCACCAATCCGATGAGGCCACCACCGACAAAGGCGATCAGGGACAGATAGATCGTAAACTGGGTCGCTTCCAAAAGCTGAAACAGGACGATCCCGAAAGGTTTGCCAAAAACGGCGACAAAAGCGTCCTTCATCTGACCACCTTCCATTTGAACAGGTGGGCGTAGAGAACCCCAAGCAGACTTTTGAACATCAAGGCCATCAGAATGTAGATGATCGTCAGGGTGAAAAAGACCTCAAAGGATCGAAAACTACGGCTGTCGATGAACAGCCCGGCCCAAGTCAAATCGGTCACGCCGATTTCGGAGATCACGCCGGTTGTCAGAAACAAAAAGATGAACTGGCTGTTGAGCGACGGGAACATCGACGCTACCGCCTGTGGGAACAGGATTTTCACATAACCGAGCCATTTCGGTAGCCCAAGGGCATCAGCAGCTTCCGCTTGCCCCGCCCCCAAACCTGCAAGCCCGGCCCGCAAAATTTCCGCAAAATAGGCTGAGAAATTGAGCGTCAACGCGAGCAATGCATGGGCCCAGAAAGGCCACTGATATCCAAGAAGCAGCGGCAATCCAAAGGCCACAAAAAACATCTGTACGATGAGTGGCGTGTTGCGAATGAACTCCACATAGACCGCGGCAATCTGGGCGAAAAAAGCGATCTTGTAATGACGTACTGCGGCTAGGAGTGCCGCAAACAGAAAGCCCGCCATGCCGCCGCCAATTGTCAACGCGGCGCTCATGGCTGCGCCTTCGCCCAAAAGCAGCAGATATTCTGGATTGCGATAAATTTCGAAAAACCTGAGATCAAACATGATCCAGGTCCGGCTCGCCGTATCTTATTGTCATCAAGCGCCCCCGTTTGGATACGGTTCGCTTGGCAATACTTGTGCCACCCGCAGGACTAAGCGTTTCTGCTACTGTTTCGGTATCGGGCTGACAGGTTTGGCCCAATTGTTGGGCAACACGTGATCACTTTGCATACAATTTAGTGATTATCGTCATACTATATTCTTTCAGGTTGAATACAGCGACGGTGCAAAGGACCATCCGCCTCCGCGGATTTCCAAGAAATCAACTGGACCGACGCAAATGCATTTCGAGGAGAATTGAGGCGTAAGCTGTTGATTGACCCAAAAACAAAAAAGGCCCCGGAAACCCGGAGCCCTTTGATTTCAACTGAATCTCGAAACCCTTATTCCAGGCCGATCTTCTGCTTCAAAAGATCATTCACCGCTTGCGGGTTGGCCTTGCCTTTTGAGGCTTTCATGACCTGGCCGACGAACCAGCCGACAAGGTTCGGCTTGTCTTTGGCCTGCTCGACCTTGTCCGGATTGGCGGCAATGATTTCGTCGACGATCGCCTCGATGGCACCAAGGTCTGTCACCTGCTTCATGCCGCGGTCTTCAACGATCTGAGCAGGGTCACCGCCCTCTGTCCAGACGATCTCAAAGACGTCCTTGGCGATCTTGCCGGAGATAGTGCCCGCCTTGATCAGATCGATGATCCCGCCGAGTTGAGCTGCGGAAACCGGAGAGGTTTCAAGCGTTTTGCCTTCCTTGTTCAGGCGGCCGAACAGCTCGTTGATCACCCAGTTGGCAGCAAGCTTCGCATCGCGGCCGTTCGCGACTTCTTCAAAGAAGGCAGCGGAGGTTTTTTCAGCAACCAGCACGTCCGCATCATAGGCTGTCAGGCCGAAGTCCTTGACGAACCGGGCCTTCTTGTCGTCCGGAAGTTCGGGCAGGTCAGCGGCCAGTTCATCGACAAAGCTCTGCGTGAATTCCAGCGGCAGCAGATCCGGATCCGGGAAGTAGCGGTAGTCGTGCGCTTCTTCCTTGGAGCGCATGGACCGGGTCTCGCCCTTCACGCTGTCGAACAGGCGAGTTTCCTGATCAATGGTGCCGCCATCTTCCAGGATCGCCATCTGGCGGCGGGCTTCGTATTCAATCGCCTGGCCGACAAAGCGGATGGAGTTGACGTTCTTGATCTCGCAGCGCGTTCCGAATTCGCCGCCCGGACGGCGGACGGAGACGTTGACGTCGGCGCGCATGGAGCCCTGATCCATGTTGCCGTCACAGGTGCCGAGGTAGCGCAGGATGGTGCGCAGCTTGGTGAGATACGCCTTTGCCTCATCGGCCGAGCGCAGATCCGGCTTGGACACGATTTCCATCAAGGCAACACCGGACCGGTTCAGGTCCACAAACGACATGGACGGATGCTGATCGTGCAAGGACTTGCCGGCATCCTGTTCCAGATGAAGGCGCTCCACGCCGATCTCGACCTGCTCGTCCGGCATATCCAGAAGGATCTTGCCCTCGCCAACGATCGGCTGCTTGAACTGGGAGATCTGGTAGCCCTGCGGTAGATCCGGATAGAAATAGTTCTTGCGGTCGAAGACGGATTTCAGGTTGATCTCCGCCTTGAGGCCGAGGCCCGTGCGGATCGCCTGGCGGACGCACTCCTCGTTGATCACCGGCAGCATGCCGGGCATCGCCGCATCGACGAGCGAAACATTGTTGTTCGGATCCTGTCCGAATTCGGTCGAGGCGCCGGAAAAGAGCTTGGCGTCGGAGGTGACCTGGGCATGGACTTCCATGCCGATCACGATTTCCCAGTCGCCGGTCGCGCCCTTGATGAATTTCTTCGGGTCGGGAGTGCGTACGTCGACAATCGTCATGGGGCGTTCAATCCTGTGTTCGTCAAAAGCGCTCGCTTGGAAGGTACGGCACGACAGCCGGAGCGCTGGTTTTTGCAGCCCTGATGCCTAGTCGGGAATTGGTTTTACTGCAAGGCTTTCCTTGCCCAAAGCTGGCGCTTTCGCACAAGGAGCGGGGAACGGTGGCAGTCGCTGCCTCTCTCCTGAGCAGATTGGCATCGGCTTGACCAAAGAAGCTGCGTCATCGCGATCAGGTTTCTGTCTCGCCCGGTCCCTTGGGGTGCTGTGCCTGACCGGTGCGCATGATGAAGCCGATCAGAACGGCGACGGCCTGATAAAGCTCCATCGGGATTTCATGATCGACTTCAATCTGCGAGAGCGCCTCGGCCATCATCGGGTTCTGCTCGATCGGCACCCCGGCCTCGCGGGCTATGTCCTCGATCCGCTGGGCCGCCGTGCCCGTTCCCTTGGCGCTGACAACCGGCGCGCCGCCATCTTCATATTCCAGAGCAACTGCGATTTTTTCGGGTTTCGTCGGCGTGGTCATGGGCACTCTCACGATTGGCGGTTGATGAGGGCGCCATACTTGGCAGCGGTTTTTGGCGGAAGGCCGCGAATGAAACGCAGTTCCTGAAGATCCAGCCCGGCATCGGCGAAGGCCGCCTCCATCGTTTCCTGAAGACCGGACAGGAGATCAAGTGTCTCCTTGCGGTCCACCCAAAGGGAGATGTAAGTCCCGCCGCCCCGAAGGCTCACGGCCGCTTCGAGCGGACCGGTCGCTGTCAGATCCAGTGCAAAACGCAGCCGCCAGGCCGGTTCGTCGTTCTCGTCTGCGCTGTTGCCCCCGCCATCGCGACCGATCTGCATTTGCATCACCGCCGTGTCCTGACCGAGCGCCAGCGGCAATTCCAGAACGGTGTCCATGGGCTTGGCGGCTGCGGCCTGCGGGCCGTCATCTCCTGCAAGACCGGCGTTGGTCAATTGAGTGAGACGCATGCGCGCCAATGCAGCATCTGTTTCCTGAAGCAGCGACTGCAGATTTTGCGGCGCGGACCCGGCCCAATAGCCACTTGAGGTTTGCGGGGCCTGGCCCTGGGGACCAGATGAGCGTGAGGCGGGGGCAGGCTGGCGTGCTGGAAACCGGACAGCAGGTTCCGCGCCGAGGCTTTGCAGCAAGCCGCGAAATACCAAAAGAGCGGTCTTAAGATCGGGCACAGGAGACTGTTGCGCGCCTGCTGGCAACGGCAACCGTCCCTCCCCGCCCTGACCAGACAAGCGGACGGCCTGCTGCAAGGCCTGCCCGGTTATCTGTTGTCCGGAGTTCAGGCGCAGTCCCAAAATCTGCTGCATGGCCTTTTGCACCGCATCCGGAACGGAGGCCTTTCCGGCTGCCTGCGCGGACATCAAGGACCCGATTTGAGCAAAAAGATTGCCGAGGCTGGCCTGTTGTTCCGCCAAAGGCTGGCGCAAGGCCGCCGCGGCCTGCTGGACCGGCGTTGAAGCTGCCGAACCGCCCCCTTGAGAGGCAATAGCCGTTTGACCGGGCGTTGCCATGCCAGGTTTTGCGGAAACATAAGCCTGTGCCTGTGATTGCGCACTGGCGCTGACCGGCGGAGAGGGGCCCGCTTGGACATTCGCACTCTGGGCCGGTGTCCCAGCTGCGGGCGTGGAGCTTGGCCGCGCCGTCACGACAGTCTGATTGACTGCAGGCTGAGGCAAAGCCTGCCCGCCCGACTGCACCGCAACCTGCGGCCCACCCGCGGCGGGAGGTGGAACGGCTCCGGTTCCAACAGCACCCCCCTGCCCTGCAGTTGATACTGTTTGAGAGATCACCCCACCCTTCGGCGCTCCTTGCGGGGGTAAGGCTGACACTGGTGGGGCGACACTTGCTTGTGCTCCAGCTGCAGCTCCTGGAGCTCCTTGCGCCGGAAGCGTTTGCCCTGATGCTAATGTCACAGACGTTGGAAAAGCTCCGGTCTGCGGGACCGCTTGACTCGCAGCAGGCTGGCCCGAAGTGGGGGGAACGCCGGGCGCCCCTATAGTGGTTGGCGCTCCAGCTGGCAAACCGGCAGGCAACGGCTGCCCGGTCTGCGGTGTCACCGGTGCGGTCGGTATCGGCCCCGTGCCGGGCGATTGCAGTGGAGCCCCGCCGGCGGCTGGCAACGGGGTGCCTGCCTGTGCTGCGGCAAGCGTCGAACCTCCTGGTGGCACCTGCGTTGGCGAAGTCGCACCAGCTTGCAGCGGACCAGACGCTTGCGGGCCAGAGACTTGCTGACCTGAGACCTGCGTTCCGGATACCAACCCTCCCGGCAGTGGTCCACCGGCCCCTTGCGAAGGGATCTGTCCACCGGTCCCGGAAGGCACGGAGACCGTAGTCTGCGGACCGGATTGCGCGCTGACTGGAGCGCCCGGCGTTCCAGGCGCCGGACCGCCGGAGGGCAGCGCCGGAACGACGGTGCCCTGCGCTGTGCTTATGATTGGCGCACCGGCAACCGGGCCACCGGTCCCTGCCCCTTGTGCCGGCAGAGGAGCTTGGCCGCTGCCTGAAGGGGGTGCGGGTTGGGGGGGAACCGTACCTGCTGGCAATTGCCCGGAAACCTGGGCCTGATTTGGTACAGCGGGTTGGCCCGGTGCGGCAGGCTGGGTCAGGATCTGGCCGGGAAGTTGGGGCTGAACAGCACCGCCCGGTTGGGCGGGTTGCGGCAGCACGCCGGTTGCCTGAAGAAACTGAGCTAAAACAGGTGCGGGCCGCGGCAAGGTCGGCTGCCCGGCTGGCTGCTGACTGGGCTGCGGTTGTCCTGCCGGCTGCCCGGTTGGTGGAGGCGCTTGTTGCGGCAACTGCTGGCCAGTTTGCTGCGCCGGTTGTTGCGGTTGGGGCGATCCCTGGGTGTTTGCCTGAGGCGGTGGCGCAGATGCAGCCGGTTGGGTTGCCGGAGTTTGCGGACTTGCCGCTGTGGGCTGGGTCGCGGCCGATTGACCTATGTTTTGCGGCGGCGTTGGCGTTGCAGGTTTGGCCGCACTGCTGTCGGGCGTCAGAACAACAGCGGGCTGTTGCCGGGTACCGGAAACTGAGAGTGTCACATTACTTCCGACCGGCAAGGGAGACGGCACGCGAAGATCGATCGATTTGGCGTCGGACGACAAGCGGACAACACCGCCCGGAAGATTGGCCTCCACCTTGGCACGCAGTTCAGTACCGGGCTGCAGGGCCTGGGGGGCGGTTCCACCTTGCGTATTTGCTGGCAGCGGCTGTGCGCTGACCGTTTCCACCATGACACCGTCTCCAGGGTCAGTCTGAGCACACCGACTCTAACGCGCTGAGTATGGCTGCTTTCTTAAAGCTTGGCGAGAGTTGACCCTGATCAAGGCGGGGACTGCGAGATGTCTCCATCCTCGCCTGCAGAATGGATCGGATCAGGACGGGATCCCGCCAAAAACTTCACGGGCCTGCCAAGCGGCATAAGCTGCCAGGCCCAGAGGACAGAGGAGTTCCCTGTGAACTGGATGGACCGATTGAACGAACGCGCCGAATTGATGGGCCGGATGCTGGACACCATTGGCGCGATGAAAGGCTTGCCAGAGGGTGTGCAAGCCGATGTGGACATGGAAACGGCTGCCCGCCGTTGCATGAGCTGTCAGGAAACCGAAAAGTGCCGCCATTGGCTGGAGCATCACGAAGACGGGGCCAAAGCTCCGCTCAAGGATTGCCCCAACGCCGTTCTCTTTGAAAGCTGGCTGAAGATCTGAACGAAGCGCGCACCTTTTCTCTCGCCACTCAGCGATAGGGACCTGTCGAAGGACAGATCCGCCGGCACCTTGGACTTTTTAGCGACTGGCGCTGTTTTCTCAGCGTGTTACGCTTCGTTATCTAATTGGGAGGTGCTGTACCATGGGAAGAGGTCTGTCTTTACTCTCGAGCCTTGTCATCTTACCGCTATTGACCGCGCCGGTTTCGGCGCAACTCTACGGTCACGAGTATGAGGGAACGCAGGCTCCCATCCGCGAGGGAGAACAGCCAGTTATCCCGCTCGACACTGAAGACCCAAGCTTCAACGTCTGGCGTACGCCTCTTCCGAGCTTCGAAGGCCTAAAAGAAAACCGCGAACCCGGGCTGGTCGATCCGCAGCGGTTCATCGGTCAGGGCTTCATGCAGATCCCGACATTCCTCCATCAACCACTCGCCTTCACCCCGGAGGATCTCGCCGCAGGTGAAGTTGACGTGGCGATCATGGGCGCTTTCACCGACATGGGCAGCGGTGCCCGTGGGGCCTCCCGTGGACCCAATGCGGTGCGGAATTCTTCGCTTTATCTTCCCTATGGTGCACGCACGCCGCATATGCATGTCATGGTCGATCCCCTGCAAGACATGACGGTCGTCGACTATGGCAATGCCCCAAATGACATGATGAGCTCGGAGCGCACCATCCATGCGGTCCGGTCTTTTGTGCGTCAGGCTGCTGAGGTGCAACATGAAGACGGCAGCCGGGTCATTCCCTTTATCATCGGCGGCGATCATTCGCTGATGTATCCGGACGTTGCCGCGCTCACAGATGTTTATGGCAAGGGCAATGTCGGTGTCGTGCACTTTGATGCCCATTACGATGCCGGCAAATACATGTTCGGTCATCTGATCAATCACGGGATGCCTGTTTACAGGTTGATCGAAGAGGGCCTTGTTGAGGGCAAGAACTTCATCCAGGTCGCGCTGCGCGGCTACTATCCGGATGAAAAAGCCTTCGAATGGATGCGGGACAACGGGTTCCGCTATCACACAATGGCCGAAATCGAACGCCGTGGGTTCGATGCCGTCATGGAAGACGTGATCAAAGAGGCGAATGACGGGCCGGAATACATCTTTGTCTCCTTCGACATCGACACTCTGGATCCGGCCTTCGTTCCCGGAACCGGTACACCGGAACCCGGTGGGCTGATGCCGCGCGAGGTGTTTCCGATCGTTCGGCGGCTGTGCGCAGAATCAAATGTGGTTGGCTTCGAGCTTGTCGAGCTCGCTCCCTTGATGGACCCGACCTACGTCTCTGCACTAAATGCAAATAGGGTGATCCGGGAATGTCTGACTGGCATCGCCATGCGCAAACAAGGCCTGACAGACCCGCATTATCTCAGTCCGCTCACGGTCACGCATGGGCAAGGTGAGAATTAATCGCGGTCTTCTGACTGCAGCGCTTCTGCTTGGGTTATGGGGTGGCTCTGCCGTGGCAGAACCTTTGACAGTGACATGGAGTGAGCTGCGGGCAGACCGGCCATCGTCCTGCAGCGCATTGCTGGAAAACTATCTGACTCAGCAGAAATGCACGCAGCAAGCGGCCTCTGCCCGACTGCTCTCACGCCAGTACGAAAAATGCGCGCCCGGATCGGCTGACCTTGACGGGAAAACCGTTCGCATTGCCGGATTTGCGCATCCACTGGAGTTTCAGTTCAAGGATGTGAAGGAGTTTCTGCTCATTCCGCCCCTCCGCCAGGATTGCACACATCCGCCGCCGCCCCTGCCGGATCAGGTGATTTCCGTGCAATTTCCAGACGGTTTGGATGTGAATGCTGACCCTGTCTGGGTGACAGGCGTGTTGCGGCGCGAACGGGCCAAGACACACCTGGCAACGGCAAACTATACGCTTCAAGCCACATCAGTGACACAGGCCACCATACCCGAAGTCAGCGCCACCAAATGAGGTCTGTCTCACAAGACAGCACGGCATACCGTTCCGTCAGAAGTCGAGCCTACTCTGCAATGGCCCCGGATCAAGTCCGGGGCGGCGCCAAGTGGGAGTCGGGCGCACGGGCGCACCCTACTCCAAAAGCTGAGAGTAACGATCTCCGCCGCCCCGGCCCTGAGCCGGGACCTGTCGCCCGGACTTATCCGGCTTGCCGACGCCGGCGGTTGAGCCAATAGGCAACCGCACCTGCTGCCGCACCGCCTATGAACCGGAAAGGGAACATCGCAAGGGCACCCGCATCCTGGGAGATCGGTTGCGGCAATTGCAACAAACCCACCGCAGTCTCAAGCATCAGCGACAGGGCAGCAGCCGCAAACCCGGCGATCCACAGCTTCACCGGCTGATCGGCGCGCCAGCCAAGATAAATGCCGATCAACAGCGCAAACGGGTTCAAAAGCCCGGAAAGCGTGAACAGATCGATCCATGTGTCAGAAAGCGTCATCATGGCGCTGTCTTAGCTGCGCAGCGGCCAAAAAGCGAGCGCAATTGCGTCGCAGCTGGACTTTTCCGGTTCGGTAGTGGTTTGGGCCAAATGGCCGGCAAAGCTTTACAATCGAAGAAAAGCCGTTACGTAACCTCTCACGCTATCACGCCCGGACCACTTAAATCCTCCGGCAGCTATTGGACACATCTGACTGAATGACCTCAAGCCCCGCCAAAGCCAAAACAGATGAAACGATCGAGATGCTGGAAACCAGCGATCGGCGGCTTGGCATCGTGTGCGCGCATTGCGCCCGGTTTCGCTATCTGAAACTGACCAACTACGCGCTGGAAGACACACTCTCCTCGCTCACCAAATCCCTCAAGTGTTCGCGCTGCGGTTCGGACGAGGTTGAGGCGATCGCAGTTGAGCGCGATGAAAAGAGCGGCTACTGGCCGGCGGAACGCAGCTGAGCAATATGCTCGCTTGCAGGATTGCAACACACGACAGGCATCTGACCGCCAGTCTCTTTCAGTCTCTTGTTGCAGCATAGTCATCGTGATATCGACAGCGTGCAATCTTTGAGAGGTTTTATGCGCGGAACTCGCGAGTCCCGGTAAACCCGGCTCGTTTCAGGACCTTCGACTTTCACCAGAAGGCTCCCAACCAGCCGGGACAACAAAAGCACCACACCGCATGCGTTTGCTGCGGTGACAGGTTTCTTTTGCTCAAAGACTGAAAATCAAAATCAATGGACATTTCCAAAGCCGAACAGCGGGTGCTGCACCTGCTGGCTCAGGGCGGCTATATCCTTGCCGAGAAGGACGAGGACGGCCGTATTCTGAAATACGAGACGATCACACGCGATGGCTGGTTCTGGGGCGGCTGCTCGCAGCAGCTTTTCCAGAAGCTGAAGTACCGGCGTCTGATCTCTTCGAAAAACAGCGGCCCCTACCGGATCACGAACCTTGGCCTCAAACGTGTCAGGTCTCAGCTCGACAACCGGTAACCGCTCCCCTCACCGCCCCGGCCTCAGCGCCGGGGCCACCCCTCTGGCCCACGGCAGGTCCCGGATCAAGTCCGGGACAGCTAGCCACGACAAACGAAGCCATGTGCAAGAAGGCATGCAAGAGCTCAGAGCTCCTCCGGCAAGTCCGGACGGTCTCCCATGAGATAGCGCGGTCCGCGGCCGTGGCGGTTGGCAGCGTCGCCGGCATTATAGAGCTGGCATTTTTTCATCGACAGGCAGCCGCAGCCGATGCAGCCGTCCAGCTTGTCCCGCAAAGCGGTTAGCCCCTCGATCCTGGCATCAAGGTGTTTTCGAAAGTCCCGGCTGATCCGGGTCCAGTCGGCCTTGGTCGGTGCCCGGTTGTCCGGCAGTTTCTCCATCTGCGCCGCGATCTCGGAAATCGAAAACCCGAACTCCTGCGCCACCAGTACAAAGGACAACCGCCGGATATCGGCCCGCATAAACCGGCGTTGCCCGCTCTCGGTCCGGACCGGCGCGACCAGGCCCTTGGTTTCATAAAACCGGATTGCGGACACTGCCAATCCGGTCCGCTCTGCCAGCTCCCCGATGGACAGCGTATCTGTGCCTTTCACAAGCCTCTCCAAAAAATTGACTTTTTCCTCTTGACCTCAACTTAACTTAAGGAATTATCTCTGGTGTCCATCACAAGTCAACGTGAAAGGACACACCATGTCAGGCGCATTTCTGGAACACGTGAATGTCACCGTGAGTGACCCGGAAGCCACCGCAAGGCGGCTCAAGGACTGGTTCGGTTGGGAGGTTCGCTGGAAGGGCGATAGCCTGGGAGGTGGCATCACCTACCACATCGGCAATGAGACCAGTTACATCGCAGCTTACAACCCGCCGAAGGAAACAGCTGCCATGCCGGGCGAAACCTACGGCATCCGTGGCGGGCTCAATCACATCGCGGTCGTAGTCGACGATCTGGATGCCACCGAAGCCCTGATCACGGCGGGGGGCTACGAAACCAAGAACCACGCCGATTATGAGCCTGGCCGCCGGTTTTACTTCGATGATGATGATGGCATCGAGTTCGAGGTGGTCAGCTATGCAGAGTGAACTTGACCGGCACATGCTCGGACCATCGGTGCCGCGAGCGTTTTCACCGGAAACCTACTCGGCCTTGCGGGCCGATGGGTTTCTCGAAGACGGACAGATCCGCCGTGATCTCGTTCCCCAACTGGTGAACTCTCAGACCTTTCAGGCCAGATTTGGAGGCCACGTTCCCGCGGCCTTCGCCAGGTTCTTCGGCGCACTCTCCAAAAAGGTGCGCCAGATCTAACATACCGGGGCTGCGGTGGCACTTGGCCAGCGGCAACGGCCCTGCACCTCTTGAGATCGTCACAGCTCGGTCGTTCAGAGCTGTGACCTCTCGCTTATCTTGCTTGGCAGACCGCTTATCGCGGCGCCATGCGGATGGCACCATCCAGACGGATGGTCTCACCGTTCAGCATGTCGTTTTCGCAGATCGATTTGACCAGCTGCGCATATTCCGTCGCCCGGCCCAAACGGGACGGAAACGGCACTTGTTGGCCAAGCGAATCCTGAACGTCCTGAGACAACCCAAGCAGCATCGGCGTTTCAAAGATGCCCGGCGCGATGGTCATGACCCGGATGCCCAGCTTGGACAGATCCCGGGCGACCGGCAACGTCATTCCGGCAACTCCGGCTTTGGACGCTGCATAAGCCACCTGGCCGATCTGGCCATCAAAAGCTGCGACAGAGGCCGTGGAGACGATAACACCGCGTCCACCATCAGCAGTCACCGGGTCCAGCGAGGACATACCAGTCGACGCCAGTGCGATACACCGGAAAGAGCCGATCAGGTTGACCGAGATGACTTTTTCAAACATGTCCATCGGGTGCGGTTCGCCGCGCGATGTTGTCTTGCCAACCGGTGCGATCCCGGCGCAATTGACCAGAATACGCTCCTGGCCATGCGCGGCGCGGGCAGCATCGAATCCGGCTTCAACGCTTGCCTGGTCGGTCACGTCGACATCGGCGAAAACACCACCGATTTCCTTCGCAACCTGTGCGCCCTGTTCCCCGTTACGGTCGAACAAGGTGACCTTCACGCCCTCTGCTGCCAACATGCGCGCAGTGGCTGCGCCAAGACCGGATGCGCCGCCGGTGACGACCGCTGCCATAGACTGATCCAGCTTCATCAAAGCCCTCCAATTCTTTAATCTATTGATTTTCAACAGATTTAATTACTTTGATTGACGAAAACGTCAATTTGGAAGGCAAAGTGTCTGAGTTTCAACGGTCCGTCAAGCGGATTTGCGCTCAAAGACTGGGGAAGCAGCGCCAAGCCGGTAGCAGAACTTCGGGTTATCTTGCCAGCACGGCAAGATCGACCGGGCCGGATACGCCGCCGACGTTACTGGATGGACGAATGTCGACGGCATCCCCAGCATAGCCTTGCGCCCGCGCAAGATCCAGCGACACACAGTCGGTCAAGGCGCTGCTTTGCTGGGCCTTGTTGGCGTCTTCCAGCTTGGCGGCCCGATTCACGGCATCGCCGATCACAGTGAATTCCAACCTGTTTTTCGACCCGATAACGCCAACGGTGACCGGACCGGCAGCCACGGCCGTGCCAACTCGAAGATCGGACGGCCAGCCCGCTGCCTTGAACCGGTCTTGGGCCTCAGTGACCGCCGCCACAAGCGCCTGCGCTGCGCGCAAAGCGTCGGCTGCATAGGTTTCAGACGGTGAGACGGCGCCAAAGGTCGCCAGAATGCCATCACCCAAAAACTTGTCGACCTGC
This sequence comes from Roseibium sp. MB-4, assembly GCF_053005265.1. Classification (NCBI taxonomy): domain Bacteria; kingdom Pseudomonadati; phylum Pseudomonadota; class Alphaproteobacteria; order Hyphomicrobiales; family Stappiaceae; genus Roseibium; species Roseibium sp. MB-4. Next base: position 1,455,461 of record NZ_JBRKQB010000001.1, read on the forward strand.
CCGCCCTCCCGGGTGATCACCTCAACCGCAAGGTTCTGATACTCGGCCAAAACCGCCAGCACCGTCTCAGGCGGCAGAACTGCCGATGTCGACGTAAAGGAGCGGATATCGGCATAGAGGATCGCCGCCTCGCGCAAGCTTCCCTCGCCCGCTTCCAGCGCCTGATGGGCTTCCGTAATGGAGGACGCCACTTCCGGGGAAAAGAAGCGTTTGAGATCCATGGCTGCGCTGTGATCCCGTGTCGCCTCAAACAACATCGACCTTCCACGATAAAGCGCCGCGGAGAGCAGCACTGTCACCGCCAGGATGACCATGGTCTTGTCGAGCTCGGCCCCGAGCAAAATGCTGTTCCCGGTGAGGTATTCAACATAGTTTCGGGTGACCCGCATCCCGCCCATATCGGAGAAGATCGCATAGGCCACGAGCCCGATCCAACCGACAACGGCCACCAGGCCCGTCGTCAAAACAAATCTCGGATCGAACCGCAGTGCCCGCAAGCCGATGAACAGGAACACGTACATCAAGGTTGGGGTTTTCAGATAAAAGGTCGGATGCTGGTCGTATTGGATATGGAAGGAAAAAATCAGACCAACTAGAAGCGCCATGTCGACGCAAATCGAGATCAGCAAAAACCACTCGGGCAGCTCGAACCGGTAGGAAAGCGCCAGGCGGGTGACGGTGAACAGGAAGTAGGCTCCGAGAGCGATCGGGACAAAGTTAAAACCGGCCGAACCTTCAGCTCTCGGTGCAAGCATGTAGAGCGACGCAAAAAACAGCACCAAAGCCAGCTGAACCCAGCCGATCAGCCGCTCAGATGCGGCCTCGCGGGCACGGATTTCTGCTTGCACCCGATCAGGCAGGCCATCGATGGGCGGCCCGCCGCGCAGGATATATCTGATCGTTTCTCTAAGTCTTGCCATAAGCGGTCCGATTGTATCTGGCCTGAATGTTGCCGCTGACAGTCAGGATGGCAAGCAGTGACCGCTGGAATGTGAGCTTATGTGATCGGCGACAGGGGTGCAGTGTGGGCGCCCGTTGTCCGGAGCCGGTCAACCGCAATAACGAGGTCGGCCTGGCGGCGGCACCCGCATTTGGATAACGCCGCCTTGATCTGATTCCGGACGGTGTGGATGCTCACTTCGCGGCTTTCCGCAATTTCCGCAGCTGTCATCCCTTCGGCCAGATAAAGCGCCGTGTCGGCTTCCATCTCACTCAATCCGAGCGCGCTCTGGATCATCTTGTTGACGTCCAGGCGGCAGGTATCCGGTTTAAGAGCGATCAGAAGAGCCGGGCCTTGCTGATTGAAGACTTTGCCAAAGGGCGACCAATCAAGTTTGCTGAGGTCCACACCGACGCTCCGGCAAGTCCAGCGTTGCCCCCGATCCGTTTCAAACGCCAAACTTCGCACAACCGAACCACAGCGGGCTGTTTGCGATCCCGTTTGATGGGTAATGGCGTGATGCACCTCTTCACATGCAAACTGCAATTTGCCAGACAAACTAGTTTTCATTACATCGCCCGCCTGGAGCATGCGTTCAGCTTCGGCGCTCGCATAATGGATCCGGTAATTCGGATCAATGAGGACAAGTGCGGTCTGAGATCCAAGATTGTGCTGGCTCAAGGCCCAGTTTTCAAACGACAGTCCCGCGATCATGCGGTTGACCTCCAAGGACTGACGCATCACCGGTGCAATATTGGCGCACAAGGACAACCAGGTGTCCTCATAACGATCCTGATCCTTTGCGCGCATGTTGCCGCCGAACACAAACACCCGTCCTTTTTCGCGGAAGAGAAGAGTACCGCCACCGCAGTAAATATCCTCCATCGGACGCAGGAGGTCTGAATAGAACGCGGTCCGAATCATGTCGTTCGGATTGCAAAGCATGGCGGCTGGAACCACGTCACCTACGCGCATGTCCTCAAAACGGACGGCATATGGGTTTTGAAGGTGATAATGCTCCTGATAGAGCTTCAAGATATCCGGATCATAGCCGGAAGCCACGGCCAAAGGAGCCGAATTGGTGTGGGTGTCATAGCCGATGATCTGGGTGCAGACTTGTGGCCCCACTGCCCGGCCCAAGGCATCTGCAACGTCTTGCCAGCGCCCCGGCTCCATCGCGGCGGCGATGACCAGATTAGACAACTCCGCGAACTGCTCTACCGTGACAGACACCTGCCGCTCAACCCCTCATTCCCCAAATGACTGCAGCGATATTATCAATGACACTTTTTCTATTGCATAGCCCATTTGGGTCATGCCGTCACATCTACAGTTGTATAAATTGAAGATGATCTCGTTGATCATGTAGCTGTTGAAGGGGCATTTCCCGAGGTTTCGTGGTCCCGGATTTCACTCGTGCTCCCACAGGCACGAAATCTGAAAAGTACGGATCACTTACTTGCAAATCATATTGAGAAGTTGGCGGCCTTTTCGGCCGCCATTTTTTTATTCGGACACGAACAATCAGAACACCTGATTTTAGGGCGCCAGGATCATGCCCTCACTGGCAACAAGCGTGCCCGGATGGGCCGCTTTTGCCGCAAGGCCGATTTCATCAAGATCTTCGTCGGAGCGGGTTGGATCATGATGGAAGAGGACCGGTGTTTTAACCTTCGCAATTTTTGCCAGTTCCACGGCCTTTTGCCAGGTCGAATGGCCCCATCCCTTGAACTTCTCATACTCCGCATCGGTGTACATCGCATCGTAGATCATGACATCCGCGCCTTCGACGAAGGCAGGCAACGCCGCGTCAACGTCCGGATCTCCGTGCTCATGATCCGTGATGATGCAAATGGACTTGCCTTTGAAATCAAACCGATAGCCGCAGGCTCCACCAGGATGATTCAAGCGGATTGTCCGGATCACAAGTTCATCACGGCGCGGCAACACATCCCCTGCTCGGAACGTCTTGAACTCCACGGCTTTCAAGGTCTTGGCAGCCACGGGGAAGATCGGCGGCGACATAATGCGGCTGACGATATCCATCAGGCATGTGTCGTCCTGGAAGTGACCGGCCCAGGCGGTGACAGAAAAATTCGGATCATAAGCGGGCTTGAAGAATGGCAAACCGCAGATGTGATCCAAATGCGTGTGCGTAAACAGGAGATCGAAGGATCTGGAGCCGGCAGAACAGAGATCCATCCCGAGGTTTCGGGCGCCGGAGCCGCAATCAATCAGAACCAGCGCATCTCCCGCCCGCAATTCAAAGCAGGAAGTTTCACCGCCATAGCGCAGAGTTTTTTGGCCGGGTGTCGGTGTGGACCCGCGGACTCCCCAACAACGAAGCGAAAAATTCTCTGCCAACCTGCTACTCCCTACCCGCCGCTGTTTCCTTGGCGGGCTTCAGCCAGATCCCGGGTCGTCCGTTCCAGACGCATCGCCAGGGTCCGCATCACCTCAAGAGAAATATCCGGAAACTCATTCAAAAGCTTTAAGAAATCGTCTTTGGATACCATCAGGACGTCCATGCTGTTGGCGGCAACCAGGGTTGCCGTCCTCGGAACATCGCAGAGAATGGCGATCTCGCCGACGATCGAGTTCTCCGACACCTGGGCCACTTTTTTCTCCCCCGCAGGTGTGTTGACGAGAACGTCCGCGTCTCCGGACAAGATGATAAAGGCGCTGTCGCCCTCCTCACCTTGTGTGCAGAGGCGCTCACCGGTTTGAAACTCGGTTCGGTCGCTGATGAATGCCAGCAAACGCAGTTTCGTGTCATCAATGCCGTGAAACAAAGGCACTTTTCGCAGTGCTTCGACTTCGGTTTCCAGCGTCACATTTGTCTCCATGAGCCGGTTGAGCGGCTCTTTTCGTGTTATTCCCCTTGGTACCGGCCTGTTCAGCCGAATGACTGCCTGTTCGGCTTATTATTATGTTTCACTCTCCGACAGCCGCCCCTGATCCAGGGTGTAGCGATGCTCGAATTCAGCGGCGATATCTGCGTTGGAAGTCCCGAACAGAAGCGTCCTTCCGGACAATATGCTCCTGAGGTTTTCGCGCAAGGCCTTGTCTTCCTCCGTCATACCGGTCGCGACATCATCGAGAATGGTTGTCGGCGCGTTTTTCAGAAGGCCGCGGACAAGCGCAATCCGCCGGCGCTGGCCCGCGGACAACCGCGACCCTGAGACGCCGACATGGAACCCAAAGCCAGCAAAGATGATCGGTTGGCGCAGGCCGGTCTCTTCCACAATTGAGCGGATAACGGCGTCGATGCGCCGGCGCGCGTCGCGCCGATCGACACGCGGACGGCCGAAGAGAAGATTGTCTTCAATCGTCAGCGGCGGCAGATAGACCTCCGGATCGAAGGCCAGGAACTCATCGTTGTCCTTGACGACGGTCTCCAGGAACTTTGCGCGGGCTGCAATAATTTCGGCCTTGAGTTCATCCGTCATCACGCCCAAGCGGTGCCGGGCTGGGACCAGTTTGAACGCGAGGCCCGTGAGGCGTGACTTGTCGTTTTCCGAGAGGCCGGGACGGGTTTGTCCTGACCGGGCAATGCGCACCATGCGCTCGAACTCGGGCAATTCTTCCTGCGTGATGAAGGAATAGGACCCAAGCAGGCCACTGCTGCCCGAAACGTTAGAGAAGAGCTCCAGCATGGTTTCTGCAATCTGGACCCCGATATCCTGTAGCTTTTTGTCGAATCCATTGCTCGACAGGAAGCTTTTCACAACCGGCAAATCCGGCACCTGATCCATCGTGATTTCCGCATCGGACGGCACGGCGAAGAAGAGGTTGTCAGCAAGGCTGGCGCTGGCGTTGAAGGTGGACGGATCCCACAACTCCACAAGGCCCGCGAGGGTCGGGTCGGCCGCAATCCGGGCGACCAGTTCCTTGCGGACATTCAAGATGCGTTCGGCGAACGTATCGTTCATGGACGGATCAAAACGCGACTGAAGACCGAGACGGTAGATATCCGCATCCAGCTGGACCGCGCCCAACAGCTCCAGTGCCTTCAAATCAAGCGCGTCGATATCGGTGACACCCGCCTTTTTGAGATCATGCCAGTCCGCGGCAAGGTCGTAGGATGGATTTTTGGTTTCTGCCGCCTCACTCAGACTGCGTTTGTAGACCTTCAGTTCCTCACCCGTGCGCTCGACTTTCGTCAACGGCCGATGACGAAGACCGTAATAGAGGTTTTCGCGGATCGTCCCGGTCCATACGTGCACCGCGCCGCCGACATAGGCGATCTCCCGGCCAAGTGTGGAATCCGTCAGCTTGTCCAGGTCGTGGTCTCCGATATAGACCTTGCCCGTCAAAGGAGAAACCAATCCGGCAGCAAGCTGCAAAACTTCGGCCCGCCCGGAGCCATCCGGCCCCATCACCGCACAAGCCGTTCCCTCCGGTACCTTCAAGGTAACATCTGTCACCTCCTGGCCAGCCGCGCCGCCAGAGAACGTGACGTTTTCGAACTTCACATCGCCTTTCAGATCCACGGTTTCATCATTGGTCAGCCGATCGGTGTCGTGAATGTCGACCGGGTCGAAGTTCTCAACAACAGTCTGATACTTGATGCCAACGTCAACCGTCATCTGGTAATAGGCGAGCAGCTCTTTCCAAGGGCCAGCGAGATCCTTGTAGGCCGCGATCACCGCGAGCAAAGCGCCCATGCTGAGGTCGCCTTGGATCACAAGATACCCGCCGATCATGTAGAAGAAGAACGGCGTCAGCTGGTTCATGAAGTTATTGAGAAACTTAATGAAATACTTCCGGTTATAAATTTCGTACCGGATCTTGAAGTTCTCGTAGAGGCGATCGGAGAGATCTGCCGAGTGCCAGGCGGAAGCATCGTTGGCATGGATTTCCGCAACGCCCGTGATCCCTTCACCCACCTTGTCGGCAATCACCCGAATGTTTTTCACGCGCTTGCGGGAAAGCTGGGCAACCTTCCGCTGCAAGATCGGAATGATATAGCCCTGAACCGGATAGGAAGCGACGGCTGCAAGGCCCAGCAAAGGGTCCTGCATGAAAATGAAGCCGAGCTGGACCACCAGCATACCGCCCTGATAGGCGGGCAGAGAAAACGCTTCGCCGACGAAACCGCCTACATCTTCCACCTCTGACGTGATCATCGGGATGATTTCGCCGGAGCTCACTTTTCGGAAATGCGGCAGCCGAAACCGCAAGACGCGCTGAAACAGTTCAAAGCGCAGACGGCGCAACATCCGTTCGCCGAGCCGTCCCTTGTAGACGTTGAGGTAGAATTTCAGACCGTTGGAAACGACGACCAGGAAAAGAAATGTGCAGCACAAAAGGATCAGATACGGGATCTGATCGAAGTCGAAGCCGAAAAATGTCCGCGGAAAATTGTCCCCTTCAACGGCGTCGTTGATGATCAGTTTCGGCAGTTCAAGAAGGATGTAAATGACGGGATAGGTCAGCACGGTGACCATGAGAATGTAGATTTGCTGACGTGAGCTGTACTTCCAAATGAAGCTAAAAAGGCTTTTTTCCATCAGCTTATCCGACTTGGTCCGGCACAACATTACGGCAGGCGCGTTGGTGTTGATACACCAAAAAACAATAAATTAACGCGCCAACCCTGATCGGTCCCTGCCACTTAATCTTTAAATCTTTGAACCGCTTCCTGTCGATAGTCATCCGATGATCTGATATCTGGACGTGACAACCGCGGCCCTTATGAGACATAAAGCCTGCGGGGCCGCATTACAATTCCAGGGGCAGTATGAGTTCCACGACACCGAAGATCCTGATTTACAGCCACGACTCGTTTGGGCTGGGACATCTCCGCCGCTGCCGCGCAATTGCCCAATCCCTCGTTGGTGACTTCAGCACCCTGTCTGTCCTGATCCTCTCCGGCTCGCCGATCATCGGCAGCTTCGAATTCCGCTCCCGCGTCGATTTCGTCCGCATTCCCGGTGTCATCAAACTGCGCAACGGCGAATACACACCTCTGTCCTTGCATATCAATATCGATCAGACCCTCGCGATCCGCTCCTCGATCATTGAGCACACAGCAGAAGTTTTTGATCCGGACATCTTTATTGTCGACAAGGAACCGACTGGCCTGCGCGGTGAAGTACTCGGCACTCTGGAGGCCTTGAAGAAAACGGATACACGCCTCGTTCTCGGCTTGCGTGACGTCATGGATGACGCTGAGACGCTCACTGAAGAATGGGATCGCAAGAACGTCTATCCGGCGCTGGAAAATCTCTATGACGAGATCTGGGTCTATGGGCCTGAAGGTATTTGTAACCCTCTCGACGGCATGGATGTGTCGCCGAAGATCACAGACAAACTTCGCTACACCGGCTACCTGCGGCGCAGCTTGCCCAAGTCGGCGGAAGACCAGCCTGCACCGGCGCCGTTTGAAGAAGAGCCTTACATCCTTGTGACGCCCGGCGGCGGCGGCGATGGCGTTGAAATGGTTGATTGGGTCATGCGTGCCTATGAAGCACGGCAACGCCCTCTGTTCCCGGCGCTAATTGTGCTTGGCCCGTTCATGCCCGCTGCGGCAGCGGCTGATTTCACCGAACGCGCAGAACATCTTCGCGATGTCGAAGTGTTGCGGTTTACGCCGCAGATTGAGCCGTATCTCGCGAACGCGACGGCTATTGTTGGTATGGGCGGCTACAACACTTTCTGCGAGATCCTGTCCTTCGACAAACCGACTTTGATGGTCCCGCGTGTGGTGCCACGCCGGGAGCAGGCTATCCGGGCAGAGCGCGCCGAGCAGAGCAAACTGTTGAAAGTTCTGCCGATTGAGCGGTATCCGGATGTCGACCTGATGGCCGAAGCCCTGTCGGAGTTGCCACAAATGGCGCCGCCCAGCACGGCCGATGTCGACAATCTGCTTGGCGGTCTCGATGCCATCGGCCAACGTGTTGGAGACATTTTCGCTGAACGGCAGGAAACGCTTGCCCCCAAGCTGGTAAACTTCTAACCGCTGCCCACGCCCCGTTTAATCCCGTCGATCCGAAGTCAACCAAATGTCCCGAATTGCTGTTGTGATGAAAGGCTATCCACGCCTTTCCGAAACCTTTATTGCCCAGGAAATTCTTGGCCTGGAACGACGGGGAATCGACTTTCTGATCGTCGCCCTTCGCCAGCCCTATGACCCTTACATTCATGACCTGCACCGCCAGATCTCGGCGGAGGTCATGTACCTGCCGGAATATGTGAAAGACGATCCCGCGCGTGTTGCCCGCGCGAAAAAGTGGGCCGAAGCGCAACCGACCTATGAAGCGGCGAAGGCACTGTTTGATGCTGATTTCGCCCGCGAAAGCAACGCCAACCGGCAACGCCGCTGGGCGCAGGGCTGCGTGTTCGCGCATGAACTGCCCGAGGACATCACTTGGATCCACACCCATTATCTCCACACCCCTTGCTCGGCCTCGCGCTATGCGGCGCATTTGTCTGGCCGCCGCTGGTCCTTTTCCGCCCATGCCAAGGACATCTGGACCAGTCCGGAATGGGATCTGCGAACGAAACTTGATGATGCTGAGTGGGGCGTGACCTGTACCGGCGTCAACGCGAAGTACCTGAAAAGCCTTTGCAGCAATCCGGACAAAGTGGAACTGGTCTATCACGGTCTGGATTTTTGCTGCTTTCCAATGCCGTCCGAGGAACCGTCCACAAACGACGGCAGCGGCGCTCCGGTTCAATTGATTTCCGTTGGCCGGGTGGTGGAAAAAAAGGGCTACAATGATCTTCTGACAGCCCTTTCGAAACTGCCCGAAGACCTCAACTGGCACTTCACGCATATTGGCGGCGGCGCACTTTCTGAGAAATTGAAGGAACGCGCGGACCGTCTCGGCTTGGGCGACAAAATCACATGGCGCGGAGCTCAGCCGCGTGAAGAAGTCATCAGCTCCTGTCAGAAGGCGGACCTTTTTGTTCTGCCCTCCAAACTCACCAAATCCGGTGACCGGGACGGCATTCCGAACGTGCTGGTCGAAGCCCAGTCCATGGGAATTTGCTGCCTATCGACAAGCGTTTCGGCCATTCCGGAGCTGATCACCGATGGCGAGACAGGGCGTCTTGTCCCGCCCGCCGATCCCAAGACCCTTGCCAAGGCACTGGAAGACCTGATTAAAAATCCGGGTGAGCGGGACCGGCTTGGCAAAGCGTCGGCCAACAATGTTCGGACCAACTTTGCGACTGAGCCAGGGCTCGATCATTTGGCGGAAAAATTCCGCAAACTGTTGTAACGCATTATGAGATTTGAGGTCTTCACGTGAAGATCGCCTTCACAGCCCCGATGAAGCCGCTGGACGATCCAACGCCGTCCGGCGATCGCACCATGGGCCGTTTGATCGTGAAGGCGCTGGAGTTTGGCGGGCATGAGGTTCGCACGGCAACCCGCTTTCGGGCCTGGCGCAAGAACGGCGGTGATGCCGAACTTCTGTCCGTCAAATCGGCTGCCTTGCAAGAAGCAGAGCGCGTTGGGGATGCCTGGGAAACCGAAGGCTACCGGCCGGACATTTTTCTGACCTATCACCTTTATCACAAGGCCCCGGACTGGATCGGACCTGTACTGGCGGACCGGTTTGGCATTCCCTATGCGGTGATCGAGGCGAGCCGCGCACGCAAACGGCGTACCGGCCCTTGGGCCACTGGATTTCAAGGGGCCGATGACGCCTTGGCGCGCGCAGACGGGATCGCCGCGCTTCATGACTGGGACCGGGACCGGCTGCTACCCTTTTTCGAGGAAACCGAGACAGATCCAGCGCAGCGGCTGCGCACGGTTCTGCCGTTTCTGGATCTTTCAGTATTTGCGAAGCCCCAATCCACGCGCCCCCTCCCGCAGCCTCCTATAAAACTGCTGGCGGTCGGCATGATGCGCGAGGGTGACAAGACGGCGTCCTACGAGGTTCTGGCAGCTGCCCTCAGGCAGCTATCCGACCTGCCGTGGCATCTGACCATCATTGGCGATGGGCCAAACCGTGATGCGATTTTGGACCAGTTCCCCAAGGACAGAATTACCTGGCTCGGAGCCTTGCCGCCGGAACAAGTCATAGCGGAATATCCCAAGCACGACCTATTTGTCTGGCCTGCGATCCGCGAGAGCTTCGGCTTCGTGCTTTTGGAAGCCCAAGCCTCCGGCCTTGGCGTTGTTGCCGGCGATGCGCTTGGCGTGCCGGAAATCGTGGCAAACGGCTCGACTGGCCTACTCGCACCGGAAGGCAATGCGCCTGCCTTTGCTGAAAGATTGCGTGAGCTGCTGACCGATACGGAACGTGTCCGGGCGTTCGGAGAAGCTGCAAGAGCCCGCATGTTTGCCATCCATTCTCTGGATGCAGGAGCCCAGCGCCTTGACGCCTTTCTGAATTGCGCACTAGACCACTACAAACGCTCGTCCGACCGATCCGGGGATCTTTGATCATCATGCCGCTGACTGCTTTCATTTATGTTCAACATCTTTTGGGGACGGGCCATGTGGTCCGGGCAACGGCGATCGGCAAGAAACTCGCAGAGCGCGGCGTGGACGTGACGCTCGCCTCCGGCAACCAGATCCCGCCGACACTGGATGTCGAAGGGCTGGAGGTTCTGGAGCTTCCCGGTGCCAAGACGGCAAATGCGGAGTTTTCCCGGCTGATCACCTTGGACGGCAAGGATCTGGACGATGACTGGCGCGCCATGCGCACAGCCGAAACGCTGAAGGCCTTTGGTGCCAAGCCCTACGATCTTCTTCTGACCGAGACCTATCCCTTTGGCCGCCGGCAGTTCGAGTTCGAGCTCTCGGTCCTGATGGACACGGCCAAGGCGCGAGCCAACCCGCCCATCATCGCAAGTTCCATCCGCGACATTCTGGTCCCCAAGCAGCAGCTCTGGAAAGAGGAGTGGATGGCCGACAAGGCGCGGGATTATTTCGACAAGGTGCTGATCCACGCCGACCCGGATTTCATCACTCTGGCCGACAGTTTCCCGTTCGCACACAAGATCGAGGATCTTCTCGCCTATACCGGCTATGTCGTTCGCGAGGGCGACCGGCCGGAGCCGCCGGAAGGCGACGGCGAGGACGAGGTTGTTGTCTCCTGTGGCGGCGGGGCCATGTCCGAAAGCCTCTTGAGCGCCGCCATTGATGCCCGTCCCCTGTCCCGGCGCTCTGAAGACTGCACCTGGCGGGTGCTCGCCGGTCACAATGTGCCGGAAGACGAGTTTCAGGCCTACAAGGCCCGCGCGGGCGAAGGGGTCATCGTGGAACGGGCACGGCCCGATTTTCCGGGCCTGTTGAACCGCGCACGGCTGTCGATCAGTCAGGGCGGCTACAACACCGTTCTGGATGTTCTGGAAGCTGGGGTTCCCTCCGTGATCGTCCCGTTTGCACTTGCAACGGAAACCGAACAGGAGCAGCGCGCGAAGGCCCTTGCGAACCATGGCCGCGTTGTCGTCGCCAGCGAGGACATGCTGACGCCAGAACGGCTGGCAGCGGCGGCAGACGATGCGTTGGCCTTGCCGCGCAGTTCGCACAAGGTGCTTCTGGGGGGTGCGGACCGCAGCGCGGACATTCTGATGGATTTGCTCAAGGCACGCGCTGCTTGACCATCGCATTGTGAACCGGTCACCTTCGAAACCGTCGGCACCCAGGGAGAACAGGTCATGGAATTGAGCAAGTTCAAAGCCTTGAACGACGTCGACAGTGTCAACGCCTACATCTCCGCCTTGGAAGCCTTCGACGGAATCGCCGAACTGCAGGAGCTCAAGGACCTTGCCAGGGTCCGCGGTGGTGTGGCTGAAGGCAAATCCATCCTCGATGTCGGCTGCGGCTTTGGCCTGGAAACCCGGCGCCTTGCCGAAGCGGCCGGCGCGCAAGGCAAAGTGCACGGCCTCGACAAGAGCGCCGACTTCATCAAGGAAGCGCAGCGGCGCGCCGATGCTGCCGGTCAGTCAATCGCCTATCAGACCGGCGATGCAACCGCCCTGCCCTATGGCGACGGAAGCTTTGACTGTGTCCGCGCCGAACGGATCCTGATCTATCTGAGCGATTTCAGCACTGCACTTGCCGAGATGCGCCGGGTGCTCAAACCCTCCGGAAAGATCGCCCTGATCGAACCGTATTTCTCCACCAACACGATCAATATATCGGACCGGGCGCTCACCCGCCGTGTTCTGGACCATGAGATCGAGACCGCCGTTGAAAACAGCTTTTTGCCCGGTTCACTGAAGGTGGCGCTTGAAAGGCTGGGCTTCGCCAACATCAAGATTTCCTCGCGTGCGCTGATCTTTCCGCAGGAGCTTGCGGCAAGCTACTTCTCAAGCCTTGCCGTCAACGCTCTTGAGGCCGGCAAGATATCCACCAGCGAAAACGAAGTCTGGCAAACCGAACTCGATGACCTCAAGGCGCAGGATGCGATCTTTGCGACCATCAGCTATTTTCTGTTCACCGCCGATGCGCCGTGAGTCTACTTGGAAACCCTGTGACAGAACCCTCGCCCCCCAACGATCTTGATCGCTTCAAGGCATCTTTGACCACTCACCTCGACTGGTTTGCCGAACGTGGCCGCAAGGTCCGGTTCTGGTGGCGCGATGATGATGCGATAGAATCGACGCCGCAGCTGGAACAGTTGCTCCGCCTTGCCAACACCCATGATGTCGATGTCGCCCTCGCGGTGATCCCGAAACAGGCAACTGCGGCCCTGGCGGACCGGCTGGAGAACGAGCGCCACGCCCCGGTTCTGCAACACGGCTGGCAGCACAAGAACTTCCAGCGCAAAGATTTGGGCGAACGAGCTGCCGAACTCGGATTCCGTCGTGATCTTGAGGAACTCGGTGCACAACTGACCGAAGGCAAGGCCAAGCTGGAACAGCTTTTTGGCAAAAAATTCATTCCTGCGATCGTACCGCCCTGGAACCGGATTTCTCCGGAGGTTTCACGCGCCCTGCCCGGTCTCGGTCTGCCGGGCCTGTCCACCTTTACCTGGCACAATTTCCCGAAGGCCCGTCAGGTTCAGTGCCACGTCGACATCATCAAGTGGAAAAAACAAGTCCGGTTCATCGGCTGGGGCAGCGCCTTCCGCAAGTTCGATCTGGAGCTTTGCCGCCGCCGGACAAATCCGGAAGAACCCCTCGGCCTCCTGACCCACCACCTTGTCCATGACGCGGGCTGCTGGGATTTCCTGCACGAGTTCCTCACCATTGCCGCGCATCACCCGGGGGCTGAGTGGCCAGAGGTCAAAGACCTGTTTGGCTGCACTCCTTTAGCTGAACCATCAAAAGGCACAGCCGCATGACCGACACGCTGTACCTGTTGACCCCTGGCTTTGAAGACCCGTCCTATCCGGACACAACCTTCTACTGCTGGCACTGCGCCTTGATGGAAGGGGTCTTGGCGTCCTTCCCCGAACTTGGTGCAAACCTGAACGTCAAACGCATCGCCTGGCCCCGGCCGCGCGCGGAGCTCGTTGAGCTTCTCGGGGAAGACCACCAGAGCCTGCCCGTGTTGATCCTGGACGACGGCGGTTTCATCGACGACAAAGATTCCATTCTGGAAGCGCTGTCAGAGCGCCACGGATTTCCGGAGCCTCATCCGTAGACGATTGTTGCGATGGAGCTGGGGGAAAAAACATGCTCTGTCTGTGCCGTCGTCCCGAACAAGCGCAGCGTAGTTCCGGGATCCACTCATTTGCAGAGCTGACTAGGAGCACACAATCTCTGCGGCATATGGCGTTGAGAGTAGATCCCGGATCTTCGCGTTACTTCGTCCGGGATGACAATTGTGTGTGTCGTTCCCCCTACTCCGCAGCTTCGCTGTCCTTGCGCAGGAGGGCGGCGTAGTCGCGTCTCAGAAGGCTGAGTTTCGGGTCGATGTAGGTCTTGCAGAACGGGCGCTCGGGGCCGTTCTGGTAGTAGTTCTGAAAGCGCTCATCCGACGGCTTGAAGGCCGACAAAGTGAGCACCTTGGTGACCAGCGGTTCCTCAAAATGCTTCTGGAGGTCGTGCAGGATTTGGGAAACGCGGACACCGGTGCCCGCATCATAGGTATAGACCGCGCTGCGGTATTTGCCGCGCATCTTGTGGTGCGATGTTGCCGAATGGGTACGCAGATGAACTTCGACCAGCACTTCCATCGGCAACGCCACCGGATCGAAGGTGACCAGTACAGCTTCCGACCAGGCATGGTTGGGCGGGTCGGAGCGGACAAAGCCCTGCTCGACATTCGAAATCCCGGCAAGGGTCTGAAAGACGGCCTCGGTGCACCAGTGGCACCCGCCGCCGAGCCCGAGTTTCATTGAGGTCTCCCCAGTGTCTGCAATGGTTCCGTCTCCCGTATGACGGCCACTTTGCCGGGGAAAAGGAGAAACGCAAAACGCCGTGACGAAGTTGCCCCCAATCGAGATCCTCGAATTTTGATTGATGCCCTCTTGGCGCTGTCCGTCTACCGCCTTAAGCTCAAGATCCAACGCCGGAATTTCCATCGGTAAAGCATCACATTTGTTATGGAGCCCTCATGGCGCACAATCACGACCATGACCACGACCATTCCGAACTTTCAGAGATTGAGCTCCGGGTGCGGGCGCTGGAAACGCTTCTGACAGAAAAGGGATATGTAGATCCGCCCGCCCTTGATGAGCTCATCGAGACTTATGAGACCAAGATCGGCCCAAAGAACGGCGCGCAGGTGGTCGCCCGGGCCTGGTCGGATCCGGCGTATCTGGAACGCTTGCACGCGGATGCGACCGCCGCAATTGCCGAGTTCGGCTTTACCGGCCGGCAGGGCGAACACATGGTCGTGGTCGAGAATACCCCAAACACCCACAACATGGTCGTCTGCACCTTGTGCTCCTGTTACCCGTGGACGGTGCTTGGCCTGCCCCCAGTCTGGTACAAATCAGCGCCCTACCGCTCCCGCGCCGTGCGTGATCCGCGTGGTGTTCTTCTCGAATTCGGCGTCAGTTTGCCGGAGGACAAGGAGATCCGTGTCTGGGATTCTACCGCTGAAATCCGCTATCTGGTGATCCCCGAACGCCCGTCCGGAACCGGTGGCTGGTCCGAAGAGCAACTGGCAGAACTCGTCACCCGCGACAGTATGATTGGCACCGGGCTTGCGCTTGAGCCCGCCCAATTGGAGGCAGCCCGATGAACGGTGCACAGGATCTCGGCGGACAAATGGGCTTCGGGCCGATCGAGCTGGAGGACAACGAGCCGAATTTTCATGCCAAATGGGAAGAGCGGGCCTTTGCGATCACGCTCGCCATGGGCGGGACAGGGAGTTGGAACATCGACACTTCACGCCATGCCCGCGAAACCCTACCGCCGCCGATCTACCTCACTTCCAGCTATTACGAAATCTGGACCCGGGGCCTTGAGAAGCTCTGTCTCGACAAGGAACTGATCACCGAAGCCGAGTTGAAGACCGGCAACATGGAAGTCCCGGCAAAACCTGTCAAACAGGTGCTCACAGCCGATAAAGTGGCCGCAGCCCTAGCCAAGGGGGGGCCTGCGGACAGACCGGAACAGCAACCGGCCCGGTTCAAGGTGGGTGACAGGATCCGCACCAAGCGGATGCACCCGGAAGGCCATACCCGCCTCCCCCGCTATGCCCGCGACACAGTTGGCGTCATCGAGGCCGTGCATGGTGTTCACGTTTTCCCGGATGCCAACGCCCATGGGCGCGGCGAACAGCCAACCTGGCTCTACGGGGTGCTGTTTAAGGGCACCGACATCTGGGGGCCGGACAACGATCCGAGCCTGTCCCTGCGCATTGATCTGTGGGAGCCCTATCTTGACCTTGCCTGATCCCGTGCTTGCGACACCGAAACTGCCGCTCGATCAGGACGGCGGGCCGGTCTTTTCAGAACCTTGGGAAGCCCGGGTTTTTGCGATGACGGTGAAAGCGCATGAAACCGGTATGTTTTCCTGGAATGAATGGACCGAAACGCTTGGGGCAGAGCTGGCAAAAGACGGTGACGGCAGCGGCACGTCCCTTGGCTACTACGATCACTGGCTCAACGCCTTTGCAACGCTGCTGAGCCGCAAGGGGATCGCCGCGGCCGGCCAACTGCAGGGATTGCGCGATGAGTGGGACCAGGCTGCACGCGCCACGCCACATGGTGAACCGATCGAGCTAAAGAGGTGAATGCCTTGGAACTGAAAGTCCCGCCGCCGGTCGTTTTCCTTGTCTGCCTCGGACTTCTTTACGCCGGACACATCGTACTGCCGTTTGCCTTCGTCGCACCGCCGTTCAACACACCGATTGCTCTGATAATTATCTTGGTCGGCGGCCTCTTGGGCGCTCAAGCTGTCCTGGCATTTCTGAAGGCCAAGACCACCGTGCACCCGATGCACCCGGAAGAGGCCTCGGCTCTTGTGACCAGCGGATTTTATCGCATCAGCCGGAACCCGATGTATCTGGGACTTCTGCTGTTTTTGCTTGCGGCCGGGATCTATTGGGGCACCTTGACCCTGATTGCGGTCGGCCCGCTTTTCATCTGGTATATGACCGAGTTTCAGATCAAACCGGAAGAAACGCGGCTGGCCGAGAAGTTCGGCGAAGACTATCTGGACTATCTCACCAAAGTCCGCCGCTGGATCTGATCAAGGCCGCAGGGATCTGCGGCCCGTTCAACTTGTTTAGTGCAATGTCATGCATCGGCGCGTTGGTAGCGATGCGCCGGTGTTGAGAGTTTGCGCGCCGCCAGAAACTCGGCCACAGCAAAGTCGGCAACGATCAGTGCGATGCCGGCAACGATGTACCAGCCTGGTGCCGTGAACGCCGCCGCAAACTCCACAAGCACGATGGCACTTGCAAGCACCCATGCCGCATCCAGGGCAGCAAACAGATAGAGCCGTTGAGCCAATCGAGCCGTGTCCCGGCCGGCCCAAAGGAGAACCGCAGCAGTCGCCACCAAGCTAGCCCCAAGGGCAAGTGCTCCGGTAAACAACCAACTGCTGGAGGTGTTGAACATCAATTCCGTCAAGACGCCCGGCAAAATGATTAGGGCAAAGCCGCATGCCGCACAAAAAAGGGCATTAGCGGCCAAAACGCGTTTTCCAAATTGTTCTGCAGTCATTTTTCCAGTCTCCTGTGAGCGTGTACGTCCCAAAGGATGCCGAAGCCGTGACTGATCTCAATTACCTTGGAGGTAATGGACAAGCCGCCGACATACCGGAATAGTCAGTGCATGACACAGACAGCCTCGAAGTTTCCCGAACTCCTGAAAACCTGGCGATCGCGGCGGCGGCTCAGCCAACTTGACCTTGCTCTGGAAGCGGGGCTTTCCCAGCGGCACATCAGTTTTCTGGAAACCGGCCGGTCAAAACCCAGCCGAATGGCCATCTCGCAGCTTGGCTTGGCGCTTGGCATGCCCGTCGCGGAGGTAGACACGATGCTGGTGTCTGCCGGATATGCGGCCCCCTCAATGGACCAGAGATGGAGCGCAGAAACCCGCGCGGCGGTCCAGGCGTCAATCGATCATGTCTTGACCGGTCACGAGCCATTTCCTGCTTTCAGTGTTGACCGCATCTGGACGGTGCAAAAGGCCAATCTCTCGGCACAGTCCTTCTTTGCCTTTCTTGGAAACACCACCGAGATGAATATCCTGCGGGCCATATTAAGCCCCGGACCGGTCAAGGACCGTCTGCGCAATTGGACCGACAGCGCCCGGGCGCTGATGCGCATCGTCGAGATGGAGGCCGCCCGCCGGCCGAATGATCAGGAAGCCCAGGACCTTTTGAAGGAGCTCTTGGATTTGCCCGGTGTCCGAGCGGCGATGGAGGCCGTTCCTGATGGCCCGCCCGAACCGGTTCTTGCCCTCAAGATCGATGTTGACGGCGCGGAGCTCAGCCTGTTTTCCATGATCGCGACCATCGGAATGAGTTCCGATGCCGCTCTCGATGACATCCGGATCGAAACACTTTTACCGGCGGATGATGCGACACGAACCTGGTTTCTTGCGCGGGCTCACTGACCCACTCATCAGTCACCTTCATAGAAGTGGCTCTTTTTGGCGAACGCATCTGCCGCAAAACGCATGAATGCCCGGATACGGGCAACATTCTTTAGGTCCGGGTGCGTCAACAACCAGATATCGAGATAATGCTCGGGCTCCAGACCGGGAACACGCATCAGATCCGGGTCCGGATCGCCCATAAAGCATGGCATGTGGACCATGCCGAGTCCTGCGCGGGCAGCTGCGTGGGCCGCGATCATGTCATCAGCCATGACGCTCACAAAGGCATTCGGAAATCGGGCGAGAATGCGCTTGGGCACGCTTTGCGAGGCCCATTTGAAAACGAGACATCCAATCTCGGCATTTGACGGATTGGGCGCAAGCGACTCTCCGAATTGGCGCGCATAGTCCCTTGAGATGTAATAGGTCCGCTTTTGACGGGTTGCGAGCCGGCCAAACAAGGCTTCGTCCGGCCTGTTGGTCACCCGGACCGCCACATCCGCCTCGCGCCGGTGAAGGCTCAGGATCTCGTTGGCCGCAATCATCTCCATCTGGATCCGGGTATGTTTCTCGGCAAAAGCCTTCATGATGTCAGCAAGCTGAACCTGGAACATCAATTGCGGTGCGGTGATGCGAAGCGGACCTTCCAGTTCCGCGTCTTGCGCTGTGATGCTGGTATCGAGCGCCAGCATTTCGCGCTCCACACGCCCAGCAACATTCAAAGCCTCCTGCCCGGCCGCTGTCGGCAGAAACCCTTCAGGTATCCGCTCAAACAACCGCGTTCCAAGCTCTGCTTCCAGGCTTGCAAGGCGTCGCGAAACGGTCGAATGCGTGACCTTCAAACCGCGCGCTGCCTTGGTGATGTTCCCGGCCTTGGCAATCGCCAGAACAAATTTCAAATCGTCCCACTTTTCCATGATGTGCATTTTTGCACATCATGCGTCTGCAATTGAAGAATTTTTATCACGACCGATGGTTCTTATGTTGTGCCTGTCGCAATCAACGGAGACTTTCTCATGACCACTCACGCCCTTGCCATGATCACAATCACCGACCGGGAGCTCCTTGGCGCCTATCGCGAAAAGGCCCCGGCGGCGCTCGCCAGACATGGCGGTGCCCTGGTAACCGTTGATCCGGAGCCGATCGTCCTTGAGTCCGCTGGAGACGCGCCCAATATCGCTGCACTTCTATCGTTCCCGGATGCGGATGCAGCAAAAGCATGGATCAACGACCCCGAACTCGCCGATGTGCATGCCCTGCGCAACAAGGGCGGCAGATCCACGATTGTCGTGATCCCGAACTAAAGAGCTTGGAAACAAATGATAAAAGCCGGGCAGCTGCAGTGACGCAGATGCCCGGCAGTCATCTCAGGAGGAATGCGTTTGTCAGGATGGGGCCACAATCGCACTTTTTTGTTTTTCAGCTCAGGTCTAGTTTTTGCCTGATTTCCTGAGCCAGAGCTTCCATAGTCTTCAGCACATCCTGCTTCAGGTTGCTCGACATGAATGCAGTGTTGTCTTCCGCCGTTTCAAGGTCCTTAGCGAGCCGGGCAAGGTCTGAACAAATCTCCTCAATCTCCGGATTGGCCGCACAGTTTTCCAAAACAATAGGCCAATCTTCGGGAAACCACGATTTGATCTGCTCCGCATATGACATGAGCCGCCGGAATCTCCTGTGTGGAGCAAGATCGCGGTGTACAACCCATAAGACAAGTGAAACACGGTGACATAAACCGTGACGCGAAACTGCCGCAACGTCATTTTCTATTGTTATTCAACGCCGTTTGATGCAAACATATCGCTATAATGGCAAAGACTGACCCCACAATTGAATCCAGTGAATTTCACGGTGACTCGGCGCAGGTTCTATCAGCTTTGTCGCAGATCCTGGCGAGCGCCACCTTTTGGAATGCGGATCGTCTCAAGAGTTTCCTGGAATATGTCGTCCTTGAAACCGTTCACGGGCGCGGCGACGGCATCCGGGGGAAAACCATCGCTCAAGATGTTTATGGGCGGCGTGCCGAGACGGACGGGGACCCTGAAAATGTCGTGAGGGTCGACGCACGCCGGCTCCGTCGACGGCTTGCCGAGTATTACGAGAATGAAGGCCGGGATGCGAAGGTGCGCATCCATATTGACAGTGGCGGATACACGCCGCGGTTCGAAACTGTCTCCGATGCAGCGTCCATCGAAATCGACGACCCTTCACCCGCTCACGACCTTCCCCTCCCCGATCAACCGCAGCGACATCGCGCACTGCCATACTGGGTGGCAGGAGCAGCGCTCTTTATGCTGACGGCCTTCGGCGCAACGTTTTTCATCTATGGGTTTCACACTCATTCGAGTGAGATCAGCGCGTCTTCGGGCAGGTTGGTTGAGAGGCAAGCCATCCTGGAGAAGTCTCCGGCTGCGCTCCAAGCCGTCAATATGGCGGAGCAGGCGCGCGATCTCATTTTTCCGATCTTCGACGTTGAGCGGCAGCGGCTGTCGCTAGGTTTTTTCAAAGAAGCTATCCGCCTCGACCCGGACTATGCGGGGGGGTATGCGGGCGCGGCCCAGACCACCGGGACACTTGCTTTGCTGAGCCCGGCCGGCGATCAGAAGGAAACGCTTAAAACCCAAGCGCGCTCTTATGCGGACAAGGCTGTGGCGCTGGATCCGACCGATCCCTGGTCGCAGTCTGCCGCCTCTTGGGCCGCCATGGCGAATGGGGACTATGCAGAAGCAAGCCGGCTGTCGGCGCGGGCAAACGCAATGGCGCCAGCGGATCTTCATATTCTTGAGATTTATGGCACGGTGGCCTTGGCAAATGGTGACTTCCAGCTGGCGCTGGACCTGTCGCGGCCCCTCATTGAAGCTCAAGAGAAACTCCACCGCACCGCGAACAGGAATGTCTATGCAGTCGCCAACTTCTTTCTTGGCAACTACGCAGAGACCCTTCAGGCACTTCAGATTGCAGCCGAACAAGGGGAGCCCGTCAGCTCTGGCATGCTGGCCTTCAAGATTGCCGCACACCAAGCCCTGGGCCACACCGAGACGGCTCAAAGACATGCCAAAATCCTGATGGAAACCTGGCCCATTCCGATCGACGAGGTCATTGCGCGTATCATGCGGGACCCAGCCCACCCGGACCGAGTGGCCGGCTACCTCAAACAGGCCGGATGGTCACCTCCGGACTGAGAATAGGATCGCTTCTACTCGTTCAGAGCAAATTGCCGGGTCGGCACCCATCAATAAGTGGTCCTTTCCGGCGCGCTGCGCGTAGACGTTCCATGCTGAAGTATTTTGCAATCACGCTTGGCACGCTCCTATTACTCGGTGGTATCGGAACACTGCTCTGGTCCAACATGTCGAGGTTTTTGGAGCAACCGCAATTCACACTGGTTGCGTCCCACGGTCCAATCGAAATCCGGCAATACAAATCAGCGGCCGCTGCAGAGGTCACAGTCCTGGGTGACCGGGACGAGGCGGCCCGCGACGCATTCCGGATCCTGTTCCGCTACATCTCGGGAAACAACGGCGCGGCCGACAAGATCTCGATGACAGCACCCGTCATCCAAAGCCCTACGAATGCGGAAAGCTGGACGGTCGCGTTCTATCTGCCGTCCGATTTTTCACCAGAAACTGCGCCGAAGCCAGAGGATTCTAGGGTTTCCATAGTCCCGATCTCGGATGCGACGGTTGCGACGATCCGGTTTTCTGGGCGATGGTCTCCGCAAAATCTGAAAGAGCATCAGGCAAGACTTGAAGCGTTCTTGCAAGAAGAAGGGCTCACGGCCCTAGGGCCGCCGACCTTTGCGTTTTTCAACGACCCGTTGACCCCACCGCCCTTCCGGCGCAACGAGGTGCAGATCCGGATCTCCGGATAGCAGAAAAGCAGGACTGCTGACAAAGTCCCGATTCCCCTCCGGCTTCATGTTCGGACTTGTTCCGAACATCCATAGCATATTTAAAATATGGATCCTCGGCACAAGGCCGAGGATGACTACTGAGAGGTATAAGGCTCTATTTCAAGCTCAGGCCTCTCGTATCAGGACGAGCGGCTCTCGTTTCTCAACATATGGGGTCCGGATCAGGCGACCGGTTTCACCAACCGCATACGCCAGGTCACACTGCCCTTTTTGTCCGACGTCAGCCGATAATCATCGAGCACGTCCCATTTACTCGCATCATCCGTGGCATCCCACAGCTTCTCAATGAGCTTGTTGGCACCGGAGTTCGGTTTGTTCGGAGAGTACATCGACAGAGCGATCACGCCGTCGTCCTTGAGGTACGGCAGGTAGCGCTCAACAACGGCCGCCGGATCTTCGGCAAAGTGAAGAACCTCATTGAAGACGATGGCTGAGAACCGTTCATTTGCTTCCGGTTCAAAGGTGTGCATGTCGCCAGCGCGCAAGGACGCGATTTCCGGATCGACATTGGCAATCTTGAGCGATGCCGGAGACAGATCCATGCCGACGTACCGCTTGACGCCCATCGGCTGGAGCCGTTCATAGAGCAGCCCTTCCCCGCAACCGATGTCCAGCACCTCTTCAATCGAGTTGGTCAGGTTGAGCCACATGCCAATAATGCCGTACCGGCCGCTTTCTGGAAGTGACCGCAAAAAGGCCCAGCGCCCGGCGACATATTCCTCATCCCAGCCTTCGGCGGTGCTCGCATTGTTCGACATGATTGCTCCAATAGACGGGGCGGACCGTTTAGGCCCGCCGCATAATATTTTATCTCGTGATCACTTATAGGGATCAGCCGCGTCGCGCAAACCATCACCGAGGAAATTGAAGGCCAAAACCACAATGATGATCGGGATCACCGGGGCCATCAGCCAGGGATAGACGGTTACGACAGAAATGTTTTGCGCCTCGTTCAGTAGAACGCCCCAGGAGATGGCCGGTCGTCTGAGCCCGAGATTGAGGAACGAGAGAGCCGTCTCGCCAAGGATCATTGCCGGGATCGACAAGCTGGCCGACGCAATGATGTGGCTGGTGAAACCGGGCAAGAGGTGACGCGTGATGACCCGCTTTGGCTTGGCTCCCATCATCACCGCAGCCTTGGCGTATTCTTCTTCACGGAGAGACAGAAGTTTCGATCGGACGGCACGCGCAAGCCCCGGCCAATCGAGAAGTCCAAGGATGATTGTCAGGCCGAAATAGACCCAGACAGGGCTCCAGGTCACGGGCAAGGCAGCGGACAACGCCATCCAGAGTGGCAATTCCGGCAAAGATCGCATGATCTCGATCAGCCGCTGGATTAGCGTGTCCGCGATGCCGCCAAAGTAGCCGGCAATACCGCCAAAGAACAGGCCAAGCACAATGGAGATGGTGACGCCAACCAAGCCGATCGTCAGCGACAGCCGCGCACCATACACCAGTCCTGAGAACTGATCCCGGCCCAACCGATCGGTCCCGAGGAGAAATGCCGTGCCGCCGTCAGCTGGGCAAAACAGATGGAACGTTGCCGGGAACAAACCCCAAAATTCGTAGTCGTCCCCTGAACAAAAGAAGCGGAGTGGCTGCACTTTTTCCAGATCAGGAGAATACTCCCACTGGAGCGTTTCCATATTGATTTCAGATTTCAGTCCATAAACGAAGGGCCCGACGAACTCGCCTTCATGGAACAGATGCAATGGCTGCGGCGGGGCATAGAGATGATAGCTGTCCCGCGTGTCCGGTGCATAGGGCGCAATGATCTCGGCAAAAGGGACGCAGAGGTAAAAAATCAAAAGAACAACGCCGGACCAAACAGCCAGTTTGTGGCGTTTGAACTTCCACCACATGATTTGCCACTGGGAGGCTTGGTAGAACCGCTCCTGTTCCGGACTGAGCTCTTCGACCACAGCCGGATTGAACGGCTCGGGATCCACATAATGCTCGACTTCGCGCACCGGTGTCTTGTTCTTGAGGTCATCGCTCATGACGAGGCCCTCCCGCCAAGCCGGATTCTCGGATCAAGCACAGCCAGCAGCAGGTCGGAAATCAACATGCCGATCAGGGTCAGGACAGCCACGAACAGTAAGACAAACCCGGCAAGGAACTGATCCTGAGACTGCAGCGCGGACAGAAGGACCGGGCCGACGGTCGGCAAGCTCATGACAACCGACACGATCACAGAACCCGAAACAAGCGAAGGAATAAGATTGCCGATGTCTGCGATGAACGGATTGATGGCCATCCGCAGCGGATATTTGATCAGGAGCTGGCCTTCTTTCAGGCCCTTTGCCCGGCCCGTCGTCACATACTGCTTGTGCAATTCATCGAGCAGGTTGGCCCTTAGGCGCCGGATCATACCGGCCGTCCCCGACGTCCCGATCACGATGGTCGGGACAATCAGGTGTGCCAGGACTGACATCGCCTTGTCAAAACTCCAAGGCTGGTCGATGTACTCCGGCGCCATCAACCCGCCAACAGACAAGCCGAACCACTGATTGAAGAAATACAGGAGGATCAGCGCGAGCAGAAAGTTGGGCGTCGCCAGGCCCACATATCCGATGAAGGTGAAACCGTAATCACCCCAGGAATACTGCCGCGTTGCCGAGTAAATGCCGATCGGAAAAGACATCACGTAGACGAACAGAATGGTCGCGAAATTCAGGACAATTGTTAGCGGCAAAGTCGGTCCAACCACTTCCGCCACCGGCTTATCGAACTCAAACGACCAGCCCCAGTTGCCCTGCAGCAACCCGTCCAGGCCATGCGGACCTGGCCAAAGGCCCACCCAGATCAGGTACCGCTCGAAGAACGGACGGTCGAGGGAAAACTCTTTGCGGAGGAACTCCAGTTTCGCAATAGACGATTGCTCGCCGGACGTTTTCAGCGCGGCGATCTGGTTCGAAATGTAATCGCCCGTCGGCAACTCGATGATGAAGAACACCAGAAAGCTGATCACGAACAAGGTCGGGATCATCATCAAGATCCGGCGCAGAATGTAATACAGCACCTAATTTCCCCTCAGCCTCGGATCTTCCGCTTCACGGCTCCGAAAAGTTCCGGGAGCCGGGCGACGCTGAAGACCCAAATGCCATACCGGCAGAAAGCCACACTGCCGGTTATTGAGGCGGCTCGTTGACAACGGTGCTTTGACAACTCCGCTGGCTCTCTTGCCGCCTCCAACTATCGGAACAGCGCTCTATTTTTGCACTGTTCTTAACCGGGCCGGCTCCATCGAACCGGCCCGGCATCTTGTCGCAAACCTTATTCGTCCATATAGAATTCATCCATCCGATGAATGCCGTAGTGTGCGCCCGGATCCCACCCGTAGATGCCTTCGAGGGGTACGTTCTTAACGCCCTTGATCACGACCGGCTGGCGTACGCCCGACACCAGGCCGATGCGAATGGTTTCTTCAGCATGGATCTGCAGCATTTCCTGCCAGATCTTTTCGCGCTCTTCGCTCGTTTTCGACACCAGCCAGGACTGATAGAGCTCCATCAGGCGTTGCGCCGGTGCCCAATCCATTGGTTCGCCGCCCACGCCCTTGGTTTCGTAGTGATCGCCCCAGGCATGCCAGGTCAGGCTCTCCGATTGAACCGGAGCCAGGTCATTCGGGCTCATGTCCGCGGTCGGGATGCCGTTCTCCATGCCCCACCAGACCGACATCACGAGTTCGCCGGTGATCGCGCGTTCCCGCAGGTTGTCACGTTGGCTCGGCTTGGCGAACAGTTTGACGCCAATCTCGGCCCAGTTTTCCGCGATCAACTCGAGCGCATCCAACTGTGTTTCGTCTTCGCCGGATGTCTCCACGATGATCTCAAGCGGACGGCCATCGCTCATCAGCCGGATGCCATCCTTGTTGCGCTCGGTCAGACCGATTTCATCAAGAAGAGCGTTGGCTTGATCGACATCATGTTCCGCCCACTTGGTGGTGAACTCCGGCTGATGCAGCGGGCTTTGGCTCAAAACCGTGTCATTGCCCGGCGTTCCAAGACCGAAGAACAAAACGCGGTTCAACAACGTCCTGTCGATGCCAAGCGACAAAGCGCGGCGGAATCGGGTGTCGCGCATCAACTCCCGCCAGACCGGATCCTTGACCGTGAGGTTCGGCAGGATCGACATCTCCGAGCCTTTGGCATTGGACCAAAGCGCGGTGATGTAGTCATTCAGCTTCTCACCTTTTTTCAAAACGGTGATGTCCGAGAAGTTGAGGTTTCGCGCCTGCAGGTTGGTTTCGCCGGCCTGTGTCTTTGCCGGTATCAGCTTGCCATCGGCGACCGTCATGATGATTTCGTCGATGTAAGGCAACTGTTGTCCGGTCGAGTCCACCCGGTGGTAGAACGGGTTGCGCACAAGAATAAACCGAAGGTCGCTGCTGTCGTCCCTGCGGACCCATGGCTGAAGACTGGGAAGGTCGACATTGCGCGCGCTGTACATGTCGTCCTTCTTGTTGTGCAGCGGTGCCCAGCTGCGGGCCTTTACCTTCTCAGCTTCCGCCGCGATGGTCTCCGGATCGCCGTATTTTTCATGGAACTGTTTCAGATAATGCGCGGGCCGGTAGATAAACGGCGGGCGCGCCTTGGCAAGCTCTGTCAGAAACAGCGGGTTCGGCGCATCCCAGGTAAACCGGACAGTTGTTTCGTCAAGAACCTCGAACTTTGGTCCTTTTCCGTCGGCCAGCAGGAACGGCGGCAGGCCTGATGGTGTCAGCTCGGGATTACTGACAACATCTTCAAAATAATACCGGATATCTTCCGCACCGAAAGGGTGGCCATCGGACCATTTGTGCCCTTCGCGCGTGTGCAGCGTGAAGATGCGTCCTTCCTCAACATCAACGCTTTCCAGAATGTCCGGCACCAACTCGAGGTCTTCGGTGTACCCCATCAGGCGCGCATAACCCCACACGTTGATGAGGCGAACGTCTTTGGACCGGCCAATCAGTGTGTTCAGCTTGCCACCATGTTCGCCAACCGTCCGCCCTTTGGCTTCAAGATCAACGATTAGCGGCTCTGATGGCACCCGTTCCGCCACAGGCGGAAGCTTCGGATCCAGGCCCGGAGTTTCTTCAAGATCCAGCGCGGACGATGGCCCGGCCAGCGCAAAAGCGGCAAGGAAGACACCTCCACCAAGAATGCGTTTCAGTTTCATGCTGCAGTCCCCTCAAGTGCTCCGGCATTCTTAAGACCGGGTGCACAGACAAAATGCTCTGGTTCCATCTCAAATAACGACGGAACATCTTCATTGGTGACGCGGAATGGCTCCGGCCACAGGTGCGGTTCGGATGCGCGATTGGCATCCAGTGCCGAGAAATCAAGCGGCGTCGACAGATCTGGTTCCGGCACCGCAGACAACAAGGCTTTTGTGTATGGGTGAAGCGGATTGGACACGACTTCGCGCGTTTCTCCAAGCTCCACCAGCCGTCCACGGCACATCACGGCGATCCGGTCGGCGATATAGTCGACGACCGCAAGGTTATGGCTGACAAACAAGTATGTCAGATTGAGGTCGCGCTTCAGATCCTGAAGAAGATTCAAGATCTGCGCCTGCACTGACACATCCAGGGCCGATGTCGGCTCATCGCACAGGATGAACTCCGGATTGAGCGCAAGCGCCCGGGCAATACCTATCCGCTGCCGCTGACCGCCGGAAAACGAATGCGGATAGCGCCGCAGAAACCGCGGATCAAGCCCGACCAAGCTTATCAGGCTGCGGACACGCTCAGAGCGCTCTTCCGCTGTGCCAATCCCATGGACTTCAAACGGCTCCACCAGAATATCGTTGATGGTCATGCGCGGGTTGAGCGACGAGAACGGGTCCTGGAATATCAGCTGAACCCGCCGCCGGTAGTCCATCAAATCATCGCCGGTGAGATCAGCGATGTTTTCCAGGCCCTTGCCGCGGTTATAGACAACCTCGCCACGTTCCAGATGAAGGGCACGCAGGATCGCCTTGGCGGCCGTGGTTTTGCCTGATCCAGATTCTCCGACAAGACCAAGACATTCGCCACGCTTGATGGTCAAATTGATACAATCAAGCGCTTTGAGTGTCTTTGGTTTTCCGCCGAAGAATGATCCCTTGCGAAGCGTGAATTCCTTTGTCACGTTCCGCATTTCCATAAGAGTTTCGCCCGGCAGGACATCGCATTTCGGGCGGTTTCGGGTCAGGTCTTCCGACTTCACTTCAATCGGCCTGATGGGGACCAATCGTTCGAACTTGTCCATATGGAACCCGGGCACAGCGTTCAGCAGCGCCTTCAGGTAGTCGTGCTGAGGGTTGCCGAACAGCTGCTCAGCTGTGCCCTTTTCCATAATCCGGCCATGATAAATCACGGCGATTTCGTCGGCCATGTTGGCCACCACACCGAAGTCGTGGGTGATCATCAAAACCGACATTCTAAGTTCGGACTGCACATCCTTGATAAGCTTGAGAATTTCCGCCTGGATCGTCACGTCCAACGCGGTCGTGGGCTCATCGGCAATTAGAAGTGCCGGATTGCAGATCATCGCCATGGAAATCATAGCACGCTGGCGCAAACCACCGGACAACTCGAACGGATATGTGTCCAGGGCCCTTGCGGGATCTGGAAACTGAACCAAACGCAACATTTCCTGGGTCAGTTCGCGCGCTTCCGGTGCGGACACGTCGCGGTGGAGTTTTGCGGCCTCGCCGATCTGATCGCCAATCGTATGCAACGGCGACAGAGAGGTCATCGGCTCCTGAAAGATAATCGCAACACGGTTGCCGCGCAGATGGCGCATCTGCGGCCCCTTGCGGTCCAGCGAGGCAATATCGACCGGCGGTTCTGCGCCTGTGGGATCGGACAGGATCACTTTTCCCGATGTCACCGAAGCGATCGACGGCAAAAGGCCCATAATCGTCTGGGAGATAACCGTCTTCCCGGAACCCGATTCTCCGACAAGTGCGACTGTCTTGTTCTCCGGGACCACGAAGGAAACATCGTTGACCGCCTTGGTCCGTCCCTCGGCAGTATTAAACTCTACCGTCAATCCCTCGATGGAGAGAACATTCACCGTCAAATTCCTCCCGGGCCAAGGTTATCGCACTGATGCTTACCCAGCCTGTGTTGCGAAACAAAGACAACCAAATTTACGCTGTATTAGCAACGCAATAATCCGGAAGCGGTGCTGTGATCTAGATCACGTCAACCTGATAATGCCTATCATACGCGCAACTTACATACACGTTACGAATTGAAGGCGGTTACTCCGCTGCGGAAACCGGCGCTTCCGATGCTTCATTTGCGGGCAACACGTCGGTTGCCCTTGGCGCCAGCCAATAGACCTCCATCCGCCCGGACCGACCGCGCAGGTAGTGTTCGCCGACCTCTGTTTGGCTGTGTTCATTCGGCAACCGGCATACGGTGTCTGCGCTTGCCAGAATTGTGATCTCCGGCTCACCGGCCACTTCCCTGCCCAAATGCTGCAGCCGTTCCGCCGCGTTCACGGTGTCGCCGACCACCGTGTAGTTCCACCGGTCCAGAGCGCCAACATTGCCAACCAACACCGGTCCCGTGTGGATCCCGATCCGCATCCTCAGCGTCACATCACCTTCGGCTTTGGCCGTTTCGTTTGCCTGCATTTGGGCGGCTGCAATGCGCCGGGCTGTCCGGACGGCTGCTTCTGCGTGATCCGGCTGATCATCCGGCGCACCGAAGAATGCCAGCATCCCGTCACCCATGAACTTGTCGACCGTACCGCCCTCGCTTTCAACCGCATCGACCAAAATTGCAAAATGCTGATTGAGAAGCGCGGCAGCCTGTTCAGCGCTCATGTTTTCAGAAAGCGCCGTGAAACCCACGATGTCGGTAAAGAGGATCGTCAGCTCCGCCTTGCGGGCCTCGGCGGCCTTTTGCCCGCCAAGGCGCATGAGCTTGATAAACAAGGATCGCGGCACATAGGTGTTCATGGCCTTGAGGCCTTCCACCATCGCATTAAAGGCAGAGGCGACCTGATCCATCTCCACGACGCGGCTGCGCGGCAGTGGCTCAACGTCTTGAAGCGACAGGGTCGCGACCCGCTCGGACTGACGTGCAAGGTTGCGCAGCGGTCTGGAGACCCGGCGCCCCATCCAGATCGCGATGAGGACGGAGATGACCAAAGCGCCCAGTCCGACAAAGCCGGATCCTGCCAATCGCCTCACCTCCCGCGAGACCGTCGCGCCAAGATAGTATTGCCCAACCGTCAGAGGCTGATCACTGAAGCCAGGGACGATCCGGCGCATCATCAAATACTCATCTTCGGCCGCTTCAATGATTGAAACGTCGATCCCGAGTTCTGAAGCGCGCTCAAACTCTTCGAGTTTTGTTTCATCGCCCATGGCGGCCAAGACCGGGTCACCAATTGTGTCCCATGACCCCGGTAGATTTTCGGCAATGCTGCCGCCGGTCTGAATCCAGTCCGCATCGGAGTGCATCAAGACATCTCCGTTGCCATCGAGGATGAACACCGTGTTGTTGACGCCTTCATCCTGGCTGGCAACGATGATAGACAGATTTTCCATCGTGGTTGCCGCCGTCAGCACGGCAAACATTTCACCATCATGAACGAGCGGCGCGGAGACGTTAGCAAAAAGTCCCACTTCATGGCGCATGATCGGGCCCCATGTCGGTGGGCTGTCAGCGGAGAGCACCGGGACGACTTCATCTCTCATGCCGGGCGGCGGCGCGTCCGAATTGATCCGCCACAGTTTGCCGTTTTTTGCCCTGTAGACCCCGAGACGTCGGCCATCTGCATAAGTGATCGCCAGCGTGGTCAGGTCCGTGTTGGTCTGCAGTGCAATGGAGAAATCTTCGTAGATCCGGTTGCGATCCTCGATCGACAAGGTGCCGTCTTCAAAGAAAGGCTTCAGGCCAACCACCGCATTTTCAACTGACTGGAAATGCGTGCGCACCTGGGTCTCAAGCGACTGTGTGCTCAAGATCGTCTTGTCGTTCAACAAGGAGAAGGTGTTCTGGAAATTGGCGGTCACTGAGAGGGCCAGGACCAATCCGATGGCCAATGCCACAAACCCACCGAAGCCGAGCCCGACGATCGTCGTCAGCTGCAGCCGGACACGCCGGGGTTTGCGAAAATTCAGCGCCATCTGGCTCCGTCCTGAGTTTGCCTAAAATCGTAATGCCTGACAGTTGCCTTCAAATTAAGGCAGCCGCCGCGAAGAATACCATCCAATTGTTTCCCCTGCGGCTTCAGTCTTTTGCGGCCCGAAGTTCACGCAGTTCCAGATCCTGCAAGAGAATCACCGTTTTGGCATCCCGGATACGACCATCGGACACCATCTGAAGCGCCTCTTCCAGTGGTATATGGAGCACTTCGATGTCCTCTCCTTCGCTTTCAGCACCGCCCCCCTCGCCTGTCTGATGGCGCTCCTGATAGCTGCCCCGGAAATAGGACAAGACCTCCGTAATGGACCCGGGGCTCATTTGCAGATCGAAGAGATGTTCCAGCTCCGACACTTCAAAGCCGGTTTCTTCCATCAACTCCGCACGCATCCGCTCTTCCGGGTGCGCACCTTCAAGCAGGCCAGCCGGTGCCTCGATGAACGCTGCGGAGCCATCAGTGAGCCAAACGGGCAAGCGGAATTGACGCGTTAGAAGAACACAGCCGGTTTCCGGATTGTGCAACAAACACGCTGCACCATGGCCCCGGTCATAGACTTCGCGGGTCTGCCACTGCCAGGTTCCGTCCCGGCGCCGGTAATCAAGCGTGTACTTAGTGACCTTGCCCCAATTGTCCGACAAAAGCTCTTCGTTCAGGATCTTGAGGAAGTCAGTCTCCTTCAACGGCGCGCTCATCAAGATCAGCCTTTGTCCGTCAAACCAAGCTCAGCCAGGATCTCGGCGGTGTGTTCACCAAGTGCGGGTGCAGCCCGCTCAAGGACAAGCGACCCGTTCTTGAACCGGATTGGTGTCCGGACTGATGTTACAGCCCCACCCTCCACATCCGTTGCAGGCAGGTCGACTTTCATCTCCCGGTGATTAATCTGCTTGTCTTCAAAGACGTCTTGCACCGAGTTGATCGGACCGGCTGGAACACCCTCCATTTCCAAAGCTGCGAGGAGATCGTCCCGCGCCCGCGCCGCGGTCTCTTCCGTCAGGATTGCAACCAATTCCGTTCTGGATGCAACCCGAGCGGCATTCGTCGCAAACTTCGGATCGTCTGCAAGCTCCGGACGGCCGAGCACACTGCACAGGCGCTTGTATTGCCCGTCATTGCCCACCGCGATGATGAGGTGGCCATCACTGGCAGGAAAGACTTGATACGGCACAATGTTGGGGTGCGCATTGCCCAGCCGCTTTGGGGTTTTGCCAGTCACGAAATAGTTGAGCGCCTGGTTTGCCAGAACACCGACCTGGGCGTCCAAAAGCGCCATGTCGACCCATTCGCCCTCCCCGGTCTCATCCCGGCGGCGAAGCGCGGCCAACACACCGATCACACCGTAAAGGCCAGTAAAAATGTCAGCGAAGGCAACGCCGATCTTTTGCGGGGACCCATCCGGATCGCCGGTGAGGTCCATTATGCCGCCCATGCCCTGGATCATGAAGTCATATCCGGCACGGTGGGCGTAAGGTCCGTCCTGACCAAAGCCGGTTACGGAACAATAGATCAGCTTGGGATTGACCTCTGAAAGGCTCTCATAATCAAGTCCGTATTTGGCCAGTCCGCCAACCTTGAAGTTCTCGACCAGGACGTCTGCATCAGCAACGAGTTTGCGAACAACTTCCTGACCTTCCTCGGTCCGGAAATCGACCGTGATCGAGCGCTTGCCACGGTTGCAGGAATGAAAATAAGCCGCATCGGTCGGCTCACCGTCTTCTGTGGTCAGGAACGGCGGGCCCCATCCTCGCGTATCGTCGCCCTGCGGGGCTTCGACTTTGATCACATCAGCGCCGAGATCCGCAAGCGTCTGACCAATCCACGGCCCCGCCAAAATCCGGGCCAGTTCGACGACTTTAATGCCTTTGAGCGGCGCAGTCATTTGGTATGTCCTTGATGTCCGCTGTTATTAAGCTTCGGAAGTCTTGCGGTAAATGAAGTTCCGGTCCGCCTTGATTCCCTCTGGGTTCGGCAAATACTCAAAATTTGGAAGTTTGAGCTCCAAACCGGTCAGGATGTAACCGCCAACCGCCATCCGCTCGTCAATCATCGGCGCGAGCCAATGAACAGTCGCCAGATCTGTCGTCGGATCACCGGATCCGATATCAATGTGCGCAAAAGATGCCTTGCCGCCAACGCGTGGACCGCAGAACGCCAGCGTGTCCCGAATGTCGCCCTGGATCATGTGCTCTGCATCCGGTGCGCAGCTCGGGTGGCAGGTCAAGGCATGATCGAAAACGAAAATTTCCTTGTTCGGATAGATTTCCCGCAAGTGATCGTATGTCCGGCCGTTGCCCAGACCCAGTTCCAGAATGGGCCCTTCAACCTCGTTCACCTTGTCGACAAGGTACTCAAGAATGATCTTCTGAGAGGTCATCCGGCGGATAAAACTGTCCAAGCGGCTCATGCAAAAAGTCCTGACTGTGCAAAGTGTTTGCACTGCATAGACCGGCTGGCCAGCGAGGTCAAAGCGGAACGGGCAGACTTGGAAACGGCCGGGCGCCCTGGGTCGGATGGAGAGGCTCAAAGGAATGCGATGACACCGACCATGTTCGCGTCCATCTCGACTTGCCTGGCTTGAAGCTCATCCACGTTGGCCTGCACTGCTCGCTGCTGCGTTGTTAACGTCGCCTGAGTGATCCGAATCTGCTGATCGACCAAGCCAGTAAGAACGTTACTGACCTTTGCCGCGAAGGTGTCAGCGGACAATGCCTTATAACCAACCTGGGTCTGAACACTTGCTACATTAAGACCGGTTGCCTGAAACCGCATCCCGGCCAGCACGACTTCGGAAACCGGATAGACCTTTATGAGTGTAACGCCGTAAACTTGGAGCCCCCATGTCGATAGAACGATCTGACCACCAAGCATCCCAGAAAGGCTGATCTTCCCGACGAAACTAGTTTTGAACAGTTTGGTGAACCAGTTGCTGTTGCCGCTCGTGTTACTCGTACTATCGCCTGTGGTGTTGTCAGTACTGTCGCCCTGCACCGTTTCCGTCTTGTTGTTGGCGAGCAACTCCATATCACCGGTCTTGTCACCTGCATTGAGCGTCAGTGTCTTGTTGGTGCCGCTCTTGAGGCTCATGATGTCCCCGGACTGAACGTTCACGCTGCCGGTTGTTTCGTGCTCATAATCTCCATTGACTTGAAGATGATGATCCCCGGTTTCGACGAACATCTTTTCTGCGGCCTTCAGAAGGAAATGCCCGTCACAGGCCATCAGAATGCCATGACTGGACTGATCGCTGCTCCCCGCTGATTTTTTGAAAATGTTTTCACTACCCGCGCCCTGAGATTCGATGTGTTTTTGCGGATAATAATGTTGTTGATCTGAAGGGACATTCTGGGCTTGCTGCTCCAAGTCGCAATATCCGCCCAGCCGCAACATCGCCCCAAGGTCGATATTGTCTGGGACCTCACCATCTTCCGTCGGCACTTTCGGCAAGTAAAAATAGACGTGCTTGGTGTTGTAATCGACCTTTGAGTCAGATCCTGAATCGTTTGTGTTTCCGTCAGACACCGCACGCCTCCCAGCTTAGATACAGCCCACCGAGACGATGGCACAGGCATCGTTGTGCGAGCAATCGGTCGATTAAATACTGCTATTGTCTGCATTCACCTTGGATAGAACGCAACTGGCTTGACCACCTAAAATTGAGGACGAACTAGGTTCGAACCCAACTTCTACACGACAGGAGTGAGCTTCAGGCAGCACCAATGAAGCCAAGCGAAGCACAGGTCTCAAATGTTCTCATGGGAAATCTGAATTATACGAAGACCACAACACCCTTCGTGCTCGCTTCCACTTCGCCGCTGTTCACCCGGGCGATCTCCGATCGGACTTTGAGAATGTGGTCTGACTCCTCCAGGTCGGTTTGCTGGATCTTCATTCCGATACCATCGAGTTTCGTCAGATCACTGCGCAAGTTCGCGATACGGCTTTCGACCGACAATGCCTTGTAGCCAACTTGGGTTTGGACACTTGCCATGTTCAGACCAGTTGCCTGAAACCGCATGCCGGCAAGTACAACTTCGGAAACCGGATAAACCTTGACGAGGGTTGCGAGATAAAGCTGGAGCCCCCAGGAGGACGTAACGATCTGCCCCGCTGCAAACGCGGAATAAGCCACGTCGAGACTGTAGGTCATTGTCAGCCCCCACGTGGTGATCGTGTTGTTTCCTTTCGTAGAGTCGGTTTTGTTGCCGGACGTATTATTGTTGTTGTCGCCCTGCACCGTTTCTGTCTTGTTGTTGGCGAGCAATTCCATATCGCCGGTTTTGTCGCCTGCGTTGAGCGTCAGCTTCTTGTTGGCGCCGCTCTTCAAGGTCATGATATCGCCGGACTGAACATTCACGCTGCCGGTGGTGTCGTGCTCGTAATCGCCATTGACCTGCAGATGGTGGTCCCCGGTTTCGACGAACATCTTTTCGGCAGCTTTCAAAAGAAAATGCCCGTCACAGGCCATTAGAATGCCGTGGCTGGACTCGGTGCTGCTGCCGGCGGATTTCTTGAAGATGTTTTCGCTGCCAGCCCCTTGCGTATCGATATATTTTTGAGGGTAGTAATGTAGCTCGTCTGCTGGAAGCTTGTGAGCTTGCTGCTCCAGATCGCAGTACCCGCCGAGGCGTAACATCGCCCCAAGGTCGATGTTGTCGGCAACTTCCCCATCCTCTGTCGGCACTTTGGGCAGGTAAAAGTAGACGTGCTTGGTGTTGTAATCGATCTTTGAGTCAGATCCTGAATCGTTTGTGTTTTCGTCTGACACCACACATCTCCCAGCAAAGGATCAACCCGCGGAAACGATGGCACGGAGATCGTCACGTCGGCAATCCCATATTGTTCCGCAAACCGCAATCGCCTTCAGCACAACATTGAAACAATTGATTTTACTTAATTATTCTAAAACACTAGCACATAGACCACACATCATCCAGTCTCGAGCCAAGGCCGGACGATTGACGAACGTGTGCGAACGTTGCAAGGGAGCATATTGAACTTCCCGATCCGGCAGAGACGCACGCGGAGACATGAATGCCATCTGAAACGCCGACACCCATCAAGCTGGAAGACTACCAGCCGCCGGCCTATCGCATTGAAACCGCAAACCTCAATGTTCTCCTGGATCCCACGGCCACCAACGTCATTTCTGAGCTCAAAATTGCCCGCCAACCGGATACGAAACCCGGCACGCCTCTCATCTTGGATGGCGACAACCTCAAACTGCTGTCGATCGCGGTTGATGGGGAATCTCTGCAAAGCAACGCGTACGACGTAACACCATCTGCGCTTGAACTGACACCGCCAAACGGTGACGCGTTCACACTGACCATAACCACCGAACTCAATCCGGATGCGAACACGCAATTAATGGGGCTCTACAGGTCATCCGGCACCTACTGCACCCAATGTGAAGCCGACGGGTTCCGCCGCATTACCTATTTTCCGGACCGCCCAGATGTCCTCAGTGTCTACACAGTGCGGCTGGAAGCCCTGCGCGATGCGTGCCCAGTTCTGCTTTCGAATGGAAATCTGATTGAGACTGGCTTGGTTGCGGGCACCGATAGGCATTTTGCCGTCTGGCACGATCCCCACCCCAAACCGGCCTACCTGTTTGCTCTGGTGGCCGGGGACCTGGCAAAGATCACGGACAGCTTTACCACCGCGTCCGGCAACCCGATCGAGCTCAACATCTTCGTTGAACATGGCAAGGAAGCGCTTTGCGACTGGGCCATGGATTCGCTCAAACGATCTATGCGCTGGGATGAAGAGGCTTTCGGCCGAGAATATGATCTTGATGTCTTCAACATCGTTGCCGTGTCGGACTTCAACATGGGCGCGATGGAGAACAAGGGCCTCAACATTTTCAACGACAAGTACGTGCTTGCCGATCCGGAGACGGCCACCGATCAGGATTACGCCAATATCGAAGCCGTGATCGCCCACGAGTATTTTCACAACTGGACCGGAAACCGGATCACCTGCCGGGACTGGTTCCAGCTGTGCCTGAAGGAAGGCCTCACCGTTTTCCGGGACCAGGAGTTTTCAGCCGACATGCGCTCGCGTCCGGTCAAACGGATTGCGGACGTAAAACTCTTGAAGATGCACCAGTTTCCTGAAGACGCCGGCCCGCTGGCCCATCCGGTGAGACCGCGCTCTTATCAGGAAATCAACAACTTCTACACCGCGACGGTCTATGAAAAAGGCGCCGAAGTCGTCCGGATGCTGCAAACGCTGCTCGGCGACGACGGCTTCCGGTCCGGATTGGACATGTACTTCGACCGGCACGATGGCGAAGCCACAACGATAGAAGCATTCTTGAAGTGTTTCGAAGATGCCACCGGCACCGATCTTGAGCAGTTTTCACTCTGGTACGAACAGGCCGGCACACCGACCGTGTCCGTCAAAACCGCCCACAATCCAGACAGCAAAAGCTTCACACTGACTCTCTCCCAGGAGATCCCGCCATTGCCGGGACAAAAATCGGCAAAGCCGACCGTGATCCCACTGAAATTTGGCCTTCTTGGGCCCAATGGTCAGGATCTTGAGGTCTCGACGGCAGATGGAAAGGATGTCGTTGGCGAAATTCTTCTGCTTAAGAAACCGACGCAAACGATCACCTTTCAAAATGTGCCTGACACCCCGAAGGTCTCCCTGTTGCGCGGCTTTTCTGCTCCGGTCCGTCTGACCCAGGACCAGTCGGCTGACGACTTAGCGTTCCTGGCAAAGCACGACAGCGACCCCTACAATCGCTGGCAAGCCGTCCAGACGTTGGCCACACAGACCCTTCTTGCGCGTACTGAAGCTGTCCGCCGCAACACGGATTTCGCAAGCGCTGCAGATCTTGTTGCCGTTCTGCAAACCGTGCTGGAGGACGACCGTCTCGATCCTGCCCTCAAAGCCCAGGCGCTGACGTTGCCAAGCGAAACAGATACTGCCCAGGAGATCGGCAACAACGTTGATCCGGATGCTATTCATATCGCCCGGTCCGGCTTGATTGCCGAAATTGCAGATGAGCTGCAATCCCTTCTGTTGCCATTGGCGCGGGATTACGCAAAAGACAGCGCATTTTCCCCGGACGCAGCCTCTGCCGGAAAACGCGCTCTGTCCAACCGGGCCCTGCACTATCATGCCCACTCAAACAATCCAGATGCTGTTGGCCTGGTCAATGACCGGTATAAAAACGCCAACAACATGACCGACCGGATCATGGCGCTGACCTTGCTCGTGCACCACGGCTTCGATGGGGCAATCGAGGCCTTGCAAGCGTTCCGCACCCGCCACAAAACGAGCGCCCTTGCCATGGACAAATGGTTCGCCGCACGCGCGACAGCCCCGCGCGACGACACGCTCCAAATGGTGCAGGACTTGATCGCCGATCCGCTTTATGAGCCCAGCAATCCGAACCGCGTCCGCGCCGTGCTGCACTCCTTTGCCACCGGGAACCCGACACAGTTTTCACGCCCTGACGGCAAGGGTTTCAAGCTTATTGCCGAATCAGTTCTGGAGATTGACAAAAGAAATCCGCAGGTGGCCTCGCGATTATTGACAAGCTTCCGCTCCTGGAGAGCTTTGGAAGAGCGGAGATCATCCCTTGCTGAATCTGCCCTCTTGAGGGTTTCTTCAAGCGAAGAACTGTCGAGAGACTGTCGTGACATTGTCGAGCGGACATTGCAGTAAGTTGCTATATTTGGAAACGTTAACAAGAGCTCTGGTAAAAGCGAGCCTTGTTAACCATTTTATTCTTCTGCGACTCTAGACAAATACTGACGATTTGATTCAAATGGAAGTGATTCGGAGCTCGGCTTCGGAGCGACGGAATTGAGGCACACTTCCTATGTCAAGAGCATTTGCGGGCTCCGCTACCGGGCGGCGCAGCGCTAAGGATTCAGGACGTAAAACCAGCGCAGGCGTACAAAGAGCGCTCTGGCGCAACTTCGTGTCTTCCGCCCATAACCACCTTGAACGCTCTGACAGCATGATGCGGCGGCTGATCCCGGCTCTCGCCATCCTGTTTCTCGTTTTCCTTGCCATGTATCGGACAGGTGAACTGGTCGGGCAACATGAAGCCGCCCGCACAGACGCGGAGACCACCCTCAGCCTCATGGCCTCGGTTGTTGCAGCTCCGCTCAATGCTTCCGGGAAAGACCTTCCGACAGCGGGCTACCGGACAACACTGAAGCGCATCCTTGCAGACAGCCTGCCAACTGGCGCGACCAGCAAGGGCCGCATCTTCCTGATCTCAGACACGAACGGCAACATCGCAGCGTCCGCACCGCTCCAACCTTCTCTGGAGGGCCGCCCGCTGACCGACCTCCTCGGTCCGGCGCAACCTCTGACAGTATTCGGCGAACGCGCAGGCGTTCTGTCCATTCCGGTGAACCTGACCGGCCGTGACGGTTCGGAACCCGTGCTTGCAACCGTGCGCCATCTCGACGGTCAACTCGGCATGATTGCGGTATTGCAGCCAGAGTCGGTCGTGTTCGCAGACTGGCGCGGTTCACTTTCTGCGAATGTCACCTTGTATGTCGGTGTGTCGCTGGTGCTTCTGGCTATTATCTACGGATTCTTCAGCCAAGCCTCGCGCGCCGAACAGGCCGACGAGAACTATGCGGCGACACGGGCCCGCATAGACACTGCCCTCACCCACGGCCGCTGCGGTCTCTTCGATTGGGATCTCTCGCGCGGCCGCATGTTCTGGTCTTCGTCTCTTTATGAACTCCTCGGCCGGGAACCCAAGGATGACATCTTGAGCTTTTCAGAAGTCTCCGACCTAACGCACCCGGATGACATCGACCTTCTCGGGCTTGCCGAACACCTCCTGGAGAGCGGTGAAACGCTGGTCGACGAGACATTCCGCATGCGCCACGCTGACGGCAGCTGGATTTGGCTGCGGGCACGCGGCGAAATCCAGGTTGATCCAGGCCGGGCCGAGCCGCACCTTATCGGCATCTGCCTCGACATAACCGAGCAGCATTTACTTGCAGAACAGAGCCAGATGGCAGACCTACGCCTGCGCGATGCGATCGAGACAATCTCCGAGGCGTTTGTCCTTTGGAACACCCGCAACGAATTGGTGATCTGCAACTCCAACTATCAGTCCCTGCACAACCTCCCGCCGAGCGCCGTCAAGCCGGGAACCCCTTACAAGGATGTTCTCGCCGCAGCCGAAAATGGGCCGGCTTCTCCGCAGCCGATCCAACTCAGCAAGCGTCAGGGCGGACCGGAAGGATCTTATGAAGCTCAGCTGGAAGATGGCCGCTGGCTGCAAATCTCGGAACGCCGGACCAAGGACGGCGGCTTCGTGTCTGTGGGCACCGACATCACCGCGCTGAAAAAGCACGAAGAGCGCCTGACGGAATCTGAGAAACGCCTGAAAGCAACGGTCACAGACCTGCAGCGATCCCGCAAGATCCTGGAAGTCCAGACGCGCCAGCTTTCCGAAATGGCCGAGAAGTATCAGGAAGAAAAGACGCGCGCAGAAGCGGCCAACCAGGCAAAGTCTGAATTCCTCGCCAATATCTCTCACGAGCTGCGGACACCGCTGAACGCCATCATCGGATTTTCCGATATCATGACGCAGGAAATGTTTGGTCCGCTCGGCACAGACCGGTATGCCGATTATTGCAAGGACATCTATTCTTCCGGCACGTACCTTTTGAATGTGATCAACGACATCCTCGACATGTCGAAAATCGAAGCCGGACGGATGTCGATCGAAACCGAGGTGGTCAGCGCCAGCGAGGCAGCGGAAGACGCAGCGCGGATCATCACGGGCGCCGCTTCGGAAAAAAACATCGTGATCTCTGCAGACGTTGCCGACAATCTCCACGTCGATGTCGACAAACGCGCACTGAAACAGGTGCTCCTCAACCTCCTCGCCAATGCCGTCAAATTCACCCCGGACAATGGAACCGTCACCTTGAAGGCACGTCCGCGCGGCGACAGGGTCCGGTTTGAAGTGGCCGATACCG
This sequence comes from Roseibium sp. MB-4, assembly GCF_053005265.1. Taxonomy (NCBI): domain Bacteria; kingdom Pseudomonadati; phylum Pseudomonadota; class Alphaproteobacteria; order Hyphomicrobiales; family Stappiaceae; genus Roseibium; species Roseibium sp. MB-4. Next base: position 1,496,323 of record NZ_JBRKQB010000001.1, read on the forward strand.
GGATTGGCATTTCGGAGCGCGATATTGAGCGGTTGGCCAAGCCGTTTGTTCAGGTGGAAAACCAGTTTACCAAGACGCACCAGGGATCCGGCCTCGGACTTGCAATTGCCCGGTCCCTGGTTGAACTGCATGGCGGAAAACTTGACATTGAATCTGAGGTCAAGAAAGGGACGATTGTCAGCTTCTCGCTGCCGCTGGCCCGCACCGACAGCACTCAGATCGCGCAGTCCGCCTGATCCAAGACCTTGGATCTTCCAGCCTAGGCTGCCAACGAAACAGCCCGATTATCCGAAAGATACGGCCGCAGAGCGTGATGGTCTCCGCGGCTCTAGGTTTTTGTCAGCGGCTGGGCCGGCTATTGTTTCGAAACGAGCGCTTTGAGAATATCCCGTGATCGCGTCCAGAGCAGTGAACCGCCCTCGTCCTCAAAGAAATGCCGGTTCGCGTGCTTGAGGCGGGATGCCATCAGCGCTCCGCCATCAGGCGAGTGAACCGGGCTTGCATCCTTGCCGCCGTACCAAAGATCCACGGGACAGGTGATTGCGTCCCAATTGAATGTCCATGGTCCCATCGCGGCAACCGTATCAAGGGCATAGCCGGTCGGCCCTTGCGCAAACCCGCGTTCCAGAGCGGATTTGAAGGCCGAGTGAAACGGTTCGGACGAATAGATCGCCTGATCCAACTCGGAGCTCGTTGAGATGATGAACTCCAAAAAGCTATCCGGATCGGCAAAGCCTTCGAGCATGGCAATCAATGCCTTGGGATCCTGTTCGGCATCCCGGACCATCTTCTGAAGCTGGTCGGGCAAACCATTGAAGAACTCCGGCCGGGACAGTTCGTCCTGCCCGGAGACCACTGCCAGCCGGCTGATCGGCCCACCGGCCGCGAGCGCCAGAGCGAAAGGCACGCCCTGCGAGACGGCGGCAACAGGGATTGCACCAGCACCGAGATGTCCGATCAGGTCGGCAAAATCATCAGCCACACTTTGCAGGGTTTTGCCGGGGTCCGCGTCAGAGCCGCCAAGGCCCGGCCGGTCGGGAGCGATCAGGCGAATGTTCAGTTCATCGAGACAGTCAGCGCCAAAGCCAAGCGACCCAGCAGTTCCGGCCCCTGAGATGAATAGAACTGGCTGCCCGGTCTCCGGCCCCCATTCGGACCACACCAGTCTGCGGCCGTTTTGCAAAGAAAGCTTCGCTGTGCGCTCCGGATTGCGGATCGCGTCAGAAGTCGGGAAAGTCAATTGATATACTCCGGGAAATACAAATGGGTCGCGCAAATTTATTAAATGCGCGCTGAGACTGAGGCCGCCGGACGATGCTGTCCCTACACGAACGCGCGCACGCGAACAAGCCTTAAGTGCACCAGATGAAACCACCACTTAAAGGCATCTACAGGCCGCATCCTAGATTTCTTTGGAACCAAGTTCGGCTTCGCGCGTTTGTTCAGTTCATGAAACTGAAAGGAGACATGATGACAGACCGTGAAAAACGCGAAGCTGAAATCAAAAAAGAAGCCGAGCGCATCAAGAAAGTCGCGGAAAATTCGAGCACCGGCGGCCAGCTGGGCGGCACTTTCTTCGGTCAAGAACACGACGGCGGCATGAACGCAGGCCGCGGATAAACACATTTCGGCCCCTTTGCCTTTGAGCGCGGCCTATGACCAGCGAGCATGGCAAAGGGGCATTTACTTACTGCGATGTTAGCGTGGCCTCGATGATTTCGACGGGGCCAACGAGCCGTTCAAAGATGGCCCGAACACCTTGCTGCATCTCATTCAACTCAGCCTCAAGGCGCTCAAAAGCCGGACTGCCCGAAGCCTGAAGCAGTAGATCGAGCACACCGCGCGGGGCATCGGCAGGAACAAATTTTCCAGACAAAGCCAACCGCAGAACCTGGGTTAGGCGGTGATAGAGCCGCAAGGCCTCTAGAAGGTTTCCGGCATCTCCAATTTCCAGAAAGCCGCTGTCCCGCAAGTTCTCCAAAGCCTGTTCGGTTCCTTGAGCCAGAACACTTCGGCTCTCATATGCATTTGCGAGCTGCAGGAACTGTGCGATGAACTCAATATCGACCAGACCGCCGGCGACCTGTTTCAAGTCCCAGATGTCCTTGGTTCCCTTTTCCTTTTCAATTTTCGCCCGCATCGAGCGGACATCATCGGCCAGGCGTTTCAGGTCTCTCGGCTGAACCAATGTTCCGCAAATGCTGTCCTGGATTTTTTGCCTGAAGGCATCGGACGTCGACGCGATCACCCTTCCCCTCGTCAAAGCCATGTGCTCCCAGGTCCAGGCATCCTTTTCCTGATAGGCAATGAAGCCGTCCAGGTTGGTGGCAAGCGGTCCCGCATTGCCAGATGGACGCAAGCGGAAATCAACTTCGTAGAGGGACCCTTCCGCTGTTGGCGCGGATAAGGCCGTGACCAGCCGCTGGGTCAGGCGCGTGTAATACTGGCTGATGGCAAGCGGCCGTTTTCCGTCAGACTGTTTGACATCCTCCGGCGCCTCATAAAGCAGGATCAGGTCCAAATCAGAAGCCGCAGTCATTTCACGACCGCCGAGCTTGCCCATGGCAAGAACAGCAACCTCCCCGCCAGGCACGGTTCCATGGGTCTCGCCGACATGAGCGATTACCTGCGTCATGATCCGGTCAACCACGACCTCTGCAAGACGGGCGAGCGCAAAACCGACCCGGTCCGCGGATAGCGTGTCGGAGATCAGGCGCAGACCGACGAGGAACTGCTGCTCCTGCGCAAAGATGCGGGCCCGATCAAGAGCCTCTTCATAGAACTGCGACTGTGACAGTGTCCGGTCCAGTCCGGCTCTAAACTCGTCAACGCTTGGCATGGCACCAAAAAATGCCGGATCCAGAACCGCGTCCAGGACATGCACCCGTTTGGACACCGTGTCCGCCATGCGCGGCGCCGCGCCCATGGTTGTCGCGAGCAGTGTGAGGAGTTGCGGATTGGAGCGCAGAAGTGAGAACAGCTGCACCCCGGCCGGCAGTTTGGCCATGAAACTGTCAAAAGCGCGGAGCGCTGCGTCTGCGTTATCCGTGGCTGCAAGAGCAGTCAACAAAGCCGGATGCATCTCTGTCAGACGTTCGCGGGCCTTTGTCGAGCGAGTGCACGGATACCGCCCGAAATGCCACGCCTTGACGATGGCGGCAGCTTCCGCTGGCTGCTGGAAGCCAAGCTTCGACAGGGTTTCCAGCGTGTCCGGATCATGGTCATCGCCTGTGAACACCAGGTTGCCTGTCTCGGACGAGAGCCCTGGCTCATCTTCAAACAGCTCCGCATAGTGATGCTGAACGTTCTGGAAATGACCCAGCAGATCCGTTTTGAAAGCATCCAGCGTGTCGTATCCCATCAAGGACGCGATCCGGGTCAAACCTTCGACATCTTTGGGCAAGAGCTGGGTCTGTTCATCATTGAGCATCTGGATGCGGTGTTCGACGGTCCTTAAAAACCGGTAGGCGCTGGTGAGTTCATCCCGTGCCTTTGGGCGGATCCAGTCGGCCTGGGTCAGCCCTTGCAACATGTCGAGGGTTCGGCGACCGCGCAGTTCCGGATTGCGCCCACCGGCGATCAGCTGCTGTGTCTGAACAAAGAACTCGACCTCGCGAATGCCGCCACGGCCAAGTTTGACGTTATGGCCAGCAACCGCAATTGCGCCATGGCCCTTGTGCATGTGGATCTGGCGCTTGATCGATTGCACGTCGGCAATCGCTGCAAAGTCGAGATACTTGCGCCAGATGAACGGCACGATTTCCTTCAAGAAAGCCTCACCAGCCGGGATATCGCCAGCACAGGGCCGCGCCTTGATTAGCGCCGCGCGCTCCCAGTTCTGGCCAAGCGACTCGTAATAGACAAGAGCTGCGGGAACCGACATGGCCAGCGGTGTGGCCCCCGGGTCCGGCCGTAAACGCAGGTCTGTGCGGAACACGTACCCATCCGCCGTCCGATCCTGCATGATTTTTACGAGACGCCGGGTCAGCCGTACAAACTCTACCGGGGCCTCGGCGGATCCAGCCATGGGTGCTTTGTCCGGCTCGTACAGCACAATGAGGTCAATGTCGGAGGAGTAGTTCAGCTCATTTGCACCATGCTTACCCATGGCGAGCACAATCAGGCCCGAGTCGACCTCCGGTTTCTCCGGATCCTTCGGCTCAAACTTGCCGCGGCGGGTCAAGTCATTGAGGCAGAACCGAATCGATGCGGTCAGCGCTGCATCTGCAAAGCCTGCAAGTGCGTGGGTGACCTGATCAAGATCTATGGCACCCCCGATGTCGGCCAGTCCCAGCGTCAAGGCCAGATCCTGTTTCAACAGGCGAAGCGCCCGTGTGATCCCGGCCTCGTCTTCAGCGGTCGTTTCCTGGGCTGCTTCCAGCAAGTCTGCGAGCCGCCGTTCTGGTGAATCGGTGAGGATACTCAGCAATCGTGCGGCATTGGCCGTCATCAGGTCTCGCAAATACGGCGAGTTTCCGATGACGCCAAGCAGCAGCCGCGCAAGATCGGGCTTGTCCTCAAGCAGCGCTTTCACATTTGCGCCGGCCTCGGGCTGGGCAAGGATATCGTTCAGGAAAAGCTGCGCGTAATCAGGGTCTGCAACGGGCGGAATGATCGAAATCCGCGCCATAAGCGGCTGATGTTGCCCCGGCTCATTCCGGTTTTGGCTCTGCCCCGTCTGATTTTCCGCCGTGCCCATTGCTGCTCCCGCTGCTTCCCGGTTTGGCCCGGGTAAGATCGATCCGGGCGACAAGGCCCGGGTCCCCATTTGTGAGCTGCAACTCTCCACCATGCAAGCGGGCAACGGCCTTGACCAAGCTCAATCCCAAACCAGTTCCGGGCTCCGAGCGGCTTTCATCAAGACGGACAAACCGGTCTTTGACCCGATCCTGATCCTTTTCCGGGATACCGGGACCTGTGTCGGAGACACTCAACACCACACGGCTCTCATGCTCTTCAGCAGAAATCCTGATCCGGAACTCTCCATCCTTCGGGCGTCCGTACTTCAGGGCATTCTCGATCAGGTTGACCAGCCCCTGGAACACCAGATCTTTTTGGCAGATGGCTTCGAGACCGTCGGATACTTGGGTCTCCAACACGCCCCATTCATCTTCAACCAGCGGCTCGTAGAGCTCGGAGACTTCATTGACAAGGTTGTTGATATCAGTCCGCTCCATGACCTCTCCAGGCGCCATGGATTCGATCCGGGCGATCCGCAAAAGTGCGTTGAAGATCCTCAGCAAGTGGTCAGTTTCACTGAGCGTTTCTTCAAGGGCCTCTTTGTAGCAGTTCTGCCCTTCCGCTTGGCGCAAGGCTGTCTCCACGCGGGTCTGCAAGCGTGTGAGCGGCGTCTTAAGATCATGGGCGATGTTGTCGGTCACATCCTTCATGGACCGCATTAGAAGCTCGATCCGGTCGAGCATCGTGTTCAAGCTGACGGCCAACCGGTCAAACTCATCATCATTGCCGGCAATCGGCAATCGTCCGGTCAGATCGCCGGTCATAATCGTTCGGCTGGTGTCGGTGATTTCGTCGATCCGCTTCATCACGCGCCGGCTGACAAAAAGCCACGTAATCGCACCCATGGCGACGACGACAATCAGCCACAGGCGAAGTGCATTGCCGAGAAGATGAGAAAACCGAAGTTGTTCGCCAAGGTCACGACCGACCAGCAGACGAAATCCGCCGCGCAACTCAAAGGTCCGGACCATTGCCTGGCGCTGCGTGTCCGGGCTGTCTTGCCCGAGGCGGGTGTAGTGAACCCGGCGGATACCGCCGTCGGCCTCTTCCAGAACAGTTGTTGGAAGGCGGGCGATGTTGCCAACCAGGGCATTGCCTGCAAAATCAACAAGAAGGTAGAGGCTGGCATCTGGATGGCGCGACCGCCGGTCGATGGTCTCCACCAGATCGCGCACACCGCCGCGAACATAGATATCCGACAAGCCCTTGAGCTCGGCGTCGATGGTCTGAACCACCTGTTCCGACATCAGGTGGTCTGTATTTTCGGAAATGTAGACAAGCAGAAAGCCCGACAACAGCGTGAACACTGCGATGTACAGCAGTGACAGCTTGAATGCTGTTGTCCGGGTAAACCTAGTGAGCCGTGTCACGGATTGTGTATCCGGCACCGCGGATCGTGTGGAGCAGCGGTACGTCGAACCCTTTGTCGATCTTGCCGCGCAGACGCGAAATGTGGACGTCGATGACGTTGGTCTGAGGATCGAAATGATACTCCCAGACATTCTCCAGAAGCATTGTCCGGGTCACAACCTGGCCCGCGTGCTGCATCAGATATTCCAGCAAACGGAACTCGCGTGGCTGTAGCGGGATTTCCATGTCACCGCGGCGGCAGGAGTGGGCCATACGGTCCAGCGTCAGGTCACCGACCGTGTAGGTGGTCTCCACCTGGCTGGCAGACTTCGGACGCCGTGCCAACGCTTCGACGCGCGCCTGCAATTCTGTGAAAGCATAGGGCTTTGGCAGATAATCATCTCCACCGGCCTTCAAGCCGGTGACGCGGTCATCAACCTGACCGAGCGCTGAAAGGATCAGGACCGGCGTGTGATTGCCGCTTTTTCGCAGTTCTTCGATCACGGCGAGGCCATCGCGTTTGGGCAACATACGATCAACGATCAAGATGTCGTAGTCGCGATCAAGCGCCATTTGCAGACCGGTCTCACCGTCGTCCGCCTTGTCCGCCCTGTGACCAAGCTCGCTCAAACCCTTGGCAAGGTAGTTGGCCGCTTCGTGGTCGTCTTCAATCACAAGAATCTGCAACATGGCTCTCTTTTACCGCGAGTGAGAGGATAAAGAAAAGGGCTGGCAACAATGCGGATGTGAACACTGTTGCCAGCCATCAATTCGCAAGACCGGCCCGTCGGGGTTGGGGGCAGAGGGCAGACCGGTCTTGCTCTCAGATGCCGGTGCAGGACCGGCCCTGATCAGGCCAGGTTCATGGGCAGAGCCACAAACCGGGTGTTGTCGTTGCTTTCGACCCGGAACAAGACTGCCTTGCGGCCATCTTCTTCCGCCTTCTTCACCGCCTTGATGACGTCTTCCGGCGAGTTGACCGGCATGCCGGCAACTTCAAGGATCACATCACCGCGGCTGAGGCGCTTCTCAGCGGCCGGACTGTCCGGATCAATGTCGGCGATCAGGACGCCGTTGCCTTCAAGGCCCGCATCTGCCTTGGACGTCAGGACAAGACCCATGTCGTCCAGGCTGGTGTTTTCAGGTTCCACAGCTTCCGGCTGGGCAGCAGCTTGCTGCTGATCTTGCAGGCGACCGAGGGTCACATCGATGTCCTGCTCCTTGCCGTTGCGCCAAACGGTGATTTCCACTGTGGTGTCCGGGTCATAGGCGGCAATGATCTTGGATAGATCGCGCGGGCCATCGACCTTCGCGCCTTCTACTTCCAGGATCGTGTCACCGGACCTCAGACCTGCCTTGGCGGCGGGGCTGCCTTCCTGGGCTTCAGAAACGATTGCACCGTGTGCTTCATCAAGGCCAAGGCTTTCGGCAATGTCATCGGTCACATTTTGGATCTGAACACCGAGCCAGCCGCGCACGACCGTGCCACCGTCCTTCAGTTCCATGATGACATCCTGAGCCGTAGAGGCCGGGATGGCGAATGCAATGCCAACGTTGCCGCCGGACGGCGAGAAGATCGCAGCGTTCACGCCAATGACCTCACCGTTCATGTTGAACGCCGGACCACCTGAGTTGCCGCGGTTCACCGGAGCATCGATCTGGATGAAGTCGTCATAGGGACCTGCGCCGATGTCACGGCCACGTGCAGACACGATACCTGCAGTTACCGATCCACCGAGACCAAACGGGTTGCCGATGGCAACGGTCCACTCGCCGACTTCTGGTGCCTCATCGGCAAAGTCGACATAGGTGAAGTCCTTGCCGCTTTCGATTTTCAGAAGCGCAAGATCCGTGCGCTTGTCAGCGCCGATCAGGACAGCCTCATACTCTTCACCTTCGTGATCGATCACTGTGAATTCAGTGCCCTTGTCGATCACGTGCTGGTTCGTCACAACAAACCCATCCGCGGAGATAAAGAAGCCGGACCCCTGGGACATGCCGTATTGGCGCGGCGCGCGGCGTTGCGGCCGGCCTTCTTCGCCGCCACGTTCGCCGAAGTCACGGAAGAAACGCTCGAACGGATGACCGTTCGGCAGATCCTCGAAGAAGTCACGGAAGTTGTTGCCGCCGTTGAAATTCATCATCCGGGGCTCTGCAGCCTGCTTAACCTGCACACTGACAACAGCCGGACTCACTGCTCCGACGACATCAGAGAAATCGGCAGGTGCGGCGTTATCGATCCGGACTGGCGTTGCTTGTGCCAGTTGCGCCGGCACAATGGTCTGCACGGTCATGAGACCGGCCGCACCGAGTACGACTGCACCGGCCAGCAGTTTGGCGCGGCGAGACCGCAAAGGGGAGCTTGACCGACGATTTTCCATCTATTCTTCCTTTTTCGACAGTTTGACTGGAGGTCAATTCATTCAGGACCACGCGGGGACGTGCGTTTCCTGGTCGAAACTGAAGATAGGAAAGGCTCCCTTACAGGCGCCTGTCGGATGGATTACGTTTTTGTAAGGTTGCTAGAAGCTCAGCCGGGCAGCGGCTTAAATATCTGACAAATCACGGAAAAAGGATTGGCGCATCGCCGTTTTCCCACTTGGAAAACTTAGGCATGATGGCCTCGAAGCTGTCGGATTTCTCGAAAGTGACCAGCCATGTTTTCAGGTTGTCCCAGTCTTGAGAATCGAACCAGTCGCGGTCCGCATTCGCAAACTGTCTGACGAAGGGCAGAATCGCAAAGTCTGCCAAACAGGGCTGCGCTCCGAAGAGCCAAGCACGCCCGTCTAGCCGCCGATCCAGCTCTTTCAGGAACTCGGACGCTGCGGACCGCTCAGACGTCTTGTCCGCATCTGCATACCGCGTATCGTATTTGTAGCGATCAAGGTGGGTTTTGAACGGCCCGTCACAGGTTGCGATCAAGGCACGCATATCGTCCAGGCTCCCCGTTTCCGGTTCAAGCCAATTGTCCGGGTCAGATTGCTCCAATGCCCAGACCATGATGTCGAGGCTTTCATCAATCACTTGCGTCCCCGACTTCAGACACGGAACCGTTGCAGAAGGAGATGTTTCCAGGAATTCGGGTGCCTTGTCGCGCAGTACAATTTCCCGCAATTCCACGGTCAATCCGCTGGACATCACTGCGAGTCTTGCCCGCATCGCGTAAGGGCAGCGCCGGAAAGAATAGAGTATTGGCTGATCGGTCATAACGTTCCCATCGCGCATCCGCTCTCCGCGGTCAAGCAGCCCGCGCATCTGCCCTTGCGGAACGCCTTGCTTAGATCTTTTTTTACAACTTCCGGCAATATTTGCTGTTGGTAGGATTTGTTATGGACGATTCGCTTCTTAAACTTGCAAAGGCAAGCTCCTCGCAGAAAAAGCACGAGTTGGCAGCTCACATGACCGGGCTGCTCGCAGCGCGTGATGATGCTACCACCACCTCCGAAGAGACCAAGTTGCTGAATTCCATGCTGGAAGGCGTTTATACGTCTCTTGGCGATGACGCCAAGCAGGAGATGTCAGACAAGCTGGCAGACGTCTCTGCCATGTCCTCAACCCTTGCTGCAGCCCTTGCGAACGAGGAAATTCCGATCGCCCAGGCGGTTCTGGAGCGCTCCACCTCGCTGTCCGAAGCAGATATCGTCAAACTGGCCCAAACCAAGGGTCAGGACTTTCTCCTCGCGCTCGCCAAACGCGATCACGTCAGTAAAGACGTGACCAAGATCCTGATTTCGCGTGGAGACAAGGACGTCAAGCAAACCGTTGCCTGCAATCTTGGCGCAGAGATCGAGATGCCGGAGTTTGAGGCGCTGGTCAAAGACATGCCCAAACAGATGGGCGACCGGATCCGCCACCTGCGCAAGTCCAACGAAGAGCTTCTGGAAGACCTCTTCAAGGATGATGGTGAAATCGCCGCTGGCAGCGAACTGCAGCGCCGTCCGTCCAAAATCAGCCCGAAAGCCTGGGTCATGGGCATCAAGATGGGCAAGACCACGCTCAACAAGGCTGTCTACCAGTGCAGTGTGGAACACAATCTCTTCGATGTGGTCGCCCTGCTTTCCTTCTTCTCCGGCATGCAGATGAAGTATGTCCACAACCTGATGGTCCGGTTTGACAGCACCGGGATTGCGACCATCTGCCGGGCAACGGGCCTTGGTGCCAAGGAGTTCCAGGCAATCTGCAAGGAGCGTTGCAAGCATCTGAAGTTTCCGGAGAGCACCGGCAGCAAATGGCTGACAAACTACCACATGCTGGATGATACCGACGCCCGCCGGCTGTTGAACCTGATGAAAATCAAGCTCAAGGCAACCGAACGCGCCGAAGCTGCATAGACCTCAAAAAACGTCCAACGACTACGTTTCGACTTCGCGGGTGACGACAGCTGCCCCGGCTTCCAGCGTCCTGTGAACGGGGCACTTGTCCGCGATCTCGAGCAGCCGTGTGCGGGTTGCTGTATCGAGATCGCCCTCCAGCGTGATCAACCGCTCAAAACGGTCAATTTTGCCACCTCGGGTCTTCTGTTCTTCCGAACAGTCCTCGCACTCCGCTGCATGGACCTTGTCATGCAGCACCGTCGTCCCGATCCGGTCGATGTCCAGCCCCTTCCGATCGGCATACATGCGCAGCGTCATGACCGTGCACGCTCCCAGCGCCGCGGAGAGATAACCATAGGGCGACGGGCCGCTGTCAAAGCCGCCAAAGCTTTCCGGTTCATCGGCGATCAGCCGGTGATGTCCACTGGCGACGAGTGCCTGAAACTTGCCCTGCCCGGTTTCGATGACTTCCACGCCGTCGCCTCTAGCGCTGGCGTCCGGTTCAACAATCGGATCCAAATAGCCGCTGGACCATCCGGCAATGACTTTTGCCGCGTATTCCGCATCCTGACTGCGGGACAGCAGGTGATCGGCCTTGTCCAGCGACACAAAGCTTTTTGGGTGTTTGGCGGCGAGAAAGATCTCGCTGGCATTGTCGATGCCGACCGTTTCGTCCAGCGGCGCATGCATGACCAGGAGTGCTTTTCCGAGTTCTGCAGTGTGTGAGAGCACCGCTTGGCGTTCCAAATCCGCCAGAAACTCGCGCCGGATCGTGAAGGGCCGACCGGCAAGATCAACCTCTAGGGCGCCCTGCTCCCTAATATCATTGATCGCATGAGCAAAATTATGCACGACATGACCGGCTTCCGATGGCGCACCAATCGTGACGACCGCCCGCACTTCGGGGATGTCTTTGGCGACAGACAGAACGGCCGCGCCGCCAAGCGAATGGCCGATCAGAAGCTGCGGCGCTTCATAATTCTTGCGCAGGAAATCCGCCGCGACCTTCAAGTCTTCGACATTGGAGGAAAACCCGGTTGAGGAAAAATCACCGCCGCTGCCGCCAAGTCCGGTGAAATCGAACCGCAAAACAGCAACGCCTTCTGCGCTCAAAGCGCCGGCGATGTGCCGTGCGGCAGCGATGTCCTTGGAACAGGTGAAGCAATGAGCGAACAGCGCAAAGGCACGGATGGGCCCGGCCGGCAGATCCAGCCGCGCAGCAAGGTGTGCGCCCTGCGATCCTTCAAATTCCAGTTTTTGTGCTTGTTGTGCCAACGCCCGGCCCTCCAGTCTTGTTTCCCTGCACAGGTAAGGAGAGCTTAAGGGCAAACAAGTCACGCCTTGGTGTCAAGGCCGTGACCAGTGCGTTCACACAAGATGATCTGAGCGAATGCCGTTCGGATCAATTGTGATCTTTTGAAGACAGCAGCGCTTTCAAGCGCTTTTCTTCTTCTTCCGACAATTTCGGCACCGGCTGGTTTATCCCAGCGGCAACGGCTGTCGTTTGTCTGCGGCGCAGTGTGATCACGATGGCTACTATACCGGCAATCAAAGCAAGGGGCCCGGCGGCCCACAAAAAGAACGTGTGCCAGGCAAATCGGGGCTTCAAAAGAACAAATTCGCCATACCGGTCGACCAGGAAATCGATTACCTGAGCGTCTGAGTCCCCAGCGACCAGACGCTCGCGCACCAGAACCCGCAGGTCCTTGGCGAGCGGCGCGTCGCTGTCATCGATCGACTGGTTTTGACAGACCATGCAGCGGAGCTCAGCCGACAAAGCCCGGGCCCGCGTTTCCAGTGCCGGGTCCTCCAGGATTTCATCCGGTGAGATGGCAAGTGCAGGCCCAGACAGGACACACAAGACCAGCGAAAGACACGCAAGGAGCCGTTTCATTGAGAGCAGTCTCCTATTCCGCCGGAACGCTGGCAGGTTGTTTCCGTTTGGCAGCCGGTTTCGGAGCCCCGACCCGCAAGCGGCGGTCCGCCATCGAGAAGGCTGCGCCGAGTGCCATGATTACGCAACCGATCCAGATCAGCGTGATCAGCGGCTTGTAATAGGCCCGGACATCCACCGCACCGTCATTGCGCCGCTCTCCCAAGGAGACATAGACCTGCGAAAAGCCGATCGTGTGGATGGCCGCTTCGGTGGTCGGCATCTGGCGCGCGGTATAAACGCGCTTGGACGGCTCCATTTCGGCGACGAAGGCACCACCTTCACGAACTGTGAAGTGACCGACTTCCTCAACAAAGTTCGGCCCGCGGCGGGGCACCGCGCCGTCAAACGTCAGCTCATATCCCGACACGTTCACCGTATCGCCGGGGCGCATTGTCCGGACCTGTTCTTCCTGGAACGCAGACGATGTCACAATGCCAAGCACGGTGACGCCGATGCCGAAGTGGGCGGTGGCAGTTCCCCAGGCCGAGCCCGGAAGACCGTAAAGACGTGCAAACCCGCGCTTCGGACCAATTTCGAAGAACTTGACCCGTGTGACGATTTCGGAAATTGCCCCGGCCATCACCCAGACCGCCAGTCCAACACCGAGAGGGGCAAGCACCCGCTCCATGCCCCAGAGCCAGAAGGTGAAGAGGGTCATCAGCAACGCAAGTCCGAACGCCGCATAAAGCCGCTGGGACGCTGCCAGAAGGTCCCCCCGTTTCCAGGCCAGGATCGGACCGAACGGAACAGCCATCAAGAGCGGCACCATCAAAGGTCCGAAGGTCAGATTGAAGAACGGTTCACCGACCGAAATCATTTCGCCGGTGATTGCGTCCAGAACCAGCGGATAGAGCGTACCGACCAGAACAGCGGCGGTGGCCGCTGTCAGGAAGAGATTGTTGAGAACCAACCCGCCCTCCCGGCTGATCGGGGCAAACAAGCCGCCCTGTTTCAGCATCGGCGCACGCCACGCAAAGAGAGATAGCGAGCCGCCGATGAAGAGGCACAGAAGCCCAAGAATAAAGACGCCGCGCGACGGATCGGTGGCGAATGCGTGCACCGAGGTCAAAACGCCCGAGCGGACCAGGAAGGCCCCAAGCAGCGACAGCGAGAAGGTGAAGATCGCCAGGAGCACCGTCCATACCTTCAACGCTTCCCGTTTTTCCATAACGATCGCGGAGTGGAGCAGCGCTGTTCCGGCAAGCCATGGCATGAAAGATGCGTTTTCAACCGGATCCCAGAACCACCAGCCACCCCAGCCGAGCTCGTAGTAAGCCCAGTAGGATCCCATCGCGATGCCGAGCGTCAAGAAGCTCCAGGCCAGAAGTGTCCACGGACGGACCCAGCGGGCCCAGGCCGCATCTGTGCGCCCCAGAATGAGCGCAGCGACAGCGAAGGAGAAGGTGATTGAGAAACCGACATACCCGACGTAGAGCAACGGCGGGTGGATCGCCAATCCGATGTCCTGCAGAATCGGGTTGAGGTCATTGCCTTCGATCGGCGGATTTTCATACCGGTTGAACGGGTTGGACGTTGCCAGCATGAACAGCAGGAACCCAGCGGAAATCCAGCCCTGAACAGCCAACGTGGTGGCTCTGAGGTCGTCCGGAAGATTGCCGCCGAACACTCCTACCAGCGCTCCGAAGAAGACCAGGATCAGCACCCAGAGCAGCATGGAGCCTTCATGATTGCCCCAGACACCTGTGATCTTAAAAAGAAGCGGTTTTGCCGAGTGCGAGTTCTCATAAACGTTCACGACGGAAAAATCCGAAGCAACATACGCCACGGTCAGAACCGCAAACGAAACAAGCACGAGAAAGAAGACGGTCACGGAGACCGGTGTCGCGACCGCCATCAGCCGGCCATCGCCTTTCAAGGCACCCCATAACGGCACCACTGACACTACCAGTGTCAAAGCAAACGCCAATACCAGAGCGTAGTGTCCGAGTTCGACCAACATTGTCCTGCGTCCCGTCCCTCAGGTTATGTCTTTGGCTGCGTCATAGGCTTCGCGCCTGACAGCGTTAGTTGGCAGCGCCCTCTCCGCCCTGCCAATGGCCCTGACCTTTCAGAGCTTCCGCCACTTCCTTGGGCATGTAGTTCTCATCGTGCTTGGCCAGCACGCTGTCGGCAACGAAAACCCCGTCTGGCGTCAAAACGCCTTCGGTTACGACGCCCTGCCCTTCACGGAACAGGTCCGGAAGAATGCCCTGATAAGTCACCGCCACAGAATGCGCGGTATCGGTCACGCGGAATTTCACATTTGCGTCATCAGAGCGCTCGACCGACCCGTCTTCAACCAGTCCGCCAAGACGAATTCTCTGTCCTTCAGGAATTTGCTGGCTCGCGATATCGCTTGGGCTTTGAAAGAAAACAATCTGATCATTCAGCGCGAACAGGATCAATCCAAGTGCGACAGCCAGAACGGCCCCCGCGGATCCGATCAGTGTCAAACGCCGTTGTTTCCGAGTCATTTTAGTTCCGTCTAACGTTGCCTGCCCGCAAGATCCTGCCCCTATAAGACCTTGCCGCTGTCTCTATGACCCACTCAACCCCAGAGTGACTGCTGCGTCTTTGATCCTGGCCAATTCGGCTGGTCTTTCCGCGAAAACTTTTTCAGCGCGCCGATATGTGTCAAACGCTTCGTCCCGTTTACCTAGGACCATGTAAGCGCGCATCAACTGCCCCCATTCTGCAACAGTTCCGCCATTGGCATCAATCCGTGCAGCAAGGCCCTGGACCATGGTTGTGATCATCTTCTGGCGATCATCATCACTCATCTCACCGGCGGCCTCGACATCAGCCTGGCTTGGACCTCGCAAAGCCGGAAGCAGTTCTGGTGTCTCTCCGGTCAATCCGGCCAATTCCCGCCGCGCAACAGGCACCCATGCCGCCTGAGGATCAGCTCCTTCCAGAAGGCTCTGCCAAGCGTTAACGGCCTCATCCGTTTTCCCTTCCTGGGTCAGTGCCAGAGCGAGAAAAAACCGGGGCTTCACTGCTGTCGGCTCCAGATCCACGGCTTGCTGAAAAGCCGTTCGTGCCAGCTCGGTGATGACACCCTCATTGGACACGGTCATGGCTTCACCCATGTCCGTCAGCCAGTCTGGTCTTGGACCAAGGATCCGGATCGCGTTGGAGTAGGCACGTGCTGCAGAATCCGGCTGGCCCATCCGCATGTAGACCGGTGCGATTACCGCCCAGCCCTGACCGTCTTCAGGATCTTCCGCCAAGTGGCGTTCCACCCGGGCAACCAGCAGTTCGACCGGTTGCTCATCAGCCGGGGCCGACAAGCGGGCTGCAAGCGGCTGGTCTTGCAGATCAGGCGATCCGAGAGCGAGATATGTTCCAAGGGCTGCAGCCGGCAACGCAACAAGCGCAATGACCTGAACGGATCGGATCCGGAGTTTTGAGACAGTGACCGGGCGCGGCTCGTCCTTCCGGTCGTGCACGGAGAGCAAGCGGCGCGCTGTTTCTGTACGAGCGGCTTCAGCGGCCTCTGCGTCGATCAGGCCGTCCGACAAGTCTCGATCAATTGCTGCCAATTGTTCTTTGTAAACAGCTGCGTCAGCTTGTGCCGCAGCTTCCTCAACAGAAGACCGCGACCGCGTCAGCGGCACAAGAACAGAAAGGGCCGCCAGCGCGGTCAAAACTGAGATCAGGATCCAAAAAATCATGGATGCATATAGACAACCGAATGTGTCGAAATGCAAGTAAATGCGTGTGTGACTGGCGGTCGCGGTTTAAAACCTGCGAACCGCACTTAACGCACCATCCAGGGCTTCAGAATCAAGCCCGTTTCAGGGCCTTGTTGATCAACCGGCGTTCAGGCGACGCGGCAGCGGCTTCATCACCTGCGCGCGTCTTGGCCTTTGCAAGGGCTGCATGGCGGCTGCGCCGCAATTGGCCAGCATACTCTGCACCGAAATAGATTTCCGACAACATGATTGCGACATCGGCGGCGGCCTGATGCGCTTCCAGTTGCGGGCTCTTTGCCTTGCCAAGATCGGTGATCAAAGACCTGGTCACAATTTCCAGCGTCTGCTCGACGGTCTGGCGGGTGCGTTTGCTGATATCATTGACCGCGAATGTCTCGGAACCATTGCGCACCATGTTGACGACCCGCACTGCGCGAACGGCATCGTTGATTGCCGTTTGGTCGACAATCAACTTGCCGTCATTGTCCAGTTTTGGAACCTGAAGGGCGCGACGTACTGCCGTATGCGCATTGTGGAGTTCCCGCGTGACGACATCAGAAATGCTGCGTTTTGTGTCAGCCAGCCGGCTGTGCCACTTGCCCGTTACGGTCAAATCGACATCGCGTTCAATCCCTCGGACCAGCGAATTGTAGTCGGACAAGGCGTTTGAAAATGCCACCGGATCGGGATTGTTGTTGCGGTGATCCACCGCAAGGATGTTCAGGCGTTCGGCCTCGCTCATGACCACATCAACAAACGGCGCAAACTGCGACCCTGCGATCACCTTCGGATCATCATCCCCGGCAAGTCGGCCGGCAAATGCACACAACGCTGAAGGCTTGTCAGCGCGGTCGACAAGAGCGGCGGCGACCAGCGGAAGATGGTCCGGAAAACGCTCCGAACATTTGTCAACCATGCGCAGGACATCGTGGTCCTGCTTTAAGCGCCGTTCGTTGATCCGGTCGGGCATGGCTTCCAGGAACGGCATGAGCCAACGCTCGGATGAGAAGACCTTGTGAATGTCGCGAAGCTCGGAGATGCCGCGCTCACCGCCAAGCTCGATCCCCATGCGGCGGTGTTCGCGTTCATCGATTTCACCGCGCCTCAAAGCTTCACCGATCGCGTCTGCAGACCGGGTTCTCAGAGCCTGCACCAAGCCATCAACCCGTTCGCCGCTGACGGCGGCATTGCCCGCCTGCTCAAGCACAAGCTGAACGTCCGTCGGCATAACGTCCCGGCCGAGCCATTTCCAAACCTTGTTCAACATGCCGCGATGGATGCGGCCTTCCTGACGGTTCGGCAAAAACTCGTCGATCAAGAACCCGTCAAGGGACGTAAAAAACATGCGCTGGATTTGACCGCGGCGGTGTTCATTGCCTTCGGAATCGAGCGGGTGTGTCGATGGTTTGCGTAGGATCGCAAGGGCTGAATTGAGCACCAGCTCAATGTGCGGATCTGCATCGGCCTGGGCCTTCGCGCGCTCAAGATTACGCACAAGCGCCTCAATCGCCTTTGGACTGAGGCTGCTAAGATAGGTCCTGATTTTAGCCTGTAGCTGGTCCAGCTGTGTCATTCACGAGATCTATGGCAGCCAATGTTTCTTTATCCATGGTAAACGCCGAACCTTAAACAAGTATGTAGAAAACACGATGCCGTTACGAGACACGAATTGCAGCGAACACTTGCTATTTCAGGATTGTTGAAAGAATTCAGGGGCGTGTTTCGGAAAGACTGCCCGGCTATTAGCCGATAACCTTCCAGTCACCGCGATCCATCTCACACGCCGTGCCGCGCGCCTGGAGAACACGACCCTGGAGAACCATTTCATGGGTGAATTCACGGCATTCCGTTTCGTTCACGGAATAGACAGGCCCGGGGAGAACACGACCGCTGCGGCCGGTCCGGTCATTTTGCCAGGCAACCGACACACCAACACCGCGTGCTCGCAGAGCCCGATCCTGTGCCTGTTCCGCGGCACGCCTGTCAGAAGGCTCCAGCGCTTCACCGAATTCATTGTTCACCAATACGGAGATCGCGGCGCTTGCTTCCGTGCCCGAGACGTTGCCTCTCGGATCACCGAAAGACGAGCCCCATCCGCCCGCGCCATTTGCGCCGGATACGATAGAGCATCCTCCCAAAAGAGTGGCTGTGAGCAAACAAAGGGCGCTGCGCAATTTCATGCACCTAGTCTCCAAATCGGCTTTGTGGACCAAGTCACCTGGTAGCGACTCAGTGGTAACGTGACTTTGTGGCCGAACTTGGCCACGATATAGAAACATTGCCTGTGACCTGCATCACATCTGATCACAGGCGATTTAAAAATCTGCAAACCATTCCGTTGGGGCATCAGCTGTCGCCAAGCAAGGGCAGGATCAACCGCGCCCTCAATCCGCCCATAGAAGACCGCCCGAGTTCCAGCCGACCTCCGTAAAGCGCTGCCAAATCTGCCACAATCGAGAGGCCGAGCCCAGTTCCAGGGACAGTCTCGTCCAGGCGACGGCCACGCTTGACGGCCTCAGCACATTGCTCCTCAGACAAGCCCGGGCCATCATCCTCGACACGGATTTCGACCATCCCGCGGGCACTCGATGCGTCCGCGATGGGTGTTGCCGTCACCTGCACCGCAGATTTTGCCCATTTGCAGGCATTGTCGATGAGGTTGCCGGACATTTCCTCAAGGTCCTGCCCCTCTCCGCGAAACCGCAACGTGGCATCTTCAAGGCCATCAAGGCGAACATCCCGCTCCCGGTAAATTTTGTTCATCGCCCGCACGAGCCTGTCCAAGACCGGCTGCACTTCGCATGACACGCCAATTACCCGACGTTGTGCGGCCATCCGGGCACGTTCCAGATGATGCTGGATCTGGGTCGACATCACCTCCGTCTGTTCGATGACCTTATCCGCCAGCGGGCCTTCCGATGCGCGGGCTTCATTGGAGATCACGGAAAGCGGTGTCTTAAGACCGTGAGCCAGGTTGCCGACATGGGTTCGGGCCCGCTCGACGATTTCCTTGTTGGAGCCGATGAGCGAGTTCAGCTCCACAGCGAGCGGTGCGATCTCACGTGGCAAAGCTTCGTCGATCCGCTCTGCCTCCCCTTGGCGCACGGCGCTTAGGGAAGACCGTAATCGAACGAGCGGCCGTAGCCCGACACGGACCTGCAGAAACGTGGCTAAAACCAGTCCAAGTCCGACGATGAGAAGCGTCAGTGCGGCAAGGCGCGCGAACTCACGAATATCGGCCCAAAAGCCTGCAGTCGCAGCCCCAACAGCGATGACGTACGTCGTCTCCCCAACCGCGATGCGCTGTTGCATAACCCGGATTTCATCGCCTGTCGGTCCGGCAACAAAACCGGCTCCAGCCTCCGCCTCCCCCAATGCAGGCACAGCAAGTGGATCTCCAACAAGAGATTCAGAGGCGTAGAGAACCGTGCCTGTATCTGCCTGGCGGACGGTCCAGTACCAGCCGGACAGAGGCAGGGAAAACCGAGGGTCGCCCAGATAGGTCGGCTGTTGCACCTGAGGCGTTACGAGCAAAACGGTCTCGTCGCTGGTCTCCAGCATTTCCGAAACAAGGGCCTTGATGTGGATTTCAAGTTGGGCATCAAACGAGCGCTCGCTGGCCCGTTGATAGAGGCTGACAAGAAACACACCGGCAATCGCAAGTGCCAGCGTCGACCATACGGCCGCCACCAAAACGAGACGGCCCGCAAGCGATCGCTGCGGCTTTACGGGCTCCGGAGCCGGCTCACCGGCACCTTCCGCGTTCTCAGTCGTCACGGGCCTCTCCCAGACGGTACCCGAGGCCGCGGATGGTTTCGATCATGTCGGCCCCGATCTTCTTGCGAAGGCGGCCCACGAAGACCTCGACCGTATTGGAATCACGGTCGAAATCCTGATCGTAGAGGTGCTCGGTCAATTCCGTCCGGGAAATCACCTTCCCCTGATGGTGCAGGAGGTAGGACAAGAGCCGGTATTCATGGGAGGTGAGCTTGATCGGAGAACCATCCACCGTGACCCGGCCAGCTCTCAAGTCCAGCCGGACGTTGCCGCAGGTAAGCTCGTTGGAGGCATGACCGGCAGCCCGGCGCACCAAGGCCCGAACGCGCGCCAGAACCTCTTCCATATGAAAGGGTTTTGCGACGTAATCATCCGCACCGGCATCAATTCCGGCCACCTTGTCTGACCAGCGATCACGGGCGGTGAGGATCAGAACGGGCATTGTCTTCCCGTCGCGCCGCCATTTTTCCAGGACTGACAAGCCGTCCAGCGTCGGAAGCCCAAGATCGAGGACAACCGCATCATAGGGTTCGGTGTCTCCGAGAAAATGTCCTTCTTCGCCGTCGAATGCGCTGTCCACCACATAGCCGGCCTCTTCTAGGGCGGTCATAAGTTGGCGGTTCAGGTCTTTGTCGTCTTCAACAATTAGCAGGCGCATGGGTCTTCATTTGCTGGCTGGGGGAGTGTCGGGTGTTTGATAAGCGCTGGGTATACCGGTCAACGGTTCGCGTTGACTGTGACATTGGTCACCTGTCCGTTCTTTAAAACGGACAAGACATACACATATCCACCACCCTGGCGGCATAACTGCGCCTTGATGATTTCGCCGCCGGCTTGCCCGGCTACCGCACCGAGCGGCTGCGCCTGGCCGCTGGCCACCACGGCACGTGCTTCGGCCTGCGACAGGCAGTTTGCGCTTGCGGCGCCAGTTACGGCCAACAACAAAAACAGGGCGGTCACAAAGACTTTCACAAGTCGAATCCTCAAGACATCAGCAGTTGATGCGCAAGGTGTAACCAAACCAAGCTGAACGCAAGCTGAACCGTTTTCCAGATCACCGGGAATCGGTTCAGCTTGCGCGGCCCTCAAACCACTCCGCGGTCAGTTCGCCAAGGTGAGTTCGTCGGTCTGCAGATCGTCGTAACGCCCCTTGAAATGGTCAAACACCTGGAGCGTGCGCCGCGCGATCCCGGTCCAGCCGAAAACACGGCGGGCAAACCGCGCGCCTTCCACCGACAAGGTTTCCCGCATCCACGGATACTGCATCGGCATGTTCAACATGGTCGCAAATTCTTCCGGGCGCTTCGGATCGGCAACAAGGGCGTGGCGGCCAAACTCCAGCTGCTCAAAAAGCCCTCCATGAATGGTCACCACTGTCGGTGTCCCGCAGGCCATCGCTTCCACAGCGGTCATGCCGAAGGGCTCGTAGCGGGACGGCAGCGCAAAAATACCAGGCGCGCGGTAGAAATCAGCTAGGTCCTCATCAGCGACATAGCCGCGCCAGCTGATCTTGTCCGAAACACCCAACTCGGTTGCCCGCTGTTTCCATTGATCTAAAAGCGCATTGTCGCTGTCGGAGTTGGCACCCGCGGCCAACACAAGGCGGGCCTCCGGCTGTAGCTTCAGTAGACTTGGCAAAGCCTCGATAATCAGATCGTAACCCTTGTTTTCCGCAGCGCGCCCGACAACGTAAATGTCGGTTTCACGGATGTCGTGTTTCTGCCGAACGGAAGCTACGCTTGATGGTGTTGCAGGCGTGAAGCGGGCCTCATCGATCCCCGGAGGGATCATCGAGATATGATCCTTGGGCAGTTGATAGTGTTCGGCAATCAGATCGACCTGCTGTTCGGTCGTCGCGATCACATGGTCGCAATTGCGATAGAGCACAAACTCCTTCTGGATCCGCTCATCAAACCGGTATCCAGCCATTTCGGCGGCATCTGCGCCTTCCATGTCGTGCTGTTTCCACCAGCCAAGCGAATGCGGCGTGTGGATGTGCGGGATCTGGAGTTCTTCGGCAATCTTCTGACCGGAAACACCGGCATCCCAATAGTGCGAATTGATCACGTCATACTGCAATCCGCGGTGCCGGATCATGGCAAGCGCGTTGGTGACGAAGTCACCGTACCAGTCGTGCATGTCCTCTTTGCGGATGAAGTCTTTGCCGCCGAAGGGAATTCGAACCACGCGCAGGTTTTCATTGATGATGTCTTCGGCCGGCTGATCTTCAAATTGCCGCGTCATCACATCAACGTGGTAGCCAAGCCGCGCGAACCTTTTGGCCAGCTCGAGGACGAAAACCACTTGCCCGCCCGTGTCCGGCTTGCCGAGTTCCGGCGTTCCGGCCACATAGCCATGCAGGGAAATCATCAAAAGCGAACCAACGTTCTGCTTGTTCATGTCGTACCAACCTCTGTTGTGTTTCAAGTCTCCGTCTTTCCCAGGCAGTTCTTTTTTGATTTTGCCGTGTTTGATCTTTGTTAGGTGTGTGGCTCGAACTCAATTTCAACGTCTGTCCGGGGGATGGCGTTGAAAGCAGCCAATCCCTCCAGAACACCGGCCGCATGATGCGCCGCGGCGTGATAAGTCTTGTCTTTCGGCATTGCAGCCAACAGTTCCGGGCGGGCGTTGCCGACGGCAATGGCTTTCCCGGCAGCTTCAAACAGGGCCAGGTCGTTGCCGGAATCTCCGGCTGCAATCGTGTCTTGCAAGTCGATCCCGAGATGATCTGCCAGATGGCGCATGGCAGCGTCCTTGCCCGCCTCTGGTGCCAGAATGTCGAGATCACTCTTGCCGGAAAAAATATGTTTGAAGGAGAACCCGGCGTCATTAAGGCGCTGAATGACCAGGTCGGCCTGCTCCTGACCGGGCACCGCGAAACTCGCCTTGCCCGGCGTTTGAAACACCGCGTCGTGCGGCGTATGGCCCATCTTGAGCACCGCTTCGCGGATTTTGACGTCCGGCCAGGCGACGAACTGCTGCGACCAGGAGGACAGCAACATGCCCTGAAGCCGGATTTCTGTCCCCAAACCGGTGATCACTGCATCTGGCGCGAAAGTATTTGGGAAATAGGACCGGAGCGTTTCATCGACACTGGGCGCCGGCCGGCTGGAATTTAATGCAATCTTGAGCCGACCGCGGTGCCGCTCCAGAACCTGCCACAGCCTGCGAAGCGCGGCGGGGTCCCCGGTAAGCGTGTCGTCGATGTCCGAGACCAGAAGAAGCGGTTTCGCATTGTCATTTTCCGCGCGCACTCAGGCCTCCTCTTCAGGGGCAAAATATGTGGCGGTGTAAACCTGCTCTGCCGCAGCTTCCGTGACGGGCCGGCTTAACGTCTCTATCGTCAAATGGCTGAGGCAAACCGCTGCGCTCTCGGTGTAAAACCCGACCCCGCCCTCGGCGAAACTGTCATCAACCAGCGACAACACCACATACCCATCGACCGAAAACTCGATATACATTCCGTGAGCGACCACCTCGACCTGCCAAGGCCCATGCGCGTTGCCCCGGAAATGGGCTTCTTGCAGCGGTGCATATCGGAAAGCGTGCTCAAATTCCGGCGTCGGATTGGCGCCCCAGGCCCGCATTTGAGCAATTCCGTTGACCAGATCGAGCGACAGATAATACCCGTCCCCCTCATCATTCATGCGCAAGACAAGACCGGTCTTGCCCAAACCCTCAAGGGTCAGTTCGGCACGTAACCGGAAATCCTGGTGAAGGCCGGGCATTAGAAAAGCCTCGTACCCGCTCTTGCAAGACAGATGCAGGCCGTCTTCGCGGTCAATCACCGAAGCATGCGGATTGGCGTAGAGCTTTTTGCATTGATAGGAGGCGGTTACACTCTCGCTGCGCGTCACCAGATCGTTGAAGCCTGAAAAAGACTTCGCTTTCAGCCGGCCCGCGGCGTCCGTCACCAGTTCCTTCGGCGGGGGCAGCAGCTTTTTGACGCTCTCCCGGCCGTAGACGACTTCCGTTTTTGAGAAGAAGTTGAACAGCAGCAAATCGCCGCCGTTTTTGCAGATGCGCCCGGCATAGTTTCCCGATGGCATCAAGACATTGTCGAAGAAGTTTTCATAGGGTCCGCGCAGCTGATCGGCATACCAATAATGGATTTTGATGTCCTCGCGGATCGAGCCCATCAGGTAATACCGGCCGTCCAGCTTGAAGAGGTTCGGCACCTCCACATCATCATACAAACCGGGCCGGTGAAGCGGTGCTTCAAAAACGAACTGATCGGGCGCTTCCTCAACGGCGAGCGACACACAGCCCCGCCGGATGATCGGCCCGTCCTTGATCCGGGCTGAGGCAAGTAGCAGGCGCTCTCTTGTATCGGGATCCTGAAAATAGAATGGATCGCGGAAGCTGACCCATTGCCGGCCTTCATCGATCGAGCTTTCGTAATGTGGCCCCGGCACCTCGATCGGATAGGTTTTCGAGGTCGAGCGCTCCCAATGGTAAAGATCCTTAGACCGCGCAAGACCAACCCGTTGCACGCGCCCGAATTCCGACCGCGCAAGACCGGTGTAGAACATCCGCCAGCTGCCGGGCCGTTCGGGATCCGGCGTCACATGCATGGTCCACAGCATGTCATCGTCCCAATCGCCCGGTTCCCCGACGAACAGCGCATTTTTGACACGCCGCCAGGTCATCCCGTCCGGGCTCACGGCGTGTGCAATAAAGTCGTGATTGGGCAGAACGAGATGAAAAAGATGAAATAGGCCGTCGTGATAGACCACATCGACATCACCGATGTCGGATCTCAAGAAACCATGGGATGCATACATGCCCCGAGCGTACCCCGGCTGTTTTGATTTCTTCAAGTGTAGCCGGAACTTATTTTGCAACGCAACATGAAACAATGCTTGTTCTTTAAGACAGGAAAACCAGTTACCCTGCAACCATGGCCCAACTTCATCTCATAAACGCATTGCCACTCGGACAAACGCGCCACCGTTTGAAAGCCGTCCTAAAGGCCGGAATTGTTTGCGGCCTCGCCGGCGTCCTGCAAATGACGGCTGGTAGCGTGGCGCAGGCATGTTCCGTGGCGCTTGTTCTGGCGATGGACAGCTCCGCCAGCGTTGACGCACGGGAGCATCAACTCCAGATCAACGGGCTCGCCGATGCGTTTTTGGACCCGGATGTGGTCAACGCCATCGAAGTGGTTGGCGGAATATATGTCACCGCTTTTGAGTGGAGCGGCCGCTATCAACAAGTCGAGCAACTGAGCTGGCGGCTCCTCAATGACGGCGCCAGCGCGTCAGCAGCTTCCAACATTCTTCGGCAAGCCGGCCGCGGCTACACAGAGTTTCCGACCGCGCTTGGTTATGCGCTGGGACATGCGGCCGTTTTGATGAAACAGGCCCCCGCCCATTGCCGCCGCAAGGTGATCGATGTTGCCGGGGATGGCATCAACAATGACGGGTTTGGCCCCGACAGCGCCTATAAGGCGTTTGACTTTAACGGCATCACGGTCAACGGCCTGGTGATCGCCGGACCAGACTCCGTGCCGGTCGACTACTACTACGCCGAGGTGATCCGCGGTCCCGGTGCCTTTGTCGAGGTCGCCGGCACCTATGATGACTATGCCGAGGCGATGAAACGCAAGCTCATCCGCGAAATCATCGGCAGTGGCCTTGCGTCGGCTGACTAGGTCAAGACTTCTCACTGCAACATTTTTTGGCTGCCGCGGCAGGGCCGCGGCTCTCAATCCGGTTTGCCGTGGCCTTCCGCCTCCATGAGGCGATAAAAATCCTTGAGGGTTGTGCCGGGTTCCGGCCGAAACTTTTCGCCTGTGTCCTTGACGTCCGCCATACGGTCAAGGCGGAACATTCGGAAATCATTGCGCAATTCACACCAGGCCACCAGCGTCCAGACTTTGCCCCAAAACCAGAGACCGAGCGGGCGGAGCACACGGTCCGAGGTCTGCCCCTTGGCGTCCGAATAGGAAATCGACAGGCGTTTCCGGTTGTCGGCGGCAAGCTCCAGAAAGTCGATCAAGGCGCGCACGTCCTCGGTCATTTCCGGGGCAAAAGCGTGGATTTCGATCTCGTTCTGGCGCACGCGCATCCGCTCCGGAATGACAGCGTCGATCTTGACCATCGCCTCTTCGGCGGCGCGGGCCATCGCTGCCCCGCCCCAGGCCCGGATGATCCGGGCTCCGGCCAAAAGCGCTACGATTTCATCGCGGGTGAACATGAGAGGCGGCAGGTCGTAGCCATCGCGCAGGATATAGCCGACCCCGGCCGCGCCCTCGATGGGCACGCCCGAGGCCTGAAGGTCGGCGATATCGCGGTAGATGGTCCGCTCAGAGACTTCCAGCCATTCGGACAGCTGGCGCGCCCGAACGAGGCGGCCGCCGCGCAGATACTGAACAATCTGAAACAGGCGGTCGGCGCGTCTCATGCGGGTGCCGCCTTAGCTGTTGACGGCGAACATGCCGATGGAATTGCCGTCCGGATCAATGCCGTAGGCAAACCGGCCGGCCGGGATCGGGATCGGATCGGAAATGACCTCACCGCCTGCCTTGGCAAACCGTTCCATTGTCTCCTCCAGCGTGTCCGGGCAGGCAATGTGGATGGTCGGACCTGTGCCCTTTTCAGCCGGTGTGCCCGGGTAAAGATGCCCGGCAACTCCGTTTTCTTCGCTGGTCGGGAACATGGCAAAAGGATTTGGCCCCATATCGGTGACAAGGTTCAATTCTGTCTGGAAGACGTTGTTGTAGAAGACAATCGCCTTGTCCAGATCAGAAACGGGAATTTCCATCCAGACGTTGAAATGCTGAGGTTTGAAAGTCATCGGAATGCTCCTGAATTGCGGTAACAGGAAGCACCCTATCAGCCCCCTCCTGACAGCTTCCTGTCAGGAGGTTTCTGGAAATTTTGCTCGTCTCTTAGAAGGCCACAACCCGCACTCGGTAGCGGCCGTTTGAATTTGCTCAGACTGCGTTCAAAAACTGCTCAAGTTTTCCTTGAGCCATAGAAAAATCGCGCCGCGGCGTTGCCAGAGCCACAGGAGAATGGCGCTGAGGCTGGGAACCCCAGTGAGGATGAGGGCGGCTAGTGCGCCAGACAGATCTTCCAGAAGAAGCCCGCTGCCGGTGAGAAGTGTCAGGATGCCGACCAGTCCCGTACCGTTTCGAAGGGCGATGGCCCGCTCCAACGCCGCGCGGGTTGCCGGGCCGGGAATCCCATCCACCGCCAAGGGCGGATAGGCCTTTTGAAAGTCTTTGACCGCCGCCTTGGTCTGAGCCCCAAAAAACCCGTCGATTGGCCCCGGATCAAAGCCGAGCATCTTCAAGGAGCGCTGCAGCTCCATGATATCGCTGCCCGGCGCTGGCGGTGCTGCGGCCGAAGCAAGGCCATAGTCACCGTGTTCAAGCAGCCGTGCTTCCGCCGTTCGGCGTTTGACCAGCCCTTTCAGGCGCTGGCCGCCGGCCGTCAGGCCCGTTTGTGTCAGGAGGCGAGCGGCCTCAGAGACCTTGCCCGCTTTCAGTTGCTGGGCCCACCGCCAGGAGAGCGCCCGGCTGCCGAGATTGTAGACCACAGAGACGCAGGCATCGAACTGGGTCTGTGGCAAGCCGGGAAGACCTTTGCGCACGGGCGGTGCATATTCCTCATCCAGAAGTGTCAGCAGCAACTTGTTGGCCTGATCCCGCGAGATCCTGTCCCCAACCGCCAGCCCGCGGCCATGCCGTTTGCGCCACCAGCCGGCAAAGATCCGGCTGCGCATGGTAAATCCGTATCCAATGGTGACCACGCCGGCGGGGTCCAGATAGCCCCGCGAAACATAGCCCTCATGTGCTGCCAGAAAGGCGAGCCCCTGATCGCTGACTTTCATGCGTTTCCCCCGGATTGGATGTTCAAAACAAAGACGCTGTGCGGTGGTGGCTGTGATCGCTCACGCTTCAGGTGCGACGGGAAAGAAGCAGTGCACCGCAAGACGCACAGTGCCGCCGCTAAACGCACCGCCGTTCGCCGTAAGCCGGACAGCGGTATCGGCGTAAAACGCCGTTGGCCCGATCACGCCAAGATTGCTGCTGCCCGCAGCTATCCCCAAGGCCCCGCCGAACTTGGACGGCTCACCTGACAATCCGCAGTCGTAGGACGATGCCCCGGTGACTGCGGTCACCGTGCGGGCGGAGACGCAAGAGACAATCGCCCGGCTCGGGATGATCAAACCTGTCTCGGCAAAAGTGCCGGACAGCGCGGAGAGCTCTGCCTCGATCACCCGGTGCTCGCTTTGCGCCCCGAAGCCACCGCGCGCCAGAATGCGGGTTTCGGACAGCGGGCCATCCATGTCCCGCCACGCCCCGGAGAGGAACCTGAGGTCCCGCCCCTCCGACAGCACATGAATGGTGAGGCCCTCGAAGGGCACATGAAACGCCCAGGCCCCATTGCGCCACTCGGCCAGCTCCCCGTCGCGGCCCGCCCAGTCACCCGTTGCGCCCGGGGCAACAAGAAAAAGATCCCCCTCATTGGCGGCAGGTGGCGCGGTCAGATCACGGGACTGCACCACCGGTTGGCTGAGCGCGTCAAGCGTCAGGAGCGCCTCGTTGTGAGTGACATGTTTCTGGGCCTGCGCGGCCGCCAGCAACGGGAGGGCAAGACGTAAGGTCTCAGACATGACGGACAGCCTTTCGCTCATAACCGCGCCCGGTGCGTTGGGAGAGCTGGGCAACGGCAAAATGGATTTCGCCGAGTGTTCCGCCGAAGTCGGCAAGTTCTTCGGCGCCTGGATAAAGGACAGTCGGGCTGCCGGATGTCAGCGTGCGCAGAACCGCGCCCTGGTCTGTCAGGATGTCGATCTCAAAGGCTTCAAACTCCTCGCCAAGCGGCACCTCGGCCTGTTCCCAGCTGAGACCGCTGTCCCGCGTCTGGCGGATCCAGCTAAGGACAATGCCTCCCCCCGTCCGCCGGGCCTTGAGGTGAACCGGGGCCAAGGGCCAGGCCGCCCGCTGGGTACTCGCGTGGCTTGCGGTCACCGCCGCCGGATCGTCCAGCGCCCGCCCCTCCGGCACAATGCGATAGTTGAGGCTGAGGCCGGATTGATCGCTGGAGATGGGCACAAGCGGTGTCCTGTCTTCTGCGAGCAGCACCACATTGGCCCCCAAAGCCGCACCGCTCAGCATGTCGGTTTCCGTGCCCCTTTGCCCCCGCAACAAGGTGCTGAGCCGGTAGGTCTTCGGCGCTATTAGTTCGGCGGTGACAAATTGCAGGATCTCCCAGCCCCCGGACTGGCAGCGCACGGCCATCGCGTTCGCGCCTGCCAAGACCTCGGCTTCTGCCCGGCTCTGAAGCTGCCCGTCAAGGAGCGTGACCTCCAGAGTGTTTGCGCGGTCGAACACCCACATCGGCCCCGGAGCCAACGGCACGGCCAGGGTTCCGATACTTGCTGGCGCAGGAATGCTCATGATGGCTGCAAAACCGGCCTCCGAGGCGCTGCGCATCACAGTCAGTCCGCCCGGCCAGGGTTTGGCGTAGGCCGCAAGACGCACGGCATCGTCCGGATCGCCGGCGTTAAGTTTTGGCAGGTCCAGAAACACGACATAAGGCGGGCTCAAGTCGGAATTCTGGTAGCCGCCGCCGGGAGCATCCGGGCCGCCTGCAGCCGGCGACAGCTCCGCCGTTATCCGCACCGCCTCGATCCGGCGGATCCCGGTGTCTTCAATCGATGTCACGCGCACGGTGAGCGGCGGGTCAAATGTGGCGGTCGGCGTGCCGCTCAAGGAAATGACGTCGCCCGGCTCCAGATCAATCCGGTCAGGGCCAACGGCAAACGAAACTCGCTCCCGCTCGGACCAGATCCGGTGAAGACGCCGGTCGGCCGCTATGCTCAAGGGCTCGGGCATGGAGCATGCCGGCAGGATCTGCGTTTCCACCTGGCGACTGCCGCCTTCCAGTCTGCGGGACGCGGAAACCCGGCGGCGGAAATCGCTGACCGGATCATCCGCCCCGAAGCGGACTTCAGCGGAGAGTTCGTTCGCCTGTGCCCGTGTCTGCGAAAGAAGGCTGTTCTCCGCCCCCGGGTCGGCAAGGTCGTCCGCGTGAAGGGTGGTCACTGTTTCCGGCAGAACAGTCGAAAGCTCTAAGTGCGTGCCCCGGTCAGAGGCCTGACCGGAGAACGCGGTCAGCACGGGTTCCAGCACATCGCGGGCGCTGACAGGGCCACTCAAGGTGTACCCGTCGAGGCTTCCGGCAAGACCAAAGACCTTTACATCTTCATCTGATATCTCGTAGTCGGCGAGCACCGCCTTGCACAGGCCTTGAATGGAAATGCCGCCGAGCCGGCCGGAGAGCCAGTGCCCGAGCCGCCAGTTGCCCCCATCGGCCCAGACGTTGGAGAACATCGGAAAGGCCGGAAAAGGGCGCGCGTCCCAGGTCCAGAGATAGATCCCGTCCGGATCGACCATCGGCCCGCCATAGACTTGAGACACGGGATTGTCGCCCGCATCAAATTCCGGATGACCGTTCGACCACCAGCTGAGCGCGGCTTCCAGCGCCCGGCGCTGGCTGACATCATCGCGAAAGCCGCGCGAGAAGTAAGGAAACGCACTTTCTGATGACTTCGGGTCAACGAACACATTCGGCTGGTTGGCGCTCCGGTCGATCGCCGGAAAGCCAAGCTCGGTAAACCGGACAGGCTTGGATTGCGGCACCCAGCCGGTCGGGGCTGCGTCCTCAACACCGCCCACCCGCTCGTAATGCAGTTCTTGCCAAAAACTCCAGATGTCCTTGGTCCGAAAAACCCAAGGCTTGTTGTAGGCGCCGTCCGTGATGGCGGTGCGGGTGCCAGTGGCCCGGTCCGCGCTGCTGGCATAGTACCAGTCGTAATATTCACCGCCCTTGATCCCGGCGCGCAGGTTCGCAAGGTCATAGCTACTGAAGCCACCGTCCGGATCGCCGTCATCGCGCAGATCGCTCAAGGGCAGATAGTTGTCGATACCGATATAGTCGATCTCCGGCGACGCCCAAACCGTATCGAGCGGAAACCGAAGTTCGGTATCAGAGACCTGATGCGCCCCATATTCGGACCAGTCCGCCGCATAGGAGATTTTGACGCCGCTGCCGACAAGCGCCCTGACGTCTGACGCAAGCAAGCGCAGCTGGTCGGCGAACGGATAACTGCCCCCACCGGCATGCGCACGGGACATCCCCCGCATTTCCGTACCGACCAGAACGCTTTCCACTCCTCCTGCCGCCTTTGCGAGCGCCGCGCAATGCAGGATATGCCGACGGAACGACCATTCATCCGGCCCATTGTAGGTAACCGTGCCGCCGCTGACGGAAAAATGCGCCGCCGAGGCCGTCCCGACGAAACTTGAAACGTCCGCCGCAACCGCGCCCACCGGAACGATGCGCCCCCGCCAGGGGTAAGGGGCCTGCTCCGCGCTTCCATATGGGTCCGGCAGACCGTTGCCCGGTGGCACGTCCATCATGATGAACGGATAAAGCAGCACCTTAAGACCGTGCGCCTTCAGATCCTGAATGGCTGCGATCACGCTGCTGTCCGACGGTGTGCCGCCATAGGCAGGCCGCCCGTCGATGCGTGACACCTCGTCGGCCTCGTCCCGTTCAAGACCTGCAACACGCCAGACATCACCCACCGTGACCGTGCCATTGGCTTCCACCTTAGGCCGGACGGTGCAGGATCCGGCGCGCAGGTCATCGCCGAACCACGCGACTATCAGCGCAACGCGCTTGAGATTGGGACACAGCGCAAGAAGTTCCTCGATGGACTCGGCCCAGTCGGATACCGCCGCCACCATATGCCGGTTGATGGGCTGCTGCTCGCCCGGACCCAGCACTTTCGAGACAATGCCCGGCGCATAGGCGAACTCCCCGGCGCCTGGAATGATCGTGATCGCCCGGACCTGGTTCTCCAGCGGTTCAACCACCCGGATCACCTCAAAACTCAATTGCGGCAGACGGTTGCCGAAGGGTTTCAGATCCAGCCGTTCAAAGACCACATAGGCCGTGCCCCGATAGGCGGGCGCCGTGTCCTGAAACGCTGCAATCAGTGGGTCGGGCATCTGATCATCCGACCCGTAATAGACCCGAAAGGTGATTTGCCGTGTGTCGAGCTCCTTGCCGTCCGCCCAGATCCGGCCGACCCGGGCGATTTTTCCTTCGCACAGGCCCACGGCGAAATTGGCGAAATAACTGTAGGTGGTGACGGTCGCGGTGCTGCGGCTGCCGCCCGCCTTGCCGCCCTGCTTTTCCGTGGTGACGACTTCCTCGAAGTTGGTCGCCCAGATCAGCTGCCCTGCAAGGCGCACCCGGCCATAGACCTTCGGGATGGAAGCGCCCTCGCTGGACGATTGCACGGAAAGATCCGCCAGGCGGCTGCCTTCAATGTCCCGTGAGGCCCCGCCGCCAAACAGGGACTGATCGATCAGGTTTCCCGCAAGGGAGCCCGCCGCCTTGCCGATCACCCCGCCAAACCCGCCCAGACCAAAGGCGGCCCCGGCCGCTTTTCCCGCAGCTGCCAGCACAAGCGTCGCCATTAGACAGTCTCCTTCGGAAAGGTAAAACTTGCTGCGATCCGCCGCTGCCAGCTTGGCACCAGCGGGCTTTCGATCACCCCAACCCGCTCATAGGCATGGATGAGACGGGGGGCGGCTTGAAGCGGCGCACTCAGGATGCCGACATGTTTGGCCGGCACACCATCGCGCCAGCGGAACACAAGCACATCGCCGGGCTCGGTAGCCTCCGGCGCGATCTCCAAAAGCCAGCGCCGTCCGGCCTCAAGCAGCGTTTCGCGCCCGCCGGTCTCCGCCCAATCCGCCGAATAGGGTGATAAAGCCTGCGGCTCCGCGCCATAATGCGCGCGCCAGATGCCGCGCAGGAGACCCAGGCAATCGCTGCCCGCCCCCCGGCAACTTGCCTGATGGCGGTAGGGCGTGCCGATCCAGCGGCGCGCCTCGGCGAGCACCGCCGCTCGGCCGGTCCCCATAACGTCATTCGACACGGGCACTGCCATCGTTGAGGCCGGTGTTGCGGTTTGGATAGGACAAGGCGAAATCGCTCCCCGGCATATGCGGAAACCCCTGATAATTCAGATGATTGGCAAACTTTGTCCGGCAGGTTTCAAAGTCCTTGGAACAGCCAGCCCGGACCTCGATTTCCGTTCCCGGTGCAAGTGCCTCGGGTGCAGGCTGGAACAGCGACAGAACCGACACGGCACCTTCCTGCCGGTGACTGGCAACCTCCGATGCAAATCCGGCAAGCGGTCCGGTCAACACCTTCACCCTGCCCCGGCTGAACCAGCCATTTGCATAGGTCTCCAGCCCGGTACCGCGGAGCCATTCACGTTGTGCGGTCGTCACCGTGGCCGTTGCCTGATAGGCCGGGCTGGTCAGATCAACCTTGCACCGGCTGTCGCCAAGATCCGCATCGCAAATCCGGGCAAACACCCGCCCCTGCCGGCTCTCCAGAAGATGCGCCAGACCCCGAATCTCGGCCCGGAACACCGCCCCCGCACGGCCGACCTCTCCGATGCGGGCGCGCCTGAGCAGGACATGATCTGACGGTGTTTGCCAATTGACCAGAAAGACCCGGACGTCCGCATTGTCCCACAGGCCTGCTTCCAGATCTGTCTCGGAAAGCGCCGTGCTTTCCAGCGTTCCGGAGACATCCCCACCCCCGGTCGCAAACTCCGGCCCATCGTTCATCGCCGATGGTGAAAGGCCGTTTTGCGGCTGGCACACAACGCCCTCCACGCTCAAGGCCCGGTCGTGATCGGTAAACCCGAGCCGGACGCCATCTGCGCGCTTGATGATCCAGCAGGTCGCAAGGGTGGTAATCCGGCCGCCGAGATGCGCGGCCAGGTCGGGCGGCAAAGTTTTCATCAGTTACCTGCTTTGTACTTAGAACCGGATCTCGACCAACGGGATCGAGGGAATGTCGCCGGCCTCGAAATGGGTCAGGCTGAGGTCCAGGCGGTCGGTGTCGAACCGGACCGGCACGTCGAACAGGAAACCGGCTGTGACGGAACTCCCTACGGACGGCGCTTCGGAAAACACGATGTCGCCCGTCGACGCATCGACCTCAAAGTCCGCCCCGGCGGTTTGTTCTACCCCGGCTACGGCTACCCGCACACTGCTTGCAACCGGCAATCGGATAGCCCGGCTATAGGCCAGTTCACCGCTCCCGTATGTCTTCGTCAACGGAAACCTAACCGTGCTATCGTCGCCTTCCCCAATGGACTGATCCACGGCTTGAGGCGGATTGCCCGCCATTGAACTCGCATGGTCAAAAGGATCGCGCAGACGAAAGCCGTAAAGACGGCCGCGCGCTTTCTCAAACAACGCGAGCACAGCCCTCAAGTCTTCAAGCGACCGGACTCCGGTTGCTGCGTCGTATCGGCGGCGGCTGTCGGCCCATCGCGCATTGCGGGTCTCGTAGCCGGTCGCCAACGGAACAATTTCTGTCCGGCGCTCCGGCCCGCCGAGTGCTCCAAAGGCAATACTGCCCGGAAAACTCTCATTCAGAAAGGCGTCCATGAAAATCTCCGTCGCAAATCGGACTTTGATTGATCTGTCTCAAGGTGTTTGGAAACTGGCGGCGGCACTTTGGGGGCCTCTAAAGGAGGCAAAATAGAATGAGTCACGTTCCTCACGAACTGCATGAAGAATTCCCGGACGCGGCAGACGCGCTCCACACATTGAAGACCACCGATGCCCATTTCGCCCGCCTGGCCGAAGAGTATCACACCATCAACCGCGAAGTGCACCGCATCGAAACCGATGTGACACCAGCATCCGATGAAGTTCTTGAAGACCTGAAGAAGAAGCGCCTTCACCTGAAAGACCAGATTGCCGCCATGCTTGCGGCTGCGGCAAACGCCGGTTCCTGAGCCCCTCCTTTTCAGGCCGGTGTTAGAGCCCGCGTCGTCCCCGTCCGACGGCGCGGGCCACCATCGCCGAGACCTGAGCTTCTGACCGCCGGAAACTTTCGGCATCCTGCGCAGTCACATTTACCTGCACTGCTGGCATGGGGGACCGGTCGCCCTCCGCGAACCTGACCCCCAAGCGCCCATCCGCTCCTCTGGCAAGGGCCAGAATCGCCTCCGGACCGGCTTCGCCCATCAAACCGGACACGCCATTTCCCATATTGAACAGCGCCGGAGCGCCGACCACCCCGCCCTTGGCAAACGGGATAATTGTGTCGAAGAGGCTGCCTGCCGCCTTTTCCAAAGGTGCGAGCGCTGAATTCAGCACCCGGGAGGACGCGGACAACGCGATCTTCTTGAAGACGCTTTCGAGCGATTTGCCATCCACAAGGGCCGACTTGAGGCCGCCGACAAGACTGCGGGAAATGTTTTGAGCGCTGCGGTCGATCTCCATCATCTTCGTCCGGAACTCCTCGAGATCTGCCAGCGGCACATCAAGATCCAGGTCACGGTCAGTCATGAGGTCTCCCTTCCTTCTAGTCTTCAGCACGGCCGCATGTTGCCGTGTCCGGATGGGTTCTGATCAGCTGGTCCAATTCGGATCGTTTGAGGCCATCCGCCGGATGGCCAAGGCCCAAAACAGCCTCAAGTTCCCGCGGCGTCGCAGCCCAAAACTCGGCCGGCGTCCAAGCCCAGCGCGTTGCAGTTATCCGCAAGAGATCTGTCCAGGGCAGCATTAAGATGCTTCCGCCAGCGGTTCGTCGTCTTCCGTAGAGGGGGCACCAAACGCGGCCGTCAGGAGATCCGCCGCGATCGCGGCAAAACCGGCGACACCGCCAGCGGCCTTCATCATCGCCACCTGATCATTGGTGACATCGTGGCCTGCACCTCTCAAGCCGGCCCCCAACAAAACGATTATGTCGGATGCCGACAAGCTGTCCGGTGAAAACCTCTGAAGCAGGGCTGGAAGGCTCTCGCATTTGTAAGCCGCCTCCAGCTCGGCCAACGCGCCAAGCGTCAGAACCAACGTCCATGTCCGGCCATCGAGTTGGGCGGTAATCTCTCCTCGGAACCTGTTTGGCATCTAATTTCTCCCCGAATTGCATCCCTCAGACCGCGGTAAAGCTCACCTGCCCTGCGGAGGACAGCGCCAGTTCGAAAGTCACCTCGCCATCGTGGCGGCCGGCATATTCCAGGCTGGTGATTTGAAATTGACCCTCCAGCGTTCCGAAATCCGGAACGACAACTTGCCAGGGCCGGATCGCACCATCGAAAAAGAGCTGGCGAACGGCGGTGTCACTTTGCGCATCCCGGAATAGGCCGGAACCGGACAGGCTTGCTGCTCGGGTTCCAGCCCCTTCCAGAAGCTCACGCCAGCGGCCCGCGCTGTCGGATGTGGTTATGTCGACAGTTGTGGCATTGAGCGCCACTTGCCGCGCCCGAAGGCCCGCCACGGTGACAAACGTGCCGTTCGATTCAGCATCCAGTTTCAAGAGCAGATCGCGTCCGCGCTGTGCGCCCATGGCGTTCTCCTGTCAGAAGGTCATCTCAGGTAAGCGGCTCGGTGACCGCTCTTAACGAACTCGATGCCCGATAGCCCCGTCCGTCGCGCAGCTTGCGGCTGAGCACGTTCGTTATGGTGAGGTTCACAAGCCTGTGTCCGATCAAGGATACCGGCCCTGTCATCAGGACCTCGGCCGCACGGCCTGCTGCTTGGGCGGCTTCATCCCGGCTGAGCTTGCGGGAGAACACGCTTAGGGCCAGTGAGTGCACCATACCCTCGCCGATCTCCGTGAGCAGCGGCCGGGTGTCCAAGCTTTCCAGCACGAGGTAGGGAAAGGCATCTGCCCGCGGCGGTGTTTCAAAA
This sequence comes from Roseibium sp. MB-4, assembly GCF_053005265.1. Classification (NCBI taxonomy): domain Bacteria; kingdom Pseudomonadati; phylum Pseudomonadota; class Alphaproteobacteria; order Hyphomicrobiales; family Stappiaceae; genus Roseibium; species Roseibium sp. MB-4. The sequence goes on from NZ_JBRKQB010000001.1 coordinate 1,532,890, forward strand.
ATCCGGTCTGGCCCGAGCAAACCAGACAGGACGCCATCAGCCTTGAGCAGAGAAAACAAACCGGCCCGCAGCGCCGTTTGAACGTCGGAAAGGCTCATGGGCTTTCCTCCTCTGTCTCACATAGAAGTTCCCGTCTCAGGCCCGTTGGATCGCAGACCGACAAAACCCGGAAAACGCGGTTTCCGGAGAGGATCCGCCAGCCGCCAGCCAATCCGGAGAAGGGCCGTAACCGGATCTCCCAGGTTTTGGAACTTGCTGTCCGGCTGTCCGCGAAGCGCTCGCTCTGGCTTTTCAGGCGAAGCGCGGCGAACACGGATCCAGCAGCTTCGTAAGTGGTCGTGATGTCCCCGGAAGCGGATCGGGACTCCAAAGGCCTCTGCAAGATAACCGGCACACGGTAAGCCCCGGCCCTCATAACAGCGGCACCCGGACGGTGGACAACAACCGGTCGAGCCCTTGCGGCAGGCTGGCAACAGCCAGATCCGTTCCGGCTTCCCGGTGTTCGAACCAATGACCGGCCAGAAGACGCACGGCCTGCCGGAAGTTTTCCGGAACATCTGACGCGGCCGGGCCATATCCGGCTGTGAAATCAATCTCAGCCGCCATAAGGTCGGAGGCAGGAAGTCCGGCTCCAAGCCTGATTTTCACCCGTTCAGGCTGCGCGGAGCGGTCGAGTTGCCAATCAGAAGGTTGAAGCTGGGCCGCATTGCCATCGCGATCATAGACCGTGATCTGATCAACGGACTGCACCGGCGACACGGGCAGCCGGACAATGCGGCCAACCGGCCAGCCATCCAGGTATAGTCGCCAGGACTGGGAAATCAGAGCACGCCGGGTGGTCTGTTCGATATGCGTCCGCGCGGCCTTGAGGAAGCCTGAAAGGTTGCTGTCCTCTTCAGTGCCGCTCAGCCGGAGATGCGCACGCATTTCTTCGACCGCCACAGGTTCGGTGGCCGGATCATTCAAACGGATCGATGTCATGGGCGTTTCCCAAAAAAGAAGGCGCCGCAGGTCCAAAGGAGTGCGGCGCCAGTCTGGGGAGGAACGACCCTCATCGTTCATTGGAAAATGTGGGTCTGCTAGGTAAGACTTACAAGGCAAGAAAACGTGAGCCCTGTGTAACCAGTTTTATGCGGAGAACATCAAGAGTTTGATCGCGTCATAGTCCTGAACGCCGCCGCCGACCCGTTTTGTGGTGTAAAACAGCACATAGGGCTTTGCGGAATAAGGGTCACGCAGCAATCGCACGCCCGTGCGGTCGACCACGAGATAGCCGCGCCGGAAGTCGCCGAAGGCAATCGCGGGGGCATCATTGGCAATGTCTGGCATGTCCTCAGCTTCCGTGATTGGGAAATTCAGCAAGGTCGCCGCGCCGTCCACACCGGCAGGCGGCTGCCACAGGTAGGTCCCGTCGCCGTCCTTCAGCTTTCGGATTTCGCTCTGCGTCTTGCGGTTCATGACGAACCGGCCGTTTTGCCGGTAGCCGCTCTTCAAGGAATAGATGAGGTCAATGAGCGTATCTCCGGCATCCGATGCCGGGAACGCTCCAGCCGCGCCGGTGGGCATCGTGCCGAGCGAACCCCAGGTCCAGCTGCTCTCGGCAACACGCGGTGCCTGGAGGAAACCAAGCGGCTTGTTGACGCCATCGCCATTGACAAAGGCCGCTCCCTCCTGCTCGGCAAAGGCGGCTTCCACCTCTTCCGCGATCCACTGATCCATGTCGACCGCCGCATCATCCAGCAGTGTCGATGTCGCGGCGGGCATGGCATAGAGTTCCATCGCCGGAAATGTCAGCTCAGCCAGTTGCGGGCCGTTCGTTTGCGGCCGGGCGGCGGTTTCGCCAACCCACCCGGATTGCGGGCCGGTTACGGCGAACGGTTTCTTATAGGTCGAGGACGAGACCTGCCGGTTGCCGGAAATCGCCCGGATGGGGGAGACCTGCGACAAGCGGCGCATGATCCCGGCTTCCGTTTCCTCCGGTACCAGATAGCCGCCATCCGGATCAGATCCGGCCGACAGGGCTTTGACTTCCAGCGGACGCAAGGGCTGTTCCCGGCCGGAACGCACATAGGCCTCAAAGGCTGCCTTGTGTTCCAAGGCCGCCAATGTCATCTGACGCGGACCCTGCCTGCCGATCTGAGGGCGGCGGCTTTTCAAGGTCAGATCGTCGAGACGTCGCTGTGTGGCGTCGAGGGCTGCATCCAGCCGGTCGAGTTTTTCCAGCGAGATCACGTCCGCACTGCCCCGGCTTTCAATTTCCGCAAGGCGCGCATCATTGACGGCCCGGTAGCTCTCGAAAGTCCGGAAGAACGCGTCGAAGGTCCGGGCAACGTCATTACCGCCGGAGGAATCGGGGGTGGGAGCAGCCGGTACCGGGGGCATTCCACCAGGCATGTCCGCCTTGGTTTCCAGAGGCAGGTCATCTGGCACCCAGTCTGAAGGTCCTGTCATCACAAATACTCCCTTGATCCAATGTTTGGTGTGCGTGGGGTTGGCGTGTTCGAAGGTGGTGTCAAAAGCCGGACCCGTGCCTCGTCAACTTGCGGAAAGGTGACGAGGGAAATTTCCCAAAGATCAATGTCTTGCAGGATCCGGCCAGATCCGCGGTGCGGTCTGCGGGCGGTGCGCGCCTTGAAACCGATGGACAGCCCGGAAAGGGCCCCTGCCCGGATTAGGCTCGCCGCTTCAAAAGCTGCAACAACGCCCGGGGCAAGGTCCCCTTCGGCCCATAGCCCGTGTTGTGTTTCCATCAGCCGCGTCCAACGGCCGAGCGGGCGGGCCGGATCGTGCTGCCACAACAGCGGGACACGTGCCGGCGGACGCTGTCGGAGGCTCCTCTGGAACGCACCAGGCAGCACCGTGTCCCCAGCGCCATCCGGTTTGCCGAAGACGCTTGCATAACCGGCGACCCGCACCGGGGCACCTGCCGCTCCGGCCATCAAGTACCGTCCCCACGAGAGGGTTTGACGTCTTTCCTCACCTGAATGGCGAGATAAAACAAACGGCCTGAAAAATCTCGGAAGACCGGCAAATGCTCGGTTCGGTGACCGGATGCATTCGCGCCAAACCGCTGAAGCAGCGTTGTTTTCGAGCTGCGGGCACGGCACTGCGGTCTCCCGCTGTCCAGGGAGTTGCTTTGAAGGCTCATTCCGCCCTCCTTTTAAGATGTATTGGCCTTAAAGCGTTCCAAGCTCGGCGAGATAACGGTTCAGCCGGGCGACCTCGCTGACGAAGTCGGAAAAGCGCTGATTGGACAGCGCTAACTCGCGGACGAGCACGAGGCCTATCAAGGTCGCCGTCGCAGCCCACAAAAACAGCGCGAGATGGGCTAAATCCCCGCGCGCCATGACATGAGCGGTTAAATCTTCAATCATCCTGCGCCTCCCCTAACGTGCCGCGCCGCGCGCCGTAGCCGACGGCCTGGCGTTTTTCATCGTCCGACAAGAACGCAGCCGCACCGACGCGCCGCCACAAGGCCTCCCGCTCCGACGACAAGGCTTCGATCGCATCGAGATCCGGCTCCAGGCGCAAACCATCGCCAAAAGCTGGTCCCAGCCAACTGGCAAGATGGCCCGCCGTCCGCCGCACCAGCGGCAAGACCGCCCCGCGCCAGAGCGCCCGGCCCGCTTCCTGATAATTGGCGTAAGTGTTGTCACCCGGAATGCCGAGCAGCATAGGCGGCACCCCAAAGGCGAGCGCGATTTCCCGGGCGGCCTGGTTCTTCGCCTCGATGAAATCCATGTCCTTCGGGGTGAGCCCCATCGGCTTCCAGTCGAGGCCCCCTTCCAGCAGCAAAGGCCGTCCGGCATTGCGCGCGCCTTGGTAGCCGTCTTCCAACTCGGCCTTGAGCCGGTCGAACTGATCGCTTGTCAGATTGAGCGCATCGCCCGCCCCATAGATTAGCGCTCCGGAAGGTCGGGCGGCATTGTCGAGCAGCGCCTTGTTCCAACTTGCTGCCGCATTGTGAATGTCGAGCGCCATCTGCGCAGCTTCAACTGGCGCAAACCCATAATGATCATTCAGCGGATGAAACAGCTTCAGATGACGGACAGAAGCTACCTCTTCTCCGTCGTCCGCTTCTGCCGGCAAGCGCACGGTGCGACCCGCGGCGGTGTAGTCGAAGGCCTCCGGCCAGCCATGGGATCCCGGCACCACCTTCACCCGGTCCGGCCGCAGCGCATAAAGTTCGCGCGGGACACCATCGACCGGCACCTGCTCCAGATAGGCGTTGCCGGAGACCAGCAGATAGCCGTAAAGCGCCTCCAGAAAATCAGCGCCGGTTTCATGAGCATTGGGCCGGGCGAGCAGTGCCAGCAACGGATGCTCCGACAGCTCCTTATACCCTTCAAAGAGCAGCAGCGGCACAGCGGCGGCCGTCTCCGACAACAGCCGGACAGCGCGGTGCACCACAGGATTTTTTGCAAACCCCTCCCGCGCCAGAGCCGCATAATCGCGTGGGCTCCAGACCGGCTGCGCTGTCCCCTGGATCGCAAGCAAAGGCCCGGTGCGGGAGGCTTTTTCCTCAAGTGCCGCTGCGGGACCTGCACCCCAGATTGATTCAAGTGCCTTTCTTAAGCGCATGAAATAACGATCCTTTCCGCGCCCGTTAAAGCGCTGAGTCAAGGCTTTGAGAGCCCGATTCAGGGACTTGGAAAACTGATTCAAACGCGCCGCTTCGCACGGACGCCAAAGCTGCTATTCTTTGCTCCCTCAGGAGGCAGAACGTGAGATGACCAATCAGAACGTGATTCAGATCGAACGCGGTTTTCCGGTCGCCCCCGCTGTTCTCTGGTCACTCTGGACCGAGGCTCAGCATCTATCCGCCTGGTTCGGACCTCACATCTCTTTGGAGCCACGTGCGGGCGGTGCGTTCCGCGAAGTCTGGACCAACGAGGGCCACCAGACGCTCACCTCCGGTACTATTGTCACATTCGATCCGCCCAAAACCCTCGCCTGGACCTGGGCCGATGAGGACTGGACAGGGACAACGCTCCTTACACTGTCGATCCTCGCTGAGCGCAACGGTGCGCGTCTCACCCTCATCCACAGCGGCTGGCACGATCTTGCCGAAAACGCGTCCGGTTCCTTGCGCGACGCCCACGCGGTCGGATGGACCATGCACCTCACCAACCTGGAACGCTATTGCCTGACGTTGCTCGGCAAGTGAGGTTGCAGATCAAAGTGCATGCCACTATTCAAGTAGCCGTTTTGGCCTCACCTGATTTTCCGAGATTTCCAGCTGTCTGACTTGTCCCGTTCCATCCGTCTCGCAACGGCTTCTGACCTTGCAGCCCTCTCTGCCCTTTCGATCGAAGTCTGGCTCGATACTTATGCGCCCAATGGCATCACCCGGCCGTTTGCGGATCATGTGTTGAGCGCCTATTCCGCCGAGGCTCTCGCTCGGGAACTCGAAAGCTCCGACCGGATCTTTCTGGTCTGCGAACACAGCGGCTTTCTTCTCGCCTACGCCAAGCTGTCGCTCTCCCCGGAGATACCGCCTGGAGCCACAGGCACGGCGGAACTCGAAACGCTATATGTCCGCCGTCATCACAAGCGGCAGGGGATCGGCGCGGCCCTGTTCCATAGATCCATGGAGACCCTCAGTGCCCATGGCCATGACCATGTATTTCTCACCGTTTTTGAGCACAATCAGTCAGCGCTCAAATTCTACGACGCGCTTGGTCTTGAGCGCGAAGGCCGGTTTATCTTCCACTTCGAAGACCAATCCGCCCCGAACATCATCTTCGGCACGGAGACGTCCAGGTTTTCCAGATAACCTCTGCCTCTCCGCTGTCCCGGATTTGATCCGGGACCATATCTGGAGCAACTCAGGCCCCGGATCAGGTCCGGGGCGGCTGAGTGGGTTGGTCTAGAGCCCGCGCACCTTTGGTTCTGCCTTGGGGCCGAGCATCAGGTCCGAGACCGCCCAGACGAGGGCGTCCAACCGATCGGGGGAGCGCCTGCCGGACAGCCCGCCCGGGCCGAAGTCGGCCATCTCGTCTTCCAGCTCGGGAAACGTGCCTGCATGGTGCACCTTGCCCTGATCGTAAAGCATGGCGACCGGCTCGGCCCGCGAGAACTTGCCCCGCGATGCTCGCACCTGCTTCACCGGCACCGATGGATCCGCGCTCGCAATCACTTGCGCGACCATGTCGCCGCCCTGATTGACCTCGGCGATCAGGCAATCGGCCTTCAATCCGTGCCAAAGGCCAATGGCGGCTTCTGCCCAGTCGGCGGGTTTGGCCGGACAGCGGCTGCGGTCGGCCAGAACATAGGCTTTGCCGTCACTGCCGAGCCCCGCGGCGACAATGCCGCAAGCGTCCGACTTGGCTGTTGCCGTCACCGGCGGGTCGATCGCAATGACAATGCGCGTCAGATCCTCCGGTGCTGCTGCGGCCCTTGCGGCCTCCAGTCCATCCCGCGACCAGAGTGCGTCCGGCCGGTCCTCGATCAGCTCGCCATCCAACTCCTGCCGGCCAAGGCGCGTGCCGCCATATCTGCCAACCACGGCCTCCAAAAATCCGGGCGCCAGAAACAGTGCATTGGCCTTGGTCGGGGCATGGGTGATGGCGGTGCCCGCCTGTTTCATCAGGCGTTTCAGGAGCGGCACCGGCCGCGGCGTTGTCGTGATCAACTGGCGGGGTTTGCGGCCCAGCCTCAGCCCGAACTGCAACATGTCGAAGGTCTCCTCGGCATAGGTCCATTTGGCAAGTTCATCGCACCAGGCGATGTCGAATTGCGGCCCCCTCAAGGCTTCCGGGTCTTCGGCGGAAAAAGCCTGCGCCACCGCGCCGTTCGGCCATTCCAGCCTGCGGCGGCTCGGGGTCCATTGCGGCCGCTCCGCACCGGGGTGCACGGCCAGAAGTCCGGAGACCCCTTCCACCATCACCTCACGGACATCCGCATAGGTTTCGCCAACCAGCGCGATCCGCCCGGCAAAGCCCGGTTCGCACCAGCCGTGCCCGAGCGCCCGCGCCCGGATCCATTCGGCCCCGGCCCGTGTCTTTCCGGCCCCGCGCCCGCCCATCAACAGCCAGACCGCCCAGTCCGGTTCCGGCGGCAGCTGGTGGGAATGCGCAAAGACCGGCCAGTCGAAGGTCAGGAATTTCAGATCCTCCGGGCTCAAGGCGGCAAGGACCGCCTCAATCCGCCCCAGCCTCGCACAATCGCTCAAGACGGCGCGCAAGTGCCGCGCGCAACTCCTCCCGGTCGTCAAGGTTGTCGCCCTCCCCGTCCGGTTTCACATCCGTTTTCAGGTCCATCAGGGCGGTCAAGGTCTTGGCAAGGCTCGCCAGTGTCTTGACCGTCTTGTCAATTTCCTGGATCCCGCCAGTTGGCGGCCCCGCGCCAGCCTCGTCAAACAGGTCCGCGAGCCGCGCTTCCAGCTGGTCCATCTGCCCGGCAAACGCCCGGTAGAGCCGCGCAGCCATGTCCTGCGGGCTTTCCGGCGTTTTCTGCAGCCCCACATCTCCGTCCGCCACCGCCCCGTTCCCATCGCCCTCCCGGACGGAAGAGCGTGGAGATCCGGGATCGGGGCCCGCAAGCGTTTCCATCCCCTCAGGACCTGCGGGCCGCCCCCCTGCTTCGGAGACTGCCGAGACGGTGCACACCGGCTGCATCGACTGCCTCTTGCGTTTCCGGTTCAAAACCTTTTCGCGCTTCAGCGTGTCGGCGAGGCCTTGCCCCGAGAACCGCGCCTTCACCTTCGATCCCCCACGCTCGCTCACTCCGGGTCCCTCCAGGCACAAAAATACCGGCGGCTGCCGGTTGATAGAGACACAGATCGGTTTGCTGTCTGGGCACCTGTCTCGCTGCGATCACTATCGCCGCCCCGGACTTGATCCGGGGCCTGCCGTCAATGCTCCGGTCCCGGCACAGGTCCCGGCTCGGGGGCCGGGACGGCAGCGAGCAGGACCTCTGTCAAAAAACTTATCCACGCCCAACAAGCCCGTGAGATATTGAGGCCCATACGACTGAAACCGGCCTTGCGGCAGCGGGACCTGGAAAATCATCCATCCTCTGACCCTCTCCGCTCGTTTGGCCCCGTCAACCCATTCGGCCGATGCGCCCAACAAAAAAGGCCTCCACGCAATCGCCGGAAGCCTCAATCGATCCGCAACTTTGGGATCATGACAAAACCATGCCACATCACCGTTACGGTGTCAAGGAATATTTTCCTATTTTTCTCTCAGCTTTCAAACATCTGGATTGGCGATCTCCCGATTGCCCGGGTCGCCCCTGCCTGCTAGCGTCCCATGAGACACACTCTCACCCGAATTCAGAGCCCAAAAATGACCGAAAAGATTGCCCTTGTGACCGGCGCGGCGCGCGGGATTGGTTTGGCGACCACGAAGCTCCTGATCGAAAAGGGCTGGAAGGTGGCGATGGTCGACCGCGACGGGACGGAGCTGAAAACGGCGTTCGCCGGGATCAACGCGGGCTCGGCCTTCATCTATGATGTTTCTATCCCCGATGACGTCGATGAGATGATGACCAAGATCATCGAACATTTCGGGCGGCTGGATGCGGTGGTCAACAATGCGGGTGTCGCCAATTTCGGGCCGATCGAAGAGGCGGATTTGAGCCTGTGGCGCACGGTGATGGCGACCAATTTGGACGGGGTCTTCATGGTCTCGCAGGCCGCCGTTCCGCACCTGAAAAAAACGCGCGGGGCGATCGTCAACATCGGCTCGATTTCTGGCCTCCGCGCCTCCACCTTGCGGGTGGCCTATGGGACGTCGAAGGCGGCGGTCATTCATCTGACCAAGCAGCAGGCGGCCGAGCTCGGCGAATACGGCATCCGCGCCAATTGCGTCTGCCCAGGCCCGGTCCGCACCAAGCTCGCCATGGCCGTGCACACCCAGGAGATCATCGACGCCTATCACGATGCGATCCCGCTCAACCGGTACGGCTCAGAGGCCGAAATCGCGTCCGTCATCGCCTTTTTGTGCTCTGACGAGGCGAGCTATGTCACCGGACAGGTGATTGCCTCCGACGGCGGGTTTGACAGCACCGGCGTCGGCCTGCCCGCGCTTCGGACATAGGGCATCCGGTTACCGGTCACTCAGAAAATGCGCCGCCACTTGGCGTTGGTGCGGCCGGTCGCGGTGTTCAAAGAGATATATCCCCTGCCAGGTGCCAAGCAGCATTTCGCCGCCCGAGACCGGGATCGACAGGCTGACGGGCAAAACGGCGGCCTTGATATGCGCCGGCATGTCGTCCGGGCCCTCCAGCGTGTGCGTGAGGTAGCGCATCGCAGGATCGCTCGCCGGCGGGACAAGACGGCTGAAATAGGCTTTCAGATCCACCTGCACATCCGGATCAGCGTTCTCCTGAATGAGGAGCGAGCAGGACGTATGCCGAACGAACAGGGTCAGCAATCCGTCGCCTGCGCCGTCCTCCATAAGCCAGCTGCTGACGGACCGGGTGAACTCATAAAGCCCCTGGCCGGAGGTTTTCAGGGAGAACAGGGTCTGCATTGAGAAAGTCCCGCCGATGGCCGCAAATGGATTTGCTGCATTTCTGACATGAATTTCAGAAGCGGACAATTTGCGCCGGTACCACTAAATAGACACAGCGTAACCTTTACATCCAAGGCGTCACTCCGTCACCCGCCTGAACGCTGACTTGACACAATACTCGCGTTGATTTCAATTCATAGCGCAATCAACTAATACAAGAATATATTTCGGATCAAAAATGAACCCAAAACCTATACTCCTCATAGTCTGGACTTCACTTATTTCTTTGGGATTATTTTATTATTATTTTATCAGAGAAAAAACAAATCCAATCAATCTCAATGCTTATACTACACAGTTGGATGTTTATTCCAAATATCATGCCTTTGCGCATCAATTTGGAATTTATGATTACGGTATCGTTCTGTTCGATACAAGCGCTGGGTCTATCAGCATTTTCCGTGCTGAAGGCAAAGTTGCTCAGGCGCCTCACTTCTCAAGAGATGGACAGTTTCTCTACTACGCCGAGACACCCCTTAGCTACCGGATTGAACGACTCAGCGAGCTCAAACAAGAGCAGATGACCTCAACGCTGAAAAAATGCTCCGTTCATAACGGTCAATGTGAATCACTCCTTAGATTTACCGGTGAAATATCAAGCATTGCCGAGCTTTCCGATGGTCCAATCCTGTTCGCTGGAGGAGAGCCGGAGGTGCGGGCGGATCCCTTTTCCCCGGATGCAACCTTTCTAGGCTTCCGCAGGTATGACTTTTATCTGGCCGCAGATCCAACAAACATCGAAAGGCTCAGCAGTTTTGAAGCCCACACGCTTGTTTCCGCAAGTGCTGCCGGCAACACACTCGTGTTCGAGGTTTTCCTAAACAGAGATTTTGAGAAGAAATATGGGAGGCATGACAGCGAGATTTACCATGCGGAACTGATGAATGACAAAACCAGGCCTCAACTTGTCTTTTACCCGCAAGAGCCGTTCTTAACCTACGGCGACAGAATTGACTCGAAGCCGGATATGGCTCCGGATGGCAAACACCTCGTTTTCAAATCAGCGCGTTCGGTAAAAGGTGGATACATTTACGATTTTGTAGTGGCTGAGTTGCCGGGCAAAGCCGTTACGAATGTGATTGTGACTTCACAGAAAGCGAATGCAAATGCTGTCTCGCGGGCTGTCTTTAGCGACAATCAAACGCTGAACTACATGTCACATGGCAAACAATCCTACCAGTTCTGGAGCAGAAAAATTGATAGTGAAACCACTGATCTGGTTGCAGAATTGAGTTTTGGAGACCTGAAGCAAGCTTTCGAGGAATAAGCCTGTCATAATTGGCAAAAAAATCGGCTACCGATACTTATCGTGGATGGCGTCATAGGTGCCATCTGCGCGCATTTCTGCCAAGGCGTTATTGAAGGGGCCGATCAGGTCCTCAACGCTCTCATAACTCTTTGAAAAACAAAAGTGGAAATCCCGGGTGGTCAGCGCGATGAATTCAAACTGACCGCTCATCTCCTCGCGGCGGATGATGTACTCCGTCGGTTCCCGCGCGCCCATCAGATAATCAAACCGACCGGCCGCCAGCATCTTGAGGCCAAGCTCGGTTGTTTGCGCTTCGATCGGGTTGGCCCCCAGGTTCTGCAAAACCGCCAGGCTTTCATATCCCGCCATGGACGCCACCGGCTGACCAACCACATCCTCAACGGTCTGAATGTCCGGCCCCTCATGCGCTTTTCGGACGAAAAAACCGTTGGTGAAGACACTGATCGGGTCCGAGAAAAGAATGAACCGCTCCCGGTCAGGATGATGGGCGCAAGTCAGTATACCGGCCGCCCGGCCCGTCTCCGCTTCGTTCAACGCCCGCTTCCAGGGCAGGAACAGGATGTTGGCTTCATAGCCCATGCGGCGAAAGGCTTCGGTGGCGACTTCATAGTCGAACCCGCGCAGACCGTCCTGCTCAACAGCCATTTCGTAGGGCGGATAATCTTCGGTGACAATGTCGATGCGCGGCGTTGCCAGTGCCGGGCCGGACACCGCAAAAGCAAGACCGCTCACGACCGCAACGGCAGTCACTGCGCGCCGGGCCAAGCGCAGCGCTGTCATCGAACTCAGTTCCAGGGCCATGCATTGCCTTTTCTGCTTGTCCTTCAGAGAATCCCTAAATCCCCTGCCCTTAACAAAACCGGAAATTCATTCCTCAACATGTCATTGATTTGATAATGCCCCAACGGTAGCTGACACTTTCCAGATATTTTGAAGATTTTACACCTCTTCCTGATTGCAGAGTGGCCAAAAAACATCCAAAAGAGGCACCTTCCTATTGGGAATTTCACCAATGAACGCTTCAAAGCCGAAAATCCTGATTGCCACGCTCGGAACTCGCGGCGACGTTCAGCCCTATGTGGCGCTTGCCGGTGAACTGGTGCGTCTCGGTGCCGAGGTCGTCGTAGCGACGGGGCGCGGCTTTGACACGATGATCGGCAAGGTGGGGGCGCAACCGCGCGCGGTTCCGATCGATTTTGAAGCCCTTTTGGGTGACCCGGTGACGCGCGAGGCGATGTTCACCTTCCGCGGCAAGATCAAGGTTGCCCGCACCACCATGGAAGATCAGAAGAAGGTCGTCCGGTGTTTGTGGAGAATCGGTCTGGAAGAAAAGCCGGATCTGATCCTCTTCAATCTCAAGGCCACGGTGATGACGCTGGTGGCCCGGCGGCTGAATGTCCCGGCTTTGCCGACCGCGCTTCAACCGGTCGTGACGCCCACAGGCGATTTTCCGGTCTCCCTGTTTGGATTGCCCGCACTCGGCAAACTGGGAAACCGTCTCAGTTATCTGGCTGCCCGCAAACTCATGGCCCTGGGTCTGTCTCCCATGTTGAAACCGCTGCGCGCCGAAGCAACCGCGGAATTCGAATACCCGGGCGAAATGATCGACGGGCATATGCCGGATGGCTCCAAAGCGCTGTGCCTGCAAGGGTTTTCATCTGCGCTGGTGCCGAGACCGAAAGACTGGCCGGAAACGTCCTGGCTGAGCGGCTACTGGTTCATGCGGCCCGCAAACACCTACATGCCCGACCGCGAGCTGATGCAGTTTTTGGAGGACGGCCCGGCGCCGGTCTATATCGGCTTTGGCTCCATGCCGAGCCAGAACCCGGAAGATCTGACCCGGCTGATCATGCGCTCACTCACCCAGACCGGACTGAGGGCCATTTTGGCGCGCGGCTGGGGCGGCCTCACCGGGCACACCCTGCCGGAGGTCTTGAAGGACAAGGTGTTTTTGATCGACAAGGCCCCGCACAGCTGGCTGTTTCCAAAATGCAGCAGCATCATCCACCATGGCGGTGCCGGAACAACCCATGAAGCCTTGCGCTGGGGCAAGCCCTCCCTTGTCTGCCCGGTCTTTGCCGATCAGCCTTTCTGGGGGCAACGCGTTCATGCAGCTGGCGCTGGTCCGGCCCCGATCAGCCAAAAGAAACTCACGACAGATTTGCTGGTGAAGGCGCTCTATGCGCTGGATGCTCCGGCCTATGCGATGGGTGCCAAGACCGCCGCCGGCATCATGGCGCTCGAGCCCGGCGCAGAGGGCGCGGCTGAGGAAATCATGTCCCGTGTTCCAGCTGTTCGTGCACGAGCAAAAAGCGCCTGACTTCGTCTGATCTCTGCTTAAAGCCCGCCGGGAGGGTCGTAATTCAAAGTGTGCGGCTCAACATGCGTGCGCCGGATATGCTCATAGTTTTCCCGATATTCAGGGGATTTCCGAACCCGTTTGATCTCATCATAAAGGGCTGAAACGACCTCAGGGTTGTTCTTGGCAAAACCATGTGAAAACAACAGGTAGTAATGCTTTTCTTCCAAGGGCGGCCCGACTTTTCGAACCCGTCCGTTCAGCTCCGGCGTTTGTTCGATCAAGTGATCGGCATGTGCGGTTAGCGCCGCGACACCATCCAGACGGTCGCGCAAAAGGAGCTGGAACAGTTGACCGAGCCGGTCGGCCATGAAAACCCCGACGCCCTGATTTTGGAGCATTGTCACAATCGAATAGCCATAGATGGCACCAATATCGCCGGACAGATTGTCAAACTCTGATCCAGTCCAGCGAACATCCGATTCTGTTGGAACGTAAAGCGAGTAACTGTCAGCGTGCAGAGCTTTTGAGGTATCCGGACGGTTGTCCACCATCGGATAGACCCCAAGGTCCATCCGGCTCACCTCGAAGCTGGCCGAAAAACAACCGTCGATGGCGTTCGAACCGGCCTCGTTGAGGCAGCGCCTCCAAGGCACTGGCCGGAGATCAACTGCATATCCCAGATTTCGGGCCGCCGTCTCTATGAGGAAAATGTCGGCCCCGGTCCCATCCGGCAGTTGCCAGGGAAAGTACTCTACGTTTTCCAGGCCCAGAACAAGTGTTTGCGCCGAAGCTTGCCACGCACTGACGGTCAACATGGCTGCGGTTATCGCGCCCAACACTCGTTTCATGTCACCTCATCGCAAACGTTGCCCGAACCGGTATTCGGAGTGCCGGACCGCCAATGAATGGGTCAGCGCTTCCGGGCTCAAATCTGTCCCGTGATTATTCGGGACACGGCCGAGGGCCTGCAATCGACATATTTCTCAATGGCATTAAATACATAAGCCTCGGCGCGCCGCACGTGTTCTGAATCGTGCGGCCAAGCTCATCAAAGATGAGATGCCCCCTTTCCTTTTGACAAGGAGACTGACTAGACTGCCCCTCAGGATTGCCAGAGGGAGAATGTCTCTTGTTTCCAGCCCGCTATACGGTGTTTGCGCTTTGTAGTGCCGCCGCAGTTATGACCTTCATCCTCAGCTTCGCAGTCGACCCTCATATCCTTTTGGTTTTTGCGGTTTTTGCCTTCTTGACTATTGTCGGCATACTGGACGTCACCCAGACGAAACATGCGATTTTGAGGAACTATCCGGTCGCCGGCCATTTCCGTTTCATGTTCGAAGCCATCCGCCCTGAGCTCCGGCAGTACTTCTTTGAAAGCAATCAGGATGGTCGGCCGTTCTCCCGCGAGCGCCGCACCATGGTCTATGACCGGGCAAAGGACATCGAAGGCGTGCTCCCCTTCGGCACCGAGCTTGACGTCTATGACATCAACTACGGCTGGGTGAACCATTCGGTCTGTCCGCATTCTCATGGGAAGGTCGAAGAACTGCGCGTCGAGATCGGCGGTCCTGAGTGCAAACAGCCTTACTCCGCGTCGATTTTCAACATCTCCGCCATGAGCTTTGGGTCACTTTCCGGCAACGCCATCCTGGCGTTGAACAAAGGTGCCAAGGCGGGCGGCTTCTACCATGACACCGGCGAGGGCAGCGTTTCCCGCTACCACCGCGAAGGCGGTGGCGATCTGGTTTGGGAGCTGGGCAGCGGCTATTTTGGTTGCCGCGCCGAAGATGGCGGCTTTGATCCGGAAAAGTTCAAGAAACAGGCGGCCGACCCACAGATCAAGATGATCGAAGTCAAGATGAGTCAGGGCGCAAAACCCGGCCACGGTGGCGTTCTGCCCGGCGCCAAGGTGACCGAGGAAATCGCGGAAGCTCGCGGCATTCCGGTCGGCAAGGAATGCATTTCACCAGCGAGCCATTCTGCGTTTTCAACGCCGATGGAATTGCTGGACTTCATCAAGACCCTGCGCGAGCTTTCAGGCGGCAAACCTGTCGGCTTCAAACTATGCATCGGCCACCGGTGGGAATTCATGGCGGTCGTCAAGGCAATGCTCAAGTCCGGGATCAAACCGGATTTCATCGTTGTGGACGGTGCGGAAGGTGGCACGGGGGCAGCCCCCGTCGAGTTCGCCAACAGGCTCGGCACGCCGCTGCGCCAAGGGTTGGCGTTCGTTCACAACAGCCTTGTCGGTGCAGGATTGCGGGATGACATCCGCATTGGTGCGAGTGGCAAACTGATCAGCGCTTTTGACATCGCCGGAACCATGGCACTTGGTGCGGACTGGGTGAACTCGGCCCGCGGCTTCATGTTCGCGGTTGGCTGCATCCAATCTCAAAGCTGCCATACCAACAAATGTCCGACAGGCGTCGCAACCCAGGACCCGAAACGCCAGCAAGCATTGGATGTTCCGGACAAGGCCACCCGCGTTGCGAACTTTCACCGCAATACCATCAAGTCGCTCGTTGAGTTCACAGCTGCAGCCGGGCTGTCTCATCCGCGGGATTTCAAGCCGGAGCATTTCTATCTTCGAGCTGGTTTGCGGGAAATCCTGCCGGCAAGCGCTGCGCTGACTTGGCTGAAACCGGGCGCTTTGCTCGACCCAACCCATGATATTGCGGGGTATTCCACCTATTGGGCGATGGCCGATGCCGGCAGTTTCGAGCCTGCCAAATCCCTTGAAGTTGCCAAGGCGCAGTATCACCATCACCTCGGTCATCACTAAAGAAAAGTGGGACCGACACATGGCTTGCCGGATGTTTTAGTCGATATCGACGACTTTCTTTCGCAGCTCGTAATTCCGGCTTCGGAGAATCCATCGGCCGATGTTTTCAGAGATGATCCGGTCCGCTGTCCCGTCGGCCAGCAGTTCGCCATACCGCTCGCTCACCTTGTCCTTCAGATTCCGGCAAGGAGAACTTAGCGTGAAACCACTGTGCACAAAGCCATTCATCACGTTCCAGTCCAGCGGCACAATGTCCTCGCCGCCCTGGATGGCGCCAAATTGCGCCTGGCCGACGTAGCGGCCATGGATAATGTAATCGATCCGACCGACCAGCAGCTGGTTCACGTTATCCTGGAAAGAGAAATTGTCGGACAACTCCAGAACATTGGCGACATAGGAATCGAAAGGCTCTCCATAGCGGTCTCCGGCGTTTTTCGCGCCATACCTGCCCTTCAGATCCTCCCATACCGTGAGTGGGAAGCTCCGGTCGCGCAACGTGAACACAGTAAACGGGTTCTCGAACGCGGGGGTGTCGGTAAAGTCCAAAAACGTTGATCGCTCATCCGTTTTTTTCAGCGACATCAAGAAGTCGATGTCGCCGTTTTCAGCTGTTTTCAAAACGCGTTTCCAGGGCCCGGTGAAGACCGCATCAAACGACACACCGAGTTCCTGAAAGATCATTTTGTTGAGGTCAACGCTTGCCCCAACGATCCGCCCGCCCTCCCGCCAATGATAAGGCGGATAATCGGGGTGTGCGGACGCGGTTATGCGCGTGCAGTTTGGATCTGATGCCAATGCACTGGAGATGCTTGCGAAGAATAAAACCAGCCCAAGGCGGACCGATACCATGACAGTCTCCGACGTGAGGGACGCCTGTACAAACGCACAACAGACGACCTGAAACAATTCACGTAACGGCAAAACACTTAACACGGCGCAAATTTACGAAAGAGTTTTCGTCTGACCAGCGCCCTACCCATCAACAGGCGGATTGACCCAGTCCGATGGCGCGAAGGGTTTTTCAAGAGCACGCTCCACCAGTGAGAGATGATCCTGACCGTAAAATGGATCGCCATCTACGATGTATGTTGGGGACCCAAAAACCTGCTTTTCCTTGGCCCACTCCGAATTTTCCATGAGCTTGTTCTGAACGCTCGGGTTTGCAGCTTCTTCCAGCAATTCCTTGGCGGCGAACCCCAGTTTCACCGCCACAGCCTCAAGAGCGGTAGGGTCTGAAAGGTCCAAATCCTCATTCCAATGCGCCTCCAAAAGTCCGTGAGCCATCCGGTCGGTGTCTGGGCCCGTTTCGCCCAGCGCGATGATCATGCCCGAGGCCAGGCTGTAGTCTGCATCGTGAAAAGTCGGGCGCTTGCGGATAATCGGCACGGACCGGTACTCGGCCCAACGTTCGATTTCGCGACCGAAGAAATAGTCGACATGCGCCTGTGTCCGCTGGCGGAAGGCCGGGCTTCTTTGAGCCTCGACGACAGGCGACAAAAGCACCGGCCGATGGACCAAAACCGCGTTGTGATCAGCGCAAATCCGCATGATCTCCGAGGAGCCGAGATACGCAAATGCGGAATGCGCGGAATAGACATATTCGATGGTTGCCATGCCGTAGGGTCTTTCTTTCGCGAAAGGCGGTTCAAAATCTGGATTTACTTTTGGTGCCTAAAATCCGGTTCAAATCCCGAGAGACAGTTTCGTTGCAAAGTCACTGGCCTCGTGGGAGCGCACGAGAGCGTGGCGGACCAGATCATCGAAATGCCGGGAAAACAGCTGCACGTGACGTGTGTTGGAAAAGGTGAGATAGCGCTGCCCCAAATACAGCGCAGCCCATTTTTGGCCAAACACCGTAAACGGGGCGGAAAACCGGTCGCTGGCACCAAAAAGATGCAACCTGAGAGAGGGGTAATATCTGTCCAGGGTTTCGCCCATGACCTGCAGCTGCTCCCGGCGCACAGCATCCGGCAAATCCGACCACATGCCCTCGCCCCGGGCAAATGCCTCCAAGGCCTCTTTCGAAACACAGATTTCCATGTCTGATTCTGCGCGGTTCAACAACGCCTGCTGATCGCGTGTACCGGTGATGGCCTGTCCGGGTGTCCGAAAGGTTTCGCCAGCATATTCGTGAGCTAAAACGGCTTCTGTCTTCAAGACATCCGGAAGGTTCGCCGGAACATGACGGATCTTGGCGCCAACCGCGTCCCGGTACCAGGCGAGCAAATGCACATCGACCGGGTGACGTTCGGTTTCGGCCACTTGAACGGCTTGATCGAGGATTTCCGCGGCTGCGCCCTTGTGCGCCGACAAGCCCAGAAGCCAATCGGCGGACACACTTAGGGCGGATGCGATAGCCGCAAGCGCCTGACCGTTGGGCAGGCGTGGGCTCTCTTCGGACAAAAGCTGGGAAACCGTGGACCGGTCGAGCTCAGCCGCCCGCGCGAGGTCTGAGCGGTTGAGTTCCCGCTCTCTGAGCGCCGCGCTCAAACGCTCGCGAAACAGTTCGGCCCGGTCTCTTTTATCCATGTGGTGTGGGTACCACAGCTGTTGAGGCAAAACCACATCGGTTGCAAAAAACCAACAAAATGTCGTCCCAACTCAGGCGTCAAACACGTAATTCAGACCGTCACATCATCCGGTGATGCAGGTCGAACATGATCCAGAGACTGCCACCGACCATGATGCAAATCAGAACGGCTGCGAAGGCCAAAAAGAAGAGGTTCTCACCCGGGGTCGACTTGAAATTGAGGTGCAGGAAAAACACCAGGTGCACCAGCACCTGGATGACAGCGGCCGCTGCAATCACACCGTAGACCGCCGGTCCGGTGAGCGCGCCCGTCCAGACCAGACCGAAAGGGATCGCAGTCAGCACAATCGCGAGTGCAAAGCCTGTCAGGTAGGTGCCAAGGCTGCGATGTTCTGTGTGGTCCGTGTGGTCCATGTCAGCCTCCTACATCACACCGGGCAAATAGACGACCGAGAAGATCCCGATCCAGACGATATCAAGAAAATGCCAGAACAGCCCCAACCGGTTAAGCCGGGAGCGGACCGGCAACGTCAGTCCCTTGGTCATAACCTGTCCGATCATCACAAGGATGCCGATCGATCCCATGGCAACATGCGCGCCGTGCATCCCGACGAGCGTGAAAAATGCCGAGAGGAACCCGCTGACATCCGGTCCCGCTCCTTGCAGGATCATGCCGCGGAATTCCAGAAACTCCATGGCGAGGAAGCCCAGACCAAGCCCAAGTGTAATCAGAAGCCAGAGAATGACGGCCCGCCCATGCCCCTTGTCCATGGCCAGACTGGCAATGCCGAAGGTCAGGCTGGAGACCAAGAGCAACGCGGTCTCGATGGCCGTGTGGCTGAGGTCGAAGACCTGTTGCGAGGTCGGGCCGGCCGCCGAGTTGCCGGACAAGACCACATAGGTCGCAAACAGCAGCGCGAAAATGACGGCATCGCCCATCAGGAACAGCCAGAAGCCGAACTCCCGTCCGCGAAGCGAATGATGCTCTTCTTCCTCCAAGAGGTCAGCGTCGTTTCGGATGGTCAGCATCTCGCTCATGACGCTCTCCCCGAAAGCGCCATTCCGGACGCAGCCCCGCGTGGTTCAAAGTCGCGCATGTCATGCATGTCAGCCGGAGTGATCCCGGAGAGCCAGGCGGTCTCAATTGCCTCAACCTCGGCCGCTGACATCACATACTCGCTGGTGTCGTCGCAGGCCCGGATCCCGATGCACACCAGACACAAGACCAGCATCAGCGCCGCCAGCCACCAGATGTACCAGACAGCAGCAAATCCCATTACGAAGGAGAGCCCGCCCAAAATAACGCCGAGGCCTGTGCTTTTCGGCATGACAATAGGCTCGTAGCGCTCCGGCCTCTGATAGGCGGTGCCGCGCATCTTCATTTCATGGAATGCATCGATATCGGTGACCGTTGGAACGACCGCGAAATTGTAAGGCGCGGCCGGAGACGACGTCGCCCATTCCAAGGTCCGGCCGTTCCACGGATCCCCGGTGATGTCGCGGGACGATCCCCATTGGCGCGCGGAAACATAGAGCTGGATGCCGATACAGATGATGCCGCAAAGCACGAAGACCGCGCCCAGTGCGGCAACCACGAGGAAGGGTTGCCAGGTTGGATCCGCGTAATGCTCCATCCGCCGGGACATGCCCATGAACCCAAGGGCATAAAGCGGCATGAAGGCGAGATAAAACCCGATAAACCAGAACCAGAAGGACCGGATGCCCCACTTGGCGTCCAGCTTGAAGCCGAAGGCCTTCGGGAACCAGTAGTTCAGCCCAGCGAAATAGCCGAACAGAGCGCCGGGAATGAGCATGTTATGAAAATGCGCCACCAGGAACGTGGAATTGTGCATCAGGTAATCGGCGGGCGGCAATGCCAGCAACACGCCTGTCACACCGCCGATGACGAAGGTCACCATGAAACCGATGGTGAACACCATTGCGGGATGGAATTCGATCCGCCCCCGGTACATCGTGAACATCCAGTCGAAGATCTTCACGCCTGTGGGCACGGCAATGATCATTGTGGCTATACCGAAGATGGCATTCACATTGGCCGACGCCCCCATCGTGAAGAAGTGGTGCAGCCAGACCGTGAAGGAGAGCAAGGCGATACAGGCAGTCGCATAGACCAGCGATGTGTAGCCGAAGAGCCTTTTTCTGGAGAAGGTCGCCACCACTTCGGAGAAAATTCCAAAGGCCGGCAGGATCAGGATGTAGACTTCCGGGTGCCCCCAGATCCAAAGTAGGTTGGCGAACATCATCATGTTGCCGCCATCGCCGTTGGTGAAGAAATGAAAGCCCAGTGTGCGGTCCAGCCAGAGCTGCAGGGCAACCACGGTCAGGGCCGGGAAAGCAAACACAATCAGGATCGAGATGCAAAGTGCCGTCCAGGTGAACATGGGCATGCGCATATAGGTCATGCCAGGACAGCGGTTCTTTACGATTGTGACGATGAAGTTGATCCCGGACATGGTGGTGCCGGCACCACTTAAAGTCAGCGCCCAGATCCAATAGTCGACGCCAACACCGGGACTGTATTCAATGCCGGAATACGGTGGATACCCCGTCCAGCCAGCCTGGGAAAATTTGCCCACCACAAGGGAGATCAGGACCAACGCCGCTCCAGCCGCTGTTAGCCAGAGACTGACAGAATTCAGGAAGGGAAAGGACACATCCCGGGCGCCAATCTGCTGCGGAACGATCAGATTGATCAAACCGGTCAGAAACGGCATTGCCACGAAGAAGATCATGATGGTGCCGTGCGAGGAGAAGATCTGCTCAAAATGCTCGGGCGGCAGATAGCCTTCGTTGTTGAGCGAGATCGCCTGCTGGGCGCGCATCATCAGCGCATCGACAAAACCGCGCACCAGCATGATCAATGCGAGCACGACGTACATGATGCCGATCTTCTTGTGATCGACACTTGTCAGCCAGTCGGTCCACAGAACCTTCCAGGCGCGCAGGTACGTGATCAGCAGAAAGGCTGCGATCCCGCCGCCAACGGTCACGGCCGCCCCGCCCATGGCCACCCAGCTGTAAAAGGGCAGCGCGTCAATCGTCAAACGTCCCAGCATCAGGCAGCCCCCCGGCAAATCAGTTCCGCAGCTTCGCTTTCCAGCGGGCCGACAATCGGCGCGTATTTGCGCAGGATCAGGCCAAATAGGTTCGGCTCAACACTTGAATAATAGGCAACCGGGTTTGCAACGCTCTGTTTGGCGACTTCCAAATAGGTCTTGGCATCCAGGGCATCCGGCGAACCGGTCACCTTGTCTTTCCAGGCCGTGAAGTCCGCCTCTGTCAGGGCATGCGCCAGAAAGTGCTGGTCTGAGAAACCGTCGCCGGAATACATCGTGTTGCGGCCCTTGAATGTGCCCGGACCATCGGCAAGCAGGTTCATTTCCGTCCGCATGCCCGCCATTGCATAGATCTGACCGCCGAGCGCCGGGATCATCAGCGAGTTCATCACGGTGTCGGAGGTGATTTTGATGGACAGGGGCCGATCGGCCGGAAAGGCCAGCTCATTGACACTGGCAACACCCAACTCCGGATAGACAAAGAGCCATTTCCAATCGAGAGCGATTGCCTGAACTTCAAAGGGCGGCTTGTCCGAAGCAAGCTCCTTGTAAGGATCAAGCTTGTGCGTGTCGCGCCAGACCAGTGTGCCCAGAACAATGATGATGGCGGCCGGAACAAGCCAGACAACGGCCTCGATTTTCCAAGATCCCTCCCACTCCGGCGTATAGGTCGCGGTGCTGTGATGCCGCGACCGGTAGCGGTAGACAAACAAGAGCGTGAGGAGGATGGCCGGGATGGCAACGATCATCATCAGCCAAAAGGCCGTGAATAAAAGATCTCGCTGCGCAAGAGCGATCGGTCCTTGCGGGTAAAGGATCGGGGCCTCAGAGAGCGCACAACCGGAAACAAGGAAAGCAATGGCGGTCGCGGCTGCCAAATGCCGGGCCCAATGCAGAGGCGTTCCAGATCCACTCACACCAACATCCCCCGCAGGCATTGCCGGGTCCTTGGGCGGGTTGATGAATGAATGCCGCACCAACGACTTAAGGCAAAGCGATTTGATTTAAAAAGACTATGCCGCAGATTTTTTCTGCGCAAGGCGTTGACGCAAGCGAAGGTTCCTTTTCGGTATTTGGGAAACACCATGCCGACAAGGTCAACAAAATCTTAAGAACCTGACAAACTCAAATCTGTGTCATTATAAGTACTTTTTACAGTTTTTCTTCCCAAACGAACCTTTGACGTTGAACTTCCAGTTTCATCAAGCATAATCGAATCAATACCGTTACGTTATATCAATCATTTCTGAATAACGGTGGTCCTCTGTGTTTTTACTAAGAGACCGTTTTGAGCTGTTTTTCAGGCACAAGGATTTCGATGCATTGCGGGCGATAGCGAAAAAACTTCAAGACTTTGCCCGTTGGATGATCATTGATCCCAGGGACACCGAACTTGCGCAGGCCCAGTGCCGGGAACTGAACTCCCAAATCCCGCTTCTCTATCTTTTGCTCATGGTCAACGCGATCGCCGTTGCGTACACGCACCGCGACGTTGCACCTGGTTATATGACCATCGGTGTCCTTGCGCCGATGCTGATCTTCACGACGATCCGGCTGGTTTCCTGGGTCCGGTCCCGCGGTCTTGAGCTCGGGCCGCAACAGGCGGTGCGCAAGTTGCGTCAAACCGTCCTTCTCGGCAGTTTGGTCGCCGTCGTCTACATCACCTGGTCGTTGAGCCTTGAAAGCTATGGCACTGCGATCGAGCAGGGTCACGTAGCCCTTTTCATCGCGATCACTGTGATCGGCTGCATTTTCTGTCTGATGCATTTGCCGCAAGCGGCCATCATGGTGATGCTCATCGTGACGGCGCCTTATCTGGTCTATTACCTGAGCAAAGGCCAAGATGTTTATTCGGCGATTGCCATGAACATTTTTCTGGTGTGCCTGGTTATTCTAAAGGTGCTGCTTAACGGTTACGAGGCCTTTTCAAACCTGATCAAGTCCCGCTCCGAACTGGCGGCCAAACATCAGGAAACGGAACGTCTCAATGCGGAGAACGAGCGGCTCTCGCAGACCGACTTCCTGACCAACTTGCCCAACCGCCGGTATTTCTTCAACCGGCTCGACCGCCAGATCGAGAGCGTTGCTGGAACCGATGCCGTCTTTGCCGTCGGCGTGATTGACCTGGATCAATTCAAGCCGGTCAACGACACTTACGGACACCAGGTCGGCGACCAGCTGCTCATGGCTGTCGGCGACCGCATGGAAGCGCTTGGGGTACAGGATCTGGAGATCAGCCGGCTGGGCGGGGATGAATTCGGTCTTCTATATCTCGGACCGCCGGAAACCGCCGCAGATGTTGCAAAAGCGCTCTGTGAGAGCCTGCAACAGCCGTTCAAGATTGGCGAGATTTCCGTTGCAATTGGCGCCTCTTGCGGCATCGCGTTTTATCCGGATGCTGGCACAACGACCCATATGCTGTTCGACCGCTCCGACTACGCACTTTACAATTCCAAAACAACGGCCCGCGGTTCGGTCACCGTCTATTCTGCTGATCACGAAGCCCGCATCCGGTCGGAACGGGCCATCGAAAGTGCCCTGCAATGTGCCGATATTGCAGCCGAGTTTGAGGTCCACTTCCAGCCCTTCGTCGCGCTTTCGAAACAGACCATCATCGGCTTTGAGGCCCTGGCACGCTGGAACAGCCCCGAACTTGGCCGCATTCCGCCGGACGTCTTCATTCAGGTGGCCGAGCGAACCGGTCAGATCCAAAGGCTGACCATACAGCTGTTTTGCATGGCGATCAGGCAGATCGAAGCGCTGCCTGATTCGCTGCGAATGTCCTTCAACCTGTCAGCGCATGACATCACGTCCCATGAAACGGTATCTAAATTGCTGGATATCATCGCGGAGCGCAAAGTCGACCCGACACGGATCACGTTCGAGATCACCGAGACATCGGTCATTGGAAGTTACGAGGCGGCGGAAGCGTGTTTGAAGCGTTTGCGGGATGCCGGGTGCCGGTTGGCTTTGGACGACTTCGGCACTGGATATTCAAGCCTTGGATATCTGCACCGCCTGCCGATCGATTGTGTCAAGATCGATCGGAGCTTCGTCGCGTGTCTTGATGATCCAATGACAGGCGGTGTCGTGGCATCCATCCTGAACCTCTGCCGGTCCATGCAGATCACCTGCGTTGCCGAGGGTGTTGAGGATGCGGGACAGGCCGAAGCGCTTCAACAGCTACAGTGCCGGTTCGCTCAAGGCTATCATTTCTGCCCGCCGAAGCCCTTTGCCGACATCAAGCAAAGCATTGACGAGACTGGCACAATCGCCGGCCTTCCAATAATCAGCGCCGAACACAACGACCTGCTGCGCTCCAGCGCAAATTAGCCTTGGCAAAACCTCAGGACGCAGCCGCAATCCGGTAGACGCAGCGGCGATCGCCGGAGAGAAGATGTTCTTGGCGCTCAACCAGTACGCTCTCTCCAAGGAGCGATTGGAACAGGTTGAGCTCCGAACGGCAGAATTCCTGGCAGGCTGTGGCCGCTGCACAGATCGAGCAATGGTTCTCAATCAACAGAAACGCATCGCCATCCCGCTGCACCTCGGCCATGTAGCCTTCCTTGCTCCGCAAATCGGCAAGTGCGGCAACTTTTCCCCGAAGCTCCTGTTCCTGGCCGAGAACCTCGGAATAGAGTTTGCGGCTTTGATCTTCGCGGTGTGCGATGAGCTTTTCTAGACCATCCGGGCCATATATGTCGGTCACCCCGGACAGAAGCCCCGAAACTAGGGCTGCGTGATTGTCGGGGAACTGGCCGTGGCCTTTTGCGCTCAAGGACCAAACCCGTTTCGGGCGGCCGACCGAGCCTTTCAGGTCCTCAAATTCAACAAACTCCGCCTCCAGCAAGCCGTCTAGATGCTGGCGGACTGCAACGGATGTGACGTTGAGTTCCTCGGCTAGCTCTGCTGCCGTTTGGGGTCCGGCAGCTTTCAATGCATTCAGCAGTCTTATGCGGGTGCGGTCTGACATGATGGCATGAATATAGTCAGCACTCAGATAAAGAAAAGGATCTCTTATCTAACTTTCAGACCGGACCGCACGTTTTCGTATTTGGCCAAACGTGCTACCGGACATGCATGGTGGCCGGGACAAAACGACAGAAAGACATGCGCAAGGCACTGCGCTTATTGCTGCCACGTGTGCCGATGGCGGATGCGGAAGCGATTCTAGAGGGCGCCCTTGCCGGTCACTTGCGTCACCTGCCGCCGTCCATTGCCGTGTGGCAAGCGGCCACCAGCCGCATTCGGCATGAGCACACGGACTATGATGCCCTGCTCGATGACGGATATGACCGGGACTCCGCCCGGTTTTTCGTACTGGATGCCATGAACGACATGCTTGAGACTTGGGGGAGTCAGAAGCGGGTCTCTGCGGAAGCGGACGACGAGGCGTAGCTCCTACCGGCAAACGTCGAGGATCCAGAGGAACGCCATTGGAACCATCGCCAGTGCCGGGAGAATGATCGCGGGATAGCCGAACAGAAAGATAGATACGGCCCAAACCATCGCCAGGTTTCCGATGAACCAGTATTTGGCATCGTCCTCACCATACATCGCGTCCTTCACAAACCAGTTCAGCACCGGAATGATCAGCAGCAGGCGGATGATGAGCAGTTCTTGTTCGGCAGTTTTTGCAGACACGCGATCAGGCCCTTCCCTGGCTTTATGTACGTGGTTTTACGTAAGCTCGGCAGGCCGATCTCGCACTGTGACAAAACGCCCGTTCGCTGCGGCATTCTGGCAGGTTCGACGTTGCTCTTTGCCTTGAACCCTTGTCGCCTGCGAACTATCAGCACGCTGATAACCCTTGCCATTCATAGGTTGGGCTTTAAGTTGCAGATTGTAAGTTATTACGATGCTTCGGAGACCCAACACCGTGCCCCGATTGTCCCCAAAATCCCTTTTGGTTGCCGCCACTTTCACAAGTCTTGTTTCGGCTGAAGCCATGTCTGAAAACAGAATCGACCTTATCCGCCCTGATGCGCCGGAGCTTGCAGCTCACGGCGCGTATGAGGTTGGGCGGATGACGCTGCAACTCACCAATCCCGACCAGTATGACATCGTCCGGATTGCGGCAGATGAAACGCCGGAGCGGTATGACCGCCCTTTGACGGTGGAGGTCTTTTATCCGGCTGAAGCGCATGATGCCCCCGAACCAATGCGGGTCATCTTGCGGGACGGACAGCGCGAGGCCGACATTCACGGGCTCTCCAAACCGGATGCTACACCTGCCAAAACCTCTGCCCCCTACCCGCTTGTACTGATTTCACACGGCTATCCGGGCAACCGGTTCCTGATGAGCCATATGGCGGAAAATCTGGCCACCAAGGGGTATGTCGCGGTCTCCATCGACCACACCGACAGCCTTTATCATGACAAGGCAGCCTTCGGATCCACGCTGGTGAACCGGCCGCTTGATCAGATGTTCGTGCTGAATGAGATGGACCGGCTTGCCAAGGACAATAACTCGCCACTGGCAGGTCTGATCGATACCAACCGCACCGGTCTCATCGGTTACTCCATGGGCGGCTATGGCGCGATCATCTCTGCCGGCGGCGGTGTAACCGATAAATCCATCGGTTATGAGTGGGGCGCGCCGGACGGGCTTTTGGGCATGCACAAGGCTGGCAACGCGGAGCACGAAGCGCTGATCGATCCGCGTCTCAAGGCGATTGTCGCCATCGGTCCATGGGGGAGAAACCGGGATTTTTGGGACGCTGAGGGCCTTTCCGGTGTGCGCGTCCCCGCGCTTTATGTGGCCGGCAGCGTCGACGATGTTTCCCAGTATGAAACCGGCATCCGCAAGATCTGGGAGGAAAGCAGTGGAACCGACCGGCATCTTCTGACCTTCATCAGCGCCAATCATAATGCGGCAGCTCCCATGCCCGCGCCGATGGAATCCTATCCCTTCAGCGACGAACTCGGCTGGGCGCCGTTTGAACACTATGCAGATGCGGTTTGGGACACGGTGCGGATGAACAACATCATGCAGCACTTCGCGACGGCCTTCATGGATCTCCACCTGAAGAACGACACGGACAAGGCCGCCTATCTGGACCTGATCGAGACGGCGGAAGATGGCGTTTTTGCCCGCAATGACGATGGCACAGACAAACCGGAGCACACCTATTGGCAGGGCTTCCCGGACAGGTCCGCAAAGGGCCTGATGTTCGAAACCCGCTCAAAAGGTGAATAACATCGGCATTTCGCAGGCGGCGCGCGGAACAGGCCGCCGCTTGTTAACCTGACATGCAAGAGCCCCTTTTACTCTGACGTTCAATCAGGATAAAAATCCCTTGGTTTTTGAAGATTCGAACGTTGGGGAACTTTGTGTTCCGATCTTACCGGACTCGAGCTAGGATCTGCTGGACTTGCCTTTCGGCCTTTGTGCTTTCACTCACCAGCGCGGTGGCTTTCTGTGTTATGCCGCGACCATTGGCAGCCGAAACCGGACCGGTCATTTTAACGACGCACGACCTTCCGCCTTACGGATCAGTTCAGCCCGATGGGAGCTTTGACGGGATTGCGGTTCGTGTCGTTTCCTGCACACTCGATGCAATTGATCGCGCGTTTGAAATCCATGTGCTGCCTTGGAAACGCGCGCAGCTGGAGGTTCAAAACGGGTATGCGGACGGCTTTTTTGCTGCGTCCCAAAATGCTCGGCGCGATGCCTATGCAACGGCCAGCGCGATCATCGCCCGGCAGACATGGACTTGGTATCTCCTCAAAGATCAAATCCTCAGTCCGAAAGATCCAGCCAATCGCTTGTCCATGCTGACGTCGAGCTTTCTCGGCGCGAACATGCAAACGTGGCTCCGCCGGAACGGGTATCGCACAACGGATTTTCCGCCCAGAAACACGAATGCCCTTCTGGAAATGTTGCTGGCCGGCCGTGTGGACGCTGTGCTCGCCAACAACCTGGTTATGGAGAGCATTTTGGACACCCGTGGAGTTTTGAGCGAAATCCGCTCAGAGATTCAGCAGGACAAACCGCTTTCGGTCTATTTTTCGAATGACTTTCTTCAACTCAACCCGGGTTTCCTGACCAAGTTCGATGCGGCGGTGCCGGACTGCCGCGATGCTGAAGCGGCCTCCGGCGACATCAACTCCTGACAAGACTCACGGACGACGCACGACCAGGTCGATCTCCACCAACGCGCCGACAGCAAGCGCGGTCACACCGATGCAGGTCCGTCCCGGCAGCTTCCCCTCCTCGAAGTAGGAGCGGTAGGTTTCGTTCATCTGTGCATAATCGCGTTCGAATTCGGTCAGATAGACCCGGGCGAAGGTCACATTTTCCAATCCAAGTCCGAGCCCCTCCAACACGATCTTCAGATTGTCCATCACGCGCGCGGTCTGCGCTTTAATGCCAGCCGGCAAGGGCGCATCCGGGGCATCTGGATCGGTTGGCATCTGACCAGTCACAAAGACCCAGCCGTCGGCTTCCACGGCATGCGAGAACGGCGCAACAGGGCGCGGGCCTTGGTCGATCATGTGATGAATTGGCAGCACGGCTTATCTTCCCTGATTGGTGGCTGGAGTGAGAAGACAAGCGGATTGCCGACCGAGACTCAAGCCTTTGGATAAATCCACTGCTCCGGAATGTGCGCGGTTACTGTCGCTCCCGCAGCAATCGTACCCGGCTTTTCTACAAAACCGACCAAGCCACGCAGCCTTCGGGCCTTTTGCGGGAACAGAAGATCAAGACCGCTGCGCTCAGGGAACTGGCGATCGATTGCCGATCCGGCAAAGCGGCACGGGGCGTTGTCACCATCGATCCGGATCACCACACCGCCCTCAAATTCGAGACGTGTGCGCGGCGGGATCAGCGAGAGATTGGGAATGCCGGAGAGCGTGATGTTGCCGCCAATCCATTCGGACTTGAGTTCGGGAATTTCCATGCGCTCAGCGATGATTGCCAGTTCTTCCAAAGACAGGATGGAGATCTGCCGTTCGTTGCACATTTCGGTTCCGCGCGGGTACCATGGCTCGCGCCCCCCGGACTTGCGGGTAAACCCGGCATGACGATCCCCCGGCACCCCTTCGAATGTGAGGGCCAGACGCTCGACCGGTTCGGTCTGAAAGTCTTCCGTCACCGGGGTACCGAAAACGCCTTCCACGTGCCCGGCAATCTTGAACTTGCGGGTAACGTCCAGTGTATCGGCAAGGCAGGTATCTCGGTCGGCCATGGTGTCAGTCCTTCGATCATGTGTTGCCAGCTACGTACTGGAATGGAACGTTGACCGCCAGCAAAAGCCTGTGATGAGTTCATGCAAATGATTGATGGAAGCCGGCGGTCAGCCTTGCGCAGGGACAATTTTTTGATCTACTTGCGAAAGTAACGAACAAATAAGACCGCCGTGGTTTTCTGGGACGAACAGAAAGGAACAGCTGTTGTTGCTCGTCTTGCAGTGCCGCCGATCCGGCAGATATCTCTTCCGCAATCTCATTGCTGGGTTGGGCTTCTTGTTGGCCGCTTTTCCGCCGGCAGTCGCCGCCGATCAGGTGCTTTTTTTGCAGGACAATGCCTACGCGCCTTATATGACCGTCGAAAACGGTATGCCGGCGGGGCTCTATGCCGAGATCCTTTTCGAAGCGCAACGCCGGATGGACGCGAGCAACCTCTCGGTTCAGGCAGTCCCCTGGACGCGCGCGACGGTTCTGGTGGAAAACGGGTATGCGCAAGGTCTTGTCGGCAGCTATTACAAGCCGACGGACAGACCGTGGATCCGTCATTGGTCCGTGCCCATCTTTTTCGAAGAAGTCAGCATCTTTTGCCGTTCTGGGATCGCGCAGCCCGGCTGGATCTATCCGGACGATTATAAAGGCCTCCTATTCGGCAATGTCGCCGGCTACAAGGCGCCCGGAGACCGGTTCTTTGAGCTCGTCGAGCAGGGCGTAATCAAGCTGGAAGAAGCCCAAACGACAGAGCAGAACCTAGACAAACTCGCCCTCGGGCGGATTGATTGCTACGTTGTTGAGCGCATCGCAACGGAAGTCCTGATCCGGGAAAAGAACATCAAAAATGTTCAGATTGCGGGGACGGCTTCCTTGGAAGCTGCCTATATCGGGTATTCCGACAAGTGGACCGGGCCGAACGCAGATGCCTTTATCAAGGCCATGGATGATACGCTGACGGGTATGAAGGCTGACGGTACGATTGAGCGGATCATTGCGAAATTCATTGGAAGTTGAAACCACCGGCCTCACCGCAATGTCATCACATCTAGACGGTCGCGTTTATGGAGAATTGACACTTTCGATGTTTCGTAATTTCTTGAAATAAAAACTATCGCTACGTAATCACACTGATCGACATACGAGACAGGCTCGGCGATTTTGCAACGTCAAAACAACAAAAAGCCAGTGAGAACCTCCAGAATGACACCTGCGTACGCACCACAGGTCATTCAAGTCCTATGAAAACCGTACGACAAAGCCTTCTGACCATTTGTATCGCTGTCGCGACGATGTGCGCAGGCACAGTGAATGCTGATGCAGATGAAGACGTGCGGCTCGTCACGCTCGTTCAAGACGCGGACTATGCCCCCTTCATGACGGCCGAAGAGGCCGGGCCCGCCGGGATCTATGCGGAAATTATCAAAGAGGCAGACAAACGGCTGCCGGGTTACACGATCGAGCTTACATCTGCGCCTTGGACACGGGCCAAGTTCCTCGTGCAAAGCGGCAAGGTGAACGGCCTGGTCGGCACCTATCGCAAGCCAATCCGCAGGCCGTGGATCCGCCATTTTTCAACGCCCATGGCGACAGAAACGATTTATGTTTATTGCCGGGAAGGCGTTGCCCAGGACCACTGGGAATACCCCAAGGACTACGCCGGGCTGCTGTTTAGCAACAATGCCGGTTTCTCAACTCCGGGCACGGAGTTTTTTGAGATGGTATTGAAAGGTAAAATCCAGCTCATTGAAGAACAGACGACTGATGCCAATTTGCGTCTTTTGCAATTAGGCCGCGCCGATTGTTATGTGCAACAACAAGAGGCAGTCGAAATCTCCATCCAGTCCAACAACTTCGACAAGATCAAACCGATCCGGGAAGTCCACACGGAAACCGCCCATATCGGCTACAGCCAGCATTGGAGCGCGGAGGACGGCGATACCTTCATTGCCGACATGGACAATGTCCTGAAACAAATGACCGCCGATGGCACGATCCGGAAGATCATCATGAACTGGACTGACGGCACAATATAGCGCCGCCGTACTTTTCCCGATCTCGCTCGACCGCCAGTTTCTTCAGAAAACCGGACTGCCGCAGAAACCTTGTCCTTATAAACTTGAATATAAGTGGTTTTGACAACGCCATTGGATTGATACCCTTGGCTGATAGTCAACATTTATGCAACCTGCACAAGATTTCCTCTTCGCGCTGCACAAGTCAGGACGGTACGCTTTGTCAACGTATACAAAGCTGAGCATTCTTCATGGCACAGGCGGATTTCAACGAGAACACCTTCGCACGACTGATCAACATAGCTGGACGCCAACGGATGTTGTCACAGCGGGTTGGTTTCCTGTCTGTCGTTTTGAACGCACGGTCCACGGATGGCCCATCGGACAAGCTCACCACCTCTGATCATCACCTGGATATGCTGAAGGCCGCCGCCGATGACTTTGAAACCGGTTTCAAGATCCTGTGCGAGGGCGACAAAGACCTCGGTTTGCCCCATTGGGACTGCGCGGAGGTTGCCGCGATACTGAATGGCCGTGACGGAATTGAAGGGCACGCGGTCATCAACCGGTTTGTCAGTGAGACCCGGCACACCATAGCCACTTTGGCAGCTGGCAAAACACGGCGGCAGAAGGAGCTTGAAGACTTTTCCACTTTTGTCCTGACCGACACCCTCGCGGTCTTGCAAAAGATCGTCGGGGCGCTCGAAGCGGATTTCCAGGCAGCCACAGCCACACGCGATGAACAACGTACACTTGAGATTGACCGGGTCCGCACTGCGGTTGAGGACATCCAACGCGCCTCAAAGATATCCCGCATGATCGCGCTGAACGCAAAGATTTCAGCCACGAGGGCCGGATCTCATGGCTCAGAATTCCGGGCATTGACGGACGAAATCAAGAAGATCTCGGACGACATCACACAAAGCTCGGAAGACATCATCCGGTTTCTCAACATCGCCTGACAGCAATCGCGAACAAAACGGTTGCTTCGTCAATTGAGCGGTGAGGTTTCGGCAATCGGCGCGCCAAGTGCCTCCGCCATCTTTGCGATTGCGGCCATTTGCGGAGCGTCCTTGGTCAAGAAATCAGAACTGCTGTAGCCCCACCAATCCCAGCATCCCTTTGGGTTGCCGCCCGCAAGACCGTACCCGTTGAAAAAATTGCCCGGAATGACCTCTGCCTGCGGATAAAGCACAACAATGCGGTTACTTTCCGCCCATCGGTTGAACTGTGTGAGCCGGGCGTATTTCTCACCGATCTGGCCTCTGGTCTGCTCACAGCCATGCAGCGCGATATGCAGCCGGCAGCTTTCTCCCTCAGAACAGGCCGTTGGAATATAGGCAAATCCGATGTCCCCCATTCCGGTCGCGCCGTTTGTGTAAAGCGTTTGATCAAATGTCTTGAAATTGGCGTCGACGGGCGCGGTTGCCGGGGCGAGCGGGCCGTATAGCCAGTTGAGAATATCCCGTGCCTGCTCGATCTTCTCTGTTGCTCCCTGGGGCGCGTCGCAACTGTTTAGATAGTCGGGCGCGGTCGTGGAACAGGCCACCACACCACAGGTCAGGTCCGCCTTTGCGGCGTCAGGGTCGGCCGGACAGGTGTTTTCGGCATCGGCAGCTGTCAGAAAGCCATGCCCTGCATTGATGTCATCGACGTAGCGAATGCTTTCTGTCGGCACATTGAGATCCGCGTAGACCTGTCTCAAGGCATCCATCGTCGGGCCATGTACCGTGTCGTCAGCGTCGCCGTGAAACAGATAAATGCGGTCATCGGCAATTCCGGCAATCGGATCAATTTACCCGGAATTGTCGCGCATCACCTGCAGAGCTTCGGTCGGGTCGGGTGCTGACGGGGCATTGTCCATGCAAACGCCAACCGCCTTCAACGCGCGATAATAGACAAACGCATTCCACCAGGACTGGACAACAGCGCAGCCATAAGGTCCGCCCGCGACAACGCCTGCACCGGAGATGTTGCTGGAAAAGGCCGTTTGCAGCTGCACACTCATGAACGCGCCACTGGACAGCCCTGAAACTGTCGTCTCCTGCACAGCCAGGGTCAGTTTGGGAAGTGGGTCTGCAGTTGCCGCCGAACTCATGAACGGCGTTACAAACGCCGCCGACCCGAGGGCGAGAACGATCGGCAAAGACAGTGCAGGGAATTTGGACCGGCAGACGGACTTCCGCATTGTATCCTCCTGACATGCTCAATCAGGAATTGAACGCTAGCAGGAAGGGCGCCCTCACGCAACGGCAGCGCACAATATATTTGTGCAGCGCATAAGATGATCGCCCCACGGCATCTGCCGCGGGGCGATCTGCTCCAACTGTTTTGTTTCAACTACTGGATCGGAACCGCGCACACCATTTGCGTGTGCTGCGAGTTGATCCAGCAGTTCGGCGGCAACGCGCCTGTCGGGATCGGGTAATAGTAGTAGGTCGGCTGCTTGTTGGCATTCGCGATCGCTGCCCCTGTTGCAACACCCGCTGCATAAGCTGCGCCCGGATGATAGTACGGGCCGTAAGGCGGATAATACGGATGGTAGGGGTGAACCGGGTGGTGCCAGGCCCGGCAGCGCGGATCTTGCGGTGCGTGATAGCAATAAGGGCCATAGGGCTCAAAACCAACGCCGCCCGGCGCAGCGCCAGGGGCCGCTGCGGTTGCGCCATGGTGATGCGGCCGAGGTCCGTGGTCGATAAAGAGCGCCACACCGGTCGCACTTTCCGGCAAATCACCGCGCAGGACCTTTACGTCATAGACAACGCTCGAGCCTTCGGTCTTCGCCGATGTCAGTTCAACAAGCGCCGGTGCCGTGCTGGTCTCACTCAAAACGCTGACCACAGCATTCGGTGGCACGTCGGCAAACGTGTTGCCCGCGTTCCAGTATTCGGAAAAATCTGCGTTGCTGACCTGGCCGCCAAGACGATACGGGCGCTCGGAAAAGAACAGGACACCTGTGTTCGCATCGTTCAGGGTTAGCGTCGACCCGTCAAAGGTCATGGCGCCGGCCTGCTGGACATAGTCATAAGCTGGCGGCGGCGCCGGATCGCCTTGAACCGGCACTGCGGTCTGGGGCTGTGTTTGGGCCAAATTCTGGGATTGGGCAAAAGCCACACCGCAAATGAGACTTCCCGCCACCATGGCAGATACGGGTAAAGCAAATTTCATGAAACCCTCCTATCGAAACACCTTTGGTTCCTGCCAGCAGAGTGGCAAATGTCCTTTGGCGTACATGTGATGGAGAACACTCTTTGCGCAAATTGCACCGAAAAGACGGCGCTGCGATGAAGATTTCGTAAGGTCGGCCAAATGCACCACACAGCAGGAGACACAGGAGAGCGTGCTCCCTATTCACGTCTTGGCAGGTCCTCAGCAGAGAGAATTCTCACGCCTTATTCGGTCGATGTTCCGGATGGCGGCGTATAGGGCGTCCCGCCGCCAGGTACCTTTCTGGGTCCCTTTGGCGCATCTCCCTGACTGACACTCAAGGGCGCCACATCGTCATGCGACGGCCCATGCCCGCCACCGAGCCCAGGTAAAACACCACCCGGAAATGGCGCGTTCACGACCCTCTTTTGATCATCCTTCGGTTTCTTGCGATCCACCATGGCTTAGTCCTCCTCCAACTCGATCGCGACGACATTCGACATGTCCGGCAACAGAACTTCACCAGCCGGAACTTGCTGAACTTGCGTGCCGGCTGAGGGGACGAAGGTCTTGCTTTCGCCCACCGGCACAAACCAGACGGCTTGCTTCAAATAGAGCTGCTGTGTCTCCCCGCCCTGGTCATCGGCGTAATAATGCGGCCAGCCGGAGAGCGCCGTGCCGTCCTTGAAGCGCACCACAACCCAAATACCTCGCCTTTCGTGAAACACCTCATTCCAAGGCTGCCGGCTGCTGATCCGCTTTGAGAATTTCAAGGTTTTGAGGATGCGGTGGCTGAAGGAGTAGTTTTTCAAGAACCCGAACAGAATGCCGTAAGCAGCTGCAACGACCAGGGGCGTTGCCGAGATGTCGCCGAGATAGGCCGTAATCTTCTGCTGTGCGCCCGGTTTGGTTTCAGAGGCAAGATCGGGAAAGAAGCTCTGGCCGAACAACCCGATGGATGTGATCTGCGTTGCCAGCAAAAAGAAGATCACCCAGGACACCGACGGCAATGTGTCCTTCACCTTGAAATCCGACACCTAATTGTAGACGAAAAAGCCCAGAATGCCCGGAAGGATCAGGAGCAGAACGGAAAACGTCTCGAAACTGTCAATCATGCCAACCGCGCAACCCAGGGGATATATGAAATGACATTAACAATTTTAAGGATTTTTGGACACTGTAAATCGACGCTTCGCTTTTGAGTTTTGCGGATTAGACTTGTGCAGCCTCAATCGGAGAGACACCATGGCCAAGCTATCAGCGATCATCCTTTCGACGTTTCTCCTCACCTTCGGGGCTTCTGCAGACGAGCCAAAAGTGAGCGTTGCGAGCGTCCTGTCCGCGGTCAGCGGGTATCAAGACAGCAACTACTACAAGGCTGTGCTGGTGACGGGAGAAGAAGATGCAGATCTGTATCTCTTCAGCCGGGATGGCTGGGATCTTACTCTTGAAGCGTATGCCCCCGGGATTGCAGTGACCGGTATTGGGGGCACTGACGCGTCCTTATCCACGGCGGAAAATGGAGCGCTCCGACTCCAATCCGAAAACATTGCCATAGGCCGCCACCGGTGGCAGCAGAGGCTCACCATTGTTCACCGCGACGGCCGGTTTGTGGTCGGTGGCTACACCTACTCCTTCTATGACACGCTGGCTGTTGACGCGAATGGCGATGTCTTGACCGGAGAGTGCGACGTCAATCTTCTCACCGGCAAGGGTTTCAAGGACGGCAAGCCGTTCCGCACCAGTTTCAGGTCAGTCCCCGTCGACAATTGGCGCGCAGACATGGGGCCACCGGAATGTGAATGGGAGTAAAAAAACCCTTGATCCAGCAACAAAGAAGGCGGAGCAAAGCCCCGCCTTCTTCAACAAGCTCTACAAGCTTTAAAATTACCGCGCCTACTTAACGCGTCAGAGGCTTATACTTGATGCGGCGCGGGTCGGCGGCGTGGGCACCGAGGCGGCGGACCTTGTCCTTCTCGTAGTCTTCGAAGTTGCCTTCGAACCACTCCACATGGCTGTCGCCTTCAAAGGCGAGCATGTGCGTTGCCAGACGGTCAAGGAACATACGATCGTGCGAGATCACGACGGCGCAGCCGGCGTAGTTTTCCAGCGCGTCTTCCAGAGCTGCCAGCGTCTCGGTGTCGAGATCGTTGGTCGGCTCATCGAGCAGGAGAACGTTGGCGCCCTGTTTCAGGACCTTGGCAAGGTGCACGCGGTTGCGCTGACCACCGGAGAGATCGCCGACCTTCGCCTGCTGAGCCGGGCCCTTGAAGTTGAAGGACGAGCAGTAAGCGCGCGAGTTGATCTCCTTGCCGTCGAGATAAATGATCTCGTTGCCGTCGGAAATCTCTTCCCAAACCGTCTTGTTCGGGTCCAGCTTGTCGCGGGACTGATCGACATAGCCGAGATGCACACTCTCACCGACGGTGATTTTGCCGTTGTCCGGGGTTTCCTGACCGGTCAGCATCTTGAAAAGGGTCGACTTGCCGGCACCGTTCGGACCGATCACGCCCACAATGCCGCCGCGCGGCAGCTTGAAGGACAGATCGTCGATCAGAAGGCGGTCTTCAAAACCCTTGGAGACGCCGTCCAGCTCGATGACGTTGGCGCCAAGGCGCTCGCCGACCGGAATGAGGATCTGCTCGATGGTCGGCAAACGCTCTTCCTGCATCGCGACCAGGTCTTCATAGGCCTTGATACGGGCTTTTGATTTGGTCTGGCGGCCTTTCGGGGACATGCCCATCCACTCGCGCTCGCGGTCGATCGCCTTGGAGCGGGCCATGTTTTCACGCCCCTCCTGCTGCATGCGCTTGGCCTTCTTCTCCAGATAAACGGAGTAGTTGCCCTCGTACGGGATGCCCTGACCGCGGTCGAGCTCCAGGATCCAGCCGGTGACGTTGTCGAGGAAGTAGCGGTCGTGGGTGATGATCAGGACGGAACCTTTGAACTCGCGCAAGTGCCGCTCCAGCCAGTGAACGGTTTCCGCGTCCAAGTGGTTGGTTGGCTCGTCGAGCAGCAGAAGATCAGGCTCGGACAAGAGCAGCTTGCAGAGCGCCACCCGGCGGCGCTCACCACCGGAGAGATTTTCAACGGAAGCGTCGGACGGCGGGCAGCGCAGCGCTTCCATCGCCATTTCCACCTGGCTTTCCAGGTTCCACAGGTCCTGCGCGTCGATCTCGTCCTGAAGAGCTGCGCCCTCGTCGGCGGTCTCCTCGGAGTAATTCATCATCAGCTCGTTGTAGCGGTCGAGCTTGGCCTGCTTGTGGGCAACGCCTTCCATGACGTTTTCCAGAACCGTCTTGGTCTCGTCGAGCTTCGGCTCCTGCGGCAGGTAACCGACCTTGGCGCCTTCCGCGGCCCAAGCCTCACCGGAGTATTCGGTATCGAGCCCGGCCATGATCTTCAAAAGCGTCGACTTACCGGCCCCGTTGGGCCCTAAGATACCGATCTTGGCGTCCGGGTAGAACGACAGGTGGATGTTGTCGAGGACTTTCTTGTCGTTGTAGGCCTTGGACAGGCCATGCATGTGATAGATGAACTGGCGCGCCATGGGGCTCGTCGTCTCCGCAGGTTGGAATGTCGGGATTCTTTTATAAAATCTGGCGCCCTTTTACGCGAAAGGGCTTTCAGGGGCAATGGGGGAGATGCTGGCAATGTGATGCCCGTCGTCGCGCAGTTTTCCGCTTGCAACTTCGGCACCCCATCATTGCCAGGCTTGAAACGCCTGCGCCATTCTCGGTCGGACGGCAATCCATGCCGTGACCTTGCCCCAAAGCACGGCTGATCGAGTGGAAGCAGAACAGTATGCCACGGATCGGATCCGATGCAGGCTCCTCAAGTCCTAGATGTTGCCAGCACGGAGGGGAGGTGACAAATGATCCACTTTTTTGTGCCTTCCCGGACGAAGCGGAGCCCATGTCTGGATTACATTCGCCCTGAGAGAGTTCGCACAAGACGCAGAGTGGCTGCAGCCGATCGCCATGCGATTACGTCCCGCCTCAAGTGCGGTTGGCTGAAGAACTCGCTAAACAGCGTCAGTTCTGCGCTATTCTTTCGACTTCGATCAACTTAAGCCAGGCGCGGGTTTTGACGTCCCAGTCATAAAGTTCGAAATCGTGGCACTTTGGAGGATTGGAGAAGTAATCGAGCGGCACTGTGCCCATGGAAACATCGCAGGCCTCGAATTGCTGACGTGGGACTATATTGGCGTATTTCGCCAACCCCACTGCCTGCCAAGTTCCGCCGTCCTCCGTCAGCACCTTATTGACCATACATACCTTTTGCCCGAGACGGATCTTCTCAGCCATCTTGCAGTCGCATGTTGACGGAAGCCCGGCATCCGTTGGCGGCCTTAGTTTCCGGACGCTGCCCTTAAATGCGATTCCGTAAACCTCGTCCCCACTCTCGCCGCCCCTGTACAGATCAGAGAGCGTCTCGACCTGCCCCGCCACACTCGCAATGAGCTGATCGAAGGGCGGCAGAATATTCCCCAGACTGTTGAAATAAACCCGGGCTTCCGCCGCCGGGTCCACCAAACGGTCTGCGTCTTCAAGATTGCACAGTACTTCAGGCGCATCATTGTCATGCGATATGGAGAGAATATCGCCAGGCTTTATCGCATCGAGATGAATAGGCCGCGTCAACTGATTGTAGGCAACGATGTCACCACGGGAAACGTTTGTTGCCGTGTGATAGAAAATGCCCCCAACCACAAGGAATACAAGTCCCAACAACCATTTTGCCCGCACAGAAACCCCTCCTAATGAGAGCAACAGCTGTTTCCACACTTGTAATGCGTGGACGGACAACTGTGGGAATGGGCGTTTCCGATTCCTGCGAAAATCAGAAGCATAAACGCGAGAGTAAATCGAACTATCATCACACCCCTCAACACAACCATAAGAGCAACACCTTAGATGTATCATCTATGAGTTTAGCAAATTTGGTTTTGCTTGTTAAGGTAATCTGCTTTCGCAGGAGATCACGATTTTTATTCTCAACAGGATCCAGAACCACGATAAATGTGGTTCTGGATCCGTGGTCTTTTCATTGTTCTGAGATCAGCGCTTCGGGGCGCAGGCGGGGAGTTTTTCGGGGACGGTCGGCGCGATGCCAAGTCCCTTGCGCAACTCGCGCTCCTCGTCGATCACCTCTTGCGGGAACTGGCCCATGAAGCAGCAGCAGACGCCCTGATCGATCATGGTGCGGGGGCCGTTCGGGTGGGCAATGTGCTTGTAGACGCCGTGGCTGTGGCCATGGCCGTGATCATGTCCATGCCCATGATGATGATGATGATGGCCATGGCCGTGACTGTGATCATGGTGGTGGTGGTGCCCGTGATCATGGCTATGGCCGTGATCGTGATCGCTGGCACCGGCCTCGTCATCCATAGGATCACGGTATTCGGCGTGGTGGTGATGGACCTCGACCTCTCCGCGCGCAAGACGCTCCTTGAAGGACGCCATGAGGTCGGTGGTTTCAACGAGGGAGCCTTCGGCAGCTTCGGTGATCCGCTCTACAAAGGTGTCGATCACATGGGCCTGATCTGCAAGGTAATGCGCCTTATAGAAGGTGACGTCCGGCTCGGTTTCCGCGACCTTGTCCACATAGTTGTAGATCCGGTCGATCAGGCGGCCTGAGAACAGGAAATACGGCGCAACCACGATCTTCTTGTAGCCGAGCTTCAGGGCCATCTCGAGCCCGCGGCCGACCGACGGGAAGGTGACGCCGGAATAGACGGTCTCCGACCAGCCGAAGCCGAGGTTTTCAGTGACGATCCGGGTCAGACGGGCCGCTTCCGCATTGGCCAGCGTATCGGAGGTGCCGCGGCCGACGACCACCAGCATGGTGTCGTAGAGATCGCCATCATGGACATGGGTCAGGCCCAGCGCTTCAAGGATCCGCGCTTCGAAGGCCGCGATCATCTGCGGGTGCAGGCCGAGCTCGCGGCCATAGCTGACGGTGAGGCCCGGGTTCTTTTCCTGATAGGTGGTAAGCACCGACGGGATGTCGTTCTTGGCGTGGGTCGCGGCAAACAGCATGCCCGGCACGGCCAGAATATGCGTCACGCCCTGATCCCGCAGGGAATCAAGGCCCATATGAATGTTCGGCGCGGAGTATTCCAGAAAGCCGTATTCCACCGGCATATTCGGATAGCGGTCCCGCAAGCCCTTGGCGAGGAGTGCGAATTCTTCTTCGGCAATTTTGGCGCGGCTGCCGTGCCCGCAAATCATGATGCCCGTCTTTGACATATGCGGCCTCTCCTTATTGCGCTGTAGATAGCGCCTAAACCCGGCCGGGTGAATGCAGAAAATGGTTTGGCGGCAATTTGCCCAAAGCTGTGTCGAAATGCCGAAGTTTTCCGGTCAAAAAACGAAAGCCAAGGGGCGGCGTCCGGCCTGAACCGGGCTCGACGGCGGAGAAGAATTCTTCTAACAAAGACCGCTTAATGCCCCTGCCCCAGTCCGGATTCCATCATGACCAAGCCCGACATCCTGATGCCTTACCGCCTGCTGCCGATCGCAGAAGAAGAGCTTCAAAAGCGCTTTACCGTGCACAAGCTCCATGAAGCGGAGGACCGGGAGAAGGTTCTAGCCGAGGTCGGTTCGAAAGTGCGCGGGGTTGCGCTCGGTTTCGGGCCGTTCAATCAGGCGCTTCTGGATCAGCTGCCGAACCTTGAAATCGTTGCGGGCTTTGGCGTTGGCTATGATCACATCGATGTGCCCGCCTGCCTTGCGGCCAAGGTTATGGTCACACACACGCCGGATGTCTTGAACGAAGAAGTGGCGGATACCGCCATCGGCCTGATGATCATGGCAATCCGCGAACTCGGTC
Source organism: Roseibium sp. MB-4 (assembly GCF_053005265.1). Classification (NCBI taxonomy): domain Bacteria; kingdom Pseudomonadati; phylum Pseudomonadota; class Alphaproteobacteria; order Hyphomicrobiales; family Stappiaceae; genus Roseibium; species Roseibium sp. MB-4. The sequence goes on from NZ_JBRKQB010000001.1 coordinate 1,574,549, forward strand.
AGGCCGAACAGTGGGTGCGCGACGGACATTGGGCGGCAAAAAAGCCGTATCCGACCACCGCAGCGACCTTGCGCGGCCGCACGCTCGGCATCTTCGGGCTCGGCCGGATCGGCAAGGCGATCGCCAAACGGGCCGAAGCCTTCGGTCTGGACGTCCATTATCACGGCCGCACAAAACAGGACGGCGTCACTTATCCGTACCACGCCACTTTGACGGGCCTTGCAGAGGCCTGCGACACGCTGATGGTGGTCGCCCCGGGTGGCCCGTCGACCCATCACGCGGTCAATGCCGAAGTGCTGAACGCCCTTGGTTCGGATGGGGTCGTGATCAATGTCGGCCGCGGGTCGGTGATTGACGAGGCGGCCCTGATAAAGGCGCTGAAAGACAGCACGATTTACGGCGCCGGGCTTGATGTGTTTGAAGACGAGCCGAACGTGCCGGAAGCCTTGCTGGCGCTGCCGAAAGTCACCGTGTTGCCGCATGTGGGCTCGGCCAGTCAGGCCACCCGCAATGCAATGGCGATGCTGGTGGCCGACAATATCAAGAGCTGGTTCGAAACCGGTGCGGCAATCACACCGGTTCCGGAAATGGGCAAATAGTCGGCAATCAGCCGATCACTTCACCGATCAGCAATTGCGGCCGGGTGTTCGTGTAGTTCGGGATGTCCGCCGTCACCGGCCCTGCCGCTGCGAGGGCGGCCTCCAGTTGACCTTTGGTCTCAAACACCATGGTCGCGATCGCATAGAACTCTGGCGGCGCATCCGGTCCGCCTGCCATGCCTTTTGTCGCCTGAACCTGGCTGGCATGCGGCCCCATATGCTCGGCCACAAGCGCCATATGCTTTTCTGCGTAATACGCAAAATCAAAGGTCGTGTCCGGACGGATCGGATAAAGAACCTGAAGTGAAAACGCCATAAACATCTCCCTGGCTGCTGTGCCGTTCAGACCTATCATTGGCAGTGACACCTGCCAAACTCGGGAGTGTTCAGAAAGGCAACGAACAATCCGCGAGCAAGCCTACCGGCCGCATCGGCAGCGGACAATCCCAAATACTGACAAAAATACGGATCAAGCAAAGCAATTCAACAAAGTATTTCGATCGTATTTCTACATATATGTGAGTATTTTATCCGAATATTCACTTGTTCAAATATAGCCTTTGCAGAAGTCGGAACATGGACCACTCGTTTGCTTCAAACATGCTGACCCATGTGACAGAACGCCCGCTATATCTTTCTAGCGGCGGCCTTCGGGCGACGGGTGCAACGGTGGGGCAATCGAACATATGAGAGTGCTGTTCCTTCTTTTGGCTTTTGCCGGCGCTCTGGTGTTTTCAACCGTTACGGAAGCCGCGCCTCCGGGTAAAGGCCATCTCGGCGCGCAGACAACCAGCACCGAAATTATTGCAGCCGTCCCGGCCAACTGGCCGCCGCAATACAGTCTGGACGAGGATGGCAATCCAACCGGATTTGCAATCGACGTTTTGAACCATCTTGCCAAAGAGCTAAATCTGACAGTTCGATACAAGGTTGCTCCAAACTTCGTCGAAGCCATCCAACTGCTCGAAGCGGGCGAAGCCGATCTCATCCCGAACAGTGGCATTGTGTCCGAGCGCAAGTCCAACAACCTGTTCACCCCTCCCGTCGAAACCTTCCGGATCGTGGCCTTTATCCGCGAGGGGGATGTTGTTCCAACCCTGATCAGTGCATTGCACCAGAAGAAGGTTGGCGTGGTGGAGCGGAATGTTGGATTGTTTCTTCTGCGCGACCGCAGGGACGTAGAGCTTGAGATCTACCCGACCGGTGAGAAAGCTCTCCTGGGCCTGCTCTCCGGCGCTGTGGATGCCGTTGTCTACCCTGACACAGTGTTTCAAGCCCTTGCGCGGAACATCGGCGTCGAAGACCAAATCCGCATCACCGGGACGGCGTTGAAAGAGATTCCACGCGGGCTGCGCTTTCGAAACGACCGCTCTGATCTGCATGTCTTGTTCAGTGCTGCAGTCGCATCCTTTGTGAATTCGCCTGACTACAAAAAAATCTACAAAAGATGGTACGGCGCGCCTGATCCCTTTTGGACAACGAAGCGGGTATTCGGCGGAATGCTGGCCATTCTGGTCATATTGACCGTTGCTTTCCTTGTGTGGCGCTATTTCACCTTGAGCAGTTTCAACAACCAGCTTCGCCTTTCAAAACTCCAGCTCATCAATCTGAACGAAACTCTTGAAACCAGGGTCCGCAACCGGACGCGCGAACTGTCAGAAGAAGTCGAAGAGCGCAAACGCAGCCAACGGGACCTAGAGACGTTCTTCAACCAGTCACAGTCCCTCAATCTGATTGTGGATTTCAAAGGTAGAATACTGCGCCTCAATGATTCCTGGGAAGACTTTCTGGGTTACGAGCTAAAGGAATTTGCTGAACGCTCCTTTATCGAATTTGTGCATCCCGAGGACCGGGCAATGACCGAAGCCGCGTTTTCAGCACTTCTGGTGGGAGACGGCATTGACGGGTTTGAAAACAGATATGTCTGTGTGGGCGGTGGCGCGAAACACTTGCGTTGGTCCGCGCGGTCAGATGTCGACCGGCAGCTGATCTATGCCGTTGCGCAGAACATCACCGAGCAAAAGAAGGCCGAGAATGCCCTGAAGCTGGCGGCGAACGTCTTCACGCACTCAGATGAAGGCATCATCATCACCGACATCAATGGCGCGATTGTCGACGTCAACGAGGCCTTTACTGACATTACCGGCTATGAACGGGACGAAATCCTGGGCAACAACCCGAGCATTCTCAGTTCTGGCAAGCATGACGCGGACTTCTATCAGACGATGTGGTCCAAGCTCCGGAAAGACGGCGTTTGGCAGGGCGAGATCTGGAACAAACGGAAAGACGGCGACGTCTTTGCAGAACGCCTGACCATCAGCGCAATCGAAGATGAAAGCGGCAAGACCACCAATTACATCGGCCTGTTCGTCGACATTACAAAAATGAAGGCCCACGAACGCCAGTTGGAACACCTGGCGCGCTATGACCGCTTGACCGGCCTCCCAAACCGTGTCCTTCTGGCAGACAATATGCAACAGGCCATGGCGCGCGCGCGCCGGCATGGGCATACCCTTGCCATCGCCTTTATTGATCTCGACGGCTTCAAGGCCGTCAACGACACTTATGGCCACGCTGCCGGCGACGAGTTGCTGGTCTCGGTCGCCCACCGTCTCACCAAAGTGTTGCGGACGGAGGATACGCTGGCGCGCATTGGGGGCGATGAATTTGTTGCCATCATCACCGATCTGCCGGATGAGAAGAGCTGCGTCAGCACGCTGAACCGGATCCTTGATGCTGCGTCCAAGGAGTTCAAGCTCGGCGCGGCAACAGCATCCGTTTCCGCCAGCATCGGCGTCACCTTCTACCCGCAAACGGAAGAGATTGACGGCGACCAGCTGGAGCGGCAAGCCGATCAGGCAATGTATGAAGCGAAAATCTCCGGCAGGAACCAGTATAAGTTCTTCGATCCGGAACAGGACCGCAGGCTCACCGAGTATTATGCTCAGGTGGCGGATGCCAAAAAGGCCCTTAAAACCGATGCTTTCCGCCTGCACTATCAACCAAAAATCCGGCTCGCCACGAAGGAAGTCATTGGCTACGAAGCGCTGATACGCTGGCAACATCCCGAAAAGGGTCTTTTGATGCCAGGCGCGTTCCTGCCGCCAATCGAACGGCACCCTGATGTGGCCATCGAGCTTGGCAACTGGGTGTTGGACAATGCCCTTGAACAGATTGAGCGGTGGAATGAAGTCGGTCTCGACACGACCGTCAGTGTCAATGTGAGCGCCCTCCAGCTCACCTCGAGCGATTTCGAAGAAACACTGAACAAACATCTTCAGAAGCATCCGGCTGCCGAACCGTGTCAGCTCGAAATCGAACTTTTGGAAACTGATGCCCTCAGTGACATTGAGCGTGTTTCAAAGATCATCCGAAATTGCCGCCTCTCGTCAGTCCGCTTTGCGCTGGACGACTTTGGGACCGGCTACTCTTCACTCGCTTACCTGAAACAGTTGCCTATTGATACCTTGAAGATCGATCAGGGCTTTGTGCATGACAGCCTGAACAATGCCCAGGATCAGGAATTGCTCAAACTCATTATTTCCCTGGGCCGGGTGTACAACATCGACGTTTTGGCAGAGGGCGTCGAGACGCCTGCACATGCAGAATTGTTGCACAGCTATGGCTGCCGGTATGCACAAGGGTATGCTTTTGCCCGTCCAATGCCCGCAGACGACGTTTTGGATTGGCACAGCAATTGGATCGAGCACCGATTGACCCAGTCAGCCATGCCGCGGGCGCTCACCGGCAGTTAATCGGATTCAGGTGCGCAACGCCGCCTTTTTGCCGATCACCATTTCGCGCTTACCGGCGTAACCTTTGACCTTTTCAATCTCGAAACCCGCTGCTTGCAGGTTCCGGCGCACCCATCCCGCAGACGTGTAGGTCGCGAGCGTCCCATCTTGGGCGGTGAGGTTTGCCGCAGCCTCAAGAAGCGTTTTGTCCCAGAGCTCCGGGTTTTTAGCCGGACTGAACCCATCCAAAAACCAGGCATCGATTTGCAAGGCATCGAAGCCAGCTTGTTTGACCGCTTGGGGCACGTTTTGAAGCTCCGCGATCAACACGCGGGCATCCCCCACGCCAAGCACCAACCTCGCTCGCCCCAGCTGCAGGATGTTCCAGCCCGGCTGCGGAGACCAAATCGCTGTCAGTTTTTCTGCCCAATCGGTCAACTCGGGAAATGCGGCCAGCGCCCTGCGGAGTTGTTCGCTGGTCATGGGATGAAGTTCAAACGAGATGAACGTCAGTTCCGGCGGATTTGCAACCCTTTCCAGCGCTTGAACCGCCGCAAGGAAGTTGAGACCGGTGCCAAAACCGAACTCGGCAATGGTGAAGCTCTCGCGCCCCTCAAAACGTTCAGGCAGGCCGTTGCCGGACAAGAAAACATGCCGGGTCTCGTCAAGCCCGCCAGCTTTTGAGAAATAGGTATCCCCAAACCCCTCGGCGCGCGGCACATCCCCGTCCAGCCACTCTAGATCCGGCGGGCCAAACGCCGCAGCGATTTTTCTTTGCTCTTCGTCCGTCACGCCACTAAACCAAGCCTCTAATTCTCAGCTCCTCATACGGGAGCCCAGAGAGCCGATCAAGCGCGGGGACCAACGTGGCAAGCACTTCTGAGCGATATGACCTGGCAATTGCCGGTGCCGGTATTTTCGGCCTGTCGATAGCCTATGCAGGGCTCAGGGCTGGCTTGAAGGTTGCTGTCGTGGAAGCCCGCCATGTTGGCGCGGGGGCCAGCGGCGGATTGCTTGGCGCATTGATGCCGCACATGCCAGCCCGCTGGAACCCGAAGAAAGAGTTCCAGTTTCAGGCGCTCTCAAGCCTTTCCGGCCATATCGCAGAACTGGAACAGCTCTCTGGCGTCACCTGCGGCTACAAGCGCCTGGGCCGGATCCTGCCGCTGACAACACAGGACAAACTGGACCACCATCTGGAGCGTGCCGAGGAGAGCAAGCAGCGCTGGCATCCGGAGGAAACCGGTTTTTCCTATGTTGTTGAACCGCAGGGCAGCCGTTCGGATTGGCTGAGCGCGGACGCCGCCCCTTACGGCATTGTCTTTGAAACGCTGGCAGCCCGGGTTGCTCCACGGCTTTACTTACAAGCATTGGCAAGTCTCGTGTCAAAACAGGGCCTCTTATTGCAAGAAACAGGGGTCTCCGGGTTCGATGAGGCAAAGGATACGGTCCAATTGAGCGATGGGCAGACGATCAATGCTAGGAATTTCATCATTGCGGGAGGGCATGGTGCTTTTGATCTCATCGAAACCCTCACAGGTGAGGCAATCGGCCGGGGGGAAAAGGGACAGGCCCTCTTGATGGACGGTCGCGGTCTTGAAAACCGGCCGGCGATCTATTGCGACGGGCTCTATGTGGTTCCGCATGACGATGGCACCGTCGCAATTGGCAGCACGTCAGACCGGACTACGCAGGATACCGAGGTCGACCCGGACCGCTCGGCAGATCTGATCCGGCGAGCCACTGCCTTCTGTCCGTCTTTAAACGGGCGTGAGGTGCTGACCGAATGGGCCGGCATCCGGCCACGATGCAACAAGCGCGACCCGTTGGTCGGCGCCCTGCCCGGCCGGGCGCGGACCTTTGCGGCCACAGGTGGCTTCAAGATTTCCTATGGAATAGCGCACTTGATCGCCGAAGCGCTGATCACCGAGATCACCAGGGGCACGCCGCGCATCTCCCTGCCGGAGACGTTCTGCCCGGATCATCATTTTGGGTTGAACCGGCTCGATGCGGACCTGACTGTCCGCCGATAAAAAAGCTCGGAAAATCGGGATTACACTGGCGACACGCCACACAGCAGACCGTTGTCTGTCCAAAAATATTTAGCGATGCCGCCGTCCAGCGCTGCGGTTAGAAAAAAATCGAGGCTGCACCGTAAAGAACGGCACCAGAGAGGGCGATCGAGCCCCAAAAGAGACCGTTCTTGACAATAAGAAAGCCTACGCCATCCGGCGCGCTGGCTGAATTAGGCCCGCGTGCGGCGCCAGGACCTTGTCGGCGGCTACGCTCTTCAGTTGCAGCAGGCATGGCTTTTGCCATTTGCTTATCCTATTTGTTCAGAGTCATCCGGCACTTAATAGCCACGGGATAACAACCACCAGTCACGATAACCTTCTTCCCACAGGACGCTGTCCAAATTATGGAAACATAGTGAACGTTTTGTTTACAATCTCCACAAGATTGGAAGCTTTACACACAGACAATGTAGGACAGATGTCAACATTGGAAAGTTTTGATCTTCGTTTGTATTTTCGCATCTTCTTGAGAAAGGCTTCGCATGTCACTTGAATCTGTCCGTGCCCATTTGGCTGAGGCCGCCACGGATCTTGAGGTTTTGGTCACGGAGGACAGCAGTGCGACAGTTGATCTGGCGGCAGCTGCGCATGGCGTAGAGCCGGGTCAGATCGCAAAAACGCTCTCGTTCAGGGTCAAGGATGAGGTGTTCTTGCTGGTTGCCCGCGGCGATGCGCGGCTGGACAACAAAAAGGCCAAGGCGGCCTTCGGCGGCAAAGCGAAGATGCTGAGCGCCGAGGAAGTGGTCGAGATCACAAGCCATCCAGTCGGCGGCGTCTGCCCGTTCGGCCTGCCCTCACCGCTGAAGGTTTACTGCGATGTCTCGCTGAAAGCGTTTGACGTTGTCATTCCAGCCGCAGGCGCGACCAATGCAGCTGTCCGCATTGCGCCAGACCGGATGGCCGAGATCACGAGCGCCGAGTGGGTGGACGTGTGTCAGCCACCCGTGGCCATCGGCTAATTTCAATTAAGATGCTGGTCCCGGCTTGATGGTCGTCGGCAGTTTTTAAATGAATTGAAGGTCCCGGCTCGGTGGCCGGGACAGCGGAGTTTTTTTTGTGGGGAGGCCGGTCCCGGATCAAGTCCGGGACGGCATTAAATAAAGCGCTGTATTTCTCCGCGCCGCCCCGGACGTGATCCGGGGCCTATGGTGATTGACAGAGCGGTGAGTAACGCCGCTCTAAATCCCGTCACCATCCATCCCAAGAACACTCAGGAACCCGCGCGCCCTCAAATACGCAACGATCTCATCCGCCACCTCTTCCGCCGGGCGTCCGACGTTGTGGATGCGGATTTCCGGGTTCTCCGGGGCTTCATAGGGGCTGTCGATGCCGGTGAAGTTCTTGATCTCTCCCGCTTCCGCCTTGGCATAAAGCCCCTTCGGATCGCGTTTTTTGCACTCCTCGATCGGCGTGTCGACAAACACCTCGATGAACTCGCCCTCGCCCATCAGATCTCGTGCCATCCGCCGCTCGGAACGGAACGGCGATATGAAGGAGACCAGCGTGATCAGCCCGGCGTCGGCCATGAGCTTGGCAACCTCGCCCACCCGGCGGATGTTCTCCACCCGGTCGGCATCGGTAAAGCCGAGATCCCGGTTGAGCCCGTGGCGCACGTTGTCGCCGTCAAGCGTGTAGGTGTGCCGGCCTTCCGCATGCAGGCGCTTTTCAACCAGCGAGGCAATGGTCGACTTGCCGGAGCCCGAGAGCCCAGTGAACCACAACACCGCCGGCTGCTGACCCAACGTGCTGGCCCGCGCCTTGCGGTCGACGTCGAGCGCCTGCCAGTGGATGTTGGTTGCCCGGCGCAGCGCGAACCACACCATGCCCGCTCCAACCGTCTGGTTGGTCATCCGGTCGATCAGGATGAACGACCCCGTGGTCCGGTTGGCCTCGTACGGGTCAAAGGCAACGTCAGAGGAAAGGCTTAAGTTGCAGAAAGCGATCTCATTCAGATCCAGCGTCTTGCCGGCCACATGCTCGAACGTGTTGACGTTGATCTTGTGCTTGATCTCCGTAACCGTCGCATTGACCGTCTTCGCGCCGATCTTCAGGAGATACGAGCGGCCTGGCAGAAGCGCGTCTTCCGACATCCAGATTAGGTGCGCGGCCATTTGATCCGCTACATCCGGACGGGCCGACGGTGTTGCCAAAAGATCGCCGCGCGAGATGTCGATCTCGTCCTGAAGGGTCAGTGTGACGGCTTCGCCCGCGCGGGCCTCATCCACCTCGCCGGTCGGCGCGATGATCTGCTTGATGGTGCTGGTTTTGGCAGGGCCTGCCACAACGATCTCGTCCCCGACGGCCACCCGGCCGCTGGCGATCGTTCCCGAATAGCCGCGGAAGTCGAGGTTCGGCCGGTTGACCCATTGCACGGGGAAGCGGAACGGGGCTTCCAGCTCATGCTCGCCCACCTCGATCGTCTCCAGATGCTCCAGGAGCGTTGGACCGGTGAACCAGTCCATGTTCCCGCCCTTGGCCGTAACATTGTCGCCAAAGCGGGCGGACATCGGGATCGCCACCAGGCTTTCAAAGTCAAAGCCGCTGGCGAAGGTTTCAAAGTCCTTCCGGATTTCGTCAAAACGCTCTTGCGAATAGCCCACCAAGTCGATCTTGTTGACCGCCAGCACCACGTGGCGGATGCCGAGCAGCGAGGCAATGAAGGCATGGCGGCGGGTCTGAACCTGCAGGCCATGGCGGGCGTCGACCAGCAGCACAGCCAGATCGGCGGTCGAGGCGCCGGTCGCCATATTGCGGGTGTATTGCTCGTGACCCGGTGTGTCGGCGACGATGAACTTGCGCTTGTCGGTGGCAAAGAAGCGGTAGGCCACATCAATCGTGATGCCCTGCTCGCGTTCTGCTTCCAGTCCGTCGACCAGAAGCGCCAGATCAATGTCCTCGCCGACCGTGCCGTGTTTCTTCGAATCCCGCTCAAGAGCTGCCAGCTGATCCTCGAAGATCAGCTTGGTGTCATAGAGCAGACGGCCAATCAGGGTCGACTTGCCGTCATCCACAGAGCCGCAGGTCAGGAACCGCAGCTGGTCCTTTTGCTCCTGGGCAGCCACATAGGCGGCAACAGCTTCGGAACTGGTCAGGGTGTCTTCAAGAACGCTCATCAGAAATACCCCTCACGCTTTTTCTTTTCCATCGAGGCGCTTTCGTCCTTGTCGATCAGGCGGCCCTGGCGCTCGGACGTGCGGGCAATCAGCATTTCCTTGACGATGTCGGGCAAGGTCGTAGCATCCGATTCAATGGCGCCCGTCAGCGGGTAACAGCCGAGGGTGCGGAAGCGGATCATCTTTTCCTGAACAACCTCGCCGGGCTGCAAGGTCATCCGCTCATCGTCGACCATGATCAGCATGCCGTCGCGTTCAACGACGGGGCGCTTGGCGGCCAGGTAGAGCGGCACCATCGGGATGTTTTCCGTCAGGATGTACTGCCAGATGTCGAGCTCGGTCCAGTTGGAGAGTGGAAACGCCCGAATGCTCTCGCCCTTGGCAACCCGGGCATTGTACAAGTTCCAGAGCTCGGGTCGCTGGTTCTTCGGATCCCAGCCGTGGGAGGAATTGCGGAAGGAGAACACCCGTTCCTTGGCACGGGACTTTTCCTCATCGCGCCGCGCACCGCCAAAGGCTGCGTCGAACCCATATTTGTCGAGCGCCTGTTTGAGCGCCTCGGTCTTCATGATGTGCGTGTGTACCGAAGAGCCGTGATCGAACGGGTTGATGCCCTTCTCCACGCCTTCCTGGTTCGTGTGCACCAGAAGCTCCAGACCCAGCTGCTTGGCCGTCTCGTCCCGGAAAGTGATCATGTCGCGGAACTTCCAGGTGGTGTCCACGTGAAGCAGCGGAAACGGCGGTTTCGACGGATAAAACGCCTTCATCGCCAGGTGCAGCATCACGCCACTGTCCTTGCCGATGGAATAGAGCATCACCGGGTTGGAAAACTCCGCCGCAACCTCCCGGATGATGTGGATGCTCTCAGCCTCCAACCGCCGCAAATTGCTCAGGCGTTCTGGCGTCAGATCTGCCGACATTATGTTCATAACCGTTGTTTTCCCAAAAACCGGTTTACCGTGACTCTGTCTGATGGCTCAGTCCAGACGATTTTCCGGAAATGCCATTAAACTGGCCGACACACGAAATGGAGTGGATCAATCCTCCATTTCGGACGTGCTCAACCTTGCAAGCCGCGCCGGACAACTCATTGAAACTTTTCAATTCATGCCCGTTTGTGATGCGTTAGAGATAGAGAACGGGCGGTAATCAATTCAAGGAATGGCATTCCACGATTCCGGCCAATAATAAAATCTGTCTCTTTTTTCAGCGGTGGGGCTCCAGGGGATTTCCGCGGCTTCAGTGCAATCCTCTTGGCAGCATTCGGCTGATTCACCGATTGGAAAGCATTCATTAATAGTATGATCGGCGATGTGCATGTGATCCTTGAAGTACCGGTTCAAACAGTCATGTCCGAAGACAAACAGGAACAGGCGCCAGTGAGCGGCCAGGAAACCCGGACGGCAGACGACCGCCCGCGGCGGACGCGTGTCTTGAAAAAAGGCAAGATCATTTTCCAAGGCGGCCTGAGATCCTTCCCCTGCATCGTGCGCAATCTCTCCGATGGCGGGGCGATGTTGCAGTTCGAGACCGCCTTTATGGCGCCGCCACAATTCGAGCTGCAGATTGACCTGGAGAACTTCGAGGTCACTTGCGAAAAGCGCTGGGAAGACGGACTTAAGATGGGTGTTCAGTTCATCAGCGAAAAACGCATCGTCGGCGCACAGCGGGCCCAATCTCTCAAAACGTCAGAAGAAGCGCTAAAGTCCGAAATTGATCTCCTGCACGACAGCCCGGACAATTTCTTCACCCGTCAGCATATGATGGATGATGCCAAACGCGCCCAGCAGCAGCCCGTCCGGCGCGCGCGTCCGGCTGGCTCCGGCAAACCGGCCTTCGGCAAGCGGCGCTGACCGGAGCGCAAGCAGTCGCACGCGCTCCCCACTTAACGATCACCCAGATTCAGATCCTTGAAAGATCATCGCGAGACAGGTGATGTCGTCCGACTGCGCTGCTTCCGCGGCAAAACCTGAGACTTCGGCATTCAACATCTCGATCCACTCGGTTGCGTTGGCACTCTTGGAGGTTTCGAGAAAGCGTTTCAGCCGGTCATGGCCATATAGATTTCCGTTCGGATCTAGGGCTTCGGTCACTCCATCGGTCACGAGCAGTACACCGTCTCCGGGCGCGATCTGGCGCGTTCGGGTTGGATAGTCCGTGTTTTCAAAAACACCCGCAATCGGTCCGAGGCTTTCGACCCGCTCACAGTTCCCGCAATAGCCGAGCCAATAAACGTCTTCGTGTCCGGCACTGGAATAGGACAACATGCCGGTTTCCAGATCAAGGCATCCGTAAAACAGCGTCACGAACATGCATTCCGGATTGTCGTCGGCAAGCACATCGTTCAAGCGGCTGATCACGGTGCCTGGTGGATGCCCTTCCCGGGCAAGCGTTTTCAGGATCATCCGCGAGACGCTCATGAACATGGCAGCCGGCATGCCCTTCCCGCAGACATCGCCAATGGCAAAGCCAAGCTTGCCGTCTCCGACCATGAAGTAGTCATAAAAATCCCCGCCAACGTCTTTTGCCGGGATCATGGATGCGGCGATGTCGAATGTTTCTCCAAATGCGCCCGGGTCGATGCCAGACGGCAGAAAGGAGCCCTGCACCTTGGCCGCCATGCGCATTTCTTCGCGTTGCGCGCTTTTTTCCCGGATCTCGCCCGCCATCTTGTCGAAGACATGGGCGAACTGCCCGAACCGGCCAGCCTCCGCCTTCAAGGTTTCCAGCATGCCGGGTTGAAACGCGTCGTTGCTGAGCGCTTCTGCGGCCTGGGTCAAGGTCGCTATCGCACCGTTCATCCCCTGAAGGCGGCTTCCAAGAGCGCCGATGATGGTCAAGATGGCGTCCGGATGATCAATCAGCAGCCCCCGGACGACGTCCCTGTCCAATCTCAAAAGCTGCGCCGCACTGCGTGTACGGACAGTCGCGGTCCGGGGTTTGCGGGCGAAGACGGAAATCTCACCAACCATGTCCGGTGCATTCAGCACCGCCAGGGTGACGTCGCCATGCGGCGTGTCGACATCCACCGACAATTCACCGGACACCAGAAGATAGGCAAAAGACCCGGGGTCGCCCTGGCGAAACAGAACCGTCCCGGCGGCGGCTTCTTCAATCGGACAGGCAGCTGCAATGTTACGCAGGTGCTGCTGCTCCATGGAGGCAAAAATGTCGTGCGTCTTTAAAAGCGCGACCAACGTTTCAAGGTCAGCACTTGCGCTTGAGAACCGTTCGCCGGACGGATCCATAGATGCCTTTCAGGTTGTTGCTTAAGCCCACGTTGCTTTTGAGTTGAACCATTCTGAAGGCAAGAGCACAAGGGGCAACTCACATCCCGCCCGGCATCCGGAAACAGGCCACCAGCGCAAAAGTCAGGCGCTTAAGTCTGTCGCCAATTGGTATTTGCCGAAGATCTCGCCGCCATAGTCGACATCGCCGATGAAACGTGCCCCCATTCGCTTGAGAGCCCCAAGTTTCTTTCGGGACGGCGGCAAAAGAAAGGTCACGAACGGGATCCGGTCATCGGCCCGGGCGAAGGCAAGTGCCTTTCGGGTAATGGCGATCCCGAGGCCGAAGCAGTCGGGCTTCAGAACAAGACCGAAGTCCCATTCGTCTCCCTCTTTCTGAAAGCCGCCCCAGCCGGCATACCGGCCATGATTGAGAAATGCCCAATGCCCCAGGCCATCGCGCTGCCAGCAGGCTTCTTTGGCTGCGATGAACTGAGCAGCCGTTTCGTCATCCCAAGCCTTTGTCAGAAGCGGCATATGCGCTGCAAGACGCGGGTCGTTCATATGCGCGGTCAACTCCACAAGGGAAATTGATGTCAGGCGCACAAAGCTGATGTTGGCGGGAGACATGGTAACCCGGGATCCATAAGTCTGTTGGTCGTTCGTGGGGGATAGATCGAGATAACCTCATGCCAGGTCAAGGCCGGCGGGCTCCAAAGCGATCAACTGTGCGTGTGCCTGCTGTGTGCGTTTTTCGCGTAAGCTCGAAGGACCAGGAACTTCTGCGCCGAACGCCGCTTTGATTTCTCCTGCAAGTGCGGCGATCCGGATGTCTTGGAGCAGGTGGTGATGAGCTTTCCGGAGGTGTCACCAGAGCTGGCCGGGTCTTGGATCATCACGCACGCTGTCCACGCGTTCGACGCCGACGCGGAGGCTTACAACACCAGCGGGACTGCGGAAATGAAGGGGTGATTAGCCGCGTGCTACGCAATAGGTGTTTGCCCAAAAATGATCTCGGCCTTCAACCTGATCTTGTTGCTCTTCATCTAGCTCGATGAAACGTGGCTCTTGGCCTTCGCTATACCAACAATTGCCCTGGGCAATTTCCATTTGACTGAGGTTTGCGGCGCGAATAGTTGCACCCGAAAAATCGCAACCAAGGAAGTGGCATTTTCTTAGATATCCGTCGACTTCAACGATATTACAGTTTCGGAGATAACAATCGTAATACCGGTGCAGAATTCTAAGTTTGTCTTCGGTCCGCTCACTTCCCAGACCCGTTCCTATTAGGCACTTTTCAAAGCCCAGATTGAGGTCTATTTCATCGTACTCTTTCATGTGCGCGACGACACTACGCCAGTAGATCTTGCAATTTTTGATAAACGAAGGCGGGAAGCCCGGCGGTATCGAGAGATAGTGGTCTTCAAATATCTTTCCCTCGGAATCGGAAAAATCGAACTCTTGGCCAGCCGTACCTGAGCGTCCAAGCAGGGCCGCTGCGGTGATAATTCGATCTGCGACCCGCCTGAGGCGGCTGTCTGTCCTTACCAAAAGCACGTAATGGCTTAACAGGATGTCCAACGCGGGAACCGCGTATTTTGAGTTTTCAGCCATGATCACGGTTTCGATCATTGCCAAACCAACATCTCTGCGCCCGGCCTTGTCATCGGCTAGATACTCAGACGCTTTGTCTAAGAGCAAACCTAGTTCGACTTGGTCTTGGCTATCATTCTGCCGTTTCTGTTCGGCCGCTTGTCGATTGATAATAGCACCACGCCAGATAACGGTCATAAACGTCACGGCCGCACCCGCCCCCACAAACAGCGGGCCGAAGGTGCGGATAAGCTCGGCCGCTTTGGATGTATCTTCATTCGTTAAGTACACCCATAGGGTTAGGCCTATGGTCCCCAGTCCGGCAAAAACCGCGACCGCGATTAGCCAAGGCCAAATCGCCTCTGGTTTCAGCTCCGGTGTATCCGGTACCGCCCCGCTTTTGTCACCGTCATTGACCATCTCACAACTACCCATACTGCACACTGCTAACGAACGGACAGACCGAAATCCAAACGGCAGCTTTCAGAGCCATCAAGACACCCGCCCGGCAGCAATCGACAACCGCCGCGCCCGGTGCATTGTGCCCTAAACGCAACGCTTGAGTGTTATGGATGAGTCGCCATAAGGTTGTCACCTATGAAAGAAACCCGTTGAGGTCAGTGCCGCAAGCGGCCGTTCAAGGCACTGCCGCAGACTCTCAACAGCACAAACAACTTCAACAGCGCAGGACCAAATCGCAAAAGATTTGAGACTGCCTGAGGTCCCCGTCTATTGCGCCGTCCAGCCGCCGTCGACCGGGATGGTCGTGCCGGTGACATTGTGGGCAACCGGATGACACAGCCACAGCGCCAAGGCACCGATTTCCGATGGATCGGAGGTGCGCCGGGTCGGTTGTTTTTCGGCCAGAAGATCGGCAATCCCCAGATCCCGGTCGCCGCCATGAAGGGCGGCGCGGGCGGCAACCTGCGGCTCGATGATCGCCGTTTCGGTCCAGCCTGGCGCGATGCAGTTGACGGTGACACCGCCTTTAGCCTTGGTGCCGGCGGCGGCATATTCCAGCGCGGCGACCTTGCTCATGCCGACCAGGCCGAACTTCGAGGCGACATAGGGCGCCTTGTTCACCGATGCGACGAGGCCATGGACCGAGGCAATGTTGATCACCCGGCCATACCCCTTCTCAGCCATGACGGGCAGCGCCTTTCGCATCGTGTGAAAGGCGCCGGACAAATTGACGTCAATGATGGCTTCCCAGGTCGCCGCATCGAGCTCGGCGTAGCTGGCGGTTTTCTGAATACCGGCATTGTTCACCAGAATGTCCGCACCACCCCAGTCAGACACATCCTGCATCATCGCTTCGATGGCCGCCACATCCCGCATGTTGGCATCAAAAAAACGGGCCTCCGGTGCACCGGCCGCCTCAACAGCAGCCACAGCCTCCGCGGCCTGCTCCGCTGTCGCAAGACCATGAACGCCCACCCGGGCGCCGGCGCCTGCAAGACTCTTTGCGATCGCCAAACCGATGCCTTGAACAGACCCGGTCACCAGGGCGGTTTTTCCGGTCAAATCACTCACCTTCGTTTCCTCCATCCATCAGCTGTTGTCTCAATTCGGTCTTCAGGACCTTACCGTAATTGTTCTTCGGCAACGCCTCGACGAAGTGGTAGGTCTTCGGCCGTTTGAACCGGGCGATCTGCTCCAGGCACAAGGCATCAAGCTCTGCTGCTTCCACGTTGTGCCCGTTGAGACGCACCACAAAGGCAACAACGATCTCGCCCCATTCCGGATCGTCCCGGCCAATTACGGAGACCTCATGGACCGCCGGATGGCTGAGCAGCACTTCCTCTACTTCTCTCGGGTAGATGTTTGTTCCGCCGGAAATGATCACATCCTTTGAGCGGTCCTGAAGCGTCAGATAGCCGTCCGGATCGAGCCGCCCCATGTCTCCGGTCCACAGCCAGCCGTTTCGAAGGGTGTCTTCAGTCGCGGCCTGGTTCTGCCAATAGCCTTTCATCACCGTTGCTCCGCGCACGACAATCTCCCCCACCTCGCCGGCGGCAAGATCTTCGCCGCTTTCATCAACAACCCGCACCCGTACCGAAGATTGCGCCGTCCCCACGGAATTCAGCCGGTCCCGCCATCTTGGATGGCTGCGATCGGACACATCGGCCCTGGAGAGCGCAGTGATCCCCATCGGGCATTCCCCCTGGCCGTAGATCTGAACGAACCGGGTTCCCATCACCTCCACCGCCTCCAGAATATCGGCCTCATACATCGGCCCTCCGGCGTAAACGATGGTGCGCAGCCCCATGCCGTTGAGCCCCTGGGCCTTGGCGGCGTCCACCATCCGGCGCACCATGGTGGGCGCTGCGAACATGCTGACACATTTTAAGCTCGGCGCGATCCGGAGAACCTCTTCGGCATCAAACCCGCCGCTTTCGGGTACGACGTGCCGCGCGCCGCGCAAGACATGCATGAAGTTGTAAAGCCCGGCGCCATGGCTCATGGGAGCAGCATAAAGAATGGCCCCGCCCGACTTGACCTCGTCCACATCGACAAAGAAGTTGTACGTCATCGAGGCGATGTTGCCGCAGGTGATCATGACACCCTTGGGCCGTCCTGTGGTGCCGGAGGTGTAGAACAGCCAGGCGAGATCGTTCTCATCCAGAGGCACGGGCTCTGAGAGCGGGGCTTCTGATCGCATGGCGACAAAGGCCTCGCTGCCGGTTATGACAATCTGTGCATCGCCAGACAAAAGACCAGACAGGGCGTTTGCGGATTTTCCATCGCAAAAAACCAGTTTTGCGCCTGCATCCTCGACCATCCAGGCCGCTTCCCGTCCGTGCAGCTTGGCGTTGATCGGCACAGCAGCCGCGCCGGCCCACCAAATGCCATACAGCGCTTCAAGATAGGCTGTGCTGTTTGCCATGAAGACCGCCACCCTGTCGCCTTTGGCAACGCCGCGGCCTTGAAGCGCGTGTGCAATCGCCCCGGATGTCTCCGAAAATGCCGCATAATCGGCCACCTGGCGCAAACCAGTGAAGAGGGCCGGTGCGCCGGGTGATTTTGCCGCTGTGCGTTTCAGCCATTCTGCCGGGTTCATGCCCTTGCCTCCCTTTTCTCCCTTCCGGATACTATTTGCGCGCTTTATCTGGATATTCCGGCAAAACACGTAATGGAGATCGAATGGAGGAGCTGGCTGCCCTTGCCTTTGAGCATGCGCCGATTGGACTGGTTTACTCAGAAGACCGGACCATCCGGAAATGCAATCCGCGGTTTGCGGCGATGTTTGAATATGACACCGCCGCGCTGACTGGTGTCTCCCTGTCGGTGCTTTATCCCTCTTCGGAAGAGTTCTTGCGCATCGGCAAGATCGGGGTCAGCAAGATGCTGGGCAGCGGCACCTATCAGGACGAGCGGATCATGCGCCGGAAATCCGGTGCTCTGTTCTGGTGCCGGGTACGCGGGCAGTCGCTGGACCCTGATTACCCCTTTGCCAAGGCCATTTGGAGTTTTGCCGATATTTCAGAAGACCGGCCACTCGCCGACATGAGCGTGCGCGAGCGTCAGGTGGCGACCATGCTGGCCGAGGGCCTGACGTCCAAGGAGATCGCCCGCGCGCTCGACATCTCCCACCGCACGGTAGAGGTCCACAGGGCCCGCTTGATGAAAAAGTTCAACGCCCGCAACAGCCTGGAGCTGATCGCCCACATCGCCGGTGTGCCGGTGTAGGACGCCGCATGTGAAACGTCGGCTGCACGGCCTGTTAAGTTCATTCCACCAAAACAGATGCCGCTCCACACTGGAGCCGTTCAACACCGCGTTCTGTTCAGGTGTGGTTTAGTCATCGCACTGCGGAACGATCGCTTGCACACCCTTCCAGATTTTCCGCTTCAGGCGAAAGCAAGTAATGAACAAACCAATGCATGCATTAATCTCATGCCATACAAGTCGATTGCAATTTTCAATTTAAAGTATCTAAACTCACCACTCTTCAATCAAAAATCACATCAGAATTAATAAGTCTAATTTAATAAACTTCTGTCATTTCTTGCAGTAGAGGGGCACGTTCATCGAGGGAAGCTATGGGGAAATATGCCAGCGACACACCGGATGTGTTGAATAGGCTCTGCGCAGCACCTCTTTTATTCAGCAAGAAACTCTCAAACAATTCTGCATTCTCTGCATTGCAACGCAGCCTTTGCATTACCTTGCCCGCTATATTGCTCGGCGCCTTCGCCCTTTTGATAAAATACCCGCCTTTTGTTCAAACAGGCACCGGTCACAACTTTCATTTCGGACAAGATGTAGAGGTTGTGCTGGATGCGGTGATTAACTCGACCTTCGGCATCGCGTCACTCATCGTGATCGTGAGCTACGCCTACATTTACACAAACAGCGTGAACAGCCAGAAGCGCCGCCCTGTTGCGCACCCGCTTCTCACAATTCTGGTTGCACTCACCAGCTTTTTCATCTTGATCGCACAGGCAGACAGCTCTCAACTCCTGGCCTCTCTCTCCATAAGCCAGGGATTGCCCACGGCCCTGTTCGTTGCTGTTGCAAGCACAAGCCTGTTTCTCTTTATGTGCCGAAAGAACCTCTTCCGTTTCCAGACCCGCGCGCTCAGCAATGAGGCAATGCTTGGCGATATCTATGGCGTCCTGCCCGCCGCGCTTACAACGCTGATTGTGTTCGCGGGCCTGAAAGGCGTTCTGCTTACCATCGGGTCTGAGCATGTGACCGCCGAGCTTCAGGCACAACTGAACGGCATGGTCGGGAACATCGACAATTCGCTTTGGGGCGGCCTGAAATATGTTCTGTTGTCACAGGTGCTCTGGCTGTTCGGCGTACACGGCCGGAACATGCTCAACGGTGTTTCGGATTTGCAGCTAATCCCGGCTGCCGACGAAAACATTGCACATGTCGCCGCGGGCTTGCCGCCTACGAACATCATCACATCTCAGGTGTTCGACCTCGTCCACGTCGGCGGCTCCGGCGCAACGCTTGGCATGATCATCGCCATGCTGGTTTTCAGCAAATTGACCGTGGTAAAGCGCTTTGCCCTGCTGGCGTTGATACCGGCATTGTTCAACGTGAACGAGCCGATCATTTACGGCATCCCGATCGTCCTCAATCCGTTGTATGCGCTGCCCTTTCTGCTGGCACCACTTGTAAACACCGGCGTTCTTTATGGTGCGATGCTCCTGGAGTGGATGCCCTTTACGAGCTACGGCGTCGCCTGGACGACGCCGCCGATACTCAACGCATATGCCGTCACAGGCTCTTTCTCCGGGGCCGGAGTTCAAGCCGTCTGCCTCGTGCTGTCGGTCCTCATCTACGCCCCGTTTGTCCGCCTGACCGACACCGTCAGCACGCTGACAATACGAGAGTCTTTAACTGACCTGCTGCGGTTTTCAACCGGAACCGAAACGCCAAGCACTCCGACAAAGTTGTTGCAACGGAACGGTGTTGTCGGCCGGGTGGCCCGCGCCCTTGCCATTGATTTGGAAGCCGTTCTGGATAAAAGGCAGGGTCTTCACCTGGAGTATCAGCCACAGATCAACGCCTGCGATGGCAGCGTGTGCGGTGTTGAAGCTCTGCTGCGCTGGAAACATCCGATATACGGCTACATCGCTCCACCGGTGATTATCCAACTGGCGGAAGATATGGAGATCATGCCGCAGCTTGGCGAGCACATACTCGATCTGGCGTGCCGCACCCGGGCCGAATGGACCGGTTTTGTGGCGGCCGACTTCAAGATGTCTGTCAATGTAACGCCGTCCCAGGTTCTTCAGCACGATTTTGCAGATGTGGTGAAACAGACACTCGCGCGCTATGCACTAGACCCTTCAACCGTCGAACTCGAGATTACCGAGAGCACGGTCCTCTTGCCGGATGACAAAGTCTTTGAGGCGATCGAAAACCTCAGGGCTGTAGGTCTCCGGTTTGCACTCGACGATTTTGGAATGGGACACACCTCTCTCAGGTACATGCAGGCTTTTCCGATAGATACGGTGAAAATCGACCGGTCTTTGACCCGGTCATGCCATGGCGAGATCAATGGGCACATTTTGAAGTCAATTTTTGACCTCAGCGCGTCTTTGGGCTTTGCGACCGTCGTTGAAGGCATTGAAACAGAAGAGGAAAAGGCCTGGTTCTCGCAATCTGGTTGCACCAGCTTCCAAGGTTACCTGTTCAGCCGCCCCTTGGCGGCAGATGACTTCGTGGCCTTTTACATCGAGAACACCCAGCTGCATGCGCCGTTGACCGCCGCTTTGGACGCAATGAAGAAGACCAAGGCACCCGCCAGCCGCACACGATCGGTCGCATAAGCGAGCTGGAATACGGGCAGAGTTGGGCTCCACGGGGCATCATTCCCGCAACTGCGGAACGTCCACTTCTCGCATGCGAATGCCAAGCCGGGTTATTGCACACCACATGCCATTGCAACTGTGCTGACGAGATCTTCAGTCGCTCAGAACCAAACGTATTCAGTTTTTCGGAAGGAAGAGTGGCTGGGGTGGAAGGATTCGAACCTTCGCATGCCGGTACCAAAAACCGGTGCCTTACCGCTTGGCTACACCCCAATGCCGTGGGAAGGGTGTATACCCATCTCGCCGGACAAGCGCAAGCCTCCCAAGTGCGTTTCTTTTGATTGGTAAGGATAGTTTTCCCCAACTCGGTAAAACAGTCGTCAAACACCTTTGATTTCTGCCTCGGTCGGCCCTTCCAGGCCCTGCCCCAGCACCGGTGATTTTCTCAGAACCTCCGCGAACCGGCTGGAATTGTTCACAGTTTTAAAAAAGTGGGCCGGTCACAGGCAAAGTCCTTGCGAGGACGGAGAAGCTTTGCTAAATGACCGTCCACGCAGCGCGGGCTTGCCCCGCTGTTCCCGATGGATTTAAATGAAATCCAAATTCTAGTCGGAGTGTAGCGCAGCCTGGTAGCGCACCTCGTTCGGGACGAGGGGGTCGGAGGTTCGAATCCTCTCACTCCGACCATTTTTCTTTCCTCCAGTGTTTATTGGATCGCAGCCGCTTTTCAGTTTGGCGGACGGCAGAAATGCCGGATCTCACGGCCTCAGTCTCCCTCACTGCTTCTATCAGGCTTTCGTTTGGTCATCCTGGACTTCCGCATTCTTGATGCCGTGTGCGGGTTGCTGGCCGCTGCGTTGCAGGGCAAGTTTTTGAAGGTCCTCGACTTCATCGTGCTCGTCCACGATTTCAGCGCCCAGAAGGGTTTCCAGCACATCCTCCATCGTGATCAAGCCGGCCGTGCCGCCATACTCGTCCTGAACCAGCGCAATGTGCGCGTCATTTCCCATCAGCTTTTCGAGCAGGGAATCGAGATCTTCGTTTTCGGAAATCCGAAGAATATCCCGGCGGAGTGTCGAGACACTGGCGTCGTTGTGCCCGTTCACGGCGGTGAGAAGAAGATCCCGCGTCAGCAGGAAGCCGGACACGTCATCGATTGAGCCCCCGGTCACAAGCATACGGGAAAACGGATAGCTCTCCCGCGATTTGACCACCTCTCCGACGCTCATCGCTTCTGCGACATGCTCAATGACCGTTCGGGGCGTCATCACCTCCCGCGCAGAGATTTCCGGAAGCCGAAACAGGTTCGTGACCACACGGGTTTCGTCTTCCTCCACGATCCCCAAACGGTTGCCGACGGTTGCCAAAGCCGAGATCTCCTCCCGGGATACCTCATGCTTGGGATCACCTTTGGTGAGAAACTTTGTAATCCCCTGGCTCATCCAGACCAGCGGCAATTGGGCAGCGATTAGCCACGGCAGCACCCGAACCGCAAAGGGGACCAGTGCCCGCCAATACGTCGCACCCAAGGTCTTTGGAATGATTTCCGACAGAACCAGGATGGCAAGCGTCAGCACGGCTGAAAACACACCAACCCCGGCATCATCAAAGACAAGGGCGGCTTGAGCCCCGGCACCCGTTGCCCCGACGGTGTGCGCAATCGTGTTGAGAGACAGAATGGCGGCAAGCGGCCGTTCAATGTCCGACCGGAGTTTTCTCAGGCTTTCGGCCAGCTTGGGCCGATTCTCGTTCGCAGATTCCACAAAGGACGGCGTGATCGACAACAAAACGGCTTCCAGGATTGAGCAGAGAAACGACACTCCGATGGCAAGCACCACGAATAGGATCAATAGGGTCAAATTCTTCTCCGCCGCACGTCCGATCTAAAGGGAAACAAGTGATAGAGTGCCCGCCGCTCGCGCATAGGTCCATCACTATTACGCTTCACGCGATTCCTGATTGTCCAATTTTTTCGTTAGCTGCTTTTGCAGCAAGGAATGACCTCATCTGCCGGTATTCTCACGCTTAACACAGCCTCAGAAACCCGGCTTCGCTGTAGTCGAGCAAGGTTTCGATAAGATCCGCTTGCCCCTGTTCGCGGGCCACAGCGCCGATGCGCCAGCTGCTGGCCGTGAGCGCCAGCATGCCGGACACAGTGAAGACGAAGGCCGCACTGAGCGCTGTCCGGGAAGCGCCCGGCAGCAGGTCAGCGATCTCATCCACAAAGACGGCTGCGGTCGGATCAAAACACTCCGCAGCAATCTCCCGCCAGCGTTCATCGGCCGACACCAGCGCGATCAGCCGGCCATAGGCGGGCCACGGCGCGTCTTCTGACAAGGTCATCTCAAGAAACGGCTGAACGAAACTGGCCAGGATCTCGCGCAAGGTCAGCTTGTTGCGCCCGTCCCGTTCGGCCGCGGCCTTCTTGTCCTCCAGCGCCCTGAGGCGAAGTTCGGCGAGCGGCTTTGCCCGGCGGGCAACCACCATATGAAACAGCTCTTCCTTCGGACCGCCGTGATGATGCACCAGCGCCACTTGGGCACCCGCTTGCTTGGCAATGTCGCGAATCGACGTGCCGTCAAAACCGCGTTTGGAAAACAGATCTTCTGCCGCATCCAGGATCCGGGCCTTTGTTTCTAAAGACTTTTTACTGGGTGCCCGCTTCCGGGGCGCAGACACGTCTGTCATTTTTTACAGGAGCCTCTTGCTTATTTTGAACATTCGTTCAATATAACGATACCACTGTCGTGGTTGGGAGGAAACATGCCACAAGTAGCAGGTGCGGCGCCATGCGCCAGCACACAGGAAAGCTATGCCCTGATCGGCGCGGGCCCTATGGGCCTTGCCATGGCCAAGGTCTTGCGCGAACAGGGAATTCCCTTTCATGGGTTTGAGCTGCATTCAGATGTCGGCGGTGTCTGGGACATGACTGGGCCGCGCTCGACCATGTATGAAAGCGCGCACCTGATTTCGTCCAAGACCATGACGGAATTTGCCGATTTCCCGATGCCGCCCGAGACGCCGGACTATCCCTCTCACCGCGACATGCGGCAGTATTTCCAAGCCTTTGCCCGCCACTTCGATCTCTACAGGTGCTACCGCTTCCAAACCGAAGTTGTGAAAGCCGAGCCGATAGGGCCGTCGGGCAAGGGCTGGCGTATTGCCTGGCGGGGTCCGGGCGGCGAACAAGAGGAAGCCGTCTTCAAGGGCCTTCTGATTGCGAACGGCACACTCTCGACCCCCAACATGCCGAAATTCCAGGGCGACTTTTCCGGCGAGCTCATTCACGCGGCGAAATACAAGTCCGCCACCCAGTTCGATGGCAAGCGGGTGCTGATCGTCGGTGCCGGGAACTCCGGCTGCGACATCGCCGTCGATGCTATCCATCATGCAAAAAGCACGGACCTCTCCATGCGCCGGGGCTATTACTTCGTGCCGAAATACGTCTTCGGCAAACCGGCCGACACGCTTGGGCGAACAACCAGCCTGCCGATGTGGCTCCGCCGCAAGATCGACGGTGTGGTGCTCAACTGGTTTGCCGGAAACCCGCAGCGTTACGGGTTCCCGAAGCCGGACTACAAACTTTATGAAAGCCACCCAGTGGTGAATTCGCTGATCCTGTTCCATGCCGGTCATGGCGACTTGAAAATCCGTCCCGATATCGACCGGCTGGACGGCAACACGGTTCATTTTGCCGACGGCAGCGCCGCGGACTACGACATGATCGTCACCGCAACCGGGTATGTGCTCGATTACCCTTTCATTTCGAAAGACTTGCTCAACTGGACGGGGGCCGCGCCGAGCCTTTACCTCAACTGTATGCACCCGCAGCGCGATGATCTGTTCGTGCTCGGCATGGTCGAGGCGACGGGCCTTGGCTGGCAGGGGCGGCATGAACAGGCCGAACTGGTGGCGCGCTACATCACCGGGCTTCAGACAGGGAACCGGGAAGCGGACAGCATCAAACGCTACAAGGCCAACGGCTTTCAGCGGGAAACCGGCGGGGTCAATTACCTGAAGCTCGCCCGGATGGCCTATTACGTCGACAAGAAAACTTACCGAACCTCTGTCACGAAGAGGATCGCGGCCCTGAAAGAGGCTGCCCGATGACCAACATCGACGCAGCTGTTCTGAACTTTTCCCCGGACAGCATGCTGATCCTGAATGGCGTGCTGGCGATCGTGATGTTTGCGGTCGCCCTCGACATCACGCCCAACGATTTCCGGGCGCTTTTCCGCACCCCAAAGCCGTTCGTAACCGGGATCCTGTCGCAGTTCGTCGTTCTTCCCGCCCTCACCTTTCTTCTGGTGCTGGCTGTTCGCCCTCAAGGATCTGTTGCGCTTGGACTGATTCTGGTGGCGGCGTGCCCGGGTGGCAACATCTCCAATTACATCACGCACAGGGCGGGCGGCAACGCGGCGCTCGCGGTGTCGCTGACCGCCTTTACCACCATTGGGACGGTGCTCTTCACACCGCTCAACATCGCCTTCTGGGGCAGTTTGTACGGTCCAAGCCGCGCCTTCATGACCTCCGTTGCGATCGACCCCTTACAGGTGGCCGCGACCGTCAGCCTGATGCTGGTTTTGCCGCTGGCGCTCGGCATGCTGGTCAACCGCAATCTACCGCAGCTCGCCTGGCATTTGCGCAAACCCTTGCAGATGCTTTCCATGACGATTTTCATCTCGTTCATCTGTATTGCGCTTTATGGAAATTGGGAATTCCTGGGCGCATTCGGGCCGGATATCGTCCCGCTGGTCATAGCTCACAATGGCATTGCCCTTCTTGGAGGGTACATGGTTGCCACCATTGCCGGGCTATCCCCCTATGACCGGCGGGCGATATCCATCGAAACCGGCATTCAAAACTCCGGCCTCGGCCTGATCCTGATTTTTGGTTTTTTCCACGGTCTCGGCGGCATGGCGGTTGTTGCTGCCTTCTGGGGCATCTGGCATGCGGTCTCAGGGCTGGCGCTCGCCAAGTGGTTTTCCCGCACGGTGGCCGCAAGATGAGCCGGATCCTGATCACAGGCGCTGCGGGCATGATCGGTCAAAGGCTGGTCGAAATGCTCGTGCGCAGCGGACACGACGTGATTGCGACGGACATCGGGCCACGGCCGTCGCTGCCGACTGGAGCCATCTGGCGCAAAATGGATGTGCGCGGCCGCGACCCGTTAGAGGTCATCACAGAAGACAGACCCGGCGCCGTCATTCACCTTGCATCGGTTCTTGAGCCGAAGGACCGGCAATTGGCCTATGAGGTGGATGTCATTGGCACACGCAATGTGGTCGATGCCTGCATTGCGGCGAAGGTCAGGCGGCTGGTCGTCACGTCCTCCGGCGCGGCCTATGGCTATCATGCGGACAATCCGGACTGGCTGAGAGAAACGGATCCGCTGCGCGGCAATCCGGAATTTGCCTATTCCGACCACAAGCGCCAGGCCGAGGAGGTGCTGGCCGAGGCCCGCAGACAGGCGCCGCAGCTGGAACAGGTGATTTTGAGGGTCTGCACGGTTCTTGGAGCCGGTGTTGAAAACCAGATCACCTCGCTGTTCCGCAAACCGCGGCTGATGGGCCTTTGCGGCAGTGACAGTCCGTTTGTTTTCATCTGGGCCGAGGATCTTGCGCGCATCCTGGAACGGGCGGCAACCAACGGTCCGCCGGGCATCTACAACGTGGCGGGCGATGGAGCCCTCTCCATGACCGATCTGGCAGCCCGCCTGAAAAAACCGCTGATCCGGATTCCCGCATCCCTGGTCAAATCCGCACTGGCAATAGCGCAGCCATTAGGTCTCTCTCGCTTCGGTGCGGAACAGGTCCGGTTTCTGCAATTCCGCCCAGTTCTCGACAACACCGCGCTGAAAACCGAATTCGGTTACACGCCGCAAATGACCAGCGCCGAGGTGTTTGATCTTTGGAGCCGGGAGGCCGGGTTATGAAGCCGACGGCGGTCATATCGGGAGGTGCCGGGGGACTGGGCCAAGCTTTCGGGGCCATTTTACGCGAACATGGCTGGTTCACGGTCATGCTCAACCTGCCCGGACCGGATCTGGACGCATTGTCCTCTGTTCCGGACACGCGCCCACTGTCCTGTGACATCACCGATGCTGATCAGCTGGCTGAAGCCGCCCGGCAAATCCGGTCCGAACGCCCGTCCATCGATCTGGTCGTTTACAACGCCGGGGTTACCCATATCGGCCCTTTCACCACACAGGCCCTTGAGGATCACCGCAGGGTTTTCGAGGTGAACTATTTCGGGGCCGTGGCCATGGCCAAGGAGTTCGGCCCGGATTTGCGCCGCTCTACCGGAACGCATTTGGCGATTTCATCTGTCGCCGGGTTTTGCCCGCTGGCGCTGCGCACAGCCTATGCCGGCAGCAAGCACGCGCTGGAGGGCTTCTTCAAATCGCTGCGCTCTGAGGAAGCAGTGCATGGGGTTGCGTGCCTGATCGCCGCGCCAAGTTTCATTGCCACCAACACCGGTGCGCGCAGCGAACCCCAAGGTGGCCTCGCGCGCCCGGGTTCAGCGTCGGATCAGGTCGATGCGCTCGCGCCGGAGGACGCAGCGCGCATTCTTTACCGCGGACTTGTGCGGCGGAAAACCTTCATTCCGATCGGCCGTGTGGCGCGCCTGTCACACCTGATCAACCGTCTGTCGCCGCAGCTTTACCGCCACCTGATGGAACGCACGATCCTGCCGCCTGCGGCAAAAGCTGAGGGAGGCGCGCCACACTGAACGGTTTGTGACCGCAGCAAAACCACCGCCGCAGATGCGCGGCGCATAAGGCAGCGCCCGCAAACAACAGCCAAACCGGGCGTGTGCATCACTCGTGGAGGGGAAATAATGGGCACTTTCAAAGTATGGACCGCCAATCTCATGATTGGCGGAACGGTTCTCTGTTGTCTTTCGCCAGCATATGCCGGCGGCTGGGACACGCTTGGTGTTGGCTCAAACGAGCTGTTGTTTGACAACAGCCGGTTTGCATTCGAAGCCACCACCAAGGCGGTCGACCGCAACGTCGACTATGAAGTGACCAACGCAGAAGTGGCAGGCCGCCCGGTGGTCGGTGGACCGGTTAAAAGCCGCGCGACCCCGAACATCTGGAACTACCAGTTTGCCGCAAAATTCCGGCTGACCGATCAACTTGACTGCATGGCGCGGACCAATGACCCGTACCAGATTGAGGAAGACCTTAATCAGGAATGGCAGGGCCGGTTCTCGCTGACCAGGACCTCGGCCTCCGGCAAGGCATTTAATGGAACCTGTGCCTATAAGTTTCAGGTTCGCGATGGACATTATGTCCGGGCGATTGCCGGGGCAAACCTGCTTTATCTGAGATACCGGACCGACAATCTGTCCTATGGTGCCTTTATCCCCCCCTCCACCTATGTCGATTTTCCGACACGGCTGGATGTCCGCTCGGACGATCCCGGCGTCGGCTGGCGGGTCGGAGCCTCTTACGAGATCCCGCAGTATGCTGTCCGGGCGAGCCTGATCTACGATTCGGCCATTGATGTAGACCTTGCCGGCGGAACAGAGGTCACCGGGGTAACCAGCTTCGACAGCTTTGCCTCCGTGACCATGCCGCAATCCCTGGAGTTCAATCTGCAAACCGGGATCGCGCCGGACTGGCTGGCAACCTTCGGCGTGAAGTGGGTGGACTGGTCCAAACTGCAGGATCTGACGGTTCAGAACCCGGCTGGCACCACGGTGGTCAACCGTTTCCTTGGGTATGACGATGGCTGGACGGTACGTGCCGGGCTCGCCCACAAGGTCAATGATTGGTTGAAGGTGGGATCAACGGTCCAGTGGGACCGGGGCATCGGGCAATCCTATTCCGACACCTATTCCTTTGGGGTCGGAACGGCCATTCAGCTCGACAAACATGCTGAACTCACCATCGGCACGGCTGCGACCTACAAGACCTCCGGCACCGGCGATCTCACAAACCTCGCGTCCACCTCCGGCGCGACCACGCAATACAAGTATGGGGATTCCTGGAACTACACGCTCCAGACAAAGCTCAAATTCTCGTTCTAGACACGTGCATTTACCTCAACGGTCCTCCCCGCTTTGTGCGGGGATCCAGCTTGATAACAAGCCTCACTCCACTCGATAGTCATCCTCGGCTTTGTGCCGAGGATCCATATGTCTCAAATCGTGATGGATGTTCGGAACAAGTCCGAACATGACGCCAGAGGGATAACTGGACTTTGTCAAAAGCCTGGGGATTTAGTTTTTAACCGGCACTTTCCGGACAAGTCGCCAAAAACCCGGCGCGCCTAAGTGTCGTGCCGGCCTCGAGCCGGGATCCACTCTCATAACAACTGGCCGCAGCCGTTGCGTGTTTTGTTCAAAAGCTCTGAGAACGAGAGGACCCCGGATCGCAGCAGTGCTGCGTCCGGGACGGCAATACGGAGTGAACCGGTCTATAGCCGCACGTCGGGGAATGCGTAGATCCCGGATTTTCGCTATGCGTCGTCCGGGAGAGCGCCTCTTCTTAAGCGCAGAGGCCCATTTCGGCGGCTTGCTGCGGGCGATGCAGCGCCGCGTTGGCGGCGACCATGGCAACCGCATGGACCCGGTTCTTGGCGCCCAGACGCTTGATGGCAAAGCGGATATGCGCCTTGACCGTCGCAGTGGTGACACCCAGCTCATAAGCGATCTGCTTGTTCACCTTGCCCTCACAGAGCTTCATCATGATTTCCAGCTGACGGGGTGTGACGCCGTCCAGGATATTTTCTGTCGGCTCGAGAGTACTCGGGAGCGGCCGTGCGCGGCGCAACAGGTCCCGGGTCGAATGGAGCGCAAAATGGGCTGTCATGTCTGG
Organism: Roseibium sp. MB-4; assembly: GCF_053005265.1. Lineage (NCBI taxonomy): Bacteria > Pseudomonadati > Pseudomonadota > Alphaproteobacteria > Hyphomicrobiales > Stappiaceae > Roseibium > Roseibium sp. MB-4. The sequence goes on from NZ_JBRKQB010000001.1 coordinate 1,603,989, forward strand.
GTCCACTTCTTCTCTGGCTAAGAGGTTGGACGCAGTTTTGTGCAGGACAAGCGAATTGTAAAATGTTAACTTGAGTATTGCTAATAGCTAAATATTTGCAATTTGAGGAAGCGTGTTTTGCAGAAGAACCTCTACTCCGGCCACACCCTGCGCCAGGTCCGTGCGGACACCGGCCTATCGCAAGTGGAGTTCGCAAAAAAGCTCGGCCTTTCAACGCCCTACATAAACCAGATTGAAAACAACAACCGGCCTGTCACGGCCTCTGTGCTTCTGGCCATCTACCGGGTGTTCGGCACCGACCTTTCAGCGTTTGAGGAAAACGACCTCGACCGGATGACGCAGGACCTGGAAGAAATTTTTGCAGACACCCGGTTTCACGGCACGCGCATCAGCAAACAGGACCTTCATGAATTGGCGACCCGGGCCCCGGAAGCCGCCCGCGCCATCATGGATATGTACGGCACCATGCGCGCCTATCATGAAAAAGACGCTGGCGAAGATGATCTTCTCCAGATGAATGCGTCGGACGATGGAACCGGCAGCATCAGCAAATCAGCCTACGAGGAGGTCCGCGACTACTTCCACTATCAGGACAATTATGTCGATGCGATCGACCGGGCGGCAGAACAGCTCGCAATCAAGATCAATCTTCTTGCGGACACGCCGAAGCTCACCGCCCTCACCGACTGGCTCTATGACACCTACAGCATCACCGTGGAACAGCATGGTGCAGAGGATGCTGCACTCATCCGGCACAAAGAGTTTGAGCGGCGGATTTCCATCCACCGGTCCGTGCCGGACAGCTCAAAATCCTTTCTGCTCGGCTCGGTCATCGCGGAGCTCTATGCCAAGGACATCTTAACGTCAGAAGTGGCGGACGCCCGTTTCCGAACCCAATCAGCGGAAAGCATCGCTCGGCTGGCCCTTCGAAATTTTTTCGCCGGATCGCTGCTCTTACCCTACGAGGCCTTTCTGGAGGCCGCCGCTGCAAGCCGTCACGACATCCAGCGCTTGTCGCATCAGATGGACGCCAGCATCGAGCAGATCTGTCACCGGCTTTCAACCCTGCAACGGGCGGGTTCCAAGGGCATTCCGTTTTACTTCGTCAAGATCGACCGGGCCGGCAATGTCGTCAAACGCCACAGCGCAACCCGGTTCCAATTCGCGCGCTTTGGCGGGTCCTGCCCCCGCTGGAATGTGCATCAGGCATTTGAGCAAACGACCGACAAATTCATCTCGCAAATCGCCCAAATGCCGGATGGCGTGAAATACATGTGTGTCGCGACCAGCGTCACGAAACACACCACGGACTACAAGACCCAGGCCCGGCGCTATGCGCTCGGTTTCGGCTGCGAAGCCCAATATGCCGACGCAATTGTTTATGCGGACGGGCTGGCGCTTGACGATCGCGCGGAGCCGGAGCCCCTCGGCGTCAACTGCCGGATCTGCCCGCGCGATAATTGCGATCAACGCGCCTTCCCCGCGATCAACACGACCCCGTTTATCGACAGCCGCGAACGCGGCATTGTGCCTTACCGCGCGAAAGCAACGCGGTAAAACTTCTTTTCGAAATGAGTATCTCGAAGCCATACACACAGTGCCGTCCCGGACCCGATCCGGGACCGTAACGGCAAAGACCCCGGTTCAGGGCCGGGGCAGCGGAAGTGTTATACGGCTATCCATCCAGTTATTCCGGATGTTTCGTTCTGGCTGCGGCCTCAAGCAGGGTTTTCAGCTCGTCCGGATCGCCGATGCGGTTGGCCATCAACAGGATGAGCCGGGCATTGAATGCATCGCTTTCGGCTTTTGAGAGCCCTTCATGGGCCTCCAATAGGTCCGCGTAAAAGTCGTCCGGGTGGCGCAATTGCGCCTTGGTGATATGCGCTGTCATCAGGCCGCCTCCCCTTTTCCGATCGCCCGGTTCAAGGCTGTTTCAATCTGTGCCCAGTCAAGTGTTGTCCAACGCGCAGCCACATGCTGGTCCGGCCGCATCAGATAAACAGCGGCGCCGGCATCGCCCAGATACCGAGACCGAAGCTCTGCACTGATGTTGCCGTCCGGAACAAAAATGCCCTCAACGGAAAGCCCGGCAATGTCGGAGCGTTCCGGGATCTTCAGGCCCAGCGCGAGTAACTTGAACCCATCGCCCAGCCGGTCCGACAGCCACTCCTCGCCAATCGGTGCATCTGCCGCAGGACTGCCGGGCCTTGTGCGGGCCGGCAAGCCGTCGACATCGTGGCTGTTCAATGGTGACGTTTCATAGACGCACGGCACTGACAGGCGTCCGGAATTCACCAGAGGGCGGGCGAATTCATAACTCTCGGACAGATCCAGGACCGCATCGCGGAAGATCCGGCTCATTTCCGATTTCGGCGTGATGAAGTCGGTTGAACGGGAACTCTGCAGGATGTTTTCATCCGCGGCCCATTCGCGCTCCAGCCCATAGCTGTCCAAAAGGCTTTCCGGCGCCTGTCCTTCCAGAACGAGTTTCAGCTTCCATCCAAGATTGTCGGTGTCTTGAAAGCCGGAGTTTGCGCCGCGCGCACCGAACGGTGACACCTGGTGCGCGGCGTCCCCGGCAAAGATCACCCGGCCATGGCGGAATTTTTCCATACGGCGGCACTGGAAGGTGTAGATAGAGACCCATTCCAGATCGAACTCCACGTCCTCGCCAAGCATCTGCTTGAGACGCGGGATGACGTTTTCCGGCTTCTTTTCTTCTTCCTTGTCGATGTCCCAGCCGAGCTGCAAGTCGATCCGCCAGACGCCGTCCGGCTGTTTGTGCAGAAGAGCGGACTGGTCCTTGTTGAACGGCGGATCGAACCAGAACCAGCGTTCCGTTGGGAAGTCCGCCTTCATGATCACGTCGGCAATCAGGAAGTTGTCCTCAAACACCCGGCCGACAAAGTCCAGATCCAGCATCCGGCGGGACGGAGAACCGGCGCCATCACAGGCGATCAACCAATCCGCCTCGATCCGGTAGGCACCATCCTGGGTGTCGATGATCAGCGAGGCGTGATCGTCCATCTGATCGATGGAGGCGACCTTGTTGCCGCCGCGAATGTCGACCGGCTTGCCTTCCTGCTGAAGGGCGCGCAGACGCTCCACCAAATAGAGTTCGCAGTAGTATTGCTGAAGATTGATGAAGGCCGGGCGTTTGTGCCCTTCCTCTGGCAACAGGTCGAAATTGTAGACCTGACGGTCACCAAAAAAGACCCGACCATGGCTCCAGACCACACCCTTGTCGACCATCTGATCGCCGCAACCGTAGCGGTCCAGGATCTCAAGGGATCGTTTCGAAAAACAAATCGCGCGAGAGCCGACGCTGACCTTGTCATTGTCGTCGAGGATCACAACAGGAATGTCCTGCTGGGCCAGATCAATGGCCATCGCAAGGCCGACCGGCCCGGCGCCAATGATCACCACCGGATGGCGCACTGGCGCGGACGTTTCCTGATCGGGCGACCACTTGTAGGGATACAGCGGCACTTCGAACAATTTGGTCACAGGTTCTCCTCCCTGCTGCGATTTCTAGTTTTCGTGGCCTTATAGAGCCATGTCTGGCCAAGGAATGGTTACAGAAACTCAGTTCTCGAAAAGGCCTCCCCAGCCTTGAGCCGGGGTTTTGATGGGTCCGGTCCCGGCTCAAGGCCGGGACAGCAATAATGACAGGCTGCGTCAGTTATCCCTGCAGGTCCGCCCACATCTTTGCGTCGCGTTCTGCGGTCCAGATGCGCGGCGTGTCGATGCCCAGCGCCTCGTCGTAGGCACGCGCCACGTTGAACGGCAGGCAGTGCTCGTAGATCGCATAGTCCTTAAACTTCGGATCGCATTCGGCGCGGCAGGCGTCCCACGCCTCTTTCAAGGTACCGCCGCCCTGCGCAACCCGGGCGACCGGCTTGTAAGTGGAGGTTACAAAGTCGGCGGTGTTCGTCAGCGCTTTGCCGACCATTTCCTTGCCGACCAATGCATCGCCGCGGCCCGGCGCAATCGCTTCAACGTCATAAGCGCGGATCGCTTCCAGTGTTTTCGGCCAGTCGTTGAAATGACCGTCTCCGCAATAGCACGCCGAATGATATTCAACGATATCGCCGGTGAACATGACGTTTTCATCCGGCACATGAATGACGATGTCGCCGGCCGTATGCGCCCGGCCCAGGAAGCTGAGATCCACCCGGCGCTTGCCCAGATAAACGGTCATGCGGTCGTTGAAAGTGGTCGTCGGCCACGTAAGCGGCGGAATGTCGGCGACATTTTCATAACCCATGAACAGGCGCGGAAAGCGCATGAATTCCGATTCCCGGTCTTCCGCGCCACGCTCCACAACCATGGACCGCGCCTTCTGACTCATGATGATATTCGGCGCCTGATAGGCCGCCGCTCCGAGAACCCGAACAGCATGATAGTGGGTCAGAACCAGATGGCTGATCGGCTTATCGGTGACGGACCGGACCTTTTCTATGACCTTGTTGGCGAGTGCCGGTGTTGCCTGCGCCTCGATGATCATGACACTGTCATCGCCAAAGATCACGCCGGTGTTCGGGTCACCCTCGGCGGTAAAGGCCCAAAGATCCTTGCCAATCTCTTCAAACGTGATCTTCTTTTCTTCCATGTCGCCGACAGAGGCGAATTGCTTGCTCATGCTGTTTTCCCGTCGCTGCGGTTTGTTTGTCCGTCATTGCCGGAGGTGACCCGGCTGCTTGGTGGCGCGCTAGTCAGCCTGTTCCACTGTCTGTTCAATAGCGCCGAAAATGGTGTGCCCGTTCCCGTCCAGCATCTCGATGCGGATGGTGTCACCGAACTTGAGGAACGGTGTTTTCGCCTCGCCATCTTCGATGGTCTCGATCATGCGCAGTTCCGCGATGCAGGAGTAACCTGCCCCACCATCGGAGAGTGATTTACCCGGACCACCGTTCAGTTTGTTGGAGACCGTGCCGGACCCAATGATCGTGCCCGCGCTGAGCGCCCGTGTCTTGGCCGCATGGGCGATCAACTGGCCGAAATCAAAGGTCATGTCGATGCCGCCTTCCGCCCGGCCAAAGGGCTGACCGTTGAGGTCGACATGCAGCGGCAGATGCAGCTTGCCGTCTTTCCAGGCCTCGCCCAATTCATCCGGCGTCACAGCAACAGGCGAAAAGGCCGAGGACGGTTTTGACTGGAAGAAGCCAAAGCCTTTGCCCAGTTCGCCCGGGATCAGCCCCCGCAAAGAGACATCGTTGACGAGCAGCACCAGCTTGACATGGGACAGGGCCCCTTCAGCACTCACGCCCATGGGCACATCGCCGGTGATGACCGCGATCTCACCTTCCATGTCGATGCCATAAGCTTCGTCGCGCATTTTGATCGGATCGCGAGGCGCGATAAACGTATCGGAGCCGCCTTGATACATCAGCGGGTCGGTCCAAAAGCTCTCCGGCATTTGGGCGCCGCGAGCTTTGCGCACCAGCTCGACGTGGTTCACATAAGCGGATCCGTCGGCCCACTGATAGGCGCGCGGCAACGGCGACAAGGCATCGTGCTCGTGAAAGCGCAAGGTTGGCACGGCGTCATGGGAGAGGCTTTCGGCAAGCACCTGCAACTTCGGCGCAACATGATCCCAATTGTCGAGGGCGGCCTGCAGGGTCGGTGCAATGTGACTGGCATCCGTGCAATAGGTCAGCCGCTCGTTGACCACCACCAGTTTTCCGTCCCGGCTGCCATCTTTCAAACTTGCCAGTTTCATAGATCCGTCTCCCCAAGCCTATTTTGTTATGACCAATCCATCATGACCGACAATTGTCTGCCCGGAAAAGGTTTCTGTTGCCTCCAACCACTCCTGCTCTTCGAAACCGGGCAAATCCGCCGGGATCAAATGGTTGAGGAGAAGGGTCTTGGCCTGGGCCATTTCAGCAATCTTGGCAGCATCCGGCGCCATCGTGTGGCTCGCCCACAAGTGCTCGCGAAGCCGGTCGCCATTGCCTGTGATCTCGACGATTTTGTCGACCCCGCGCTGAAGCATGGCCTCGTGCACCAGAACATCGCAGTCCTTGGCAAAGACGGCGAGCGGCGGGAAGAAAGCCGTGTCAGCGGAGAAGACCACCGACCAATCCTCCGTATCGAACCGCAGGGCAAAACAATCGACCACCGGCGGGTGATCAACCCGCAGCGCTTTTAGCGCCAAACCGCTGTCGTCAAGCGGCACCTCGCCTTCGGCCAGCAGGTGGATTTCGATGAGGTCTCGCAGATCCGGGCGGCCTTCATCATCAATCCGCAGATCGATGTCATAGCGCATGGAGGCCAGGAAACCGTCCCAATACTCCATCAGGTCGGCCGGTCCGAACACCTTGACCTTATGCGCCAGCCCGCTGGTCCAGGCCGTATGCAACAAGGGCCCGAGCTCCAGAACATGATCGGAGTGCATGTGGGTAATAACGATGAGATCCAGTTCCTTCAAGGAAACGCCAGAGTTGACCAAGCCCCGGGTCACCCCGAGACCGCAGTCAATAACACAGCGACGTCCGCCGATCTCGATCAGCGAACTCGTCGGCGACGGCCCGCCCGGCCGGATCGCAGGCCCGCCCTTTGAGCCCAAAATGACGAGACGGTCATCCATATCCGCTTTGCCCTGCACCCACACACTCCTTGCCAGCATCCACAACTGCGCTTTTGTCAAAAAAGGCTGTCCCGGACTTGATCCAGGACCAACCCTGAAGGCCCCGGATCAAGTCCGGGGCAGCAAACAGTGTCGGTTACTTCTTATCCCAGGTGCCTTCCGGCGTGCCGTCGAATTTTTTCTCAAGGCTGTCCCAGCAGTCGATGTAGTTGTCCTGCAACGGCGCGTTCTTGGCGGCATATTCGGTCAGGTGTTGCGGGAAGCGGGTCTCGAACATGAAGGACATTGTGTTGTCGAGCTTTTCGGCCTTCAGGTCCGCATTGGATGCCCCTTCAAAGGCATCATTGTCCGGTCCATGCGGCAGCATCATGTTGTGAAGGCTCATGCCACCCGGCACGAAGCCCTGTGGTTTGGCATCGTACTGACCGTAGATGTTGCCCATCAGCTCGGACATGATGTTCTTGTGATACCAGGGCGGGCGGAAGGTGTTTTCGGCCACCATCCAGCGTTCCCGGAACAAAACGAAATCGATGTTGGCCGTTCCCGGCACCCCGGACGGCGCGGTCAAAACGGTGAAGATCGACGGGTCCGGATGGTCAAACAGGATCGCCCCGACCGGGCAATAGGTCCTGAGGTCGTATTTCACCGGTGCGTAATTGCCGTGCCAGGCAACCACATCGAGTGGCGAATGACCAATCTTGGTCTCGTGGAACTGGCCGCACCATTTCACCGTGACCTTGCTCGGCACTTCCTTGTCTTCATACCAGGCGACCGGCGTCTTGAAGTCCCGGCGGTTGGCCATGCAGTTCGCGCCGATCGGGCCACGGCCCGGCAGCTCAAATTTCTGGCCATAGTTCTCGCAGACGAAGCCGCGTGCAGGACCTTCCACCACCTCGACCCGATAGACCAAACCGCGCGGCAGAATGGCGATTTCCTTCGGCTCCAGCTCGATAATGCCGAGCTCGGTATAGAAGCGGAGAATGCCCTCCTGCGGCACGACCAAAAGCTCGCTGTCGGCGGAGAAGAAGTACTCATCTTCCATCGACTGGGTGGCTAGGTAGATATGCGTTGCCATGCCGACCTGGGTGTTCACATCCCCGGCCGTCGTCATCGTGCGCATGCCGGTCAGCCAGTTGAGGCCCTCATCGGCGTGCGGAACCGGATCCCAGCGGTATTGGCCGAGAGAAATGACATCTTCGCAGACGTTCGGCGCGCTCTTCCAATAGGGAAGGTCGATTTTCTGAAACCGGCTGGTGTGCTTGACCGACGGACGGATGCGGTAACACCAGGTCCGCTCGTTTTGATGGCTCGGCGCGGTGAAGGCGGTGCCGGACAACTGCTCGCCATAAAGCCCATAGGCGCATTTCTGCGGGCTGTTCATGCCTTGCGGCAGCGCGCCCGGCAGGACTTCGGTCTCAAAATCATTGCCGAAACCCGGCATATACTGCAGCTCGTTGGACAGCGGCTTGCCGCCGTCGCCGGCAACTTGCTTGTGATCGACCTTGTTCATAATCGCATCCTCCCGGGATCATGCCCTGTCAAATTAGTTACACTTGTAACTATCTACGCAAGTTCGGTCAAGAGACTTCCGAACTGGCCGCGAAAAATTCGCCGGTCCACATGGCCGTGGTGCCTAGTCTGAGGCATGCTGAACCGCCCCCCTGCCCCAGCATTCCATGACCGCGAATTTGAATGTCTTGCATCTGCCGAGGCGTTGATTTAAATTAGAACAAAATAGGAACATTGGGGATTCTGATGCCATTTCAGGACACGTATTTTGAGCCGAAATCGTCTGCGCCACCTTTGGCGGCAGATGGGTATGAGCCACAGGATGAGGCGGAGACAGCGCCCCCAAAAACACCTCCACAGCTCGCCAAACCGACAGCCGGCGAACTGGAAACCATGATGCTGTTTCTGCGGCGCGCCCGCGACCGGGCAGTCGTGATCCGAGAAAATGCGCCGGCTGGAAGCTATCTTGAGAGCGTTCTGCACCGGACGATCCTCGGCATTGATCAAGAGCTGGCCCAACTCAACTACCTGCTCGCCAAAAGCGATGTGCCGAAGTCGTCGCCGACCCGTATGCGCCCGGCGATCTGACAGAAGCAATCTATTCGAACCATTGCGTGTGACGTGCCTGCTTTTGACCGGGCAATTTTATTGCCAGCCGCTTGCAAACAAACACAGAGTTAGCTTTGAAAATCTGATATCACTTCAAGGCATTGATGACGTGGGCAAGATCGCTCACGCAAAATTTTGGAGCATACGCATGAAGTTTCAGAATTCGGTGATGCCCCTGATCATGCTGACCGCCTTGTTCGGCATGATCGTCATGATGTTTGACGTACCGGTGGGCATCTCTCCCAAACGATTTGGAGCGTTTGTGTTTGGGGCCATTCTGGTGATCGTTGTATTGAACCTTGCCTATGTCTTGTTTGAAAACGCGCGCAAAGACAAAGATTGATCAGAAGATTGCCGAGTGGAGTTCACTCGATACAGAGACGCGCGTTTTTGCTCACCGGTATTTCGCGGCGGTGATGAACTCGCTGAATGCCTCGCACCACACAAGGACGGTGGTGTAATCCTCAATGTTCACCCCATCCGGAACATCGGCAATGAAACCGTCGAAGGTGTTGATGTCGGCGACTTGAACAGCGCTTTCCCGAACAGCTTCAAACCCCGCTTCGTCTTCGACGAACTCCTTGACCAAGTAAAGCTTGTAGTCCGGGCCGGGTGAGAGCGCACCGGTATGCACAATCTTGTCCTGAGACAGGCTGATAGAGCCTTCCCCCCAATGCAGGAAATCGCTTCCCTTGAGATCGCGGGTGAGCGCGGCTTCATACTCTGCGGACTGGCTGGCTTCTGCAAGCAGCGCCGCATCGGGTCCTTTGGGTGCTGTCAGAATGGGCAGGAAATAGACCCCGAGTGCAAACCCCACGGCCAGCATTCCGCCATGGGAAACCAGCAGCGCAAGCCAACGTATCATGGTTCATCTCCTAAAGACTTTTCGCTCCGGTTCCGAAGAGATAGGCAGCAAATGCACGCCTGCAATCAAGTCCGCTTAACAGTTTTGTGGCCGGCCCGTCAGGCGGCGGCTTCGTCGCCCGGCTCTGTCCGCCAGCCAAGATCCGTCAGCGTCACAATCCGGTTGCCGCGCAGATCGGTCGCACAGATCAAAAACCCACGCTCCTCCATGTGGGACAAGAGCCAGCGGGCCCGGCCCGGGGACCGGGTACCATAAGCCGTTGCAATCTCGATATTGCCCGGGCACGGCGCCTTGGCAAGAGCCGCTTTCGCCAACAACAGATAGACCCCGCGCATGTCTTCCGGCAGTTCGGCTGCGATGAGTTCGGCCTGCTGCCAGGCACTGTCATCCACCTCGCCCTTTTCGACACCGGCGCGGGCGACCGACAGTTTTTCCCGGAAGGTCTGCAGATCGGGCGTCCCGCCGGTGAGTTTGGCGATCCGGCAGCGGACCTGAAAGTCCTGGTAGAGCGAGGCGATGGGTTGAAACGCTGCCTCATCCTCATCGAGAATTTCGGAGATGATCTGATCGATCTTCTCCTCGCGCTCACCGTGTTCAAACAAATTGTCGGCTTGCGGGATTTCCGCTTCTGCCGCATCCCCGGCACTGGTCAATTGGTTCAGAACATCATCTGTCGAGGCGACCGGCTCGGCGATCCTCGGCCGGACCGGGATCTCGTCGGGAGAGCGGGTAAAAATCAGATCTTTGGCTTCTTCCTTCGGCTGCTCAGGCAAGGGCATCAGCTTCGGTCCGCCGCCGCGACCAGCCGTTTCAACCGGGCCGATCTTGACCGGGATCGGACGACGGGAAACCGCCGGGCCGAGCGCGATGAAATGGCCCCGGTCCAGATTGCGGAAGCTTTCCGCCTGCCGCCGCTCCATGCCGAGCAAGTCCGCCGCGCGGGCCATATCGATATCGAGGAATGTCCGGCCCATCAGGAAGTTGGACGCTTCTGCGGCGACGTTCTTGGCAAGCTTTGCAAGACGCTGGGTGGCGATGATCCCGGCTAGCCCGCGTTTGCGGCCCCGGCACATCAGATCCGTCATTGCGCCGAGCGATCTGCGGCGGGCTTCTTCGGTGACTTCGCCGGCGGCGGCCGGTGCAAAGAGCTGCGCTTCGTCCACCACCACGAGCATTGGATACCAAAGGTCTCGGTCCGCATCAAAAAGACCATCCAGGAAGGTGGCTGCTGCTTTCATCTGACGGTCCGCATCCAGCCCCTCCAGATTAAGCACAACGGATACGCGGTGCTGACGCACGCGCCCGGCAATCATTTTGAGGTTTTTCTCAGTGCCCACCGCATCGACAACAACATGACCGTATTTGTCGGCGAGGGTCACGAAGTCCCCTTCCGGGTCGATGATGGCCTGCTGCACCCATTGGGCGGACTGCTCCAGAATCCGGCGCAAGAGGTGCGATTTGCCCGATCCGGAGTTGCCCTGAACGAGCAAACGGGTTGCCAGAAGCTCTTCCAAATCGAGCCCGGCACGTTTGCCTCCAGCCATGTCACCAATGTCGATTTGAACGGTCATGCACAACCGGGCGCAAACCTGCGCCACCACCCTTTCTCTGCTGTCTATAAGACGCGAGTGAAAACGATTCCTCGGATCATGAAAAGCGGCTGTTGCGATTAGCAGAGGTTATCCCTGAAATCCACCCTGGGCCACGGATTTCAGGCACAAATGCCGACCGCCGGGAACCGATTTGGACAAGACCGAGAAAACAGCAAACTCACACAACGTTTTACCAAGTCGCGGGAATTAAGTTTTTTCTCATGCAGCTATCAGCTAACATCCAATAAAAGAGGTGCAGAATACAAAATACACAATCAGAAATAACATATCTTCTTAGATAACTACTTTATCGAACTTAAAGACGCCAGGATTCAGCCGAGATAATTTTGAAGTAAGATACGCCATTTGATCCCCGACATTTGGTCGGCAGAGCACACGAGGAACAGCAAGGAAATGGTTGTCTTGTCTTCAAGAAGACTGTTCACCACCCTCTTCCGGCTTGCCATCGGCGGTCTTGCTGTGCTTTGGACAATCCTCCCGCCTGCGAACGTTCGCGCGGAAGACTGTCCGAAAACCTTTCGCGTTGGCGCTTCCGATGATTACGAACCATTCAGCTATATCGGTGCTGACGGCAAGCTGACGGGCCTCGATCTCCGGTTCGTTGAGCAGATCCTTGGTGAGGCGGGGTGCGATCCTCAGTTTCTTGTGATGCCCTTTCCCCGGGCTGTGGTGGAACTGGCCGCCGGGCGGCTCGACATGATGATGTTCGCCTCGGTCACAGCAGAGCGGCAGAACTTTGCTCATTTTTCAGCGCCCTACCGGAACGAGACTGCGGGATTGATCGTCCGGGCTGGCGATCAGGGTGGATATCCCATCACCGAAGTTGGGGATCTTCTAAAACTCAATCTCCTGCTCGCCCATGATGTCGGAACCTATCGCGGCGACGCATTTGAAGCCTTCTTGAAGACCCCAGAGGCCAAGAAAAACATAATTCAAGTCAGCAGCTCCCGCCAAAGTCTGAACATGCTGCTGAAAGGGCGCTTCAACGCCATCGTTGAAGCGCCTGCTGCCGTGTTTGCACTTGCAGAAACACTCGGGGTGCGGGACCAGATCGCAGAACACCCCTTCTTGCTTTGGAGCGAACCGGTCCATTTCATGTTCAGCCGGAAGACCGTTTCTCCAGAGTTCGTTGCCCAAATCGATGCCGTGTTGGCCGAAGCGGTGCAGACACCCGAATATACATCACAGTTCGGGTCCATGAGTGTCGGCAGCCCTGCACATGCGGGTTCCGAGACAAATTGAGGATACTCAAAGGGAGCGTCAATGCCGCCAGCGCCATACCTTCAGACCTTCAGGACCCGCTTTCGTTTCCAATTTGCGGGCATACACCTAAGTAGCCTCAAAATATGTGGCAGGTGCTTTTGCGCACTGCTTCTGTGTCTCGTCTCTTGGGCTCCTATGGCTCCAAGTGCTGCCGCTGCAACACAGAACGCCTTATGTTCAGAGCCGCTGCGTGTGCGGGTATCGGGCGACTACTTCCCCTTCAGCCACCGAGCACCCGGCGGCAAGCTAATCGGCACAGATGTCGAGCTGGTTCGAACCGTCTTTGACCTCATCGATTGCCCGATTGAACTGGAAATCATGCCATTCAAGCGCGCAATCGTGGAATTGTCGCAAGGCAACATCGATATGGTCCCCTTTGCCTCCATCACGGAGCACCGGTCGAAGTTCGCCCACTATTCCGCCCCTTACCGGAACGAACTCGCCCGGCTGATCTTTCGAAAGGGCGAAGCCGAAAACCATCCCATCTCAGACATCAACCACATCATCGACCATCAGCTGGTCGTCGGGCACGAGCGCTCGTCCTATCGCGGAAGGCTTTTTAACAGTTTCATGAGAAGCGACGCCGGGCAGCATCATGTCTTCCACACGACGACCACCACCGAAGGTATCCGGATGCTGGAAACCGGCCGGATTGATGCCCTGGTCGAAATGCCCAGCGCCGTGATGGGCGTTGCAAACCGGATGGGCCTGGAGGGGGCCTTTGAAGTGCACCCTTTTCCCGTTTGGGAGGAGCCTGTACATTTCATGTTCAGCCAACAGACTGTGCCAACCCAGCTTGTCGATGCTGTGAGTGCAGCCATTAGGGAGGTCAGACGGACGGAAGACTACAAGGTGGCGTTCGGGCACCTGGCTCTCCCCGTTCCAGACACCGGCGATCCGTCAGCCCCCCTCATGGATTGAGGCTCTTCCCTTTGCCCGGTGAAGCACCACATCAATACGGAAGTTATTATGAGCAGGAGCTGACTGGATGAAGATCCACGCCGATTTGTCGAAACGGGCCCAGGTTGATAGCGCGACCCTCGATTGGATCGCCTCCCCCATGGCGGGTGTGGAGCGGCGTATGCTGGAACGCGACGGCGAAGAGGTCGCCCGCGCAACCAGCTTGGTTCGCTATGCGCCAGGCTCCTCATTCTCAGCCCATTCCCATGATCTCGGCGAAGAGTTTCTGGTGCTCGACGGCGTCTTTACCGATGAGACCGGAGACTTTCCGAAAGGCATGTATGTCCGCAACCCGCCAGGCTCACGGCACATACCATCCAGCGAACCTGGAGCAGTCATTCTGGTGAAGCTGCGGCAAATGCAGACAGACGACGACACGTTTGTCCGGGTCGATACGCTGGATCCGGCCGGGTGGCAGGCGGGCCGAACGGGCGAACATATTCTTCCCCTCTTTGTGCGCCCCGATGAAGAGGTGGTCATGCTCCACTGGGAGAGCGGCGCGGCTTTTGGCGAGCAATCCTTCCCCGGCGGCGCGGAGTATTTTGTCGTCGAAGGGGCCTTTGAAGACGAAAACGGCCGGTATGACCAAGGCACCTGGCTGCGTTTACCAGCCGGCAGCAGTCAGACGATCAAGACAGAAAACGGCGCCCGGGTCTGGCGGAAAACCGGGCACCTTACTGCTGACTAAGCGGCTGCCTCCAAAGACAGCTCAAAGCGGCCGTGAAAGGCAATCTCGCTCAAGGGGCGCCGGCCGCTTGGGCGTTCTTGCTGCTGAAGCTCTGGCGTCAACTGCTCTGCATCTCCGCGGCGGCCTATGGCAAAGGCGACATGGACCTTCAACCGTTCCGGCAAGCCCAGAACCTCGTGGGCCTGATCCCTGCGCAAGCCTGCCATGGCGTGCGTATGGTAGCCGAGCAGCGTAGCTTGCAGCGCAGCCTGGGCCCAGGCACCACCGGCATCAAACGCGTGAAAAATTGCCGGAACCGGTCCGTCTTCGCTGACGCCATCGACCAGAGAATCTGAAATCACAAAGACCAGCGCTGAGGCGCCGATAGCCCAGCTCCCGTTGAAGTCGTCCAGCAAGGCGTAAAGCCGTTCAAATTCAGCATCTCCGCGCAGGGCGTAGACGAACCGCCAGGGCTGCGTGTTGAAGGCTGACGGCGCCCATCGTGCGGCCTCCAGGATGGTTTTCAGATCCGCTTCGGGCATCGGAGCCCCATCAAACGCGCGCGGGGACCAACGCTTCAAAAAAAGATCATCAACCGGATGGTCTGCAACACGGGTCATTTCAAAACTCCTTAAACCCAAGAACTGTGGCGATGCACATCAGATAGGCGATATTTATCTTTATATCAAGATACTTTTTTATAAGATATTTGAATTCGAGACTTCATATGTCTGCCGTTGGCTAGAGACAAGGCTCCCCATCCGAAAACTCCTGTACGACACGCAATGCCCGCACTAGGCTGAGGCCAACGGACATTTCATCAGATGAGCGCACATGACAGGACTTTCAGAGCACAACCGCCGGCGCGGCCTGGTCTTTGCCATGGGTGGTCTTGGCGGGCTCGTGATGCTGGACGAGACGGTTCTGGGCGTTTCCCTGCCCGCAATCCAATCTGAACTCGGATTATCGGCAACAACCGCACACTGGATCCTGAATGCTTACATGCTGGCATTCACCTGCTTCGCTGCGATCGGCGGCAAGGCGATTGACCTGTTCGGCCTCCGTCCGGCACTGATTGCCAGCTGCTCGCTTTTCGCCGCCGCCTGTCTGATAGCCGGGTTCGCGGACAATGCGGCACTCTTGATCACGATGCGTGTGGTTCAAGGACTGTGCGCCGCGATCATGTTTCCAATCACTTTCGCTGCTGCAACTCTGACCTTCGAATCCGACGAGCGTGGCCGCGCGCTCGGTGTTCTCGGCGCGACCGCAACCCTATTCCTGGCGGCGGGACCGTTGATTGGCGGTGTTCTGACCGACCTGCTTTCCTGGCGATGGGTGTTTTGGATCAACATTCCGGTCGTTGGGACGGCGGGAATTCTCGCCTGTATTCTTTGGCGCGCGCCGGATGCCAAAAGCGCCCGGCCGGACATCGACCGCATTGGCCTCATTTTACTACTCGTTGGCCTGACGGCCTTGATTTTCGGATTGATGGAAGGACCGGATGCTGGCTGGGGGACACGGCTGATCTATCTGAGCCTCGCCGCCGGCATCGTTGGGTTGAGCGCCTTTGTGATCTGGGAAGTCCGCCAGACGGCCCCGCTTATTGACGTGCGCTTGTTTCAGTCCCCAGCGTTTACAGCAGGCGTTCTTGTTTTTCTGCTGACCCAGATGAGCAAGATCGTTGTCGCTGTGCTCGTGCCGCAATATCTCCAGCTCGATCTCTCTTATTCGGCTCTTTGGGCCGGTGCAGCGACCGTCATCGCCGTCTTGCCAATCCCGTTCCTGTCGGCGCCGGCCGGAACGATCGCCGACAAATCCGGGTCCCGCCGTCCCGTTCTTGGCGGGCTGATCGTTTTGATCGCAGCCAATTTGTGCATCGGAACTGCGATGCTCCTGGACAATTACCTTGTCCTGGCGCCTGCACTCCTGATTTGGGGCATCGCCCTTCCCTTCGCCATGATCCCGGCAGGCAGGATCACGGCGAACGCGGTACCGTCTGAAAAGCAAGGCGAAGTGAGCGGCTTGCTGATCACTTTCCGGCTGATCGGTGCCACGCTTGGCGTCACGCTCGGCAGCGTATTCCTGGCGATCGATGCAGGTTTCCCAGCTGTGTTTTGGACGGTTGCGGCCATTTTTGTGGGCTGCACAGCGTTTTGCTGGTTTGCCATCCGCCCGGAACAGCAGGCTACATCATGACGGCGTCCTAACCGGATATTGACACTTTGACCCCACGATCGGTGATACCGTTCGGGGAGGCAATCTGAAACGCTTGCCGCAACGGAGCAAAACATGGCGCAAAACCGCCCCCAGCCCAGACACCAGACGCTTGGCGAGTTGATCGCCGACGGAACGATCCATGTGATTGGAATTGGTCTGGGTGTTGCCGCATCAATCATCCTGACACTGACGCTCTGGAACAGCGGTGATCTCGCCCGCCAGGTCAGTGTGCTGATCTATGCCGCGTGCCTGATGGCCATGCTGATCTGTTCAGCGCTCTACAACATGTTTGTAAAAGACCATAAGGCCGGAGTGCTGCGCCGGCTGGACCATGCAGCGATCTTTTTGATGATTGCGGGCACTTATACCCCGCTCGCGGCCATGATCATCGGCGGCTGGACCGGGGGTGTTCTGCTGGCCGTTGTCTGGAGCGGCGCCCTGACCGGAGCGATTGTGAAACTTCTAAACCTGCAGGGCATGGACCGCTTGACCGTTCCGATCTGCCTGGGCCTTGGCTGGGTGGTGGTTTTCGTTGTCAAACCACTTATGGAGAACGCGTCGGCCTTTGGTTTCTGGATGATTGTGGCGGGCGGTTTGCTCTACACGATCGGAACCGTCTTCTACGCCTGGAAGAATTTGCTGTTCCAGAACGCGATCTGGCATGCATTCGTGCTCGCCGCAGCCGTTTGCCACTTCGCGGCGGTCCTGCATGATGTCGCGCTGGCAGCTCCGATGCCTTAACCGGCACCGGAACTTCTGAACTTAACCGCTTAAGTGGAGATATCCTCGTCCTTAGTCAGGACAACGACCTTGGTACGGAGCGGCACCCGGTCAAACAGGTCGATCACGTCCTGCTGCCACATGCGGATACAGCCGGACGAAACGCTCTTGCCGATGGAAGAGGGCTTGTTGGTGCCGTGGATCCGGTACAGCGTGTCCACACTGCCTTGCCAAAGATCCATGGCGCGCGCGCCAAGCGGATTGCGCAGCCCCGGGGGAAAGCCCTTCTCCCAATACCGCTCAAGCGACGGCTTGCGAGCAATCATTTCCCGTGGAGGGCGCCAGATGGGATGTGGGCGCTTGACCCGGACCAAGGCTTCACCGGACCAGGCAAACCCTGCCCGCCCGACACCGATGCCATAGCGCAGCGCCTTGCCGCCCGGAAGCACCCAGTAGAGAAAGTTGTTATAGGGGTCGACGATGATCGTGCCGGGCTTTTCGCGGGTCTTGTACTCAACGACCTGACGCAGATATTTCTCGTCAAACGCCTTGTAGTTGATCGCAGGCCAGGTGAAATCACCATCCGGCAACGCCGCGTAGGCCGATGCATAATCGAACTCTTCGTCCGGCAACGGTGGCTGATCGGGCAAGCCGACGACCTGTTCATAGGTCTGGCATCCGGCGAGTGTTCCCGCCGCCAAAACCAGCCCGCCCGCCATCAGGCTTCTCCGGCTGAGACCTTTGCTTAGCGCAAGGGGGGCTTCGGTGCTTTCAAATGTCCGGCGCGTCATGAGACCTCCAAAATCCGGTCTCTTCATAAGTCGAGCATCGCAAGGAGTGCAAGTCACATTGCCTTCAGGCGCTTACATTTCCAAAATTTGCGGATAAAGTGAACTCCTCTTGAAAGCAGCCCGCCTGCCCCACCATTTTGTAGTTCCCAATAAAAACAACGGCACCCATCCATATGACTTCGCATATCCCGGCTTTTGACGGACACAATGACACGCTTTTGAAGCTGGAGATCGACGCGATCCGCGGAAAGACGCGCGATTTCTTCGAGCGGTCCGACCGTGGCCACATTGACTTGCCGCGTGCCAAGGAAGGCGGTTTTGCGGGCGGCCTGTTTGCCATGTTTGTTCCATCCAACCCGGAACAGGACTTCTCCAAGCCCTTTTCGCCGAGCGACAAACGGAACTTTCTTCCTGTTGAGCAGAAGTTGGCCCTCAGCTTTACCAAAAGGATGCTTGAACGAGCCGAACGGCTGGAAGCGGATTCGGACGGAGCCGTTGCCATTTGCATGTCGCCGGATGCGATTGAAAGCGCCATGGGAAAGGACCAGCTGGCTATCAGCCTTCATATTGAAGGCGCGGAGGCCATCGACACAAATTTCTATGAGCTTGAGGCTTTCTACAAGCGCGGGCTCCGCTCACTTGGCCTTGTCTGGAGCCGGGAAAACGCCTTCGGCTATGGCGTACCGATGGCGCACCCCCACAACCCGGATATCGGGCCGGGCCTGACCGGCTCCGGCCGCGATCTGGTGCGCGCCTGCAACCAGATGGGTATTCTGGTGGATGTGTCGCATCTGAATGAGAAGGGCTTTTGGGATGTCGCACGCATTACAGACAAGCCGATCATCGCCAGTCACTCGAATGTCCACGCCATCTGTGCCAACAGCCGGAACCTTACGGACAAGCAGCTGGACGCCATCAAGGAAAGTGGCGGTCTCGTCGGCATCAACTTTTTCGTCGGATTTCTACGTCCTGACGGCAACTTCAACCAGGACACGCCACTTGATGTTGTGGCCGATCATGCCGCCTATCTCGTGGACCGGCTCGGCGAAGACGGCGTTGCCTTGGGGTCGGATTTTGACGGCTGCGCCCCGCCGAGAGACCTCAGCGACGTCACCGGACTGCCGCGTCTGGCCGAAGTCTTGGATGCACGCGGGTTTTCCAAACAGACCCTAGAGAAAGTGTTTTTCCGGAATTGGATCAACGCTTTGAAAACAACAGCGAAATAGGCAAATCTGACCATATTATTCAACATTCTCGCGAACTTGTGACCACTGATCGCGAATTAGCGATTGTTTTTCGAGGCACTCCATTCGAGGATGCATACATTGCAAATTTTGCAGATGTTGCTTGAAACGTGCATCGGTTTGCCGAACCGCCGACCATAATAAAAACACCAAACGGCTGATCCGGGTCCGGAAACCTAAAAACCCAATTAATCAAGGACATCTGCGTGCGAACTGGCACGCCCCATCGGCCGCTGTCTCCAGACCTGCGGCACAATTCGGGAAGAAGCTTTAGGGCCGGACAGGACGTTCGGCGCCTGAAACTGCTGTGACGGTTTGCCATTCATGTCGGTAATGGGGGCTGACTTGGTATTCGATGTTGGGGCAACAGATCCGCAGGCTGCGGGCTTTCAAGGCGAGCGCCGCAGACGCAAGGCTGACGCTGTCTATGACAATATGAAGCGTCAGATCCTTTTAGGGGAGCTGAATCCGGCCAGCCCAATCACAGAGCAATCACTCGCGCAGTCCTATAATTGCTCCCAAAGTACGATCCGCGAAGCTCTGTTGACCCTTCAGGAAGACGGGTTGGTAATCCGGCGCGGGTATCAGGGCACGTTTGTTACCCAAACCACCAACAAGGAAGCGATCATCCTTTTCCGGCTGCGCCTCAACATCGAAACCGCCGCCGTTGACCGGATTACGCCAGATATTACAGACGATCAGCTGGACACACTTCGTCAGTTGGCAGCCCGCTATGACGATATCCGGGCCAAACGCGACAAGATCGGCATCTCCGAGGCAGATATCGCCTTCCATATGACCATGCTGCGTTTTGCCGACATGCCGGTGCTCGAGCCAGTCCTCCTGCGCACGTTGCTTCACCTGCACCGGTTTATCATTACCCGGCACACGAACAATCTGATCTGGATCGACAAGATCAAAGCCTCCCATCACGAACTGATCGAGGCGATTGCCACCAAAGATCCTGATCAAGCTCGAAAAATGGCGATCCAGCATGCGACGACAAACACGATTGAAGTCACCGACGAGGTGCGGACGGAAGTCTTCGCAAAGATCTGAGCGGGACAGGATCTGCAAATAGACCGACAACCTCCGGCCACCATAGTGGTGACCAGTTATATGCGTTGCCAACGGCTGACTAAGCTGTCTCCATCATCTGCTGCTGGGTCAACATCGCGGCGCCAATCAGCTCTTTGGTATAAGCGTTCTGTGGTGCCTGGAAGATGTCGTCAACACTTCCCGCCTCGACCACCTTGCCCCGCTGCATCACCATAACGGTGTCCGACAGAGCCCGCACAACGGCAAGGTCGTGACTGATAAAGAGATAGGTCAAGTCGTATGCCTTCTGCAGGCCGCGCAATAGCTCCACCACCTGTTTTTGAATGGTTCGGTCGAGCGCGGATGTCGGCTCGTCCAGAACGACAAACTGCGGTTTGAGAACCATTGTCCGCGCAATTGCAATGCGCTGACGCTGACCGCCGGAAAACTCGTGCGGATAGCGGTTGCGCATCACTGGATCGAGCGACACTTCCTCGAGCGCCTGGCAGGCTCTTTGATCCCTGTCCCGCGCACTTAAGGACGGCTCATGCACCAAAAGGCCTTCGGAGATGATCTGCCCGACGGTCATGCGCGGGCTCAAGGACCCAAAGGGATCCTGAAAGATCAGCTGCATGTCCTTGCGCAAGGCACGCATGGCCGCTCGGTCTTTGCCTGAGACCACCTCCCCTTGAAAGACAACCCGCCCACCGGCCGGCAGCAATTTCAAAACAGCGCGGCCGAGTGTGGATTTGCCGGATCCGCTCTCGCCAACGATGCCCAGCGTCTGGCCCCGGCGCAGCGAGAAGCTGATATTGTCAACAGCCCTCAGGATATGGGCCGGACCAAAAAGCCCTGCCTCCAGAACAAACTCCACACCCACTTTTTGCGCTTCCAGAAGCACCGGCGTGTTGTCGGGCACAGGAGGCTTATGACCCGTCGGTTCGGCGTCGAGCAGCATCCTGGTGTAGGGGTGTTCCGGCTGAGTGAAGATGCGAGCTGTCTCGCCGCTTTCCACCACCTCGCCGGTCTTCATTACATAGACCCGGTCGGCAATCCGACGAACAATGCCGAGATCATGGGTGATGAAAATTACGGCCATGCCCAGACGTTTTTGCAGATCCGCCAGAAGATCCAAGATCTGCGCCTGGGTGGTCACATCGAGTGCCGTTGTCGGCTCATCTGCGATCAGGACATCGGGATCATTGGCAAGCGCCATGGCGATCATCACCCGCTGGCGCTGGCCTCCGGACATCTCGTATGGATACGCCTTGATCTTGCGTTCTGGCTCAGGGATGTTGACGAGCTTCAACAGCTCCAGAGCTTTTGCCTTCGCCTGTTTCCAGCTGAGCCCCCCGTGCACGACCATCGGCTCGGCGAGCTGGCGCCCGATTGTGTAGAGCGGATCAAGCGAGGTCATCGGCTCCTGAAAGATCATGGTAATCTTCTTGCCGCGCACCTTGTTTAACTGGTGCGCCGGCAATCCCAGGATGTTGCTATCCTCATACAGGACTTCGCCTTGCGTCCGGCCATTGGAGGCAAGAAGCCCCATCGCAGCCATCAGTGTCTGACTTTTTCCCGAGCCGCTCTCGCCGACGATGGCCACGGTTTCTCCGGGTTTCACATTGATATCGACGCCGCGCACGGCATTGACCGGACCGGTAGCGGTCTCAAAGTCGACTTTCAGGTCCTTGATCGCCAGGACCGGGCGTTTTGGGTCTTGCATGGGCCTCGCTCCTATCGGTCCTTGGGATCCAACGCATCGCGCAGTCCGTCGCCGATAAAGTTCAGCGCGAACAGTGTCGATGTCAGGAAGATGGATGGGAAGATCAGCATCCAGGCCGACCCTTGCAGATTGCGGGCGCCTTCGGAAATCAGAACGCCCCAACTCGTCATCGGCTCCTGGATGCCAAGACCGAGGAACGACAGGAAGCTCTCAAGAAGTATTACCTTCGGCACGAGCAGGGTCATGTAGACAACCACCGGGCCGAGGGTATTCGGGATGATGTGCCGGCGAACGATGCCGCCGTCACCAACGCCCATGGCCTCGGCTGCCTGCACGTATTCCTGCCGCTTGATGGTCAACGTCTGACCGCGCACGATCCTGGCCATATCCAGCCATTCGACCGCCCCAACGGCGATAAACATCAAAATGAAATTCCGGCCGAAGAACACCACCAGCATGATCACGAAGAAGATGAAGGGGAGAGAATACAGAATGTCGACCGCCCGCATCATCAGCTGGTCGGCCCGTCCGCCAAGATATCCGGACGTCGCCCCGTAAAGAACACCGATGGTAATGGCAACGACGGTCGCGAGCAGACCGATGGTCAAGGAAACACGGCCGGCAATGAACGTCCGGGTCATCAGGTCCCGGCCATTCGCATCGGTGCCAAAGTAGAAATGCAGGTAGTTGATGTCCGCTGTCAGCGTCGCGCGCTTGTTATCGTCTGCAAGGTCGCTCAAGGCGGCGTTTTTGAACAAGTCGCTTCGATCGATGTACCGCGTTGATCGTGGATCGATGGCCCGGCGGGAGGTCACTTGCGCCACCACCTGATCGCCAACCCGCTCATAACTTTCAAGACTCAAACGCGCTCGTTTCACAAGGGCTTCAAACGCTGGCTCAACCTGATCCGGTTTCGGGTAGGCGCCCAGGCTTGCCGGCACCTTCACATAGTCCCTGTAAACCGTGTCATAGTCATGCGGCGACAGGATCGGGCCAAAGGCCGACAACAGCGCAATGGTGGCCAGCACAATCAT
Source organism: Roseibium sp. MB-4 (assembly GCF_053005265.1). Lineage (NCBI taxonomy): Bacteria > Pseudomonadati > Pseudomonadota > Alphaproteobacteria > Hyphomicrobiales > Stappiaceae > Roseibium > Roseibium sp. MB-4. The sequence continues at coordinate 1,626,834 of NZ_JBRKQB010000001.1, forward strand.
GCTGGCAACAGCCGCCTTGTTCGCCAGAAGCCGGTCGCGGGCATCATCCCAGAGCGAGCGCCCGCGTTGCGGAACGTCGACGGTATCGGGTGTCGTGACAGACATGTGTGATATCCTCAGTCGTAGCGCACGCGCGGATCAAGCAGCGCATAAAGCAGATCCACGACCAGGTTGAAGATGATGACGAAACACGCCACGACGACCACGGTGCCCATAACCAGCGTGTAGTCGCGGTTCAGCGCGCCTTGCACGAAATAGCGCCCAATGCCGGGAATACCGAAGATGGTCTCCACCACCACGGATCCGGTCAACAGGGCAGCCGCGGCCGGCCCCATGTAAGACACCACCGGCAGGATCGCGCCGCGCAAGGTGTGGACCACTATCACCAGATAGTTTGTCAAACCATAGGCCCGAGCAGTTCGAACGTGGTTGGAGCGCAACGCCTCGATCATGGATCCGCGGGTCAATCGGGCAATCACCGCAATCTGCGGCAGTGCCAGTGTCACCACGGGCAGGATCTTGTTGACGAAGGCCCCATCACCCCAGCCCCCAACAGGCAGCCAGCCGAGCCAGACACCGAGCAAGAGCGTCAGAACGGGAGCCACGACAAAGTTTGGTATGGTCACACCCAGGGTCGCAGCGGCCATCACAGAGTAATCCGCCGGACCATTTTGCCGGAGCGCAGCTACAACACCCATGAGACCACCGACAACCAGCGCCAGGGCAAGGGCGCTCATACCGAGTTGGATCGAGATCGGCAAACTGGCAGCAAAGAGTTCATTGATGGTGAAGTCGCGAAAGTAAAAGCTCGGCCCAAAATCGAGCTGCGAAATAGATTTCAGATAGAGCAGATACTGTGTCCAGAGCGGCTCGTCCAAGTGATAAATCTTGTTCAGATTTTCCATCACTTTGGCTTCAAGCGGGCGTTCGAGATCGAACGGCCCGCCCGGCGCGATCCGGATCAAAAAGAAGGAGATTGTTACAATCAGAAAAATCGTCGGGATTGCGCCCAGCAATCGACCGAACACGTAGCGGGTCATCAGCTTGCCCTTCTCATTCCACGATGATCTTGGGGTCAGGACTCATTAAATTGATTGAATTGGCACGGCAAACGGCGATGAGCTGCAAGGAAAAGCGCAATATGCGGGCTTCGTGCCCGGCTGAGCGGTTTGACGGAGCGGATCGAAGCCGTTTTGCATTCCGGAAGTATAGAGTGACTTTGCCCGGCAACGTCGTTGCAATCCTTTGAAAACCGGACGGTTTCCTGCAGCACTGCGCCTCGTATCGGAACAAATTCTTCCCTACCAATTCATCCAAATTAATGGGTCCTGGCCCTAAGCCAATCAGGCTGCCATCTTGCAAAACCGGCAGCAGCGGAAGATCCGCCGCTGCCAATTTCGAATGTTACCGTTATTGGGCAATACTCATCCAGCGTGTCGGATGGATATTTTGAAGATTATCTTCAAATCCACTGACCGTGTCGGAGACGAGATTCATGGAGCCGTAGTACATCAACGGGATGAACGGCAGGTCACGCATGAACAAAGCTTCGGCCTGCTGCAGGAGCTGCGCGCGCTTTTCCAGATCAACGGTCTTTGCGGCCTCATCCATCAGCGCGTCATATTCCGGATTGTTGTACCGCGCGTAGTTGAAACCCGTGTTGTCGCTTTCCACCATAAACAGGAAGTTCTGAGGATCGGAGTAATCGCCGATCCAGCCGGCACGTGCGACATCGAAGTCACCCCGGTCCCTCAAATGCGCATAGTGGGTGGCGACATCCGTGTTGAGCATGGACACTTCAACACCCAAAGGCTTCCACATATCGGCGATCGCAACGGCCGTGTTCTTGTGGTTTTCGGAGGTGTTGTAGCGGATCTCCAACTGCAGTGGATTGTCTGGAGAGTAACCAGCGCCAGCAAGCAGCTCGATCGCCTTGTCTTCACGGTCAATCAAGGACATGTCCTTGTAGTCCGCATAAGCCGGTTCACCGTAGTTGCCGATGCCAGGCGGAACGAAGGAATAGGCAGGGACCATAACGCTGCCCCAGATTTCCTCGGCAAGGAACTCCCGGTCGATCGCCATGGACAGAGCCCGTCGCACATCCGGGTTGGACAGCGCTTCGTCTTCATGGTTGAGGGCGTAATAGTAGTTGCCTAGATACGGCGCGACGCGGAACTGCGGTCCGAGCTCTTCCTTCATAAAGGCGACCTGCTCGGTCGGCGCATCGTTGTTGGTATGCAGCTCGCCCGCCTGGAACCGGCGCAGGGCCGCACCCCGGTCTTCGGTCGGATAGAAAATCACCGTATCGATCTGAACATTATCCGCATCGTGGAAGTGCGGGTTCTTGTTGGCCTTCAGCTGGGCGTTCGGTGTGAACTCGACCAGCGTGAAAGGCCCGTTCGAAACGATGTTTTCCGGCTTCACGAAGTCCGTGCCATGAGCCTCAACGGTGGCCGGGTGTACAGGCAATCCTGTCTGGTGACCCAGCAAGTCAATGAAATACGGGGTGGGCGCTTCCAAAGCGATTTCGAGCGTGCGGTCATCAATCGCCTTAACGGCCAGTTCTTCCACCGCCAAATCGCCGGTGTTGACAGCTTCGGCGTTCTTGATCGGGTACAGGATGTTTGCATATTTTGCGCCTGTTTCCGGATTCATGATCCGGCGCAGCGAATAAACGAAATCGCCAGCAACCACCGGGTCGCCATTCGACCACTTGGCATCTTCGCGGAGCGTGAAGGTGTAAACAGTGCCGTCTTCCGACGCCGTCCAGCTTTCGGCAACACCCGGGATGATTTCCCCTTTTGCGTTGTAAGCGACGAGGCCTTCATAAAGATCGCGCAGAATGTGCGCCTCATAGACGGTGGACGTCTTGTGCTGGTCCAGTGTTTCCGGATCACCCGTGTTTCCACGGTGATAAACCACTTCGGCCATGGCCGTAAGCGATGTTGCCGCCATCAGCGCGGCGGCGAGCGCGGTGACGCGTAAGGACTTGATCATATCGTTCTCCCCTCTGGATTTTTGTCAATTTAAGAAACGATGGCGATATACATTCCACGCCCATAACGTGCATTCAAGCGCTGCCTGAATATGTTTCCACCAAGAATCCAAAAAGGCAATATTCTTCCTACAAACAGATCTGAACGGGAAAATATTTCCGATCTTGTCGAATGCAGCCAAAGAAGTCACGCTCGGCAACCGATGCTTAATTACAATCTAAAGTTGTTTTTGCGGTACTGCGGCGCTGCTTGGAGAAGTAATGCTACACCTTCTTGGCGTCACAAACAAAACCGGCCGGCCCAAACAGAACGCCCGAACGTGTGCGTACACTGTTCGAAACGTCCGGTCCGGAGCCGGCCGGGCTTGGTCAGCAAGTCTTCTGAGTATCAGTAACCGAGATACGAAGAACCGAGGCTGTCGCGGTACTTGTCGACCCATTTAGTGTTGATTGCCTTCACGGTGCCGTCAGCTTCAATTTCCTTGAAACACCGGTCAAAGTCGGCCGCAACCTTCGCATCCCGGAACGCCATGGTGTACGGGCTGGAGTCAAACACGGCCTTGAAGGAAACAGACTGATTGGGATCGAACCGCAGATCGCTTTGGCCGCGAAGCTGCTGATTGTACTCCGCAAACAGCATGCCGTCGCCGATGATTGCGTCGACACGCCCGCCGAACAGCGACCGGCTCTGAGTAATCTGATCGGTCACTTCCCTGTAGTCCGCAAACGATCCGGTGTGGTCGGCAAGGCCCGGAATAATGCTTTCAGCGCCTTTGAAGCCGATAACCTTCTTGCCGGAAAGATCCGGCAAACCGTCGTAGCTGGCACCACTGTCCGTAAGAAACGAGACACCGTTCTGATAGTGGATATACACGCCGGTCGCCGTGCCATCGATCGGCATGCCCATCGGAACAGTCGCGACAGCATCGCCCTGCCCGTTCTTGAAGCTTTCCCAGTGACGTGTGAACGGCTGAATGTTGAATTTGACCGTGTGACCGCATTTCTCAAGGGCCGCAGTAATCAGCTCCGCCTCGCGGCCGCCGCCACCGTCAAGAAACATGGGTGGCAAGTTGCCCGCCATTACGGTGATCTCGTCCGCCCATGACGTTGCCGGCTGCAGAGTCATTGTCAGGAGGACAGAAAAGAGGGCTGTTTTTTTCATCGATTTTCCCAGTGTCTGGAGGCCAATTAGGACACCATCCAAATCGATAGCTATGAAAAACAGCTTAATCTGGCTCGCTGTATTTATCGCACTGTAATTACTACTAAGTAATTCAAATTTAATTCGAATTTTCGAAAACTTTACCTGTTGATTGACGCAGGGACTGCCTCTTGGGCACGAAGACTTTACCTCCAAAGACACTCTGCAAATTACGGCAAGGAAAACCGACGCGCAGTCAGCGCGCCGGTGCGATCAGTTTGGATCCAAACACAAACAAACGGGGCTCACCGGCAGAATCGATGTTTCCCGCTGTAAGCCAGATACGTGCCGGTATTTGGGTTAAAGGACTTAAACTTACGGGCACAATACGCGTAGTACTCCGGTGTAAACGGCGCGAGCCCGGTCTTGGTGTACGGCACCCGCTGAGGGGCGCCCGGGTAGACCACGACCGGCGGCGGTGCAATGTAGAGGGGCGGATTGATCCGAACTCGTGACCGGTAGCGATAAGGGCGCTTGTAGTACGGACGATAGTAAGGCCGGTGCGGTCTATAGTAACCGCCGCCATAATACCCGCGGCCGCCGTAGTAGCCGCGACCGCCGTAATAGGCGCCGCCACGATACCCGCCAGTCCCAAAGGAAAAGCCAATGCCTCCGCTGCCGATGTAGATGGAATCTGCTTTCGCAGTTTCCGTTCCGCTTACCAGCACTCCGGCTACAATCACTGCAAGGCCGAACACTGAAGCGGCTGCAAGTCTCATTGCTGCACGCGTCCGTCGGCGCATCAGATCAGTTATTTCATTCAAGCTGCGACCAGTCACCGTTGACGCCTCCACGTTTGCCCGGTTGCTTTGCCCCTGCCTTCAGTGATCACTATACATGCTTTCATGGCCAAAATCGTCCGCCTGACGATCAATTCTTTAAAAGCCGTTTCCGGCTGAGCTTGCAAGCCGCTCCCGGCGCCCGTAAAACCCGGCGCCAGACCCTCAATTCCCAGACCGGACACACATGGCCCCTCCTCCGCTTTTGACCCTTCGCGACGTTCATCTGACCTTCGGCGGCACTCCGCTTCTGACCGGCGCGGAACTCTCCGTGGCAGAAGGGGAACGGCTGTGCCTGGTCGGGCGCAATGGCTCGGGCAAATCGACCCTGTTGAAGATCGCCGCCGGCATGGTGGAAATGGATACCGGCGAACGGTTTTTTCAGCCGGGCCGCACGATCCGCTACCTGCCGCAAGAACCGGACCTTTCGACCTATGCCTCCACGCTGGACTACGTGAACGAAGGACTAACGGATGGCGATGATCCCTACCGCGGTGCTTATCTGCTAGAGGTTCTGGGGCTTACCGGACAGGAAGATCCGAAAGCGCTCTCCGGCGGCGAAGCCCGCAGAGCGGCCCTTGCCCGCACGCTGGCGCCTGAACCGGATATTCTCCTCCTCGATGAGCCGACCAACCACCTTGACCTTCCCGCCATCGAGTGGCTGGAAGAAGAGCTGAGAAGCCTGAAATCCGCCATTGTCCTGATCTCCCACGATCGCCGTTTCCTGGAAAACCTGTCGCGGGCAACGGTCTGGATCGACCGGGGCATCTCGCGCCGCCTCGACAAGGGCTTTGCGCATTTTGAAGCCTGGCGCGATGAGGTCTTTGAACAGGAAGAGGTCGACCAGCAGAAGCTCGCGCAGAAGATCAAGCGCGAAGAGCACTGGATGACCTATGGGGTCACCGCGCGGCGCAAGCGGAACATGCGCCGGGTGCGCGAGCTGGCCGATCTGCGCAAGCAAAAACGGGAGCACCGCGGCCCACAGGGCACCGCCAAACTCTCTGCCGCCGAAGGCGAAACCTCCGGCAAACTGGTGATCGAGGCCAAGGGCATCTCCAAAACCTATGGCGACCGGTCCATCGTCAAGGACTTCTCGTCCCGCATCCAGCGCGGCGACCGCATCGGCCTTGTCGGCCCGAATGGCGCCGGCAAAACAACGCTCCTGAAGATGCTGACCGGCGAGCTCACCCCAGACACCGGCTCGGTGCGCCTTGGCACCAATCTTGAGATGGTAACACTCGACCAGAAGCGGGAAAACCTCAACCCGCAGGACAGCCTGTCCTCCGTCCTGACCGGCGGGCGCGGCGACACGGTCATCATCGGGGATGAGACCAAACACGTGATGTCCTACATGAAGGACTTCCTGTTTTCGCTCGAACAGGCCCGCACGCCCGTCGGCGTGCTGTCAGGTGGCGAGCGCGCGCGCGCCCTGCTTGCGCGGGCGCTGGCATCGACATCCAACATGATGGTGCTCGACGAGCCCACCAACGATCTTGATCTGGAAACGCTCGATCTTCTGCAAGAGCTGCTCGCCGACTACAAGGGAACGGCACTGATCGTCAGCCACGACCGTGATTTCCTCGACCGGGTAGCGACATCGGTCATTGTCTCTGAGGGCAACGGGGTATGGCGGGAGTATGCGGGCGGCTACACCGACATGCTCGCTCAACGCGGCGCAGGCGTCAGCGCACGTAAAGTGGAAAAGTCAGCGCCGTCCAGGAAGGAAAAGGCCCAAGGGTCAGCACCTTCAGAGGAAAAGCCGAAGAAGAAGTCGAAACTCAGCTTCACCCAGCAGCACCTGCTTAAGTCTTTGCCGGAAGACATAGAGAAAATTGAAGCGCAGCTTGAAAAACTTCAAAGCGACATGAACGACCCGGAGCTTTACGCGAAGAACCCGGACAAATTTGCCAAGTTATCCGCACAAATCACTGATCTTTCGACCAAAAAAGATGAAATGGAAGAACAGTGGCTCGAGCTGGAAATGCTCAACGAGGGCTAAGTGGTGGTGTGTGGCGCGGAGAACAGCCGTCACTGTCCCGGCCCTGAGCCGGGACCTACGCTCCCACCAGCAGCCTGAAGCTTTCACGCGAAACGCAGAGCTCTGCAAATGCGTGGATCCCGGATCTCCGCTTTGCTGCGTCCGGGAAAGCGCGCCCCTCGTCCCAGCGTCATCCCCGCCCCCGAGCGGGGATCCATGCCGTAGCCTATCCACTCGATGAGACGCGATTTGGGCACGGTCACGGGATGGATTAGCCGAGTGTGGAACGTCGCGAGCTCAGCCGACCTTGCGCCCATGAAAAAGGGGCGTCCGGGCCTCTCGGACGCCCCTTCAGAGCCCCCCTGGATTATGGTTCGGTTTGGCTCTGATCTCGGTATTTCAAACTGGCCGGCTTAAGACCGGTTGCCGCGATGTGCCCATCCCGTCATTCGCATTTCCAGCCATGCCATTAGTGCGTACATAATAATACCCAGAACAGCGAGAGCGACAAGCCCTGCCCATACGAGCGGTACGTTAAACTGGGACTGGGCCAGCTGCATCATGTAGCCAAGACCTGAGTTGGCCGCGATGGATTCAGAAATCACCGATCCGACGAAGGCCAACGTGATCGCCACTTTCATAGAGCCGAACAGGTAAGGCATCGCCCGCGGAATACCAACCTTCAGCATGATGTCATGTTTCTTGGCCCCCAACGCCCGCAACACGTCCTCCATCTCCGGCTCAATGGTTGCCAGACCGGTGGCCACATTCACAACGATCGGGAAGAAGGCGATCAGAAACGCGGTCAGAACAGCGGGAATGGTGCCGATGCCGAACCAGATGACGAGGATCGGAACAACGGCGACCTTCGGGATGGAGTTGAAACCGATCATGATCGGGTAAAGACCCGCATAAATCGACCGGCTCCAACCGATCGCAAGGCCGAGCGCCATGCCGCCCACAACGGCCATGATGAAGCCGACAACGGTCGTATAGAGCGTCTGAACCGAGTTCTTCCAGATCGGCGACCAGTACTTCACGGTTGCCACCCAGATATCTGAGGGCGCCGGCAGGATGATCACGGGGATATCGAGAACCTGAACGGACCCTTCCCAGAGAACAAACAGACCGATGGCCCAAAGCCAGGGCGCAGCGGTAATCCAACGAGAGTCAGTCATGCAGCGGCCCTCGCATCGGCGATCAGATCGCGCAGTTCGTGAACAATATCGTTGAAAGCGCTCTCATAGGTCAGCTCAATTGGACGCGGACGGTCAAAGGGCACTTCCCGCTCACGGATGATCGTGCCCGGGCGGGCGCTCATGACAAAGACCTTGTCTGCAAGGAACACCGCCTCGCGGAGGTCGTGAGTGACAAGAATGGTCGTGAAACCTTTCTCCGCGTGCAGATCGCGCATGACCTGCCAAAGCTCTTCACGCGTAAAGGCGTCGAGCGCGCCAAAGGGCTCGTCCAGCATCAATAGGGCCGGGTCATGAATTAGTGCCCGGCACAAATTGGCGCGTTGCTGCATGCCGCCAGACAATTGCCAGGGATACTTGTCGCCAAAGCCTGACAGGCCGACCAAATCCAACAGAGCTTCCGCCTTGGCCGTGTAGGCCTGCTTTTCAGAGCGGAATTTGGATCTGTGCGGCTGCACGATCTCAAGGGGCAGCATGACGTTTGCAAGTGTGGAGCGCCAAGGAAGCATGGACGGGTTCTGAAAAGCCATGCCGGCAACGGACACCGGACCGTCCACTTCGTGCCCGGCAACTTCGATCGTGCCCTTCTGCGGCGCGATCAGGCCGGTGGCCAGTTTCATCAAGGTCGACTTCCCGCACCCGGATGGGCCGACAACGGCAGCGAATTCGCCTTTTTTGACACTCATCGTGAGCCCATCAAGGGCGAGCGTCCCATCCGCTGCGCCGCCATAGGTCAGGCGGACATCTCTTAAATCTACAAATCCGGTCACTGAATGATCCGCTAGAAAAGGAAGGAGACCGCAGCCGGGTCGGCTGCGGCCATAGCATTGTAGAGCGGCAAACTTACTTCAGCATGCGCTCTTCTTTGGGCGGCAGATAGCTGGCATCGAAGACGCGCTCCGGTGCCGGAGGCGTGGCGCTAACACCCATGGAGCCCTGGAGGTATTCCATGGATTTCGTCAGCTTATCCATATCGACACCGCCAAAGCCGTTTTCCTTGACGGCCGGTGTTGCGATGGAACCTTCCACAGCCATGGTCAGACGCTCGATCTCAACGGCTTCATCGAGAATTTCGTTGCGCTTCATGACGTAAGGGATCGCAGCGGCCGGATCGGCAATTGCGTCCAGATAGCCTTTGGTCAGGGCTTTCAGAAAGCCTTTCACGGCCTCCGGGTTTTCTTCGGCAAAGTCCGTATTGGTGATCACCACGTTGCCATAAAGACCCAGACCATTCTCACCCATCAGGATCAGGGAGATATCGTCTTCCGGAACCCCTTGGGCTTTCAGGTTGATGACTGAGGAGAAGGAGAACCCGAAGATCGCATCGACCTGGCCTTGTGCCAGCATCGGCTCGCGCACCGGGAAACCGACGCTTTCAATTGTGATGCCGGAGGTGTCGATGCCTGTGACATCAACAAAGGCCGGCCATTGGCCGAAGGCCGCATCCGGCGGCGGAGCGCCAAGGGTTTTGCCTTCCAGGGACTTCGGATCTTCCGTGACACCCTGGCTTTTGCGGCCAATCACAGCGAAAGGCGGCGTTTCATAAGCCATCATGACGGCTTTCACCTTAAGATCCGGCTGATCGTCCAGCACCTTGATCAGGGCGTTGATGTCGCCAAAGCCCATATCGTACGTGCCGGTCGCAACACGCGGGATCGACTCGCGCGAGCCCGCTCCGGTGTCGATCGTCACGTTCAGATCTTCGTCGGCGAAGTACCCTTTGTCGAGCGCGATGAAGAACGGCGCTGCCGGTCCTTCGAATTTCCAATCAAGCGTGAACTTGATATCCGTCGCTGCAAGAGCCGTGGAAGATGTTAGGGCCAGAGCGAGGGCCACCCCTGTGAGAAGACGCATATTTTTCCCCTGCATTTGAAGAAGGTTTCGATGACGTTGAAATCAATATGCTCAAAAATCAAGCAGTACTTTCGACTGCTCATCATCTACGCAGGGCGTGCCCAATAGTTTTGCTGCGGGTTTCCAGGACAACAAGTGACTGAGTTTGCTGGCTTTCCGTTGGCTGCCAGCCTTCATTTGGCCTCAAGATAAGCCAAAACAGATCATAGGGAGCGTCGTCAGGTGCTCAGAATATCCGCGCGATAATTAGACCAAGCGGTCAGGACACGCGGATATCCGGGTGCATGACGCAAGGCTGGCAGGAGCGGGCCAGCTGAGATAAAGACAAGTGACACGGCAATTTTGCGGAGTGGCAATGTTCGATTGGGCCTACAAGAAACGGCTGCGGGACGATCTGGAGACATGGGTCGGCAAAGGCTGGCTGACCCCGGAAGGCGCAGCAGCCATTCTGGACGACCAGGATCAAGACGACGGCCGCTCAAGACTGCCGATGGCCCTTGCCGGTATTGGTGTCGTCTGCGTAGCGTTGGCGTTGTTTGCCTTTATTGCCGCGAATTGGGGTGCAATCCCGAAGGCTGTCAAGCTGGCCGGCATTGCCGCCTTGATCCTTGGCGCGCACCTTCTGGCAGCCCTCGCCTCCCGGGCCGGCAAGAAAGGTCTTTCGGATTTGGCGACGGGTTTTGCCACCTTGGTGTTTGTCGGCGGGATGGCGCTGGTCGGACAGATTTTCCATATGCCCGCCGATTGGTCCGGGGGCGCGTTCCTGGTTTGCATGGGCGCCCTTGCAGCGGCCTGGCTGTCGGGATCCGTCACCTCTCTGACGGTGGCCGCAATTGCCGCTGTTACCTGGCAATCATCGAGGGTGTTTACAGAGCACGCAGGCGGGGCGGACGTCGTGATCAGCATCGTGTTTCTAGCCGCGATTTTCCTGCATCCCTTCTTCCACCCCGCCCGGCTCAGCCGGTTTGCAGCGATTGCTGTCTTGCTCGTTACTTACGGACGCTGGTTTGGAGAAGTGGCCGACCGGATGCCGGGTGGAGATGATGCTGTTGGCGCCATGATCCTTGCAGGGTTTGGCGGCCTGTTCGCGACCATGATCCAACTTGGCCCGATTGGCGATCTTTATGTGAAATGGTCGAGCTACAAACCGGTCAAGACGCATGCGCACTGGCTTATGCTGCGCGCCCTTCAGGACATCGGCTTCATGATGCTGTGCGCACTTGTGTTCGTCAGCCTGATTGCAGTTCAGGAGTTTGATGACGGTGTTCCGCTGATGCGGGTCTTCTCGCTGCCGGTCGCACTGCCCCTGCTGTCAGCGGTTGCGCTGTGTGTCATTGGCCTTGTGATGTCGTTCAAGACGGAAAAGGCCCTTGCCCTTTTCGCCGCCGTCGGGCTGGGCTTGCTGACCTGTCTGGCGCCCTTGGTTGTCGAAAACGTATTGTTGGTGTCGGCCCTCGCCCTCGCCTCATTGATCGGTCTTTGCACCCTTGGGACCTGGTTCAACAACCGCTTCTGGATGCTCTGTGCCTATCTTGCGTTGACTGGCGTCGGACTTTGGCTGCTTCAGGTCACCATCGGATCTCTTTTGGGGCAATCGGTCTTTTTCCTGATTGCCGGCCTTGTGCTTCTTGGCATGGCACTCTGGCTGGCCCGTTTGTTCAAACGCAAGTCCGGACCGGCAAACAAAGCGGAGGCTTCGTCATGACCACCGAAGCACTCGAGCAACAGCCAACCACCCGCTCACGGAAACTGTCTCCTTTCTTGAAGTGGGGCTTGATTGCACTTGTGCAGCTGACCCTCATTGCTCTCCCTCTGATCGACCGTCTCGATGTTCAGATGAGCGGCAAGGAGGTGACCCTGGCTCTGGTCCCGGTTGATCCGCGAGACCTTCTGCGCGGCGATTATGTGATCATCAACTTGGCCATCGCCCGTGTGTCCGTTGATTTGCCCGGCGCAAACGAGGTCAAGGACGGAGATCGGGTCTATGTCCGTCTGGAGCCCGGAACCGACGGCCTTATGCGCGCTACCGCTGTTGGCAAGGAAGCTGATCCTTCCGGTACTGCCGCCATGGCCGGGACCGTCCGGTCCGTCGGCGGCAGCGACATTCGCATCGACTACGGCATAGATGCGTTCTTCTTGCCCGAAGGCGACGGCCTCATCATCGAGGACCTGGATACGGAGCGGGTCAATCTGGTGGTGGCCGTGACTGAAGATGGACGATCCCTGCCGCTGCGCCTTTTGGTCGACGGAAAACCTTTTAAAAACGATGCAGCCTTTTGACGGAGCCGCCACCTGGGAGTATGAGCGCGCTATGATATTCTTCGCAAAGGCCGCTTATGTCCGATCCTGCTCTTGAAACACTGGTGCTGCCAATCTCATCCAAAGATGTGGAATTGCCGGACCGCGCGCGGATCCTTGTGCTCCGCGCCCGTGCAGGACGCCCGCTGAAAGATCTGGAGCCACATGAGGTCATGTGTGAGCAAAGCTTCGCACCGGATCGCGATGCCCTTCAAAAAGCCGGGTTCAAGGTGGAGCCGGAAACGAATGAAGATGGCTTTGATGCCGTCCTCGTTCTGCCCGGCCGTCAGAGGCAGGAAGCAAGGGCCCTGCTCGCCCGGGCGGCCACCAAGACGAAGCCCGGTGGCACCGTCATCGCTTGCGCGCCCAATACGGAAGGCGCGAAAACGCTGGAGCAGGACTTTTCGGCACTTTTCGGCAGTGCTGACAAGCTCTCGAAGAACAAGTGCCGTGTTGTCTGGGCCCCTGTTGATGCGAACAGCTTCGACACTGCGCTGATGACAGATTGGTCGGGTCTGGATGCCCCGCGGCCTGTTCTCGATGGTACTTACATCAGCCGGCCGGGCGTTTTTGCCTGGGACCGCATCGATCCGGCGTCCAGGCTTTTGGCCGAGAACCTCCCCGACAGTTTGAGCGGTCGCGGCGCAGATCTCGGCGCGGGCTTTGGTTACCTTTCCCGACAGGTTCTGGAAAAGGCACCAAAGGTCGCCGTCCTCGATCTTTATGAGGCGGAGAAACGCGCTTTGGATCTGGCGGAACAAAACCTTGCGTCATTCAAGGGCAAGAAGGCGATGACAGGCATCTGGTCCGATGTCACAAAAGGCATTGAGGGGCCGTACGATTTTCTGGTGTCCAATCCCCCTTTCCATCAGTCGGGCAAGGCTGACCGTGCGGATGTCGGTCAAGGCTTTATCCGGGCAGCTGCGCAGGGTCTGCGCTCCGGGGGAGCGTTTTATCTGGTGGCCAATCGGCACCTGCCCTACGAGCGCACGCTCGGCGACGTGTTCGACCGCGTCGAAATGCTCGCCGATGCCGGCGGCTACAAGGTGATCAAGGCCACCAAGGGCAAGGGAGGCAAGTAAGATGAGACTGGTCAAGCTCCTCGCCAACCTTGGCTACGGCAGCCGGAAGGAAATGCAGCAGGCGATCCGCCATGGCTGGGTGACCGACAGGAAGGGCAACCAGCTGAAGGCCGACGCGAAGACGGATCACGAAGACATTCTCTTCGATGATGAGCCGCTCGACCCGGCGCATGGCGTCGTCATTTTGATGAACAAACCGCTCGGCTACGTTTGCTCAACAAAGGACCAGGGACGTCTGGTCTATGATCTTTTGCCCGATCGGTTCCGGATGCGCAAACCCGTGCTCTCGACCATCGGCCGTCTGGACAAGGAAACATCCGGCGCCTTGCTGTTCACGGACGACGGCACATTTTTGCACCAGGTTATCTCGCCCAAATCGAATGTTCCAAAGGTCTATGAGGTCACGCTCGACCGGCCCATGAACGGCAGCGAAGCCGCATTGTTCGCCTCCGGCGAGATGATACTGGAGAACGAGCAGAAGCCTTTGAAACCGGCCGAGTTGGACGTGCTTGACGAGACACACGCGCGCCTCACCTTGCATGAAGGCCGCTATCATCAGGTCCGCCGCATGTTCGCTGCCACGGGCAATCATGTCACAGATCTTGCCCGCAGCCGGATTGGTGCCCTCACCCTTGAAGGTGTTGACGAAGGTCAGTGGAAAATCCTGTCCGAAGACGACAAGGCACTGATCTTTTCTTGAACCAACGGTGCGGCCCCGGACTTGATCCGGAGCCAGCTGTTCAGGTGGTCCCGGTGCTGCGGCCGGGACGGCAACTGTCGGCTTACCGGCTCAAGACCCGGATCCGGCTGTCGAATTCGCCCCGATCAACGTAGCAACCGCGCAGATGCCGGTAACCGGTATTGGGATCGAACGAAGCCCGGCCATGAAGCACCCGGCGATTGTCGAAGATCACCATTTCCCCGCCTTCAAGGCGCGTGGTGATGACATAGTCGCTTGAACGGGTCATCTGCATGATCTTCCGGTATGCCCGGTAGTAGGCTTCCATTGTGTCAGCCGGCAGATCGAAAACTCCCGCCAAATGGGCATTGAAATGAAGCTCCTGCAAATTGCCAAAGGCATCCAGATCGATCACCGTCTGATGGCGGCGAATGTCATAGCTGTCATCATGAAACCGGAACGGAACAGGCGTTTTTGACAAGAGTTCAAAGGCCTCCGGATCGTTCTGGCGCAGATCTTCGGCAATGGCGAAGCCGTCGCAGAAGGTGGACCCGCCGCCTTCCGCGTCGTTGGCAAGGCAATGCAGGAACTGAAAGCCTGGTGGCAACTCCTGATTTGCCAGATCGGTATGCAGCGGCAAAGCGTGTGAGGTGTAGGCAAGATTGTTCGGGTTCGGCATGGACCGGACTTCAAACGTCACGCCGAAATTGGTTTCCCTGAGAAAGCCAATCCGCTTGGCTGCAGCCATACCAGCTTCCCGGTCATCCGCCATACCATCAACGATGGCAAGACCAGTCTTCTTCGTCTCGATCAAGAACCCCAGCAGGGCCTTATCATCGTTCATCAGATCAGCGGCACTGATCCTTGGCAGGCTGGCCGGTTGGAAATCGCCGCGCCACAAGGTCGGCGGAATGTTCGCCGGGTCATTCAGGCCAACTCCGGGCCGGTGAGCCTTAAGCCAATTAGCGTCAAACCGGCTCTGGTGCTTTTCCCCGTCCCATTTAATCCGGATGGCTTCGCCATCGAGTTCAGCGGAGAGAATTCCAAGCGTTTCCGGAATACTGGTGAGATCGAATTCCCGCTCGTGAGTTTGCGGGTGAAAGCCGCTCGGGCAATTGTCCCGGAGCCAGAGAAAGGGGAAGTCGGCGCTGGTGCCGTCCGCCCAGGCAACATTGAGAACGCGGTCGCTGCCGCGTAAGGTGATCGATGTCATGAGTGTTGTCCACTGACGTTGTATAGAAATCAGAGCTGCGGCATCGGCCGCACAAACGTCATTGGCTGGCGGGGGGCGGCCACCACCAGTGCGCTTTGTTATGAGGCTGTCCGGGCATCCGCCCAACAACTGCAATCATCGTTCAAAGCCGTCTTGCAGGCTTGGCCTGCGATTTCAATCCGCTTCAAGCTACATCAAAGCACTCGCCCGGCAAGACATATTTTGCCGGGCGAAGCTGTTAACCTGTGATATCCGCAAGTTGCTTCAGGATTTGGAGGCCCGCGCCGCCAAAGCAATAGCGATGTAACTCCAGCCATTGATCAACACGGAGATACCTGCGATCAGCCCAAGCGCCCAAGCGGCCGAGCCCGGCAGGTCCATCCAGATCATGACTCCAGCCGCCAGTGACACAACACCGGCAATCAACACCCACACCCAGCCATCATGCGGCTTGAGCTTGAAAGCCATGACAATCTGGCTGATGCCCTGGGCTGCAAAAATCGCTGCAATGACAAGTGTCAGCGCAAGTGTCCCGGCGAGCGGGTTCACATAGATGACAACGCCGCCGATTACCGCAATGACGCCTGTGATCATGTTCCAGATGAATGCGGCCGTGCCCTGAGTCTTGAAGACTTGATAGATCTGGACGAGGCCGCCGACAAACAGGACAGCTGCAATCAGGATCGTGACCGCAATCGAAGTTGCCAGCGGAGCGGCGATCAGGATCATGCCTCCGAGAACGAGCGCGATCCCCAACGCCAGAAACCAGCCCCAGTTTTCCTGGATCTTGGTTTTCATGTCTTCAAGTGACTGAACTGCATCGCTCATCGGAACCTCCTTAAAAATAACATCGCTGATGACGATAACCATTTGCACCAATTTCGCAAACCGCTGATGACGTCGGGCGTCGAAATCACGAAACTTGAGCGCTTGACAAAAACTGTGCAATTGCACATTAAAGACAAATGTCCGACGATGACTTTTCCTTGTGCGTGTTGACCAACGCCCGCAAAGCTGCGCGCGCGGTCAGCCGCTATTATGATCAGATGGCCCGGAAGGCGGGATTCACATCGGGTCAGTTTTCCGTTCTGGTAACAGTTCGGGAGCACGACGGCGCGACCACAGCAGAGCTGGCCGAACGCCTTTCCATGGAACGCACCACTTTGGTCCGGAACGTGGCACTCTTGGAAAAAAAGGGATTTCTGATCTCCCGGCCTGCCGCCGATGCCAGGGGCAAGGCCTTCAGCATCACAGAGCAAGGCAACTTGTTGATTGAAAATGCCCTCCCGCTTTGGCGCGATGCCCAGGAGCATGTCAAGGATCTGCTCGGAGAAGAAGACTTTTTGACTTCCGTCCGGCTGATGAAACGCCTGTCACAACTCTAACCGAAACAACTGCCAATATCCTCGGGATTTGGTTCAAGTCGATTTCAAAAGTGTAATTACACAAAACTATGGAACTACAGGAGAGCGCAATGAGACGAGTGGTCGTAACGGGATTGGGTGTCGTGTCCCCTATTGGAACCGGTGTCGATGGATTCTGGTCGCGCATAATCGAAGGCGCTAATGGTATCCGGCGGATCACGAAATTCGATGCCAGTGATCTCGCCTGTCAGATCGCCGGGGAAGTTCCTTCAATTGATGAAGACGAATTCGGTTTTGATGTTGATGCGGCACTGGACGCCCGCGAACAACGGCGTACGGACCGCTTCATTCACTTTGCCCTTGCGGCGACCGGAGAAGCTCTTGCGCAAGCCGGCTGGGCACCGGAAACCGACCTGCAAAAGACACGGACGGGCATCATCATCGGAACAGGTGTTGGTGGATTTCCGGCCATGACCGGCGGAACGCGCCTTGTAGATGAAAAAGGCCCACGCCGCGCCTCACCTTTCCTCGTCCCCTCGTTTCTGGCGAACCTGGCGGCCGGCCAGGTGTCGATACGCCATGGCTTGAAAGGACCGATCGGTGCGCCGGTAACCGCATGCGCTGCCAGCCTTCAGGCTCTTGGGGATGCAGCGCGCATCATCCGGGCCGGCGAGGCAGATGTGATGATCGCAGGCGGCACGGAAGCCTGTATTGATCGCGTGTCCTATGCCGGTTTTTGCGCAGCCAAGGCGATGTCCTCCAAGCGCAACGACGATCCCGAACACGCGTCCCGGCCGTTCGATCAGGATCGGGATGGTTTCATCATGGGGGAAGGCGCCGGTATTCTGGTGCTGGAGGACTATGAGCACGCCAAAGCCCGCGGCGCCAACATCCTTGTGGAGCTGGCGGGCTATGGAACCGCAGCAGACGCCTATCACGTTACGGCCTCCCCACCGGATGGAGAAGGCGGCTTGCGCGCCATGGAGCAAGCTCTTGCCGCAGCCAATCTGACCTCCTCGGACATTGGGTATGTCAATGCCCACTCCACATCGACACCGGTTGGTGATGCCGCAGAAGTCGCCTCGCTGAACACCGTGTTTGAAGGCCGCGGCAAGGATCTTGCCGTATCGTCCTCCAAATCGATGTTCGGCCATCTCTTGGGCGCAGCAGGTGCGGTAGAGGCCATTGCTTGCGTGAAGGCGCTGACAACCGGTCAGCTGCCTCCGTCCCGCAACCTGGTCGATCCGGATGACGCAATGACCAAGTTTGAACTGGTGCCGGACAAGGCCATCAGCCGCCAGGTCGACCACGTCCTGACCAACGGTTTCGGCTTCGGCGGAGTGAACGCCAGCGCAGTCTTCTCGCGCATCTGAGACCCGACTTGAGACAAGGCCAAGCCGGGCACCAAAAGGTGCCCGGTTTTTCTTTGGTGCTTGCGTCTATGCTAAAAATATTCAAAAATATGCATATGTTAAAGTATGTCCGTTCGATACGGAAACGGGAGGATTTTATGCGCAAGAGTTTTCTATCTGTGTCAGCTGCGTTTTTGATGCTGGCACTGACCGGAAACGGCACAGCATTCGCGGAAGGCGATCTGAAGATTTCCGGCGACGATACAGTCGTCACGATCCAAACCGAAGAGGGCGCGGTCGATATTACCCGCTCCAAAACGGAAGCGGCCCTTATTGGCGGCGTCCTGCAGCCGATGGTTCCGCTTCCGGGCGTGACACCAGTCGGCGAGCTTGAAGTCATCGAAGCCTTGAAGTCCGGGACCGCAAAGGTCGTTGATATGCGGACAATGGAGTGGCGCACGCAAGCAACGATCCCGGGCAGCATTCATATCCCTTACACGGAAGTCGCCATGCGTCTTGATGAACTCGGCTGCGAGGGCGAACAAGGCGCTTGGGAGTGCGCTGCGGCAGAAAACGTCATCGCCTTCTGCAATGGCCCGGCCTGTCCACAAAGCCCCGTGGCGATCAAGGCCATGGCCCGAGAGGGATATCCAGTCGCAAAGATCTTTTACTACCGCGGCGGGATGCAGGACTGGATGGTTCTTGGTCTGACAACAGCCGAAGACATGTTCTAAGCCAAAGACTGCACCTGCCTCAATCAACTGTGAAATCGACATGCAGCCAATGCGCCACTCCAGCGCATTGGCTTTTTTTGGTGGCGCGCCCAGTATTTCTCATATATGGGAATATTCTCATTATTGAGGAAACGGTATGAACGATCAGGATCTCGCACAACGCCTAGTTGGCCTGCGCAAGGCGAAGGGATTGTCGCTGGACGAGTTGGCAGAAAAATCCGGCATCAGCCGAGCAACCCTTTCCCGTATTGAGCGGAGCGACACCAGTCCGACCGCAGCTGCACTTGGGCGCTTGGCGACCGCGTTTGGCGTATCTGTTGCTGATCTTTTTGGCTTCGGTGCAGCGGCACATGATGCAAAGCTTGCACACACCGACCAACCAGTCTGGAGAGATCCGGAAACCGGGTTTCAGCGGCGCAGTGTGTCTCCAGCGATCTCCGGCTTCCGGGGCAGCGTCATTGAAGGCACGCTTCCAGCCGGCGCCATCATTTCCTATGCGGCCCCGCCCCTTTCCGATCTTGAGCATCACCTTGTTCTTCTGTCCGGTGCGCTCACTGTTACCCTTGGGGACACACGGCATGACCTCGCCCCGGGTGACTGTCTCCGTTTCCGGCTGAACACCCCCAATGCCTATCACGCGACCGGCTCCGAGCCGGCACGTTATCTCCTGACGGTGATTACCCCATGACAGAAGACACGCCCAAAAGATCAGAACAAACCATGCCGCAGTTTATACCGGACGCGCCCCTTCATTTGCTCACAGCAGAAGATGCGAATGCGGTTCTCTCAGACCTTGGCGCACTTCTGAAAAACTGTGTCGAAGATGGCGCCGGGATCGGCTTCATCCTTCCATTAAGCTCAGAGAAAGCCGATCAGTTTTGGCGTTCTCGCCTTGATGATATGGCACGTGGCGCGGCATACATGATCATTGCGCGCGAAGAAAACAACATTGCCGGTGTGGTGATGCTGTGCCTTGCTCCGCAGGACAACGGCCCGCATCGGGCGGAAGTGGCAAAACTCATGGTCCATCCGGACCATCGGCGGAAAGGCATTGCCCGGAACCTCATGGCAGCGATTGATAATCTGGCGCTCTCGCTGGGGCGCTGGCTGCTCGTGCTTGATACGGTCACGGGCGACCGGGCAGAACATCTTTACCCGACCTGCGGCTATCAGAAAGTCGGCATCATACCGGACTACGCCTATGGCAGCCACGGCGACCTTGATGCCACGACCGTGTTCTACAAGGATTTGAGGAGCAGCCGAGAGATCGGGTAAGAAACCGATCCCTCAACATGCTTTTGAAGCACTGGTGCGAGAAGAAGGCCAGACTATTCAGCTGGTTCCTCTTTTTTACCGGCGGTCCTGCGCGGCTTCCGGGGAGCAGGTTTACGTGCAGCGGCGGGTTTCGCCGGAGCCTTTCTCGCAGCCCGTTTGGGCGCGGAGGCCTTTTGCGGCGCAGGGCTCGCGGACGCTGCCTTCTCCGTCACTTTCGGTGTGTCGCCGTCTGCATCCGGCGCACCTGCTTCACTGGAGACCAGCGGATCGGACGTGATGTCTTCGGAGACGGGCGGCAGACCCAGCACACTTTGGAAAGTCTGAACCATTTCCAGGGTGTGCGGCGTCATCTCGTCGATGGCGCCCGGGATGTAACGCACGACCTTGGAGGCCATTTCGCGGTCTTCCTTGGTCTTCAGCAGTTTCGGCAGGCTTTCGATCGCCTGCTCGCGGGCAAATTCCACAATCAGCGTTTGTTCCTGCAGCATGAAGCTGCGCGCATCCGGTGACAGCCACTTGAACGGCTCGTCCTGGGTCAAAACCCGTGCGGAGCGTTCGAGCCGGTCGCGGCGGACATTGCCGCGGCTGTCGGCCAGAAGGATCAGCATCCGGATCACCGCCTCGCAGAAACCGCCTTCCTCGATGTGCATGAGCGCGGCTTGCACCGGCGGCAGGCTGCGCAAGTCTTCCTTGCGTTTTAACGTGCGGCCCGGCTGATGCGTCCGGCCGAACCAGCGCATGTAGGGCGAGCCCCACACCGTGTAAAAGAGATTTTCATACCAGGTGTCCCTGAGATCCCGGAAGAGATCCAGAGACTGTTCGATCATGGCAGCACTGACCCGCTCCATTTCAGAGAACGGATTGTTTGCGTCCGCAGGCGTCCGATCCTCTTTGACCCGTTCCGCCATGCCTGGCAAACCGCCAAACATTGGATTGAGGCTCGACATCATCGCGCGCTGAACCCGCAAAGGATGGGTTTTGCGGCGCAATTCGGCACTTTGCTCGGTCACTCCTGCCTGGACGAATGGGCGCACTGCCACATCATAGAATTCAGCCTGCTGTTCAGAGGCTCTGGCCACTGCTGCAAACGGAATTTCGTCGTCGCGGCCATCGTCTATCTTCATCAGGTCTTCCATCTTGCGTTCGTGGAAGGACACTGTGAATTCGCGCTCCATGAGGCCACCCTCATAGTCGTCGATCTTCATTTCATAAAGACCCGGTGCGAGCGCTTCGATGGTCTTGAGTGTCGAGGTGACCTCGGTGTGCTCCTTTTTCGCGATCTTTGAGGACACAAAGATGCCAAGGTGACCCACCTGGTCATGCACCATGTAAATGATGCGCTGGCCCCGGATCGCGATCTCGCGCTCGTCCGAGTAGGTGTCGATGATCCAGTTCAAAGCCTGTTGCGGCGGGGTGATGTTGTCGCCAAAGCTTGCAAAGGCGATGATCGGCGCGCGGATCTGCTTGATGTCAATGTTGCGGCCCGGTTCCAGCTGGGCCTCGTTTTTGGACAGTCTGTTGCCAACAAAGAGCTGTTCGACGATCCACTTCATTTCCGCTTCATTGAGGAGGAAATAGCCTCCCCACCAGCGCTCGAATTCCAGGAACCTATGCGGCTCGGTGTCGACCTTGGAATAAAGGTCGTAATACTTGCCGAAGTAGTTTCGCGCCGGGTTCAGCATCTCGAAATTCTGGACGATGTCGGCGCCGTCGAAGACGCCGTGCCCCAGATCTGAGTAGAACATGGCATTGTAGGTGCCACCCAGAATGCCGCCATTGTAACGCATCGGGTTTTCTCCGACCCGCCCGGCCCAGGTTGAAACCGGCGCTCCGTTCAAGACGATCGGCCCTGTCAAATCCGGATTGGTCGCGGCAAGCAGCAAGGTGGCCCAGCCACCCTGGCAGTTGCCGGTGATGATCGGGTTCGGCGCGTCCGGGTGCTCTTCCATGATGCGGCGGACGAAGGCCGCTTCGGCATGGGTCACATCGGCCAGCGTCTGGCCCTTTTCCGGCATGCGTTTGAAGGCAATGAAATAGACCGGATGGCCGTCACGCAGGGCAACACCAACCTGACTGTCCGGCTTGAAACCGCCAATGCCAGCCCCGTGACCGGCCCGCGGATCAATGATCACATAAGGCCGCTTCCAGGGTTTCATTTCGCGGTGTTCGCCATCTTCAGGCGCTTTTATCCGGAGGAGCTGATAACAGCACGGCCGCGGCAGATCTGCGCCATCCATGACCACGTCATAATCGTAGATCAGGACTGGCGGGCATCCCGCTTCTTCGTGCTCCAGAAAGATGTCACCGCGCTGGCGCAACACGTCCATGGTCAGCACGGCACGCTGTGCCGCATCCTTCCAATAGGACTGCCAGGCATCGAACAGCGTTCCGTCCCGCTGGGCATCGGTAAGATCTTCAACCGCCTTACCCATATCGGCGAGGCCCAGCTGCCAGCGGCCCTTATGATCCGCAGTGATCTTCTCAAAATGTTTGGAAAGGCCGCGCCCCATCAGCTCGGCAAGATTGGAGAGCTCGGTTCCTTGAGCCTGCAGTGCCGTAAACCGCTCGGAAGGTCCCCAGGCCGTGGCGTCGTTCAAGGAGTTCAGGAACTCGTTCTGGCCTTTTTCAAACGCGTCAAAAATGTCCTTCATGAGAACCTCCTATCCGATAATGCTGTAACCGCCGTCGATGGGATGAACACCGCCGGTTACATTAAACGCTTCGCGGCTCGCAAGGAACGCGGCATAAGCCCCGGTATCCTCGATGGTCGCAAGATGGTGGGTCGGCGCACGCTTGGCAGCGTCGTCCAAGAGTTCGTCAAACTCGGCAATTCCGGACGCTGCCCGTGTTTTCAATGGTCCAGGCGAAAGCGCGTGCACGGAGATACCTTTGGGTCCGAGTTCCGATGCCGCATACCTGACTGCGGCTTCCAGCGCGGCCTTGACCGGTCCCATAACGCCGTAGTTGTCGACGACTTTCTGAGCCCCCATGAAAGAGACCGTCATGCACGTCCCGCCATGAGGCATCAAAGGTTCTGCCCGGCGGATCAAGCGCAGGAACGAGTGAACGGAGATATCCATCGCCAGCCCAAACCCGTCCGCAGAGCAGTCAATCACCCGGCCATGCAAATCTTCCTTTTTTGAAAAGGCAATGGAATGCAGGATCGTATCGAGCTGGCCCCACTTTTTAGAAATCTCATCGAACAGGGCGTCCTGCTGGTCTTCGCTGCGCACATCCAGCTGCATGATGATGTCAGCGCCCAGCTCTTCAGCCAGCGGGCGGACAAACGGCTCCGCCTTTTCATTCAAATAGGTGATAGCCAAATCCGCACCCTGTGCCTTGAAGGCCTTGGCGCAGCCGTATGCAATGGATTGATCATTCGCTACCCCGACGACGAGGGCTTTTTGACCAGTTAAATCGAACATGAATGCACGGCTCCTGAAAAAGGGCCTGCCCCGGACTTTTACCGGACAGACACGGCAGATCACGCGTCGCAATGCGTAACCTACACCACTTTATCGCAGTGCAACATAGAGGGTGTGACGAAACTATGAAATTCGCCTTGGATCAGGGTTAGTGCGGATGGGGGTGAATTGCCCATCAAAAAACGGAACGCCCCGGACTGGGTCCGGGGCGCTCACACTCGTTTCAGTCAGACGGTTGGCTTAAGACAGCTCAAACCGGTCCGCGTTTATGACCTTGTTCCAGGCTTCCACGAAGTCGAAGACGAACTTCTCGTGGCTGTCGTCCTGGGCGTAGACTTCAGCGTAGGCCCGCAGGATGGAGTTGGAGCCGAAGACCAGATCCACACGGGATGCGGTCCACTTGGTGGTTCCGGTCTTGCGGTCGCGGATGTCGTACTGGCCATCACCTGTATGGATCCAGCTGTTGCCCATGTCGGTCAGGTTGACGAAGAAGTCTGTCGTCAGAGCGCCTTCCCGGTCGGTGAAGACGCCATGCTTGGCTCCACCATAGTTGGTGCCGAGCGCACGCATGCCACCGACCAGAACCGTCATTTCCGGTCCAGTTAGACCCAGCAGCTGGGCGCGGTCAAGCAAGAGCTCTTCAGTTGCAACCGCATAGTTCTCTTTGACCCAGTTGCGGAACCCATCATGGATCGGCTCGAGCGGTTCAAAGGAATCCGCATCGGTCATCTCGTCGATGGCATCGCCGCGGCCCGGCTCGAACGGCACTTCGATGTCGAACCCGGCAGCTTTGGCAGCCTTCTCGATACCGACGTTGCCGCCCAGAACGATGGTGTCTGCAACAGAGGCACCAAACTTCTCGGCCAGCGGTTCCAGAACACCCAGAACCTTTGCAAGGCGGGCAGGCTCGTTGCCTTCCCAATCCTTTTGCGGAGCAAGACGGATGCGCGCGCCGTTGGCCCCGCCGCGCAGGTCCGACTGACGGAACGTGCGGGCGCTGTCCCATGCCGTTGAAACCAGTTCGGAAACGCTCAGTTCCGTTGCGGCAATCGCAGCTTTCAAACCGCCGATGTCGTAGTTGAACGGACCGAACGGAACCGGGTCCTGCCAGATCAGCTCTTCTTCCGGTGCATCCGGGCCGATGTAGCGGACATTCGGGCCCATGTCGCGGTGGGTCAGCTTGAACCAGGCGCGTGCGAAGGTTTGCTTGAAGTAGTCCGGATCGGCCATGAACTTTTCACAGATGGCGCGGTAGGCTGGGTCCATCTTCATGGCCATGTCGGCATCGGTCATCATCGGCATGCGGCGCACGGACGGATCCGACGCGTCGACCGGCATGTGCTCTTCCTTGATATCGACCGGCTGCCATTGGTTGGCGCCTGCCGGGCTCTTGGTGAGTTCCCACTCGTAGCCGAAGAGAAGCTCGAAATAGCCCATGTCGAAGACGGTCGGGTTAGTAGTCCAAGCGCCTTCGATACCAGACGTGACAGCGTTCGAAGCGACGCCTTTCATGTTCGGGTTCATCCAGCCGAAGCCCTGATCAGCGACATCTCCGCCTTCCGGCTCCGGACCAAGCGCTTCAGCGTCGCCGTTGCCGTGCGCCTTACCGACAGTGTGGCCACCGGCGGTCAGGGCTGCGGTTTCTTCGTCGTTCATGGCCATCCGGCCAAAGGTCTCGCGGACCTGCGCTGCGGTTTTCAGCGGGTCCGGCTGGCCATTGACACCTTCCGGGTTGACGTAGATGAGGCCCATGTGGACCGCGGCCAGCGGGTTTTCCAGCGTGGACGGATCATCCAGGTTGTCGTAGCGCTCTTCGCTTGGTGCGAGCCACTCTTTTTCGGCACCCCAGTAAACGTCCTTTTCCGGATGCCAGATGTCTTCCCGGCCGAAGGAGAACCCATAGGTTTTCAGGCCCATGGATTCATACGCAACGGTCCCGGCGAAGAGGATCAGGTCCGCCCAGGAAATCTTGTTGCCGTATTTTTTCTTCAGCGGCCAAAGAAGACGGCGCGCCTTGTCGAGGTTGCCGTTGTCCGGCCAGGAGTTCAAAGGCGCAAAGCGGATGTTGCCGCCAGCACCACCACCGCGGCCATCAGCAATCCGGTAGGACCCGGCAGAGTGCCACGCAAGGCGGATCATCAGACCGCCGTAATGGCCAAAGTCAGCCGGCCACCAGTCCTGACTGTCGACCAAGAGCGCCTTCATGTCTTCTTTCAGCGCGCCGAAGTCGAGGCTCTTCAACTCTTCCTGATAGTCATAGTCTTCGCCCAGTGGGTTGGACTTGGTATCGTGCTGATGAAGGATGTCCAGGTTAAGGGTCTTCGGCCACCAATCCGTGACGGTCTTGCCGGTCTCGGTCAAGCTGCCGTGCATGACCGGGCAACCGCCGCCATTGTCCACTTTTGCGTCCATGAGTATCTCCCTGTGGCATCTGCCATCAAAATATCTGCATGACCTAAATTGGCGGTCACGCATCGAAATTCCAGTTGTCTGAGTACAAGGTCGACCAATTATTTTTGGGATCCATGTCAGAACGGTTCTAAACTAGCAAGGCAGCTCAATCAGGAGAAGTTGTATTTTCTAATAATGATGATAAGTTTTTCTGATGATAAACATCACCCTCAAACAGCTCCGCTATTTTGAAGCCCTCGCCCGCCACGGCCACTTCGGCCGGGCGGCAGAAGACTGCGCCATTTCCCAGCCAGCGCTGTCCATGCAGATCAAGGAATTGGAGGAGGTTTTGGGCGCGCCGTTGTTTGAACGTTCGGCCCGCCAGGTGTCTCTCACCGGATTTGGTGAGGAGGCGGTGGAACGGGCAAGAGCGATCCTGCGCTCAGCGGACGAGCTCGGAGATCTTGCGCGAGCTTCGAAGGAAACGTTGGAAGGCCGGCTGCGGATTGGCGTCATTCCAACAGTCGCGCCGTATTTGTTGCCACAGGTCGTCAGCCGCCTGACAGCGCGCTATCCGGGTCTGGATATCCATGTGCGTGAGACCGTGACACCTAAGCTTGTTCAGGAACTGAATGACGGCCGGCTTGATACAGCGATCCTGGCCTTGCCCGTCTCCGAAACAGGGCTTGCAGAAACGCCGCTATTTGAAGAGAATTTCGTGCTTGTCCGGCCAGGCAGTGAGGCCAATCTTCCGGTGCCTTGCGCGGACAGCCTCAAGGAGATGCGGCTTTTGCTGTTAGAAGAAGGCCACTGTTTTCGCGACCAGGCCCTCTCCTTTTGCGACATTCAGGCTGGGCGTCCGCGGGAGGTGCTCGACGCCAGCTCTTTGTCGACACTGGTTCAGATGGTCAATGCCGGGATGGGCGTTACCTTCATTCCGGAAATGGCAGTTCCGGTCGAAACGCGGTCGGCCGACGTCGCGGTCAGCCGTTTTGAGCCGCCGGAGCCAGCCCGCACCCTCGGCATGGTTTGGCGCAAATCCAGCCCGCTCGCAAGCCAACTGACGGAGATTGCCGATCTGGTGCGGGAGGCAGCTCAATCAAGTCGTTGAACGGCTTCCAAAATGGCTGGTACGATTTGATCAAACAACAGCGTATTCATCCGCCAAGTTTCGGTTTGGGGATACCCGCCATTCATTGCGATAACAGCGTCATTTTGCCGATCCATGACAAGAACCTGGCCATGGATGCCTACAAAAACCATGATCTTGTAGCCTTTAATGTTTAGAACACGGATCTGATCTTTGTACCAACCATTAGGGGCCAACGCAGCTTCCTTCCCGGTTTTCCAAGCGGCTCGGGCTCTGTCGTTGCCATTCCAGATCGCTTCAATGAAAGGCTCCGGGACAACTTGCTCACCAAGATGATTGCGTCCGCCATTGAGAAACAACCGGCCGAAGTGCGCCAGATCCCGCGTCCTTAAATTAAGACCGCCGGATGCGACGGGATAACCGGCTGGATCTGCCATCCAGAAGGCTGGGCCTTCGGCACCCAATCGAGACCAGATTTTTTCCTGAAAATAGTCCGCAAGGCCTATTCCGGTCACGGCATTCGTAATCAACCCGAGCATTTCGGTATTCGGATCCTGATACTGATAATGCGTTCCAGGTTCGAATTTTCGCGCGCTGATGGTCTTCAGGTAGGTATCTATGCCAAAGAGACCACTGTCGTTCGGCCCATTCCATTCCTGGGATTGGGTCAGTCCTGGGTCCCAGGACATGAACGGCGGCGTGGGTATATCCAGGCCAGAGTTCATATCTGCTACGTTCTGAACCGACACACCTTCGAACGCCGTTCCAATGAAATCCGGCAAATAAGCTTCGACCGGCCGTGACATGTCGAGTAATCCTTCAGACACCGCGATCCCCGCAAGGCTCGCCGTGAACGACTTAGTCACCGACATGTCAAGATGTGTCGAAGCTGCTGTCATGCCATTCCAAAAATGCTGATGCAAAAGGCGATTGCCTTGCAAAACAACCATGGAATGATTCAACAACCTGTCCCGCAACAGGGTGTCGAGGCTGTGCTCCCCGTCGGCATCCCGAGCTACCAGTCCATCAAGCTTGAGCGCGCCTCGAGCATCGACCCACACTTCTGGGGCAACCGCATCACCGGGCTCAATCACATAGTGGCGGGTAAATTTATAAGCCTCTGGAAATGTGACAGCCGCAAACTCACCGCTATCCCAGTTCTCTTGAGAGATGCCAAATCGCCCGGCCTGCTCCAAAAACGTCTGATCCGGCGGCATCAGATCATCTGCCAGCGCAGGCAGTCCGATTGAGACAACGGCCAAAACAACGATTACACTGCGCATATTTCTCACTCCCCCGCGAAAGCGTCCATAGGAAACCACTGAACGGGTCCCTTAACAATCGCGAAGTCGGGATTGCCGAATGCTACAGCATACCCTCGGACGCAGAAACGCAATATTCCAGCAACATCAAACCTTCCGGGCGACCACAAAGTGGCTGCGCGGTGCCGGGTAGAGACCGGTTTCGATGATCTCAAACCCGGCCTTCGTCATCATGTCGTTGACCATGTCCGTTGAGAGCATTGAGACATACGGTGCCTTGCCGAAAAGCTGCATCACCTTGATCATCGGGACAAACAGCCAGGCTTTTGATTTCAGACAAACCGTCTTAGAGATGAAAAGCCCACCGGGTTTCAAAAGCCCGTTGACGCGATCAAGAAGCGCCTCAGGTCCTTCCACCAGATGAAGGAAGTTGAACGCCAAGACAGCATCAAAACCCTCATCGCCGGCAGCGGTGGTCAAGCGTGGGTCGAACCCGTCCGCAGCGAGGAACGACAAGCCTTCGGGCGCATTTCCCTCAGATTTCGCCGCTGCCAGTTTTTCCTCCGCGATTTCCATCATACCGGGCGCAAAATCGGTCGACAGATAGCTTTTTACGCTGCCAGCCAGAAGCAGAGCCGTGGAACCCGTGCCAGCGCCAAGTTCAAGCACCTTGTCGTTTGGGCCAAGGTGCTCTGTCACCCGTTGCAACGTTTTCTGATAGGCCGCTTCATCTGCGATCTTGCTCTTGGCGTACTTGCGGGCAACTTTGTCCCAGAAGGTGCTGGAGGGCGTCATGTCGTTGGTCCATGTGGTTGTCATGGTCAGTCTATCCAGTTCATTGGGTCAGGAAAACAGAGAGAGCCGACGGGCAACTCACCTGCTCCGTCAATTGATGATCTTTCGGGCGAGAAAGGCTGTGCTCCAGGACTGCATCCAGCGTCCCTGGCCGGTTTCCGGAACCTCAAGCACTTCCAAGCCGCTTTCCTTTAGCCATCCGGCGATTTTGTCCTGGCTCAACCGATGCGTCCGCCATTTCAGTTGAATGTACGCACCGATCCAGGATTTACGCGTGGCAACCAGCAACAGGTGTCCGCCCGGCTTCAAAACCCGGTGGATCTCTTGCAAGGCCGCCTTTGGGTCCGGCAGGTGTTCAATCACATGTGCGCACATGACCAAATCGAACCTGTTGCCGGGGTGTGGCATGTCGCGAATATCTGAGACCGAAGCGTCAACGCTCACGCCGTTATGTCGAAGATTGCCGCAGGCTTCGGACAACATGCAGGGCGAGATATCAACAGCCGACAAGGCATAGGGTTGGCGGACTTCCGCGGCGAAGGCCAAGGACAGTGTGCCTGTTCCGATCCCGCAATCCAGGACGTCCAATTGCTGCCCGGCCCCGTCAGAAAGCGCTGGAAGAACCGCACGCACAAGCCGTCTGTAGCCTCCGGGAAACCCGAGCCGTGCAATCTTTTCTTCCCAAAGCCCTGCTTCGGCATCATACGCGGCGCTGAGTTCAGAGGTGGCAAAGCCGCGCCGGTTGACCGAGACCTGCCAGGATCCGAACCAGCGTTCGAACACCGGGATCTTCACATCGTTGAAATCAAGACTCATTTTGTTTTTCCATTGCCACCGCGCAGGCCGACATGCCGCAAGATCGCTCGGCCGATGTCTCGGCCGCCGGTCGGTGATGCGAAAAATTCCAGTATCGAGAGGACCACAGTCAGAAGCGGTCCGGTCAGCCAATAAAGTTTCATGGCCCCGTCTCCTTTGCAGCTTCTCTACACCCAAGATAAATGAATACAAATTGCCTAAATCCGGGGAGTTGATATACATATTTGTATGAATTGGCAGAGCATCACTTTCGATTGGAACCAGGCCCGCGCTTTTTTGGTAACGGCAGAGGAAGGCTCTCTGTCTGCGGCGGCCCGCGCTCTCAACCTGACCCAGCCAACCCTCAGCCGGCAGGTGGCCGCGCTCGAGGAGACCTTAGGCGTCACGCTGTTTGAGCGGGTCTCCAAATCGCTCGTTCTCACCGAAGCCGGTGTTGAACTTGCTGAACATGTCCGGGCTATGGGCGAGGCAGCAAGCCGGGTCTCTCTCTCAGCATCCGGACAATCCCAGCAAATCGAGGGGATGGTGACGATCTCAACGACGGACGTTCTTGGGATCTACCTGTTGCCGGAAATCCTGAGAGATCTGAGGACAAAAGCGCCCGGGATCGAGATTCGTATCCGATGCACCAATTCCTTGAGCGATCTGCGCCGGCGCGAAGCGGACATTGCCATACGCCACGTCGAACCGGACCATCCGGATCTATACGCCCGCAAGCTCTACGATGCCTCCGCCAAGGTTTATGGTGCAAGATCGTACCTTAGCCGGTTTGGCAACGACCAGTCGATGAAAGATGCCGGTGCTCACGACTTCATCGGCTTTGACGACAATCCGCAACTGGTCGGCCATCTGCGGGCGATGGGCCTGCCGGTGACGGAAGCGAACATAAAACTGAGTTCCCCCAGCGGCGCCGTTGCCTGGGAATATGTCCGCCGCGGCCTTGGGCTCGGCATCATGGCCGACGAAATAGCCGCCTGCTGCCCGGAACTCGTTCCAGCGTTTGATGATTTGACGGAAGTCTACTTCCCGGTTTGGCTCGTCACGCACCGGGAACTGCATACCAGCCGGCGGATCCGGATCGTGTTTGACCACCTTGTTGAAAATCTGCGGCACAAACAGCTGCGACAACCGCATGAAAAGTAAACAGAGTTTATCGCGCGTCTGCGTGTTTTGAATCTTTCTCATCAATCGTTTTGAAAACAATCAGAATTATCCTCGGCAGCTCAATTTGCAACTTTTGATATTTGTGAAAAGCGACGAGGGAATGCAGAGCAGAAACAGGGACTTAAGGGCTGCTGCAATTTGCCTGTTTGCAATGCTCTTCGCTTTGACTGCGCCAGCAAAACCCGCGGTCTCCGCTGAAAGCCATCTGACACCGCCCCTGGAAGTCTATTACAATGCGCTGCCGCATGTTGTTCTCATCATTGAGCCGCAGACCGGCAGGATCGCATTTGCCAACAGTTTCGCGCATGACTTTTACGGATATGGCCCCGGCGCGCTCTCAGCCATGCGGATCCAGCAGATCAACCAGCTGACTGCGGAGCAGGTTGCAGAAGAGCGCCGGCTCGCAAAGGAAGAGCACCGAAACTATTTCATTTTCCGCCACAAACTGGCAGACGGCTCCATCCGGACCGTAGAGGTTCGCTCCTATCCGCTCGACTTTGGTGGGCAGGTCCTGCTGCACTCCAACATTCGCGATATTACCGGAGAGCGCAGCCGGCAGGACAAGCTTTGGCACTACCAGACCCGTCTCGAAGAAGAAGTCCGCGAGCAGCGCGAAAAACTTGCAGTCACTTATGAAGCCCAGACCCATTGGCTCTTCGGTTTCTTGATCGCAATTACGGTGGCGCTCGGCCTCGTCGGTTTCTACGCGGTCCGTTTGCACGAATCCCGCAGGAACCTGCGTAAAGCCAATCAGAACTTGATGCTTGCCGACATGGTCTTTCGCCATGCCAATGAGGGCATTCTGGTGACGGATGCAGATGGCATCGTCATCCAGGCCAACCCGGCTGTCGCGCGCATATCAGGCGAAAATATTGACGCCATCATTGGCCAAAATCCAATGAAGATAGCCTCGGATCAAGATCGCTCCGAGATCCTGCGGCAGATGTCACGGGCGCTCGCTGAGACCGGGGAATGGGCGGGAGAGCTCTGGAATGTCCGTCCCGACGGTGAGCGATACGCGCAGCGGGTTTCCGTTGCGGCGATCAAGGACGAAAACGGAACCCTTACGAATTACATCTCCATCTTTTCCGACATCACGGACCTTAAAAACCATCAGTATGAACTGGAGCGCATCGCGCATTATGATCCGCTGACGGAATTGCCTAACCGGGTTCTCTTGCGCGAACGCCTGAGTGAAGCGATTGAACGCGTCAAACGCGACAATTGCTGGGGCGCCGTCTTTTTCTTCGATCTTGATGGCTTCAAGGAAATCAACGACCGTTACGGCCATGAGCTCGGAGATGAGTTGCTGACCACGGTTTCCAGGCGGCTCCTCTCGCAATTCCGGTCAACCGATACTGTCGCACGGCTCGGCGGTGATGAGTTCATTGCCGTGGTGTCCGACTACGAAAGCCCGGACGCTTACAGAACCCTCGCCGAACGGGTGCTGGCGGAGACCAGCAAACCGATTGATCTCGGTGACAAATCGGTGGCCATTTCGACGAGCGTTGGCGTCGCAGCCTTTTCAGCAGACAGCGACACCACACCGGACCAGCTTTTGCGCCAAAGCGATTCAGCGATGTATCAGTCCAAGCTGGAAGGCAAGAACCGCTATACGCTGTTCAATCCGAAAACCGAGATTGAGATCACCGCCTTCAACAACAGGATCAACGCACTCTCCAATGCGATCGACAACAATGAGCTGGTGTTCCACTACCAGCCAAAAGTCGATGTGGTCAGCGGGCGAATCCACAGTGCCGAAGCCCTCGTCCGCTGGCAGCATCCGGAGGTGGGTATCCGGTATCCGGGCAGTTTCCTGGACGCCACGGAAAACATCGGCCTGTCCCTGAAACTGGACACATGGGCGCTGGAGACCGCCTTTGAGACCGCGTCTGCGTGGCGCAAGGCCGGGCTGGAAGTGCCGATCAGCGTCAATATCGACCCCCGGAACCTTACATCGAACTGGCTCTACGATACGCTGAAGGGGCTCCTGGCAAAATACGACTCGATCGCGCCATCTCTGCTCGATATCGAAGTTCTGGAAAACGCGACAGCCGTCGGAAACGCCTCGGTCGCCCTTGCGATCAAACAGTGCCAGGAACTTGGTGTCAGTTTCTCAATCGACGACTTCGGCACCGGGTATTCCACGCTCACGCACCTGCGCCACCTCCCGGCAGATCACGTGAAGATCGACCAGACCTTCGTGCGGGCTGCAATCGATACCCTCGATGACCTTGCGATTGTGGACGCGGTTCTCGGCCTTGCGGGCGCCCTCAACAGAGAGGTGATTGCCGAAGGCGTGGAAACAAAAGCG
Source organism: Roseibium sp. MB-4 (assembly GCF_053005265.1). NCBI lineage: Bacteria > Pseudomonadati > Pseudomonadota > Alphaproteobacteria > Hyphomicrobiales > Stappiaceae > Roseibium > Roseibium sp. MB-4. Next base: position 1,660,091 of record NZ_JBRKQB010000001.1, read on the forward strand.
CACCAGAACCTGTTGATCAGTCTGGGCACAACTATCCTCCAAGGGTACTCCATTGCCCGTCCCCTGCCCTACGGCACCTTTCTCGACTGGACGGAGACTTTCGCACCGGATCCCGACTGGAGCCTGTTGCAGCACCTGTCCAAACGGCGCGTCAGACTGCTTTACCTTCAAGTCGAACTCCGGAACTGGATCAAGGTGCTGAGCGGTCAAAAAGACGCCAAGGAGCGGCCGAGCTGCACGCTCAACGTGGAAGACATGGCGGCGAACTATTGGCCCTGGCTCAACCGTGACGGCGCGAAACTGTTTGCTGGAAGCGATCACTACGCCTTGTTGCTCAGCCAGTGTGAGAACCTGATGAACCAGGCGAAATGGCATTGCGGAAGTAGCCTTGGCGCACAGAAGACGTGCTCCGCTGCAGCTGCCAACCAACTGTCGGCGCTCGCAAAAGACTGCGTGACTACGATCGACAACTTGTTGCTCGACCGGAAACTCGACCGCCCCGATACAGTCCCCTTCAAAGTGGAGGAGAAGCGGGCGTGACGCGGTTTGTGAAGCCCCTAGCCAAGCATCCAGTTCAGCACCAAGCGCCAATCGGTCATCCGGATCGGCGTCCCATGGGTGCCGGTGTCAAACAGCGTGAACTTGATCGGATAGTTTGGCGCCTTTGATTTGATCTGCTTGAAAAATTGCGCCTGGGCTTCCCAATTATAGACCCGGTCCAGCGTGCCTTGCCCCATATAGATCGGAATATTTCTAGACAGCACTCCCGCTGAAAAAATGTTCGGATCCTTTGGTGAGCCTAGCAGCATGATCCCGTTCACAAGGCGCGCATAGTTCCCGTTTTTCACAAGGTTCCAGCAGATGATGCCGCCCATCGATCCGCACGCCACAACAACCTTGGCGCCGGGAGAAAGCTGTTTTTGCTGCTGGATGAGAGCCGCGACATCCGCTGTGCCCCGTTTGTCAAAGTGAGTGACATCAACGGTGAGATATGCGCCGCCGTTGCGGACCATCAGGTTCTGGATCCGGTTGAAGTTGCCACCAAACGACACATCGTTCATGCCCTGAAAGCGGTTTCCGCCCTGACCATGAATATAGATGACGATCGTCTTGGCGCCGCCCTTCCACTTGCCCGTCCCCATGTAGGAGATGGTCCGGCCGTTTGCATTGAGTTCGCCGCTGCCGCGGCCGCGTTTCGGTTTGTAAGAAACGTAGTTGCCATACACCTGGCGCTCGGGGATCTGATCTCGGCTGTGCAGATCGCGTTGTTTGATGTACTCCACAACGATGAAATCACCGTCGTAAAGCGTTTCGGTGACCTTCTTGTAGCGGAACAGGCGGTCTTTGTACGGCTTCAAGGCTTCAGCATGTGCGTTGATCGACACGCTGCAAAAGACAGCCGCCAGTACCACCACCGGCAATTTGACGAACCGTACCTGAAGGGCTTTCAGAAAACTGTTCAGCATGCAGTGTCCTTCGCTGGGCCAAATTGGAAGCCGATACCGGTAAAACCTACGCAGGCACGCTCCGGCTTTCAATGGACCCAAGGTCAATTCAATCAGATCCGCTGCCATTAATCCGCAGTAATCCCCATCAATGCGCACTCGTGATCCTGCAGCAACGCACATAGTCATGAGACACGCGCGCGAAACCAGAGGCCCACACCCTCCGAAATTGTGCCTAGGAATTTCAGAGACTTATCCACAATCAGCCTCGGACGCTGAATAACCTCCTCGCATTTTGCGAATTTAAGGAATTGGTAACCATAAAATTTCAAGACTGGCAAAGCTTTAGGCAGGAAAAAGACCGCCATACCCATCCATGGCGGCATGTTCAGGAGAACTCTCATGCCAGTCATTTCCTTCGCGAATGCAAAGGGCGGCGCCGGCAAAACCACAGCCGCCTTGCTGTTGGCAACAGAAGTTGCCGCCCGCGGAAAGCGTGTCACGATCTTCGATGCAGATCCGCAGAAATGGATTTCGAAATGGCATGAACTGCCCCGGACCTGCAAAGGGATTTCCGTGGTCAGCCAGATTTCCCCTGCTTCCATCACGGAACAAATCACCCAAGCCTCTGAGACATCCGATTATGTGATCGTCGATCTTGAAGGCACGGAGAATCTGATCGTTGCAAACGCCCTTTCGGTGTCCGATCTGGTGGTGATCCCGATCCAGGGATCCTCCATGGATGCCCGGGGCGGTGCAAAAATTCTGACCCTGATCAAAAAGCTGGAGAAAATCGTCCGTCAGGACATCAAGCACTGCGTCGTGCTGACACGCTCCAACGCGGCCGTAACGACAAGGGCCATGAAGGCGGTGCAAGACTTTCTCTCAGCGCAAAACATCGATGTTCTGATGACCCCGATCGTCGAGCGCGCAGCCTTCCGCGATCTCTTCGAGTTTGGCGGCGGCCTTGCAAACCTTGATCCGAAGATGGTCTCGGGCGTTGAAAAGGCCCGGGAAAACGCCTCCCTTTACGCGGCAGAAGTTCTGGAGCGGGCAATCAGCGCTCCGAAGAAACGCTGGTACAACGTCTTCCGACGCGCCAGCTAGCTCCCTGATTGACAGCTGACTGAACGCCGGGCCTTTGCGCCCGGCTTTTTTTGATCCTGCTCATGGAGGTTGTTGGTCAGGCGGGATAAGCTTTCAGGAAAACAAGCTGACTTACAGGCATCGTCCTGATCCCGCTGGAGAATTTCATGCCCCTCTCCCCGACACGGCTTCTGATCGCCGGTGCGCTCGCCGTCTCACTGTCCGCCTGCAATCCCGATGACGGCAGCGTCGCCCTGGGCACTCTGGAGCGCGACCGTGTGGCACTGACAGCCACGGCTGCAGAGGTTCTGGTCGAGCTTCCCGTCCCGCAAGGCTCACCGGTCAGCAAAGGCACTGTGCTCGCCCGGCTGGATGCGACACAGCAACAAGCCGTCGTTAATCAGGCCGCCGCCGAAGTCGAAAAGTCGCGCGCTAATCTTGAAAAGCTTGAGAACGGCGCACGGCAGGAAGAGATCGCAAAGGCCGAAGCCGCTGTCGCCGGTGCCAAGGCGGAGCTGGTGGAGGCCGAAAATAACTTCGAACGCTACCAAGACCTCACAACACGCGGCACCACCAGCCAGGCCCAGCTCGACAGTGCACGGGCCAGCCGGGATGCGGCAGATGCGAGCCTGAACAGCGCCGAGCAGCAACTTCTTGAGCTGGTCACCGGGACCCGTCCGGAAGACCTGGAAATGGCCCGCGCGGAACTCGCCGCGGCCGAGGCCAGTCTTGCAACACAGCAAAAGATCTTGAGTGACCTGACGATTGTTGCTTCCCGGGACGGCGTTCTGGACAGCCTGCCCTGGAACCTTGGAGAACGGGTTACTGTCGGCAGCCCGGTCGCCGTGATGCTGGCGGGCGATGCCCCTTATGCCCGTGTCTATGTCCCCGAACCCCACCGGGTGAAGATCAACGAAGGCGACACGCTTTCCATTCGCGTTGATGGCCTCGACGATCCAATCGACGGCCAAGTGCGCTGGATCAGTTCAGAGCCGTCCTTCACACCCTACTATGCGCTCAACCAGTCGGACCGCGCGCGGCTCATGTATGTCGCTGAAATCCAGTTGCCCGACAGCGCCTCCAACCTGCCGAACGGTGTTCCGGCACAAGCCGTGCTGCCGTGACCGCGCCCATGTCCGACATTGTGATCCAAGCCGAAGGGCTGGTGAAAAGCTTCAAGGGCTTCCGGGCGGTCGACGGCCTCGATCTGACCATCGAGCGTGGCATGATCTACGGGTTTCTCGGCCCCAACGGATGCGGCAAGACAACCGCCATCCGCATGCTGACCGGCCTGCTGACACCGACAGAGGGAAGCGTCGAGGTTCTGGGCCTGTCCGTGCCCAAGGACGCAGAAGCGTTGAAATACAAGATCGGCTACATGACCCAGGCCTTCTCGCTTTATGGCGATCTGACTGTCTTGGAAAACCTCAATTTCATGGGAACCGTTTACGGCCTCGCCCGAGCCCAGCGCAAGGAACGCATCGCCGAGGTGATGAACCGCTATGAACTGACGCAACTTAGCGACCGGTTTGCGGGCAAGATGAGTGGGGGCCAGCGCCAGCGCCTTGCCCTCGCCGCGGCCGTGTTGCACGGTCCGCAATTGCTCTTTCTGGATGAGCCGACCTCGGCGGTGGACCCGGAATCCCGGCGGCATTTTTGGGAGCAGCTCTTCGACCTGGTCGATGAGGGCACGTCCATTGTTGTGACAACTCATTTCATGGATGAAGCCGAACGCTGCCACAAGATTGCGATCATGGAAGCCGGTCAAAAGCGTCTTGACGGCACCCCCAGTGCGCTGATGTCCGCCATGGGTGCCAATGTGGTGGAGATCGAAGCGCCGAACCTGCGCGACATCCGGCGGCATCTTCTGGGCACCGAAGGCATCGTGACAGCTGCGCAGCTTGGGGCGCGCTTGCGCGTGCTCGTCAAAGACAGCATCCCTGACCCAGAGGGCTTTTTGAAGTCCAACCCGCAAACAGCAAGCGCGACAATTGTCGAACAGGTCCGGCCCAATCTGGAAGACGTCTTTGTCACCGCAACTGGAGAGGGGCGCCAATGAGGTCGATATCGCGCATTCTCGCCGTCTTTTCCAAGGAACTGGCCCAACTCCGCCGTGACCGGATGACCTTTGGAATGGTCGTGATGATTCCGCTCATTCAGCTGATCCTGTTCGGCTACGCCATCAACACCAATGTCCGCGACATCCCGATCGCGGTGGTCGATCAAAGCCAGACCGGCATCAGCCGCATTCTCGTACAGATGGTCGAGGCAACCCGGGTCGTGATGGTGACCGAGCGGCTGACCACACCGGAGGAAGCCGAAGAAGCCATCCGCTCTGCCCGCGTCCGCGCCGCCTTCATTCTACCCGACGACCTTACTCAGAGACTGGCAAGGTCTCCAGCTGTGGGTCTTGGCACGCCACCCTCGACAGATCAGGAAACCAGTCGCCCGGTTGCCCAGTGGATTGTCGACGGCTCGGATACGATGATCGCGAGCTCGATCAAGAGCCTTCGAAACATGCCGCTTTCAGAGATCTACCGGCAGGCGCCCAACCGGTCGACACCGACCTTTGAAGTCACGCTCTTCTACAATCCCGAACAACGCACCGCGGTCAATATCGTGCCGGGCCTGGTTGGCACCATCCTGACGATGACGATGATCATGTTTACCTCTGCTGCGATTGTGCGCGAGCGGGAACGCGGCAACATGGAAATGCTGATCAACACACCGATCCGGCCGATCGAATTGATGGTCGGAAAGATCATCCCCTACATTTTCATTGGCCTTGTGCAAACGATCATCATTCTCAGTCTGGGGCACGTCCTGTTCAACGTGCCGCTGGATGGCAACATCATCGACCTCTTTGTCGGGACGCTTTTGTTCATTGGGGCAAGCTTGTCGCTCGGTCTGGTGTTTTCCACGATCGCCCAGACCCAGCTTCAAGCCATGCAGATGACCGTCTTCGTCCTCCTACCGTCCATCCTTCTGTCCGGATTCATGTTCCCTTACGAGGGCATGCCGGTTGCGGCGCAGTACATTGCCGAAGCGCTGCCTGCGACACATTTCATGCGCATGATCCGGGGCTTCGTGCTCCGGGACGCAACGCTGATGGATGTTCACCGCGACGTCATCTGGATGAGCGGTTTCTTTGTCTTAGGCATGGTCGCCGCTGCCGTCCGGTTCAAGAAACGTCTGGATTGATACCCTTACTACTGTCCGCTATCCGGCAAGGCGGGAAGCGAACGCAGGTAGAGCGTGATGGCCGCTGCGTCTTCGTCAGTCATTTTGGCAAGATACCCGTATGGCATCGGCGGCAGCATGCGCGCCCCATCCGGTCGAACGCCCTTTCGGATCATGCCATCAAGCTCAGCGTCACTGTATTGCGCCAGCCGTGTTGGCGTGATGTTCGGTGCAACAGAAACACCCCATGGACCATGAAACTCAAATCCACCTGCTCCAAGATGTGTGTCAAACATCGGCCCTTTAGGACCAAAGGTTGTGTGGCATTCGGTGCAATGGGCGATTGGACCGGCGAGATAGGCACCGTACTCAAGCGTAACACCATGCGGCACTTCTGCGACGCTGATGACCGGCGGTCCATAGGCCGGCGGAAGCGGAATATTGTAAACGCTTTGCCCGGGATCATGATCGACAGCTGGAACCTGGCGCAGATACATCACCATGCTCATCAGATCATCATCTGATATGCCTCTGTAAAGCCCGAATGGCATGGGCGGGCCAATGATGCTGCCATCAGGGCGAATGCCTTCCCGAATAGCGCGGCCCAGCTGTTCATCCGTCCAATCGGCCACACGGCTGCCCGGGGTAATATTCGATGCGATGGCAGTGAACATGTCGTTCTTCTCAACCATCATGCCGGCCAGTCCCATGTCCGCCACCGGCCCATCCGGACCTTGTGGTGTATGGCAATTGCCGCATCCGGCAGGCCCTTCCACTAGATATCGGCCGCGCTCCAGCGTGGGCTCAGCACCCGCGGTTCCCATACCGAGAAAGGCAACTGCGGCTACGAGACCGCATGAAAGTCGTACAAGTCTGCTTGTTGTCGTGCGCATACCAGAGCCTCCCAGCCAATGTGACGCTTGGGAATGCTACTCTCATGTCGCGCTGACGGATATGGTCAGGATTGACACTTCCGGAATGAAGTCTGTGACGCCAGCAGTCGACTTCACGCGCCCACGAAGGCTCGAATTGCTCCTGAGATCGTGTCGGCAAACCTTTCTTCGATCGCTTGGCGGTCTTCCTCGCCATACATACCGGTGAGCGCTGTTTGGGAGATCGTCAGATACTGGATTGCACCGATCAGCTGAAACAGTCCAGCCCGGATCTCGTTCAAGGGAGCGGTCTGCCACTTCGGGGTTTTGCGGGCAAGTTCCGTCAAGGCTTCGAGATAGGGCTTCATGGGCCAGAAGCGCGCGGTTTCCTCGGTGTCAAGGAGTGCCCGGACAACAAGACGTGCTTCTGCCTGCCGCTCCAATGAGTATTTTGCAAGACCTTCAAAGTACGCGACGAGGCCGGCTGCAGGATCCCCAGTCCCGGCCTTTGCCACCTCCGCGCAGAGCTTGTCCGAAAGCCTCTTGAGGACCGCGCCATAAAGCTTTTCCTTGGTGCCGAAGAAGTGCAGCAACGCCTGCTTGCTGACACCAGCCTCCTTGGCAAGTGCTGCAAGGCTGACGCCATGAAAGCCCGTCTCGGCAAATTGGCGCTCGGCAATTTCCAGATACCGGTCTACGGCCGGCGCTGCGTTTGTCATCTGCTTTGTCCTTTGCTGTCTCCTATAACGCCTGCTTGACAACTTACCAAGTGGTAAGTTAACTTACCAATCGGTAAGTCGTTGGAAGGAGATGCGCGATGGATCGGACAACAGAAATCAGACTGATCAAGGAAATCATCGGTTTGGCTGAACAAAAATCAGCCTATCTGGATGAAACCATCGCCCACTCGCCGATCTCACGATATGCCAGCCCGGAACGCTTTGAGCGGGAACGATCTGCCCTGTTCCGCCGGCATCCGATGATTGTCGCGCACTCCTCCGAGCTCGAAGGGCCGCAAGCCTTTTTGACCAAGGAGTTTCTCGATCTGCCGGTTTTGCTGGTCCGGGACGGTGACGGCAAGGTCAACGCCTTCTTGAACGTCTGCCGGCACCGCGGCGCAAAACTGGTTCGGGAGGAGAGCGGCTGCAAGCGCATCTTCACCTGCCTCTATCACGCCTGGAGCTGGAGCAATGACGGGGCCTTGCGCGGTGTGCCGCACGAGGAACAGGGCTTTCCGGATTTGCCGCGCGCAGAACGCGGCCTGAGGCGCCTGCCCGTTGCCGAAGCTCATGGGTTCATCTGGATTATCGCCAATCCGGATGCGGCGAATATGCCCGATATCGATGCCTGGCTGGGTGAAATTGCGACAGACTTCAAATGGCTGGGCATGGCAGATCACAAGGTCGCCGTTGCGGAAACGCTCGAAATCAAGGCGAATTGGAAAGTGCTGGTCGAAGGTGGCCTGGAAGCCTACCACTTTCGCGTGGCGCACAAGAATACGATCGGCCCCTATTTCACGGACAATCTCTTAACCTACCGCATGTTTGGTCGGCACATTAGATCGGTTCTGCCGCGCATCTCGATGCCGGACCTCACCCAAACACCGGAAGAAGACTGGGAAATCCGGCGCGATGCCAACCTGCTCTATACGCTTGTGACAAACTGCCAGCTGCTGGTTCAGCAGGACCACGTGATGTGGTTTCACTATGAGCCGGTTGCTACAGACCGTACCCGGGTGCGGATCGTAACGCTGGCACCGAAATCCTACACGGACACGGAAGAGATGCGCGAACGATGGGCAAAAAACCAGCTGATCACGACCACGGCCCTCAAGGAGGATTTCGAACTTGGTGAGGAAATCCAGTCCGGCTTTGCCTCAAAAGGCAATCCAAGCCATGTCTTCGGACGTTATGAGGGCGCGCTCAACCGGTTCAATCTCGTTGTCGAGGAAATATTGGCAAATTGAGCGTACAGCCACTTTGGCTGCCGCATTCCGTTGTCTGCCCTGCAGTCCGATGAAACACTCTTAGCTATCGATGCTCGACACTTCAAAACAAATCCAAAGAAGTTATACAACACACCACAAACTTTCTTATTCCCGTAAATAAAATTTAATGTTCTAGATCTCGAATAAATGTAATTGTGGCAGAAACTGCCAAACACGCCACAATTATCTGTGCCAGTCTCAAGACATTGTGATCCAGAGGGAGAAGATCAATGTCTGTGCGCAAGTCTTTGCGCCGAGCGGCTCCGCTCGGCCTTGCGGGTCTTTTGTGTATTACTGCCGCGTCTGCAGAAGAGCCGCCGAAAGTCAATCAGGAAGACTTGAATGCGTCTGCCCTCAAAGACCCGAAGGCCGCTTTCATAGAAGCGTTTGAGGCCGGTGATGAGCTGACCGAGGCGACATTTACGGCCGAACGCGGGGTCGGAGCCAAGGTCAGCCAGGACGGCAAGATGTTTACGCGCATGCCGCGGGCAGATCTGGAACTATTCGGCGAGTGGACCACACATCTGCCGGAGCGCGAAGCTGGCCCGGTCGCCCAATCCTGTATCTCCTGCCATTCGGCGCCTTATGCCAATGGGGCCGGTCCAAACCCGCTGAACGGGATTGTCGACCCGCTGCACACGGGCGACCCGTCCAAGTATCTGCACCGGAACACACCGCATCTCTTCGCGCTTGGCGCGGTGCAGCGGATTGCAGAAGAAATGACGGCGGAACTCCTTGCCCAGGAAGAGCTGCTTCAAAAGGAAGTCTGCACCTTGGGCGAAAATGCCTCGGTGAACCTGACAGCAAAGACCATCAGCTTCGGCACACTCTCTGCAACGCCTGAGAAAGATCCGCTCACCGGTATCTGTATTGCCGAATACGACCGGTCCGCCATTGAGGGCGTGGACGAAGACCTCGTGGTCCGCATGTTCGGCTGGAAGGGCTCGCACGCCAGCTTGAGGGCCTTCACCCGCCACGCCGCCCATAATGAGCTCGGCATGCAGGCAGACGAACTGGTGGGCAACCATGACGGCGACCATGATGGCGTGACCGGAGAGCTGTCCGTCGGCGATCTGACCGCCTTGTCCATCTATATGGCCGCCTTGGAGCGACCGACCTCGAAACTCGAACTGGCCAAACATGGCCTTATGGAGCTGACAGCCGGCGAGGTTCTGGAGATCGAGCGCGGCGAACGTCTGATGACCGAAGCCCAGTGCACCACTTGTCATGTGCCGACGCTCAAGATATCGACCCCGATCTTTTCCGAACCGAGTTTGCAGGCCGGTTTCCGGGAGGACATTTTCCCTTCCGGCCAGAAAGCGATCGACAGCGGTCTCGATGGTCACGCGCCAATCTGGTTCGACCTCACAGAAGACAGCCCCAACAACCATATCGTGACCGCCAAGGGCGAAACACTGAACCTTGGGGCCTTTCCGAAAGCAGGCGACGGCGGGGCACTTGTCTCCTGGTACTCAGACTTCAAACGGCACGAGATGGGCGAAGACCTCGCCGATCCGGTAGATGTGCACGGATTTGGTGCGTCCGTCTGGCCGACGGCCTCACTTGCCGGCGTCGGTTCGACCGGCCCCTGGCTGCACGATGGCAACGCGACGACCCTGGATGAAGCGATCCGGGCCCATGGCGGTGAAGCCGAAGCCAGCCGTCTTTCCTATGAGGCGCTTGGCGACACGGACCGCGCGGCCATCATCGCCTTTTTGGAAAACCTGATCATCATCGACCTCGACCCGGAGGAAGAGGACGAAGAAAATCACGCTGCGGCCTCACAAGGAGCGGCATCTGAGGACACCAGCACCAGGACTGCCCGCCTGGTCACCGTCCTTCCGCCCGTAAAACCCTGATGCCCCGAAACAGAAGGGTTTGCCACTTCTTGATGGCAGCGTGAAACTGCCGCGGTGGTCCAGCATCCACCCGCATCTGGACCACCGCGGCAAGTTATTTCCTATGCATTTTCAAAAAATTGGTTGAGCTTTCGAGATTGAAACCGATCACGTGGGTTCGAAGGCCGCCTGCTCTTCTTCCCATTGCTGCTGCGCCTCGATCGTCACACCGTACTTGAACATATCGAATGTAAACTCTTGCAATTCTCGACCTTCCGCGACCCGCTTGGGTAAGTCGGGGTTGAGCATCGCCGTTTTGCCGATAGAGACAAAATCAGCTTTGCCGGAAGCAATTAGCTCATTGGCGTCCGCAACGACATGAAGTCCACCATTGGCGATCACGGGCAGATCAGTCAGATCCCGAGCGTAGGCTGTCAGGTTTTCCCCGGCTTCTGTGTAGCTGTGCACGGCATAGCCTTCTTTTTCGCTCGCAAGGTGAGTGAAATCGGCGCCCGCGTCCGCAACCGCCTCAAATATGACCTTCGCGTCTGCCAATCCGTTTGGCCAGAAGTAGTCTTGGATGTTTGTCTTGGCCTGGGATAACCGAACCCCGACAATGAAGTCTGATTTTGTGGCGCCCTGTGCCTCCTGGATGATCTCCTGTGTCAGCCGAATCCTGTTTTCCAACGTGCCGCCATATTGATCCTGACGAAGGTTCGTTTCCGCTGTCAGGAATTGATCGAGCAGATACCCGTTTGCACAGTGGATCTCGACGCCATCGAAGCCTGCAGCCTCTGCCCGCAGGGCGGCCTGGCAAAAACCGCGCTTGATGATCTCGATCTGGGCGAGGCTCAGTTCGTCTGGCACGTCGTAGCCCCCCTGACGGTGACCATAGCCCTGCAGCATGGACCCGGCTGGCCGGACCGGAGACGGTGCGACTGGCTCCATGATATGTTGAGAGACGGCGCCAGCATGAATGAGCTGCAAGATGACCTTCCCACCCTCGGCCTTGATTGCCTGGACGACCCGTTGCCACCCCATCTCCTGAACATCGTTCACAAGCCCCGGCTGACCGGAATAACACTGCGCCCATTTTTCATCGGTGAAGGCCCCTTCCGTAATGATGAGGCCGTAACCACCCCGGGCAAAACCGGCATAGTATTCCGCCATGTTCTCCGTTGGCACACCGTCTGCGCCGGCGCTGGCACGTGACATTGGCGCCAGAACGTAACGATTGGAAAAAGTGCTTGTTTTAATTGTCTTTTCTTGAAGAACCGGAAAGGTATGTGTCATCTGTGGTGCCCTTTGTTGAGGAAGTGCACGACAGTTAAATTCCACATTATCTTTTGACAAGTACGCACTATTTTTGCTTATACATACAAAAAAGTAACTAATAGGCTTTCCGATGGCTCAGAACCAACAAATTGATCCGCTGTTTTGCCCGACTGAAACCGCCCTTGGATTGATTGGCGGAAAATGGAAAGGGATGATCTTGTGGTGTATTTGCCGCAAGACAATGCGGTTCAACGAGCTGCACCGCATAATCCCGGATATTTCTCAGCGCATGTTGACCAAGCAATTGAGAGAACTGGAAGATCACAAAATCATTGTGCGGAAAGTGTATCCACAAATCCCGCCAAAGGTGGAGTACAGTCTCAGTGCGCACGGAGAAGCCTTGAAACCAATTCTCGATCAACTCGAAGACTGGTCCCGCTCCTATCTGGAACAACGGCAGGCTGAGAGCTGACGCCCGAAAGCAAAATCAACCCGCTTGCCAAACCTTGATGGCATCTATCGGATAAATCAGCATCAGAACATTCAGTGTGAGATTGTCGCGGATCACCCAGAGCGCCAGAAGCTCAAAGACGATGCCGACCACGACCGTGACCCAGACCGGCATCCGCCAGGCGAAGAAGAACCCGGCGAGCATCCAGAGAATATCGAAAACGGAATTCAGAACGCTGTCGCCGGTATACCCGACGGCAATCGTTGCCTCCCGGTAGCGGTCGATGATCCAAGGGCTGTTTTCCGCCACTTCCCAGGCCGCCTCGATGAAGATCGCGCCAAGCGCGCGTTCTCCGACAGACCGCTGTTTGAAGACGAACCAAAGCAGCCAATAGAACAAAAATCCATGGATGATGTGGCTGAAGGTGTACCAATCGGCGATGTGCTGGGACGACCCGGCCACGTCGCTCGCCGGTGTCCAGAACCGCACGTATCCGCACTCACAGATCGGAATCCGGCCCATAATCAGTAAGATCACTGCTGTGGCTAAGATCATGAGAAGGCCGGTGAAGAGGCAAGCGCGGTTGGTCATTTTCTCTTTCTTTTTGTTTTAGTTCAGCCACAAAGCCGAGAAATGCAGGATTTGGGCAGCGAACCTTCCAATCAGTGGGTAGCAGCATTCAAACGATTGGTCATCCATTCAGTGCCTTGACGAGAAAACTCAATGCCTGCTTCAATCGACCATGCGCTCAGGTCCCGGATCAGGTCCGGGACGGCGCACTGGAGGCCAAATCGGCGGCCACTTTACTTGGCGCAGTCCCGGCCTTGCGCCGGGACCTGACCGGGAAAAATCACGCCTTGAAATCCCGCTGGAGTTTTGCCGCAAATCCCTCTAGAACCTTGCGCCAACGAAACATCAATCCGTCCGGCCTTTTGTGACGGCTTGCGCTCCCGGATCTCCGGTGTGATGCGCGGCCAAGTCGATGGTTTTGTCCGGCGGTTTGCTCAGGAGACACCTAGATGGCCACCAACGGCGCGGCGCCGCACCAGACCCGGCGCACCTTTGCGATCATTTCCCACCCGGATGCCGGTAAGACGACGCTCACCGAAAAGCTCCTCCTGTCGGGCGGTGCGATCCGGGCAGCCGGTCAGGTCCGCGCGCGCGGGGAACGCCGCCGCGCCCGCTCCGACTGGATGAAGATCGAACAGGAACGCGGCATTTCCGTCTCCTCATCCGTCATGACGTTCGAGCGCAAGGGTATCATCTACAACCTTCTCGACACGCCGGGCCACGAAGACTTTTCCGAAGACACCTACCGCACGCTGACCGCCGTGGATGCTGCCGTTATGGTCATCGATGCGGCCAAGGGCATCGAGACCCAGACCCGCAAGCTCTTCGAGGTTTGCAGGCTGCGCGACATCCCTATCATCACCTTTGTCAACAAGATCGACCGTGAAGGCCGGCATGCGCTGGAGATCCTCGACGAAGTGCAAGAAGCCCTCGCCCTCGATGTGTCTCCGCAGACCTGGCCCGTCGGCATGGGCTCCGACTTTTTCGGCGTTTACGACTGGCAGAAAAAGCAGTTCCACACATCCGGCGGCGATCGGGGCGGGCCTTATACGGAAACCAAGACCGTGTCCGGTCTGGACGATGACGCCCTCACCGGAACCGTCTTCGACCGGATCATGGACGAGCTCACCGAAAACGTGGAACTCGGCGCGGAAGGCTATGCGGAGTTCGACAAGGAAAGTTTCCTGGAAGGCCATTTGACCCCAGTGTTCTTCGGCTCGGCCTTGCGGGACTATGGCATCGAGGAAATCCTCGATTTCATCGCCGATTTCGCCCCGCCGCCGCACTCCCAGCCGGCGACTGGCGGACGGACCATCATGCCGAACGAGGACAAGGTCACCGGCTTTGTCTTCAAGGTTCAGGCGAACATGGATCCGAAACACCGCGACCGCATTGCGTTCGTGCGCCTGTGTTCGGGCACCTTCAAGCGCGGCATGAAGCTGAAGCACGTACGCGCGGGCAAGCAAATCGCTGTCTCCGCGCCGATCTTCTTCTTTGCCGAGGAACGCGAGATCGCTGACCTTGCCTACCCAGGCGACGTGATTGGCGTGCCGAACCACGGCCAGCTGCGCGTTGGCGACACCTTGACCGAAGGTGAAAACATCCACGTCACCGGCCTGCCAGCGTTTGCGCCGGAAATCCTGCGCCGCGTGCGCCTGTCCGACACCATGCGCGTCAAGCAAATGCGCCAGGGCCTGCAGGACCTCGCTGAAGAAGGCCTTGTTCAGATCTTCAAGCCGGACCTTGGCTCCAACTGGATCGTTGGCGTTGTCGGCGCGCTGCAGCTCGACGTGGTAGTCGATCGCCTGCGCGCAGAATACGGCACAGAAATTGGCTTTGAGGCCGTTCCCTACACGACCGCCCGCTGGATCGAGACCGACAGCCAGACCCTGCAGAAGATGATCGAAGGCCACCGCATGTCGATCGCCAACGACCGCGACGACAAGCCTGTCTTCCTGTTCAAGAACGCCTGGGAAGTGGGCCACATCACCGAAAAATTCTCCGATGTCACCTTCCGCGAAACCCGCGAGATCGTCTACGAGGGCTGAGAAACAAGGGCCTTGTATGACATGACCGTCACTTTTCGCCCTGTCGCGCCATCTGATTGCGATCTGATTTGCCGGCACCGGCACGACATGTTTCAGGCTGCTGGCGATCAAGAGGCGGCAAAAGCTGCCTTGAGCTTGGCCTATCGAGAGTGGCAGGAAAACGCACTCCAGTCCGGGGCTTATTTCGGCTTCATCGCAGAAGTGGGCGAGGTTGCTGTCGGCGGTGTTGGACTGATGGTCATCGACTGGCCTCCTCACCATCTCCACCCGGACGTCTTGCAACGCGGGTATGTGCTGAACGTTTTTGTCGAACCGGACCACCGGGGAAAGGGCGTCGCCAAACGCCTGATGGCCGCATCCGATGACGCCTTCAATGCGCGCGGTATCACCCATGCCGTTCTGACCGCGACCGATCAGGCGCGACCGCTCTACGAACGCGACGGGTGGCAGCAAACGGCCCAGATGGCCAAGGAAATTGGCTGACACAGCTCAGGCAAATTCAAACTTCGATCAGAAGACATCCGTTTGCGTGTCCATGAGGATGTAAAGACCGGCGACGATCATGACGAGCGGGGCAAGGCGTTCGAAAAATTTCTCTGTCGCCGGTGTCGGCTTTATGAGACGGCTCAAGAACGTCCCAAGCGCCAGAAGCGCTGCCACCGCGATCAGGGCGCCGGAGAGGACAAAACGGTCGAGCTCGGGTCTCGTATCTGCAAAAAACGTTGCCATCAAAACAAAGGTGTCGGTGCTGAGCGCCAGGAAAAGGGCAACCACCCCGATGATCGGTCCTGGGGCGGGCGGGTTCTTTTCTGTGACCGCAGGTTTCCGGCGGTTTTTCAAGACCTCACGAAACCCGAGTGCTACGGGGACAATTCCCAAAAGACCAAGATCGGCAGGTGCCAGAAGCGCGGCTCCGCCGCCCACCAGCACCGCCCCGCCGATAACGACGACCTGTGCCAACAAAAAACCTGTGATGGCCGCCGGTTTCCGCCCGGTGGCCGCAAGCGCCAAAAAGGCGAACAACCCGTCAATATTAGTGAGTATGTAAGTGGTTGCGACAGAGAGCGCAAAAAACATCCAGCAGATCCAAGGCCATGGCGTTTCAAGTACGACCATCAGTCATAAACAGGCCAAGGCAGCCTGTCCCGGAAAAACCGTCATGAGATGGATGCGGAGGCCTGGCGAAGGGGTGAATTTTGCACCTTCACACCTAAAAGGCGTGCCCCCTCGTCAAAATTAAGGAAGTCGAAATCTGCCTTTCTACGAATTTTTCACAAGGAGTGTTTTAGCAAATTTCCTTTTTATTTTCCAGAAACTCCGAAATCCCAAGTTTTACTAAAATACGAGCTCGTTTTTCGGCTAACTGCACTTATACTTGCGAGATAACGAAAAAACGGCTTGCGAGAAATTGGGATCGTGTTGTCCACGGAGATTGGGGCCAGTCAAAAAGGAACTTCCAGAGCGCCAACCGGGCATCAGCAAGCTGATGCACCGGCAGGAAAAGCGCGCCTGAAGCGGATCCACAAGCTGTCCCGCCCGTTCTGGGCGTCTTTCATCATTGGTGCCGTGAGCCTGCTTGTATTTGCAGCCTTCCTGGTCAACGCACTTGACCGGCAAGCGATCACGTCAAGTGAACGGGTCATGGGTTCGGTCCTTGGAGAGCGCCTGGATCGGCTTTCGGAACTGACACTGGAATACGCCTACTGGGATGAGTCGGTGAACCGGCTCGTGGACAGCTTCGATGAAAACTGGGTAGAGACCACCTTCGTCGATTACATGTACTCAGATCTTGGGATTATCGGTGTCCACGTTGTGGATGGTGAGAATGCGGACCGTTTGCACATTTACGAAGACGCTGTCACCGACGCCGGTTCCATGAAGCGTTACGGGCCAGATGCGGAAAAACTGATCAACCGCGCCCGTCGAACCCCGACCAATGAAACGCCGATACCAGCCACCGGTTTTTTGGGTGCAATCGATGATCTCTATCTCGCTTCCGCGGCGCGCATGACCACCTACGATGCTGAGACAGATACAAGCACTGATCATGTCATGATGTTCGTGCGCCCGCTGGATGACGAGGCGCTCGCGGATCTTGGCGAGAAATTCCAGCTGCCGGGTCTAAAGATTACGACACAAGACCCCTCGTATTTTCAGGCTCATTGGCCAATCCGAACCGAAGACGGCACAACGCTCGCCAGCTTTGTTTGGAACCCGGTTCTTCCAGGCCAGCGGCTGCTGCCCCCCTTGGCGCTCGGCCTGATCATCGTTTATGCTGGCATGATGATCGCGGCCCGGGCGTTTTTGAAGCAGGCGACCCATATGGTCAGTGCTCTGGACGCTGCCAAGAAACGAACCGAGCGGGCCAAGGAGTTGCTTGCGCATCAGGCGAACACGGATGCTCTTACAAACCTCGGCAACCGCTGGAGCTTTGAGCAAACCCTTGACGCACTCTCCGCCAAGGCCGACGGCACCAAGGAATTCGCTCTTGTCTGCTTCGACCTCGACCGGTTCAAGACAATCAATGACACCTTGGGGCACGAAACCGGCGATGAAGTTCTCAAATATGTCGGTGAGACTTTAAGCTCGCTCACCTACCCGCAGGACAAGGTATTTCGGCTCGGTGGGGATGAGTTTGTGATCGTCTTCGGCTTGACGGACCGTGAGCGTGTTCTGGCAGTCGCAAAGGAAGCGATCGCGATCCTGTCTCAACGGGTCACGCTCAACGGCCATTCCTGCCACTTTGGGGCCAGCGCTGGCATTGCCTATTCGACCGAACCGGTCAACTTGCTAAGGCGGGCGGATACGGCCCTTTACGCTTCCAAGAAAAAGGGGCGCGGCCAAGTGACGGTCTATATCCCGGATTCCACCGACACATCAGCTCAACGGTTACCCGCGACCGAAACACTATAGCCGTCTATTCAGCCGGCTCCGCGATTTGGCGTGCCGGCGCCGGTTCAGTCTTGTCCGGCCGCGTCACCAGATAAACACCCAAAACAATGAGGCCAAGAGCCGGCCAGGCGGTCCAGCCAGGCTGTTCGCCAAGCACAGCGATGCCCAGCAAGGTGCCGATTACAGGCACTGCATAATTCACTTGCTGCAGCCGGGCGGCCCCGATGCGCGGGATCAAGTAAAAATAGATCAAGGCCGCCAGCGCTGTCGGTCCTAACCCCAAATATAGGACCGCCGCGAGCGCCGGAACCGGTGCAGCGGACAGACCAAGGTCCGGCGCGAACAAAACCATGTATCCCCCCAGCGCCAATAGTCCAACGAAGACCGAAGCTGCAGCCATTTGCAAGGGGTCAGGAAAGGGAAATCTCCGTGAGAAAAGTGCCGTGAATGCATAGCAACAGGCCGCAATGACCAGGCAAAGCTCGGGCAGGAGACTGCCAATCCGGCCTGCACTTAAGTCCGGCGCCGCCAGCACGGCGACCCCGGCAAAACCGGCCAGCGCACCGAACACCTTCAGTCTCGTGAGGCTTTCCTCAAAATGGACCAGAGGCGCGACAACAAGAGTGATGATCGGGGCAATGCCCATGATCAGCGCGGCAAGCCCGGTGTTGACCTCCTGCTCTGCGTAACCGATCAGAAGAAACGGCAAGACATTGCCGCTGACGCCGACAATGGCCGCAATGATCCAGCCGCGAGCCCCGAGGTTAAACCCGCCTCCCGTCAGCAGCAGCACCCAGCCCAGAACAGGCGCAGCAATTGCCATCCGCGCAAACACCAACGTGGCCGGGTCAATGTCTTTGACGGCGACACCAATTGCCAGGAACGAACTGCCCCAAAGCGCGGCGAGCACCGACCACAATAGAAAGTCTCTTGCCTGCATGGGCCTATCCTCTAAATTGCTATGAAAGAAATAGCATGCTATTATTTTAATAGCAATGGAGGATATATGACCGACATTCCCGTCCCCGGAAAGGCCGTCCGCGGATCGCGCAGCGGCGCGCCGATCATGGCCCTGTTCGACTTACTGGGACGCCGCTGGGCAATGGGTGTGGTCTGGACCTTGAGCGAACAGGGCCCCTGCACCTTCCGTGCATTACAGGAGGCCTGCGAGAGCATTTCTCCGGCTGTTTTAAATGCCCGGCTGAAAGAGCTCCGGGCTGCAGGCTTCGTCACACAAGGGGACGGCGGCTATTGCGTGTCACCGCTTGGGCAGGAGGTCTATGAAGCGCTCCTGCCACTGTCCAAAGTGTCGAAGGTTTGGGCCGCGCGCATTGAGCAGAGCGGCGCCGGCGCGTCTGAGTAGTCCGCTACTCAGGCAACAGCAAGACGGATCAAGACGGCAGCGCTGGCAATGATATGCGCGAGCGTTATGATGACCGATGCGCCATGCAGAACCTTGAAACGCTTTGTTTCGCCCGCATCGGTCGCCGCGTTGATCATCGGCATCAGGACCTGTCTTGCAAAGATCGCGGATGCTGCAATCAGGACCATCACCACGCACGAGACCACATCAAGAAATCCGGTCCCAAGCGCCGCGGCCAAGGATGCCGCGATCACAAACAGATAGAAGTGCGGGAAAGCTTTCCGGATCAGGGGTCCTGCCGTTTCCGCCGGCAGTGCGGTAAAAACGAAGGCCGCAAAGCCAAAGGAATAGAGCGTCATGCCGCCGAACAACAGCGCAGTCACAAGAAGGGTCGCTGAGGTGACGATCATTTCTTAGGTCTCCGTGTGACACTGGGCAAAATGTAGGGAACGGTTGCCTGGTACTGCCGAAAACGATCCCCGAACTGAGAGGCGAAACGCCGTTCCTTCAGCATCGGTGCAAGCAGGCAGTAGGTTGTCAGAAAACTTGCAACAGCGAGCTGGTCGGGCGTCCAGACCGGCACCGTCCACGTTGTCAGGGCAAAGGACACATAAATGGGCTGGCGGATGATCTTGAAAAGACCCGTCTCCGGCATGTCCGGGAACATCGGGCGAATGTTTTGTGCCAGCGACATCCAGCCAAGCGCTCCTGATTGCACCTCAGCGCCTGCGTCGTAACTCGCTTTGATCAACAACAGCCATGAGAGCGTGTAAAGCCCGCACAAAATCCAAAAAACCGCTCCCTCCGCTTGCCACCAAATCACACCGCTTGGTGTCCAGAATGCGAACAGCAAAAGCAGCTGGAAGGAGGCGATGATGGCATAGGTCGTGGTCGCCAGTGTTTTGCCGTGTCCGGACGGTGCAAGAGCTGCCAGCCATTTCCTGCCACGAGCCGACAGGAGCACGGAGTGGGTCAGTGGGAACTGGAGCAAAAGGAACGCATTGGTGAAATACCGCCATGGATCCGGAAGCGTGCCAAGGCTGCGGCTCATCCCGAAAAACATTGCAGCGATCATGGCAAGAACTGCTGCCGCAAAGAGTGTGTGGCAGACAAGACCGTAGAGATAGGCGAGCGCAATCCGGCCGCGCCCGGGCGGGACGGACAGCATTCCCGCCACCAAGCGGAGCAGTCTTTTCAAAGGTCTCAGGTCAACCAGCGTCATCGCTGAAAGAACCTAGCGCCGTGCGTCCTTATCGCCAGTGGCACTTGACGGTTTGTCGCAGAGGTCTGAGAGATCCCCAAAAAGTTGGACCAGGGTCGGCCGAAAACCGCCGGAAACCTTGGCGACCCCGGTCATCTTCCTAGTTACACGATTGAGAGTTGAGGGAGAACTGAATGTCTGAACCAGTTGTTGCGCAAAAAGCGCCCTATGCGGTCGAAGTTGAAGCGGGCAAAAACTACTTCTGGTGTGCGTGCGGCAAGAGCGCGAACCAGCCGTTTTGCGACGGTAGCCACAAGGGTACCGATTTCGCGCCGGTCAAATACACGGCGGAAAAGGACGGCAAAGCGTTCTTCTGCGGCTGCAAGGCAAGCAGCAAATCCCCGCTTTGCGATGGGACGCACAGCAAGCTGTAAACACGAAACAGCCGGACCGGGGACCCCGATCCGGCTGTCTTCAGATTTTCGTTGTGTCAGGACGCCCGGGCTGCGGACGGCGGCAATTCGATATCGATGCCAAGCGTGGTGACATCGCCTTCCCGGTCCATTTCAAGCCGGACGGCATCGGGATCGATATCGATCCGCTTGGCCACGACCGCCAGAATGTCTTCGCGAAGACTGGAAATCAGCGCTGCATCATCGCTGTTGCCGGCGCGTTCATGCGCGAGAAGGATCTGCAGCCGGTTCTTGGCAACCGAAGCGCTTTGGCTTCTCTTGCCAAAAAGGCTCAGGATGTTCATGCCGCCCTCCCCTTGAAGATCTTGCCGAACAAGCCCTTCTTTTCTTCCGGGATGGTGACGGGAATGTTTTCCCCCAAAAGACGGCGCGTTGCTTCCATGTAGGCCCGGGCCGCGGGGGAACCTTCATCGGCCAGCGTGACCGGCAAACCGACGTTGGAGGCCTTCAGGACGTCCTTGCTTTCCGGGATCACGCCAATGAGCGGCACAGACAGGATGTCCACCACATCGTCGGTTGCCAGCATCTCGCCTGTTTTGGCGCGGGCGCTGTCGTACCGGGTGATCAGAAGGTGCTTGGGCATGCGCCCGCCCTGCTCCGCAACCTGCGTCTTGGCGTCCAGAAGCCCGATGATCCGGTCGCAGTCGCGCACGGAGGACACTTCCGGGTTTGAGACAATGATGGCTTCATCGGCATGGCGCATGGCCAGCGTCGCGCCGCGCTCAATGCCAGCCGGGCTGTCGCAGACGATCCAGTCGAAGTAATGGCGCAATTCGCTGATGACGCTGGCAACGCCCTCTTCGGTGAGCGCGTCCTTGTCGCGGGTCTGGGAGGCCGGCAGAAGGAAAAGGTTGTTCAACTTCTTGTCGCGCACCAAAGCCTGCTTGATGGTCGCCTCGCCGCGCACCACGTTGACCAAATCGAACACGACGCGCCGTTCCGCCCCCATGATCAGGTCCAGGTTGCGCAAGCCCACATCGAAGTCGATGGCACAGACTTGATAACCTTCCTTGGCCAGTGCCGAGGCGATTGCGGCGGATGTGGTTGTCTTACCAACCCCGCCCTTGCCTGACGTGACCACAACGACCGTTGCGTTGCTCATGGTGTTCGTCCCACTTGTTGACGGTGCAAAGGCTCTTCGCGGCCCCGACCGGAGTTAACTCAGTTGTTCAAAGACAAGGCTCTCGTCTTCAAAGCGGATCTGCGCCGGTGCGTTGCGCAGAGCCGCGTCGAAGTCATCGGCAACCTTGTAAAGTCCATTGATGGACACCAGTTCAGCGTCCAGTTTCGAGCAGAAGATCCGCGCTCCGTCCCGTCCGGAAACCCCGGCCAAAGCGCGTCCGCGCAGGGCGCCATAAACGTGGATTGATCCGCCCGCGATGATCTCGGCGCCGGAGCTGACCGAGCCGACAATCGTCACGTCGCCATCCGGATGCAGGATGCTCTGACCGGAGCGCACATGTTCGGTAATGACGATCGACGACCCATTGGCCTCTGGCGCCGCTCGAGGCTGCCGATCTGCTTTTTTCGCAATCGGCTTCTCAGCGGTCTTGATTGCCGGGTCCGGATCAGATGCATCTGTTTTCGCTGTCTTTTTGGGCGCATCGGTGTTGCCGATTGTCTTTTGGCCCGCAGCTTCTGTCGCCGCCTCGTTCCCGACAGCGGTTTCCGGGATTTCGACATCAGCCGTCAGACGTCCACCTCCGAAACTCGGCGGCATTCCCGGTTTGAGGCGCGTTCCGGAAATCCCGTCAATGCCGAAAACCCGGATGGACCGCTCGCTCAAGCCGTCCAGAACGGTCTCAAGGTCCTCGATCGGGATCTTTGTGCCGCGCACGTCCAGAACGATCGGCCGGTCGATGAAAAATCCCGGTGTGCGCGCGATGATCCGGTCAATCTCCTTGAACCAGTCCTGATAGGGCGGCTCGGGAGATAACACGATCGCAATGAAGGATTTTCCCTTGAATTTCATCAAAGAGGCCCGGCGTCTTTCTCAAACGGAGTGCTTAGTCGCATAAACCTATCATTAACCGAACCGGACAATTGGGCAGCGGACCGTTTTCCACGGATATCCAAATTCTCCCGAGATTTCAGATAATTGCCCAGTTTGCGGCGCGCTCCTGAGAGCTCTTCCACGGCAGACCTGACAAAATTGCCGATCCAATCGGCAGGAATCACCGCGAATACCGGGCGATTCTGTCAATTTGAGCCGACGCCGGTTAACCGAATTCCAGATGAAAGCTTCACTTTTGCCATATTGCAATGCAATATAAGCTATCTAACAACCGAGCGCGCTGACCGAACCTGGAACAAATATGAGTAATTTCAGCGATGTAATGGACTATCTAGGCCTGTCTCAGGATGAGGCTGCCCGCGTCCTCAATTCATCTGCAGACGAAATTGTTCGCTGGCGCAACACAAACGAAGCACCGCCACTGCACATCTGGCAGTCCCTGGTGCAGATGCTCGACGACGTGCGCCGCTCCGCCGAAGAGGCTGCAAAATCCGCCGATCTCGATCATCTGGAGGCGTCCGACCTCAACAAGGTCAGGCTGAACATGCCGAGCCAGATGTCCTCCGATCTAGCCGGCCCAAAGCGCGCCGCCACCGCCCTCGCCGTTGCCACCCTTGCCCGGGTTTTTGTCTGAGGCTGCAGAGCAGAGAATTAAACCGATTAGAAAAGTGTGCAAAGCGGCTTGATTCCGGACCGTTCCCGCCTTTGGCAGTGCCCGCTTTTCTGCTAACACTTGTGCCGGTGCGGCGCTCCATCAGACCGCAGGAAATCCCCTGACCTTGCCACTCGGCAGATGGCCAGACCCTCAAAAAACCGCTTCTTCAAGGCCGCTGCCCATGTCCGCATCGCTCAAAGGCTTTTTGTTCGCTCTCAGCGGCTTTGCGATCTTTTCCACCCATGACGCCTTGATCAAGGCGCTCGGCGGCACGTATCCGGCCTTCCAGATCATTTTCTTCTCGGTCCTGTTCGCCTTTGTGCCCGTCTCCCTGATCATTCTGGCGGACGGCAAGGCGGACAATTTCCGCCCCCGGCGACCCGGATTGGTGCTCTTGAGATCAAGCCTTGCGATCGTTGCAATGTCCGGCGGGTTTTATGCCTTTACCGTTCTGCCGCTTGCCGAGGTCTATGCCCTCCTTTTTGCAACGCCGCTGCTGGTCACCGCCTTGTCCGTGCCGCTCCTTGGCGAAACTGTGCGTTTTCAGCGCTGGATCGCGGTCATTATCGGGCTGATCGGCGTGGTGATCGTCCTACGCCCCGGTGTCAGCGCACTGTCCGCCGGCCACATCGCCGCGCTTTTGTCGGCCAGCGCGAACTCGGTCTCCTCGATCCTGGTGCGCAAAATCGGCGGGCAAGAACGCTCTGCGGTTCTGATCCTTTATCCGATGATCCTGATGTTGATCGTGATGTCCATCCTGATGCCAAGCTCCTACCAGCCGATGGCCGTGGGCGACCTGGGCTTGATGGCGGCAATCGGGTTTCTGTCGGTGATTGCCCAATCGGCCATCATCGGCGCCTACCGGGCCGCGCCCGCCGCCGTTGTTGCGCCGCTGCAATACAGCCAGATCCTGTGGGCCGCCCTGTTCGGCGCGCTGTTCTTTTCAGAAACACCGGATTTTTATGTGGCGCTCGGCTCGGCGATCATTGTCGCGTCCGGCCTGTTCGTGGTCTGGCGCGAGGCCCAGGAAAACGTCTCCGCCCGCCGCCCGGTCACCCGCAGCGCCAGCTTCCGCTTCAACACCGGCTACGCCTCCAGCGTCAACCGGGCGGAGGACAACGACGACGACGAAAAGCCGGATTAAGTGTGAAGAGATTTCGAGGCTGGGGCGTACAATCATCTCCCAAACCTCTCCACCGTCATTGCCGGACTTGATCCACTGCTGTCCGGGTCAGCTACACGAGTGTTCTTTTTAGCATGGTTTTCCGCCTGTTCCTTCTTCCCCCTTGAGGGGGAGATGTCGCCGTGAGGAGACAGAGGGGGGTATAAGCCTTTCAAATTTCAAAGTGTTTGCTGTTTAGCGCGGATCGTCACCCCCCTCTGTCCGCAATTGCGGACATCTCCCCCTCAAGGGGGGAGACGGCAGCAAGCGGCAGCCTTCGTTTCATATCCTGTGGGGGCTGAAAGTTCGGAAATCTCTCTTGAACACAACGAGATACAAAAGAACCCGAAACCCTAACCGGAGTGCCGTGGATAAAGTCCGGCAATGACGGATGGAGATTTTGGATGGCTGGGGCGCATCCAACGACCGCCATCTCCGGGATGGTATAACTGCGTCGCAGGGGGCGTCGGCCAAATTCGATGGGCCGCCCCCTGTCGGTCTAGTCGGGAACAATCCGCGCTCTTGCAAACCGGAAATCGATTTTCAGCTTGGCAGCCTCGATCGCATCATGAAGGGCACCGCTCATGAAAATCGCGGATTTGAGTTTTGGGTCGACCCACAGATCGGGCCCCTCCAAACCCGCCACGGAAACAGCAATATCATTATCTTTTGGTTCTAAAGGCCCTCGCCACAGCTCGTGACCCGTTTTCTTATTCCGAGCGAGAAATGTCACTCGTTGGCTTTCACTTGGCACAAAGCAGTATTTCTGGGAGCCGAAATTCAGGAAATAAAACGGTCCGGACAGTTGCGTGGTCTTGTCCATTTCGTAGATCGGAAACTCGACAAGCTCGCCATCGCCAAGATCAAAGTCCTTGAGCAGTTCTGCCAGTTTTCCTTTTACGGCGATAAATCCATCCACCCAAAACAAGTCTTTGACCCGAGACCATCTTTTTTGATCAAAAACATAGGCGGATTCTACGAATTCTTCCCGGCTTAGTTTCTCGCCTTGCGAAGCCCGATTCACATTTTTCATATGTTCTTCGGTCGGCGCTCCCATTTCAAACTGAGGCGGCGCCCAATCCTGCCCGTAGTGCTTCTCTCGGATCCCGAGCTTGTTTCCCAGTAAATAGTTGCTTCGTACACTGCTGACCCAGATTTCCTCTGCCACGGACCTAACCTCCCAGAACGGTCTCCACCGCCTTGGCGCAGGCGAGAAGCTTCTCGTCCTGACCGCCCGGTGCAACCAGCATGGCGCTCAAGGTCTGGCCGGCGTTTTGGTAAGGCAGCGCGATGCCGCAGCCATCGCAGACATTGGCGAGTGAGGGATTGCGCAGAGCCAGAAGATTGAGCCGGTTGAAGGCGCCATCGTCCGCCAGATCCGCAATCTTCGGCGGGAGAATCGGCGTTGTCGGAAGCAGGAGAATGCCGCTGTCGACCTCCTCGGCAAAGGCCTTTATCAAGGTGTGACGCCGGT
The DNA here is from genome assembly GCF_053005265.1 of Roseibium sp. MB-4. Taxonomy (NCBI): domain Bacteria; kingdom Pseudomonadati; phylum Pseudomonadota; class Alphaproteobacteria; order Hyphomicrobiales; family Stappiaceae; genus Roseibium; species Roseibium sp. MB-4. The sequence continues at coordinate 1,686,077 of NZ_JBRKQB010000001.1, forward strand.
TCAGCGTCTGCCGGTACTCAACGGCGGAAATCTCTTCCGCCCGGCCCATGCGCGCATGCACCCGCCGGTCGAACTGGTCCGGTGATGTCTGGAAATGATCCTCGTAATGGGCCCGCGATTCCACCGAGGTCATGTGCCACGGCGGCACCTCTGAATAGAGGTCGATGACGGCGAGATCCTTTTCCACGACCTCAAAACCGGCTGCGCGCAGTTTTTCGACCACGGCCTTGAAGCCGGCCGCCACCGGTGCTTCAATTTCATCAAATCCGAAGTTTTTCGGCACCACGAGGCGAGCCGCCTTGGGCTCTGCGGGGACGGTTTCCCGCCCTGCCATCACCTGCCAGGTGAGTTCACATTCCGCGACGGTTTTTGCCATCGGGCCAAAGCTGTCGAGACTGTCGGACAGCGGCTTGCCGCCCGCCATCGAGACAGTGCTTTGCGTCGGTTTGAAACCGGTAATGCCGTTGAACGCCGCCGGGATGCGCAAGGAGCCGCCGGTGTCGCTGCCAATCGCAATGTCGCACAGGCCCAGCGCCACGGCGACCGCCCCGCCGCTGGTCGATCCGCCCGGCGCACAGCCTGGATAAAGCGCGTTTTCCGGCGTGCCGTAGTGCGGATTGAGGCCGAGCCCGGAATAGGCAAATTCGGACATGTTGGTGAGGCCGGTGAACATCGCACCCGCCGCATCCAGCCGGGCAATCGCGGGCGCATCCTCCGGTGCCGGCGGATCGTTTTTCAGAACGGTCGTGGCCGACGTCGTCACTTCCCCGGCAACGTCAAACAGCGCCTTGACGCTGACCAGTGCTCCTTTGAGCGGACCGTCATTTTCAGCCGCTTTCGCCATCTGCTGGCGGGCCCGGGTCTCCAGGAGCTTGATGTAGACATGGGCCGCCGCCGGGTCGCTCTTTGCCTTCTCCAGGGCTGCCTCCAGCCGCTGACCCACCGTTGCTGCATCCCAGGAAACCGCTGCGTTCATTTTCGCCCAACCCTTGCCAAAAGTTCTTATTGTCTGAACCTGATAGCACGATTGGCCGTTCTGAACAGGGGCCTTAAGTGTTTGCGTCCGTCTCGACCGGCCACGCGTCCTCAAGCAGCGCAGCGGCGATCTTTGCGGCCTCCATCATCTTGGCCTTGTCGTCATCGCCGTCCGTCAAGCGGGCGAGAACCACGGAGCCAAGCAGGAGGGCAAGCACGGCCTTCCCCTTCGGACCCCGTTTCCCCTCGCCCAGATTGAGCAATTGGACCGTGCGGTGAACCGCATTTTGCGCCGCGTCCTGAGGGGCCCCGTCCATCCGGACGAGTTCCGTGCCCAAGGCTGCCAACGGACAGCCTTTGCCACGCCCCGACAAATGATCTTCCGAAAGATACCGTGCGATGTAGGCGTCCCGCGCCAACGTGCGCGCTTCCCCCTCCGGAGCCTCTTCGCCCTCCTTCAAGACGTCATCGACCGCACGATCCAGCGCAGCTGAGATCAAATCTTCCTTTGAGCCAAAGTGTCTGTAGAACCCGCCATGGGTCAGGCCGGCGGCCTTCATCACATCGGCAACACTGGTCATCTCGATCCCGTTCTCCCGAAACAACCGGGCGGCTGCATCGACTATCTTGTTGTGATTTCGTTGTTTTTCTTCGTTCGACACACGCGGCATCAAAAGCCTCCGAAAATCTTCTTGACACTAATGATGACGTATATCATCTAATTTATAGATGACAACTATCATCATTAAGGATATCTCCCATGAAGACCCTTCCCAAAATTCTTGTGACAAGTGCCGCCGGAAAAACCGGCCTGCATGTCACCCTGCAGCTCCGCCAGCAAGACTATCCGGTGCGCGCCTTCGTGCGCCGGCGGGACCATCGGTCAGAGACGCTGGAACGGGCCGGTGCGGAGGTGTTCGTCGGCAATCAATATTCGCTGACCGATATGCGCACCGCGATGACTGGTGTGAGCCGCGCCTATCAATGCGCTCCGACGGCACCAAATGGCCTACACTTCAATGCCGTTTTCACGGCAGCGGCCCATGAGGCCAAGCTGGAACATGTCGTCACCCTTAGCCAGTGGCTCTCAAGTGCGGACCACCCGTCGCTGTTTACGCGGGAAGTGTATCTTGGCGACGTCCTGATCAGGATGCGTCCGGAAATGTCGGTAACCACCGTCAATCCGGGCTGGTTTGCGGATAATTACCTGATGGTTCTCGACATGGCCGCGCATCTGGGCCTCTTCACCATGCCGCTCGGTGCAGGGGATCAGAAGAAAAATGCACCGCCGTCGAACGAAGACATTGCACGCGTCGTGGTGGCGTCCCTTACCGATCCCGCAAAACATGCCGGTCAAACTTACCGTCCGACAGGGCCCGAACTGCTTTCTCCCAATGACATTGCCGCCGCCATGAGCCGCGCGCTGCGCCGCCGGGTACGCTACATGGACATTTCCGAACGGATGATGGTGAAGGCGCTCAAGGCTCTGCCGCCCTCCAATTACTCCGTTGCCGCCGTGACGCAGCTTGCCCTTTATGCAGACGAATACCGGCGTGGCAGCTTTTCGGTGAACGCACCGACCGATCACGTTGCACGGATTGGGGGACAAGAACCGGAGAGCTTTGAAGCGATTGTGCGCAAACATGCAGCCGGCCAACCCGGACTGGTGAAAAGCCCCTTGCGAAGCCTCGGCGCCATGGCCCGCTTTGCCAAGATCCTGGCAACCCGGCCGTTTGACCTGAAGCGCGCCGAAGCGGAGCGGGATTACGTCCAGTTGTCCGCGCAGGTGTTCGCACAAGACGATGCTTCCTGGCAGGCAACACATCAACCTGCATCCATCACCCTCCCCGCGGCCCGCGTCGCCTAAACCACTTTGAACCGACAAGGATTATCCCCCATGACCCCGCAATCAGAGCTCCTTAACCGCAACAAGGCGTTTGCCTCCAGTTTCGACAAGGCGGATCTGCCCATATTGCCGACACTGCAAACCCTCATCATCGCTTGCCTTGATGCCCGCACCGATCCGGCCCATCTCTTCGGGCTAGAGCTTGGAGACGCCGTCGTGATCCGGAATACCGGCGGGCGGGTAACCCGTGCTGTGATCGAGGAAGTCGCGACCCTGGCGGCTCTTGTTCGTGCGGCGACAAATGGCCAGGAGCCGCGGTTCAACGTCATTCTAATGCAGCACACCCAGTGCGGCGCGCAAAGGCTGGCGCAGCCGGAAATGCAGGCGATGATGAAAGAAAAGATGGGCATCGACGTTTCGGAATATGCGATCCAAGATCAACGGTCCGACTTGATGGGCGATATCGACCGCCTCTGCGCGGCTGTACAGGTGCCCGGCGGGATCTCTGTCTCGGCGACCCTTTATGATGTCGCAACGGGGCTGGTGGAGGAAATCGCCCCCGCAAAACCGCTTGAAAACTGGCGCGCTGAACGTGTCCCGGCTTCCGCGCCGAAAAGCGCCACGCTTTGAACCTCGCCTGAAAAACCTATGACACGTTTCTGAAAAACAAACGGGCGCGCCAATTGCGCGCCCGCTGCAAAAACAGTTGGACTGACCGGAACGATCAGTAGGTCATCATCGGCGCAAGGTCCTTGGCCTGATCGACCCACTTTGTGACCTGGGTCTCGCTCGGCACCTGCCGCACGAGGCTCTTTTCGTCGTTCACTTCTTTCATTTTCGCGGCAAGGTTCGCCGCATTGCGGTGCTTGAGTTCCTTAACGGTGTCCACACCGGCCGCTTCCAAAAGTTCGGAATACTCTTCGCCGACGCCGCTGATGCGCATCAGATCGGCCATGTTGGCCCATTTGAGGATGCGCTTGCCGTCAATGCCGGTTTCCTCTTCCAGCGCCTTGCGGCCCTTCGGGTCCTTTGCCCGCTCAAGATACGCTTCCGTTGTCTTGATGCCGATTTCGCCGAGTTTGGCCGCATAAGTCGGGCCGATGCCCTCGATCTCATCGATGGAATAAGACATCCTCAATTCACTCCCGTTGCACCGGCGGCCGAACCCTGGGGCACTTAGACGATCTGGCTCAGTCCCGGAATTTTCGCAATTACCTCATCAACAACGTCATCCCCGGCTTTTTCTTTAGCATAAGAGACGAGTTCTTTGACAAGCCCTTGTATTTCACCCATGCCGAGCCCGGCTTTGTTGAGCTCGTTGAGCGCGGCCATCGCCCCCATTGTGCCACCCATCATGTTGCCAAGGCCGCCCAGAAGGCCCCCGCCACTGGCACCTGCCCGCGCGGCCAGAAGATCGGCAGCGCCCGGCAAAGCATCGAGCACCTGCTGCATTTTTTCTGCCGGTGCTTCCTTGTTCAAAAAGCCCAGGATAATCCCGAGACCATCCTCGGCCTGCTGCTGTTCGATGCCCGCTCTTGCCATGATGCGGCTGATCAGTTCTTGCATGTTGTCACGTCCTGAAGATTGCGCCGGAGGCCTCCGGCAAGTTTGGAGTTGCCTCCCTATACAGGCTCGATGACAGCTTCGTCGACGGCATTTGGTCTAACACGCGCAATTTTCAAAAGACTGGGCTAGGTTGTTTCCGTAAGGGACGGATTCGGGGGACGAATGTGAGTAAGGACAGTCAGATTTTTGTTGGGTTCAGCGGCAAGGATGAAACGCTTTCATTGAAACTGGCCAACCGCCACGGCCTGATCGCCGGGGCAACCGGAACCGGCAAAACCGTTTCGCTGCAGATCCTTGCAGAAGGATTTTCCAAAGCCGGAGTGCCGGTGTTCTGCTCCGATATCAAAGGGGATCTTTCGGGTCTCGCAGCAGCCGGCACCTCCAAGGACTTCCTGGAAAAACGCGCCAAAGAGGTCGGGATCGACAAGACTTACGACTATGAGGCCGTGCCGACGGCCTTTTGGGATCTGCTCGGCAAACAAGGCCATCCGATCCGCACGACCGTATCGGAAATCGGCCCCCTGCTCCTGGCCCGGCTTTTGGAGCTGAACGACACCCAGGAAGGCGTGCTCAATGTCCTGTTCGAGCTCGCCGATGACGAAGGCCTGCTGCTCCTCGATCTGAAGGATTTGAGGGCCATGCTGACCCATGTGGCCGAGCGGGCCTCCGAGCTGTCCACCGTCTACGGCAACGTCTCGAAATCCTCAATTGGTGCCATCCAGCGGCGACTGTTGGTTCTGGAGCGTCAGGGTGGCGAGCATTTCTTTGGTGAACCGGCGCTCGACATCCGCGACTTCATCCGCACGGCCCCGGACGGCCGCGGCATGGTGAATATCCTGGCTGCCGATAAGCTGATGACGGCGCCGCGTCTTTATGCGGTGTTCCTGCTATGGCTGCTCTCCGAACTCTTTGAAGAACTCCCTGAAGTTGGAGATCCGGACAAGCCGAAGCTCGTTTTCTTCTTCGACGAAGCGCATCTTCTGTTCAACGGTGCTCCCAAAGCGCTTCTAGAAAAAGTGGAACAGGTGGTGCGTCTGATCCGCTCCAAGGGGGTCGGTGTCTATTTCGTCACGCAAAACCCGCTGGACATCCCCGAGACTGTGCTGGCGCAGCTCGGCAACCGGATCCAGCATGCCCTGCGCGCGTTCACGCCGCGCGATCAAAAGGCAGTGCGGGCGGCTGCCGAAACCTTCCGGCCCAATCCGGATCTTGATACGGAGCGCGTCATTACCGAACTTGGCGTCGGTGAAGCACTGGTCTCGACACTCGAAGGCAAAGGCATTCCCTCCATCGTCCAGCGCACGCTGATCCGGCCGCCCTGTTCGCAACTGGGACCCATCACCCAGGCGGAACGGCGGACACTGATCCAGTCCAGTCCCGTCTTCGGGCTCTATGAGCGTCAAAGAGATCGGGTGTCTGCCTATGAAGTCCTGATGAACCGGGCCGAAGAGACTCAGCGGATGGAACAAAGGCAGGCGGAAAAGGACGATAAGTTCGCGGAAAAACACGGCGAACCGCGCCGCACGCGTTCGGGTTTTCAATTGCCGGATTTTGGACGTGACGACCGTCCGCGCAGGCAAAGCCGCCAGCGGCGGACGCAGCGGCGCAGCCAGCGAGACACGGCTTTCGAAGCCGGTTTGAAGTCAGCTGCCCGAAGCTTCGGTACATCGCTTGGACGTGCCCTCGTGCGCGGTCTGATGGGATCCTTGAAACGCGGCAATTGATAAGAACGGAGAAACGGCGATGGCATCCCCGGAACTGCTGATCGAGCAGCGTGCCTTGACCGTCGGGAAATGGTCGAACCTGTTCATGGCGTTTGCCGGCATTCTGGCATCCTGGCTGTCCCGCTCGGACGCCATGCTCGTGGATGGGCTTTATTCGGCCGTCAACTTCGTTTCGGCGATTGCTGCTGCACGGATTGGCGCGCGCGTCGGTCTTCCCGCCACCCGCAGCCGCCCGTGGGGGCATGACTTCGATGAGGTTCTTTATGTTACCTTCCGCAGCCTCATTCTGATTGGCATCCTGGTCTTTGCAGGTTTTGTCTCAGGAACCAAGATCTGGACGTTTTTCACTGGTGGCGACGTGCCGGAGTTGGTCTTCGGACCGATAGTCATCTACTCGGTGGTCATTGTGGCAATCTGTCTTGCCCTTGCCTTCAATTATCACCGCGCATACCGCAAGACCGGCCAGCGCAGCGCGGTGCTGAAAACCGAATCCCGGGCCGCCATGATTGACGGGGCCTTGAGCGTTGGCACTGGCGCTGCACTCCTGTCTCTGCCCTTCTTGCAAGACACGCCTCTTGGACCCTATGTGCCGATTGGCGACGCGGTGATTGTGGTGCTGCTGATCCTGGTGATCATTTGGCAGCCACTCTCTTCGTTCCGCTCCACCCTGGCCGACCTGTCCGGCACCAGCGCGCCACGAAAGACTTACTCGAAGGTATCCCGCGTTGCCCGCGATCTTGCAAAAGAACATGGATACAAGCTGCATCGGGTTGCGGTGCTGCAAGCCGGGCGCATGCATTATGCCGCCATCTACATTGATCCGCTGAAGCCCATCGAGGCCCATGACGTCGACCTTTTCAAGGACAAGGTATCAGGGCGGCTTGAAGATGTGGTCGGGCCAACCCGCGTGGAGGTGATGGTCACCGCCCGCAATGGTCTCAAGACTTCCCCAGCGGCGGCAAGCGCTTAAGGAAAACGCATTGCGCCCCGCCCGATCTTGTGGCCTTTTATGCCCTTCTCAAGGCCGCTTGTGAGCCGGCCTTTCACATCCTGTTTCATAATTTAAGGACATGTCATGAGTTCCATCGACAAGGTATTGGCGCGCATTGATGCCGACCTGGACAACAGTCTCGATCGCCTGTTTGAACTCCTCAAAATCAAGTCCATCTCCACCGACCCGGAATTCAAGGCCCCGTGCCGGGAAGCTGCCGAGTGGCTGGCGAAAGAATTGAACGGCATCGGGATTGAGGCCTCCGTGCGCGATACGGAAGGCCATCCGATGGTCGTCGGACATCGCAAATCCGGTAAGCCTGGTCCGCATGTTCTGTTTTACGGCCACTACGATGTCCAGCCGGTCGATCCGCTGAACCTTTGGAACCGGGATCCGTTCGACCCTGCGATCGAAACGAAGGAAGACGGGACCAAGATCATCGTTGCGCGCGGAGCTGCCGATGACAAGGGCCAGCTGATGACCTTCGTGGAAGCGGCCCGCGCCTTCATCGCTGAAACCGGAGATCTGCCGGTCGATGTCTCCATCCTGTTCGAGGGCGAGGAAGAATCCGGCTCCCCGTCCCTGCATCCGTTCCTGGAAGCCAACAAGGACGAACTTTCTTGTGACATGGCGCTGGTGTGTGACACGGGTCAATGGGACGCCGATACTCCGGCGATTTCCGTCATGCTGCGCGGCATGGTCGGCGACGAAATCATCGTCAGGGCTGCCAGCCGCGACCTGCACTCCGGGTCCTATGGCGGGTCGGCGCAGAACCCGAACCACATCGTTGCCAACATCATTGCAGGACTTCACGACGAGAACGGCAAGATCACGTTGCCGGGCTTTTATGAAGGCGTCATCGACATGCCGGAAGAGGTCACGGCGATGTGGGACAAGCTCGGCTTTGATGTCGAGGAGTTCCTCGGCGATGTCGGCCTAAAACACCCTCGCGGCGAAAACGACCGCACCCCGCTGGAGCACCTGTGGACCCGCCCGACCTGTGAGGTCAACGGCATGTGGGGTGGCTACCAGGGCGCTGGTACGAAGACCGTCATTCCGGCCGAAGCCCATGCCAAGTTCACATTCCGCCTGGTTGGCGATCAGGACCCGGAAAAGATCCAGGACGCGTTTCGTGCCTATGTTCGCTCCAAGATCCCGGCAGACTGTTCGGTCGAATTCATTTCCAAGGACGGCAGCCCGGCGCTCCGGCTCGATTTCGCGATGCCGGTTCTGGAAAAAGGCAAGAAGGCCTTGAAAGATGAGTGGGGCAAGGACGCAGCGCTCACTGGCATGGGCGGCTCCATTCCGATTGTTGGTGATTTCAAGCGGATGCTCGGCATGGATTCCTTGCTGATCGGCTTCGGCCTTGAGGACGACCAGATCCACTCGCCGAATGAGAAATACAACCTCAAGAGCTTCCACAAGGGCATCCGGTCCTGGGCAAGGGTTCTCGATGAGCTTGCGAAGGACTGAGATTGAGCTCAAGTCTCCGGCCGCTAAGTGGCGGCCGGATTTCCCAGTTCGGAGAAAACCATGAAATCGATTTGCGTGTTCTGCGGGTCAAGTTACGGCGCGCTGGAAGACTACAACGACGCGGCAAAAGCAACCGGCAGGGCCATTGCCGAAAAAGGCATGCGGCTGGTCTATGGCGGGGCGCGGGTTGGCTTGATGGGCAGCGTTGCCGATGCGGCTCTGGAAGCAGGCGGCGAGGTGATCGGCGTTCTTCCGCACTCGCTAAAGGAAAAGGAGATCGAGCACCAAGGTCTGACCGAACTGCACCTCGTCAAGTCCATGCACGAGCGCAAGGCCATGATGGCGGACCTGTCGGATGGCTTTATCGCCCTGCCCGGCGGCGTCGGCACGCTGGAGGAGATCTTTGAGGTCTGGACCTGGGGTCAGCTGGGCTACCATCAAAAGCCCTGCGGATTTCTCAACATCAATGGCTACTACGACCACCTGATTGCCTTCCTCGATCATCAGACACAGGAAGGCTTTACCAAGAAAGAAATGCGGAACATGGCGCAGATCGCGGGCGCGCCAGAAGACCTCATTGCGCTGTTTGAACGATATTCTCCGCCATCGACACCCAAATGGATCAAGAAGGACGAAACCTGAGATCACGAGGCCGTCTGCCGGTTCTGAAGATTGAGACAAAATGCCCTGTGAAGAGTGTTAAAACTGACGAGCGGATGGTTTCCTCTATCCCATTGGTGGTGCTAAAACCCGCGTCGTGAAATTGCCTGTTCCCATGGCCGATGGAGTATCTTGTTTATGCGTGCGCCGATTGTTGCGTTCCTTCTGATTTCCGCATTTCTGACCACTGCCTGTACGCCGTCTGCGGACCTTGCAGCCCCGGAAGCTGCGTTCCGGACTTCCAATGTAACCCTGTTGCAAATCACCGAAGACCGGGTTGGCGGCATCACCGCAGAAACGGCTTATGCACCAAAAGCGATTGAGGCCTCCCTTCCTGGCTTTACCACCGAGGGCATCCAGACCGCCGTTGAAAACAACACAGAATGGGCATTGGCCGCATTCAACACTGACGGTTTTCAAGTCTTGCAGGTTTTCAAGGGACAGAATGGCAAGGTGCGCACCGTTCATGGCGTTACCCACCATTTGCAGGGCCCTAATGGCGAGCGCATTGGAATGACCTTCGCGGAGATCGGCACCGCGCGCGCTGATTGCCGCATTGGGCGCAACTTGTGGCGGGGTATGGCAATCTGCGAGTCAACCGGCCATCCGAATGTCGAACTGGTCTACGCAATACCGGGATACACCGGTCCGTTCGACGTGCTGCCACCTGCACAGGAACTCTTTGACGCGCAGTTGCAACGCATCCTTTGGACACCAAAGACCTAGGTTCGGACTCTAAATGAACTGGTTTGAGGAACGCCGAAGCCTTTGCGGCGAGCATTCCTCGTCCAAACGTTGCTGGTGACCTTTGCTGATTCTTGGCGTAAAGCCATGGTCCTATGACTCATAGGACCTTACCCGATCCAAGGCACCTTGCCGGACAATTGATATCAGGCAATCGGGCTGCGCTTGCCCGCGCAATCACGCTTGTTGAATCCAAAAAACCGGAGCATCGCAAGATCGCTCGGGAACTGGTGCAGGAAGTCCTACCTCGGACTGGCAAGGCGCTTCGCGTCGGCATCACCGGCGTTCCAGGCGCCGGCAAATCGACCACGATCGACACCTTCGGGTCCAATCTCACGGCAGCTGGCCACAAGGTTGCGGTTCTGGCGGTCGACCCGTCGTCCACACGCACTGGGGGCTCTATTCTCGGCGACAAGACCCGCATGGCCCGGCTTGCCGTCGACCGGAATGCCTTTATCCGGCCGTCGCCGTCCGCTGGCACATTAGGCGGCGTTGCAGCCAAGACACGGGAAACGATGCTCCTGTGCGAAGCTGCCGGTTTCGATGTCATTCTCGTCGAAACCGTTGGTATTGGGCAGTCGGAGACAACGGTTGCCGATATGGTCGATTTCTTTCTTGTACTGATGTTGCCTGGAGCTGGCGACGAGCTCCAAGGTATCAAGAAGGGTGTCCTGGAAATCGCCGATATGATTGCCGTGAACAAGGCCGATGGCGATGGCGCCACCAGGGCAAGAGCAGCAGCCTCGGATTACCGCGCAGCGCTGCATATTCTGGCTCCGAAAACGCCAACCTGGAGCCCTCCCGTGATCACGATCTCCGGGCTTGCCAATGAGGGTCTGGACCATATGTGGGATCAGATCACGGTTTACCGCGAGCGCATGACCGCAAGCGGGGAATGGCAAAAACGCCGTGCAGACCAGCAAGTCTCGTGGATGTGGGATACACTGCAACAACGCCTGATGGAGTCTCTGAAAACAAATCAGAAGACAGCCAACCGGCTGAAGACCTTGGAAGCAGATGTGCGCGACGGCACAACGGCCGTGTCCGTTGCCGTTGACGAACTATCCACCCTCATGGGCTTAAACGATTGATTTGATTTATGAAGAATACTCAAAAAACGATACTTGTGACCGGTTTCACCCCCTTTCCAGGGGCCCCTGTCAATCCGACGCAGCTGCTCATGAAACGGCTACCAAAACGCCTCGGTGTGCATCAGCACGGCGTCGCCTATCACTTTGATGTCCTGCCGACGACATGGGAGGCCCGCTCAAGTGTTACGGATGCGCTGCGCCAGGAAGTCCAGCCAGATGCCATCGTGCATTTCGGCGTTGATGGCACCCGGAAGGATATCAACGTGGAGAACCGTGCGGTCAACAAAGCCATTCAAGTCCGGTTCGACAGCGCCGGCAAAGGCCCCGGAAATCCGGAGCTCGACCCGAAGGGCGAACGTGCGCGTACTGCAACTCTTCCCGCCGGACATTTGGCCACAGCGGCGCGGCAATCGGGAGCCTCAACCAAGGTATCTCAGAATGCGGGGACGTACCTTTGCAATGCCACGCTGTGGGATTCCATCGGGTCTGGCATACCGAGCATTTTCGTTCACGTTCCGCCGCTGCCGCGGACGAAATGGGATCCACGCCCGTCCCTTGCCTTGGTTGAGAACGCTGCGGTTAGTCTGCTGCAGGAGCTCGCTCGGCGGATGCGGTAAAACAGGCAATCAGGTTTTCGGCTTGCGTGACGCAATCCCGCGCCATTCGGCCAGCGAGACCGGCGCGTCCCAAAACACGCATTCCAAAGTAAAGCGCCAACAGGGCCCGCGCTGTTTCTCCGGCGCGGTGGCCCTCACGATCTGACGGGGTCAAATCATCTTCCAGGGCTTTTTGAAAGGCTGCCTCCAGCCTCATGGCCATAGCCTGCAACCTCTGTTCGATCTCCCCGCCTTGCGCTCCCTTGTCTGCCATGGCGTTACATAAAAAGCAGCCAAGCCGGTCGCCGTCTGTCTCGGCCATGTCCGCGATATTTGTCAGAAGGCTGAGGATGCGGTCCCGACCGGACCCGTTTTCGGGGTTACCCAAAAAAGCAACCGTCGAAGACACGACCTGTCGATCATAGCGGTCCAGCGTTGCCAGATAGACCGCGTGTTTGTCCTTGAACGCCTTATAGAACGATCCCCTTGTGATCTTCATGGTCTTCAGAAGACGGGTAAGAGACGCTTCCTCATAGCCAAGATCCCAGAACAGGCTCATGGCACTGTCCAGTGCTGCATCTGTCTCAAATTCCCTTGGTCTTGCCATCGGTTTGGTCAGCCTCCTTTAGCTGCCTTCCAAACATCGGCACCTTTCGGGCGGTTTGCAAGGATGATCGGGTACCGATCGCCAGGACACCATGGTATTTCAGGTGGGTGCTCTCAAGATCTCACAAACCGCTCACCGCTTCGTGCTTTGCAGATGATCACCCAAGTTCCCAATTTTAGTTCACCGGTGAGGGCAATTTTTTTTGATAAGTTTGGAACCATTTGGTTCCTTATTTTCGAAACGAACTCTCTTGCCGATTACCCTATCTTTCCTTGGAGTTTATAAAACATGTTTGCTAATCTGATCCGCGGCACCGTTGCTGCTGCTGTTGTTGCCGGCACTCTCGTATCCAGCGCCTTCGCTGCAGGTGTTGATGTCAACGCAACCGTCACCGGCCTGGCCCTGCGCGGCGTTGACCCGGTGTCCTATTTCACCAACGGCGCTCCGAAAGATGGCGATTTCTCCATCACGTCGGTCCACAACGGTGCGACCTACCGGTTTACCTCTGAAGAAAACAAAGACCTTTTTGAAAAGAACCCTGAGAAGTATCTGCCGCAATACGGCGGGTTCTGTGCCTTCGGCACCGCGATGGGCGTGAAGGTAGATGGCGATCCGGACCTCTGGAAAATCGTTGATGGCAAGCTTTACCTGAACCTGTCCGAAAGCATCCAGGAGCGTTGGAACAAGGACACGGCCGGCTTCATCGAAAAAGGCGACGACAAGTGGACTGAAATCGAAAACGTTGATCCGTCCGAGCTGTAATACCTAAAAGACAAGAACTTACGACAGGCGGAGATGGCCTCATCTCCGCCTTTCTCGTCCCTGCACTTCCCGGCCGGCGGATCAGCCCCTTCAGCTCAAGGCAGTTGTCCTACGGCTCAGTTCTCCCGCGTGCTCATGGAGAAAATGCCGAAGCGCCATGAACAATTCCTTCGCATGGGCCTTGTCCCCACGATCAAGGGCGTCACGAATGTCGTCCTCAATCATGCGCACAATCTTATCCGCGCCCTTTGGTTGATGCAGAAGATAAGCACCGAGTGCTGCCGCCGCGATTTCGCTGATATGCTCGTGTTCGGCAAGAGCAAGGATTTCAGCCTCGTCCAGATCGGACATGCCGATGCAGTCCTGAATGGTAATCATTATCGGATCCTCCACCCATAGCCGGCAAAGAATATCAAACCGCACAGAGTGCGTCAAAATCAGGAACATCACGCAATCGGCACACTGCTTGCTCTTTTGAACTCCAAAACAACTCGATTTTCCGTTTTGGAGCTGATCCGTGACAAAAGACGCCAGAATATGCCCTAAGCCTGTCCTGACCAGCCGGCGGGCGTTCCTTGCTGGGACAGTTTTGTGTCTTTCCGGCACAGCTGCCGGAGCTTCAATGGATGTTGCGGATCTGCGCGGCTCGATCGATTCCGCTGACCTTGGTCTGATACCCAACGCCACGAATGACCAGACCGCGCAGTTTCAAAATGCCGTCAACCGGGCAGTCGAACGCGGTCGGGCCCTGTTTCTGCCCGCAGGCACCTATCCAGTGGCAAACTTGCGTCTGCCGTCCGGTACACTGATTGTCGGTGTTCCGGGTCGGACGCGCCTTGTTTATCAGGGCGGCGGCGGCCAGCTCATCCGGGCAGAAGGGGTCAGCAACATCGGCCTTACCGGAATTACGTTTGATGGAGCGAACCGCTCCATCGGCGACTTCACGGACGGTCTCTTGCACTTCATTGGGGTCCGCAATCTGGCGATCGACGAATGTGAAGTCGCCGGGTCAACCAAATCCGGGCTCCTGCTCGACCGGTGCTCCGGCCGGATCGAGAATTCCCGGATATCTGGGGCTGCCGAAGCCGGTATCCGCTCCAATGAGGCTACCGGCCTCTCCATCATCGGCAATACCGTAACGGACTGCGCCAATGGCGGTATATGGATCCATCGCTGGCAGGACGGCGAAGACGGCACCATCGTCTCCGGCAACCGTGTTGAACGGATCAGCGCACGGTATGGCGGCACCGGTCAATTCGGCAATGGCATCAACGTGTTTCGGGCTGCCGGTGTTGTTGTCTCCAACAACAGGGTGGCCGACTGTGCCTTTTCCGCGATCCGCTCCAACGCCGGATCCAACATCCAGATCATCGGGAACTCCTGTTTGCGGTCTGGTGAGACCGCCATTTACAGCGAATTTGGTTTCCAGGGCGCGGTGATCGCCAACAACATCGCGGACGGCGGCACAATCGGCATCTCAATTGCTAATTTCGCTGACGACGGGAGGCTCGCTGTTTGCTCCGGAAACCTTATCCGGAACATCAAAGACACAGGCCCCTATCCGCCGGATGTCGCCGGGTTTGGGATCGGGATTGCAGCCGAAGCCGATACGACGATAACCGGCAACGTCATTGAGGGCGTTCCGAAATACGGCATGCTGCTCGGCTGGGGCCCGTATATGCGCAACATCATTGCATCACAGAACGTCTTGCGGGACTGCAACATCGGAATTGCAGTAAGCGTTGCCGACGGCGTCGGGCCTGCGGTCATTACGAACAACATCGTTCAGGGCGCCAAGCAAGGCTCCATCAATGGGTTCCGCTGGCTTGAGCGGGCGACGGGTGAACTCAACGGCACGTCCGAATTCTCCAATTTGACGGTGCACAGCAACCAGATCTGGAGTTGAGCGAGCGCATAGAGGCGAGTTTTACGCAGGGGTTGTAGAGCCTTCACCCGTGGTTTTATCCTCCAGTGACGGCTCATACACCACCACACAATTCCGTCCGTTTGCCTTTGCGCGGTACATAGCCAAATCGGCCCGGCGCAGAACCATCGATAGTGCCCGGTCTTTTTCCAAAACCGGACTGATCCCGAAACTTGCTGTGTAGTTGAGTTTGTGACTGGACACCGACCTTTCCAAAAAGGCTTGGCGCAGCTTTTCTGCAACATTCTGGCCGCCTGATACGGTGGTATTGGGCAAGAATACTGCAAACTCTTCCCCACCAATCCGACCGAACAGATCGTAGTTGCGAACGAAGCCCATCGTCACCGCAGCACAATCCTTCAGGATCCGATCTCCAATCTGGTGCCCATAGGTGTCGTTCACTTCCTTGAAGTGATCCAGATCGAACATGATCACGCAGGCATCCTCGCCGCCGCGAATGGCGCGGTTCAGTTCCTCGTTTCCACGTTTCAAGAAAACGCGCCGGTTCGGAGCACCCGTCAAAGCGTCCGTCGACGCCAGTTCTTCGGCTTTCCTCTTGGCCTCTTCAAGTTCGGCAGTCCGCTCGCGGACTTTCTGATCGAGCGTGTCTTTGACATGTTCCAGATGCCGGACCTGCTGGCGAACCTGTTCGCGCGTTGCATGAAGGGTCAGGACCAGGACGCCAATCACTCCCAGCAGAAGCTGCGTGTTGATCAGGGTGGTGTTCCTGTCGATGCCCTGCAAAGGCCCCTGGCCCAGCGCAGTCGGGACAATGATGCCTCCAATCAAGAACAACAACGCAAAAGAGATGTAGATCCGACTGAGGCGCAGGGAGGCCCACATGAGCAAGACCGGCAAGACCGCGAGTTCGAAACTTTGCATCAGTCCGCCGACATCGCTCCAAAACGCAATGTAAATGGCGGACAGGATCAAGAGGAAATTGGCGACTGTCTCGAAACCCGGCAAAACGCGTTCTGTCTTGTCGGACAGATAAACAGCAAGCGCAAACGGTGTGATTGCCAAGACACCGATCGCATCACCGGTAAACCAGGTCGCAAATGTATTACCGTAGTTTTGCGCATCGATGAGGCCCGCTGCCAACAGCCCCGACACGCCAATAAGGGCACTGACTGCCGCACCGCCTGCAACACCAATCACCAAAAAGGCGGACGCAGAAGAGACACTCTGGAACATTCGAAAGGGGCGGAAATAGCGATGCAGCACGATGCTGCATCCAACCGATGCCAACACATCGCCAATTCCATTTGAGATGCCAGCGAGGAGCACCTGTACAGCCGAACCAACCGATGAAAAATCAGCATACGCCCAGACGTTGCCCAGGAATGCACCTAAGATCACACCCGGCCAGATGTGCGGCCCGCGCAGAAGCGCCCAGGTGAGCATCAAACCGGATGGCATCCAGACCGGGGTGACGTTGCCTGGAGGAATAGCAAGCGTTTGCCCCAACCGCGCAGTCAGGACATAAAGCCCTGCCACCAAAGCTATTTCACTGATCCGAAACCAAAAGGTCGGCACGCATATGTCTCCCCGGGACACAGACCCCCACCGGTCCCCACCTGACGTAATCCCGAATACCTTTCAGTATTTTCGAATGCCAAAACCTTTCCATACGCAAAATCACGTATTTCACAGTCAATCGGAAATCCCGGGCCCCGATTGATCTAAACACCGGTTCGGCCAAAGCGGCAGACCCTGAGCGGCAGGATCTGCGCCTTGTTACATCTGACAGTAATCCAGCGTTAAGCTGCTTTGCTGGCGAATCGCAAGGACAGGCAGGACAAACCACCATCCACTTTACGCGCCTCGTGCGTGGGAAGAACAACCGTCTTGAAACCAGCGGCTTCGATGGCTGCAAGGGTTTTGGGGTAGCCTTCCGGCACCAAAACAACGTCGTTCACACGGATCACGTTGGCCGCATAGTCTTCCCCGTCCGGCACAACGACGACTTTCCGTTCGCCGAAGAACCCACTGTTCGCCATCACCTCAGTTGCCAGAATGACGCCCTCACCAAGGGTCGAGCAGGCAGTCTTGAAGTGGAGCACACCTTCCGGCGTTTCACAGACCTCCGCGTTGTAACCCCATTCTTTGAGGAGTTGTGCGAACGCGTCTGCACCTTCCCGGTTGGTGCGCGCTGAAAGCCCGATCAGGATCACATCGTCCAGCATCAGGATGTCGCCGCCATCAACGTAGCCGCTACCCGGCAATTCAACGACCTTGTCGAAACGTGCATCGAGCGCTGCCCGAATTTCCTTGCCTTCACCCTCACGGCTTGCCGTGCCCGGGCGCAATTGGATCGCACCTTCAGGAAGGCAGAAGGCGGGATCCTCAACAAAACAACTGTCCGGATAGGCTTCCAATTGAGGCAATACGTCGACGGTCAGCCCTGCGTCTTGCAATGCCTTGACGTAGAGCTCATGTTCTGCGCGAAACGCGTCACCGCTGGGATCACCTGTGTCCACAGCCCGCAACCCGTTCGCGACACTGTCTGCCGGCTTGCGGGTGATAGCATGAGTGAAACGATAGGACAGACCGGCGCGCGCCACCATTTTGGAACTCCAATGACAATAACAAACCAAGACCCAGCCATTCGCAGAGCAAATTTGCAAGATGTGAATGCGCTGAAACAGTGCATCGATCGCGCCTATGCACCGGTAAAGGCGAGGCTCAGCGACCTGCCCGATGTTTCCGCAGGGTTAGAATCCGAGATCACAGACAACGTGGTTTATGTGGCTGAAACCGTCGAAAACATCATCGGATGTGCGGTCTTGGCGGTTAATGGCGAGACGGCTCAGCTCGTCAACATCGCGGTCGATCCGGAATACGGTGGACGCGGTGCCGGACGAAAACTCATAGAGGTGATCGAAACCCACGCTCGGGACATGGGCGCAATAGAGATCCAGCTGGCAACGCATATCGGAATGCCGGAAAACGTTGCACTTTACGCGCATCTCGGCTGGTCAGAGACCGGACGCTCTGGCAACAAGGTCCGGATGAGCAAACCAGTCTAGGGCCGTGCACTGCCGCGTCAGTTGGCCGGCAAAGCCTCTTTGAGCATCTGAAGGAATTCGCTGCGCGGCCGGATAACACCTGCCTCCGCACCCCGGCGCGTCAGGACCGGCGGGTTGACCAGACGATCCAGGAGCTTTGCCTCGGCCTCATCAAGCTCCAGCATCACTTCGAGCACGGTTGCCATCATGACTTCGGCGGCCCGGGTCGCGCCGTCGTCGCACTTCAAGGCAACACCATATCCAAGCTCGGGGATCGAAGCGCAGAAAACGCCTTCCGCACCGGTCTTAACAAAGACACGTCCGCGGAAGCCTTCCATGACCTTGGTGCAGAAGCGATCCGCACCAGCGACCATGTAGGGCTCATTGATACAGGCGTCGAAAATGCGTTGCGCTGCGTCCTGGCGGAGCGGCTCCAGCCCCTCGCCTGTTCCAAAGGCCGCAAATGCGCGGGCAAAGCTGTTCAGCGGTGACGCGTAGGTCGGGATTGAGCATCCGTCGGTGCCGCAAACGTCTTCCGAAACGACGTCGCCGGTCATTTGCTCCATCACGTTCCTGATTTCGCGTTGCACCGGGTGGGACGGCTCAACGTACCCTTTCGTTTCAACGCCCATGACCTTGGCAAGGCCAAGAAAACCGGCGTGTTTTCCCGAGCAGTTGTTGTGCAGCCCGCAGGGTGTTTCATCGGCTAGAATGAGTTTTGCGGCGTCCTCCATCCGCTTTGGCCACTGGGGCCCACACTCCAAATCATCCTCGGTGAGACCCGCCTTCATCAGCATGACACGCGCAGAATTGGCGTGAACCTCCTCGCCATTATGCGAGGCGCAGGCAAGCGACAGTTCTGCGTCGCTGAAATCCAACGCCTCCGCGGCACCGGATTCCACAAGCGGGATGGCTTGCAGAGCCTTGATTGCAGAGCGCGGAAAGACGCGAGCTTCGAAATCACCAACACCGCACACCAATTTGCCATCGGCATCAACAACCGCGACGCTGCCGCGATGCAGGCTTTCAGTCAGCTGGCCGCGGGTCACGTCCACAAGGGCAGGATTGGTCATCAAGGTCTCGTTTCGCTCGGTCTGAATTGATTGAGATTTTATGCGGATTCGGCGCGCGCCGCAGTCAAAAAGCGCGATAGGCGTTCCAGGGCCTCGTCAATCACCACATCCTGTTTGCAAAAGCAAAAGCGGATGAAGCCGGTCGGTGCGTCCGAGCCATAAAACGCCGACACAGGAACTGCAGCAACACCCGCCTCTTTCACCAGGAGCTCACAGGCTTCGACATCATTGTCACCCAGCCCGGTCCCTGTGATCCCGCAGGTCAGGAAGTAGGTCGCCGCACAGGGCAGCACCTCGAATCCCAACGCGGAGAGGCCTTTTGCCATGCGGTCCCGCTTTGCGCTCAAATCATCTGCAAGACCCTGATAGTAGCTGTCATCCTTGCCGATTCCATAGGCCACGGCCTTTTGCAGGTTCGGCGGAGTGGTGAATGTGGTCCATTGGTGGGCCTTTGCGATCGGATCCAGCATAGACGCCGGGCCGGTGATGTAGCCGACTTTCCATCCTGTCAAAGAGAATGTCTTGCCCGCCGAGCCGATCCGGATCGTCCGCTCGCGCATGCCGTCAAACGTCATCAATGGCCGGTGCTTGTGGCCGTCAAACACCAGATGCTCGTAAACTTCATCGCAGATTGCATAGGCATCATGCTGTTTGCAGAGGTCTGCGATCAGACCAAGCTCGGCGTCTGAGAAAACCTTGGCGGTCGGGTTCATCGGGTTGTTGATCAAAACGGCTTTGGTCTTGTCCGAGAATGCAGCTTTCAGAGCGTCTTCATCCAGATGCCAGTGCGGAGGAGTCACACGGACGCGAACCGCGATGCCACCGGCGCGTTCCACCAGCGGAAGATAACAATCATAAAGTGGTTCGATCAAAACCACCTCGTCCCCCGGAGAGACAAGCGACATGATCGCATCCGACAGGGCCTCGGTTGCCCCTGATGTCACAAGCACTTCGGTCTGTGGATCGATCTCAAGGCCATAAAATCGGTTGTTGGCATCGGCGACCGCCTGCCGCAACTCCGGAAGTCCGAGCATGGGCGGATACTGGTTCGGCCCTTCCATCAAGGCTTTGGCGGCCGTCTCGCGAATGTCTTCCGGTCCATCGACATCCGGAAAGCCTTGACCGAGATTGACGGCCCCATGCGCCATCGCAAGGCGCGACATGGTTTCAAAAACAGTGGTCTGAATGCCGGTGAAAACCGGATTGGTCGACTTCATGATATCCCCAATGTTTGCTTCGGCTTGTTTAGTCTGAATTGGCCGGACCGTCGAGGCCTTCATGGGCAAACCGAACACCGCAGATATTTGACAGCCTTGAGCCGCCCCCTTCAGATGGTTCTGAACGGAATCGGGATGCGTCGGGCACAAAACGGTGGCCCAACAGCTCGGGTCGGTTGCGTCAGGTTGTTGAGGTAGAAATGTTGAAGGTTGTCCACCGCCCTCTAATACGCGCCCTCAAGTTTGCCGGGTTCACGGTTCTTGGCGGCATCGTCGCGATCATCGCCGTTGCGATCTTCTATTTGAACAGCCTGTCGGATCTGGAGCCCTGGCACACGGTCCACCTCGACGAGGATTATACGGCAGACGGGGCCGTTAGCTCCTTTACCGACTACCTCGCCATGGAAGACCGCCTGTTTGCCGAACTCCAGGACGAGTTGATCTCCAAACTCAGCTTCGGCCCCAAAGATGAAGTCAATCGTTTCCAGCCTGACAGTGTTTCAAATCCGCTGACCTGGCCGCGGAATTGGAACCGGTCGTTTCTATTTGAAACCGAAAGCCCCACTGCTTCCGTCCTCTTGCTCCACGGAATGTCGGATTCCCCCTACAGCCTGAGAGAGATGGGACAGTCCTTGCATGAAGCCGGAGCCAACGTGCTCGGACTGCGTCTGCCGGGACATGGCACGGCCCCGGCCGGTCTTCTGGAAACCAAAGCTGAGGACATGATTTCCGCGACCGCGCTCGCTGCCAAGCATTTGAAGGCGATGCAGCCGGACAAACCGCTTTTTGCCGTTGGCTACTCCAATGGCGGCGCCCTTTCGGTCGTGCACGCACTCCGGCAGTTGGAGGACCCGTCTCTTGCAAAGATCGACCGGATTATCCTCTTGTCCCCCGCAATCGGGGTTACACCGGCTGCGGCCTACGCGCCAATCGCCATTCAGCTCGGCCACATTCTGGGTGTCCAGCGTCTTGCCTGGAGTTCTCTCGGCCCCGAATACGATCCTTACAAATACACGTCCTTTGCAATCAATGCCGGCTATGTCACCCACCAGCTGACGATGGAAATCCGATCGCGCATGGACACGGCCACCGCGGATGGATCAGTTGCCGCCCTGCCACCAATCCTTGGCTTTTCGTCCGCAGTCGATGCGACGGTGATCACCCGGGATATGATTTCAAATCTCTATGCCAAGCTGCCTGAAAACGGATCGGAACTGTTTTTGTTCGACACAAATCAGATTCTCACAAAACGTCCGCTGCTCTCCGATGATGCGGCAGATTTTCTGGACCCGCTTGTGACTGACACAGCCCGCACCTACACCTTGCGCGTTATTACCAATGAAACGCCATCGGACCGAAAGACAGTCTTGAACACATTTGTCCCCGGCACCAATGACCCGTCTGTGCAACGCCTTGACCTCTCCTGGCCACGCGGTGTTTTCTCACTGGCGCACATCTCGCTCCCGTTCTCCGCGGAAGACCCGCTCTACGGCATAATCCCGCAGCCGGAAATCTCCAGGCTTCAGTTGGGCGCACTTGCGCTGCGCGGAGAACGCGGGATTTCGGAAATTCCGGCCGGTGACATGCTGCGTATGCGGTGGAACCCGTTTCATTCTATCATGTTGTCGGAAACACAGAGTTTCCTGGATCTCACTGTTCAACAGCGGGACTAGATGCGTTGGAACCTAGCGCTCCATTGAATGTGTCACCAGGGTTCTGCCCTCTTTCAATTCGGCTAGAATCCACTCGATCCGTGGAACCAGCGCGCGGTGACGCCGATTTAGGTAGTGATAGAATTCGACTGAACGAAGCTGCATTGATCCCTTGTAGATCCGCCCATTGCCGACGGTTTGCATGACGGTATCACCGGGATTCTCGGCAGCGATCACAATGTCCAGACGATCCAACTCCAGCATCTTGAACAGAATGTCCGGGCTTTCAACGGGCGTGACGTCCGGGAGTTTTGCGGTCATGCGCTGTGCGAACAATGCTCCATCGACATACCCGACCCGGAAGCGGCCCATCTCGTCCAGCGTTAGACCGGCCAATTGCGGATCATTTGTATAAGCATAGATGGGGAGGGAAATAACCGGGATCTCAACCCGGACAATCTCGGTAAAGTGGTGACCGACCTGCCGGGTTCTCAGCAATTCACCATCCGCTGCGCCGCTTTCAACTTCCTGAATAGATCGGTTAGGGGTGAGGTAAAGCACGGAAAACTCTACACCAATCGCCGCGTAGGCCTCACGGAGCAGCCTCAGCCCCTCCATATTGTGGCGCATCCCCTCAACGGCGGTGAACTTGAAATAGGTCTCCGACACAGCACGGTCTGGCAGCCCTATGGTCAGAGACAGGACAACACAGATGACCCATAGAAGTGTTTGCAAACAATCATTTCTTGTCACGCACAGCTCCTCTCAAAGAGCCCAAAGGCGAACATTTAATACTATATCGCTTAAATTGCAGTATATGGCCTTTTCTACCTTACGTAAATTTCCAATATCTCCCTGTTAGCCACCGGCAGGCTCGGCGCGCATTGCATTTTCATTTAACATTCCCTTCATGGGGTCCTCTTATGGTTTTCACCATTATGGGTCACAACCGGCAGTTTCCGCCGGGCTCTCATACCGGAGGATAGATTATGCTTGGCGTTATCATCGGCTTGGTCGCCATCGTGCTGGGAGCCAGCGCCTTGCTCACACGGGGAGGTCCGGCTGCCGGCAGTTCCCGTGTGTCAAAGATCCTTACAGGGAAGCCAGTCGGCGTTTTTCTCGTGCTAATCGGCGGCTTCATGTTGATGTCGACGTCTTTCGTCTTCGTCGATGCAAACAGCGTTGGCCACCTCAAGCGCATCTATGCATTTAAAGAGCTGCCCGAAGGCCGGATCATCGCGCTTGAAGGCGAAAAAGGCCCCCAAGCCCAAATTCTCGGCCCCGGGTTTCATTTCATTCCGCTGGTCAGGGTCCTTTACGATTTCGAGGAATGGGATGTCGTCTCCATTCCGGAAGGGTATTACGGTCAGCTGACGGCGCTTGACGGGGCGGCCATGCCCTCAGGCATGTTCATGGCGCCCGCAATCTCCGATTCAGAAGTCGGCGACATGCTCAAAGCCGAGAGTTTTCTGACAAAGGGGGGGCTTCGGGGCCCTCAGGAAACGGTTCTGAAGCCGGGCCAATACCGTTTGAACCGCTATCTCTTTGACCTACGGCTCGATGAAAACACGAATGCGACCATCATCCCGGCAGGGCATGTGGGTGTGGTCAAATCGAATGTCAGCCAACCCGGGATCAATTGTGTAGAGGAAGAAGTCTCGGCCTCAACAGCCTCGCGCGAAGCGTTGACCGTCCCGCTGGTTCCGCGCGGCTGCGTTGGCATCTGGAAAGAACCCCTGTTTCCGGGAGCCTATTATCTCAACCGTCAGGCCTATGAAGTCACGCTGGTCGATACGCGGGTTCAGACTTGGGAGTACAAGGGCGGATATACCAAACGCATCATCGACCTCTCCGTGGACCAGCAGGGTAACATTCAGCAGAACGAGCGCTCCGTTCAGGAGCGCATCCCGGATGATGCAGCTGACCGGGCCGTCTATGTCAAAGTCGAGGGCTGGGATATTCCACTGGAACTCCGCGCGCTCGTGCAGGTTGACCCGACAAACGCGCCGGTCGTGGTTGGCTCGGTCGGCGGTTTGGGCGAGATCGAGAACCGTATTTTGACGCCGGCAATCCGGTCGATCGTGCGCAATGTAGCGGGCGCCTCCATCCGGGTCCCGGACAAGAACGCTGATGGAACGCCCGTCGAACCAGCACAGTTCACGGTACGCCCGACACGGGTTCTGGATCTCATTGAAAACCGTGATGCGCTTGAGCAAACCATCGAGCAACAGATCAAGATCGAAGGCAACAAGGCCGGCGTGAACATTCGTGAAATCCGGCTCGGTGAACCGGCTATCCCGCCGGAACTTCTGGTGTCCCGTCTCCGGGTTCAATTGGCCGACCAGCTCTCGACCGCTTATGAACGCGAAACGGACGCGCAGCAAAAGAGGATCGAGACCGAACAAGCCCGCTCAACTGCTGACGAGCAACCCCGTTTGGTCGAAGCCCAGATCGCCGTGCAAGTCGCCAACCAGCGCGAACAGGAACGGGCGGCTCTGGGCCGGGCAGAACGGCAATATCTGGAGGAACTGGCCCGCGGTCAGCGCGCTCAAGTTGACGTTCTCGGCCAGGACCGGGTTGCGCTCTTGCAGGCACTGGAAAAGCTCCTGACATCGCTGGAACGCAAACCGGAGCTCGTCGGTCTCGTCGGCAAACTCGTGCCGAACACTGTTGTGGGTGGTGACGGTGCAGGCCTTGCTGGAGCAGCTGCTCTTCTGGGGGCTAGTATTGGTGGGCAATCCTCTGCTTCGGGAACACCGCGAACACCTTCGCAATAGCGCCCTTTGGATTGGTGGCCAGGCGAGGATTGTTTGACACGTCCAGGCCTTGGTCTCCTGAACCCATCGAGGAATGATGATCCTTGTTTGTTTCAAGACATCGACTTCGCCGCAACCGCCCCTATCATTGTCCAGTAGCATTCCTGTTGCCGCAATAGACTGGACCTTGTTTGGCAGAAACTGCGCCGCCTGACACACAAAGAGCCGCTTCCAGCAGGGCTCAAGCATCTGCCGAGGAGATGTCGCGCCTTAAGTTCGCTGAAAGGGCCGGCCTTAAGCTTGCTGTCCTGTGCCGGACCGCGGTCATTGGGGTCTGTGCCGTCTATTGGGTTGCAGCAACAGCCCTCATCGGGGCCACGGTCTCTCCCACGGCCATGGGTATTTTGGCGAGCCTCACGATCTATGGCGTGATCGCCTATTTTCTTATCGGAACGCGCCTGGACCGCTGGTGGCTGAAATATACAATTTACACTATCGACATCCTCGCCGTTTGCGCGGCCTTCGCGCTCCTCCCCTTGCGCCAGGGCCAGGACATTCCGCAAATTATCGCGTTTCGGGCCTATGGCATTCACTTCCTTTTTCCGCTGATCGCCTTAGCCTGTCTTTCGTTGTCCTGGCGTCTGGTGTTGTGGAGCGGTTTTGTCGCTTTGGCAGGCTGGTTCACGGCCTACTGGTGGGTCCTGCAGGATATGCCGCGCATCATCGAGTGGCGTGATTTTCCAGACAATCCGACCACTGCGGACTACGAAACCCTTTTCCTGTCGACCGAGTTTGCGGGCACCGGAAACCGGATCGGGGAAGCCGGCATGCTGTTTCTCGCCTCAGCCGTGCTGGCTCTTGCGGTCTACCGGGCGCGGCGCGTCTTTTTTGCACAGCTTAGAGCCGAGCAAGCGCGCGAGGAGGCGCAGGCAACAAGAGAGCGCGCAACCAGCGTTCTTGGAAAATACGTCCCGGAGGCCGTGGCGATGCGTCTGGTCAACGACACTCAGGCGATGGTCCCGCAAGAGGTGCACGGCGTGGTGTTGATCGCCGATATTGCCGGTTTTTCAGACTTCGCGTCCGGCAAACCTCCGACCGAAGTGATCGGACGTCTGAACGACTTCCTCGATCTGGCGGCAACCAGCGTTGCCACACATAACGGTGTGGTCATTCTCTTCACCGGCGATGGTTTGCTGGCAAGTTTCAACACCCCTATTCCGATAGAAACCCCGGAACGCGCCGCACTGGCCTGCGCCCGGGATCTGGTTGCCCATGCGCATTCTGAAGGGTTCCAATTGCGTGTTGGCCTTGCCAGTGGCCCGCTGGCGGCGGGCAGCGTAGGTTCCTCTGAGCGCCAAGCGTTCACTGTTTACGGGGAAACCGTCAACCGGGCGGCCCGGTTGGAAACATTGGGCAAGGACCTGAATGCTGCGATCATCGCCGACACTGGCGTTGCGCAAACGTCAGATGAAATAGAACTGACCCTCTCAGGTGAACACCAACTCAAGGGAATTCCCGGCAGTTGGCCAATCTGGACGTGGCGTCCGGACTGATCTGCCGGAGCACAGCAGGGCAAAACTAATCGGCGCTTGGGTTGCCTTGACCGGTGATCATGGCTTCCAGAGCGGTCTCCACGATTTTCTCCAACTCACCGCTACCGCGCATGTCTGCCAGAACAGCGGCCAGTTGCGGTGCCAGCGCCGCATGCTTTTCATTCAGATAGTGAAACATCGGTTCCACCTGAAACGGCCGCCCCAGGGGAACGACATCGGCCAGGCCAAGTTCGGCAATGGCCAGCGCACCGTCGATTTGATCACTGACGACCGCATCGAGGCGGCCAGCCGCGAGCAGACGAAACAGCTCGATCTCCGACTGTCCGGCCCACAAGTTCTCAAAACCTTGTGTGAACTGTTCCGCTTGAACAATACCTTCCAGATAGCCCACACGCAGCTTCGCAAGATTTCCAGTTACAATCTGATCTTTGTCGGCCCCGCGCACATAGACGACCCCCTTCAATTCCATGTTCGGGACCGGCACTTGCACCAAGGTGGGATAGTGCTCTTTGACTGCTCCAATACGGACAAGCTCGCCATCAACCTTGCCGCTTGAGGACACCACCAAAGACCTGTTTCCAGAAGTTGGATAGATCTCAATCGGAATGCCCAAGCGGTCATAGGCTTGTGTCATGATGATCTCGACAATCTCGGTCAACGGCGAATTTTCGATCGTCGAAATCACGAGCGTGTCCTGCTCTGCCTGAGAAGGAGAAGCCCAAACCAACACCACAAAGCAAAATGCATAGAAACGACACAACATGAACTGCGTATTCCGCCGCACCATTTTTCTTTTCGTACAATAGGATTAAAAATCACAAAAAAGATAATGATTTCAAAACCCAAGAACTTTCAGAAATACTTCCCGAAATTCTAAGCATTTCTGACAGGGAGTATTTGTTGAAACCGGCGGGTTCCCGCCGTTGCATGGCTGCCCGGCACAGCGCGCCTTGCTGCGGCGCAATATTTCCAGTAAAAGACAAGCAACTTGACTGAGGTCAGTCTGCCGTGGGGGGCCAAACCGCGGCCCAAGACCTGCCAAACACACGCTAGATATGTTGGAGCCCGCCTTGACCGGACGAGCCGAGGCCGTTGCGCCTGTTCAATCGACAAGACTCGATGCTGCGCGCATCAAGACCGAACTCCTTGCCGGCCTGACCGTTGCACTTGCATTGGTGCCGGAAGCCGTTGCTTTCGCTTTTGTGGCGGGCGTCAATCCACTGGTTGGCCTCTATGCCGCTTTTTTTGTCGGTCTGATCACAGCCTGCATCGGCGGCCGCCCGGGCATGATCTCCGGCGCAACCGGCGCGCTTGCCGTCGTGATGGTCTCGCTTGTTGCCCAACATGGAGTTGAATACCTCTTCGCCACCGTCGTGTTAATGGGGATCATTCAGATCGCCGTTGGCGTATTGCGCTGGGGCAAGTTCATCCGCATGGTGCCGCACCCGGTCATGCTCGGATTCGTCAACGGCCTTGCCATCGTGATTTTCCTTGCCCAGCTCGGCCAGTTCAAGGTTCCGGACGGTGCCGGCGGCCAGGAATGGATGACCGGCTCGCAGCTCTATCTGATGCTTGGCCTGATCGCGTTGACCATGGCTGTGATTTACCTGCTCCCCAGATTTACAAAGGCGTTTCCAGCACCACTTGCGGGCATTCTCGTTGTTTCCGGCCTGGTCCTGGGCCTTGGCCTGGACACCCGTTCAGTTGGCGATCTTGCGTCCATTGCCGGCGGCTTGCCGACGTTCCACATTCCGATGGTCCCGCTGAACCTTGAAACGCTACAGATCATTTTGCCCTATGCGATCATTCTCGCCGCGATTGGCCTGATTGAATCCCTTCTGACGCTGAACCTCGTTGCGGACATGACCAACACCAAGGGCGGTGCCTCTAAGGAATGTGTTGCTCAAGGGACGGCAAACATCGTCACCGGCTTCTTCGGCGGCATGGGTGGTTGTGCCATGATCGGCCAGTCGATGATCAACGTGAAATCCGGCGCCCGCACCCGGATTTCCGGTATCGCTGCGGCGCTGTTCCTCTTGTCCTTTATCGTGGTTGCCTCTTCCCTGATCGAGCAGATCCCGGTTGCCGCGCTGGTCGGCGTCATGTTCATGGTGGTCATCGGCACCTTCGCCTGGACCAGCTTGAAGATCATGCATAAGATCCCGCTGACCGACGCGTTGGTGATGATCATCGTCACGGGCGTAACTGTTTATGCCGACCTTGCCGTCGCGGTGGTTGTCGGCGTGATCATCTCAGCCCTCGCCTATGCCTGGAATGCAGCAAGCCGCATCAACGCGAAAATCGGCAAGAGCAAGGAAGGCTGGAAGGTCTACCGCCTTGAAGGCCCGCTGTTCTTTGGTTCCACGACCGGATTTGTAGACCTCTTCGATCCGCAGAACGATCCGGAAGATGTGGTTGTCGACTTCATGGACAGCCGCGTTGTCGACCATTCGGGCCTGGAAGCAATCGATGCGCTGGCTTCCAAATATCTGGCGGCTGGCAAGCGCCTGCACCTGCGTCACCTGTCGCCTGACTGTCAGAGGCTTTTGAACAAGGCTGGCAATCTGGTTGAGGTCTCCGTCCTGGAAGACCCGGACTACGAAATCGCTGTCGATTACGGCCACACGTTCGACACGCCTGAAAAAGCAAAATAAGAAACATTGCTTCGGGCTGGCGAGCGGTCCACCTGAATAGTTAGACAGAAACCCCGCACGGTCATTGACCTTGCGGGGTTTCTTGATTCTAACTCAGTGAGACAAGCAGCATGCAAACAAGAAAGACAAACCAGCACAGTGTCTCACGCCAAAAAGTTTCGCATAACACCGGCCCTGACGACTGTCTTGGGTCTGTTCGTTCTTTTGACAGCCGGCGCCGTCCTTATTGTCCAGGCCGTCATTTCCAGAGACGTCGTGCGGGAGTTGGGTGGAGAGCTCATCGACAATGGCATGGACGGTCTGGAAGCTGCGGTCGCCGAACAGCTTTATGCGATCCGAAAGACTGCACGGTACACAGCGCGCGCGCTCGACATGGGGACGCTCAGTTTTGATGACACCGACAAGGCCGAGCAGTACCTCTTCGGATCTCTGGCTCCGCTGGATTTTGTGTCATTCTCGCTGCTGATTGACGCCAATGGCGCGGGGCTTATGGTCGACCGCGGCCCCGGCGATGGCACGCTCTTGTCCGAGACGTTTTCGGTGAACTTGGACGAACCGCTTGTTGCCCCGATCTTCAACCGGGCGCGCTCAACCTACTCCTCGTTCTGGAGCAAACCGATCTTCCTTCCTGAACGCGACAACACGTACCTGCTATATGTCAAACCGCTTCACGAGGCGGATGAGTATCTCGGCAGTATCATCCTCGGAATGTCCCTTTACCGGATGTCGGACATCACCCGGTACCTCTCGGACGACGACGTTACCGTCTTCCTGATGGAAGTGGGCACCACCGAGATCATTGCCCACCCAGGTCTCAACCATCATTTTGCAGATCTCAGCCCCGACAACATTCTGGTGGATGTCAACGATGTGCCCGATCCCTTTCTCGCCGGTTTTTCTGAACTCAGGCAGATCGGCAACCGGACCTACGATCTGAACCCGCGCGACACGCTGTACTCCGGTTATGACGAGAACGGTGAAAAGCGGTTTCTCGTCCTAGAGGATGAAAATCGACGGTTCCGGGGGTTGCCCGTGCGCATCGGCGTTCATTTTCCGGCGGATTTTCTGGAGCATTCCATAAATCAGCTGTCGAGCGCTGCGCTCACCGGCCTTGGCCTGCTTGGGATTTCGCTGCTGGGGTCGGGTCTCCTTGCACGCCGGATCTCGGTGCCTGTCAAAAGGGCGTCCGTCGCGGCAAAGGATGTTGCGGACTTGAACCTTGGGAAGGTGGAGGACTTGCCGCCAAGCACAATCCGCGAACTCGACGATCTTTCAAAAGGCTTCAATTCCATGGTCGCGGGCCTCAAGGCCTTTAACCGGTACGTTCCAACGAGTCTGGTCAAACGCCTTCTGCAGGAAGGCCGGACCGAAACGCCTCCGGAAGAGCGCGAGGTTGCGGTGCTCTTCACCGATATCGCGGGCTATACATCGCTCTCTGAGGGACTATCAGCGAGCGAAACCGCCAAATTTATCAACCACCACCTGTCCTTGATCGGGGCAGAGATCAAGAAACAAAACGGCACGATCGACAAATACATCGGCGATGCGGTGATGGCCTTCTGGGGTGCGCCGGAAACGCTCGACAATCCGGCAGGAGCGGCTGCCACTGCGGCCGTCGGCATTGCCGCCGCGATCCGTCAGGACAACTTGGAACGCGTCGAGCGCGGCGAAAAACCCGTGCGCATTCGCATCGGACTTCATATCGGCCCATTGGTTGTCGGCGACATCGGCGCGCCGGAGCGGGTTAATTACACGGTGATCGGCGATACGGTAAACATCGCCGCCCGCCTTGAAAGCCTCGGCAAAGAAATCGATCCGAACGCGGATGTGATTATCACGGCGTCTGAAGAAGTTGCAGCTTCGCTTTCGGACAACCTTGACCTTGAACCTATTGGACCGCACAAGGTAAAAGGCCGGGACGAACCGGTGACCGTTCTGCGGATCCTCCCGTAAGCTCAACATAGATTTCTAAAGCTCGTTTTGATGTCAGAATTTCAGTCGTACGTTCTATGCACCTCTCCTCGAAGCGGAAGTACTCTGCTTTGTAAAATGCTCGCCGAGACCGGTGTTGCAGGCCACCCGAAGTCTTATTTTCACAAACCGAATCTTGGAGAATGGGCGTCTGATCTCGGCGTCTCCCGCCCAGCTGGAATGAGCGAGTTGGAGTACCTGAGGCTCTTGATTCATACCGCGATCGAACAAGGAGCCGCGAACAAAGGTCTGTTCGGACTGCGGCTCCAGCGGCACAGCTTCGACTTCTTCTTCCGCCAACTCCGCACTCTTTGCCAAGATGAACCAACGGACAAGGCCCGTTTTGAGGCCGTGTTTGGCCGCACACTGTTCGTTCACCTCACACGACCGGACAAGCTCTCCCAGGCGGTTTCTTTCGTCAAAGCACAACAAAGCGGCCTATGGCACAGGGCCGCCGACGGCTCGGAGCTAGAACGTCTCTCTCCTCCTGCAGATCCAGTCTATGATTTTGCGGCATTGAAAGACTGCCGCGATCAATTCATTCAATTCGATCGGGATTGGAACGACTGGTTTGCCGAGCAGGCTATTGAGCCGCTTCGCCTGTCCTACGACGATCTGTGTGCCGGCCCACAAACCGAACTCAAAAGGGTTTTGACCGCCCTGAACCTTCCGCCATCCGCGGCAGATCCTGTCCAGCCAGGTGTTGCCAAACTCGCAGACAGCATTAACGCGGACTGGATCAAGAGGTTTCAGGACCAGTCTGCTACAGGCTCCTAAAGCTGGGTCAGCCGGACCAGCTTAACAGCAGACCCAAGTAACCGAATGAAGACGCTGCGGAAGTCATTTTTCTTGACCGCTGCCGAACCCGCGCGTTTACTTCCAATTGCGCCTGTCACCTCAGGTTAAATCCGCTCGTTTTTGAGGCGGCCAGGCACAGGCGCTTAGGGAGGAAAAGCATGACAGTCAGACCTGATCCGACGTTTTATGCGTCGCCGAAAATCGCCATGGAAGCCCCTGCGGAAACGCTCGCTTTCACTTTGATGCTGAGCCCGGATTTTTCGCAGCCCGATGGTCTGGCAGTCGTTGATGTCGATCCGAAGTCAAAGACTTACGGACAAATTCTGCACTCCGTCATGATGCCCAACACGGGCGATGAATTTCACCATTTCGGTTGGAACGCCTGTTCCTCCGCCCTCTCCCCTTTGACAGGACATGCGTTCCTGGAGCGCCGATATCTGATTATTCCCGGCATCCGGTCGAGCCGGATTTACGTGATTGATGTCAAGGAGCCGCTCAAGGCCAAGATCCACAAGATCATCGAGCCGGAAGAAGTCTTTGAAAAGACAGGTTACTCCCGCCCACATACCATCCATTGCGGTCCGGAAGGTATATACGTCTCTACCCTTGGCGGCGGCGGTGAGGACGGAACGGATGGGCCTCCCGGCATTTTCATCATGGATTGCCAAACATTCGAAATCATCGGCCGGTATGAGATCGAACGCGGCATCCAGGATAAACACTATGATTTCTGGTGGAACCTGCCGCGCGACTACATGGTCTCATCCGAATGGGCCCTGCCGCCACAGTTCGAAAACGGCATTGTTCCGGAAGATCTTCTCAGCAACAAATACGGCCACAAGATTCACTTCTGGGATCTGCGCGGCCGGAAAAACATCCAGACGATTGATCTGGGTGAAAACCATCAAATGGCGCTGGAAATCCGCCCTGCGCATGATCCAGTCAAGCAGTATGGCTTTGTTGGTGTCGTCGTCGACACGACCAATCTGGAAGGTGCTATTTTCACCTGGTGGCGGAACGACGATGGGACGTTTGAAGCCAAGAAAACAATCACCATTGCGCCTCAACCGGCCGATGCCGAAGAACTGCCACCATTGCTGGCCGGGTTCGGCGCGGTTCCGGCCCTGGTGACCGATATCGATCTCAGCCTGGATGACAAGTACCTTTACGTCTCTTGCTGGGGCCAGGGCGAAATGCACCAGTATGACGTCTCCGACCCCATGAACCCGAAACTGGCCGGCAAGGTCGAGATTGGCGGGATCGTCAAGAAAACCAAACATCCCAGCGGCAAGGATTTCGGCTACGGCCCGCAGATGGTCGAGATCAGCCGCGACGGAAAGCGGGTCTTCTGGACCAATTCGCTCTACTCCACCTGGGATGACCAGTTCTATCCAGGCGAACGGGGTGCGGCGATGGTCGTTGCCCACGTTCAGGAAGGCGGCGGACTGGAGCTTGATCCTGACTTCTACGTCGAGTTCCCGAAAGGCTACCGCAGCCACCAGATCCGGCTTGAGGGCGGGGACTGCTCAACGGACAGCTTCTGCTATCCGTCTGTCTAGAGTGGGTCGCATTTAATCGGTTTCATTTGACCGAGACGATTTTTGTTTCTGGCGAGGCGTGGTCCGCGCGGTGGTGCGGGGTACCATAAGCGGACCACAACAAAGCCAGAGGCAAAAATTGTCCGGCCCGAAGGGTTAGCTTACTGAGCCCATCGGCCGCGTTGCGACGTTTGCCCGGCCAACCAGGCCGCGCTCCACGACGCGCCTTGCCGAATGAACTCAGTAAGCTCATCAAATGAACTCGATTAAACGCGACCCGCTCTGGAGACCGAACTTGTCAGACTTCATGACCTCGGCGGCAGGCCTTTGGCTCGTCGTTGTGGCTTCAGGCATTTATCACGGCATCAATCCCGGTATGGGCTGGCCCCTTGCCGTATCCGCAGCGCTGTTTGAAGGCCAGCGGACGGCCCTGCTCCGTGCGCTCGCAGCACTCGGCTTCGGCCACCTGCTCGCCATGCTCGGCATTCTTTTGCCCTTTGCGGCGATGTTTGTGCTGGTCGAGTATCAACGGGAAATCAGAATTGGCGCTTCGGGTCTCGTGATCGCGGCCGGGCTCTACCTCGTTATCAACCGGCGCCACCCCCGCTTCTTGTCCCGGGTCAAACCGTCCCGCCTTGCGCTCTGGTCGTTTCTGGTTGCCATGGCGCATGGGGCGGGACTGATGCTTGTCCCGATCTATCTGGGTCTGTGCGGGCCGGGCGGTCCGGGACCCGATTATGGTGCGCCTGTTCAGCTCATGAGTTTCAACATCGGCATTGCCCTTGGCGTCGCCGTTCTTCACACCGCAGCGATGATCCTCTCGGGCGGCGCTGTCGCTTACGCGGTCTACCGTATTCTGGGGCTGAAATTCGTCTCCCAGAGCTGGTTCAATCTGGATGTGGTCTGGGCCCTCAGCCTCATCCTGGTCGGCGGCATCGGATTGTGGGCGGCGCTTTGAAGGAGCACCGCCCGTCCGTTTTCATGAGCCTGTCTGTTACCGCACCAAAATGTTCTTGAATTGCCAGGGGTCACTGGTGTCGAGGTCTTCGGGGTAAAAGCCCGGACGGCCATCAAGCGGGGTCCAGTCGGTGTAGTAGCCTTTCACTGGCCCCAGATATGGCTTCTGGATTTCCAGGCAGCGCTTGTAATCCATCTCGTCTGTTTCAACGATCCCGGCTTCCGGGTTTTCCAGCGCCCAGACCATACCGGCGAGAACCGCTGATGTGACCTGCAGACCGGTCGCGTTCTGGTACGGCGCCAGCTTGCGGGTTTCTTCAACGGACAATTGGGAACCGTACCAATAGGCGTTCTTCTTGTGCCCATAGAGAAGGACACCCAACTCATCAATGCCGTCCTGGATTTCGCTTTCATCGAGGACGTGCAGTTTTTCCTGGATCTTGCCTGCCGATCCGAAGAGCTCATGCAACGACAGAACCGCAACATTTGCCGGATGATAGGCATAGTGACAGGTCGGGCGGTATTTCAGCTTCTTGCCGCCCTCCAGCGTGAAGTAGTCCGCGATCGAAATCGCCTCGTTGTGGGTTACAAGGAAGCCGTATTGCGGGCCAGGTGTCGGGCACCAGGTACGCACCCGGGTACTGGCTCCTGGCTGCTCCAGATAGATCGCAGCCCGGCAGCCCTTCTTGTGCTCCTTGGCGTTCTTTGGCTTCCAGGTTTCGTGTGTCCCCCAGCCGAGTTCTGCCGGCTGGAACCCTTCTGACAGGAAGCCCTCCACCGACCAGGTGTTCCAGAACTCGTCCATCGGCTTGGGCTCTTTTGCGCGCTGGGTATCGCGCTCGGCGATATGGATGCCCTTGACGCCGACCTTTTTCATCAACTTCGCCCAGTCCTTCTGGCTGGACGGTTCATCGAACTTGACACCGGTATCTGTCGCAATATCGATGAGCGCCTGCTTGACGAACCAGGACACCATGCCGGGGTTGGCACCGCAGCACGACACAGCCGTGGTTCCGCCAGGGTTCTTCTTCTTTTCCTTGCGGACCGTCTCACGAAGCGCGTAGTTCGTCCGGTCGGCGGCCTTCGCCGTGTCGTCGAAGTAAAAGCCGGGCCAGGGCTCGACGACTGTATCGATGTAGAGCACACCAAGGTTGCGGCATAACTTCATGAGGTCGAGGGAGGACGTGTCGACCGACAGGTTTACAACAAATCCCTGTCCCTCGCCTTCGGTCAGCAAAGGCGTCAGCACTTCCTCGTAATTTTCCGGGGTTAGCCCTACTTTCTGGAACTTGTAACCCTTGTCCGTCACCAGTTTGGCATCGGTATCGACCGGGTCAATTACGGTGAACCGGGACTTGTCGAATTTGAAGTGACGCTCGATCAACGGCAGTGTCCCCTTGCCGATCGACCCGAGACCGATCATCACAAGCGGACCCGTGATCGTGCCATGGACCGGCCACGACTTGCTCGCGGCTGCTTTCGCAGGCGCTTTGCGGGTCACAGGCTTTTTTGCAGGCGTTTTGCCATGTGTCGTTTTCGCGGCTGCCGTTTTCGCGGCTGAACTTTTGGCCGCTGTAGCGGTTTTGGCTGCAGCGGCTGGTTTGGTCGCCGCAGACTTATGAGCGGCCGGTTTTGTCGTCGCTGTCTTGGTCGCTTGGGGTTTCTTGGGAGCCGCCTTCGAAGCAGCCGGTTTGGCGGCTGCGGGTTTTGCAGCAGAAGCCTTTGCCGATGCAGCGGTTTTGGATGCTGCAGCTGGCTTCGCTGTCGCAGGCTTGGCAGCGGCTGACTTAGCAGGGGTTGACGTGGCTGCCGCCTTGGCGGCAGACGCCCTTGTCGCCGCTGTTTTAGTGGCAGCTGGTTTAGAGGCAGCTTTGGACGCCGCGGGTTTGCGTGCTGTAGAGGCAGCTGCCGGCTTCGCGGCGGCTGTTGTCTTACTCGCAGAAGCTTTGGTGCGGGACGTTCTCGAACCGGACGCACTCCCGGTGGTCGTTTTCGCTGCAGCCGGTTTGCGGCGGGTTGCCGGTTTCGCTGCTGCGGTTTTTGGTGCGTCGCCCTTCGGGTCGTCTGTCATATTCCAAAGCTCCATTCATTGTCCGGTCCGCTGCTGTGAATGCATGTTCGCGCCCGGTAATTCTTGTTTCCCCTCACACAAAAAGCGCACTGATTGCGCCCTATTGTAGGCATGACAATTTTTGCCCGGAAGCGCAAGACCTCCGGGCAAATTTTCAATTCAACTGAGTGTAGTTATGCGAGCTTGGAAAGCACAAGACCATCGCCGGCGTCGGAAAAGGACGAGATGGGATCGAGGACACCGGCTGCACACAGTGTTCCTTCCAATCCGGCCAAATGACCAGGTGCAATCTCAAGCCCAAGAAAGCGGCGATAGTCCACCGGTCCCGGCAGCGTTACATCCTCCAGCAGACCAGCGGCAAAGCCAAAGCGCTCGTAGTAGCGTAGATCCCCAACGAGCAGGACTGAACCATGACCATGAAGGGCCGCCTGGTTGAGCGCATGCCGCATCAACCGGTCGCCGACTTTCAGGCCGCGGCACTCAGGGTCCACTGCAAGGGGCCCAAGCAGAAGAGACTGGTGCGCCCAGCGGTCTGCCACGGCCCACAGGCGCACAGTGCCAACAACCTTCCCGCTAGCGTCAAGCGCTGTGAAGGCGAACACCGGAAGACGGCCTTCTCTCAGGCGTTCCGATGTCTTCAAATGGCGATCGAGGCCGAAACTCAGGTCGAGCAACGCCTCGCGGGCACAGACATGCGCCTGCACCTCGTCAACAATATCGATCATGGCTTTGCGTCAGATGACGTAGGAGGCCAGCGGCGCGAAGCCGTTGAACCCAACCGAGGAATAGGTCGTGGTGTAGGCACCACAGGCTTCGATCAGGACCTTGTCTCCAATCGACAGGCTCACCGGCAGTTCATAAGGCGTCTTTTCGTAAAGAACATCGACGCTGTCGCAGGTCGGACCGGCCAGCACACAAGGCGCCGTACGATCGCCGTCACGTGGGGTCTTGATCGGATACCGTATGGCTTCGTCCATTGTTTCGGCCAGACCGTGGAACTTGCCGATGTCCAGATAAACCCAGCGGACTTCATCCGTTTCGGATTTCCTGGAAATCAGAACGACTTCCGCTTCGATCAAACCAGCATTGCCGACCATCCCGCGGCCGGGCTCAATGATGGTCGACGGCAAACGGTTGCCGAAGTGCTTGGACAGAGCCTGGAAAATGGCTTCGCCGTACCGCGGCACACCCGGCACGTCTTTCAGATAACGGGTCGGGAAGCCCCCACCCATGTTGACCATTTTCAGTTCGATGCCGCGCAGCGCCATTTCCCGGAAGACACCTGCCGCCATGGCGAGAGCGAAATCCCAGGCTTGGAGGTTGGCTTGCTGGGAGCCGACGTGGAAGGAGACACCATAGGCTTCGAGACCGAGGCGGTGGGCGTGCTCAAGGACGTCGGGCGCCATTTGAGGGTCGCAGCCGAATTTGCGGGAGAGCGGCCACTCGGCACCAACGCCGTCACACAGGACACGGCAGAAGACGCGAGATCCAGGCGCGACCCGCGCGATTTTTTCGACTTCTTCGACGCAATCGACGGCGAAGAGACGGACACCGAATTCAAAGGCACGCGCAATGTCCCGCTCCTTCTTGATTGTGTTGCCATAGGAAATGCGGGACGCATCGGCACCGGTTGCCAGAACCATTTCGATTTCGCCGACAGAGGCGCAGTCGAAGGAAGAACCGAGGCTTTCCAGGAGGTTCAGGATTTCAGGCGCCGGGTTGGCTTTCACCGCATAATAAACGGACGTGTCCGGCAGGGACCGGGCAAAGGCTTCGAAATTGTCACGGACGATGTCAAGATCGACAACAACGCATGGACCATCCTCGTCGCGTCGGCGGAGGAATTCGCGGATACGTTCGCTCATGGGGATTACCCCTTTCCAATGTCTGGCTGCAGCCGCCTTTAAAAATCGCTGTTAGGCGCTGCAGTTTCACGTCGCAGGGTGCCAAAGATGCAAGCGCGCCACCCCCGGGATGGAACCGGAGGGCGTACAAGGAGCTTCAGCGACGGTTGGGCCATGCAGCACCGTGGTATGGATGCGCAAAGCTTTCCCGCGTCGGGAATGCCGTTGATTGGATCGGGAGAAACCGAACCGCACGTCGGGCAAGGATGTAACAAGTGCCTCTTCTGTTACCCCGGAGGTTGGAAACCCCGGCAGAGACCAAAAGGGCCCTCTTACGTCGTTGCTTTAAGCCGTCCGGATTGACTGCCCCGCCCCTTGGCGGTGTTTCTTGGCAGCTACCCCTTAAGAGATTTCATCGAAATCCCATGAACGACCACGGGCACGTGCGAATTTGGGCAGGGGGTGTATGACCCGATTTGCCCCCTTGCGCAACAGGAAATTTTTGCAGGGCTGATTTTTGGTGAATGCAATTCAGGCGTCAGCCAGCCGTGTACAGCCGCGCCCAGCATTTTTGGCCATGTACAGCGCCTCATCGGCTTTTCTGATCATATTTTCTGCATCGGTCGCAACCGGAGCTTTTTTCTCCGAAATTCCGATACTTACGGAAACCCTGAGCCCCCCGACCTCAATTCCAGATAATTTTTCATGGATCCGGTCGGCGCGTTTTGCTGCATCTGTTATCCCGGTGTCCGGCAATAAAACAATGAATTCCTCTCCGCCATACCGTGCCGCCACATCGCCGGTCCTGCACGACTTCTGCAAGAGTCCTCCGAACTCTCTCAGCACCATATCGCCCCGCTGATGCCCATACTCATCATTGATTGTCTTGAAATGATCAATATCGATAAGAAGCACCGAGACTGCACGATCAGCCCGGTTGGCCTGTGACAACAGCATGCCAAATTGTTCGGTCAACTCACGCCGGTTCAAAAGCCCGGTTAGCGCATCCCGTTTGGCGAGGTTGGCAAGAGATTCGGCCTGATCCTGCAGCTTTTCCCGTGTCTCTATCAGCTCATCATACAGTTTGGAGCGGTTCGTCGCATCGAAAAGCGCCCAATAATGATGCCCGGTTCCTGTCGTATCCTGTTTTACGGAAATCAGCACGGGCACACGCTCCTCATCGGCTGTTTGCACCATGACCTGGAGCTCTTGGCACACGCCTTCTTGCAACAACATTGGGTACAAATAACTGTCGAACAGGATCAGGCTCGATCTCGTGAATAGCGCGCTCAACCCTTCGGCTGAAATAACATCGGGGTCGTGGCCGTATTCATTCAAGACGAAGGAATTTGCGTAAAGAACCCGCCGGTCTTCATCCGTGACGAGCAGACCGCAATTGAACAGGTCAAGGTCAGGCGGCGGAAACAAAGGTGATTACCTCACGCACGACGTCCCTTGGGTGTGTCATGTGAAGACAATGCCCGTCCGCTTCGACGATGCGCAGGTCGGCGTCCAGCATATTTTGTTGGATGAACGCCCCGATCTCCGGCGCTGCGAGACTGTCCCGAGCGCTTTGTAAGACCAACGCGGGGGCCTTGGAACGCGACAAGTCTTGCCTGTTGTCGGCGAAGAAAGTCGCCATGGCAAAATTCTTGGCCAGAACTGGATCGGTTGAACAAAAACTGTCGTTCAACTCTTGAACAAGATCGTTCGGATTTGTTTGTCCCATGACCAGCGGCGCGAGGTATCCGGCCCATCCAATATAGTTCTTGTGCATGAGGCTGATCAATTCCTCCAAGTCAGCCCTTTCAAAACCGCCATGATAGCCGGGTGGGTCGTTCAAAAAGCACGGTGAAGGACAAACCATCACCAATTTTGAAATAAGCTCCGGTCGAGAAATGCTGGCCAAAAGCCCGATCATTGAACTCACCGAATGGCCGATAAGAACCGTGTCCTTTAGCCCAAGTGCGTCATGGATTTCGACGACGTCCTCCGCGTAACCGTCCAAAGACGCGTATCGGTCCCTGTCATAAAACGAAACGTCTGACTGACCGGACCCGCAATAATCGAACAGGACAACCCGGTGATCCTTTGCGAGATCACCTTCCACGAAACGCCACATGTTTTGATCACAACCAAAGCCATGCGCCAAGACAAGCGTGGTGTCACCACTGCCGGTCATGCGCACGTTGTTGCGTCGCATAATGTGGTCTTCAGTCAGCATGGGCACCTTTTGACTATCGTGGACTGTGTGTTCGTCATCTGACATCCTCACTGGACGCTGATTATTTGACTAGTCCTGAAATTAAGAAAGCACTACCGGGCTCCCCTAACACCGCGCTTTCCCGAGTGAGACAGCAGAGTTTTTCAACTCTTGCGACAAAAAGGTTCCAGAAGGTCTTTTCTCGACACAAATCGCAATGACCAAACAACCAATCACAAAGCGAGTGGTTGCTGCGGATCGTCTAAGCGTTATTTGAACTGACGAGCTCCCTAAACACGGAGTGTGTCCGGACTGTTTGCCGGAGATCGAGAAGAGAGGGTGAAAAATGGCATTAGCTGGTTACTTCAAGTCGACAGTCACAGGCGCCACGATTTCTGCAGGTCTTGTAATTTCTGCAGCAGCGCAAGCAGAGCCGCATCGCTATGAGCTCGATCCGGAACACACAACGATCGCGTTCATGGTGGACCATCTGGGATATGCGGACACGCTCGGTGTCTTTCTGGAATTTGAGGGCAGCTTCACCTATGACATGGACACCCAGAAACTGAGCGATCTGAAGGTCACGGTTCAAACGGCAAGCGTTGAGAGCTTCAACGAAGCCCGTGACAATCATGTGCTGAACAAGGATTTTCTGGACGTTGCCAACCATCCGGTGATGACCTTCACTGCTAACGGCGGCACACCGGCCGATGACACATCCGGCGTCGTGGAGGGTGAGTTGACCCTGCTTGGCAAAACCCAGCCTCTGAAGCTGGATGTCACCCTCAACAAGGCCGCCAAATATCCGTTTGGACATGGCCGTTTCACGCTTGGCATCAGCGCCCAAGGCGTGGTCAAGCGTAGCGCCTTCGGCATGACCTATGCCGTTGAAAACGGTTTCGTTGGAGATGACGTCCAGGTGATCATCGAAACGGAAGCCTGGCGAATCGACTAAGCTCCGGACTTGAAGCGTGTCGCGTTTCATTGAATTCAGGCTGCTTCAGGTTTCGCATACGCGGCAAAGCAGAGTGGCAGCGAAACCTGAAGCAGTTTAAACGCGATTTGCTCTAAATAGCTTTCTCCATCAATGGCTTGAGCGCCGGGTGAATATCCGGGCTCTCTTGCTGGATAAAGCGCAGCAAGGCCTTCTCGTTCTCGTGAAGAACACCGTCGCGGCCAATCCGGTCGACAAGCCACTGAGCCTCATCCTCGGTCACCACCTCATTCACAGCAATCCCGGCTGCCATAGCAGCTCCTTTTGCGGCAAACGGATCCGGCTGGTCAGAGTAGGCATCGCGGATCCCGCTGACACCGCCGCCGAACATGGATTTAAAAAACCCTGAAATGCCGCCATCAAAGCCACCGGGGCTGTTGATCCAATCTTCGCGCGCCAGCGCGACCTCTCGCGGCGGCGGCGCAAAACCGGACAGCGCCATCAGATAGTTGGCAACCGCCTTGGCAAACAGCTCTGACCAGGCCGGGGCGTTATCCGCTTCGCTGGTGGCATCATTCAGATCGAACAGGATTTCAGCTTCCGCCTTGGATATGGCGATGCCCCCACAGCCTGCTCCAGCATAAAGAACGCGCCGGAGGATCTCCACTTCCGCATCTAAGATCACGCCTGGGGTCAGGGTTGCACCAGAGCGGGTTGCGCCCTGTCCTGAAATGACGGAATCGGCCACAAACTTCAGAGCGGACTGTTCCAGGAACCGGGGGGCCTGGCGCGCCTTTTCCAGGACATGCAGCACTGCATCAAGCTCCGTGCGGCTGCAGACATGGCCATTCGCAGTGATCTCACCGATCAACCAGTGGGCATTTTCATCAGAAACGTACCCTTGAGGGTTTGCCTGATGGACGAGGATATCGCCGATCGCCTCAGGAAACAGCTCGAACCACGTTTCCGGCATCGCGATACCAGCATTGTTCAGCCGGAAGAGACCCGCGCCTTCTTCCAGCGTGACATGCATGTCGCCATAGATGTACCGGCGCAGCGTAATGACATCATCTTCTGAAAACTGACCGTCCGAAATCTTGACGTCCAGAAATTCACCCAAGCCCGGCTTTGCCATTGTGTCCCCCATCGATCTGGCACCGCACTATCTGCCAGCAACCTTGAAGATAGGGTTACGCAGGGTACAGCTTGTTGGCAAAAAAGGGAGCCGCGCGGGCGGCTCCCTCTCTGTATCCGGGTTCCAGGGACGGGGGGATTGGACCCGGTCAGCTTCCTTGAGGCGGGCGCAGGAAGCTGTTTCTTGAGGCTTAGCTCCGGTCGCGGTGCTTGCCGTGCTTACCCTTGTGACTGCGTTTGAAGTCGGACTTGGTAATCACACCATCGCCGTTCCGGTCCACCCGGCTCAGCATCTTCGACAAGGCCTGTTCCTGCTCTGCGGCCGTTATGCCCAGGCTGCCATCAGCATCTGCGCGCTGGAACATGTTGACGATGCGGGCATCATTCATGGCCAGCCACAGCGGCCCAAAGTCCTCCAGGGTGAAAGAGCCGCTGCCGTTGGTGTCGGCCAGCGCGAACAGTTCCGCACGTTTGGCGTCAAACTCCTCGCGGGTGACAGAGCCGGTGCCGTCTGTGTCAAAGACCGCCATGAACATGCCGGCCGGACCACCGCGGCCTCCATGCGCATGGCGCTTGCCATGCTCGCCTCGCTTGCCGGCCTCGGCCTTCTTGCCGCCGCCGTCATGACCTCGTTTGCCGCCGCGCACCTTCTCAACGACACCGTTGCCGTCCCGGTCCAGCCGGTTGAACATCCGGTTGGCCGCGCGATCCGCCTCGGCCTGGGTCACAATGCCGTCACCATCCCGGTCGAGACGCTGGAAGACGCGGACCATGCGGTCATTGGAGCGCTCCATGAAAGCAGCCTGGAACTCTTCCAGGCTGATCTCGCCGTCACCGTTGGTGTCTGCTGCCGTAAAATCGGCCGTGCGGACCTCCTCGATCTCAGCCTGGGTGATGGCGCCATCTTTATCGACGTCGAAGCGCTCGAAAATCCGGTTGGCCATACGGCGGCCGCCGCGCGGACCATGACC
Source organism: Roseibium sp. MB-4 (assembly GCF_053005265.1). NCBI lineage: Bacteria > Pseudomonadati > Pseudomonadota > Alphaproteobacteria > Hyphomicrobiales > Stappiaceae > Roseibium > Roseibium sp. MB-4. The sequence goes on from NZ_JBRKQB010000001.1 coordinate 1,729,370, forward strand.
ATACTCATATCCGCCGCGTTCACCCATATGCGCCAAGCTCTGCTCGGCTGTTGCCTGGTTGTTTTGCCCCCCGCCCGCGTTTGCCGTGCCGGACTGGGCGTAGGCGGGCAGGCCCGCGGTGAGTGCGGTGCCGGCAACACTTGCGGCCAGGGCAGCGATTGCAATCGTCTTGAACGGTTTCATTCCAACAACTCCTTGGTTCGTTGATGAGCTCAAGGTAGGAGGCAATTGTCGCAGGATTACCTGCCAAAACCCGGTCAAGTGTCGCAATCTGTCGCCGCAGTCGCCCTTGATACAGTTTGTTACAAACTCCGCTCGCACCGGGGCCGGGTTGTTATTACTTTTCCTTTAGATACAACGCAGTTCGCAAATGCTAGTGCTGAAACGGTACCTTGCACCGCGACCGAGTGGAGATAAAGGTGAGCGATCCGAGCCCACACATTCTTGTCGTCGATGACCACCGCGATATCCGCGAGACCCTCGCCCGGTATCTGGTGAAGAACGGTCTGCGCGCGACGGCTTGCGAAAATGCCGCCGCCGCCCGCAAGGCGCTGAAGGCTGCCTCCATAGATCTTGTGGTTCTCGACATCATGATGCCGGGCGAAGATGGGCTGTCGCTGTGCCGTCATCTTGTCGAAACGGGCTCCATGCCAGTGATCCTTTTAACCGCCATGGCCGATGATACGGACCGGGTGATCGGTCTGGAAATCGGCGCCGATGATTATGTCACCAAACCTTTCAATCCGCGCGAATTGCTTGCCCGCATCCGGGCTGTGCTGCGACGGACATCGCTGGTGCCGAAGGACCGCGACCCGATCGAACAGGACCGGATGCATTTCGACGGCTGGGCCCTCAATGTGACCCGCCGAGAATTGACGGATCCGGGCGGCATCGCTGTCGCGCTTTCCAGCGGTGAATTTCAACTGCTTTGCGCGTTTCTGAAACGGCCGAAAATGGTCTTGAACCGCGATCAGCTGATGGACCTTACCACAGGGCGCACGCCGGCCGTCTTCGATCGGTCCATCGACAATCAGGTCTCGCGCTTGCGCCGGAAAATTGAAGAGGATCCGAAAGATCCCAAGCTGATCAAAACCGTCTGGGGCGGCGGCTACATGTTTACGGCCGATGTGAAAGAACAGGTGGAATGAGCGCATCACCTCCCCGCTTCTCAGTATTCCGGCGTTTATGGCCGCGCAACCTGGCATCCCAGCTCATCCTGCTTCTGCTGGCAGCGATTGTGGTTGTTCAGGCGATCTCGATCTACATTTTCCACGACGAGCGCCGGATTGCCCTTGTCGCCCTTGCCCGTGACAGCATCCTGGCCCGTGCGGTCTCCATAGCGGAACTCCTGGAGGAAACGCCACCTTATCTGCACAGCAGGGTTCTGGAAGCCAGCAGCACCCGCTATGTCGCGTTCTGGACCGGCGAAGCGCCGCTTGCAAAGGAGCCGGGAAAAAGCCGGTTCGAACAGCGTGTGCAAAACTATGCGGCGCGGCAACTTGGGTCTGAGCGGACGATCCATATCAACCTTCATTCAGATGAGAAGCGCGGCCCGTCCTGGCGCAGCCGCGTTGACGGCGGCAAGGAAAGCTGGCGTGACGTGCCGAAGTCGGAGCGGCCGCGCCACCTGAAACGGGTCATGAACAAGCCGGAGGATCTGTCCCTTTCCATCCAGCTGAACGATGGCACTTGGCTGAACATGGCCACAAGCTACCGGCCGCCGCCCGGCGCCTTCATCCCGCTGGTGGTCCAGCTTTCACTTATGGGTTTGGCGATCATCGGCATCGTTGCCTTTGCCGTGCGCCGGGTCACCCGCCCCTTGCGCGGTCTTGCAGATGCCGCCGGCCGGCTCGGGCGCGGTGAAGATGTCGACAGTTTGCCGGAGACCGGTCCGAGCGAAGTCCGCGCCGTAACGTCCGCCTTTAACGAGATGCAGGAGCGCCTGACCCGGTTTGTGCGCGACCGAACCCGGATGCTGGCGGCAATCAGCCATGACTTGAGAACACCGATCACCTCATTGCGTCTTCGGGCGGAATTCATCGATGATGAGGAAAACCGGACAAAGATGATCGAGACCCTCGACGACATGGCAGCCATGGCCGAGGCAGCGCTCAGGTTCGCCAAAGACGATGCAAGTCAGGAGCCGGCCGAGCAGGCGGACCTGGGTGCTTTGCTGGAGAGCCTGGCGGACGACCAGCAAGACCTCGGCCATATTTGCGAAGTTGATGTGGAGGAACGGATTGTCCTGTCGTGCCGTCCTCTTTCCTTGAAGCGCGCCTTCCGCAATCTCATAGAAAACGGCATCCGCTACGGCGGTTCGGTCAAGATCACGGCAAAGGCGCTGGAGGCGGATGTGATCGTCGAGATCTTTGATCAAGGCCCCGGCATCCCGGAAGACCGTCTGGCAGATGTCTTTGAACCTTTTGTGCGCCTTGAAGAAAGCCGCAACGAAGAAACCGGTGGTATCGGTCTTGGCCTTGCGATCGCGCGATCAATCATCCACGCCCATGGCGGCACGATCACGCTTTCCAATGTGGCTGGCACTGGCTTGAGGGTAGAAGTCCGCCTCCCAAAAGGGAACTGATCTGCGTCTTTCACGGTCTGGCCGACGGCACGGCTGCGTGCTAAGCATTTTGTCCAACAATTGATAAAGCTGATGATTTTCCGGCCGGGCGTTTTTCAAAACGCCTCCTTTATGTCTTTATGGCCGGAGGTTAAAACCAAAGGGAGGACACCATGATCTCGATGAACCGCCGCAAGGCTCTAACGCTGCTTGGTGCTGCTGCAGCATCCACCACGCTGAGCGCCCCTGCAATTGCCAGCAACAAAAAGATCAAAGTTGGCGCGCTGCGCTTTACATCGCATTCGGGCAGCTTTGTTGCCTATGAGCGCGGCTATTTTGCAGATGCCGGTCTCGACGTTGAATTCAAATTCTTCCAGGCGGCCCAGCCGATGGCAGTCGCCATTGCTTCCGGCGACATCGACTATGCGGTGACAGCCGTTTCCGGCGGCCTGATATCGCTTGCGGACAAAGGCGCGATCAAGGTGATCGGCGGAGCCTTGTCTGAAAAGAAAGGTGTCGACGGGCAGAAGATCCTCGCCTCCGACGCAGCTTTCCAAGGCGGTCTGAAAACCCCAGCCGATCTCGGCGGCAAGACATTCGGCATCACGACGGCCGGCTCGTCCTTCCACTACATGGGCTCCACGATTGCTGCGAAAGAAGGCGTGGATCTCAAGTTCAAGCCATTGCAAAAAGTCGGTGCGATCATCGGCGCCCTGAAGTCCGGCCAGATCGATGCCTGGTCCATTGTTCCGCACATCGCCAAGCCGCTGTCCGGCTCTGGCGCGGTGCACATCATCGGCAATGTCGTAGACTATATCCCGGATTATCAGGTCACCACGGTCTTCACGTCGACCAAGAACGCGGAAGACGAGAAAGGCATGACCACGGACTTCCTGACTGCCTTCTCCAGAGGTGTTGCCGATTATGATGCTGATCTTGTTTCGAAGACCAACGGCGACGCCGGTGTGAACGAAATGGTCGATCTCATTCACAAGTATGTCTACACGGACCGTCCGCGGGAAAAGGCAGCCCCATCGATCATCAACGGAGCCATGTATCTCAACGAAGGCGCAGCCTTGAACGTCACATCGATCGAAAACCAGCTGGCCTGGTTCCAGTCCGAGGATCTTGTGTCCAAGGACGTGACGCTGGATACACTGGTCGATCCGTCCTATGTCGAGATCCTGAAATCCTGATCAAATGCATGAAGGCGGGCGCCAAGCGCCCGCACTTCCCGGAGTAACTCATGGACCTACGTCTTGAGGGCGTCGGGCACGCTTACGATACAGTCACCGTGCTCGAAGACATCACGCTCGACGTCCCCAGCGGCCATATCGTGTGCATTGTCGGCCCGTCAGGTTGCGGAAAATCCACGCTTTTGCGGTTCATCGGGGGCTTGGAAAAACCAACCAAGGGCCGCGTTGTTCAAGTCGGATCGCCGCCGCCGGGAAGTCTCAATCCGCTGACGTATGTGTTTCAGGATTTTGCGCTACTTCCCTGGCGAACCGTTGAGGGCAACATTTCGCTGGTTCTGGAAGACCATGGCATCAAAGGCGCGGAATCACGGGAGATCATTTCCGATGTCCTCGCGCGGACCAATCTCACCGGCTTCGAAAAGGCTCTGCCCAAGCAGCTCTCCGGCGGCATGAAACAACGTGTTGCAATTGCAAGAGCTTTGGCGGTCCGACCGGCGGTCATGCTGATGGACGAGCCCTTGTCTGCCCTCGACAGCCAGACCCGCGAACTGTTGATGGACGACCTGGTTGGCCTGTGGACACGAACGCCCTTTACCTCCGTCTATGTCACTCACAATCTGGCAGAGGCCGTACGTCTTGGGCATTCCATCGTGGTCCTGTCCCGCAGGCCTGGGAAAGTCCGCGAGATCGTCACACTCGACAAGCCTCTGGAAGATCGTCAACTGGGTGACACGGACCTGGAAAAAACGCAGAAACACCTGTGGTCTCTTCTCAGGGAAGAAGCCCGAACCGCCGATACGGAATTGATCGATGGCTGATGCCTCTTTGTCAGACAGCAACAAGGGCACAGCCCAGACCGTTCGGTTTCGCGGCGGCGGCTTTGCACCAAAACCGCGCCGTTGGACGGGCATCGCGGTTTTTGTTGTGCTCATTCTGGTTCTTGAATGGGGAACGCAGTCTGGCTGGATCTCAGCACTAACACTTCCGAAACCATCGGATGTGCTCAGCACTCTAGTAGAGCTTTATCAGTCAGGCCAGTTCACGGCACACATGTTGCCCTCCCTGACCCGGTTGGCCGTTGGCGGTTTCCTTGGAGCAGTTGCCGGGATAGGAACCGGCATTCTCATAGGATTGTTTAGCTATGTCCGCTCAGGGCTCGTACCTCTGATCGCGGCTCTGTTTCCTGTGCCGAAGATCGCCCTTTTGCCTTTGTTTGTCATCTGGTTCGGCATCGATGAGGGGTCAAAATACGCGCTGATCGCCTTTGGCACCTTCACGCCCACCGTCGTGGCGACCTATGGAGCCGTCGACAACGTTGATCGTACTCTGATCCGGATGGGGCAGAGCTTCGGCCTGTCCTGGCTTTCGATTGTCCGGAAAATCATTCTGCCAGGCGCCATGCCGGGTATCCTGTCCGGTCTCCGCATATCCCTGGCGATCGCCATCATCTTGCTGACGGCCGCAGAAATGCTGGGCGCGGAATACGGCATTGGCGCCTATGTGCTTCAGGCCGGATCGCTCTATGACCTCGACCGACTGTTTGCAGGCGTCGTGATCCTGTCCCTGCTCGGCGTAATCCTCAACATGGTCATCGGGTTCCTGGAACGCAGGCTTCTGGTCTGGCGGGTTTAGAGCTGTCGGCATTTCAGATCTGGTCGCGGCTAAACGACGACCTATTTTTGATGTCCTGCGATCACGAAACTTGCTCTGCAGGAGATCTCTCTGGAACCGCTCTTGGACCTCATCAGTTCTTACGGCCCTTTGGTTTATGTGCTGCTATTTGGCTATTGCGCGTTGAAGAGCGGCGCATTGCCCCTGTTCGCGGGGTTTGCTGCTCAAACGGGTGCTCTTGAGGTCGGTCCGGTCGTAGCAGCCACGTTTTTGGGCGGGTATCTCGGCGATGAGTTGCGGTTCGGTCTGGTCCGCCGTTACGGGCTACCGGACCTGTCGCACCGGCCCCGTCTTCAACGCGCATTTACAACGGCTACCTCGTTGGTCACGAGGTACGGATGGCTTTACGTCTTCATGTACCGGTATCCGAAAGGCATGCGCACCATCGGGGCCTTGCCCATGGGACTTGGTCCGATGCCCTGGCCAACTTTCACGCTGCTGAATGCTGCGTCGGCAGCCCTCTGGACAGGAGTATTGGTCGGTGCGGGTTATGTGTTTGGTGCGCAGGTTCAAACGGCAGTGGAAGACGGATGGGGACTGGTAAGTGTTGCGTTGCTTGCCGCAATGGCTCTGGTGATCGGTCTTGCCTGGTGGCGGCTGAGCCGGACGTCCCTCGCCTCTGCGAATTGACGGCTGCTAGGTTTCGCAGCATACCGGACCCCGTGAACGTTGCGATTCCAGACCCCTCCGGCTAGTGCCTCGTCGACCGGCGACCTGCGGATATGTCGCTCCTTTACCCGTTCGGGAAATTGCCAGAATAGTCCTCAGATTTCTTGAGAGGCGGCTTTTGGGTCGCCGAACTTAAGACTGCTTCAATTTGCGCGGATCGAGGACCATGAGAACTTCGTCAAAGAACTGCTCCCCAACCTTCAGGGCGCTGTTTTCAAGTCCATAGGGTTCAAACCCAAACCCCTGATACAGTCTGGCCGCCGGGATGTTATGAGTACCAACAGACAATTGGATTTGCTCAACTTCATCCTTCACCGCATCAATAAGCGTATTGACCAGTGCTTTTGCTAATCCAGACCCGCGGGCTTCCGGCTGCACATAAAGCCCCCAGAGAATGCCCTTGTGCCGGACTTTCGCCGCCCCACCAACGATAAAACCAACAATTCCAGTGATATGTTGTTCGTCAGCCCCTCCGCCGAGGATTAAGTTTGTCCTCAGTTGCTGCACGAATACGTCATCCGGCAGGGCTGCTTCTTCGTCATAACTGGTCCCGAACAAGTCGGGATGCCGCTGCAAGCTCTCTAGCCGAATTTGCCTGTAGGTTGCGACATCCGCTTCCGACAGTCTGCGTATGAAAACGTCCATGTAGTCTCCTTACCGCCGCGCTTCCAGATCTCCCCGGTAAGTAGCCTCATCGACAGGTTCCAACCACTCTGCGACGGACCCGTTCTCGGCTTCGTGGATCGCAAGATGCACCATGGAAACATGCCGGGCCGCGCCATGCCAGTGTTTGACACCTGGCGGGATCCAAATGACGTCGCCGGGCATGATCGACAGCTTTTCCTGCCCCCACAAATGCACGAAGCCGGCGCCACTCAGGATTTGTAGGGTCTGGCCGAGGGGATGTGTGTGCCAATGCGTACGAGCTCCTGGCTCAAAGGTAACCTTGACCGCTTGAACCCGTGCCGGAGCCGGCGCCTCGATCACCGGGTCTTGCCAAACGGTTCCTGTGAAATAGTCCGGGTTAGCCCGTTTTGTTGGCCTGGATCCCGCCTCATAAACCGTCAACACACTCATCCGGAGCTCTCCTGTGCCGTTTTACTCGATGCTTGCTTTTTGGAGCGTCGCCAGTTGATCAGAACTACACCGAATATGGCAAGGCAAATCCCAGCAAACGTTTCCAGATCCAGTGTCTCGTTCAAGAAGACGATACCCAGAAGAACACCAATTCCGGAGCGCAGATAGGCCTGACTGGACGTCCCCATGGGCCCGATCGTGTTGATCAGACGGAAATAAATGAGGAACGCAAACGCTGTGCAGAAAACGCTGAGAATTCCCGCGGCCCAAAGGCTTTGAGGCGAAATCTGCAAGGTCCAGGGATGATCGAACATCAGGCTGAGCGGCAGCAGCGTGAGGGTCGAGCAAATGAGCGTCCCGGCAGCCGTGACGAGCGGCGGCAGATGGGCAAACTGGCGTCCCCGGATCGCGGCAATCCCATAGAGTGCCGCGCCGGCGAGAACCGCGACTTGCGGCACAAAAGCACCGCCCAGACTCTCCAAAGCTCCGGTCCCGACAATCAGAACGATTCCCGCAATCCCGGCAAGGGCACCGAGAAGCTGCTGCCCCGCTGGCCTGTCACTGCCGGACATCAGGAAAAGGGAAAAGAAAAAGACAAACAAAGGAGAAGTGGAGTTCAGGACACTGGCGACTGCGCTGTCGACAGACTGCTGTCCCCAGGCCAGAAGCAGCCAGGGTCCTGTGCTGTTGACGATGGATTGGATAAAGAGTGCGCGCCAGGTGTGCGCCTCAGACGGCAATCGCAAACCGCGAAAACTTAAGATTGCGACCAATATCAGCGACGCCAATCCAACTCTGAAAGTGATCAACGTCAGTGGCGGAATGGTGTCGAGCGCAAGGCTGATCCACATGTAGGATGAGCCCCAAAGGAGCGCGAGCAGACCCAGTAGGCCGAACTCCAGTCTCAGCCCGGTCATCCCTCTTCGCGATCATGCAAGGCGCGGCTGTCCGACGGCGCTTCCGCCCGCTCGGTCATGCCGTAATCGCGCAGCACATGTGACACCCGGAGCCGGTAGTCCTTGAAATAGCTGTTCCGGCCGACTGATTGCGCCTTCCGGTGCTGGGTCAGCTGACGCCACTGATCGAGCGCCTCTTCGTCTCTGAAGAAGGACAGCGAGAGCAGCTTTTCCGGATTGGTCAGGCTTTGAAACCGCTCGACCGACAAGAAACCGTCGATTTCATCGACCAAGGGCCGCATCTCAGCAGCCATGTCGAGATAATCCTGTTTCTTGTCTTCATGCGGTATGACCTCGAAAATGACTGCGATCATTGGTGCTCTCCCTCAAACCCGATTAGTTTGCCTTGCGGTGTTGAGGCCAGTTTCAAGAACGTCCGGTCTTCTCTCAAGATGAATTTTTCGCGCATGGCAAAGGCGTAATTCTCTTGTCCAAGCGGATCGGCGGAAAGCCTGGCGCGATAGGCTTCATAGGCTGCCAAATTTTCAATGGAATAAACGCCATACGCCAGAGTGGTCGAGCCCTCATACGGAGAAAAATACCCGATGAGATCCGCACCACAGCGGGGAATCGCCTGTCCCCAGTTACGTGCATATTCTTCGAACTGAGCCTTTTTGGTGGGATCGATGTGATAGCGGATGAAGCAAGTGATCATGGCGGCGGTCCTCTTTCGTTGTGCCGACCGTGGATGTGCCACAGTTGCCGCTTCGAATGCTTCGACGCGGATCGAAACGTTGTGACTGGCGCTCCCTGCCGCCATATGCCAATCTGACGGCCACACTTTGATGGAGATCGAACCATGAAAGACGGACCGGACATTGCACGGATTGGCGCACTCATTGGCGATCCCGCCAGAGCCAACATTCTGTCAGCCCTGATGAGCGGCAAGGCGCTCACTGCAACAGAGTTGGCAGCCGAGGCAGGGATCACTGGCCAGACAGCCAGCTCCCACCTTAAAAAACTCATGGAAGGCGGGCTGCTCGCCCAGGCCAAACAGGGCAGGCACCGATATTTCACTCTGGCAGGCCCGGACGTTGGCACGACCCTTGAGGCCTTGATGGGGCTTGCGGCAAACAAGGGGCATTTGCGCACCCGCACCGGACCGCGTGATCCGGCCATGCGCACAGCCCGTGTGTGTTATGATCATCTTGCCGGCGATATGGCAGTCCGGATCTATGACAGTCTCGAAACGCGTGGCTTTTTGACCACATCCACTGATGCCGGCGGGATAGCCTTAACGGAGACCGGTGAGGCTTTTTTGGCGACGATCGGCGTTGACCTTGCACCTTTGAAGGCCGCTCGCAGACCATTGTGCCGCCCCTGTCTCGACTGGAGCGAACGGCGCAATCATCTGGCCGGTGCTGTGGGAGCTGCCCTTTTGTCCCGCTTTCAGCAAAACAAATGGCTCCGTCGCGAACCTGACAGCCGTGTGGTCCATATTTCTTCAAAGGGCGAGGCTGAACTCACGGCCTTGTTTCCAATTTAATTGGAGTCCGTTTCCATACCCGAGTTCTGGCTTGACCAGACCAAAACAAAACCCGGCCGAGGCCGGGTTTTCAGTGTTTCAAATTATCCGAAGTATTTTGTTTGTTTTTCCGCTTGGGCCGGATGCGGTACGGGGCCACCTAAGAGCTTTCTCAGCTCGCCTTGCGGCCCTGACGGGCTTCACGCAATGACCTGTAGAGCCGTGCGGGCAGCCACGGCAAACGGTCACGGTTGTAGTCCTGACGATGGTTGACCAGAAGTGTCTTAGCGACTTGCACAATCATTGTTATCTCCTTTCCCCGGAAACCGGGTGGGGTTCTTTTATTATGGAAACAAATTTAGCGCACCACGTGCACCTTTTCAAGGCGCACAATGTGCATTTTTTATGAAATTTCCTTTAACTTCCCGACGTAAAGCTGATGCAGCATGGCGAACGCAAATTGTTAGCCGACTTATCACTAACCATCGAAAAAAATCCCGCGGACAGGCCGCGGGATTTGCTCAAAGCATAACAGATTGAAAGAGGTGATCTATTCCGCGGCTTGTAGCTGCGCAGGATCATAATTGAGGATTGGAGCGAGCCAGCGCTCAGCATACTCGACATCCCAGCCTTTTCTCCTTGCGTAATCCACGACTTGATCCTTTTCGATCTTCCCGACACCGAAATAGTGGCTATCCGGATGCGCAAAATAGAGGCCGGAGACGGAGGATCCCGGCAACATGGCCCGGCTTTCGGTAAGTTGAATGCCCGTCAGCTTCTCCGCATCAAGCAAACGGAAGAGCGTGTCCTTCTCCGTGTGGTCCGGCTGTGCCGGATAGCCCGGTGCCGGACGGATGCCCTGATACTTCTCAGCAATCAGGTCTTCACTGGACAACGTTTCATCCGCTGCGTAGCCCCAAAGGTCCTTGCGCACGATTTGGTGCAGCTTCTCGGCAAAGGCCTCCGCCAGGCGATCGGCGAGCGCTTGGGACAGGATCTTGTTGTAATCATCGCCTTGCTTGGCGTAACGGCCAGCCAGCTCGTCTTCTCCGTGCCCAGCTGTGACGGCAAATCCGCCGATCCAGTCGTTGATGCCGCTGTCGAGTGGCGCCACGAAATCGCTCATGGCGACATTGGCCCGGCCACCGGACGTGCGGGCCATTTGCTGACGGAGTGTATGGAACGTCGCCGCGACTTCGCCGCGGTTTTCACCTGTGTAAACGAGAATGTCGTCGCCAACCGCATTTGCCGGCCACAGCTTCGCAACGCCACGCGCTGTCAGAAGTTTCTTTTCAACGATTTCGTCCAGCATCCGCCGGGCGTCATCAAAAAGCGCCGTTGCTGCAACACCATAGCGGTCATCGGTCAGAACCTGCGGGTAGCGGCCTTTGATTTCCCAAGTCGCAAAGAACGGTGTCCAGTCGATTACTGGCACCAGTTCTTCCAGCGGGAAGTCGTCAAACACCGTTGTTCCCAACTGGTTCGGTCTGACGGGCGCCTTACCTCCAAAATCAACCTTGAAAGCATTTGCTCGGGCATCCGACAACTGGATCCGGCGGGCGGCTCCCCGGCCAGCGGCATGCTTTTCGGCTATATCCGCATATTCCGTGCGAACCTCACCGTAATACGGCGCACGTCCTCCCTCACTCATCAGCTTGGAGGCAATACCAACCGCTCGGCCCGCATCGGTCACATAGATCGCCTGGCCCTTTGCGTAATTGGGATGGATCTTCACTGCCGTGTGGATTTTTGACGTGGTGGCTCCGCCGATCAGCAGCGGTATATCCAGACCTTCGCGCTCCATTTCAGCTGCAACGTGACACATTTCATCCAACGACGGCGTGATCAGGCCGCTGAGACCGATGATGTCGACCTTTTCCTGCTTGGCCGTCTCCAGGATCTTTGCAGCCGGGACCATGACCCCAAGGTCGATGACCTCGAAATTGTTGCACTGAAGAACCACGCCGACAATGTTCTTGCCGATGTCGTGGACATCACCCTTTACCGTTGCCATCAGGATCTTGCCCTGAGAGGAATGACCGGTGAGACCCTGCTCTTCCTTTTCCTTCTCCATGAAGGGCATCAGATAGGCGACAGCCTTTTTCATAACGCGGGCGGATTTAACAACTTGCGGCAGGAACATCTGACCGGATCCGAACAGATCACCAACCACGTTCATGCCGTCCATCAGCGGACCTTCGATCACATGCAGCGGACGGTCGAAGCTTTGACGGGCTTCCTCTGTGTCTTCCACCACATAGTCGTCAATGCCGTGAACCAGCGCGTGCTCGAGGCGTTTGGCGACACCCAAGGTCCGCCAAGTGAGATCGGCTTCCTTCTTTTTGCCACCCTCGCCTTTCCAGCGCTCGGCCGCGTCCAGCATCCGGTCGGTCGCGTCGGACCGCCGGTTCAGAACAACGTCTTCGCAGAGCTCGCGCAGTTCGGCATCGAGATCGTTATAGACCGCCAGCTGACCGGCGTTGACGATGCCCATGTCCATGCCGCGCTTGATGCAGTGATAAAGGAATACGGAGTGCATGGCCTCGCGCACGGCCTCGTTGCCGCGGAACGAGAATGACAGGTTGGAGACCCCGCCCGAAACGTGCGCATGCGGAAGATTCTCGCGAATCCAGCCGGTTGCCTCGATGAAGTCGACGCCGTAGTTGTCGTGTTCCTCGATCCCTGTCGCAACAGCGAAGATGTTCGGATCGAAGATGATGTCTTCCGGTGCAAAGCCTGCCTTTTCAATCAGAACCTTGTAAGAGCGCGCGCAGATCTCGGTCTTGCGTTTAAAAGTGTCCGCCTGGCCCTGTTCGTCAAAGGCCATGACGACAACAGCCGCGCCGTAGCGCCGGATCAGCTTGGCTTGCTCCAGGAACGCCTCTTCGCCCTCTTTCAGGGAGATCGAGTTGACCACGCCTTTGCCCTGGATGCATTTCAGTCCGGCTTCGATAACCGTCCACTTGGAGCTGTCGATCATCACCGGCACTTTGGCGATATCGGGTTCAGCTGCCACAAGATTGAGGAAGGTGACCATGGCTTCTTCGGAATCCAGAAGCCCCTCGTCCATGTTGATGTCGATGATCTGGGCGCCGTTCTCAACCTGTTGGCGGGCGACGTCAAGCGCGGTGGCGTAGTCGCCTTCCTTGATCAGTTTGCGGAACCGGGCTGAGCCGGTGACGTTCGTCCGCTCGCCGACGTTCACAAAATTGACTTCCGGCGTCAGCGTGAACGGCTCGAGACCCGACAACCGCATGAACCGGGCAACATCCGGGATCTGCCGCGGAGCCTTGTCCTTGACCGCCTCGGCAATCGCCTTGATGTGCGCAGGCGTGGTGCCGCAGCACCCACCGACCATGTTGACGAGACCGGCGGAGGCGAACTCCTCGATGAGGCCGGCCATATGCTCCGGGCTTTCATCATATTCGCCAAATTCGTTCGGCAGACCAGCGTTCGGATAGGCACAGACCAGCGTATCGGCGACGCGGCCAAGCTCATCGACATGTGCCCGCATCTCCTTTGCGCCGAGGGCACAGTTGAGGCCGATGGTCAGCGGATTGGTGTGGCGCACGGAGTTCCAGAACGCTTCCGGTGTCTGCCCGGAAAGTGTCCGGCCGGAGAGATCGGTGATCGTGCCGGAAATCATCACCGGCAATTCCCTGCCGATTTCCTCGAACACTTCTTCAATGGCAAACAGCGCGGCCTTGGCATTCAAGGTGTCGAAGATTGTCTCGACAAGAAGGATATCTGCACCACCTTCGATCAGACCGCGCACAGCCTCTGCATAAGCGATCCTGAGATCATCAAAGCTGACGGCCCGGTAACCGGGATTGTTCACATCCGGTGAGATCGATGCAGTCCGGTTGGTCGGACCAAGCGCCCCAGCAACATAGCGGGGCCGGGACGGATCTTGAGCTGTTACCTGATCGCAGGCTTCTCGCGCCAAACGGGCGCTTTCCAGGTTCAGCTCATAGGCCAGGTCCTCCATGCCGTAGTCGGCCTGGGCAATGGTGGTTGAGGAAAAGGTATTTGTCTCGACGATGTCCGCGCCCGCTTCCAGATAGTCGACATGGATCTGACGGATGGCGTCCGGCATTGTCAGGCTCAGGAGGTCATTGTTGCCCTTGACGTCCGACGGCCAGTCCTTGAAACGCTCACCGCGATAGGCTGCCTCGTCCAATTTGAGCAACTGGATTTCAGTCCCCATAGCTCCGTCCAGCACGAGGATGCGGGATTTTGCGATCTCCTGAAGGCGCGCGAAGGCGTCAGACTTGGTCACGGGGATTTCCTACCTCTTGGCCATGATTCCGGTTTGAGGCCGGGACGGCTGTATTTTTGACATTGCCGCACCGGACTTGCTCCGGGCCGCGTTATTCCAAACTCGTGAGGTCCCGGTTCAAGACCGGGACATCAGTTAAGCTCATGCCGCCCCGGACCTGATCCGGGGCCCTCATATCTCAAACTCATGCGGTTCCGGCTCATTGCCGGGATGGCAGCGAAAGGATTTATTTCAGGCTGCCACTTTCTCGGTGCCTTGCTGCCCCATACCGAGCATGTGGCAGATCGCGTATGTCAGATCGGCACGGTTCATCGTGTAGAAATGGAAGTCCGTCAGGCCGCGGTCGACCAGATCCATCACCTGCTCACAAGCGATGGCAACACCGACGAGCTTGCGGGTTTCCGGATCGTTTTGCAGACCGGCAAAGCGCCGCGCGACCCATTCGGGGATCGAGGTGCCGCATTTTGCGGAGAACACCATGGTCTGCTCAAAATTATGGATCGGGAGGATGCCGGGGATCACCGGGATATTGATGCCCGCCGCTGCAATACGGTCCAGGTAATCATCAAACAGATCGTTGTCGAAGAAGTACTGGGTGATGATCCGGTCCGCGCCCGCATCAACCTTGCGCTTCAGATTGTCGATCTCTTTCTGCCAGCTGCCACTCTCGGGGTGCTTTTCCGGGTAGCCGGATACCGAAACATCGAAGTTGGCGATCTTCTTGATGCCTTCAACCAGATCGGTCGCGTAGGCATATCCCTCAGGATGCGGCTCATAGACCGCGCCGATGCCCGCAAGCGGATCACCGCGAAGAGCCACAAGGTGGCGTACACCAAGATCCCAATAGTCTTTAACAATCGCATCGACTTCCGCTTTCGGAGAGCCGACACAAGTCAGGTGTGCCGCCGGAGCAAGATCGGTCTCGTTCAAGATGCGCTCGACGGTCTTGTGGGTCCGCTCGCGGGTCGATCCGCCTGCACCATAGGTGACCGACACAAAAGACGGGTTGAGCGGCGCAAGGCGCTGAACCGTTTCCCAAAGTGTCTCACCCATCTTCTCGGACTTCGGGGGGAAGAACTCGAAGGATGCGGTAATCGGTGTCTGGGTAGCACCTCGGGACAGTCGGGATGACAAAACGGTCATGTTAGGCAACCTCTCGGGAAGAATTCTGGGCAGGCACGTCGGTGATGATCCGCCGATCGCGGGCCAGCCAAAGGGTAACGGTCAGTTTGCTGTCGTCGGCCTCGCCGGGAACGAGGTCGGTTGTTTTTTCAAGATCGAGATCCAGCGCGTCCAGCCAGCGCTCCATCTGCTCGCTGGCAAAGCCGAGGCGGCGGTGGGCATGCTGGTCCCGCAGAAACTCAAGCTCATGCGGCGCAAAATCGACAATCAGCAAGCGCCCGCCGGGGCGCAGTGCCCGAGCAGCTTCTGCAAGCGCACGTGCCGGATCATCCAGGAAGTGCAGCACCTGGTGGATTGCGACCACGTCAAAGGATTTCGGCGGCACGTTCAGAGCGTAGACATCGCCATGGCGAACCTGGGCATTGTTCAGGCCTGCTTTTGACAAGTTCGCCCGCGCGACGGCCAGCATGTCATGGGAGGCGTCTACGCCAAGAGCGGAGACATACTGATCCGAAAAGACTTCCAGAAGACGGCCTGTGCCAGTTCCAAGATCAAGGAATGTCTGGAACGGTGCATCGCCAAGCGCATTGCGCATAGCCGCTTCAACGTCGGCCTCCAGCACATGCAAAGAGCGCTCCCGATCCCAAGTGAGCGCACGGGCGGCAAAGAAGGCAGCTGCCTCTTCCGCCTTGGCTTTGCGGATAGCCTGAAAACGCTCCTGATCGGCTGCCAGAACGGCGTCTTCATCAGAGATCCGGGCTACGACATCACGCGCCAATGCGCCCTCGGGGCCGTCCGACAGACGGTAGTAGACCCACGAGCCTTCCGGGAAGCGTTGGATGACGTCGGCTTCAGCAAGCAGTTTCAAATGACGGGAGATGCGCGGCTGACTCTGACCGAGGATCGCAGTGGCATCCTTCACGGTGAGTTCGTTTTGCGCCAGCAGAGCGATCAGACGGATCCGCGTTGCTTCCCCCACTGCCCGCAAGGCGGCCAGGGTCTCGTCTACAGATAGGGTGTTCCGCTCGGTCATTTACTCACCGTCAATGTCAATATAAAGATATCTTTATATCAAACACATTGACGATGCAAGCCCAGCGACCCAAATGCGTCACACTCTTGTCTCTGAGCGACAATATTCGCAAATCATCAGTTAACAGGGTTGCTATTGCGCAGCTGTTGCCGCCTCTTCACGCAGCCAGCCCAGAAAGGCGCGCGCCAAACGCTTCGGCCGTTTTCGTTGAGAAACAATCGCACCGAAACCATCCTTGATCAGCGTGAATCCAAAGGGGGCTACTAGGCGGCCATCCGCCAGCTCCTCCGCCACAATGCGCTTTTCCACCAGAGCTGCTCCCAAACCGGCCAAGGCGGCTTCAATCACCAAAAACGTATGCGGATAAGCCGCGGCTGTTTCCGAGACGACTTCAACTCCGGCCAGCGTCTGATAAGCCCCCCACACATCGCCGGGCAATTCCTGAACGCAGCGGTTTTTAACCGTCAGCACGTGCTCCTTTACGTCAACGCCGAGACCGGGCGCATGCACAATACCGAAAGCGACATCGCCCAAAATTTCAATGTCCGTTCGACCGCCGAATTGCCAGCGCAAACGGTCCCAAGTCAGGATCGCATCCATCTGCTCTTCCGGCAGCCAGTGTTTCCCGGTCATGCGGAAATTGACCTGTGCATCGGGATACCGCTGATAGAACCGTGGCAGGCGCGGCATTAGCCAGCGCATGGCAAAGGTGGCGCTGATTCCGATGTCGAGGGTCGGACTGTCAGCAAGCTGCGTGAGCCCCCGCCAAGCCGCTTCGATCTCCTGCAACGACCCACCGACTGTCTTTGCAAACTTTTCCCCTTCCGGGGTCAGGGCCACCCCCTGCCCGTCCTTCCGGAACAAGGCGACACCCGCCTGCTCTGCCAGATGAGCGAGCTGCTTGCTGATCGCGCCATGGGTCCGGCCAAGCTCATCTGCAGCGGCACTCATGGATCCGAGCCGCGCCGTCGCTTCCAAAGCTGGCAAGGCATTCAAGGGTGGCAGCCGTTTCATCTCAGTCTCTCACCTCGCGAAATATGTTCTTTTTTCTCACAATAGACTGACAACTTCTCCTTCGACCAGGCGATATTTTTTCGTGATAGTGAAATCATTCCGCTCTTATTCCGGACAAATACCGTGAAGACACAAAAGCTCATTTTCAAACCCGTCTCAACGCCGCAAACGGCGCGAGTTATTTCCTTCCCCAGTCAAAACCACTGCCTTAAGAGATTTTCTCACAAATACCGTTTGGCAAAGTGGTTGCATGACAAAACCACAAAAATAAAGCAGTTCCTGCAATTGGCCTCGGAGAGACAACACTTGCTCCGGGAGGAACCCGATAGTGTCTTGGCTGATCTTGGCCTCACCCGCACACAGCTGCGTTCACGCAAGTTTCTAAAGGCCGAGCTCACACGTGTAGATGATACACGGCCGAATGCTGACATTGTGCAATTTGAAATGCCTGCAAAGCGCCTTGGTTTCCGCCGAAACCGATCAAGTATTTAAGTCGGCCGAAAACGTCAGCAAATCCTTTTGATCGCTCGCCACACCCGCCACCACGCGCGATAAGTGCTTCTTGTACTTTAGCACGAGAACCGTGCATTCAGTTGCGCCCAATTTAATTCGCATTAGTATTATTCACTAACATCAAAACTGGGAGGCACAGTTCTATCCCGCTTGCCCATCACTGAGTTCAACCACCTGGAGGAGAGCCTGAGGTTGGACCGCGGGATGGGGCCCTGCGCGGGGCAAACAATAAATTCGTGAGGGAGGAAACAATTCATGAAACGCTTTATTGGCGGGGCACTGGCACTTCTTGTCAGCCCCCATCTGGCGGCGGCTGAGCCAATTTCGGCAGACGCCATTCGCGCGGCTACCGGCGGCATCAACACGGCCACGATCATCGAAAACGACGCGTCAGATCAAAACTGGCTCAATTACGGCCTGAATTACGCAGAAACCCGATACTCTCAACTCGACACAATAACGGCCGACAATGTCGGCGAGCTTGGGTTGGCCTGGTCCTACAATTTGGAATCCCGCCGTGGTGTTCAGGCGACACCGATCGTGGCTGATGGTGTCATGTATGTCACCGCATCCTGGTCCGTTGTTCATGCGCTGGACGCCATCACGGGAGAAAAGCTCTGGGTATATGATCCAGAGGTGCCCGGCGAATATGCCGCCAAGGGTTGCTGCGACGTCGTCAACCGGGGCGTTGCCATCTATGAAGGTAAGGTCTTCGTTGGATCCTATGACGGTTATCTACATGCCCTGGATGCTGCCACCGGCGAGCTACTCTGGAAGATCGACACCATTGAAAACCGGGATATGTCCTACACCGTGACCGGGGCGCCACGGGTCGTCAACGGCAAGGTCATCATCGGCAATGGTGGCGCCGAGTTTGGCGTGCGCGGCTACATTTCAGCCTATGATACAGAGACCGGGGACACCGTCTGGCGCTGGTATACGGTGCCTGGCGACCCGGCCAAGCCTTATGAAAATGACGCCATGAAAATGGCGGCGGAAACCTGGGATCCGTCAGCCAAATACTGGGAAGCAGGCGGCGGCGGCACGGTCTGGGACGCCATGGTCTATGATCCGGAGCTGAACCTTCTTTACATCGGAACCGGCAACGGCTCTCCCTGGAACCAGCATTTGCGCTCACCCGCCGGCGGCGACAACCTGTTTCTCGCCTCCATCGTCGCGCTCAATCCAGACACCGGTGACTATGTCTGGCACTACCAGAATACACCGGGGGATACTTGGGACTACACATCTACGCAGCACATCATTCTTGCCGATCTCGAGATCGACGGCGATAAGCGCCAAGTGCTGATGCAGGCCCCGAAGAACGGCTTCTTCTATGTGATTGACCGCACCAACGGCGAATTCATTTCAGCAGAACCATTCGTTGAGACGACTTGGGCCAAGGCCTATGACGCCGATGGCAGGCCTATCGAAAACCCGGATGCCCGCTCAAAAGACAAGCCGTTCGAACCGGTTCCATCCGCTTACGGTGCGCATAACTGGCATCCCATGAGCTTTAATCCGGATACCGGGCTTGTGTATATTCCGGCCCAAGGTGTGCCGCTGGTGCAGTCGACCGATCCGAGTTGGGAGCTCAATTCGCATAAGCCCATGTCGACCATGTCAGGAGTAGGCTGGAACCTTGGCTACCTCTTCAACGTGGTGGCGCCACAAGCAACGCCCTTCGGACACCTTCTGGCTTGGGACCCGGTGAACCAGCGGGAGGCCTGGCGCGCGGAATATGTCTCGCCCTGGAATGGCGGCACCCTAACCACGGCCGGAAATCTAGTGTTTCAGGGAACCGCTGACGGCCGGTTCATTGCCTACAATGCCACGAACGGAGAGACGCTCTGGCAGGTTCCCATGACATCCGGCGTCATTGCCGCCCCCATGACCTGGGAACACGAGGGCGAACAATACGTTACGATTGCAGCCGGCTGGGGCGGGGTTTATGGCCTCATGCAGCGGGCCACCGAAAAGGTCGGGCCGGGCCGGGTCTTTACTTTCCGGATTGGCGCCACCGAGGAGATTCCAACAGCGGAACTGTCGACACGCACCGAACTCGTCTCCGGCGTTCCTTATGACCCGGAACAGGTCACGGCAGGGCTGGCGACCTATGTCTCCAACTGTCTTTTTTGTCACGGTGTGCCGGGGGTCAACAATGGCGGTGCAGTACCAAACCTTGGCTACTCGGAACCGGAAGTCCTAACCAACGCGGACGCCTGGGTCCTGCAAGGTGCCGGACTGCACAACGGCATGCCGCGCTTTGATGCCCATTTGACCGATGGCGACGTTCAAAACGTGCTGGCGTTTATCCAGGGCACAGCCGACTCTCTAAGGGCGGCGGCAAGCAAGGCGCAGTAAGGTTTCGGTGCAATGGCCGAGAGGCCTTGCCAGAAATGAAAAAGGCTCTGCGGATATCTCCGCAGAGCCTTTTTCTATAAGAGCTTATCCACCGTCAGATCGGGTCATCCTGACCGCTGTCTCCATTGGCTTCTTCGTCGAGCATTCCCGACATGGCCGCGGCACCTGCAGCAGCCTTGGCCGCTTCCGGTGATATTTTGCCGTTGGCACCATCGTCCTCATCATCTCCGGCGCCGGCAACGCGGACCGTAACCTGGCGATGGGCAAACCTGATGCCGTTTTCTTCGAAGAGATCGCGCAGGCCTGCGTAGATCACCTTCCGCAACTCGAACTGCTTGCCGGGTTTTGCGGTGAACTTCACCCGGGCGATCATGGCTGAATCTTCCATGGACATGATGCCCTGGGATTTCAGCGGCGCGAGGAACATCGGTCCATAGTACTCATCCTCAAGAAGCCGTTGGCCAAACTTCTTGATGATCTTGCGCATCTTTTCGACATCCGTGTCATAGGTGACCCGGAAGGCGAGCTTCATGATCGCCCAGTCGCGCGAGAAGTTTTCCACCTGCTGGATTTCGCCAAACGGAATGGTGGTAAGCGCACCGCGATGGTGGCGCAGCTGCATCGAGCGGATCGAGATTTTCTCGACAGTCCCCTTGGCGCTGCCAATGTCGATGTACTCGCCTTTCCGGAAAGCATCATCGATCAGGTAGAACGCACCGGAAAAGATATCCCGAATGAGGGTCTGTGCGCCAAAACCGACCGCCAGACCGACAACACCGGCACCGGCGAAGAGCGGCGCGATATTGACACCCAGCTCAGCCAGAACAACCATAGCTGCAATCACCACGATGGTGATCAGCAAGAAGTTCCGGAAGATCGGCAGCAGGGTCGAAATCCGGCTTTCACCGGCCCCGCCAATTTCAGCTTCTTCGTCTTTCTCCGCTGGAGATTCCTTCGCGATCTGGCGGTCGATCAGGATCTTGACCGCCTCATACGCCATGTATCCAAGGAACATGACCAGCAGGACCTCAATGAAGGATCCAATGATCGACCCTTCCCCGGCCATGCCGACACCCCAAAGAGACGTCAAGAGGTCCAGTCCACCGAAGACCACTAGGATCGCAGCGCCGCGATCCAATAGTGCGCGGAACGGGGACCGATCGGCTTCGCGGTCAGCAGCTTCAGCATGTGCTTGGGCCAGCGTGCTTTCCGGGTCCTGCTCAGCACCCTCGCTCTCTTCCGCCCGCTGAATGTCTTCCGCAATCTTCGCTTCGGCTTTGGCGGTATCAAGACGCGGCAACAACACACGGTCGATCAGAAGGATAAGCAGCCCATAAGCAACGGCTGCCACCAGCAAAACCTGGATCGGAGCCCCCACAAGTCCTGTTGCGGACGGCAAGTCCAAAAGGATCCGAAGAGCAGAAATTCCCCAGGCAATCACGAAGTAGATAACGGCGATGAGATGCCAAACGGCGGCGAGCACCCGGCGCCACATCGGGGCTTGGTCACCTGCACCTCCGCGGATCAAGCGCGCTATCACCGCTCGATACGCCACGGCAATAACGCATAGGATAACCATTGACAGACCAGACGCTGCAATGAGCGCCAATTTGTGAATGTCTTGCGGCAGACCAAGACGCTCCATCCAGAGGCAGAACGCGATCGCACCTATTGATATGCCACTGCCGACCAGCAAGAAGCGGTAGAGACCCTTCGCTTCCCTGTTGCTCAGGGCGACCAATCGATGGCTTTCCGCATCCGGGGCCAGCAGGTTCATCCAAATGATCCGCAGCGCCATGAAGGCGGCGCTCATACTGAAGGCGACGAGTGCGGTTTCATTGGCAGCTTCCAGACCGGTGCCAATCAGGAGATAAACAACCGTCGCCACGGCAAAATAGAGGACAACCCCGGCGATCATCAAAATCGCCCGCAAATACAGATAGATGATCTTGTCGGAACGGGTGTAGACGTCGGGCTTGTACATTCCCGCGAACTGTCGACGCCCCCAGCGCGCCAGCAAGGTTGAGGCCGCAAGACCGAAGAGAACCGCGATCACGACATCGATCAGCGCGGATGATATCCAGCCCAGTCCTTGGTCTTCGCCTTGCGAGCGAAGCGTATTGACCATCGCAGCGCGAATATTCGGGATCTTCTGAACGATTGTTTTTAATGTGTCGCGGGCACGGACGGCTTCATCTGCAAACTCGTCCATAGACTCCATCATCGCGCCGCCGCCCTCTTCGGCGCTGACACCGCCTCCCTCAGAGGCAGGTTCTGTGTGTTTTGCGGTTGTCTCCGCAGCCTTTTCCTTTGAACCGCCACTAACCGCCGACAACAAGCTCGCAGGGCCTTGGGCGTGGGCATAATCCGGACCGGCGCTTAAACTCACAAACAGCATGCTCAGGACGACAATTGCGAGGACCGGAACGCGGCCAAAAAAAGCGCGCATTGCCGGAGGCAGCTCATGTTGCAGTAGTTGATGGACGGATCTGCGCATACCCCTTGGCCCCGCTCTTTGCAGAATCTATTTCGCCCTGTAAAGCACGGTTCCGCTGAGGAAAAAAGGCATCTCGCGCGTTAGTTCCGGACGAAAAAAGCCCGGCACAGAGGCCGGGCTTGATGTCTTACGCATTCTGCCTGGTCAGATCACTTCAGAACGTTGTAGCTCCAATGAGCGATCTTGCGCTTGGCTTCTGCAACAGTCATGCGCTCATAAAGGTTCATCGCGTTGCTGCGGGTCTCAGGCGTCAGGCGATGACGCCACGGGCCGATGCTCAACAATGCCCCGACCGTGATCGACGAAAAGCCGGAGGCTTTTGCGAGAATGACAAACGGCTCCGGGTCCGGCCGCACCATCCAGTGGCTGGCTTCCTCAACGCCGCACCGAACCAACCACGCGAAGGTGGCGACGGCTTCGGCGAACCTGTCTTCGGACGCGAACCGACGCAAAGCGGCTTCATTCACCATGCCCTTTTTCGCCAATAGAAGTATGCGGCTACGGGCTGTTTCAAAATCGTACCGGCCCAACCAGTACTGATTGGACATACGCCGCGCGGCAATATCGGCAGCCTCATTCAATTTCGCGGTTTCACCGGAACGGCCGGATGTCTGCAATTTCTTGCGGACTTCGTCGCTCGCGATGGAAATCAGGCTGGCAATCTGCGCTTCAGCGAGATCCGGCCGGTCACTCAAGCTGAGCTGAAGCGTTGCGTCGGCAGCGGAATCGGAGATGAGGATCTCGATGGCAGACCCTGACAGGCTTGCACCTTCGTTGCTGGCAATCTTCCGTTTGACCTTCAGATCACCACGCCGAACTAGGATCTCGCTGACGTCCGCGGAGAGCACTTCGCGTTGTGCAATTGCGTAGCGGTGATCGTTGCCTTGCTCTTCCGCAATTGACACCAGATCAGCATCGCGCAGGACGGTTGAGCGCACGAGGATCGGTTCGGACACCTCGATCACATCACTTGCAAGGCGCCGGATGGTCTCTTCCGGACCGCGGCGCAAGGTGCTCATCTGCTCGGCGACAAAACGGCGGACTTCAGATTCCACCATATCCACTAAGCGTAGCAGCACGGAGTCGTAAATATCGACCTGTTCGTCAGAGCATCTGTCAGATGTCAACGCAAAGAGCGTTGCCACGTGGCGGGCCAGTTCAGCCCGGCGGGCGCTTGCTGCTTCCCCGGTCAGCTCCGAGAAGTTCACCAGTTCTGTTTTCAACGCTTCACTCATTTTCATTACCAGATTGAATCTTACGCCGGTCTTCGGCTCTGGCCACAAAATGAATTGGAGATTTAAAGAAGACAGAAACAGGTATTTGGAGAATGTAATCGTGTTTTTATAAATTTTACGAAGAATTCTAACTAGATTTGCCAGTTACTCTACATTCCATTGTTTTTTATGAATTTATCGGATCCGGCATCCCGTTTCGACGCTCTTTGAAGGTCAAATAATCGAGTATTAATTTTTGTTAGCTGGGCGTATTTTTGTCTCGGCCAAGCCTCGTTTTCACGCCGAATGCCCCAATTCTTTAACCGGAGTATTAATTCGCGTTGCCCTGGTGGGCAGGTCCCAAAGCGGCGTTGCATACAATGAAAATCGCGTGCCCAAGCCGCTTCCGTAGCTTCGATAGATATGCCGTTTATTTCTTGCGTCAGACTGGCGCAGTGCACTGCCATGTCTTCAAACGAAAAACCGGCGCAGAAGCTGCGCCGGCCTGAATTTTCAATAAGAATACCGCGCGTTATTCGGCGGCTTGGAGGAAGTCGCCGCTTTGATGATCGCCATCATTGCCGCCGTCTTTGCGGGTATTGAGTTGTTCAAGGACAACACGGCGTTTGTCCGCGGCCTTTTCCAGGTTCGCTTCCTTGACCGGGCCAAACCCGCGGACCAGATCCGGCACCCGTGCCAGCTCTACGAGGAGACCGTAATTGCCGTTCGGCAAACGGGTGATGATCTCCGCAATGTCCTTTTCGTACTGACCTATTAGGGCCCGTTCCGCACGGCGCTCCGCGGTCCGGCCGAATGGGTCGTACCATTTGCCGCGCATGCCTTTGAACCCGGCAAGGAGTTTGAACGCGGTAAAGATCCACGGTCCGAATGCCATCTTCTCCGGGCGTCCGGTTTTCGGGTCTTTCCGGTGAGCCAGCATCGGCGGGGCCAGATAGACCTTTAGCTTCTTCGGATCTTCGAACCGCTGCGCGATCTTTTCCTTCAAAGCCGGATCGGAATAAAGGCGGCCGACTTCATACTCGTCTTTGTAAGCCATCACTTTATAGAGCAGATCAGCAACGGTTCTGGAGAGGCGCATTTGCCCCGGGCCATGAGCTTCGTCCGCTGCCTTCACTTTTTCAACGAGATCCCGGTAACGGGCCGCATAGGCTTCGTCCTGATACCGGACGAGCTCGTCGGCATTGAATGCAATTTTTTCATCCAATGTGAACGTGCGCGGCTTTTCGCTCGCTGGCAAAGCCTTCAACAACAGTTCAGCGTCGGTAGCCAGAACACGGCCGGCGCGGAATGCCTTGATGTTGCCGGCCACTGCCGCCCCGTTCAGCTGCAAGGCTGTTTCAATGGCATCGCCGGAAACCGGCAGGGCGCCCGATTGATAGGCCATGCCCACGAGCAGCATGTTGGCAAAGATCGCATCGCCGAGCAGCTTTTCAGCAATTCCGGCCGCATCCATCGCGAGATATGTTCCGGATGCCGCCTTCAAGGCCGCGTCCATCTTCTTCTCATCGAAAGACAGGGTTTGCTTCAGGACAAACTCTGCAGTCGGGGCAACCTTGGTGTTTGCCACTGTCACGGTCTGGCCACGGTGGGCGAGTGCCAGTTGTTCCGCATTCGTGGCAACGACCATGTCACTTGCGATCAAAAGATCGAGGCTTGCGGCCGGAACCCGGGGACCTTCAATGGCGCGGTCAATGGATGCGAAGCGAACATGCGAGGTCACCGGCCCGCCCTTTTGCGCCAGTCCCGTCATGTCCAGGGTCGAGGCTTGCTTGCCATCGATATGCGCCGCCATTGCTAGAACAGCACTGATTGTGGTGACGCCCATGCCGCCAATGCCGGCAACCAACGCGTTCTGCGTCCGATCCAGCGCTGGCAGAACCGGTTCCGGCAGCTGTTCGACCAGAGCATCGATATCCACGTCAGCCTTTTTCGGCTTTTTGAGCGCCGCACCGTCGATCTCGACGAACGACGGACAGAAACCCTTGATGCAGGAAAAGTCCTTGTTGCAGCTGGACTGGTTGATGACCCGCTTTTCGCCAAACGGCGTTGCCAGCGGTTCAACCGAAAGGCAGTTGGACTGGACCGAGCAGTCACCGCAGCCTTCGCAGACGCGATCGTTGATAAACAGGCGCTGATCCGGATCCGGGAACAGCCCGCGCTTCCGGCGGCGCCGTTTCTCGGCTGCACAGGTTTGGTCGTAAACGATTACGGAAACGCCGTTGAAGGTCTGCAGGTCCTTCTGCACATCCATCAACTCGTCGCGATGATAGACCTTGGTTCCGGCTGCAATTGGTGTCCACGATCCGTAGGCATCCGGATTTTCGGAGACCACCGCAATGCGTTCTACGCCTTCAGCTTCCAACTGACGGGTAATCTGCGGAACACTCAACTGTCCATCATGCTTCTGACCACCGGTCATGGCCACGGCATCGTTGTAAAGGATCTTGTAGGTGATCGGCACCTTGGCCGCGAGCGCCTGACGGATCGCAAGGATACCGGAGTGGAAATATGTGCCGTCGCCGACGTTTGCGAACACATGGCTGTCACCTGAGAACGGCTGCTGACCAACCCAAAGGACGCCCTCACCGCCCATCTGGATCTGGCCTTCCGTGGTCCGGCCTGCCATTTCGGTCATGGCATGACAGCCGATACCCGGCATGGACCGGGAGCCTTCCGGCGTCTTGGTCGAGGTGGAGTGCGGGCAGCCAGAACAGAAGTAAGGCACACGGGAGGCGCGTTCCGCATGGCCTTGCGCCCACATGGCCTGCTTGGTCATGCGCGCGGCAACGGCCTTCATTTCTTCGGTGACGGCATTGGCCGGCAACCACTTCATCAAACCTTCGATCAGCTCAGCAACGGAGATCTCCAGAACATCGGACAGGAACGGCGATCCGTCCGGGCGGCGTTTGCCCCAAATCTCGGGACGGCTCATGTCCGGCCAGTGATAGGAGATTTCCTTGATCTGCGGCTCCATGAAGGCCCGCTTGTGCTCCACGACCAGAAGTTTCTCCGCACCGCGGGCAAAGTCCCGCAGGCCGAGCGGTTCCATCGGCCAGGTCATAGCAACCTTGTAAATCCCCAAGCCCAGCGCTTTGGCCTTGTCTTCGGTCACACCCATGAGATCGAGCGCCTGAAGCAGGTCCCGATAGGCTTTGCCGGAAGAAACAATGCCGAGTTTCGGATTTTGCCGGGCACCGAAGGTCACACGATCCAGGCCGTTTGTGCGAACATAGGCTTGGGCTGCAGGGATCCGGAGCTCACGCACCAAGCGCTCTGTTTCCAACCGGTTGCCGAGCAGCAGATCGCGGTTTTGATGATAATCCTTGCGCGGATCACCCTCCAGAGGGCGAACCATCCGCAGACGGTTTGGCGATACATTGATGGTGGCGGACGCATCCATTGTGTCGGCCACACAGATCAACGCCGTCCACAAACTGGAAAAGCGGGACATCTCAAGCCCGTGCAGACCGTAGTCGAGAACGTCCTGAATATCCGCCGGGTTCAGAACCGGCATTTCGGCATGCTCGAAGAAGAATTCGCTCTGCGCAGGCAGGATGGAGGACTTGGCAAGGTGATCGTCACCGGCCAAAGCCAGAACACCGCCGTTGCGGTCCGTGCCAGATGCGTTCCCCTGACGTAGCGCGTCGCCAGCCCGGTCAACACCTGGGGCCTTGCCGTACCAGATGCCAAAGACGCCGTCATATTCTGTGGGCCGTCCGACACCGCCCTCACCGCGCAGTTTTTGGCTTCCCCAAACTGCGGTCGCCCCAAGTTCCTCGTTCACGCCAGGCTTGAAAACAACTTCAAGGCTCTTCAGGTGCCGGTGGGCGCGCTCCAACTCAGTGTCATATCCAGCCAGCGGCGACCCGCGGTATCCGGAAATGAAACCACCGGTTTTAAGACCTGCCTGCCGGTCCAGGCGCGCGCGGTCCAGAGCCAATCTGACCAGCGCCTGAATGCCTGTCAGATACACACGACCGTCCGTCGCGGTGTATTTGTCTTCAAGGCTGATATCGGACACAAGCACATCCATTCGGTATTCTCCTCCTACGCCCCCGGGGCGGCCCTCTGCGGCGAACTTCCATTTCCGATTAATATCGTCCTTTTCAGCAGCGATTTCTGTGCTATCGTCACTGCAATTCGTCACTAGGCAGCATAAAATTTCCGAAAATGACCCAATGACCGAAAAGAATCTTCTGGACCCGTCCGACATCCGTGTTTTGCGCGTTTTGCAAAGGGATGCCTCCCTTTCAATCGCAGAAGTCGCCAAAGAGGCCGGCATGAGCCAGACCCCTTGCTGGCGCCGCATCAAGCGGTTGAAGGAACAAGGCATCATCAAGCAAATTACCGCGATTATAGACCGCGAAGCTGTGGGCC
Organism: Roseibium sp. MB-4; assembly: GCF_053005265.1. NCBI lineage: Bacteria > Pseudomonadati > Pseudomonadota > Alphaproteobacteria > Hyphomicrobiales > Stappiaceae > Roseibium > Roseibium sp. MB-4. Next base: position 1,757,401 of record NZ_JBRKQB010000001.1, read on the forward strand.
TTGGCTTTGTCGCCTATTCCTTCGTCAAGCTTGCCGTTCCCAGTCGCGAAAACATGGAAACGTTCGACAAGCTCGTCCATCATTGGCCGGAAGTCGTTATTTGCGAACGTATCACAGGTGCTGTCGATTACCTCATCAAGGTGGTAACCGATGACATCAAGACTTATGACGACTTCCTGCGCCTGAAGCTTCTCGATAATACATTGGTATCTGACGTTCAGTCACGTATCGTTGTCAACACGGTAAAGGATACCGCCGCACTGCCTCTTCGCGAGAATTGAGACGCGCTGTACATTGCCTCCTCTCCAAAATTCACTGTTTGTTTGGCTATTGCATGGAACAGTGAATCCTCCCGTGTGTTTGTCAGGCAGTGACTTGGGAAGGTTTTTAGGCGTGCTTCGGAAAATCGGTCTGTTTTGCATATGCTGTCTTTTGGCTGCGACGTGGCAAACATCGGCGACAGCACGCCCTCTCATCATTGCCGCCAATCCTCAAGCCCCCTTCAAATACGAGGCGGACGGACAAGTCCGCGGCATCGACATCGAAGTCATGGATGAGGTCCTGCGCGAACTCGCGATAGACTATGAAGTGCTGCTTATTGAATCCGACCAGCGCCTGCAGGTCGAAGCCAAAGCTGGTCGGATCGATGTGCTGCTATTGTATTCGCAAAACGAAGACCGCCGCACCTTTCTGGACTATCCAAGCGAAAGCTACATCGATCTGGACTGGAATTTCTTCATCAGGGCGGAAGATCGCGGCAAGTTCACGTTTTCGAAGTTCGATGACCTGCGCTCAATGACGATCGGTGCAACGCATGGAATTTCCTACACCCCGGAATTCTGGGACGCGGGCCTCCAGCTGCAACTTGTCTCAGAGAATTCCCTGCAGATCGACAAGCTGCTCGCAGGCAGGATCGACGCGGTTCCGATGAACACCATCTCAACACTGCACCAGGCTCATATCGGCGGCTATCGCAACAAGATCGATTTTCTTCCAAAGCCAATGAAGTCGAAAGCCTATTACAACGTCTTCTCCAAAGCCTCCACGCACCCGGATATGGACAAGTTAAAGACCGACTACGACCGGATTATCCGCCGCATGAAAGACGACGGATCGATCGACCAAATCAAGGCGACCTATATCGGGCCTTCCAGCTAGAGATCTTATCGGCGAACATTTTCAGCCTCAACCACGCCACCCAGCAATTCATCGATGAATAGAGAAAGCAGCTGAGGGCGGCCCGAAACGCCCGCTTTGCGGTAGATCGCATTGCACTGGGCTTTGACCGTCCCCTCTGCCGTCTGACGAAAGGCGGCAATCTCCGCGATCGAAAAGCCTTTAAGAGCCAACAATGCGACATCGGCCTCCGATGGCGTGAGTTTCCAAAGTTCAAAATGCTCTTCAAGAAGGCTAGCAAAAGCGCCAGACGCAGCCTTGACCTGCTGTTCCATTCGCTTCTGCCGCTTGAGGCCTCTTCGGATTTCAAAACCGGATGCGATCAAGCCAACGACCAAGGCAGTAATTATCAGATACTCCAGACCATCACTTTCAAGTATCCCAATAGCCTGTTCTCCAAAGATGGCCCCGGCAACTTCCTCAGAAACAATGAAAAGCACGCAAATTGCCTGGAGGCCGAACAACGCCCAAGGAGAAACGGCTTTCCAATCGGCTTCCTTCAACATGGCAAAGTGAAATCCATATTCTCTTAGATGAAATGACGCTGTTGTTGACTAGCTTTGCCAACGCGGCCTGTCCAGCGTGGTTAGAAATTAGAAGGACAGCAGACAGAAATTGATAATAAAAGGGCCCGACCGGCAAGAGCGGGGGTTCTCCTAAGGCGTTTGCCAGCCGGGCCGACCAATGGAGCTTTAATCGTGATCTTTTTGGTCGCGATCACCGTCAGTATCTAGCTCCATTTCCAGAACCCGACCTGACAGTGCATCGATCACGATCTCCATCTCATGGCCATCTAGTATTACTTCGGCTTCAAGCTTCCCATGCTCGGGCTCGATCTCTGAAACGACGTAACCACGGGAAACCAGAACAGCACGAATTGCCTTTTCGTTGTTGCCAAGTGTCTCGCCCAACGTAACGGTCTTGAAAGCGGGATGATTGCCATAAATCCGGCGACTGCAACGGCTTTCATGAAAAATGTCATCCCAGACCCATTGGTTGGATACGCATCTACCTTGGAGGTCGCATCAACCTGACCTCTTAAGCACATCGATGGATCTAGGCGGCTACGGTAACGACAGCCATCAACCGAAAGCCTATAAACCGTCCGATAAACCATGGTTTACGAGTTCCACCGCCGTCTCAAGGAAACTCTTGGCAGCCGGCCATATTTTCACAGCGTGTGCAAACTCAGCTCAGAAACCGGTTAGGCGAGACGCCCGTTAAATCCGCAACAAGAGGTTTGTTGGCAATCATATCGGCCATGATCTGGCCGGAGACCGGTCCGAGCGTAAAACCATCATGGCCATGGGCGAAATTGAGCCACAACCCCTTTACTGACGGGGATGGTCCAATGACCGGAAGAGAATCCGGCACACAGGGCCGGCTTCCCACCCATGGTTCATCATGAAGCGCGCGTCCGAGAAAAAAGATCTCTTCTGCCCTGCGCCGGACCTGTTTGATGATCTGCAGGTTCGGCGGCGCGTCGCGTCCTGCCAGCTCCACACCCGTCGTCAGCCGGATGCCGAAGTCTGTGGGAGTTAATGCAAACCCGTTGTCGATGTCCACGACGGGGCGCGACAGGGACGCCCCGGAGAGCGGCCTATAATGCATGTGGTAGCCGCGCTTGACGGCCAGCGGATACTGCTCGCCGAGTTTCTTCAGGACATCCATCGACCAGGCGCCCAAGCAGACGACGGCATTGCGGGCGAACACGGGCCCACGTTCTCCCTCGAGGCCCCACCCGCCTCTCTGGCGGATCAGCTTTTTGGCGTCTGCGCGAAAATACTGGCCACCATTTTGGATGTATCCCCGCCAGAATGCATCGACGACAGCAGCCGGATTGGAGACCGACCAGCTTTCGGTCCAATGCACGGCCTTCATGCCTGAAAGCTTCAACCCAGGCTCCAGAACACTGGCTTCTGCGCCGTCCATTTCCTTGTAATCAACACCGTAGATCCGGGCGTAGTACCGGGACATATCATCTGCATCAAAACTGGCTGGCGTTCGGTACAGGTGCAGCCAGCCCCCCTTCCGGTAGAACCGGCCGGCATTTGATTGCTCCGCAAGATCTAGATGCGCTTTCACCGCCTGTTGGCGCAACGGCATGATGGCCCGGCAATATGCCTCTGCCGCCTCGCCGTAACTTGCCCGGACATACTGCCGGATCCACGGGAGCATCTTCACTAAGGTAAGCGGTCTGTACGAAAATGGTCCGCCAAGATTGAAGGATGACTTCAGGAACGCCGCCGGGTTTTTCGGTAGGCCTTGCGGGACGAACCCATTGTGCTGGACGACGCCTGCATTGCCTGCAGAAGCTTCGCCGCCCGGATGCTTCCGATCGATCAAAGCGACATCCAGGCCAAGGCGGCGCAAATGCGCTGCGGTCGAAACACCGACAATTCCGGCCCCCAGAACCATCACATCAAATGTCTGCATCTGTTTCGAAGTTGTCATGGCCCACAGTCCGACGGCAGGACGCCATCGTGATTGGCAAGTCCGGTCAAGTTCCCTTAAAAGAACCGCAAGTCCCTGCCCACACGCGATTTTCAGGAGTTGATTTTAAATGATTCGGATGCTCGCGGTAGCTGTGGCATGGATCGGTCAGCATGGAACGGCCGCTTTGGCTGTGAGTATCTTCATCGGCATGGCGCTACCAGCCCTATCGGAACATCTGCGACCCTATCTCGGTGTTTCGGTCTTCAGCCTGCTGGTGCTGGCTTTTTTGAGGGTCGATATAGAAGCCATCAAACTGCGCTTGAAACGACCGACCCTTCTCCTCACCGCACTCGTTTGGATGATGCTCGGTGTGCCGTTGATTGCTTTTGCGGCCGTTCAGTTGATTGGACCGGAAACGCTTGGACCTGAGCTTGTGCTGGCCTTGTTTATCTCCACGGCCGCCCCGCCGGTTATGGCCGCGCCGGCCTTTATCTATCTCCTGGGCCTGAATGGAACGCTCAGCCTTGCGCTTTCCGTTGCGGCCCTGATCATCACGCCGCTTTCGGCACCTTTCATCGGCGAGTTGATGTTGGGGGACGCCTTGCCGCTGAGTATCGGTGGCTTGGCTGCGCAACTGTCATTTCTGCTTGTTGGGTCATTTCTCACTGCAATGGTGATCCGCCGGATTGCCGGACAGAAACGAGTTGCAAACGGCGCAAACATGATCAGCGGCTTAAATGTTCTCTTGCTTTTGATCTTTGCGATTGCTGCGATGGATGGCGTTGCGGCGAGTTTCGCGGACAAACCGGGCTTTACCCTCGGCTTGACCGCGATCACTTTCTGCCTCGCCTTTGCACAGATCGGTGTGACCCTGCTCCTGTTTTCGCCCGCAAGCCGAGAAGATGCCTATGCCATCGCGCACACTTGCGGCACGCGCAACATGGGGCTGATGGTCGCCGCCTTTGGCGGAACACTGCCAGAGCTCACGTGGCTTTGGTTCGCAGTCGGACAATTCCCGATCTATATTTTGCCGATGGTCCTGAAACCGTTTGTCGGATGGTTTTGCGGACTAAAGCTCAAAACTGTGACGCCGCAGACCTGACAGACCTAAAACCCGGCGATACTCTCTTGAACAAATCACAGGGAGACCGGTCATGCGTTTCTGCAAACTGCTCGTTGCTTTTTTTGCGGTCATAACAGGCTCAATGTCGGCAGCCATTGCTGGCGATCAGGCCCGTTTGGACATTCTCGGCTACTCTGAAGATGGCCGTTACTTTGCCTTTGAGCAGTCCGGAATTCAGGACGGCTCCGGTTTTCCCTATTCAGAGATATTCGTGATCGATGTCCATGAAGACAAATGGGTGAGCCCGTCTCCGTTTCGTCGCCGCGATGAAATCGACGACAGCAACGGCTACAATCCTGTGGCGCTCCTGAAGGCTGCCCGGGCCGCCAACAGGGCCGCTGCAGACCCGCTTCTCAATTCCCTCGGTATTGACGGCCACGGACTGACAGTCGGCAGCAATCCGATCACGGAAATCTCCGCCAATCCTTTCAACATGAAGGTCAATCTGCGCCCAGTCGTCCCCCCAATCGATGAGCCGATGGAGATCCAGTTGATGGAATTTCCCCTGCCCGACGACACGTGTGCCAGCTATGGCGCGGCCACCAAGGGGTTCCAGCTCAACACGATCTATGGCGGAGAAGCGCGCGTCCGGCATCTGGATAAAAGTCTCCCAAAAAGCCGCGGGTGCCCGATCGGCTACCGGATAGACAAAGTCGTCAGCTATTTCCCGGAAGGTAAACCACCTGTCATCACCCTAATCGTTCACATGGCAACCCACGGCTTTGAAGGGCCTGACGGCCGGTTTCTCGCCATCTCCGGACGGCTGTGAACAGTTTAACCGATTAGGAGCGAGCTCTTTGACTTGCCGGTCTGCCGGACACGTGGTAGCGCGGCGCCAACAGTCTATGACCGGCGTTGCCGCCGCCCGCAGGAGATCCGTAAATGCCGCGCGAGATAATTATTGCACCGTCCGTCCTTGCCTCTGACTTTTCCAAGCTCGGCCAGGAAGTCCGCGAGGTTGTCGAGGCGGGAGCGGACTGGATCCACCTAGACGTGATGGACGGCCATTTCGTTCCGAACATCACTTTCGGCCCGGATGTCATCGCCAAGATGCGCCCGCACACAGACAAGGTGTTCGACACGCATTTGATGATAGAACCTTGCGATCCTTACCTGGAAGCCTTTGCTAAAGCCGGGTCAGACATCATCACCGTGCACGCCGAAGCAACGACGCATCTGGACCGGTCGCTGCAGGCCATTCGCGCCCTCGGCAAGAAGGCGGGCGTGTCGCTCAACCCGGCAACGCCGGAAAGCGTTCTAGAATACGTGCTCGACCGGCTCGACCTCATCCTTGTGATGACGGTGAACCCGGGCTTCGGTGGTCAGAAGTTCATTGAGGCCATGGTGGAAAAGACAGCCCGGATCAAACAAATGATCGGCGATAGACCAATCGATCTGGAGATCGATGGCGGCGTCACGCCCGAGACCGCTCCGCTGGTTGCAGCAGCAGGTGCCAACGTCCTCGTTGCCGGATCCGCCGTTTTCAAGGGCGGTACAGTCGACGCCTACATGTCCAACATCGATGCAATCCGGACTGCGGCTGCGAACGCCTAACAGAAGCAAAAACTCTTCGCCAAACACCTTTTGATCCGGCTGTCCCTTCGGCTAAGCTGAAGTGCAAAGTCTGGGGGTGTCGTTTGGCACATATGCAACGCAACATTGGGCTGCTCGGCCTCACGTTTGTCGCAATCAGCGGCATACTTGGGTCAGGCTGGCTGTTTGTTCCGATGATCGCCGCGCAATCTGCCGGTCCGGCCTCGCTTATTGCCTGGTTGATCGGCGGCGTTGCCATGCTGTTGATTGCGATCACATTTGCGGAAATCTCCACAATTCTGCCGGTCGCTGGCGGCATCGGGCGGGTTCCTCAGTTTTCTCATGGAACAGTCGTCTCGATGGCCATGGGATGGACCGCTTGGGTTGGCTACAACACGGCAGCTACTATCGAGGTCGAGGCCATCCTTCGGTATTCCAAGACCTTGGCCCCCTGGCTTTATTCCAATGAAAACCAGCTCAGTACCGGAGGGCTCGCAGTCGCCCTCGTGCTCCTGGCCGTTTTCACCGTGATCAACGCGTTTGGCGTCAAGCTCTTCGCTAGGATAAACACGGCATTGACCTGGCTGAAAATCCTCGTGCCGGTTCTCCTGGCGATCGTGATCATCAGTCTCAGCTTCAAACCGTCCAACTTCACCAATCATGGCGGCTTTGCACCGGAGGGTCTGAAGGGCATCCTCGCCGCCATCTCTTCCGGCGGTGTGATTTTCTCGCTCCTTGGCTTCCGGCATGTCATCGATCTGGCCGGTGAGGCAAAAAATCCGAAGGTTAATATCCCGCTCGCCCTGATCCTGAGCCTTTTGATCTGCCTGTTTGTCTATGGCGGACTACAGATTGCATTCCTTGGCGCATTGGATGCAGCCCAGCTACAAAACGGCTGGTCAGGACTGCATTTCGGCGGCGACCTCGGCCCCCTCGCGGCACTGGCCACAGCCGTTGGCGCACTTTGGGTCGTCAGCTTGCTGGACACCACAGCCAGGATTTCCAGTTTCGCCTCCGGCCTCGTTTCGGTGGGGTCCAACGCCCGGCTGGGGCTTGCTATGGCTCAAAACGGGCTGTTCCCGAAATTCATGGAAACGTTGTCGGACAAGGGCGTGCCGCTGTTTTCGCTGCTCGTCAATTTTGCGGTCGCAGCGCTCTTTTTCTTTGCGCTCCCCTTCGATGAAGTGCTTGCATTGAACACCTCAACCATCGTTCTGTCCTTCATTGTCGGACCGATCGCGGTGGTCGCCTTGAGAAAGCTGCTTCCTGATGCGCCCCGTGCCTTCACCTTGCCCGCCGCGCCAGTTCTTGGCTGTCTAGCTTTTGTCGTTGCAACCCTGATCATCTACTGGACCGGCTGGCATACCATGCTTCATTTGGGGCTCAGCCTTGCGGCAGGATTTGTGCTTCTGATGATCCGCGGATATCAAATCGGTTACGCCAACCTCGATTGGCGGGAGGCATCCTGGCTGGTGCCCTATCTCGCCGGGATTGTCGTATTTTCTTATCTAGGCTCCTTTGGGGGCGGATCTGGAATTTTGCCGCTCGGCCCGGACATTCTTCTGATCGCAGTGTTCGCAACGGTGATCTATATCGGAGCCATTCACCTGAGACTGCCGCAAGAAAAATTCGCCCGCTACATGGCGCAGGAGAAGATCGAAGAGTTGGCTGAATACGGCACCCTGGAAGACGACATCTATGAAGGGCCGTTTCGAAAGACCGGACGCGAATGAGTGTGTTTCGCGAGAGAAACCTATGGTTTTGGTCTACCGGACAAAGCGGCCGTGAGCCGTGCATCCTCTAGATAGGGGTCATGGCCGAAGCGGATTGCGCCTTGATGCTGCAGCCAGACGGACTGGTGCGTTGCAACGGCCATCAGGCCCGACCGGGCGGGAAAGGTAATCGTATCCCCCCGTGCGAGCCGGTTTTCAATTCCCTCGGCTGGAAACACCCTCGGCTCGATCACTTGTTCCAGCAACGCCAACCCATCGACAATTCCAAACGCATTGGCCGGAAGATAGGGGTTGCAGAACACACCGTCTTCCGGGGCAGAATCCAGATGGAACAACGCCAGTTTCTGTTCTTGCCGGAGCCGGAATGCGTAGCTTCCGAGAGGATTTTCGGCTGAAGCTGGCAGATAGAGATTGAACTCATCTTTGAAACGGTTGATGGCGCGCGGCGTTGCCTGTCCCCAAGGGAGCGAACTGAGCGGCACATCCGCCCCTCTCCGTCTCAAATAGTACCCAACACCCTCAACCTCCGCCGGATCGTCCTTCAACCGCGGCAGCAATTCATTACCAAGAAACTCCAGAGGAACCTGCCAGGTTGGATGAAAGGTCACAGCTTCAATGGCTGTCGCCGTATTCGCGTGGTTTCTGTCCGGGCAGTTGGCGAAAGCCTGACCTTCCATCACCACACGCCCCGACTCGGAGAATACAAACTGGTTCTCGCCCTTGTTGATGAACAGCTTGACCCGGGAATACTCTGGCGGGATCCAGCGAATGCGCTCCATGGCGTTGCTGACCTGTTCGATCCGGCGCTCAATGGGAATGTTCAGCGCGCGGACAAGCCGGGGTGTCACCTCGCTTGAAACAGGAAGAACGTATCTGTGTTTCGATTGGGCAACCGCAAATGCAAGCCTCTTGTCGAAAAGCTCTCCGCCTGCGCCTTCGCCGACAAGACCGTCTTCGAACATCCGGCGCCGCAGGTCGGGCACCTGATCACTCTGTGTGCCTGGCGACAGCTCTTCTTTAATATCCATGTATGTAAAACCGCCGCCATCCTTGACTGCATACAGGCGCGCAAGGTGTGTCTTCAGCAAGCGGTAGGTATCGTCCTGCGGTTCCCAAATCGACACGAAATCCGGCAGTTGGGGTGCGGCTGCGAGCCGCTTCAAGGCATCCGTGCCATTGATTGTGTGGACGGGCATGTAGGCGCCAGGATAGAGCACCCGAGGCGTTACCCTGCCTGCCCGGAGGTCATTGGCAAAGTCAAGAAAATGGCCTGTGAACAGGAGCTCAATCCATGCAATCTCTGAAGGGTTGAGGCCTTCGTCAACGGACTTGAGCTCGGCTTCCAGATAGGCACGCGGATAGTCTTCCGGGCGGAGACCGTGAAGATGCGCATTTCTCAGGAGGTCCAAAAAGGCCGGGGCCCTATCCGTTCCAAGCCATAAGAGAGACGCATCTTCAGACCCGTAATACGCGCTGATTTCCCGTCGGCGTTTTTCAACGATGAGAGCCAGGCGATCCGGCGTGTTCAAAAACCGCTGGACATCCTCCACCCCACCGTTTGCCAACGTTGGGCCGGAAATCACACTCATCCAAACAATGAAAACCGCCAAGAAACCGATTGGCAGACCTGCGCTCCGTGTAAGCACCAAAACCGGCCTCCCTTTCCGTCTCCGCGTACACCTTCCTCACAGTATTTCTGGCGGATACACAAAGAATCAAGCGATCGCGCGTCGTTTTAGCTGTATCGGCGGCTTACTGCCGAGCCGGCGACAGGTTGGGTGAGCCGCTCCATCAAGCCTTCCGGGTAGAGTTCGATCTGTTTGGCCTTCAATTCTGCAACCGACATCCACCGGGCAATACACTCGGTCTCATCATGCTCCAGAAACGGGATGGCATCTTGCCGGTAGAAGCGCCCATCTGAAAAATGCGCGTGGCACAAGAAAACGATCTCATGGCCGGTTTGGCCGTAGTGTTCGTAGATATTTTCAAGGACAAAGTGGTCAGTGCCCAGAGATATCCGCGCACCGAGTTCTTCCAAAAACTCCCGCTGCAACGTATCACGCCAAGCTTCGCCGAATTCAACAGTTCCGCCCAAGGGGCGCATGCCCTTTACATTGCCATGATCGTCATAGATCTCGGTCAGGAGCAGAGCGTCAACTTGCCAGATGAGCGCCAGGGCTTTGACGGTGATGAAATTGGCGGGTCGCCAGATGGTCATGAAGGCCTCCGACACCAGAAATGTGTGAGTTGCGCGATAATCAGTCATATTCCCCGGCCCTCTGCAAGCAAAAACGGCGGCTTTCCATTGAAGGGCCGGGCGCGCTCTGCTATCCCGCAGCCAACACTTCCCAAGACGAGGACTGAACCTGCGATGATCCCGCGCTATTCCCGCCAAGACATGGTCGATATCTGGTCTCCGGAGTCGAAATTCCGCATCTGGTTCGAGATCGAGGCGCATGCCTGCGATGCATTGGCGGAGCTCGGCGTGATCCCGGAAGACGCTGCCAAGACAATCTGGGAAAAAGGCGGAAGCGCCACCTTCGACATCGACCGCATCGACGAGATCGAGCGGGAGACAAAGCATGACGTCATCGCCTTCCTGACCCATCTTGCAGAGATCGTCGGACCGGATGCCCGCTTCGTGCACCAGGGCATGACCTCGTCGGATGTTCTGGACACCTGCTTCAACATCCAGCTGGTCAAGGCGACCGACCTTCTTCTGAAGGACATGGACGAGCTGCTCGCCGCCATCAAGCGCAGGGCATTTGAACACAAGGACACGGTCACCATCGGCCGGTCCCACGGCATCCATGCCGAACCGGTCACTTTCGGCCTGAAAATGGCTCAAGCTTATGCGGAGTTCGACCGCTGCAAGGCGCGGCTTCTGAATGCCCGCGAGGAAATCGCCACCGGTGCCATCTCCGGTGCTGTCGGCACCTTCGCCAACATCGACCCGCGCGTTGAAGAACATGTCGCCAAGGCGCTTGGCCTTAAGGCCGAGCCGGTGTCAACACAGGTGATCCCGCGCGACCGCCACGCGATGTATTTCGCGACCCTCGGCGTCATCGCCTCCTCGATCGAGCGTCTTGCGACCGAAATCCGCCACCTGCAGCGCACGGAAGTACTGGAAGCAGAAGAATTCTTCTCCAAGGGCCAGAAAGGCTCGTCGGCGATGCCGCACAAGCGCAACCCGGTCCTGACCGAAAACCTGACCGGCCTTGCCCGTCTGGTGCGTATGTCCACCGTGCCGGCCATGGAGAACGTGGCTCTCTGGCACGAACGCGACATCTCGCATTCGTCCGTTGAGCGCATGATCGGCCCGGACACGACCGTCACCCTCGACTTTGCCCTGGCGCGCCTTACCGGCGTCATCGACAAGCTGGTGGTCTATCCGGAGCGCATGATGGGCAACATGGACCGTCTCGGCGGTCTCGTCCATTCCCAGCGGATCCTGCTCGCCCTGACGCAAGCAGGCTCCTCCCGTGAAAACGCCTACCGCCTCGTTCAGCGCAACGCGATGAAGGTCTGGGACAGCTATCAGGTATCCGGCGACGCTAAAGTCGACTTCCTGACCGAGCTTCTCAATGACGAAGACGTCCGCAACTACCTGTCCGAAGAAGAAATCCGCGACCGCTTCGATCTTGGCTATCACACCAAGAACGTCGACGTGATTTTTGAGCGGGTGTTCGGGGAGAGCTGACCGCACGCCCCTGTGCTGCCCCTGCGTAGGCAGGGGCTCGGGACCTTCAAACGGCTGTCAGGGCTCCTGCATATCTTTCCGGGTTACTGGATCCCTGCCTCCGCAGGGATGGCAGAATGTAAATGAGGCAATCATTCATGAAAATTGCGGTTGTTTCGGACATTCACGGGAATGTACTGGCACTGGAAGCGGTGCTGGCGGATCTCACCGGCGAAGCTCCTGATGTCGTCGTCAATCTCGGCGATTGCGTCTCCGGTCCTCTGTGGCCGGAGGAGACGGCTGCGATCCTGCGGGACACCAAGTGGCCAACGGTGCGCGGCAATCATGATCGGATCGTCCTTGAAAATTCGATTGAAAAGATGGGCCCGACGGACGCCTTTACAGCCGAACGGCTGTCGCGGCAAAGCCGTGACTGGCTGAAGACGTCTGAACCGACCATCCGGTTGAGTGATGACGTTTTCCTTTGCCATGGCACTCCGGACAATGACGACCGGTATTTGACCGAAAAGGTGGAGGGCCCAAAAGGTCATCTGCCGAATGAAGAAACGTTGGTTGCCGAGCTCAAGGGCGAAACATCCCCGATCATCTGCTGCGGTCACACCCATATTCCGCGGCTCATTCATCTTCATATGACCGGGCAGACGATCCTCAACCCCGGCAGCGTCGGCTTGCCGTCTTATGAAGATGATCACCCGAACCGCCACACAATGGAAGTTGGCAGCCCGCACGCGCGGTATGCGCTGATGACCAAAGGTGCTTCAGGCTGGAGCTTTCAGGAAAAGATCCTGCCTTACGATTGGGAATCTGCAGCACTTGAAGCGGAAAAGAACAAACGGCCTGGCTGGGGGCGCTCATTGCGCCGCGGCTTTTACGGGCCTTTGTCGTGAATTTCGAGTGACATAGACTTGAAGTCTGGTCACCGAACAGAGTTATTTGTTGAAGATTTTCTCAAACAAAATGGATAGCGCGTGTGACAAGTTACCCACGCCACATATGACCCTCACTCTGTTTTCGATTTCGTCATAATAAAAGTTGACATAATCGAGTTCAGATTCTTGCTCATTAAAACTTGAGATTTCTCGATAAACCTCCCCGACCACCATGTCCAAGTCGACTTCGATTAGCCAACCTGGATTATCAAGAGTGGTTATGCTGATGCCGCCCTGATGGTCCCAGTCACCATTTAATTGGCTCGCGAACCACTCTTCCATTCTTTCGATTGACATCAGAACCTTTGTTAAAACTGTTCTAGCTATGATTGGACAGGTACTGACCTGAGTAGATTGGACATCTGCGGGTTCAATACCTCTTTAAAACACTTCAAACGTCAGTCTCGCCATAGCCCTTCGGGTTCTTGCAGGCCCAGTTCCAGGTGTCGGAGCACATGTCTTCCAGGCCGCGTTCAGCGGTCCAGTTGAGCTTGTCCGCCGCTTTGTTCGTGTCGGCGTACACCTCGGCGACGTCCCCGGGACGCCTCGGAGCGATTGTATAAGGGATCGCCTGGTTTGAAGCCCGTTCAAAGGCTTTCACCATCTCCAGAACGCTGTAGCCGGTTCCGGTCCCCAGATTGACGGTAAAGCTGTTGTCCGTGTCTGTGAGCGAAGACAGGGCCTCATAGGCGCGCAGGTGCCCTTCCACCAGATCGACCACGTGGATGTAATCGCGGACACCGGTGCCATCGCGAGTGTCATAGTCTTTGCCAAAGACCGAGAGTTTGTCGCGTCGACCGCTGGCGACTTGCGAGACAAACGGCATCAGGTTGTTCGGAATCCCTTGCGGGTCTTCCCCGATCAGGCCGCTTTTGTGGGCGCCGACCGGATTGAAATAGCGCAAGATGCCGAAGCGCCATCGCGGGTCACTCGCAGAGACATCGCCCAGAATTTCCTCAATCATCAGCTTTGTGCGGCCATAGGGGTTGGTGGCGCTCAGCGGATGATCTTCCGTCAAGGGCAGGAACTTCGGCTCGCCATAAACAGTGGCCGAAGAGGAGAATATGAGCTGGCGCACATTGCACGCCTCCATCGCGGCCAAGAGCTCGAGCGTTCCGGTGATGTTGTTGGCGTAATAGCTGAGCGGAACCTTTGTGGACTCACCGACAGCCTTTAATCCAGCAAAGTGAATGACACCTGAGCAGTTGTACTTCTTCAGCACCCTTTCAAGCGTGTCCCGGTCCCGGATGTCACCCTCTTCATGAGCAACTTCCTTGCCCGTGATCGCGGTGATCCGTTTGAGGCTTTCGGGGCTGGAGTTGGAAAAGTTGTCGAGCACGACGACATCGTGACCTGCTTCCAGAAAGGTCACGCAGCAGTGGGATCCGATGTAGCCTGCGCCACCGGTGATCAGGATCGTCATGTCACTGTTGCCTTTCCCGCGTGCCTAACGCCTATAATGCCAACGACATATTTGCCGATAACACCTTCACGTTTCCTTACGCGCCCAAACGCCCATCATGGCAAAAGCGCCAGATCGCTCACCGCGATGAAATGCGGATTGCGCAGATCGTCTTTAGTCGCGCCCTCGGCAAGCCTGTAAACGAAGTCCCCACCGGTTTCTGCAAGCACCACATGGCCGCCGGCAGCCCGGACCACCGCATCGCCGGCCGCAATGTCCCACTGCATGGTCGGTGCCATGCGCGGATAGAGATCCGCCCGCCCTGCAGCGACCCAGCACAGCTTCAGCGAGGAACCGACACAGACCTTCTCGGCAACATTCAGCTTTGCGATCAGCGCTTCGGTTTCTTCCGACAAATGCGAGCGGCTTGCCAAAACACTCAAGCCCGCTACCGGCGGCTTTCGAACAGAGATTTTCTCCTCATCAACGATTTCGCTGTCTGAAACCTGCCCTTGAAAGGCACCCAGCGCGTCGCCACCCGGCAAGGCTCCGCCCCAGTAGATCTCCTTCAGCGCGGGGGCGTAGACAACGCCAAAAATTGGCGTTCCCTCATCGATCAGCGCGATATTGACCGTGAACTCACCGTTGCGCTTTACGAATTCCTTGGTGCCATCCAGAGGATCAACAAGGAAATACCGAGCACCGCCCTCCGGCAGCTGCCCGGCTTCGACGGATTCTTCGGCCACCACAGGCACATCCGGAAAGTGTTTTGCGAGGCCATTTAGGATGACGTCTTCTGCCGCCTGATCGGCGACGGTGACCGGCGAGCCATCCCCCTTGACCGATGCGCTGAAGTCTTCGGCATAGACCTTCAGGATCTCAGCCCCGGCAGCCACTGCCAAGTTCAAGAGTGATTCCACCTGGCCATCTGCCGTCCCGGTCATTTGCTTGAGTTCGCTCATCGTTGCGCCGTGTTGAGTGAAAGATGGCGCTCTTGTGGAACAGCTTTGTCTCCGGCGCAAGACCACAGATCCTCGCGACACGTTCTACGAGATCCACACCTCGTTGCCCCCGCTAAGATCGTTCCGGACGCAGCAGAACGGAGAGCTGGGACGACAACAGGGACGTCGCTTGAAAGCGCAGCTGTCTCAGGGCGCCGTGGCGCCATGATGTGTGACTGTCGAGGTCACATTCGCGCCTGCTTATTTCAGCCATTTGATCCATGTCGTGGACCGCTTCCAAAGTGGGCTGGCAGACTGTCATAAATTGCAGTGCGGTTGGGATCAGCAATAGAGGGGCTTGAGGATCAATCGATGCACGAAATGTCATTGTGCGAAAACATACTCGGGATCTTGTTAGACGAAGCGGCCAGCCAGAACTTCTCTAAGGTTGACCGAGTTTGCCTGGAAGTCGGCCCCCTGTCGGGTGTGGAGCCAGAGGCCCTGCGGTTCGGCTTTGATGTCGTGACCCGCGGCAGCCTTGCGGACGGTGCGCAGCTGGACATCTTCGAGCCGCAAGCAACCGCCACTTGCGCTGCGTGCGGCACGACAGCTGTTATTCAAGACCGTTTCGATCCATGCCCTTCCTGCGGCTCGCATCTGCTCAAGATCAAGACCGGAGAAGAACTGCGGATCAAGGAACTGGAGGTCTCGTAATGTGTACGGTTTGCGGCTGCGGCAGCGGTGAAACCCGGATTGAGGACGGCACGAAACACGCACCTGGGCATGGGCATGAGGCTACGCCCGACCATAGCCATCACCATCACTATGGAACTGGCGATGCCGGAGCCTCGGTCCCCGGAATGAGCCAGTCGCGCCTGATCCAGCTGGAACAGGATATCCTGTCGAAGAACAACAGCTACGCGGATGCCAATCGCCGGTATTTTGCAGAGCACGGCATGTTCGCGCTGAACCTTGTCTCAAGCCCCGGCTCGGGCAAAACCTCGCTTCTGGTGGAGACCCTCAAAAAGCTTGGCAAGACACATGCCTGCTATGTGATCGAAGGCGACCAGCAAACCACAAATGATGCCGACCGGATCCGCGAGACCGGCGTCCCCGCCCTTCAGATCAACACCGGCAAGGGCTGTCACCTGGATGGTCACATGATCGGTCATGCGTTGGAACGGCTTGCCCCGAAAGACGGCGCTTACGTCTTCATTGAAAACGTCGGAAACCTTGTCTGCCCGGCGGCGTTCGATCTTGGCGAGGCACACAAGGTCGCGATCCTGTCGGTGACCGAGGGCGAGGACAAACCGCTGAAATATCCGGACATGTTTGCCGCAGCTGACGTCATGCTCTTGAACAAGACAGACCTCCTGCCCTACGTGGATTTCGATGTCGCAATCGCCACGGCAAACGCTCGGAAAATCAATCCGGAGATCAGGGTGCTCACTGTCTCCGCACGGTCCGGAGACGGTCTTGAGGACTGGGTCGACTGGATCGGCACCGCCCGGGCTGAGCTGTTCGCCGGATGCTCCGCAACAGATGCTGCGGAATAGGAGCCGCCAATGTGTCTCGCAATCCCTGCCAAGATCACGGAACTTGACGGCGACGACATGGCCGTCGTTGCGCTTGAAGGTATCAAGAAACGGATTTCGACCGCGCTGGTCGAGGATCTCGCCGTTGGCGACTACGTTCTGGTTCATGTCGGCTATGCGCTGCACAAGGTAAGCCCGGACGAAGCGGCCCGCACGCTTCAGCTGATGGCCGAGGCCGGTGTGCTTCAGGAAGAACTCGACGAGATGACAGGAGCGGACCGATGAAATATGTCTCAGAATTCCGCGACAAGGATCTCGCGAAATCCGTTTCCGCTGCCATCCAGCGCGAGGCTGATCCTGGCCGGACCTACAATTTCATGGAGTTTTGCGGCGGTCACACCCATGCAATCTTCCGCTATGGCGTTCAGGACCTGATGCCGGACAACGTGGCCTATGTGCATGGCCCCGGCTGCCCGGTCTGCGTGCTGCCCGTGCGCCGGCTGGACGATGCCGTGGAAATCGCGGAGCGGCACAATGCGATCCTTTGCACCTATGGCGACATGATGCGGGTGCCGGGCACGAAACAGCGCAGCCTGATCCGCGCCAAGGCAGACGGCGCGGACATTCGCATGGTCTATTCCACGCTGGATGCCCTGAAGATTGCCCGCGACAATCCGGACCGTGAAGTCGTCTTCTTTGCCATCGGCTTTGAAACCACGACACCGCCGACCGCCGTTGCGATCAAACAGGCCCAAAAGGAAGGCCTCACCAATTTCTCCGTCTTCTGCAATCACGTTCTGACGCCCCCCGCGATTGCCCATATCCTGCAGTCACCGGATGTTCAGGACCTTGGCACCGTGGAGATTGAAGGGTTCCTGGGCCCCTCCCATGTCAGCTCGGTGATCGGATCAAAGCCCTATGAGCCCGCCGCGGAGATTTTCGGCAAACCGGTGGTGATCGCGGGCTTCGAACCTCTGGACGTGATGCAATCGACCCTGATGCTGATCCGGCAGATCAACGAGGGCCGCTCCGAGGTCGAGAACGAATACACGCGCGTCGTGACCCGTGAGGGCAATCTCAAGGCTCAGGCACTGGTGGAAGAGGTGTTTGACATCCGCGATGCGTTCGAATGGCGCGGGCTCGGCACAGTTGCCAAGAGCGCCTTGAAGATCAGAGGGGTCTTTGCCGCCTTCGATGCCGAACGGCGGTTCGAGATCTCGCCCAAACAGTCGCGCGAAGTGAATTCCTGTGAGTGTCCCGCCATCTTGCGCGGCGTGAAAAAACCGACCGACTGCAAGCTCTTCGGCACGGTTTGCACGCCTGACACGCCGATGGGGTCCTGCATGGTGTCGTCGGAAGGCGCCTGCGCGGCCTATTGGACCTATGGACGCTTCCGCACCAAGGCGGCCCGGCCGCAAAAAGAGGCCGCGGCATGAATATTCAGGATCCGAAATTGTCCGCGCGCACCGGCAGCATCGACATGGCCCATGGCGGCGGCGGCCGCGCAACGGCTGAGCTGATCGCCAATCTCTTCCAACGCCATCTGACCAATCCGATCCTGGATCAGGGAAATGACGCGGCGCTGCTGCCACCGGCGGCCGGGCGGCTTGTCATCTCGACGGACGGTCATGTCATCTCGCCGATCTTCTTCCCCGGTGGCGACATCGGGTCTCTCGCCGTTCACGGCACCTTGAATGACGTCGCCATGGCGGGTGCCGAACCGCTTTATCTCACCGTCGGCTTTATCCTGGAAGAAGGCTTTCCGCTCGCCGATCTGGAAAAGATCGTCATTTCGATGGCGCGGGCCGCAGAGGCGGCAGGCGTTCCGATCGTTACCGGAGACACCAAGGTCGTCGAAAAGGGCAAGGGCGACGGTATCTTCATCACCACGACCGGTCTGGGGGTTGTGCCGGACGGCGTTCATGTCTCGGTCGAGCGCGCGATGCCCGGCCAGGCGATCCTCCTGTCCGGCTCCTTAGGTGATCACGGTGTTGCCATCCTTTCCAAGCGGGAGAACCTTGAATTCGAAACGGAAATCCGCTCCGACAGCGCCGCGCTGCACACACTTGTCGCCGGCATGATGTCAGCAGCACCCGGGATTGCGGTTCTGCGCGATCCGACCCGCGGCGGTCTGGCGGCAACCTTGAACGAGATCGCCCGCACCGCCAAGATCGGTATCCATCTGGAAGAAAACGCAATTCCGATAAAGGCGGATGTGAAAGCCGCGTGCGAACTGCTCGGGCTTGATCCGCTTTATGTCGCCAATGAGGGCAAGCTGGTGTGTTTGTGCGAGCCCGGCGATGCTGATGCGGTGCTAGCGGCCATGCGGGCCCATCCTCTTGGCCGGGATGCGGCCTTGATCGGAACAGTCACCGAGGACGAAGCCCATCTGGTGGAGATGGAAACGGAGATCGGCGGCGTGCGTGTGGTCGATTGGCTTGCGGGCGAACAGCTGCCCCGGATCTGCTGACAGGCCGGCTGATGACCGTGACCGCAACACATGTCCGGATCAAAGGTCTTGTGCAGGGAGTCGGCTTCCGGCCCTTCGTCTGGCATCTGGCACGGGAAGAAGGCCTGACCGGCCATGTTCTCAATGATGCCGACGGTGTGCTCGCGGAAATCTTTGGTGCAGCTGACCGGCAACAACGGTTTTTGGACCGGCTCCGATGCGAAGCGCCGCCGCTCTCTGAAATCCTAAGCGTGGAAACGGCGACACTTGCGAAGCCCTGTGGTCCGCCGCCGCAAGACTTTCAGATTGTCGAGAGCGTTGAAGGTCCTGCCACCACCGGTATTGTCCCGGATGCTGCAACTTGCCCCGCCTGCCTGGCCGACATCTTTGACCCGGCCAATCGGCGCCATGGCTATGCCTTTACCAATTGCGCCCATTGCGGGCCGCGTCTCTCCATCGTGACATCCATTCCTTATGACCGCGCCAGCACCTCTATGGCCGCGTTCAAAATGTGCCCGGAATGCCAGAGCGAATATGACGATCCGGCGGACCGGCGCTTCCATGCGCAGCCCAACGCCTGCCCGGCCTGCGGCCCGCAGCTCTGGGCAGAAGCAAAAGGAACGCGAATTGAAACGGCCGACCCGATCCACTGGGCAGCATCCCGGCTGGCGGCAGGTGAGATCATTGCCCTGAAGGGCCTTGGCGGGTTTCATCTGGCCGTTGATGCCACGAATGATGCGGCCGTTGCCCGGCTTCGGGAGAAGAAAAACCGGCCGGACAAGCCGCTTGCCGTGATGGTGCGCGATTTGAAGCAGGCACGGACGATCTGCCATGTCAGCGGTAGGGAAGCGGCTCTGTTGGAGGACCGCGCGGCTCCCATTGTCTTACTGAGGTTGCGACCACAGTCCGGAGAGACGCCTGCCCTTTCCGGACACGTTGCGCCAGGCCTTGATCAATGCGGCCTCATGCTGCCGGCAACGCCGCTGCATCATCTCCTGATGGCAGCGGTTCCGGGCCCGCTTGTCATGACCTCCGGCAACCGCTCGGAAGATCCGCAAGTCACGACCAACGAGGATGCGAGACGCAATCTTGGGCGGATTGCCGACGGGTTCCTGATGCATGACCGGGAGATCGTCAACCGGCTGGATGACAGTGTGGTGCGGGCAGATCGAGGCGGGCCGGTGATCCTGCGCCGAGCAAGAGGCCATGCCCCTGCGCCATTGGCGCTGAACAACGGTTTTCAAACATCCCCTTTGGTGCTTGCCATGGGCGGTGAACTCAAATCAACGTTCTGCCAGCTGAGGCAAGCAAGCGCCGTCGTATCCCAGCACACGGGTGATCTGGAGAGCAGACCGGTTCTGGAAGACTATCAAAGGACCCTCACGCTCTACCGGCAGCTTCACGATTTTGAACCGGACCGCATCGCTGTCGATCTCCATCCCGATTATGTTTCAACACAAGCCGGACGGCGGCTGGCGGCGGACCTGCACATTCCGCTGATCGAGGTCCAGCATCATCATGCGCACCTTGCCGCTTGCATGGCTGAACACGGCTTGCCCCCGGGCAGCGATCCGGTGCTCGGCATTGTTCTGGACGGCTCCGGTCTTGGCAGTGATGGCACGATCTGGGGGGGAGAATTTCTTGTCGGCAGTTATGAGGGCTTTGAGCGGGCCGGCCATTTTCCTCCCGTTGCCCTGCCGGGCGGGGCGGCCGCCGTGCGCGAGCCCTGGCGCAATCTGGTGGCCCATCTGCGGGCGGCTTTTGGAGCGGACTGGTTCCATTCGAGTGCCAACTCGTCCCTCCGGCCCATCTTCCCCGGCAAGACGATGGACGTGATCGAACACATGATCGACAGCGGCCTCAACACGCCAATGGCCTCTTCTGCCGGACGACTGTTCGACGCTGTTGCCGCAGCCCTTGGGATCTGCGCCACGCGCCAATCCTATGAAGGCCAGACCGGCGCGTTATTGGAGACTCTTGCCCGGCCTTATCTAAAAGGCGCTACCGCCTACCCGGTTGACATTTCAAGCGGCGCGCCGGGGATCTTGTCCTGGGAGGTGATGTGGGACGCTTTGTTGAGCGACCTTGGGCGCGGAACCGCTCCCGGTTTGATCGCAGCCCGGTTTCATCTGGGGCTCATCAAGGCAATTAGCACCCTTGCAACGCGTCTTGCCGGGGACCGGAATATCAGGACAATCGCGCTCTCTGGCGGCGTCATGCAAAATGCGATCCTTGCCGATGAGCTTTGCGAACAACTTAAGGCACACGGGTTCGACGTTCTGGCTCCCGGAAAACTGCCCGCCAACGATGGCGGGCTGTCGCTTGGTCAGGCGGCGATCGCGGCGGTGACATAATCTTAAGCCGCGCTACGCACAATCACGCCGCAGCGTTAAACCGGCGCGACAGTTCCGCTATGTGGGCAGGGCTGACCTCACAACACCCGCCGACGATCGTGGCTCCGAGATCAATCCAGTCTGCCACGTGACCCGCATAGACCTCAGGTGTCAGATCGGTGCGCGCGGCAAGCTTGGAAACGCTGCTGCCCTTCTTGAGAAATTCAGGTTTGATCGCCGTAAACCCGTTGGCATAGGCACCGGTCTTCAGGCCCGACTGTCCGAGAACGGCCATGCCCCTGGTCACCGCCTCCGGCACCGAACAATTGATCAAGACCGCCTCCGGTCCGAGTTTTTGGATAACTTCCACCACCTCGCCCAGAGGCTCGCCGGACCGAAGGGCAACGCCGTCCTGATCATCGACTGTAAAAGCGATCCAGACCGGTTTGTCGTGCCTGAGGGCAGCTGTCAGGGAGGCGCGCGCTTGTTCGATAGAGGCGATCGTCTCAATCAGGAAGACGTCGACGTAATCCTTCTGAACCCGGCAGATTTCGTCATAAAGATCGATCGATTGGTCTTCCGGAGGCGCCCCGTCATGGCTGTACGACCAGCCAAGGGGACCAAGACAACCGGCCACAAGACCGCTGCCATGCGCATCCCGCGACTGACAGGCAAGGTCGCAGGCAAGGTGATGAAGCCGCTCGAACTGATCATCCAGCCCATTGGGCCGCAGCCGGTCGCGGTGAAGCGTGTAACTGTTGACGGTCGCGACGTGTGCACCGGCAGCGAAGAAGTCGTCATGAATGGCGCGGACGAGATCTGGCCGCTCCATCATCAGCTCACAGGACCAAAGCCCGCTCGGCACCCGCCCGCTGCGGTGAACCAGTTCCTGCCCCATGCCGCCGTCCAGGATCGTGATGTTGCTCATTCTTGTCCGTTTCCAAAATGCCCTGGCCGAAAACCTGCGTTTTTCGGGTTTTGTTGTTCGTCGTTCGAATGCACGTGCGGCAAAATCGATTTGGGCGCAGTAACTCCCAGCCTAGCAACAGGCGAAGTGTTACGCAGTAAGACATGGATTGGATCGGTATTATCAGCTTCTACTGCTGAGAGGTCACCTCTGGCTCAAGGCACCCAACAAGCCAAATATTTAGAAGCGGTACCCGCTCCAAAGAGCAAGAGGGTTGGGGTTCGGATCACACGTTAACGACAAGAGCGCAATTGGTTTGCAAATCCACTTATCGACTCCTTCTTCCTCAATCCTTTTTGCTCGATAACGATTTGATCAAGAGTGTCAAAATCGGAGTCAGCAGAGCTGTGATTGCACCGTCCAGCGGATTCTTTGAAAATGAGACGAGGTTCGCTTTAAGGGCATAGAGTTCGCTCCGCAACTCCTCGAATTCGTCCTGAATATCTTCGGCCTTGGCCTCGAGCTCCTCTAGTCCGGAATCCCTTACTTCCCGCGCCAGGTCGAGCTCTGGGCCCGTGGTGAGCCGGGATCCCCAGACCATAAGAAGAGCTGCGATCAAGAAATCGGCTATCGCCACACCGAGAGCCGCATATACCGGTCCCCAAATCTCCGCCAGAGCGAAAAAACCTGCTACATTGAGCATTCCGAGACCAAAAACAAAGATCAGGCTGGCAAAGGCTGTCGCTCCAATCTTCTTGGCAGCCACACTGAGTTTGGCTTCGATGATGAGCAGTTCCGCGCGCCAGACGATGCGCATCGTCCTTACTATACTATCCATGGATACCTCCTAACGGCGAAGCAGCGCACCAACAACAATTCCTAAGGCGAAGGCGCCAAGAACCATCGTGACAGGTCGTTCTCGGATTTCGCTCTCAGCTTCATCCACCAGACCGGATAGTTTGTCTGCCAAGTCATCAAGATCGTTTTTGGCGACTGAATTCTCCCAGGCAGCAACCGCATCCGTCTGCGGGTTACCCGCATCCGGTACATCAGATTGCGTTTCCTGCTTCCCGTTGGCAGCCGATGTTCTATCCCGCCGGCGCCGGGACCGCCTTCCACCGGCATCAGACTTCAGCTTTAAGATCTCTTTTTGAAGATCACTCGAGGTACCCATGGAGCCAATTCCTTGAGAAAGGAAGTCAATGCTAGCTTGTTGCCCTGACATATTAAAGACTTAGCGGCAGAATATTTGTCTTGTCCGGGTGTCGTGTTCGGTCCTAACCTGAAACCGGGAAATCACGGGGGGAGATCGATCCGGATGGAAAGCACGACTTCAGCGGACGGCGCTCCAAGCGAGAAACACCGGTTTCAACTGTTTCTCATCGGTCTGACAGCTTTGGCCATAGGCGCCGCATTCCTGGGTCTTGTCTGGGACTACCTGGTCGCCCTTTTCATGGCCGCCATTTTCAGTGCCATGTCGGCGCCTCTTTACCGCTGGCTGTACAGGCACACTGGATCAAAAGCGGGCATTGCCGTCACCTTCACGCTTTTGATCCTCACCGTCGGCGTTTTGATCCCGCTGATTTCAATCTTTGTTCTGGGCGCGGATCAAGCGGCGAGCGTTGCAAAGAGCATCAGCGACTGGGTGGAAACGCTCGACCTGGATGCCATACAGAATCAGCTGCCAGCATGGATCCCATTTAAAGTCGACTTTGCCGAACTCAGCAGGACCGTTGCAACCAAAGTTGGCGAGGCGGCGGGCCAGATCGCAGACTTCTTTGTTGGCGCCCTCTCACAGGCCACCCGCGGGACGGTCGCGTTTTTTCTACATCTCTTCATTATGATCTACGCAATGGTGTTCTTTCTGCCGCAGAACGCCAACATGATCCATCAGCTTCTTGCCCATACCGGGCTCCCGAGCGATGTCCAGAAAACCTTGAGCGATCGTGTGATCTCTATCAGCCGCGCCACGATCAAGGGCACATTCCTGATCGGCGTTGCGCAAGGATTTCTGGGTGGGCTCGGTTTTTGGGCAGCCGGCCTTCCAGGCGCGGCGTTCTGGGGCTGCGTGATGGCCGTGCTGTCTGTCATACCCGGCATCGGCCCGACGCTTGTCCTCATTCCGGGTGTCATCGTGCTCGCGGTGAACGAGCAGTATGTCGCGGCGATAGGGCTCGCGGCCTGGACCAGCTTGGCTGTGACCACCGTGGACAATCTGCTGCGCCCGCTTCTGGTTGGTCGCGATACCAAGATGCCGGATTTACTGGTTCTGGTCAGCACCTTCGGCGGCCTTGCCAGTTTTGGCGCGGTCGGTCTTGTGATTGGGCCGGTGATCGCCGGCCTTTTCATCACCACCTGGAGCGTTCTGGAAGAGTATCTTCAGGCTGGTGGTTTTGCCGACAAGCCTGCGATTGCAGATCTTGCAGAGGCCCCGCCCGATCCGCCGGAAAAGAGCACCGTGCCGGCTGAAATCCGGGCACTGCGGGCAGAACTTGAAGAGCTCAAACGACAAAAAACCTGAAAACCATTTCTTGAAGTCAGCTGATTGGACCCCGTCAATGTCAAATGCGCTTTCCAGGATCAAGGACCTTAAGGCCCGCATGCAGCAATCCATCATCGGCCAAGAGGGTGTAATTGACCGGTTGATCATTGGACTGCTCGCCAACGGCAACCTGCTTGTTGAAGGCCTGCCGGGACTGGCAAAGACCCGTGCAATCAAGGCGATGGCGAAGAACCTGGAAGCCAATTTCAGCCGCATCCAATTTACGCCCGATCTCCTGCCCTCGGACGTCACCGGCACCGAGGTCTACCATCAGGCTGGCGGTGAAGGCACGTTTCGGTTCGAACAGGGTCCTGTCTTCGCCAACATCGTCCTGGCCGACGAGATCAACCGCGCCCCGGCCAAGGTGCAGGCAGCACTTCTGGAGGCCATGGAAGAGCGGCAGGTGACGGTTTCCGGGACGACCCACAAGATGGAACCGCTGTTCATGGTCATGGCGACGCAAAACCCGGTGGAACAAGAGGGCACCTATCCCCTCCCTGAAGCCCAGATGGACCGGTTTCTGATGCATGTCTTGATCGGCTATCCGCCGGTTGAAGACGAAGTCAAGGTGATCGAACTGGTCCGGGCCGAAGAGCAAAAGGCGCTGGCAGCATCCGCGAAAAACGCGAAAGATGCTCACGAATCCGCAAAAAGCGATGAAAATCCGGCGATACCTCAATCAGCCATCTTTGAAGCACGAGCCGAGATTGCCGGCATTCATGTCTCTGATGCGATTGCCAAATACATGGCTGATCTCGTCTATGCGACCCGAACACCAGAAGCCTATTCAGATGAACTCGGCCGCTGGATTGAAATTGGGGCGAGCCCAAGAGCGTCAATTGCCTTGGACAAATGCGGCCGGACGCATGCCTGGCTCAATGGGCGCGATTATGTCGACCCGCTTGATGTTCAGGCGATCGCACCGGATGTCTTCCGCCACCGTCTTACCCTGTCATTTGAGGCAGAAGGCGACGGCGTCACTCCAGACAACGTGGTCGATGAGATAATCAAGACCGTCGCTCTGACGTAAGGTGCTGAAAAAGGAGCCCGGAGATGCGCGACCACGCGGCCAGAACCCGGACAGGTTTGACAGCCAAGCCAACGAAACCGCCCGGCACGGTGGACCCGCGCATTCATGTCACTCTCCCGCAACTCCGCGCCCTTGAAAGCCAGGCACGCGGTTTGCGCTTTCTGCCGCGCCAACCGGCTGCGAGCGTCTTCAATGGCCGCCATGCCTCCCGCTTGCGCGGCCGGGGGCTCAACTTCGAAGAACTGCGTGATTATCTGCCCGGTGATGATCCACGCACGATTGACTGGAAGGTCACCGCGCGCACCGGCAAGCCACATGTCCGGGTCTACAGCGAAGAGCGGGACCGCCCGGCCCTGATCCTTGTCGATCAGCGCATGTCCATGTTCTTCGGAACGCAACATGCCATGAAGTCGGTCATCGCAGCGGAAACGGCAGCGCTGGCAGCGTTTCGTATTCTCGACCAGGGTGATCGGGTTGGCGGGATCGTATTCGGAGATGAGTTTGGTGCAGAGATCAAACCGAAAGCCAACCGTCCTACACGCGACCGGTTCTTGATGGCAATTGCACGGGCAAATCAGCTTTTGCGGGCGGACGCCCCTGCCATCGGCACACCAATGCCCCTGAAAACACCGCTGAGAACTGCCGCCCGGATCGCCCGCAGGAACCACCTTGTCATCGTGATTTCCGACTTCGATGGTGTGGACGAACAAACCGCGTCGCTGATCGGCCGGATCGCCAGCACCAATGACCTGATCTTGTGCCCGGTGACCGATCCAATCGCCGGAGAGATCCCGGCCGGTCTCAAACTGGTTGTTTCGGACGGGGAGCTCCAGGTCGAACTTGATACGGCCAGCGGAGAGATCCACAAACGCCTTTCCGATTTCTCCTCCGGCCGGCTTTCGGAAATCCTCAGCTGGCAAAAACGCTATGGTCTCCCGGTTCTGCCGTTGAGTGCTGGTGAAGACACGATCCCGCAGGTCCGACGGCTAACCGGGCTGACCTCTGAAGGCAGGCGGCCATTGCCATGACTGATGCGTGGGACGGCCTCAATCTTACCGAACTGATCGATCTGCTGGAGCCAGTGGCTGATCCCGCGCCCGTTTCCATGTTGCCACAAACGGCCGGATGGCTTTGGCTGGGCGCAATTCTGCTTGTGATCATTGGAGTTGGCTGCTGGAGGTTTCTGCTCTGGCGCCGGAAAACGACCTACCGTCGTGTGGCGCTGGCCGAACTCGCGTCCTGCCCAAACGATCCACAGCGGCTTGCCGAGCTGCTGCGCCGGACAGCCCTCTCAGCTTATGCGCGTCAGGACGTGGCCGCACTGCATGGCCCGGATTGGCTCACCTTTCTGGATCATGCGTATGGCGGAACTGACTTTTCGGACGGACCGGGAAAGGCCATCGCCGAAGCGCCTTACAAGAAAACCAGTAGTGGCGCCGATCTGAAGCCGTTGATCCGGACCTGGATCAAAAGACACAAAGGTGCGGCAGCATGATCGATTTTGCCCACCCCTATGCCTTTTTTCTGCTGCCACTGCCAATTGTTGTCTATCTCCTTGTGCCGCCCCACCAGGAACGCGTTTCAGCGTTGCGGTTTCCATTCTTCCGCCGGCTTGCGGCCGCGGCCGGCCAATCACCGAAAGCCGGTTCGGTGATTTTCAAACGCACGACATTGCAACACCTTGCCGCCATCGCAATTTGGGGCCTTTTGATCACAGCGCTCGCAGCGCCCGAACGTGTCGGCGAGCCGATCATTCAGGAAAAGGCGGCCCGTGATGTCATGCTCGCGATCGATATCTCCGGCTCAATGGATCAGGTCGACTTTATCTCGCAAGACGGCGAACGCATGCAGCGCCTGGATGCGGTCAAACGGGTTGTCGGTGACTTCATTTCAGAACGCGATGGCGACCGGGTCGCCCTGGTCGTCTTTGGCGCCAAGGCCTTCGTCCAGGCGCCCTTTACCGAAGACCTTGCCTCCGTCCGTGCGCTTCTTGAGCAAACCGAAGTTGGCATGGCAGGGCCGCATACCGTGCTCGGAGATGCAATCGGCCTGTCGATCAAGACCTTTCAGGCGAGCGAGATTGACGACAGGTTGTTGATTCTGCTGAGCGATGGGGCTGATACCGGCAGCCGCATGACCCCGGTCAATGCGGCCGCGATTGCAGCGCAGGAAGGCATAGAAATCATTTCGATCGGCGTCGGCGATCCGGCAGGAACCGGCGATCAGCGGCTGGACGAACGTACCTTGAAAAGTATCTCGGATGCGGCAGGCGGAACCTACTACTTTGCGGGAGATGAGAACGGCCTTGCTGAGATCTATGCCCGGATCGACGCTCAAAAGCCGCGGGAAGTGGAAACCCGCTCGTTCCGCCCGAGAGAACCGCTTGGGCATTTGCTTCTGATATCGGCTGCGCTACTCGGCATTGGCACGCTGGCACTCCTCCATACCCGTAAAACACGGCGGAGGGCGGCATGACCACCGATCACGTCGCCGACATCCTGGCCGCCTTTCATTTCATCCGCCCCTTGCGGCTGTTGTTGCTGGCCCCGATCGCCGCGCTCTGGTGGCTAGTGCGCCGCGCAACGGCGAAAGGGATCGACATTCCCGATGTCATCGCCCCTCATCTGGCCACCGCCCTCACCGTCGGCGATGAGGAACATCAACGCCTGCGCCCGATCGATGGTGTTGCCCTGCTGCTCGCTCTCCTGGTTTTGTCCGCGGCCGGGCCGACGTGGTCGCGGGTTGCAAACCCGCTTGTCGCGGATACTGCGCCGCTTGTTGTCGTCCTCAAGGTTTCCAAGTCAATGACGGCCACCGACATTCCGCCGAGCCGGCTGGAGCGCGCCAAACACAAAGTGCTGGACCTCCTTGAAGAGCGTGCAGGCGCCAAAACCGCGCTTGTCGCCTATGCGGGAACCGCGCATCAGGTTGTCCCACCGACGGAAGATCCGGATGTCATCAAGCCATTCCTGGAAGGTCTCAATCCGCGGGTTATGCCGCGGGACGGAGAATCCGCACGCGGTGCGCTCTCCTTAGCCGCCACAATCCTGGCCGCCCAGGAAGCGCCCGGGACGATCCTCTTCTTGCTCGACCGAGTTACCGATGCAGACCTGTCGGCCTTCAACACGCATGCCGCTGAAGGCGGCGCTCCGGTCCTATTCTGGCTTGCCAGCCGGGACCCTGGCGCGGCCGATAAACTGAACCAGATTGCCGGGACAGCTGTTGTCGAGTTGACGGCGGACCGCAGCGATGTCTCGACTGTCCAGCGCCGCATCACGGCGGCCTATCAGGCCGCGCTCTCACAGGATGAACGCCAGCAATGGCAGGACGAGGGGTGGATCTTTGCCCTGCCCGCAGCGGTCTTGTTGCTCTTTTGGTTCCGCCGGGGATCGACCATGCAATGGACGGTGGTTTTGGTTGCGGCCAGTTTTGCATTTTCCGGCGTAGAGGCCCGTGCTGAGGGCTGGAAAGACTGGTTTTTCACTCCCGATCAGCAGGGGCAGATGGCCTTTGAAAACAAGGACTATCAAACAGCAGCAGACCTTTTTGAAGATCCATTATGGAAGGCGACCGCGCTCTACCGGGCCGGCAAATATGAAGAAGCAGCAGAACTCTATGCCTGGCAGGACAGTGCGGATGCAGCGATAGGGGAAGGTCTCTCACTGATCAAATCCCGCTCTTACCGGCCTGCCATTGCTGCCTTTGAAAAAGCCGTGGAACGGGATCCGGACAACAAAGCAGCACAGCACAATCTGGAACTTGCGCGTTACATTCTCGACTACATTGAAACGACACGCGAACAATCAGATACCGGAGAAGATAACGGCATCGGCGCGGACGATGTTGTTTATGACAATGAGGCAGGGCGCGGCACAGACAGCCAGCAGCCACCGCAGAGCACATCAGAAACCGTTCCGGAAACCGCCGAACAATGGATGCGCACGGTGGACACCAGCACAGGCGACTTCCTAAGATCCCGGTTCGCACTTGAAGCTGCACGGGGTCAAAAATGATCCGCGCCATCTTCGCCCTTTGGCTTTTTCTGATTTCCGCTGCCGTTCAGGCTCAGGAAACGCCGCAGCCGATCGTCCGGACGACGCTTGAACAGGACACCGCAATCCCTGGCCAGCCGCTGATCTTCCGGATTACGATCCTGGTGCCGACCTGGATGCCGACGGCACCAGAGTTCCCGAGTTTCGAAGCGCAAAATGTCGTCGTGCGGCTACCATCGCGCGCGTCAAGTCCAACCAGCGAACGGGTCAATGGCGACACCTGGTCCGGGGTTTCACGCGCCTACCGTCTTTATCCTATGGTGCCCGGAACCTTCCAGGTCCCCGGCGGTCCAATCACAATCACCTATGCGGATCCGGATACCCGCCAGCCAATCAAAGCGGAGGTTGACGTCGCACCTTTTGCCATTGTTGGCGAGGCGCCAGATAGCGCCAGGGATCTGACGCCCTTTGTGGCCGCAATCGCCCTGACACTGACCCGGGAGGTCGACAGAACACCGGATGATCTGTCTGCCGGAGATGCACTGACCTTAACCACCACAATCAAGGTCACCGGGGTCGCTCCGATGTTTGTACCGCCGATTGGTGCTGGAGACCCGGTTGAGGGCCTCAGCTACTATCCCGCGTCCCCGGTCCTGAATGAGACCGAAAACCGGGGCCAGTTATCCGGCACCCGCACGGAAACAGTTACAATCGTCCCTGAAAACGCCGGCAACTATCGGATTCCTGAACAGAAACTCTCCTGGTACAACCTCACCAGCGAAAAGGTCGAAACGGTGAGCGTTCCAGCGATTGATCTGGCTGTGACTGGCCCGCCGGTGGCGGCAGAACCGCAATCAGAGGCATTGAACTGGCGATCCATGGCGTATTGGGGCGCTGCTGCGCTGCTACTGATAGGTCATTTCGTGTGGCTTTTGCGCAAGTTCGGCCCGAAAGCAGTGACCTTGTTCCATGGAGCAAAAGCAAAGTACGAAGCGACCGAATATTTTGCTTACCGGCACTTCAACAAGGCTATCGACGCCCAGGATTATTCGGCAGCTATCACAAGCGGACTATTGTGGCAGCAGCGGTTAAAGTCTTCGGAGATCCAACCTGACTGGGCACCCCTTGAGCATGGGTTTACAGCTTTGGGCAGTGCCCTTTATGGCAGTCAAAGCCAAGCCTCAAAAGCATCTGTCCACGATGCCTGGTCGCAGATCAAGACCTCTGCCGCCGGTGTCCATCATGAGGCGAAAACGCAGGTCCGGCGTAAATCCAAAACGCCCCTACCACCCCTTAATCCTGTAGGGCGTTAGCAGTTTGGCCGCTCTGTCCTAGGGCTCAAATCATTGCTGTCTTGCTCAAGAGCGACTTGCAATTGATGGATTGTTTTCCTTGTACGGTGATCTGCGATAGCCGGAGCTCATTCGTTGAATTTGTGTAAGCGGGTTGAAAGTATTCAGGAAAGCAGTCATCCGCGGCACGCAGCCGGAAGCGTTTTTTGGCGTATTGGTGTGGTCAGGGATTAAGCAAACGGAGGAGTGATGATACTCCAATTGCGCCCACATCGTCCC
The DNA here is from genome assembly GCF_053005265.1 of Roseibium sp. MB-4. Taxonomy (NCBI): domain Bacteria; kingdom Pseudomonadati; phylum Pseudomonadota; class Alphaproteobacteria; order Hyphomicrobiales; family Stappiaceae; genus Roseibium; species Roseibium sp. MB-4. Next base: position 1,788,733 of record NZ_JBRKQB010000001.1, read on the forward strand.
CAGCCATTAGCCGGTTACCACGGTTTTCGATTTTAAAAATCGGCGCCGCCGGGCATTAGTGTGAATCTCGAGAAGAGCACACGGAGGCGCGGTTTAAACTTGCGGGTTCTTTAGGGGAAGAAGTGGTGCCCAGAGGCGGAATCGAACCACCGACACGCGGATTTTCAATCCGCTGCTCTACCAACTGAGCTATCTGGGCGTGCTTTGATGTGGCGGGAGGCATGCCCCGTCCGCCGAAAGCCCGGTCCTTATAGAAGCTCGTTTGATCCTTGTCCAGCACCCCGGCAAAGTTTTTTCACAACTTGGGAAAATACCTGCCGGAAAACTGCGCGCCACGTCCCAAACCCAACGGAAATCCAAGACTTTCAGTCACTTAAGGATCGTTGCAGGCTTTGGGACACGGCGGCCCGCTTTTGTAATATGCTGCATGAGGGCTGACTATTTGCCATTGGGAGCAGCCCTTCGCCCGCAGGTGATAGAGACGCTTCTGTCTGCAGTGGTCAGTTCATCTCACCAGCAACGATGCCGCTCGCCGACCAAGTTCCGTCAACCGCATTGAAGTTGCCGATCACTCCCTCGTAGTTGGATGACGGGCCGCCGACGATAGAGGTGTTAATGGAACCTGATCCAACACTGCCAACCAAGTTTCCGGAAAACTGGTTTCCGATATCAACGGCGCGTTCGGTCAGATCCGCGCCAAATGTGCGGCCATCGAAATTGGCAATGTTGGCAGATCCGGTGCGGCGGGCGAAATCAACCGTCATCCGGAAGTCACCGGCCGCAAGATACTGCGCCCCATTGTTCACAACGCTGCCGGCAGCATGCCCAATGTAGCTTGCGCTGCCGCTGGTCGGCAGATCGGCGGCATTGGTCACGTCGCCGGCAACCCAGGTCCCGAGATGAAACGCATCTTTCCGGCCGTTGGCACCGTCCAACACGCCGCCCGTGTCGTCATAGGAGAGTTTTGTGCCCCAATAGCCCCACTCCAGAAAGGCACAGGTGCACTCTGTGGTTCCGGCCATGATCGCATCATCTGCAGTTCCGATCAGTGTGTTCGGCACGAAATAAGTGTTGGCATCCTGTGACGGATCCTGCTGCAGGATGTGCCCCGCATCACTGGCAAGGGCCGACGCGACATTGCTGACTGCCTGTTGCACACCTTCAAGTCCCTCATTCCGAGGCTCGGCTAGACCTGTGTAAGGTCCTGTGCCCCCTCCGCCCCCTGCGGGGTCCGGATCTGGATCCGGTGTCGGAACGACGGGCGTCACTGTATCGACTGTTAGATAAGTCTCTGAGGCATCGGACGCGTCCCGGGCAGCATAAAGGTCGTCGCCAATGAAGGTGGCGCGATCCGTGCCGGATCCGTCGCTGTTGGAGCCAAATCGCACGGTGTAAGCTGCAACATCCGGATCCAGGTCCTGACTGTCACGGACGGTCAAACTGCCGCCGAGCGAATACTCAGCACCATTGAATGTTACGGAAAGATCCGCAGCGCTCTCGCTGGCAAACACAACCGGACCAACGCCTTGTCCGGCGAGGTTGACGCTGCTCTCCAAAACGCCCGCGGCATAACCTGACAGTGTGCGGTCTGTTCGGGTTAGCGTGGCGGCGTCAACTGAACCATTGAGCCTTGCAACGTGAAGGCTTGATGAGGCGGTCGCCGGTGCTGCAAAGATGTCCGGCCGGCTGGCATAGCTGTCGTCATAGGCATCATCGATACCGCCGTCTGCCAGGGCGTTGCCGAAAACAAAGCTTTGAGCATTGCTGCCAAAGAAGTGTCCATCATCCGGCCCGGCGATTGTTCCGACCGGACCACTGTAAAGCCCGGCGCTCTGGCTGCTGGCAATCCGGTGGCCTCCGCGCCGATCTGTTTCCATCGAAAGGAGGCCACTGGCCTCATCCGAGGCAACCTCTCCAACCGCTAGTGAAACAAATGACCTTTGGTTTTCACCAGTCCCGTCAATGTGAAACGATCCGGCCAGATAATGAGCGCTCTCCAAGGTTACAGGGTCGCTTTCGATCATCAGTAACCCGGTCGAAGTGACATTTGACAGGAAGCTCTCACCGAGTTCCGCGGCGGCCAGCGGATTGACGAACAACGCTTCGGTGATGAGTGGCGTGAAGGTTCTGCCATCCCCCGCCGTGCCAAGCGAAAAGGCCAGGGTCGGGTCGGTTGCAAGATCATAAATCCGGATGGACTGTGTTCCGCTTGCATCGCCGAAGCTTGAAAAATCAGTGCCCACTCCATGAATGCCGACCACCATACTCTCAATGTCGAATTTGGTGGTTCCACCCGGCGTAACGTTAGGCAGGTGCGCAAAGGCGGCAAAGTCTTCGTGATAGTGTTGCACGCCCCACGCATAGGAGGTGACGTTGCCTTCAGTTTCCGGGTCGACTGTCGGTGCCACCGGTATGAAGTCGGTCTCACCCAGCTGAGCAACAACATCCTGATCCGTATAGGTCTGAGCGTAGTAATATTGCCCATCACCCTCGAAGGCGAACTGATAGATCTTGTTGCCTTCGATCTCCGCTTTATAGAGGGCTGTCGCAGTGCCGGTGGTGATTTCTCCTACCGTGAAAGTGACCGGCATGTCGGTACCGCTGCTGCCACCAATCAGTCCTTGCGCACCTGGCGCCAAGACGGTGCGAGTTGTGTCCCAGGATGGTGTGAATTCAACGCCGGCAGTCAGGATCCGCGCTACGTCCGTTGTTTCGACGGTCTCTCCACCGGTGTCTCCCGTTCCGCCGGTTGTGTCTCCACCATCGACAATATCTCCGCCCCCGGCCGGGTCGTTCCCACCGATAATTTCATCTGCAAGCTGATTGATTGTGCGTTGTTGTGTGTTCTTTTGAACCTGCAGCAAATTCGGTTCTGCCCGCGCCGGCGATCTCGGCTGCACACTTCTGGGCTTGGGCAAAGGCGCCGTGCGAATGTGGCCGAGACGTGAATTGACATTCGGAACACCAGATCGCGCGATTTGCCGAGCCGTCGGCGGCGTACGTGTCCCGCCGGATTGACCAGATCTTGCAGTCAGGCCGCTTTGCGCCGAAGCCAGATCGGAAGGCGTTGTCCGCCGCACACCACCACCCTGACCGCCGGTTCCAACCTGCAGGGAATAGCCTGCAGAATAAATGCGCCGGTTCGTTCCATCTGACCCGGTGAAGGTCAACTCATCGCCAAAGAGGAGCGAAAAGACCGGGTTGTCGCCGTTCAAGTTGAGATTGGCCATGCCGCCGCGAATGCCAATCGTGCCAACCGGGGTCCTAACCGATACGCCGCCCTTCTGTTTGCTGACCTTTCCGCCGACAAACCGGACGACCCCCTTGCCGAAGGACGCGACAAGCTTACCTGTTCCCGCATTTGGATCGTAAACAAACTCATCGATCACAAGATCGGAGTTTGCCCCGACTGTGAAGGTGGACCCATCATTCAACAGCACCTGAACGAGGCCAGAGCCGGACGTTTCTATACGCTCATTGTAGAGGACGTTGTCGCCAAGCAGCTTCACCTGGCGGACAGCACCGGGCGGCGTTCCGAATGCATCTGTATTGACTGCAGCCGCCGTTCCAACGGTCGTTGCTTGCACTGTTTCATTCAAGAACAACGACAAAAGCGCTGTCGCACCAACTGCAGCCCAACGCATATGCGCGGGAAGACTGAACTTTGATGTTGGCATCATGCGCTTCCCTCCCTGTCAGAATGCTTTTCGCAACGAAAACATTGCGGAGACGTTTGAGTAACTGCTGAGGTCATAGTTGGAGTTTTGCCTCCGGACCTCGCCGACGAGCCCCGCCGACACGTTGTATTTAAGCGGAACATTCAGCGCCGCGCGCAGCCATCCCTCATGGTCCCGCTGTTTGACGGCGGCATTCACCAACGGGTCCGGTTCGTCATAGGCGCGGTAAATATACCCTACTTCCAGATCAATCGACCATAGATGCGGCAGTTGTTTGACCGGGGATGCGAACTGGTAGGTTGCCCCCACCCCGCCTCCTGCTTCCCAGCTTTGTTGTGACTTGATGCGGGTTTCCTCAAAATCCGCGAGCGCAAGGACCCGCATCTGCAAGCCCTTGGTCAACTGGCGGGAAATCTTGGAGGCAAACTGCACGAAATATCCGTTACGGTCGGACACCGTCGGGTACTCGGACGTGTCGTTGAACCAGCGCTGGCGCCATTCCAGCTTCGCATTGATTTCCGTTTGAATGTCCGGCCGGGCGACCAGCCGGGTTCCAACGCCGAGCGCGCCATTGTAATTCGCATGGTTCAGCCGGACACCGGAAGCAACGCCGTAAATGCCAAGTTGCACATCATCAAAGTTGAAGCGCGCCATGTTGAAGGAGGGACCGAGAGTAATTTCTGCAAGACCAGTGTCGAGCCGCACCTGATCGGCAAATCGCGCGGCATAAAACACCACATCAGTTTCGATGAGGTCTCCTTGGGTTCCAAGATCATAGGACCCGTAGGCGCGACCAGCGACAAACGCATTGATATCAGCCTGACCCGTTGCGGTATCGTCGAGGATAAAGTCCCTGCCGTTCAAGGTGACGCGGCGCCCGCCAGGGGCGGCATTGGCATTAGACTGGTAGCGGGCACCAATGATGACGTCCGCGCGAAACTGTGTTGGCTGCTGTTTCGACGCGATTGCGGACAGATATGTTTCGACCCGCTGCCGGACTTCTTCCGGCACATTCGGGGTTTCCAGCGTCGACTGAAAATAGTAGCGCGCCGTTTCAAACGACCCCAGCCGGTAATAGAGGACACCCAGTTCCAGCTTCACGCGTGGCAGGTCCGGCGCAAATATGAGCATGCGTTCAAAGGTGGAGATCGCAGCCTCGTAGTCGCCGACCATTACCGAGACCGTGGCATATTCGAAGGCAATGTCGAGGTCCGCCGGGCGCTCAAGCATCTTTGCCAGAAGCACGGTTTGCCGCGCCAGCAATGCATCTGCAGACATTTCCGGCTGGCTGCTACCGTCCGCTTCCTGAGCCTCAGCAACGGCAGAGGAAAACAGAAGACCGGCCATTATCACCAGACAAAGTATCGTATCAGACGTCAAACGCATGCCTGGGAACCACGTTCTGGTTTTCCATCACCGATTTCAAATTCTTAACAGTACGTTACCACACGTATATGAGTCCGGACCACAAGTCCAATTAACCTGTTGAACGCAGCGGCACCTCACTCCCCAAATTTTACAACAAAAACGCCGGCCCTGAGTTTCCTCAGAACCGGCGCGAAAAGTGTCTCAGATCGTTTGACTTTACTTCACAGTGATGCGGTCATCCGTATAGGCGTTGTAGCTTTTCTGCTCTCCGAGGTAAGCGGCCACCACATCCGCAAGATCGGGACCGAAATCGTAAGCATTCATGCCGTTGGTTTCGAAAATCGCATACCCATCGCCGCCGCCGCGCATGTAGTTGTTCGACACGACGCCATAGACCTTTTCCGGATCAATCGACACAAAGGCACCATTTTCGAGCACCATGACGTCTGAGATACGCTTACCCGCCGGTTGCGATTTGTCGATCGTGTATTTCAGGCCTGCAACCTGGGCAAACCGGCCTGCGCCCTCTTCAATCTGACTGGCTCCGTTTTCAAGAGCCGACACCACGTCCGCACCTTTGAGTTGGAAGGTTGCCAGCGTGTTCTGGAACGGCAAAACCGTCAGGACCTCGCCCATGGTGACTTCACCGGCGTCAATCGATGCGCGCAAACCACCGCCATTCTGGATTGCGATTTGAACACCCTGATCCTTGACGCGGTCCAGCATAGCCTCGGTCACGAGAACGCCCATTTCGCAGACCTCAGCCCGGCAGACGCTGCGCTCACCACCGATCGCCGCGGTCGCTTCAGCCACAACTTCATTGCGGATTTCATCGAGCGGCTGCGCCAGCTCTTCTATGCGCGCAATAAACTCTGCATCGGGTTCCACAGACGCATCAAGGAGGATCGGCTCCCCTTCAGCCTTGATCACGTTGCCATCATCGTCCCAGGTCACAACAAGGTCGCCCAGGAATTTGCTATAGGCATAGGCCTGAACAATAGGCACATCCTGACCGTCCGGGTTCTTGACCATCACCGGATAAGGACCAGAAGCCCTGTCCTGCGTGTTGGACAGCAATGTGTGCGAGTGCCCACCGACAATAACGTCGATGCCTGGAACAGCTGCGGCGATTTTCGCATCCATCGACAAGCCTTCATGGGTCAGCGCGATGATCTTGTTGACCCCGGCAGCTTCCAGCTCTGCGACCTGGGCTTTCAGGGATTCAATTGAGTTTAGAAACTTAACGCCGGCGCCTGGCGAAGAGGTTTCTGCCGTATCTTCGGCAAGGCTCGAGACGAAGCCGATTTTCTCGCCGCCGCGCTCCAGTACCAAAGTGCCCGGAATACGCCCCTTGAGCAGCGGTTCGTTTTCAAGGTCAAGATTGCCGGAGATTACGGGGAACTCGACCTTGTCAAGGAATGCGGCAAGCGCCGACGGGCCATCATCAAATTCATGGTTGCCGACCGCCATAACATCATAGCCGATACCGTTCATGAAATCGGCCGCTGCTGCTCCTTTGTACGTCGTATAGAAGAGCGAGCCTTGGAACTGATCGCCTGCGTCAACAACGAAGAAGTTCTTGCCTTCGTCTGACAACGCATCGCGCCGCTCATCCACCTTGGACTTAATGCGGGCGACGCCCCCAAAGCACTTTCCCTCAGCTTCGGATTCAGCATCACAGGTGGAATCGTACTTGTTGATCGATTCAATGCGTGAATGAACATCATTGGTGTGAAGGATGGTCAGGGAATAATCGGCGAATGCCGCAGTCGACAATGCGGTCGTCAGCGACAGCACCGCGGCGCTCAGAAGATGGTTTTTCATTTGATACTCGCCCTTGGATAGATTGTTCTTGAGGTCAGGCTTTTTGCCGGACCTTCACCTGCCGTGCCTTCCCAGGATGAGCATTCGTACTTGCCCACTCAGCAATGAGCAGACGCCGGAGCGCTTTCCCGAGAGCCGGATCGCCGGTGTCTGGAAATCTTGGTGCAGTTTTATGACAGGAGCAATAGAGGACGTAACGGAATGTGAAAAAAATTTTGCCAGATAAATATTTTTGCAGATTAGGCCGCTGAGTATAGTGACCTCAGCGAAACTCAGCCTTAGCCCCGCTCCGGAAACTCCTCGTCGTCCAGATCATCGGTTTCCACGACCGGGATGGAATACCCTTCGGAGAACCACCGGTTCAGATCAATCCTGGCGCAGCGATCAGAGCAGAACGGGTAATCTTCCGGAGTGGATAGCTTTGAGCAGATCGGGCACGGACGCATCCGTCGCTGCGGTTTATTGCCGTTTTCTTCAGTCAATGTGGTCCCCTCCTGAAGCGCATCCATCGTCGACGAAACGTCGCCCAGCACTACGCTCCTGCAGTCATCCAGTTTGCATGGACAGGGTAGCCTGCTGCTTGCAAAAGATTCACGGTCTCCGCCAGCGGCAATCCAACAACCGCCGGGTAGGACCCGACAAGCTTGACCACGAAGCTGCCTGCAAGCCCCTGGATCGCGTACCCGCCTGCTTTGCCGCGCCATTCTCCTGAGGAAATGTAGTCATCCATGTCCTGGCGGGACAACCGTTTGAACCGGACACGCGTTTCGACAAGCTTCGTCCGTATTTTACCGTTCGGCTCTGCCACGGCCACGCCGGTAAAAACACGATGCCCCCTGCCGGACAGCAGAGACAGGCACATGACGGCCTGATCGGTGAGTTCCGCCTTGGGCAAGATCCGCCGTCCGACACCGACCACCGTATCTGCGGCAAGCACAACGCCGCCTTTCATGGCATCGGTGTTCTTGGCGACCTCAAGCACAGCTTCAGCTTTGGCCCGCGCAAGACGCAAGGCCAACGCCCGCGGCGTTTCGAACTTCTTCGGGGTCTCATCGATATCGGCGGGCAGCAGATGATCCGGTTCCAGCCCGACCTGCTGCAGCAGTGCAAGGCGGCGCGGCGAGGCCGACGCCAGGATCAACTGAGGGGCATTCGTCATCGATGCACGTGCTTTCCTGCCGGCGCAAGGCGACCTGCCGCTTACTTGAAGCGGTAGGTAATCCGACCCTTGGTCAAGTCATAGGGGGTCATTTCGACAAGAACCTTGTCGCCTGCCAGAACGCGGATACGGTTCTTACGCATACGTCCAGCCGTATGTGCGATGATCTCATGATCGTTTTCAAGTTTTACGCGGAACGTCGCGTTCGGCAACAGTTCTGTCACGACGCCCGGGAACTCCAGAGCTTCTTCTTTGGCCATTTGATATCCTGATTATGGCGGGCCTTGCCCGCAGGTGCCGCGGAACCTAGCCGATTAGGCTTAGAATGTGAACCATTCTTTCGCATCGGTCCCAAAGCGATGTTTTACACCGCTTTATCATCCGCTCGGCGGAGGTGTCCAGTTCAACCGTTTCTTGATCCGCATCATCAGCATGTCCCGCACTGCACGGTATTCATTGAGGATCTGCTCCCGCGAACCGGTTGCCAAAGTCGGATCCATGGTGGGCCAATATTCGACATCAACTGCATCGGTCCGGGTCAGATCGAGAGCCCAGTGGTGCGCCTCTGGAGCGAGCGTCACAATGAGATCAAAGCCACTGTCTTCGAGCTCGAGATAGCTCTTGGGGCGGTGTGCACTCATGTCGACGCCGATCTCCGCCATCACTGCATCCACAAAAGGATCGAGTTTACCGGCACGCACCCCGGCCGACTTTACATAGATCTGTCCAGGGAACAGCTTTTGTGTCAACGCTTCGGCCATGGGGGAGCGCACGGAATTCATTCCGCACGCAAACAATACCGCAGTCGGACGCAGGTCCGGCCCGGCCACAGACCTTAGCCCTTCCAGTGCAAGGCGTAGACGAGGGTGAACAACCGCCGGGCGGTTGCCATATCCACCTCGATTTTTCCCTGAAGACGCTCCATCAGGATCGTGGAGCCTTCATTGTGCACGCCTCGACGGCCCATATCGATAGCCTCGATCTGGCTGGGAGTCGCGTGGCGGATCGCCTCATAATAGCTCTCGCAGATGAGATCGTAGTCCTTGACGATCTTTCGCAAGGGGGTGAGTGAGAGAACGTGGGTGACCACCGGCTGGTCGTCTTCGGTCTGGATCTGGAAGACGAGCTTTTTCTCAATGACCGACAGGTTCAGAACGAATTTCGCAACTGGATGTCCGACCGGCTGAAAACAGTTTTCCTCGATCAAATCGTAGATAGCGACCGCGCGGTCATGCTCCACTTCCGGTGTGGAGCGGGCAATCGAGGCTTCGTCCAGCACCACGTCCACCAAACGGCCGCCCGCTGTTTCCGCAGAACTTTCCGATTGTGCATCGCTCATGCTGTCAAAGCCTTTCTCAGAACACCCTGCCTACATGTTCAGTCTGATGGAAACAGACCGCGCATGCGCCGACAAGCCCTCCGCTTCACCTAGAGCGATAGCGGCAGGACCAAGCGCACGCAAGTTTTCTGCGTTGCACTTGAGGATTGACGTGCGTTTGACGAACTCCAGCACCGACAAACCAGAGGAAAACCGGGCCGATCTTGCTGTTGGCAACACGTGATTGGACCCGCCTACATAATCACCGATCGCTTCCGGCGTATGATGGCCCATGAACACGGCGCCCGCATTACGGACCTTTTCCAAAAGCTGCTCCGGGTCTTCAACGGCAAGTTCCAGGTGCTCCGGCGCCAAGCGATTCGCGAGCGGCATCGCGTTGTCGAGTCTGTCGACCAGGATGATCGCGCCAAAATCCTGCCAGCTGGCACGGGCCACCTCTTCGCGCGGCAATGTCTTCAGCTGACGCTCAACCGCACCCGCAACCTGATCGGCAAGTTCTGCGTCGTCGGTGATCAAAATGGATTGGGCGACCGGATCATGCTCTGCCTGGGCCAGCAAATCGGCAGCAATCCAGTCCGGGTTGCTGTCCTTGTCGGCAATCACCAGAACTTCGGAGGGGCCGGCGATCATGTCGATGCCAACCGTGCCGAAAACACGGCGCTTGGCTGCGGCGACAAAGGCATTGCCTGGACCGACAATCTTGGCAACCGGCTGGATGGTCTCCGTGCCGAAGGCCAGGGCTGCCACGGCCTGCGCGCCGCCGATGCGGTAGATCTCGGAAACCCCAGCGATCTTGGCTGCTGCAAGAACAAGCGGGTTGAGCACATCATCCGGGCTCGGAACGACCATGACAATGCGCTCAACACCAGCCACCTTGGCCGGAACGACATTCATCAAGACCGAACTTGGGTAACTTGCCAATCCACCGGGCACATACACCCCAACTGCCTCGACCGCCGTCCAGCGGGAGCCAAGCTCAACCCCGATCGGATCGGTGTAGCGATCATCTGCCGGGAGCTGACGTTTGTGGTGCGAAAAAATCCTGTCATGCGCCAACTGCAGAGCGTCCAGCGTTTCTGCCGGCACGTCAGCAACCGCCGCGTCGATCTGCACTTGCGTGACCCTGAGGTCCGTCATTTTAGCGGCATTCAGGCGGTCGAATTTCGCGGTGTATTCCAGAACGGCCTGATCGCCGTGCTTTCGAACATCTTCAAGAATATCCCGGACGATCTGATCGACATCTTCCGACGCTTCCCGCTTGCCGGCCAAAAGTTCGGCGAAACGGGCTTCAAAATCAGCGCTGGTATTCGTGAGGCGTTGGACCACGCAACTCTCCATCTCGATTGGCGCTCAAAGCGCCAGCAAATCTTGTTTGTTCAGGTAAGGTCGTGCTGCGGCAGGTTTGGTGTCGACCAGGCAGCCCCCAGATCAGACAATTGGGCCTCGATGCACTCTACGTCCAGTTGGATGCTGGATCCTCCGGAAAAGGCGAGCTCAATCTGACCGGCCGGCGCGTCTTCTGCCTGCTTAAACGTAACCGCCAGCAATTCCAGTACAACGTCCTTGGCGTCCTGCTGAATTTTCTGGGATTTCATGCCTGTGACACGCGAGACCGCAAATGCAGACCGGCGGCGCTCATGTTCCTTGCTTCGCTTGTCGGCCTTCTTGTCCCAGACGAACCGGTTCATGACGAACACGGCCCTTTTTTCCTTTGGCAGATACCGGATATCCGCAATGGTGATCACGGCGTCCTGAACATGGGCGGAAAGAACCTGCAGGTCTTCCTCATCCAAAGCGGCAAGTTTCAATTGATCCATGGTGCTCAAACAAGTGTCCGTTTGTCGTGGTGTCGCGGCACTCATGTAGGGTTCTCCGCGCCAACTCCAAGGCTGATGACCTAGCTGGGATTTTTTAGAATGGCAACAAAGGAACAGTCGTTTCAGTCAGGGACAGACGGGAATTGGCCGTTGAAATGCTCGAACGAGCATTTCAGATGGAACCAGCGCACAAGATCAGCTCTTCTCATTCTTGACCATTCCTGCAAAAGTTTCCGAAGACAGATAGGAACAGTTGCACCATGCGCTTCAGCACAAGACTTTTTGCCCTCGCATTGATGCTAAACGCATCACCGGCGCCCACAGCTTTGGCCGATGATCTGACAAAAGCCTTTGCTGAGACGATTTATGTGCCGGCCTACTCCAGGATTTTTTCCTTTCCGGACCGGTCAGAGCTCCTGGCCGCAACACTGACCGTTCACAATGTCGATCCGCAGACCCCGCTAACCGTTACAAAAGTCGATTACCACGGTGAGGACGGCAAGCTGCTGAAAAGCATCCTGGATGCACCGCTGCGCTTGGAACCGCTGGGCTCTGCCAGTTTCCTCGTGCCCAGCAACGACACCACCGGCGGCGTCGGCGCGAATTTCCTCGTGGAATGGTCGGCAGACCAAGGCGCCTTAAGCCCCTTGACCGAAGCGGTCATGGTGACCGGACCCGGCACTCCCGGCCCATCTTTCACCTCCCGCGGGCGCGTCATCAGCCGCACAGCGGCTAAGTAGTGGTGAAACGAATTACCCGGAAATCCGCTGGATCTGGGCGCCGCAGCGGGTGAGCTTGTCTTCCAGGCGCTCAAAGCCGCGGTCGAGGTGATAGACCCGGCTGACGGTGGTTTCGCCTTCTGCCGCCAGTCCGGCAATCACAAGCGACACGGACGCGCGAAGGTCCGTTGCCATCACCGGCGCGCCGCGCAGGGTGGAGACGCCTTCAACTGTGGCCGTGCGGCCATCGATCGCGATCTGAGCGCCAAGACGAGCCAACTCCTGAACGTGCATGAAACGGTTTTCGAAAATCGTTTCGGTGATCCGGCTCTTGCCGCCGGCCTTGGTCATCAGCGCCATGAACTGCGCCTGCAAATCCGTCGGGAATCCCGGGAACGGCTCTGTGGTGACATCGGCCGGCTGAATGCCGTTGCCGTTGCGATAGACCTTCAGACCTTCACCAGTCGCGGTGATTTCAGCACCGGTCTGGCGAAGCGTATCCAAAGCACTTTCCAAAAGGTCGGTCCGCGCGCCCTGCAGCAGAACATCACCGCCCGTCATGGCAACAGCCATGGCATAAGTGCCGGTTTCGATCCGGTCCGGGACGACGGCATGGTGCGCGCCATGCAGGCGCGGGACGCCCTGAATGCGGATGGTCGAGGTCCCCTCGCCTTCGATCTTTGCGCCCATCGCCTTCAGGCAACGGGCCAAATCAACCACTTCCGGTTCGCGGGCGGCATTGACGATTTCGGTTTCACCTTTCGCCAAGGTCGCTGCCATCATGATGGTGTGGGTTGCGCCGACAGACACACGCGGGAATTCGACCCGGCCGCCGGTCAAACCGCCCGGTGCCTTCACAACGACATAACCGCCTTCGATTTCAATATCCGCACCGAGAGCCTCAAGGCCCTGGATAAAGAAGTCCACGGGACGGGTGCCGATCGCACAGCCGCCCGGCAGCGAGACGCGGGCTTCGTGCATCCGGGCAACCAACGGGCCAACCACCCAGAAGCTGGCGCGCATCTTGGACACAAGCTCATAGGGCGCCGTCGTGTCCACGATCTCACGGGCTGTCAGGTTCAGGGTCTGGCCAGCCAGATCGTCCTGACCGGTGCGCTTGCCGTTGACCGAATAATCAACGCCGTGATTGGAGAGGATCTGCATCAGCTGGGCAACGTCGCGCAAGCGCGGCACGTTCGACAGCGTCAGGGTTTCGTCGGTCAAAAGGGCCGCAATCATCAAAGGCAGGGCGGCGTTCTTGGCGCCAGAAATCGGAATGATGCCGTTCAGCTCCGCGCCGCCGGTGACTTTAATGCTGTCCATGTCTTTCCCCGAACCCAAGCCGCAAAGCCGCGGCGTTCCCAAGAATTCTTATCTAAGAGGTGCGATCTACACGCAACTTATGGCCCTTGCAAGGCAGGCCATTGGCGCAGTCTCGCCGATGGCGCAAGCTCTTGCTAAGGATCGGCAGGTTTAATCCGCCTTGGATTTGCGCGCAGCTGATTTCCGCCGCCGCAAGTTTGCGCGCAGGGCTTCGGCAAGCCGGTCCTCGCGGCTTTGAGGTAGCGTCTTTGCACCGCCTGGTTTTGAAGCTGCGCTGGCCCCGGTTTCCTGTTTCGCAACATCCTGGCTTGGCTTGTCTTTTTCACTCATGGCTTGGCTTGTGCATTAAAAGAGGATCGCAACCTATCAAGGGTCCGCACGCCAGGTCAAAGGCATTGGGATCAGCCGCCCTTCAAGGGCTTTATACAAAGGACATCTATCCTGACTTGTTCCCACAGGAAAGGAACTCTTGCCTGAAATATCCACAGCCCCGCAACCAAGGAAATCTGAACGGATCGGCGGCATTGCCGATGAAAACCAAACAGTGGATCCTCCGCTCTTCCAGATAGACTGAAAAAAATCGCAAACGGCGCTTGCGTCCCCGGACCGCTTATGGCAAAAGCCCCCTCATTCCGGGCGGCCACGCTGCTCGGGGCCAGCACTTACGTCCCAAAACACTTGTTTTGCCGACGCTGGGTTGACCAGAAACTGGTCCCCAAACGATGCTGCCGTAGCTCAGGGGTAGAGCACTCCCTTGGTAAGGGAGAGGTCGAGAGTTCAAATCTCTCCGGCAGCACCATCGTTTCTTTCCTCGCAGAAATATCACCTAAGACCTTGAATGGTAAGGACGTTTTTGGTGTTCCATACCCCTCATTTCGGGTGTAAGAAATTTTGTCTGCAAATCCCAGTCTAAGCACCAATCTTTTGAGCTTAAAATTGCCAGAAGCCCAGATATTATAAGGGTTTGCGAGAAACTTCATGGAGAGTTCCATGAATTGCTCGTAGGTGCCTTTTTTAGGCTCCCCATTTTGGAGTTTTTCAGCCAGAACCAGCTTGTTTTTCTCAAGCTGGGTAATCTTATCCTCGTACGCTCTGATCACCGTGGGGTTGGATGCCTCCATGATGCGTTCAAGCAAACTCTCTGTTTGCTTGTTGACGCTGTGAATTTCTTTTTTGAGGGCAAGCTTGTTCTCTTGAAGCTGTTCACTGCGCATATCCCATGCGTGCTTAAACATGGCGCGAGCAAGCACAATTAGATTCTTAGAAGGCTGGAGCGAGCGCACGACCTCCTCAAACTCCCCTTCGATTTTAGCGCGGGGGATCGACTTGCCGTAGCTACCACACTTCTTATTGTCGCAGCGATAGTACGGGTACTTTTTGTATTTGCCTTTTGACCAGACGGTTTTGAAGTTTTGTCCGCAGTTGCCGCAGGCCACAAACCCGCGCAGCGCAAAATCTTCACTGATGTCTTTGCGCGTGGGCGCGTAGCCACCTGTTTCTAAATTGTGCTGAATCTTTTGGAAGGTCTCAAACGAGATCAGCCCTTCATGCTTTCCCTTTCGAAGAGAGACATTCCATTCCTTGGCTTCGACATAGCCTGCATAGACAGCCTTATTTAAAAGCCGCGTGATGGTGTAAGGGCGCAGCTCACCATTAGGCAGGTCTTTAGGATATTCAGCGTGACGCTCTAAGAAGCGCTTTAATTCTGTCTGGGTGGCAAAGCGGCCAGAGGCAAAGCCTTCCAGTCCTTCTTGCAGGATGGAAGCTATGGGCTCATCACGCACCAGCACTTTGCCGCCTTGTGAGGATTTGACGTACTTGTATCCGACCGGAGCGCGGAACACCCAAAAACCCTGCTCAACACGCGCGGTCATTTTCTGCATAACCTGGCGGCGGTTTTGTGTGCGCTCTAACTCCCCTTGCGCGGCAAGCACGGTTTCAATGAATTTGCCTTCCGGCGTATTTTCAAAATTGAAGTTCAGGCATTCACGGCGGGCATTGCGCGCCATCATCTCTCGGCGCAATTTCAAATGAAACTCGGCATCACGGGCATAGCGTTTGAGATCATCAAAGATCACAACATAATCATGCTGCGGAAAGGCATCGAGATAGGCAAGAAGCGCGACCATGCCGGGGCGCTTCATAAAATCCCCGCCACCTGAAACATCATCAGGAAACACAGCTTCCACTTCATAGCCGCGCTCATTGGCAAACTCACGGCAGCGATATTCCTGAGAATGCAGCCCGCTCGTATCAGCGGTTTGCTTCTTGGAAGAGACACGGCAATAGATGACAGCCTTTTGTGTTTTCTCACTCATATAACTACCCCTCCACCTGGAGCGCTGAGGCGCTTTCAGGTTTGCCGCTTCTTACTGCGTCAAATTTGTTTTTGAATGATGGGTAAGAGTTTAACTGATCGCTGAGCAGATAGGCATTCAAATCAACTACAAACTCATCGGGCTCTGTGAGCTTTTGCAGGTCGTGAATTCCAAACCCAAGATCGACAAAGCTGGAGATGATACTCCAGAGGGTTTGCAGGAATTCCTCTTCCTGCGCTTTGCTTAAATTGGCTTCTTCTAGGTAGGGTCTGAACTGCTCTAAATCGCAAATCAATGTGCGCTTGGCAGGCAGCGCTGCACTAGTGGTTTGTGGTGGTTGTGTAGGGCCTTTCTGTTTCATCTCTATGCTCCGCTTTCTTTTGTTTTTTACCGCATATGTCCTCCTTCCCTTTAACTAGAACATAAGAGGAACATAGTAGGTAATTATTCCTATTTTTGCAAGGAATAACTCATTCAATCTTCAAGTGATTTTGGCGTTTAGACGAGATCCCGCGAGAGGGCTGGCTTTGGCGTAGATCGGCGGCGCTCCATACCGCTACGCCGATCTACCGCCTGCGCAAAATCCTGTTTCATTTTCTCGCGCATCAGCTCCCGCTTATCGATACGGGTTAGGAAGGCATCTTTGCTGTCACGCTCTTGTTCATTGAGGGCCTCAAGGTGGGCGCGATGTTGCTGACGGACGATTTTCTGTGCCTGCCCCTGAATGGCAGAGCGGCTAAATTTATCCTGTCCAAACCAGCGATGTTTGAAATCGCGTTTTTTCTCTCCCGCCTTATCGATCAGATATTTCTCAGTACGTCGAACGCGTTCACCATATTCATCGCGGTAGGCGTTCTTTTCTTGCTGGCGTTTTTTCTCAAACGTCTCAGTTATTTCCTGAAAGGCTTTCCACTCATTGCCGCGTAGGTGTTTCTTGGCGACATGGTTTAAAGCAGCGTTTTCAAACTCGTTTCTCAATGTCTTGGTGATACTGGAAGTCATGCTGATAGCCCTTTCCAGTTTGTTTTTTGCATCCCAAAAACTCGCCGTGATATTTTCAAGGCATGAAAGAATTCAAATACATAGATGATATTGTGAGTTGGCTTGAGCCAATGGATTACCGAGGTTATTGGGCGGCGATTGCACCCTTTAACATTGAGCCTCAACCCAGAGATCATTGCGATCAGCAAATCAGAGATGGTGAAGTGGATGAAGCCACCGTTCTTGATGTGCTTAAAACCCTCACCCGTATCGAGCTGACGCAAATCTATGATCTTGAATGGAAGCCCAGCACGCCCTGGGTTCGCCTTGTTGAATAACGAAAACATCAGCGCGCCTCCGTTTTCTTGAACAGACGCACGACCCAGCCGCAGCTTCCCTGATGTGCTCGCACAGTGAACGCGCCGTAAGGGCCGATAAAATGGCACTCGGTCTTATGGCGCTGATCAAAATAAACAGCGCTGTTCGGCCCCACCCACCGATAAGACCAGAGCATGTGCGGCAGACCGTAAAGGGCATAAATGCCCCAAACAGCGGCAGGGATAATCAGCCAAGTAAAATAGCTCAGGCGAATGAGACGTGGTTTCATGATACGCCTCCTGAAGCAGGCAATTTAAAACGCGGATCAGGCGCGAGCGTTCCACCTTCCAAAGGATTGGGTGCAAGCTCATGGCAAAATGGCGCTAGTTGGTTTTGCGCAACTTTTTGGCAGTGAATAAAGCAAACACCTTTCACCCAGATGATTTGCTCATCAGGCGGCAAACCCATCAGCATATCGGGCGACCAAAGACGCTCTTTTTGTACGGCATAATTGCCAGAGAACTCGACCTTATCCGATGCCGTACCAAGGCTAGAGGTTACACTGAGCGTTTCCCCAATAGCTTTCGAAACACGCTCAGCCTCATCATAGGAAGAAAACCCGAACCACTGACGAATGACGCAGTTTTCTAAAATGGTTTGGGCTTCAAGCTTCCCGTACTTGCGCTCAATTTCGGAATAAGACTGCGCAATGATCAAACAGTTTGCGCCGTAGCCGCGCATGGTGGTGAGCTGGGAGACAAGCGCGCGCAAGGGCGCATTTGTAAACTCATCCAATATGAAGGTAACAGGGCCGTGCGCGCCTGTTAGCACCACCTCCATGAAGCTTTGCAAATGCAGCGCATAGTGAATGCCCAGCCGCTCCATATGGCGTACAGGCCCAGACAGAAACACGATGTAGTTTTCACGGATGAGATCTTCATGGGTGAGATCAGCGTCAACGCCCGCTATGTGTAGATGCGAGCTGGAAGAATAAATCCGCATCGCTTTCAGAGCTGCGCTTCGATGCATCTGAAAATGCTCATGCTCATACATACCCAGCACATGAGCAGCTAAAGCGCCCAGATATTCATCCCCCTCATCGGCATGAAGGCTGGCTGCCTGCATGAGCATTTCTGTGTGCGCCAGCATCGACCACACCGCACCGGGTGTGCAGTAGCCGCGCTGTAGAAGTGCCGCGATAGCAAACTCAATTAGTGTTCTCGGCTCATCCCGAAAATACTGATTTTTTGCATCATCACGCGGCTCAGGAATGGCCGCCTGACAAGCCGTATCAATGGAGAAGATCAGCTCACCGGGCGCGCTTTCAAACGCTGAAACCAACGCGCCAAACGGATTGAGATTGCAGGCCAGATTTGGTTCAAGCCTATGAATCCCAAAATCATCAATGACAGCAACTTTACGCCCATGAAGCGCGCAAAGGCTGGCCGCTTGGGCAGCAATTTCGCCTTCCTTACTGTCAGTAACGATTATGGCGCGTTTTTTTTCAGCGATGAGTGATAACAGCCACGGCATCGCCCCGCAGATCGTTTTTCCTTCTCCCGATGCGCTCAGCAAAAGCGCATGGGAATGTTTGGGCGCAAATATCAACTTCCCATCATCACAGCCCAGAATGCGTTTGACGTTCTTAGCCATCAGCGCATCCCCGCATTCTTAAGCTTATCGCTTCCCGCCATTTGAGCAGAGCGTTGCGTGCGGCCTTGCGCCTTGTATTCAGCGACAACCTTGTCCCGGCGATAAGCCCCATACATCTCGCGCAAGGCGGCGGCGAAACTTAAAACTGCCGCCATCCACATGATGATAGAGAGAAAACCCCAGCCAAGATTGACGAAGCGATCCGGCCAGCTTATCCAGCCCAAAAATGCGCAAACGAGGCTATGGAGCTGGAGCATATTAATGCGCCAGATTTTACGAGCGCCTGTTTGTTCAGGAGGCATGATGACCTCCTGAATTTTTAAGCGCGCTCACAATCTCGCGGCGGATGGTTTGCAGCCTTTTATGATCACCCCAAATGGCAGAGGCTAATTCACTGCCGCGTAAATCGCGTGAGAGCAAAGTGAGCTGCCCGATCTTTAGCCCGCCCCAAACAAGTGCTGCGCTGATTGCGATCAGGGTGAGCACTTCGTGCCAATACAAAAGATCAATGAAGGCAACGCCGTACCCTGTCAGCGAACACGAAAACAACATGCCACTTGCCATGTAAGGACGGCGCACGCTTACCGTTGTTAAGTGGCTCAGGAGATAGCTATCGCGGTGGGTGACAACAGCCCCATCAATCACATCAACAGATCCAATGATCATGATCTCATCCTTTCCGCTGGCAGTGAGGGGAATGAAGCGCACGGGTAAGCTCTGAAGACAGGCGGGAGACTTCCGGCGGAGAGATGAGGCGCATGGAGCCTGCATAGCTGGCCCATGAGATTTTATTGCTGGCAACAAGGGTGGCTGCGCAGTCACAGCGCGAGGCACTTTGAGACGCCGCCTGCGATAAGCGTTGTTCTTCAGCCTCGCGGCGATAAGCCTCTTGCTGGCGCATTATCCCTGTAAAGGGTGCACCAAAATCTGGATTGCCATGCTGTTCACAAACCCTGCGCAGGTCTGGAGAAAACACCCCCAGCAAAGAGTTACAATCCAGACGCGGAACAACGCGGCTAGGGCTTTTACGCGCAGAGATTTCTGCGTTCAGATTTGCTCTACACATTTGGCTCCAGCCAATCCTTTTAATGGAACGATCAGCCACCAAGGGGCCTGTGATTATCAGCGAGACACCTGCATAGATCGCAATGCTCAAAACCAAAGCGCCGCTGATGGGAAGGTTTGAAAAATCATTCATTGGTGTGACCTCTCCTTACTCAGCCGCAGGGCGAATGCGCGGGCGACCACGCGGACGGCGGCCATTCAGTTTGGAAGGATCGACGACATTTCCCTCTAAGGCTTCATCAGCTTCTCGCAGATCAAGATTGCGGCCTTTTTCGTCATCCTCTTCTGTCAGCTTGGACGGAGTAATGCCGTCCAGGCGGCAATAGAGAGTGAAATAGGTGTAGAGCCAGATCGTGATTGGAAACACGAGTTCCAACACCGCAATAATCGCGGCAATTGGGAGGAAATGCCCGATGAAGCCAAAGGTTTGCGTTACGCCCGTTTTCGCAGGAAATACAGGTGCAATGAGATCCTTCGCTTCAAGGCTTTCGATCACTTCCGCCAGTGCATTACCATGGGCACGAAACACACCATTGAGGTTTTGCGTCGCCACCGGGCGGCCTGCAATCTCAACACCTTCTTGAAGCTCGTTTGCATATGCTTCCAACAAGGAAATAGGCAATGCTTCTTTAAGCATGTTCAGCGCCCGCCTGATTTTTCCGACGATTTGACGAAGAGATTTACGGCGCTGCTTTAGCGAAAGGTCTGAGTTTTCTAGCGTCGTGTCATACTCAGACATAAGCTTGGTAATTTGAGAACTTGCTAGGGTGCGCACAGCTTGCCCAGACTCAAATTCTGCGAGAATGCCCTCAGCGCGCGCTGTTTTATTCTCCAGCATTTTGGTGACCGTCCCACGGCCACCATTGCCTCTAAGCGAAATACAAGAATTAGCTAGTTCGCAGGCTGTCTTTTGCTGTAAATCGGATACGACAGCCTTGAGCGCCGGACCGGTGCGACCGGCTCTGCTCGCTAGCTCATCTTGTGCATCAATGAATTCCGAAAGCTCCGTACCGAACCGCGAAAGACGCAGTTCATCGACCTTAGAAATCGTCAGCCCTGAATAAGTCGAAGCAAAAAGGCCTGCCCCAACCGCTAGAATGGATAACGTGCTAACGGCCTTGGCACCTGGAAAATTAATCGCAGAAAGGGGCGCGCCTTTTTCAATTGCAAGCTTACCAACTGCATAAGCAACACAAGTCCCGCTCGCCGCTATCACTAGCGCCTTTACGGCATCAATAGCCGTTTCAACATCGACGAGATGATAGGTCGCAGCGCCAAGCATGGCACCTGACATCGCTGTGGTGACCAGCAACATTTGATTGGCAAAGGGTGACTTTGGTTTGTCTTCAAACCGGGTTAATTCCGGCATATCCTTGCCGGGTAGTTTATGAGTGTTTTCGGTCATCTAAAGCCCTCCAGCTAAATAGGAAGTGCTGCGAAATGCAGCCGCTTTAGTTGAGACCATTGCGCGTTCTAGGAGATGCAAAAGGATGCAAAAAGATTGAGCGTGACTATTGAACAAGCCAATCAGCCAAGATCATTCGCGAATTTTGAAAAAGATCAAGCTCTCAAAATACTAGTCGATTACTCCCTTGCTACCGGACGAAAATGGCAAGCTATCCGTTCTGAAATTCTTAGCGTCACAGAAACTGAAACCACAGATTACGCACCGTTACTCACCCGTCAGGATTTAGAGAGCTGGGCTGCGCGCAAAAGTTCGCTTGGTGATGCTAAGTTTAAGATTGTGTTTGAATTTCTTACTCATCCCGACACGCTTGCACGGGATGAATTTGCAAAGGCAAACAATCTAACAACGCTCGGTACAGTTGGACGGATCGGTTCAGCATTTGAAGAGTTCTTCTCACCATTCCATCAACTGCTAAAAACCGAAGCCTCTGAAACAGATCGATCAACGTTTTTTACTATGCTTAAACTCGTAGAGGGTTGTTGGTCTGGCAAGCGGCACGAGCAGCGTTGGCACCTTGTGACCACGCACTTTCCAAATTCTGGATTTTTTGTGTGCCATTATTTCCGCTACAATGAAGCCTCTTGGCAAGAGACAGGTGATTGGAATCTGGAACGCTATAGCGGAATTCTAACCATTGGAACTGAGCTACGCCTGTACGTAAAACAAGTGTTGAATGAAGATGTTCAAGATATGCGGATGGTTCTAGGCGGCAGTGATGAAGATGAGCAAGCGAAACGGATCTGGCTAGTATTCAGCTCACTGCTTGCCACGCGTTTCAATAACTTTTTATCCGAAGAAGATGAAGAAAAGCGGTTCTTAATAATGGCAAGAACACACCCTGAAACCGGGCGAATATCAATGGAGTTAAATGAAGATAAAATAACAAATGAATTTGTCGACAACTTCCGATGGAATGTTTAAAGATGAATGAAGATAATAAAAACAAAAACCAAGAAATGGATAATATTGAAGAATTACTTCAAGATGACAGCGCGGTAGATATTGTATTAGGAGCGCTTCAGAATGATATTGATCAAGCGAGGCAAGCGTTAGAAACCGACGCGAACGCTATTCATCAGACCGACCAACAGGGCCTTACAGCCCTGCATATTGCTGCCGCCAAAGGTAACCTAACAATGGTACAATTTCTGCTTGATCGGCCAGGTGTGAATTTAAGTCTTAAAGACAACTTTAATCGTGATCCGCTTGATGTAGCTATACTGTCTGGTAATCAGAAAGTAATTGATGCGCTATTTCGGCGTGTACAAGGCCTAGATTCCGATGGAAACAAACCATCAGGCCCAGCTGTTAAGCCAGTCTAATATCCCAAGATAATTTGAATTTCTTTGCTTATCCTCAATATCGAAGATAGCTCTCTTACGTGCATTTCAGCGCATTCTATAAATACAACACAAACAAATATTTTAAACAATCTATATTAATACTTATACACGTGCTTTTGTATGTAGGTATTTTCTTAATTTATTTATGAAGGCAGAAATGAAGCGAATATTACTAATTACACTTACAGCACTTGTGGTTACGGCCTGCAATCCATTCAAAGTAACGGATCCAAAGCATCCAGATTTTGATGTCAGCAAATTTAAATTTGAAGACTACAAAAATGCTGTTGAATTGCAAAAAGCAATAAACAAAATTTTCCCCAAGGGGGCCGTCAAAAATGATGTTGATGCTATTTTGGTAGAAAAATTAGGTAGCTCTACCTCTGCAAAAAATCCCGATGAGGGCTGGCAGTTATATTACTATACCAATTTTTGGAACTATATAGGGCGGTTTCTTTCTCCTGGATCAACAAACTTCGGATCCTTTAAAATTTATATTTATTACGATGAAGAAGATGCTGTCGAAAAAATTTGCGTAAATTCTGTAGATTGTAAAATCTAGTAAGTGAGAACACATTATGACGAAGATTTATATTGGAACATCTGCGAATTTGTATGGGACAGTTTATGATCATTTGTTTTTGGTGAAAGCGCCAAACGATGATTTGACCACACAAACCTATACTCACAAACTAATTGAGGCTGGCCCAAGTCTTATTCAAGTAGGGCCAATTGCTGTGACTGATAAGTTGGTAGTAGTTAACGATGCTTCTTATACCTTTGAAGGCAATGCACTAGATAAAAACGGCGATGGAGATTTAAACGACCCAGGCGACTTGCAACCCGCTGATAAAGGTTTGATCTCAGTAGATACCAGTAGTATCGATGAAGATGTTTTTTGGGACAATGCTGTTGAGTATGTAAGCAATCTTGGCCCCCAAGACAACACTATGAGTATTGATACCGGCTATTTGTATGGCGTTGGCCTGCATGGCCCAAATAGTAATTCAGTAATAATATCTGTCCTAGCAACTCAAGGCATCAATATCGCAGATAATTTGCCAACTGGTACATACGTCGGTGACACGAGTCTAGCTGGTTATCAACATCTACTGGATAGTAATCAAGATGTAATAATGACTGTTTTCTCTGGGCAGCCGGAAAGGCTGACTTTCCACGATAAATCTGGAAATGACTTTATCATCGTGCAGGATGGGGCTCTTCTAGATATTACAAAAGATGAAGACACATCTTCATGGAATAATATTGTTATGGATGGTCGATCTAATCTGAATGGCCTCTATCTAGCAAAAGCCGGGAACGATCTGGAAATTAGGGGAACACCTGTAAATATATTGAGTGATATTGTTGATATCGAAGATCATTTTGATCCCGCAGGCGGCTTTAACTCAAAATATTTATTTATTACTTCCGGCTCTGTAACACACTCAAATATTGATCTTGCAAACAATACTGTTTCAGGTGTGACAATACATCGCCAGATAGATACCAGACTGTTAGGCGATGTCGAGTGGGATGCAATAACTGGAAGCGTCGCTCTCTCAGATGTGTTTACGGTGAATGACGAAAACCCGAATGTAACCGGGAATAGTGGCGACGAATTCATAATCGGAAATAGCCAAAACAATATTTTGATTGGTGGAGACGGATCAGACCAGTTTTTTGGTGGGGCTGGTATCGACACCGTTGATTATAGCACCGACAGCTCCAGCATTACTGCCGATTTAACGGCGTTATCTGTTATCGATGGTTTTGGTAAAACTGACACGTTAGAAAACATCGAAAATATAATTGGCACGAACTTTGATGATGATTTTGTTATTAATAGCCTAGTGAATGAGGTTGATGGCGGAACAGGTCACGACATTGTTTCGATTAAAGATACGTTTTTTAATAGCCCTACTTATACTTCTGATACCTCAGCAATAAATATACTTTGGAAGGACGACGGATCGTTCTTGCTTGATACCGGAACTTCGCTCAAGAATGTTGAGGAGTTTAATACTTCCAACGGCGCGCAGCTGATCTTTTCTGCTGAAACAATGGGAAACAACTATAGTTCCATTATCCCCACTGGTATTCATAATAACGATCACATATTGGACTACTCCACTTACAATAGTGGAGGTATCACTATTGATATAGCAAATAAGACCGTGAGTAGTGGTGGTCTAACAGATCAATATAATAATCAATTTGGCATTGTTGTCGGAACAAATGCTGGCGATACAATCAGCCATAATTCTACAGTAGATTCCGGTGGGCTATGGGATTTCTATTCTGGAACAGGTGATGATGATATTTACAACTGGAACGGCGCTTATCACTATTCTGGTGGGAATGACAATTTCTATCAAAATGTAATGGGTATCCACCAAACACAAACAAATATTATTGTGCCTGAGACTATATCCTCTAACGATATTACAGTTTCTTTTTCTCAAAATCAGTTGCTTGTAAATTACACACCAACAACACAAGTTTACTCATATGATGTAGTTTATACGATTGGAAGTTTGGGTACGATTACATTCAATGACGTTGTTATCACTCACAATCACCAAGACGTCGGTGATGGCCTTAAATGGTACTACAATGTTGGAGATGGGAGTGCTTCTTTAAATAATCAATACCTTACAAATTTGCCTACATTTAATAAGGAAATTTTAGGGTCTACCGTAGGTGTCGTGGAATCTGTTTATGGTGGCCTCTTATCTGATTTGCCCTCACCTTCACTTGTGACGAGTAACAATTCTTATATTGCTAAGTCTTTTTATGGCTCTCAGGCAGATGAGGTTATCGATATTTCCTCTGCTGGTAATAATGACTTCGAAGATGGTCTATATCTTTATGGTGGTGACGATGACGTCACGGGCAGTGATTATGCGGAGAGTATTTACCTAGGAAATGGGAATGATACCTCCACTGGAGGCGCAGGCAATGATGCAATTTATGGCGGTTTCGGTGATGACAGTCTGCTTGATGGCGGTGAAGGCGACGATATCGTCTCTGGCGGCGCAGGTGATGATGTTCTCGTTTATAATCTAACGAATGGCGGAACAGATTATTACTATGGTGGTTCTGGAACAGACACACTGCGAATAGTTTCTGATCAATCTTTGGGTGCAAGCTCAATGACACGTGAAGAAAAGCGGACACTTGCCGAACAACTTGGAGAATTCACTCTATACACCCAAGAACTTTCAGATCCATCTGTTAGCGCGGGAAATGGCTATAAATTTGATTTCGGATTACACGCTTCTGACTTCGAAAATATTGAGTTTGTCGTAGATAATACTCCAGATAATACAGACAATTTTATTTTTGGCACACTATTGGGATCTGTCGTAGATCTAATCAACCTCGGTGCTGGGAATGACTTGGCTTTTGGCTATGGCGGTAATGATACCCTAAATGGTGAAGATGGAGATGACTTCCTCAACGGAGGTTTAGGTAGTGATATCCTCAATGGAGGCCTTGGCACTGATACCGCTGATTACTCTGACGAAAGCACCCAGCAAAAAATTGATCTTGTCGCGGGCACAGCAGAAAACAACTTAGGTGATGTAGATACTTTAACGAGTATCGAAAACATCATTGGGTCTGATCATGCTGATGAGATTTCAGGAGATGCCATTGCCAACGATCTACAGGGCGGTAAAGGCAATGATATCCTGTCTGGCGGCGCAGGAGTCGATGTAATCTCTGGGGGAGAAGGCAATGATATTATTCGTCATTATCTCGCCAGTAACTTGTCTAACGCAGATAACTACTATGCAGGAACAGGGCGTGACACTCTAGAAATACATTTCGATACCGAAGCACAATATCAATTGTTCGCAGCCGAGCTAGAGTCATATAAAACTTATCTCCGAGCAAATTCGGACATCACTACTGATAATTTATTGGTCACAACAAGTACTGGGATCGTTCTCTCCGATTTTGAGCGTGTAGATTCATTTGTTGGCGGTGTATTACACAAAGCAAACGAAGACATTGATGGCACGTCTTCTGCCGATACTATTTACGGCGTTCTAGATAGTACAAATGAGATTTTCAATGCGCTGGACGGGGACGACACTGTCTATGCCCGATCTGGACATGATACTCTAAATGGCGGTGACGGTTTTGACGTTCTGTATGGGATGGATGGTGATGACACCCTGAATGGAGATGCCGGAAACGACTTTCTTGCAGGTGGTGACGGAGACGACCACCTAAATGGCGGCATTGGCCATGATACCTTGGAGGGCGGACTTGGCGTTGATATTGCTTATGCGGGTGAAGGAAATGATCGTCTTGTCGGTGATGAAGGCGACGATACTTTATACGGCGAGACTGGCAGCGATAGGCTGATAGGCGGTGTTGGTAATGACACGCTTGACGGCGGCGATGGCCTAGATGTTGCCGATTATTCTGCAGCTGCGAATGCCGTGCATGTAAATCTTTACAATGGTGTGGCTTCTGATGATGGTGATGGCGGTTCAGATACCCTTATCAGCATTGAAGATGTTACTGGCTCAGCCGGAAACGACACATTGACTGGTGACACGGGGGACAATGTTCTTCGCGGTGAGGATGGAGATGATTTCATCTACGGCTATGACGGCAATGACACGCTTTATGGCGGAGCAGGTAATGATGAATTGCGCGGTCAAAATGGCACCGATACCTACTACGCGGGTGATGGTAATGATCTGATTTATAGCGACCAGGGTGATACCGCCTTTGGTGAAGCTGGGGATGATGTTTTTCGTGGTTATGGCGGCACTGGCCTGTTCGACGGCGGCGATGGCACAGACCGTGTTTGGTGGCGTGATTACATGCATGCTGGGAATGTTGGGCTTACCGTCGATCTTGCAGCAGGCACGGCCACTGATGGCGATAACAATGTTGCGACATTAGTAAGCATCGAAAACATTACAGGATCTTCTTACAACGACATCCTTCATGGTGATAACAACATCAACATCATTCGTGGCGGCGGAAACTATAACGGCCTAACGGACGGTGATGACACCATCTACGGCTATGGAGGCAACGACAAACTCTATGGCGATGCTGGTATAGACACGATCTATGGCGGCGACGGTGATGACACCATTTCAGGAAACGATGGTGACGATGTTCTTCATGGTGGCGATGGGGTTGATTACATCACTGGTGATGCAGGGGATGACACCATTTACGCAGGCGGTGGGAATGATGAAATCTACGCTGGTGCGGGTATAGACACGGTCTATGGTGGCGACGGTAATGACATCCTGCGCGGTGAAGAAGATGCCGACATCCTCTTTGGTGATGATGGTGCTGATTATCTGTACGGTTATGGAGACAATGACAACCTAACTGGCGGCGCGGGCATTGACCGTATGTATGGCGGTGACGGCGATGACACGCTTACATTTGATCAAGACAGTGACCGCATGTGGGGTGGCAACGGCGCTGATGATTTCATTGCCGAAGAGGGCTCACTTCTAAATCATGAGATGTCTTACATCTATGATTTCCTAGAAAGCGAAGACCAGGTTGATATTTCCGCTTTGCTAGTGGGATATAATTCCTCAATTCATAACCTTAGCGACTTTGTGAATGTTGCGCAGGGGTATAACACCACTATTCAAGTGGACCGTGATGGTACTGCTGGTACTCATGGTTGGGACAACGTTGTCAGACTGCAAGGCAACACAACGATTAGTACAGATGTAAGCCTGCTGGTTGACACAGTTAACAATGACGGTGTGCTGATTATTTAAATATCGGCGCACTGCAAGCTGTGTTTTGTATTACAAAACGATCTTGGCAAGGGGGCATAGCCCCCGTTGCATCCCTCGGTTCAGTTATCGAACGGATCTCCGTAGGTGCCTGTTTAGTGGAGAATCATCCTCATCACTAGGATGTACTCCACCGCCTTTCCATTCATCAGATACAAGCCACTCTTCAAAATAGTAGAGCCACGCAAATGTCCATGGAACGATTGTTTCATCAATACGCTTACTTGGATGCCACTGCCCACTACCAGGCAGATACAAACATAATCTCAATGGATCATTGTAAACATGAGGAATATTACGATCACCCGCTAACAACTGAATATCTGGGTCGATGACAAAAACCTCAGGAGTGCCATTCGGTTTGTATTTTAAACTCACAGAATACGCTCGTGACAATGGTGTGGGTTTAACAGTAATGTCCCAAACAAGTGCTGTATGTTTTAACTGACCATGGCCTACAACAATAGGATTTGCGCTCAGAAACATGTGTTGTTGAGCCAGACTTAAATCTTTTCTGCCAGGCTTCCCCTTCACATTAATCACCGAAAAAATCATTTTGGCGAACTGGAGTCGCAGCGCTTGCTATTTCGGTAGATAGCCCGATTGCTGGAACAACATACAGCCCACTACTTTTTCGTGCAGAAGATACTTTTTCGGTTCGAGCGGCTAAAACACGCCCAACAACCTCTTTGCCAAAGCTTTTTTGCATACCCGTAACGACGGTATCTAAGCCAATAACATCTCTCAATGCCTCAAAGTCATTTAATGCCTTTTCATGCCATTCAAAAAAGGCCTTTACCCGTTCTGGTTCGGTATTCCAACGTTCTGCAAAGTTTTCGCCATCTGTTGTTTCATTCCAAATCTCGTATACGACCTTTCCATTTTTATAAGATCGCCCGATGAAATGTGGCATCAGCCTTATTGTATCGATCAATACTTGAAGCTCATCATCAAACATAAAATTTTTGACACAATATTCATAGGATTGCATCGCGAGGGTAGTAATAACGACGGAAATTGGAGCTATTTCTGCCTGAACATCCAAAAAATGATGGTCCCGATGTCGCTTTAACAGTTGCACGGTTCTACGCAAAACATCTTTATGCTCTTTTCTTTCTGGAAAAGGCTGAACATTAGCCTCATCCATTCTTTGTTTTGCTACGAGCGATGCAAATAAGTGAGGTTGCAGCGCTGCTCGGCGCTCAAACAATTTTTTATATGCCTGAGGATTGGTTGGATGCCATGTTTTGAGCTTCCGGTCAGGAACCAATTCTCCACCGTTTTGACAAACTGGATTAGAAATAGTAGGCGAAATGTCTAAATGGAAATCACCTGCATAGTTCAACCTCCAACAACGCTTCTTCTCTTCCAAAATCTTTTTATAGTTGCCATTTTCTAATAACCGATCACCAATTGCTTTCTTTAGTTTTGCAGGTTCAATTTCTGTAGAGATACCTTTTGCTAACCCAATCAGATCAACATCAAATTCTGCTCGTCCTATTGGCTTTGTAGAAGTTCCAAGAGCACCGGAACCCTGTAAATACACCTGGATATTTTTGAGTAATGGATCATCCGATCCCGCAAGCCATTCGCCAACGGTTTCATAGCTTTTCTTCGCTCTTTCAAACTGTGTTTGCGTTAGCTCCAGATCTTGGCAAATTTCTTCAAGCATTCCAAAGACATTGGAACGTCGTGCCAAGGAGTTTTCGTCCAATTTTTGTCGACTGTGCTGGTTCATTGTTTTTTTCCGTTGAGTTTATGAACCGGTACAAACGGCTCGATGGGGTTGTTAAAAAATACTTTGCTCAACTCAGGCTTAGCGCTTCGTGCAGCAGATGAACCAAGTCCTTTTAAGCGACTAATCTTTGTGGTGTCGTCGAGTGAGAAAAAACCTTTTGGCACCGACGGCGAGTATCGATAAATAGATTTACCTGAATGCGGATGATCTGTGATCAGGCTTGCAGTTCCCAAAGCTCCACGGGACTGCCCGTCCATAAAGAGGTCAATAATTCCACGCCCTAAGCTTCCAATTCCTGGGTTTTCAGAAAGTAAGTACACCTCATCAACGCAACCAAGACTTAGAATTTTTAGTTCATCTGGCTTCCAGCCTAAGAGTGTAATTGCTTCTATTGAAGCAATCCCCACCGGGTTATTAGCCCAAACGCCCCCATCTAGAAGGCCGACATCATCAATTGATTTGTGTCTTTTGTAGTAAGTTGGAGCCGCTGCAGTCGCTAACGCAGCATCTAGAACCGGCCTCTTATAATCAGTTGATAATCTTGAGTGATGTGCCGTTTTGAAAATGTAAACACTCTTTGAATCTGCATCCCAGGCAGGTATTAAAAGCCGTGTTTTAGCCTCACCTATTAAACGATTGCCAAAAACAGCTAACAATTCTGTTTTAAGAACTTCTGCATCGTGTTTTGGTTTAAAAATGTGCTTTAAAAACTTATGAACACCTTTAGTCCTATCCAGCAACCAATTCCCGTTTGAAGCCTGCCCAAAAATATATGGCCCTCTTTCTTCATATAGCTTCAGTATTTTTTTTGCGGGTATTCCCATTGCTAATCCAAGGGCGATAATTCCCCCGGTCGAAGTACCAGAAATGAGATCGAAGTATTCAGCGATTGGCTTCTCTAAATCTTCTTCCAACGCAGCCAAAAAAGCTGCAGGCTGCGTTCCCTTTATCCCTCCACCATCAATTGTGAGTATTTTTTTCAATACCTCTCTCCTTTAGCCCTTTGGCGGATACGGATCTTTGCCATGACTATCGCTTGCGGCAATTTTTCCGTCTTTATTGTGTATGCGGAACTCCGTCCCCTGGTTTCGGCTGACAGATCGCCCACGATCAATTGCGTCCCGCTTTGTGTCGTGATGGCTAGTTGCACGGGCTGCGCCGCCGCGCTTGACATCCCAACCGCCTTTTGGGTTGGGAACTACATGATGAGTATCAGGGCCCTTTTTCATTGACACCTCCTATAGTTGTGATTCGCTTCGCAAAACAAAAAGTTCGCTACTCCGAACAATAAATAATGCCTTGAAAAACGGAAGTCAAGGAGTTATTGTTCGGAAAAGCGAACAATGGGGATTTTAAGGAATTCTGATGTCAACTGCCTTAGGCGATAAAATACAAAAACTGAGAAAACAGAACGAGTTAACGCTAGACAAACTTGCTGCAAAGTCTGGAGCGAGCAAGAGCTATGTTTGGGAACTAGAAAACAAGAACCCGCCACGCCCCTCAGCAGAAAAGCTCTCTAAGATTGCTGCAGCTCTAGGTGTCACACTTGAATATCTGCTCGACGACGAGGATCGCGTGACTGAATCCAATGCTGTCGATGAGATGTTTTTTCGAAAATACCAAAACATGAATGAGGAAACCAAAAACAAAGTTCGAAAAATGGTTGACCTCTGGGATGATGACGATTGAGCAAACGTATTTCTCCAACACGTTGGGCGATTGATATTTCCATTATCTTAAACGCAATCCCCAACTTCCAAAGATTTCCAATAAATGTTGCTGAAGTCGCAAAAGAGATTTCGCACAAAAAGTTTCCTAATGATCCCATTACCCTGATTAAGGGAAAAGATCTTCCGGGTTTTGAAGGTGCAATGAAGAAGGCACCAAAAGGAAAATCGGGCTGGGGTATTTTTTACAACAGCGGGATGCGTTCTAAAGGGCGTATAAACTTCACGCTCGCGCATGAATTCGGGCACTATCTTTTGCACCGCATTGAACACCCCAATGGCTTCATGTGCAGTATTGAAGACATGTCAAAGTGGGACTCTCAATATGCAAAACTGGAAGGAGAAGCGAATACCTTTGCGGCAAATCTGCTGATGCCACTCGATGATTTTCGTGACCAAGTGCACTTCAATCAAGCTCCGGAAATAGAAGCGCTGTCAGAGTGCGCGAAACGTTATGGAGTTTCGCTTATCGCCTGTATATTGAGATGGCTAAGCTACACAGCTCAACAAGCCGTTCTAGTAATTTCTCGTGACGAATTTATCCTTTGGGCAAGATCAAGTGAAGCTGCATTAAAGTCGGGTCTGTTTTTTAGAACTCAAGGACGCTCACCAATCCCAGTTCCCACCACTTCTCTTGCTAACAATCGGAATAACGTGGAGGGTCATACTGGAAGTATCATTCACGGTTCAAATTCTTGGTTTGGCAAACCATGTCGAGAACAGGCAATCTTTTCAGAACAGTATGATTTTACAATATCATTGTTATTTTTCGACAATGAAAGAGCTCTAGTCCGGCATGATGATGCCGAAACGGTAGAAGACACCTATGAGCGGTTTCAACGTCGAAATCCAAGTCAGAGTTGGAGTTAATTTTTGTTTCAATTTCAGGCCTGTTCTAAGCATCTACACTCAGTTTTTTAGGCCTGATTTAGTAAGGAAGCCAAGAGGCGTTGCCTCTTTCTCCCCACAAGGAAAATAGACGCTGACCGTGGCTCAGTACCTTGCGCCCGCACCACTCAGCATCGATTTCCCTTGCCCCCTCCCATCTCCATCCTCGGCCGGAAGCAGGGTTGCATGAGCAACCCATTACTAACGGAGAGAAACATGAAGGAGATAAACTCAGACATTCAAATCTATGTAGCCTGTTTGGCTTCATACAATAACGGCATCTTGCATGGCGGTTGGATTGATGCCTGTCAGGAGGCGGATGATATCCGCAGTGCGATCCTTGACATCTTGAAGACTTCACCCATTGAAGGGGCAGAAGAATACGCCATCCATGATCATGAAGGCTTTGAAGGTGTCTGGATACGTGAATATGAAGACATTGGCTATATCGCCAAACTTGCTGCCTTTCTTGAGGAACATGGAGAACTAGGCGGCAAACTTGTCGAGTATTTTGGAGATATTAAAACTGCCGAAGAGGCTTTGTCAGATCGCTATCACGGCGAATTTAAATCCTTGTCGGAATTTGCCGAAAACTTGACCGAAGAGACAACAGAAGTTCCCGACAGCCTGCGGTTTTATATCGATTATGAAGCCATGGGGCGAGATTTGGCAATCAGTGATGTGATTGTCATCGAAACGGGCTTTGAAGCTGTGCATATATTCTGGAGCTGCTAAGATTGCTCCATAATGTTTGTTCAAATAAAAGTATTGAAGTACGGGGCATTATTATAAAAACCTGTACTTAGTAATTATTCTGGCTTTCGAAATTTTCTTTTTGAACCAAACAAATTCATAATCAAACATAAAGAATCGTGAGTGAGGGTAAGAAGATTTAAAACAGGCGCTTTGTTGTCAAACTCACCACCATGCGCAATTCTGTTTCGTCTCTCATTCACTTTTTCGATTTTGTTTTTCCAAACAGATTTTAGAATTGCATATTCCTCATACTCTTTCATAATTGGGAGAAAAATGCCGTTGTATTTCCTAGTAATTCCATTTGCATCTTTTAGTAACTTGTCTACAAAATCGAGCGGAAGCCCTTTTTCTTCTACAAGCTCTTCTCGGATTGCAAAATTTACCATCAACTCAAGCGAAATTGCAGCTCTTAATACAGCGGCGGAATATTCTCCTCGCTCAAAGAGACCGAGTGTTTTGGTCCAGTTACGATACACTTTCTCATCGTCTTCAGCTTCGCTGTATGGTTTTTTAGATTTTCGAGTTAGTTTGTTCTTGCTCATTTCTGCTCTCAATATTGATATATTTATCAATAATACTGTAACTCAAGATTGCATCTTTTCACCGCTCTGCCAACGGCTACTTTTTAGTGCAGTTCGTCGATAGAGTTTTCAGACCCTTCTTAAATGTTGCATCGACTGGCTTGGCCTAATTTGTCTTTGCGATTTCGATGCACCCCGATCTCTTTCAAGGCGGCGCAGTGAAGCCTTGTCAGCATACAGCCTTGCTTCTTCGCGGTGACGAGACATTGCCACGTAAGATAGATGTGAATCCATTGTTTTAGAGCCCAGCACAAAGGTGCGATCTACCGTTGCCCCTTGGGATTTATGGATTGTGATGGCGTAGCCGTGGTCAATCTCGCTATAGATTGAGGGGTTAACGCACACACTGCGCTCTAGACCGTCCTCATCATCGAGGCGGATCGTAAGCTGCCCCTCATCAATGGCTTCCACAGTGCCAAGCATGCCGTTTTTCACGCCAAGCGTTCGATCATTCTTGGTGAACACAATGCGGTCTGTCACAGCAAAGGCGCGCGGGCCATGACTGGTATGGAGCAGCGCCTCATGGCTGAACTCACCAGCGGCTTTTTTCATGTGACGGATGGTCTGATTTATCGCGTGAACATCTTTGCGGCGATGCGCAAGCGCTAGCCTTGAAGCTTCATCCCCGTAGAGTTCCTGATCGGTCAAATACCCTTCTGCCAGTTTGGCGATGGCGTCATCAGACTCACGGGTTTGAATGATGCACCCATTTTCACGGTAGGCGGACAATGCTTCTTTGTTTTTGCCATCTGCAAATAGGCGTGTGGCCTGTCGCTGCCACTCAAACCTTTGGCGGCGCACTTCTGTCAGCTTGGCGGTATCAACGCTGCCAGCAATATCCTTAAACGGTGTGCCTGCCTGAATAGGCTGAAGCTGTTCAGGATCGCCAACCAGAACGATCTTTGCGCCAGAGCGCGCAGCTTCATGGACGAATTTTGCTAGTTGCTTCGTGCCAATCATCCCAGCCTCATCAATGACGAGGACAGTGTTCTTATCTAAACGCTCATACCCGCTTGCCCAGCTATGTTCTAGTGATGCCAGTGTGCGGCTCGCAATCCCTGATGAGCTTTGCAGCCCATCTGCGGCCTTACCAGAGAGCGCTGCGCCTATGACGCGGTAGCCTTGTTTCTCCCAGGCTGATTTAGCGCTTTTAAGCATCGTGCTTTTACCCGCACCAGCCAGACCAACAACGGAAGATAGCTGATTGCCACTCAGGGCGTGCTTGATCGCATCCTCTTGTTCGGCGCTTAAACTGGCTCCATAGGCTTCAGCCAGGTGAGCGTTTTCATCAGCGATAGCTTTTTGAATAATGACGCTATCAACATGATGACTGGAACGAGTTTCCAGCCCTCGAACACTGCGCATAAGATCGCGCTTACAGGCTTGGAATTCAGCGCTTGTATAGCGCGCCTCAGTTCCGTGCCCGGAGAGTTTGACCAGATCGGTACATTGAAGGGCACATTCTAACGCGCCATGCAGCTCCATCGGATTGTCGATGAAGTCCGCCAGCCCGCGTAAAACATCAGAGCGCGTAAATTCCTCTTTTTTGTCGGCAATGAAAGAGATAATATGCGCCGGTTCGCGTTTGACCTTTTCTTTGTTTGAAAGCCGCTCTTCATCAAGCGGAACAACCAAGGGCTGATCAGCAAAGGTGGAATGCTCAAAGGTATCTTTGAGCTGCACCCGCCGCGCTTCCTCAACGCTTGGAAGCCCTTGCAGATCACCAAGGCGATCCTGAACGGTCTTTGTTTTTTCACCGACCCAACGGGCAATGGAATAAACCTCACCATTGCCGTCAACGGCGACAAAGCCGCGTCTATCGCCTCGGGCAAGAGTAAAGCCATGCTCTTTCAAGGCGTTTGCAAAGGCAGCACGACTATCGGAAGCTTCCCAGCACTGGCGAAAGGTCTGTTTGATGACCTTGGGATCTTTATTGATCCGCTTGGCTTGCAGGGCTTCGATATTGGAATAGTTGAGAGGATCGCGCTGGGCAGCATCTCTAAAACCCTCAGGCATTTCCCAGCCATGTTCAATGTATAAATCGCGGGCCAGACTTGTCAGCTTGCGCTTGAAGTGCGGCAGATTGATTGCCTTCATTTGGGCGGCATCAATCCGCGACCACACGCAATGCGCATGGCGGCGACCTTTCTTCTCATGAAACACGATAGCGCGAGGCTGGCCTTCTAAGCCGAACTTCTCTTCAATACGGGTAATGGCCGTTTCAAAGACGCTATTAGGGACATTTTCTGTTTGCGGCGGGCTTAAACTGACAGAGAAGAAGAATTGGCGGCAGCGTGTGCCTTTAGAGATCGCTTCGGCTTCCTGCAAAGCGCCAAGAAGGTCAGTCGATAAAAATCCACTCACCTCATGCACCTCAACATGATCATTGTCATGCATGTTGAGAAGATGCTCTGCCAGCCGTATAGCGCCGCCGCGCTGCGCCCCTTCTAAAATCATGGGGCATCATCCCATTCATCCAGACGCTTCGTGCCAAGCGCCTTTAATAGCTCTGTGCGCAATACGCAGACATGCCCGTAAGCCTCATTGATTTTATCAATAACGTCCTGATCGACGGCCAACGTACCGCTATTGGCATGGAAGGCGAGCTGATTGAGATTGTTGGCGATGCGCGAGCTGCCCAGCATCCCCAGCAC
The DNA here is from genome assembly GCF_053005265.1 of Roseibium sp. MB-4. Classification (NCBI taxonomy): domain Bacteria; kingdom Pseudomonadati; phylum Pseudomonadota; class Alphaproteobacteria; order Hyphomicrobiales; family Stappiaceae; genus Roseibium; species Roseibium sp. MB-4. Next base: position 1,825,244 of record NZ_JBRKQB010000001.1, read on the forward strand.
CTGAGCCAGTGCCTTCTGATCAGCGACAGGCTCAGGGCGGCGGCGTTTCTTACGCTTTGTCTCCTGATCATCAAACAGGCACTTGCGAATATAGGCACTCATGGACGAGCCCTTCGCCCATTCCTCAAGCAGGGCGCGCTCATTGTTGGATAAGCGCAGCGTCACCGGAGATGCCGCCGCTTTAGGCTGTTTCTCCGGCTGAGCCGCATGGTCAGAAAATTCTGATTTTAGGGAAGCTGGATGTTTCATCGAGACGGCCCCCGCATTTGAGGGGCGCGACGACGAACAGGCTTGCGAGATGGTGTTTCTAGGATCGCATCAACGTCGATGTTTTCTGCTTTGAGATGGCTTTCCCAATCCTCCAAATGGTCGAAGAGAGTGTTCCACTTCACACTCTCTGCCTGCACCATTTTCTAGCGATTTACATACCAACTCGCATCGTGATCAAAGCGGCTTTGCGAAAGTTCAACTGCGCACGATTACCTCTGCGAAAAAGTCTCCACGCAGGTCCAGAAACAGTCTTATCTGGACCTCATGGGCTTTGTGCGGTCATTGATGTAGGATCCTGACAGGGGCAGCATTACGCAACGCTCTCAAATACATGATCATTCGGAGGGCGCGCGCGAGATGAGTTTGTTGGAACCAAAAACTTCCGCCCTCTCCGCGACAGATCTTTCCGGGCTTTGGGCTTTCGGCTTGCTCAGCGCCCGCACGGGTGAACCGCTGATCTTCGAAGGTGGCGAACACCAACTTGATACCAGCCTCATCTCTTACGGATACAATCAGGTCACCGACAGCAGCGGCAATCTGAAGTCCGCTGCCGCAGCTCCCTTTTCGGGCGGCGAACGACTTGTGCTGACGGATACACCAATCACAGATCCTAACACCATTGAATACGCTCGCACCCTCGCGATCATGGCACCGATCCGTGACGCAATCCTCTATCAATACGATCAGACAACCCGGGCAGAATGGGAGTTCCTAACTGCCGTCTTGACCCTGAATGGTCTCAAAACCGTGGGCGCCACAACCTCCAGCACATCGCTGCTGGCAAGTGGCGAGGTGTTTGATTATGTCGCAACCGGCCCCACCGACGGCAACCCGGTGCTGCAATACCTTGAAGAGGCTGAACTTGAACTGAAATGCCTCGGCTTCACAGCGTTTAACTTCACCAATCCCGAAGGCACCAATCACTGCGAAGAGACAGGGCTGGTTGAGGGGGCAGGGATCAGGACATCCGCTGTTCTGGACGCCGGTGTTGATGAGGTGTTTTACCTTCAGGAAAACGGTGATGTGGCCGCCGCCCTGCTGGACGGATCAGCGCACTACAACACCTTTGGCTGGCGGGAGGGCCGTGACCCGAATGGCTGGTTCGATACGGACTGGTATTTGGCACAGAACACGGACGTCGCTGCGGCGGACATCAACCCGCTTACGCACTACCTTGATCACGGATGGCGCGAGGGAAGAAGCCCCTCAGAATACTTCAACGGGGATCGTTATTTGAACGCAAACCCGGATGTGGCCAATGCCGGGATCGATCCGCTCAGCCATATGTTGATGTTTGGTCTTGCAGAAGGCCGGGACTGGGGACTTCTCTAAGCGGTTGCTCCAACACTGTCACTTGAATGTGACGCCAGAACCATCAAAACCTCATACCGGACTTACCATCACCAGAAGAATGATAGCCTCCTAGGCTCAGCTGAACGCAGAGCGGCGCCAGCGAAACCGGTATGAACGGGTCGTATCCGGCTGTCGACTATGCCCTACGGCCGTTCTGACAGCGTCGCAGGCAGCAACACAGCATCCAAGCGGCCTAAATTTCACCTCAGATGAGATGGAAACTGCCTAATCAGTGCTCGAAGAACCGGGCAGTTGGCTCCCCGCTGGTCTGACACCGCCGGTTTTGAAAAGTCGAAGGTACTTATCGCCATATCAAGGAACGTTCGAGGCTAGGATGACCTACGAAGTTGATGACGACATATATCCGGCAACGACCGGCATCTACATCGAAGCGACCTGGTACGGATACGGAACGTATACCGGAAGCGGTGTTCTCGTTGGACGCAACGACATCCTGACGGCAGCCCACGTCGTCTATGACCCTATTTGGGGTATTGCCGATGATATTGTGCTTTACCCGTCATACGATCCCGACGACTTTTTCAACGACACTGTCGAATGGTCGACTGTTCACTATTTTCCAGATTTCGATCCAGACGCAGATGGACGCTTGTATTGGGGTGATTTCAATTCCGGCACTCTAGGGGAGACCGAACTTGATATCGCCCTATTCACTCTTAGCGAGGCAGCCGGAGACGTCTATGGCTGGATGGGAATGGACTACGGGTTCAACGGCGGGAACGTGGGTGTTCTGGGATACCCGGGCATCTATGGCCGGCAGCCCATGTATGACACCGGCTCCGTCAGCAACGCGCCTTTCAACGACTATGCGTTCCTCTATAATGGAGACCTTGAGGTCAACAGCGGCAATTCGGGCGGCCCAGTATTCTATGACTACGGTGATGGGCCCTATGTGGTCGGAATTGTCTCCACCGGCATTGCAGCTGTTGATATTGCCGGCCATGAGTATTGGTTGCGCGACTACATTCGCGACAACGATGTGGCACTGTCCGGCGGCAGGTTTGATCCCACATCAAGCGGCAGCACAGTAACGGTCGACTTGGTCGAAGACGGTGTTTACCGCTTTTACAACAGCTCGACCGGGACCCATTTTTACACCTCGGCTTATGCCGAGGCGACCTCGATCAACACGAGCTCATCCCAATACAGCTACGAAGGCGTCGCTTATAAGAGTGTCGACAGCACGGGTTCCAATGCGGTCGAGTTCTACCGGTTTTACAACACAGATACGGGCACGCACTTCTTCACAGCAAGCGCCGCGGAACGCGACTCAGTGATCTCAACTCTGCCTCAGTTCAACTATGAAGGCGTTGCCTATCACCTCCACAGTACTGCGGACGCCGACGACATTGCACTCTATCGTTTTTTCAATACGGAAACGGGAACGCATTTCTATACAGCTGTTCAGGCGGAACGGGACAACGTGATCAACACGCTCTCGCAATACACCTACGAGGGAATTGTCGGATACGTTGACATTGCCTAGCGCTCAACGCGGCATCAGACCACGAGACCAAGGCTGCCCTGTTCGAAAGAGCTACTGAGCCTAGACCGGGCTTTCCATCACCAGAAGAATGACAGCCTCTTTGGAGAGGACCTCATAACTGTGGGCGACGTCGCCGGAAAACCGGAAATAGTCCCCTTCTGAGAGGGTTTCCGGTTCGTCTGCGGGGCCGACGCGGATCTCGCCTTTTGCCACGAAAACATGTTCAATTGTGCCGGCTGGATGCGGCTCAGCTGCCCGCAACGCACCGCCGGAAAGGCTGGTCCGGTAAAGATCGCGGCGGCGGCCAGGCGGGCAATTTGCCAGCAGGACAGCGGTAAATCCGGCCGCTTCCGAGGCAACCGGATCCCCTTCCCCGGCCCGGATGAGTGTTTTATCCGTCGTCCCCGTCTCGAACAGGAAACTGAACGGGATATTGAGTGCACTTGCGATCGCCCAAAGTGTTTCAACACTCGGGTTGCCCTGACCCGCTTCCAACTGGGACAAGGTCGATTTAGCCAGGCCGGCCGCCTTTGCCAGCGCAGACAGGCTCATGTCTGCTTTCATTCTTTCCCGTTGAATGGCTTGTGCAATCAGGGTGATCGGCGTCATGTCACATGGTCTCTCATCATTCGTTCGTTTTATCACTCAATTGTTCGATTTGACAAACAGATCGATATCGTTCATTTATTCGAACAACGTTCTAATAATCGAACAGCCCTTCAGGCCGACACAATGAGCATCATGAGCCACGACAGCGGGCCACCGTGTTCCGCAGAAGATCCGACGAGCCCCCTCCGGTCCGATGTTTCGGACGGTATCCGGGATTCTCTCCCGATCCTCTTCGCTGTTGCACCATTTGCGGCCGTATTCGGCGCCATTGCACTGGAGAACGGGCTGACCTTTGGCGAGCTGTTGCTGACATCCATGTCGATCTATGCCGGGGCCAGTCAGTTCGTCATGCTGGACTTGCTTGGCCAGGGCGTTCCGGCCTGGTCCATCGTTCTGACGGTCTTTGCGGTGAACTTCCGGCATGTGCTTTATTCCGCCGCTGTCGGCCGCCACATGCACAAATTCTCAGCACTGCAGAAAGCGCTCGCCTTCTTTCTTCTGGTGGACCCTCAATATGCTGCTTCTGAGCGGCGCGCAGGCCGGGAAGGCCTTCGGCCGGCCTATTACTTTTCGTTCGCAGCGGCCATTTACGCTGTCTGGATCACATCCAACTGCGTCGGCGCTGCCTTCGGGTCGCTGATTGAAGATCCGGCCGCCTTCGGTCTTGATGTGATCCTTCCGGTCTATTTCGCTGGCCTTGTCGCCGGTTTTCACACCCGCCGCGGGTTCGGAGTGATCCTGCTTGTCAGTGCAGCCGCCTCAACCCTCGCCTTCCACACGATTGGCAGTCCCTGGCACATCACGATTGGCGGCCTTTGCGGCCTTGCCGCGGCCGCCCTGCTCAGCCGTCCCAAGGAAGAGGTGTCCCATGGATAACACCGTTCTGATCATCTGCCTGTGTGCCCTGGCCACCTACCTCACAAGAACCGGCGGACATCTGATCCTGTCGCGGTTCGGTGCGCTTCATCACCGCGCGGAAGCTGCGCTCGATACCGTCCCGGTGGCCGTCCTCACCGCGCTGGTAGCCCCCGCCGCGACGACGGAGGGGCCCGCGGAGGCCATCGCGATCATCCTGGCAGGCGTTCTGACATTGCGTTTTTCGCTGATCATCAGCGTTTCGGCGGGGATTTTCAGTGTCGTGGCCCTTCGCAGCCTTGGGCTCTAACACACTGAAAAACGGCCGGAGGAAAGATCCCTCAGGCCGCTAACTGTATTACTTGGTGCCGCTGCAGCCGATCAGATGTCTATGGACCGGGCGATCAGCTCTTTCATGATCTCATTGCTGCCGCCATAAATCATCTGCACCCGTGAATCGGCATAGATGCGGGCAATCGGATACTCCATCATATAGCCATAGCCGCCATGCAGCTGCAGGCATTCGTTGGCGATCTCGTTCTGAACTTGCGTGCCCCAGTATTTCGCCATGGATGCTGTTGCCGCATCCAGCGTGCCCTCGTCCATCCGCGCAATACAATCGCTTACGAAACTGCGCAGCACTTCCGCCTTGGTCTTGCACTCGGCCAGCTTGAACCGCGTATTCTGAAAGTCCATGACACGCTGACCAAAGGCCTTCCGGTCCTGAACGTAGCGAACCGTCTCATCGATCGCGAAGTCGATTACGCCCAGCGCCAGACATGCAATGATCAGCCGCTCCCAGGGCAGCTGCTTCATCAGCTGATAAAAGCCCTGCCCTTCTTCGCCGCCCAGAAGGTTCTCCGGGGGGACCCGCACGTCTTCGAAGAACAGCTCGGATGTGTCATTCGCCTTGCAGCCGAGTTTCTTGAGGTTCCGTCCCCGCGTGAACCCATCTGCGCCCTCAGTTTCTAGAACAAGGAGGGAGACGCCCTTCGACCCTTTCGTCTTGTCGGTCTTGGCAACAACAATGATCAGGTCTGCAGTCTGGCCATTGGTGATGAAAATCTTCGACCCGTTCAGCACGTACTCATTGCCGACAAGCTCGGCTGACGTCTTGACGCTCTGAAGATCGGACCCGGTGCCGGGTTCGGTCATGGCAATTGCACCGACATATTCGCCGGAGGCAAGCTTCGGCAGCCAGCGCTCTTTCTGGCTGTCCGTGCCATAAGCTGCAACATAGTGATTGACGATCGACTGGATGGAAAACCCCCAGCTGCTCTCGCCTTTGCGGCCCTGCAGGTAGGCCGTCACCGCATCAAAACTGATCGGGGCTCCGGCGCCGCCAAACTCTTCGGGAAGCGCAGCGCCCAGAATTCCGGCCTCCCCGGTCTTGGTCCAAAACTCGCGGTCAACGACACCCTGATCGTTCCACTTTTCGATATTCGGCACCATTTCATCATCCAGCAAACGCGACGCTGAATCGTAGAACATTCGGTGCTCTTCCTGAGGCCAGGATGCGGTGGCGGCAAAAACAGACACGATTACCTCCCAAGGGTCCAATTCTTACGTTTACGGAAAGGTGGCGCACTTGTTACTTTTTGTCAATTTCTATCTGAATGTGCGATGACCCGGCACAGGAACCTGAAGACGTCCGGATTGCCGGTACGTCCGCGGTGTCACGCCTGTCCACTCTTTGAAAGCACGAATGAAAGCGCTGGTCTCACTGAATCCGAGGCGCAGCGCGATGGCTTCGATACTCTCGTCTGTTTCCGCCAGCATCGCACGAGCATGGTCCCGCTTGACCTGAAGTCGGATATCTGGAAGTGAGACGCCTTCTTTTTTCAAACGGCGTCGCAGCGTATAGACCGGCATGTCAAGGAGGCTGGCAAGTTCATCCATGGACGGCAGCGGCCTGTTTTCAACGATCGCCGCTTCAATCAGCCCCGCCACCTCTTGTGACACATCCTGAAGCAAAGCCACGGGCATGAAGGCATCCATCGGGGTGCGCCGGGCCCAGGCAATGGCCGCCTCCGCACTCCGTTGCAAAGACCAGGACTGCACATCGATCGGCATAGAAAAGCCGCTGTTTTCAGAGGAAAACGAAGAACGTGCGCCGGGGAAGAGTTCGCCGCAACCCGACGCCCAGGCCGGCCGTGGATAGTCGAACCAGACCGACGCCAGCGGCACCCATTTACCGGCGAGCCACCCCGTCAGCCGGTGCATCAGCACCAAGATAGCCTCAATACCAAATTCCGACTTCGGAAAGGCTGGGGTCGTGCGCTCGAGCTGAAACAGGCACTCTGAACCGGCAGTGGAAAATGTCACAGTGAACGTGTTGTCCAGCATGTTCATGAATTCCGCCAGCCGCGAGAACGCGCCTCCGACCGTCCGTCCGCGCGAAGCATGCTCCGCCATAAGGGCCAGCGTCCCAATGCGCTGGGGCCGCTCCAGCTGCCCGGCGAACTCGTCGTTCATCTGAAGGGAGATTGCGCGGCTGAGGCGGATGAAATCCTGCGCTGTCGGCGCATCCGACAAACACTCAAGCTTGGCCGCGGTGAGTGCATCTGCCTTACTGTAACCAGCCTCGGCATAGCCTTGCAGAAGATTGCTCACCAGACCTGAATATGCAGTTGTCATAACCCGAAATTTGTAAGTTTATGTCAATTACGATTCCCTTGAGTGCCAGAAACAGGCGCAAAAGTCCATCCCGCTGCCCCAACTGGCAGATCAATCGTGGTTTTCGGATCTGGAAACTTAGAGCGCGAACATGACCTCTGCAGCCCGGACGGCGGCGGAGGCGCGGTTCTCGACCCCGAGCTTTACAAAAATCTGCTCAAGGTGCTTGTTCACTGTCCGTGGGCTCAGGTTCAGGATTTCGCCAATATCCTTGTTGGACTTGCCTTTGGCAATCCAGATCAGGACTTCTGCTTCGCGCTGGGTCAGCTGAAACTCGACCTGCAGCGCCCGTACTTGCCCTTCTTCGTCTTCCGCCGTCACGCGAAAGAGATTCTCATCCGGCCCAACGCGGCCGAGAGGATAGAGCTGGACGGCCAATTCTTCAGAGAGTCCCAACATAAAGCTGCCGCGCCGTGGCGTATCTGCACTGCTTTCAAGCCATTCGCCAAGTGCACGGCCCAGCTGAAAAAGCGTTGCATCTGCAGCGCCCGTCCGCGCCAAAAGGGTGTGGATCTGTGGCGTGGTCCAAAGAATCGCCCCTTCCGAGGAGACGGCGACAAGGTGGCGCCCAGCGGCGTCCATTGCAACATGTGCGCTTTGGACCGATCGGGCATTGCGCAAATGCACCTTGATCCGGGCCTTCAGCTCATCAACATCAATGGGCTTGGTGAGAAAGTCGACCCCGCCGCAATCCAATGCCTTTACGATGTGTTCCGTCTCCGAAAGCCCTGTCATGAAAATCACAGGAACATGCTGAAGGCCTTGGTTCTCCTTGAGCTTCCGGCAGGTTTCGAACCCGTCGAGCCCCGGCATCACTGCATCCATGAGGATTGTGTCCGGGGTTACCCTCTCGCAAATGGAGAGAGCTGCTTCACCACTGGTCGCAACCAGGACCGCAATGCCGGTCTTTTTCAGAGCTTCTGTTACAAAACCGAGGGAGTCCGGGCTGTCGTCAACCACAAGAACGGTGTCGCGGCGGTTATCCATCCTGCCTCTCCAATCCGTTCAACACATTCTTGTACCCTTCAAAATCGAACCGGCTCAGGTGCTCCTGCAGCGCTCGAACCAGCGGCTCGTTGACCGGGTCTTCGGTCAGCTCCGTCAACTTCGCCTCAATCCCCTCAACATAGCCAATTTCAGCGAGATTGATCAGATCGGCAACATGACGCACTCCCGGCGACGTCAATGCAGAGCTTTGAGAAAGTGCCAACTCTGATTCCACCTGCGCATGTTCGCTCCATTCGACACCCGTATGTTGTTGGATCAGATCGAGCAGCTGGTGAATATCAAACGGCTTGGCGAGCGACGCAGTGTGATTGGTTGGCCCTTCCGGTTTCAGCGCCTGATCACCGATATTGGCCGACAGCATAATGATCGGAGCCGTTTCCCCTTTCATCCGCAGATCCTTAACCAGCTCCCAGCCGTTTGTCCCGGGCATAAGGATGTCTACAAGATAGAGGTCCGGCTTGAGGGGCAAGACAACTTCAACACACTGGTTGGCACTCGCAGCCTCGAGAACAACGAAACCAAGTGGATCGAGGATATCGCGTACCAGTGCCCGGTGGTCCGGGTTGTCGTCGATCACCGCGATCGTCTGACGAGGACCCACATAACCACTGATCCGTTTTTCACGGCGAACCGCTGTCACAGGCTTGTCAACTGCAGCCAGCATGAGCCGGACTTCAAACCTGGAGCCGTCTCCCTCAGAACTGGAGAGCGCAACGGCGCCGCCAAGCGTTTCGGTCAGCAGCTTTGTAATCGTGAGCCCTAACCCCAAGCCTGGGATCCTGTCGGTCTCCTGAGTTGCACTGCGCGCGAAGGGTTCGAAGATTTTTGCCTGTTCATTGAGGGGGATGCCTGGGCCGCTGTCCTCGACCACAAAGCTCGCAACTTGCGACCTATAGGTCACGGCGAAGGAAACGTGCCCAGCGTTCGTAAACTTGATGGCGTTCGACAACAGGTTGACCAGGATTTGACGCAGACGCTTTTCGTCGGTGCGCACGATCACCGGCAGGTTGTCAGCCCGTTCGAAATGAAAGTCCAGTCCCTTTGCTTTCGCCTGCATTCGGAACATGTCAACGATTTGATCAAGGAACTCGTGGCAATTGATCTCATTCGAATAGACCTGCAATCGGCCGGCCTCAATCCGTGAAATATCCAACAATCCGTCGATCAAGCCGGAAAGGTGCTCGGCGCTTCGGCGAATGGTCGTCACAGCCGGTTTTCGGGCTGTCGGCAGCGCCTCATCCCGCTCCAAAACCTGGGCATAACCGAGGACTGCATTGAGAGGCGTCCGCAGTTCATGGCTGAGGCCGACCACATAGCGGCTTTTCGCAAGATTGGCAGCTTCCGCATCTTCCTTGGCCTTTTGAAGCGCGGCATCGGTGACATTGTGAGCGTCAATTTCCTTCTGCAAAAGAGCGTTCTGGCGGGCGGATTCTTCTTCAGCCACATGGCGGGTGTCATGCGCAAGCACCAGGAACCAGGACGCGATACCAGCCGCGATCGCGAAGACGAAGAAGATGAGGGCGACGATTTCGCCCAAAATCCCGGTTGGATCTCCAAGGCGGCTGACGGCTTGGGCATAGATGATCCAGAGCACAGCTCCAATTGCAGCGATACCGAAGACGGCCGTCAGCGCATACCGGCCAAGCCGTGTCTGAAACATCTCCATTACCGGCACTGGCAGCACTGCACCAGCCACCGACCCGAGCTGATAATTCAGGCGCGCCTTGGGTTTGCAGGAATCATGACATCTGGCATCCAGCGAGCAACACAGGGAGCAGATCGGTGCCTGATAGGCGGGACAGTACGCCATATCTTCCGGCTCAAAAGGATTCTCGCAAATGGAACAGGCTATGTGATCTCGCGCCTGCCAACTTTTGCGCGGCTTGCGCGCAAGGTAGTATTGGCCCTTGGTCGCCCAGGCGATGAGCGGTGCAGCCACGAACGCGATGGCCATGGCAAGGAAGGTCGAGAGCGCTGCGGCCACCTCACCGAAATAGCCGAACTGCGCGGCGAGTGCCAAGCCCGCAGCCAGCAGCATCGCGCCAGTGCCGACAGGGTTGATGTCATAAAGGTGCGCCCGCTTGAATTCGATCCCGGGCGGGGAAAGACCGAGCGGTTTGTTGATGAAGAGATCAGCCGAGATAGCTGAAAGCCAGGCCATGGCGATGATTGAGAAAACACCCAGCGTTTCCTCCAGCATCCGGTAGATGCCCAGCTCCATCAAAAGAAGCGCGATAACCACATTGAACACGAGCCAGACAACCCGGCCCGGATGCGAATGGGTTAGACGGGAGAAGAAGTTCGACCAGGCAAGCGAGCCCGCATAGGCATTCATCACGTTGATTTTGAGCTGCGCCACAACAACAAAGGCCGCCATCAGCAACAGCACAACTGTCTCGTTCGGTATCATGTATCCGAACGCCACGGTGTACATTCTTGATGGATCGTCCGCATGCTCGACCGGCACGCCGTGGGACAAGACAAGAACCGCGAGGAACGACCCCGCGATCATCTTCGGTGCACCGAGAATGACCCAACCGGGCCCGGCGAGGAATACTGCCAGCCTGTGACGCTTCCTACCGTGGTCAGTGGCCGGCAAAAACCGCAGAAAATCAACCTGCTCTCCGATCTGTGCCATTAAAGCAAGGATCACAGCGGATGCTGCGCCAAAGCTGATCAGACTGATGCTATCCCAACCGCTTTGTGCGGCTTTTGGCGCACCAGTTGCCGGGTCAATGCCGGAAAAACTCAGCCAGGTGCCGAGGGCCTGCCAGTCCGTAAACAGAATGAAGACGAAGGGTAGAATGTTCAGGATGATCCAGAAGGGCTGGGTCGCCAACTGAAACCGGCTGATCCAGGTGATGCCATGAGTGACCAGAGGAATAACCGCGACCGCGCTGATGATATAGCCGAGCCAAAGCGGTATCCCGAATGCAAACTCCAAAGCCCCAGACATGATCGAGGCTTCGATCGCGAAGAGAATAAAGGTGAAACTGGCGTAGATCAGCGATGTAATTGTTGATCCGATATAGCCAAACCCTGCCCCGCGAGTCAGAAGATCAATGTCCACGCCATATCGGACCGCATACCGGCTTATCGGCAGGCCGACGACCAGAAGGACCAGGCTTCCGACGAAAATAGCGAGAAAGGCATTTGCCGTTCCGTGGGAGAGCGTGATCGCTCCACCGATCGCTTCCAGAGCAAGGAAAGAGATGGCCCCAATGGCCGTTTGGGAGATGGCACGAGATGAGAATTTCCGTGCACCCTTGGCGGTGAACCGGAGCGCATAATCCTCAAGGGTCTGATTGTTGACCCATTTGTTATACTGGCGCCGGATCGGCACGATGCGTTGGCGCGCCGTCACTGAGCTGCCTCAATAATAGGCAGCCGCCCTTTCTGCAGGCAGATCCGAGCCTCCATTCCCCACTTGCGCTCCGCGTTTTTTCGTTTTGATGAAGCAGAGCAAGTTTTGCGCCAGCCCTTTGAGAGGAAGCAGCCACCACCAATCTGCAGATAGGGTGATGGAGGTTATTTTATCGGGTTACCTTCCCTGCCTGAGCGGTCAACGCGACAACTCGCCAGAATTTCACTTATAATTACAAAATCTTAGACGATAGCGACCGGCAACTTACGTCAATTGACGTATATCGCACCGCAACAAACCACCGCACGATCCTTCTCCGACAGCGGCACTCCTTCCAGCCGCCTCGCACCGGCATGGGGGCTGGTGACGTCACTCAAGAGGGGAAAGTCAATGACCAAGACATTCAAGCAACTGATGCTGGGCGGCCTGATGGCGTCCACCATGATCGGCGGTGCCGCAGCTGAGGAAACCATCAAGGTTGGTATTCTGCACTCGCTCTCCGGCACGATGGCGATTTCCGAAACCACGTTGAAAGACGCCATGCTGATGCTCATCGAAGAGCAGAACAAGAAGGGTGGCCTCCTCGGCAAGAAACTCGAAGCCGTTGTCGTCGATCCGGCTTCCGACTGGCCGCTGTTTGCCGAAAAGGCGCGTGAGCTCATCGAAGTGAACGGTGTTGATGCGGTCTTTGGCTGCTGGACGTCCGTCTCCCGCAAATCCGTTCTTCCGGTCTTTGAAGAGCTGAATTCTCTTCTGTTCTACCCGGTTCAATACGAAGGCGAAGAATCCCAGCGCAACGTCTTCTACACCGGTGCTGCGCCGAACCAGCAAGCCATTCCGGCTGTTGATTACCTGATGAACGAAGAAGGCGTCGAGCGCTGGGTTCTGGCAGGTACCGACTACGTCTATCCGCGTACGACCAACAAGATCCTTGAAGCATACCTCAAGTCCAAGGGTGTTGCCGAAGAAGACATCATGATCAACTACACGCCGTTCGGTCATTCCGATTGGCAGACGATCGTGTCGGACATCAAAGCCTTCGGGTCAGCTGGCAAAAAGACCGCCGTGGTCTCCACCATCAACGGTGATGCCAACGTTCCGTTCTACAAAGAACTCGGCAACGCCGGTATCAAAGCTGAAGACATCCCGGTTGTTGCCTTCTCCGTAGGTGAAGAAGAACTCGCCGGCCTCGACACCGCCCCGCTCGTCGGCCACTTGGCAGCCTGGAACTACTTCCAGTCCGCCGACACTGATGCAAACGCAGAGTTCATCGAAACCTGGCAAGCCTTTGTCGGTGACGAAGAGCGTGTGACCAACGACCCGATGGAAGCCCATTACATTGGCTTCAACATGTGGGTTGAGGCTGTCAACAAGGCCGGCACCACAGATCCGGACGCTGTCATTGACGCGATCGTTGGCGTGTCCGTTCCGAACCTGACCGGCGGCTACTCTGCCATGATGCCGAACCACCACATCACCAAGCCGGTGCTGATTGGTGAGATCCAGGACGACGGCCAATTTGAAACCGTTTGGGAAACCTCCGGCCTCGTTGTCGGCGATGCCTGGTCGGATTATCTGGAAGGCTCCAAGGACCTGATCGCGGATTGGCGCGCTCCGCTGTCCTGCGGCAACTTCAACACCGTAACCGGCAAATGCGGTGGATCCGGCTCCTAAGTTAAGAGCTGGAATATGCGGGACGGGCGTTGATGGGGGCCCGTCCCGTTTTCTTCCCAGTCGCCAAGAACAGGTGATCCCCTGTTGCCCCCTCTAAAGGAACTTCATCCTTCGAGACGCCGTGACAGCGGATCCGCAGGATGATTGGCGGATATCTTCCAACCGCGGTGGACCAATGTCCTTTTTGAAATCATTCCTCGTTCTCCTATGCCTTGCAGTGCTGTCAATCGGATCAGTTTCCGCACAAGACAGCAGCGAAGCGCTCCGGCCGCTGGTCAATGAACTTGCCGAAGGCAAATTCGACGAAACCCAGCGCCAGGTTGAAGCGCTCAAGGCAACTGGCGATCCAGCTGTTGCGCCAGCGCTTGAAGCGCTCAGCGCGGGCGATCTTTATTTCCGCAAATCTGACGGAATGGTCTTCATCGCTCAAAGGGAGGGGAAATCCTATAATCTCACCGACCCTCTCACAGGAGAGGCTGCAGGCACGGCGGGCCGCCGAGAAGTCAAAAAGATCAAGGTCAACAACCGGCTCCGCCGCGTCATACGAGCTGCACTTGGATCACTGACCCTGCAGGCACCCGATCCGGCTGTCCGCATGACAGCCGCCGAAGCGATTTTCAAAGCCCAGGATCCGGAGAAGATTGAAGCGCTGGATGAAGCGCTTGCCGCCGAAACCGACGACAACGTCCGCACAGTCATGGAGCAGGCGCGAGCGGCGGCCGTCCTGAATTCCGATCTGGATGAGAGTGAAAAGCTTGAGGCAGTTCAAACGTTGTCCGACATGGGCAACCGGGATGCGCTCTCCCTTCTGATTGCTACTCAATCCGCCTCCACGGGCGCGGTTCAAGAAGCTGCCGCAAACGCAGTTGCCAAGATCGAGAAGTCCATCGCCACTTGGGATGCTGCTCAGAACATCTGGTACGGCCTGTCGCTCGGCTCCGTTTTGCTGCTTGCCGCAATTGGCCTTGCCATCACCTTCGGCGTCATGGGGGTCATCAACATGGCCCACGGCGAAATGGTCATGATCGGTGCGTATGTCACCTTTGTGGTGCAGGAGCTGATCCGCACTTCCGCGCCGGGCCTTTTCGACTATTCTCTGTTCATTGCTCTTCCGCTTGCCTTCGCGACCTCTGGCCTTATCGGCATCGGGATTGAGCGCGGCGTCATCCGCTGGCTCTATGGCCGTCCGCTGGAAACACTTCTTGCTACCTGGGGCATCTCGCTCATTTTGCAGCAAGCCGTCCGGTCGATCTTTGGCCCGACAAACCGCGAAGTCGGCAACCCGGACTGGATGTCAGGCGCCTTCGAAATCGGCCAGATGACCGTTACCTACAATCGGATGTGGATCATCCTGTTTGCCTTGCTGGTCTTTGCCGGGCTGATCCTGGTCCTGAAGAAAACGCCGTTCGGTCTCTACACACGAGCCGTGACCCAAAACCGGCGTATGGCCGCGTCCATGGGGATCCGCACGCCCTGGATCGACGCTCTGACCTTTGGCCTCGGTTCAGGGATCGCGGGGATTGCCGGAGTTGCTCTCTCCCAGATCGACAACGTTTCCCCGAACCTCGGACAAGGCTACATCATCGACAGCTTCATGGTCGTGGTCTTTGGCGGGGTTGGCAACCTTTGGGGCACCCTGGTTGGCGCCATGACCCTTGGCGTGGTCAACAAGTTCCTTGAGCCTTATGCCGGGGCGGTTCTTGCCAAGATCCTGGTGCTCGTCTTCATCATCCTATTCATTCAAAAGCGTCCACGGGGTCTGTTTGCCCTCAAGGGCCGGGCAGTCGAAGCATGATGACGTCCTTTCTGTTCCGGGCCATGGACGCCCGTGCCGGTATCTTCCTGGCGCTGCTCACCGCTGTGATCCTGCTTGTCCCGGCCGGCAATCTCCTGGTCCCGGAAGATTCCCCGTTCCATGTTCCGACCTATGCGGTTGCGCTGATGGGCAAGTACCTGACCTATGCACTGCTTGCCCTGTCAGTCGATCTCGTCTGGGGCTTCTGCGGAATCTTGTCGCTCGGCCATGCCGCCTTTTTTGCGCTCGGCGGTTATGCCATGGGCATGTACCTGATGCGCCAGATCGGTAGCCGGGGCGTTTATGGCGACCCGATCCTTCCCGATTTCATGGTGTTTCTGAACTGGGATGCCCTGCCCTGGTTCTGGTACGGCTTTGACATGTTCTGGTTTGCAGCACTGATGGTGGTGTTGGTTCCAGGCGCTCTAGCCTTCGTGTTCGGCTGGTTCGCTTTCCGCTCGCGCGTTACGGGCGTTTACCTCTCCATCATCACGCAAGCCCTGACCTACGCGCTGTTGCTGGCCTTTTTCCGCAATGACATGGGGTTCGGTGGCAACAACGGCCTGACAGACTTCAAAGACATCCTGGGTTTCGACATCCAGGCGGACACGACACGGGCGGCGCTTTTCGCAGCCTCCGGGATTGCCCTCGGCCTTTGTTACATCATCTGCCGGGCGATCACGCGGTCGAAACTGGGCAAGGTGCTGGTCGCCGTGCGCGATGCGGAAAGCCGGACACGGTTCCTCGGCTACCGGGTCGAACACTACAAGCTCTTTGTCTGGACCATATCAGCGATGATGGCCGGGATTGCAGGTGCGCTTTATGTTCCTCAAGTTGGCATCATCAACCCGGGCGAGTTCGCGCCAGCCAACTCCATTGAAGTGGTGATCTGGGTCGCAGTTGGCGGGCGTGGGACACTGGTCGGCGCCGTCCTCGGAGCAGTTCTTGTGAACTTCGCCAAGACATGGTTCACCGCCGTCCTCCCGGACATCTGGCTGTTCGCTCTCGGCGGCCTGTTCGTGGTGGTTACCCTGTTCCTGCCCAAAGGCATTGTCGGGACAGTCTCACAAGGGTGGACGGCACTGAAGCAGCGCAAAGTGTCGGCAAGCGCGGAAAGCGGGTCTGGCACGCCGCCGACAGCACCGCCTCAAAGCCCGGCTGCGCCCGCCAATCTTGCCGGGCCAGGAAAGGGCAAACCCCTTGCATCAGAACCTCAGCCCGCGGAGTAACTCATGGCCAGATCAACAAGCCAGCTTTATCTGGACGGTGTCTCAGTCTCCTTCGACGGCTTCAAGGCGATCAACGACCTCTCGCTCACCATTGATCCGGGAGAAATGCGGGCGATCATCGGCCCAAATGGTGCCGGCAAAACCACGATGATGGATATCATTACCGGCAAAACCCGGCCTGATACGGGAGAGGTCTTCTTCAACGGTGTCATCGACCTGACTGGAGAAGACGAAGCCTCCATCGCCGAGCTTGGCATTGGCCGCAAGTTTCAAAAGCCGACCGTGTTCGAAAGCCATACGGTCTGGGACAATCTCGAACTTTCCCTGAAAGCGCCGCGCGGTCCGTTCGCAACCCTGTTTCACGTCATTACAAGCGCAGAAAAAAAGCGGATTGAAGAGCTTCTTGAGCTGATCCGCCTCGGCGAAAAACGCGATGAGCTGGCGGCAAATCTCTCCCACGGCCAGAAACAATGGCTGGAAATCGGGATGCTGCTGGCCCAGGATCCAAAGCTCTTGCTCGTGGATGAGCCTGCCGCCGGTATGACCGACGCGGAAACAGCAGAAACAGCCGAACTCTTGAAAGAGATTGCCAAAGACCATTCCGTCGTTGTCGTCGAACACGACATGGATTTCGTCCGCTCCCTTGGTGTGAAAGTCACGGTCCTGCACGAAGGATCTGTTCTGGCCGAGGGCTCTCTTGATCACGTCTCCGCCGACGAGCGGGTTGTTGAAGTCTATCTGGGGCGGTGAGACATGCTCAAAGTCGAAAACATTAATCTCCACTATGGCGCCGCCCAAGCACTTAAAGGTGTCTCTTTGAGTGCTGAAACGGGCAAAGTGACCTGTCTTATGGGCCGTAACGGTGTCGGCAAGACGTCGACGTTGCGCGCAGTCGCCGGCCAGCAACCCATCAGCTCCGGGCATATCTTCTGGAACGGTGAAGACATCTCCAACCTGCCGCCGCATGCGCGGGCCAAGAAGGGCATCGCCATTGTTCCACAAGGGCGCGAAGTGTTTCCCCTTTTGTCGGTCAAGGAGAACCTTGAAACCGGATATGCGCCGATCCCGCGCAAGGAACGGTTTATCCCGGATACGATCTTCGAGCTTTTTCCGGTGCTAAAGGACATGCTGCATCGCCGTGGCGGCGATCTATCCGGCGGGCAACAGCAACAGCTTGCGATCGCCAGAGCCTTGGTTACTCGCCCAAAACTGCTGGTTTTGGATGAACCGACCGAAGGAATTCAGCCTTCGATCATCAAGGACATTGGCCGGGCCATTTCCTGGTTGCGGGATCAGGGGACAATGGCGATTGTCCTGGTTGAACAATATTTCGAGTTCGCCCGGGATCTTGCAGATGATTACGCGGTTATGGACCGCGGCGAAGTGGTTTTATCCGGACGTGGCGACGACATGTCTGAGGCGGACGTCAGGCGTTATCTGACTGTCTGATGGTCAAAACTCGCCTGGAAAACCAAGGCAAGAAACATTGCCGTCATAATAGTGTGCCGAAAACTGCTGCATAAGGGCCGCAACTTGGCGCAATTGGTTCCCGTGCAGCCCTTCGTGGATTGACACCAGTCAGAAAGCCAGTACCAACGCGCTGAGTTTTCTTCTTCGGCTAAGGGTATTCCGTGCCCTAGCCGCGCCTTTGACGGGATCAACGATCCTGTCTGGAAAAACTGGGATAGACGATGCGCGTTGCGATGATTGGGACCGGGTATGTCGGTCTGGTATCTGGAACCTGTTTTGCCGACTTCGGCCACATTGTAACCTGCATTGACAAGGACGCTGCCAAGATCGATGCCCTGAACATGGGCGAGATCCCGATCTATGAGCCTGGCCTTCAGGAACTGGTTGCCAAGAACGTTTCCGAAGAGCGGCTTTTCTTTTCGACCGATGCAGAAGAAGCTGTCAAAGGCGCGGATGCTGTTTTCATCGCGGTTGGAACCCCGACCCGCCGGGGCGACGGACATGCGGACCTGACATATGTGTATGCAGCAGCCGAAGAGATCGCCACGCTCATTGACGGGTTCACGGTAGTAGTGACGAAGTCGACCGTTCCGGTCGGCACTGGGGACGAGGTGGAAGCGATCATCCGCAAGACCCGCCCGGATGCAGACTTTGCAGTCGTCTCAAACCCGGAATTCTTGCGGGAAGGCGCTGCGATCGAAGATTTCAAACGTCCGGACCGTGTTGTTGTCGGCACAGACAGCGGCAAGGCTGTGGATGTCATGCGGGAGCTCTACAGGCCGCTCTACCTCAATGAGACGCCGATCCTGGTCACCAAGCGCCGCACGTCCGAACTCATCAAATATGCTGCCAACGCCTTCCTTGCCGTGAAGATCACCTTCATCAATGAAATTGCGGACCTTTGCGAGAAAGTCGGCGGCAATGTTCAGGAAGTCTCCCGCGGCATTGGTCTGGACAACCGGATTGGCTCCAAGTTCTTGCACGCGGGGCCTGGCTACGGCGGCTCCTGCTTCCCGAAAGATACGCTTGCTCTATCCAAGATCGCAGCCGACGCTGAATCCGGGCTGAAAATCGTCGATTCGGTGATCGAGGTGAACGCTGCGCGGAAGAAGAAAATGGCAGACAAGGTCATTGACTTCATGGGCGGGGATGTCGACGGCAAAACAATCGCCCTTCTCGGCCTCGCCTTTAAACCGAACACCGATGACATGCGCGAAGCGCCCAGTATCGACATCGTTCAGAAACTGCAAGCAGCCGGTGCCAAGATTCGGGCCTTTGACCCGGCGAGCATGGAAGAGGCCGCCAAACTTATGCAGGACGTCATGTTCTGTGACGGTCCTTACCACGCGATCGAAGGTGCTGATGCAATCGTGATCGTGACCGAGTGGGACCAATTCCGGGCGCTGGATCTGGAGCGCGTGAAATCGCTGGTCAAAACCCCAAAGGTTGCAGACCTTCGGAACATCTACACACCTGCGTACATGGCAGAAGCTGGTTTCGACTATACGAGCGTTGGCCGCTCCTACTGACACATGGTTGTATTCAGGTTGCAAACCTGTGCGTTTGGGGTGTTTTTCGCCCGTTTTTCGGATTTGCCTTTTTCTCCTTCGCAAGGCTCTTGTAAGGAAAAGTCCGGACGCCATTTTCTCCGTCAGCGCAAATAAGTATTTTATCTCATGCACTTCGTGATCTGGATCACAGCGTTAACACTTTACTAATATTTAATTGGAACCTGAAAATGTTCTGATTTATGGTCCGCAAAGTTAGGTAGGACTAAGCGGACGACGGGTGTTTTTGGCGCATGGCAGATGAGACGCTGACAGACGAGAGGAAAGAAGCGCGAAAGCTTTATCGCTTTGGCTTTGCGACGCCGTCTTCCGGCTTGTTCAGAGGCACCAGCTCAGGCCGTATGCAAAAAATTCGCGGCGGGGCGGCACAACGGATATTGACGGTCCGCCAGATGCAGAAAGCTGCCTCGCCTTACGCAGAGGTAAAGCGCCCAGTCTACGAAGCGAAGCCTTTGCAGCGCGCATTGAAACGGGTCTTCGATGTCACGGGCGCGCTCGCCGGCCTCGTGTTTTTGTTCCCTCTCCTGGCAGGCATCGCCCTAACGATCAAACTGACCAGCCGCGGACCGGTGTTCTTCCGTCAGACCCGTCTTGGGATTAACGGACAACCGTTTTCCATTCTCAAGTACCGGACGATGTTCGTCGATCAATGTGACCATACGGGCTTGCAGCACACCATTGTGGGCGATCAGCGCGTTACATGGATTGGACGTTTCCTGCGCCAGAGCAGCTTTGACGAACTGCCTCAGCTTTGGAACGTGTTGCGCGGGCAAATGTCGCTTGTGGGCCCACGGCCTTATGTCCCCGGCATGCAGGCAGGCGGAGTTCCCTACGAGTGCCTCGACTATCGCTACTATGACCGGCTTCAGGTGCTGCCAGGCATCACTGGCCTTGCACAAGTCAACGGGTATCGCGGAGATGCGTCCGATGCGGACCTGGCGCGTATGCGGCTCGAGTATGATCTTGCATACATTGAGAATGTGAGCATGTGGCTTGACGTCAAAATCGTGGCTCGCACGGTCGCCCGCGAGTTCCTGAAAGGAAGCGGCGCCTAAACGGCCCAGAACTCACGATGCTTACTTGAGCTTCTAGCCACCGCGCACCAAGCTGGCGGCATGGGTAAGTGCAAGCTCATAGCCCTGAACACCACAGCCAGCGATGACTGCATCTGCGCGGCTTGAAACGTAGGAGTGATGGCGAAACTCTTCACGCTTGTGAATGTTGGAGATATGGACCTCGATAACCGGAAACTCACAAGCGTTCAGGGCATCAAGAATGGCGACAGACGTGTGCGAGTAAGCCGCGGGATTGATAACGATCGCGGCGGCTGTTTCCCGCGCTTCCTGAATCCAGTCGATGAGTTCATGTTCCGCGTTGCTTTGCCGGCAATCGGCGGTCATGCCCAAGCGCGCCGCGGTGGACCGGCACAACTCTTCAACATCGGCCAGGGTTTGCGCTCCGTAAATCTCTGGCTGCCGCTTGCCCAGAAGATTGAGGTTCGGGCCATTCAAAACGTAAACGACGGCAGCCATTGCGAGATCCTTTGTTGTCACCTGTAGACCTAAGGTGCGTTTTGTTTAGCAATAAGTGCGCATTGGTGTGAACAAAATATAATTGGTTTTTCAATTGCAGCTTATTTGCCGGACAGCTGTTGCCCTCCAGACAATTACCTATTATTAACCCTACATCATAACAAAGGTCATGATTCGTGATTGACTTGGGATGTCATGATAAAAATTCGTGAAAGACTAGACACACTAGAAGCTCTCAATGAAGCTGTCGAAGGGTATCAACATCTGCCCATAGATGTTCTTTCACAATTCCTGCTCGACAATTACACTGTTGATTTGGATCTACTGGCGCAGTTCTCTGACGCCAGCGCTTCACTGGGCCAGACAGATGGGTTAGGCGCAAAAAATACTGCGGATTCGAAACAGTCAGCCGCCTAGAGTCGTTTGAGCAGACCTAACCGATAGCCGTGACTGCGCCGTCGCCGCCGTTTCCTTGGTCGCCACCTGGCTGTTCCCCAGGACCACCTTGCCAGATCTTCTGACGATTGCGGATCTCGCGCGGGGCCGGACCAAAATAGGTCGCGGTCTTGATGAAGTCCCGTGGCTGAACGATCACACTCGACACCCGCTGATAGAGCGCCTTGGCGGAAATCGGTTTGGAGAGGAGCTCGTGAACACCAAGCCGCCGCGCTTCGACAATACGGCTGCGTTCCGTATGAGCGGTCACCATGATGATCGGGATGTAGGCAAAAGGATTGTTTGGGCTGCGGATCATCCGAACCATGTCCGCGCCATCAAGGATCGGCATGACCCAATCAAGGATCAAGATATCCGGGTTAGCACGGTCCATCGCCTCCAACCCGGATGCGCCATCTTCGGCTTCGACAATCCGCCGCGCTCCGAACCCCTGCAGCATCGTGCGCAGAATGGTCCGCATATACGCGCTGTCTTCCACCAGCAAAAACGTCAACGAGGCCAGATCCAGGCTCACCCAATCCTCCTAAGTTCATGTCTTCTCTGACATGAATTTCTGAACAATGCGTTAGTCGCGTTCCGGCATTGAACATGCTCTCAAGTTGTAAAGCTAAGCCATCTTATTGGAGAACTGGTTAATTCGTAATCCCTGCCATTACGTTTTAGTAATGTTGCGAAGAATTAAGACTTTTGCGGCCATCCGATTAACAGGACTTTCAAACTGCAGCACCATTCTCCAGATGACTGGCCCCAAAAATATGGGCTGTCTGCCCGCTGGAAATAGACAAACAGGATTATGGGTGATCGTTCGATATATGACAGAAGATGAAAACAATGCTCCGGACAGCGCACCTGGCTCCAAAGAGCATCATTTACAATCAAACGTGAGCGGGGCGTATCGCCCGAACATGCTTCTGCTTTCGGGGATAGGGCTGCTAATCGTTGCGACCGGCATGGTCCTATCGAACATCCTTTCCTGACATAGCCGGTACGGAAGCCCCACTGCACAGGTCAATGGGTGTTTTTGCGTTCGGGGAGATCATCGTCATCCAGAATGCGCCATTTGGCCCCTTCCAGATCATCATATTGCCCGGTCTTTAAGGACCAGAGAAAAGCTACGAGGCCCACGCCTCCGAGTACGAGGGCAATCGGGATTAGAAAAATCAAGACATCCATTTCACTCTCCCTTGGTGCTTGCTGCCGGGCCGAAGGCGGCCGTGGCCTCAACATCAGCTGCAACCCGGTTGCCCCATTTCAAACGCAGCGCATTGGCCGTAACCGCCAATGACGAAGCGGACATGGCGACGGCTGCCATCAAGGGTGTCACGTATCCGGCAACCGCGATTGGCACCGCGATGATATTATAAACGGTCGAAATCCAGAGATTTTGTTCAATTGCGCGCCGCGCCCGTATGGACAGCCGTAGTGCATCAAAAACTGGCTGAAGTTTTTTGCCGAGAAAGACGGCGTCAGCTGCCGCCTGGCTGAGATGAACTGCGGACACCGGGGACAAGGACACATGCGCTCCGGCGAGCGCTGGAGCATCGTTCAATCCGTCGCCGACCATCAGCACTTTCCGGCCATCGGCCTGCAGGGCTTCCAGACGGGCGATTTTCGCAGAAGGCGTCATCGCGGCTTGCCAATTCTCAATTCCAAGTGCTTCGGCACACTCTGCCACAGAAGGCTGCGTATCACCTGACACAATCTCAAGAGCATACCCCTGCGCTTTCAATTGATCGACGACATCTCGCGCATCGGAGCGGAGCTTCTGGCGAACCGCCAACAAACGCACGGGCTCTTCGCCATACTGAACAGCGAGCAGCGACGCCCCAGGCACTGCCAACAGACGTTCTTCAATTGCTTCTGTTGTTGCACCGCAGAACAATGGACTTCCGAGCCGCAGCCGCTGTCCGTCGACGTGTGCTTCCAGGCCTGCACCGGATACTTCCTGCACATCAGGAAGGGGAACAAGCGCGCCGGTGGCCTTCACCAGGGCCATGGACAGGGGATGGCGGCTTGCCAATGCCAACTGGCCAGCCAAAGCCAGCACGGGGTCTTGCCGGTCAATTTCTCCAACCAGTTCCGGTTCAGCCAGGGTCAGCGTTCCGGTTTTGTCGAACAGGATCGTGTCGATATCGGCCATACGTTCAATCGCATCGGCGGAGTTCAGCAAAACACCGGACTTGAACAATTGTCCTGAGGCAACGACCTGGACGGCAGGAACCGCCAATCCAAGCGCGCACGGGCAGGTAATAATCAGGACCGAGATGGCGATCACAAGTGCCGGCTGCCACTCCATGCCCGCCAAAAGCCAGCCCAGGAAGGTGAGGCCAGCGGCTCCATGAACGAGCGGCGCGTAAAGCTGGGCAGCGCGGTCGGCAATGCGGACATATTTCGATTTGGCTTGTGACGCCGTCTCAAGCAACCGGTTGACTTCATCGAGAAGCGTCGCGCCTGAGGTCGCTTCTACGCGGATCTGCAACGCCCCGGCCCCGTTGAGAGTGCCGGCATAAACCCGCTGGCCCGGCTTGACGGGGACAAGAACGCTCTCTCCTGTCACAAGGCTTTGGTCGATTTCGGAAATGCCGCTTGAGACCACGCCGTCCACCGGCACGCGCTCACCGCCTGCGACCAGTACAAGGTCTCCAGCCGCAATCTTGGACAAGGGAACTTCTCGAACCGACCCATCCGGGTTGATCCTCGCCGCCACCTCGGCTTTCAAAGCTGCAATATTTTCGGCAAACGAGCGCGTGCGCCCGCGCATGTTGTGGTCAAGATACCGCCCGACAAGCAGGAAAAAGAGCAGCATCACAGCCGATTCAAAATAGGCATGGTGATGATGCTGGATGGTTTGGACGACCGACAGCGCGACGGCCAAACCAACACCAATGACAATCGGCACGTCCATATTCAGACGGCCGGCGGACAAGGCACGGAACGCGCTTTTGACAAACGGCTGGCCGGAATAGGCAACGGTCGGCAAGGCGATCAGAGCAGAGAGCCAGTGAAAAAAGTCCCGGGTTTCCGGCGTGATATCGCTGGCGTTCCCGGACCAAACGGAAACGGACAACAGCATGATGTTCATGCCAGCAAACCCGGAGACTGCCAGGCAGCGCAGCAATTGCTTGCCGGTCTTGTCCTGCCGTTCTTTCTGGCTTGCCGGATCAAACGGGTGAGCCGCATACCCCAACCGTTCCAGTTCAGCGACGATTTCATCAGCTCCGGTCTGGTCTTCGACCCAGTCAACCGCCAGCCGCTGTGATGTCAGATTGACCCGGGCCTTGCGGATGCCCGGGAGCCGCTTAAGTCCGCGCTCGATTTCGCCCATACATGCCGCACAGGTGATGCCGTCAACGGCCAAGTCCATATGAACCGCGCCGTCATCTGCGGGAACTACAAATGCCTGCCAATCGCGCTGATGAACCGTCACTTCTGCCGCCTCATTCCTTGATGAATATGCGATTTTCGGACTTGAACTTGCGTTCGCCGTTCTCGGTTACTTCAAGATGCAGCGTCCAGTTTCCGGCCGGCAATGCGTCAACTTCAGAGATATACCGGCCGCCGCCGTCCGCTGTCAGGATCAAAGCGATGTCGGCATTGACCTGTGCCGGGTGCTTCAGGGTCGCCTCGACATTGATCCCGTAAAGCGGTGCATCTGCGGCATCCTTCGCAAGGACCAGGAGCTTGCCACTACCATCGGCCTGACGCGTCAACTCGCTGGAGATAGTCCAGTTCAGTTGCTCCTGTGCTTTCGCTGCTGCAATTTCCTTATTGTAGGCCTGACCGGCTTCATAAGAACTCTCTACGGCGACACCCGGAAAGGTCCCGAGCGCGTAGTAAAGAAAGATCCCGTTGGTCAGGAAGATCACACCGAAGAACCCGACCAGCCACAACAGGACCGTCTTGCCAGTGATTGCTTTTGGGTCTCTTCCGTTTGTCTCAGCCATCGCCATATCCGTCTCCTCGGCGTGGTCTTTTGCTGAAGGCCCCTCTTCAGCAAAAGAGCGTTTGTCTGATCATCACCCCGCCCCTTTCAGGAGCTCGCCAAAAGGGCGAGGTGTTTGGTTGTCTCTCAGCGTCCAGAGCTCCGGCTTAGTCCGGATCCGGCGCTTTGAATGTGTCCTTCGCGGTAATGACTTCCCCCATCACACTTTCGGTGATCCGGAACGTCACCGGAGTTGAGTGCGGCATCTTTTCCCAAGGTGGTGATGTCACAAGAACGCGGATTTCCCGTGTCGTGTCTGGTCCAACTTGGATGATCGGCCGACCAGCAAAGGTTTCAGTCACACCAACGGCTTCGACCTGTGTGTTCGGTGGCATGCCTTCCACGTGAAGCATGAAGTGCCGGTCATGGCGCCGCTTGTTGGACAGACGCACGGTGTAGCCGTTGCGGACCGAGCCGTCGGACTGTTCCACATAAACTGGGTTTCGGTCATGCAGAACGCTGATGTCGGCAAAGTCACGGGTCAAAAGCGCTGCCAGCATGATGATGCCGACTACAGCAATGACAGCCGCATAAATGACAGTCCGAACCCGGACGATCTCATAGACCGGTTCCTTGCCCTCGATCCGGCGTTCAATGTTTTCATCCGTATCATAGGCAATGAGGCCGGTGGGCTTACCAACCTTCGTCATGATGTTGTCGCAGGCATCAATGCACAGGCCGCATTGAATGCAATCGAGCTGGGGACCTTTGCGAATATCAACGCCGGTCGGACAAACCTGGAAGCACTGGTAACAGTCGATGCAGTCACCTGCCGGGAGGCCCTGCGCTTCGAGTTCCTTGTTATGCTTGAGTGACCCGCGCGGCTCGCCGCGATCCCAGCGATAGGTCACATTGAGCGCTTTTTCGTCGGTCAGGGCCGCCTGAATCCGCGGCCAAGGGCACATATAAATACACACCTGTTCGCGCATAAAACCGGCCAGCAGATATGTGGTCGCGGTCAAGATGCCGATCCACATATAGGCAACCATCGGAGCCTGGAACGTCAGCAGCTGCCAAACCAATGTCGGCGCGTCGTTGAAATAAAGCACCCAAGCGCCGCCCGTCCACCAGGCGATCATCAGCCAGAAGAAGTGTTTTGTTGCCCGTTTGCCAACCTTCGAGGCGGACCAAGGCTCCTTGTCGAGCGCAATCCGCTCGCGGCGGTCGCCCTCAACCTTGCGCTCTACCCAGAGGAACAGGTCAGTCCAAACAGTTTGCGGACACAGGTATCCGCACCAAATACGGCCAGCAACTGCGTTCATGAGAAAAAGGGTCACAGCTGCAATGATCAACAGGCCGGTCAGGTAATAGACTTCCTGCGGCCAGATTTCGATAAAGAAGAAGTAACCGCGCGCGTTGTCCATATCCACGAGCACAGCCTGGTTCGGTGCGTTCGGGCCGCGGTCGTATCTTATGAAGGGCAGGAAATAGTAGATGCCCAGGGTAATGAATAGCAGCGCCCATTTGATCCGCCGGAACAGACCATGGGTTGCCATGGGATATATTTTCTTGGCAGACGCAAACCACTCGTCGTCGTGGCCGCCCTCGTGCGTTTCGGTGTCGGTAGACATACCGTCCGTCCTCTTTGCCCGATCCTGCCCCAATAGGATCTTCAACCAAATGCCTGGAGCATCGTGCGTTCAAGTGAACGCACAAGGATGCTCTGTCACTTCAAAAACGATCAGCTTTGGCGTTACAACCGGGCCCGGTAGACCCACCGCTGATCTGGTGGAGTTCCACCATGCGCATAAGATAATCCGGCGCAAAGATATCCTCTTTGCGCCGGATCAAATCAAAGCCAAGTCTGGCGCTTTTGTCGCACCATTTTGAACAGTTTACTGACCGCCACCGAAGGCGTGGACATAAACTGTCAGCGACTTGATCGTTGCCGGATCAAGACGATCTTCCCAGGCTGGCATGACGCCATTGCGCGGGTTGGTGATCTGAGCCTTGATGGCGTCGAGCGACTTGCCATAGAGGTAGTTCGCCGACATCAGGCTTGGCGCGCCGACATCCTGAATACCTTCCAGACTGTCGCCATGACACGCAGCGCAGTTGTCTACGTAGAGGGTTTCACCAGCTGCGAGATCAACACCTTCATCGGTTTCCAACCCTGTGCGGGAGGCGACGTAGTTGGCGACCTGGCTGATTTCCTCTTTGCTCAAGAGTTCATCGCGACCATAAGCCGGCATCTCGCCAAAGCGTGCGTTGTCATTGTCGACACGAATGCCGTGAAGCAGCGTGGTGTGGATGTCATCCAACGTACCGCCCCAGATCCAGGTGTCGTCCTGAAGGTTCGGGTAGCCTTCAAATCCGGTTCCACCTGCCCCGTGACATGGTGCACAGTTGTCGCCGAATGCAGCCCGGCCATTGGCCATCGCAAATTGCAGGAGTTGCTGATCGTTGGAGATATCCGCCAACGGTGTCGCAACGATCTGATCAGCGAACTGGGAGCGACCGGCAACGCCTTCTTCAAGGGCTGCAAGGGCTTCAGCCCGCTGGCTGGATCCCAGAACACCGGTGGTGTAGCTGGAAATCAGCGGCCATGATGGGTAAAGCACCCAATAAATCACAGCCCAGACGATGGTGACGTAGAACAGGTACAGCCACCATTTCGGCAACGGATTGTTCAGTTCCTTCAGGCCATCCCACTCATGGCCCGTGGTTTCGACCCCGGATACCTGGTCGACTTCCTTTGGATGTGTATCAGACATGGATCACTCCTCCCGAAACGGGATCTGGGCGGCATCATCGAACTTTTCACGGTTCTTCGGCCACAAGGCGTAGGCCAGAACGATGCCAAACAGGATCATGAAGTAGATAAGGCCACCGGTTTGCGCGAAGGCCGCGAGCGCAGAGTATGTCTCGTTCATCGCACTTACCTCAGGTTGGCTTTGTTGTCGTAGATCGAGAAGTCGACCATGGTTCCGAGCACCTGAAGATAGGCGACGAGCGCATCCATCTCGGTGACCTTACGCGGGTTGCCGTCGAAGTCGCGAACCGCCGAATTCGGCCAACGCTCTTCAAAGTCATAAGCCCCGTCAGTGTCCGGAGACGCCTGACCGATGGCATCGGCGACAGCGAACTCGAGTTGTGCATCCGTGTAAGGAACACCCACCACCATATTGGCGCTGACGTGGCCCTGAATGTCACGGGTGAACAGCTCGGTCTCGGCTAGGAACGGATAGCCAGGCATGATCGAGGCCGGAACCAGCGAGCGCGGATCGATCAAGTGCTCAACGTGCCAGTCATCGGAGTACTTGCCGCCGACGCGGGCAAGGTCCGGACCGGTCCGTTTTGACCCCCACTGGAACGGGTGGTCGTACATCGACTCCGCTGCCAGTGAGAAGTGGCCGTAGCGCTCCAACTCATCGCGCATCGGACGGATCATCTGGGAGTGGCACGTATAGCACCCCTCCCGGATGTAGATCTCGCGGCCTGCGAGCTCCAGCGGGGTATAAGGCCGCATTCCTTCCGTCTTTTCGATCGTGCTTTTCAGATAGAAGAGCGGAGCGATCTCAACCAGGCCACCGACTGAGATGGCCACGAGAATACCGATCACAAGGATGATCGAGTTCTTCTCAAATATTTCGTGTTTTTTCCATGCAGACATTTTTGTCCCTCCCCTTATTCGGCCGCAGCCAGGGAGCCTGCCGGTAGAGCGTCGGCTTCTTCAGCCTCGCCGTGACGGACAGTCATCCAGAGATTGTAGGCCATGATCAGGGCGCCGACCACGAAGAGCGCACCGCCGAGAGCACGGATGATGTAGAAGGGATGCATCGCTTCAACGGTTTCCACGAAGGAGTACTCCAGGAAGCCGAGGCTGTCGTATGCGCGCCACATCAGGCCTTGCATGATGCCGGACACCCACATCGCGGTGATGTAGAGAACGATACCGAGCGTCGACAACCAGAAGTGCCAGTTCACCAGTTTCAGGGAATACAGGCCCTTCTTGTTCCACAGCCACGGAACGAGGCAGTAGATCGCGCCGAAGGAGATGTAGCCAACCCAACCAAGCGCACCGGAGTGAACGTGACCAATGGTCCAGTCGGTGTAGTGCGACAGGGAGTTGACGGCCCGCAGGGACATCAAAGGCCCTTCGAAGGTGGACATGCCGTAGAAGGCAACGGAAACCACCATCATGCGCAGGACCGGATCGGTCCGCAGCTTATCCCATGCACCCGACAGGGTCATCAGGCCGTTGATCATGCCACCCCAGGACGGCATCCACAGGATGATGGAGAAGGTCGCACCAAGTGTTGATGCCCATTGCGGCAGAGCCGTGTAGTGCAAGTGGTGCGGGCCAGCCCAGATGTAGATGAAGATCAGCGCCCAGAAGTGAACGATCGACAGGCGGTAGGAGTAGACCGGCCGTTCAGCCCGCTTCGGGATGAAGTAGTACATGATGGCGAGGAAGCCAGCTGTCAGGAAGAAGCCCACAGCGTTGTGGCCGTACCACCACTGAACCATCGCATCTTGGACACCGGCCCAGACGATCACGGACTGGGTCGAATAGATCGACACAGGAATGGTCAGGTTGTTGGTGATGTGCAGCACCGCGATGGTCACGATGAACGCAAGATAGAACCAGTTCGCGACATAGATGTGCGGCTCTTTCCGCTTCCACAGGGTTCCAAGGAAGAGGAGCAGGTAGAACACCCAAACGATGGTCAGCCAAAGGTCAGCGTACCATTCCGGCTCGGCATATTCCTTGCCCTGAGTGGCACCCAGCAAGTAACCGGTTCCGGCAATGACGATAAAGGCGTTGTAGCCCAGGATTACGAACCAGGGCAGGATCTTGCCTGGCATACGCGCGCGGCAGGTCCGCTGCACGACATACATCGATGTTGCCAGAAGAACGTTGCCGCCAAATGCAAAAATCACCGCGGAGGTGTGCAAGGGGCGCAGGCGGCCGAAGTTGGTCCAGGGCAGATCAAAGTTCAGCGCAGGCCAGGCCAGCTGAAGTGCGATCACAAGACCGACAGTGAAGCCGGCGATGCCCCAGAACATGGCCGCGATCGCGCCAAACTTGATGGGGCCAATGTTGTAGTTGGGTTTACCATCGAGTTCCTGCGGGATCGCTTGCCCGCCGTCATCGAAGTAATTCTTGAAGATGTAGAACACGCCGAGTGCGGCGAACAATGCGCCGACGCTTGCGTGAAATGCCATGACCTGATCAAAGGTCTTGCCCGCCACGATAAGGCAGGCAAATGCAAGTAGCACAAGGAAGATGGCGAAGCCGCCTTCCTCGAGCGAGACCAATCCGGTCTTTTGTTGTGCCATATTTAGCGCCCCAGTCTTTAAAATCGTTACAAGGTGCCAACGATGGCAAGACAGTGCGCACGGTTCCGGAATGGATGCGTTGATTCATGTCAAGAATCAGAAACCCACCCCCGGTGAAGCTTGGGACAGATTATCGCAGGTACGAGAAAGGTGGCTTTCAGGAGACGCCAGGCTCCCTCTTCAAGACATGACGGTCTTGAGAAATCAGGTCATTGGTTTGTCAGACGTTGGGATCGTGGAGACGTGTCCTGCGGTGCCGGATGACTGGGGTGCCCTGCCGATGGTGATCAATGTGATTGCGGGCAAAAGCAGGACCATTCCGGTGAAGCGAACAATCTGGTGAGCCGCAACGAACGCCGGATCAAGATCGAGCACAAACGCCATCAAGGTCATGACCTCAAGTCCGCCCGGCGCAAAAGCCAGAAGCGCCTGCCCAAAGGGGATGTCGATCATCCACGAGACAAATCCTGCCCCTGCAACGGAAACGGAAAAAGCCGCAGCAAATGCCGCAACCGAAGCGCTCAAGACGCTTACAAATTCGCGAAAGGTCATCTCATTAAACCGGCAACCAATCACAGCTCCCATTGCGACCATACAAGTGAGGACGATACTTTCCGGCAATACAAGATGAATGGCACCGGACGCGTTCAGAGCGGCACTTGTGAAAAAGGCACCTGTCATCCATCCACCTGGAAACCGCACTTTTACGGCAAGAAGACTGCCCAGAATGCAGAGCGGCACCCCGATGGCGTAATCCCACAGATCGGACGCATACCGGCTGACCGTGACACTGGCATCGGTGTCCGTTGTGGAAACGACTGCAAATGGCAGAAGCGCAATCAGGAAGAACAGCCGGACCGATTGCGTGGAGGCAATTCTGGGAAGATCTGCACGTCTTTCAGACGCAAGAGCGATAACATAAGCCAGAGTGCCAGGGATTGCGCCAAAAAATGCCGTCTCCTTTTGCCAATGGGCCGCATATCTCAAAACGCAGTATCCAGCGATGGTTACCCCAACGACAACGAGCAATAGCATCGCCATGGACAGCGGCCACTCGGATACCCGTTCGACAACTTCCGGCTGGACGCCGGCCCCCATGGAAATGCCAAGAAGAACAAACAAGCCGTCGCGGAATTTGTTCGGCATCACAGTCGGGACGCCCGCCAGGGTCGCAGCGGCAACGAGAATCATGGCCCCGGACAACCATGCCGCCGGTAAACCGGCAAGATGAAACACAGCCCCGCCCGCCACGGCAATCGCAAGCGTCGCCGGAAACTTCCAGAGTGTCTCAAACCGGAGTTCGTTCATATTCTACGTCACCTAGTTATCTTGGGGTGACACCTTATAGCCTCAACGCTCAGCTGAATCATGATTGATCACATTGATCAATATAATCATTTTTTTGATACATTCTGATCGTCAAAGACGATGTATCTTCAATCATAACGGAGCATTCGTCAGCCTAAAGCGTGACTTCTCTTCGATTGCGGCTGGAAATTACCAAAATGGTCCGAGCTGGTTGAGCGATATCAAGGCGGCACGCGGACCTGCGGCCAATAGTTGGTTCATGATGACGAAAACGCTCTCCTATGCCATGCGCAATGTACCGCGCTACACCAGCTATCCGACCGCCCCTCATTTCCATGACGGGGTATCGGCAGAAGTTTATGTTGATTGGCTGCAATCAATAGGTCCGCAGGACACGTTATCTCTCTATCTCCATGTCCCCTATTGCCGGGAGATCTGCCACTATTGTGGGTGCCATACCAAGGCAACGCGCAAGGATGCGCCGCTGAAGGCCTATGCCGACACAATGTGCAGGGAACTTGAGTTGACTTCGGCTCACCTGCAAAAGGCCGGCCCCGTCAAACACATTCATTGGGGCGGCGGTACGCCAAGCTTGCTACCGCGGCAGAGCCTAGTGGAACTCACCGGACTAATGCGGGTTCTGTTCGATTTCGACCCGGATCTGGAGCACGCGATCGAACTTGACCCGCGCCTTGTGACAAAGGAACTGGCGGACACGCTGGTTCAGGTCGGTATCAACCGGGCAAGCCTTGGAGTTCAGGACTTCGATCCGGACGTTCAAAAGGCAATTGGCCGTGTCCAGCCTTATGAAGTGGTTGAGCAGACGACCGGGTACTTACGCAAGGCCGGGCTTGATGCGCTGAATTTCGATTTGATGTACGGACTGCCGGGTCAATCGGAACAGTCCATTCTGGACACCGTTGAAAAGACCCTGTTTTTGAATCCTGGTCGGATTGCACTGTTCGGGTACGCACATGTTCCCTGGATGCGAAAGCATCAGCGGCTGATTGACGAGACCTCCCTGCCCTCTGCCGCAGAACGGTTGGCGATGGCGGACCTTGCGCGCAGCGAGTTGCTGAAGGCGGGGTATGTGGCGATCGGCCTTGATCACTTTGCGCGGCCCGACGACAGCATGGCCGTTGCGCTCAACGATGGTTCGCTCAAACGCAACTTCCAGGGTTACACGACCGACCAGGGAGAACAGCTGATCGGTTTTGGCGTTTCCTCAATTGGCAAGCTCAGCAAGGGATTCGTGCAAAACCTGCCGGATGTCGGCAATTGGCAACGCAGCATTGAAGCGGGCAAGCTGCCCGTTTCCAAGGGCCTGCCGTTGTCCGTTGATGATCGGCTTCGCGGCCGCATTATTGAAGAGCTGATGACCAACTACGCCTGCGACCTTGATGAGGTGTGTTCAGCTTATCATACCGGCATTCATCATCTGCAATCCTCGATGGACGCTCTCGATGAACTTGCCGCTGACGGTCTTGTGCAAATCAACCGCATGCAGAACAACAGCACCGTGGTTCGGGTGACAGATGAAGGCCGCCCTTACGTGCGTCTCGCCGCCGCGGCGTTTGATGCCTATTTGGCCGACAGCCAGGCGGCCGGCAAAGCCCGGCATTCTGCAGCGGTTTGAGGCGAACGACCGAGATCCCAAATATGCGGATCGGTGACTATTGTCACCGATCCGTTTTTTAGACGATGTCACAGGGCGCGGGCCGCATGAAGAGCCCGTTCAAGCGGCCATCCGCGGCTTTAGAGAGCCCCCATTCCAGCCGCCCATTTTCAAAGTCGACTGTATAAAGGTCATAGCCGCCGGCACCTACGCCCCGGAAGTCTAGGGTCTTGAGCGCTCCGAGTTGCTCCAGCTCCTGCCGGACCATATGATGTTGCTCACGGATGACGCTGGCCAGCATGGGCGTGTAATCATCATAATTGATCGCTCCGTCAGCACACTCGGCAATGATCGTCCGCAACTTTTCCGCGCTACCGGGATAGGGCTCATTGGCGTTGACCCGATCCTGCAGAGCGTCCTCAGCTTTTTGATAGGCTCCAGGTTCGCACCGGCTTGCCTTGAGTTCAAACCCTTCCTGATGAAGCGTCAAACTCTGGACAAGACCCGTCTCGTCCCGATCAAACGTCACCTGAGCAGGCGTGATCTTCAGGAAGAATTTGTCCGGCGCCTCGGCGAATAATTCGAACTCAGGCTGCCCCAAGAGCCCACCGAACAACTTCCCATTGTCCGCCCTTACTTTGCCAGTCAGCCCGTCTTCAAATCTGTAGTCGCCGACATAATCCTTCAAACTCCTTGGGTCGATTTCAACCTGGGTCCGCGGACGTGCCTGCTCATACCGGCGCCATGCGATATCGTCTGTTGCTTCATGCATATGGGTCTCCTTTGCGAGCGAAAGGAGATCCTCCATGGACAGGCCGTTCTTGGCTTTGAGCTGCAATTGCCCGATTAGCCGCAGGCTGGTTTCGATCTGCGCACTGCGGGTTCGCAGGGTTGTGGCCTGGATTTCCAGAAGCCGTTCCAAATTCGCCGGCTGGCCGGAGAGGAGCTCGCTGATCTTGGAAAGACTGAGACCCAACTGCTTGAGGATAATGACCTCATTCAATCGAACAATCTCGTTGGTGCCGTAAAGTCGCCAGTTCTTCTCCGTGCGCTTGGGCATTATCAGCCCCTGAGCTTCATAGACCCGGAGCGTCTTAACCGACAGCCCGGTCCTTGCAGCGCATTCGGCAGCTGTCAAAAGAACGTCGTTCTGGATTTTCTTGTCCATGAGAACCTCCTGAGCGTCGCTCTAAGGTATGACCATAGGTCCGGCTCAAGGGGCAAAATGCGCTTATTTCACCAATCATAAAAGAAAAAGCCGCAGACGAATCCGCGGCTGTTTAATTGGACTAGCGCACTGTGTTCAGTGCATGCCTGTCATTTGGCACAAGCCGCAGACCTTATTGAGGTGGATTTTGTCAGAGCGGTCCACACGGATGATCCCGCGGCGCTTCATATCCGAGACCACACGGCTGACGGTTTCAATGGTCAGTCCGAGATAATCTGCAATTTCCTGCCGAGTCATGTGAAGCTGGAGGTCGTAACCGTCCTCGCTCTCGTCTACCGGACCGGTGCAGCCGAGGCCGCCGCGGTTCGGCACCAGATGCATCAGAAAGCTAGCGACACGCTCAACTGCAGACTTCCGGCCAAGCAGGACCGCATGTTCATGAAGGACACGCATTTGCTTGGTCAGGCATTTGGTCAGATGCCGCTGCAAATCCGCCGATTTCTCAACGTGACGTAGATCGATCTCATTGACCTTCGCATCCGTCAGCGTTTCCGCGGTGCAATCGTTCTCTTCAGCTCCAGACAGTCCAAACAGATCGCCCGGGCGTAAAACTTCAACAACCTGACGGCGTCCGTCCGGCAGCAGTTTGTAAAGCATCACCGTACCGCTCGCCAACTCATAGAGCCGCTTCGCCGGATCCCCCTCGTAGTAGATCACAGCGTGGGTATCGTAGTGGGCCTGCTTGGCCCCAAAATGTTCAAAAGAAGTCTCTTTGGATGCACACATCTCGGCAACCGGACGACCGGTTCCAACCGCATGCCCGAAAGTATCTGCTTCATAGTAAGCCATTTAAATCCCTCCTGCGCACAGACCTGTGCGGCGTAGTCCGGTCATGGCAACTGTTGAATTGGCGACCGCTCTTATGAGAGGACCTTGGTTCGACTGTTGCTGCAAAACGTCCCGTCCGACGTTCGGCCAACCGCAGGAGAAACTGTATCTATCAGATGTTGCAGGAGAAATTAGGGTGTCTGCGTAAGAAGAACTACATATGAGATATTCGGACGCAGGAGATTATGCCACAGCCTCTGCCAAAGCTTCCATCGACAGCGGCTTTCTCAACAGAGGCATATTGGGCAAATCCCTGAGATGTCTGTTCAAGCCGGCGCGGGTCTTGCCGGAGATCGCGATGATGCGGGGAGCGCTCGCCCGGGAATTCAGTTGATGGGCAACATCCACACCGCTCATTCCCGGAAGTCCGAGGTCAAGCAAGACGATATCGTTGGCCGAAATGGTCGCTTCGGCCAGAAAAGTTTCACCGTCACTGTAAACGGTCGGAAGATAACCCAGCTCACCAAGCACTATATAAAGTGCGTCGGCAACCGCCCGATCGTCTTCGACAATGTGAACAATCACTCGGCAATGTCCTCACGGTTTGGTCGGAATTGCCAAACCTTCGGAGAAATTACGCTAAAAATCCCGTATCAGATGTACGCAGTACTACGTTTTCGCGTGATTACTTATTTGATGAGGCCTTCAAGCGCTTTTGTCATCCTGACGCACCGTGGCCGAGGACAATACGGACCAACTCGGCCGCATTGCGGGCCCCGAGCTTTTCCATGATTCGAGCGCGGTGAACTTCGACCGTGCGCGGGCTGATACCGAGTGTCCGGCCAGCTTCCTTGTTGGAGGCGCCATCGGTGATCTCTTTCAGCACTTCCAGCTCCCGGCGGGTCAGAAGGTCTACGCCCTCAAACTGCATTCCACCATCGGAAGATTGGCGCTGCTTCATGGCGTTGATGCCTTCGCGGACCCGCTCCAGAACCGACTCGGCTGAGAAAGGTTTTTCAATGAAGTCGTGCGCGCCGTTGCGAATCGCCTCCACCGCCAACGGAATGTCCCCCTGGCCGGAGATGATAAAGATCGGCGCGGGATAGTTTTCCGCGTTAAGCGCCTTTAGAACTTCGATACCGGACCGCCCCGGCATATGAACATCCAGCATGATACAGGCAGGAACGGCTTTGCTGGCCGACTGCACGAACGCGTCACCATCGGTAAAGGTTTCAACGATAAAGCCCTCCATATTGAACAAAACGGATAGGGCGTCACGCACAGCGGCATCATCGTCTACGATATAGATGGCATCAGCGTTCGCTTTCATCGATTTACTTCCTTGTCCTGAGCCGGGACCGTCCGCGTTCATTCCGTCCCGGTTTCTTCAATTGTGACGGGCAGCGTCAGAAGAAACGACGCTCCTGCACCCGGTGCTGATTGTTCGAGGCGCAAGTCACCGCCGTGATTTTGCGCGATTGATCTGGAAATTGCCAACCCCAAGCCGACGCCCTTGTGCTTTGCGCCGCTGAATGCCCTGAAAAGACTGTCTGCGACTTCGTCAGAAACACCCGGTCCGTTGTCTTGAACGCGAAACTCAAGCGAATCCTCACCAAGGCACACCGCCAAGGTCACTTTTCTTTCCGCCTGGCCGGCGACGGCTTCTCGTGCGTTGCGAAGAAGGTTGATCAGAATTTGCCGGATTTGCACCGGATCGGCCATCAAGGGGGGGAGGTTCTTATCAACTTTGGCGACCATTATGGACGGTTCGTCGATCGCCCCCAAATCTGCCATTTCCAGACAGGTGGCAACCAACTCATCGACGTCGACTTCTTTGCGCTCCGGATCCTTGCGCTCCACCAGTTGGCGCATGCGTTGAATAATTTCGCTGGCACGCTCAGCTTCCTTCACCGCCTTTGAGATGACGTCCAACATAACCGGTGTCAGACGTTCGTCGGCGGAGGCTTTGCGGGACACGGACTGCAGATACAGCAGAATGGCTGTGAGCGGCTGGTTTAATTCATGCGCAATGGCAGCACCCATCTCGTCGAGCGCACTTAACCGCGTCATGTGCAACAGTTGGGACTGCGCTTTGCTCAAACGCTCTTCGATCTGCTTGCGCGGCCTTAAGTCCCGCAAGATGCCGATGAACTGGCGGCCTTCAGACGTCGCCGCCTCGCCAACCGACAGTTCCAACGGGAAAACCGTCCCGTCCTTATGTTGGCCTTTGACCTCCCGGCCGATGCCAATGATCTTCTTGTGACCCGTATCCAGATAGTTTTGAACGTAAGAATCGTGATGGTGCGCATAGTCGGTCGGCATGATCCGATTGACATTCTCGCCAAGCAGATCTGTTGCTGAATACCCGAAGAGTTTCTCACAGGCCTTGTTGAATGCCAAGATTTGGCATTTCGCGTTGATGACGATGATGCCGTCAACAGCGGTGTTAAAGACACTGTCCAAACGGGCGTCAGAGATCGTCGCGGCAACTTCTCCGCTTTCAATCACACTGTCATCCGCCATGCCGCACCCCGATGGAACTCGCCCTTCCATCAAGACTTACGGATTTTCACGTACTCCAGCAACCCGTCTTTGTTCTAAATCTCTGGCAACCAAACGCTAATTCTTTGGATAGCTTCTTCCAAATGGGCGCGCTGGCGCGCAAAGCACAAGCGAATGTAGTTTTCTCCGCCGTTTCCGAACGCTGTTCCAGGTGCAAGACCCACACCGGTCTCGCGGACACAATCCATTGCAAACTTGCGGGTATCTTCAACACCGTCGATGGAAAAGAATAAATAAAACGCGCCTTGAGGGGCCGCGATCCGGACGCGGTTCAAAGCCCCAAGCCCCTGAACCACGCAGTCCCGCCCTTCTTTGGCAAGCGCAACTTGCTGCTCGAGAAACGTATGGCCGTCATTCAAAGCTGAGACAGCCGCACGTTGACTGAACATCGGGACGCCGGACGTTGAGTATTGAATGAGGTTCTCCAAGACTTGGCCCAGCGCCTCTGGTGCCGAAATCCAGCCAATACGCCATCCCGTCATTGCCCAGTTCTTGGACATGGAGTTCACATAGATGATCTGATCATCCTCTTCCGCAATGTCGTAAAAGGACGGGGCGCGGTTTGCCTCGCCATAATAGAACAGTGCGTAGATCTCATCCGCTATGATCCAAAGTCCGCGCTCACGGGCAAGACTAAGCACTTGTCTCAACACCTCTTCTGACGCGACCCACCCTGTTGGATTGCTGGGGGAATTAAGGAATATCGCAGCGGTCTTTGGCGTAATCGAAGCCTCCAGATCATCCACGTCCAATTCCCATCCTTCGAGCACTTCGCGCATTGGGACTGAGACCGGTTTTACGCCTCTGATCCCAAGAGCTGCCTCGATGTTTGGCCATGTTGGTGTTGGCACCAACACTTCTTCGCCGGAGGATGCAATAGCCTGGATGGCGAGTTGAATGGATTGCATGCCGGAACCGGTGACAAAAAACCTATCAGGTGCAAAGGCCTTGCCGAAAACTCTTTGATGATATCCGGCCAGCGCGGACCTCAGTTCCGGAATGCCGCGCTGGTAGGTGTAGAAGGTTTCACCGTTGTCGAGGGACTGCTTCGCAGCATCACAGATGAACTGGGGTGTCGGCAGATCCCCTTCCCCCGCCCACAAAGGAATTACGTCATCACGTCCTTGTCCGGCATTGAAGACTTCAACGATGCCGCTCTCCGGCGCCATGCGTGCCTCGTGGCTCAATGTATCAATCAGCGCAGCCAAATGTGTGGTCCTTAGTAGCCCTATCCGCCGTCAA
Source organism: Roseibium sp. MB-4 (assembly GCF_053005265.1). Taxonomy (NCBI): domain Bacteria; kingdom Pseudomonadati; phylum Pseudomonadota; class Alphaproteobacteria; order Hyphomicrobiales; family Stappiaceae; genus Roseibium; species Roseibium sp. MB-4. Next base: position 1,864,598 of record NZ_JBRKQB010000001.1, read on the forward strand.
CATACCTGCAATTCTTCCGATGTTTTCATGAAACAATTTGAACTCTGCTTCACAGGTGCTGATCAATAGCGGGACTGCCTAGAGTGTTTCAGCGACAGATCTGTCTTCGCCGCATGGCGAATAGACATCTGCTGCAAGCTGTGATCGGATCGCGAAAGAGGCGGAATAAACACGGGGATGTGCTGAGATTCGGCATACTTTGAAACTGACCCCAAAAAACTGCCCGGGAGGATAACCGCAAGACGATGCTGCATGGCTGGCTCGTGATACTGGCGGCAGCGGTGTACATCCTGCTGCTGTTTGCCATAGCAAGTTATGGCGACCGGATGGCCCGGCGCTCCAAGCGTTTGCGCGGTGGCGGCCGGCCGATGATCTATGCCCTGTCCTTGTCGGTCTATTGTACGTCTTGGACCTTTTTCGGCTCGGTCGGCAACGCTAGCCGAAACGGCGCTGAGTTTCTGACCATCTATATCGGTCCCCTTTTGGTCTTTGCCCTTGGCTACCCGCTGCTGCGCCGGATTATCCATATCTCCAAAACGGAAAGCATTACCTCGATCGCCGATTTCATTGGTGCGCGGTATGGCAAGAGCCAGTCCGTCGCAGCGTTGGCGACCCTGATTGCCGTGATCGGCGTAATCCCCTACATCGCCTTGCAGCTGAAGGCCGTATCCCTGTCTATCACAACGATGGTCGGCCCGATATTTTCGCCGCCGGAGTTTCTCTATCCGGGCTTTGCCGATCTGACGCTCCTGGTTGCGTTGGGCATGGCGATCTTCAGCTCTGCGTTCGGGACCCGGCACATTGATGCGACCGAACACCAAGAAGGCCTGATGCTCGCGATTGCCGCAGAGGCGGTGGTCAAGCTGATCGCGTTTCTGGCAGTCGGTTTCTGGGTCACCTACGGGCTGTTCGGCGGCCCCTTTGACTTGATCCGTGCAATATCCGAGGCGCCTGAAGTTGCCGCGGTCTTCGATCAGCCAATCAAGATCAGCAACTGGGTTGTCATGTCGACCTTGTCGGCATTTGCGGTTCTTTTGCTGCCGCGCCAATTCCACGTGACCGTGACGGAGAACAACTCCGATGCGGAACTGAAACGCGCAACCTGGTTGTTTCCAGCCTATCTGATCCTGATCAATCTTTTCGTCATTCCGATCGCAGCGGCGGGGCTCCTTCGGTTCGGGCAGGACGTTAATCCGGACACCTATGTTCTGGCCCTGCCGATGGATGCAGGTCAGCACTGGCTGACGATCTTCGTCTTTCTCGGCGGTTTGTCTGCCGCAACAGCAATGGTGATTGTGGCTGCAGTCGCCCTTGCGATTATGATCTCAAATGACATCGTCATCCCGCTGATGCTGAGAGGACATCGCGAAGAGGACATCGTAAACACCGACGGTCGGGATCTGAGCCGGCGTCTGATCACCATTCGCCGCCTGGCCATCTTCGGTATCTTACTTCTCGCCTACGCCTATTATCGGGCCGCTGGTGATACGGCTGCCCTCGTTTCCATCGGTCTATTGTCGTTCGCTGCGATTGCCCAATTCGCACCAGCGTTCTTCGGCGGGCTTTACTGGCGGCGGGCAACAGCCACTGGCGCTATTGCTGGTCTGAGTGGCGGCCTGTTTCTCTGGGCCTACACGCTGTTATTGCCGACCTTTGCCCAATCCGGGTTGATCTCCGACACCATCATGAGCACGGGGCCATTTGGCATTGACCTGCTTAAGCCGGAATCCTTGTTCGGTATTGAGGCAGATCCATTTATTCACGGCACGCTCTGGAGCCTTGCGGCAAATGTTGTTCTGTTCATCGCCGGATCGCTGATCCGCAAGCCTCAGCCTTCAGAAACGCTGCAAGCAAACGTCTTTGTACCGTCAGAACTCCGCAATCCGACCAACTTCCTCTACTGGCGGACGTCAGTTACCGCAGGAGATCTCCAGGCCACCGTCGCCCGCTACCTCGGTGAAGAAAGAACAGAGCGCTCATTTCAGAGATTTGCACGTGAGCGCGGTATCTCGATCGAACCAAATACAATCGCAGATGCGAACCTTCTAAGGTTCTCCGAGCAACTGCTGGCAAGCGCAATTGGTGCCGCCTCTGCCCGTCTCGTCCTTACCTTGATGCTAAAAAGGCATGATCCATCGACAAAGGGCGCGGTGAAACTTCTGGACGATGCGTCCATGGCGATCCAGCACAATCGGGACCTTCTGCAGACAGCGCTCAATCAAGTGCGACAGGGCATTGGCGTGTTTGATCGGGACTTCCGGCTGATCTGCTGGAACCGTCAGTTCCGGGATCTTCTGGGCCTTCCGGCAGAATATGGACAGGTCGGCACGACCCTCGACGCAATTCTCCGATACAACGCGGAACGCGGTGAACATGGCTCCGGACCCGTTGAGGTCATTGTGCAGGACCGGATCGAGAAGCTGGTCATCATCCAGGAGACCTATCAGGAGCGCCTGTTTGAAAGCGGCACGGTTCTGGAAGTGCGGATCAGCCCGATGCCTGATGGCGGCATCGTGACGACCTACACCGACATTACGGAACGCGTGATGGCGGAAGAGGCTTTGGCAAAAGCCAATGAAACGCTTGAACGGCGGGTCCGAGAACGCACCGAGGAACTGACACACGTTAATGACCGTCTTGTGGAGGCAACGCGCGCCGCAGAAGAAGCAAACATCGGTAAAACCCGTTTCCTGGCCGCCGCCGGTCACGACATCATGCAGCCTCTGAATGCGGCACGGCTCTATTCCTCTGTTCTGGTCGACAAGCTCCAAGAGGGTGACAACGGAAAACTCGTCAAGAACGTGGAGTCGGCGCTGGAGTCGGTCGAGGACATTCTCGGGGCTGTCATGGATATCTCAAGGCTCGATACGGGAGCCTTGAAACCGGAGCCGACTGTCTTCCGGCTGGACGAGTTGATCCGCGGCCTGGAACTCGAATTCACACCGATCGCTGCCGAAAAGGGATTGGAGCTTCGGATCGTACACACCACCATGTCGATCCGGTCCGACCGACGCCTCTTGCGGCGGTTGCTGCAAAATCTCGTTTCCAATGCAATTAAATACACCGGAGAAGGCAAAGTGCTGGTCGGCTGCCGTGTCCGGGAGAACCGGGTGTTCGTGGAAGTGCATGATACGGGCCTCGGAATCGCTGAAACCAAGCAGAAAGCCATTTTCCAGGAGTTTCATCGCCTTGACGACGGCATGCGCGTTGCCAAGGGTTTGGGTCTTGGATTGTCAATCGTTGAGCGGATCAGCCACGTTCTCAATCACAAAGTGAACCTGCGCTCTACGCTTGGAAAAGGGTCTTGTTTTTCGGTCGAACTGCCGCGCAGCGCGCCCGTGCCTGATATAGAACCGGTGCCGCAACCGGCCGCAGTTGTAGGCCAGCTCGATGGGCTTTGCGTTGTTGCGATCGACAACGAACCCGACATCCTGTCCGGCATGCGCCATCTTCTGACAAATTGGAACTGCAATGTCATCACGGCTTGCGATGACACGCAGGCCGCCGCTTTCCTCAACCACGAAAACCTGACGCCGGACGTGATCTTGGCGGATTACCACCTGGACAACGGCACAGGGATTGAAGCGATCGTGAAGCTGCGCTGGAAATTCGGCAGCCACATACCGGCCATCCTGATCACGGCGGATCGAAGCCGCCCGGTGCGCACCGAAGCCGCCGACAAGGACATCGCGTTCTTTAACAAACCATTGAAGCCAGCTGCTCTCCGGGCTGCTCTTGGACGATGCCGGACAGATCAATCTGCAGCAGAATAACAGTCCCGAGGCGATAGGGCCCAGTTATTGACGGTGGCAAAAGATCGACTGTCGCGGAAAGCTAAGACCGATCAGTCGCGTACAGCTTCTACGGCACTGCGTTTGTCCGGAGCCGTGCTCGGCGCCCGTTCATCCCAATCCTCATTTCGGATCTCGCCGATCAGCATCGGATTGGGGTCCGGTCTGCCGAAATAGTAGCCCTGCAATGTGTCACACCCGAGCGTCCGCAACGCATCAACCTGAAACTGGCGCTCAACTCCTTCGGCAGTCACTTCCAGTCCAAGGTTGTGGGCAAGGGCTATGATGGCGGCAATGATGGCAAGTCCCTCGCTTTGCTCACCAATTTCATCAACGAACGACTTATCTATTTTAATCTTGTCGAAATTGTAATTGCGCAAGTAAAGCAGCGAGGAATAGCCAGTCCCAAAATCATCAAGCGCGATTTTGATCCCCATATCCCGAAGGCCGTCCAGTTTCTCGGAAGCAGATCCGATGTCTTTCAAGAAGACCGATTCCGTAATTTCAAGTACGAGCCGCTCGCCCGGGAAGCCAGTCTCCATCAGGACGTCGGAAACGGTTTCAACCAAATTTGGATCCATGAACTGAACCGCAGACAGGTTTACTGCGACCGTCTCAAGATCCGGCCATTGCGCGGCAACCTTGCAGGCCTTTTTCAACACCCACATCCCCATGGGCAATATGAGCCCGGCGTGCTCCGCAATCGGGATAAACACATCAGGAACAATTTCCCCACGGGTTGGATGCTGCCAACGCACCAGAACTTCACTTGAAACGACACGGCCGCTGCGGGCCTCAACAATCGGCTGAAACTCAATGGTCAAGCCGTCAGTTTCGAAAGCTTCGCGCAGATCGGCTTCAAGTTCGCGGCGCTCCCGAACCTCCCGCTCCATCTCCTCGGCAAAGGCAAGCGCCTGCCCACGCCCCCCCTCTTTGGCCTTGTAAAGCGCGATGTCAGCCTCGCGCATGAGATCATTCACGCTTGAGTTTGTCTGACGGAGCCGGGAAAAACCAACGGTCGCGCCGATCGCAAATTCACGCTTTCCGACTTTGAAGGGCTTGCGAGTAACTTTCACGAGTTCATTCGCGAAAACCTCAGCCGCCTGATCGCTGACGAATTCCCCGACAGCTGCAAATTCGTCGCCACCAAACCGGGCGAGTAAGGTGCGGCCTTCGCTGATTGAACGGAACCGTTCAGCGACCTGGATCAGGAGGTCATCCCCGGCTGCGTGCCCACTGGTATCGTTGACGACCTTGAAGTTATCGAGATCGATCAAAAACAGGGTCAGAGTGCTGGCGCGTTTTTCAAGTTGTGCCGCGAGCTTTAGGTCTGCCTGTTTCAAGAACCAGTTGCGGTTTCCAATGCCTGTCAGCGCATCTTGCTCGGCCAGCTGCGTGACCAAAGCGTTCGCGACCTTCATCTCGGTTATGTCCGACGCAACGCCCCGATAACCGGTGAAATAACCCCGCTCGTCGAAAGCCGGTGTTCCTGAAACCGCCCACCACCGCGCTTCGCCATCGACATCAACGCCGATCTCAAGGTCCCGGAACGCCGTGATTTCTGTGATTGCATCGTCCAGGACTTTGTACCCATCCAGCGCGTCCGGATGGGACAGCGAATAGGCCAGATCGGTCAATCGCATTGCTTGAAGTCTGTTTGGGTCTCGCCCGCTCACAGCTGCAAATCGAGAAGATACGTTTCGAAGATTTCCGCTTGTATCGGTCTCCCAGAACCAGTCGCTGTCCTTGTCTTCGATGTCGTTCATCATGAGCGCGATGAGATCACCCCGCTGGCGCAACTCTCCCTCCGAGAGGAAATGAGAGGTAAAGAGCCAACTGGTCGATGTGGAACTGCCGACAATGATGACGGCAAAGCTCGTTAGGAGAGTGATCAGGATCCAGGACAGATCGATGTTGACAACCGCAAGAGAGACAGCCGAAACACTGTACAAAACAAGCAACCATCGAAACGCGGCCTGCGGAACAGTTGCCAGCGCAAAAGCGCCGCCACAGGTCATTCCAATCGTCACAATGGATGCTATCCAGATGCCTTGAGCATCTCCGACAGCCAGTGCCGCAATAGGCACGACGGCCCAAAGCGCGCTCAAAATCGTGGCATGATGAATGGCGCGCGCGATGACTTTTGGGGAAGCCTGTTCGATTGGATATCTGCCGCTCTTGTGCCATCTCAGGCCCATTTGAGCCATCACAAGAACAATCAACAAAGCCCATCCAAGCACGTATGCTGGCGGCACAAGCGTCAACCCGACTGCAGTAAGAGCCGCCGCGTTAATCAGATTGCCCGCAATCATGACGGGGGTCAGACGCAAAACATGTGAAATCTGCGCGGCCCGAACCCTGCGCATGACATCTTCATCAGCCACCGGATAACCAAATGCCAGCAGGAACGGCTGCATCGAGTTTTTCAGGCTTTGCCGTGACTTGCCAGTGGCACTGTGGCGGGCAGACGCCCAGATCTGTCTTCCTGGATGGACAAACGCCAGGAATATGACCTGGAGCATCGTTTTCCAGTGCGCGGACAACCGCATGCTTACTCCAATACTACGCAACGAGATGCACGCGCCAATACCTTCGCGCACGAAGAGCCTAACTGGTCCCTCATGAAATTACGGTAAAGGAGAAGGATTCAAAAAATTATTGTCAGTATTCAACAAATAATGCCGCAACGGGAAGCTGCGGCATCGTTTCCATAAACTAAGGATTGGCGATCTTGGCAGGTGAATACCGAGCGCCGCCAGTACTCCCTAGGCGTCAGGCGTCTCAACGGTTTCGCCGTTCATTTGCCACTGACCAGCTTCGATTTTCGAGGCGGCAATGACGGCCTGGGTCCGGCTTTCGACGCCCAGCTTTTGAAGAATGGCAGAAACGTGCGCTTTCACCGTTGCCTCGGAGACAGAGAGCTCATAGGCGATCTGTTTGTTCAAGAGGCCTTCGGACAGCATCATGAGGACACGAACCTGCTGCGGTGTTAGCGTTGAAAGCCGCTGCACAAGGTCGCCACTGCCGTCATCGGCAGACAGATCCACATCCGGCGGCGTCCAGACATTGCCCAGCATGACTTCGGCAATGGCTTCCCGGATCACCTCGATGCCATGAGATTTCGGGATAAAGCCTGATGAGCCGAACTCCATGGCCTTCCGGATCGCCTGCGGGTCTTCGTTTGCCGACACGACAACGACCGGTACACCGGTGTGTTGCGCGCGCAAGTACATCAATCCTGAAAAGCCGCGCATGCCGGGCATCGTCAGATCCAGAAGGATCAGATCGACCTCGCCGTCTTTCTCCAAAAGCGAGGTTACATCTTCCAATGCCCCCGCCTCGACAATCGAGGCTTGCGGATATTGAGCTTCCAGCGTTTGACGCAAAGCTCCACGGAACAGCGGGTGATCATCCGCAATGACAAAGCGATACGATGGCGCCGACACGTTTTCCTCCCAGATCAGCCTTCTTTTTTCAGGCCGTTTATCGAACGGGTGTCTGCGCGCTCTCCTCCGAAAGCCGAGGCTTTACGCCGGGCTATCACACACTTACGCAGACGTGGTTCGTAATGTTTGAAAGTATGTGCCTAAGGGCGCGTTGGCAAGTCAAACGATTGGGCGGTGCTTCGTTCTCATCAAAGGTACAATAGGTCTCAAAAATAAGCATGAGACACAGCAAAGAGAATCTATTGCTTCACTATACTTACGCTGAATTGAAACTATTGCCACTGAACGCAGCTGACAGGTCCTCAAAAGCAGTTTTAATCTCGAACAATTACAACCCAGATGACGTTTATACCATCTGCGTTTTCCACAGATTAACAAAGCCACAAATAAGAACTTCAAAAAACAGATTAATTACAATAACTTCACGTCGCTGATTGTTCTATTCTCTAATCAAAGTTTCTTCAAAATGGCGCTTTCACCAACTCTCTATTCCTTCACCAACCGGTGGGAATGTGATGAAAATGATCACTTGAACGTCCAGTTCTATTTCAGCCGCTTTGATGAGGCAGATCAGCAATTCCGGCTGATATCCGGCCTCAGCGACAGCGTGGCCGGAACACGTCGTGTACGCCATGTGCGCTATCATAAGGAGTTGCGGACCGGGGATCTCATCACCGTGCACTCCGGGATCGCTTTCGATGGCCCGCATCTGCTGACCGTGGTGCACGAGATGCGAAATGCCGGGACTGGCGCGTTGAGCGCGACTGCGATCGACGGATACGAACCGAGCCCCAGCACGGTCAAATCACTCCGGCAGAGGTTTTCGAACTATCAAACACCTATGAATGCGGACGCGACACCGCGCGGTCTATCGGCCAGCCCAGCCAGCGCACGCCCGGCTTTGGACAAACTCCTGCAGGGCAACGGAGCGCTCTGCTTCCGTGGGACCGTAATGCCCAGACACGTCAATGCGGACGGAAAAGCAGATGATCAATTCGCTTTGTCTTGCTGCACGGACGGCGTTCCGCATGTATGGGAGCGCAGCCCGCTTACCCAAGCTTATCTGACCCAGCACAATCTTGGCCGGGTCGCCATCGAAATGAAGTTGATTTGGCATTCGCCATTGAAATCCGGCGACATGATTGTGGTTGCCTCCGGTTTTACCGGCAGCCAGAACAAGACCTTCGGAATGCGGCATCATGTTTTCGAAAGCCGTACCAACCGTTTGGCCGCAACGCTCGATGTGGTCGCGCTGACGATGGATCTCGATGCCCGGCGCGCGGTCGAATTGCCGGAAGAGGCAAGAACCGCCATTTCCAAGATGGTGCTTTCTTAGAATTCAATGATGCCTTTTGGCCACACGACGGTTCCGGTCAGTTTCCGGAGCCGTCGAGGTCTTTTTGAAGCTCGCGGACCATGCCGAAAAACCGGCGCATGGCTGTCTCGGTGAAATCGAGAACACGATCGAGTTCTTCTTCGTCCTCTGAAGTCAATCCAGAGGTTTGATCTCCGGGTTCAGCATCGGTAGCAGGACGATCCAGGGCGGAGCCTGGCGGCAATTGCGGCTGACCATTTGCATTGCCGCCTTCCAGTTCTTCCACGCGGGCGGTCAGTCTCTCAACTTCACCGGCCAGTGTATTGATTTCCGCCAGATAGGCCTCTTCAGCCAGGGGCACGGGATTGCATCGCCATGCCTCGTTTTTCTGTTTGCAGACAGAGACGGTCCCGTTCTGACGGTCCACCCTCAGAACGTCACCCTCTACGGCGACCAGAGAATATCTATCCGGCGCGCCATCGGTCACGGCTGTTGCGGCTTCTTCCGACACAGCCTCTTCAGCAACCGCCGCGCTGTTCCCCGAAACACTCAGACACACCAATAGACCAAATGCTGCTGAAATACCCTTGCAGATCATGACGCCGGTTCTCCTGGCTGCGTGAAGTCGGACACTCTGATGAACACGTTGGAATAACCGTTGCCACAAATCCATGGCCAAAGCACGGCCTCTTTCGGACTTGTCACCGCAGATTGCCGATTAGTTGGATGCCCCTCTTGCAGGATCCAACAGCTTCTCCAGCGTTTCCAATCGGTCCGCCTCTCCAGCAGGCTTGTCCCAGCGCAGCCGTGAAATGCGTGGAAAGCGCATGGCAACACCGGATTTGTGCCGGCTGGATCTGTTTAGCCCCTCAAAAGCCACCTCCAGAACAAGGCCGTGGTCTTTGCTGTAGGCAACCTCCCGGACAGGACCGAACCGGTTGGTCGTGTTTCCGCGGACAAACTTGTCGATCTGCTGCAACTCTTCGTCTGTAAAACCAAAATAGGCCTTGCCGACCGGCACCAGTTCATCGCCGGTCTCTGCTACCCGCCACAGCCCAAATGTGTAGTCGGAATAAAAGGACGAGCGCTTGCCGTGCCCCCGCTGGGCATACATCAACACGGCATCGATCAGATGCGGTTCCCGCTTCCATTTGTACCAGAGACCCTTCGGCCGCCCTCCGGTGTAGGCCGTGTCCCAGCGCTTCAGCATAAGACCCTCAACGGCAGCTGCATCTTCTTTGTCCAGCCGGCTTTCCGGTGTGTTTCGCGCCTCTGTTATGTCCTGCCAGCTGGTCACAGGTACAAGCGGTGACAGGTCGATCCGCGGATGACTGAAGTCAGCCACAAACCCTTCAAGGCGGCGGCGGCGCTCTTCAAAGGGAAGCGGTCTCAAATCCTCACCGTTGAGCGACAAAAGATCATACGCCCGAATGGCCGCCGGAAGCTCCTTCAAAAGCTTCGGACCGGCTGTTTTTCTGTTGAGGCGTTTTTGCAGGTCACCGAATGGACGGACCTTGCCACCCTCCATGACAAGCAACTCACCATCGATACAGCCATTGAAATTAAGTGCGTCGAGAACATCCGGGAATGCCCGCGAGATGTCTTCACCCGTGCGGCTGAAGAGACGACGGACCTTTTGTCCATCCCGCGTTTCTCCAGCCGCTGCTTGAATCCGAATGCCATCCCATTTCCATTCCACGGCAAACTCGGCTGCATCAAGCTGAGCAGGATCCCTGTCCGCATCAAGAGGGTGGGCCAGCATGACGGGCCGGAAGGGGGCCGGGTCCAGATTGTCCGGGCGTTCCCCTTTGCCCTCGGCCCAGGCAAACAGGCTTTCAAAGGGTGGCTTCAGCCCGAACCAAACCTCCTCAATGTCCGAAACACTAAGATCACCCAGTCGTGCCACAGCGGTTTTCGCAAGGCGCGCAGACACGCCGACACGAAGCCCGCCTGTAACCAGCTTCAGCAAAGCCCACCGACCGGTCTCATCCATTTGATCCAGCCAGCTCGCGATCAAACGCGGCGCATCCGTTTTGCCTGCGGTCTCAAGCGCATCGACAACGCCCGTCAGTTCGATGCGTTGACGCTCAGCGCTCGCGCCGTCGTCGGGAAGCGCAGGCCACATGAGTGCAATTGTCTCGGACAGATCGCCAACAAAATCATAGGACAAGGCAAACAGCGTTTCGTCCGAACGCTCCGCGATCAGCGCTTTCAAGACAGCTGGTTTTGCATGCTTGAATTTCAGGTCTCCGGTCAGCGCTGCCAGCGCATAGCCACGTTCCGGATCAGGTGTTTCCTGAAAATAGCGGACAATAAGCGCCTCTTTTGCAAGGCGCCTTGGTTCTAACGATAGTCGGTCAAGTAATTGGGAAAAAACATACATGAACACAAAAAACCGGGAAAGAGGGGCGAAGGCAACTCTATCCCGGTTAGATGCGGTTCAGACAATGAAGGTCAAGCCGATGGACCTAGGCGGCAATTTCCTCTGACCTTTCTGCGGTCAAGTACTGCAGTCCGACCGTGTCTTCGTGGACCCATTTCACAGCCATCGGATATTGGTGTCCTTTGGTGTCTTCATAGGTGACATGCATGCCTTCAACCGCACCGTGGAAGTTCATCACGCCAATACCGCCTTCCGAGCTGTTCATCAACCGAGTCCGGATATGCTCGCCACTTTCGGAAATCAGATGGATTTGCTGACCGCGCTCTTGCTTGCGGTTTGCGCGGCGGCGTTCTTCAACATCACGCGCCATCTCATTGAGGAAGCCTTCGATCCCTTGAGACATTTCATCAGCAACGTTTTTCACCGCCACAGCAATGTGATCCACGGTCTCGGCTTCACCTGCGGTTGCCTGGATGGCCTGATCCACGCTTTCCGCACTGTTGACCGCGTTTGCCGTCTCGCTGGCTGCCATGGTGATGCTTTGCGAGATTTCCTGTGTTGCAATGCTTTGCTCGCCAACCGCTGCGGTGATCGCACCAGCCACTTCACTGATCATCTCGATGGAACCGGAGATCTTGCGAATGGACTCAACCGCTTCGCTGGTCAGCCCTTGGACCGACGAAATCTGACTTGAGATTTCTTCAGTTGCCTTGGCGGTTTGGGTCGAGAGTTCCTTGACCTCGGCGGCAACAACTGCAAAGCCCTTGCCGGCATCTCCCGCCCGGGCGGCCTCAATGGTCGCGTTAAGCGCCAGGAGGTTTGTCTGTTCGGCAATGGCGCGGATCATCTCAACGACGGTGCCAATTTTTTCAACTGCTTCTGCGAGGCTGGAAACATTGCCGTCTGTTTGCTGGGCCACGCCAGTCGCATCTTCGATGACGTTGCTGGCCCGATCTGCCTGGCTGAGAATTTCCTGGATCGCTGCGGACATTTCCTCGGCCGCCGCCGCCACGGTTTGCACGTTGTCAGACGACGAGGAGGACGCATTTTTCGCCTCGGTTGCAGCGCTGGACGCCCCTTGCGAGATATCGCGGACGCGCGCAGCAATGTCGGTCATCTGACCGGTTTTTTCGTTCACGTCTCCAGTAACGCTGGTCATCAGATTGCGGAACTTCTCGATGAGACTTTCCATCTGATTCTGACGCATGCGCTCGCGGTCGCGCTCCTTGGCAGCTTCTGTTTCTAGAACACCGCGCACCCGCGCATTCTCCTGGAACACTTCACCAGCCTTGGCCAGTTCGCCAATCGCGTCCGTGCGGTCACTGAACGGCATCTTGAAGTCGATATCGCCATCAGCAATCCGGACCAGACTACTCGTGAGGCGGCCAAGCGTTTGGGTAACATTGCGCAGCTGCCACGCGACCAGGGCTAAGGTTACAAGAACGACCGCGATCGTTTCTGTAAGAACCAGCATCAGATGCCCGTTCGCAGCCTCGGAGATTTGTGCCGCGCGTGCCTCACCGGCTTTCAACATTTCAATTGAAGCTGCGCGGATCATGTTCAGGCGCTCGGTCGCTTTGCCGAACCAGACGGACCCTTCAATGCCCTGCCCATCTTTTGTTTCAGGTAATGTGCGCAGAACCTTGCGCCACTCCATTACCTGGTCCACGGCTGGGCCGGACACAGTTTGCTCAAACATCGCCAGTTGTTGCGGAGAAGCGATTTGCTGGAAATTCTTCAAGAAGGCTGTTTCAACCGACAGACGGTCGAAATACGCCAGGAACCGCGCTGAGGGGACTTCACCGTCTTTGCCAACGATTGCAAACAACTGCCCACCGATTGCCCGCTCCAGACCGCCGGCTTCAATCGCTTCGGTCAACAGAAGAAATGGCGTCATATGCTGGGCGTATTCGTTGTCCGAACTCGCCTGAACCGCGGAATTCACGATCGTGATCAGCTTGCGCACTTTGCCGGAGTAAAAAGCCAGATTGTCCGCACCTTTAACCGACTTCGCGTCGACACCCGCGCGGTGTTGGGTGATCTGGTCAAGCTCAGCGCTGGTCGTGCGAACGCGCTCCAGAAGCTTTTCGTTGCTGATATCAAAGTTGGCTACCGCGGCCTGCATTTCCGCCACTGCGGCGTCAGTTGCCTTGCGTTGATTGTCGAGCAGTTCGCGCGGCTTGGCGGCATAACCGGAAGCCATAAGCACCGCGGTTCGGCCACGTTCCTTCTGCAACTCGTGCAAAACCGCTTCTGAGCGTTCTGAAATCAGTGCGGTCGGAAGGATTTCTGATGCCTTCCGGCTTTCGATCATAGCCTCATTCAAGGCCAGCCCACTGGCAATCATAAACGCCACCAATGGAACAATGGCGAGAAGCGCAATTTGCGCGCGAATTGATTTGAACATCCCAAACCCCAGCGAAATTCTGTCACGCAAATTTAACGCAGAGGCAGGTTAAAAATTTACATATACCCAAAGATGTTATTCCCTACATCTTTATACTATCGGCATTAATTACATGGATGCGAAAGAAGCGATTTTTCAAATACGGCCAATACTGACAATATCGCTCAAAATATGAGCATTTCTTTCTGGTGGACGTCGCTGCGATAAGCCTGTATAAGCCGCGATCCACAAGGGCCTGCATGGTGATGGCCCGATCCGGTAGACTGCTGATTGGCACGCAGGTGATCCGGAGCAGTCGAAAGAATCCAATGACCGAATTGATGTCGCTCGCCCCGGCGCTGAAAGCCGCGCTGGCGAAACGTGGCTATGAAAGCCTCACTCCCGTTCAAGAAAGTGTTCTGACCGAAGCGCCAGCTGACGCCGACCTTCTTGTGTCCGCACAGACCGGCTCCGGCAAGACCGTTGCCTTTGGCCTCGCGCTCGCCTCAACCATTTTGGGCGAAGAAGAAACGCTTGGAAAACCTGGTGCCCCGATCGCCCTCGCCATCGCGCCGACCCGTGAACTGGCGCTGCAGGTCAAGGAAGAGCTGACCTGGCTTTATGGCGAAGCCGGCGCGGTGACCGCGTCTTGTGTGGGGGGCATGGACCCGCGCATGGAACGGCGCACATTGGAGCGTGGTGCCCACATTGTTGTCGGAACGCCCGGCCGCTTGCGCGACCACATTGAACGGGGCGCGCTGGACCTTTCCGAACTCCGTGCTGTTGTGCTCGATGAAGCCGACGAGATGCTCGACATGGGCTTCCGCGAGGATCTGGAATTCATTCTGGATGCCGCACCGGAAAGCCGACGCACGCTCATGTTCTCGGCAACGGTTCCGAAACCGATTGCCGAACTTGCAAAGCGCTTCCAAAAAGATGCAGTCCGCCTGTCGACAATCAATGCCCGCGAACAGCACGGTGACATCGATTATGTTGCCCATCCGGTCGCACCAAATGAGCGCGAAAACGCGATCATCAATGTGCTGCGGCTTCATGAAGCGGAAAAGGCGATCGTTTTCTGCGCCACCCGTGAGGGCGTCAGCCGTTTGACCGCGCGCCTTGCGAACAGGGGTTTTGCGATTGTGTCGCTCTCCGGCGAACTGAGCCAGGAGCAACGCACAGCCGCCTTGACTGCCATGAAGAACGGCACGGCCCGCGTATGTGTTGCGACCGACGTTGCCGCGCGCGGCATCGACTTGCCAAACCTTGATCTGGTGATCCACGCAGACCTGCCAACCGGAAAGGCAGCGCTTTTGCACCGGTCGGGCCGGACCGGGCGCGCCGGGCGCAAAGGCACCTGTGTGCTGATGGTTCCCTTCCCCCGCCGCCGCCAGGCCGAACGCACGATGCAATTTGCCGGTATCAAGGCGACCTGGACCGGCGCACCAACCGCGGACGAGATCTGGGCCAAGGACAAGGAACGCCTCCTGGCAGATCCTGTTTTGACCGCGGAGCTGGAAGACGAACAACGCGCCATCGCGATGGAACTTCTGGCGCTGCACAGCCCGGAACAACTCGCAGCGGCTTTCGTCAAGCTCCGCCAGTCGCGCCTGCCCGCGCCTGAAGATGTTTCGGAGTTGAACGAGACCGCTTTGCAGGGTCGCGATGCCGGGTCCCGTGGAGGCCGCAGCGCCGAAATCAAAAACAACTTCGAAGATGGTGTCTGGTTCTCGCTGTCGCTCGGCCACCGCCAGCGCGCCGAACCACGGTGGATCCTGCCGCTGATTTGCCGGGCTGGTCATGTGACCAAGAAGGAAGTCGGCGCGATCAAGATTTTCCAGAACGAGCTCTACTTCGAGATCTCCGGCAAGCACGGCGAACGCTTTAACAGCACCGTCAAGCGTGAAGGTACGGGCGAGGAAAACGTCACCATCAAGTTGCTGGACGCCCGCGGCGGCCAGATGCCGCAACCACCGAAGGAAGACAACTTCCGCGGTGGTGGCAATCGCGGACGCGGTGATCGGGATCGTGGCCCCAGGGATCGCGGCGACAGAGGTGACCGGGGAGACCGGGGCGATCGGGGCGGCTATCAAAACCGGCGCCCGCGCCGCGGCGATGCGCCCGACTACGAGGACATGGGCCGCGAAGACACGCTGAAGCCAAAGCGCGGTCCGAAGCGTGACTTCGACGCCCCGCGTGGCAAGAAACGCCGCCGCGACGATGACGAGGCTGCCCCTCATCATCCAGCCTACGAACCGCTGGACATGAAAGCCCTCGCCAATGACGGCGACGCACCACGCAAGGCTCGCAAACCGCGCGATGCTGATGGCGAAGCGCCGCGCAAGGGCAAGCCAAAGGCTGGTGCCAAACCATTTGGCGCAAAGAAAAAAGCTCCGAAGAAAAACAAGCCCTCCCGCGCCCAGCGCAAAGCGGACCGGACAAAGTAAGACCAAAGGCCCGCTGCATCAGCGGGCCTTTTCTTTTCTCTTACGATCAAACCAAAAATCAAAACCTGAACGACAGGCCGACGCCACCTCGGAACTGGTCTGCCGACCCTTCGTCCTTGACGATGGGACTGTCCGCAGCGTCCCCCAGAAGGCGCGTATAGGACGCCCGGCCGACCAGCCCCCAGCGCTCTGTGAGCTGATAGGTCATGGTCGCCTGGACACCAATGTCCTTGACCCCGCCTTCAGCGGTGTAGGCGGCCAGTCCAGAGCGGGCCGAACCCGTTTCTGACACTCCAAAATAGGTGTTCATGTAATCGTCCGTCGCAAAACCGACTTCGGTCTCAAGCCCAACCCGCAGCCGCTCTCGGGGCGCGACCCAATACCCGGCGCGGACCTTACCGATCATGCCTTCATGAACACCAGAAACATCTGCCATCAACTCGGCCGAGATTTCAAAAACATCCGATTGCGCCATCAAGGACTTGAATTGATAGGTGACAAATCCACCAGCTTCGAAGGCGCCGTCGATTGCCTCCAAACGGTCGATCACGTCATTCGCCACATCGTCCCGGCCCATCCGGTACTCAACGGCGGGACCGAACTGAAAAGCCGCGTGTGGCCGCAGGTTCAGCCGGGCTTCCGGCCCCTCAATTTCAAGACCCAGTCCAAAGGCGGTGATGTGGGCATAGGCCTGGGGGATCGGAAGATACTCGGCAGCGCCCTCAAATTCAGGTTCTGCGGCCACCCCAACCGCCAAAATACCATGAATGCCACTTTGAGCTTTCGCTCCCCCTTCATCTGAGCGTGCACGCGCTGTGTCATCTGCGTAAACAACTGCCGGCGCACAACTGACCATCGCCACAATCACAATCGCTCGCGGGGAGCGTCCAAAGCAAACTCGCACTATCACAACCTCCATTGAGCCGCCGTTCTGGATTGGCTGGCCCATGGAAGGTGACGCGTTGGAGCTTGTTGAAAAACTCGCGTTTTCGGATTGGTGATCAGTCAAATTGCCGCAGAAAAGCTCATTTATCTATCTGATTTTTATTACGTTTCTCATTCATATCTGAACTATAAACAGACATTGCATCAGACCAGCTCGCGTTTTGGTCACACTTTTGACCCAACCGCAGATCTTATTGGCAGCTGTTTTTCATTGGAGCATTTTTATGGACTTAGCCCCAACGCGTAGGCGGCGCCCCAAACAGCAACGCTCGCGGCTTATGGTCGACTTTATCCTGGAGGCTGCATCGCAAGTCTTCGATGAAGAGGGCTATAACGGCGCGACCACAAACATGATCGCCGAGCGCGCCGGGATCAGCATCGGGTCGCTTTACCAGTATTTTCCCAACAAGGGGGCGCTCATCCTAGAGCTGAGACTTGCGCATCGTGCACACGTTCTCAAAACCGTTGAAACGGCCATGGCAACATCGGATAACCTGTCCCTGCCAGACGCCATCCGGAAGATCGTTGATGCAAATTTCCAGGTGCACCTCAACGCTCCCCGGCTCAACGCGGCTTTTGAAGAACAGACACCGGCCCAAACGCTTTCAGAAGATCCCGACGGCTTTCATCAAAGGATTGATCTGGCTGCGACCAAGTTCCTGGAAATCCGAAAAAACGAAATCAGCGCGCCAGATTTGAAGACCGCCGGATTTGTGATCCGCAACCTCATTCCAGCTGTGCTGCACGCCGCAATCAAAGATGGTCAGGTCGTTCAGGATCCGGACCTTGTGAAGACCCATTTGGCCAACAGCATCATGGGCTGTTTACGCCCTGACGGGCCTGCTCCCCACGTCTTCACACCTCAAGAAGCTTGAAAAACACCGCAAACCCCGCCAAGTCCTTTTCGGGCTGCTCGGCGGGGCCGTCGGCGACTGTAATCGCTGCTTGCTGCGCGTTAGGCTGCGATCGCTGTCACCAACAGGGTATCGACGTTGCCGTCGAATTCGCTTTCCCGGACACAGTTCAATCCGAGTGATGAGTAATCAACGCCGTAAAAGCCCTTGTGCGGGCCTTCTTCGAACACGAACACTGCATGGCTGAGATCTTCGCGCGCCAGAAGATCCTGTGCCATCACGCCGACATAACGGGTGCCTGGCTCGTTCGTGTATTCCCAGGAATAGACATCTAACTCGAGATGATCGAGATGACCGACCAGTTGAACATCTGTCTTAATTCGGCGGTCGGAGCCGAAGCCGCCACCGTTGCTGTGCGCATGTTGCGTGCTGCCTGCAATCTGCTCAAGAGAGTCCCTGTTGTAGAGCCCGTTATTGTCCAATATCGCGATGATACCCGCCATGGACGATCCCACATTGATCCCTATTTTCAGGGCCACAAGACTGCTTATCCCGATGGACACACCAAGCAGAACGACACCGCCAGAAACCTGATCGCACTCTTCTACGGTAAGTTCTCTCATTGTTGATACTTCGGTCATTTGTTCACTCCAGGTGAAATATTGGCGCGCATGCAAGCGCTTACATTTTGCAATTTCTTATCTGATTGTCAATATCGGAGACGCCACTTTTAGCTGAATTCATTTATATTAATCGGAATTTTATTTCTGTTTTTCAGTTACAACTTCAATAATTGTTTCACTTGCAATCATTAATACACGATCCGCCATTTCGATTGTTTCGGGACGATGTGCGACAATGATCCGCGTCATGCCTAAATCTCTTATGGAGTTGTTGACTGCCCTTTCTGTTTCCACATCCAGATGGGCTGTCCCCTCGTCCATAAACAGAATTTTGGGCTCCTGATAGAGGGCCCTGGCGAGCATCAACCTTTGAAGCTGACCCGCTGAAAACACGGCGCCCATGTCTCCGATAAAGGTTTCGTAGCCCATGGGCAGCCGGGCTATGTCTTCATGGACGCAAGCCTTTGCCGCACAACTCAACACACGCTCAGTGTCAATATCGCTGCTAAAAAAGGCAATGTTTTCGGCCACAGTGCCCGAAAACAGCTGATCGTCTTGCATCACCGCAGCGATCTGGCTCCGGTAGTTGGAATTTCCGATCTGTTGAATTGTTTTTCCATCAACTTTGAAGTCACCGGACACCGGTTGAAACAGGCCCATAAGAATTTTCAAAAGCGTTGTCTTACCGCAACCGGATGGCCCAACCACGGCGACACTCTCGCCCGGCTCGATGACAAATGAAGCGTCCTGAAACAACAGAGGCGCGCTGTTGTCATAAGCAAACGACAAATTCGTCGCTTCGCATTTTCCATGTTTTATTCTGAACGTGCCGTGTCCGTTTTCTCCCCCTTCTTCAAGCGCGATATCCGCAAGGCGTTCAAGATGCAGATCGAGCATCCGAAAATCGATGATGAGTTCGACAAGCCTTGCCGTATTGTCCGCAAACTGACCGCGATAGGCCATGAAAGCGAAAATCATCCCAACCGTGATGGCCGCATCGATCGCCATCATCGCTGCAAGGTATATGATTATGACCTGCTCCAGGCCGCGGATCAAAACTGCCGATGAATTGAAAGCTATCGTCAGGAATTGAACGCGCACACTCTGATTGACCGCATCTGCGAGCAGATTATGCCAGCGTTGCTGTCGCTGATCTTCCTGAGAAAAAACCTTTATGCTGAGAATGCCGCGGACGGTTTCAATGAAATTCGTATGCTCTGCAGCTCTTGAAACAATTTCACGCTCCGATGCGGTCCGAAATGGCCGGAACATCGCGAGACGCAAGGCCACGTAGAGCGCAAGGGAAACCAGAGAGATGACCGCCAGCTTGGGGCTGTAGGCGAACATCAGGCCAAGGGTGACAAGCGCCATAAGTCCATCCACCACGCCCCCGACAACACCGTTGGTCAAAAACTGCCGAATTGGTTCGATCGAAGAAAACCGGGAGACAATATCTCCAATGTGCCTGCGCTCGAAAAAGGGCAAGGGAAGGCGTATTAGGTGTTGAAACAGATTGATGGAAATCTGGTACGCCAGCTTGCTGCCCGCATAGAGGATGACCAGATCACGCAGCACGCTTGCGACAACGTTGATCACAAGGAATAGCCCGAATCCCAAAGCCAGAGTGATCAACAAGTCCTTGTCGAGACTGGGCAGCACAGTGTCGATTGTAATTTGCATGTATTGCGGGGCGGCAATCGTATAGGCGAGCAATACAAGAGACAGAAGCAGAACTTGCGTCAGGGCACCGCCCAACCCCTGCATACTGCTCCACAGAGATGTAAATGCGAGTTTGTTTCTCTCATCTGCACGCTGAAACCCGGTAGCAGGCATCAGCTCCAAGACGATCCCGGTGAAATGATTGCCGAACTCTTCAAGGCCGAGTGTCAGGTCGCCGCGTGCCGGATCATGAATGACCGCCCGGTTTTTTGTAAGTTTTTTCAGGACTACGAAGTGGTTCAAATCCCAATGCAAAATCGCGGGCAAATGCACACGTTTAAGGTCCTGAACTTCCGCTTTCAGAGCTCGAGTTGCCAAGCCGATTTTGTTTGACATGTCGGCCAACGTCCGAAGCGTCATGCCTTGCGCTGTCGTCGGAAACCGGCGGCGAAGGGATGCAATATCTGTCTTGAAGCCGTAATAGCTCGCAACCATTGCAAGGCAGGCATTGCCGCATTCTGCCGCCTCGTTTTGCCGGATCAGCGGCAAGGAGCGCCCGCCAATAAACTGGAGATTTGATAGGGCCTCGCTTGCCATCAGCTTCTCCTCGCAACGGCTATCATTGGCTCAAGAAGCCATGAGAGGATCGAACGATCTTCAAGAATGATATTGGCGCTCAGAAGCATTCCCGGTTGGATGGCATAGGATCGGCCGTAAGCGGACACTTCACTTGAGGCGAGATCGACGTTCACCCGATAGACAGGCTCGCCCGTTTGAACGAGGACACTCGGATCGTTCTTTGACAGAACCGATTGAGTGACCAACCGGACCGTTCCCGCCTGCGCACCGAAGCGTTCAAAAGGGAATGAATCGAACTGGATCCGGACTGCCTGCCCTTCTTCGACAAACCCAATTGCTCGGCTCGGCACGTACAGTTCCACCTGCAAGACACTGTTTTCCGGCAGAATGGAAAATAGCGGATGCTCACTGCGAACCGCAGCGCCTCGGGAGGCTAAAACCGTCGTAACATATCCGCTGATCGGCGCGACAATCTTGAAAACCTTCTTCGATTTGAAGATGTCCTTTTCGGCGAGCAGTTTTTCCTTCTGCGCCTCAAGCCGTGCAATGTCGAGGGCATTTTGCGCGATTAATTCCGAACGCGCCCGTCCAAATTTCCGCAGTTCCGCTTCCAGATCATTTTGGTCACTCAACAGGCGCTGCAGGTCCTGTTTTCCGGACAATAGGCGGATGTTGCGAACATCCCGCGTCTCACCGCTGACATGCCCGCGCGCAGAGAGATCGGACGCGCGCTGGAAGGAGCCTGTGAGCTCAACAACCAAGGTCTCTTGAATGGCGATTTGATTTTTGATGTTTTCCAGCGCGATTTGTGCGTCGCTTGTCCGAACCCTCAGGTCTTCAAGTTTCACCTGATTCAGCTGGTTCATCTTTATGATCTCATCATCGAGATTGGAGATCTGCCGCTCATGAGCTGCAAGCCGGGCCGCCGTTTCGGAGCCATCATCTGTGGCAGCGTCCGCAACCACCAGCCGGCCCAGCTCCTGCCCCTCTCTGACATATTCGCCCTCGTGGGCAGCAAAATCGGTGATGTAGCCCGAGCTGGCGGGTCTGACATGGATCATACCGTTGGACGGAATAACTGCGCCGCGCACGGTCTCCAATCGGGCGAAGTTCCCAAAGCCAAGGAATAGGCCAACGACGACAAGGATTGCGAACAGGAAGACGGCAATGACCTTGAACGCGACTGGCGTGACGATCAGCACATCACCATACAGTCTTGTTCGCTTGGCTTCGATTGCCTGTTTGCGAAAGAGCATGTCCTCCCCGGAATGCCGGCTCCTGTTCTTTTGACCCAGCATATACCCAAAGATGTATTATGCAAGCGCTTACATTTACTATTTCCCGCTACTTTATCCGCAAGCCGAACTTATTCGCGCCCCGAGCTACTACCTATGATAGGTTTTAAAGGTTGTATTTGATGGGCCTTATTACGCAACAAAACCGCTGCAGGTTCCGACCCCAGGCCCTACTGAAACCGGCCGAAGCGCTGCAGGACTTCGATCTTGTAGCCGTCCGGGTCTTCCAGGAAGAAGAACCGCGCGAAGGGTTTGCCCTCAACAGCGAAATCCTTGACGTCCCCAACCGCCAATCCAAGCCCCGCAAGACGCTGATGTTCGGCGTCAATATCCTCGACCGAAAAGGCCAGATGACCGTACGCATCGCCATGATCATAAGGCTCTGTGCGGGATGCATTGGTGGTGAGTTCAAGCTCAAAACCTGTTTCCGCATTTGCAAGGTAAATCAGGGTAAACCCGTCGAACGGATAGCGCCCGGCAACCCTCAGTCCAAAGGCTCTTTCGTAGAAATCGACCGACCGGGTTTCATCGCTCACTCGGATCATCGAGTGGATCATCTTTGCCATATTAGTCTTTCATCTCAGCGTATATCAGATCGCCCAAAGCCTCCGGCCTTCGCGCCTCGGCTTCTTAGTCAATCATTCAGGTAATGGGGACTGTTTGGTCCCCGCTCAAGGCCGGGACCGCGAACCTGTATCCATCGACTGCGAAGTGGTGCGCGGGGTTATTCGTTGACGATCCCGGCAATCATCCAGTCCTGGCCGTCCTGGATCAGCTGGTAGTGGCACGTGAATTCAAAAACGGCCTCTCCGTCAGCGCTCTCCTGCGACCAGTCGAGGGTCACGAGCGCCGTCGGTCCGCTGACATGGCTGGACACAACCTGGAAATCGGAATGGCTGACGCCTTCCTTTTCAAGAGCTTTCAAGAGCGCTTCGATGTTCTCGATCAGCTCTTCGTCATCGTTGAAGACATGGCCCTTTTCATGCTGCCAGATAATGGCCGGCAGCGCGAAACAGTCGCAGATCCGCTCCATGTCATAATCGTTGAACCCGGCCTGATAGTCATCGAACAACTGCGCGATGGCCTCTTCGGCCTCACCATTGCCGTTTTGGCTCGTGCCGTCTTCGTCGCCGGTCTGATGGAAGTCGCTGTTGTCTGCCATGCCTGCCTCCTGCACTCCGGCTCTTGACGGCTTAGGAGGCACCCGCAACTGCCGCCAGTTGGGTATCGTCTGCCCCCTCGCCGTCATCATAGCCTATCATATTGAGAGGACGGGCCTTTCGTCCATTCAATTCGCACCAATGCACAAGAGCTTCTTCCGCTCCATGTGTCACCCAGATCCGCTCGGCCCCGGTTTCTAGGATGGTCCGGCAGAGATCGTCCCAGTCCGCATGGTCCGACAGGATCAGTGGCAGTTCCGCCCCTCGCTGGCGCGCTCTTGCCCGCACCCTCATCCAGCCTGACGCCATCGCGGCAACCGGATCGCCAAACCGCCGGGACCAGCGATCACTCAGCTGCCCAGGTGGACACATGACAATTTCGCCCTGCAGCTCCTTGCCGCGGCGTCCAACAAGTTCCAATGGCCCCAGATCCACACCCTGGGTCTGGTAGTAGGCGCAGAGTTTTTCAAGCGCGCCATGCAGATAGATGGTCTTTGAGTATCCAGCCGCTCGGAGTTCCGCGATCACCCGTTGCGCTTTTCCGAGAGCGTAAGCACCAACCAAATGGGTCTGACCCGAAAACAGCTCCAGAGACGTCAAAAGCTTGGCGACTTCCTGCTGCGCCGGTGGATGGCGGAAAACCGGCAGGCCAAATGTGGCTTCAGTTACAAATGTATCGCATGGCACCAGCTCGAACGGCGCACATGTCAGATCCGCCTGCCGTTTGTAATCGCCGGACACCACCGTGCGCTCCCCCTGTGCAGACAACAGCACCTGCGCTGATCCGAGCACGTGGCCTGCCGGGTGCAGTGAAACGTTGACGCCGCCAACTGTAAGTTGCTCGCCATATCCGATGGCCTGTGCCTGACCGCAAAAGTCGCTGCCATAGCGGATCGCCATGATGTCCAGGGTTTGCCCGGTTGCGAGAACGGCACCATGCCCGGCCCGTGCATGATCGGCATGACCATGCGTGATAATCGCCCTTTCGACCGGACGGACCGGATCGATATGGGCTTTGGCCAAAGAACAATAGAGGCCTTCGGGGGTGAGGGTCAGGAGCTCGCTCATGAACGGGACTATAGGCCGCGTATTTTGAAAGACCAGCGCCCTCGCAATTTCATGCGACACTCCCTAAAACGGTCGATATGGACGCAGCGCTTCTTCCTGACAGATTTCAGAACTGGTTTTCATCCCGCGGCTGGAGCCCGCGCGCACACCAATTGCAACTGGTCGAACATCTGCGCAGTGGACAAAGCACATTGCTGATTGCCCCGACAGGTGCGGGCAAGACGCTTGCCGGGTTTCTGCCAAGCCTTGTGGAACTGGACGACCGCGGCAAGCGCAAGCCTGGCCAGCCAGGTGGCATCCACACGCTCTACATCTCCCCGCTGAAAGCACTCGCCGTTGATATCGCCCGGAACCTAGAAACACCCGTTTCTGAAATGGGTCTGCCGTTTCGCATTGAGACCCGGACCGGCGACACACCGTCCCACAAGCGGCAACGGCAAAAGACAAACCCGCCAGATATCCTGCTAACCACCCCGGAGCAGATCGCGCTGCTCTTGTCAGACCCAGCTTCTGAAAAGCTGTTCTCGTCGCTGAGGACGGTCATCCTCGACGAACTCCACGCACTCGTGACGTCCAAGCGCGGCGATCTCTTGGCGCTTGGCCTAGCACGCCTGCGGCAACTGGCGCCTGAGATGCGGACGATTGGTCTTTCGGCGACCGTGGCAGAACCCGATGACCTGCGTGCTTATCTGGTCGGACAGCCGCTGGACGGCACCCGGGCCCTGTCCTCCTTGGTGGAGGTCAAGGGCGGCGCTGAGCCGGATATCTCCATTTTGGAATCGGAAGAACGCCTGCCGTGGTCGGGTCACTCATGCCGCTATGCCATGGGCGATATCTATCAGCTGATCAAACAGCACAGCGTCTCGTTGCTCTTCGTTAACACCCGCAGCCAGGCGGAAGCCGTCTTTCAAGAGCTTTGGCGGATAAACGAAGACACGCTGCCCATTGCCCTTCATCATGGATCCCTGAATGTCGGCCAGCGGCGCAAGGTTGAGGCGGCTATGGCCTCCGGCCAGCTCAGAGCGGTGGTGGCCACCTCCTCTCTCGACATGGGGATCGACTGGGGCGACATCGATCTGGTGATTAACATCGGCGCACCCAAAGGCGCCAGCCGCCTTGCCCAACGGATCGGCCGGGCCAATCACCGCATGGACGAGCCGTCCAAGGCGGTCCTGATCCCGGCTAACCGGTTCGAAGTTCTGGAGTGCCAGGCCGCACTCGCAGCTTCCAAAAAAGGCGATCAAGACACGCCGCCGCTCCGAAAAGGCGCGCTGGATGTGCTGGCCCAGCACCTACTTGGTTTGGCCTGCGCCGATCCCCTTGATCCGGCACAGGCGTTTGATGAAATCCGCTCGTCGGAAACCTACCGCTGGCTGGAGTGGGAAACCTATGAAAAGGTCCTCGATTTCGTTGCGACCGGCGGCTATGCGCTGAAATCTTATGAGCAGTACGCAAAGCTTCGGAAAGGCAAGGATGGTTTGTGGCGGATCGCCCACCCGAAGATTGCCCAGCAATACCGGTTGAATGTCGGCACGATCGTCGAAGCACCAATGCTGAAAGTGCGGCTCGTCAAATCAAAGGCGTCCGGGCGCCGGACACCAATTGGCCGCGGCGGACGGGTGCTTGGCGAGATCGAGGAGTATTTCATCGAGCAAATGGCCCCGGGCGATACCTTCATCTTCGGCGGGGAAGTCCTAAGGTTCGAAGGGCTTCGGGAGAATGAGGCTTATGTCTCCCGCGCGCAGACCGACAATCCGATGATCCCATCCTACATGGGCGGGAAGTTCCCGCTCTCCACCTATCTGGCGGAAAGCGTGCGTGCGATGCTTGCTGCTCCGGACACCTGGAAAGCCTTGCCCGGTCAAGTCCGTGACTGGCTGGAGATCCAACAGGACAAGTCCGTCCTACCAAGCCGCGATGGTCTTCTGGTGGAAACCTTCCCACGGTCCAACAAACATTACCTGATCTGTTATCCGTTCGAGGGACGGCTCGCGCATCAAACCCTCGGCATGCTGCTCACCAAACGGCTGGAGCGGATGGGCGCCCGACCAATGGGGTTTGTCGCCAACGACTATGCCCTGGCCATCTGGGGGCTTGGCGATCTGTCACTTCTGTTTTCCTCCGGAAAGATCCCGCTACAGGAGCTTTTTGATCAAGACATCCTCGGGGATGACCTTGATGCCTGGCTTGCCGAATCCAGCCTGATGAAGCGGACATTCCGCAATTGCGCCGTGATTGCCGGTCTGATTGAACGCCGCCATCCGGGTCAGGAGAAGTCCGGCCGGCAAGTAACCGTTTCGACGGATCTCATCTACGATGTTCTTCGAAGTCACGAACCGGATCACATTCTGTTGCAGGCAACCTGGAACGATGCTGCCGAAGGACTTTTGGATATCTCTAGATTGGGTGATCTTCTCGCCAGAATTCGTGGACGAATCACGCATACTGCTTTGGAGCACGTGTCTCCACTCGCCGTGCCGGTCCTTCTTGAAATCGGTAAGGAACCTGTCTATGGCGAGGCAATGGATTCCCTTTTGGAGGAGGCCGCGTCGGAACTGCTGCTGGAGGCCATGGAATGAGTGCACTCACGTCACACCTGCGCAAATATACTGCCGCGCCCGTGTGTCATGACATTCAGATCAATGGTCAACTGGTCGGCCTTCATGACAGCGGTGTTCTGTGGTGGCCGGACGAAGCAACGCTCATCGTTGCGGATCTTCACCTTGAAAAGGGCTCCAGTTTTGCCCGCCGCGGCATCATGCTGCCGCCCTACGACACAGCGACCACGCTTGAGAAGCTGGCCGCCGTCATGGATGCCTTCGACCCTGCGCGGGTCATTTGCCTCGGCGACAGTTTTCACGATGCGGACGGTTCTGACCGCCTGCCTGCACCCTACCGGGCAATGCTCACAACCTTGCAGCTGAACCGGGAATGGATCTGGGTGACCGGCAACCACGATCCGGTGGCGCCTGTGCGCTTATGCGGCGAGACTGTCGATGAAATTCAGATCGGCCCCCTCACCTTCCGACATGAGCCGGTTGAAAAGATTGGCGCCACGGCGGCGCTTGGCGAAGTATGCGGGCACCTTCATCCGGCTGCCCGCGTCCGCCGGTTCGGCCGTTCCATCCGCCGGGCGTGTTTCGTCACCGATGGCAGCCGCTTGGTTTTGCCGGCCTTTGGGGCTCTCACCGGTGGGCTCAACGTCACCCACGAGGCGTTCAGCACGATCTTCCAGCGCCGGAAATACTCCGTGTTCATGCTCGGGAACGACCGCCTGTTCCCCTTCACAGCCACGCGGCTTGTCGGGGATTAAGCCTCCTCCCCCGCTTTTACCCAGGCAATGACCAGCTCATAGAAAACCGAGAGGATCACCGGTCCGAGGAACAGGCCGATGAGGCCGTAGGCCAGTGTACCGCCGAGAACGCCGATCAGGATCACCAGCATCGGCACATCAAGGCCGCGGGACATCAGAATCGGGCGGAGCACATTGTCGACCAGCATGACTGGCACGATCAGGACAGTGAAGAGAAGCGCTGGCAACAACTCCCATGAACTCCAGGCCCAGATGATCGTCGGCAGGATCACCAGCGCAGGCCCGATTTGGATGATGCAAAGGATCAGCGCCGCAAAGGTGAGTAGTCCGGCCAAAGGCACCGCAAAGGCGATCAGGATAACGCCCGTCAGCAACCCCTGAATAACCGCGACGCCGATCACACCACGGGAAACATTGCGAATGGTGGCCCCTGCCAGATCGACGAATTCGCCACCGCGCGGCGCGATGATCCGGTCGGCGAACCGTTTGGCTCCGGAGGCCAGCGCCGGCCCCGGCACGAATAAGCATCCGGACAGGATGATCGACACAATGAAAAAGAGAACGCTGCCGCTCAAGGATGCCAGAACCGAGAGAATCTTTGTGCCGGCCGGCGCCACCATCGGGCCGATCTTTGTGAGGAACTGCTCCAGGCTCCGGCTCGCGAGCTGCCAGAATTCGGCAATCTTTTCTCCAACCATGGGCAGCTCTGCCAGTTTGGGCGGCAAAGGCGGGACTGCCATGGCACCTGACGTCACACCCTCGTAAAGCCTTTGAAGCGTTTCAACGAGACTGACCACCAGCACCGCCACCGGTCCGATGACAATGCCTAAGCCGATGAGCGTCAGTATGGTTGCCGACAGCACCTTCCGCCCGCCGAGCTTGCCCGTTAGCCAGACATAGGCGGGATAAAGCGCAACTGTCAGCACAACGGCCCAAAGCAGAAACGCAAAAAACGGCGCCACAAGCTGTAGGGAAAAGTAAGCAAACACGCCGAGAACACCCAGCCGGATGGCGATGTCAATCACCCGGGCATCAACGGTTGGTTCCGGCTTGGATTGAGAAGAACCGGTTGGTTCTGATTGAGACTGATCGGTCATGCTGCCCCTGCCGTAGTAAGTGGCGAATCTCATACGAACTCTCGCAACGGCAGCCTACATGACATTCAAACCAATTGGACCCCGTTTCTCGCTTCAACGTATTGCCCTGGCATTGGTTTTTGCTTGGGCAATGCTCCTGACAATGCCGCATGCGCGCGCAGATGACGCTGCGTGGCAGGCGCTGGAAAACGGCGGCATTGTTCTCTTCCGCCACGCATTGGCGCCCGGAACCGGAGATCCGGCCAACTTCACGCTTGGCGATTGCTCCACGCAGCGGAACCTGAACGACCAGGGCCGCGCAGACTCCCGTGCGATTGGGCAGGCATTTCAGGACAAGGGCATCAAGGTCGGACAAGTGTTGACGTCACAGTGGTGCCGGTGCGTCGAAACAGCGGAACTCGCATTTCCGGGGCAAGTCGAGGAAGAGCCGGTCTTCAACTCGTTTTTTCAGAACCGCTCCGCCGGGCCTGAGCAAACCCGAGCAGGTCAGCGCATACTGGAGCAATGGCCAGGTGATGGTGCCCTGGTCATCATCACACATCAGGTCAACATCACCGCGCTGACTGATATCTTTCCGCAGTCTGGCGAAGGCATTGTCGTTGAGATTAATGACGGCGAAATCGAAGTGATCGGGCGTTTGAGGATCTAAGAGAAAGCGGTATTGCTCCGATCAATCCTTGCGGAAGATCACGCCAGCGAGCCAACCGGTAAAAATCGCGAGAATGACCGCAAGCACTCCGTACACGAACGAATGTTCCCGCGCCAACTCGAAGGTGATCTGCTCAAAGCCGGTCTTTGCGACACGAAGGTGATCGTTCGTATTGGCGATCAGGTCACCTTCGTGAAATAGGAAACTTTTGACGACGTAGTCCCCAACTGGAATGTTGGCGGGCAACGGAATGTTGGTCCGGAACATCGTTTCGGTCAAAAACGTTATGGATGTCTCCCGCTCAGAATAGAGCCCCATATCCTGACGCAGGCGAACGAAGGCCCTGCGGAAATCATCTCGGTCGGAGAGAGATACATTTGACTCGCCCGACACGGCCAAATTGATATGGTTCAAGCCAATGGCGTGTTCGTCCAGCAGAGCTCTGCCTGCAATTTCAGAAATGTCCGCTGTACTTGCCACTGCATAAAACGACGGAACGTTGCTGAAGGTCTCCGCTTCCCGGTTGACCCAGACACCAAGCAAACGCCCCTTGCGGCGGGTCGTAATGTCCTGCGGAGGCCCTTCGACGACAATGACCAGATCGTAATCGAGATCTGTATCGGGGCGGTACTGGATCTCTTGGGCCTGTCCGAAAATGACGATCTCGGTGCCGGTGAAGTTGGACTGGATCGAAACCGTTTGTGACGACAACTCCGTCACCAGGCTCTCATCACTTTTGGCAAAGGTTTCGAGCGTGCCGAAGAACAGTGTCATCGCAGCGATGGCGGCCGCACGGATCATAGCCCGGCCCCCTTCTGGATTGCGATGGAGTAGAGGTCTTCGGGGATCAGCAGGAGATCGACCGCGAAACGCAGACCAACCCCCAAAACCAGCAACGCCAAGAGCAGGCGCAGCTGATCACCGCGCAAGTTCTGGCCCATACGGGCACCGAACTGCGCGCCGATCACACCACCGACCATGAGGGTCATCGCCAAAACGATGTCAACAGTCTTTGTTCCCATGGCATGGAAGATCGTCGCTGCCGCCATGGTGAAGAGGATCTGGAACAGGGATGTCCCGATCACGATGCTCGTTGGAACGCGCAGCAGATAAATCAGCGCCGGCACCATCATGAAGCCGCCGCCGATGCCAAGGACGGTGCCAAGAAAGCCGATGGCCGCGCCCAGTCCGACGACGGGTATCACGCTGACATACAGCTTGGATCTCCGGAACCGGACCTTTAACGGCAGCCCATGCACCCAATTGTGCTGACCGGGTTTTCGCGCCCGAGGTGGTTCCCCCGATCGGCGGCGCCGCATGGCCCGCACTGACTCCACCAGCATCAGTCCGCCGATTGTCCCCAAAAACGTCACATAAGACAGGGAGATCACAACATCGAGCTGGCCGATCGCCTGCAAAACATCGAACAGGATGACGCCCAGCAGTGACCCGGATATACCACCGGCAAGCAGCACGCTGGCCAGCTTCAGGTCAATTGCCTTGCGCCGCCAATAGGTGACAACTGCAGAGGCGGAGGACGCCACGACCTGTGTTGTGACCGTCGCGACGGAGACCGCTGGCGGGATCCCGGAAAAAATCAGAAGCGGGGTCAGAAGGAAACCGCCGCCGATACCAAACAATCCGGACAAGAACCCCACAGCCCCGCCCATGCCAAATATCACGAAGATATTGACCGGTATCTCGGCTATCGGAAGGTATAATTGCACAGGGCTTCGCCGGAAAACTGCAGACAAGACTGCCTAAACTTACATGTATAATGGTTAAAAACCTGTGGCAGTTGCTCTGTCAACTCAGCAATTTAATTCCGCACAACTGGACTTATCACTTACCCTGAGCGATTAGTGCCAGTTATCCGCAAGCCGCGAAACACAAAAGCCGGAAACGCTTTGCGTCTCCGGCTCATTGCGAACTTCATTCGGTTCAGTCCGAGGCGGTTTGTCAGATGGCCTGGCTTTTCAGCTCATCCATCAACCGGCTATCCACTTGACCCGTCTCCGGGAGGCCCAGGCTGCGCTGGAAAGCCCGGATCGCGCTGCGTGTGCGCGGGCCCATCTGGCCGTCCGGAGTACCGGTATCAAAACCCAGATAGTTGAGTTTGTCCTGCGCCTCGCGGATCATCGCCGAGTTGTCGACGGCGGTCACGGACGCATTGCTCGCCGGAAGGGCAGACCCTTCTGTCCAGCTTGGCTGGAGCGTCACCTTGTTTGCGGCAGGATCCGGTGTTTTCAGTTTAAAGCCTTCAACAGCCAGGCGGGCGCTCGCCAAGGTTTCCTGATCCATCATGTTGGCAACATCGTCGCGCCGCTTGGCAGCCTCCGGATCACCTTGGTCGGCAGCAATCGCAAACCACTTGTAGCTGGCGATCAGATCCTTATCGACGCCGATGCCACCGGCATAAAGGATACCGAGATTAAACAGGCTGTCTTTGACGCCATAGTTGGCAGCGTCTTCAAACCACTTGGCCGCCGATGCATAATCGGGCTGTCCGCCGCCGCCTTCAGCAAAAAGGACTGCAAGGTTGTGCATCGCCTTGGCATTGCCCGCTTCTGCTGACTGTGTGTACCAGGCCTTTGCCTTCGGCAGATCCTTTTGGACCCCGCGGCCCTTTTCGTAGAGGCTGGCAAGCCGGTATTGCGCCGGGGCAAGTCCTTTGTCGGCAGCCTTTTGATACCAGGCAGCCGCCTTTGCCAGATCGGCAGCAACACCATCGCCTTCAGTGTATTTGACACCGATCAGGAATTCTGCAGCCGCGTCCCCACTGGCAGCAGCGCTTCGCAGTGCCATGGGCCCGACGCCTTCCGGCGGCAGGCTAGCCAGCAATGCTGCGCCTGCTTCGCCAGCAGCCGGTTCCGCTTCTCCGGCCGCTGTGAACCCGGCCGCAACGCCGGCAGGTGCTGCACCGAAGCTGTTTTCAACGCCGCTTGGCGGTGCAAACGCCACACCAGGCTCGGCTTCCAGTGATTGGGACGCGGCCGCAGGTGTCGGCACCGGGTCTGCAGCTGCCACGGGCGGCTGGGTTGTTGCAGGCGGTGCCAGCGCAACAGAGCCTTCGATCGCGGGCATCGGATCGCTTGCGGCGATCGGCGGTGGACTGTCTGACACCCCTTGGCCTTCGGAAACCGTTTCAGGCTCAGAAGCAGCAACACTCGAAGCTGTTTCCTCAGCGGGATTTGCCGGTGCAGCCTCGCCGACAACGGCCTCGTCTTGAGGAACTGCAGCCACTTGCGGCGACGTATCAGACGGCGACAATGCGCCGCGTGTGACGTAGAAGCCGGCCATCAGCAGGACGACAGCTGCCGCTGTGTAAAGGATCGCGCGACGACGGCCACCGGAAGCCTGGGCAGGTTCGGGGGCAACCCGGTCACCTGCCAGTACAGTCGTCTGTTCTTCGCTCTGTTCGACTTCAGCCGGATTGATATCAGCCGTTTTCAGCTCAAGCGCTTCGTCAACGGTTTCTTCTTTCTCGGCCGGAGACCGCTTCAACACATTGCGAAGCCAGCCGACCCGCGCCTTGCCACGTTCTTCGTCTGCGCTTTCTGCCTCATCCTTGGCCGGTTTCTTCTTCTCAAGCTGAGCCGCTTCAGCAGATGCAGCCTGTGCGGCCCGGCGGGCAGCAGCAATAAAGTCTGCTTTGCGGTCCCTCGGGGGTTCCGGCGTGTCTTCAACGGGCAGCGGAGCCGGCTCAGCCTGAGCCTTGCTCTGAGTCATGTCCGGCTGGGCCTTCGCAAAGAGTGGCGGACGCTCGGCAACCTTAATCGGCGAGAACAAACCGCCCGCCGCTTCTGGTGCTGGATCGGACTTTTGCTTCGGTGCAGGCTCAACACGCTCCAGTGTATCCAAGCGCTCGGTGATGGACCCAAGGACGGATTTTACGCCGTCAAAGGTGTTGCGGGTCCGCTCTTCGCTGCCTTCGGCGGCATCCAAAAGACGCTTGAGGTCGTTCTGCAGCGACGAGATAGCCGCGTCATACTCGCTGTTTTTGGCTTTTGGTGCATTGGCGACAGCTTCCTGGGCAGCCTTGCGCGCAATGCCGGCAACATCAGAGCGTGTTTCGGCAAGCCCTGCCTCAATCCGTTCAAGAACAGAAGATATCTGATCCGAATTCTGAGCGTTCGACGATGATGTCTCAATCTGCTCGGCCAGAGCTGCGACCTTGGCGCCCAGAACTTCAAGCCCCTTGTCGTCGACCTTGCCGCCACTTGTGGTCACAAGCTGTGCGAGATCCGAGATCCGTTGCTCGAGCGCATCGGTCGACGCTGGTTGCGCGACCCGTTCGCGCATCGCCGTGATCTCCGAACGCAGCTTATCGAGATCCGACGTCGTAACTGTATCTTTCGGTTGATCGAGCCGGGTAGTCAGATCGTTCAAGCGATCCTGAATCTGCGCGAAAAACTCGGTGTCCGCGCCGGAAGCGCTTTGTGCCGCTGCCACAGGCGCAATGACCGGGCGGGCCGCCCTTTTTTCAATCACATCGATCTTTGTTGAAATCGCTTCAAGCCGTTTTCCCAAGGCGTCGAATGCACCCGGATCGCCCGACTGGATTGGTTTCGCCTGCTCCATCCGCTCAAGACGGTCAACGATGTCGTTGAGGCGATGATCCAGTTGCGCGAGATGCTCCTGATCTGCAGGTGCCGAACGGTCATCGGCCATCATGCCGACGATGTCTTCAAGCCGACCCTGAAGCCTTGTGATCGTTTCCGGCTCCGGCATCCGCTGTTCCATTGCGGACAGCCGATTGTCGAGGCCGCGCTGTTCTTTTGCCAGCGTTTCCAGATCATCCAGGCGGTTGGAGACGAACTTCATCCGGTCGTCGATGCTTTCAACCAGACCCTTCACATCGATCTGTTGCACAAACCCGCGCACTTCGCGCAGCTCGGCGCGCAAGGGTTCGATCTCAGCATGATCCTTGCGCTGAAGCAGCTCTTCCATACGTTCGGCAATTGAGACGACCCGGTCCTCCAGGACCATCATGTGCTCAGAACGAGGCAAAGCGGCAAAAGCGTCTTCGATCTCATTCAGCCGAACGGTGACGCTGCGCAGGACACGCGGGTCGACAGAGGCTCGGGACAATTCGTCAAGCCGCTGTAAAATGTGCGCGTAGCCGTGTTCGAGCGTCTGGAGGGCGCCTTCCACATTGGTCCGTCCGACAAGAGATTTCAGCTCGGCAACTTCCTTGCGGATCTCTTTTGCAAGCTGATCATTCTTTTTGTCATTGCGCAGCCGGTCCACCATGTCGGCCAAACGGCGCAACTCGGCATTCTGACGGCTAACGGTCTCATTGGTTCCGCGTGCAATTCCGCCGAGCGCGTCGCGCAATGACCCAAGCTCTTCGCGAACATGCGCCAGCGCTTGTTCTTGCGGTTTTCTCAGCGCATCAATGCGGCGTCCCAGATCCTTGTAGGCGTGCATGGACGCATTCCGGCTGGCGATCGAACTGCAGCGCGGTGCCCGCTGATAATAAGCATCATCTTCGTCGCCATAATCCGCATATGGATCATCGTTATAATAACCGTCATCATCCCCGTAAGGATCGGTCTCGTTTAGCGCGTCGATGGCATACCGGCCAGGGCGGTGGCTGCGGGACGGTGCGCGCTCATAGTCGTCTGCATAGTCTTCGTCACCGGCGAGTCCTTTGACCTGCCGGTCGAGACGGTCCAGCGCCCCCATAACATCATCAATGCCCGCTTCAGGCGCACGCTCCCGGCCCCGGCGTGGAGCTGAACGGGACGAACGCCCGCGCCCGCGTTGTGGCGCTTCCCGCTCGGCTTGTTCGGACAGAAGACGGTCCAGCTCATCTGCAACGGCGTCCAGATCTCCTTCCGGCCCGCGTTCACCAGAATACATGCGATCATATCCGCCGAGAGCAGTTGCTGTTCGGGTGAGTCTTTCAATTCGGGCGCGCGCGGGTTCGCGGTGAGGCAAATCGTTCCGATCTAGACTGTCATACACATCTCGGCCGCGGCGTCCTGCCTGGTGTTTGTTTCTAGCCGGCATATCCTGACCCTGGGCTGTTGGTCTTGAGACCACTTAAAGGAGCTGGCTTCAGAACAGTGTCCGACGAAGGCCGGAAAGCGGGCCAGCATTTTCCAAGACTTTGTCGACTTAGGGTAAACAGGCAGTTAACTCGCATTGCCAAATGCGATTCCGCGCTCTGAACGGCGGCCGATCATTCGGGATATGCACAAACAATATCGAATCGAGCGCTTTGCCGTCAGCAAATCTGACAGCACGTGGTGGCCCGGACTAGACGGTGACGCAAACGTAAGCTAAACAGTGCACAAGAATTCAAGAAGAACCCGCGCCGGAATACGCGCACGACAGTCCTTTATGCGAGTGAACTCGCGGTCTGCACTGGGTCTTTTCAAGTTGAAACGGCAGCCCGCTGGCAGCGGAGCAAATCAAGAGAACAAGCAAAATGAGCGAAGCGCTTTCGATTTTGAACAACAACGATGAGCTGGTCGATGTGGTTGCAGCCTCAGACGACGGCAGCAAGAAGACGCAATTCACGATCGGCGATCTGGCGAAGGAATTTGGCTGCACGCTGCGGACACTGCGCTTTTATGAAGACAAGGGCCTGATCAATCCGAAGCGCGATGGCATGAATC
Source organism: Roseibium sp. MB-4 (assembly GCF_053005265.1). Classification (NCBI taxonomy): domain Bacteria; kingdom Pseudomonadati; phylum Pseudomonadota; class Alphaproteobacteria; order Hyphomicrobiales; family Stappiaceae; genus Roseibium; species Roseibium sp. MB-4. The sequence goes on from NZ_JBRKQB010000001.1 coordinate 1,900,234, forward strand.
GGGTTTATAACCGCCGCGACCGGGCACGCCTGAAACTGGTTCTTATGGGCAAGCAGGTTGGCTTTTCACTCTCTGAAATTCGGGACATGCTGGACCTTTATGACCTGCGCGATGGACAGGTCACGCAGCTGCGGGTCGCACTCTCCCGCTTCAACGAGCAGATCGCGGTTCTTGAAAATCAGCGCAAGGACATCGAAACAGCCATTGAAGAGCTCTCACGTACCGTCGAGATCGTTTCTGGCATGCTGAAGCAAAAGGAAGCTGAAGAAGCCTGATTTGGCCAACCGTCTTTCCTACCGGCAGATAAAGCCCGGCATTCTCAATGGAATGCCGGGCTTTTTTCATGCAATTTAAGTATGCTCACACAATTTTTAATCGCATTAAGTGCATTTTCGACCTTCATTTAATTGGCTGAAAAACGTAGCGTCACGCACTGGTTCAGTGCGTGCACCACCACAAAAATCTCACTTTTGATGCCTTTCAGCGCGTTTTTTGAGCTATACTTCCGTAACGACACCCCTTGTCGCCCTAGAATTTCGCGCGTATATAGATGCCCAAGGTGACGTTTACGGAAACGTCATGCAAAAACATCTGACGGCAAATCTGGGAGGATTTCCATGCCGACATACTCCGCACCGGTTGATGATACCCTTTTCCTTTTGAAAGACGTGTTCGGATACGAGCGCTATTCCAACCTGCCGGGTTTTTCCGACGCTCCATTGGACCTGGTAGAAGCCATCCTGAAGGAAGGCGCCAAGTTTACTGAGGAAGTCCTCCAGCCAATCAACCAGTCTGGCGATCAGGAAGGTTGCACCCGGAACGACGACGGCACGGTCTCCGTTCCGAAAGGCTTCAAGGAAGCTTATGACGCTTTTTGCGAAGGCGGTTGGGGCACCCTCTCCGCTGATGCGGATTACGGCGGACAAGGATTGCCGCACACGCTGGCAACGATCTTCAACGAGTTCGCCTCCTCCGCCAACATGGCCTTTTCTATGTATCCGGGCCTGACCGCAGGTGCGATTGCTGCGCTGACCATCCATGGAACGGATGAGCAGAAGCAGACTTATCTGCCGAACATGATCGCCGGCAAATGGACCGGCACGATGAACCTTACCGAGCCTCATTGCGGCACGGATCTCGGCCTCATCCGCACCAAAGCCGTCCCGCAATCCGACGGTTCCTACAAGATTTCCGGCACCAAGATCTTCATCTCGGCCGGTGAACACGAAATGTCGGACAACATCATTCACCTGGTTCTGGCCCGCATCGAAGGTGCCCCGGAAGGCAACAAAGGCATTTCGCTGTTTGTCGTTCCGCGGAACGAAATTGCCGAGGATGGCTCAAGCGGTGCGCGCAACGGCGTGTCTTGCGGCTCCATCGAACACAAGATGGGAATCCACGGCAACGCGACCTGCGTCATGAACTATGACGATGCGACCGGCTGGCTCATTGGCGAAGAAAACAAGGGCCTGCGCGCCATGTTCGTCATGATGAACGAAGCCCGCCTCGGTGTGGCCGTTCAAGGTCTGTCGCAGTCGGAAGTTGCCTACCAGAACGCCGTGACATACGCGAAAGACCGCATTCAGGGCCGCGCACTCACAGGGCCGAAAAGCCCGGACAAGGCCGCCGATCCGATCATTGTTCATCCGGACGTCCGCCGCACCTTGATGTCCATACGGGCTTTCAACGAAGCAGCCCGCGCATTGGTCATCTGGACCGCGTTGCACGGCGACGTGTCCCATCGTTCTGAAGACGACAAGGACAAGCAGTTCTCCGACGACATGATGGGCCTCATGACACCGGTTCTCAAAGGTGTTCTGACCGACATCGGCTTCGAAAACGCAGTCAATGCCCAGCAGATGTATGGCGGTCACGGCTACATCGGCGAGTGGGGTATGGAGCAGTTCGTCCGCGACGCTCGTATCGCCATGATCTATGAGGGCGCGAACGGCATCCAGGCGCTGGATCTCGTGGGCCGCAAGCTTCCGGCGAATGGCGGCCGCGCGGTCATGAGCTTCTTCAATGAAGTCAACACGTTCTTGAAAGAAAACAAGGACAACGAAGACCTGGCCGCATTTACCGGCCCGCTGAAGAAAGGCGTCGATGATCTGCAAGCGGCTACCATGTGGTTCATGAACAACGCCATGAAGAACCCGGACAATGCCGGGGCCGGCTCGACCGACTACATGCACCTCTTCGGCCTCGTTGCACTCGGCTACATGTGGGCAAAGATCGCCAAGACGGCAAAAGAAACGTTGAAGAACGGTGCCAACGGCAAGGAGCAGTGGCTCTCCGACAAGTTGGCTTTCGGCACCTTCTACATGGAACGGACCATGCCTGAGACCGCGGCGCGCCTTGCCCGGATTTCAACAGGTTCAGACACCATGATGTCGGTCAGCGCCGAAGCATTTTAAGCCGAACGGCCCGGTGATCGCCGGGCCGATCATTCACCCGCGCAAAATCTGTTTGGGGCGGTATAGTCCCGCCATAAGCATATTTGTCAGGGAGATAACATCGTTATGGCTGAATTCGTTCTTCATTGCATGGCCCAGTCCGGGCATTCCTACAAAGTCGCGCTCATGCTGGAGCTGTGCGGTGCCGACTGGGAAGCGTCCTGGGTCGATTTCTTCAACGGCGAAACGCGCAGCGAAGAGTTCCGCTCGTCACTGAATGAAATGGGCGAAGTCCCTGTACTTGTTCATGGCGATGAGACACTGACCCAGTCTGCAGTCATCATGGACTATCTCGTTGAGAAGTTCGGCAAATTCGGCTGGGAGACTGACGAAGAACGCCGCGAAATCCTGCGCTGGACCATTTTCGATAATCAGAAAGTGTCCGGTATGATCGGCCCGCTGCGGTTCATGCGCACGCTGATCAAGACCGGTGAAACCGACGTGGTGAAGTTTCTGGATGGGCGGGCCAAAAGCGCGCTGGCCATTCTGGACAAGCACTTGGCGAAAAACGATTTCGCTATCGGCTCCAAACTGACGACAGCCGATTTTTCCCTCTGCAGCTATCTGTTTTACGAGGGCGAACTCGGCATTGACCTCAACGAATACCAAAACGTGACCGCCTGGCTGGACCGCATAAAGTCCCAACCCGGCTGGAAACATCCTTATGACCTCATGCCTGGCCACCCTTTGCCAAGTGCCGCGTGAGGCCCGCCTGATCTAGAGGAGGATTTGATGCCTGAAGCCTATATTTACGACCACGTGCGCACCCCGCGCGGCCGTGGCAAAAAGGACGGTGCCCTGCATGAAGTGCCAGCCGTCCGCCTGGCGGCCACCGCGCTGGAAGCGATCCGCGACCGCAACGGTATCGACACGAAAAAGGTCGATGACGTGGTTCTCGGCTGCGTCGATCCTGTTGGTGAAGCCGGCGGTGACATCGCCCGTGCGGCTGTGTTCGCAGCGGATTATGACACATCGGTTCCGGGCATGCAGATCAACCGGTTCTGTGCTTCAGGCCTTGATGCCGTCAACATGGCCTCCGCTCAGGTCATGTCCGGCCAGCACAAGCTCGTCATCGCCGGTGGTGTTGAAAGCATGAGCCGTGTCGGCCTTGGCGCATCAGGTGGTGCCTGGCCAATCGAGCCGCAGGTTGCCATTCCCTCCTACTTCATGCCACAGGGCGTTTCCGCTGACCTGATCGCAACCAAATACGGCTTTAGCCGTGATGATTGCGATGCCTATGCCGTGGAAAGCCAGAAGCGTGCGGGCAAGTCCTGGGAAGACGGCAAGTTCGACAAGTCAGTCGTTCCGGTCAAGGACATCAACGGCATCACAATCCTGGCCAAGGACGAGCACATGCGTCCGGAGACGGACATGCAGTCCCTCGCCTCGCTCAATCCGTCGTTTGAAATGATGGGTGCCATGGGCGGTTTCAATGCGGTTGGCATTCAGGCCCATCCGGAAGTGGAAAACGTCAAACACGTTCACCATGCCGGCAACTCCTCCGGGATCGTTGACGGCGCTGCGGCGGTCCTCATCGGCTCTTCGACAGCCGGCCGCTCCATCGGCATGAAGCCACGTGCGCGCATCAAAGCCTTCGCAAACATCGGCTCCGAACCAGCGCTGATGCTGACCGGCCCGGTGGACGTGACCGAGAAGCTTTTGAAGAACGCCAAGATGGAGATGAAGGACATTGATCTCATCGAGATCAACGAAGCCTTTGCGTCCGTCGTGCTGCGCTACCAACAAGCGTTCGATCTTGACCCGGAAACGGTCAACGTCAACGGTGGTGCCATCGCACTTGGCCACCCGCTTGGCGCGACCGGTGCGATGATCCTCGGAACCGTTCTTGACGAACTGGAGCGCCGCGACCTCAACACCGCGCTGGTCACGCTTTGCATCGGTGCCGGTATGGGCACCGCAACCATCATCGAGCGGGTCTGATAAAATGGTCGCCCGGCTCCATCCAGTGCGTGGCAGTTCATCCCGCCGTCTATCCGACGGTGGATGCCGCAATGGATCTGGGCGACATGACCGTTATGACTTATTGGGCCGCGACCAGCGTTTCGCTGAACGTCACCTTGGGCATCGTCTCAAGCTCAGGCCGGGCGAAAAGGTAACCTTGCAGAAGGTTGATGCCGAAGTCTTTCAAGACATGCAATTCACCCTCGGTTTCAATGCCTTCCGCGAGCATGGAAATTCCCAGGTCATGGCAGATGGAGGCAACGCCCCGTACAATGGCGCGCTTGGTAAAATCGCTGTCGATGTCTCGGACAAGACCCATATCAATCTTGACAATGTCGGGAGTGAAAGACGCCAAAAGGTTCAGTCCGGCGTAGCCAGCGCCGAAATCGTCGATCGCCGTCAAGAAACCCTGCCGCTGATATTCGGCGATGATGCCCTGCAAGTGAGCCGGGTCAGTGACGCGTTCGCTTTCGGTGAATTCGAAATTTATCCGGCGCAAGTCGAAACCGGTTTGGGCGGCGGCCACAAGAGTTGTTCTGATGCAGGCACGCGGCTCATACACCGCGTTCGGCATGAAGTTGATCGACAAGATGCAGTCAGAGGGCATAAGGCGTGCGGCCAACTCGATGGCTTTAACCCGGCATCGCTGATCGAAACTGTACTTTGTCTGGTCAGTCACCCGGGAAAGAACAGTGGGAGCTGGTTCGCCGGACATCCCACGGACCAAAGCTTCATAGCCCCAGATTTTTTGGGCATTGATGTCCACGATCGGTTGAAAGGCCATCGTGAAGTCAAAGTCGATTTCGTTCCCGCCCCTGCATCCGTCGCAAGACATGGCGTCCCCTTCCCGGCCGTACCGCAAATGTCTGGATCGAACACTAACGGGCGTGGACTTCCAAATCCTTACCCTGGGTACAAAAGCTTGAACATTCGCTCTTCTCATTGGGAAAGAGCGCACAAAAACGAAACAACCTTCCACTGATTAGGGAGAAACAGATGGATTATAAGAACTTCACGATAGAAACCGACGAAGACGGTATTGCCCTGATCACGTGGGACATGCCGGAGAAATCGATGAACGTCATCGACCTCAGCGTCATGGAAGAACTCGATGCAGTCGTTGATCAGGTTGTTGGCGATGAGGCCATAAAGGGCGCTGTCATCACATCCGGAAAGAACGCCTTTTCCGGTGGTGCAGATCTGACCATGCTGGAAGGCCTTTTGAAAGACTTCCACGTGCAGCGCGCGAAAGATCCCGAAGCAGCCGCCAAGGCGCTGTTTGAAGGTTCCCGCAAACTCACTCTCGTTTACCGGAAGCTGGAAACCTGCGGCAAGCCGTTTGTGGCAGCTGTGAACAGCACTTCCATGGGCGGTGGCACAGAGTTGGCGCTCGCTTGTCATGCGCGGGTTGTCGACGAAGACCTGAAAATGGGTCTGCCGGAAGTGAAGGTTGGCCTGTTCCCGGGTGCTGGTGGCACTCAGCGCGTCATGCGCATGGCCGATGGCCAGCAGGGCATGCAGTTCCTCTTGCAGGGCAAGACGCTGCGTGCACCTCAGGCAAAGCAGCTGAAGCTGGTCGATGAAGTGACACCGTCCAAGAAGCTGGTTGCCGCAGCCAAGAAAATGCTGAAAGCCGGTGTTGATCCGGTCAAGCCGTGGGACAAGAAAGGCTTCAAGCTGCCGAACGGCAAGGTTTATTCCCCGGCGGGCTTCCAGTTCTGGCCGGCTGCAAACGCGATCTACCGCCGCGAAACCTTCGACAACTACCCGGGCGCCCGTTATCTGCTGCATGCGGTCGTGGAAGGCCTGCAGCTGCCGATGGATCTCGCCCTTCAGGTTGAAAGCCGCTACTTCGCGAAGGTCCTCCAGACCCCGGAAGCGGCCAACATGATCCGCTCCCTGTTCGTCTCCATGCAGGAGCTGAACAAAGGCGCACGCCGCCCCATCGACCAACGCCCCAATAACATCAAAAAAGTTGGCATCCTCGGCGCGGGCTTTATGGGAGCGGGCATTGCCTATGTCACTGCGCAAGCAGGTATCAATGTGGTTCTGATTGACCGCGACCAGGAAGCTGCCGACAAAGGCAAGGCCCACACCGAAGACTTGCTGACCAAGGCGGTCAAGCGCGGCCGGTCCACGGAAGACAAAAAGGCCAAGATCCTGTCCCGCATTCTGGCGACCGCGGACTACGAGGAACTCGCAGATTGTGATCTCGTGATTGAGGCCGTCTTTGAAGATCGCGAGATCAAGAAGACAGTGACCGAAAAAGCCGAAGCGGTGATGAAGTCACGGGCAATCTATGCGTCCAACACCTCGACACTGCCGATCACGTCTTTGGCGCAAGCCTCCAAGCGTCCTAAAAACTTTATCGGTATCCACTTCTTCTCGCCTGTCGACAAGATGATGCTTGTCGAAGTGATCATGGGCAAACGGACGTCCGACCGGGCTCTTGCCATGGCACTCGACTACATCAAGGCCATCAAGAAGACCCCAATCGTCGTCAACGACAGCCGCGGTTTCTACACGTCGCGCGTTGTCATGACCTATATCCGCGAAGGCCTGATGATGCTGGCGGACGGCATTCCGGCGCCAATGATCGAAAACGCGGGCAAGATGGCCGGCATGCCGGTCGGTCCGCTGTCTCTCGGCGACGAAGTGGCACTGGACCTTGCCTGGAAGATTGTCTCGGCAACCCGCAAGGATCTCGGCGTCAAATACGTTGAAGGCCCGCTCGACAACATCCTGGAAGAGATGGTCGTCAAACGGGAACGCTTTGGCCGCAAGAACGGCAAGGGCTTTTACGACTACAACGGCAAGGACAAGAGCCTGTGGCCGGGTATTCCGGACGTCGTTGGCCAACCGAAATCGGCCGACAGCTTCAACATCGAAGAACTCAAGCAGCGTCTGCTTGTCATGCAGGCCCTGGAAACGGCCCGGATCTTTGAGGAAAACTGCCTCACCGACGTGCGCGAGGCCGATGTCGGCTCGATCCTCGGCTTTGGGTTTGCCCCTTACACTGGCGGCACACTCAGCTACATCGACATGATGGGTACGACCGCGTTTGTCGAACTGTGCAAGAAGTTCACGCGCAAGTGGGGGCCACGCTTCAAGCCAAACAAGCTGCTGCGTGAAATGGCCAAAAACAACGAAACCTTCTATGGCCGGTTCCCGCCCAAAGGCGAAGTCGCCGTCAAAGACGCTGCCTGATAAAAACAGCACTCATGCACCTTTCAACGCCGCTTTTTCTGGAAAGCGGCGTTTTCTTTTCCGATCACATTCGTGTTTGCAAAATACGACGCGACTTGATCCCACATGCCGCCTCATGCAAAGTGGACGTAAGAAAAAGACCTTAAGGTTTGCTTGGAGGGGAAATGCCGCTTGACGGAGAGTGGGCGCGCGCGGATGTGCTGCGTGTCTTGCGGGACGTCTGTCCAAACGACAGGTTGGACTGGGCTCATATCGCCAAAGTGTATAACTTTGACCTTCAGGCTCTGGATGATCCGCAGGGTATCGTTCCCATAACGGCTTGGCATGGCACCTTTGAATATGTCGCGAATTCTCTGAACGATGACGCGATCATGTTCGACATGTTCAACAAGCTGGATGTCGGCAGCTTTTCCATATTCGACTACGTTTTTGCCTGTGCGCCGTCTTTGCGTGATGCGTGTCAGGCCTGGGTCCGGTTCATCCAGATCCGAACGAACGCCTACCGGATCAAGTTCGAAGAAACAGAGACCGGGGCCTTTATCGAATGGCCCAGCCTCGAGGGACGCGGAGAGTGGCGGCAGAACATGTTTGCCCGGATAGGCTGGGCAGCCCGGCAGCTGGAACATGCGCTCGATATGAACGTCCCGCCAATACTCATTGAAATCGCAACCTACCCGCCAGAAAAGACATCCGCCTTTCAAAAGAAGTATCAGGGCCGCATCCAGTTTCGTGCGCCGACGAACCGGATCAGCTTACCAAAGGCGTTGCTCAACAGGCCTTTGCGGCGTCAGGATCCGCATCTTTATCAGATCATTTTGAAATCAGCGCTTCAGGAACTGGATGAATTCGGGCAGATGGTCTCTCCGATCTCACGCCTGGCAAACGAGATCGCTGCCAGCCTGTCTGAAGGTGGGGCTGCGTTGCCAAAAATCGCGGCAAAAATCGGTATGTCGCAACGGGCAATCCAGCGCCTTCTTGCAAAGGAAGGCACGACATACAGGCAATTGAACGAAGAGATCCGAAAATCCGCAGCAGAGCGGTATTTGCGCTCCACTGACCTTCCAATGAAGGAGATCGCTTTTCTCTTGGGCTTTTCTGAACTCAGTACTTTTTCACGAGCCGTTAAATTATGGTTTGGCGAGTCCCCAAGAAAGGTTCGGGAAAAACTCGCTGCCTGCCGGACAAGGAGTACGGAGGAAGACGACGAACTGGAAACAGCGCTTTCATCCGTTGCTTCTCCGGATCCCCTTGTGAAACCGAACTGATTAACCTGAATAATGCGCGCGCATCGGGCGCAGATCGGTACTTCTTGCGCAACCCATTGGTTATGCGCCTGCCATATTGGCGCCATGGAGCAACTACGCCACATTAATGTCAGTTGATGCGGACTGTCGGATCCTTGAGTAGCGCACAGGTCAGTTGTTGCGCGGTGCCTCAGGAAAGACTTCGTCATTTTGGAGAATAAAGCGCGGCAGCAGATCGGGCTCCTGCTTACCGCGCCAAAACTTTCCCTTACCTGGAAACGCCTAATGGAGCTTCCGGCACTGGTGCGGACCGACGCCAATCGTCTCCGATCGGAGTGCATCGCCAATCCCCAGCTACGCCTGATTGCCTGTTGGGCTCCGCAGTCCTGTTAAAACACAGCTGCGATTATTGTCTTTCACAAACCGGCGTGGAAGCTGACCGCGTACGAGTGTGGGTGGGTTGTACACGCCCAAGTAAGTCTTCCAAGGTCATTGTTAGAGCAAAATACGTCTTTTGTCATTAGCTTGTTACGTACACATTTTTGCGATTTACGACACCACATATAGTTAACAGCAATCTGTTTTCGTTTGCAGTTCCGAGTTTTTCGATCGCATGTTTCGTTCCAGCGAAAATGTTTACATTGAAAGACCTGATTTTGGTGCTTACGTCTATTGCGAGCAAAACTGCGTTTTTGGAGAATCTGATGTCCGACAATAACTTGAACCGTTTCATGGGAGGCTCCCCTGGGCAAGTTTTGTTGCGTCTGGTTTTCCTATCCTTTGTTGTCGGGATTATTCTCGCTGCGCTTAATCTGAACCCAATCGATCTTGTTCATATGGCCATCGAGTTTGTCGAGCGCCTGTGGAACATGGGCTTTCATGCGCTTGGACGTCTTGGCGGCTATCTTGCGGCGGGCGCCGTTGTCGTCATCCCGATATGGCTCCTGCTACGGCTGCTTGCAGTCGGGAAAAACAGATAGGCCCGGCGACACACTTTATGCGGGAAATTTAATTAATCGTTAACCATCCTGAGGAGACACTCTCACCTGTTTCATTCTGGATTGGTTTATGTCTTTTTTCTCGATCGTTTCGAACGCCAGCCAGCAGCAGTTTTCTTTGCGGCCTCAGACCAATGGCTCAGGCCTGCAGACGTCTGTCCGGTCAGCCGAAACGCTTTTGGACCAAATCGGCAACACGGCCTCGCCACTGACTGAAGAAGAACAAAAGGCAGCGCAGGGTCTCCTTCAGGATTTCAAGGACGCTGTTGAAACCAACATCAGCATGTCCCGGGCCCTACAAGACAACAAGGATGCGCTCCGAGAAGAACGTCTGGCCCGCATCGAAGCGCGGATTGAGCAACTGAAAGAGCTGCTTCGATTTGCAACACCGGAACAGGCCAAACGACTGCTCAAAGAGCTCAAGCAGATTTCGAAGGAATTCAGCAGTGCCGCTAACGGGCTCAAAAAGGCCGCCGGAGAATTGGGAGGCGGCTCAGGCAGTTCCCTGAGCGCGACGGCCAACGCTGTCAGCTCCGTGATTTCCAGTACACTCGGCAGCGCATCACAGCCTCCCACAGTGTCTAATCTGGGTGCCGTCGGTTCGAGCGCTGCCCAGGTCGCAACCGCAAAGCACCTCTCAGAACCCGCCGTCTCCAATCCGGATACTGGCACGCCATCTGAGTACACTGGGATAAAGGACGGGACCGCCACTGGGCGCGGATCCAAAACCCGGGTAGAACAGACCGAAGCGTTGAAAGCCGGCGTCTTCGCCTATGCTGAACAGCAGGCCAAATCGGAAACTGCCCACAAGGACAGCCGCATCGCCGGAATGCGCGATGAACAAGATCGGTTGCGCAAGGTGGGCGATGATATCGAAATGCTGGCCAAATGGCTGGAAGCGCTTGCTGAAAAAGATGACGAAACCAAAGACGACCTCGAAGACATCCGGGATGAATTGAAAGCTGGCCGGGATGACCTGAATGATCCCGAGCTCGTAGAAACATTAAGATCCAAGGCCACTGAATTCGGAACGAGCGCAAGCCAGTTTCAAGAAACAGCTGTCACCGGGTCCAGTATCGGCGTCACAACGCCCGAGGTCCAAACAGATATTGTGGTCTGAGATCATCCCAAAACACTAGTTCTTTCGGACCGCCTTTCGGATTCCCAAACCGATAGCGCCGTTCTGTGTAAAGTCACATGACGATCGGCCAGTTCCTCAATGTCGGTTGAGTATCCACCGCCAAGAACACCGGCCAGTGGAATACCAAGGCTGCGGACAGTTTCAATGACATAGCGGTCGCGCGCTTTCAGGCCATCTCGAGACAGGGCCAGGCGGCCCAGCCTGTCTTCAAAATATGGATCAACACCCGCGTTATAGAAGACAAGATCCCAAGCCTCTTGGCGCAGCAGATCAGGCAGAACTTCTTGGAGAGCCGTCAGGTAGGCGGCATCTTCCATTGCATCCGGTAGGGCAAGGTCCAGATGCGACGGCACCTTTCGAACCGGATAGTTTTTGGCCGAATGCATTGAAAACGTGAAGATATCCGGATCACCTGAAAAGATATCGGCGGTCCCGTCACCCTGATGCACGTCGAGATCAATCACCATTGCCTTTCGGATTGCACCATCAGCCTGCAGGACTTTCAAGGCAACTGCGACGTCATTGAAGACACAAAAACCGGCACCATGTGCGCGCCGGGCATGGTGGCTGCCGCCCGCCGTGTTGCAGGCAAGGCCGTGCTCCAGGGCGAGATACCCGGTTAGAACCGAGCCTCCGGTTGCACACCGAGCACGCAACGCGATGTCAGCGCGCATGGGAAAGCCGATTTCCCGTGCGATCTTTTCCGGTACTTCCGCATTGAAAACCTGGTCGACATAGACTGGATCATGTGCAAGCGCGACCCACTCGAACGGCGCAGGACGAGGACGGTAAAAGTCGCCACTTCCAAGCAAACCTTCCGCACGAATAAGTTCGGCGACAGCGCGGAACTTGTCCATCGGAAACCGGTGGTTTGCAGGAAGGTCGGCACAATAGGCAGGGTGATGCACGATCGGAAGTGTCATTTGCTCAAATATAGACAAAACCGCTTGTCCGAAAAGCCACATGACCGCCATGCGCGTGCGTGCCCTTGACGCGCCCCCACTCCAAGGCGATGACTGCAGCTTGAATCGAAAGTGTTTGCATGTCCTCCCCAGCTTCCACCGAAAACGTCGTCCCAGCGGCTGACCTGACCGTGACCCATCGCGGTGTCCTGGCCATCGCGGTGCCGATGACGCTTGCCTATCTGTCGACGCCGCTTCTTGGTGTTGTCGATATGGCTGTAATCGGCCGGCTCGGAGACGCTGCCCTGATTGGCGGCATCGCGCTCGGCGGCATCATCTTCGATCTGGTTTTCACCACCTTCAACTTTTTGCGCTCTGGTACCACTGGCCTGACGGCCCAGGCGCTTGGCGCACGCGACGAGGCCGAAATCCGGGCAACTCTCCTGCGGGCTTTGGTGATTGCCGGGATCGGCGGTGCGTTGGTGATCATATGCCAGATACCGCTGTTGATGGCGGGGCAATGGTTTCTTGGCGGCAGCGAGGACGTTCAGGCGGCGACGACACGCTACTTCGACATTCGCATTTACAGCGCGCCGTTCCTTCTTGCCAACTATGCGATCCTGGGCTGGTTCATCGGCCTTGGACGCGCTGGCACCGGGCTGATGGTGCAGCTGTTTTTGAACTGCCTCAACATTGCACTCAGCATCTGGTTCGTCATGGGGCTGGGTTGGAGTGTCGAAGGCGCCGCGCTCGCAACGGTTCTCAGCGAAGTCGCGACCACTGTTTTCGGCCTGACCATAATCCTGGCGCGCCCTCGTCCCGGTGATTGGCCTAGTTTCCAGGTGATTTTCGACAAACGTCTCTTGTTGCGGATGATGGCACTGAACCGGGACATCATGATCCGGTCCTTTGCGCTGCTTTATGCATTCGCCTTCTTCATGGCCCGCTCTGCCGATCAAGGGGACGCCGTGCTTGCCGCCAATGCCGTCCTGCAAAAATTCACCATGATCGCGGCCTATTTCCTGGACGGCCTGGCGACAGCTGCAGAACAGCTCGCTGGATGGGCCGTTGGCGCTCGGAAACGCAAGGCCTTTGACCGGGCACTGAAACTGACGGCGTTGTGGAGCTTTGCCATGGCAGCGCTTCTGTCCGTGTTTTTTGCCCTCTTCGGCCACATGATCATTGATCTTCTCACCACCAATGAAGATGTCCGGGCACTGTCCAGGACTTACCTGATCTGGGTGGTGATCGCGCCGCTTCTCGGGGTTCTCGCTTATCAGATGGACGGCGTTTACATCGGCGCAACCTGGTCCGGAACCATGCGCAACATGATGCTGGTGTCGCTCGCCGTCTATATCGCCGCCTATTATGCGTTGTTTCCGCTGATGGGAAACCATGGTCTCTGGCTAGCGATCTCGCTGTTTCTCGGACTGCGCGGCCTGACACTTTTGGCGGTTTGCCAGCGCCGCGCTGCTGAAACCTTCGGGTAGCGGTTATTGCGTTTACGGCTCTTTGGATGCCCAGGCATCAACGCTGGCATCGCGGGCGGCCCGCAACGACGGCAATCCCTTTTCGTCAAGCTTGGCAGCGAGGCCTGTGAGGATTTCGTCGATCAGCGACGGCCCCTTGAAAACAAGAGCAGAATAGAGCTGGAGCAGATCGGCTCCGGCCTGGATCTTCTCCCAGGCGGTTTCTGCGCTGTCGATACCGCCAACACCGATAATCGGGAGATCCGGTCCCGCCATCTTGCGTGCCTTTGCCAGCATAATGGTTGATCTTTGGAATAACGGACGGCCGGAAAGGCCCCCGGTCTCCTGGAAAGGCCCCTCGCCGCTCAAGCCTTCTCGCGAGATCGTGGTGTTGGAAACAATCAGACCATCAACCTTTTTGTCCAAGACTTCTTCGACGATGTCCTGAAGGTCGCCCTCGACAACGTCCGGCGCAATCTTCAAGAGAACCGGCACCTGCCGGCCGATTTTCGCTGTTGCGTCATCGCGCGCAGCCATGACGCGGGTCAGCAAGTCTGCAAGCGCCGATCGTGCCTGCAAATCCCGCAAACCCGGCGTATTCGGCGAAGAAATGTTCACCGTGAAGTATGAGGCAAATTCCGCGAATTCGTGGATACCGGCAACGTAATCCGCGTTCCGGTCTTCGGAATCCTTGTTTGCGCCGACATTGATGCCGACCACGCCAGGAGTTCCGTTCCGAGCCTTTAGACGATCCCGCAGAGCAGCGTGCCCATCGTTGTTGAAGCCATACCGGTTGATGACCCCATGATCGTTCGGCAAACGGAACACACGTGGTTTTGGGTTGCCGGGTTGAGCGCGCGGCGTTACCGAACCTGCTTCCGTGTACCCAAACCCGAGCTTCAGCAGTGCATCCGGCACTTCGCCGTTCTTGTCAAAGCCGGCTGCCATGCCAAGAGGGTTCGGGAAAGTCAGATCCCAAAGGTTGACTGCGAGCCGGGTATCCACCGGGCTTGTCCTCGAAGGCACCAAACCGGATTTCAGGCCTAAAATTGTCACGCGGTGGGCTGCTTCTGCGTCCAGCAACTGAAGGCCCTTTTGGATTGCCGTTTCAAACACGTTCCCGCTCATACCGCCAGCTCCGGAAACAGGTGCGCCCCATCATCACCGAGGGGAAGATCCCTTACCCAAACCGCCGAAGCTGGATCGAGGTCGGAGTAGAGGTGCGGAAACAAGGCCCCGCCTCGCGACGGCTCCCATTTCAGGGTGCTGCCAAAGCTTGTGTCGTCGAACGCGACGATGAGCAAATCGTTCTGGCCGGCGAAATGCTTGGCAGCAGTTTCCCGGACCTGCTCAGCGCTGGAGAAATGAATGAAACCATCAGCCAGATCCACAGGAGCTCCTTTAAACACGCCAGATTGTTCGGCTGCCTGCCACATGGTTTTGGGCACAATTTTGAAGATCGCTGTCATGCGCTGGTTTCGCTCCATACGGGGTTGGGTCCATCGGAGTAATAAAAGTCCGTTGTCCGGGATAATTTCGGCGGACACTACTCATGCACGTCGGGACAGACAAGCGGTGCACTCCTGTCTGTGCTGCCATTCTTGCTTTTTGACAGAAAAAACTGCACTCACCATACTCGGAAAAAAGGTATTTATTCCTGTTTGATTGGTGGTGGGAGACGGGCCCCGATGCTGTCGCACGAAAAAGTATGGGCTGCCATTGATGCATTGGCCTCTTACAACGAGATGACGCCGTCAGGCCTGGCGAAGAGAGCCGGACTGGACCCGACCACCTTTAACCGCTCGAAACGCTTTGCCGGTGATGGGCGTCCACGATGGCCATCGACCGAATCTCTTGCAAAGATCCTTGAGGCCACAGGCGAAAGTCTGAAAAGCTTTGCCGGTCGGGTGGAAGCCCCAGAACAAAGGCTGTCCACGACCCTTTCTGCGCTGCCGGTTGCTGGCTTTTCCAACGTGCATGAGGAAAACGCGTTCGACAGCACGGGCCGCCCGACGGGAGAACACTGGGAAACAATTGTTTTTCCGACAGACCACACTCAGAATATTTTTGCCCTAGAAGTGTCTGGTGACGCCTTGCTACCGCTTTATCGTGAAGGTGACCTGATTGTTGTCGCGCCGTCCGCTGCGGTCCGGCGCGGTGACCGGATTGTGTTGAAACCTTCAGAAGGCGGTCTTGCCGTCTACACGCTTTTGAAACGGACGCCGAAAACCTTGCAAGTCCAGACAATCGGGGACAATCCGGAGAAGGCGGCGCTTCTCCACTCGGCAATTGAGTGGACAGCCCGTATCATCTGGGCGAGCCAATAACAGGGTTGAGATCCGGATATGAAAATCCGCTCACTGGTCGTCCCACTTGCAGTCGTCGGTGCTTTCGCCGGCGCGGTTGCGTGGCTCATAATCGCAGAACCGCCAGCTATACCTGAGCCGGAGACCATCTCTTCTCAAACTGAACCGGTTGTGGCGGCCAAACCTGATAATGATGCAGCTCCGGTTGCCCCAAGTGCGCCACCGCAGGATGAGCAAGCTACCGCGTCCCCGCCAGATGCCCTTCGGGATGTTTCACCGGACGGTGTGTCGGCACCTCAGGTCACCGGCAAACTTACCCGTGTCGGGCCGTCGGAACGGCTGCTCGAACTCCTGAACCCGCCGGTCGAACCAGTCCCGGATGGTCCGCTGGAACTGGTCCGCGTTGAAGTCCCGGATGCAGGACATTTGAAGTCCGGGCGCCTGACAGTGCGCCTTGCCCATATTGAATCGCTGGATCTGGAAGCCACCTGCAAGACAGACCTGGGTGCCTCCTGGCCTTGCGGCATGCGGGCCAGAACCTTTCTGCGAGGTCTCATCCGGCGCTTGAAAGTCAGCTGTGTCAAACAAGAAGACCTGGCCCCTCAGGAAATCTCGGCAGTCTGCACCCGAGGTGCAATCGATCTGAGTTCGCAATTGGTCCGCTTTGGCTGGGCAACGCCGCTGGAAACTGCCCCGGATGAATTCAAGGAACTCGCAGAAGCGGCCAAAGCCAAGGAGATCGGCCAGTGGCAGACCGAGTGGTTGACAGATCTTCCGCAAGCAGATTGGGCTGAACCCAGCGCCCTCAACGAAATCGATCTGGAGCAACTCGCGCCAGACGTTGTTGATTGGAGCCTGCGGACACTCACAGACGGCACGACAACGAACTCTGGCACGGAACAGGGTCTCGATCAGGTCGAATGATGCTTTGGACATGCCCACCATTTCCCAATATGGGAAACCACCAATCCAGACAGCAATCGTGTTTGAACGTGTCGTTGGGCTGATAGACTGGCGATAATGAAGCGAAATCAAACCGCTTTGATAATGGAGCCGTATATGGGTCACCAGATAAGGAGACCAGCATGCGGATGATTGCGATTTGTGGGATGGCGTTGGCGCTGTCGAGCCCGGCTCTAGCGGACCTCGATGTCCGGTTCGATGAGGGGGCGCCAAAAGACCGGTTCACAATTTCTGCGGCTGGCGGCTGCGACCTTGGCCCGATGACCGTGACGATCGACCTTCAGCCCTCCCCGTTCGGTCTCATCTTTGACACGACGTCAAGCGGCGCCGGTGTTCAGGTATTTCAGCCGTTCGAAATCACGGATGGCCGAGAGCAACTGACTGCAATTCCGTCCGTAAAAGACGGCGACAACAGCATCCAACTGACTGTCAAAAGCCTTGGAAAATCACAGAAAATCTCCTTCACGATCGACGTCGACGACACCGTGCAAAACCGCGAGATCACGGTATCAGATGCTGAAATCACCGGCGCAAAGGTCGTTGCGCTCCGGGACGGCCAACGGTCAGAGGCTGTTTTCGGGCCGAATGCAATGGCGAGCGTCAAAATGAACGCCTGTGTGTCTTGAAAACAAAAAAGCCGATGACCGGCACACGGTCATCGGCTTTGTCTTCATAAGTCTGGCGCTCTAGTCCGCGATCGTTCCGGCGAGCGCCTTTGAAATCATGTCGCGGGTTTCGGAAATCCCGTAGAGCGCGACAAAAGATCCAAAACGCGGGCCTTTTTCCTGTCCCAACAGAAGCTGATAAAGCGCTGAGAACCAGGCAACGGACACGCCCGGTCCACCATCAGGTCCTTTTTTGTTGTGATCCTGGTAGCGCTCGATCGCCCTTGCTACATCCAGAACCGCGTCCTGGATCGTTGCACCGTCGGCATCAGCCGGTAGAGCTGCAAGTTTCGCATCCAGTTGCTCAAGTGCCTGACGCTCAGTTTCATCCGGTGTCTTGAAGGACTTGTTCGGTTTCACAAAATCGTCGAAGTAACGAATTGCGTAGCCGACCAGCGCGTCAAGCTCCGGATGTGTCTCAGCTGTTACGCCTGGCGCATAGCGGGAAATGAAGGCCCAAAGCACATCCTTGCTGTCTGCATTGGATGCGGATACCAGGTTGAGCAACATGGCAAACGGCACCGGCATGTCGATCTTAGGGATGTCGCCGGAGTGAATGTGCCATGCCGGGTTTTGCAGTTTCTGCTCAACCGGCATCTGTTCGTATTTCTGCGCGAACGTATAGTATTCGTCGACTGCCTTCGGGATCACATCGAAATACATCCGCTTCGCTGTCCGCGGTTTCTGGAACATGTAAAGCGCAAGGCTTTCCGTAGGCGCGTAGGTAAGCCATTCGTCGATGGACAAACCATTGCCTTTCGACTTGGAGATCTTCTCGCCCTTATCGTCCAAAAACAGCTCATAGACGTAATGCTCCGGCGGCGTTCCGCCGAGGACCTTACAGATCTTGTCGTAGACCGCCATGTTCGGACCGTGGTCCTTGCCGAACATTTCGAAATCGACGTCAAGCGCTGCCCAGCGCGCACCAAAGTCCGGCTTCCACTGAAGCTTCACGTTGCCGCCAGTGACCGGCACGGTCACGTCCTGGCCGTCTTCATCCTCAAAAGTGATGGTGCCGTCCTTGGCATTGACCTCTTTCATCGGGACATAAAGAACCCGGCCAGAGGTCGGCGAGATGGGAAGGAACGGCGAGTAGGTCGCCCGGCGCTCTTCGCCAAGCGTTGGCAACATCACATCCATCAGCTTTTGATAGCGTTCGGCAGCCCGCAGAAGAATGTCGTCGAACTTGCCCGACTTGTAGTAGTCGGTCGCACTCGCGAACTCATAATCAAAGCCGAAGGTGTCTAGGAACCGCCGCAGCATGGCATTGTTGTGATGGCCAAAGCTCTCATAGTCGCCGCCGAACGGGTTCGGCACGACAGTGAGCGGCATCTGCAAATACGGCTCCAGCGCGGCTCGGTCCGGCACGTTTTCCGGGATTTTCCGCATGCCGTCCATGTCGTCGGAGAAGCAGATCAACCGGGTTGGGATCTTGTCTTCGGTCAACAGACGGAACGCGGTGCGCACCATCGTCGTGCGGGCAACTTCACCGAAAGTACCGATATGCGGCAGCCCGGATGGGCCGTAACCTGTTTCGAACAGAACCGGTTTTTGCGGATCCCGCTTCTCGATCCGTTTGACCAGTTTTCGCGCTTCTTCGAACGGCCACGCTTTGGACTTGGTGGCCGCCTCGACAAACTCTTGCGAAAGGTCAAGCGGAGGCAGGGATTGATCGGTCATGTTCTTAAGGTCGTTTCAGTTGTTCTTGAGGGAAAAGCTGGCGAAACGGGTCATTCCCCGGGGTTGGCCAGCTTGATGCGGCGCGACACTAGAAAACAGCGGGGCCGCCGTCAATCAATTGTCAAAGGGAACATGCTTGAAGCAGCGGGTTTGAGCAGTTACATCGGGGCAACAGAAATGCCCATTGGTGGCCAAGGAGAATTGAAAAGTGTCAGGACAAGACCCGATCAGCATCGAGGAAGCTCTCATCTACGTGATGGTGATTGTCGCCGCCTCGGACAATTCCATGACCGACAATGAACTGGCAACGATCGGCGACATGATCAAGACACTGCCCGTCTTCAAGGATTACAACCCGAACAATGTCATTCCGGCAGCGCAGCGCTGCGGCGACATTCTGCAGGATGAAAATGGCCTGTCGCTGGTTCTTGAACTGGTCGGCGACATTCTGCCGTCAAAACTCTATGACACCGCCTATGCGCTGGCCGTTGAAGTCGCCGCAGCCGATCTGCACGTCGAAAAGGAAGAATTGCGGATCCTCCAGTTGCTGCGCGATCGTTTCAGCCTGGACAAACTGACCGTCGCAGCAATTGAGCGCGGTGCCATCGCCCGCCACCGCACGGCCTGATCAGAGGTCGTTGATCCTTGCGTCCCATGCTTCGGCGCTGGATTTACTGGCTGACCGGATCCGTGTTTGGCGCGGTTATGCTGGTCGTCGGCCTGCAGGTATTATCGGGTCTCGATGATTTTGACCTTTCGGCTTACGAGGCTAGGTCGGTTTCGTTTCGCCATCAGGACACACAAATCTCCGGGACCCTGCACCTGCCCGGCGTGCAGGGCGCTCCCGTCATACTGCTGGTCCATGGCGACGGACCGCAGGACCGGTACTCGGGCGGCGGATACCTGCCGCTCATAAAGGTCTTTCTTGAGAGTGGCATTGCCGTTTACTCCTGGGACAAGCCAGGCGTTGGCGACAGTCAAGGCAATTGGCTGAACCATTCCATGAGTGACAGGGCTGACCTTGCGAAAGCGGCCCTTCTTCAATTGAAAACACTTCCCGACCTGTCACTGTCTTCATTTGGCTTTCTGGGGTTCTCTCAGGCCGGATGGGTGCTGCCTCACCTCGCTCAGGAAAGCGAGCCAACTGATTTTCTGGTGCTCGTTGGAGGTGCCGTCGATTGGCAACGCCAGGGGCAATATTACACACGGCAAAGACTGGCTGCCGACGGCGCTTCTGCAGAGGCAATCAAAAGCGAACTGGATCGCCAAGCCTCTCAGAACGAACAGTATCTGGGCCCAGAGGCGGCTTACGCCGATTACGTTGCCGCTCAAGACACAACCACTCCGATGCCCGAGGATCGGTTTCACTTCGTTAAAAAGAACTGGCGTTTAAACTCCACAGAAACGCTGAAGACCGCCGAAAAGCCAATGTTCATCATTCATGGCAGCGACGACCTGAACGTTGATCCCGACTATAATTCTCAGACCTACCGGCAAATTCTGGAAGACCAGCACCCATCCAACCGGTTTGAAATCATCGACGGCGCCAGTCATGGCTTGTTACGTTCTGATTTGTTCAATTACCAGCGCCCCGACCAAATGCCTTTTTGGGTCGAGTGGGCCTTTTTGGCTTTGGGGCGTGAGGCCTTTACACCGGGAGCACTCGACCTTATCGCCAACTGGGTCCATGACCAGTCGCATTCCGCAAGCGTGACGGCGCGCTAGTTTGGGTCAAGGTTCAGGGTGCATTAAACAAACTCCGCCTGGCGACCCAAATCGTTCCAAATTGAATTAATAGCTTTACCCGCCCCTAACCGGGAGACCGCTAAGACCCGATCAGAGCCGAAAAGGCCAAGGGGCATCATGCGGAGATGGGGATGAACAAGCCTTCACAAGGCTATCAGGCGACTGTGCGCTATCCGTTAAGGCGCCATCAGCAGCAAGTCGCCCTTAGGCACCCCGCTCAAGCCCACCGCCCCAATCGGCAGGTTTCCCGCATCAAAGCTCAGAAGAAAGCCCACTGGGGTGTGCGGATGCTGATCGCCTTTGTTGGCTGGATCGTTGGCGTCACCGCCGTGTCGCTGGTGATGTTCGCCGAGTATCATTATCCGCTGGCCAAAAACCGGGACCCAGATCTTTTTGCGCTCGTCCTTGGCACCGGTTTTGCCGGACATGCGATCTATGCTGTCATGGCGATCCTGGCCGTTGCCCTGCTCACCGCGTTCAACCGACGGAAATGGATCTTGTGGGTCCTGATTGGTTTTGCGGGCGGCCTCTACAGTGTCTGAAAGCGCCGGAGCCCAACCTAGTTGAGGCTACGGATCGTATCGGGAAGGTCCAGCGAGAAGGCTGGCACTTCAACCTGGAAGGTCGTGCCGTCTGGACGCTCCATTTCGTATGATCCGGCCATGATCCCGGAATCGGTCGCAAGCGGGCAATAAGAGGAATACTCGTAGGTCTCGCCCGGCTCGATCACAGGCTGCTCACCAACCACACCTTCACCGCGCACCTCTTCCAGCCGGCCGAGCGCGTCCGTGATCATCCAATACCGGCTCTTGAGCTGTACAGGCTTGTCACCACCGTTGTGGATCTCAACAAGATAGGCCCAGATAAACTCCTGGTCTTCCGGTTTCGACTCATCGTCCAGATAATAGGGCTCTACGGAGACTTCGATATTGTCGGTTATGGCGCGGTAACTGCCAGACACGATTGTTCCTTTTATCATTCCGGCCGCGTGGCCGAGTTGCATGTGGCTTATAGGGCGATTGACGCAACCGTGAAAGAGTGTGGCTTGTGAAATCGGACCGGATTTCGCATTAACGCCCAAACAATCCTTCGTAAAGCCGCTTCTACATGTTTGATGCCCGCCTTCGACCAATGATCGATCCTCCCCTAAATGCAATCGGGGTACGGCTGGCCAACGCCGGCATCAGCGCCAACATGGTGACAGTGTCCGGTTTTTGCTTGGGGTTATTGGCTGCCGTCTCAATCGCTTTTGGATATTTCCTGGCAGGGTTTGTTCTAATCGCCCTCAACCGGCTGTTTGACGGATTGGATGGGGCGGTTGCGCGCGCCAGCCAGAAAACGGATCTTGGCGGCTATCTGGACATCACGCTCGACTTCTTTTTCTACGGTGCAATTCCACTCGCCTTTGCAATTCAGGCTCCAGAGACCAATGCGCTGCCTGCAGCGGCTCTGCTTGCAAGTTTTTATGCCAACGGCTCGGCGTTCCTTGCCTTTGCCATCATGGCGGAAAAACGCAAACTTTCGACCAACCACCAAGGGGCCAAGTCGCTCTACTACATTGGCGGCTTGGCGGAAGGCACCGAGACGATCGGCCTCTTCTTGCTGATGGCGCTCCTGCCAGCCTGGTTCCCTGTCCTTGCCTGGGCGTTTGCCGGCGTTTGCCTTGTGTCAGCCAGTGCTCGCGTCCTGATCGGTCTCCGCGCCTTGAAGGATCGCTGATTACCCTACCATACCACTCAGGTCCGGCCATTTAGGTCCAGGTGCTCTCGCAGAATTGCCAGAATGTTTGCGCAGCGCGTGACCGCGGAGCCTTGTCGATCCGGGCCAAGATAATCGACCTTGGCGCAGTTGGGGTGAGCGGCAAGACCTTCACGCCAACCGGCTCAGACGGTAGAGCCAGTTTTGCAATGATCGACACCCCAAGGCCGGCCTTGACCAGTGCCAGGATCGAATTCACCTGCAATATGGTGTGCGCCACATTCGGCGTCTGTCCGGCTGCTGCGAACCATTTCTCAACCAATGGCGCGCTCCCGCCTTTGGTCAGGATAAAGGGATCTTGGCAAAGGTCCTCCGCCCGCACCGTTGACCGTACCGCCAACGGATGATCGTCCCGAACCAGGGCGACCAGCTCGTCCGACACGAGCGGGAGAATGTCCAGATCCTCTTTATGCGGATCCGCCAAGATCGCCGCATCCACGCCGCCGTTGCGCAAAACCGTTTCAAGGTCTGCGTCCGGGAATTCCAGGATCTCAACGTCAATACCAGGAAATTTCCGGCCAAACGCGCCAAGTAGCCTTGGAAGAATATGAAAGGAGGCGGATGATCCAAAGGACCCGAGGCGGACGGTCCCGATCTTGTCCCGCCAGACATCCTGCAAATGACGGAGCGCTTTGTCTTGCAGAAGATCGGCCTGACGGGCAAATGCCGCCAAGGCTTGCCCTTCTTCGGTCAACCCGAGTGGCCGGGCCCCGCGAATGAGCAAATCCAGTCCAAACCGTTTTTCCAGCTGGGCAATGCCCTTGCTGACAGCCGGTTGAGATATGCCAAGGGCCCGAGCGGCTTCGGAAACACTTCCCGTTTCCTCGATGATCCGAAGAGCCCGGACCATTGCGAGAGGAAGATCCTGAGAATCTGACGACAAAATATAACCTCAAGTTATTTTCTTATGCCAAGATATATCTCTATTCGACCTTCCAGCACAATTACCGTCTGGACAACATCATGCCCCTAGAAACCTGGCTCGCCTTCGTCGCCGCCTCTCTCATCCTGACCATGACCCCGGGTCCCAGTATCCTATTGGGTATGGTTCATGCCTTGCAGTTCGGGACGAAACGCACGCTCTATACTGCCCTCGGAGACATCTCCGCCAACATGATCCAGATGCTGCTGGTCGCAGCAGGCCTGGGCATAATCATCGCAAATTCAGCAGTCGCGTTTCAGGCCATAAAATGGGCAGGCGTCGGTGTGCTGATCTTTATGGCCGTCAAAATGTGGCGGTCAGCACCAACTCTACCTGACGCTGCAACACCAGATCGGTCGTCCCACCCGGCGCGGCTTTATGCGAGCGGCTTTGCGGTTGCGTTTGGCAACCCGAAGGCACTGGTCTTTTTCACCGCCTTCTTTCCGCAATTCATAGATCCGACGGCGCCGGTCCTGCCCCAGTTGTCGGTCATGTGCCCAACCATGGCCGCACTCGATTTTGCGTTTGTGATGCTTTATGCGGCAGGTGCCAAACAGTGCCTCGGTTTCCTGAGACAACATCCAAGACTTCTGAACCGGACGGCGGGCGGCACCTTGCTGACGGCGGCCGGACTTCTGGCATCGACGCGTTAGAACAGGATGTCAGGGGCTGATCTCTTCAGCAATCAGCGGCAACAATCCGGGAAAACGAGTATCGATCTCCTCCCTGCGCAATGCGGCGGCTCTGGAATTGCCCCGATCGACTTGCCGGATCAAGCCCGCTTCTCGCAATACCCGGAAATGGTGAGTCACTGTGGCCTTGCTGACCGGAAGCTGGAAGGAGGCACAGGTCCGCTCCGTGCCCGTGTCCGCCTGGGCCAATTCCCGGATCACGCGGCGCCGATGTGGATCTGCCAAGGCGGTGAGGACCTTTCCCAAGTCCAGGTCGACCGGCTCCAGATTGTCGTTCTTCTCTCCCATCTCATCCCTCATGCACCACTCGATAGGTAAGGCTTGCATCTTACCTTTTATTCACCTAGGTACGACATCCATCATACCTAAGGAGATCTCCATGTCCAATCCTGACTTCGCGCTTCCGGACCCCGACACCGACGAAACCGGTCCTTATGCGCTGGTCGGTCAAGCCCGCGCACGCCCTGGTTCTGCTGAAAAACTGGAACAGGCACTTGTTGCGCTCATCGCCCCGACACGGGAAGAGACAGGCGCTCTTCAATATCACGTGCATCGCGACCGGGCCGACCCGGATCTCTTCGTCTTCTACGAAGCCTGGGTGTCTCTGGCAGACCTAAAGGAACACCTCCAGATGCCGTACATTCAACAATTCCTTGCAGGCCATCAGGAGCTTGTTGACGGAGAGATGCAAGTCACCTGTCTTAAAATGGCCAGTCCTTATCCGGGAGCCTGATCAATCGTTGAACTGGCGGACTATATCGCCGCCAGTGCCCAGGAAGAAATGACATTAAGAGGCAAACTTGCGGTCAATACGTTCAATGTCATGACTGAGTAACCAATGACGAAACTCATCATATGGTTTCAGAAGAGGTGAGCGTTGGACTGAAACCAAATCTAGGCCCCTGTCATCATAGGCGTGCAAGATCACTGCCTTCTTAAAATCCAAAATGTACGTTCGTGTGTTCGAAGCAGCTGGTCTTACTTGCATCTCTGCAGCAATATCCAACCAAAGAAGCTCAGCGATTTCCCAGCTGCTGCCCACTCGATGGAAGTACCAATACTCATCAGCAGAACCAGATACACCATCCCATTTAATGGCGTAGTTGTGTTTTCTGAAATCTGAATAAACAGACTTCAGCCCCTTGAATTTTGAATAGATTTTTCCGTCGATTCCGTAGCCTACAATAAGAGCATAAACACTATCTGTGTTGTCGAAGACGGCTTCTGCAATCTTTGTAGATCTCTGATGCGCTTGCACAAATCGCCTTATTGGCTGCTGCATACCCAGAGTTCCGCCAAGCTCAAATCGAAGTCCATATTCGAACTGATAGAAAAGGCCGTCGGGTAAGCGTTCCACTCCAAAAACCTTGCGGAAACGTTCAAATATGTCCTGCATGGGGTTTTCTTTCAGCGTGTTCAATCACTTTCGCAGTTCATTAGACTATATCGCCGCCAGTGCCTTTTCGACGTCCTCAAGAAGATCCTGCGGGTCTTCCAGACCAACAGAAAGGCGCAGGATGCCGTCGGTAATGCCGAGCTCGGTGCGGGCTTCCTCACCGATCGACTGGTGGGTGGTCGTTGCCGGGTGGGTGATCAGGCTTTTGGCATCACCGAGATTGTTGGAGATCCGGATCAGGTCCAGCGCATTCACAAACCGGAATGCAGCCTCCTTGCCGCCCTCGATTTCAAGCGCCACCATCGTCGAACCACCGCGCATCTGACGCTTGGCGATCTCGGCTTGCGGGTGATCATCGCGGCCCGGGTAGATCAAGCGTTTCACCTTGGACTGACCTGCCAGGAAGTCCGCAATCTGACCAGCGCTGCTCGTTTGCCGCGCCACGCGCAGCGGCAATGTCTCAAGCCCCTTCAAGAGCACCCAGGCACTGAACGGGCTCATGTGCGGGCCGGTATGTTTGACAAACGGCATAACCTCTTCGGTGATCCACTCTTCATCGGACAAAACAACACCGCCGAGACAGCGCCCCTGCCCGTCAATATGTTTGGTGGCGGAATAGATGACCACATCCGCGCCCAGGCTCAGAGGAGACTGGTACATCGGCGTCGCAAACACATTGTCAACGATCAGGCGCGCGCCAACCGACTTTGCAATTTCCGCGACCGCGGCAATATCGATGACTTCCAGGGTCGGATTGGTTGGGCTTTCCAGAAATAGCGCCTTGGTGTTCGGCTTGACGGCCGCTTTCCACTGCTCGATGTCCGTCCCATCGATGAGCGTGCTCTCAACACCAAAACGCGGCAGCAGGGTCTCACAGATGTAGCGGCACGAGCCGAAAAGGGCTTTCGCCGCAACCACATGATCCCCCGCCTTGACCGACGCCATCAGGGCAAGATTGACCGCGGCCATGCCGCTGGCGGTTGCCCGCGCAGCTTCCGCGCCTTCCAGCATCTTGATACGGTCTTCGAACATCGCAACGGTTGGGTTGGCATACCTCGAATAGACAAACCCCGGATCTTCACCATTGAACCGTGCTTCGGCCGCTTCCGCACTGTCGTACACAAAACCCTGTGTCAGGAACATCGCCTCGGACGTCTCGCCGAAAGGTGAGCGGGTGGTGCCGCCATGAACGAGTGCGGTCGCAGGGCGCCAGTTGGTTCCGGCGGTGTTGTTCTTGTCAGTCATGTCGATGTTCGCTCCAAACGAAAAAACCCCAGCCTCAAGACCGGGGTTTGCACCTCCGGCCTTTTTAGCGACTTGTTTAACGTGGCTGCAAGCCGGCCGGCCCAAATCACCACGAGTTGGAATTCACTTAAGCGAAAACGGGCTTCCGGTCAATCTCGGCACACCGAAAACCCGGCTACGGTACAGAAAGAGTGTTGGCGGGGCTTGCCGCATCCGTTAAGGACGGTAGGCAAAGACTTCAGGATGAATTGATGAACGTATCAGCGGACCCAACCACACCAGGCAGCGGATTGATCGGAGCGAGCGGAATTTTGCCCGAACGCGTCATTCAGGCCATGTTCGCAGCGCAGGAGATTTCCGCCGCACAGCCGCCGGTCGAAGGTCAGGTCCAGCCGGCCAGTCTCGACCTGCGC
Organism: Roseibium sp. MB-4; assembly: GCF_053005265.1. Lineage (NCBI taxonomy): Bacteria > Pseudomonadati > Pseudomonadota > Alphaproteobacteria > Hyphomicrobiales > Stappiaceae > Roseibium > Roseibium sp. MB-4. Next base: position 1,927,396 of record NZ_JBRKQB010000001.1, read on the forward strand.
CTTGGATCCGTTGCCTACCGGGTGCGTGCCAGCTTCCTGCCGGGCCCTGACATCAAGGTTGCGAACAGGCTGGAGCAGTTGAAACTTCACACCGTCGATCTTCGGGATGGCGCGGTTCTGGAGACGGGATGCGTCTATATCGTCCCCTTGCAAGAAAGTCTGGCACTGCGGCCCGACATCTCCGCGACCGCCAACCCGAAAAGTTCCACCGGGCGGCTGGATGTTTTCACCCGCGTAATCACCGACAACGGCCAGGCTTTTGATACCATTCCGGCAGGCTACACTGGCCCGCTTTATGCGGAAATTTCGCCGCTCACGTTCCCGATCCTGGTGCGTTCCGGCTCCCGCCTCAGCCAGATCCGGTTCCGGCGGGGACAGTCGCTGATCCCGGACGCTGATCTTGAAGGCATCCACAAATCAGAAACCCTGATGAGCGGCGGCAATGAGCGGATCGGCGGCGGTGTCCAGCTTTCCATTGATCTGGAAGGCGAAGGCCCGGGCAGCCTGATTGGTTACCGCGCCAAGCATCATTCCGGGCTGATTGACGTTGATCTGGTCGGCGCTCAAGACCCGCTTGATTTCTGGGAACCGATCTACCGCCGTCAGAATGCTGAACTGATCCTTGATCCGGACGCTTTCTACATACTTGTCAGCCAGGAAGCCGTTCACGTCCCGCCAGACTATGCCGCCGAGATGGTGCCGTTCGATCCACTGGTCGGGGAGTTCCGGGTGCATTATGCCGGTTTCTTCGATCCCGGCTTCGGCCATGCCGGTGCCGGCGGTGTAGGCTCTCGTGCGGTTCTGGAAGTCCGCTCCCATGACGTGCCCTTTATCGTGGAACACGGGCAGACCATCGGCCGCCTTGTCTATGAACACATGGCCGAACGGCCCGCGACACTTTATGGCGAGGGCATCGGCTCCAACTATCAGGGCCAGGCCTTGAAGCTCTCCAAGCATTTCAAGGCCTCAACCTGAACACTGAATGTCCTTGAAAACCATCACTCGCGAATACGAAGGCTTTCTGGAAGACCGGAAGTCCCGGTTCCTGGCCTTTTTGGTGCCCATTGAGCAGTTCGACACCTGTCTGGAAGAACTGCGCAAGGAGCACCGCAAAGCCAATCATATCGTGACCGCGCACCGGCGGCTTCTGGATGATGACCGGATCGAGGAAAGCGGCAAGGACGATGGCGAACCGGCCGGCACGTCCGGAATGCCGACCTTGCGCGTCCTGCAGGGCGCAGACCTGATCAATTGTGCAGTGTTGATCGTACGGTATTTCGGCGGAACAAAGCTGGGCGGCGGAGGCCTTGCCCGCGCCTATTCAGGCGCTGCCCAAGACGCGATTGCAAATGCCGATTTGGTGCCGTTTCAAAAACTCTCCCGCAAGAGGGTCAGCGCAGACTTTGCATCGAGTTCCGAGTTGGAACGGAAAATCACTGGCCTCGGTCTGGACGTGGTCTCGCGCGACTACACCGAAACAGGTGTCGTTCTGATAGTGGAAGGGTCGGAGGATCTCCTGGATGCCCTTGACGGCAGCGCGGACGGTTAAGTCTCCAGGCCCAAGCCGCAGTCCGCTGCCACGATCATTATCGTCCGACCATCGATAAGATCGCTTTCTCACGCCCACCGCGCTACCTTGACAAGAACAGAGGATCGGCATCCGTTTTCTGGAGTGGAGTAAAAGGCTTGTTTTCAGTTACGAAACGATCTCTGGCCTTGACCGCCATGCTGCTGTTCTTCCCTTTTCTCCTTGCGGCGCTGTGGATTACCCTCTTTCAAGCCGGACCTAATCGGCTCATTTCCGGCGGGCCTAAAGCCAGCACATTGGAGCGGAAAATCGGTCAACTGATCATGGTTGGGTTTAACGGCACCAGCCCGTTGGATCCGGGTGTCATGGCTGTCAGCGGCCAACTTGAAAGTGGCCGCATCGGCGGCGTTATGCTGCTTGGCCGCAACATTCAAACACCCGACCAGCTGACCACCTTAACTCGCCACCTTGCCGATCAAGGTTCCGTGTCTTCGGTGTTGATCGCCGTTGATCAAGAAGGCGGCCTGGTTCAGCGCCTGGCCCCTCTTGGCGATCCTATGACCTGGAGCGCAGCGAAGAATATTCCGGCCGCCACAGACAACTGTGCACCTCGCAAGGTCCGCGCTTATTATGCCCGCCGGGCCGCCCAACTTGGCGCCTACAACATCAACGTCAACTTCGGTCCCGTCGTTGATGTGGACATCAACCCGGACAATCCTATTATTGGCAAGAGAAAGCGGAGTTTTTCCGCTGACCCGGCCACCGTTACCAATTGTGCTGCGGGGTTTATTGCCGCCCATCAGGCCGCTGGAATAGCAACAGCGCTGAAGCACTTTCCAGGTCACGGATCTTCAACGACGGACAGCCACACCAGTTTGCCGGTGATCAGCCAGTCCTGGCACGAGCATGAACTGGAGCCTTATCGCGCACTCAAGCGGCAGGACCGGGTGGACATGGTGATGATGGGCCATCTGGTTCACCCGCGCTTTTCCGACACGCCAGAAACTCCAGCCTCTCTTTCGAAAAAGGGGATTGCGGAGGCCAGAACCCTGGCCGGCAAAGATGCTGTCATCATCACGGACGATCTGGAGATGGATGCAGTCTCTGATCGGTTTTCGATCGAAGACGCAGCGGTGCAAGCGATCGCCGCCGGGAATGATATTGTGCTCTTTTCCAGTTTTGACCGGACCGACCCTCAGCTCGGTGACCGGCTCAACGCCGCCATTGTGGCCGCCGTTGCGGATGGCAGGATCAGTGAAGCCCGGGTTGATCAGGCTGCCGCGCGGGTTGCCGCCTTAAAACACCGCCTCCGCCGGTTTCGGGTGGGCGTTTTGCCGGATCCGCAGTCTGCAAGACTGGGCCCTGGACCGAAGAACCCCCCCTCCTACGCCGCAGCAACTACGATTTTGCCGTCTGCTCCCGCAGCTCCTTGAGTTCGGCCCGCAAGGCTTTCACTTCTTCCAAAATTAGCCCCGTTTCATCATGAATCGCTTGGCGGTTGGCATCGGCTTCCGCTTCATGCTCCTCCTGCATGGCGGAGACGATGATACCGATGAAGAGGTTCAGAACCGTGAAAGCCGTGCACAGGATGAACGGCACGAAGAAGATCCAGGAGAGCGGATAGACTTCCATGACCGGCCGGACGATCCCCATGGACCAGCTTTCCAGCGTCATGATCTGGAAAAGCGTATAGAGCGATGCCCCAAGATCACCGAACCATCCGGGAAACGATGCGCCGAAGAGTTTGGTCGCCATTACTCCGAACACATAGAAAACCAGTGCCATCAGAACAACGATGGACCCCATGCCCGGCAAGGCGGCAATCAACCCGCCAATCACCCGCCGCAGAGACGGAACAACGGAAATCAGGCGCAGAACACGCAGGATGCGGAGCGAGCGCAGGACGGAGAGCGTGCCGCTGGAGGGCAGCAATGCGATTGCAACGATGAAAAAATCGAAAAGGCTCCAGGGATCTTTGAAAAAGCGCAAGCCATGCGCAAACAGACGCAATGCGATTTCGATCACGAATATGCCGAGGATCGTCTGATCGATCGCAATCAAAATCGTGCCGAACCGGTCCATGACCAGTGGGCTGGTTTCCAGTCCGAGCGTGATCGCGTTCACGACGATGATCGCAATGATCCAGTATTCCCACGTGCGTGAGGTAACCAGGGCTTTGATTTTTTCCCGCATAATCTGTTCCGGAGCCTTAAATATTCCAACGGCGCTGCGCCGCGCGGAACATGGAGGTTCGGGCCGGTCTTGGCAAGATGGCAGCGTGCGGGATAACACAATTCCACCGCTTGACAGTTCGCCGGACTGGGCGCACTAAAGATGGGCTCAAGCGGGTGTAGCTCAATGGTAGAGCAGAAGCTTCCCAAGCTTAAGACGAGGGTTCGATTCCCTTCACCCGCTCCAGCGATCTCAAAGCTTTGACGCCCCTCACCCAGCACGTACCTGCCCGCAACATGACCTAATGTCGTGATAGTAGTGTTGTATTTTTATTCTGAGCGCGGCGGGCCTTTGAATATTTATTACTGATCGCATGCCTCTTTTTGAAGCTAATTATGATCACTTTTCTGCCGCAGCGTTAGACAGAACCTGTCTGCCGTGCCAGTCTACTCCGATAGTATAAGCCAGGAGGGGGAGACAATGACGGACACAAGTCACAAAAAGATGCTCGATCCAGACCCAAGGGTTTGGGATTTCGAGACGGAATACGAACTGGGACAAGACAATATCCGTCCGCTTGGGCTGGACATCCACAATCCGGTTTTCATCGTCTCAGGCATTCTGATCCTGGGCTTCGTTATTGCAGCGCTTGCCAATCAGGAGGCTGCCGCAGCTTTCTTTGGTTGGCTACGCCCCTGGCTGACGAGCACGTTCGACTGGTTCCTGGTGCTGTCGGTCAACGCGATCACCCTTTTCTGCCTGGCGCTGATCGTACTGCCGGTTGGCAAGGTCAGGATTGGCGGCAAGGACGCCAAACCCGACTATTCCTATGCGGGCTGGATCGCCATGATGTTTGCAGCAGGCATCGGTATTGGTCTGCTTTTCTTCGGGGTACTAGAGCCTGTCTATTACAACTATTCCGAAAACGGCGGCGCGCGGCCGCTCGGTATCGACATCACCCAGCCCGGCAACGAATACATCGGCATCGTCGGCACAATTCACCATTGGGGGCTCGAAGGTTGGGCTGTCTACGCGGCCGTCGGCCTGTCGCTGGCTATCTTCGCCTATAACCTCAACCTGCCACTAACCTTGCGGTCGGCGTTTTTTCCGCTGCTCGGAGAGAAAGTATGGGGTTTCTGGGGTCATGTCATCGACACGCTCGCGGTATTCGCGACGCTGTTTGGCCTGACCACCTCGCTTGGATTAGGCGCACAACAAGTTGCAGCCGGTTTGAACGAGGTCTTCGGCATTGCACCGTCACCCATGCTCACCGTTCTTATCATCGTCGGCATCACACTGATCGCCCTCGGGTCCGTGCTGCTCGGCATGGATGCGGGCGTGAAGCGGCTGTCTGAAATCAACATGATCATGGCCGTCGGCCTGTTTCTCTTTGTCGTCATCGTGACCGGGATCGGCGCCGCCTTCTCAAGGTACTTCAGCGTGATGGTCGACTACGTGACCCTTCTTCCCGCGCTCTCCAATCCGTTTGGCCGTGAAGACACCAGTTACTTCCATGGCTGGACAACCTTTTACTGGGCCTGGTGGATTGCCTGGTCGCCCTTCGTCGGCATGTTCATTGCGCGTATTTCCCGCGGCCGGACGGTAAGGGAGTTTGTCCTGTGCGCCCTGATTGCCCCGACTGCAGTCTGTGCACTGTGGATGTCCACATTCGGCGGCGCTGCGATCGACATGCTGAATGCAGGCGGCGCAGAAGGTGTGCGGGCCACGGTCATCGATAGCTACGCACCGGAAGGCGCGCTCTTCGGCTTCTTAAAGGAGCTGCCGCTTTACAGCATCGTGGCACCGATCTCGCTCGTTCTCATCGTGATCTTCTTCGTCACTTCGTCGGACTCCGGTTCCCTGGTGATCGACACGATCACAGCCGGCGGCAAGCTGGATGCACCCGTTGTTCAGCGCGTTTGGTGGTGCACACTCGAAGGTCTGGTGGCCATAGCCCTGCTACTAGGCGGTGGGCTGAACGCACTTCAGGGGGCGGCGGTCTCCATGGGAATTCCTTTCACCATGGTCGTCCTGGTCATGTGCTATTGCCTATGGCTGGCGCTGCGGTCCGAGCACCGCAAGCTTTAGGCCCCGGTTTGAACGCCCCCGTTCCGCGCGGGGGCGTTCACCACCCTATCAGACGCCGTCCTTGAACCTTCGGTTCGCGCGTTAACCCCGGACAACATAGACCGAGCATTTTGCATGTGCGACGACGTGGCTGGCGGTGGTGCCAAGCAGGTAATCCTGAACACGTGGATTGGCTGACTCCATCACGATAAGATCCACGTTCCGCTCATCTGCGAGCTTCACGATCTGCCGGTGTACCGCGCCGAGACGGACAACTGTCTCCAGTTCGATCCCCTCTGCAGGATGCTGCTCAACGAAACTCTTCAGCTGCTTTTCCCAGTAGGAAGCGGAATCCCGAATGTTGAGGTTCCGTTCCATTTCAGGAGCGATGGTCGCCACCAGAAGCTTTGCCTGCCTGCGCCGTGCCATGGCCATGGCTTCTTCATACGCGGTGACGTTCAACTGCACATGGCGCAGATTGACCGGGCAGAGGATCAATGAAGTATCGCTGGGCATAACATCCCTTTCCATCCAGGACGGCGGATAACGGTCAATTGTTTGACCCGAGTCATCTTAATCCAATCGAATTGCGACCAACAATAGCTCCCTTATGGCCGCAAGTCGCCGCCAGCACAGAGACGTGGTGCCATTGCCTCCCTTTTGGTGTCCGGTTTTCTTGGTTAGACACGGCGGCGCTTGTTTCTTGGACACAAAGACACCGGCATTCTACGTACAGCGCCAAAAAAACCGCGCCGCCTGAACTCATATTTTTGAAAGAGGAAACAGTGCTCAAAGACGAAAGCTGCATAACTTGCGCCTACGAGCTGGGATTGTCAGGTCGATGCGATTTTCATTATAAGTATTTTAGGTGCCAGCAATTTTCTACGCCAATTAAACACTATCAGTTTGAGATGCTTGTGCCACATGCCAACGAAAAGCCAAGCCTGTTCATCAGTTTGAAATATGAATATTGTCAGAGTTTATTCCTATAGATTTAGCGACCCGAGCATCGCCGTAACAGTTTTCTGCTTTTTCTTGATGGCCCTATCGATCGTTTTATCTGTCGCTATTTTTGCTACTTTCGCGGCATTTCCACTTATAGAATTTTCAGAATACTTGACTACTCCTCTGATAAGCATCGGAAAGTCTTTGATAGTAGATAATTCAAGTATTTGGTTCTATAATTTTGCCGCTGCCGTCCATTTTAAGAACGCGATCATCATTGCAGTCGGCTTGATTGCTGTAATATCTATTTATTCCCAGTATCAAATCGAAATCAAAACACGAAAAAAGACTGCTTATTTGTTGATATACATCCTATTGTATTTCCTTTGCATCTACATATCAGTGTTTACATTAACAGATGAAGCGCGCGTAGGGCGCGCGCTTACAAGTGTTTATGCCGGCAATTATTTCAGAGGCGTATTCATGTATACGTTCGCAAGTGCATGGCTGAATATTCTTTTTGTTGCCGCGATCTCCACATGCATTTCCGTAGAGAAGAAGCGTGCGTGACTTGTCGCGCCTGATACGGCGCTTTGCGAAAACAAATAGTACCGCGATAGTTTCTTTCTGAAGAGTAGCGACCTGCGCGCACCTCACACCACAGCCAACAAAAAAACGCTCCGCCCCTTCTCTCCACCAACAAAATGTGTCAACTTATATTGACACTCATATATGGTGGATTCCAATGTCAGCACTCTTTCCCTTCTCAGCCATTGTCGCCCAAGAGGACATGAAAAAGGCCCTGCTGATGGCCGCCGTAGAGCCGCTCTTGGGCGGCGTCCTGATTTTTGGTGATCGCGGCACCGGCAAATCGACAGCCGTCCGCGCACTCGCTGAGCTGTTGCCCAAAATTGACACCCGCGCGGGCTGCCGGTTCAATTGCTCACCGGACCATCCGCAGGCCGCCTGCCCGGTTTGCACCCCTGCAGATGGCAAGAAGCCGCCCAAAAAAGTGCAGATCCGCACCCCCATGATCGATCTACCGCTTGGCGCAACGGAAGACCGGATTTGCGGCGCTTTGGATCTGGAAAAGGCGCTGGTTGCGGGCGAAAAGGATTTTGAGCCAGGGCTTTTGGCAGCGGCCAACCAGGGCTTTCTCTACATCGATGAAGTCAATCTTCTCGAAGATCATCTGGTAGATCTTCTTCTTGATGCTGCAGCCTCCGGCGTCAATGTGGTCGAGCGGGAAGGCCTCAGCATTCGCCACGCTGCCCGCTTCGCGCTGGTCGGAAGCGGCAATCCGGAAGAAGGCGATCTGCGCCCGCAGCTGCTCGACCGGTTCGGTCTCAGTGTCGAGATCCGCACAATCAACGATCTCCAGCAACGCATTGAGGTGATCCGCCGGCGTGACGCTTTTGAAGCCGACCCGGATGCATTTGTGGCGAAGTGGTCCCGCAAGGATGCTGCCATCCGGAATAAAGTGGTCAAGGCCCGCAAGATCCTGCGGCAGGTCGATATTCCGGATGATGTCCTCTCAAGGATGTCTCAACTTTGCATGAGCCTTGGCATTGACGGGATGCGCGGCGAGCTGACCCTCATGCGGGCCTGCCGGGCAAGCGCAGCCCTCGCCGGACGTTTGGCGGTAACCTGGGCGGATGTTTCTGACATTTCGCCAATGGTTTTGTGTCACCGGTTGCGGCGGGATCCGCTGGATGATGCCGGAAGCGCTCCGCGGATTGAACGCGCCGTCGCTGCCGTGAGCGCCGAGGCCGCCGCCGCAACAGAGGCAGCGCATGGATGATGTCCGGTCCATGCAGGCTTTTGATGCCGCAAGACCAGAACTTGCCCCGAATACGTGGCAGGATGCCCTTCTTGCAGCACAAGCGCTGAAAGCAGGCGGTGCCAGACTGGGCGGACTTTGGCTGAAGGCCCGCGCAGGCGGTGTGCGTGATGCATATCTCGATCATCTTGCCGCGCTGCTGGGCCAGGACAAACCCTGGGTCCGCGTTCCCTCATCCGTTTCCTTGCAGGGCCTGACCGGCAGTGTCGACATTCCGGCAACCGCCCTCGCTGGGCGTGTCATCACCCAGCCCGGGCTTCTCGCAAAGGCTGATCAGGGTGTCCTTCTCATCCCGATGGCGGAACGTGTGGAAGCCCCTGTTGCGGCGCTGATCGGCGAGACAATGGATCGCCGCGCCTGCCCAAGGGCCGGCCGCCCAGCCGACAGTGCTGCCGAGGACACCGCCGACTTTCTGGTGATCGCGGTTGATGAAGGGGCAGACCCCGAAGAACATCTCCCCAAGGCGCTAGGAGACCGACTCGGGCTCATGATTGACCTGAATGCGATTCCTTGGAGCGAGGTCGCATCACATTCGCCCGACGCGGAGCGTACCTCCACCGTCACTGCTGCCGACGTGATCATCAGTGACGAACTGATCGGCCTTCTGTCCCGTCTGGCGTCTGCCGCGGGCGTTTCTTCGCTGCGCACTTTGAAACACCTCTCAAGGCTCTGCCAAACGCTTGCAGCGCTGGAGGAGCGAAGCACTGTTTCAGAAGCAGATGCCCTCACCGCGGTCCGCTTGTGCCTTGGGCTGTCCCTCGCCGCGCAACCAAACGATCCGGTCGAAGAAAACCAAGCACAGCCTGAGGACAATGACCAATCTGACCAACAGGATGCAGGGCCCAAACTGGACGGGGAAAACCTGGATCAGGACACGCCTGCAACTGCTGAGCAGGACCTTTCCGCGCTTTCAGAGCTTTTGGCGGCTGTCGAAGCCGGCACAATCGACGGTCTTCCCGAGTTTCTGGCCGACACAACCAAATCCTCGCCCCGGGCCCGGTCCGGACAGTCCGGTGCGGTTCGCAAAGACGCCCGTCGCGGCCGGCCGGTTTCAACCTCTCGCATGCCGCCCCGTCCGGATGCCCGTCCCAACATTCTTGCGACCTTGCGTGCAGCCGCTCCCTGGCAACTCATCCGGAACCGCAACCGGGACATTCTGGCAACCAAACTGGAACGAACGATCGCCGCTCCACCGCGCCGCAAACCGCGCACGTTGATCACGCGCGACGATTACCGCTATCAGCGCCTGCGTCACGAGACGCCATCGACTGCGATATTCGTCGTTGATGCCTCCGGCTCAACAGCTTTGGAGCGTCTTGGCGAAACCAAGGGCGCCATCGAGCAGTTGCTTTCCAGGTGTTATGTGCGCCGGGATGAAGTGGCAATGATCGCTTTTCGCGGCACCCAAGCAGAAACCCTTTTGTCACCGACCCGGTCGCTGGTCATGGCAAAGCGAAAACTTGCCGGGCTTCCAGGCGGAGGTCCGACACCACTGGCGGCCGGTCTGGAACGGGGCATGGAGCTCGCGCTCAATGTCCGGCGTCAAGGTAGCACACCGGTACTGGTCCTCATGACGGACGGACGGGGCAACATTGCGCTGGATGGCACGCCAAACCGAACCCGGGCAGCTGAACAAGTGCACGGTCTTGCAGAACAGTGCCGTGCGCATGAGATCCGGGCAATTTGTATCGACATCGCCCGCCGTCCTCGGGAATCCGTTTCCACTCTGGCCAGCACCATGGGCGCAGATCTGCATATTTTGCGGCATGCCGATTCCCGTGCCATGTCCGATCTCGTCAACGCTTCGCTTGAGGAGGCGCACAGCTGATGGCGGATCGTGATTGGCTCAACTGGGACCGGGACGGGCAAGACTGGCCTTACAGAGAGGCCAGCCAGTTTGTAGAGGCGAGCGGTTACCGGTGGCATGTCCAGTTGTTAGGTCAAGATGCGGCACCGGCGTTTCTTTTGATCCATGGGACCGGGGCAGCCTCTTTCTCCTGGCGCAATCTAATCCCCTTTCTAGAAAACGACTATCGGCTGATCGTCCTGGATTTGCCTTGCCATGGCTTCACCCGGCCGACGGAAAGCCCGGACCTCTCTCTTGAAGGCATGACGACTGCCATTCGTGGATTGTTGCACCATCTAGACTTGAAACCGCAATTATTCTTAGGGCATTCGGCCGGGTCGGTTATCGGGATATCGCTGGTCAACGCAACGCGTCATGCGAAACACACGCAGGACCCAACGCCGCAAATTTTCAGCGTCAACGGGGCCTTGAAGCCGATACGCGGCAACCGGATCCTGTCGCCAATGGCCAAGGCGTTGTTCGCAAATCCCTTATCGGCGTCCATGTTTTCTTTGCTCGCAAAGGCGACGCCTCTTGGCAACAACCTCTTGAGCGCAACCGGATCCCGGATCGATCCGCTAGGTGATGCGATTTACCAAGGCCTCCTTGGATCTTCCGGCCATGTTCGCGGGGCTCTTGGGATGATGGCTTCCTGGGATCTGTCGCACCTGAACGCCATGCTTCAGCGATTGAGCGCACCGCTTCATCTTTATGCGGCTGAAGACGACCCGATGGTGCCGCCGTCCAGCTCAAGAAAAGCCGCAGCGCTTGCACCGAACGGACATCTGCAGCTCGCGCCGATCGGTGGCCATCTTGTGCACGAGAGCCATCCGGAAGGCGTCGCAAGCTGGATGACTGAGGCCCTGCAGGCCGCCAAGACCAACGGCGCTGATGCTGCATGAGCAAGGATCAATAGACAACCAGGGAATGGAGAGGTGGCAACGGAGACGACCCCAAAAACCGTGTTGCACACACTTGGACGGCTTCCCAAGTCGCTGGAACTCGCCCGGGCCCTGAAAGGTGCGGGCTGCCGGGTTTTGGTGGCCGATCCATTTGCGTGGCACTTGAGCCGGCCATCGAATGTGGTCGACAAGTGTTATCAAACACCACCGCCAGCGACGCAGCAATCCGAGTATCTCGATGCCCTGCTTACCATCATAAAGGCAGAAAACGTCGATCTGGTCGTTCCCGTTTCCGAAGAAGCCCTTCATGTCAGCCTGCTGGCGCCGCGGCTGCCGGAAAGAACCCGGCTCTTCACCAATCCGCATGGCGTGCTGTGGGACCTCAACGACAAATACCTCTTCAATCGCTTGGCGCAATCCGCAGGCTTGCCCGCCCCCGAGACCCATCTTGCCACCGATCCTGAGGCTGCCGGACTGGTGCGGACCACGCCGTGTGTGTTCAAACCTCGCATCGGATGCTCCGGGCAGAAGATGCAAATGCTGACACAGGACACTGTTCCGGAGGGACTTTTGAGCGATCCTGATGCCATCGTTCAAAAGCGTATTTTTGGCCGCGAACTCAGCACCTTGACCCTGTGCCAGGACGGCAAGATCCTCGCGCATGTGACCTATGAAGGCCTTGTCTTCTCAGGCACGGTTGCGGTTTGTTTTCAACGTGTCGAAGATGCGCCGCAAGTGGCGCAATGGGTCGCCGATTTCGTTGCCGCAAACCGCTACTCTTACTTTTTGGCGTTCGACTTTATTGTCGACCAGGATGGAACGCCCTGGCCACTGGAATGTAATCCACGGCTGACAAGCGGTATTCATTTCATGGAGCATGAGGATCTGGCAGCTGCGGTGTGCGATCCAGACAATGCGCCGCCAGTCCGTTTGAAGCCGAAGAAGCGTTTTCAGGAAGGCCACACAACCCTGTTGCAAGTCTACGGCAGTGTTCTGAAGCCAAAACAGATGGCACGCCGTGCCGGTGCCATGGTCACATCGCGGGATGTGCTGTGGTCGGGCTCCGATCCCTTACCGTTTCCGATGATGACGTTCTCGTCCTGGCCCGTGCTGAAACAGGTTCTGTTTGGCGGGAAGACCTTTGGTGAAGCTGCAACGCTCGACATTGCCTGGCCCGCCGGGATGGCCAAAGCCGACGCGGTGGGAGAAGCCAGCGCTCCCCAGTCAGCCAGCACGCAACAGACGGTCAGCACCGCCGATCCGGTCAACGCCCATGAGACTTGAGCCGCACATAGATTTGCTCCGCAGGGCGCGTCGTGAGGCGCGCGACCGGGCGCACAGCTTCTGCGTTTTCGGGCAAAAAATCGAACTCACGTGTCAGGCGGGCAAGAATGAGCGCGCTTTCGACGGCCGCAAAACCGGCCCCAACACAGGTGTGCGGCCCGGCTCCAAAGGGAATGTAGGCCCCTTGCACGACCTCTTGCTCCCTCGGCGGCAGGAAGCGATCCGGGTCGAAACGGTCCGGATCAGGCCAGTAATCTCCATGACGTTGCAAGGTCCAGGGCGAGATCATCAAAAGCGCGCCCTTGCGCACTTTGTACTTGCCGATACGGGTGCCTTGCATCGCGACCCGCGGCAAAAACGTGATCGGCGGGTAAAGCCGCAAGGTTTCGCGAAAGACGGCACGCGTATAGCCCAGCGCACGGGTCGCCTCAAAGGTGAGAGCATCACCGTCCGTGGTCTCGTCGACTTCGGCCCGCAGCCGGCACAGGACATCCGGACACATCGCCAAGAGATAAAACGCCCAGGTCAGGGCACTCGCTGTCGTTTCATGACCTGCAAGAAAAAAGACCCCCAGCTGATCGATGAGTTCATCGCGCGTGAACGGCTCGCCCGTTTCGCTATCGCGCGCAGCAATGACTGCGCTGGCGATATCATCATATTTCCCGGCATCCGGGCCCATGTGCGTATCGATCAAGCTCCCAAGGTGGTGTCGGATCCGCTTGCAAGCCGCCAGAACCTCATCGCTTTGCGGAACATCGGCCCAGGCCGGATCGGTGATCAATCGCCAGATTTTCACCTGTGCCACACCGCGTTCAAATACGGCGAAGTCGTCAAAGACGTCCCGCGAAATTCCGGTGTCGAGCGAAGTGGAAAACACCGTTCGGCAAATGATATCGGCTGTGAGCTCGCTCATGATCCTGTCAAGGGACAGAACCTCATCGCGGGCTGCGCTCTCCTTCAAACGTGCGACATAGTCATCGACCGCCCCGACCATTGCGCCAAAGGCATGGGTCAGACGCATTTTGGAAAACGCCGGATCGATCATGGCCCGTTGGCGGCGCCATTTCGCTCCATCGGAGACGAAGATCGAATCGCCGATAAGCGGCTCCAGTGCACCGACCATCAAATCGCTTTTCGGAAAGATTCCCTCCGGGTCGAGCAGGATCTGCCGGACAAGCTCCGGGTCGTTGAAGAGTTTGATGGACCGGCGCGAGTAGCCCAGTTCTCCAGCAGCCATGGAAAACGCTGCCCCCGGCAACAGGCTGAGAAGATCTCCATCGCCGTGCCAAACGGTGCGCAGCAGAGCCAAAACTGGCGGCAGCCGCGACGGGCGCGGCGGAATGTATGTCTCAACAGCTGCCATCAATATGTCCCTTCTTCCGCATTTCGTATGCCTCGATCAAAGAGCCAAGCCCATGACCGAACATGATCTTTTTGTCGTATTGATCGCCATACACATCACAACCGGTGCGCCGGGACTGATCGGTTTCTGGATCCCGGTCTTGGCCCAAAAGGGCGGCGAGCGTCACAAGTGGTGGGGCAAGATCTTCTCGGTCCTGATGCTGATCACAGGCACGGTGGCCATGATGATGGCAACCTTGACCCTCCTTTACCCCATGCCGACGCATCCGCATCTCGTTGATCACCCGGAGTTCTACGATCCAGTTCTGGTGCAGGGCATATTTGGCTGGATGATGTTTTATCTCGGGCTCTTGACCGTAAATCTCACCTGGTACGGCTGGCGCTGCGCGGTTAACAAGCGGGATCAGCGGAAGAACCAGACTGCGCTCAACTGGGGTCTTCAGGCGGCCCTGCTTGCTGCATCCGCCAATTGCGCCATTCAAGGGGTCTTGATTTCCCAGCCGATGATGATCGGGATTTCCATGGTCGGATTTGCGACCGTCGCGACGAATGTCTGGTTTCTTGTGAAGTCCGACCCGTCTCCGATCGAGTGGCTGCTGGAACATATCAAGGCAATCGTCGGCACCGGCATTTCGGTCTACACCGCGTTTTTCGCTTTCGGCGCCGTCCGGCTGATGCCGGAACTGGCCCTGGCACCCGGGCTCTGGGCCATTCCACTCGTTACGGGTCTCGCTCTCATCTTCTACCATCGGCACAAAGTTACCCAGCGCTTCACTCAACGAACAGCCAGACCGCGTCAAAGACGGTCCATGGACCTCGATGCAGCGGAATAATCCGCCAGGGCCCTTCTCTCTTGCGGAGAAAAGTGTAAACTAAATTTGACACATGTGAAGGTCTAGCCTTCATATCAGCTGTGGCCAAGACACACGCTCACCACCCGGAGATCCGGAGGGAGAGCCAAAGCGGACCCTCAGGTGAGAGGGTTGCAGGAACGGGAGTTCTGGCGTGAATGTTGTCCAGGGATTTGGGTTTCCAAAGCCGCAACCAATCGGGTCTACACGGCCGCATGCGGCCGTTATTGGCGCAGGAATAGGCGGTTTGGCGGCTGGTGCTCTGCTTGGCGCGAAAGGGTACAGGGTTACAATCTTCGATCCGCTCGATAAACCAGGCGGACGGGCTTATGCCTTTGAGCAGGACGGTTTTACTCTTGATGCTGGCCCAACCATCATCACCGCTCCATGGCTGTTCGAGCAGCTCTGGGAAGCCTGCGGCGGGAAGCTGTCAGACGATGTTGACATCCGCCCGAACATTCCCTTCTACAAGATCCGGTTCACGGACGGCACATTCTTCACATACTCGGCCGACAAAGACGCTATGGAAGCGGAAATCGCCAAGATTGAGCCGGATGACGTCAAGGGCTACCGCTCTTTCATGGCGGAAAGCAAAGAGATTTACGAATACGCTTTCCTAGAACTCGCCGACAAGCCGTTTCACAGCCTGCCCTTTACACTGAGCACATTTGCAAAGTTAATCCGGCTTGGCGGCTATCGGTCCGTCTACAATGTGGTGTCCAAGCACTTCAAAAATGATCGTCTGCGGTCTGTGTTTTCCTTCCATCCGCTGCTTATCGGCGGGAACCCGTTCACCACGACTTCCTTCTATTGTCTCATTGCTCACCTGGAGAGCAAACATGGGGTGCATTACGCTATGGGCGGCACAAATGCACTGGCACGCGGGATCGCAAATCTCGTCACCAGGAACGGAGGACAGATCCGGTATGGGGAGACGGTCGATACGATCCTGACATCCGGACGGCACGCGACAGGGGTGCGCCTGTCCTCCGGAGAGACCGTTCCGGCAGACATTGTTGTCTCCAATTCCGACCCGGCAACGACCTATTCAAGGCTTTTGAAAGACCTGCCGCGCCGGCGTTGGTCCGACGGGAAGCTGGGCCGGCAGGACTACTCAATGGGTTTGTTCGTCTGGTATTTCGGGACCGATCGCCGGTATGACGATGTCGGGCACCACACCATGCTGTTCGGCCCCCGCTACAAAGGGCTGCTCAAGGACATATTTATGAACAAGGTGCTTGCAGAGGATTTCAGCCTTTACCTGCACCGCCCTTCTGCAAACGATCCATCCGTCGCGCCGGACGGCTGCGATGCCTATTATGTGTTGAGCCCTGTTCCAAACTTGAAAGGCGATGCGGATTGGGAAACTGTCGCTGAGCAGTACCGGGCCAAGATTGCCGCAGAACTTGAGGCAACGCTGCTTCCGGATCTTTCCAAGCACATCGTGAGCTCCCGTATCTCGACGCCGCTTGATTTCCGGGACAGGCTTTTGTCCTGGCAAGGCGCTGCCTTCTCGCTTCAGCCGAACCTTTTCCAAAGTGCCTGGTTCCGGCCGCACAACAAAAGCGAGGAGCTGGACAACCTCTTCCTGTGCGGTGCCGGAACACATCCTGGCGCCGGTCTTCCAGGTGTTGTTTGTTCTGCCAAGATCGTTGCTGAGCTTGCCCCGGATCCGTCAAACCTAACGGCGGCGCATGCCGGGACGGAGGCATCTGTATGAGCGACATTACACCCGACAATCTGGAGAGTTTCGTGCCGTTCGCGACCAGCACCAGCAGACAAAGGGCCAGAGCAGCACAGGCATCCGTTTCTGCAAGTCATCAGGCGGATCTGAGGGAGTGCGCCGCAGCGATCCGAAAAGGATCAAAATCGTTTCACCTCGCCTCCCTGATTTTGCCGGCGGAAACCCGAAAGGCAGCCTTGTCGCTCTATGCCTTTTGCCGGCACTCCGATGATCTGATCGATGATCCACGTGCTGATCGAACAGCCCTTGATCAGCTGAAAGACCGCCTTGATCTTGTCTATCGCGGAACGCCCGCGCCCTACGCTTGTGACCGTGCGTTTGCCAGAACTGTTCAGGGATATGGAATACCGAAATGCGTTCCGGATGCCTTGCTGGACGGGTTTGCGATGGACCTTGGTGACCGGCACTACAAAACCATCGCGGAAGTCAAGGATTACGCCACCTGTGTTGCTGCAACGGTCGGCCTGATGATGTCGCTTGTCATGCGGACAGGCGACAAGGACGCCCTTGCAAGGGCCGCCGATCTCGGGATTGCAATGCAATTGACGAACATTGCCCGAGATGTCGGAGAAGACGCCCGGAACGGACGCTTGTATCTCCCGGAAGACTGGATGCGCGACGCTGACCTTGATCCGGAGGCTTTTCTCGCCTCTCCGAAGTTTTCGCCGGAGCTCCGCCAAGTCATTGTGCGGCTGTTGGCAGAAGCTGCCCATCACTATGAACTGGGCCATGCCGGGATTAGCGCACTGCCGGAAAACTGCCGCCATGCGATCCGGACGGCGGCTCTGGTTTATCAGGAAATCGGGACTGAAATCGCAGTCAACAATTATGACAGCGTCACACGCCGCGCTCACACCCGGAAGATCAAAAAGCTCAGTCTTCTGCTAAAGGCCCGGCTGACCCAATTGGAACAGTCCAATACGGCACATTTCGATATGCAATGTCCGGCTGATCCGTCTGCCGCGCACCTGGTTTCTGCTTGTGCAAACTCGTTCGAAACACATGCCAGACTGCAGAAAGCTGCACACGCAAGTGATGCTGATGACAGCAACATGGAGTGGGTCCTCGGTGTGATGATCAAGCTGCAAGCAGAAAGCCGTGCACACCACAGATCCCAGAAGCTCGCCATGCAAAGACGGCCTCAGAACCGTTTCTAGCGGGGCACTGCGGCTCTATCGACTGGTTCTGCGGGGCATCCGGAATGGCAGCATCATCCTGACAACGGGATTTGCCAATCGATTGCAGTCAAGGGTCTCATGCACCATCGCAAGCTGGTCGCCGTTGACCATCGTCTCGACAAGGGAACGGCGGTAAAAGGGAGCGTCCTCCAGCTTCATGGACAAGCGCGGTGCGTCACCGGGATCGCACGCAATTCCGCCCTTCACGCCCCAGGAACCAACAGGCAGCATTTGGCGGTCTGGCGGCGCAAAATGACGTTCTCCCGCCTCTTTGGAAAACACAAGACCAAGGGTTCGGCGGGTTCCGCTTCTCAAAACCGCATCATACAAGATTGTCGTCGCCTGATCGCCTGACGGCCCGCGAGCCCAGTCCCAGTGCTCGAAATCCTTTTCCAGAACACGGTCGCCAAAATTGAAATCGTGGTAGGCCTCTCCCTGCCAGCCGCCATCGGGCAAATGATTGCTTTCAACAGTCACACGCGCCCGCGGGAACACCGGCCACCAGATGTGATGGCCCTCCGGATCCAGATCAAAAACGCGGTCGTTCTGGATTTGCGGCTCGAGGCGGATCCGGCCGGACATACGCGATGGCATGAGCCGATGCCCTGGCCACGGCAGGGCAGTTTCGTCGAACACGATCTCAAGCCCGCCGTCGACGTAAACAATCGAACTGCCGCCGATTTGCATGCTGTTTTGTGTCCGGACGAGGTCGCTCTCCCCCCGCTCCGTCATGGACCAGCTGTTCCGGTCCTTGCCGTAGAGCGCAACATTCAGGGCCACGTGATTTTGTGGTTTTCCCCGGCCGGACCAATGGTAATAGGGCGAGAAGACGGACCCGATAAACGCAATTACCGTGAGGGCGTAGTGCCCGCAGTCGCTGGTCGCGTCGATATACCACCAGCAATAGCCGCCAGGTGGGACCGGCCGGTCGAAGGATGGTCTGTGAGAAGAGTTTCCGCCGCGATCTTCCCCGACAGAAGCGCCATTGGCACGCCCGGGCCCGGATGCACACTGCCGCCTGCGAGATAAAGTCCCTTCAGAGGGCTCCGCGCGCCCTGCCGTTGAAACGATGCCATCCAACCGTGGGATGGCTGGCCGTAAAGGCCGCCCCCCGTTGCTGGAAACAGCTGCTCGAACGTGTCCGGCGCCGTGACCACTTGAGCCGTCCGGTCCCGCCGAAGCACCAATCCATTCGCCGCCATACGGCGGTCCATCGCTGTCAGACATTGGTTCAACTCTTGTTCGGTGTAGTCATGCCGGTCGCCATCTGGCGGCAGGTTCGTCAGACAATAAATCCGTTCAATCGGATCCGAGGTTGCGTTCCCTTTGCGGTGCCCGTCGGCAGTCCTGTCCTGGGCACACACGTAGACTGTCGGGTCCTTGGGCGCTTCGCCGCGGTCAAACACGGCCTCAAATTCGGCCTTGTAGTTTTCGGAAAAGAAGACGGTGTGATGGGCCAATGGCACGCCGTCGGGCTCCGCAAGTCCACACACGACAAGTGCAGATTGGGATCGCGCGGTCTTCTCCCCTGCCCGCTTTTTCGCGTTGCTGCGGCCCAAAAGTCTGGGCAACGCTGCGGCGTCTCCGTTGAAGACAACCTGACCGGCCGGGATAAACTCGCCGCTCTCCAGCTTAACGCCTGAGACGGACCGCCCATCTGGATTGGAGACAATTTCGGCGACCTTCGCGCCGTACCGAAACTCGGCGCCGAGGCCCACTGCAAGATCAGCGAACTTGCGAGCAACTGCGTGCATGCCGCCTTGCGGGATCCATACGCCTTCCTGTTCCACATGCGCAACGAGCATCAACGTTGCCGGCGCCAGATAGGGCGAAGATCCGCAGTAGGTTGCATACCGTCCGAACAGCTGCCGCAGCCGCTCGTCGGAAAAATAGTCCCCGAGAACAGACCAGAGGGATGAAAAGGGTTTCAACGCAAAAAGCGCACCGGGTTTTGAAAGGCCTACCCGCCGGGACAAGGTGATTGGATTGGGACGAGTCGCATCGATAAAGGTGTCTTTCAGAAGTTCAAAGACCCGGCGGCTGTCCCGCGCGAAGGCCTGATATCCGTCGGCGTCGCGCTGTCCCGCAAAATCCCCGATGGCTCGGACGCTGTCTGCAACATCGGCATGAAGGTCGAGGCAAGCGCCGCCGTCCCAGTAATGCCGGGCAATCACACCCGCCGTTTCCATTGGGATTTCCCGGTCCAGCGTTGTCCCACAAGCCTCAAGCAAACTGTCAAAAGCCCATTTCATCGTCAGAACAGTCGGACCGGCATCGAAGGTCCGGCCACCTGCAGCAACGTGGCGCATTTTACCGCCCGGCGCGGCGGCCGCTTCCACAACAGTGACCTGACGGCCTGCAGCGGATAAGCGCAGCGCAGCAGCCAAACCGCCCATGCCGGCGCCAACAACGACCACTCTCTGCTCGGTTATGGCTGAGGCCATTCGTGTTCCTTCAAGTTGACATTCGCCCTTAATGTGTCACTCTTAGTTGACACTATACCGTCAATTTTTGTGGACATCCACGTTAAATAGAGGAATGGCTCCATGGACCTGTCGGACCGCATCGAAACAGGGATGCAAACTGCCATCCGCTACGCCACTGCGAATGGATGCCCGCAAAAGCTTGGGAACGCCCTCAAATATGCTGTCTTTCCGGGCGGTGCCCGCATTAGGCCCCGGCTCTGCCTCGCCGTCTCCCTTGCGTGCGGCGACAAGGACCCACGCGTTGCCAATGCCTGCGCAACAGCAATTGAACTCTTGCACTGCGCGTCTCTGGTTCACGACGATCTTCCCTGTTTCGACAATGCGGCAACCCGGCGTGGCAAGCCCTCCGTCCACAAGGAATATGGCGAAGAAATTGCCCTTCTGGTCGGCGACGGTCTGATCGTGACAGCCTTTGAAACTCTGGCCCGAGAGACCCTTCACGCGCCCGAACTAACAGCACGGCTTGTCGCCACGATTGCCAATGCAGTCGGCTCTCCTTACGGGATCGTTGCCGGTCAGGCCTGGGAGAGCGAAGAGAAAATCAACATCACCGCCTATCACCGCGCGAAAACAGCCTCGCTGTTTACCGGTGCCGTATCGGCCGGCGCCCTGTCCTCAAGCGGCAATCCGCTCGACTGGTATGCGCTGGCAGATGCCCTTGGTGCGGCTTATCAGGTGGCTGACGATCTTTATGACGCGATGGACGACACGGACAGCATGGGCAAACCTGCAGGCCAGGACGCCGAAAACGGGCGCCCAAACCTGGTGGCCGAGCTCGGCGTTCAAGGCGCTTTGAAAAAACTACAGGAACTGGTCGAAACAGCAGCCGATAGCATTCCGGACTGCGAGGGCGCTGATCTGCTCAGCGCCATGATCCACAAGGAAGCGAAACGTCTCATGCCGGCCAAACTGGCCGCCAGCGCCGCCTGACAATGTCAGACTGGACAGAGACGGCGCCCGGCGCCAACGCGCCACAACAGGGAAGACCATCCAGTCGGTCGATGGCCAGTTTGAATGCACTTCGTGTGCGCTATCGCCTGTGGCGCAACCGGTTGATCGGATCGGCAACGTTCCGCAGCAAAATCGCGCGGTTTCCAGGGACGCGATGGATCGCGCAGAAGAAATCGAATGATCTTTTCAAACTGATCAACGGTTTTGTTTTCAGTCAGGTTTTGAGTTCCTGCGTGTCGCTTGGCGTGCTTGCACGGCTCACAGACACGGTTGCAAGCACAGAAGTCCTTGCAAAAGACTGCGGACTTGAGCAAGGCCGGATGCAATTGCTGCTGGAGCAGGCAGAACGTCTGCAGCTCGTCAAAAACGTTGAAGGAAACTCTTGGGTTCTGGACGATGGCGGCGCCGTGGTAGCAGCCGACCCTGGACTGCAGGCTATGATCCGGCATCACGCCCTGTTCTACCGGGACCTTGCAGATCCGTCCGCTCTTCTAAAGGCACCTTCTCAAGATACAGAACTCAAGAAATACTGGGCCTATGCGCACGCGCAGGACCCTGCGGGTATCGGCACGGACATAACCCAGCCCTATTCTGAACTGATGCGCAGCAGCCAGGAGATGCTCGCCGACTGCATCCTAGCAGCTCATGATTTTTCTCAGTACAACGCTGTTCTGGATGTTGGCGGCGGCGAAGGCGCATTCCTGGCAGCAATTGGCAAGGTCTGTCCGGATACACGCCTACACCTCTTTGATCTGCCGTCGGTCACGGACCTTGCGAAAATGCATCTTGCAAGAGAAAACCTTGCCGACCGGACCGAGGTTCACGGCGGTGATTTTGCAAGGGACCCAATCCCGGACAATGCCGAGTGCGTCAGCCTGGTCAGGATCCTTTGTGACCACGATGATGGGCGTGTGAAACAGATTTTGGCGAATCTGCATCGTTCCTTGAAGCCCGGCACAGAAGTCATGATCGCCGAGGCAATGGCGGGAAACAGCGAAGGCGCTGAGCTCGCAGCTGTCTACTTCAGTCTTTATTTCCTTGCTATGGGATCCGGCCGCTGCCGAAGCGATGCCGCCATAAAAGAACTTCTTATGGGCGCAGGTTTCAAAAATCCACGCACCAAACCAACGCCCAATCCTTTGCTGGCAACGCTCGTTTTTGCAGAACGATAACGGAGCAGGCCTGCTTAGTCAGGCCGTCCTGAACACTCTCCTTGTCAGCAAATGTGTAAATTTTAATTGACACTCAAATGCGTCAATTTACAATGACACTCACACGCCGCCAAACCCACGAGAGGGAGGCACTCATGGAAACCACGGCAATCGTCTTTGAGGATCCCGGTAAGCTCCAGGTCAAACGACTTGGGCTCACGGAACCAAGCGACTTTGATGTGGTTGTCGAAACCATGGTGAGCGGCGTTTCCACCGGCACGGAGAAAATGCTGTTCGACGGCACCATGCCGGCATTCCCGGGAATGAGATATCCCTTAGTCCCAGGCTACGAGTCCGTTGCCAGAGTTGTCGGCGCAGGCCCCTTGTCTGGCCGCAAAGTCGGCGAAACAGTCTTCATACCAGGCGCATCCTGCTTTGAAGGTGCTGCCGGGTTGTTCGGCGCGACCGCCAACCGGCTGGTCCTTCCAGGTGTCCGCACCATCCAGATCTCGGAAGACTTTTCCGAAGACGCCGTATTGCTCGCCCTTGCCGCCACCGCCCATCACGCTTTGATTCGGGCGGAAAGTCCCGTGGACCTGATCATCGGCCATGGCGTTCTTGGCCGGCTCATGGCACGGCTAGCCTGTACACTTGGCCAAGAGCCGCCGATTGTCACGGAAACGTGCCCGGACCGAATGCACGGTGCCGATGACTATGACGTTCTTGCCCCCAACGATTCACGGGCGTCGAAACCGTTTGACACAATCATCGACGCCAGCGGCAATCAGGACGCGCTCGATCCGGCCATCAGCCGGCTAACAAAGGGCGGCACGCTGGTACTTGCTGGCTTTTACGGTGAACGGGTGAGTTTTGCATTCCCCGCCGCCTTTATGCGGGAAATCTCGGTCCTGCTGTCCGCTGAATTCAAACCAGATGACCTTCAGGCGGTTGTTGATCTTGTGGATTCCGGCCGGTTGTCTCTGGGCGGGCTCGTGACACATCACGCGGCCCCGTCCGACGCGGCAAAGGCATATCGGACCGCCTTCGATGATCCGGCCTGCCTGAAAATGGTTATCGACTGGAGGAAAGCTGCATGATCCTGGAAAACCCAACAGGCCGGCATTACCAAATGCAGGACTTCCTCAGGGACGAGGCAGCCATTGAACCTGATGCACCGGCCACAGGGCCTGTCACCAAGGAAACGCAGATCATTGCCATCTATGGCAAGGGTGGCATTGGCAAGAGCTTCACGCTCGCCAACCTCTCCTACATGCTGGCACAGCTAGGCAAAAAAGTGCTTCTGATCGGCTGTGATCCCAAGAGCGACACCACCTCTTTATTGTTCGGCGGACGCGCCTGTCCAACGATTATTCAAACTGCCTCTGCGGCTAAGGAAGCCGGCAGCGAAGTGACCGTCTCCGATGTCTGCTTCAAACGTGATGGTGTTTTTGCCATGGAGCTCGGCGGGCCGGAAGTTGGCCGGGGCTGCGGTGGTCGGGGCATCATCCACGGTTTTGAAACACTAGAAAAACTCGGGTTTCACGACTGGGATTTTGACTACGTTCTTCTTGATTTCCTTGGAGATGTGGTGTGCGGCGGTTTCGGACTGCCGATCGCGCGTGACATGTGCCAGAAGGTGGTGGTGGTCGGATCCAACGACCTGCAATCCCTCTATGTGGCAAACAACGTTTGTTCCGCCGTCCAGTACTTCCGCAAACTCGGCGGTAACGTCGGCGTTGCTGGACTTGTCGTGAACAAGGATGACGGAACCGGCGAAGCACAGGCATTTGCAGAATCCGTCGGCATTCCAGTTCTGGCCTCAATACCGCAAGACGAAGACATCCGGCGGAAAAGCGCGAACTACCAGATCATCGGCAAGCCGGGCGGTGTTTGGGCGCCGCTCTTTGAAGCCCTGTCGATCAATCTCGCCGAAGCGCCACCGGTCCTTCCCAAACCTCTCGACCAGGATGGGCTGCTCGGCCTGTTCGACGCCAGCGAGACCGGTGCGGACTTTGTTTTGACACCGGCGACCCCGGAAGACATGTGCGCCGCAGGTGCGCTTAACAAACCATCTCTGGAAGTGATTTACGACACCGTTTGAGGACCGATCCGCGACATGGACACCTACTCCAAATCTCATGATCCCGACCCAGTTGGAAGCGCCACAGTTTCCGACCGGCCGGTGATGGATTTGGCGGATGACCAACCCGCCACCGGCGGCGGCTGCCATGGCGGACAAGAGCGTTCAAAAGCTGCGGCCAGAAACGCTGGAAACGACGCCTTGATGGACCGGCTGGAGGCTGACTATCCGAAAGGGCCTCACGACCAGCCGCAGTCCATGTGTCCAGCCTTTGGTTCACTGCGCGTCGGCCTGCGCATGCGCCGGACAGCAACCATTTTGTCCGGGTCCGCGTGCTGTGTTTACGGGCTGACATTCACTTCACATTTTTATGGCGCAAAACGCTCGGTCGGCTATGTGCCATTCAATTCCGAGACTTTGGTCACCGGCAAACTCTTTGAAGACATCGTTGAAGCGGTCCATGCCATGGCGGACCCGGCAAAATACGATGCCATCGTGGTCACAAACCTCTGTGTCCCGACCGCCTCCGGTGTGCCGCTGCAAATGCTGCCGAAGGAAATCAACGGTGTCCGGATCGTCGGCATCGATGTTCCAGGGTTCGGCGTTCCGACCCATGCAGAAGCCAAAGACGTTCTTTCAGGTGCAATGCTCGCCTATGCCCGCCAGGAAGCGCTGGAGGGGCCGGTTTTGGCACCCCGCGACGGCGTCAAGGACAAGCCGACTGTGACCCTCGTTGGGGAAATGTTCCCGGCCGATCCGGTTGTCATCGGCAACATTTTGGAACCAATGGGCTTGGCAGCCGGGCCGACCGTGCCTGTGCGCGAATGGCGTGAGCTCTATGCAGCGCTTGATTGTGCCGCCGTTGCAGCCATTCACCCCTTCTATACCTCCGCGTTCCGGGAGTTTCAGGCGGCGGGCCGCGCTATTGTCGGCTCTGCACCTGTTGGACTTGAAGGCACAGATGCTTGGCTCACAGCCATCGGCGAGAGCTGCGGTGTGGCTGCTGCCAAGACAGATACCAGCCGGAACGCGATGCGCGGTGCCATTACGGCCATGTTGAGCGAGAACCGGATCGACGGCCGGATTACCCTGTCCGGATATGAGGGCTCTGAACTTCTGGTCGGCCGGTTGCTGGTCGAACTGGGAGCTGACCTTCGGTATGTCGGGACGGCCTGTCCAAAAACGCCCTACAGTGCAGCGGATGCCGAATGGCTTGAGTCCAAAGGTGTCACGGTCCAGTTCCGCGCTTCTTTGGAGCAGGACCTCGCCGCGTTTGAAGAATTTGATCCTGATCTGGCGATCGGTACGACCCCTGTCGTCCAGAAAGCCAAAGAGCGGGCAACACCCGCGCTTTATTTCACAAATCTGATTTCCGCCCGCCCGTTGATGGGGCCCGCTGGAACGGCTTCGCTCCCAAGCGTGATTTCAACGGCCATCGCCAACAAGGACCGCTTCCTGAAAATGCAGGACTTCTTTGACGGCGTCGGTCAGGGGGATACCGCCGGGATCTGGCAGGACACACCGAAGGAACACAGCGGTTACCGCGCGAAATATGCCAAATCTGTCGCGAAATCCCGCAATGCGGTCGACAACGGGGAGAGCGTTGGATGCTGATCCTCGATCACGATAGAGCCGGCGGCTACTGGGGCAGCGTCTATGCCTTCACGGCCATCAAGGGTTTGCAGGTGATCATCGACGGACCTGTCGGCTGCGAGAACCTGCCGGTGACCTCCGTTCTTCACTATACGGATGCCCTGCCCCCGCACGAGCTGCCCATCGTGGTAAGCGGCCTTGCGGAAGAAGAACTCGGCCAACATGGCACGGAAGGTGCCATGAAACGTGCCCGCGAGGCTCTTGATCCGGACCTTCCGGCTGTTGTTGTGACGGGCTCCATTGCGGAAATGATCGGCGGCGGTGTCACGCCGGAAGGCTCCAACATCAAACGCTTTTTGCCGCGCACAATCGATGAGGATCAATGGCAAAGTGCCGACAGGGCGCTAAAATGGCTCTGGACGGAATTTGGGCCAAAACGGGTTCCAAAGCCCCGGAAGCGCAAAGATGGCGCCAAGCCCCGGGTGAACATCATCGGCCCGATTTACGGCACCTACAACATGCCGTCGGACCTGCATGAAATCCGCCGTCTTGTGGAAGGTCTTGGAGCGGAGATCAACATGATCTTCCCGCTCAGCAGTCATGTGGAAGACATCCGCAAGCTCGCCGATGCGGACGCGAACATTTGCCTTTACCGCGAGTTCGGCCGGTTGTTGTGTGAAACCCTCGAGCGGCCCTATCTCCAAGCCCCGATCGGCATACACTCCACCACCGCTTTCCTGCGTAAACTGGGCGAAATCCTGGACCTCGATCCGGAGCCGTTCATTGAGCGGGAAAAACATACGACGCTGAAACCGCTTTGGGATCTGTGGCGCTCCGTGACGCAGGACTTCTTCGCCACAGCCAATTTCGCAGTGGTTGCCAATGAGACCTACGTCCGCGGGATCCAGAACTTCCTTGAAGAGGAAATGGGCCTTCCCTGTGCCTTCGCCGTTGCGCGAAAAGCCGGGTCGAAGACCGACAATGCCGAAGTCGCGGAACTGACGGCCAGCACCCCACCCATGGTGATGTTCGGCTCTTTCAATGAACGCATGTACATGGCGGAAGCCGGAGCGCGTGGAAAATTCATCCAGCTTTCCTATCCGGGCGCCATTGTTCGCCGTCATACCGGCACACCCGTCATGGGATACTCCGGAGCTTGCTGGTTGATCCAGGAGGTCTGCAACGCGCTTTTCGACATGCTGTTCGAGATCCTGCCCAAGGCCAGTGAGCTTGATGCCATCGAAGCGACGGCGGCCAAGGCTCATTCTCAAATGCCCTGGCATCCAGATGCTCAAGCCGCGCTTGAACGCCGCGTCAATCAAGAGCCCGTTCTGGTTCGCATTTCCGCAGCCAAACGTTTGCGTGAGGCCGCCGAACAGCGCGCCCGGCAGACTGGAGCTTCGGAAGTTACCCTTGATGACCTGGAGCAGGTCTCCGGCAAGGAGGGCGTGCCTGCATGACCCTTTTCTTTTTCAACACCCCACTGGCCACCCGGGAGGAAGACAGATGATTTCCACCACCCATAGCGAAGCGGTCTGCAGCCGCCGCCATCAGGAACGCGAATCCCAGCGCCTCTTGATGAAGCGTCTGTTTCTCGTGGTGTTTCCATTCTGCCTCATGTCCACCGTCCTCGGCCGCCTCGGCCGCGTCTTGGGCGCCCATGAAGGCACGACACAATCTGCATACGCCGAAGCCAAGGCCTCGGCATACGCCGCATTGGGATACGCGTTTCACGCATGATCCCAACGCCTTTTGCTGCTGCTTTGGCATCGGCAATTGCTCAGTGAGCCCTTCCAACCGGCTTGACTGGGACCCCGCCGCGAGGGTTCTGCGCGGTAACCGCCGAAAGGCAAGTAGTGGAGGTCATGCGAATGGCTTCGGACAAGGAGACCCTTACAGGTCTTAGCCGTGAGGAAGCACAGGAGTTTCACCGGCTCTTTGTGAAGTTTGCGATCGCAATGTCGCTTGCACCCTTCCTCGCCCACATTTCGATGTGGCTCTACAAACCGTGGCTCTGACGAGCTCACACCAGACAAGGATCTGAAGACATGTGGAAAATGTGGCTTTTGTTCGATCCGCGCCGGGTGCTCGTTCTTCTGACGGTCTTCCTGTTCAGCCTTGCAGTTTTGATTCATTTCATTCTGCTCAGCACCGAAAGGTACAACTGGCTGGAACAGCAAGCATCGTTAAGCGACGGCAACGCGCATATCGAAATGCTCCTACCGGAGGGTTCGTCAGCTTTGGTCTGACGAACGCATACGGTTCAACATCATCGGTGGCGGAGGCTGCGTATTGGCCGGCGCCTGGACGACGGTCAGCACTCTCCGCCACCAAGCCTTGCTTTCAATGATTAGCCGCAGCACGCGCATTGGCAAAACGCGGCTAAGGAGGACTCTATGGCTTTGCTCAGCTTCGAAAGGAAGTACCGCGTACGCGGGGGCACACTGATCGGCGGTGACTTGTTCGATTTCTGGGTGGGCCCATTTTATGTCGGTTTCTTTGGCATTACCGGCGCGTTTTTCATGTTCGTTGGAACGGCACTTGTCGTTTACGGCGCTGCAATCGGCCCAACCTGGAACATCTGGCAGATCTCGATCGCCCCGCCTGACATCTCCTACGGGCTTGCCTTGGCGCCGCTAAAAGAAGGCGGCCTCTGGCAGATCATTACCATTTGCGCATTGGGGTCTTTCGGATCCTGGGCTTTGCGCGAAGTCGAGATTTGCCGCAAGCTCGGCATGGGCTATCACGTGCCGTTCGCTTTCTCCTTCGCGATCTTTGCCTACGCCACTCTGGTCGTCTTCCGGCCACTGCTGCTGGGCGCTTGGGGACATGGATTTCCATACGGGATTTTCAGTCACCTGGACTGGGTCTCCAACGTCGGCTACCAATATCTCCACTTCCATTACAACCCCGCACACATGATCGCCGTGACGTTTTTCTTCACGACGACACTCGCTCTGTCCTTGCACGGTGGCCTGATTTTGTCGGCGGCCAATCCGGGCGAGTCCATGGAAGGCGGCGGCAAGCAGGCGGAAGTGAAAACGCCGGAATATGAAGACACCTTTTTCCGCGACATCATCGGCTACTCCATCGGGACTCTCGGCATTCACCGCCTGGGATTGATCCTTGCGCTGAACGCCGGTTTTTGGAGCGCCGTCTGCATCGTCATCAGCGGGCCGTTCTGGAACCAGGGCTGGCCGCAATGGTGGAACTGGTGGCTGAACCTGCCGATCTGGAGCTGAGGACACGACAATGACCCAATATCAAAACATCCTCACCATCATTCAGGTCAGCGGCCCGGCCGAAGAGGGCATGCCGCTTCCCAAAGGCGACAGCGACCGCGTTGGCACGCCAATCATGTCGCGCCTTGCCGGTTGGTTGGGGAACGCGCAAATCGGGCCAATTTACCTGGGCTTTCTCGGGTCTTTGTCCCTTGTGTTCGGCTTGATCGCATTCGAGATCATCGGTTTGAACATGCTGGCCTCTGTGGGTTGGGATCCGATCCAGTTCGTCCGGCAACTGTTCTGGCTCGGCCTGGAACCGCCGCCAGCGGAATACGGCCTGACAATGGCACCTCTCAACGAAGGTGGCTGGTGGCAAATTGCGGGCTTCTTTCTGACAGCTTCCATCTTGTTGTGGTGGGTGCGCGTCTACCGGCGGGCACGCCAGTTGGAGCTCGGCACCCATATTGCCTGGGCATTTGCCTCAGCAATCTGGTTGTTCCTGGTGCTTGGCTTTATCCGTCCGATCCTGATGGGCGATTTTTCCGAAGCCGTCCCTTTCGGGATCTTCCCGCACCTTGACTGGACCGCAGCCTTCTCCATCCGCTACGGCAACCTTTACTACAACCCGTTCCACTGTCTTTCGATCGTCTTCCTCTATGGCTCGGTTCTGCTGTTTGCCATGCATGGCGCGACAATTCTTGCTGTCGGCAAGTATGGCGGCGAGCGGGAGCTTGAGCAGATCACCGACCGCGGGACCGCGTCCGAACGTGCAGCGCTCTTCTGGCGCTGGACCATGGGCTTCAACGCCACAATGGAATCGGTTCACCGTTGGGCGTGGTGGTTCGCCATTTTGACCCCTCTGACCGGAGGGATCGGCATCCTTCTCACAGGCACTGTCGTCGACAATTGGTACCTGTGGGGCATCGAGCACGGGATCGTGTCTCCGACACCGGACGTCTGGCCGGGTGTTGTTGATCCGGCGGCGCAATAAGGAGAAGGAAAATGCAACTTTGGATACCTTTTGCAGCTGCCGCCGGAACACTTCTCGGTATTGCGAGCTTCGTTGGTGCCGATTGGGATGCTCCACCTGTCGAGACAACCCAGATGGGATATCGCGGCACAGGCATGAATGTCATTAAGGACGCTGACAAGGTGGAGGCCCTGAAAGCCCTGAATGCGGTTCCAGAACCGCTCTGGGAAGCGGACCCGGAAGGTGACCGCGCTGGTGAGATCTATGAAAACGTTCAGGTCTTGGGTGATTTGTCCGATGACCAGTTCAACCTCTTCATGGCGGCCATCACGGAATGGATCGCACCGGAAGAAGGCTGCGGCTATTGCCACAATCTGGAAAACCTTGCCTCTGACGAGGTCTACACCAAGGTCGTTTCCCGGCGCATGATCCAGATGAACCAGACCATCAACGTGGACTGGGAACCGC
Organism: Roseibium sp. MB-4; assembly: GCF_053005265.1. Taxonomy (NCBI): domain Bacteria; kingdom Pseudomonadati; phylum Pseudomonadota; class Alphaproteobacteria; order Hyphomicrobiales; family Stappiaceae; genus Roseibium; species Roseibium sp. MB-4. The sequence goes on from NZ_JBRKQB010000001.1 coordinate 1,958,038, forward strand.
ATGTCGGTGATGTGGGGGTCACCTGTTACACCTGCCACCGCGGCCAGGCTGTTCCCGCCTACTACTGGTATGATGATCAGGAGCCCAAACCGGCCAGTGCGTCCGGCCGGGGCGGACAGAACGTTGTCGGTCAGTTTGTCGGCAACACATCCATGCCGCAAAATGCCTTGGCAGAGTATCTGCTGGGCGACAAGGAAATCCGCGTACACTCCCTGACCGCTTTGCCTGACCCTGCAAATCCAAACCCTGCGGGAACGAAGGAAACGGAAAACACCTGGGCCTTGATGATGCACATGTCAGAGGGTCTTGGCGTCAACTGCGTGACTTGCCACAATTCCCGGGCCTTTAACGACTGGGATCAGAGCCCGCCGCAACGGGTTACCGCCTGGCACGGCATTCAAATGACACGGGCCCTCAACAACGACTACATGGTCGGATTGACCCCGGTCTTCCCGGACAACCGCAAGGGACCGGAAGGCGATGTCTTCAAGATCGGTTGCTCGACCTGTCACCAAGGCGTTCAAAAACCGCTCTACGGCGTTTCTATGCTTCAAAACTACGTAGACGCCCTGGATAAGAAAGGACCGACAGCGGTACCTGACTATTCGAAATACGTCCCCGGCGAGACCCAGACCATGGCGCCGGACGGACCGACCAACTCCTCCGCCCTCCCGGCGAAAACGACGGTTGCCGCCACTCAGCAATGAGCGCGGCATCCGCCGAGGACACTTTGGGAGCTCTCGGGCTCCCATTTTTTTTGCTCTTTTGCTCGGAAATGCAGCTCTGAGTGACGATTTTAGAGTTCGGTGATTGGAGCAAGTCGCGTTGAGCAAGTCACTTGGTTCTCGCCGCCTGAAATCGAAATTTTCAACGCAAAATCCGAGAACCATCGAGTTCGATAAAACGCGACAAGCACTTAGACAGCTTACTTCGAAACCCGCAACATAGTGACAGAGGCCGACACGCCGTTTGGTTCACTTGTAAAATGTAGAAACCGGTCAGAGGCAAAAGTCGGCTGCCGGCAACGGCCGGGAACTCCGCGGCCAACTAGCGCGGTTCATGCAGCCATTGAATTGCGTGATGGAGGTAGAGGAGTTCGATTTGCGGGAAGTTCAAGCTGCTGCTTGGAACTTCAGCCCCGGAAAGCGCCCTAGATAAATTCGGAACCAGGGCGTGAAGGCACTCGGATTTTCCAGGACTTCGCGATGAAGGTCCGCCGCGGTAACCCACCGCACGTCTTCCACCTCGTCCGGATTGGGCACCACGATGAGCTTATTGCGATCCACTTGCGCACTAAAAAGCGTGACGCGCTCGTGCTCTTTCAGGCCCTCACCGACGCTGGCTTCATATTCAACCGTTTGATGCCGCGTCAGTGGGAGCGTGAAGCCGAGCTCATCCATCAACCTGCGCTCTGCGCAGGTTTCAATGCTCTCATCCCAATGGGGATGACTGCAACATGTGTTCGCCCATTGGCCGCCACAATGATACTTCCCGGCAGCGCGCTTCTGGATGAGCAGATGATCGCCGTCGAAAACAAAGACGGACACGGCCAGATGCAACACGCCATCAATATGGGCTTGCAGTTTCTCGACCGGATAAAACGATCCGTCCGGTGCGACAGCAGGAATTATCAAGGGCTTGTTCATTGGTGTACGGGCTCTCTGCCCCTTCTTAGATCCAGTCAGGGTCTTCTTGCTTTCGCCTTGATCAGGCCACCGCTCTTGCCAAAGCACACTGTGACCACAAGGAGCACAGAGCCTCTGACAGATGCCGGATATCAGCTTCGGTATGGAGTGGCGTCGGTGTGATCCGCAGCCGCTCCGTTCCAACCGGCACGGTCGGATAATTGATCGGTTGCACATATATGCCGAAATCGGTCAGGAGAACATCGGAAATCCATTTGCACTTCGACGCATTTCCAACCATGACGGGCACGATGTGGCTTGGGTTCTCCATATGCGGAATGCCTCTGGCATTGAGTGCTGCCCGCACTTTCGCAACATTGGCCTTGTGTGCATCCCGCTCGGCCGAGCTCTCTTTCAAGTACTGGATCGAAGCTGTTGCGCCAGCGGCCAGCGCCGGCGGCAAGGCTGTCGTGAAGATGAAACCCGATGCAAATGAACGGACGAAGTCCACAAGCACTTCCGGACCGGTGATGTAGCCCCCCATGACGCCAAACGCCTTGCCAAGGGTTCCTTCAATTACAGTCAGCCGGTCCATAAGACCTTCCCGTTCGGCCACACCGCCGCCACGCGGTCCATACATTCCAACGGCATGAACTTCATCGAGATAGGTGATTGCTCCAAACCGGTCAGCGACATCACAGATCGCCTCGATCGGCGCAATATCGCCATCCATGGAGTAGACGCTCTCAAAAGCAACCAGCTTCGGCGCGTTCGGGTCATCGGCCGCCATCAGTTCGGCCAGGTGCTCCGGATCGTTGTGCCGGAAGAGCCGTTTTGTGCATCTGGAATGGCGAATCCCCTCGATCATGGACGCGTGATTGAGGGCATCGGAGTAGACGATTATTCCAGGGATCTTCGACAAGAGCGTGCCGAGCGCTGCCCAGTTGGACACATAACCAGATGTAAAAATTAGTGCCGCTTCCTTGTCATGCAGATCAGCGAGCTCACGCTCCAGTAGCACATGATAATGGTTGGTGCCGGAAATGTTGCGGGTACCACCCGCACCTGCCCCGCACTTTTGAATGATCTCAGTCATCCGGTTAGTCACAACAGGGTTTTGCCCCATGCCCAGATAGTCGTTGGAGCACCAGACCGTTACTTCACTTGTCTCACCGGCATCGTCATAAAACGTTGCCTTGGGGAAGGCGTTGCAATGGCGCTCCAGCTCGGCAAAGACCCGATAATTGCCAGCCTCGTGCAAGTCGGAGAGAGCGGTCTCCATAGTTTTCAAGATGTCCATCGCTTCGTCCTCTCCTCAAGGTATTCCAATTATCGCGTTTCCAAGCCGCGTTTCGTGCCGACGCCGGCAGGTGCAAACTCATGTCCTGGTGGGTTTGAGCGGGGGTCGCGCGCCCCTTTGGGAACCGCCCAGCGCCAAAGTGCCATGTCCGAGACCGGCAGAACGAGAATTAGGTGTTCGATGATTGCCAGTGCCATAAACGCGGCGAGCAAAATGTGACCAACGACGGAGTACGCGCTGTGCGCATTCATCGCTCCAGCCACCAGGACCGCAAACAACCCAACCGCGATAGCTAAAAGAAGCGGGAAAAAGGGGGTTGTCCGTCCAGTATTAAAGTAGGTCTTCAGGTGAACGATCCCCGGGGGCATCAGGCCGCTGATTGCATGGCGCGCGCCCAGGAAAATCAGCAGCTTCGCCGAAATCCGCATCCCCCATAAGAGCCCAAAAGTGGCAAGGCCGAAGGTGTTGGGGGCGCCCGCCAGGACGAACCAGAGAAACACGGCCGTTACAAGCAGCGCGATCTCGTGATCACACACGGCTTTCCAGGCAGCGACAAACCGGGCAGCGCCTTTCGCATCGGGCGGGCACTCCTGTTTGCTCCGGCCGGTCACCATCCCGGTCAAAAACGTGGTTTCATGCCAGGCCCAGACCAGCAGTGCGCCAAAGAACCCGGCGTAGGATCCAAGCGGGGTCTGCATCTCGCTGCCCTTTAGGAGCAACAGAAAACCGGCAACACCGACCAGTGTCACCAGCGGCAAAAGCTGCCGGGGACCGAGCTTCTTCCGGATTGACCAATGGACCATCAACAAGACAAGCCCGGTCGACAGCCACCAAACGCCAGTGGCAATCAGAACAGCTATGACCGGGTTTGCGAGCCACATGAGCGTTGGCCTACCAGACCGGCTGCAGGCGCGAGGTCTCCGGCAAAGTATTTTTCTTTGTCGGGATCATGTACATCCGCACGAAGTTCAGCCCTGCAGCTGCCCCCCACCACGCTCTTCCCAGCTGGCCAAAGAGGCCGCCCTTTTCGGTTGCAGCCTGCATCTTGCGGCTAATCCGCTCCATGCGCCGGAAACCTTCCAAAAGCTTGGGATTATCGAGATCAAGTTCGAGCGGGAAACACTGACGGGAAATTTCAGACGTCAAGCGGAACACCCGCATGTCGTAGTCTTCTATGTTGATCCCAAGTGCCTTGTGAAACGCAGGACGCATGTGATCGCGCACATACATCGTGGCAAAGACGGCCAGCAAAAAGAACTTGATCCAGAGCTTGTTACGCCCTTCAAGCAAACGCTTGTCCGACCGGATGATCAAAGAGAACGCTTCGCCATGCGAAAACTCGTCGTTGCACCATTCCTTGAACCACTTGAAGATCGGATGGAACCGATGTTCTGGATGCTTCTCCAGATGGCGATAGATTGTGATGTAGCGGGCGTAGCCGATCTTCTCTGACAGGTAAGTCGCGTAGTAGATAAATTTGGGCTTGAAGTAGGTGTATTTCTTCGCCTTGGCGAGGAACCCCATGTTCACACCGATGCCGAAGTCCTTAAGCGCATCATTGATGAAACCGGCATGCCGTGATTCATCCCGGCTCATGAAGCCGAAGAGCTCGCAGATTTCCTGGTTCTTGCCGCGGCGTTTCATCTCCTTGTAGAGCACGCAGCCGGAGAACTCGGAGGTCAGGGACGACACGAGGAAGTCGATCAGCTCTTCGCGCAGATCATCTGGCAGCGCATCGAGATCAATATCCTCCCACGCTTCGCTGCGCTTGAAGTGACCCCGGTTGGGATCGGAGCGCATTTGCGAAATCAAGGCGTCCCATTCTTCCCGGACGGGCTCGACGTTGATCTTGTCCATTTCGTCGAAGTCGGTGGTGTAGAACCGCGGTGTCAACATCGTGGAGACCAAGGCACTCTTGGTCGTATCGTTGACGGCGGCCCGGCGCTTTTCAAGGGTCGGTTCATTGGAGGCCAAATCGGCTGGCGATACGGTCTTGTTCATGACAACGCCCTTTCCGTGAAGCTGAATTCACACAGTTCCATCATTTCGAAATCGCCAGTGGCGCGGGTCCAGGCGCGTTCCAGCGGCCCCGCCCGGCGGATGGTCGCCTCGCGCCGAAACCTCTGACTTTCCCCGTAAGGGATCGACACGGGAGCACCATGGACGAAGACTTCATCGCCCGGATGCACCACCACGCCATTGTCAAAGCGCAGATGGGCACCGAGTTGATCAAAGGTGTTGTTGATCTCCACCGTGCAGCTGACGGTTTCCTTCCGGCTCATGAGATTGAAAATCGCGTTCATTGGCGCGCTCCTTCCCGGGTTTCAAGCAGGGCTGCAAAGGCCGCTGCATTATCTTTTCCAAAGGCTTCCAAATAGATGCGTTCGCCGAGTGCGGTGTCAGACAGACTGACTGCGCCGGTCTCCCATTGAATGAGCCTGTAAGGTGCTGCGGCCGGAACTTTCGCCACCATCCGCATGCGTTCGAAAGCCCGCAGCGAGCCGCGAACGAAGCCTCCGGTATCCTTCTCAAAGGCTGAAATCACAACGCCGCTTCGCGCGTCCGTGACAGTGACGATATCCGCCGCATCCCGTGTGATAAGAATGTCCCGGATCGCGACCGGTGCACCGGTTTGATGCTTGATGACGCCAATGCCGGTTGTCTGGCCAAAAACGACCGCCGCAACGGCAAAAGTCAGAAGCAATGCCGTCCCGATCAGGATCCTGCGCGGAAATTGTTTGGCGCGCCGGCCCTTGCGGTCCGAGAAATATCCGAGATGGGAAACCGAAGGCATCGCTGGCTCCTACTCCGCAGCTTCTACAGATGCAGGAACTGCACCCTGCGGTGAGGTGTCATTGTGAGCCAGACGCGAGTGACCAGAAGTCACAGCCGCATTCTGGCTGATCGCAAGGGCAAGGATATCGGCCACTTTCTTGGCGTCGGCCAGGCAGATCAGGCTCGGCTCGACATTGGCAAACCGCCACCCACGAACATGCGGCCATTGCACCAACCAGGAAATCTGGTGTCCCGGCAAAACCTGGATAGCAACATGCCCGGCACCACCTGGAAGTTCGGCAATAGAGATTGCTGCCAGCTGTTTGAAAGGCAGATTGAGGGTCATGGAAAACGCGACACCAAAGCGGATGACAACACGCTGCGTTGTGATCGTATAAAGCGTCGTCTTATGGACAGCCCAGGCAAACAACTCCAGCATGCCGATCAAGATCGCGGCCAAGGCGGTCAATACGGCGACTGAGAAGACGATGCCAGCCAATGGGCGGCCATCATAAAGACCGCCAATCACTGCCCATGCCGCCAAGATCAAAAAGTAGCCGGTAATCCAGCGGTTCTTGAGGAGATGGCGGGCCAGAAGGCGGGTTGAAGGCCGCCCCTGCCACAGCATTTTTTCGCCGTCCGGTAAATATTCAGGCAATCCGGGAACCGGTTCCATCTCATGTTCCCGAGCGACAAACTGTTTCACAGCAAGGCCTCCCGACGATCTTTCGAGGCATAGAGGAGACCGGCGCCGAAGTAGGCCGCAATCTTGTCCTCTTCTAGCAAGGTGACCGTGCCCGGTTTCGCATGTGCCGGGACATCAGCAAATTGCTCGGATGTGATTGCGTGGACATAAAGATAAGGCTTGTTTCCACGTCCCCGCTTGATGACGACAAAGTTGTTCGGCAGAAGCACCGGTTTCTCAGCGCCCTCAATCTCAACTTCGTAGTAGCGGATCAGAAATTCTGCTCGATCGACCCAGACGTCCTTGACGGTTCCTGCAGAACTGCTGTCACAGCCCACAACCGAAAGACCAATAGGATCAAGCTCACCGTCGGCGATCGCAAATCCTTCCGCCTCACGCATCGGGACAATCCGGGCATCGCCATGAGCGGTCAGATCGGGCGTATCAGCGCGCTCGGCCCATGAGCCCGGCCCAACGCCCGCGAGAAGAGGGTTGCCTTCCGGCTCCATCGGATACCCAGGTGCAGGAGAAACCCGTTTGGCATTCAAGGGGCGGTCGTCGCGCTTTAGATCGGGAACCTGAACGGTCCCATGACCGTGTGGCAGGACGAATGTCTTCTTGTCCGGGACAAACAGCCAAGGGTCCTTGTTGAACCTGCCTGTGACATCATCTTCAAGCGGATAGCCTTCGCGCCGGTCTTCCTGACGGATGTACCAGATCAACCCGGCGAAAAAGACCCAAAAGACATAGAGCACCACCTGGGCGACATCTATGCTGCCGACGATAGAACCGGTCATGGTCATTCCTCCTAAAACTGGTGCCGATCCGGGATCACCCGGGTATTTCGGCAAGGCCAAAGCGCATGTCGTCTCCGCGCTCTTGCCGGTATTGGTGCCCTGCCAGGGGACCAAGAACGGCGAGACAGATGAAAAGAAGCGCGATTTCAATGTGATAGACAGCCAGATACCCGGCGGCCTCGTTGTTCATTGCAGTTCCGAGCAGCCCATCCAACGCAAGGATGTTGACGCCGTTCTTGATCAGACCGCCGAGCAAAAGGCTGACGCCGATGGCGGTCGCCTGGACCGCTCCCCAGGCGCCAACCAGAATGCCGCTGTCAGCGCGTTTCGAAATACTCATGGCTGCCAGCATTGTGCAGACTGCAAAGAGACCACCGCCGAGCCCGACACCGGCCGCGCCGGCGTAGAACAGCATGTCGGTCTCGAGCGGCGATGCAAAAACGACCGCGGAGAAGGCTGCAATACCAATCAAGAGGCCGCGGGCGGCGACCCTGTACATGTGGGCGCCGCGATTAAGGCTGTGTGCTGCCCAGGCAAAACCCGCCATCGTGCCTGCAGCCCAAAGCGCCGTCAGCAGCGTGGTTTGCCCGACCGTCATGCCAAGGATTTCGCCACCATAAGGCTCCAGCAGGATGTCCTGCATGGAAAACGCAGCAGACCCGATCGCGACAGCAATCAACAGGCGAACGGTGCCCGGCTCGCGCCGATAGTCGGCCAAAGCCTCAAAGAACCCGGCAACTTTCCTATCGTGGGACGTTCGGGCCGGGTTGCGGGCTTCCTGCTTCCAGGCGGAAATCACGTTGAGCGCCAAGGTCAAAAGTGCTGTGCTCTGGATCACCTGGATGAGCCGCTTCGGCGTAAAATCTGCGAGGAAGATGCTGTAAAAAATCGATGCAGCGATCATTCCCGCCAGAAGCATCACATAGAGCAACGCGACAACACGGGGCCGCTTGTCTTGGGGAACCAGATCAGTTGCGAGTGCAAGACCTGCGGTTTGCGACATGTGCAGCCCGAAGCCGGCAAAGAGAAAGGCAAGACCTGCGAGCACAGTTCCGGCCCACGCCGGTCCAACGCTCTGCGATTCAAGCAGCAAGAGCGCGAAGGGCATGAAGGCCAGCCCGCCGAACTGCAAGATCGTTCCGAACCAGAGATAGGGAACACGCCGCCAGCCGAGCACCGACTTGTAGGTATCTGAACGATAACCGAAGAAAAGCCTCAACGGCGCTGCCAGAACCGGGATTGCCACCACAGCAGACACCAATGCAACGGATACCCCGAGCTCGACGATCAGAACCCGGTTAAGCGTTCCGGTTAAGAGAACAAGCACACAGCCCGCAGACACCTGGAACAGTGCGAGGCGAAGAAGACGTGACAGCGGCACGTCTTTTGTTGCCGCGTCCGCAAACGGCATGAAGTGGACCCCGGCGGTCTGCCAGAACCCGATCATCCTGTCTGATGCGGACTTGAACATCATGGCCGAATCACCTCCATGGCCTGGGAGGTGTAAAAGCCGACAGAAATCCGGTGCGTTCGACCGCTCGTCCAACCGGCCATATGCGGTTGATGCACGAGCTGGTCAACCAGACGTTCCGGGTTGGCCGGATAGATGGCCGGGGCCCGATCCGCCCGCGGGAATGCCTTGCCGATCATCAGCATGGCTTTCAGGAGGTGCGAGCTCGGAGCAAGCGTGAACAAAAGGCTTTTGCTGGTGCGCTCAGCGAACTTTTCCAGAACCTTCTTGGCGTCCTCGGGGGCGTAGTGAATAAGGACGTCCATCGCAACGACCGCATCGAACTGTCCCAAATGCGGATCCAGCATATCCCCGCTTTTGAACGTTACAGTTCCATGCGGGTGACCGTTAAGGCGGCTCATTTGCTCGGCGGCACGCTGGCGGGCAAAGGAAACCATCTGCGCCGATAGATCGATGCCAACGACGTCAGCCCCACGCGCAACCAGTTCCATGGACAACACGCCAGAACCGCAGCCGGCGTCGAGTATGCGCCAACCGGTGAGATCCTGCGGAAGCCAGCTTGCCAAGGTTGATCGCATGTCTTCACGGCCCTGACGCACAGTTGCCCGGATCCCGCTTACCGGCTGATCGCCGGTCAGCTTTTTCCAGGCATCAAGCGCCGTGCGATCGAAGTAATGTTCGATTTCGCCGATCCGCTGTGTGTAGCTGGCCCGTGTCATATCCGGTTCAAACCTTCTTATTCAAAGCCGAGAAATTCAAAGATTTCCCGGTCTTTCATGGGTTCAGCCTGAAGGGCCTCTGTCCCCGCCCAAAGTTGCTCTGCGAGCTGGAGGTACTCGTTCTGGATGGCTGCGATTTCAGGACTGTCGCCCATTTCAAAGAGCGTGCTTTTTTTGAGGCGGCTCAGGCGCACATGATCGGAATCCGGTACGTGGGCGAGACGCTTCAGACCAACGCTCTCATTGTACCGGTCGATCTGGTCTGTTTCGCGGGACCGGTTGGCGATGACACCGCCGAGGCGCACCTCGTAGTTTTTCGCCTTTGCCTTGATTGCGGCCACGATCCGGTTCATCGCGAAGATGGAATCAAAGTCGTTGGCCGCGACAACAACCGCCCTTTCGGCGTGTTGAAGCGGAGAGGCAAAACCGCCGCAAACAACGTCCCCAAGGACATCGAAGATCACCACATCGGTATCATCCAGAAGATGATGTTCCTTTAAGAGCTTGACGGTTTGACCGACCACATACCCGCCGCAGCCTGTGCCAGCTGGCGGCCCGCCGGCCTCAATGCACTGAACCCCATTGAATCCCTCGACCATATAGTCTTCCGGACGCAGTTCCTCGGTGTGGAAATCAACCTGCTCCAGGATGTCGATCACGGTCGGGATCAGGCTTTTTGTCAGCGTAAAGGTGCTGTCGTGTTTCGGATCGCAGCCGATCTGCAAAACCCGCTTGCCGATCTTGGAGAAAGCCACAGACAGGTTGGACGAGGTGGTCGACTTGCCAATGCCGCCCTTGCCGTAAATCGCAAAAACTTTGGCGCCGTCGATTTCCATCGTCGGATCAAGATGAACCTGGACGCTGCCGTCGCCATCCGCGCGCTCCCGGAGCTTCTGAGCGGTTTTCGCCTCTTGTGCGGCTGTCTTCGGATGGGTGTAGATGTTCATTCGGCTGCCTCCGTTGCCAGGCCTTCCAGCCGGTCTTCCAGTTCTTCACCCGCCCGGCGCAGAGCCTCGAGCGTTTCTTCGTCCGGTTGCCAGTAGTTGCGTTCGTGCGCTTCCATGAGCCTTGCCGCGACCCGTGCCGCAGAGGCCGGATTGAGATCGGCGAGCCGCCGGCGCATCGCCTCGTCAAGCACGTAGGTTTCCGTGATTTTCTGATAGACCCAGGGCTCAACGCCGCCGGTTGTTGCCGACCAGCCAAAGGTGTTTGTGACATTGGCTTCGATGTGCCGCACACCCTCATAGCCGTGCTGGAGCATACCCTCATACCATTTCGGATTGAGGGTCCGGGTCCGGGTTTCCAACGCGACCTGCTCGTCGATGGAGCGAACCTTGCCTTCACCTTGGGTCTGATCGGAAATGTAAACGGGGAGTTTCGCGCCGCCCTTGGCCTTTGAGACGGCTTTTGAAAGCCCGCCAAGCGTGTCGAAATAATGCTCAATCGTGGTGACGCCGATTTCGACCGATTCCAGGTTTTGATAGGCCATGTCGACATCTGCCAAAACAGAATCGAGAAGTTCGGTCTGGCGGCTGGTCTTGCCCTTGCGGCTTATCGCAAAGCTTTTCCGGTTCGTGTAGGTTTCTGCGATTTCCTCGTCATCGGTCCAGGCCGATGAGGCAATCAACATATTGACGTTGGACCCGTAGGTGCCGTCCGCATTGGAAAAGACGCGATAGGCCGCCTCTTCCAGATCGCAGCCATTGGCCTTGCAATAGGCAAGTGCATGTTTACGTATGAAATTCTGCTCAACGGGCTCATCCGCCGTGGCCGCCAGATAACTTGCTTCAGCTAGCATGCTCGCCTGGATCGGCAAAAGATCGCGGAAAATGCCGGACAGGGTCATCACGGCATCGATGCGTGGCCGGTTTAGCTCTTCAAGCGGGATCAGTTCAGCGCCGCAGACGCGGTTGTAGAAATCTAGCCGCGGCCGCGCGCCCATGAGCGCCATGGCCTGCGCCAGCGGTGCACCACCGGTTTTCAGATTGTCTGTGCCCCACAAAACGATCGCAACGGTCTCTGGCAGTTTGCCATCGGTCTCCAAATACCGTTCCAGAATGAGGGCCGCCTGGCGGGCGCCATCTTCAAGCGCGAACTTGCTTGGAATACCAAACGGGTCAAAGCCGTGAATGTTGCGGCCGGTTGGCAGGAGATCCGGCGTGCGTAACAAATCGCCAGATGGGGCTGGCGGTAGGAAGCGCGCATCAAGTGCCTGTACCAGGCCGTCAAGTTCCCGATTGTCTGATAAGTCCTGATCGATCTGGACGAGTTTTTGGACAACAGACTTTGCCTCTTCGTCGAGGGTGTCCGATGCCGCAGCCAGGGCATCGCGATCTCGATTGGCAATGACCTGACACAGCTCCGGGTCGGCGATAAAGCCTGCCCCTGTCTCGACACTCAGAGCCATCTTCGCGAGCATTTCGGCGCGCTCGGTCGTATCCATACCGCGTCCCGCAATGTGCAGGCCGTGGGGGATCAGCGCGTATTCGGTTTCGGTGATGGCCGCGACCAGATGCTGAATAAATTGGTCTTCGGATAGCTCCGCCGTTTTGCCCGTGAGATCGAGTTCGTCGGCTTGAACGCGGATCACGTCCAGAAGACGTTCGCGCTCGCCTCTGGCTTCAGGCGCCATGGACCGGTACTGATCAAGGCTGGTTTTTAGGCTGTTCAGGCCCTTGTAGAGACCGGCTTCCGTGATTGATGGGGTGAGGTAGGACACAAGCGTTGCGGCAGACCGGCGTTTGGCGATCGAACCTTCGGACGGATTGTTGGCCGCGTAGAAATAGAAGTTGGGCAAAGCGCCCAGCAACCGATCCGGCCAGCAGGAGCCGGACAGTCCGGTATGTTTGCCCGGCATGAACTCCAACGCACCATGCGTTCCAAAATGCAGAACAGCATCGGCAGCAAACGTTTCGCGGAGATACGTGTAGTACGCGGCAAAGGCATGGTTCGGAGCAAACCCGCCTTCAAACAAGAGCCGCATCGGATCGCCCTCGTAGCCGAAGGACGGCTGGAGAGCGATCAGCAGATTGCCGAACTGACGTCCGAGAATGTGGATCCCACGGCCGTTGCTCAAAATGCGCCCTGGTGCCGGTCCCCACTGATTTTCGATCTCGCTCAGAAACTTTTCCTGACGGACATGATCATCTGCAGAAACAGTCACATGGACGTTGGCCTCGGTGCCATAGCGGTCCGAGTTGCCCTTGAGGATCATGTTCTGAAGCGTCTCAACATCGGCAGGCACATCGACATCATAGCCTTCCGCTTTCAAGCGCTTCATCGTCTCCAGGAGGCTTTCAAAAACGGACAGGAAAGCCGCGGTTCCGATGTTGCCGCCGTTGGGCGGGTAATTGAACAAGGTGGCTGCGATCTTGCGGTCTGACCGTGGGGTCTGGCGCAGCTTGGTCATTGCCGCGATCCGGTCGGCAAGCAGACCGACACGTTCATCATCCGGCCGCATGCAAGACCGGCCAGACGGGCATGTTCCAAGCTGCCGGGCGCAAATGCAGCTCTTGCCATTGGCGTCCGATCCGCTGCGGCCACCGATCACCATGGATCCGACGGCACCATCCAGCTCGGGGATCGCAACCATCAAGGTGGTTTCAATCGGCGTAAGCCCTTGCGTTGAGGCCTGCCATCCCTCGCGGCTCTGGAATTCGGTCACGCAGGCTGACAGATAAGGAACGTCAAGCTTTTGAAGGGTTTCCGCGGCCGCAGCTGCATCGCTGTAGGCCGGGCCACCGACAAGCGAGAAGCCGGTCAGCGAACACAGTGCGTCGACCGTTGGCTTGCCATTGGCATCCGTCATGTAGGTTTCGATCGCGGACCGCATATCGAGACCGGAACAGAACACCGGAACGACATTCAGCCCGCGCGCCTCCAGCGCCGAGATGACCACGTCATAATGGCCGGTGTCACCGGACAGAATGTAAGTTCGCAGAAGCAGGAGCCCGACCGTACCATTCGCCGCTTTGACGGTCGCGAGATCGCTCTTTTGGGTCGTAATCCGCGGTTCGGTGCGCGGGTGATAGAGCCCCATATCTGGGTAGTCACTCGGTGGCTTTGCCGCGACCGCCGAACGCAACGATTTCCGTTCGCCGGCGGCATATTTACCGACCAGCAGGCGGACCATGTTGGCGATGTTCTCGTCCGACGCCGCGATCCGGTACTGCAGGGTCAGGAAATAGTTGCGGACATCCTGGGCGGTGCCCGGGATGTATTTCAAAAACTTGGGCAACCGGCGGAGCATCGCCATCTGGCGCTCGCCGGCCGTTTTGCCGCTCTCCTTGCCACTGTTGGAGCTGCTGCCGCGCAGTTTCTTCAAAAGCGCAAGCGGCCCTTTTTGCTCACCGCTCATGCGGAAGCGGCCCATGGCCGTATACTTCATGATCGTGCCGGCGGACATGCAGCAGACCATGGCGTCACACTCAAGGTGCCGTTCTTCCAGAACGTCCGCGATCGCCTTCACGTGTTCTTCGACGAAGATCATCGAAACAACGATGATGTCGCCTGCCCGGATGGCGTCACGGCAGCGGGCCAGCTTGTCCGGATTGTCCGCCCAGTCGGTTGCCGCATGCACCGTGAAGGTCAGACCCGGCATCTCTGTTTGCAAAGCCCTGCGCGCATCATCGACGGCAGCTGCGACATGATTGTCGAGCGTAACAAAGACCACCCGGATCGGGAGGTCGTTATCGGGCGAAGTGCGCTTTCGCATCGTATAACGTCTCCACGGTTATCGGGTGAATGCCATTGTCAGCGGCAAAGCTCTCGGTGTTGCGCCGCGCCTTGCCGCGCACAAAAAACGGGACTTTCTTGAGTTCCTTTTCAGCTTCGTCAGTCCAGAGCGTTGCGCTCGCTGGCAAGGTGATCTGGTCTTCCGCTGAAGTACCTGCCGGTGCTGTCTGCTGGTTTGAGGCTGCCGCCGGACTGTGGGCATGCAGATGCGAGGCAGTCGCCCCGTCATTGAATTCAAAGTCGTCGCGGAACATGGACAGCAAATGCTCTTCCAGCCCCATCATCAGCGGATGAACCCAGCTGTCGAAGATGACATTGGCACCCTCAAAGCCCATCTGCGGCGAATACCGCGCCGGGAAATCCTGGACATGGACCGGCGATGAAATGACAGCACAGGGAACACGCAGCCGCTTGGCAATGTGGCGTTCCATCTGGGTGCCGAGCACCAACTCCGGGCGTGCTTCTATGATGGCATCTTCAACGACCAAATGATCATCGGTGATCAGCGGCTCAACGCCGTACTCCTTGGCTGCAGCCCGCACATCGCGCGCAAACTCGCGCATGTAGGTTCCAAGACCGCAGACTTCGAAGCCAAGTTCGTTCGCGGCAATTCGGGCTGCGGCAATTGCATGCGTCGCATCGCCGAAGATGAACACCCGTTTGCCGGTCAGGTAGGTGCTATCGATAGACCGGGAGTACCAAGTGAGACGGTCCTTGTTTTCTGACGATGACAGGACCGGTTCAAGACCGGCTAAAGCCCGTGCCTCGGTGACAAATCTGCGAGTTTCGGACACGCCGATCGGCACCGTAGACATGTACGGCATGCCGTAAGCCTTTTTTAGCCAGCGGGCTGCGGTATCGGCGATTTCCGGGTAAAGCACGATGTTGAAGGCAGCCTCTGGCAGTCTGGCCAGATCTTCCGGACTTGCACCGAGCGGGGCGACCACCCTGACATCTAGATCGTTTTCTTCCAGCAACGCTTTGATCTCACGGACATCGTCCCGGTTCCGGAAACCGAGGGATGTCGGGCCCAAAATGTTGCAGGTGTTGGCTGGAATGGTCTCAGGCCGCTGCCGATTGGACGCGCACGCCCGCACCAGCTGATAAAACGTTTCCGCTGCGCCCCAGGTTTCTTTCTTCTGGTAGGATGGCAGTTCAAGCGGCACGACGGGAATGTCGAGATCAAGTGTTTTGGCAAGGCCGCCCGGATCATCCTGAAGGAGTTCCGCGGTACAAGATGCCCCAACCAGCAAGGCACGCGGCTTGAACCGATCGACCGCATCGTGACAGGCCGTCTTGAAAATGTCGGCGGTTGACGCGCCGAGATCGCGCGCCTGAAACGTTGTGTAGGTTACAGGTGGCCGGCTGTCCCGCCGCTCAATCATCGTGAACAAGAGATCGGCATAGGTATCGCCCTGAGGCGCGTGCAGAACGTAATGCACATCCTTCATCGAGGCGGCGACCCGCATGGCGCCCACATGAGGCGGTCCTTCGTAGGTCCACATGCTCAGCTGCATGGCGCGCCCTCCTCAAATCCGAGACCGGATTTCAAAACGGACTGGCGCCGCAGCGGACGCACGAAGAGTTCTGCAAGATCGCCTGCCTGCTCGTAGCCCTGGATCGGTGTGAAGGCGAATTCGATCGACCACTTGGTCAGACGGCCTTCCGCTTCAAATGGATTGGCAAGACCCATACCGCAGACAATCAGATCGGGATCCGCCTCACGGGCGCGATCAATCTGAAGATCAACATCCTGACCTTCCGAGATCGCGCTGCCCGGCGGAAGCAGTGCAAGTTCGCCTGCTGCATGCTCCCGGTGAAGGTAGGGGCTTCCGACCTCGATGATTTCCGCTCCCGTTTCGCTGTGGAGGAAACGTGCCAGCGAAGGCTCGAGCTGAGAATCTGGGAAGAAGAACATCCTGCGTCCTTCAAGCCAAGGCAAATAGGATTGGAGCGCGGCTTTGGCGCGTTTGCGCGGCGCGGCTGTCGCTGCTTCGAACCGGTCCTCCGGTACACCGAAAGTGTCGGCGATCGCCTTAAACCAGGCCGTTGTCCCCTCTTCACCGAGCGGGAAGATGGAATTAATGCGTTCAGCGCCGCGCGATTCCAGAGCTGCGGCTGTCGCCCCCAGATAGGGCTGAGCCAGAATGAACCGGGTTCCCGGGTCGATTGACGGCATCGCCGCGCTCGAACGGCCGGGCAGGAACTGAACACCCTCAATACCAAGGTCGTGAAAAAGGCGCGCGAACTGATCCTCAACAACATCGGGAAGACACCCGGCGACAATCAGTTTGGTTTCGTTTTGCGGACTTGAGGCTGGCGCTTCGTTCACAAGCGCGGTGAGGAAATTGTCCTCGCCTTGGGTGAAAGTCGTCTCGATGCCACTGCCCGAATAACAGAGCACACGGTGTTTGGGCGCGTGAACCCGGTTCAACCGCTCAGCAGCCTTGGACAAATCGAACTTGATGACTTCAGACGGGCAGGACCCGACCAGGACCAGCATTTTGATGTCCGGACGGCGCGCGAGCAGCTTGTCGACCACGCCATCAAGCTCGTCATGCATGTCCGCCATGCCGGCAAGATCCCGCTCTTCCATGATCGCGGTCGCAAAGCGCGGCTCTGAGAAGATCATGACCCCAGCCGCCGATTGCATCAGATGTGCACAAGTGCGGGATCCGACGATCAGAAAGAAAGCATCCTGGACCTTCCGGTGCAGCCAGATGATGGAGGTCAGGCCGCAAAAAACTTCGTGCTGGCCCCGCTCCCGGATTGTCGGCCCTGTCCCGCATCCAGCAGAAAACGTCTGGTTCATTGAGAACCTCCCGCGATCTGCAAGTCGCTAACGCCGGCGGACCGGACGCCACTTTCAAGACCAGTCTTGCGGGCTGTCTGATCCAGCCGGGCGAGCCGCAGTTTCCAGACGAATTGTCCCGCATTGACCACATATGTTGCATAGGCTGCCAAGGCCAAAGCCATCAGCTGATTGGCAGTCAGAGCCTCGGTGAACAGAGCTGCGAGATAGGCCGTGTGCAAGGCCAGAACCAACATGGAAAAGACGTCTTCCCAGAAGAACGGCCGGGCGAACAAGTAACACCCGAACACCTCTTTCTCCCAGATCGATCCAGTGATCATGATCGCGTAGAGCGTAAGCGTCTTGATCACGACGGAGAGCTCGGCTGCGCCCTGCATCTCGCCTGAGATCAAAAAAACAACGATAAGAGCAAGGCTGATCAGAAAGACGACAAACTGAACGGGTGCCAGAACGCCTTGGACCAGTGTCCAAACGGTTTCATCACGGCGGCGTCTTTCTTCCTCGGTGTAAAGAAAACCGGGTTTTATCGAATTCCTGTTTCCACTCACGGACATTCAACCCTCCCCCCGAACCCGACATTGGGTTCAGCAGATGAGTGAGGGTAACGCCGCAACTGCAAAAGTGTCAACTTTGATTGACGTATATTTTTGTTTACATCACGTCACGTGAGAGTCATGCTAAGCAGGCTCAAGGTGCAAATAAAAGCAACAATTGCGCACGCCGGAGCATGACCCCTTTCCGTAAGGCCAGGGAGGCCGACCGCGAAGTGAGGATGAACGGCACAACAGAATTGCCCGTTGAAACCGCGGACGCCCGCCGGACAGAGCCTGCCGACGGCAATATTTTTGTTTCTGATCAGGCAAATATGGTAAAGAAATCCCGGCTTAACAGCGGCGAACAAGCAACGCTCCGCAACCTCATCCAAGGACCAGTAGCAGCAATGGCCGCAGAGCAATTATCTGGCCTGCTGGATGCAGGTCTTGAAACCGACATCCGCTACAAATCTGTTATCGCAGAAATGTACGAACGTATCCTGGCACCTGATGCCCGCATACAGGATCATCTTGCCTTTCTGGACGAGGAAGTCCGCTCCAGGTTCAGATCAAATGGCAACCCGGCAGCACTTCCACCCACCGCAATGAAAGTCATGCTTTTAGAAGCGGTTGCGCGCGAACTGGGCAAGAACTGGAGCTGCGACGCAGCCAGCTTCATCGATGTCACGATCGCTTCAGCCCGGCTGCAAGCCATTGCTCAAGCCCTCACCACGGAAGCTGCGCGGGAGCGCTCTGGATCGAAGGCCCCGTTCGCCGTCATCTTTCTGCCCGTTGATGAACAACACAGCCTGATGTCCTACCTCACTGGCGCCCTTTTTCAGGCACTTGGATGGCAGCAACAGGTTGTTCCGCACGAATCACTGAGTGAATTCGAGTTCGCCAAAGTGGTGACTCAAGCTGATGTTGTCTGCATTGCGTGGAGCACCACATACCTGAAAAGCAACGCAATCCGACTGATTAACGACATCAAATTGTATTCCAGCCACAAAACACTACCCATAATTGCAGGCGGTGCTGCTACCCTTGACTTTATCGACCCCCTTGTGGAAATGGGCGTCGATTGTATTTGCGATAGCGCGCTTTCAGCGGTAAAAATCGCTGAGAGTTTCTACAATTTGGAAAAAATCAATCACTTTGCCGCGCAGGAAGGCCGCGATGCAAAAAGAAGAAAAAGCAGCATCGATCGGCATTCCCAATGACCTCTCCCTCGACACATGGCGCGCTGCAAGATATCGGGGTTGGGACTGATTTGCTTGATTTGCTGGGCGCAGACGCCTTAACAGCCTTGATCGGATTGGGTGCCGATATCGTTGCATTGGTGGACGACAAAGGTGTCGTAAATCGCCTCCATTACCGCAACTCCGATCTGGATCCGTATGGTTTGTCGGCCATCGTCGGCAAGCCCCTGCGCGACTGCGTAACCGTGGAATCTGTTCCGAAAATTGACGCCCTCCTTGCCCCGGCGAAAAAACGGCCAGCCCGTGGCTATCAGGTCAACCACAGCGCCAGCGGCCTTCCCGACCTTCCGGTCGCCTACACGGCCAGCAGGACTGACGACTTTCCATTCACCATTGTTGTCGGACACGAAATGCGGCAGCAGATGCTGGACCAGCAGCGTTTGGTGGAAGCGCAGATCGCAATGGAGGCCGATTACCGCGAACTCCGGCAGGCCGAAGCGCGGTACCGGACAGTCTTCAAGATGTCCGAAACAGCCCATGTCGTACTGGACGGTGAAAAAAGAACAATTCTGGAAGCGAATACGGCAGCTGTATCTCTCTTGACCGGCGCTTCCGGCAATCTAACCGGAAAGGCGATGCGGGACCTCTTTAAGAAAGAGGACCGGGAACGTCTTGCAGATGCGATTGGTGAAGCCCGCCATAGCGGTGAACCAGTCCAGCTTGCCAACCTTCACAGCAGCGCAGGAAGTACCTTCGACGCAAAACTGCGCGCCTACCGGGAACACGGCACCACAAACCTGGTCATTACCCTGGAGAATTCCCAGGAAACGGACAGGGGTGATGCTAAACGCTCCAGCGATCATCTCAATGGCGCCCGCGTTGATCTGGAACTTCTGCCCGAAGCCGCGTTGACGATTGATGGCGAAGGCACGGTTTTGTCGGCAAATACTCTGTTTCTGGACCGTGTTCATGCACCGACCCTCAATCAAGTGGTCGGACGAAATGTGTCAAACTGGCTCGGCAAATCCACCGTCGAATTAAGTGTTCTCTTCACCCGCGTCCGGGACGAAAAGACCCTCAGCGGGTTCTCTTCTGTTCTGACCGATACGCTCGGGGAGGGTCAGGATGTCAGTCTCTCCGCCCATTACAACAAAGAGACCGACACCACACAGCTTCTGGTTATTCCTCAAGCGGCCAGCGCCGGTAAAATGACCTTGCCGCCGCCTGCGACACCAGATCAGGCCGAAGGATTTGCGAGCCTCGTTGGCAAAGTGCCCTTGAAGGAGCTGATCCGGGAGTCACTGGACGTTGTTGAGCGGATCTGCATTGAAGCCGCCCTTGACCAGACCAACAACAACCGCGCCAGCGCGGCCGAGATCCTGGGCCTCTCACGTCAAAGCCTCTACATCAAACTGCGCCGGCACGGGCTCGAAAACTACCGTCCCGGCAGTTGAAGTTTTCGAGCACCCGTCAACTCTCATTTACAGTCACATATTATAGCCGCGCAATGTGTCAGTTTTAATTGACACTTTTTAGGGCGACGCCTAGCATGTTTGGTATGGAACTCACCCGCCAAACACCACAGGCCAACTGGCCCATGCCCGGCGCGATCGTCGCTTTGCTCAAGCCGATCACCTGGTTTCCGCCGATGTGGGCCTATGCGTGCGGTGCGATCTCCACAGGTCACGGGATGGATGGGCGTTTGGGGTTCATCGTGCTCGGCGTCCTCTTGGCCGGCCCGCTTTTGTGCGGCACCAGCCAGGCGGTGAACGACTGGTTCGACAGACATGTTGATGCGATCAACGAACCGGACAGGGTGATCCCGTCCGGCCGGATGCCAGGACACTGGGGTCTTTATATCTCTATCATCATGTCGGCGCTCTCGCTGGCTGTCGCCGGACTGATGGGTTCCTTCATCTTTGCAGCAGCGCTTCTCGGTCTTGCCTTTGCCTGGGCCTACAGCGCGCCGCCCTTCCGCTTCAAGCAAAACGGCTGGCTGGGCAATGGCGTTGTCGGCTTCAGTTACGAAACCCTGCCTTGGCTGACAGCAGCGACCGCCATGACCGGCCTTGTGCCGGAAACACCAATCTGGATCGTGGCCTTGCTCTATGGCCTTGGTGCCCATGGCATTCTAACGCTGAACGATTTCAAGGCGATTGCAGGCGACAAGGAAATGGGCATCCGGACCCTTCCCGTTCTGCATGGGGAACGATCCGCAGCCCTCATCGCCTGCGCCGTCATGACCGTGGCTCAGGCGGGCGTTGTCCTGACACTCTGGATGCTCGGACTGCCGGTCTATGCCTTGGGAATCCTTATTGTTCTGCTGCTGCAGATGGTGTGCATGGTTCGCTTTGCCCGCAATCCCGTGCGATTTGCAGTTTGGTACTCGGCCATCGGTGTCGGGCTCTACGTCACAGGAATGATGATCACAGCATTTGGACTGCGCACTTTGGTGCCAGCCATCTCTTAGGCTTATTAAAAGGGAGATCCCCATGTTCGGTCGGGGAGACGCCAATCAGCAAAACTCCACAGCGGTCAAAGGGCTGAGCTGGATCTCGATTTTGCGTCTTGGGCTTGTACAGGCGTCACTGGGCGCCATTGTGGTTCTCACCAACTCTACGCTGAACAGGGTCATGATCGTCGAGTTGGCCCTGGCAGCCGTTATTCCTGGCTTGCTTGTCGGGCTCCACTACGGCGTGCAGATCTCCAGACCCTTGTGGGGGCACCGGTCGGATATTGGAAACTCGCGAACCCATTGGATCCTGGGCGGTTTGGCGCTTCTCGCCGTAAGTGGGACAGCAGCCGCGGCAACCACATTTCTTTTCGAGATCAGCTTTGCAGCCGGCTTGGCAGCGGCGCTTCTCGCCTACGCGCTTATCGGGGTCGGCATCGGGGCAAGCGGCACATCCCTACTCACGTTGATTGCGACCAAAACGGCACCGGAACGCCGGGCATCGGCAGCCACGATCACCTGGATGCTGATGATTGCCGGCATCGTGGTGACTTCAATTGTCACCGGGATCAACCTTGAACCTTATTCGCATCTCCGACTTGTTACAGTCACCGCCCTCACCGGTGTTGCGGTTCTGGTTCTGTCGGCCATCGCAGTTGCCGGAATTGAACGCAAACCGACCATGGTGGGCGAGACTGGCCGCGAGAAACCGGGCAGTTTCCGCGAAAGTGTGCGCGAAGTCTGGAGCGATCCGGAAGCGCGCCTTTTGACCGTGTTCATCTTCCTGTCGATGCTGGCCTATTCCACACAAGACCTGATCCTGGAACCGTTTGCCGGCTTGTTGTTCGGCATGTCTCCGGGCGAGACAACAAAGCTGTCTGGAACGCAACACGGCGGTATCTTTGCGGGCATGGCACTTGTCGGGATCGCCGGATGGCTGTTTTCAAAACGCAAGCCCGGCCTGATGAAGATGTTCATTGTCACCGGCTGTGTCGGTTCGGGCGTGGCGCTCGCCTGTCTTGCGGTCTCGGCATCATTTGCACCGGCCTGGCCGCTTGAGGTCAACATCTTCGTACTCGGTTTCATGAATGGCGCGTTCGCCGTTGCGGCCATTGGCACCATGATGATTCTCGCGGGCGCCGGAAAAAAAGCCAACGAAGGCATGCGGATGGGCGTTTGGGGCGCAGCTCAGGCCATCTCCTTCGGCCTTGGAGGACTGGCCGGCACGATCGCCTTGACCCTCGGGCGATGGGCGACGGCCCAGGACAGCACCGCTTTTGCAATCGTCTTTTCAATGGAAGCCGTCTTGTTCCTCATGTCTGCGGCCATCGCGTTGCGGATCGGCGGCGGTCAAGTTGCCAAACCTCGTTTGCCCGTACACCGGGAACCATCAGCGGTGCCCGCCGAATAGGCGCAAAACCTCACACCAGGGAGCCTGCAATGAAATCGAATTTTGATGTTGCTGTCATTGGAGGTGGTCCTTGTGGTGCGATCGCTGCGGAGCGCTTGGCGCGATCCGGTCATTCTGTTGTTCTGGTCGACCCGGACAACAAGATCAAACCCTGTGGGGGGGCAATCCCGTCCCGCGCCCTGAAAGACTTTGAGATCTCTGAAGACCTGCTGGTGGCCCGGGCCAATGCGGCACGTGTCATTGCCCCGTCGGGGAATGCGGTGGAAATGCGCATTGGCGATATTGGATTTGTGGGCATGGTCGACCGGGAAACCTTTGATCCATATCTGCGCGGCCGGGCTGAACAGGCGGGTGCCCGATTTGTCAGAGGCAAGCTGGCTGGCATGGACACAGCGTCGAACGGAAGCCTGGACCTGAAAGTAGACGGGACCGATCCAGAGCATCCTGGAACAACGGAACACCTCAATGCGCGCATGGTAATTGGTGCAGATGGCGCCAATTCCGCTGTCAGGCGGTTGATGTTCCCAGCGAAAAAGAAGCCGCCGTACGTTTTTGCCTATCACGAGATCGTGGAAAGCCCGGAAGCTCCGGACCCAGACGCCTTTCAGCGCGACCGCTGCGATGTTGTTTATGATGGCCGGATTTCTCCGGACTTCTATGGCTGGGTCTTCCCGCATGGGGGACAAACGTCCGTCGGCTGCGGCTCCGCGGTCAAGGGGCATAATCTCAGGGATGCCACGTCGGACTTGCGCGACCGTGCAGGGTTGACCGGACAACGGACGATCCGGCGCGAAGGGGCTCCGCTGCCCCTCAAACCAATGCGGCGGTGGGACAACGGACAGAATGTCCTTCTTGCCGGCGATGCCGCTGGCACCGTTGCCCCATCATCCGGCGAAGGCATCTACTACGCAATGCTGTGCGGCAACCTGAGTGCCGATGCCGTTGCTGAGTGCCTTGCGACCGGCCAAGCATCCGCTTTGCGCCAAGCCCGGCGCCGGTTCATGGCGGAACATGGCCGTATCTTTTTCATTCTTGGCATCATGCAGGCGGTCTGGTACCGCAGTGACGGTTTGCGGGAGCGGTTTGTGACGATGTGCGCCGACCCGGACGTCCAGCGCCTGACCTGGGAATCTTATCTGAACAAGCGTCTGGTCCGCCGCGATCCGCTCGGCCATATCCGGGTCTTCTTCAAGGATCTGGCACAACTTGCAGGTCTGCCGGCCAGCCAGAAATGAACCTGCTTTTGACCTGGCTACAGTCCGGATGGTTGCCGTTCGGCGCGGTTCTGTTTCTTTGGATAGAGTTCGCGGTTCTTTGCAGGTTTTCGAACGCACCTGGCGAGCGATTCAAGTTGTTGCTCGGCAATGTCCTTGCCGGAAGCTGCCTGATGGCCGCGCTCGGATTTGCCCTGCGCGGCGATGCCCTGTTTCTTGTGCTGTCATTTCTAAGCCTCGCACTGATCGCCCACATATGGGACCTGATCACGCGATTGCGTGTTTAGACTTCCGGGTTCAGTTGCTGGACGGCTCGATTGAGCAATCCGGCAGTTGTCACCCAGGCAAGATAAGGCACGAAAAGCAGCGCTGCGATCGGTGAAACAGGCCACGCAGTGACAATAAACCCTGCAATTGCCAACCAGAGAAGACCGACATCAACAAGCGCCAGATCCATGCGCCGCAGTCCGAAGAACAACCAGGACCAAGCCGCATTGAGCACGATCTGCAAGGCCCAGAATGCGATCGGCAACGACCAACCAACCTTGGACCAGACACTCCAGCCAGCATAGGCGATCATGATGTAAAGAAGTGTCCAGACCACCGGGAAAGCCCAGTTTGGCGGTGTCCAGCTCGGCTTTCGCAGCTCCTCGTACCACGGCCCTGGTTTGAACACGGCACCACTGGCCGCAGCCAGAAAAACGACACCAATAAAAACTGCGATGGCCATCAAAGGCTCCGTTCCGGGGGATTAGACCCTGCAATAGATAGAAACGCGGGTTCCGCAATGACGAACTGCGGAGCATTTGCGAACAGTCACACTGGATTAAAGGGCACCTGGCAGGAAAACAAGCCCACCACCGCTTTGCTCATGAGAGCCCAAAAACGTGCCGCGCCCCGCATTAACTGTCAACTTTGACGACATATTTTCGAACCTCACGTGTAAAAAAAAGTTTACACATCAACCAAGATCCCCGAGAATACCCTAACGACATCAGTGTCTACTGGTCGTACGTGAAGCTGGTCACAGCTTGGCAACACCAGAAAGACGGAACCATGCGGTGGAGGAAACGCAATGAGCTCCAACAGGACATCCGCAACCCCATTGCTGGATACCATCCACACGCCAGGAGACCTGAAAAGCCTCAGTGACGGTGAACTCGCCCAACTTGCTGATGAACTTCGGACAGATGTTATTGATATCGTGTCAGAAACCGGCGGCCATCTGGGATCTGGTCTTGGCGTTGTCGAACTCACAGTCGCCATCCACGCAGTGTTCGACACGCCGGACGACACCCTGATTTGGGACGTAAGCCACCAGTGCTACCCGCACAAAGTCCTGACCGGCCGGCGTGATAGAATGCGGACCTTGCGCAAAAAGGACGGCCTCTCCGGCTTCACGAAACGCAGCGAAAGTCCGTACGATCCATTCGGGGCTGCCCACTCCTCCACATCGATCTCTGCCGGGCTTGGATTTGCCGTTGCTCGGGATCTTGAAGGCAAGGACGGTCATGTCGTCTGTGTCATTGGCGACGGCGCAATGACAGCCGGGATGGCCTATGAGGGGTTCAACAACGCCGGCCACCTCAACAGCCGCATGATCGTCATCCTGAACGACAACAACATGTCGATTTCCCCGCCGACAGGCGCATTATCGGATCATCTCAACACCCTCGCCCAATCCGATACAGTCCAGCGGGAACGCAGCTTCTTTGAGAACATGGGATTTGCCTATCATGGCCCCGTCGACGGGCATGATGTTCCGACTCTCTTGGAGACATTGCGCCAGTTGAAAGAAGACGGCACCGGCCCTGTTGTCTTGCATGCCATCACACGCAAGGGGGCCGGCTATGTGCACGCAGAAGCGGCAAGCGACAAATATCACGGTGTTTCGAAGTTCGACGTTCCGTCTGGAAAACAGTCAAAGTCCGTTCCAAAGGCGCCGAGCTACACCAAGGTCTTTGCCAACGCTTTGATTGAGGAAGCCCGGCAGGATGACCGGGTTATCGCCATCACTGCCGCCATGGCGGAGGGAACTGGTGTTGACCTGTTTGGAAAACAATTTCCGGATCGCAGTTTCGATGTCGGGATCGCAGAGCAACATGCAGTGACCTTTGCCGGAGGGCTTGCCGCCAGCGGTATGCGGCCGTTCTGCGCGATCTATTCCACCTTCCTGCAGCGCGGCTATGATCAGGTCGTCCATGACATCGCCCTGCAAAACCTTCCCGTTCGTTTTGCCATTGATCGTGCAGGTCTTGTCGGCGCCGACGGCGCCACCCACGCCGGAGCCTTTGATATCGGTTTCCTGGCAAATTTGCCGAATTTCACGGTGATGGCCGCCGCTGACGAAGCGGAACTGGTCAACATGGTCAAGACAGCGACCGAACACGACCTTGGCCCCATTGCTTTCCGGTACCCGCGCGGTGAAGGAACGGGCGCACAACTTCCCGTTCAACCGGTTGCCCTGCCGATCGGAAAAGGCCGGATCGTCGACATCGGGCACACAGCCGCGCTGTTGTCTTTCGGCGGACGGCTGGAACAATGCCTCGAAGCCCGAGCGCTTTTGTCCGCACTCGGCATATCCGTCACGGTCGCCGATGCCCGCTTTGCCAAACCACTCGATACGGAGTTGATTGAGGACCTTGTTGAAACCCATGAGCTGCTGGTGACAGTCGAAGAAGGCGCGACCGGCGGCTTTGGGGCCCTCGTTTTGCATCACCTTGCAGACCAAGGCCTACTGGATGGACGCTGCGGCGTACGCACGATGACACTGCCCGATACGTTCATTTCGCAAGCATCGCCTTGGGAAATGTATAATGAAGCCGGGCTGAATGCCCGCCAGATCGCCGATCTCGTGCGTGTGACCCTGTCACGCATGGGTCACGGGTCACGGGCAACACTCGGAGGCGGGACCACCCGAATACAAGATCGCCCCATGTGGACGCACCATGCGGAGGACCGTTGAAGACCGGCACTTATTATTGCAGAGACGAATAGATGATCTCAATTGGCGGGGGAAAGGTTGTATAGTACGATCTTTTGCTTGGAGGAGCTTGACCGCCTAGGCCGAGACATCGGGAGGGGGAATTGGCCTATAAAGACGACAGCGAGCGACAGACGGAAAAAAACAAGACCCCGTCGGACCTTGCTGGCAATGGCCAGACGTTGAAGGCAGACGATGCTGCCAATTTGTCTCTGCAGGACCTCACCGTTCTGGAGACGACTGTGCGTGGGCAAGTGTCCGGTTTGGTCGGAGCGCTTCATCCAAAGGCTGCAAAACTAATTGTGAACGGGAACCCGGTTTCGGGTCTCGATCTTCGTTTGCATCCCGAACTGGATGAGCGGGCACGGCAAATGCCGTCCATGGATGTTGCTATTTCCTACCGCGTGCCGTTCCTGAAATCACTGATCGACCCGGACCCTCGCCACCACCGGGATCTGATCGAGGAACTTGTCCAGACCAATATCCCGCTTCAGACACTGGCCATACACTTGCTTTGCCCGATCGCAACCGAGCTTGGCAACTACTGGTGCACCGATGATGCCGATTTCATGCAGGTTGCCGTGGCTTCAACACGGTTGAGCAACATCGTCAATCATCTGACCCATGCCGGGCCTCAGCCATCCGTACCAACGTCGGCCAAACGGATCTTGCTGGCGCGGTCGCACGGGACCAAACATACGCTCGGCGTGAACCTGGTGAGAATGTGTTTCCGGGACCTTGGATGGATCGTCGATGGCGGCGCCGATATGGAAATCGGTGACACCATGTATATGCGCTTGTCTGCCAGGCCGTATGACATGCTTGGTTTGTCGGTCGGACGTCTCGAAGAGGCCAATGACTGCATGGAAGCCATTCAACGGTGCCGGTCGGAAGCCGCGACCGGCAATACCAAGATCGTCATTGGCGGTGCTGCTGTCCTGACGCATCCAGACAGCTTCCAGAACATGGGAGCTGATTTCGTCGCTCTCTCGGCTTTGGAAGCCATCACTTTGGCCGAACAAGCCGTTGGATGATCTCGTCCTGAATTGAAAAAAGCCATTGCTTCACCCAACGGCAGCTTTGCCACCTAAAGGCCTGCTTGGCGACTCAAACGTTGCCAGGTAACCAAAACGTCCCAAACCAAAACTCTCAGCGCCTCTAAAATGTCCCTTTTGTTCTCAAAAGGGAGAGGCTCTGCCGTCCAACAGGTTTTACACGCTGCAGGCATGACAGATGTCGGACACCCAAGAAAAAGAACAGAAAAGAGGCCCATCGGTGACACCCGGTTTCACAGACGGCAAAGGCCCAGCAACAAAAATCATCAAAATGTGCCTCGGCCTCGAACCGCATGGCGAGCAGGAGGTCATTGAACTCGGCCATGCGCTTTACCGGCAGTGGGAGCAGTTTTATCGGCCTACCAGCGGGTCTGTTGCGAAAACCCCGGACGAGATCCGGCAAATTACAAACCGCATGCGCGATTTCCTAACGAGTCTCAGAGTTCTTCAGTCACATGGCGCACTCCCGCACCCCGAGGACCCCGATCCTGGCACCCCCTACCCCGCTTTGAGCCTGGGCCTGATTAATCAGTGGTGGCATGGCATCGGCGACTGGAAGGCATAAAAAGGGGCGGCAGAGATCTCTGCCGCCCTTTTCGTATTTGATTTGTCAGCCGGCAAACCGGCTGCCTGAGTGTCTCTCTCGCTTAAAAGTGGACCGACTTTGAATCCAGCGGCTTCTGCAGCGGCGGAGCGAACTTGGTCAGGTTGATGCCTTCAACCGCTTCCTTGTACTCGTCCATGGTCGGTGTCCGGCCTAGGATCGCAGACAGCACCACGACCGGTGTCGAGGCGAGCAGGGATTCGCCCTTCTTGGTCTCGGAGTCCGCAACCACACGGCCCTGGAACAGGCGGGTCGATGTGGCAAGAACGGTATCGCCCTTGGCAGCCTTTTCCTGGTTGCCCATGCAGAGGTTACAGCCGGGACGCTCAAGGTACAGGATGTTCTCGTACTCGGTCCGGGCTGCAGTCTTCGGCGCGTTGTCATTGAACTCAAAGCCGGAGTACTTCTGCAGAACGTCCCAGTCACCCTCTTCCTTCAACTCATCGATGATGTTGTAGGTCGGAGCAGCCACAACAAGCGGTGCCTTGAAGTCGACCTTGCCTTGCGACTTTTCCAGGTTCTTGAGCATCTGAGCAACGATCTTGATGTCGCCCTTGTGCACCATGCAGGACCCGACGAAGCCGAGGTCGACTTTCTTTTCGCCGTGGTAGAAGGACACAGGACGGATCGTGTCGTGCGTGTACCGCTTGGAAACATCGGCGTTGTTGACGTCCGGGTCCGCGATCATCGGCTCATCGATCTCATCCAGATCGACAACGACTTCAGCGAAATACTTCGCATCGGCATCCGGGGTCAGCGCCGGTTTTTCGCCAGACTTGATTTCGCCAATGCGCTTGTCTGCCTTGTCGATCAGGCCCTGCAGAACCTTGGCATCGTTGTCCATGCCCTTGTCGATCATGGTCTGGATGCGGCCCTTGGCAAGCTCAAGAGATCCGATCAGGGTTTCATCGTTGGAGATACAGATGGAGGCCTTGGCCTTCATTTCCGCAGTCCAGTCGGTGAAAGTGAACGCCTGGTCTGCCAGCAACGTACCGATATGCACTTCGATGATGCGGCCCTGGAAGACGTTGTCGCCATGCTGCTTCAGCATCTGGGCCTGGGTTGCGTGCACGACATCGCGGAAGTCCATGTGATCCTTCATGGAACCCTTGAACGTGACCTTCACGCTTTCCGGGATCGGCATGGACGCCTCACCGGTCGCGAGCGCCAGCGCCACGGTTCCGGAGTCCGCGCCAAAGGCAACGCCCTTGGACATGCGGGTGTGGCTGTCACCGCCGATGATGATGTCCCAGTCATCAACCGTGATGTCATTCAGCACCTTGTGAATGACGTCCGTCATCGGGTGGTAGACGTTCTTCGGATCACGGCCGGTGATCAGACCAAACTTGTGCATGAATGACATCAGGCGCGGCGTGTTGGCCTGAGCCTTCAGATCCCAAACAGATGCTGTGTGACAGCCGGACTGATACGCACCGTCGACGAGCGGAGAAATCACCGTTGCGGCCATGGCTTCCAGTTCCTGGGAAGTCATCAGACCGGTGGTGTCCTGCGAGCCGACAATGTTGACCCGAACGCGGACGTCTGAGCCGGCATGAAGAACCTTGCCAGGTGTGGAGCCGACTGCGTTCTTGTTGAAGATCTTTTCAACGGCAGTCAGGCCCTGGCCTTCGTGAGACACTTCCTTGGACGGTGCAAAGACCGGCGGTGTTTCGATGCCAAGCGTTTCCGCGGCCAATGTCTGCAGCTTCTTGCCGAAGACGATGGCGTACGACCCACCGGCCTTCATGAACTCCATCTTTTGCGGCGTGAAAGAAGAAGACATGTCGACCAGCTCTTCATCGCCAGCCTCATTGAATAGTTTTTGCTTCTTCGTGTTGATGGTCAGGACCGTGCCGGTTTCGACAGAATACTTCTGCTCCAGCACCGGGTTGCCATCGTTGTTCAGGATCGGATTGCCGTCCGGGCCGAGTTTCTTGACCCAGTTTTTCAGATCGACACCGATGCCGCCGGTCACGCCGACTGTTGTCAGGAAGATCGGAGAAATACCGTTGGTGCCGGCAACAATCGGAGCAAAGTTGACAAACGGCACATATGGGCTTGCCTGTTTGCCGGTCCAAAGGGCCACGTTGTTGACACCGGACATGCGGGACGAGCCGACACCCATGGTGCCCTTTTCGGCAATCAGCATCACGCGCTTGCCCGGATGCTGCAGCTTCAGCGCTTCGATTTCTTTCTGCGCTTTCTCTGAAATCATGCACTTGCCGTGCAGTTCACGGTCGGCACGCGAGTGCGCCTGATTGCCCGGCGAAAGCAAATCGGTTGAGATATCACCTTCGGCGGCGATGTAGGTCACAACCTTGATCTCTTCGTCCAGGTCAGGAAGCGTCGTGAAGAAATCGGCGCGTGCGTAGCTTTCCAGGATTTCCTTGGCGATTTCGTTGCCGGCCTCATAGGCTTCTTTCAGGCGATCGGTATCTGCATCATACAGGAACACCTGGGTCTTCAGGACTTCGGCAGCGTCCTTCGCGATTGCCTCATCGTTGCCAAGGGCGAGATCCAAAAGGACCTCCACGGACGGGCCGCCTTTCATGTGGGACAACAGCTCGAAGGCAAAGGCAGGTGTGATTTCCGGAACGTTGACCCCGCCCAGAATGATTTCCTTAAGGAACTTTGCCTTGACGCCAGCAGCGCTCGTCGTTCCGGGCAAGGTGTTGTAGATGAAGAATTTGAGCGAGTCGTCGCGGTGTTCGTTGCCAGCGTCCTTGATCTGCGTGATCAGCTCGGCAACCAGAGCTCCGTCTTCGATTGGCTTGGGATGCAAGCCCTGCTCTTTGCGCGTTTCGATCTCGGCGAGATATTCAGTGTAGAGACTCATAAGGACCCCGGCGTCTTGAAGTTGGATATCGCTTAGTCGCCGGGTCGCACATTTGCTGGCTCGCCGGGTAAGCTCGCTGCGCACTACATAATTCAGTATACAATGGTATGCAATATTGTTCGCTGAATTAATTGCGGTTCGATTGCTTCTTAACCGCACACCACTGAGCAAGTCTTAATGGGCACTCGAATTCATGCGCCTATCACGACCGCCTGTCGCGTGATGCTCTGGGATGCGGCGCCCAATTCCCGCAGTCCTCAAAGCCTTTCTAACTTAGCATTTTTTCATGGCCAACGGAATGAATCCTGTTCCGAAGGGTTGTTCCAGTAGGGCGTGCATAAATCTGGGTGTGGTGGACTCCAGACTGGGGGACGAGCGGTATGTTGCTCCGTACCGGAGGTCATTGCCTTGCGATTTTTATTGCAAGGCCGCAACACAAACCAACGACACCAGCCAGCTCGCAGCCCGGCGCTGCGATTGCCGTTCATTCGTGCGATCCACGTCCGCTCACCTCACCATTCCAAAGCAACAGCAGTTCCTCGCATTCGACCAAACGCCGCGTGCACTGGCGTTTTGACGATACCGCACGTTCCGTCCCATCCAACAATAAAATCAGGAGCCTGAGATGCCTCGGTCCAATCAAGATCAACGTCGCGATCAGCAAAACCCGGATCAGCCACAAAACCAGCAAAACGCGCCAAACGCTTTGGCGCAGATTCAGGCAAACCTTGTCGCGGCTCTTGAAACCCGGTCCATTGACGGATCCTCAAGTCATGAGACCAACATCGACTGGGGATCTGTCGGCCAGCAAATGCTGCGCTTAACAGATGCGAACTACACAGACGGCATCGGCTCCGTCGCAACTGACCTTCCGAACGCGCGCGCGATCAGCAACGCCGTTGCGCAGCAAACTGAAGATATGCCCAATTCGTTTGGCCTAAGTGACATGTTCTGGGTCTGGGGCCAATTCATCGATCATGACATCACACTGACCGGCAGCGAGGGATTTGAATTCGCGCCGATTGTTGTCCCTGCTGGCGACAGCGACTTTGACCCAACCGGAACGGGTGAAGCGGTCATACCGTTTACACGCGCGGGATTTGTTGATGGAACCGGAGCCACGTCTGACCGGCAATACAGCAATGAAATCACCGCTTTTATCGATGCCTCCATGGTTTACGGATCAGATGCCGAAACTGCCGCCTCGCTGCGCGGCGACGGTGGAACGTTGCTCCTGACGGACAACAACCTCCTCATCGAAACGGAAACAGGTGGCGTGTTGGCCGGCGAAGTGCGCGCAGCGGAAAATGTCGCTCTGACATCCATGCACACCCTGTTTGCCCGCGAGCATAACCTCTGGGTGGACCGGCTGGCCCGCCAGGACCCAAGCATGAGCTCGGATGAACTCTATGACGCAGCCCGGATCATCATTGAAGCTGAAATCCAGGCAATCACCTATAATGAGTTTCTGCCACTCCTCTTGGGAGAGGATGCCATCACGGATTACGCCGGGTACAATCCAGACGTAAATCCTGGCATTTCGGTCGAATTTGCAACTGCCGCTTTCCGCTTTGGCCACAGTCTCTTGTCATCCAGCATTCAAAGGTTGGACCGGGATGGCGACACCATCGCTGCCGGAAATCTCTCTTTGAGTGAAGCGTTTTTCAACCCGTCAGAGATTGCAGAGAATGGGGGCATCGACCCCCTTCTGCGCGGACTTGCAGACGGCATGGCGCAAGAGTTGGACACACACATCGTAGAGGATGTGCGCTCCTTCCTGTTTGGCGCTCC
Source organism: Roseibium sp. MB-4 (assembly GCF_053005265.1). Lineage (NCBI taxonomy): Bacteria > Pseudomonadati > Pseudomonadota > Alphaproteobacteria > Hyphomicrobiales > Stappiaceae > Roseibium > Roseibium sp. MB-4. The sequence continues at coordinate 1,991,034 of NZ_JBRKQB010000001.1, forward strand.
AGGGTCTGGCGGGCTTGATCTCGCCGCCTTGAACATCGAGCGCGGCCGGGATCTTGGGGTCGCCAGCTACAACGACCTTCGCGAGTCCCTCGGCTTGCAACGCGCAGCTGACTTCTCGGATATAACGTCGGATGCCACATTGGCCGCAAAACTGGCCGGCGTTTACGGATCCGTCGATCAGGTCGATGCCTGGATCGGCGGACTTGCCGAAGACCCCTCGGGCAGCGGCTTCGTCGGAGAATTGTTCGCGACGATCCTCCTTGATCAGTTTTTGCGGTTGCGCGACGGGGATCCCTTCTGGAGCCAGGGCCTGGATCTACCTCAGGCTCAGATTGACGCTCTGTGGTCTACCACGCTGGCCGACGTGATCGAGCGCAACACGGACATCCGGTCCATTCAGGACAACGTGATGCTGGCTTACGACCGCCTCGGCGGGACCAATAGGGATGATGCTTTGGTCGGTTCGGAAGAGCGAGACCTGATCTTGGGCAATCGCGGCAATGACGTTCTGGACGGCGCCGGCGGAGACGATCAGTTGGAGGGACAGGACGGAAACGATGTCCTGTTCGGCCAGGCCGGAAACGACCTACTTTATGGCGGCGATGGCAATGACGTGCTGGTCGGCGGCACGGGCAACGACACCCTCAATGGCGGGCGCGGCAGCGACGCCTATGTCTTTGACGGAGCCTTCGGATCGGACACAGTAACTGATTTCAGCACCAGTAACCGCAACGGTGACGTCCTTCAAATCGGGGTCGCAGGTTTCTCATCATCTACCGAAATCCTGGCCGTCGCCGCGGACACCGATGCCGGGGTCGTTTTCCGTTTCTCAGACAGCCTGTCGATCACCCTGCTTGGCGTTTCCGTTTCGCAGTTGGACGCATCGGATATTCAAATCATCTGATTACAAAGGACTGAGGAACAACTTGCTGCGATCTGATCGGCGCAGAGACCCGACAGCCGTTAAAGCAAATCGCGTTTAAGCGGACTCAGGTTTCGCTGCCTCTCGGTAGCGCCTCGAACGCGAAACCTGAAAAATTCTGAATTCGATTAAACGCGACACGCTCTAAAGCAGGCTGTCGGGGATCTTCTGTTCTGCGGCCGTGTTCGCCCGCCGGAAGATGAGTGTCACCAAGGTCGACGTGATCACGATGAACAGGGAATAGAGCGCCGCCACGGCCATGATCCCCTGCTGCTCGTCGCTTGGGAAGGTCAGGGCGATGATGGCGACAGCCAGCGGTCCATTCTGAATGCCGGTCTCCAAGGCGATTGTCCGAACATTGCGTGGATGGAGCTTCAAGGACCGGGCGAAGAGATAGCCGACCAATATCCCGAAGACACCGAGCGTGATCGCTGCGAAATAGGTCGCCGGTGTGGTTGTCAGAAGGAATTGCCAGTTCCGCGGGATCCAGGAGATCGCGATGAAGGCGATAAAGAACAAGGCCAAAGCCGATCCGAAGAACTCCGTCACCGCTCCGATATTTGCACTGATTTTGCGCAAACCCATGCCGATCGCGACAGGGACCAACAGGATCACAAGGGTTGCGATGATGTTTTCCCGCGGGATTTCGAGATCCAGCGCCGTGGCGTAGATCACAAGGACAATCGGGATGAGGATGACGCCGAACACGGTCGAAGTCACCGTCATGAGTACGGACAGCGCCAGATTGCCTTTGGAGAAATAGGCAAAAATGTTCGATGTCGTGCCCCCCGGCATGCAGGACATGATCAACAGCCCGATAGCAATCGGCTCGGGCAATGCCAAAGCCAGTGTCATCAGGAAGCCGATGAACGGCATAAAGCCATATTGTGAGACAACGCCAACGGCGAGACCATAGGGCCGGCGCAGTGCCAGATAGAAGTCGCGCGGGGTCAGGGACGCGCCCATTCCCAGCATGATGACAAAGATCATGGCCGCCAGAAGCGCCTGTTCAAATGCTCCGACCATGTAGTGTTACTCCGCCGCCTGCAGCTCTTCTGCGCGCAGGTCTTTTCTGAGGATCTTGCCAACGTTTGATTTGGGCAGGTCGTCCCGGATCTCAACCCGTTTGGGCACCTTGTACGCTGTCAGGTGCTCCTTGCAATGAGCCCGGATCACCTCTTTGGTCAGGCTCTTGTCGTTCAGAACAACATAGGCCTTCACCGCTTCTCCAGTGGTGTCATCCGGAACGCCAATTACGGCGGCTTCGAAGATGCCCGGATGCAAGGCAAGGCAGTCTTCGACCTCGTTCGGATACACATTGAAGCCCGACACGACAATCATGTCCTTCTTCCGATCAACGATGTAGAAGTACCCATCCGGCTCCATCACGCCGATATCACCTGTCAGAAACCAACCATCCCGCATGACGATCGCGGTCTCTTCTGGCTTGTTCCAATATCCAGCCATAACCTGTGGGCCTTTGGCGGCGATTTCCCCGCGCTCGCCCTGCGGCACCGGGTTTCCGTCATCGTCCACACAGCGCAACAAGGTGGACGGCAGCGGTATCCCGATCGAACCGTCCCGCGTCTTGCCGATTGGGTTGAAACTGAGAACAGGTGAGGTTTCGGTCAGCCCGTAGCCCTGCAGCACCGGCCGGCCCGTCACCTCCTCCCATCTGCGCGCGACATCTGCCTGTAAGGCCATGCCGCCGGCAGAGGAAAACTTCAGATATTTTGGCGGGCTGTCGAGAAACCACGTCTCGTTGCACAGACCGTTGAACAAGGTGTTCACCCCGCTCATCCAGGTGATCTTGTAATTCTCAAACGCGCGTTTGAGATTTGTCAGCGGCCGGGGATTCGGGATCAGAATGTTCCGCGATCCGATCCAATAAAAGGCAAGCAAATTCAGCGTGAACGCGAAGATATGGTAAAGCGGAAGGGCTGTCAGAGCGACCTCCTCGCCTCGTTGCACCGCCGGACACATCTCCAGCGATTGCTCCATGTTCATTAGCAGGTTCTTGTGGGTGAGCATCGCGCCCTTCGCAACACCCGTCGTCCCGCCGGTGTATTGCAAGCAGGCCACATCGTCGGGCTCGACGGACTGGTGATAGGCATCAACTTCGACATGGTCGCGGGTTTTGTGGTCCCGCCCCGCTGCGAGCGCTTCCGGAAAACGGATATGCGGGATTTCGATTGGTTTGACCGACCGGTCCCAGTATTTTTGCACCAACCCGATGATGCCGCGCGGCAATGACGGCAAAAACTCCGCAACCCGCGTGACGATAATGTTGGGGATCGGATGTCCCTTTGTTGCAGCCGGGATCTTGTCGGCAAACATATCGACAATCACCAGCGCATGCGGTTCCGCATCCTGGAACTGCCGCGCCATCTCTTCAGCCGTGTAAAGCGGGTTGACGTTTACCAGAACACAGCCGGCCTTGAAGACCCCAAAGGCAGCGATTGGAAACGACAGGCCATTTGGCATTTGCAACGCTACGCGGTCGCCCTGTGCAAGTCCTGCCACCTCCCGAAGATAGACCGCAAAGGCGTCTGACATTTCATCGACCTGCTCGAAGGTCAAAGTGCCGTTCATGCCATTGTGCATGCAGGTCGTGAAGGCCGGGGCAGACTTGAAAGTGTCTGCTGCAGACCGGATCAAGTCACTGATCGTGCGGTAGGATGCGGTCTCTATATCGGACCGCACATCGGGTCCATAAAACGCGGTCCACGGACGATCGCTTGATGTCATTACTTCCCCCCCGGCATCAACGCCTGTTCCTCAAACAACCCTCAGTTGCCTCCTCAAGCAGTGAAGATTGCACCTCAACCATAGATGCGGGATGGCCTTAGTAAAACCCCGTGACGCAAGGGCATAGGCAAAGTTTTTTATTGGGAGAATTGACGAATGACACAAGTCTTTAATTGACAGAGCCGAACAGAGAACAATGCCGCCTCCCGAATTAAAGCATTGGGAGGCGGGCAGGTGCTGTTTAACAAGCGCGATATTTCAAGCGTGAAAGAAATTGACCGACCGGTCCGTCAGCGCGCGCCGATCCAGAATGGCTGATCCTTGGTGGCGTTCCGGTACCAAGCCACAATCGCGCGCCGTTCGCTCTCTTCCATATGAGACACATTGGCCGGCGGCATGGCGTTGGTCACACCAGCCTGGAGATAAACCTGCTTGGCCGAGCGCACAACATCTGCTTCCGTCTCCAGAAGCACATCTTTCGGCGCCCAGTGGATCCCCTCGTAGAAGGGCTCCCGTGCATGGCACATGGCGCAGCGCCCGGGCACGATCGCCATCACCTCTTCAAACCCTTCGGCATTGGCAAAGACCTGCTCGGTCTTTGTCAGCGGACGCGCTTCGGACGCTTCGTAGGTGTCGTGCTGAAGCGGAGCCATCGACAGCCAGATAACACCGAGGAACAGAAGCGCGGTTACCAGCCATGTCCAGGTCGGATTGCCGGTTCCGGCATGGTTGGAGTTGAAGTAGTGCCGGATGGTGACGCCCATCAGGAAGACAAGCGCAGCGATTACCCAGTTGTACTCCGAAGCAAACGCCAACGGGTAGTGATTGGACAGCATCAGGAAGATGACTGGCAGGGTCAGGTAATTGTTGTGCGTGGACCGCAGCTTGGCGATCTTGCCGTATTTCGGATCAGGTGTCCGGCCCGCTTTCAGGTCCGCAACGACGATTTTCTGGTTCGGAATGATGATGAAGAAGACATTCGCCGACATGATGGTCGCCGTAAAGGCGCCCAAATGCAGCATGGTGGCCCGGCCGGTGAAGACCAGATTGTAGCCATATCCCATCACGACCAGCAGCGCGAACAGGAGAACCATCAACAGGGTCGGGTTGTCGCCAAGCTTCGACTTGCAGAGGAAGTCATAGACAAGCCAGCCGATCGACAGGGATGCTGCAGAGATCAAGATGCCCTGCCAAAGCGCAAGGTCCGCTTTTGCCGGATCGATCAGATAAAGTTCGCCGCCGACCCAGTAGACCATCATCAAGAGGGCCGCGCCGGACAACCAGGTCGCATAACTCTCCCATTTGAACCAGATCAGATGTTCCGGCATGTTCGCGGGTGCGACCAGGTATTTCTGGATATGGTAGAAGCCGCCGCCGTGGACCTGCCATTCTTCACCATGCGCGCCGACAGGCAAATGCGGCACTTTTCTAAGGCCCAGATCAAGCGCAATGAAGTAAAACGACGAGCCGATCCAGGCGATCGCGGTGATGACATGAAGCCACCTGACGGCAAACATCAGCCAGTCCCAAATGATGGCGATATCCAGCATTCCAATCCCTCCAAAAACTTTGCCATCAACCTAGTCGATCATCCAATTTTCTGGTATCCCGACATAATCCAAGCAGTTTCAAAAAATCCGGAACAATCGCCACATGGCTTACCTGGAGAATATCCGCACCTTTTTACGTGTCTATGAGCTCGGTAACATGTCCGCGGCCGCAAGGGACCTTAGAATTTCGTCTGCGGTCGCGTCGTCCCGGATTTCTCAACTGGAAGAACACCTGAATGTCCGGCTGTTTCAGCGCACGACCCGTGCGCTGAGCCCGACCGAACAGGGCAATATCTTTTACCGCGGCGCAACAAAAATAATGGAAGCGGTGGAAGAAGCGGAAGCGGAAATCACCAACATGACCCGCTCACCGCGCGGCACACTGTTCGTGGCCGCTCCCATCAGCATGGGGCAAAGCCTAATTGCCCCAGCCATTCCGACCTTCAAGGCAGACCATCCGCTGATCGATATCCGGCTGCGTTTGTCTGACCGGAAGGTGGACCTGACAGGCGAAGGCCTCGATGCCGCATTCTTTTTGGGGGTTCCGGAAGATTCGAACCTGAAAATCCGCAAGATCGCCGATTGCCAGAGGATCCTCTGCGCTTCGCCGGACTACATCGCCAAAACGGGTCAACCGGCATCGAGCGCCGATTTATCGACAGGCAAATTCGACTGCCTGAACATGCGCTATCCCGGCGCGCCAGAATTTCAGTGGCCCCTTGAAACACCCGAGGGTGTGAAACGTATTCCGGTCAAAGGTCCTTTTGAGTCCGACCACGGCGATGTGCTCACCGCTTGGGCTCTGGAAGGTCACGGAATTGTTCTGAAACCGGTGTTTGAAGTGGCGGAACACTTGAAGTCCGGGCGCTTGGTTCAGGTTTTGGAGAACGAACCACCGATCCCCGTTCAAATGGCATGCCTTTACACCCACCGCCGCCGTCAGGATCCTAAAGTCCGCCTCTTTATTGATTTCATGGTTGCACACATTCAGGACGAACTGGCCAAAACGCCTTCAGTCTGAAACTGGAACTGTGAAGCACTTTCAAGAATTATCGAAAACCGAATACCCGCGTGCTGTTTTATAAGACCGGAAAGCTTGGAGGTCTGTCTTGAATCGCTATCCCCGCAATCTTCGTGGTTATGGTCCCACGCCGCCGAACGCAAACTGGCCGAACGGTGCCAAGGTCGCTGTGCAATTCGTCCTGAACTATGAGGAAGGCGGCGAGAACTGCGTCCTTCACGGCGATCCCGCGTCTGAAGCGTTCTTGTCAGATATTCCAGGTGCGGCCCAGTGGCCGGGTCAACGCCACTGGAACATGGAATCCATGTATGAGTACGGCGCGCGTGCCGGTTTCTGGAGGATCCACCGGCTCTTCACCGGCGCAGACATTCCACTGACGATCTATGGTGTTGCAACAGCGCTCGCCCGAAATCCGGAACAGGTCGCGGCCATGAAGAGCGCTGGCTGGGAAATTGCCAGCCATGGTCTGAAATGGATCGAACACAAGGACATGGATCCTGAGACCGAACGCGCGGCCATTGCGGAAGCGACCCGTCTCCACACGGAAGTCACAGGTGAGCGTCCGCACGGCTGGTACACCGGGCGCTGCTCGGAAAGCACGGTCCGGCTGGTCGCGGAAGAAGGTGGCTTTGACTACATATCCGACACCTATGACGATGATCTGCCCTATTGGCTTGAGATCGGCGGCAAGCAACAGCTTATCATTCCTTACACGCTGGAAGCCAACGACATGCGCTTTTCCGTATCGCCGGGATGGAGCAGCGGCGAGGATTTCTTCGAGTACCTGAAAAACGCATTCGATGTTCTCTATGCCGAAGGTGAAGCGGGCGCACCGAAGATGATGTCTATAGGCCTTCACTGTCGCTTGATCGGCCGGCCGGGCAAGATCGCGGCCTTGAAGAAGTTTATCGATTACATCCAGAGCCACACCGACGTTTGGTGTCCGCGCCGTATCGAGATTGCTGAGCATTGGGCCAAACACCATCCGCCGCAAGCCTTTGAGCGGCCGAGCCAGATGGATCGCGGCACGTTCGTTGCCAGATTTGGCGGCATCTTTGAGCACTCACCCTGGATTGCAGAACGTGCGTTTGATTTGGAACTCGGCCCGGCGCATGACTGTGCGGCCGGGGTGCACAATGCGCTCTGCCGCAAATTCCGGACCGCGAGCGCGGAGGAGCGTTTGGGCGTATTGACCGCACACCCGGACCTTGCCGGAAAGCTGGCAGCGGCTGGACGCCTCACCGCAGAAAGCAGCAGCGAACAAGCAGGAGCGGGTTTGGACATGCTCACCGACGACGAGCGGGAGACCTTTACCAAGCTCAATTCCGACTACGTCGCCAAACACGGTTTCCCATTCATCATCGCTGTCCGTGATCACAGCAAGGCATCCATCCTGGCTGCCTTTCACGAGCGGATCGGCAATGACCGTGAAACGGAATTTGCTGAGGCTTGCCGACAGGTTGAGCGGATCGCGGAATTCCGCCTGATGGATGTTCTGCCATGACCCATGTTCTGACGCCCGCGCCACTGACAGCTGAGGCCTTTTCTGCCTATGGCGATGTGATCGAGGTTTCCGGTGAGCCGGACAAGATCATCAATCAAGGCATGTGCGGGCGTCATCATGATCTGGCAAAGGTTGATTTTGGCAACGGCCGCGCCGGGATCAGCCTCTTTGACGCAAAGGCTCGGACCTTTCCCTACACGGTCGACATGGTCGAGCGGCACCCGGACGGCAGTCAGGCATTTGTTCCACTGGACTGTGTTCCGATGCTGGTGATTGTCGCCGAAGACCAAGACGGCGCGCCGGTCAATTTGAAAGCCTTTGTCACCCAGCCGGGGCAATCCATCAACCTTCACCGAGGCACGTGGCACGGAGTCCTTGCCCCAATCGAAAAACCGGGCCGCTATATCGTCGTCGACCGGATCGGGGATGGCGCGAACCTGGAAGAACACTGGTTCGATACGCCCTGGATCGTTGAAGCGGTTTGACCTACCGGGCCGCCATGATGCGCGCCATGTCGATCATCCGGCAGGAAAAGCCCCATTCATTGTCGTACCAGCCGAAAATGCGGACCTGACGGTCCCCAACAGCAAGCGTTTCCGGCAGAGCAACAACCAGAGACTCCGGCCGGGCACGCATATCGGTCGAGACGACATGATCGTTCGTAAAACCGACGATTGAACTGCTGTCAAAGATCTTCTGGAGCTGCGCGTTGACGTCGTCTTCTGGCGGCTCTTTCAACGTGAGCGTAACGTCTATTGCCGAGACACTGATCGCGGGAACTCGCACGGCAGCCCCGCTGACTTTGCCGTCCAGCTGCGGCAGAACAACGCCCAAGAGCTTGGTCGCACTGGTGGTCGTCGGAACCATAGACACACCGCCTGCCCGGCTGCGCTCCAGCGGCCCACGCGGCGCATCCACCATCGGCTGACTGCCGGTGTAACAGTGCACCGTCGTCATGTGGCCGGTTTCGATGCCGATCGCATCATCAATTCCGCGCAAGAGCGGAGCCAAGGCGTTTGTTGTGCAAGACCCATTGGACACAATCGTGTGGCTGCCGAGCTGGTCTTCATTCGCCCCGAGCACCAGGGTCACATCTGCGGCAGCAGACGGCCCGGAGATAAGCACATTGCTGGCGCCGGCCTTGAGGCCCCGGGATGCAACATCTCTGGTATCCGCCCGCCCTGTGCATTCCAAAACCACATCCACACCTGACAGGTCGAACCCGGAAATATCCGGCGCACACGTGAACGGGATTTTACGCCCGTCCACGATCAGGCTGTCGTCCGTGCGCTCAACGGATCCCGGATAAGGACCAAAGACGCTGTCGTACTTGAAGAGGTACGCGCAGGTCTCGAGCGCGGCGATGTCATTGATCTGCACCACATCAATGGAGCGACCAGCTGGCAACCGCAGTATTTGGCGCAAGACAGTCCGGCCAATACGGCCGAACCCGTTGATGACGATCCGCATGTTACATGTCCGCTATGATGAAGAGCAGCCGGAACACCCGGCAAAGCCGGGGTTGTCACAGCCCGGCAGGTGAAGCTGGACCGCGGTCTTATTGTTATCAATCCATGGCTGCCTGTCTCGAAAAACATTGTCCTTAGAGACAATTATGGGAAAAGCGAGCCACTATCGCCCCTATTCCCATTCTGTCTGGCGAAGCTGCTTAGAGCGCCATGTGCCGATTGACGTCCTTGTAAAGAAGGTACCGGAACGGTCCCGGGCCGCCGGCATAACAGGCCTGAGGGCAAAAGGCCCGGAGCCACATATAGTCACCGGCCTCCACTTCGACCCAATCCTGATTAAGCCGGTAAACCGCCTTGCCTTCGAGCACATAAAGCCCGTGCTCCATCACATGGGTCTCGGCAAAGGGAATAACCGCCCCCGGCTGGAAGGTGACGATGTTGACATGCATGTCGTGCCGCAAGTCCTTGGGATCGACGAAGCGGGTCGTTGCCCACTTGCCGTCCGTGCCCGGCATTTCAATCGGCGCGACATCGTCTTCATGGGTCACAAAAGCCTCGGGAAAATCCAGACCTTCGACAGCTTCATAGGATTTGCGTACCCAGTGAAAGCGCACCGGATTGGTGCTTTCATTCTTGAAGGTCCAATCCGTCTCGGGCGGCAGGAAGGCATAACTCCCGGCGCGCAATTCATGGCGCGTTCCCTCGATAGTCAGAACGGCCTCGCCCTCCACAACAAAAAGAACACCTTCAGCATCGGGGTCCGTTTCCGGGCGCTCTGAACCGCCACCGGGTGAGACTTCCATGATGTACTGCGAAAAGGTCTCGGCAAACCCGGACAATGGGCGGGACAGGACCCAAAGACGCGTCTCATCCCAAAATGGCAGATAGCTGGTTACGATATCGCGCATGGTCCGGCGCGGAATGACGGCATAGGCGTCTGTAAAGACGGCCCTGTCAGTCAAGAGTGTTTCCTGCCCTGGATGTCCGCCTGTGGGCGCATAGTACGACTTCGGCACTGCCATTCTTCCCTTAAATTCAGTTGCAAACGGAAATATGGCCTTCAACTGCCTCATAAGCCAGAGGGGAAAGAGATCAGCAGTTTTCGATTTTTCAAGAAAATGGGATGATTACGCTTCGCAACAAGGATAATGCCTATTTTAGTTCCGCTTCGGGCGCCGTTTTCCAATCGGTCAAAGAGGTTCGTTGACGCGATACACCATGTTCCGTCTTGTTCCAACGGTAAGGTGCTGAGGCCAATTCCCAGACGGCTCTGTAAAAGGCGAGACCCGCAAACATCCAGTAGATCAAGACACCCGGTGCGTCGAGCAACCGGATGCCATGCCCGCGCCTGCGGGCACCTGTCCACAAAGCAAACAAAGCGCCGGCATAGCCGGCGGCCGCACCTGATACAAACATCACGGTCAGCACAATATTGCCGAAGAAATAAGTGTGGTCGTAATACCCAAGGAGAGATCCGGTCAGGAGAACCAAGAAAACCGGATGTAGTGCGATCAAGAGAAAAGTGCCGAGGAACAATGCCGCCAAAACGGCTGTTCTGACCGCTCCCAGATCGCTCAGTAACCGTCTCGGTGATCGGGCATGAACGAAAATTGTCTGCAGCCACCCTTTGTGCCAGCGGGCGCGCTGGGCGAGCCAAGCCCTCAAGGTAACCGGCGCTTCTTCCAATGTCTGACACGGCAAGACACCGAGCCGGAACCCCAGCCGTTCGAGCCGGACACCGAGATCAGCGTCTTCGGTAACATTGTACCGGTCCCACCCACCAACAGCATGCAATGCACTGATGCGGAAGTGGTTGGAGGTCCCACCCAGCGGAAACGGCCAACGATGCCTGAACAACCACGGCAACAACTGGTCAAACAGGCAGCCATATTCAAGCGCGAACTGGCGGGAGATGAAGGTCTCGTTGGCGTTATCGACAACCAATCGCGCCTGCAGGCAAGCGAGCTCGGCCGGTCCTCTAGCAAACAGGAAAGCAGCCTTCTTCAGCTGGTCAGGGTCTGGCCTGTCCTCCGCATCGAAGACAGTCACATAAGTTCCGGTGGCTGCTGCCAGACCGTAGTCCAACGCGCGTGGTTTCGTCCGGGGTGTCCCGTCCGGCACCACCAAGGCTTCGATGTGAGACGGCAGATCTTCAGGAAGGGCTGCAGCGGTTTCAAGGTCGTCCGTTTCCATCAGGAGGAGGATCTGAAGCCGGTCGCGCGGATAATTCAGCGCATTTAAGGCTCGTAGTAGATCCGGAACAACACCTGCTTCCCTATAGAGTGGAACAAGAACCGTATATCGCGGCCAAATGATCAGCCCGGAGCTTAAGGGTTCCGGCAAATGGTAGACCAAGTCTTCCTCTTGAGAAGACTGTGCGCAAACAAAGCGGATGATCCCGGCTCCCAAACAGGCCAGCGAAACGACGCCGGTTACGACAAACAACAAAGCCCCGGAAATCATCTGGCTGACACCCAGCACAAAGACAGCAAGAAAACACAGGATCAAAAGGACCGCCGGCAACCGGATATGCCGCGCTGAATAGGACGGAAACCGGATTTCCAATTCTCCGGCCGGTGAATTGGATACATGGGAAGCATATTCGATTGCGGTCGGGGTCGTGATCCGGATTTGCTTGGCAAGAATCGGGTGGCGTTCCAAATGGCGGCGGACCGCGAGAAACTGTCCGGGCTCTGGAGCGATCGCATAAAGCGCCTGGTTCCGGTAAAGCGACAACAGGGTCGGGCCGAACTCCGCCTCCCCTATGGCCAATGGCCGGTCATTCAAGGTGCGCAACCGAAACCCGTTTTCCGGCAAAAACGGTAGATTGCAGAGTTCTGCAAAGGCGCTGTAAAGACACTCCGTAGTGACAATGGCGTGGCGAAGCAGATACTCTTCGAACGGGACGTCATGAACTTGGGCCGCGTCATGAGCCGCTGTTAAAACCGATCGGGGAACGCCACGTGACAACAGTATTTCAAGAACACCCGGCAGACTGTCCTGCATTTCCGTTCCCCCCGCATACTCGATACACGCACTTCTGCCGTAGGGGATCATCAATAAACGAAGCTGAGTTGCTGCCCCCCGGCAAACGGGTATTTGGTGTTACTTTCGTGTTTTTAGTTGCATTACTATTAAATATAATCGCTATGGTTGCAACTTCTGATTTAGCTCGGGCAGATCAACCGGAAATCATCGTTCCAAATTTCTGGGATCACAAAGCTGTTTTTGACCGGCCGAACAACATCCCGGATACAATCCAGTTTCTTGCAACGGACAACTTCCCGCCCTTTGTGTTCCGCGATCCGCAAGGCCGCTTGACAGGGTTCAACATCGACTTGTCCCGTGCCCTATGCCAGGAGCTCGCAATCTCCTGTGCATTGAAAATAAAGGATTTTGAGGTTTTGATCCCGGCCTTGGAGGAGGAAGAGGGAGACGCAATCATCTCAGGCCTTTCCCGGTATTCACCGCGGGCCCGCGACCTGACATTCACCGACGATTACATGAAACTGCCGGCCCGTGTGATCGTTTCAAACTCAGCGGATAACGACTTCGGCGATGCTCCCGAACCCGGCCAAACAGTCGCGGTCCAAGCCGGAACCCGTTACGAAGCCTTTGCACGCAAGTTCTGGCCCAGCGCCGACATCCTGAACTTCCCGTCCACTGCAGAAGCGAGAGAAGCCGTGAAGAATGGGACGGCAGATGCTCATTTTGGTGACGGTCTCAGTCTCTCGTTCTGGCTGCGCAGCCCGGCAGCAGAAAACTGTTGCCGCTTTGCCGGTGGTCCCTGGTTGGAACCGGGTTACTTTGGGGAGGGTATGGCGATTGCTACGCGGAGCGGTGATACCGAGCGGGCCGCAGCATTGAACTATGCCCTAAGGCAGCTGCACCAAAAGGGCGTCTATCAGGAACTGTATCTGCGTTACTTTCCGCTCAGTTTCTACTGATTTTCAGGTGTCTCGGGACGCCGTCCGGACCTCAGAAACGGAATAGCCAGACTGAACGGCAAACTGTGCGCTTTCGGCGTGAGTTCGGGTCCAAGCCCGAGCTCCATGCCATCGTGCCCACGCTCAGGCTGCGGCACATAGGTTCCGAAAATCCGATCCCATACGGAAAGATTGAAGCCGTAGTTCGAATCCGTTTCGCGGCGCTCAACCGAATGATGTACCCGATGCATGTCTGGCGTCACGATCAACACTCTCAGGATCCGGTCGAGCCATCCCGGGAGGGAGGCATTTGCGTGATTGAAGAGTGCTGCGCCATTCAACACGATTTCAAAAACCAGCACCGCTTCCACCGGTCCGCCGAGCGCGACAATGACCGCACCTTTCCAGACAAACGAGAGAAGGATCTCAATCGGATGAAACCGAAGCGCGGTCGAAACATCGACCTCAGCATCTGCGTGGTGCATCCGGTGAATGCGCCAGAACAGCGGCACCTTGTGAGACGCCCAATGTTGAAACCAGACCGCAAGATCCAGAATAACGAAGGTCAGCAACCAGGCCGCAACGCCCGACCAGCCGAGCCAGCCGAACAGGCCCCAGCTATTGTCGAAGGCCAGCATCGCCAGGCCAACACCACCAATTGGAAAGATGAACCGAACCAATGCTGCATCAAGAACGACGAGCGCCCAATTGGTCGGCCAGCGTTTGCTCCGCCCGAGTGGTTGCTCCCGCTTTGGCAATGCGAATTCAACAGCCGCCATCAGGCCAAATATGCCCGCAAAACAGGCCAGCCGGATTGTGTTCGTATCCAGACCTTCCAGTAATCCAGCCGTCTCCACCTGCACCTCGCATCCCTGACTTGCTTTCCTCGCCGAGCATATGTAGTGCACGGACACGATTTCCAGCAATTCACATTCGCGCGGCACAGCAGACAAGACCATGACTGATTTTCTTTGGACCCGGCCGGACACAGACCCCATAGCAACACTACTCCTGGCACATGGGGCCGGCGCACCGATGGATTCCACGTTCATGGAGAAGCTTGCAAGTGCGCTCGCCGAAAACAGGATTGCGAGCGCACGGTTCGAATTTGCTTACATGGCTGGCCGCAGAACTGGCGGCTCCAAGAAACCACCGCCAAAGGCCGACAAACTGATCGGTGAGTTCCAGACTGCCCTGCAGAAGCTCATGCATGAGGCTGAAGGACAGCTTCTGGTAGGCGGGAAATCCATGGGCGGCCGGGTGGCTGCCATGTTGTCCGGTGGCGGTTCCCTGCCCGCCCGTGTCCAAGGTGTCTGTTGTTTCGGTTATCCGTTCCATCCTACCGGCAAGCCGGATGCCGAATGGCGGCTTTCCCCTCTTCAGGACGCCAAGCGCCCGGTACTAATTCTGCAAGGAGATCGCGATCCCTTTGGCAATCAGGCGGAGATTGATGCCATCACTTTGCCCGATGCTGTCGCGCTTAGATATCTGGAAGACGGCAACCACGACTTTGGTCCGCGCGGCAAATCGCCCGCAACGCTTGATGGCAACATCAACGCTGCCGCTCAAGCCGTTGCAGAGTTCGCAGCCGGGCTTTGACACTACTCGGCGGGAGTCAATCCACGTCCGGTCCCAGCAGATGGTGGCACAGGTCTCTGGCGCAGCTGAAAAAGACCGGCGATATCGTCGCCAATCTTCAGGAGAGCCGGCACCAGCACCAAAACCAGCGCTGTTGCCGTTGCCAAACCGAACACGATCGTGATGGCCATGGGTAGCAGGAACTGCGCCTGCAGGCTGGTCTCAAACATCAGCGGCAACAACCCGCCGATGGTGGTCATTGAGGTCAACAACACAGCGCGCAAGCGATCGCAGCTTGAACTGATTGCAGCTGAATCCAGGTCCTCGCCACTCTTGCGCCGTTCCTCGAAACGGGCGACCAAAATGATCGAGTTGTTGACCAGGATCCCGGCAAGTCCGAGCAAACCGATCATGCTGAGAATGGTGAGCTTAAAGCCCATCAGGTAGTGGCCGACAATTGCGCCGACGATGCCAAACGGTATGATCGACATGACAACGAGCGGCCGGGAATAACTGCCGAAAATCGCAGCAAGGATGATATAGATCCCTGCGATTGCCATGAGCACACCGGTCAGGAGCTCGGAGAACGCATTCGCCTGCTCCTCTGCCCTGCCCGCAAACGAATACTCCAGACCGTAGGTTCTTGCGAGATTGGGCAGGAAGGCTTCCTGAAGCTCGGCAATGATTTGGTTGTTCGACGTCACCGTGCTGTCGATGTCGGCGACCACGGAGACAACCGTCTTGCCATCCCGGCGCAGGATCACCGAGAAGCCTTGCGCATCGGTCAGGTTGACGACTTCTGTGAGCGGTACGAATTCACCGCCCGGTGTTCGCAAGGACAGCTGCCGCAGGGCCGCTGTACCGTCGACATCGATTTGCTGACGAACCCGAACGGTCACCTCTTCATCGCCTTCGGCAAACCTCCGGGCGATGTTGCCTTCGAATGCATTGCGGATTTGCCGCGCTGCACTTTCCACCGTGAACCCGAGCGCCCGTCCGCGTGGCGTCAGCTCAACCAGCAGCTCCGGCTTGCCATAGGGCAAATCATCCTCAACACCGCTGGTTCCCGGGAAGGCAGACAGTTCCTGCTGCAGCTCCCGTGCTGCCGCCTTCAGATCCTGAAGCGATGCTCCGGTCAGCCGGATATCTAGATCCCGCCCCGGGGGACCGCCGCGCCGTTCGGCGATCGCAACGCGGGAGATGCCTGGAATCTCCGGAACGGCTGCCCGCCACGCATTGACAATGGCCGGCGTCCTGACAGTCCGCTCCTCGGACCGGCTGAGCTGAACGGTGATGTTTGCGACATTGTCCCCACGGTTGTTGCCCGCAACACCAAGCGTTGCGTAGGTCGCAACGACAAGTCTCGAACCAGCGCCGCCGGTGAGCTCCGCTTCCGCTTCTTTCAGGGCGTCCTCAATCTTGATGATCCCAGCAATCGCCTGATCTTCCGGGATGCCAGCATGGAAAAAGATAGAGGCAGTCAGGTTTTCCGCTTCTGGCGAGGGAAAGAATGTAAAGCCCACACGGCCACCCCGGACGAGCCCCACAGCCAGCACCATGGCGGCGACCGCGACCGCGAAGGTGACATACCGCCAGTTCACCGCGACCTTCACAAAGGCATGGAAGGGATAATCGCGGACCCAGTTGAAGCCAACGTCAAACCCGCGGCGGAACCAGCTTGGCTGGCCGCTGCGGCGGGACCCAGCCCGTGATCGGCGCATGACACTCAGAAAAGCTTCAAATCCGACTGCAAGCGTAAAACAGACCGCGACAACAATCGCCTCGAACGGAACCAAACCGACGGTGTCCTTGAGGGCGCGCAAGGGATCATCGATCACATCCAGGAACGGGGGAACCGACATGTCCGGCTGGTTGACAAGCGCGCTCAGGAACAGCGCCGGCGCACCCGCAAGAAGAACGACACGCCACCAGTTCCAGCGCGGCCGGCTGCCGAGGGCATGCGACAGGTGACCCGGAAGGATCATGAAACATTCGATCAAGGATGCGATGACAACAGCGACCACAACGACGGGCAGCGTTCCCATGATTTGACCGAGCACATCACTGATCAGGAGGATCGGCACAAAGGCCGCGATTGTCGTCAGGCTTGCGGCAAAGATCGGCGCCAGCATCGTAGTTGCCCCGTTGACAGCCGCATCTTCAGGATTGTCACCCATGGCTTGCCGGGTCGCCGTATGCTCGCCGACCACAATCGCATCATCAACAATCACACCAAGCATCATGATAAGGGCGAACATGGAGATCATGTTGATGCTCTCGCCCATCAGCCACATGATCCCGAGCGTTGCCATCATGGCGACCGGAATGCCAGCTGCGACCCAAAGCGCGATCCGTGCGTTGAGGAACAAGAACAAAATCCCGACGACGAGCACGAGACCGGTGAGCCCGTTTTCGACAAGCAGATTGATGCGGCCCTTCACGGCGTCGGCCCGGACGTCGTATTTCAGGATTTCGAGTGACTGCGGCAGCTGAGGCGTGATTTCTGCCAAATAGTCATCGACGATCTGCGCCGCCTTCAATGTGTCTGTGGTCTCGGCTCGAAGAATGTCGAGTTCAATTGCGCGCGCGCCCTGAGAAAAACCCTGGTTTTCGCTTTCGTCAAAATCCCGGACGACCGTACCGATATCCTCAACCTTGGTCTTTTCGCCCGATGCAAAAGACTTCACCTCAACGCGGCCAACAGCCTCCGGAGACCGATCCTCAGATAAGGCCCTGATCTGCCGTTCGACACCTCCGTCGAGATTGCCGGCAGGCAAATCAACCGTGTTTCCGGCAATCTGGGTGGCCACATCCGAAACGGTCAGATCCAGCCGGCGGAGTTCGCGTTCCGGTATTTCAACGAGATACTCCGGCGACCGGTACCCCTTGAGCTCAACCTTGTCGATGCCACGGGCGAGCAGGTCATCGCGCATCTGCCGCGCAAAGACTTTCAGCGCCTGCTCCGGGAACGGACCACGAAGGGCAAGCGTTGCCACGCCGTCTGTAAAGTTTGCCGCCGATACGACGGGCGTTTCGGAATCCACGGGAAGCGTCGTGACCGCAGAGACGGCCTGTTCGACATCCGACAAAGCCTTTTGCATGTCGGTGCCTTCGAAGAACTCCATCCGCACCGAGGCGCTGCCTTCGCGGCCGTAGGACGTCAATTCCTTCATGCCATCAATGAACCGGAGTTCGGGCTCGATAACTTCAAGAATGTTGGACGACACGTCCTCCGCACTGGCTCCCGGCCAGGCAACCGAAACGGAGATGCTGTCGATCTTGACGGTTGGAAAGAACTGCGTATTTAGCTTCGCAAGGCCGTAGGCGCCAAAGAGCACCATGATCGCCATGATCAGGTTGGCTGCATTCGGGTGCCGGACAAGAACTTCCATGATGCCGCGGGGTTCCATAGGGCGTGCCATGTCGTCCCCCTTTTACTGCGCAACCGTAGCAGATTGATCTGCAGGCTCAGCAGCTTGGTTCGGCGCCGGTTGCTCAGCGTTCACATCGCTGACCAGCAGTCCTTCGCCAGCTTCCGGGATACGCGTCACCAACAAGGTTTCATCGGATTTCAGGTCACCGCGCACGAGTATGAAGCCGTCGTCAATTGCAAGTGCGTTCACTGATCTGGCCTGAAGGCGATTGTCTTCAACGACATAGACAGTCCCCTGGCCATAATAAGCTGTTTCCGGGATGCGAAAGCTGTCGGCATAGGTTCTGTCCGGAACCGCCACTTCAACGAAGGCACCCGGGCGCAGCGGAACAGCCGCTCCGGATGCATTAATGCGGGCTATCAGATCAACGCCGCCCCGGTCGCTTGCGACATCCGCTCCAATCCGTGTAACTGTCGCTGGATAAGTGACAGGCTGATCCCCGAGATTCCAGATCACGTCGACCGGGCGCCCGACAACTGTACCGCTGTCTTCGAGCAAGCGGCCGTACTGGTTGTCCGACAGGGTCAGCCGGACTTCGAATTCGCTGCTGTCATAGAGGGATACGATTGCATCATTTACGCTGATGAGGCGTCCCGGCTCGGCCGCTGACGAACGCACGATCGCATCGAATGGTGCCGTGAGGACGGTGTTCTCCAACTGGCGCTGAGCGTTTTCAAGGCGCCATTCCAGGCGCTCGACAGTCGCCTTTTGCTGAACGACCTTTGCCTCTTCCAAAGCCAACGTGTTTTCAGACCGTTCAACACTTTGCTGGCGCTGGGACACGATCAGCTTACGGTCGTCAACCGTTCGCTCTGTTGCCGCACCGCGTCCGAGAAGCTCCTCTGCCCGCTCCAGATCACGTTGCGCAAACTCCAGCTGTTCTCCGGCACGAACCAGATTGGCCTTTTCAAGCGCAACACGGCCCTCGTTTTCCACCAGTGCGGCTTGCGCTTCAGCAAGGTTGGCACGGGCTTCAGTCACGGCCCCTTCATAGTCGAAACGATCAATCACAACCAGGGTATCGCCGCGCTCGACTTTACCGCCCGCCTTCAAATCTGGATGAACTTCGACAATCTCGCCGCCGACCAGCGCCCGCAAATCGACTTCCCGGCCAGCCTGGGTCTGGCCGTAAACGGAGATCAACGGCGCATAATCGCCTTGTTGAACTGTGGTGGTTTCAACCGCATAACTTTTTTCCTGAACAGGCCGCTTCGGCACGTCCGGGCGGGTCGCGATGAGCTGATTCATGCCCTTGAAGGCACCGAAGAGAATGGCAAACGCCAAAGCCGTTTGAAGCAGCGCTTTCAGAACCAGCTTGGTGCGCTCCATCGGTGTCCGTGTTCGCGCTGCGGGCGGAAGGACTTCAGGACTTGGCGGCTTGCCGGTTTCCGGTTCAACGGACTGCAACATACTCAAGCTTTCTCACAGGTGCGAATGCGACGGCTCTAAACTATACGCGAACCGTGGGCATAAGATTACTTTGCACCGCAAAAAATCAAGGTTTTCAGCGCAGAAACGCGCCTTTGAGGCCGGAATTCGTGTATCCAAATGTATCAGCGGATACAGTCTGCAGGCCAGATGTCACCGGCCTGCAGTATGTTCTCAGCGGTCAAATTCGTATGTGGTGCTGCAGAATTCGCACGTCACAACGATCTTGCCATCAACTGTGACTTCTTCCACTTCGTCTGCGCTAAAGTTTGCCAAAACATTGGCAACTTTGTCGCGCGAGCAACGGCACTTGTCGGCAATCGGCTGGGCATCGAAAAGCCGGACCCCGCGCTCATGAAACAACCGGTAGAGCAGCGTTTCGACGCTGACTTCAGGATCGGTCAGCTCCACATCCTGGACCGTATCGACAAGTGCCTTGGCCTCGACCCAGGCATCATCTTCGTCAATTTCGTGACGCACGGTTCCCGCCGGCGCATCACCCGGATCGATGTCCGCCTGACGCATCCGTTCCGGCGCTTCAGGCAGGAACTGAATTAGTAAGCCACCGCCTGTCCAGGATTTGACCGGCGCATCTCCGTCCTGCCGGGTGTAGAGTTCACCGACAGCCAAACGGACTTCGGTCGGGATCTGCTCAGATCGCTCGAAGTACCGGCGCGCGACCTCTTCCAATGAGATACCATTCAGCTCGACCAAACCCTGGTAGCGCTGCATATGCTTGCCCTGATCGATGGTCATCGCCAGATGACCATGCCCGAGCAGGGCTTCTGGCGTGGCAGCACCGGCATCTATCAACCCGGCAACACGCTCTGCGTCGAACGTTGCGCAAGCACGGATTGCGTCCGGCGTTTCAAAATCGACGACCAGCATCGATACCGGACCCTGCGTCTGGGTCTGGAGTGTAAACCGCCCGTCGAACTTCAGAGAGGTTCCGAGCAGGCTTGTCAGGACAATGGCTTCCGCCAGAAGCCGGGATACCGGCTCCGGATAATCATGGCGTCCAAGAATTTTCTCAAGGATGGGGCCAAGCGCAACACTGCGCCCGCGGACATCCAGTCCTTCCACGGCAAAGGGCCGGACAGCGTCCAGCCCTGCGGGCTTGATGCCCAGTTCTTCCAAATTTAATGCCACTTTGGCTACGCCTTAAGCTGCGCCGAAACACCAGGCCAAAATGCCCTTTTGAGCATGGAGCCGGTTTTCGGCTTCGTCAAACACGACAGAGTTGGGACCGTCCATGACCTCGTTGGTGACTTCCTCGCCGCGGTGTGCCGGAAGGCAATGCATAAACAGTGCATCACCATTTGCCTCCGCCATCAGACGTTCATTTACCTGATAGGCACTCAGCAGGTTGTGACGGCTTTCGGCGTCGTCGTCGCCCATCGACACCCAGCAATCGGTGACGACACAGTCGGTCCCTTTGACAGCCTCATATGGGTCCTCGGTGACCAGAATGGAACCACCCTTGGCACGGGCGGTCTCAATCAGATCCTGCGGTGGGGCCAGTTCGGCCGGGGTAGCGATGCGCAGCTCAAAATCAAGACGCGGTGCGGCATGCACCCAGGACGCCAGAACATTGTTGCTGTCGCCGGTCCAGGCAATGCTGCGCCCGGATATGCCGCCACGATGCTCTTCGAAGGTCATGATGTCTGCCATGATCTGGCATGGATGCGAGATCTTGGTCAGGCCATTGATCACCGGAATGGTCGCGTTTTCAGCCAGTTCATTGAGGGCTTCGTGGTTCAGGATCCGGATCATGACGCCGTCGACGAACCGGGACAGCACCTTCGCCGTGTCAGCAATGGTCTCGCCCCGGCCCAGCTGCATCTCCGCACCGGTCAGCATCAACGTCTCACCGCCGAGTTCGCGCATTCCAACATCAAAGGAAATGCGGGTCCGTGTCGATGGCTGTTCGAAAATCATGGCGAGGACTTTGCCGGCGAGCGGCCCCTCACCCCGGCGAACGCCGTTGCGGGTTGCCTTGATCTTCTTTCCGGTTTCCAGAATAGCGCGCAGATCATCGCCCTCGAATTGGGTCAGATCCAGGAAGTTTTTGTACGCTCCGTTGGCGGTCATTCGGCCGCTCCTTCCAACAACTTTCTCTCAACGGCCACTGCGGCCTTCTCCAGCCGATCAACCGCATCGGAAATCTCTTCTTCCGAGATGGTCAGTGGCGGCAGGATCCGAACGACGTTGTCACCGGCCGGGACAGCAAGAATGCCCGCTTCGCGCGCGGCGGCGACATAGTCTCCCACCGGCGCGGTGCACTTGATGCCGAGCATCAGACCATTGCCCCGGACAGCCTCAAACACCTTCGGGTGGCTATCGACCAGCCCGGAAAGCTTTTGCTTGAAGGAGAGGCCCTTCTTTTGAACCTCTTCCAGAAAACCATCTGCAAGGATGACGTCCAAAACCGCATTGCCAACAGCCATGGCGAGCGGATTGCCACCGAAGGTCGTGCCGTGGGTTCCAGGAGCCAGCGCAGACGCAACTTCTTCGGTCGCAAGACAAGCGCCCATCGGGAACCCGCTGCCGATGCCCTTGGCGACGGCCATCAGATCCGGATCAACGCCAGTCCACTGATGCGCGAACATTTTTCCGGTCCGGCCGACACCCGTCTGGATTTCGTCAAAGATCAGCAGGGCTCCGGTTTCATCACAAAGCTTACGCAGAGCGCGCAGGAATTCGTAGTCGACTTCCCGAATGCCGCCCTCGCCTTGGATGGGTTCGATCGCGATCGCTGCGGTTTGCGGACCGACCATGGCTTTCAAGGCCTCCAAGTCCCCGCTGGGCACCTGATCGAAGCCCGGGGCCTTCGGTCCGAAACCTTCCAGATATTTCGCCTGGCCACCTGCTGCGATCGTGCCGAGTGTCCGGCCATGGAAAGCGCCTTCAAAGGTCACGATCTGATACCGGTCCTGCTCATTGCGGTCATAGTGATAACGCCGGGCACACTTGATCGCCGCTTCCATTGCTTCGGCGCCGGAATTCACGAACAGTACCTTGTCAGCAAATGTTGCATCGGTGAGGCGCTGCGCAAACCGCGCGCCATCCGGCATCTGGTGCAGATTGGAAATATGCCAGAGCTTGGCCGCCTGATCCTGAAGAGCCTGGACCAGATGCGGATGAGCATGTCCGAGCGAATTTACCGCGATCCCGGACCCGCAATCGAGAAATCGTCGGCCGTCACTCGTAACAAGCCAGACACCTTCCCCGTGATCGAATGACAGGTTCGATCTTGCGTAGTTTCCAAAAAGCGCGGACGCGGACATACCTCTTTAGTCTCCTTTGGCCGCCGGAAGCGCCACTGGTATCGGACCGTCGGAACTCCGGGGCATCGCCTTAATTACAGGCCAAAAACGCAATGTGCCGCCAAAGCGGCGGCACGTTGCAAGATCCTTATACACTGCCGAGGTCCCCGCCTGTCAATGGAAATGGCCATTGCCGGGGTTCGGGCTGTTTTATGTAAAAGTCTCAAGGACCTCGCATCTGTTGGGGAAAAGTCCGTTCATCCCCAACTCACTGCAGCCTGACGGTTGCTTCACAAATTAACGTTATTGTAACCTTTGACTAATCAGACACGACATCTCGTGCGGCGTATCAAATAGAGGCACAAGATATGCCATAATGGACTTGCGTTCGCGTGTCCAATAACGGGATTTTGGCCAGTCACTGGCCTTGGCAAGGGGTGCGGCAATGAGTTGGACGAACGAACGAGTTGAGCTTTTGAAGAAGCTCTGGAGCGATGGTTTGAGTGCAAGCCAGATTGCGGGTGAGCTTGGCGGTGTCACCCGGAACGCGGTGATTGGCAAGGTACACCGGCTTGGTCTTTCCGGCCGCGCAAAGTCTTCTTCTTCAAGCGCGAAACCGCGCCGTCCCCGCACAACGGCCAATCCGGCGTCTCAATCGGCACCGAAACGTCCGCAAACACAGCCGCAGACCCAAGGTTCCGCAGCGCTGAAGATGGAGCCGACGCCAGCCCCGGTCGCAGAGGTTCAACCCGTTGCAGAACCGATCGCTGACGTTGTTCCGATGTCCAAGCGGGCGACTATCCTGACGTTAACTGAGCGCACCTGTAAGTGGCCGATCGGCGATCCGGCGACAGAAGACTTCTACTTCTGCGGTCAGGTTTCCGAAGCCGGCGTTCCCTACTGCCCCTACCACTGCAAGATCGCTTACCAGCCGGTCGCAGACCGCCGCCGGAGCGCCAACAACAAGACCAGTGTTGCCCAGGCTTCCTGATCTCGAAATACCCAAGAAAAAGCCCGCCGATTTGGCGGGCTTTTTTGTTTGTCTTGAAAGTCTCGATCAGGCTGCCGTGAACTGGTCGTTGAAGGCATAACCAGCCCCGCGCACCGTGCGGATCGGGTCTTTCGCCTTGCCCTTGTTCAGCGCTTTGCGCAGCCGGCCTACGTGAACATCGACCGTGCGTTCATCCACATACACATCGTGCCCCCAAACACCATCCAAGAGCTGTTCGCGTGAAAAGACCCGGCCTGGTGCGGTCATCAGGAATTCCAGAAGGCGAAACTCTGTTGGCCCCAAATGGATTTCCTTGGTGCTGCGCCGGACGCGGTGTGTTTCCCGGTCAAGTTCGATGTCGCCGGAGCGCAGCATCGTGGACACCACCTCCGGGCTTGCCCGCCGCAAGATCGCGCGGACACGCGCCATCAGTTCGGGCACTGAGAACGGTTTGACCACGTAGTCGTCCGCTCCGGTCGACAGGCCTCTGATGCGCTCGGCTTCCTCGCCGCGCGCCGTGAGCATGATGACCGGCAAGCGCTCGGTGTCTTCGCGTGCCCGCAGGCGCCGGCACAGTTCGATTCCGGACAGTCCGGGCAACATCCAGTCCAGCAACAAAAGGTCCGGCTGGGTTTCCCGGAGGCGGATTTCCGCCTCGTCGCCGCGGACACAGGTCTCGACGGCGTATCCTTCAGCTTCCAGATTGTACCGCAACAGAAGGCTCAACGGTTCTTCGTCTTCGACGATGAGGACCTTCGGCATGAATTCTCGCTCCAATTCCCTCAGCCGGCACTAAAGCGCCGGCTTACAGTTCCTGCTTCACAACCCGCTCAGGCGGGCTCTGGCAACTCACATAGCGCCGGTTTCATCAACCTTGGTGCGGTCTTCCGGAAGCCGCTCGCCCGTCACCATGAAGAAGACGTTTTCGGCAATGTTGGTGGCATGATCGCCGATCCGCTCGATATTCTTCGCACAGAATAGAAGATGGACGCAGGAGGTGATCACCCGTGGATCTTCCATCATGTACGTCAGAAGTTCGCGGAACAGAGAGGTGTAGATCGCATCGACTTCGGCATCAGCTTCCTGCACGTGGCGCGCAGCCTCTGCATTGCGTCCGGTGTAGGCATCCAGAACCTTTTTCAGCTGCCCAAGGGCTAGCTCGGTCATGTGCTCCACGCCGATTGCCAACTTCTTGCTCTGAATGTCGTTGTCGATTGCGATTGCCCGCTTGGCAACGTTCTTTGCAAGATCGCCAACACGCTCCAGATCGTTCGCGATCCGGCTGGCGGCTGTGATTTCGCGCAGATCTTGCCCCATCGGCTGACGGCGCACGATCATTGCAATCAGGCCTTCCTCGACGTCCTGGTGCAGCGCATCAAGACGGCGATCCTGATCAATCACGCGGCGCGCCAAATCAGTGTCCCCGGACACGAGGGCGGAAACGGCTTCTGCAAATGCTTTTTCTGCAAGACCGCCCATTTCAGCGATCCGGCCGGCCATGACGTTCAATTCGTCATCATAAGCCGTGACTGTATGTTCAGACATCCTGTGTCCCTTCGAAAAAATGTGCGATCCGGTTAACCGAAGCGGCCGGTAATGTAGTCCTGCGTACGCTTGTCCACCGGGTTGGTGAAGATATCCTGTGTTGGACCTTCTTCAACCAGAATTCCCAAGTGGAAGAATGCAGTGCGCTGAGACACGCGAGCGGCCTGCTGCATGGAGTGCGTTACGATCACGATCGTGTAGTTCTCGCGCAACTCGTCGATCAGCTCCTCAACCTTGGCGGTCGCGATCGGATCGAGAGCGGAACACGGCTCATCCATCAGGATCACTTCCGGGCTAACGGCAATCGCGCGTGCAATACACAGGCGCTGCTGCTGACCACCGGACATGCCGGTCCCAGGTTCGTCGAGACGATCCTTGGCTTCTTCCCAAAGACCCGCCTTTTGCAGGCTGGAGGCCACGATGTCATCAAGCTCAGCCCGGTTCCGGGCCAGACCGTGAATGCGCGGGCCGTAGGCTACGTTGTCGTAGATCGATTTCGGGAACGGGTTCGGCTTCTGGAACACCATTCCGACCTTGGCGCGCAACTGCACCGGATCGACTTTCGGATCGTAGATGTCTTCGCCGTCGATCTGGATGGAGCCTTCGACCCGGCAGATATCGATCGTGTCGTTCATGCGGTTGATGGTCCGCAAGAATGTCGACTTGCCACACCCGGACGGGCCAATGAAGGCCGTGACCGAACGCGGCTGGATTTCAATATCCACGTCCTTGATCGCGTGCGTGTCGCCGTAATAGACCTGCACTTTGTTGGCTGAAATCTTGCTGTCGGTCATATCTGTCGCCTGTTCAATTTTCGGCATGTCATTCATGGGTACGCCTCCTTACCAGCGACGCTCAAACCTGCGGCGCAGGATAATCGCGAGGATGTTCATAGACAGAAGGAAGATCAGGAGGACGATGATACCGCCCCAGGCTTTCTCATAGAACGCGAAGTCCGAACGGGCCGCCCAGGTGTAGATCTGAGCAGGCATTGCGGAGTTCGGGTCCATAAATCCGGAAACGAAACCGTCCGGATATCCGCGGGCCACAAAGCCGACCATCCCGATGAGAAGCAGCGGTGCTGTTTCACCAAGAGCCTGAGCCAGACCGATGATGGTTCCGGTCAAGATGCCTGGCATCGCCAAGGGCAAAACATGATGGAACACGGCCTGCATTTTTGAGGCTCCAACGCCCAGGGCTGCGTCGCGGATGCTTGGCGGCACGGCCTTCAGCGAGGCGCGTGTGGAGATGATGATTGTGGGCAGCGTCATAAGTGTCAAAACAAGACCGCCAACGATCGGCGCCGATTGCGGCAAGTGCATGAACTGGATGAACACCGCAAGACCAAGAATACCGAAGACGATGGACGGAACGGCCGCAAGGTTCGAGATGTTCACCTCGATCAAATCAGTGAACTTGTTCTGCGGTGCAAACTCTTCAAGATAGATGGATGCAGCCACCCCAATCGGCAGGGACAGGAACAAGACCACCAGCATCATGAAGAACGATCCGACCACAGAGGCTCCGATGCCGGCACCGCCCGGATTGTCCACGCCGGAGTCTGCCCCGGTGATGAACGGCCAGTTGAAGACCGTCTGGATAATCCCGCTCTCGACCAGCACATCGACCAGATCCAGATCGGATTTCTGGAGGAACCGGCTGTCTGTGATGTTGTCCCGGGTCAGGCGGCCATTCATGTAACCATCAACACGGGAGGATGCCGCCAGTTCGAAGGCAACCGGCTGACCAAGCTGGTCCGGGTTCGCCCGGTAGAACTCGCGAATGGTGCTTCCCGGCTTGCCGACAATCCGCTCAATAGCAGCAATATCGAACGGAACCTGGATGTCCTTTTGCTCAAACTGCGCGCTCATCGCTTCAGTGAACACAGCCTCGTAAGCCCGTGTCTTGAAGAGCTGGCTTTCAGCATCGTCGAACTGTTCTTGGGTGACCGTAAACTCAACAGTCAGGACGGTCCGCGTAAAGGCTGGAATGCCTTCGCTAATGATTGAGTAGGCAAGGACGACCAAGAAAAACAGACCGGCTCCGATAGCGGCAATGCCGTAAGCCTGAAAGCGTTTCTCGGACGCATTGCGTTTCTTTGTCAGCTCGTCCGTCGCATACAGTGAGCGCGGCTGTGCTGACGTTTTTTCAGGCGCTTTTGCACCTTCTGGAGAAAGAGTTGCGTCGGTCATCAGTCATACTGCTCCCGGTATTTGCGCACGATGTAGAGCGCGACAATGTTCAAACCGAGCGTCACCACAAAGAGCGTCATGCCCAGCGCAAAGGCGACCAGCGCCACCGGGGATGCAAAGTCTGCATCGCCCGTCAGCTGGCTGACGATCTTCGCTGTCACTGTTGTCATTGCATCGAAAGGATTGAGGCTGAGGCGCGCTGCGGCACCCGCACCTAGCACCACGATCATCGTTTCACCGATGGCTCGGGAGGCTGCCAGCAGGATCGCACCAACGATACCCGGAAGGGCAGCCGGCAGAATGACCTGCTTGACGGTTTCGGACTTGGTCGCACCCAGGCCATAAGAGCCGTCACGCATGGCTTGCGGAACCGCGTTGATGATATCGTCAGAGAGCGAACTCACGAATGGGATCAGCATGATGCCCATCACGAGGCCGGCGGTCATCACTGCCGTACCGGACTGCATAATCCCGGCCCCGTCCGGCCCAAAGACCGAGACAAGAAGCGGGCCGACTGTCAGCAGCGCAAAGAGACCGTAAACGATGGTCGGAATGCCGGCGAGGATCTCAAGAAGCGGCTTGGCGACGGCGCGCACCTTCGGTCCGGCGTACTCTGAGAGGTATACCGCAGCAAACAGCCCGATCGGGACAGCCACGGCCAGGGCGACGAACGAGATGTAGAACGTGCCCCACAAGAGCGGGATAATACCGAGTTGTGAATTGCCACCGCGTCCTGAGAAAGTTGGTGACCACGTCAGGCCGAAGAAGAAGTCGAATGCAGGGTAGAGCCGAAAGAACTCAACCGTGTTGAACACCAGCGAAAACACGATCCCGGCAGTGGTCAGGATCGCGATTGATGCGGCCGAGATCAAAAGTGCCTTGATGCCCCGTTCAACCGTGTTCCTGGCGCGGAAGTCTGCCCGGGATTCATAAAGCCCCCATGCCGCCCCGGCCAAAGCCGCAAGGATGACGACAATCGACATCATGAAATTGCCGGTGGCGTTCAGAACCCGGTACTCTTGGGCTGCCCGGAGGATCGGCTGGGTGATCTGAGACGTGACGACCTGCCCCGCCTCTTTCAGCCGTGCCGTGACATCGTTGAAGTCGGCACGGGCATTGCGCGCGAAGTCTTCCGTAATCAGCCCTTGAGCAACGGCGTTGTCCAAACCGCGCGCAGCACGGCGCACTTCGGCAAGCACAAGCCCACGCGACGACCCTTCCGCGATCTCGCTGTCCGGGATCAAACCTGAAACACTGTTGTTAACGATCAAAGGCTGCGCCAGCAGCCATAGGACCAGAATGAGGAAGGCAGGAACCACCACCTTCATTGCGACGTTTGAGCCGTAATACGAAGGAAGCGAATGGAGCTTTATCTGCTCGCCCCCTGCGCTTGCTAAAGCTCGACCACGTCCGAGTACGTACCCCACCACCGCAATGGCGAGTACGATCAAGATGAGCCAGACCACAGGCATCTGCTTCCCCGGATTTTATATGAAATTTCCAAAAAGGAGAAAGGGGCGGCGGAATATGCCGCCCCTCATATTCGAACCTGAAGGCTCGATTACTTCATGGTTTCTTCAGCTTCGATGGAAGCCTGAGTAGCAGCCAGCTCCGGATCGGAAACCAGGCCGTACTGAGCCAGCGGGCCTTGCGGGCCAGCGATTTCGTCAGCTGTGAAGAACTGAGCGTACTCTTTCAGACCCGGGATAACGCCGATGTGTGCTTTCTTGACGTAGAAGAACAGCGGACGGGAAACCGGATACTCGCCAGTGGAGATGGTCTCTGTGGAAGGTGCGATGTCAGACATGGTCGCAACTTTCAGCTTGTCGGTGTTGTTCTCGTAGAACGCCAGACCGAAAACGCCAACGCCGTTCGGGTTGGAATCGATGCGAGCCAGAGTCTCGGTGTAGTCACCGTCGATATCAACGGACTTGCCGTCTGTACGAACTGCAAGACATGCGTCTTCAGCGTCGTCTTCGGACATGCCGCCGTCCATCATCGCCTTCATAGCGCCGGACTCTTCACAACCAACGAGGAGAACTTTCTCTTCGAAGACTTCACGAGTGCCGTGCTTGGTGCCCGGGATGAAAGCAGCGATTTCAACGTCCGGCAGGGAAGCGTCAACTTCGGACCACTTTGTGTACGGGTTGTCGACGATAGCGCCATCAACCAGTACTTTCGGAGCCAGAGCGTTGTGCCACTGAACCGGTGTGAAAGCGGTGAAAGCCGGGCCGTCTTTTTGGGATGCGAATACAATCCCGTCATAGCCAATGCGAACTTCCATGATGTCGGTTACGCCATTTTCTGCGCAAGCCTTGATCTCTTTTTCGCGGATTTTACGGGACGCGTTTGCAACGTCGATGGTGTTTTCGCCAACACCTTCACAGAAGCGCTTCAGGCCAGCAGAAGAACCGCCGGACTCAACAACCGGTGTCGGGAAGTCGGTGTTTTCACCGAAAACTTCAGCGACGATAGAAGCGTAAGGAAGAACGGTTGAAGAACCGGCAACCTGAACCTGGTCGCGAGCCTGAGCGGCGCCAACGAATGCAGTGGAAGCAACAGCAAGAGCAGTTGCGCTAACGAGGGTCGTAAATTTCACTTGACCACTCCCTTTGAATGTCAAGGTTTGCAAATCCACGCTGGACGCGATTTCGTCCAAGCGCTGCCCGGAACCTAGGCCCGATGGATGAGAGTTCTATGACAGATTTTTTTCAGTTTTATGACATTATAAGTATCTGTATATATTGATTAATTTTACAATTCTACATTTCTTTGTGTCATCCAGCGCTTCCGATTGACACATAATCCATGGCGTGACTAACACGCAGTAGAGAAGCTCTCAGGTCTCCTCACCTCGAACCCGCTTCTTTAGGTAGTAGAACACGTTCCAGCACGGTTCGCGTGATTAGCCAGCGAACTCGCCCCATAAGTTATTCTGACAATGAAGACTTTCGATCCAGCAACCGGATAAGTCGCAGTTGCTCGGCCCGGAAACAGACACTAGCCGGAAATGATCACCTTGAACGTGGCGCCCTTACCCGGCGCGCTCTCGACATCGAGCCGGGCGCGATGACGCGTGAGTATATGCTTGACGATCGCAAGGCCTAGTCCGGTGCCTTTCATGGCCCGGCTGGAATCAACATCAACACGGTAGAACCGTTCTGTAAGGCGCGGCAGGTGTTCCGGAGCAATCCCTTCTCCGTAGTCACGCACGGCAAGTTCCCACGCGATCTCGCCCTCGCCCATCTGTTTAGAGGTCAAGCTGACATCGACGACTTCGCCGGTGCTGCCGTATTTGAGCGCATTCTCGACCAGGTTTTCAGTCACCTGAATCAGTTCGTCCCGGTCACCCGAAATCATCACCGGCGTCTCGGGGAGATCCAGCCGGATCGTCATGTTCATGTCGCGCGCCAACGGCCCAAGAGCGTCATTTGTATGCCGGACGATTTCGCAAAGATCGACTGAAGTTTGCGGGCGAACATGGGCACGCAGTTCGATACGCGACAATGACAAGATGTCGTCGATCAACCGGCGCATCCGTCCGGCCTGATCCAACATGATCGATAAGAACCGGTCACGTGCCTCCGCGTCGTCGCGAGCTGGCCCTTGCAAGGTCTCGACAAAACCGGTCAGCGATGCGAGTGGGGTGCGCAGTTCATGGCTGGCATTGGCCACGAAATCGGTCCGCATACGTTCAAGGCGCCGATTTTCCGTTTGATCCTGGACCACGACAAGAACAAAAGCGGGCTTGCGGCTGCTCGCCTGTCCTTCTTGAGTACCCGGCTCGTGAATGGGCGCGATATAGGCCTCAAGCCAGGTTTCTGTTGGAACCTTCTCGATCCAATTGATGCGCTCTGCAGTGCCGTTTGAACAGGCGCGATCAAACGCTTCCAAAAGCGATGGAGCCCGCAAGGAAAACGACAGCGGATCTCCCGGTTTCGCGCCGGGGTAAATCTCCATCGCCCGTGCGTTGACATACCGAGTGATGCCACGCGCATCTGCAACGAAGCACGGCGTTGGCAACGCATCGACCGTGACCTTCATGTCCGTTCCAGGCCACATGCGCCGCATTCTGCGCTGCGCATTGATCTTAAGCCGTCGGCTGGCGGAGTTGCGGGGAATTGAGAGTGTTGCTGCCAAAGTGGCGGCAAAACAGAGGAACCCCACCCAAACCGGGATTTCATACACAACCACAAGACCAGTCAGAATGACCGCGCTGGCCAAGAGCGCCCACCGCGCATCCCTCAAGCGACGCCTTGGTGTTTCCACAGGCGAAATCTGAGGGCTGTCTTCAAAAGGCGGTTGAGACACGGTCATGGGCTTGCGGGTTTGAAACGAACTCTGGGTGTCCGCCGGTTATGGTTATTTCGACACCTCACCTTGCAGGTTAAAGTGTGAAGGCAGGAAACTTGCACTCCGCCTAGCACAGAATGCATGTCAGCTAAACGACAGAATGGCGGCTTCCTGACGCAGGCGCATCATTTCCACTTCAGCGTTTTTGCCGCCTCTAACATGTTCTTCAAAATTCGTGGCCAGCCGTTCGATTGCATCATGAGCTGCATATATTCGCCGCCCTCCTCGCCATGCCGCAGAAACTTGTTGTGTACGACCTCAACCCGCGTCACCTCTCCGGCCTCGCGAAAATTGAGCATGACCCGGCTAGCTGCAGCCGGATCGGCGATCAAACTGCCATCCTGCGCCACCTGCCAAGAAATCCGAATGTAGAGCGGTTCTTCTATGGAAAGGACGGTGCCCCAGATGCGCCGCTGCCCCTTGTCGTCGATCTGGTAACAGGCGCCGCCAGCAAAGGGCTCTATGCGGACATCAAGGTCACCGCTGGGGGCCTCACTCATTGGCGGGCACCACCAAAGCTCCGGATGGTCGACAACCAGCTTGAACGCATCAAGCCGCGCGAGCGGTATTACGCTCTCAAACCGGCATTCAAATTCCGATGCCACTTGGCTCGTCATGGCAGCGTTGTTTTCGACATCTTGTTTCATCGGGTTTGACAAGATCCCATGTTTTGGGCTCGATGCTTCATCATACGGGCGTTATCCGATTCAAACGTCAATTGCATGACGTCCGGTCCCATCCTTCAGGAACCATCTTAGCATGAAACATGACCGATCCTTCGATCCGCGCTATGGGGAACGCGTGGAGCTCCTGCCCGGCCTTTGCCGCGTGACAGCAAGAAACCCGGGCCCGTTCACTTTTCATGGCACGAACAGCTACATTCTGGGCCAGAAGCACCTGGTTGTTGTGGATCCGGGCCCGGCGGACGAAGAACATGTAAACACCTTGCTATCGCTGACGGATGGCGCACAGATCGAGGCTATCCTGGTCACGCACACACATGTGGACCACTCGCCCGCGGCCCGGATGCTTCAAGAACGCTCAGGCGCAAAGATCATCGGATGCGCGCCGCACCGTGCGGCCCGCCCCCTCATGGAAGGTGAAGTCAATCCACTGGATGCCAGCGGGGACAAAGACTACGTGCCGGATCAGGAGTATCAGGATGGCGATGTATTTGAAGCAGCAGGCATCAAGTTTGAAGCCATCGCCACACCAGGTCATACCGCCAATCACATGTGTTTTGCACTCTCCGGCGAAGACGTGCTGATCAGTGGAGACCATGTCATGGCTTGGTCTACGTCCATTGTGGCTGCCCCGGACGGTTCCATGCGCGACTACATGGCTTCCATCGACAAGCTGCTTGCGCGCTCCGAGACATCCTATCTGCCAGGGCATGGCGGTCTTGTTTCAAATGCGCCCCTCTATGTTGAGCAGCTGAAACAGCACAGATTGTCCCGCGAGGCCTCAATCCTGAATGAACTTGGCACGCAACCACGCAGCATTCCGGAGATCGTTGCCAAGCTTTACGCTGATGTGGATCCCAAACTACATGGTGCGGCAGGGCTGTCGGTGTTTGCGCACTTGGAGGATTTGACCGAACGCGGAAGGACAGTGGCTGATCCGAGCCTCGCGCTGGACGCGACGTTCCGGCTAACGGCGTAATCGATAGATATTATCCTTCGAGATCATCCAGCTCGAAGGCATCGGCAGAGAGCCCTTCATCATCTTCAAAGTAGGGCTTGAAACTCGGCAGCGGGATTGTTTCCCGGTCGCGCTCAAAAACTTCCAGAGGGGCGTCTTCCTGAAGGTCGGCCTCTTCAACCGCCAGACGCTCCAGATCGCCGTAGGTTTCAAGAAGGACCCGGTCGACTTCAGCCATGAGACCTCGAATGACATCCGCATTGCCTGAAAACTCACGTAAAGGCGACTGAGATCTGGAACGGACATCAAGGAGCGCACCGACCGGATCCGGGCGGACCCTTAGTGCAATATCATGCTTAAGGCCCAACAGCTGAGTGGTTTCCTCGGCCCATAACGCGGTTGGCGCATCCAAGAGGTCGGGCGGAAGTTCATCAACAACCCGCCAGTTCAGCTCATTAACCGCCTTCTTTGCAGCCGCGTGCAATTCGCCCGGAGTTATCCGGTAGCGCCGTGGAACAATGTCCGGGTAGAGCTCCAATTGAAGCTCCGCAGCTGACCTCTCAGTGCGCATGGCCTCCTGGTACTGGGTCCAGGCCGTGTTCCGGACATGCGACGCCATCCAGACCAACACAGCCTGGTCCGACTGCGGCAGAACCTCCACCAGCAGCGGAGGCTCGTCCGGGTCCGTAGTCACATCCGTGAGCTCCGGATCCACGATGAGAAGTCCCAAAACGGCTGCAGGTGCACACAGCGCAACGGCACCCAACATGACACCAAGTATGGAAGATCCGATACCGCCGCCGCCACGGCTCCAGATCCGGACAAATGCAATCAGCCCACACAGCATGGCCGTGACGGCCAAAACGGCTGCCACAGAGAGGGACAAAACGAATGTATCGGGTGTCAGAAGGTCAAAACGTTGCGTCACCAAGGTGACCAAAGCCAGCGCGAACCCAAGCGCCCCGAGAGTGCGGCTGGCTGGTGCAGCTTTTGATCTGTGAGCCGGGTATTGCTTCATGTGACCTTGCGTTCAGTTTCCAACCGCCTGTTTAGCATTCCTAACCATGTCGGCAAAGCTGGCATGTGTCTGATGTCCCTGGCAATACATCGGTCTCCGGCCTGAAATACTTCGCAACCAATACGCTCACCCGGTTCGTTAAGAAAGCCTTACCGCAACTGTTCACGTTTGAACCAAGTTGGTAACAACCTGACATCCTTTTTGAGTAGCCGAACACGGAACGTCGGGGCATCCTACGTTTATCCGGATAAGAAAAAGCGAAAAATGGACAAAATGTCATCTAAGCGCCTTATTCCGGCACCACATCACCGGTTGCGGATGGAAACACTCTTAAGCCGCATCGATCAAAAACTGAGACAGAAAGACGGAACGGAACAATGTCTGATCAAACTGCCCGCCCTGCACAAACTGCACAGGCTGGAGCAAAACTTGAAAGCCTCTACAAGCCAGTCGGCATCGCAGCCCTAAACGCTGCAGCATTGTGCTTGCGTCCGTTCTCGAAAAAGACCTCCGGAAAATAATCCGTCAGGCGTATTCGGAGGCGATCAGGCATCGCCTTCCGGTTCAAAAACAAACGACATACCGTCAAACCCTTTTGCATGCGCAGCAACAGCGCGTGCAACCCCCCAGCGTTTGGCTGATCCGTCAACACTGTTTGTTGGTCAGGGTATGTTATTGAAATAGCCGCAAAAGTGGTTGCGTGCGCCCAGTTATTTTGGGCAAGCTCCAGAGTGTCGATTGCATTGCAATCTGGGTGGAGCTTGTCTGAATGATCATTGCCTATTGCCCGTCAGTGAATGGCCTGGAACGTATCGAGCTTGCCGATGACGTAGCCCTGCCATCAACCTCCGTGTGGATTGACCTCATCAGTCCAACGCAAGAAGAGCGGACCAAGGCAGAGCGGTTGATGGGGGCCGAGATCCCAAACCGGGACGAAATCACCTCAATCGAAACGTCAGAACGCTTCTATCTGGAACCTGGCGCGGTCGTGATGACGGCACAAATGCCTGCTGTGTCTCATACCCTGGATCCGGTCCGGTCTTCCGTGACCTTTGTTCTGAATGCAAAACGCCTGGTGACCGTTAGATACGGTGAGCCGAAATCCCTGACACTTTTGGCCCGAAAAGTACAATCGGACGCGACGATCGCGCATCTTGGACCTGCGATCATGTTCGCGCTGTTGGACATCATCGTCGACCGCTGCGCCGACGAAATGGAAACCGCGTCTGCTTGTTATGACGACCTTGCGCTGAAAGTGTTCGGTGACGGCCTCAACACACGGAAAACCGCCAGCTACAGGGACGCGATCAGGGAACTGGGACGGATTGGCTTGAGAGTTGCCAAGATGCACGATGTGTGCGCCGGACTGGCAAGGATGGTGCTCTACATGACCACCCATGCCAAGCGCTTCAATCTCAGCGACGACCAACTGACCGATTGCAAGATGTATGGGCGGGACATCCATTCCATCAAGGAGCACGGTGATGCTCTCGACAACAAACTGACGTTTCTTTTGGATGCCACCGTTGGCCTGGTCTCCATGGAGCAAAACCAGATCGCGAAAATCTTTACGGTTCTTGGCCTGATTTTCTTGCCGCCGACACTGATTGCGTCGATCTACGGCATGAATTTCGTAAATATGCCGGAGCTCCAATGGCAAATGGGATTCCTGTTTGCCATTGGTCTAATGGTCATCTCCGTCGGAGTGACCTTCTTCCTGTTCCGCTGGCTCCGGCTGCTCTGAGCTGGTTTAGGGGTAAAGGCGCTCTTTACTCCACTGTTCAGACGGGCTGGACCTCGTAAACTTTACCCGGTCATGAAGCCTGAAGGGCCGGTCCGCCCAAAACTCAATCTCACTTGGGATCAAGCGCAGACCAGACCAATGTTCTGGGCGTGGAATTTCGCCAATGCCGAACTTCGCCGTGTATTTGGCAACTTCCTTTTCCAATGCAAACCGGCTCTCCAGCGGCCGAGATTGGCGGGAGGCCCAGGCACCGATACGGCTGCCGCGCGGCCTGGACTGATAATACTCATCCGCTTCTTCGGCGGACACCTGGACAATCTCGCCCCGGATTCGGATCTGCCGCCGCAGCGACTTCCAATGGAAGCACATGGCTGCCTTACCAGCCGACAACAGCTCACGGCCCTTGGCGCTTTCCAGGT
The DNA here is from genome assembly GCF_053005265.1 of Roseibium sp. MB-4. Lineage (NCBI taxonomy): Bacteria > Pseudomonadati > Pseudomonadota > Alphaproteobacteria > Hyphomicrobiales > Stappiaceae > Roseibium > Roseibium sp. MB-4. Next base: position 2,027,783 of record NZ_JBRKQB010000001.1, read on the forward strand.
TTGTGTAAAAAACAAACCCGGTTTCATCAAAACCCTTCAGGAGAACCATGCGTACATTTGGCAACCCGTCCGGATCAACCGTCGACAGCGCCAAAGCATTCGGATCGTTGGGTTCGGTCGTTTTGGCTTCCTCAAGCCATTCATCAAACAGCTCAAATGGTTTCTCTGCCTCAACAAAGTCACCTTTTGTTAACTCTTCATGGGGATTCTTGAGGTCTGTCATTGGTACCCTGTCGAAGGATTCGATGGCCGGAGGAACGGCAAGAAGATGCCGCCCTTGAGAAAGGCTATCAAGTGATGCGCCGTAAGCGTTCATATACTGCCAGACCCAACAAGATCCACCCCCTGAAAAGCCAATACGCAGTGGTGTGCGCACTTGTCATGGGATTGACCACATCGGGATGCAGCCAGGTTGGCATGCAGGTAGGCACCGATGACTTGAAAACACCGACCATTCTGACGGGATCCATTCCCTCAGCGGCAGATGAAGCCTACACAGATCTCAGCGTTGAGGACCGGCAATCCATTGCGAAGAACTTTGACACCCTTGACCAGGATCTGGCGAGCGGAGCGGGCCTGGGCGACTTGAAACTGCCGTGGCTGAACGGTATCAGCGGAAATTCTGGAACAATTTCCGAAATCAATTCGACTGCGTTTACGCAGACCGGGTGCCTTGGTTTCAAAACCACCGCCAACACCATCAGCGGCATCAAACTCTACTCCGGCACAGCTTGCCGGGACATTACGCAGAAGTTTGCCGTCACAGCGCTCACAGTCGCTGACGCTTGAACAACGGAAAATTCGCTGTAAAAGAACCGAGGGTCCACCGTCGGCGCTCTGGAATTTTTTCCTATCCGTTACGATATCTAAGGTAACGATGGTCGGACAACGATATGCAGGCAGTGCCTTGTGACAGGCATCAAGACCGGCACAAGCGGTCCAGACCGGCAATCTTGTGAACACTGGTGAGACGAATGCGGGATCCCTACAGCGTTCTCGGGGTGGCGAAATCCGCCAGCGAGGGCGACATCAAAAAGGCCTTTCGGCAATTGGCCAAAAAGTACCACCCGGATCAGAACAAGGACGATCCGGGGGCGCAGCAGCGCTTTTCCGAAGTAAACCAAGCCTATGAAATCATCGGCGACAAGGACAAGCGGGCCCAGTTTGATCGCGGCGAAATTGATGCCGAGGGCAAGCAGAAATTCCAGTCGCGTGGTTTTGACGGATTTTCCGGATTTGAAGACTTTGGTGCAGCCGGTGGCTCCCGTGGATTCCGCTCCTCCGGCGGAGCTGCAGGCGGCGGCGGGTTCGATGACATCCTGAATGACATTTTGGGTGGTTTTGGCGGCCGTGGTGGAGCGCGCGGAAGTGCGGGTCCAGGTGCCAGCGGGTTTGCAGGTGCAGGCGGCGCCAAGGCGCGCCGGTCCCCTCCCTCCAAAGGCGCGAATGCAGATCTGATAGCCGCCGTGTCGCTGGAGGATATTCTCAACTCCGGCAAGGCTCAGGTTACGCTCCCGAGCGGTAAAACCGTCAATGTCACACTTCCCAAAGGCGTCGTTGAGGGCGAAAAGATCCGGTTGAAAGGTCAGGGCCATCCGGGCGATCAAGGTGGTCCTGCAGGCGATGCCCTGATTGAGGTCCGCTTCAAGACGCACAAACTGTTCGACGTGAAAGACTCCGATCTTCATCTGGATTTGCCGATCACACTCTATGAGGCGATCCTCGGCGCAAAGATCCGGACACCGACCCTGACCGGCGCTGTCAATCTGACCATTCCGGAGAATACCTCCAGCGGCAAGACCATGCGTTTGAAGGGCAAAGGCTTGCCGACCAAAAACGGCGGTCATGGCGACCTCCTGGTCAAGATCCAGATTATGCTGCCGCCGCACGGGGATGATGAGCTGGACACTTTGATGAAGGCATGGCGGGAGATCACCCCATACCGGGTTCGCGGTCCCGAATTCGACTAGGACTTTAACCCAGAACAATGATGGCGGTGCCAGTCACCGCAAGGAATGCGCCCGCAATGGCCCTGGGGTCCGGGCGCATTTTTGTTTTCAGCCACAGGATCGGCAGCACAAACAGCGGGGATAGGGATCCCAGCACCGCCGCGATCCCTGCCTCCATGTGCGCAAAGGCATAAAGCAACAGAGACGAAGAAAATCCGTAGCCAATGACGCCTGGCAAGATCGTGCGCACAAGAAGATAAGCGTTAGGCTCGGATTTTGGCTTGAAGATCGCCGCTGGCCACAGGCTAATCAAAACAACAAGACCGGCTGCACCTGTAAGGCGAATGGCCGCCACGGCAATGGGCTCTGCACCTTGCTCAAGCATCGGCTTGACGGCAAGAAACCCACCTCCCTGAAGAGCGGCGGCTGCAATCCCCAATAGAACCACTGGGCCCAGGATTTTGCGAGCACCGGTTATCGGCACCTCATCCGCGTGACTGGCCTGGATCGCTAGAACAATGCCCGTGATAACTACGCCTGCACCTGTGATGTCCGAAAGAGACAGCGTTTCGCCGAGCCAAATGTAGGCCATCAACGCAACTAGAGGCGCCTTCGAGCACAAAAGCAGTTCCGTCAGACGCGGGCCTCCCCGTCGGAGACACTCGATCATGGCAAGGTTGCCGAGCAAGACACCGCCGACCACGCTCAAAGTGTATGCCGGGATGTCGATGGTGGCAGGGGCCGGCCAAAGGCCCAGCACTGATGACACCAAAGACATCATGGCCGCACACGCGATTAGCTGAATTCTCGTAAACTCAAAAGTACCCAGCTGACGGGCCGGCCACTGGGCCAAGACAATTCCAGATGCCCAACCAAATGACGCCGACAAAGCGGCGACTGCCGGCAGCAAGGTTATCATCACAAGACCTCATGCTATTCTTTTCATAGCAATAGTACGCTACAAAAAGAATAGCAAGGAGGCACTGTATTCGAACGCGTAGATGCGAAAGGCACCATTGGCGTGGGGCGCAGCGGCAATTAGTTGAGAGCCAATATCGCGTTAGAGGCCGTATATCAGCACAGCGGCGCTCAAAATGATCCAGGTAAGCGTAATCGACCAAAACAGAACGGGTGTTTCGCGTTTGCGAACCGGTTCGATGAGATGCGTTTCTCCGGTGCGAAGTGCCGGAATGGCCCAGGCAAGGAATATCAGCCCCCAGACCCAGGACTGGTCCAGCAAAAATGCCCCCCACAACACGGCGAGCGCGGCCGCAGGCTTCCAATAACGGAAAAGGGACTTGGACGCCGAGGCGTCCTCACTCGATGCACGAGCTTTGGGCACAGCCACGAAGAACGCCGCGCAATCCGGGTCCTGCACTAGGACCGCATCATCGTCCTCGTAAAGAACCGCTCCGCCCTTGGCCTCGACGGTCGCTTTGGCGCGATCTCGGTCGGCAACCGAAAAATGTATGCCCCAGAACTCGAAAGAGCCGCGGATCGCTTCTGGAGCTTGCACAAGATCTGCAACATGACGCCCATTGGAATTGAGGATCTGATAATGGCTGTAGGTTTCTCCAGCTCCCGATGACGGCTTGAAACGCCAGCCAAACAAGTGCTCGTAAAAGCTGATGACCCGGGCGGCGTCTGAAACATAAAGCGCATTCCAAATCATTGAGCCTTCAAGGGCATTATCCGAACGCACTGGCAGGCCGCTGTTCTCAATGACGGTAAAGCCAGCGCCGAGCGGATCCCGGATCAACGCGATGCGGGCACCGTCCTGAAATGGCACCGGACCCAGCTCAACCTTGCCGCCATTTTCTCGCGCTGAGGCCACCGCCGCATCAGCATCCCCAACCTCGATGTATCCCATCCAGAAGCTGGGGAGCTTCATCTCCTGGAATTTTCCGGGCATTTCGAAAATGCCAGCAGCTTCACCAGCCCTGCTTTTAGCTACGGCATAGTCGGAGCCATCTGGCAGCTGGTTGACCGAATAGTCCCAACCAAAAAGGTCTCGATAAAAAGGCCTGGTTGTCTCAGGGCGCAAGGTGGACAGGTCACACCAAACGAAGTCTCCGACCGCCATCAATCCTCCAACTCTCACTTAGCCCGAGATGGGCGTTGGTATCGCTGGATGCAATGGCAGTATTTATCCGGCTTTGGCTGCGCGCATCCGTTTCCGGAGATATTTGACAGCCGACCGGTAGTGGCTTGCACCGGCAGCTTCTGCAAAACGGCCAGCGGGCCATTTGCTCTGGCTCCCCTTCATCGGCGCGCCATAGAGCTCTTTGTCAGTCAGATTTTCGATAAGGGCCAGCAATTCAAAATGGTTGGTCTCAAGCAGTGTGCGGACAGAGACCCAAGAAAAGCCGGATTGACGCGCTCTCAAATCGGCATTGTAGCGCGGCGTTTCCGACCATTTGTAGCCTTTAGCGGGGATGTGGACCGGTGCGCCCGATTGACCATCCCGGTACCATTTCAAGAACAACTCGATCCAGTGCGCACGGTGTCCCACGATGTCCTTGGGGCTGATGCCGTCTTCATCCTTTTCCAGGCGTTGCATAGCCGGAAAGGCATCAAGCACATCCTTGAGTTTGCTCCATTCCTTTTCGGTGATCTGAAGAAGCTCTGATTTAGACCCTGCCGCCATCTTTGACCTGCGATACCAAACTGGATTTCCTCAAAAGCTTAGCGGTCCTGATATCCGTACCACCAGTAGGCTCCTTGCAAATAGAGCTTGCGCAACGAAGGCAGCGGGAAACGTTTGAACGGCTGTTGCAGAGCGGCAGGCAGGTCTTCAGGGCGCACGGTGCCTAATATCAGACCCGCGGCTTTTTCTCCGGACAAGGAGGCCATGGCAATTCCACTTCCATGCCAGCCCATTGCCGCATAAACACCGTCCATCCCAGGGATTTCACCGACAAACGGGGTCAGGTTGCGGGACAGGCAGACGCGGCCGTACCACTGATATTCACTCTCAACGTTCTCCCAGGCGGGAAACATCTGATCGAAATCCTGCCTTGCCCGCTTGTGCATGGCTTTGAGGGACGGTTCGGTCTCGAATATTCCGCCGCGTGTTCCAAACAGGAACCTGCGATCAGGCATCAGCCGGAAGTAATGCAGCAAAATACGGGAGTCTGACGCCATCGTCTGCGACGTCCAGCCTTGAGCGGACAACTCATCCTCGGACATTGGGCGCGTCACATGGATGGACGACATGACCGGGAGCGTTCGTCCGTGAAGCCATTTGGGCACGGTCTCCTTCGCATAACCGTTGCCGGCAAGCACGACACCTTTTGCGCGCACGAAGCCATGTTCGGTATCAAGCCGCCATCGATCCCCATCGCGGCTCATGCCATTCACCGGGGACTTGCCGTAGATCCGCCCACCCTTCCTGCGCACTTGATCTGCAAGGCCAAAGAGATAGGCCATCGGATTGAGCGCAAACCCGTAGGGGATGTGGAGACCGCCGTGAAAGCCGGGACCGCCGTAGCCTTCTTCGTCCAGCGCTGCTTTGTCCAGCACCCGTGACTTGATCCCGAAATTCTCCTTCAGGTAGGCCGCTTCAGCCCTCAAACCGTCCAGGTCTTTTGGCCTGTGCGCCAAGGTGATTTCGCCTTTGGAATGGCAGTCGGCGTCAATCCCCCAAGTTTTTATCCGCTGAGCGACCTGGTTGATGCCGGCGACTTGATAGGCAAGAAACTTGCGCGCTTCTTCCAAACCGAAACGCCGGACAAGCTGGTGCACACTCAGTTTTGTCCCGCCCAAACAGCAAAATCCACCGTTCCGGCCTGAGGCTCCGTAGCCGACATGCTCTGCTTCCAGAACGCAGACTGAAACACCAGCTGCTGCCAGCTTCATCGCAGCACTTAACCCGGCAAATCCGGCACCGATCACCGCAACATCAAACAGCGCATTGCCCATCAGCTGACGGTCCGTGCGCACTGCGGGCCTGCTCGCCTCCCAATAGCTTCCCGCCAGTTGCCGCTGATCTTGTGTCTTTTGAAGCATTTTAGATGCCGAGCCGATCCCTCAGTGAGAACCATGTCATAGCTAGGACGAGCAGCGGAGAACGCAATTTGTCGCCCCCCGGGAACGCCGGAATATCAAGCCGTTCAAAGACATCAAACCGGCCTGCGGTTCCAGCGATGGCTTCGGCCAGAAGCTGCCCTCCAAGCGTTGCCATTGCAACGCCATGTCCGGAATAGCCCGTCGCGGTCAGGATGTTGGGTTTGACGCGTGCGAAATAGGGCATCCGCTTTGGAGTGATCGCGAGAGTTCCACCCCAGCCATAGTCGATTTCGACGTCCGCCAGCTGCGGATAAATCTCAGTCATCGGCCTGCGGACAAACGACTTGATGTTCTCCGGGAAGCGATAGCCGTAGTTCTCGCCGCCGCCGAACAACAAACGCCGATCAGCAGACAGACGGAAGTAGTTGATCACGAACTTGCTGTCGGCGACTGCGACATTGTCGCGGATCAGGGTCCGCGCTTCGTCCTCGGAAAACGGCTTCGTCGCAACAATGAAGTTGTTGATCGGCATGACATGCGCAGCCGTTTCCCGGTTGAGTTTGCCGAGATAGCCATTGCAGGCAAGGATCAGGTGACGGGCTTTCACAGTGCCGGTGTCCGCTGTGACCTGCACACCGCCGGACACTTGCTCTTCTATGCCGGTCACCTTGGTTTCTTCAAAGATCTTTGCGCCCGCCTTATCTGCAGCGCGTGCCAAGCCCAGCGCATAGTTCAGCGGGTGGAGGTGTCCGGCGCCCATGTCCAGCGATCCGCCGAAATACTTCGGACTGCCGACCATGTCGCCGATCTCATCACCATCGACAAACCTGATTTGCTCGTAGCCATAGGTCAGCCGGAGGTGTTCGACGTGGTCGCGGCTGTCTTCCACGTAGGACTTGCGATGATCGGCGTGAAGAATTCCAGGCGTGTAGTCGCAGGCGATCTCGTGTTTCGCGATCAGGTCTTTGACAAGCGCTTTGGAATCCTCCGCCAGATCCCAAAGAAGTTTTGCATGAGACATGCCGTGACGGGTTTCCAGGACATCCTGTTCGACACGCTGACCGGATCCGACTTGTCCTCCGTTGCGGCCGGACGCGCCCCAACCGACGCGGTTGGCTTCAAGAAGAACAACGTCCAAGCCGCGCTCGGCGAGATGAAGTGCCGCGGAAAGCCCAGTATAACCGGCACCGACAATCACCACATCGGCAGCCCGTGGCCCATCTAACGGTGCATAGGTCGTCTGCCATCGTGCTGTTGCAGCATAGTAGGAGGGCGGGTGTTGGCCCGGTGTGTCATTGGCGGTCAGAAGGTCAAGCGAATTCAGCATGTCGCGGTGCCGGTAAACATGAATGGTATCATGATGCAGATGGCCTTTTCAGCATCGGCCAGCTTGATTACCCTGTTCTCTTGTGACCAATGTTGCAAGGCAAAAAGGCGAAGGCTGATGGAATTTCACATTGTTACGCAACATCTTGACACCTTACCTTAAGGAAGCCCCGAAGCCAGTCATCGCCACTGATGGCGAAGAAGAAAGGCAAATTTGTGTTTGGTGGATTTGAACATCCTTGGCTGGATCCTCTCTGGAGGCGGATCCTGATCGTCGGCTTTTGTGCAGCCTGGACGGGCGTAGAATATTACAATGACAACCAAACTTGGGCGATCATCGTAGGGGCGATTACGGCTTATGCGTTCTATGGGTATCTCATCGCCTACAAGGGCTCGACAACGAAACCGCCTGAAGATCAGGAATGACGGGAGATGCCACACGTGTTGAGCCCCTATTTGGCACTCCTTAAAGGCACAACCTTCGGCAGGGTCAAACCCGCTCTGGCGTGGGTGGGGCTTGGCCTCCTGATTGTCAGTCCTGCGCAGGCGCAACACTCCCCTCAAACGCAGGTTCGGGATGTTCTAAACAACCGCTGCGTGGTGTGTCACGGCTGCTATGATGCCCCCTGCCAACTCAAACTCTCCTCTCCGGATGGATGGGCCAGAGGAGCAAGCAAGCAAAAGGTCTACGAATCCTCCCGCCTCGACGATGCGCCAATGACGCGGTTGAGGATCGATGCGAAGACGGTTCCGGAATGGCGGCAAAAGGGATTCTTTCCGGTCACGGGAACATCAGAACAACCTTCGACGCTGTTACAATTGCTGCAGGCCGGGCGCGACAATCCGTTTAAACTGGGCGCGCCATTGCCAGACGAAGTTGAGCTCGGATTGAACCGGGACACGTCGTGCCCTGCGCCACATGAAACGGCAGACTATCTGAACGATCATCAGTTTGGCGGTATGCCTTACGGTATGGCTCCGCTTCCAGAAAGCGACTACCGGATTTTACTTGCCTGGGCCAAGGCCGGGGCGCCCGGCGCCGTGGAGCCCGTTGATCTCCCACCAGGTGTCTCGGCGCAGGTGGCTGAAATCGAAGGGTTCTTCAATCAAACGGCGCTGAAATCGAAACTCGTTGCCCGCTACATCTACGAACATCTGTTTCTGGCGCACCTGCACCTAGAAGGCGATCAGCCGGACCGCTTTTTCCGTTTGATCCGGTCCAGAACTGCACCGGGTGAACCGGCCGATGAAATTGCGTCACGCCGCCCCTTTGATGATCCAGGCGGCCGTTTCTTCTACCGTCTGGTCCCGTTGAACGAGACGATCCTGCACAAGCAGCACATCGTCTATGAAATCGGACGGGAGCGGCTTGCCCGCTACACCGAATTGTTCCTGAAACCCGACTGGTCGTTAGATGCCCTGCCAGCCTATTCCACGGCCGCCGGCGGCAATCCGCTCTCGACCTTCGCGGCAATCCCGGCCCGCAGCCGCTATCAATTCCTGCTCGACAACGCACTCTATTTTGTCCGCTCGTTCATCCGTGGACCGGTGTGTTATGGCCAGGTCGCGGTGAATGTGATCGAGGACCGCTTCTGGGTGTCGTTCCTCGATCCTGATGCCGACCTTTCTGTGACCGACCCTGATTATCTGCCACAGGCAACGCCCATTCTGGAACTGCCGGTCGCCGCCTCAGACAGCTCGATTTCGGGCCGGATGCGTAATTTTCTGACACTTGGCCCCATCAAGTATCAGGAGTTTCGGCAGGCCCGCTACAGGCATGCTGCCCGGACAACCGGCGGCTTAGATTATCAGGACATCTGGGACGGGGATGGCAACAACCATGATGCCCGGTTGACCGTCTACCGGAACTTCTCATCCGCATCTGTGGTGCGCGGCTTTGCGGGATCCATACCTGAAACCGCCTGGGTGATCGATTTCCCTCTGTTTGAACGGATCTACTACAATCTTGTCGCCGGGTTCGACGTCTTCGGAAATGTCGAACACCAGCTGACAACGCGTCTCTACATGGACAGCCTGCGCCGTGAGGGCGAACGCATGTTCCTCTCCTTTCTGCCTCCCAAAAGCCGGGACCCGCTCCACAGCTCCTGGTACCAGGGGACTCTCGTTTCCCTTGTCGACCGATGGAAAGAAGCGCCTCTCGATACCGAAACACCAACCGGCATAACTTTTCAGACCCAAACACCAAAGGCCGAATTTCTGAACGAACTCCTTCAGATTGAGCCAGGCCTCTGGCCGAAGGCCGACCCGATCAACCGCTGCGCCGGGGACGCTTGTGCTTCGCCTGAGACACCAGCCGGCCAGCTGCACCCGCTGACAGTGAAACCCGCGCCGTTTGCAAAGTTCATGCCCGACATCGCCGTGCTTGTTGTGGAGCGCGCGGAGAACGACGAGATCTACACGCTGGTGCACGACATGGCACACAGCAACGTTGCCTTCGTCTTCAACGAGGATTTGCGCCGCAAGCCGGAAGATGACGCATTGACGATTGTTCCGGGCCAGTTCAGCAGCTACCCGAACTTTATCTTCCAAGTGAAAGAGGCTGCGCTGCCCGAGTTTGTCGAGGCATTGAGCGCTGTTCGCAGTCAGACAGAGTTTCAGCGCCTGGTAGAGGCCTTCGGCATCCGGCGGACACATGCAGAGTTCTGGATGGTTTTTGATCAGATTCAAGCTGCCTTGGACGCACAAGATGCTGTTGAAGCTGGTCTTCTAGATCTCAATCGCTATACCGACCCGAAAGTGACAGATCCGATCGAGCGCCTCTTCAGTTTCACCTTCAATTTTGACTAGAGCCCCGGGCTCTAGGACCGCATTTCCCGGATCAGCCAGTCGCAAAAGGCCTGGGCCTCAGGGCTTAGGGCTTGGCGGGGTCCGGACGTCACCAAATAATAGCTGTGCCGGCTTGTAATGACCTTGTCCGTCGAACGAATGAGCCGCCCACTTTCCAGATAGGGTTTGGCGAGCGTTTCCAAAACGAGTGCATGGCCATGACCAAGGGCCGCCAGCTCGAGGGCGGACAGAGTTTGGTCCACCTGCAGCCCCGACCGCCCCGGAACTGCATGGCCATAAAGACGGAAAAAGCTCTCCCATGTATCAAGAACGCCCATGATGTCGAGCCGGACAGCCTGACTGAGCTGTTCCACGTCGCTCTTCGTGCTGTCCAACGCAAGATCAGGATGGCAAACGGCGATCACCGGGTCGTTGACCAGGAACTCAACAGCGCCGTCACTCCAGGTTCCATCGCCAAACCGCACATCAATCTCAAAAAGATCCGGATTGAGGGTCTCCGCCCAGGCGGCGGAGATCATTTGAACGTCAATACCGGGGTTCTCCGCCTGAAAAGCCGCAAGCCTAGGGATCATCCAGAGGTGCCCGAAACTGGACAGGCAGCGGAACCGGACCGGCTTGCGCTCCCGCCCGCCAAAGACCGAGACAGTCGCAATCGAGAGATCGGCAAATGCTTTTTCCACCGACGGCAGATAGGTCTGCCCGAGCCGGGTTAGCTTCAACTCCCGGTGCAGGCGATCAAACAATGGATATCCGAGCTGCTGCTCCAGCTGGCGCACCTGATAGCTAACAGCGGCCGGCGTAATCAGGAGTTCTTCGGCGGCACGCGTGAAATTTCCCAGCCGGGCCGCTGCTTCGAACGCTCTCAACCACGGCAAGGGCGGAAGGTTATAGGCCATCCAAGGTTCTCAGCCGCTGGATTGTGTTGAAGATCGATCCATTTCTCATTGTGCGCCCGTTGCCTCTTTCAAATTTTTTCAATGTTATACCAAATGATTTTTCGCTTCAGGCTTTTTGCAAACTCATGGACAGTTACTGGAGCGATCGAATGACCGGAGCAGATCCGACCTTGCAAACTGCCGATTACATCATTGTGGGCGCCGGTTCGGCGGGCTGCATTTTGGCCGAACGTTTGAGTGCGGATCCAGGGACCACGGTGCTACTTCTGGAAGCGGGAGGGGCCGACGATTCACCGTGGGTTTCACTGCCACTTGGCTACGGCAAGCTCTACGCCGATCCAAAACGCACCTGGCAATTTATGACCGAAGCTGACAGCGGACTGAATGGCCGGTCGCTCTATTGGCCACGCGGCAAAATGCTCGGGGGTTCAGGGTCTATCAATGCCATGGTGTATTGCCGAGGCTTGCCGCAAGACTACGACGACTGGGAAGGCTCAGGCGCAAATGGGTGGTCATGGTCCGCGGTGCGTGAAACCTTCGAGCGCCTGGAAACAAAGACCGGTGCGGATGGAAGTAAAAGCGGAAACGGGCCAATCAATGTCCAGGACATTTCCCGCGAGATCCACACGCTGAACCGTCATTTCTTTGCTGCGATCACTGAAACCGGCCTGCCTTTGTCGGAAGATTTCAATGGCGATCAGCCCGAAGGGGCCGGGATCTACCACATCAACACGAAAGCTGGACTTCGGTGCTCTTCGTCGCGCGCCTTTTTGCACCCCGCCCTCAAACGCCCAAATCTGACAGTGCGCACAGCCGCACAGGCAAAACGCATCCTCTTTGAGGGACAGCGCGCAACCGGCGTTCAATTGGTATCCGGCGAAGTTTTGACCGCCCGCCGGGAAGTTATCTTGTCTGCCGGTGCGATTGCCTCACCTCAACTGCTTCAGCTCTCTGGTGTTGGACCCGGGCAGCTTCTGCAATCGTTTGGCCTTCCGGTCGTCCAAGCCAACGACAATGTGGGCGGAAACCTGCAGGATCATTTGGCTGCGAATTACACGTTTCAAGCCCATGAACCTACGCTGAATGCGGTTCTGCGGCCACTGATCGGCCAAATGCGCGCAGCGTTCCAATATGCCCTGTCGCGCAAAGGCCCCTTGGCCCTGTCGGTCAACCAATGCGGTGGCTTTTTGCGCTCGCGCAAGGAGCTCACCCAGCCGGATCAGCAAATCTATTTCAATCCGATCAGTTATCAGATGAAATCCTCCGGCGGTTCCTCCCGCTTTACCCTTGATCCCTTCAACGGCTTCATCATCTGCGCCCAGCCGGCCCGTCCGACCAGCCGGGGCCGGATCGATATCAAGAGCGCAGACTGTTCTGTCGCGCCATCCATTCAGCCGAACTCCCTGTCGACGGACGAAGATCGGAACACGGTTATCTCCGGCGGCCGGCTTTGTCAGAAGATCATGGCGAGCAAGGCCTTACAGGCGATCGTCGCCCGGCCTACCGGACCAGACCTTTTGAAGCTGGACGATCAAGGCCTCCTGGACGATTTCCGGTCCCGTGCCGGGACGGTCTATCATCCTGTTTCAACGTGCCGGATGGGTGCAAGTGCCGAAACGTCGGTTGTCGACAACCGTTTGAAAGTTCACGGTATAGAGCGCCTCCGTGTGGTAGACGCGTCGACGTTCCCGAACATTACCTCAGGCAACACCAACGCCCCCACCATGATGCTTGCCCTGAAGGGCGCTGATATAATTCTGGAAGATCACAAAAGAGCCTCCGCATGACTGTTCAAGACCTTGCCGCCAACTACCTTTCCACCGGACGCATTGATGGCCTCCCGGATGGCCATTTCATTGGCGGGCGGTTCACTTCCGCCTCTGACCGGAAGATGGAAAGTTTCGATCCGGCCCGTGCCGAGGCCTTTGCCGAGTTTTCGCTCGGCACCGAGGCCGATATGGACACGGCAATCGAGGCGGCCGAAAAAGCTGCCAAAGACTGGGCCCGTGCTCTGCCGTCCGAGCGCTGCCGCGTTCTGAACAACGTCGCCCGTGTCTTTCGCGAAAACGCAGATCGCCTCGCGGTCCTGGAAGTCCTCGACAGCGGCAAGACGCTGGCAGAGGCCCAAGGCGATGTTCAAAGTTCTGCGCGGCTGTTTGAATATTATGCGGGCGCTGCCGACAAGCTGGACGGCCGGTCGGTGAACCTTGGCCCGGACTTGACCGCCTTTACGGTTCGCGAGCCGGTGGGTGTCACCGGCCACATCATTCCCTGGAACTATCCAACGTCCACGTTTGCGCGTGGCGTTGCCCCTGCCCTTGCCGCGGGCTGTTCTGTTGTTGCCAAGCCCGCAGAGACGACACCATTCACCGCACTTGTGATGGCTGAGCTCCTGGGCGAGGCCGGTGTGCCGGACGGACTGGTCAACGTGGTGACCGGCCTTGGGAGCGATGTTGGTGCCAAACTTGCCCGGGATCCCCGGATCAAGCAACTGACCTTTACGGGCTCCGTCACCACCGGCGTCAATGTCGCGCAAATGGCGGCCCCGAATGTCACCCGGCTTACGCTGGAACTCGGCGGAAAGTCCCCGCTGGTGGCCTTTGAAGATGCGGACCCTGAAAAGGTCGCAGATGGCGCCTATTGGGCGATTTTTTCCAACTCCGGTCAGATCTGCTCAGCAGGCTCCCGGCTCATTCTGCACAAGTCCTTGCGTGATGAAGTCCTCGCTATCCTTACGGAACGCGCAGGCAACCTCAAAGTGGGTCATGGCCTGAAGAACCCGGATATGGGGGCAATCAATTCTGATCTGCACCTTGGCCGGATCAAGGCCCATGTCGATGCCGCCAAGGCGCGCGGGGCCAACATCCTGACCGGCGGCGATGTCACCACCGATCCGGAAACCGGCAAGGGCTGGTTTTTTCAGCCGACCATCATCGCGGATTTGCGGGCCAACGACCCGGCCGTTCAGGACGAAATCTTTGGCCCCGTCCTGTCAGTGCAGAATTTCGAAACCGAAGACGAAGCCGTCGAGCTGGCGAACGGCACGGAGTTCGGCTTGATGGCAAGTGTCTACACACGCGACACCGGACGCGCGATGCGGGTTGCCCATGCGCTCGAAAGCGGTCAGGTTTCGGTCAACGAGTATTGGGCGGGCGGTCTGGAACTCCCCTTTGGCGGCAATAAGAAATCCGGCTATGGCCGCGAAAAGGGCTGGGAAGGCCTTGACGCCTACACCAAGGTCAAAGCCATCACGATCAGCAACGCCAGCTAAAGCGGTTCGACATGAAACTTAGCGATATCGAGACCTTCGTCGTTGGCAACCCGCCGCCCCGCCACGGAGGGCGGTACTTCATCTTCGTCAAGCTGGTGACCGAGTGCGGTATCATCGGCTATGGCGAGATCTACAATGCCACCTTCGGGCCGAACCTGGTGGCACAGATGGCGGTCGATGTCTTTGAACGCCAATTCGCCGGCGAAGACCCGCACCATATCGAGAAGCTGTGGCACAAGACCTATGGCGCCGGATATACACAGCGTCCGGATGTAACTGTCATGGGCGTGCTTTCGGGTCTGGAAATGGCCTGCTGGGACATCATCGGCAAGGCGGCGGGCAAACCCGCCAATGAGCTGCTCGGCGGCAAGGTGCACGAGCGGCTGCGTTCCTACACGTATCTTTATCCAGCCGATGGCGATGTTTATCCGGACCCGGATAAACCCAACGTCTATAACGACGCGGATATGGCCGCTGAAGCAGCGGCTAAGGCCGTCGACCAAGGCTTTACAGCGGTTAAATTCGACCCGGCCGGCGCCTACACCATCTATGACGGTCACCAACCGAGCCTTGAGGATCTGGAGCGCTCCGAGGCGTTCTGCAAACAGATCCGCGCAGCGGTCGGCACAAAAGCCGATCTATTGTTCGGCACCCATGGCCAGTTCACGGTGTCTGGTGCCAAGCGCCTCGCCCGGCGGCTGGAAGCGTACGACCCGCTCTGGTTCGAAGAGCCGATCCCGCCTGAAAAGCCGGAGGATATGGCGCAAGTGGCCCGCTTCACCTCCATTCCGGTAGCAACCGGCGAGCGGCTTTGCACAAAGTACGAATTCTCGCGTGTTCTGGAGACGGGAGCCGCCAGCATTTTGCAGATGAACCTTGGCCGGGTCGGTGGACTGCTGGAGGCCAAGAAGATCGCGGCGATGGCGGAATGCCATTCGGCGCAAGTCGCTCCGCACCTTTATTGCGGGCCTTTGGTGGCGCTCGCCAATATCCAGCTTGCGACCTGCAGCCCGAATTTCCTGGTGCTGGAATCAATCCGCACCTTTGACGGGTTCTTCGCAGATCTTCTCAACACACCGATCCGGTGGGAGAACGGCTACATCATCCCGTCAGAGGAACCGGGCCTTGGGCATGACCTCAACGAAGATGTTGCCCGCGCCAATCCCTACACCGGCACCGAGCTCCATTTGGGTTTTCAGAAAACGCCAGCACTACCGCTTTAGGAAATACCATAGGGCTGGTCAGTTTGTGGCTGCATCAAGCGCATCGTGCCTGGCCCGGACATCTTCGGGCCAGCTTGCCTTGATGAAAGACAACACAGCAATGATCTCATCGTCCGTTAGCACGCCCTCATAAGCGGGCATCGCTGACTGGTAGTTTTCAAGATTTGCAGCCTCGGCAACGCCGTACTTGGTCATGACGAACAACAGTTTCGAGGAATGGTGCCAAGTGTGACCAGAGACGTCATGAGGCGGCGCCGGCAGGAGGCCATCCGCTTTTGGCGTTTGCCAATCCGCCTCCCCTTCCAGATTCGCCCCGTGGCAAGCCGCGCAGGTCTCGTCGTAGATGTCCTTCCCGCGCGCAACCACGTCGGCATTTTCAGGCTTAAGCAAACCGGTGTTTTCGTTGCCTGGAATCACAAACAGAGCGGCGGCGCCGAGGCCCGCAATCAGAGCCCCGGCAATCGCCAGATAATGTAATGGTTTCCCCACGACCTAGATAACGACGATCTGGGACCCCACCGGCACACGGCCATAAAGGTCGATGATGTCCTGGTTCATCACACGGACACAGCCGCTGGAAACAGCGGACCCAATCGTCCAATATTCGGCTGTGCCGTGGATCCGGTAGAGCGTGTCGACGTTGCCCTGATAAATATAGAGCGCACGCGCACCCAGCGGGTTTTCCAGACCCGGATCCATGCCGCCGTTCTTCCAGCTCCACTGCTCAAGCTCCGGCTCGCGCTGGATCATTTCCTCCGGCGGGACCCATCTTGGCCATGGCGCTTTTCGGGCAATTCGGGCGCGGCCCGACCATTCGAATCCGGCTCGGCCAAGACCAACACCGTAGCGCATGGCCATGCCGTTTTCCTGGACCAGATAGAGATAATAGTTGGAGGTATCGACGATCAGCGTGCCGACACGCTCGGGCGTGTTATACCGCACTTGCTTGCGGTAATAACGCTCCGGAACCTTGTTCAGATTGATCGCCGGGATCGGAAACCGTTCTTCCGGCATCGCCCGGTACATGGATAGATACGGTGAGACCGGCGGCGCAGCCGGCTGTGTCGTCGTCGACACGCAGCCGGAAACGGCGAGCCCGGTCAGGCTCGCCGAACCGGCAAGAAAGAATCTTCTTGTCAGCAAAGACACGTTACTTAACCTCGCCCATTTTCATATAAACGCGTGGTGTTGCACCAGGTTCCATCGGCAAGGCGTGGACCAGATATTGAGCCGCGGGATCGTAATCCATTCCGAGTGACCCCATCGGCATCCCGGCAACTGCCAGCCCGCGAATGTCGGGGCGCTCACTCATCAGTTTATCCATCGCTTGCAAAGGGACATGACCCTCCAGCACGTACTTGCGCTCATCGCCAAGCACAGCCGTGTGGCAGGCCTGCAAATCGCTCGGAACGCCCGCCTGCTTCTTGATGGAGGTCAGATCTTCCATGTCGCGGATCTCGACCTTGTAGCCGGCCTTGGCAACCTCTTCCGCCCAGATGTGGCAGCACCCACACCAAGGGGTCTTGAAGACTGTGACCGTGCGTTCCTCATCCGCCATCGCCGGAGCGGCCAACAGCGCTGCCGCAAGGGCGCCCGCGCGGACCAGTTTGTGATTAAGCATTGGATTTGTCTCCGTGTATGCGGTTGTCACCGCTTCTTTGGTGGACACATCCCCCCATGAAGCGATGCATGATCAAATGCATCGCCGAACAACCGGCAAGAGGCAAAACGGGCCAGAAGCGATCGGCAAACGACGCACTGGCTGGCGCACTTGCAAGAACAATAGCCATTCCCGCGGCCATCATGAGGCAGCACGCCAGCATGAAGAGCGAACGAGGATTTGCACTCTGCCGCAGCCGATCAAAAGCGAACCGGCTGCGCAGCGGCGAAACGTTATGTGAGGTGAGCATCTTGCTCCCTTTCTGTCTGAGTAACTTGGGCCGGCAAGCGCCGGCAGATGTCCCGGAAAGTCCGGTCTCAGACAGATTGGGGCGGGTGATCAGCGACGGCGGGCGCTGCCATCGTGAGCGTCTTCCCAGTGTTTTCGTGAACCCGGACGGAGCCGGGTACCACCAAGCCGGGCGGCATGGGCAAGACGGAGGCGCAGTCACTTGAGCATTTGCTGCCGGCATGCGGCGCAGCGTCGCTAACTTCCTGGCCACAGCAGGCCATGACTTCCTTCAAGTCCGCCGTTTGCGCAGGCAGATCGACGTTGTTCATGTCCTCAAGCACGGCCGCTACAGAAACCGATCCCACTTGGCCTTTCCAATCGGACACGTTGAATGCCGCCGCCGGCACACCATGCACCGCAGTGAAAAGAATCAGCAAAAGGACCGTCAGAAACGAACGCATGAGACCGCCCTATCCCAGTTGTTTCTGAAAAGCCAGTCCCTGCTGGATGAAAATCACTCACTTCATCGAGAGCGGGCAGGCACAGCTGTGACAAGAACCATTTCGATGGGCCCCGGCCGGTTCTCAAGCAACTCTGGCGGGCAGAAGCTGGAGAGCAGGTTTTACAGCTGGCTTTGACATGGCAGATTTGGTTTCTGTTTCTGAAGCCTCTTGCGGCTGCTTGGCGCCGCTGTTGATGCGATGGCGGACCTCGGAAACCGGCATGGGTTTTCCAAAATAAAAGCCTTGAACCTCTTTACAGCCGTGATGCTTCAAAAGCCGCAAATGCTCCTCGGTTTCGGCGCCTTCGGCAAGCACCGGGATATTCAGGCTTTCACTCAAGATGATGGTTGCCCGCACAATTGCTTCGGATTGCGCATTCGTGCCTAGGTCCTTGATGAATTCCCGGTCGATCTTGATCTTGTCGAACGGGAAGGCTTGCAAGGTGGCCAGAGAGGAGTAACCCGTCCCGAAGTCATCCATTGCAATGCGGACGCCCAGCCGTTTCAGTTGCTGGATCACCTGCAGCGCGTGGTTCGTATCTTCAATAATACCGGTTTCCGTGATTTCCAGTTCCAGGCGAGACGGATCCAGACCGCTTTCCTTCAAGGCATTCGCGACCACATCCGGGAAATTCGCGTCAGACAGCTGGATCGGGGCAACATTCACAGCAATCCGGATTGGCTTGGACCAGCTAGCTGCTTCCTTGCAGGCTGTCCGGACGATCCATGCTCCAATTTCCAGGATCTGGCCGGTTTCCTCAGCTATCGGAATGAAGGCGAACGGGGGAACCAATCCACGTACCGGATGATTCCAGCGCAGGAGCACTTCGGTCCCCGTCACGTCATGGGTCTGGACATCATTTTGCAATTGATAGTGTAGAACGAACTCATTGTTCCGCAGTGCCTTGCGCAAATCGATCGCAAGCGCACTTTGGTCTTTTACCTTGTCGTCTTTTGCCGGGTCATAACACTGAGCTGCGTTTCCACCTTCAGAGCGGGCCCGGTGCATGGCGCGTTCGGCGGCGGAAAACAGCTCCTCGGCATTTTGCGCATGTTCCGGAAACAGTGCATAGCCAACTGCGCTGTCTACATGAACAGCGTCGTCACCTGCGCCGAAGGGCATGGCAACGATTTTCTGAATGCGCTTGCACAGATCAAGCAAATAGCCGCGATAATAAACCGGCTTGCCGACAATAACGAATTCGTCACCGGCAACACGGGCGACATATTCATCCTGATCCAAATGGGTCGACAGATTACGGGCAATGTGGCGGAGAAGCGCATCTCCGGTCGTGTGGCCCAAAGCTTCGTTGACCGCCTTGAACCGCGACAGGTTGCAGGTCACAACAACAACGCGTGCATTGTCGAGGGCAACACGTGATATCAAGCCGTCCGTAAAGAGCTCGACCCCCTTGCGGTTCGGCAGACCTGTTAACGGGTCCTGGTGCGCGATCTGCGTGATTTGATTGTTCGTCACTTCAGCATTGGCCGTGTCGATCGAGTAGGTGATCATCGCGCTTAACAATAGGACGCTCATCGTGAAAGCGACACCCATCCCAACCAACTGATTAGAGACAAGGTCAAGCCCCTCCGCATCCAGCCGGAGCGGAAGTATGTTCATCCCGGCCATCGCGGTAAAATGCATGCTGCCGACAGCAAGAATGAAGGCCAGCGCCGCACCATACTTGCAATAACGCGTTACAGGCCGCGCGATCCGGCTGGTGGAGATCATGCCGAAGACAGCTGCCAACACGACGGAAACGACCACAAACAGCGTATCAAGTTGGGAAACCCCGGAGACACGCATGGCGTGGATACCGGTGAAATGCATGGCTGCGATCGACAGTCCAAATACGGCACCGCCAACCTCGATCAAGGCAGATCGCTGTGTCAGGCTACCCAACCAAAGGCCAAACGTGGTTCCAAGGATCGCGATAACAAGAGATGCCGCTGTGAGCGTCACATCATAACCGAGGATCAACGGGCTTTCGTACGCCAGCATGGAGACGAAGTGTGTGCTCCAGATGGTTCCGCCTGCAATCATGCCAGACAGAAACAACCACATGTATTTCAAGCTGCCTTGCGTTCTGCGGACCCGCGCGTAGAGGCGCATCGTCAGGACAGCCCCCACGACAAGGATTGCAACAGCAAGCCCGAGCGAAAAGGGGTCATGGTCAAAGGCGATGCAAGACAAGACAGTTAGCATTTAGATCTCCAAGTCCGGATATCCTATCGGGAACCAAAGATCTCTGTGTAAATGTACGTATCAGACTGAAAGTTTGAATAACAACTTCTTAAAGCCACTACTGCATTGATCTAATTGTTTTTTCTTTCATCAACACGATAGAGTAAAACAGTTTCCACTGCTCAGAAAAGGTGAGGCGTTAACGATTGACAGGCCGGATGTTCTGCCGGTTCGCTTAAATTTAATTCAATATCCAAAATAAAACCCCCGCCCGGCATTCGGGCGAGGGTTTCTGATCTTCAGAGTTGCCGGTCAATCAAGCGGCCGCTTTGGCCTTAAACTCGATCCGGCGGCGATGCAGGACCGGCTCCGTATAGCCGTTTGGCTGCTTCGTACCTTCCAGAACAAGCTCGAGTGCTGCCTGGAACGCAACGGACCCGTCAAAGTCATCCGCCATTGGCCGGTACAGCGGGTCGCCTGCGTTCTGGGCGTCCACTACCTTGGCCATCTTCTTCATCGTCTCAACGACTTGCGCTTCGGAACACACGCCATGACGCAACCAGTTGGCAATGTGCTGCGAGGAGATCCGCAGTGTCGCGCGATCTTCCATCAAACCAACATTGTTGATGTCCGGCACCTTGGAACAGCCAACGCCCTGTTCGACCCAGCGGACCACGTACCCAAGAATGCCTTGAGCGTTGTTGTCGAGTTCGGCCTGAATGTCCTCCGACGCCCAATTCGGACGTTCGGCAACCGGGATTGACAGGATGTCGTCCAGTTTCGCGGCATCGCGCGATTTCAGCTCAGCCTGACGGCCTGCAACGGATACCTTGTAGTAGTGCAGCGCATGAAGCGTCGCAGCCGTCGGAGACGGAACCCACGCAGTGTTTGCGCCCGACATCGGGTGGCCGATCTTCTGATCCAGCATGGCATTCATGAGATCAGGCATCGCCCACATGCCCTTGCCGATCTGAGCATGTCCCGGAAGACCGCAGGCAAGGCCAACATCAACGTTGTTGTTTTCATAGGCGCCGATCCAGGTCGACGCTTTCATGTCGCCTTTGCGGATCATCGGACCTGCTTCCATGGAGGTGTGCATTTCATCACCGGTCCTGTCCAGGAAGCCGGTGTTGATGAAGAACACGCGGTCCTTTGCCTGACGGATGCACTCCTTGAGATTCACCGTGGTGCGGCGCTCCTCATCCATGATGCCCATTTTCATCGTGTTGCGCGCCATGCCCAGCGCGTCTTCAACACGATTGAAGATTTCGCAGGCGAAAGCCACTTCTTCCGGGCCGTGCATCTTCGGCTTTACGATGTAGATGGAGCCCGCGCGGCTGTTGGTGTTCCGGCCGTTCGGTCCAACATCATGCAGGCCGATCAGTGCGGTGATCATGCCATCCAGAAGCCCCTCTGGAACTTCGTTGCCATCCTTGTCCAGAACCGCGTCGATGGTCATCAGGTGGCCCACATTGCGCACCAACAACAAGGACCGACCATGAAGGGACAGAGCGGTGCCGTCGGGAGCGGTGTACTGACGATCCCCATTCATGCGGCGGGTGACGGTCTCGCCGCCCTTTTGGAAGGTTTCTTCCAGATCGCCTTTCATCAGTCCAAGCCAGTTGGTGTAAACGACCACCTTGTCTTCAGCATCGACGGCCGCAACGGAGTCTTCGCAATCCATGATGGTCGACATGGCCGATTCCAGAACGACATCCGAAATGTGCGCCTTGTCGGTCTTCCCGATCGGGTGCTGACCGTCAACGTTGATCTCAAGATGCAGACCGTTCTTGACGAGCAAGACCTTGTACGGGGATGCAACATCGCCGGAATAACCTGTGAATTGAGACGGATCCTGCAAGCCGATCGCTCCACTGTCCGTCGCGGCCGATAGAGTGCCGTTTTCAATCGAAAGGCCGGTAATGTCCGCCCAACTACCTGCAGCCAGCGGAGCTGCATCATCGAGAACCTTGCGGGCGTAGGCGATCACCTCAGCGCCGCGCGCCTCGTCATAGCCGCCAGCTTGCGGCTTGGAGCCCATGGCATCGGTGCCGTAAAGCGCGTCATAAAGCGATCCCCACCGGGCATTGGCGGCGTTCAGCGCATACCGTGCGTTCATCACCGGAACCACAAGCTGCGGGCCTGCAACAGATCCGATTTCGGGATCAATGTTCTGGGTGCCGACCTCGAACGCTTCGCCTTCCGGAACGAGATAGCCGATTTCTTCAAGGAACGTTTTGTAAGTCGCCATCTCTGGCGTGCCGGGGTTGGCCCGATGCCAAGCATCCAGCTTTTCCTGGAGCGCGTCGCGTTTGGCCAGCAGGTCGCGGTTTTTCGGGGCAAGGTCATCAACAAGCGCTGACAGGCTTTTCCAGAAATGCTCCTGATCAACACCGGTGTCAGGCAAGGCCTTGTCGTTCACAAACTCAAAGAGTTCTTTCGCCACTTGCAATCCGTGGGCGTCGACCCGTTCTGTCATAATTTTCTCCAAACGCTTTTGCGGCATTATGTTGATCTTTGTGGGTGTTTTAGCTGTCAAACGCTCCGGGTCAATTGCCAGCGAGCCTTCATGACTTTTTCCTTTTCCGAAATAATCCGTACCATCATCGCTGCAGAACGAACAATTCGGCGTCTCCAAGGCCTTTCCGAAACGCCAACAATCCGCTACCGCTCTAGACCAACGCCCCTCCCCGGCTGCCAAATTGGCAGGAAAGAAGACACCTTATGAGTTCGTTTGCCGGACGTATCGGAACCATGGCTTACGGCAATGCCATCCTGTTGTTGATGGCAACCACGCTTCTGTGGGGCGGCAACACTGTGGCCGGACGGCTTGCTGCGGGGGAGGTTTCCCCGATGGTCGTGGTCTTTCTGCGCTGGATCATTGTTGCGGGCCTGCTTGTTCCCTTTTTATGGCCGCGGATCCGGTCCGAATGGCCAGTCATGCGCGGCTCGTTCCTGCGCATGGTGCTGATGGCCGCCTTCGGCTTTGTGGGTTTCAACACGCTGTTTTACATCGCAGCGACAGAGACAACGGCGGTCAATCTCGGGATTATCCAGGGATCCATGCCGATCCTGGTCCTCATTGGGTCTGTTATCGCATTCGGCTCCAAAGTACGGCTGCTTCAGGTCGTCGGTATTTTGGCGACATTGCTGGGCGTGACCTTGATTGCGGCACAAGGAAGTCTCGACGTTCTCTTGAGCCTTGCGGTCAATCCCGGCGACGGTGTCATGCTGATCGCCTGCGTGCTCTATTCAGGCTACACGCTGGCGCTGCGCAACCGGCCACAGGTTTCGGGGCTGGTCTTTTTTGCCGTTTTGTCCGCCATCTCGGTGTTCGCCTCCCTTCCCGGTCTTGCCTACGAGATGGCGACGGACACGGCTCTCTGGCCCGACATGAAAGGCTGGCTGATTGTGCTCTACATAGCGCTCGGCCCTTCCTGCCTCAGCCAGATCTTTTTCATGCGCGGCGTTGAACTGATCGGCCCGGCCCGAGCCGGCGTCTTCATCAACCTGGTCCCGATCTTTGCAGCCGTCCTTGCTGTCAGCATCCTCGGCGAGCCGTTCAAATGGCATCACGGGCTGGCCTTGTTGCTGGTTTTGGGCGGGATCTGGTTGTCTGAACGCAAGGCAGGCAGTTGATGTGGCGGCGGAGTATTTGCAGCTGGTGACTTTAGCGAGTTTGAATTTGCCATAATCAGAGGGCACATTGGCGTCATGGAAACACCAATGATTACGGGCGCCTTTGCGCTTTTGTTGCTGACAATAGCCCTGCTGCAACCGCTGGCCCGCCGGTTCGGTGTGGCGCCCAGTGTGCTGCTTGCCATGGTCGGCACCCTGATCGGGATCATTGCCACATATCTTCTTTATACGCCGCGTACCGACGCCTTTAACACCATTGCAAATGTCTTTGTGAATCCGCCTCTGGATTCAGAGATGATCCTATACATTTTTCTACCGCTGCTCCTGTTTCAGACCTCATTGACCCTCGACGTGCGGCGTTTGTTTGAGGACTGGGCGCCGGTTCTGGTCATGGCGGTTGTTGCTGTTTTCGTGGCAACAGCCTTTATCGGCGCTGCGCTCTACCCGTTGGCCGGCGTGCCGTTGGTGGCCTGCCTGTTGCTTGGTGCAATTGTAGCAACCACTGATCCGGTTGCCGTCGTGGCGATTTTCCGCGACATCGGAGCACCAGCCCGCCTTGGGCGCATCGTTGAGGGTGAAAGCCTCTTGAACGATGCGGCCGCTATCGTGATCTTCGTTCTGCTTCTTGGCATCCTAACTGGAGATCAGGCTCTCACTGGCAGCGAAGTGGCCATTGCCTTTGCCCGGTCGTTTGTCGGGGGCGTCATTGTGGGCGCGGTTCTAGCGCGCATTGCCGTCAGTTTCCTGCATTTGATGCGCGACCTTCCGCTCGCCCAAGTAACCCTCAGCCTTGCTCTTCCCTATGGCATCTATGTGCTCAGTGATCAGTTTGCCGACGTGTCCGCGGTTGTTGCCGTTGTGGCTGCCGGAATCATCTTCAATCTCTACGGTCCGGCCCGGATCCAGCCGGCAAACTGGAACTTTCTGCATTCGGTCTGGGACCAGATGTCCTTCTGGGCCGCATCGCTCATCTTTCTGCTCGCCGCAATTCTTATCCCGCGGCTGGTCGACGGGTTTGCCCCACTCGACATTCTGCTGCTTTTGATCGTGATCGTGGCAGCCCTCGCGGCCCGTGCTGTCGTGATTTACGGATTGCTGCCCGTCCTAAGCTTTATGAAAGCCGGAGAGGCAGTGAATGACAAATACAAGGCTGTGATGCTGTGGGGCGGCATGCGCGGCGCAGTGACACTCACCCTGGCCCTCAGTGTATCCGAGCACGCGGCATTGTCGCCCGAGATCTCAACGTTTGTCACAAAGCTCACCACCGGCTTCGTGCTTTTCACCTTGCTGGTGTATGGAACGAGCCTGAAGCCGCTGATCAAACTCCTCGGGCTCGACCAGCTAAACGCACGGGACGAAGCCCTCCGAACTCAGTATCTGGCCCTCACGCTGTCCGACATCCGGTCCGAGCTTGGGGAGGCTGCCAAAGCCTATCATGTGGCACCGCATGTCGCCTCCGTTGTTCTCGACGACTATGAAAAACGCGCCGCCTCTGCCGCTGCAGAGACCAACATGCTGGAAGAGTTAAAAGACAAGGACCGGGTCAATATTGGCCTGATTGCGCTCGCGGACCGGGAACAACAACTCGTCCTGGAACACTTCCACCACAAAACAATCTCCGGACGCGCGGTCGCTGGTTTTCTCGCCATTACAGGCCGGACAAGTGATCTTGCTCGCAGTGAAGGACGGAGCGGCTATCGTCAGGCGAGCCGCGAACCTCTGAAGTTCGGGTTCGGTTTCCGCTTCGCACAGACTTTGCAACGCCGGTTCAAGATCAACCGGCCTCTGGCACGCCAACTCGCGGCAAGGTTCGAATTCTTACTCGTTTACCGGATCCTCGAAGACGAACTGCTCGTTTTCAATGAACGCCGTATCCGCCCGCTCTTGGGCGAGCGCGTCGCTGACATTTTGAAAGAGACCCTGAGCAACCGGCAAGCTGAGACCATCCAGGCTATTGAGGCTTTGCGTTTGCAGTACCCGGATTATGCCGATGCGCTTGAGAACAAATTCTTGCGCATGAGCGGTGTTCGTCTTGAAGAGACCGCATACGACGAAGCCCGGGATCAGATGTTGGTGGGCACCGAATTGCATCAGGACCTCCTCAGAGACGTGGAGAAGGTCCGGCGCGCTTGCGACTTCCGGCCGAAGCTGGACCTCGGGATGAAGACCAAAGAGCTGGTCCAAGCCCATCCCTTGTTTGAGGGACTGCCAAAAAAACAGCAGAAGGCCATCATGAAAATGATGCGCCCGCAATTCGCGACACCGGGGGAAACCTTGATCCGGACGGGCGAACGCGGCGATGCCGCCTACTTCATCGCATCCGGTGCGGTCGAGGTTCGTACACCAATTACCACCATCCGCCTCGGCCGCGGTGATGTGTTCGGGGAAATCTCTCTCATGACCGGCGGGCGGCGCAGCGCCGATGTTGTTGCGATTGGTTATTGCCATCTGCTGAGCCTGCGGGCGCAAGACTTCCGGTTGCTGATGGATAAATATCCAGATCTGAAGGCCCATGTGGAAAGCCTGTCAGCCCAGCGCTTGAAGATGAACTCGAAGGCCCAGGAAGCCGAAACCGAAGATCCGGTCGTTCCCCAGTTCAAGGAAAATTCCGACACTGCAGAGGAGTTGGGGTCCGAACACAAGACAGAACCAACTGAGGACAGCAAGACGCCTTCAAAAGAGGCAGACGATCCTCCGGAGGCCACTCCCAACAGAACTCCAGAAGTGGCGACTTGAGAGCGCAGGCCGGTTCTTTGGTTGGCAGAGAGCAAAGGCCGGGCAAAAAAATGGACCGGCGATTAGGGGCCGGTCCGGTCTGAGGTGCGAGCATCGCTTGCTCGAGGGGAGGTTCATCACATCCAAAATCTGATTTACATAGTAAGTCATGCGAACGGTTTTTTGCCAGCCCTTTGTTCAAGTAAACGCACCTATGGTGTTGATAAGTTTTAGATGAAGATCTGTTTTTAGAAGGTGGGTGTATGAAATTTTTAACTTCCATTGACCGTTCATTTGCATTATTACCTACGGCATTCCACGCAAAATGAAGACACTACACAGATTAACTTTAGGTGATCCTAAGTTAATGCGGAACATCAACAACCTGATCTGACTTATTGATTTTGGTGGAGTTTAGGGCGCAGACAAAAACACCGCGCTTAACACGCGTGTTCCAAGAATTACCCTCACACCTAATGTCCGACGATGGCGAGCTTAACTGCGCGGAGCCGCTGCCCGTCTCAAGCGGTCATTAATCGCCTCGCCAAGGCCAGTATTGGGGATATCTTGCACCTGAATCGTCTTTGCACCGGACGAATCAAGGGTCCGCATGGCCTGAAACAACTGCGCAGCGGCCTCTACGAGATCCCCGGACGGACTAAGATTCGCCTCCGCCAAGGCTGATTCTCGCCCTTCAATCGGATCCACACCAAACGACAACAAGGCCTCGTTTGGCGCAACGGCTCGTGCATGAAGACGCATCTGTGCATTTGGTGCGTAGTGGGAGGTGAGCATTCCGGGCGCCGCGGGAGCCTCCGGTTGTTTGTTTGAAGCTGGTGTCCGGACTTTTGTCTGCAGCAAACTCTCAATTTCTTCGCGCGCCAGACCACCGGGGCGCAACAACGTCACGTACTCGTCCGTTAAACCAATGATTGTCGATTCAATACCAACCTCACACGGTCCGGCATCAATGACAAAATCGAGCGTGTCCCCGAGATCGGCAATGACATCCTCTGCCCGGGTAGGGCTGATTTTGCCGGACCGGTTGGCGCTTGGGGCTGCCAGCGGCCGACCCGTTTTTTCCGAAAGATATCGCATGATCGGCCCGGACGGGACCCGGAGCGCGACCGTGGTCAGACCTGCCGTCGCCAGATCCGAAATTTCTGAGGCCTCAGTCTTCGGCACAACAAGGGTCAGCGGGCCCGGCCAAAATGCCTCCGCCAGTTTCAGGGCGCGGTCATCAAAGACACCATGATGGCGAGCGGCCTCCAGGTTGGGCAGATGCGAAATGAGCGGGTTGAAACTCGGCCGGCCTTTGGCCTGGAAAATCCGCGCGCAGGCAGTCCCGCTCGTCGCATCGGCCGCCAGGCCGTAAACGGTTTCCGTCGGCACGGCAACCAGACCGCCGTCAATCAGACTGCGGCAGACGGCATCGGCTTCCGGGTGCCATTGCCAGTCATTTGAGCTCAGATTGACGTTCCAGCGCTGCATTCATCTCGTTCCGTTGCTTGCCATTCTGAAAGACTGACCAAAAAGATAAGGACATGCCGCAGCGAAATGGGTTGACGTTTACGTCAACACGGCTACTGTTTGCGTCAATCGGCTGCCAGTAGCGCCTTTTGCGGGCAACCCCGTGTTCCGTCAAGCTTTGGACGGCTGAAAGAAGAAATTTGGCCAAGATAGGCCACCGGTTCTTGGGAGGACCAATCATGTATCGTGCACCGGTCGACGAGATCGCCTTCACCCTCAAACACGTCTGCGGCCTGTCAGACTTGCAGGAGGGCGGACAGCATGCCGAACTCGGCGATGATCTGGTGGATGCCATTTTGAACGAAGCCGGCCGCTTCGCCGCCGAAGAAATTGCCCCGCTCAACAGCGTCGCCGACAAGCACGGAACTCCGCTTACCAACCGGGAAGTCACAACACCTCCCGGCTGGCGCGAACTCTACCATGGCTGGATCGAAGGCGGCTGGAACGGTCTTTCTGCCAGCGAGGACGCCGGCGGTCAGGGGTTGCCACAAATGCTGTCAGCCGCTGCACTGGAGATGTGGAACTCCGGTTCCATGGCCTTCGCCATCGGCCCGACGCTGACAATGGGCGCTGTGGAGGCCATCGAAAAGCACGCAACGGAAGAGTTGCGGGCAACCTACCTGGAAAAGCTAGTCACCGGTGAATGGATGGGCACCATGAACCTGACCGAGCCACAGGCCGGGTCTGATCTCAATGCGTTGAAAGCGCGGGCCGAACGCAATGACGACGGCACGTACCGGATCTACGGCCAGAAGATCTTCATCACCTACGGCGAACATGATCTGACCGACAATATCATCCATCTGGTGCTTGCCCGCCTGCCGGATGCGCCGGCTGGAACCCGTGGCATTTCGTTGTTTCTCGTGCCGAAATTCCTGGTCAACGAAGACGGCTCGCTCGGCGCGCGGAACGATGTCCACTGCGCGGGTGTAGAGCATAAGCTCGGCATTCATGGTTCCCCGACCTGCACCATGGTCTACGGCGATGAAGGTGGTGCCACGGGCTGGCTGATCGGTGAGGAAAACAAAGGCCTTGCCTGTATGTTCACGATGATGAACAACGCCCGGCTTGCCGTCGGCATTCAAGGGCTGGGTGTTGCGGAACGCGCCTGTCAGGACGCCCATGCCTACGCGCTGGAGCGCAAACAAGGCAACGTACCCGGCAAGAAGGGCGACGGCATGGTCGCCATTGCACACCACCCTGACATCAAACGCTCTTTGCTGGGCATGCGGACCCGAACCCAGGTCGCCCGCGCGATCTGTTATTCCTGCGCCCATGCCATCGATATGGCCAACACGGCCACCGACCCGGATCAGAAGAAGCACTGGTCGGAACGCGCGGGCCTGCTCACGCCGATTGCCAAGGCGCTGTCGACCGATTTCGGCGTCGAAGTCGCCTCCATCGGCGTTCAGATCCACGGCGGAATGGGCTACGTGGAAGAAACCGGCGTTGCACAACATCTACGCGATGCCCGGATTGCGCCGATCTATGAAGGCACCAACGGCATTCAGTCGATCGACCTTGTGATGCGCAAGCTGCCCCTGTCGGGCGGGGATCACATTCGTGGCTTCCTGACCGAACTGCGTGAGATCGCCCGGGAAGTTTCCCAATCTAACCGACCCGAGTTCGGTGACACGGCCGAACGCCTGCGCCGGGCCCTAGATGATCTGGAAGAAGCAACCGACTGGATGCTGGCAGCTCAGGCCGATGGACGGGTCGAAGAGGCCCTTTCCGGCGCAACACCCTACTTGCGGCTGGCGGGCCTTGCCTATGGTGGTGTGTTGCTGGCAAAGGGCGCCCTGAAATCAGGCATGGAAAACCGGGCCCTGCGAACTCAGCGCACCATCATGGCGAGAAGCTACGCCATGACACTTCTCTGCGACACGGCAAGTCTGAAGGAAGACATCGTCGGCTCGTCGGACAGCATCCTGGAGTTCGACCCGGAAGCCATGACCTCTTAAACGCCTTATAGGCGAATACTGAAAGGAATTTCCTCATGATCACGCAGTCTCTTGAAGACGGCGTCAGGACTTTGCGTCTTGATCGTCCGGAAAAGAAGAACGCCTTGACCGGCCAGATGTACACGGATCTGGCGGAAGCGCTGGAAACCGGAAACACGGACGACAATGTGCGCTGCCACCTCATTTGCGGCCAGCCGGAAGCATTCACGTCCGGCAATGACATCGGTGATTTCCTTCAATTCGCCGGCAAGATGCAGATGTCGGAAACACCGGTTTACCGCTTTCTGCGCGCGCTTGTTGGGAACAGGAAGCCATTGGTCGCCTCCATCGACGGGATTGCAGTTGGTGTTGGCGCAACGCTACTCATGCATTGCGACATGGTGTTTGCCAGCCCGCGCTCCGTCATCCGCACCCCGTTCATCGACCTGGGTCTCGTCCCAGAGGCCGGGTCGAGCCTGCTCGGTCCGAAAATCATGGGCCATGCCCGCGCATTTGAAATGCTGTGCCTCGGCCGTCCGTTCAGCGCCGAACGGGCCTATCAGGCCGGTCTCGTCAATGAAGTCGTCTCTGAGAATGTCGATGATGTGGCTTTGGCTTGCGCCCGGGAAATTGCTGCAAAACCGCCGGAAGCAATGGCGCTTTCCCGCCAGTTCCTTTGGCAGGAAAGCCAAGACCTCAGCGACCGGGTCGATGAGGAAGCCAAGGTGTTCTCCTCCCGCCTGACGTCGCCGGAGGCCATCTCCGCGTTCCAGGCCTTCATGACCAAGAAGTCGAAATCCTGAACAGCCACACAGCAGCTTCCTTGAAGGAGAACACCATGTCCTTGAACGGCAAAATACTCTTCATCACCGGCGCTTCGCGCGGGATCGGCAAAGCCATTGCATTGCGTGCTGCACGGGAAGGCGCGAATGTCGCCGTTGCTGCCAAGACCGCAGAACCGCATCCGAAACTGGAGGGCACGATTTTTTCAGCTGCCGAGGAAATCGATGCGGCTGGCGGCAAAGCCCTGCCGATCGTGCTCGATGTTCGCGATGATGAAGCGGTTCAAGCAGCCATCGACAAGACGGCGGATCACTTTGGCGGTTTGGACATCCTCGTCAACAATGCCAGCGCGATCCAACTGACTCCGCTCCAGCAGACGGACATGAAGAAGTTTGATCTGATGCACCAGATCAACACGAGGGGCACGATGGCCTGCTCGAAACACGCCATCGCTCATTTAAAGAAATCAGAAAACCCGCACATCCTGATGCTGTCCCCGCCGCTGGATATGCAGGAAAAGTGGTTTGCGCCGTTTACGCCCTACTCGATCGCCAAATACGGCATGAGCCTTGTTGTTCTGGGCCTTGCCGGTGAACTGCGGTCCAAGGGGATTGCGGTGAATGCGCTTTGGCCGCGCACCACGATCGCGACAGCGGCGATCAAAAACATCATCGGCGGCGACAAGATGATGCAAACAAGCCGGACGCCGGACATCCTCGCAGATGCTGCCTACGAGATCTTTACGACACCTTCTAAGGAATTGACCGGTCAGTTCCTGATAGACGACACGTTCCTTCAGAGCTGCGGCGTAACCGACTTTGATCAGTACCGTGTGGATCCAACCCAGTCACTCACCCCGGATTTCTTTGTCCCGGACGACAGCCCGGCCCCGGCCAGCATGAAACCTGCTACCACCTGAGAATTTTACCGAGGCGGGCTTGCATTTTCAGGCACGTCCCGGCAATGTCCGCGGGCCGATGAGGGCGGCACCCGGATCCGCGGACAGCGAAAGCACCCTGACACATACAATTGATGCCGGTTTTTCACCTGCGCCCGACACAAGCGGATCGTCCGGGCACGCCAACAGGAGAAAAGCCTTGTCTTCCAAGACGCTGACCTCACTCGATCACTTCCGCAAGGATGCCAAACGCCTCAAAAAGGCGATTGCCAGTGGCGACCGCGCGGCTCTTGCGCGGGCGCATAAATTTGTTTCTGCCGATAAGCCGCTCAAGCATGCCGATTGCCTCCATGTAATCGCGCGCGAAGCCGGACACACCAGCTGGCCCCAGCTCAAGTTTGCCGTCGAAAGTGCGGCCATGACCCGCTCTGAGCGGGCGGAGCGACTGAAAACGGCACTCTTCGCAGGTCAGCATTGGGTCACGAACAAGCTGCTGGATGATGATCCCGCGCTCAAAGACGACAACCTCGGACTGCAAATCGCACTCTACGACCTAGCCTCGGTGCGCGAAGCGGTCGAGGCCGATCCCAAGCGAGCGCTCGACCCGATTGGTGTTCGATCCCCCCTGCTCCATCTCGCCTTTTCGAAAGAAATCCACCGATCTCCCTCGAAACATGCGGACATGCTTGCCCTGGCAGAGCTCCTTCTGTCCCATGGCGCAGATGTCAATGACGGCTTTCCCGCGGATGCAAACACTGATCACAAGCTCTCAGCGCTGTACGGCGCGTTGTGCCACGCCGACAATTACGAACTCGGAGACTTACTGCTCCGCCATGGCGCAGATCCGAATGACAATGAAAGCCTCTATCATGCCACGGAGCTCACCCACGCTCGCGCCCTGAAGCTGCTTCTGGAATATGGCGCCAAACCAGATGGCACCAACGCTCTACCGCGTGCGCTTGATTTCAATGACCTCGACAAAGTTCGCATGCTGCTGGAGGCCGGTGCCGATCCGAACCTGCTTGAAGACAATCACCCGAGCGGACAACCGGTGAATACCGTCCCGGCCCTGCACCAGGCAGCGCGCAGGGGATGTTCCGGAGAGGTTGTTTCGCTGCTTGTTTCGTCCGGGGCGGCCCTCGATGCCCGGTGGCAGGGCCATTCTGCTTATGCGCTTGCCAGGATCCACGGCCATACAGAAGCGGCAAGCGCGCTGTCGGACCTCGGGTGCGACACACGTCTCACCCCGGATGAGCAGGCTCTCGCGGCGTGTGCCACTGGCGAGGCTTCTGCAATGAGGCTCGATCTGAAGGCGCTGACTGATGAAGACAGACGGCTGTTGGTGAGGCTTGCCTCAGAACCCGGACGTCTTTCGCAAATCAAGGCTCTCGTTGCCGCCGGGCTGGACCCAAATGCCACCGATGAGATGGGTCTATCGCCCCTTCATGCAGCTGGCTGGCATGGGCTACCAAAGGAAACTGCATATTTCCTGAGTCTGAAGCCGGATCTTTCCAAAAAGAACGGCTTCGGAGGTGACGCGCTCGACACGGTGCTTCACGGCGCAGAGTTCGCACCGGAAAAACCTGGAGCTGACCATATCAAATGCGCGGGGCTTTTGCTGGAAAACGGCAGTCGGATCTATCCCGACTTCATCAAGGGATGTGGTGACGAGGACATGGCTGCCTTTCTAGAGACCTGGATCAGCGCGCATCCAGAGAGCCTAGACCACCGGGTCTGATCCGACAAAAAGCGAGATTTGCCACAGGCTTACTTGCTTGTGGCAAATCATTCCGCTACGACATTTTGACAAGTGGGGTGACACGTCAGCTATCGGGGAGACCGTCGATGAACGGCACAATGGAACAGGTAACCGTCTACATGCCTCTGGTGATCAATGCGGCAAAAGCACTGATCGTTCTGATCATTGGCTGGCTGCTTGCCGGTGCCCTGTCGAGCTTCGTCCGAAAGCGGATCGTCTCTCACGAACGGATCGACGATACGATCGGCGGCTTCGCGGCCTCGATCGTCCGCTGGCTTGTCCTTCTCGTAACATTCATTGCGGTTCTGCAGCTGTTTGGCATTCAGGCGACCAGTTTGGTAGCCGTCCTCGGCGCCGGTACCCTTGCGATCGGCCTTGCCCTGCAGGGCACCTTGAGTGACATCGCGGCCGGAGTGATGCTCATCATCTTCCGCCCCTACAAGATCGGACAATATGTGTCCATCGGCGGGACCTCCGGAACGGTGAAGGACCTCAACATCTTCGTCACAGAGTTGGTGACCCCGGACAATGTTCAGATCATCATGCCCAACGGCCAGGCATGGGGCACGGTCATCACCAATTTTTCCGCGCACCAGACTCGCCGGCTCGACCTGACTTTCGGCATCGACTACGGCGATGACGCGGACAAGGCGATCCAGATCATTCTCGACACCGCCACTGCGGATGCGCGCGTCCACAAAGACCCTGAGCCCTGGGTGCGTGTGACAAATCTCGGTGACAGCTCCGTGGATCTAGGTGTGCGGCTTTGGTGCGACGCGGGCGACTATTGGGAACTGAAATTCCACATGCTGAAGTCTGTGAAAGAGGCTTTCGACGCGGGCGGAATTTCCATTCCCTACCCGCACCAGGTGGAAATTCAGAAAGCCGGATAGACCGGCCTGGAATAAGCTGCCGGAATTGAGATGGCTCATTGACAGATCTGAAGACCACGGATCTGATGGCGGACAACTATAAATTCATACCTTATGGAAACGCCCGCCGTGTCAACACTCCTACTGCATCACCCGACCTACCTGGATCATTTGACCCCGGTGGGTCATCCGGAGCGCCCGGATCGCATTCGTGCCATTGACCGTATTCTGGAACATGAAAAGTTTCAGTCGGTTGAGCGCGATCTCGCACCCGTTGGCGCGCTGGAGGATATCGCACGGGCTCATCCGATGGCGTATATCGACCAACTTCACCGGCTGTCCCCGGACGAGGGTGTCGCGCGTGTCGATGCAGACACGACCATGTCGCCCGGCACCTGGGAAGCGGCGCTGCGCGGTGTGGGCGGAGCCTGCCGGGCGGTTGACGAAGTCCTGACAAAGAAAGTCAACAACGCCTTTTCTGCCTCCCGCCCCCCTGGGCACCATGCGGAAAAAGACCGGGCGATGGGCTTTTGCTTCTTCAACAACGCAGCCGTTGCAGCCCGGTACGCTCAGGAGAAATACGGGATAGACCGGGTCGCGATCATCGATTTCGATGTGCATCACGGCAACGGCACCCAAGATATTTTCTGGGATGATCCAAGCGTGATGTATTGTTCGACGCACCAGATGCCCCTCTATCCTGGTTCCGGCGATGCTTCGGAAACCGGGGAGGCCAACACGATCGTCAATGTCCCACTGCCGCCGGGCGAAAATGGCGCGGGCTTTAAGGAGGCGTTCGAAGTTGTTCTGCTTCCTCGGCTCGATGGCTTCGCACCGGAATTGGTCATCATTTCAGCCGGGTTCGATGCCCATGCGCGTGACCCGCTCGGCGGCTTGAATCTCGTGGAGGCTGACTTCGCCTGGGCCACGCGGGCCCTGATGGACGTGGCAGACAAACACAGTGACGGCCGTGTGGTCTCGGTTCTGGAAGGCGGCTATGACCTTGAAGGCCTCGCCCGCTCAACCGCTGCTCATGTCATGACGTTGATGACCGGCTGAAGTCTAACACCAAGAATTCTCCAGTTGGCGGTGGATGGCAACGCCTATCCACCCGCGCCCTCTTGACCTTTGGCGCAGGTCTCGCAAATGTGCCGGTCTGTAGGGAATTCATTCAGGAAAATCGCATGTCTGATGCTGCCAAGGAAATTGCCGGTCTGTCTTTCGAAGACGCGCTCAAGCAGCTTGAGACAATCGTGCGCGAACTCGAGCAGGGAAACGTTCCGCTGGAGCGCAGCATCGAAATGTACGAGCGCGGCGATGCATTGCGCCAGCATTGCGATACATTGCTGAAGGCGGCTGAGGCCAAAGTGGAAAAAATCCAGCTTGGGCAAAATGGAGAACCAACTGGCACGACCGAGCTTGACCCGCAAAACGGCTAGACTGCTCAGCCGGTAGCGCCAGCAATGGCTCATGCAGCCAAATAACCGCCGACAAACGTAACCCGAACCGTTTGCGAGGGCTGGTCTCTGCAAAGAACCAATCTCAGGAGCACCGAGATTGACGCACCCACAGGTAGAGAAAGCTCAAATCATCTACCAAAACTTATAAATCAATTGCAGAACGTTATTGCCTGAACCTTTACTTTATTTCTGGCAAATTGACGATCTCATTAATTTTTTCAGATCCCTGACTATTTTGCAGTGTTATCCTTGCGCTCATCTTGTAATATTTGAGTACATCTATCGAGCGACCGGAAATGCCCAATTTAAGCAAAGACGCTGAACTGGACCTTTTGGAAGACGCCTTAGGCAATATTACGACCCATACGGACTGGCTGCCTTTCCTAGACAAAGTCAGTGGGGTCTTTGAAAGCAAAGCCTGCGCGGCAGAATATCTCAACGACGGATTTGCAACAGGCCGGTTTACGGGTCCGGCGCACGCAGAAGCCTTCAGAGACTTTTTGAATTCTGCTTCCTACCACGCCGGAGTATCAGCGTTTAAGTATTTGCTTGAGTTGGCGGAACCGGATGCTGTGTACCGTATTCACCAAGGTCACATTTCAAAGCTCGATGCTGCTGCCACATCTCTTGTGAATGGAAATGAACTCTCGTCCCAATCGGCGATAATCATCATTACACGGGATAGCACAGGCTTGACCGTGATATTCGGCCTGCTCTTTGATGACGCATCGTCGGTGGAAACGACTTCGGCAGAAACCGTTCTTGCCTTCTCCAAAATCGCCAAGATCCTGAAGACCTGCTTTGGTGCACTCACAAACATCGACATGCTTAAAACGCAAAGCCGCATTCAGCGGGCCTTTGCGAACCATTGCGCGGTTCCTTCTGTTCTCATCAACAAACAACGTCTCGTTATAGCCGAGCATGAAAACGGGCTATCAGCTCTGGCAGATCTGGACGTCGGTCATATGGCCGGGGAGAAACTGCAGATCCGGAACAGGGAGATGGAGATGCTTCTGTCAGAGATA
This sequence comes from Roseibium sp. MB-4, assembly GCF_053005265.1. Lineage (NCBI taxonomy): Bacteria > Pseudomonadati > Pseudomonadota > Alphaproteobacteria > Hyphomicrobiales > Stappiaceae > Roseibium > Roseibium sp. MB-4. The sequence goes on from NZ_JBRKQB010000001.1 coordinate 2,064,463, forward strand.
TCGTCAGCTCCCACCTCTGCAAAAGACCCGCATCAAACAGGTTACATAAAAGATGCCAGGTCAGACAGCTCTCTTTCCCGGTCCGGTTTTTGTCTTCGTGACCGGTCGGGAAACTTAAACCGGGTCACGATCGAGGCAGTATCGGGAGACACACATGACCCTTGGGTTCTTATCCGCGTTTGCCAGCCAGCCAACATACCTGAAGCCATTGAGACCATCCTGCAGGAGGAACTCGGCCTCTCACAGTCTGAAGCGCACCTTGCCCGGTCTTTGGCGGAAACCGGTTCCGTTTCTGCGACCACCGATTTGCTGAACATCACGCGCAACACCATGAAAACTCACCTTCGCCGGATATTCGACAAGACAGCAGTGCGCACACAACTGGAGTTGGTGCAATTGGTGTATCGGCTATCCGGTCTGGTGTGACAAAAGAGCCCAAGGATAGGCAATGAGCCGGCAAATATTTTAAAGAATAACCGCGTCTAAAAAGTCAAAAAACTGGGGTCGCGCAATTACGACCCCAAGTTGATCACTGTGCACGTGGCCCCATCGACCACACTTAAAGGTTTAATACATATTAATAATGTATGCATCACCCAAATGGGTGACATTGCATGGATTTCGACGAAAATTTAGCGCTATAAGTGCATAAATTCCTGCATACACCCGTTATCTCAATGCATATTCACCAAGGTGTCACATTTCAAGGTGTGCCCCCCCTGATCGTACAGCGTTTGCGCCATACATAAGGTTGGTGTATGGCTGCCCGCCATGTTTTCTATTCCGGAGCATTCCCCAGCGTGACTGCAGATTCAAAAACGCCCTTGCTCGATAAGGTGTCCTCTCCGGCCGATTTGCGCCAGCTCGATGAAACCGAGCTCGGCCAACTGGCCGACGAGTTGCGCACCGAAACCATTGATACGGTTTCCATAACCGGAGGGCATTTGGGCGCCGGTCTGGGTGTCGTAGAGCTAACGGTCGCGCTGCATTATGTCTTCAACACGCCGGACGACAGGATCATTTGGGACGTTGGACACCAAAGCTATCCGCACAAGATTCTTACCGAACGTCGGGACAGAATTCGGACCCTGCGCCAACCAGGGGGCCTGTCGGGTTTCACCAAGCGCTCTGAAAGCATCTATGACCCCTTCGGAACGGCGCATTCGTCGACATCCATTTCTGCCGGCCTTGGCATGGCAGCGGCTCGTGATCTGAAGGATGGCGACAACAATGTCATCGCAGTGATCGGTGACGGAGCAATGTCCGCAGGCATGGCTTACGAGGCGATGAACAACGCGGGGCATCTCGGCTCCCGGCTTGTGGTTATCCTGAACGACAATGACATGTCGATCGCACCGCCAGTGGGCGCAATGTCCGCCTATCTCGCCAAGCTAGTCTCAGGCCCGACTTACCAGTCGCTGCGCGGTGCCGCGAAGAACATCGTCAAGAATTTCCCGAAGCAGCTGGCTGAAAAAGCGGCTCGGGCGGAAGAGTATGCTCGAGGCTTCTGGACCGGCGGCACCTTGTTTGAAGAGCTGGGTTTTTATTACGTCGGCCCGGTCGATGGGCATAACCTTGAGCACCTGCTGCCGATCCTGAAAAACGTTCGCGATACGCACAATGGTCCAGTCCTGATCCATGCTGTCACCCAGAAAGGCAAGGGCTATGCGCCGGCAGAGGGCGCGAAAGACAAGTATCACGGCGTTGCCAAGTTTGACGTGGTCACGGGTAAACAGTCCAAACCCAAGGCCAACGCGCCGAGCTACACCAATGTGTTCGCAACGTCCTTGATCAAGGAAGCGGAAGAAGATGAAAAGGTGGTCGCCATCACAGCGGCCATGCCCGACGGCACCGGCCTGAACCTCTTCGGCGAAGCCTTCCCGGAGCGCACCTATGATGTCGGCATTGCCGAACAGCATGCGGTGACCTTTGCTGCTGGCATGGCGACCGAAGGATACAAGCCGTTTGCCGCGATCTATTCGACGTTCCTGCAGCGAGCCTATGATCAAGTGATCCATGACGTCGCTCTCCAGGGACTGCCCGTCCGGTTTCCGATCGACCGTGCAGGTCTCGTCGGCGCGGATGGGGCCACCCATGCCGGCGCGTTTGATACCGCGTATCTTTCTTGCCTGCCGGGCTTTGTGGTCATGGCTGCCTCCGATGAAGCCGAACTCCGGCACATGGTGGCAACAGCTGTTGCTTATGATGAGGGCCCGATCTCCTTCCGCTATCCACGCGGCGAAGGTGTTGGTCTAGAGATGCCGGAACGCGGCACTGTTCTGGAAATCGGCAAAGGCATTGTGCGGCGCGAAGGCACCAAGGTGGCGCTCCTCTCCTTCGGCGGACGGATGGCCGAATGTTTGAAAGCCGCAGATGAATTGGATGCCGCCGGTCTTTCCACAACTGTTGCAGATGCCCGGTTTGCCAAACCGCTCGACATGGATCTCATCCGGCGACTTGCGCGCGAACACGAAGTGCTTGTGACAATCGAAGAAGGATCCATCGGCGGTTTCGGCAGCCATGTCCTGAGCGCACTGGCTCAAGAAGGCGCGCTGGATGCCGGCCTTAAGATCCGCACCTTGACCCTTCCGGACACGTATCAGGACCATGACAAACCGGCATCCATGTACGCGTCTGCCGGTCTCGATAAGGACGGTATTCTCAAAACAGTCTTTGCAGCGCTTGGCACCGAATTCATGAGCGGATCTCAGCGCGCATAAACCTTGTGCCAGGGCTCGGCGAATTTGAGCCACGCCGCGCCGGAAAATGCGGATTGACAGGCCGGGCGCAGGAAGATTATGGCTGGAGAAATATAAAAAACCGCGCCGGCATCTTGCCGGCGCTTTTGTTTTTCGCCCGATTTGAACGTTCCGGACGCTGAACGAAACGCTCAGGAGGCTGCCATGGCACAGACGCTACTCTCGGTTTCCGCACTCTTGTTGTCGGTTGCTCTGCTCATTTTTGGCCACGGCCTGCAGACAACGCTGCTGCCGCTCGCTGCGGACCGATTCTATTTCTCAGATTTCGAGATTGGTGCGATCTCGTCCGCTTACTTTGTGGGAATGGTCATCGGATGCTTCGGCGCTCCGCTCTTGATTATGCGGGCTGGCCATATCCGGGCCTTCGCCGCGCTCGTTTCCATGATGTCAGCGGCTGCCATCCTCCATCCCGTCGTCGTGGATCCGGTCTTCTGGGTCGTGATCCGTATCGTCTCGGGTTTTTGTCTCGCCGGTTTTTACATGATCGTCGAGAGCTGGCTGAACGAGAGCGCCACCAACGAAAACCGCGGCACGATCATGTCCGTTTACATCGTGATCCTATTCGGCGCGCTGATGCTTGGCCAGGTGTCCATCGCAACGATGAGCATTGCGTCTTTCATTCCGTTCGTGATTGCCTCAGTCACGGTCAGCCTGGCGGTCATGCCGGTCTCGTTGACGACCTCTGCACAACCTGCGCCGATCACACTTGTCCGGTTCCGACCGGTTCAGCTCTACAAGAACTCACCGGCTGCCTTTGTCGGGGTGTTTTTCATCGGCATTTCTCAAGGCGCACTTTTGACGCTGACGCCGCTCTATGGATCTCAGATCGGATTGAGCACCAACCAGTCCGCGTTCTATGCGGCCGCGATCATCGGTGGCGGTCTGATTGCCCAATGGCCGGTCGGCCGTTTGTCCGACCGGATGGACCGGCGTCTCGTGATCATCATTCTGGGACTTGCGACCGCGGCGGCCTCGACAGCGATCGTTGTCTTCTCACCGAACGCGTTCCTGATTGCTGCCGGCACGGCTGTTCTCGTCGGCATGTTCTCGCAGCCGCTCTACGCGATTGCCGTGGCGCACGCGTTTGACCACGCAGCGCAGGAAGACTTCGTTGAAACCTCATCCGGCATGCTTCTGTCCTTTGGGATCGGCTCGATCGTCGGACCTCTGGTCGCCTCAGTCTTGATGGGCCAGATGGGCCCGTCCGGTCTCTACGTGATGGTGATCGCGTTCAATGTCTTAATGGCCGCATTCATCTTCACCCGCGTCCTGACCCGCGAAGCGCTGACAGCCGAAGAAAAGACAGACTTCGAGTACGCTGCAACGGCGCAGGTCGGCACCGTTATTTCGACCGAAGAGCTGAACGCCGAAGACGAAGAGTATGTCATCCCGCCGGAAGAGTTCCCGGCTTATGAAGATGACATCTACAACTTCGATACCGAAGCTTCTGGCGATCCGGAAAAAGACGAGACCGAGGTTGGTTCCGCCGATGATACAAGTGGCACTGACACATCACTCAAGGACGGTGCCCCAGAAGGCAACCCTTCCGAGACTTTGTCAGAGGCACCAGCAAAGCCGGCAGACAAAACCTGACGTGTTGGAGGCCTTTTGAGCGGACAATCGAACTTCTGCGCTGTTTCGCCGCTCGACAGAAGTCCGCAATCAGCTTATAGCCGCCCCATGGAATGGCGCATGAGCACACTCAGGATCTTGCGGCAAGAGCGGACACCACTGGTGGCGCTCACTGGGCTTGCGTTTGCCGTCCGGCTGATCCTGATCACACTCGGCACTGCCCTCGCACCCACCGGCTCGATTGCTGGTGACGGGCTGGCGAGCCTCTGCCTCACAACAGATCTTGACCCTTCCACCCAAGGTGCGCATGACCCGATCACCTGCACCTGCGCAACGAGCTGTCCGCATGGCTGTGCAGCTGGCCCGTGCCTTGCTCCGGCGCAGATTGAGCGCTTGTCGGCCAATGATCCGATAGGCCTCAACACGCCCCACCACGCGCAACGCGCACCTCATCTTTCCATCGGCAAAAGCGGGCCAATCCGTGCACCGCCTGTTCTTCGTGTCTGACCCGAACCAAACCTACAGAACACGAGGAATTCACAAATGAAACTCTGGACTTCCGTTGCAGCCGCAGCTGCACTTTCGCTCGTCTCTATGACAGCCATAGCAGCCGATTATTCTGCCGGCTCTCTTGAGCTGTCGAACGCCTGGACCCGGGCAACACCTCCGAAAGCCAAGGCAGGCGGTGGCTTTATCGAAATCGTGAACACAGGAACAGAGGCTGATCGCCTTGTCGCGGCCAGCTCCGATGTCTCCAAGAAAGTCGAGTTGCATGAAATGGCCGTCACCGACGGCGTGATGAAAATGCGCGAGATGGAAAACGGCATTGAGATCCCGGCTGGCGAAACTGTGTCCTTGAAGCCGGGCGGCTTGCACATCATGTTCATGGGGCTGAACCAGTCGTTTGAAGAGGGCACGTCCGTTCCAGTCGTTTTGACGTTCGAAAAAGCTGGTGATGTCGCCGTCGAACTGCCGGTCGCCAAGATGGGCGCGAAAGCCATGGACCACGGCAAAATGGATCACAGTGGCCATGACCACAGTAGCGATGATCACAGTGGTCACGACCACAGCAAGACCAACTAACACCAAAGGACCCAGGGAGAGCCAACCATGTCAGGTTTGAAACTCTTCCGGTACGTGGCTTGGGCGGCAGTTGCCGTCCTTGCCTGCGTGGCCGGCGCGCTTGTCTATCTGCAAACCACTTCCAGCAACAATTCCGGGGCCTTGATCGAGCCACTGGCTGCCATTGGTGGCCCGTTCGAACTGGTCAGTGGCAACGGCGAAACCGTGACCGACCAGACGCTGGCCGGAAAACCGACAGTCATGTTCTTCGGTTTCACTTATTGCCCGGACGTGTGCCCCACCACCTTGTCGGAACTGCAGGGCTGGATCGAAGCTCTGGGCCCGGATGCAGACAAACTCAACTACGCCTTTGTCAGCGTTGATCCGGAGCGGGATACTCCAGACGTTATGCGCGATTATGTCGGTGCATTCGATGACCGCATCCTGGCCCTGACCGGGTCCCGCGAGAACATCGATTCAATGCTGAAGGCCTATCGGGTCTATGCAAAGCGGGTTCCGCTTGACGACGGCGACTATACGATGGACCATTCCGCGGCCGTCTATCTGATGAATGCAGACAACAAGTTCGTCGGCACCATTGCTTATGGCGAAGTGGAAGAAACAGCACTGGCCAAACTCAAGCGGCTGATCGAAAATGCCCCGGCGTCGTCCTGACGAATTGCGACAGGATTGCGTCGGATAGTTTGGATGAAAGGATAAGGGCGGAATGCAAACGTCACTTTATTTCGGACTGGCGCTTGGCGCGACAAGCCTTGTCGCGTTGTCCGCAATGCTGTGGCTCTACGCAGGCGAGCGGGTCTATGTCGACCGTCTCATCTCCACAATTGCCGGGTGTTTTTGACAACCCACCGCCCCCTTCCTTTCTGATTAGCCCGTTCTGATGTCCAAACAGCGTCTTGATCAGCACCTTGTCGACACCGGTCACTTTCCCTCCCGAGCCCGTGCCCGGGATGCGATCTTGCGCGGCACGGTTTCGGTGAACGGCGCGGTCTGTGGCAAACCAGCTCAAAAAGTCGCCGCAGATGTTGTTATTGCCGTGGAAGATCCGGCGGCAGCCTACGTCTCCCGCGCTGCACTGAAACTGATTGAGGGGCTGCGCGCCTTTGATGTTTCGGCGGTAGACAAGATTTGCCTTGATATCGGCGCGTCGACCGGCGGCTTCACACAGGTTCTCCTGCAAAACGGGGCAACAAAAGTCCATGCCATAGACGTCGGGCATGACCAACTGCACGACAGCCTGCGCAGCGATCCCAGAGTTTTGGCACAAGACGGATTGAATGCGCGCGAGCTGACCCTTGAGCACCTCACCGGCGATCAGCCGGAATTTCTGGTCTCCGATGTCAGCTTCATTTCCCTTAAACTCGCTCTCCCTCCTGCTCTCAATCTAGCAGCGCCGGGGGCGGACGGAATTTTTCTAGTGAAGCCGCAGTTTGAAGCGGGCAAGGACAACATCGGCAAAGGCGGGCTGGTGGATCCGGAGATTGCCGAGGCAACAGCCAAACAACTCCAAAACTGGCTTGGAACCGTGTCCGGTTGGACCGCAGGGGACTTGATCCCCTCTCCGGTCAAAGGCGGCGACGGCAACGCCGAATGGCTGCTTTACGGGAAGAAAGCGCCCTAAAGCCGACCTATCGCTTGCCCCGACCTGCGTTCGCCTGTATCGCTCGGCCATGACTGAGACGCGACTAGAAATCACCGAGCTGGGCCATCGGGGAGATGGCATTGCCATCACCGATACCGGGCCTGTTTATGTGGCCGGAGGCCTGCCGGGCGAGACTGTTGAGGCGAAGGTCCAGAATGGCCGAGCGCTGAAACCAACGTATCTGACCCAATCGCCGGACCGTATTGAGCCGGTGTGCCGGCATTACGCGGCCTGTGGCGGCTGTTCGGTGCAGCACCTGACCGAAGCGACCTATCTGTCGTGGAAACGGAGCCTTGTTGAAAAGGCGCTCAAAACCCAGGGCATAGACGCAGAAGTGGCGCAGACCATCGCAGCGACCCAAGGCGGACGGCGGCGGGCGGTCTTTACGGCGACCCGGGCCGGGCGGGCTGTTCTTCTCGGCTATCATGAAAAAGCCAGCCACAAGCTGGTCGATATTTCTGAATGCCCGGTGCTCGACCCAACTATTACCGGCGCGCTCAAGGGTCTGAAGTCCCTGGCAGCCGAACTGGTTCCGAAGAAGGGCGACCTCCGGATAACCGTGCTCAGCACCACCTCCGGTCTGGATGTCGCCTTTGACAAGGCCGACAAGACCTATGACCGCAAGATCCCGGCTTTGAGCCAGAAGACCGTGGAACTGGATCTGGCGCGCCTCAGTGTGAACGGCGAAGTCCTTCTGGAAGTACGCCCGCCCTTGCTCGACATGGGCGGCACCGGCCTCGTCCCGCCACCGGGCGGCTTTACGCAGGCAACACATGCCGCTGAAGAGGCGCTCTCAGAACTTGTTGCCGCAGGTGTTGGCAAGGCCAAGACCGTGGCCGATCTGTTTTCCGGTGTCGGCACCTTTGCACTCAGGCTTGCCCGCGCAGCCAACGTCCATGCGGTTGAGGGCGACCCGGCCGCGATTGCCGCGCTCGACCGGTCCTTGCGCAAGCCGCAGGGCTTGAAGAAGGTGACCTTCGAAAAGCGGGATCTTTTCCGCCGCCCGCTGGTGCCGGAAGAGCTGGAGCCATTGGCCGCTGTTGTTTTCGACCCGCCGCGTGCCGGCGCTCAAGCTCAGGCCGAGATGCTGGCCAAATCGAAAGTGAAGACGATCGTCGCCGTCTCCTGCAATCCGGCAACGCTGGCCCGGGACTTGAGGATCCTGATCGACGGCGGCTATGCGCTTCACTCTGTCACCCCGGTAGACCAGTTCCACTTCTCGCCCCATATTGAGGCGGTGGCAGTTTTAAAACGGGAGTGAGCCATGGCTGCGGTGACGGATCAGGATGTGTCTGACAAAGAGGGCTTGCGCCGGTCACCGCCCCCGATTGCCAAAGTTGCCCGCAGGCTCCGCTATGCGGCCCACCAGGGCAGTCGTGTCGCGCTCTACACGTTACACTCAGAAGCCATGCGCCGCATGAACCTGCGGCTTCAAAAGGACCTGCCCGAAACGCCGAAAGTCACCCCGGAAGGCCCAGTCCCAAGCCAACGGCGCATGCTCGCCGACATCGTCAGGTTATTTGCCGAGGACATGAAGGCGGTTGAAGATGGCATCTATCCGATGCCTTCAGACGGCACCCTGAGCCCAAGGGAGCTGTTGCAGACCAGCCAGGCCTTTTTCAAGGACGTGCCCAAAGTGGCGCGGCGGCGGGCCGAAAACACCCATCAGGAAGTCAACCAGGACGGCCCGGCCTTTGCCGATGCGCTTCCACGTTATTACCGCCAGAACTTCCATTTCCAGACAGATGGCTGGCTGTCGGAAGACAGTGCACGGCTTTATGATTTCCAGGTTGATGTCCTGTTTTCCGGGGCAACAGCCGCCATGCGGCGCAAGGCCCTCCTCCCGTTCGCGGAAATCCTGAAACGCAAGGACCAGCGCAAGATCGCCTATGTCGACATTGCGTGCGGCACGGGCGGCCTGCTCCGCCCCGCGCTCAATGCCTTTCCGCGCCTGTCCGGGATCGGACTGGACCTTTCAGAACCGTATCTCAACGTTGCGCGGGACCGGTTCAAAAGTCCGCGCGCCAGATATGTGACCGCGATGGCCGAAGAGCTGCCCTTCGCGGACAACTCGCTCGATGTTGTTTCGTGCGTGTTCCTGTTTCACGAACTGCCCCCGAAAATCCGGCGCCAGGTTTTAAGCGAGGTGGCCCGGGTCCTGAAACCACGCGGTTCGTTTCTATTCGTCGACAGCCTGCAAACCGGCGATGTGCCGGATTACGACGGACTTTTGACGATTTTTCCGCAGCTGTTCCACGAGCCGTACTATACCTCTTATCTGAAAGAGGACCTCGCGAGCCTGTGCGCGGATGTGGGGCTTGATGAACGCTGGATGCGGCCCGCCTTTGTGTCCCGAGCTGCAGAATTCGTGAAGACCACCTGACCTTTCAGTATTACTGAAATTTTTCTGCTTCTTGTCTTGTGACTGAAAGCCGAAGGGCGTATATCCGGTCTCTATGAGATTGGATCATTGGCTCTTGCAAACAGGGGAAAACCGCAGCGCCTTCGCGCGCCGGGCAAACCTGTCCCCTGCCTCCGTTACCGCCCTGTGCAACGACCCGAATGTCTGGGTGTCGCGCGATATGGCCCGCAAGATCGCCATCGCCACGAATGGCGAAGTCACTCCAAACGACTTTCTCGGACTAGCTACAACCAAGGAGCATCCCGTGTCCCAGGCCCGTGTCGCAGAAGCAATCCGCGCATTCGAACGTGGAGAAATGGTGGTCGTGACCGACGATGACGACCGCGAAAACGAAGGCGATCTGATTGTCGCCGCCTCCAAAGTCACGCCTGAACAAATGGCGTTCATGGTCCGGCACACATCCGGGATCATCTGCGCGCCGATGACGGTGGCCCATGCGCGGCGGCTTCGCCTTGACCCGATGGTTGCGGAAAACGATGCGCCGCTCGCAACCGCCTTCACCATTTCGGTCGACTACCGCCAGGGCCTGACCACCGGGATCTCGGCTGAAGAGCGTTGCTCCACCGTCCGTGCGCTGGCCAACCCGAATGTTGGCGCAGATGATTTTGTCCGTCCCGGCCACATCTTCCCACTGGTTGCCAAGGAAGGCGGCGTCATGATCCGCTCCGGGCACACGGAAGCCGCTGTCGATCTGTGCCGCCTGGCCGGCCTTGAACAGGTTGGCGTGATCAGTGAACTGGTCAATGACGACGGCACGGTCAAACGCGGCGCGCAAGTTGCCGAATTTGCCGCCGAATATGATCTGAAGATGGTGTCAGTCTCCGACCTGATCGCCTGGCGCCAGCGCACAGAACGCATGGTTGAGAGGGTCAACGAGCAGCCGGTTGAGACAATTGCAGGCCCGGCTTACGCCATGACTTATTCTACGCCTTACGACCCGATGCACCACGTTGCCATCGTCTATGGTGATATTCTGGATGGCCGCAGCGTGCCGGTTCGCCTGCAGCTGGAATCAGTACTGGACGATACGTTCGGGGATGCCCGCCCGCTTGACACCATCATGAAGCATTTTGCCGACCGGGGACGCGGCGTTGTTGTCTATCTGCGCGAGGGATCTGTGGGGGTTGCCCGTCAGTCCACCCGGCCAAGATCGGATTTCGAAGCTGCGGAAACCGAAGACCACAGCTCCGCGCAAGCTAGACAGGAACAATGGCGGGAAGTCGGACTGGGTGCTCAAATTCTGAAAGATTTGGGTGTCAGCTCCATTCGTCTGCTGGCCTCCCGTGAGCGGCACTACGTTGGGCTGGAGGGGTTTGACATCAAGATCGACGAAACAGAGATCCTCGACTTGTGAGGTCAACAGATTGGATAATGCTGAATGAAAGAACAGGTGGTCGACAAGGAAGCCGAGAGCAAGGGATCTGAAAAGCCAGCTCCTGCGCCGTTCACAATCGGCTACGACCGACGGAACAGCGAGGCCATCGTCTATGGCTGTATGCTGCTTGCAGGTCTCTTCGCAGTCGTGAGCATCGTGTCCGGCATGTACCTGTTGCTGTTTGCAGCGCTTGGTCCAGCGGTCATCGCCTATTGGCATTTTCCAATGCTTGAGAAAAAGCGCCCACAGTTGGGCGCGAATGAGGATGGACTTTTTATTGACCGGATCGGCTTTATCGACTGGGGTGCCATCCGGATGATCGATCTGACCCGCACGAGCGTGCGCAGTATCGAGTTGATCAAACTGAACGTGCTTCTAACCCGCCCATTGGAAGATGCCGTCACTCAAGGCCAACACACACCCTTATGGAAGCGGTTCACAATGCGCAACTGGAAGCGCAGCAAACGCGAACACGGCCGGGAGCTGATTTCCGTCAACCTGCACACCCTTGTCGGCGACCCGGACGAAGTTCTGACCCGCATCCGGACGTTCAAGTTTGTCTAAACCTTCGGTCGTTCAGTCTTAGCCGACCTGGCCACGGTGGCGGATCATGTGGTCGGCCAAAACGCAGGCCATCATGGCCTCGCCTACCGGAACGGCGCGGATGCCGACGCACGGATCGTGGCGGCCCTTGGTCATCACGTCGACTTCTTCGCCCTGGCGCGTGATCGATTTGCGCTCTGTCAGGATGGACGAGGTCGGTTTGACCGCAAAGCGCACCACCAGCGGATCACCGTTTGAGATCCCGCCGAGCACACCGCCGGCATTATTTGTCAGGAACACCGGCCGGCCGACATCATCCACGCGGATTTCATCGGCGTTTTCTTCACCGGTTAAGGTCGCGGACTCAAAGCCGTTTCCGACTTCAACGCCCTTTACTGCGTTGATGGACATCATCGCTGCGGTCAGGTCCGTATCCAGTTTGCCGTAGATCGGCGCGCCCCAACCAGCAGGGACACCTTCCGCCACGATTTCAATCACCGCGCCGACGGAGGACCCCGCCTTGCGCACCCCGTCCAAATACTCCGCCCACTGGGCAGCGGCTGCTGCGTCGGGACAGAAAAACGGGTTGTTGTTGACTTCCGCCCAGTCCCAATTGCCGCGATCAAGTTCATGCGGCCCAATCTGAACCAGAGCGCCGCGGATCGTGACACCCTGTAGAACCTTCCGCGCAACGGCACCAGCTGCGACACGCATTGCCGTTTCACGGGCAGAGGATCGCCCACCGCCGCGATAATCCCGAATGCCGTATTTCGCATCATAGGTGAAATCAGCGTGGCCCGGGCGGAACCGATCCTTGATTTCGGAGTAATCCTTGGACCGTTGATCGGTATTCTCAACCATCAACGAAATCGGTGTGCCAGTTGTTTTCTGCACACCGTCTTCATCAACCATGACGCCGGACAGGATCTTCACTTCATCAGGCTCACGCCGCTGGGTCGTGTACTTGGATTGGCCAGGCTTGCGCTTTTCCATGAAGCCCTGAATGTCGGCTTCGGTCAGCGGAACGAGCGGCGGACAGCCATCAACAACACAGCCGATTGCAGGTCCGTGGCTTTCCCCCCAAGTGGTGACCCGAAACATGTGACCGAAACTGTTGTGCGACATCCGTGGCTTTCCCAAAAAGCAGCGTGAACCAAGACTGCGAGCGATAAGCCATCCGCCCTTGAAGCTCAAGCCCATGAGGCGTTGGAGCGGTCTTCTATTTCGACGCATGTCAAAATGACAGAAAACAAGAAAATCGCTGATTGATCAAAAACAGATCACCTATACGTGTGAAACGGCGATAGACCCGTTTTTATAAAACCGGATTTGCCAATCGTTAAACACCAATCTTTATCGTGCCTTCCCAAGTTGAGGTCAGCGGGATTCTATCGTGCGCATTCGTGGTTGGCTAACAGGTCTGATCATTTTCTTGCTGGCGCCCAGCCTGCTCTTTGCCTCGCTTTGGTTTTACGGGAATTTCGAAAGTGTCCGCGCGATTGACCGCAGTTTGAAGGGCGTTGGCCTGCTTCAAGCGCTGGGACCACTGACGGAGGAAAAGTCGCGTGGCATCCCTTCACTTGAGATCCCAGACGACTACCGCAACCAGCTTATCCGCTTCGGTGGCCCCGATTATGCGGACTATCTGGACACCCAACTGACAGAGTTTGCGACGGAAGAAGATGTCTCCAAATCGCTGAGACATGCCAGAAGTCTGGCACTTTCGATCGCAGCCCTTGCCAAGATCTCATCATCCAGTCCGTACGAGACAACAAAACTCCCTCATTTGCTGACTGAAATTCTGCCCTCCGTCATTATCGAAACGTCGAAAATGCGCGAGAATGCCGAACTCCTGTCGGCAAAGGACACCATCAACGTCTGGGACAAGATGATGGTTCCGGTTCAGGGCGGGCAATTCAAGGTGGCCGCCGATGGCGCGGCACGTGACACCGTATTGCTGTTCACCGATCTCGTAGGCCCGGCAGCAGATGACCTGCGTCTCATGGCTAGACAGTACCGCGAGGCGAACGTTGCCTTTCAGACCCAAGGAGCCAAGTTTCTGACGTCGACGATACAGGCCGAAACAGGGACCGATATCGTCGCAGAACCCGTAATCACTGCGGAGCCTTTGCTGATCGAAGCCACATACACTCTGTGGCAAGAAACCCTGGATTACTTGCGCGCTGCATTGATCGAAGAAAAGCAGGACACACTTCAGGCAGTCTCCTTAGCCGGCGCTGTTGCGACGGCTGTGATCTTCATCGCCTTTGGGATCGGTGCTGTTCTTGTCAGGGCACTGGCGGACCGGACGCAAAAGGAGTTTGAAAAGCTCGGGTTCCACGATCCATTGACAGGCCTGCCGAACCGCAGAGCTCTGCTGGAGGCACTCCGAACCGTACGCCCGTCCAGCTCAAGTGGCACATCAGGCCTTGTCGTGTTCGACATCCGCCAGTTCCGCAAGATCAATCATCGTTTTGGGGACGAAGCTGGCGACATGATCTTGCGGGCGATTGCGAGCGACCTAACAGCGATCGCGGGCCCAAAAGACTTCCTGTGCCGAACGGGCGGCAGTGAGTTCGCCCTACTCCGCAGGGACGCCAACAGCATCGCAGCCTTTGAATCGTTCGCCCGGAAAGTCTTGAAAAAGATATGCTCGGTCAAAGTCGTGGAAGGCCAGGAAACGGTAATCGATGCTAACGCTGGGGTTTCCTTTCACAAAGCAAACACGGCACTCAGCGAAAACATTCTGACGGACGCAACACTTGCCTTGCGCGCGGCCAAACAGAAGGGATCGAAAGAGCTCGAAGTTTTCTCGCCGATGATGCGTGCCATATTCGAGAGCAACGCGGAGACCGCCAAGGAAGTCCTCTCGGCTCTGGAACATGGCAACATTGTTCCCTGGTATCAGCCTCAGGTGGATATCCACACCGGACAGATCATCGGCGCGGAAGCCCTCGCCCGTTGGATAGATGGAGATCAGGTCCGCTTTCCAGGCGCTTTCCTGCCCGCCGCAGAAGATGCCGGATACATGGAACTTATCGAAACAGCGGTTCGTGAGAACGTGCTCTCGTTGGCAACGACGCTCGAAACCCGGGACATGCATGGCATTCATCTCGGACTGAACGTCTCTGCGAGCTTTCTGGAGCAGGAAAATGTGGCTGAAGAGATCTACGCCAAGATCGTCAGCCTCGGTCTCAAGCCTTCCAACTTCAACCTCGAAATCCTTGAAGCTGTCATGATCGACGAGATCGCTGCCATGCCGGTCAAAGCCAACATTGCGCGCCTGTCAGAACTTGGCTTTTTCATTGAACTCGATGATTTCGGCACCGGCCATTCCAGCATTTCAAGTTTGCGGGACCTCAAGGTGGATCGCGTGAAGATCGACCGCAGCTTTGTCACCGGAGTTGACACCAATCCGGGTCTGCAAAAATTCACAAGCGCCTTGATCAATCTCGCCAAGAGCCTCGACATCAGCGTTTTGGCGGAAGGTGTTGAAACCGAAGGCGAACGGCTCTGGTTGCAACAAAATGGCTGTGATTACATCCAGGGCTTTTTGGTCTCAAAGGCCGTACCGGAAGATCAAATACTGGACATGATCCAGCGGCAGTCGGTCCTGAATGCGGACGGCAAGATTTACGCCGTAACCGCGTGAGCCGCTAAACTTGCGGCTTCTATCGGCGGATCAATTGGTGATCCGAGAAGCTGCTACCCGATCTGCGAGCCTCTTCTTGAAATCGATGGCAGCCAAAGACAGGCCGCCATTGGCCCCGTCCACAAAGTGGATGTGCTGGTTGTTGGACACATCCTGCACGAAACAGGTCATCAGGGCACTGTCAGAGACATGGAGCCCGTAAACCAGTTGGTCCGCTTTTGATTGGCTTTCCAGATACGTCTTCACCGCGGTCAGCTGATCGGGAGTCAGATCGAGAACAAGCTGCAAACTGTCCCCGAGCTTCCTGTGATCGGTATTGAGACTAAGCTCTTTGATATATTTCTTGGGCTCGAAGGGCCCAACCCGGCGCCCGGTGAAGTACCCGTACATGAAGAACAGGCTCTCCACGATCCCCATGAGATAGCCTTTCAGCCAGCGGCCCGGCGAACCAAAACTGGCTTCCAGCGACAAGGTGCGCGGCGGAAACCGGAACTTCAGACGCGGCCCCTCTGCCAAACGGAGCTTTTCGTCGTCCGTTAGTGGATTGAAACCGAGTCCACCGGCCAATCCCTCGATAATCTCCGGCAAACTTTCGTCCGTTGCCGGTTTCAAGATGACGGAAACGATATGCCCATTTTGGGCATCCAACGGCTCCCATCTGCAGGACAATCCGCTCAAAACGGGATCATCTGAAGATGCCGCCAAAGCATAGGGCTTTACGGCCTGAGGATCTTTCAGGATCCTGTCCGCGATCAGCAGGCCGTCGCCGATGATCATGGCAAGGTGATTTCCCGGGCTGAGGCAGTATTTGCGGACTTTGATGTCGCCGCCTCTTTTCCGGATGTCCGCAACCGGAATGGATGCAGCCCGTAACTCCAAATCCACAACATCTCGTGCCAGAGCAACAACGCCGGCGATCGCTTCCGCTGCAAGTTTTTTGTCGGCCTCTGGAACAACGACAACAGCCCCATCGCCGCCGAAAACAAAGGGCACGCGCTCTCGGTCAATCTTGTTGAGGACGGCGGCAATGACGGCCGCACCGACCATGTTGACGTGCTTATAGCGTCCCGCGTTAATGGCGTCGCGGGATCGAACGATGTCGGCAGTCAGGACGACCCAGTCTTCCGGAACGGGAATGAAATCGTTACGTATGTTGTCCGACTTGAAATCTTGGCAGCTAGGAAGCTCGGAATAGAAGTCTTCTGCGGACATGTCTTTGTCTCCGTATGAGTACAGATTCATACGGACTGAAGCTCGGCATCCGATGACCGGACCGAACGCTTTCAGTTCACATATGCGTCAAGACACCGGCCCCGTAAGTGGCCGGGTTGCTCTCAGATTGTTTCAACAGCGGTCATCTGGCTGTCCCGCCAAACGAACACCTTGTCTTGCGGAACATCGTATTTCGGAACCTTGTCCGTATAGCCACCTTCCAGAAGACCGCGCAGAACCCGGAAGACACCGCCATGGGACACTACGACCGAAGGACGGTCAACGGTCACAAGCCACCGTCCGATGCGATCTGCAAGCATCTCATAGCTCTCCCCGCCCGGCGGCACGAAACGCCACTTGTCCGAGCGCCGTTGCTCAACGAGATCCGGATCATTTACGGCCAGCTCTTCAAGCGTGAAACCTTCCCAGTTACCGAAGGTGATTTCCTTCAATTGGTCTTCGAGCCTGTAGGTAACCGGCGCAAGCCCCATTTCCGCCCTCACACGTTCCATCGTCGCCCGGGTCCGGCCGAGAGGAGACGCGACAAAATCCAGGGTATCCGGGTCGATCCCCTCTTTCTCCAAAAACGCCTTCAAAAGCGCGCCATTGTTGGTCGCTTGGCCTTCGCCGTGGGCGTTCAAGGGAATGTCCTTCTGGCCCTGCATCCGGCCTTCGGCATTCCAGTCGGTCTGACCATGGCGGATAAAAATCAGGAATCCGGGATCAAAAAGCTTCTTCAGATATTCAGGGGCTTTGGGCGCAGGTACAATCGTCATGAAGATGTCCGGATATGGAAACGCTCCGGCAAGATATAAGCCGGAGCGCTGAAATTGGAATATGCCCGGCGGGGCCCCGCCTCGGCTTACTGCCTGAGCGTCAATCTTTGACGACGGAAATATCCGGCGCATCGACGGCTTTCATGCCGACGATGTTATAGCCGCAATCGACATGCTGGACTTCGCCAGTGACACCTCGTCCAAGATCGGACAAGAGGAACAGGGCGCTGTCGCCGACTTCCTCAATGGTAACAGAGCGGCGCAGCGGAGAATTGTATTCGTTCCACTTCAAGATATAGCGGAAGTCGCCGATACCGGACGCCGCCAGCGTCTTGATCGGTCCGGCAGAGATCGCATTGACGCGAATGTTTTGCGGTCCGAGATCCATCGCGAGGTATTTGACGCTGGTTTCCAGAGCCGCCTTGGCAACACCCATGACGTTGTAGTGCGGCATGACTTTCTCTGCACCATAGTAGGTCATGGTGAGGATCGACCCGCCATCGGTCATCAGCTTTTCCGCGCGCTGGGTGACAGCGGTCAGCGAGTAGCAGGAGATGTCCATCGTGCGGGCAAAGTTATCGGCGGTCGTATCAACGAAACGGCCGGTCAGCTCGTTCTTGTCGGAGAATGCAACGGCATGAACCAGAAAGTCGATCTTGCCCCACTTTTCTTCAAGCGCCTTGAAGACGTCGTCGATGGACTGAGTGTCGGTCACATCACAATGACCGGCCACAAACGCACCCAGTTCGTCCCCAAGCGGCTCCACGCGTTTCTTCAGAGCGTCGCCCTGGTATGTGAGGGCAAGCTCGGCACCGGCATCGGCAAGCGATTTGGCGATGCCCCAGGCAATTGACTTCTTGTTTGCCAAGCCCATGATCAAGCCACGTTTGCCGTTCATCAGTCCGCGCGTTTCCGCCATCGTATTCTCCGATTAGGATTTCATTCACCACCCGAGCGGGCTGGCCTCCTATGGCACAAGGCATTTTCTCCTTCAAGTCAGACCGAGACGGAATGAAGCGTCGACGGGGGCCGGTTCAATCACTATGTTGGCCGCAAAATTTGATCACGGAACAGGACGAGAATCCCGACTATGGAGCCCTCCCCTCACGCTGAACGCTTCGCCGAAATGATCGGCGCAGCCAACGTATTGACGACCGCCGAAGACCAAGCCCCGTTCCTCACAGAGTGGCGTGACCTCTATAAAGGTGTCACGCCAATGGTGCTGCGGCCAGGATCCACCGAAGAGGTCAGTGCGGTGGTGCGCTATGCCTATGAGAACGATCTGAAGGTCGTCCCGCAAGGCGGGAACACCGGGCTCGTCGGCGGTCAAATTCCGCAGGAATCCGGGGACGAAATCGTTCTTTCACTCACCCGGATGAACAAAGTCCGGGCCGTCGATCCGGACGGTTTCACGCTGACCGTAGAGTCCGGCGTGATCCTTGAGACGGTGCAAAACGAGGCTGAAAAAGTCGACCGCCTGTTCCCGCTTTCACTTGGCGCGCAAGGCTCCTGTCAGATCGGCGGCAACATTTCGACCAACGCCGGCGGCACCGCCGTGCTGGCTTATGGCAACACCCGCGACCTGGTTCTCGGGCTCGAAGTTGTGCTGCCGACAGGTGAGATTTGGAACGGTCTGCGCACCCTTCGCAAAGACAATACCGGTTATGATTTGAAACAATTGTTTATCGGTGGAGAGGGCACCCTGGGGATTATTACGGCAGCCTCTTTGAAGCTGTTTCCCAAGCCGAAGAAACTGGAAGCTGCGTTTATCGGCCTCGCCAACCCGCATGCCGCGTTGAAGGTCTTTTCAATGGCCAAGGCGCAGGCGGGACCGCTGCTCACCGGTTTTGAAATCATGCCGCGTGTCGGCGTGCAATTCTGTCTCGATCATCTGGACGGGGCACGGGATCCCTTGGAGGGCGAACACGCCTGGTATGTGCTTATGGAGCTGTCCAGCGGCTCTGAAGTGTTCCCGGTCAGGGACCTCATGGAGGGCATTCTGGGCGAAGCTTTTGAAGCCGAGCTGGTTGAAGACGCAGCCTTCGCCCAGAACCTCACCCAGGTTCAGGACTTCTGGCACATTCGCCATGGCATGTCGGAAGTCCAAAAGGCCGAAGGCGGATCCATCAAGCATGATGTCTCTATACCGGTTGCCTCTGTTCCCGACTTCCTCGATGAGGCGATTGCTGCCGTCGAAGCATTCGTTCCCGGGTGCCGGCCGGTGCCATTCGGCCACTTGGGCGACGGCAACATCCATTTCAATGTCAGCCAGCCGGTTGGCGCGGACAAGGAAGCCTACCTCGCACAATGGGACGAGATGAATGCGATCGTCCACGGCATCGTTGCAGATTTCAGCGGCAGCATTTCTGCCGAACACGGCATCGGGCGTTTGAAGAAGGATCTGCTGCGCGACGTCAAATCAGAGATCGAGCTCGATCTCATGCGCCGGATCAAATCGGCCTTCGATCCGAAAAACCTCATGAACCCGGGCCGGGTACTCTAAACATACTGAAAATGGGGAGGTGCTCGCCTCCCCTAGGCCGTGTACCTTGCGGAGACCAAGAAGCAAAACTGCTGCGTAAAAAATCAGCCACTTGGCAATATCCATCGGCTGCGCCCACTCCCATTTGGAGTAAATGTCTATTTTTACTTCCAACAGTGAATGCTGTACTTGCCGGTTCGGTAAACGGCGTCAAAAGGTCGGCCAAACGGATTGGCGGAGAATTCCTGCTGAGGCGTGCAATTGTCAATATTACCATATTGCAGCGATTTGTGCCCTGAACGGGGATGCACAGGCCAACCGACTTAGCGGCGATTGCTGACCCGATAATTTCACTCTGTGAAGTAAATGCCTGTTTAGACGAATTTTTTGGTTCTGACCAAGTGGTCAAAAGACGGTTTGCCTCGCCTCAATCCTAAGTTCCTAAGGCCAGGTTTTTCCCACAAATCCACTGCCGAAAAGGCAAGTTTTCAGCAAAAATCGGGTCCATCCTGAATTCGGGCCGTTTTTTTGGCACACGCCACCTTGGGAAAATTCTCATTATTTCTCAGCGCGATCGCAGAATTCACATACAAAGAATTCCCAATTTTCGCGCTTACCTTTTGAAAACTCCTGGATAATTTTCGAAATAGTTAAAAATTTCCTAAAATCCAAACTTGCAACGGCAGAAACCAATAGCAGACCAAGGAGGAATACTGGGCTGGATCTAGCTCTCTGCTCGGCGGCGAGTAAACGGGCAAGTCTCCTTCCCTAAACAACAGAATCGAAGACTGGGCATCTACAAAAATTACAATACAAAACGTCTATGACCCCATAAAAATTAGCTATTTGAAAATATGGTAAGCAAATAGTTAACGTTGTTCATAGGCAAGAATAAGCCAACCGGCCGTTAAGGCCAGAAAACAGCCAAAAGGCAGCGGCAAGAGCAATCGCAGCCAGGCAGGACAGTGCACGTGAAGAAGCGACGAATGCGTTTCTTTGGATGGAGGCCACAATGCAGGTTCAGACTCTACAAGTGTCCGATCCTTGGGATCGGGTGAAGGCGGAACTGAAAAATGAACTGGGCGAAGACATTTTCTCCAACTGGTTCGGCAGGGTAAAACACGAAGAGACAAACGGAGATGCGGTTCGTTTGTCGGTCCCGACACCGTTTCTCAAGAACTGGATCTTGAGCAATTACGAAAAGCAGCTGGTCAACCTGTGGCAGCGGCAGCATGACGACATCAGCCGGGTTGAGCTGACCGTTCGCGGTGCACTCCGCCCGCGGCCGGCTGGCAGCCAGGCACCAAAACCGATCAAGGCACGCCGCATTAGCGGCCGGGCCGCCCCATTTGCCACAAACCCTCAGTTCGGCTCGGTCAACACGGCTGCGTCCATCCCGTGCCTAGCGGACACGGGTGAAGATGCTGCAGCTGATTTCCTGAACGGCGCCGCGCTGAACCCGAAACTGACCTTCGATACCTTTGCCGAAGGAACGTCCAATAGCCTCGCCTGTGCAGCGGTGCGCCAAATGGCGGCCGGTCACGATGGCTCGCTCGGCCTGCTCTACATCCACTCTTCCACCGGCATCGGCAAAACGCACCTGCTCCAGGCTGCGGCCACCGAAGCACGGAAAGGTGGGCGCCGGGTGGCCTATTTGTCTGCTGAATTCTTCATGTACCACCTGGTACCGGCCCTGCGCACACCGGCCTATCCGGTTCTGCGCCAGGCCATGAAGTCCATCGATCTGCTTTTGATCGATGATCTGCAGTTCCTCCACGGCAAACAGGGCCACGAAGAGTTCGGCAAAACTCTCGAAATGCTCATGGAATCGCCGATGAAGATCATCATGGCGGCGGACCGGGCTCCGGACGAAATGAGCACTTTGGGCACCACGGTCCGCCAACGCATCCAGACCGGTGAAGTTGTCACGATCCAGGCGACCGACTATGCGCTCCGTCACGATATCCTCAAGAAACGGATCTTCTCGGCGCGCCGGACCCATCCCGGCTTCACGGTTCCGGACGAAGTGATCGACTACATCGCCCGCTATGTGATTTCCTCCGCACGGGATCTGGAAGGCGCCTTGAACCGCCTGTTTGCACACAACCAGCTGACCAAACAGCCGGTTACCATGCAGCTTGCTGAAAAGACCTTGCATGATCTGGTCCGGATCGGTGAGCCGCGGTCCATCAAGGTCGAAGACATTCAAAACGTTGTCTGCAAGCACTTCAGCGTTACAAAGGCCGACTTGCTGTCTTCCTGCCGTGCCCGGACCCTAGTCCGTCCGCGCCAGATCGCGATGTACATCGCAAAGGTCATGACAGGGCGGTCCTTGCCGGAAATCGGACGCCGGTTCGGCAACCGGGACCACACCACGGTTCTCCATGCGGTGCGCAAGATCGAAAGCATGGTTGCGGGCGATGCGGCGCTGGCCCAAGAGGTCGAACTGTTGAAGCGTCTCGTCCATGCATGAGACGATGCTGGCCTGACATGCACCAGCTTCAGGCCAGCTTCATCCAATAGCCTTTTGGTATGGCAGATGTGATTGCCCTGCCATTTGATTGTGAAGCGTTGTGTACCTGAGTTTCTACTCCTCCCTCCCTTGAAGCCGCCGCGTGCGGCTTTCTTTTTGCCCTCTTGATTTATTTGAACTGGCCACTTACATGTGCGTCCGGTTTGAAGGGACCAGCCGTCCGCGGGCGACAAGCCTCGGTGAACACCTTCGCAGCCGCCTGGCTGCTTCAATCGTTCCTGACTAAGTTGTGCAGGCCGATGGCAATGCGGACCCCATCTGAACATGCCTGCCTTTCTTGGAAGGGTGCGTAATGACTTTACCTAATCTGACTGATCTGAAGTCTCAGGCGAAACGCCTCCGGCTCGCGATCTCAAATTCTGACAGTGCCGACATCAGCCATAGCAAATCGCTGGAACTGGTTGCCAAACAATATGGCTACCGGGACTGGAATACATTGCATGCGGCCACCCAGAGCAACGGCTTCCGTCCCTTCACTGTGGGGGACCGGGTGAACGGCACATATCTTGGCCAGTCTTTCGAAGGCGAAATTCTCGGCTTCGCAAAAACCTCGCAATCCGGGACCTACAGGGTGACGATCCAGTTTGACGCCCCTGTGGATGTGGTGACATTTGACAGCTTCTCCGCTTACCGGAGCCGCGTCACCTGCACCATTCGGGAAAACGGGGTTGCGATCAACCGGACGTCCGACGGGCGCCCGCATTTGGTCATGGACTTGGCTGCGTAGAGCAGCATTGGGCGTCTGAAACAAAACGCCCGACGCTCTTTGCGGCGCTGTTACCGTTTCCGGGTCATCACGAGATGGCCCGGAACCGGCTCCCCTTCCTCCATCCGGACGGTAATCGGGTCCATCGCCAGGATGTCGAAACCGAATTCCTCAAGCCTTTTTCGAACATAAGCTTCGCCTTGAGCAAACCGGCTCTTCGGCCCGACCATATAGTCCCGACCGTCCAGCATGGCATCCGGCAGGGTTTCGGTCGAAAAGGCGAGATACCCGCCCGCTACCAGCCGCTCGGACGCGCCTTTCAGAAAGGGTTCAATCGCGCCGAGATAGGGAAACACATCCGTTGCGGCGATAAAGTTCCAAGATGGACGGCTGCCGTCTTCTTCCTCAAATTCTTCAAGAAACTCGACGGCTTCTCCGACATAGAGGTCATTATAGACCTCCCGATCATAAGCCAGTTCGACAATCCGTTCCGACAGGTCAACGCCGGTTAGATGCTGTGCGGTCTCGGAGAACGCGAGACCAGTCAATCCGGTGCCGCAGCCAAGATCCAGAAAACGGTCGAACGGTCCCAGCTGCAATCGCCCGACAAGGTCCTGAAGTAGCAACGGGACACAATATCCAAGGTCATCGACCAGAATTTCATCAAAGACATCTGCGTGTTGATCGAACAAGGTCGCCACATAGGCATCCGGCATCTTGCCGGGCGTCTCCGCCACGCCCATGGCTGCGAGCCGGATACTGACGCCGCCAGGATCGGACGGATCGAGTGCCAAGGCTTCCCGGTAGGACTCGGCCGCTGCGACGAGGTCACCTGCCTTTTCGAGTTTCAAACCCCGATTGTAAGCTTCCGCAAGCGCGTCGTTCTCGACGGTTGCTGCGGGCATGTCAGATACGTCGGAATTGGTTTGATCGTCGCTCATCAGGCTCTCATTTCTCGTTGAAGCCCTCTCCTATCGCGGCCTTGGTTACAATGCACGGCAAAAGGTTGTTCTTGAACCAAATTCAAATCACTACTCTGCGGACAAAGCAGTTGTTCCGAAATTGATCAATCCTACGGTTCAACCCTGTTTAATTGCGGCAATTCGAAGTCTCCACTAATTACATTGTCCTGCGGCTCGTAAAGCCTGATCTGCAGCATGAAATTACCATCCGGAGCAGGTAGCCAATTGGCCAGACGTTTGGCATCGTTGGGCCTGTCCTTTGAAATGAAAATTGTCAACGAGCCGTCGCCGTTGCGCTGCAAGCCTTGAGTTGTGGTACCAATTTTATAGCGATCAATCTCGTTCTCCACCATGAACCGGTCTGTGTCGTCATACATAGTCATAGACCAGAAGCCGCCTACGTCTCCTCTGACCGGCATGTCGGGAGGAAACGTAATCTCATATGCGTTATTGCCATTAAGTTGCTGCCCCTGATCATCTACGAAGCGTTTGGGGTACATCGCCCTCTCTGGCGAGTTCAGACCCACCGAGTTCATGTTGACTGCGGAGCGCAAGAGGAAATCGTTGCCGTAGCGTCCGGCTTCGTATTCCCAATTCCAACCGTTCACTGGCGTGCCGGTGAACTTGGCCGTATCGGCAACAATGCTAAAGCCATCTTGAAATGCCGCTTTCAGCGCTGATTTCCGCGTGTTGGACAAGTCAATGACGTCTGTGTCGTCTGACCCGATGCCTATGAAAGCAAATTGGTCTGTCATAGCCGCGGCTTCAGGCAAGGGATTTGCCTCAAGAACATCATCAAGACGTTTGAACCAATCCAGTCCCGACGGGAACGACACCGTGGGCGCACCGTTGGACACAAGCGGTTCGGGCTGTTCACCGCCGTCCGGGTATGAACTAAGGGACATCAAACGAAACAGCTTCTGAACTTCTCGTGCCGCTTCTTGGTCCTCAGGGGTACTGACGCCCAAGCGTCCTGCGAGCCAAATGTAACGCGTGTTCGAATAGTACACCGACAGGTCGTCCGGGATGGGTCCTTCGTACCCACGCTTTGCAAGGACAAAATATTCATCGCCATCGCCCACTGTTGCACCAGTCAGATCAACAACCGACTCAGTATACATGTCCAAAATTTGCTGTATCCAGTAGCGATCTTCGATCTTGGGTACGTACAACACGAGCGGTTCTTCTTCCAGATCAGCCCAGCCTTGAATGTAAAGTGTGTCGTTGTTAGGTGTTGCATAGGACTGATCACGGTAGTCCCAAAGCCGGGTAATAGGACCCAGTTGATTGATTGGCGCTTGTCCGTTGTTCGTCGGTGAGTCAACAGACGTCTGCAGTACACGTGCCACGTCCATCATGACAGGTGCCCAGCCGTAGACCACCGCCTGAACCCCTAAGGTGTAAGCATAGTCATATTCGGCTTTCTGTCGTTCGGACAAATCTACGTCTGTGTTCGCGGCTACACTGGTAACAGCAAATGCAAGCGCGAAAATGGTTGCAACTGCGCGAATGCTCTGAAGGATTCGGTCTAAGGGCATTTGTTTCACTCTGAAAATGTGCGGCCTACCAGATGAAAAGCTTCCTAGAAGGCACTAATCATTGCAAATCACGTTGTTAAGCGAAGCGTTTGTTTCGTAGCATGTATCGCTATGGAAAAGAAAAGGGGTGGGCCCCGTCTGCTTAGGTCTCACACCGGTCGTTCCTCTGGCTCAAGAACCATCGAATCCTTACTGCTCTATCAACGTCCCGTGTCGTTGCGTGAAATTGTCGTCGAGGCCGCCTCCAAATCGGCATTCAGACTCGCCGCCAAATCGAAAAACTGGCGTCGCACGGCCTCAGCGTAGGGATTGGTCTTCTCAATCGCATCAAAAACTTCCGGTGCATCGTACTGAACCATGGATATTGCCTCTGACAACAAGTCGAAGCTCTTTGTTGTCATGCGCGTTGGTAACGGCCCCATTCTCAATAGCACTTTAGCGATGAGGTGTGTGAGCCCTTGAACAACTGCGGCTTCTTGGTCGTGATCTTCTGGTGTCGTTACAATGACTTTCAATCCAAGAGATTTTCGTAAAAACGCCGCCATCCGAACGTGTTGTTTTCCCCGAATGGGGCAAACCGCAATTTTCAGCCCTGTAACGCCTTTCTCAGCACTCTGAGGACCAAACAACGGGTGAGTGGCTACGATTTCTACACAGTTCGGTAGCAGCCGCTGCATGATTTCCGACGGAATTACTTTGACCGAGCCAACATCGACAATCAGCGCACCCGGCTTGCAAGTACGAGCGATTTCGCGAACGACCTGCTCGAAGGAAGAGACCGGTGCGGCAATTAGGATCACATCTGCCTGGGTCACTGAATGGAACGACGAGAGTGTCACCCCGAGTTGCTGTGCAACCTTCGCAAGGCTCGGGGATGGATCATACGCCGATATCTCGAAATGCTCGCCCAGATGAAGCGCAGCAAGTTGCCCGAAAGCACCGAAGCCTACGATGCCCAGTGACGTATGATGAATTCTTCTTTTGGTGTTCAATATCTCGACCTTTGTAATTGCCGCCCGGCAAAAGGTCGTTTTTATGGTGACCGCTGTCAGGGGCAGCGGAAAACCAATGATGAATGACCCGCAGCTATGTAAACTGCGGATAATAGTCCTGACATGGCGAACTCAAATTCATCATGTGGCTAGGTCTAATGCACCCAATCGAACAAAGTCAATGACCGCCGAATAGCGGTTGTAAACTGCGGCGCAGCAGTCTGGAAGTTTGGGCTCAAACCGGTCATTCCACTGGCTCGAAAACCATAGGTTCCTAGACGCTCAAAACAGATCCAACTGCCCACCGCCTGTTGCCGTCTTCTTTTGAGTTCGGCTCGTCTTTTCCGGAGTGTCTGTCTGCTCAAGTGGAACCTCGACTTGCAGGTCCGGGTCATCATTCACGACTTTGTTGACTCGCGTTGAGACGGGAACAGCTTTCAGATAATCGTCTTCGATTGGCAGCATCAGCTGTTTCACATCGCGAACGGGCACATTGCCGGTGTCCAGCCATGTCTCGAAACTCTCCGGCTTCAGAATCACCGGCATTCGATGGTGGATCTCGGACATCATCCGGTTGGATTGCGTGGTCAGCATCGCCCCGGAATCCATGTCGCCGCCGTCCGGATCCGACCACGTTTCCCAAAGGCCCGCAAAGGCCATCAGCCCACCATCTGCGGGCGAAATATAGAAAGGTTGCTTGCCCTCGGGCGTCCGCCGCCACTCGTAAAAACCGGAGGCTGGAAACAGACACCGATGGTGTTTCATCGCCGACCGGAAAGATGGTTTTTCGGCAGCCGTCTCTGCGCGTGCATTGATCAGAAGCGTGAAACTTGCCGGATCCTTGACCCAGGACGGGATCAGGCCCCAGCGGACAAGTTGAAACCGCCGCTGGCCATGTGCATTGATCACTGTTGCGACCGGCTGGGTCGGCGCGATGTTGTAGCGTGCCGGAAAATTCGGTTGATCGATGTAGCCAAAAAGCGCCCGCACATCGTCCGGTGTGGCTGTCAGGCTGTAACGTCCGCACATGTCTGGTTGTCCTTATTCACATGCCCGTTTGCGAATTATCAAGAAATGACGTGAAGTTAGGCAATTTGAAACGATAAAGCGCTAGCTTTTTCAAAAGTAACATAATCGGGGGTCGGGTATGGAATGTGTGGATCCAGTTTTGGGCGCCGGTGAGCTGGCCGCCGAACGGCTGGAGCAGGCCAATATCAATTCCCAGACCGGCCTGGCAACCGACTACCTAAACCATTTCAATGAAGTGATGATGCTGCTCGAAATGCTGCCGGCAATGCCGGATTGCGCCGCTGACGTTCTGGAATGGCAGCCGCTCGACTATGAAGGGCACTTTGAGAATTCATCCTTCAAGGACAAGAAACTGGCGATCCTTGCCTATCATGCCGCACCGGCCCACCTCCGCGAGCACCTTGAAGCTCGCGTCTCCGACATCAATGCGCTCGTGGCTCAAATCCAGGATCAGCTCCGCGAAACCGAAGACCCGTCAGTGATCGCTGCGGAGATCGCCGACTTCGCGACCCACGAGATCAAACCACTGATCTCGACGGCAAGTGGTGTGATCCACGGTCACGTCAAACCGGAAGCCGAGCAACCCGAAGGCGATGACGCACAGGCAGAGATCGACGCCCTGTTTGCCTGATCGACCTTTTATGTGACAGAGTTTGGGTATGTCCCCCCCCTTTCCTTCCATCCCCATTCTCAGCGTCAGTGTGCTCTGCCATAAGGATGGCTCCGCGCTTCTCATCAAGCGCGGCAAACCGCCTTACAAGGACCATTGGAGCCTGCCGGGCGGTAAGGTGGAGTTCGGCGAAACACTTGCAGAGGCCGCGGCGCGGGAGCTGCGCGAAGAGACCGAGCTGAAGGCAGAGCTTGCCGGACCCGTCGAGGTGTTTGACTCCATCCAACGTGATGAAACCGGGAACATCCTTTCTCATTTCGTTTTGGCGGTTTTTGTTGCGGCAAACCCGTCCGGGACCGTGATGGCCGGTGATGATGCCACCGCGGCTGAATGGGTGGCCCTAGAAGACCTGGACGGCCGCATCACGACACCTGGAACACCGGCGCGGATCCGGCGCCTGCTCTCCAAGCTCTCCTGAGAAGCGAATTCCTGGGGTCAACGCACCATAGCTGTTGCAGGACGCGCACGCCCGGCGCATGATCGTCCTATGTTCGGAAACGCGATACAACCTGGGTTTCCCGCCGCCGCCTTTTTGGCGGCGTTTCTTGTCGTATCCGGACCTCCAACCGCTTCTGCTCAGGACACACCAAGCGTCAGCGCTCCGCCCTATGAACCGCAGCTGATGCGGCTGTCTGAAATCTTCGGAGCGTTGCATTACCTGCGTCCGCTGTGCGGAGAAGACGACACGCCAACCTGGCGGGATCGTATGGAGGAATTCCTCGACGCTGAAACCCGGGATGAAAACCGGCGGCGGCGATTCATCGAGCGATTCAATCAGGGTTATCGCGGTTTTTCAGTCGCTTATCAGGACTGCACGGATGCCGCACGTCTCGCCATGGCACAGTATTTGGGCCAAGGCGAAACGATCATATCCGACGTGACCAGCCGTTACGGGCGCTGAACCCGGCAGATTTTTCCATTTCGTTATCAGTTCGTAAACTTTTTGCATCAAATTTGTGGGTGGCCGTTAAGTTTGTGTTCACGGTTGCTTATCAGCGCGATTCACCGTGCTAGGATCAGTTCATGAGATTCGGGGATGGGACACGCTGGGGTTGATACCAAGCGCGTCGGGAAAGACCGGTAAGGGAACGAATGATCAACGACGATTACGCCGAAGCGGCAATGGAAGCCGAATTTGCCGAAGACGAGGATATTCGGCGCGCTGCATTGGGCTTCATTTCAGAAGCCTGGTCAGAAGCTATTGCCAATGGTGTCGACGCGGATGCTGTCGCACATGCCGCAATGTTCACCGCCCTCGCCGACCTCGTTGCGGCCTATGGCGAAGATGCAGTTGCCAAACTGGCCGAAGGTTTGCCGGACCGAATCCAGCGCGGCGACTACACGGTCAACCGGGTTCTGCAGTAGCATCAGCTTGGCAAGTACTGTTATTTGGAGAGGCCGGTTCGTCCGGCCTTTTTGAGTTCTGTTTCGCGCAAAGCCTAGGGTCAGCGGATCAGATCGTAGGCAAGCTTCAGGTAGATCAGCCCGCCAAAGATCATCAAAATGGCACCGGCAATATGATTGGCCCGGTCGAGCCAGGCATCGTCGATGCGGGATCTGAAATGGGTCACTGTCGCAGAGATGAAGACCCACCAGGAACACGCGCCGGCCGTGACACCGGCGACCATCATCAGCGACCCGAAGTAGTTGTCGTGGTCCGGGCGCCAGTCCCCTAAGCTACCGAAAATCGCGATAAAGGCCAGAATTGTTCCCGGGTTTGTGATGGCCATGAAGAACGCCGCCGTTGCATCGCCCCAGAACCCATGCTCCTTGCCGTCATCCCCGCCGTTCAAGTGCGGATGGCTGTTCCAGATTTTCAAACCGAAAATAATCAGAAGCGCTCCGCCGACGATCTCAATCAGATCGAATTGGCCTTCGATGAACCGCGTTACGGCGGAGACGCCAAATATCGCGACGGTCGCATAGATCGTGTCTGCGACAACAGCCCCAAGTCCAACGAACACCCCATGGCGAAACCCGCTGCGTACGGCATGCTGGATGGCCATGACGTTGACAGGTCCGACCGGTGCCGTGGTGATGATACCGATGAAGAAGCCAATAACGGCATATTCCAAAAAGGTCACAGGCCAGCCTTAGGTGTGTTGTCGTCGCCCGAGCGGGAGGGAATACCTTCGATAGCGCTGCAGCCCATGCACCACAAGCATATCAACGCCGTTTCTTATTGTTTTCACATTGCCATGAACTGATTAAAGAAGAACGGCTGACGGTACGGCGATTCTAAAGGAGAAAGACCCATGAAATGGCACACCCTCGGGGCATGCATTGCCTTTCTCTTGTGTGTTGGGAACGCTCCAGCCAAAACGGTCACTGTCGAGACGATTGAAGTGTCGCCCGCCCAAGGTGAAGACAGTCCTGCGGCCACTCCAGAAACGATCCCACTCGGAGATCTGCCCGGCACCTTGGAAAGTGCTGATGAGGTGATTGGTGACGTCCCGGACGCCCTCCAGGATCGGCCGCAAATCCTTTACAACAAGTCCTATCTGCCCAAACCCGTCGCCCGCATGCATTCCCAGATGATGGAGGCCGCTCTGTCCGGCGATATCAACCGGATGCGCATCATTCTGGAAAGCAACGAGGTCATGCCGACCTTGTCGTTCGGAGAAATTGAAGATCCGATCGATTTCCTGAAAGAAAGCTCCGGCGACGGGGAAGGCTACGAGATACTGGCTATCCTCGCAGACATACTGGACGCCGGTTTCGTACATGTGGACGCTGGCACCCCGCAGGAAATGTATGTCTGGCCGTATTTCTCTCGCTATCCGATCCAGGATCTAACGCCGGAGCAAAAGGTTGAGCTGTTCCGCATCGTAACCTCAGGCGACTTTGCAGAAATGGAGCAATACGGCGCCTGGAATTTCTACCGGGTCGGCATTGGCCCGGATGGCACCCTGCATTACTTTGTCGCCGGCGATTGATCTAGAAAGATCACGGTTTGCGGAGGTCTGCCATAACGGCATAGCCGCGATAGATCGGCTTGTAGGAACATGTGGCGCCGTTGTCCTGCGCCAATTTCTGCAGTTCCTCCTGCAGATCCGCGCGCGGTGTGACATGGAAAGAGGCCAGCCATTTCATTAGTAGCGCCTTGAACCACACCGGCAGCTCCTCCTGCTGGCCGAAGTCGACGATGTGAATACGCCCTTGAGGAGCCAGATGCGCCAATCCAGCCGCCAGCGCCTCACGCCAAATCGGCATCATGGACAGGGTGTACGAGAAGAACACCCGCTCGAACTGGGAGACCCCCAAAGCCGTCACCGCCGCCGGGTCTGAAGCATCTCCGCGAACAAGAATGATCCGGTCTGTGAGGCCTGCTTTTTCGATATTCGCGCGGGCCGTCTCCAGCATTTGTTCAGAAATGTCGAGGCCATAATACCGCACGTTAGGATAACGCTTGGCCGCCGCAATCAGATTGCGCCCTGTGCCGCAACCAAGCTCGAGAACATGACTGCCCTCCGGTGGCGCCAAATCCCGGATGAGCCGATCCCGGCCGAGCAAATAGTATTTGCGGGTCAGATCATAGATGTGGCGCTGGTTGCGGTAGACCGCATCCATCAGGCCTGCGGTGTCAGCTGTTTGGCTCATGACGTTTGCGGCGCTCGCCTATCCCTTGAAGACGTAGAGGTGGAACCCGCCATAGATCGAGGATCGATCCTGACGGCCGAGCTCAAGGCTCTCCTCAGCTTCATAGGTCCAGCGGTCCAAAATCTCGTCGGCAACACGGCCCGGCAAAAGGCTTGGTTCAGCGGCCGTCCGGAAGATCACCCTTGCGCCTGGACGCGCCGTCCGCGTGATCTCGCTCCACAGCGCATTGAGCTGGTGATCCGTCATCCAGTCCTGCGCATCCAGCAGCAGGTATGCGTCCAGGACATCCTCGCCAACGCTCTGCAGATGCTCGGTAAAGTTCCGGTTCAGGACCCGGACGCGGCCGGCGCGGTCACGGATATCTTCAAAATGATCACGTTTGAGATACGGCGGCAGAGGTCCGGATTTACCCGTCGTTCCGCCATCTTGAGGCGCATAACCCCGGCCAAAGGCCTGCCACGCGAAGTAGTTGTCTGACATGGAGAAATCGCAAGCAAGTTTTTCGAGCCGCTCTTTCAGGACCGCAGACATGTTGCCGTCCGCATTGCCGGATACCAGCGCATCATATTGCGCCGGTGGAATGCCCAGACCATAAAGAGACATCTTCTTCGACGTCGCCCAGCGAACCAGGCGCTTGTCAAACAGTGGCGCCAGAGCCGTGTCGAAGAAGCTGCGCTGCTCTTCAAGAGACTTGGCCCGGACCATGTGCTTGGGGTCGATACCGTACAGGCGGGCGACCAAGTGCCCTGCGCCAATGCAGTAGCCCAGAAGGCCATGATGGTAGAGATCACGCGAGAACAGCGTTATGCGCTTGCGGCCCCAGTTGGCCAGATCCCGGCCTTCCCAGTAGTGAATGGTTTCCGGATCAAGGTTGGCTTTGAGGAAACGCTCATACGCTGCGACGTTGGCCTTCTCGTCCGCCTCACCGAAGAACCGGTAAAATGTCTCGTAGTTCGGGAAATGCTTTGCCGCAGCGAGTTTCAAACGGCCAAGGGCCACATGTGCCCGGTTCAAATCAACTGCGGTGATCTCTGCGGGATTGGCGGTCAGGTATGACATCACGTTGCAGCCACCAGACGCAATCGTCACCATCCGGCTTTCCGTGGTCAGACGGAGAGCCCGCATGTCGACATCCGGGTCTTCCCAGATTTGCGGATAGACCAGGCCCTTGAATGCGAAGGTAAAGAGCCGTTCCAGCATTCCATCGCGGGACGCGGCATCCGAGCGGTGCACCGCGTTTTTCAGACGTTTTTTGGATGCAGTTAACGTGCTCTGAGGCATCTCGCTCTCCCGGATCGCTGTTCGAAAGTTCCCTTGCGATACGGGAGAGTGACGACAGTTTGGTGACGTTCACGCCAGAATTGTGAGGTTATCCGGATAATAGTCTTGCGCCGGATTTCCGGCACAAGACGCTTGGCCGATCTGTCAACGCGTGATCACAACGAAGTCTGTGCCAAGACCCGTGTTGCGCTGATAGCTGCGGTCCGTCACGGTCAATGATGTTCCCGGCGTCAGCATTTTCGAAAGGTCTTCGGCGACTTTTTGCGGGATCTCCAGACGATCCAGGATTTCATATGATGCACCGCCGCGTTCGCCTTCTGCGGAGACGGCAATCCACTCGACAGACGGGTCGCCCTGTTTGAAATCAAGTGCGGTGAAGACATGGGTGCCGATATCAACGCCGGCAGCCTTGATTGTGACAGGCGCGCTGTAAACATCGCGGAACTTACGGCGGACCCGGAGCTTGGCATTGTGGGGCTTTTCATACCCGGCCTCACGGTAAATCCGCGCCACCAGACTGTCGGTGATGTTGCCGGTGATCGGCAGGTCCGCGCCTTCCTGATAAAGCTCGATCGCTGCCCGGGTCTTGCGCCCGACCACGCCATCGACCGGCCCGGCATTGTATCCAAGCTCGTTCAAAAGCCGCTGCAGTACCTTGTTTTTGCTCGGCGGCTTTTGCGGCGTGATGATCATCCGAAGCGGTTGATCGAAATGAGGGTTTTCCGGTTCTGCAGCTGCTAAGGGCGTCTGCAGAACAGCTGGCTGGATCGCGCCGCGCAGCGCCGGATCCATGGCAATGTTCTGTGCAGACAAGCTCGCCACCTTGGTGGAGGGCGATAACGGCTGCGGCAGAGCGCTGTGCGTGACAGGCATTGGTGTTGCAGCGGCACGCGTTACGACCACGTGATTACCGCGCGCTGTCATACCGAAGATTGATTTGGCAAAGCTGCGTGGCAGACGGATGCAGCCGTGAGACGCCGGATACCCAGGGAGTTTGCCCTGATGAAGCGCAATCCCAGACCACGTTAGGCGCTGCATGAACGGCATCGGGGCGTTGTCATAAAGGTTGGAGAAGTGCTTGCGCCGTTTTTCCAGAATAGAAAACACGCCCGTCGGGGTGCTGTTGCCACGTTTTCCGGAAGAAATCGGCGATGTCTCGATCAGTTCAGAGCCACGATAAACATCAATACGCTGCTCATCGAGAGAGACAAGAAAATGCAACGGGTCCTGTTTTTGGAACTCTTCAGGCGTGCCCTGAACTGCTTCGCTGGCAAGGCTGGTTGAGCCCGCTGCCAAGGTCAGAAAAGCCGCACATGCGAGCTGCGACAACCTACGCCCAGCGGCGCGCGATTTCGAAGGTCTTTCACCGTACTTCGTCACAAACATTCCCGAGCTCCCCAACGCAATACCCATAAGCCCTTAGAAAACCTTACAAGTGAGCCGTGTATTTTGGGTTAGGACATAAGGTTACCAAATGGTTTCCAAGCGTCCAGTCCCTCTAAGCGCACCTTTCCTCGCACACTAGCGGCGGGCTGGCTGTTATTCACATCACAAATTCGAAGAGTTTCCGGGTGTGTTTTTCAGGACACATTCTTTTTGGCTGGCGCCGCGCACCAATTACCGAGGTTCCGCTGAAGGGTACAGCCGCAGTGTCTTGGCGGGATCACAGGCCGATACCTTGTCTGTCTACACGAAAGGGCTTATCTGCCGTTCAAGGCCGCGTCTGGCATAACTTCAAGGAGCGTTTTCCCGTGTCATCCCCCAATATCGCACCGCTTCATGATCGTGCCCTGATCCGCGTCTCTGGCCCGGACGCCGAGCACTTTCTTCAGAACCTCGTGACGGCCGACATCGATGAGCTGGCGGAGCCGGGCGCAACACTTTCCGCGCTGCTGACGCCCCAGGGCAAGATCCTCTTCGATTTCCTCATTTACAAACAGAACGGCGGCTACCTGATTGATGCTCCAAAAGAAACATCCGCGGATCTTTTAAAGCGCCTGATATTCTACCGCTTGCGAGCAAAGGTGGATCTGGAAGCTGCCGGTGAAGATGTCTGCGTGTTTGCCGTTTGGGGGGAAGACCTGTCAGACACAAACGGCGCCGAACTTGTTGTGACGGATCCGCGTCTTGCAGCGCTCGGCCAGAGGATTGTCGCTTCTGCCGGTTTTGCGGAAAAGTCTTTGGCCACGGTCAAGGATCTTGAGGCCTATGACGCCCATCGTGTCGCCCTCGGAGTTCCGGAGGGTCTGAAGGATTTCGCATACTCCGACATTTTCCCGCACGATGCGGATATGGATCAGCTCGGCGGCGTTTCCTTCAAAAAGGGCTGCTATGTCGGACAGGAAGTGGTCTCGCGTGTCCATCACCGGGGCACAGCCCGTAAACGGTTTATCCAAATCGAGGCAGCCGGCGCGCTCCCGGAAAAGGGCACAGCTGTCATCGCCAACGACAAAAGCGTCGGCGAACTCGGCTCGTCCACAATGATCGATGGCCAAGCCTTTGGCGTTGCCCTGCTGCGCCTTGACAAGGTGCACCAAGCCATTGAAAACGGCGTCCCGCTGACCTGCGAAAATGTGGCCATTACCGTCAAGCTGCCAGACTGGGCAGAGTTCGGCTGGCCGGATGCCAAGGCAGCGGAGTAACGTTCCACCCACCGACAGGGGTCCAATGTCTGCTTCCCGTTCTGATGAGCCGCCCCGCGCCTGGCAACGCATGTTGTCCGGCCGCCGGCTGAACCTCTTGGACCCCTCGCCGCTCGATGTTGAGATTTCCGACATTGCCCACGGCCTTGCCCGTGTCGCCCGATGGAACGGTCAGACCTACGGCGATCATGCGTTCTCCGTTGCGGAACATTCGCTGATCGTGGAAGACATCGCTCTCAGCTTGAAGCCAGATATCTCGCCGGACTGGCGGCTTGCAATCCTTCTCCACGATGCCCCGGAATATGTGATCGGAGACATGATTTCGCCGTTCAAAACAGTAATCGGTGAAGCCTACAAGGCGGTTGAACACCGGCTGCAAAGCGCTATCCATTTACGCTTTGGCTTGCCTGCGGACATGCCGCAGACAATCAAGAAACTCTGCAAACGAGCGGACATCATCTGCGCCTATTTTGAAGCCGTTGAACTTGCTGGCTTCGATGACAAGGAAGCTGCCACAATCTTCGGACGTCCCCGCGGCTATCCCGCCGACGCGGATGGCAGGTTGCGGTATGGTTTGAAACCTTTGCCCGTCGCGAAAGCGGAAACCTTGTTTATGGAGCGGTTCGAACTGATCGAAGCCCTGCGGGAAGCTGGGAAAAAACCGAAAACCGGACGCGCAAGCAGGTGACCTGACCGGCGAATAGCCCTACCTTCACCTTACGCCCCTACGGCACTGAATTTTCGTTCTGGAACCTGAATGCTGCACGTGTGCTCCCTGTCCCGGCTGAGCGAAACGGTTGAAAAAACCGGCGCCAAGTCACTCGTTACCCTGATCAATGCCGAGATGCCGGTTCCGACACCGCCCAGCATTTCTGCAGAGCGTCATCTGAACCTGTCGTTCAATGATATCCCAGCGCCGGTTAAGGGGCTGACACCGCCAGGTGAAAGCCATGTTGAGCAGCTTCTGGCATTTGTCCGAGCATGGGACCGGACATCGCCGATGGTCATTCATTGCTGGGCCGGGATTAGCCGCTCCACCGCGGGCGCTTATGTGACGGCCTGCGCGCTCAATCCGGAGGCAGACGAATACACTGTGGCCGCGAAGCTGCGCCGCCAATCGCCCTCCGCAACGCCCAACCCGCGTATTGTTGCGATGGCGGACAAAATCCTCAATCGTGATGGCCGGATGATTGACGCCATTCGGGGCATCGGGCGCGGTGCCAACGCGTTCGAGGGTGCCCCCTTCGAGATGCCCATATACGATTAACGAGGAGCCTTCATGCCGCAACGGCACGCCAGCATTGAAATTGGTCTGAATGCGGTCATCGTGTCGGTCGCGGGTGGTATGCCGCAAATCGTCCATGTGGAAGAGCCGGAAAAGGATATGGCGGACAGCCTGCCCTTTGGTCCTTTCGACCCTCTCCATCACCGGACCTTTGAGATCGGGCTGCGCGCCTGGGTGGAAAACCAGACCGCACTTCGGCTGGGCTACATTGAGCAGCTCTACACATTTGGAGACCGGGGACGGCACAGGGTGTCGGGAGATGAGGGCCCGCATGTGGTGTCTGTCGGATATCTCGCCCTGACACGCCAAACCCCGGATTCAGAAGAGACGCTGTCCCGCCATCATTCCGCTTGGCGGTCCTGGTACGACTACTTCCCATGGGAAGACTGGCGGGCCGGACGCCCGGGCTTGCTGGATACCGACATGCTGCCAGCTCTGGAGAGCTGGGCCGAGGAGCCACCGGAAGAAGGCGAGCCTCCGCGCGCCCTCGCCCGGAGCGAACGCGTCCGCCTTGCCTTTGGAACCGGTGGAACCGACTGGGATGAAGAACGGGCTTTGGAACGTTTTGAGCTCCTCTACGAGGCAGGCCTTGTCGCCGAGGCCAAAAGGGATGGTCGCCCGGCGGCCTTGAAGCGAGATGAGATCCCGCCGTTTGGTATCTCGATGGAGTTTGACCACCGCCGTGTCCTTGCGACCGCGATTTCAAGGCTGCGCGGCAAGCTCAAATACCGGCCCGTGATCTTTGAGCTCATGCCCTCGGCCTTCACCCTCACCGATCTCCAAAACTCGGTCGAAGCCATCTCAGGCCGGCACCTTCACAAACAGAACTTCCGGCGCCTCGTTGAAAACGCCGACCTGGTGGAACCGACCGGTGCGACATCAACGGCGACCGGTGGCCGGCCAGCTGCCCTCTTCCGATTCAAGCATCAGCTCTTGAGCGAACGGCCGGCGCCTGGCCTGCGTGTTGGCGGCCGGTAACACCCCGAAATCATCTGCCCCTACAAAAAGGCTACAGGCAGTCAACTCATCCTGATTTTTCTCAGCGGTATTAACCATAAGCCGCTGATTATTTACGCATACCTCAAGAAATTCTGCCAATTTCAAGCTTATTAACGGTCTTTCAAGGTTAAGCAGACATCTTGTCTTTCAGAGCGGACGTTTACACAACGTTATCGATGATTGATCCGGCGTATTCGGACAGCGTGAATTGAGTTGGAGTTGGCTGCGTATGTCTGGCCTTAAGTCCCGCGAAGTAAAGCGGTTTTCTACTCGCAAAAACCAAGGTTCCCGCAAGATGGGTGCGCGTCTTCGACAGATGTCGCGTGTGCTTCTGGCAAGTCCGTTGCTGTTCTTCGGTCTCCAGGGCCAAGTCGGCAATCAGGACATTTTTGCCCTGATCAATGCAAAACATCAGGAAACGCCGCGCTGGATGCTGGCGCTGGAACCGGCAAACTTCACGTCTCGTATCGCACCGATGCTGGATCTTGCGACCCCGGCGGTTCCGGACCATACGTCCGCACCGCTTCTGACGCTGACATCCGCTGACAAGGACTTCGACGCCAAACCGATCCTCGGATTGGAAGACATTGCCCGCAGCGTTCGCCCCGATACGGTTCCGGACGGAATCAAGACAAATGTGTCGGCCAAGGGAAACCGGAAGATCACGATGGCACCGGACCGCCACATGGTGGATCAGGCCGCTGGTAATCTCTACGCCATGTCCAGTCTCATTTCGACCGAGAAGAAGCATGAAGACCTGCCGCGGGTGGCCTTCGTAAAGCCCGAACCACTGGACGAAAAATCCAGTTCCGACGAATTCGAGCCTGGCGCTCCGATTGATCTTCAAAAGGTCATGATGGCCCGCAACGCAGCCGCGGCCAGCTTCTCTCTTGTTTCGGCCTATGCGCCAGATTCGGTGAAAGAAACCAAAGAGCCGTTTGATGCACTCTTTGGCGCTGCGAAGTACGAACAGGAACTGCCGCCAGCGGAAGATCCCGACAATCCGCATTGGTGGGCCCAGGTCCCGCTTCCCCTTTCTGTCGGCAGCCGCAAAGAACAAAAGTGTCTCGCAGAAGCGATCTACTTCGAGGCACGCGGGGAGTCCGAAGAGGGTCAAATCGCCGTTGCACAGGTGGTCTTGAACCGGGTCAAGAACCCGTCTTATCCGGATTCCATCTGCGGTGTCGTTTATCAGAACAAGCACAAGCGCAACCGCTGCCAGTTTTCCTTTGCCTGTGATGGCATCCGCGACCGGATCGCAAGCCCAGGCGCCTGGAAGAAGGCTGAGCGTATCGCCCGGGATGTCACCGACGGTAAGGAATTCCTGAAGATGGTCGATGCATCGACCCACTACCACGCCGACTACGTCAATCCGCGGTGGGCCAAGTCCATGGCGAAGCGCGGCAAGATCGGCCTGCACATCTTCTACAAGACCTACGCCGGCGGCTGGAACTGATCCAGCCGTCCTCCGGCACCTTCCGCTCGTTTCAGCAATCATTGTTGCCGGGGCCGGCCTTTCGCCTGCCGATCCTCGATCGGGCTCTTGCCGTGCAAGCTCTTGTAGCGCTTGGCAAAATGTGAAGCATTCGCAAACCCGCACGCCACCGCAATTTCAATGATCGGCATCGCTGTCCGGCAGACCAGCCTCTGAGCAATATCGAGCCGGATTTTGCTATAATAGGCGAGCGGGGAACACTCGAAATAATGCTGAAAATCCCGCTGGAGCTGCCGAGGGCTGACATTGAGCCGCGCCGCCAGTTCGTTCTGAGACAGGGTTTCGCCGACGTTTTCCGTCATCAGTTCAATGCACCGGCGCAGACGCGGCGGGATCAGGTAGAGCTCGTCCCGCATCAGCGTGTTCTGCCGTTCACTGCCCGATCTCATATCCTGGTGCAGGGCGATGCTGGCGACATCACTGGCAACCGCTCCGCCATGCAGATCGGCGATATAGCCAATCATCAGATCCAGCGCCGTCGTCCCGCCGGCACAGGTTAAATAATGATCGTCGGTCTGGATCAGGCTGTCGATGAGTTTGGCCTTCGGGAAGCGCTCCTTAAAGAGATCAGCATATTCCCAATGGATCGTGCATTGCCGCCCCTCGAGTAACCCAAGATCCGCAAGAACATAGGCACCAGTACAAATGCCCGCGATCCGGGTTTTCTGGTGCGCAAAGCGCCGAATGCGGTTTTTGTGCGCAGAGCTCAGGCTGTTCAGTTCGACATCATCGCTGCTGCAAATCGCCAGCAGATCCGCCGACTTAACATCATCCAATGCGCAATCCGCCCGCATAATCCCACCGGAGCTCGCCAGGGCGTCGTTGCCGTCCAAGGTGCAACACACATACTCGAACGCCTTGCGCTTCATGATCTTGTTGGCAATGCGCAAGGGTTCAATGGCGGATGAAAAGGACAGCAGCGAGAAGTTATCCAGAAGCAGGAAACAGATGCTGGTGACCCCGGTTGCCGCCTGTGCGGCACCACCTAATTCGGCCGATTGGAGTATGGCTTCGGGATGATCATCAGTTTGCGGCATTTCAAGACCAGTGTCTCAAGGGGCAGCGCTTCTGCACTATCTCTCGTTGGATTCAAAGACATTGGTCACAACATAGGTCGCCAGCAAGATCAAATGAAAGCCAAACAAGGCGGCCACTTGCAGCGCGGTTGCCTGGGAGTACTCCAAAAGCTCACTCAGAACATGGATCGAGGAGATGATGATGATCGTGGAGACGATCCGGTGTTTCATTCGCCGGTAGGCCATTTGGCCCTGCAAAATGTAATCTTCGCCATGCGCAGAGGCCCGGATCCGATAACTATTGTAGGTGTTGGTTGCCACCATGATCACCAGGTTGGCAATAAACACCATGTCCAGCAGATTGAGGATCAGCAGGATGGTCTTCTTGCGATCCATAAATTCAAAAGTCCGGACCGCATCCAGGATATCGACAAAGAATGTAACCAGAAACAGCATCATGCCGATGGCAAGCCCGATCAGAAGCGGGATCTGAGCCCATCTGGTCAAGCGCGTCACCACATCCATTTCTTTTTCTGTGTCGTCC
This sequence comes from Roseibium sp. MB-4, assembly GCF_053005265.1. Lineage (NCBI taxonomy): Bacteria > Pseudomonadati > Pseudomonadota > Alphaproteobacteria > Hyphomicrobiales > Stappiaceae > Roseibium > Roseibium sp. MB-4. The sequence goes on from NZ_JBRKQB010000001.1 coordinate 2,105,273, forward strand.
GCTTTGTCGCTCATTCATTCCTTCCTGCCAGTTGAAACCGATGCTTCTGGACTACGACCCTCTGCGGATCATTCAGCGCAATTTCTTCCGGCAACGCATTGTTCAAAATCAAGCTCGGTCGTTGAAAATGGTCGCTAGTTTACATCCTGCGCGCTTATGATCGAAAGACAATGGCTCAATGCTTCAGAGGCGCAGAGCAGCACTCAATCAAAACAAAATGCCTTCGTATTTTATCTGATTTTTCAAAGGCAAAAGAATCAGCCATAACCGCGGCGGGTTTCCCAAAACCCACATGTCAGGTGCGACCCACTCCGGGGCACCCGAAAGACCAATTGAAGGATCACACATGAATATTCGTTTCGCCGCCGCCGCGCTGCTTGTGGCCGTTTCGGCCTCGCCCGCATTCGCCCACCTGGACCCGGCAGAGCATGGCTCCTTTGCCGCCGGCTTCACGCACCCGGTATTCGGCCTTGATCATGTTCTAGCGATGATCGCCGTCGGTTTGTGGGCGGCGCTTGCCGGCGGCCGCGCAATCTGGTTGCTGCCAACTGTATTTGTCGGTGCAATGCTGACTGGCTTTGGCTTGTCCCTCGCCGGCGTTCCTATTCCGTACGTGGAACCGGTTATTCTGGCGTCCGTGATCATTCTTGGTTTGATCGTGGCAGCAGCCGTCAACCTGCCGAGCTGGCTCAGCGTTGCCTTGGTCGCTGTCTTTGGAATGTGCCACGGACATGCACATGGCGGCGAGATGGGGAATGCCGGCTGGCTCGGTTATGCTACCGGTTTCGCGCTCGCAACGGCCATTCTTCACGCAGCCGGTGTGCTGATCGGCCATGGTGCGAATGTGGCAGCCGGCCAGGATGGCCCGGTTGCCAAAACGATCATCCGCGCCATCGGGGCTATAGCGGCGGCGGGCGGTGTTCTGCTTGTTATGAGCTAGAAGTATTTAGCTGATTTCGATATCAAGCCCGAGATCGAGAACCGGGGCCGAGTGGGTAATCCAGCCTGATGAGATCAGGTCGACCCCGGCCTCGGCAACAGCCTGGACAGTGTCCAGTTCTATTCCGCCGGAGGCTTCCAGAAGCGCTTTTCCACCCGTGATTTCGACGGCCTTTACAAGCGTTTCGGGTGGCATGTTGTCTAGCATGATCACTTCGGGGCCCGCGCCAAGCGCCTGGTGAAGCTGCTCCAGCGTGTCCACTTCAACTTCGATCTTTACCAGATGCCCGGCATAGGCCTTGGCCGCAGAGATTGCCTCTACGACACCGCCGGCAACGGCAATATGATTGTCCTTGATCAGGATCGCATCATCCAGACCGAAGCGGTGATTGGATCCGCCCCCGCATTTCACCGCATACTTTTCAAATCCGCGCAGACCCGGAGTGGTTTTACGGGTGCAAACGATCGACGCATTGGTGTGGGCAATCCGGTCGGCGAAGAGTGCCGTTGCACTTGCAATCCCGGAAAGGTGGCCAAGGAAATTCAGGGCCACCCGCTCGGCCGACAGCAGCGCGCGAGCCGGCCCGTTAATCCGGGCAACAACATCACCGGGTTCAAGCCGGTCGCCATCTTGTTTTTCAGCTGCGAAAGACAGGCTGGTGTCCGTCTGCCGGAATGCGCTTTCTGCAAGTGCAACACCAGACAACACGCCCGGTTTGCGCGCCGCGATGACAGCCGTTGCCCGTGCAGTCGCCGGGATGGTTGCCTGGCTCGTGATGTCCCCGGCGCGGCCCCAGTCTTCCAGAAGCGCCGCCTTAACGGCATCGTCCACCATCAGGCGCGGCAGGTCCGGCAGATGTCTCGGCATGGAAATACTCGCAATCAGATCGCTGTTTCGAGGCTCTCGGCGACAAGCGCGTTGACCTCTTTCAAGGTCGTGTAGGACCGCTTGGCCTTGGCCGGGTTTTCTTCCGGGAAATCGGTGCGGAAATGGCCACCCCGGCTTTCTTCGCGCATGAGCGCCGCTGCGGCAATCAGTTTGCCGGTCACCATCATATTCTGAATGGACTGGCGCACACAGACGCTTTCGGCTTTTTGAATATCCGCCAGCGCCTTTCTCAGGCCTTCCCGGTTGCGCAGAACACCGACATTTTCGGACAGTGTGCTCCGCAGGACCGTGATCGCATCGCGCTCTTCGATGTTCCGCTGGCTTGGCAGACCCGGCGCTGCGTCCATCTCGTCCCAAAAAGCGCTGCGCGGCGTCGGCATCAGGCCTTGGATATCTTCCGCAATGCGCGCGGCAAACACCACGGCTTCCAAAAGGGAATTGGAGGCCAGCCGGTTGGCGCCGTGCGCACCCGTGCTGGCAACTTCCCCTGCAGCCCAAAGGTTATCGAGGGATGTCCGACCGTTGGCATCGGTCAGGACACCGCCCATGTGGTAATGCTCGGCCGGTGCGACCGGCAGGAGATCCTTTACCGGGTCGAGGCCTGCGCTTTGCGCGGCGGCAAACACGGTTGGAAAGTCGTCTTTAAAGCGGGCGCCAATCGCGTCCCGGCAATCGAGAAAAGCACCGCGGCCTTCGAGGATCTCCCGATGAATGGCCCTGGCGACAATGTCACGGGGCGCGAGTTCCAGATCGGCATGGATGCCTTCCATGAACCGCTCGCCCGCCTTGTTGACAAGGATCGCGCCTTCACCGCGCAAGGCCTCGGTTGCCAGCGGAGCGGGATCGGAGCCAACATCCAGTGCCGTTGGGTGGAACTGAACGAATTCGGCATCCGAAATAACCGCACCAGCACGGGCAGCCATCGCCAATCCGTGGCCATTGGCTTCGCCGGGATTGGTCGTCATGGCATATAGGTGGCCGATGCCGCCAGAGGCCAGAACAACAGCTTTTGCGGGAAAGGCCATTCGTTCCAAACCGCCGCGGCGCCGGGCAAGAACACCGGTCACATAACGGCCTTCGCCGATGAAGCTTTCGCCCATATAGCCTTCAAGCACCCGGATCGACGGGGTTCGGCGGACGGCGGCAATCAGCGCATCCATGATCGCCTTGCCGGCCATGTCGCCACGAACACGTACAACCCGGCTGTGCGAGTGCGCTGCCTCACGCGACAACTGAAGGCGGCCTTCCAGATCCTGATCAAACGGCACGCCATAAGACAGAAGGTCCCGAACGCGTTCGCTGCCTTCGCGGGTCATCTGATCGACGATGTTTTCTTCGCAAATGCCGCAGCCGGCCGCCAACGTATCGTCGCGGTGTTTTTCGACCGAGTCCTTTTCAGAAATCGCAGCGGCAATACCGCCTTGGGCCCAGGCGGACGACGCGCCCTGCCCGATAGGTGCGTTGGAGATGATCGTAACGGGCCGTGGGCTCAACTTCAGTGCACAGAAGAGGCCGGCCAAACCACCGCCCAGAATGACAACGTCATCGACATCCTTGCCCGGATAGGCAGGTACAAAATCATCGGTCGAGATGGCCATGGGACCTTCCTGGATGGAACTGGGCAATGCCCAAGAAGAGCTTCCCGGCCCAAGCCCGGAAGATATTCATTTGAAGATGTGTGACCTACCCTTGAGCGGTCAAATTTTCAAGTTGATCATCCGCTCAACAGCCACTCGCGCCTTGTCGGCAATCACCGGATCGACAACCACTTCGTCCTTCATCTCAAGAAGGGTATCGAGGATCTTGTCCAAGGTAATCCGCTTCATGTGCGGGCACAGGTTGCACGGACGGATGAAGTTCACTTCCGGGGTCTCGCTGGCGACATTGTCTGCCATGGAGCATTCGGTGATCATCATCACCTTCTCCGGCTGTTTGGTCTTCACCCAATCGATCATGTGCGCGGTGGAGCCGGCAAAATCAGCTTCCGCGACCACTTCGGGCGGGCATTCCGGGTGTGCGATGATTTTCACCTCCGGCTCTATCTTGCGATAATCCCGCAACTCCTGTGCCGTGAACCGCTCGTGAACCTCACAGGCGCCATCCCAGATCAGGACTTCTACATCGGTCTTGTTGCCGACATTCGCTGCCAGATACTTGTCCGGGATCAGGAACACCTTGTCGACGCCGAAGCTCTCAACAACTTGCAAGGCATTGGACGATGTGCAGCAGATATCGCATTCGGCCTTCACGTCGGCAGACGTGTTCACATAGGTGATGATCGGGATGCCTGGGTTGCGCTCACGCAAAGCCCGCACATCCGCGCCAGTGATGGACTCGGCCAAGGAACAGCCGGCCTTCATGTCCGGGATCAAAACGGTCTTTTCCGGGCTCAGGATCTTGGAGGTTTCCGCCATGAAGTGCACGCCGCATTGGACGATGACTTCCGCATCGGTGCGGGTCGCCTCGATCGCAAGCTGCAAGCTGTCACCCACGATATCGGCCACGCCATGAAAAATGTCCGGCGTCATGTAATTGTGCGCCAGGATGACCGCATTCCGCTCTTTTTTCAGCTTGTTGATCGCGTGGATTGTTGGGGCCAAGGCGGGCCACTCGATCTCCGGAATGATGTGCTTCACCTTCTGGTAGATCGGAGCCGTCGCTTCCGCAACTTCAGCCGTGTAACTCAGATCCGGTCGGGTCAATTTGCCATAGCGATCCAGGGCCGACAGGCCGTCGTTGATCGGGGTTCCGACCGGTGCGGTTGTTTGGGCAATGGTCATGGCGACCTCCCTCATTTTGGCTCGAACACCGGTGTTTTGGCCCGATGCACACTTATACTCATTTTGAGCATATTTAGTTCAAAAGAAAACGGGCTTGCGCCCATCTCTTTTGCTCGTTCGGAGCTTATATAAGAGGCTTTCGTGGCAAAATCTATTACTTTCTGGCAAATAACACAAAAACAGTTCGCAAGCGATTGATATTCCTTGACAAAATATACGATCTCCAACGCCGGCTAACCAAAGGACAGTTTGGGCCTGCAGGAGTTCGTCCGCACTTCGGGACGGTCCGGCCTTCCGTTGGCCTCGACCGGCAATTCATTCTCAAGATTGATGGACACATCACAAATACACGTTTGGTCGTTTTGGCGGACGGAAGTATCTTATCGTCAATTCACGATGAGAGGTTCTGATGTCAACTGCATCCACATCGCGGCGCGATGGCCCCAACATTCCCCTGGTGATCGCCTGCGGTTGTCTGATCGCACTGATTTCCTTCGGGCCCCGCTCTGCCATGGGCCTCTTCTTCCAGCCGATGACAGAAGCCCGCGACTGGAGCCGGGAGATCTTCGCGCTGGCGATTGCCATCCAGAACCTCATGTGGGGGATCGGCCAGCCGATTGCGGGGATGTTCGCCGACCGGTTCGGCACATGGAAAGCCATGGCCATTGGCGCGACACTTTATGCAGCTGGCCTCTTCCTGATGGTCGATGCCCAAAGTGCTGTTGCGCTGCATGTCTCGGCAGGTGTCCTCATCGGTCTCGGCGTCGCCTTCTCGTCTTTCTCGCTTGTGCTCGCCTCGTTCGGCCGGACAGTGTCGCCGGAACAACGTTCACTCGCTTTCGGCATTGGAACGGCCTCCGGGTCTCTCGGGCAGTTCCTGTTTGCCCCACTGGGCGGTGCTCTGATTGCCGGCATTGGCTGGCAGCAGACACTAATCGTTTTCATGGGACTGATCGCCCTGATCCCGCTTTTGGCGATTGCTCTGAAAGGCAAGGCAGCTCCGCCGTCTTCCGATCAGGCTGTTGCGGACCAGAGCTTGACGAGCGCGATGGCCGAGGCGTTCGGCACCCGCGGGTTTATTCTGCTGACCATTGGCTTTTTCGTATGCGGATTCCACGTGGCGTTCATCACTGTCCACCTGCCGCCCTATATAGCTGATCTCGGGCTTGATCCGTCTTGGGGCGCGACCTCGATTGCGCTCATCGGCCTGTTTAACATCGTCGGCTCGCTTGCGTCGGGCTATATCGGCGGGCGCTATTCCAAGCCGATCTTCCTGTCGCTGATCTATCTTGCCCGGGCCGTGGTCATCTTCGGCTTTATTATGCTGCCGGTGACCCCGGTTTCGGTGCTTGTGTTCTCCGCGCTCATGGGCCTGTTGTGGCTGTCCACCGTGCCGCCGACCTCAGGGCTGGTTGCCGTCATGTTCGGGCCGCGCTACATGGCAACCCTCTTCGGTTTCGTGTTTCTATCGCACCAGATCGGCTCGTTTCTGGGCGTGTGGCTCGGTGGCAAACTCTATGACGAAACCGGCTCCTACGACGCCATCTGGTGGATGGGCATTGCCCTCGGCATCGCCGCGGCCATCATTCACTGGCCGATCCAGGAAAAGCCCGTCGACCGTCTCGCCCAACAGGCTGCGGAGTGACGAGCTACATTGGCTCGGAGAACACTGAGAAGACCGTAGACAACATTTGCATGTTGATGCGGTCAGCCATCAAAGCCTTGATGTAGACGGCAAAGAATTCGTCAGCCGGCTCATTCAGCCGCACGCGGTTCAATTCAAGAAAGACAAGCGCAGACTGAAACGCGATGCGCTTGTTTCCGTCAACCAGCGCATGCGCCTTGCCAACGCCATAAATGTACTCAGAGGCGAGCATGTAAAGGTTGGTTTCGCTGGCATAATGAAATCTGTTCGCAGGACGTAGCAAGGCAGCGGCCAATTCTGCCGGCCGAACCAACTCGACGCGATGGCGCGGATACAATTCGCCGACCACGTCGATAATTTCTGTCACCTGACCGAAAGTCAGCCAAGTCGGTTCCTCCAAAACCCTACTCGCCCAGGGACTTCATTGTCGCGGCAAAACGCTTATTATTGTCAATCACCATTTCACGGATGGAGCGGTGCGGTATTTGAGACTGCGCCTGATCAGACACAGCCAAGCCTTTGACAATGTGGTCACGGCCAGTTGCATTGTCTGGTGCACCGTCTGTCTTGCACTTGGCTTTTGTATCCATTGTCGTGTCTCTCGCACCTCAATCCTCTCACTGAATATAACGAAGAACGGCAAAAACTCCAAAAGCACGGCTCAAAAAAAGTCCACCAGATGGGCTTCCCATCCGGTGGATTCAATTTCACCACATCGGGTCATAGTGTTCCGCGAGAACCTTCTTAGCCCTTCAGGCTCTCCCGGGTTTCGCCGATCATGAGGGCCGCTTGCGCGGCTTCCCGGCCTTTTTCGACGAAGTGGTCCTTGTAGATGCCGATGTGGTGCTCGGTCGGCTGGAAGTGATGCGGGGTCAGAGACACCGACAGGACCGGCACATTGCTGTCCAGACCCGCCTGCATCAGGCCGCTGACAACGGCCTGCGCCACAAAGTCATGCCGGTAGATCCCGCCATCGACCACCAGAGCCGCCGCAGCGACGGCAGCATATTTGCCGCTGTTGGCCAGATCGCGCGCGAGCAACGGCATTTCGAAGGCGCCGGGCACGGTGAAGACATCGACCTGATCTGCCGGGATCACTTCACAAAACCCATCCAGAGCGCGGTCCACGATGTCGGCATGCCAGTTGGCTTTGATGAAGGCATAGCGGGTTGGTGCTGCAGTCACGGCTGACTCCTATAAGCAACAGAATAAGTGGAACGAGCCTCATCGGATGAGGCCCGGATCTGTGAGTTAACCGGCGACTTTCGAGAAATCGGCAACCACGTGGGTGGCATCGCGGATTTCGGCGAGCAACTGTAGACGGTTCATCCGAAGTGCCGGATCATCGGCATTGACCAGAATGTCCTCGAAGAACTTGTCGACCGGCGCGCGCAGTTTGGACAGCGCCTCCATGGCCCCTTCGAAGTCTTCCGATTTCACAGCCTCGGCGGCTTCCGCACGGGCCGTGTCGATGCTTGCGGCCAGATCAATCTCGGCCTGCTCGGCCAAGTGATCCGCATGCGGCCTGCCGGTTACCGGTTTGCCGTCCTTTTTCTCTTCCGCCTTCAAGATGTTCACCGCCCGCTTGTAGCCAGCTGCCAAGTTGGTACCGTCGTCGGAGGAGACGAATTTCTGCAAGGCTTCAACGCGTTTCACGACCATCAGGAGATCATCCTGACCCTCGAGCGCGAACACGGCGTCGATCAGATCATGCCGCATGCCCTCGTCCTTCAGGTGGACCTTCAGGCGGTCGGCGAAGAAAGAAAGAAGGTCGGCAACCAGTGCCGCGTTATCGTCGGCTTTTGCAGACTGGGCTTTCAGCGCGGAGAGGATCAGATCCCCCAGCTTCAGGCGCAAATTGTTTTCCAGAACAATCCGGATGACACCCAGAGCAGCGCGGCGCAGGGCATAAGGATCCTTGGAGCCGGTCGGCTTTTCGTCAATCGCCCAGAAGCCTGTAAGAAGATCGAGCTTTTCGGCCAAGGCCACGGCAATCGCGACCGGATCGGTCGGCACGTTGTCGCTCGGCCCCTGCGGCTTGTAATGCTCTTCGATCGCGGTCGCGACCGAGGCGTCCTCGCCCTGTGCGGTGGCGTAGTAGCGGCCCATCAGGCCTTGCAGTTCGGGGAACTCGAAGACCATCGCGGAGACAAGATCGGCCTTGGCAAGTTCCGCACCGCGTTTGGCCTTGGCTGCATCCGCGCCGACCAGCGGGGCAAGCTCTGCGGAGAACGCGATCAGGCGCTGAACCCGCTCGCCGACGCTGCCGAGCTTTTCGTGGAACTTCACGTCATTGAGCTTCGGCAGATTATCGGTGAGTTTGGTTTTCAGATCGCTGGTCCAGAAGAACTGCGCATCCGACAGACGCGCGCGGATCACCTTCTCATTGCCCGCAATGATCAGCTGTCCGTCATCGGGCGCAACGATGTTGGAGATCAGAACGAACTTGTTGGCAAGCTTGCCGGTTTTCGGGTCCTTCAGCACAAAGCACTTCTGGTTGACCTTGATGGTCAACTGAATGCACTCGTCCGGGATTTCCAAAAACGCCTCATCAAAGGACCCGGTAAGAACGACCGGCCATTCGACCAGGCCGGCGACCTCTTCCAGTAGCCCCGGATCTTCGACAAGTTCAAGCCCAAGCGCCAGTGCGCGGTCTTTTGCGTCGGCAAGGATGATCTCCTTGCGGCGATCCGCATCCAGCACGACCTTGTGCTTTTCAAGAGTGGGCGCATAGTCGTCGAACCGGCGGACATCGAAGGCGACATCTGCAAGGAACCGGTGACCCCGGGTGGTCTTGCCGGACGTGATGCCGTCAAACTCGAACGGCACGACATCCGGCTCTTCGGTTTCCGGACCGAATGTTGCGATGATGGAATGCAGTGGGCGCACCCAACGGGTCGACGTCGTGCCCCATTTCATGGACTTCGGCCACGGGAAATTGCGCAAGATGCCCGGCATGAATTCGGCGATGATGTCGATGGCGGAGCGGCCCGGCTTCTCGATCACGGCCACATAAAAGTCGCCCTTCTTCGGATCGGTCTGGATCGTCGCCTCGTCAATGGAGGCAAGTCCTGCCCCGCGCAAAAACCCTTCAACGGCCTTTTCCGGCGCGCCGACGCGCGGACCCTTGCGCTCTTCACGGGTCGCGGCAGAGCCAGCCGGCACACCGGCAACATGAAGGGCGAGCCGGCGCGGCGTTGCAAAGGCTTTGGCACCCTCGTAGGGCAAACCGGCATCCACCAAGGCATTGGTCACAAGCGTTTTCAGGTCTTCGGCCGCCTTGCGCTGCATACGGGCCGGGATTTCTTCGCTGAACAGCTCAAGCAGAAGATCGGGCATAGGGTCTAAAGCCTTTGGGTCTGGGTGGAAACCACCGGAAATGCGTTGGCCGTCCGTTACCAAGTCAGCCGCGGCTTGTCACCCCCTTTGGCAAGCACATACGCGCGAAGGCACTTCAAAGACACACGTGACCGCGCGCTAGTTCCCCAGAAACAGTACGATAATCACCGCATTCGCGAGATCGACGAAGAAGGCGGAGACGAGCGGCAGGATCAGGAAGGCCTGCATAGCCGGGCCGTATTGCTTGGTCACTGCCGTCATGTTGGCAATGGCCGTTGGGGTCGCGCCCAGCGCAAAACCGGCGAACCCCGCCCCAAGCACCGAGGCGTTGTAGTCCCGCCCCATCACAGGGAAGAGCACGAAAATGATGAACAGCCCTGCTCCAACAATCTGAGCGGCCAAGATCAGCATCATCGGCCCGGCGAGACCAGCAATGGTCCAGAGTTGCAGGCTCATCAGCGACATGGTCAGGAAGATCCCAAGCGCAAGATCCGAGATCACAGCAAGTGAGCGTGACCGAGCCGGCCAGATGATGTTCTTGAAAATGACAGGCACGGTGTTCGACAGGATGATGCCGCAGAACAGGCAGCAGACGAAGATCGGCAGATCGAGATTGAAGCCGTATACCAGAGCCTCCTGTAGCGCGACACCGAGCGCAATGGCGATGTTCAACACGAGGATCGCCCGCATCAGGCCAGTATGGGTCACACTCGTATCGGCCTCGTCCTCGGTCTCGATCCCGATCACCGGACCTTCATCCGGCCGGTTCGGGTCCGGCTTGCCGCCCTTTACCTGGATCAGATAGTTGCCGATCGGGCCACCCAGCAAACTCGCCGCGATCAGGCCAAGAGTTGCGGTTGCTGCGCCGATTTCAACGGCACCGACAACACCGTATTGCTCGACCAGACGTGGTCCCCAGGCAATCGCTGTGCCGTGACCACCCACCAGCGAGATCGTTCCGCCCAAAAGACCAAAGCCGACAGGTAATCCCATGGCGACGGCGATCCCGGTGCCGATGACGTTCTGGAACAGCATGTAGCCGACCGTCAGCATCAACAGGATCAACAGCGGCTTGCCACCCTTGGCAAGATCCGAGAAGCGAGCGTTCAAACCGATGGCGGTGAAAAAACAGTAGAGAAGGTAATCACGCGCGCCCAGCGAAAAGCTGATTTCCTTGTCGAAGACCCCGTAGGCAAAAAGCGCGAGTGTCGCGACCATCAAACCGCCGGAAACCGGTTCTGGAATGTTGTAGTGGCGCAGGAACGCGAACTGCTTGTTCAGGCGAACGCCCAGAAAATAAACAAGAATGGCAATATTGAAGCTGAGAAACTCATCCAGCGTCAGCACTTCGCCGCTCATATCAAACCTGCCCCTTGTTAGCCCGAAGCGAGCCTAGCGAAGAATGACGAGGTTTACCAGTTCAGCGCCGAGCCAGCGCGGCCAGCTACCAATCTTCCCCGCTCGCTATTCTGCAGATTATTAGAAGCATCGGAGCCGCCCCGGACATGATCCGGGGCCGCGTCGCCCGGTCCCGGCTCAGGGCCGGGACGGCGGTATCGGCCCAGCCCCGCCAAGCCGTTCCGGCATTGGGGCGGCAAATATGGCGGAAATGGCTGCCTACCAGCCACCGCCGCCGCCACCACCGCCACCGCCGCCGGAAGACCCGCCACCGGACGAGCCGGAACTGGAGCTGGAAGACACCGGCAAGGAAGACTGGAACGATCCGGCCATGGCACTTGCCGTTGCGCCAACGCTGCGCGAGATGTCCCGGCTGTCGAAGTCTCGGCCGCTGTACCACCTCGGGCGGTATTCACGCGACTGTCCTGCATTGGCTGCACTCGACAGCCAGGTTTCAAAATGCGTGGACCAGGGCTTTTCAACGCCCAGCGAAACCGCATAGGGCAGCAGCTTTTCAAAATGGAGGACACTCATGTCCGGCGCATCCGTCATGTTCAGACGGTCTTTTTCGGCGACCGATAAATAAAGCTTCAGGCCCTCGATCTCGTCCATGACCACCCGGCCATGGGTGGTCGGAATGTCGATGACATTGGCGTAGACAATGAACATCAGAACAATCCCGATCACAAATGCGGGCAGCAGGGGAATTTCCGGCGGGATTTGAAGGATAAACGCGGTGAGATGCATAACAAGGTAGACAGCGCCAGCAAAAATCACCGCAAAAACCAGCCAGAATGCCAGCGCCTTGGAGCTTCGCCCTGTCGTTTTGTCAAACAGGCTTTGAGCCAGAATTGTCAGGCCGACGGAGCCCGCAATTCCGAAGATGGTGAAAAAGCCGAACAGAAAGGACTGCTCGAACTGCGCATCGCTCAAGTTGCCGAAATAAAACAGCGAGAAGATCGTCACAACACTGACCCCAAGACCGGGCAGTAGATAAAATCCATTGTGCTTGAAATAGACCCCGCTGTATTCGCGGTTGATCGCTGAAACGAATTTGTCTCCCAGCGCGCTGATCGCCTTGCCGTTCTTGTCATTCAAGGCGAGCGGTGTCCCGCGGCCCCGGATGTAACTCTCAATCACGGCCTCGCCTTTGGGCAGCGGCTCATCATTTACCGGTGTGCCCTCCTCGGGCATTTCCAGAACAAGATCCTTGTCGTCTTTTGAGAGTTTGAGTCGCCCCTTGGTGGCAAGGCTCAAACAGGCCGCGGCCAGTGCAACCCAGCGCTGCCCTTCGATTCCGCGATTGGTGATGTAGTTGGCCATCGCCGGCGACACGCCATCCGGTCCCTTAAAGCGCGGGAAGATGACACCGCGAGCCGGATCCCGGCCAACGCGCCACCAGGAAATCAAGTAATAAAGAACAAGGATCAGAACCGCGGGCGCGCCGATCGCAAAGACCCGCTGATCCTGGAGCCACATGTCCCATTTTTCAGACTCGCTCGGCTCCGCGACAAAGCCCTTCGGGAATCCGACAGCGACCGTCAGGCCCTCGTAAGCGCCGAGCGGCTGCGTGGTCTCGAAGACCACCTGCCCCGTTGCCGGGTCGACGGAGGCCTCATAATCGGTCGCATCAGAGCCGAATGCGCCGGTGTAGGCAGCATATTGCGTAGCGTCGGCCCCGGCAGGCAAGCGGACCCTCGCAACGGCTTCATCGATCGGGAAGATCCACTCGTTGCCTGTCGCGTTCCAATAGACTTCATCATAGCCGTCAAAGAAACGGACTTGGCGCCACATGCGGTATTTGATCGTGTAGGTGTAAACGCCGGGATCCAGAAACACATCTTCGCGGCCAATGTAGATCCGGACACCGCGTCCGTTCTCCCGAGTGAACTTGTTTTCGCGCTGCCCGTCCTGCAAGACCTCCAGCAGCTCAAACGGCACATCATGCTCCCAGCCGTTGGCGTCTTTTGCCCGCAAGGGAACGTCGCGGAAGATGCCTCGCTTGATCTCATCGCCTTCGGCCCGGACCCGGATGGTTTCCGTCACGATCAGGGATCCGTCCTCCTGAACGTCGATGTCGGAGACGTAGGTGAGGATGCGTTCTTCCGAGACCGCACCGCTGACTGTTACGAGCCACAAGACAGCCGCCAGGACCGCCATCAGACCTTGATGGAACCGCATGATCGGACCTCCCGGAAACGCTTAAAACTCTACCTTCGGAACAGCCCGCTCCGCCGCATCCTCGATCTCGAAATACTCAGCTTTTTGAAAACCGAACTGGCCCGCGATCAGGTTGGACGGGAAGCTTTCTACGGCAACGTTCAGACCGCGTACTGCGCCATTGTAATAACGCCGGGCCATCTGGATGGCGTTTTCGATTTCATCAAGGGAATTGTGCAGATCCGAGAAATTCTGGCTGGCCTTGAGGTCCGGATAATCTTCGGCGACGGCAAACAAACGGCCCAGCGCCTGGGTCAGCGCGCCTTCGACCTTGGCCCGGCCGACAATGTCGGAGCCCGACACAGCGGCGGCATCCGTGCGCAGCCGGGTGACATTTTCCAGCGCCTCCTTTTCATGGGACGCGTAAGCCTTCACCGTCTCAACGAGATTCGGGATCAGGTTGGCGCGGCGCTTCAGCTGGACATCAATCCCGCTCCAGCCTTCCTCGACCATCTGCCGCTTTTTCACCAGCGCGTTGTAAAGAAGGATCGCGAAAACCGAGAGCGCGATCAAAAGAGCGAGAATAAACCACGTGGCCATAAAAACCTCCGAACCATTTGCAGCGGAGGCTAGCCGGACTTTCAGCGGATGTCATCGCCCGGCCGCAGAGGAAACGGTCAAAACGGGAAAAGTGTAATCCAGACCACACTTTTGACGGTCCGAGACAAGTCTACCGGGGTTAAGCTGATGTTGTTACAGCCACCATTCGTCATCCCGGGCGAGCGCAGCCGAGACCCGGGATCTACTCGCTTGCAGAGGGTTGGTGATTTCGATTCACACGCTTCGGCAAGCGGTACTGCGCGTGGACCCCGGATCGCAACATTGCTGCGTCCGGGGTGACCACGTCAGGATTGTTGCTGGAGCCCGGCCTTATTCAGCGGCCTGATTGTGATAGCCGACACCGCCGGCTTCCGTTTCCAGGAACGCTGCGCCGCAGGCTTTGGCAAGTTCGCGAACCCGCAAGATGTAGCTCTGGCGCTCGGTCACGGAGATCACGCCGCGAGCATCGAGCAGATTGAAGGCATGAGAGGCCTTGATGCACTGGTCATAGGCCGGGAGCACCACCTGATGAACCGACAGACCGTTGTCGTCGCGCGCCTTGGCCCCGGCATCTAGGATGGCGCGGCATTCGGCTTCCGCATCCTTGAAGTGCTGGAACAAGGTTTCGGTGTTGGCGTGCTCGAAATTGTAGCGGGAGTATTCCTGCTCGGCCTGCAAGAAGACATCTCCATAGGTGACTTTGTCCGCGCCTTCCATGCCGTTGTAATTCAGGTCGTAGACGTTATCGACGCCCTGAATGTACATCGCCAGACGTTCCAGCCCATAGGTCAGCTCGCCGGAAACCGGTGAGCATTCAAAGCCTGCGACCTGCTGGAAATAGGTAAACTGCGACACTTCCATGCCATCGCACCAGCATTCCCAGCCAAGGCCCCAGGCCCCCAGCGTCGGGCTTTCCCAGTCGTCTTCCACGAAGCGGATGTCGTGCACCTTCGGGTCGAGCCCGATGGCGTAGAGCGAATTGAGATAAAGCTCTTGAAGGTTGGACGGAGACGGCTTCAACAGCACCTGGAACTGGTAGTAATGCTGCAGGCGGTTCGGGTTCTCGCCATAACGGCCATCGGTCGGGCGGCGGGACGGCTGCACGTAGGCCGCTTTCCACGGACGAGGCCCCAGCGAGCGCAGGGTCGTTGCCGGGTGGAACGTTCCGGCGCCGACTTCCATGTCATAGGGCTGCAGAACCACGCAGCCCTGATCGGCCCAATACCGTTGAAGGGTGAGGATGAGGCCTTGGAAGGAGTTTTCAGGGCGCATGTGCGCCGGGACGTCGCTCGACATGTTTTCGTGTTCCTGAGAACGGAGGCTTTGCTAAATCCGGCAAGGGCTCCCCTCGCCTGTTGGCGCGACAGGTGCCACGGAGGACCGGAGAGGTCAAGGCTGCACTTGTCGCACAAGCTTCCCCTGCCTTGCACTCCTAAAACGACAGAGCAGTGTATGTTCGGAATTCAGGCTGCCTCCAATGTTGCAATCCTTCGCCGTTTGGCCATATTTCGCTCTTATCCGAAGCGCTACGGATAACAAGCGATTCGTCGTTGGAGCCCCGACGTAAACAGGAACCTGTTTTGAACTGGATGCGGATCCACAAACATTCAGAATGGCAGAGGCTCCTGGCAGGGCTTCTCTGCCTCTGCCTGTGCGTCTGGACGACGGTGCCCGCAGCGTCTCATACTCCGAAGTATCTCGATACGGTGCAAGATCATCTTGAGATGATTGAGGACCACGGGCATTCGCACGGGTTTGAACTCGATTTGTTGTGGGCCATGCACGGCCACCAGCACGACCTGGGTGACCATGACCACAACTCCGCAGTGCTTGTGAAACCGGCGCCGAAATCACCACACATCTTTGACACGTTATCCTGGCGGCTGCCCGTCAGCGATGCGACGTCCGCCTTTGTTTTTCCCCCGGAGCGCCCTCCAAGGACCTGACAGATTGCCCGGTTCGGGCTCATCAGAAATCTGTTATTCACTTGGAAGGACCTTATGAAGCCTACTTCAATTCATGGGCAGACACGGCTGACTCACGCCTTTGTTTTTGCCCTGTCACTCTCATTTCTCTTCTACGCCGCTGGCGTTCAAACCGCCGCCGCGCATGATGTCACGCCCGGCGATGCGGGATACATCCAGGAAATCTGGGGGGTTCACATCATCCCCTTCATCTATCTCGGGGCCAAACACATGGTCACGGGATACGACCACATCCTCTTCCTGCTAGGAGTCGTCTTCTTCCTCTACCGGATGAAGGATGTGGCCATCTATGTGAGCCTGTTTGCGCTTGGTCACTCCGTCACCATGCTTCTTGGTGTCTGGTACGGCTGGGGCATCAACGCCTACATCATCGATGCAATCATCGGCCTGTCCGTGGTCTACAAGGCGCTGGACAACCTTGGCGTCTTTCAAAGAGTTTTGGGGTTTCAGCCGAACACAAAGGCCGCAACGCTTATCTTCGGCCTGTTCCATGGGACAGGTTTGGCCTCCAAAATCCTGGAGTACAACATCTCCCCGGATGGCCTCCTCGCCAATCTTCTGGCGTTCAATGTAGGGGTCGAGATCGGACAGCTTCTGGCATTGTTTGTGATCCTCATCGTCATGGGATACTGGCGCAAAAGCCCGAATTTCATGCGCCAGGCCACAATCGCCAACATCATCATGGTATTCCTCGGCGTCTTGCTGACCTACCAGCAAATCGCCGGTTACATCGCCAGCACCTCATGATCGGAGACAGCAATGTACAACGCACCCCAGCCGAAACTTGAAGACCTGCCGAGCAATCGCCAACTGGGCCGCATGTCCGTCGTTGCCGCCATTGGCGCTGCGGCCATTGGCGTGATGGTCTACCTGCCCGCTGAGTACGGCATCGATCCGACAGGTGTCGGCAATGTGCTCGGCCTCACCGAGATGGGCGAGATCAAGCAACAACTGGCGAAGGAAGCAGCCGAAGACGAAAAACTTCATGGCAGCCAGGACTCATCGTCGCTGATCGACGGCGTGTTGGGGCTTTTCGTTTCCACCGCCCAGGCGCAAGACGCCTGGAAAGACGTCGTGACCTTTACCCTTGAACCCGGTGCCTACACCGAGATCAAGGCCACCATGGAAAAGGGCGCCACGCTGACATATGCCTGGATGGCTGACGGCGGACGGATCAACTTTGATCTGCACGCCCACGCTGGCGGGGAAAACGTGACCTATGAAAAGGGCCGCGGCGAAACCTCGGGCGCAGGAAGCTTTGAAACCCCGTTCGCGGGGGATCACGGCTGGTTCTGGCGGAACCGCGATAAGTCAGCAGTCACGGTCACGCTGCAATTGCGCGGAGACTACTCAGGCCTTGTCCGGAGCGACTAAGTTGTCAGCCACGCGCCCTCTTCAAAGGGCGCGTGGCACCAAAAACCCATTACTTAGCCGTCTAACTAAACCAAGCCGACCGACTATTTACGACACAAGATGTGCCAAAGCTTCGGCGCCGACTTTCTCTGAGACGACATCCAAATCGGCGAGTAAGCGCTGCTCCAAACACCTAACGTTGACCTTCGCTCAGGAGACGTTTTGCCGATTGGCCCGCAGCAACGCGAACTTCCTTTGCAAGCGTTGAATCCGGTAGCGCGCGGGAAAGAACCATCCCGCCGACGCACAGCGCAGCAATCGCTTGAGCCCACTGCCTGTTGGTGCTGTCGTCGGAGGACATGTTTGTCTCAAACAGAGAGACCATCGCCTCCAAAAGGGTCTGAAAAGACTGCTGGGCCTCTATCCCACCTCTCGCAATATCCGAAGGCAACGCGATCATCGGGCACTGCCCATCCAGATCATCTAAGTGTTCCGGCGACAGATACGCGTTGATCATTTGGTGGGCCATTTCGGGCCGCAGGTTGGTGACATCGATACCGGCATCTTCCCGCCACTCTGCGCCGCGCCCCATCAGAAAGCTCATCACCGCCTCACTGAAGAGCTCTTCCTTGTTCTTGAAATGATTGTAAAAACCGCCGCGGGTCAGTCCAGCCTCCTGCATCACCATGTCGATCGACACGCCGTTGAAGCCATGCCGATTGAACAAGACACGCGCGGTCTCCACAATCTTCTTTCGCGTTTTGTCCTTATGTTCAGCGCTGTAGGGCATCGCTTCCTCCGATACGAGGTGTACTTAGCACCGCCTCTAAAAATGTTCTTTATCATATTTTGATTTGTGCCAATCGTTCTCTCGTTGATTGAAACAAGGAAAGTTCAACATGCCCAAATTTTTGCTGATTTATCACGGGAAGCCTGACATCCAGAGCCGGGAGGATGGCGTCAATCACATGCAGGCGTGGAAAGCCTGGAGCGCCTCCATCGCTGATGCTGTCATTGATCCGGGCCTTCCGGTCGGGCCGTCGAAAACGATCACGCCAGATGGTGTCGAGGATCACGGGGGAGCCAATCCAGCGAGCGGCATGACCGTTCTGCAAGCCGACACAATGGAAGATGCGATTGCCTTGGCCAAAGGTTGTCCTCATCTCAGCGGGACTGGCACCATTGAGATCGCAGAAGCTTTGGACATGGACATGTGAGCCTGCAAGACCAGCCCACTGACATAGACACCGGGCTCGTCTGGAGCCTGGTTGGAAACCAAGCAGCTCGCCCCTTCGATCAGTAAGACGCTTCGATCGAAGCCACCCTTTAATCGAAAACAATTGATCGGCGATGCTCGCTTTGTTGTCATCAACGGAGCCTGCATCGCCGATGGAAATCAAAGGCGACAACCAATGACCCAAGCCCTGCTGCCCGTCACAATTACTTTTACAAGCCTGCTCGCTATTTCACTCATCCCGCTGACCGGCTGGATCGGCCTGCGCCGCGAAAAAATCGGTGGTGTCTTTCGAGGCGACGGCGATGATGCGACGCTCTTCAAACGCATCCGGATTCACGGAAACCTGATGGAGAATGCACCGGTCTTCATCCTGGTTCTGGGAGCATCCGAAATGGTTGGGCTTGGACAAAAGTGGTTGTGGTTGGCTGTTGCCGTTTTTCTCATTGGGCGTGTCTTGCACTTCATTCTCTTTGACAGCAGCAAACGGGGCTTTGCCATGCTGATCACCTTGCTTCCCGGGATGTTGATGGGCTTGTGGCTTCTTCTGCAGACTTGGCTTTGAACAACACTTGGACCAAGTCTCCAATCCGGCTTCAGAAAAACCAAGTTGCCCGCCGGCCCATCGGTCCTACCTCTCCAAGAACAGGAGACAGATCATGGACGCAAGTTCGGTACGCACGGAAACACAGACTTCAAAAGCCCTTGGCGCGGAGCGGGATCTCAGCGTTTACATGATGCTGGTGGATGACCGGCTGAACATCTTTTCGGTGTTCGACGACCTGCGCTACGACCGCTCGGATGCGGACATCATGAGCCCGGGCATGCGCACACATGCCGTTCAGCAGCTCAAACCCCACGGATTCAAGCAAACCTCCGGGTCTGTCCTGCACAACAAGGCCGATGATGTGTTTTGCTACATCCCGAAGCCCCAAGTGCTTGGGGCATCCCCGTTCGATGTCCTGCGCTACACGCCGAAGCGCGAACAGGACTATTACATCCTCACGCCCACGCAAACGGCCTGCCAGATCATCGACACCTATTCCTTTGATGACGCATTGGAAAAGGTGTCAGCGCTCATTCAGAAGCAGCCGATCAATCTCTACCGGTTGATGGATTATCTGGAGCGCAAACCGGTCCATGAGACGATCCGCGAAGCGCTCGGGCACTTCAAGTTCATCCAGCGCAAGGCCGTGCAATCTGAACCGCTGAAACGCCGGAAAGCCTTGGGGTCTGGCCTCTTCGGCTAGAGATCGAGAATGGGTGTTGCCGCAACAGGCCCGTCAATGCAGGCTCAGCAACACTTCTATGTCGCGCAGTGTAAGCGGCGATAGCAGTGCGCGGTCATCGTTGTTGAGGTTTGTGCCTTCATCAACTTGCTGCTTGATTTGCAGTGCGATCTGGCTGGTTGGCTGGTAGTACAGGTCCGGGTTCGATCTGCTCAAATCTTCAAGCAAACGCGTGATGAGTTTCTTTCGTTTTTCAGCGTCCAAATCGCCGTGCTTCTCCTGCAACATGGCTCTCAATCCTTTTTGAGTTCAATATCTTGTGTCAGGAAAAATAGCGCACGGCGTCCTTTGGTCGAGCCACCGCATCAAGGTTTATAGACGACGCTGGAAACCGTTTCAGCTCTGGGGCCGGTATTTTCCGCTGACAGGATCCAGAACAAGCTTTTCACCGCGCCCGGCCGGATCGGCCTTTGCCGCAGCCTTGGAGATCTGCGCTTCGACATCCGCCATCTTGCGCTTGATCCGTTGGACAATCCAATATCCGCCGACCGCCAATGCAGCGGCCCCAATCAACTCGGTCATCTTATATCCCCTGTTGCTGACCTAGCTCACACCCTCAATACGTTTTTTTAAAGACCAAATCGCTGCCACATGAGCCGCTCCTCGGCCGCCGAAATCAGTTCATTGCCAAGGCCTGCGGTCAAAGTTCCGGCCTCCAGATTGACGCCGACGCCGCCCTTTCGGCCGAACAGGCCGCGCGGTGCCGAAATCAGCTTGGCTTCCGCCTTGTCGCCGTAACGCTTTTTCAAGACACCGCGCAGATCGCCAAGGGAATCCACAAGCCCAAGATTGACCGCGCTCGATCCCGTCCAGAACTTGCCCGTGAAAAGGTCCGGATCATCCGACAGGACATCCGCCCGGCGGGACTTCACCATGTCGATGAAGGTGTCATGGATCTCTTGCTGCAGGGTTTTTAGGTATTCGATGTCTTCGGGCACTTCCGGCTGGAACGGATCGAGCGTGACTTTCTTCTTGCCCGCCGTATAGACCCGGCGTTCAACACCGATTTTTCCAATCAACTCCGTGAAGCCGAAGCCGGCCGCGACAACGCCAATCGAGCCGACAACGGAAGACGGATCGACGATGATCTCATCGCCCGCAAGCGCAATCATGTAACCGCCACTGGCCGCAACATCCTCAACAAAAACCAGAACGTCCTTTTCGTTCTCCTTGGCCAGATCCCGGATCCGCTGGAAAATCAGCCGCGATTGCACCGGCGAGCCCCCGGGAGAATTCACGATAAGCGCCACAGCCGGCGCTTTCTTCATGGAAAAGGCGCGCTCCAGAGGCAGGGCTGCGGTTGCCAACGACAGGCCTGGCCGCAACGGGCTGGACATGCCAATAGGCCCCTGCAGGCGCACGACTGGAATGATGGGGGCGTCATTTTTCAAAAAACCGGGCAAAAACCGGCGCAAGGAAGACAGCACGAAGAGGTAATCCTGACTAATTTGTTGTTTCAGGAGATATAGGTGCTGGTTTGGAAGATACCACTGCGCGATCGTAACAAGGCAGCGGGTTTATCGGGCCGGGATAATGTAAGGCTGTTTCACTAGGGTCTTTTTGCGGCTGCCATTGGCACCGGCTTTTTCGGCCAAGCTTGGCGGCCGGATCGTCTTGGCCGCCATAAACTCGGTCTTTCCGCTGAACTGCCAGTTCATTTTAACACCTGCGTAGCCGTTGGCGCGCCAGACGATGCTGCCGCCAACAGGCAGATCCATGCCCGGGATCCGCAAAGCAATGGTGTCCGGCAGTTCGTCCAGCTGATTGCAAAAAAATCGGCATCCGGACAGGCTGGCATCCACGATTTGACAACTTACCGGAGGCATTCCGTGTCCTGGAAGAACCGAGGCCGCGATAGAAACCGTGCGGCGCTTTTCCTTGCGCTTTTCCCGTTTCGTATCGTCTTCGAACAAGAATGAAACCTGGACCTCTTCGTCCAGGATATCCCGGATCTTGCCCTTGATCATCTTGTCCAGACCGGACAGGCGCAGACCGATCAATTTGTTTTTTTTCGAGTGAGAAGTATCCCGGATCCGGCATCCGGATCGGGTGATATCTGTCGCGATCGCCTCCTCGCAATCAAGGGTCTCGAAGTCGAGAACCAAGACCATGATGTTGGAGCCGCCGGAATATCGGTCAAAGATTTCCTTCACATCCAATCTCCAGCTGACAGCGGTTAAAGACCACTTCCAGTTGGGGAAAGACCATAGCCCTCAAAGCGCAAAAATATTGTTAATTCTACCGGTGACTCTAGGATGTGTTTGAAGTGACTTTTGTGCAATACTTCCCACAAGTATGTTTTCCCGTTGTCTTACAGCCCTTTACAACATATCCGCACAACTTTCTCTGCTATCCAGAATGCAAATATTTGAGCTTGTGTTTAAGTAGCGGCTGCATTTTCTTGAACAAATTGACCGAACGGTCAGCTTGCAATCTGTGCCTTGCGCCGCCCCAGTTCGTCGATCAGCCCAACTCGGACAGCTTGGATTTCACGCTTAGAAAATCGCGCCAGGACAGCCGCTTCTCAAGCGGGCTGCGCAACAGGTAGGCCGGATGGTACGTGGCCAGAGCTGCGACCTGACGCCCAGCGACTGGATAGGTCATCCAGCGGCCACGCATTTTCCGGATACCGTCCTGCACTCCAAGCAGCGTCTTCGCAGAGGCTGCGCCTAGGAACACAACCACATCCGGGTTCACCAACTCGATCTGGCGCTGGATGAACGGGCGGCAGATCTCTGTCTCCTGCGGTGTCGGCGTGCGGTTTCCCGGCGGCCTCCAGGGGACGGTGTTCGCGATATAGACTTGGGATCTGTCGAGGCCAATTGCCTTCAGCATCCGGTCAAGCAGCTGACCCGACCGACCAACGAAGGGTTTGCCCTGCAGATCCTCATCGCGGCCCGGCGCCTCACCAATAAACATAACTCTTGCATCCGGGTTGCCATCGGCAAACACGAGTGACTTGGCCGTGCGTTTCAAGTTGCAGCCGTCGAAAGCCTCAAGACAGGCCCGCAGATCAGCCAGAGACCCGGTGCTGGAGGCTTGTTCACGCGCCATGGAAATGACCGCCTGATCGGGGATTGCTCCGTGATCGGAGGGGCTGCGGGGACCGGCTCCAACGATCGGCGCGGCCGGGGCTGGTCCGGGCTGAGAGGGGGATTGGTGCTGCGGCGGCATCTGCCGAACTTGTTGGGAGGAGCCCTGCCCCGGAGCAACTGGCTGAGCTGCAGCCTGCGGTGTGGCAATTTGCTGGCGTGATTTTGCCTGAACTTCGGAGAGCTGGAACCAATCAACGACGTCTTCACCCAGCGACGCATCAACGCCTGATGCCAGATAGAAATCCAGCAGGGCTTCCAGATGCCGCATATCAGACGGGCTGTGTTGCAAACGAACTCTCCAACGGGGCCGAGCGCCCAGAGACTGACCGCAGATGCAGTCATCAGATAAACCGGTAAACTAAGCTAAGAGGTCATGCCTGCCAAGGCGGCACCACGCAGCCGCAAATATCCTCCCACACCCTTTGCGTAAAGAGTTGCGCAACGAAACAGGAAGGCACCGCATCGACAGGTAGGCATAATTACGTTTACGTAAGCGTCACTTTTGCACTTGACGCCCGAGCCGAGCTTTGGTCTATCTGGCCCCAAATAGGAGCATTCGGCAACCGGCTTCGCATTTTCATATGCAAAATGTCGCGAATTGCCTGTCATTGAACGGCAAATCGCGCGAAACCGGCACTGCGAACCTTGCGGAGGGAGACATTTCATGAGCGAACAGGACGCGCTCGGCGAACGCGAAAGCATGGACGTGGATGTGGTGATCATCGGCGCTGGCCCGGCTGGTCTGGCCGCCGCGATCCGTTTGAAACAAATCGCCAACGAAAAAGGCGAAGACATTAGCATCGTGGTCTTGGAGAAAGGCTCCGAGGTTGGTGCGCACATCTTGTCTGGTGCCGTGATTGATCCGGTTGCCCTCGACAAGCTGCTGCCGGAGTGGCGCGAGGAAGACACGCCGCTGAAAACCCCTGTCACGGACGACCAGTTCATTGTGCTTGGGCCAGCGGGCTCGATGCGCCTGCCGAACATGTTCATGCCAAAGCTCATGAACAACCATGGCAATTACATCGTGTCGCTTGGCAATGTCTGCCGTTGGCTTGCGGAAAAGGCGGAAGCGCTCGGCGTCGAGATCTATCCAGGCTTTGCTGCAGCCGAGATCCTTTATGACGACAGCGGCAATGTCACGGGCGTTGCGACCGGCGACATGGGCATCGGCCGCGATGGCAAGCCAAACGCAATGTTCACCCGCGGTATGGAGCTGCGCGGCAAATACACCCTGATCGGCGAAGGCGCGCGCGGATCTCTTGCCAAAGAACTGATCGAGAAGTTCGAGCTCGACAAAGACAGCGATGTTCCGAAGTTCGGTATCGGCATCAAGGAACTCTGGCAGATTGACCCGGCAAAGCACAATCAGGGCCTGGTCCAGCACTCCTTCGGCTGGCCGCTAGACGGCAAGACAGGCGGCGGCTCCTTCCTGTATCATCTGGAAGACAACCAGGTCGCTGTCGGCTTCGTGGTGCACCTGAACTACGAAAACCCGTGGCTGTCGCCATTCGACGAGTTCCAGCGCTTCAAGACGCACCCGGCCGTCCGCGAAACGTTCGAAGGCGGCAAGCGCCTGGCCTACGGCGCGCGTGCCATTACAGAAGGCGGGTATCAGTCCGTGCCGAAACTGTCCTTCCCGGGCGGTTTGCTGATGGGCTGCTCCGCGGGCTTCGTCAACGTGCCGCGGATCAAGGGATCGCACAACGCGATGCTCTCCGGCATGCTGGCGGCAGAAGAAGTCATGGCCGCGATCGGCCGCGGCGAGGCCAATACAGAGCTGGCCGCCTATGATCAGGCGTGGCGCGACAGCGAGATTGGCAAGGATCTTTGGAAGGTCCGCAACGCCAAACCGCTCTGGTCGAAGTTCGGTACGGTGCTGGGCGTTGCCCTCGGAGGTCTCGACATGTGGACCAACGAACTGTTCGGCTTCTCCTTCTTCGGCACCATGAAACACGGCAAGCGGGACTCTGAAACGCTGAAGCCGGCCAAGGATTGCAAGAAGATCGACTATCCGAAGCCGGATGGGGTGATTTCCTTCGATAAGTTGTCATCGGTCTTCCTGTCGAACACAAACCATGAGGAAGATCAGCCGATCCACCTCAAGGTCGCTGACGAGACACTGCAGAAGATGTCCGAGCACGATATTTACGCAGGGCCCTCCAACCGTTATTGCCCGGCCGGCGTTTACGAGTGGGTGGAAGAAGGCGAAGACGCACCGCGTTTCCAGATCAACTCGCAGAACTGCGTGCACTGCAAGACCTGCGACATCAAGGATCCGAACCGCAACATCACGTGGACGGTGCCGGAAGGCGCTGGCGGACCGAACTACCCGAACATGTGATCTGTTCGTTCACAGAAAAAACCAGAAAGCCGGGACGTCAAAATGGACGCCCCGGCTTTTTCTTATGATCAACGTGTTGAGGCTGCTCAGAACTTGCCGTTGTCGTGCGCCATCTCTGCTGGAATCGGGGACACGACGTCCCAGTGCTCAACGATCTTACCTGCCTCGACTCGCCACAGATCGAAAAACGCCCAGGGCTCGCCGCCCATGACCGCATCAGAGGCAATAAAGACAAAGTTGCCTTCGGCAACGACGATTTGCGGCTCAAACTTCGTGATCACCTGCCCCTGGGCCGCAAACTCTTCAATGGCCTTCATAAGGCCGTTAAGCCCGTCGCCGATGAGCGGATTGTGCTGCATGTAAACCGCCGGATCCATATACTGGGTTACGTTCTGCGGCGCGGCTCCGCCAAGAACGTCCCGGACGAAACCGACAACCAGTTCCTTGTTTTCCTGTGTGCGGTCATGGTCGGTCACCTCGACGGGGCCATCGGTCATTGACCGTCCGGAGACCGTTGCCTCGGGCGGCGCCTGGAGATTATCCCAATGCTCGGCAACAACACCATCTTCAACCCGAAATACATCAAAAGCGACTAGGCTCGGCGCCCCAAAGGCATCTGCATTTTCGTAGGTGTTGTGCAAGACGACATAATCACCTTCCGAGATCACACGGTGAGTTGTGACGGTCAAACCGGAGTCTTTCACAATAGGGATTGCGCCCAGCAATCCGTCCGCGCCGGTCGGGATCGCCGGATTGTGTTGAATGTAATCGGGCGCCAACAACGGTTTGGCAGCCTCTGGATCGTGATCCACGAAAGCTGCGGTCAAAAGAGCAAGTACCAATTCCTTCGGCGACATGTTTGAATCCTCTGTTTGTGTCGTCGCCATAGTAGGTATTCATTCTGCACCAGCAGTCAATTACGCACTAATTTGTCACAAGGTATGCTCCAGGATACCTGTTGTTTTGCCTTGTATTCTGACACATAATCTAAGTTTGATATCTGTCACTGGTTCCCTATGCATACCGAGACATCCCATGCTCCCAATTGGTGTTGAAACCAAGGCTGAAGCCTCGAACTGTCCGATCCGATCCGTTCTCTCCAATGTCACCGGCAAATGGCGCATGATCATTGTTCTGGCGCTGGAAGATGGACCGATGCGTTTTGGCGAGATCAAACGCTGCATCGGAGATGTCACGCAGCGGGTGCTGACGGAAAATCTGCGCGGACTGCAGCGGGACGGCTATCTCACCCGCACGGTCGATCCAGGCCCGCCGGTCGCTGTGTCCTACGAACTCACGCCACTCGGCCAAAGCCTGGTTGCCACTTTGAAGCCTTTGGTGTTTTGGTCCAGCGAGCAGATGGAACAGG
This sequence comes from Roseibium sp. MB-4, assembly GCF_053005265.1. Classification (NCBI taxonomy): domain Bacteria; kingdom Pseudomonadati; phylum Pseudomonadota; class Alphaproteobacteria; order Hyphomicrobiales; family Stappiaceae; genus Roseibium; species Roseibium sp. MB-4. Next base: position 2,131,689 of record NZ_JBRKQB010000001.1, read on the forward strand.
TTAAAACAGCCCGCCTGGAGTATGATCGGGCCCATCCGAAATAAGCCCATCCTTTGGACGGACATGACTGGAGTGGACGTGCAGACTTGAAACGCAACGTCGACCGGACACGGGGCATCAGTCCTTACTGGTGCTGGAGACCGGCTGAGGATCGAGGCTCCTAAAACCAGAGCGGGTTACACATAAACAAAAGTTATGGCTTAAAAGATCCATCAAATACATAGACTTACCATTAAACCCAACGTTGCTGGCGCGCACTCTTCCGGATACAAAACACGCCACACAACCCTGGACTGCATGATTCTCAAGGATTCGGCGCTTTTGCGAGCATCTTCAGCCGAATTATCGATTTTCAATCCACAGCCTCGGGGCAAAATTTGACAATATAATCATTTTTTATGGGGTAATAGATAAAGAAAATACAATGAACAATTCATTGATGTTTAAGGTTTTCCGGATTTCACACAGGCAGAGACTTCGTTCAGGACTTACGCAACACAACCTGAATATTCCGCAGCACACCTCGGTTAAAACGTTGATTTTTATCATTTTTATACGTCTAAAACCACGATTGACGCAGTCTAGGTTGTATTTGCACTTTGCAAATGATTAACCTAAATTCACTTGCATCGGAAAGATAATAATAAAGTCTTAGAAGATTAGAGTGGGCTTGCACCTGCGAACACCGAGTCTCGCTTAGCGTTAAAATGCAAAGGCAGAAATGGTGTCTTGTGGACCAGGAGCAGAGGGCAAAATGAGGGACGCGGCGGTCTCGCACTTTTGGCTCGATGTGACAAATGACTACTCAGCGCGGTTTGACTGCACTGACCCCATCGACCACAGGACACCGCACCGGGAAGGCCACTTCCCGGTGCTTTTGTTTTCAGCGTCTGATACTTGGCAAATGTTGGATTATGCCGCGTTCTTGCGCGCCTGAGGGCGACGGCGACGGTTCTTGGCAAACCGGCGACCGTTGTCGTTGTCGCCGGCACCGGCACCGGCAGCCTTTTGGAACCGTGGCTTGCCACCGCCACCGGACTTGTTGTTTTTCGCGCGCTTGGCAGCCTTTGCAGCGGACATCGGCGGCACTTCACCACTGACGACCTCAATATCGATGCCGATCAGCTTCTCGATCTGACGGAAGAGACCGATCTCTTCCGGAGCACAGAGTGCAACGGCATCGCCGTCCGCGCCTGCGCGGGCAGTCCGGCCGATCCGGTGCACATAAGCTTCGGCGACTTCGGGCAATTCGAAATTGTAGACATGGCTGACGCCCGGAATGTCGATACCACGCGCTGCAACGTCCGTTGCGACCAGAACTTTGATCGCGCCGGAGCGAAGTTCCTTAATCGCGCGCTCGCGCTGGTTCTGGCTCTTGTTGCCATGGATCGAGCCGGCAGCGATGCCCGCCTGCGCCATTTTACGCATCAGGCGTTCGGCGCCGTGTTTCGTCCGGCAGAACACCAGCGACATGTCGTCCGGCTGGTCCGACAGCACATCGATCAGGAAACCGGTCTTAGCTTTTGAATCCATGAAATGGACTTTCTGACGGACCTTGTCGGCCGTACGGCCGACCGGAGAGACTTCCACCCGCGCTGGGTCTGTCAGATAGGATTGAGCCAGTTCGTTGATCTGCTTCGGCATGGTGGCAGAAAAGAGTAGTGTCTGGCGATCTTTGGCCACCAAACCTGCAATCTTGCGGAGGGCATGGATAAAGCCGAGGTCAAGCATCTGATCGGCTTCATCGAGGACCAGATAGGACGCTGAACCAAGGTCAACCGCATTCCGGTCGACAAGGTCAAGCAACCGGCCCGGTGTTGCCACCAGAATATCGGTCCCCTTCGACATCCGCTTCACCTGGCCATTTATGGACACACCGCCAACCACCGAGGTCACCCGCAAAGGGGTGGTCTTGAGGAAGGAAATCAGGTTTTTGGCGATCTGGTTCACCAGTTCGCGGGTCGGAGCCAGGATCAGCGCACGGGTTCCTTTGGGTGCCGCCCGTCGCGGCTCAGCCAGAAGACGCTCGATGAGGGGCAGTCCGAATGCGGCGGTTTTGCCGGTCCCGGTCTGCGCCAGACCCATCAGGTCCTGTCCGTCAAGAATAAGCGGGATTGCTTTCTGCTGAATGGGGGTCGGAGCCTCATAGCCATTGTCTTTGATGGCGCTCAGCAGAGAACTGGAAAGCCCCAGGCTTTCAAAGTTGGTCAAATCAAATATCCTTTGTCAGGCGGACGAGGTCGCGCCTGCGTGACCGCCTGTTGATCGCGGTCCTGTTGCGGTTGCGGCTGCAGAGGCTATATCGCCATCTGCACAAGCCGTCAGCCCCCGCGTGAACTGGGTACTGGGAATATGTCCGGCTAATTTGGACATGAGCCTGTCATGCCTGGCACATTCAATCGGAGCATCTGCTCCCGGCCGCTCGGGCCTGTGCTTGCTGCTCACGCGGCAGCGGCAATGACGTGCGGTGTATCTGCCTTTCTGATGGTTTTGTCAAGCAGAGGATCTTGCATCCCACGAAAAATCAAGAACTTCTGCTTGTTCCAATCAACGATCACAGCGATGGATCGGCGGTCACGGCTACGGGCGCAGCCGGATCAATTTGCCGTCATCGCTGTCGGTCAGCACATAGATGAACCCGTCCGGCCCCTGGCGCACGTCCCGGATACGCTCTCGCAAGTCCGACAGCAGTTGTTCTTGAGACACGACTTCTTCTCCGTTCAGGGTGAGTTTGGCCAAATGCTGTCCGCGAAGGGCGCCGACCAGCAGATCACCTGACCAGTCGGGGTATTTGTCGCTGGTCACAAAGGCCATTCCAGAGGGGGCGATCGACGGATCCCAATAGAAGATCGGCTGTTCCATACCGGCCTTTTCGGTTCCCTCACCGATCTTGCCACCGGAATAGTGGCGGCCATAGGAAATGACCGGCCAGCCATAGTTCTTACCAGCCTCCGGAATGTTGATCTCGTCCCCGCCTCTGGCTCCATGCTCTACGGTCCACAAAGCCCCAGTTTCCGGGTGAACGGCCGCGCTTTGTGGGTTCCGGTGGCCGATCGACCAGATCTCCGGTTGGTAGGCTGGGTTGTCGAGGAAAGGATTGCCCGGTGCAGGTTCGCCATCGGGGGTCAGACGCAGCACGGAGCCCGTGTGATCGGATGTGTCCTGAGACCGGGGGCCATCCCCGCGATCGCCAAGTGTCATGTAAATGTTGCCATCGCCGTCAAACGCCAGACGTGAGCCAAAGTGGCGTCCGCCAAAGGCCTTGTTGTTGCCGGCGAAGATCGTGTCCCCTTCAACCAGCGTGTAGCCAGAGCCATTCGACCCATCGAGCGTTGCCTTGAAGAGTGATGTTCCAGCGCCCTCCGGCGATCCTTGAGAGAAGGTGAGATAGACCGTCTGATCCGCATCAAAAGAGGGGCTCAGAACAACGTCCAAAAGACCGCCCTGCCCTTGCGCAAACACTTCCGGAGTACCGGCAACAACATCCTGGCGGCCATCTTCGTGAACGACTTTCAGAACACCGTCACGTTCGGTGACCAGGTATCCACCGTCCGGTAGAAAGGCGACGCTCCACGGATGGGACAAACCGGAGGCAACTGTTTCAGCGGTCACAGCAGACTGCGCGTGCGCACTTTGATTGGGGCTGCCCGCAAGGCCAAGGAACGTGATGCCGGCGACCAACACCGTCCACGCGTATCTCAACAATCCATGCCGTGAGCCCTGACGCCAATATGCGTGTTGCACATCACCCTCCCGAAAACCATCCATCCGATCCCGCGGCCTTTGGTGCCGGCGCGATTTCCAGATTTACAGATAGGGAGTGATTTTGGCAGGAACAGAGCTGGTGCGACGATTAATGTGCTGGTGCGGATTGTTCCCTCACCCGGCCGCAATTAAACCAGCGACCTGTTTAGCTCTCACTTTTTTGCCACCCGAGCCGTGATCGTCCGCTTCTCATGGGCGACATTCCAGTCGATCAGAACCCGCCAGACCTGCTCGGCCTGATCGGCTTCCAAGCCTAATTCGTTGGCACGGTGTTTGAGCGCTGCCACCATTGTTTCAATCCGGTCGTGGTCAAAGGCCTCGTCAGGGTGCTGCTTCAACTCTGCCATGCGCCGGACATAGCCTTGGCGCTGCGCAAAGAGCTTCAAGAGATCCTGATCAAGCGCATCGATGGCTGTTCGGATGTCTGCCTTGGTCTGGCAGTCTGCGGGGCGTTTGATGTCGGTCATGCGCTCTTGTTTCGCAAACACGGAAAATCGGCCAGCGGTCACAAGGACGCACCGGCCGGAAATGCTGCGGTGTTCCGGACAGCTTCGTTATGCGGTCTGTTCTGGAGCCCTTGTTTGCGCTTCAACGCTCGCAAGCGCGGACATGTTGACGACGCCCCGGGACGTCACCGACGGTGTCAGGATGTGAGCGGGCTTTGCCGTCCCTAGCAGGATCGGGCCAACATGCAGCGCATCCGTTGCGACCTTCAAAAGGTTGTGCGCAATGTTTGCGGAATCCAGGTTCGGGAATAGAAGAAGGTTTGCCTCACCCTTCAGTTTGCTATTCGGCATGACACGTTCACGCAAGGCGACGCTCAATGCCGAGTCCCCGTGCATTTCGCCATCTGCCTCCAGTTCGGGATGCCGCTCCCAGATCAATTCCAGCGCTTCGCGCATTTTGCGGGACGAGGCTGTGTCGCGCGAACCGAAGTTCGACATGGAGAGCAGCGCGACCTTCGGCTCAATGCCAAACCGGCGGATTTCCTGCGCCGCCAGGATCGCCATCTCGGAGATTTCCTCTGCCGTCGGATCTTCCGTCACGAACGTATCAGACAGGAACATCGCGCCCCGGCTGTTGATCAAGAGCGACATGGCCGACAGATCGCGCGCCGTTTCACAAACGCCGATCACCTGCCGGATATCGCGCATGTGTTTGGTGAACCGGCCTTCCAGGCCGCAGATCAGGGCGTCCACTTCGCCGCGGCGCACGGCAATCGCTGAGATGACCGTCTGGTTTGTCCGCAACACCGTTCTTGCCGCCGTTGGCGGCATACCCAAGCGGCCGACACACTCCAGATATTCATCGACATAATCGCGGTAGCGCGGATCGTCCTGCGGGTTCACAAACTCAAAATCCACGTCCGGACGGATCTTCAGACCGAACCGTTCGCAGCGGGCTGTCAGAACGTCCGGACGGCCGACCAGAACCGGTTTGGCGATGCCATCTTCAATCAGCACCTGCGCGGCGCGAAGTACCCGTTCGTCTTCGCCTTCCGCATAGATGATCTTTTTCGGATCCTTGGCCGCATTCTGGATGATAGGCTTCATGATCAGGCCAGAGCGGAAAACGAACCGGTTCAGACGGTCCTGGTACGCGTCGAAATCCTCGATCGGCCGGGTCGCAACGCCGGTGTCCATCGCAGCTTTGGCGACCGCGGGGGCGATCCGCAGGATCAAGCGTTGGTCGAACGGCGACGGGATCAGGTAGTTCGGGCCAAAGGTCTCGGTCTTGCCGCCGTAGGCGCGTGCGGCGACATCCGATGGTTCTTCCTGGGCGAGGCCAGCGATTGCCTCGACGGCCGCGCGCTTCATTTCCTCGTTGATGGTGGTTGCACCCACATCGAGCGCGCCGCGGAAAATATATGGGAAACACAGGACGTTGTTGACCTGGTTCGGGTAGTCGGAGCGGCCGGTGCACATGACGACATCGTCGCGCACTGCCATGGCGTCTTCCGGCATGATTTCAGGGTTCGGATTGGCAAGCGCCAGGATCAACGGGCCCTTGCCCATCCGTTCGACCATGTCGGGTTTCAAAACACCGGAAGCCGACAACCCCAGGAACACGTCCGCGCCGTCGATCACTTCGCCAAGTGTCCGCTTGTCGGTCTCTTGTGCAAACACCGCTTTCCACTGGTCCATCAAAGCTTGGCGCCCCTGGTAGACCACGCCCTCAATATCGGTGACCCAGATGTTTTCGCGCTTGGCACCGAGTGAGACCAGCATGTTCAGGCATGCGAGGGACGCTGCCCCCGCGCCAGATGCGACAATCTTGGCGTCTTCGATTTTCTTGCCGGCGAGCTGCAGACCGTTGCGTACAGCCGCCCCGGCGATGATTGCGGTGCCATGCTGATCGTCATGGAAGACCGGGATGTTCATGCGATCGCGCAAGGCGGCTTCGATCATGAAGCATTCCGGCGCCTTGATGTCTTCCAGATTGATCCCGCCGAAGGTCGGCTCAAGCGCAGCCACGGCATCAACGAACTTGTCCACATCCAGCTGATCGACCTCGATGTCGAACACGTCTATCCCGGCAAATTTCTTGAAAAGGACCGCCTTCCCTTCCATCACCGGCTTTGAGGCGAGCGGCCCGATGTTGCCAAGCCCGAGCACTGCGGTGCCGTTGGAGATGACGGCAACCAGATTGCCGCGGGCGGTATAGTTGGCCGCCTTTGCCGGATCCTCGGCAATCTCAAGACAAGGTGCTGCGACGCCCGGCGAATAGGCGAGCGCGAGGTCGCGCTGGTTGCCGAGCGGTTTGGTCGCCTGGATTTCCAGCTTGCCGGGCTTTGGATGCTCGTGAAAGAACAGGGCGGCTTCGGTCAGGTCGCTTTCTGTTTTGTTATTATCGCTCATGACGTTCTTGTCTCCCTACCGCTTCTCGTAGTCACCTGAAACTGTAGTTCGTCTGAATTTCCAGCGTGTTCTGAACGAACTACAGGTTCATAGAGGTGACTAGCAAATTTTGTATCCGGTGTGGTTTCCGGAATTGAAATTTGTGCCCGTACTCGGTGCAAATATCAGACAAATTTCAATTCCACCACACTCGGTCATTGATCTGGTGCGTCTGTTTAAGCCGGCGATCCGATCCTGACCTTCGAAATTTCATGAATTGTCTTCGACCTTTACCCGGCGCGATGCAAAATGAGAACCCGTAACAGCCCAAACAGCACGGCAGCGTTCAAAATATGCCACAGGAAATGCGTGCCGAGGGCCAGCTGACTGCATACCGGACCATCTAGCGTCCGGAAAGTCAGCGAAACGGTAAACAGTATCCCGATGAGAAGCACTTGTTTGGCAAGCGCTTTGTCGTGCTGATAAAAGAACCCGCCCACAACGAAAATTGCCAGAAGTGCGGGCAGGTATCCGGCAGAGGACCCGATCAGCGGTGCCCAAACCTCGCCCACCATCGGTGAGAGCACGAAAAAGCCGATCACGATCGACACGCTGATCACCCAATGGAGGTTGAGGAAGCGCCGGAGCGCGAACAGCAAGAACCCGTGGATGAAGACAACAATCGGAATGACATCAGCCAGAAGCGCCCACCGTGTCGCGAATGTGTGGAACAGAAACGACCCGATCCCGGTCGCAAGCACGACACAAATCAGAAACAGCGCGACCCAATCATCCGGCGTCTTTCGCCGCCACAAGAGATAAGCGGCGAGAGCCGCCACAACAAAGGCGGCGTTGGTTATGGCGTTGACAGGTTCCGACCAGAACTCCGGACCGAGGCGTTCACAATAATTGTTGAGCTGATCCGTCAAATCCATCCTGCGCTGTCCCTTTGCTGCTTTTGATTCTGAACCTTATTACAGCGCGGGTGTGACAGTCTTCGAAATCAAGGCACCAAGACGGGAAATGCCCTCGTTGATCTTTTCTGGCGTCGTAGCTGAAAAGCTGAGTCTTAATGTGTTGCTACCGCTTCCATCTGCGAAAAACGCCTTGCCCGGAACAAAGGCGATCTTGGCCGTTTCGACGGCTTGTTTGAGCAGGCCTGCCGCGTCCGTGCCTTCCGGCAGCTCGACCCAGACGAACATGCCACCCTCAGGCCGGGTCCAACGGGTCCCTTCCGGCATGTGATTTTCAAGGGCGGCCAGCATGGCATCCCGGCGCGCCCGATAGGCAGCGCGCACCTTGTCGACTTGCGCGTCAAAGACGGTTTCGGCAACGCGCGCCATGGCTTCCTGATTAAGGCTTGAAGAGTGCAGATCGCCTGCCTGCTTCAAGAGCACCAGACGGGAGATCACATCTTTTGCAGCACAAACCCAGCCAAGCCGCAGACCGGGAGACAGTGTTTTTGAAAAGCTGCCACAATAGAGCGTCCGGGTGTTTTCAATACCGCCGGACCGGGCACAGTCTAGCGCGAGAACGGCAGGGACCGGCGTGCCGTCATACCGCAGGCTCTGATACGCGCCATCCTCGATGACCGCGCAGTCCAACTCGTCAGCAAGTCCAAGCAACCGCTGGCGGCCTGCTTCATCGAGCGTTTCCCCCGTCGGGTTGGCAAAGTCCGGCGACAGATACGCAAACTTGACCTTGCCACCGCGCTCCTCTGCGGTTTTTCGGTAGTCTTCTGAGTATCGGTTGGTCATCGGGTCCAGCCGGTCGTAATTCGGCTCGTAGGCATTGAAGGCCTGCAAGGCCCCCAGATAGGTCGGCCAGCCAACCAGGGCAGTGTCATTTGCAGACAAAAACAGTTTTCCGAGGAAATCGAGCGCCTGCTGCGAACCCGAAGTGATCAGGATGTTTTCCGGGCCGCATGAAACGCCAAGCTTTGCCATTTCTCCAACAAGCCACCGGCGCAGACGCAAACTGCCCTCGCTGACCGAATATTGCAGACCGGCAGCGGCCCCATCACCGCTCAGGGCATCCGCATAGGCCGTCCGGAACGCGTCCGCCGGAAACAGCGCCGGGTCGGGAATGCCGCCGGCAAAGGAGATGATGTCCGGTTGGTCCAGGAGTTTCAGAAGCTCGCGGATTTCAGATGCACTCATGCGCTTTGCGCGCGTCGCCAATACGGCGTCCCAGGTCATCATGCTCGGCTCCTTCGGTTTCTTGTGACGTTGATCAATTAAGTCAATAATACTGACCTATTTTGAATGCAAGTGTCTTATTCTTGTTATTTTTTGTAATTTTATTTCAACGCCACAGTCTGAGACGGCCCAACCGCTCGCATCTCCTCTGGTTTCGCGAAGGGCGATCACCTATGTCTCTAGTCAAACAGGAGCCAAAAATGTCCCGTCTTGATGAAAGCCGTCCATTCATTCCGCTGAACATGGCCGTGTTGACCGTATCCGACACGCGGAAGCCGGAGGACGACAGGTCCGGAAACACGCTGGTGGATCGGTTGGAAAAGGCAGGGCACACACTGGCCGACCGCAAGATCGTTCAAGACGACGTGCCCGCGATCCAGGCGATTGCCAAGGACTGGATTTCAAGGGACGGCGTCGACGTGATCATCTCCACCGGCGGTACGGGTTTTACCGGCCGGGACGTCACGCCCGAGGCGATGGAACCGCTCTTTGAGAAGAAAATGGACGGGTTCTCAGAGGTCTTTCACCGGATTTCCTATGACAAGATCGGCACGTCCACCATCCAGTCCCGGGCAACTGGCGGTGTGGCCGGAGCCACCTATATCTTCGTCCTGCCCGGCTCGCCCGGCGCCTGCAAGGACGCCTGGGACGGCATCTTGAAGTGGCAGCTCGACTACCGCCACATGCCGTGCAATTTCGTGGAAATCATGCCGCGGCTGGACGAGCACCTGAAACGCGGGAAACTGCAGGAAGCCTGAGGCCATCGACTGCGACTGCGACTGCGACTGAAGTGCCGTTCTCAAGGCAACGGGGCGAAGATCCACGATCTAGGGGCATGACCGGCCAGAGGTCCCGGCTCAAGGCCGGGACGGCAGCAAGTCTCAAGAAACAAGAATTCGCCCTTTGTCCACTCGGCCGCCCCTGCGCAGGCAGGGGCCCAGCAATCACCGCTGCCAGCGTGGAACAAAACCGCAAGGCCCCAGAATACTGGATCCCTGCCTACGCAGGGATGGCCAAGCTAGTTAACTCTGGGCTGTAACGGTTAGCGCTTACCCGCGGAGGCCAAACGGATGTGACTTTGGGTTTCCGCCACCTCCGGCAAGGCGCGGATTTGATCGAGAGTCTGATCGAGGATCTTCAGTGAGCGGACACGAAGCTCGGCGACCAAATCAAACGCACCGCTGAGCGTGTGAATGTCGGTGATCGCATCGATCCGCCGAAGTGCTGCTTGCGTTGCCCGCCCATCGTCCGCCGCCAACCGGATCAATGTGAAGGCGCTGATCTGGTGATCTTCTTCCGACTGCCCGAGCTCGACGGTGAACCGGTGTATGACCTTCTGGTGCAAGAGACGGTCAATCCGGTTTTGCACTGTGCCGCGCGACACCCCAAGCGCTGCCGCCAAATCCGTGACAGAAGCACGGGCATCGCGCGTCAAGAGATGAAGCAGGCGGTGATCCAGGTCATCCATGATTACTTCTCATTTATTGTCTTCGGCCAGCATCAAGGGCCCGTCCATGTGCTGTCCCGGACACAGTGCAACGGAGATCCGGGACCAGGGCCGAAACGAAACCGGCTCGTGACCGGGGCGGCGCCTCGTCTCCAGTTATCATTTTGCCATAAAACTCCCGTTTTGTAAGATTTTTTGACATTTTGGTTGACACAGACTCAAGGCTTAATGCGGTCCAACAGCTTCTTGGCGGGAAGCGGAATGTCGATTGTTGTGGTGACTGAACCGGTCCTGTCTGGGGAAACCAGTCATCACCTAAGGGGGAATTCATGAAGAAAATAGCAGTGCTCGGATTGGGTAAGGTCGGCGCTTTGGCGGCTCGGCTGTTGCACGACTCCGGCTTCGAGGTTCATGCCTATGACCAGCATGCGCCCCGCGAAGACCTGCCGTTTTCTGTACAGTCTGCAGACTTGAAGGCCTATGATGGCCTACTGCAGATGTTCAAGGGCGTCGATGCCGTCCTCTCCTGCCTGCCCTATCAGCTCAATGTCGGTGTGGCCACGGCAGCTCATGCGACCGGGATCCATTATTTTGATCTGACGGAGGATGTGCCAACCACCAAGGCGATCATCGAGATGAGCGAAACCGCCAAGGGTCTCATGGCCCCGCAATGCGGTCTGGCGCCCGGGTTTGTTGGCATTGTTGGCGCGAAACAGATCGGCGACTTCGACGACTGCCGGTCTTGCCGGATGCGCGTCGGCGCGCTGCCGCAAAACCCGACCGGGCTGATGGGCTATGCCTTCAACTGGTCCCCGGATGGGGTCGTTAACGAGTACCTCAACGACTGTGAGGTGATCGAGGATGGCGTACGCAAGTGGGTCTCGCCGATGGAGTGGCTGGAAACGATCTACATCGACGGCATGAAGCTGGAGGCGTTCACCACCTCCGGCGGACTTGGCACCATGTGCGAGACCTATTTGGGCAAGGTCGCCAACATCGACTACAAGACCATGCGCTATCCTGGCCATGCCGAACTGATGAACTTCTTCTTCCACGAGCTCCTCATGCGTGAGCGCCGTCAGGAAGCCGGAGAAATTCTGGTGCACGCCAAACCACCAACCGACAATGATGTCGTCTATGTGCATGTGGCCTCGGAAGGCACCATCGACGGCCGCCCGCGCCGGGAGGAATTCGTGCGGGCTTACAAGCCGATTGAGATCGGCGGCCAGATCCGCACGGCGATTGCCTGGACCACATCAGCCTCTGTCGTTGCAGTCATCGAGATGGTCCGGGACGGCGCCTTGCCGGCAACCGGTTTCCTGAAGCAGGAAGACATTCCGCTGGATGCGTTTCTGAAAACCCGCACCGGTTCGCTCTACGCGGCGTAAGTCTACCCAGACCAAAGCCCTTCTTCAACGTGGCCGCCCCTGCGCAGGCAGGGGCCCCAGTAATCACCACCGCCAGCGCAGAAAAAACCTTAGGCCGCAGAATACTGGATCCCTGCTTTCGCAGGGATGGCACCATTTGTCTGCTTTCTACTGTGTTAGGAAACCTTGCTTCACTGTAATCAGAACTGCAACGCGATCGAGGTGCCTTCCCGTACGAAGCAACGCGGAGATCCGGGATCAAACACGAAGCATCTTCGCTCCCGGTTCGGGGACCGGGACGGCGCCGATGTTATAGTGGAATTCGCAAGTCTGAAGCGAACTGCACTGGCTGCCGATTACCCGTGCAGCTTGACCGCAAGGCTTGTTGGAACACGAAGGGCACCGACGGCAAAGCGCGCCAGAGCCTGACGCAGGCCGGTGGCATAGCCAGCTGCGCCCGGCTCACCCGCGGATACGGCTGCCGCGCGCAAAAACACCATCCGGCTGCGACCGATGCGTTTTGCAAGGTCCAGATCTTCCATTTCCGGCAACGGCCGGTGGCCACCAAGCTTTTCGTAGAACTGGCGGGAGATCAGAAGGCCCTGATTGCCGTAGGGCATGCCAAGCAGCTGGCTGCGCACAGAAGCTGCCTTTTCCGACAATCTGGGACCAAGCCCGAAAGCCTCGTACCGCAAGCGGAAAGCTGCAGCCGTCTTTGGCCCTTTCGGAGTGCGCCCCGCCCGCTCGATGAACGCCTGCGCTTCGTGATGCCAACCGCTTTCCAGAAGAGTTTCAGGCTGCAGGAACAACAGCCAGTCGCCGCGTTTGGCAACACTTGCGCCATGTGCGAGGCGCTCGCTGCGGGGCCCTTTGCGCGTCACAAACGTGCAGCCTGCCGCATCGGCGACCATCGCCGTGTTATCGGTCGATCCGCCGTCCACAACGACAACTTCCCGAACAACGCCCTCGGCAGCGGCCGGTACCAAGGCAGCCAGTGCGTGAACAAGGTCGAGTTCTGCGTTTTCAGTCGGAATTATGACACTAATCATGACCCTTTCTATGACATGAAATTTTCGAAAGTGCGAGAGAAGGGGCTTGTTCGGCGCCCGATTCTAGATAATGTTCTTGTATTGTTCTCATAAAGAGTCGGCAGTCTATGACACTTGCACCCCCAATTTCTTCTGGTTCTGCTCAATTGGCGCCCGATACGGCGGATCTGAGCCATATGGCGGCCGACCGGCGCCGGGGGCGTGCGGCCGCAACGAACCGCTCGGGGCGGTTCGAACCCTTATCGAAAGAAGCCTTTGACGACGGTTGGGACAGCCTCGATCAATTGCCACCTCTCAAGACAGAGGTGCAGGAAGAACGCGCGCGGACGATCATCACCCGCAACGAGTCACCGGACATCTCCTTCGATCGCTCGATCAATCCTTATCGCGGCTGCGAGCATGGCTGCATCTACTGTTTTGCGAGGCCCAGCCACGCGTTTATGGGCCTCTCACCCGGGCTGGACTTTGAAACCCGGCTTTTTGCCAAACCCAACGCCGCAGCGCTCCTTGAGCGGGAGCTCTCCAAGCCGGGATACCAGCCAAAAGTGATTGCCATCGGCACCAACACCGATCCCTACCAGCCGATGGAACGCAGCTACAAGCTGATGCCGGAGATCCTGGAAGTGCTGGAGGCCTGCGGCCACCCGGTCGCCATCGTCACCAAATCGGCGCTCGTGACACGGGACATCGACGTTCTGTCGCGAATGGCCGAGCGCAACCTTGTCAAGGTGGCCTTGTCGATTACGACGCTCGACAAAAAGCTGTGCCGCGCCATGGAACCCCGCGCATCCGCGCCGCACAAGCGTCTTGCAGCGGTCAAAGCCTTGAGCGATGCAGGCATTCCGACCTCCGTCATGATGGCCCCCATCATTCCTGCGCTGACGGACAGTGAAATTGAGACCCTTTTGGAGGCAGCCGCTGAGCACGGGGCCAGCGAAGCGGCCTTTATTCTGCTGCGCCTGCCTCTGGAAGTATCAGAGCTCTTTCGCGATTGGCTTTTGCGCGAACGCCCGGACCGCTACCGCCACGTGATGAACCTGATCCGCTCCATGCGCGGCGGCAAGGACTATGACGCCAAATGGGGCGAGCGCATGCGCGGGCGCGGCCCCTATGCCGACCAGATCGCTAAACGCTTCTCGCTCACCGCCAAACGGCTCGGCCTGAATTTGCGAAGGAAAAAGCTGTCCACCGAGCATTTTATCCAGCCGCAAAAAGGCGGCGTGCAGCTGGACTTGTTTTAAAGCGCAGTGAAGTGAATGCGTTTGCCCTCCAAATGCACTCCCGGACGCAGCAAAGCGGAGATCCGAGACCTGTTGACGTGCGCTGTGGTCCCGGCTCTGGGCCGGGACGGCACCAACAGGTCTTGCACCTTGTTTTGGCAAACGGCATTTTGGCCCAATGACCAAGACGTCCTCCCTTTTCGACCTCAGTTTCCCGGACAGTCCCGACCTCAAAATCGAGAAAAAACACGCCAAATCCTTTGACGGTTTGCTGTGCGGGGTCGATGAGGCCGGTCGCGGGCCTTGGGCGGGTCCTGTGGTGACGGCGGCGGTTATCCTGGACTATGCAAATGTGCCGGCCGGACTGAACGATTCAAAAAAGCTGACTGAGGCCAAACGGGAATCCCTGTTCGGTGAAATCCTCAAAACAAGCTGGGTGTGCGCGGCGAGTGCCTCCCCTGCCACCATTGATCGGCTGAACATCCGGACAGCGACGCTGAGCGCCATGGTGCGGGCGGTGAACGGGCTGCCGAAGGTGCCGCAATATGTGCTCATCGATGGCCGCGATGTGCCACCTGGCCTAACGCAGCCTGGGCAGGCGCTGGTCAAGGGCGATGGCCGCTGTCTGTGTGTCGCCGCAGCCTCCATCGTTGCCAAGGTGCTGCGGGACCGCATGATGGTCGCCTTGGAACCCGAGTTTCCCGGCTACGGCTTTGCCCAGCACAAGGGGTACGGCGTTCCAGCACACCAAGCGGCCTTGGATACCCTTGGGCCAACGGCGCACCACCGGATGAGTTTCAAACCAGTCCGGCTGGCCGATGGGGTTCCCGGATAGGGTTTGTCAACCGTCCCAGAGATCTGTTTTAGGGTAAAACTGCGACCACGCGAACCAGAACGCCGCATGGCTGCCGAGATCCGCTCCGTCCTCGCCAACGGCCCGAATACCACCGGCATCCAATTCCAGACGAACGTTCTCAACGCGGAGCTCGGTCCCTTGTTTGAGCGCGGCAAAGGCCTTGCTGCGCTGAAAAGCAACCGGCTGTCCGGATGCTGTGACAATCCCGATGATGTCCTCATGCACGGGCAGCCGGGGATCGACATCACCGATCGGGAAGATTGGTCCATTGGCGTCCCGGCCATTGCGGAAATCGAAGTCCCGGCCAAGCGCAAGCGCTTCCACCAACACGGTTGTTTCCGGATGCGCCTTCTTCCACGTACCCCAATCGGTCGTGACGACGCTGACCTGTTTTAGCTTCAGGTTTTTCTCCGCAAGCGGGCCAGTCACCGCGGTGCCAAGGAAAGTGTCGAAGACCGAGTAGGTGTTGACGTCATACATCACCTTGTTGGACCGAATGAGCAGCCCGGAGGTTCTCAGGACTGGCCGCTCAATTCCCTCCGGCAGCTCATCCGTCAGATAGGCCTGCGCAGCGCCACATAAGGTGCAATAGGGAATACCCAGTGTCCGGCCGCCAAGGGTGTCATTCACCATCTCGCGCACTTCCATGATCCGTCTTGGATAGGCGCGGTAGTCTCCGTTCACACCGATCCCGAAAACGATATCGCTGTCCTTGAGCCAGGTTGCGTCTTCAGCGCTGCTGACTTCCGGATTGTCCACGGCCGGAATGCAGTTGCACTGATTGTCGGTCTGGTCATACGGGCGGTCATCGATCAAGACCCCGCCCCAGGACACCATCCGCCAATCAATATCGCCCTCGACAAAGATCCGGTCCCAGCCGGGTACGATCGTTGTGAAGATCTCGCGCTTGGAAGCAAGATAATCGGGCGGTGCGGGAATATCCCAGGCCATGAGATGACCGGTCACCACGCCCCAACTGTTGCGCAGCGGGATCTGTTTGCCCAGCAGTTCGGACGCGGCTTCGCTCAAGGCCTGGTTCAGCTGCGGGCCGGTGGCAAACCGCATCAAATCACTGATGATCCAGACAAGGCGCGGGTCTTTGGATGCAGCGACTTCGGCGAGCGATAGGCTTTGGTCCCGTCCCCAACCTGCATGGGTCACCGGGTCTACAAGCGCCATTTTCACGGCCCGTTTCAGATCTTCGGACAGCGGGCCATCCGGTATCGCGGGAGGGGTGCCGAATTTTTCAATCACGTAGTCTGGAAGGGGCGCGCGCTCCTGGGCTTGGGCAAATCCGCTGCCAACAAGTGACAACAACGGTATAAGCGCTGCGATAAGGAGATGTGCGAAAACTCGATGAGACGACTTCATGGCGGCGCCTTTCCTGAAAACCCCAATCAACCCCGCCGACTGGACCGCGGTGGCATTGCATGACCGGCGCCTTGCTTGGTATCACCTCAAGTGAATTGCCTTAGGCGACGTATTCCGATGAGGATGGCTTGAGTGGCCAATCCTATCGAATCACGACGCATCAGAAAATTTTGAGATCACAATCCGGCGAGAGGGAAATGGACGTCGAAATCACAGTCGCAGACAAAAGCGATGCGCAACAAATCCTCGAACTTCAGAAAATCGCCTTTCACAAAGAAGCAGCGCTAAACGGTGATATGCAGATCGCCCCTATGGTTGAGGCCCTCGCCGACACAGAATCGGCTTTTACCACGCATGTTTTTCTTGTCGCCCGGCAGGGATCTGACATCATCGGATCGGTTCGAGCCCGCGCTGAGGACGACACATGTCATATCGGCCGACTGTTTGTGGCACCCGAACATCAAGGACGGGGTATCGGCCGGCAGCTCTTCATTGCAGCGGAAGAGAAGTTTCCCTCCGCTGGTTCCTACCGTCTGATTACCGGCAAGCTGAGTTCGGGCAACATCCGGCTTTATGAAAGCCTCGGCTATCAGGTGACCGGCGAAATGATGGAAAACGGCCGGACACCGTTGGTGGTCATGGAGAAGGAACGGGCTTAGGGGTCTCCTTGAGATAGTTCAGCCAGCAAGCTCAAACACCCCGGCCGCTCCTGCGAACGCAGGGGCCCAGGAGCCACTTATGCCCATAAGTGAAACTAAGCGTACCGGCTCGGATTACTGGATCCCTGCCTTCGCAGAGATCGCGAATAAAAACGCGGATAGAATTTCATTCGACTGACGCAGACAAACAAAAAGCGGCCCACTAAGGCCGCTTTTCAGAACTGTTTCCGGATGTGCTGAAGATTAGTTCAGCCGTTCCTTCACCTGAGTGATGCTCTTGGCGAGAATGTCGTCTGCTACCTTGTCCTTGACTTTGGCGGAGAGAATTTCCTCAGCGGCCGCGACAGCGATGTCAGCAGCCTTGGCACGGACTTCGGCGATTGCCTGCGTCTCGGCCTGAGCGATTTTCTCTTCCGCTGCCTTGGAACGGCGAGCGATCATCTCTTCCAGTGCCTGGTTCGTCTCAACGGTCAGGCGCTCGGCTTCAGCGTTGGCTTCCGCAACGATTGCTTCGGCTTCGCTTTCAGCTTCGTGACGCTTGCGCTGATACTCAGACAGAAGTTCCTGGGCTTCTTCACGCATCTTGCGTGCTTCTTCCAGTTCCTTCTTGATGTCGTCAGCGCGCTTGTCCAGCGCTCCGCCGATCATGCCCGGTACCTTGAGGTAGGCAATCAGGACGAAGAAGAGAACGAGACCGACCAGGGCCCAAAATGATGCGTCCATGACGGTCTCCTCAGTTCATCGCCGACTTGAGCGCTTTGGTCAGATCGGTTTTTGTCGGAGCCTTGCCCATCAGCTGCTCAACGAGCGCAGACGTGGTGTCTCCGGCAATGTCACCAATCTGGGACAGCGCTTCGGTCTTGATACCGGCGATATGAGCTTCAGCTGCTTTCAGCTTCTCGGCAATATCCGCTTCGGCTTTTTCCCGGCGGGCTTCCTGATCCGCCTTCAACTTGGCGCGGGTATCGCTTGCGATCCCGTGTGCCTTGTTGCGCGCTTCAGCAAGTGCCTGTTCGTAAGCCGCGATCGCCGCGTCGGTTTCATCTTTGAGGCGGTTGGCCTCGCCGAGGTCACCGGCAATGCGGTCCTTGCGGTCTTCCAGGATGCCTGCAATCCGAGGCACAGCGACGTTCTTCATGATCCAGTAGAAAAAGCCAAAAGTGATGGCCAGCCACAGGAGCTGCGAAGAATAGGTCGTTGCGTCGAACGGCGGGAAGCCGGCACCGTGCTCTTCAGCCGGAATTCCGAGTTCCGTATTATGTTCGGCGTTGCCTGCCATATCCTATCTCCAAAATCCGGTTGGGCGGCGCAGACGCCGCCCCCGGAGTCGCGTCAAAACTCTCTGAAACGAAAGAGAATTAGACAGCGAAGAGCAGGAGAAGAGCGATGAGCAGGGAGAAGATGCCCAGAGCTTCGGTAACGGCGAAGCCGAAAACCAGACGGCCGAACTGGCCATCAGCTGCAGTCGGGTTGCGCAGAGCGCCATTCAGGTAGTTACCGAAGATGGTGCCGAGTGCGATCGCTGCACCACCCATGCCGAGGCATGCGATACCAGCGCCGATGTATTTTGCTGCTTCTGCTTCCATGACACGTGCTCCTAAGTAGTGTTTTGCAGATTTCAGATTTCTTCAGGCAGCGACCCGGGTTGGGCCGCCGCATGAGACGTTTCGCTTAGTGTGACGGATGAAGGGCGTCGTTGAGGTACATGCAGGTCAGGACCGTGAAGACGTAGGCCTGCAGGAACGAGACGAGGAACTCCAGCGCGGTGATCGCGACTGTCATACTCAGCGGAAGGATTGCGCCGACGATGCCCACGCCGCCAGCGGCGCTCATGGACACGATAAACCCGGCGAAAACTTTGAGGGTGATGTGACCGGCCAGCATGTTTGCGAACAGACGGACGGACAGGCTGATCGGACGCGAGAGGAAGGAAACAACCTCAATCGGTGCAACGATCAAAAGCAACACCGGCGGAACGCCTGATGGTGCGAACAGGTGGAAGAACTTGGTTCCGTGCTTCATGATGCCGTAGATCGTGACAGTCAGAAACACGAGCATCGCAAGCGCAAACGTTACGATGATATGGCTGGTTACCGTGAAGAAGTACGGGAACATGCCGAAGAGGTTTGCCACAAGGACGAACATGAAGAGCGAGAACACAAGCGGGAAGAACCGCATGCCTTCCGTGCCCGCCGAGCTTCGCAGCATGCCTGCAACAAACTCATAAGCCATTTCCGAGACCGACTGCACGCGGCTCGGCACAAGGCCGCGGCCGGACGTGGAGAAGATCAGGAAGGCAGAAGCTGCTGCTACGGTCGCAACCATAAACAGCGAAGAGTTGGTGAAAGAGAAATCCATTCCGCCGACTTCAATCGGAAACAGGGTCTGGATTTTGAACTGCGAGATCGGATCGTTCGCCACCGGTCAGCCTTCTTCGCTCAAATCATTTCTATTCGTGGGTGCGCGAGGCGCCCAGATGCACAACTTCAGTTGGACCCGCCGTCGTCAGAACTCTCGCGTTTGTACCGTTGACCTGGCTCGGCGATACGCCCGGCAGCCCTCATCACGTTCAAAACGCCCGCCGCGAAACCAATCAGCAGGAACATGATCAACCCAAAGGGCTTTGTCCCAAACCATTGGTCAACGAACCATCCCAAACCGCCTCCAACAACCACACCAGAAATGAACTCAGACGAGAGCTTCATTGCCTGTGCGTAGCCGGAATTGTCGCTCTTCTTGGCCGCGCGCTCTGCTTCTTCAGCTTTGCGCTGGCCGTCCAGCTTCCGGTTCAGACGGTCCCGCCGTTCCGACAGATCCGCCTCGGAGGCACCCTTGTCCAGATCATCTGAATTGCCGTTCTGCGAAGAGCCACTCATGTTGTTCCCCGCCCCCGTCAAGCCGTGAGACCCAGCCTTTGGACACCCCCTCAAGCCGCGCGCACCATAGTCGGGGGCCCTTGCCCTGTCAAGAACACTAAGATTTCCGCTATTTATCTGATTTATAACACAAATTCGCCCTTCTTCACATTTTCCATGACCTAAGTCTTACGGGAAACTTACGAAGGAGCGCGGTTCGGCTGAAAATTAGGCACTTTCGCGGAATCGTTCCGCAGTCTCCAAATCCACCGAAACAAGCTGCGAGACACCTCGTTCCGCCATTGTGACACCGAACAAACGGTTCATGCGAGCCATGGTGATCGGGTTATGGGTGATCACCACAAAACGGGTATCTGTATTGCGCGCCATCTCATCCAGGAGATCGCAATAGCGCTCCACATTGGCATCATCGAGTGGTGCGTCGACCTCATCAAGCACGCAAATCGGCGCTGGATTTGTCAAAAAAACTGCGAAAATCAATGACATGGCGGTGAGCGCCTGTTCACCGCCCGACAGCAAGGTCATGGTCTGCGGCTTCTTGCCCGGAGGCCGTGCAATGATCTCAAGGCCGGCATCCAGCGGATCGTCCGAATCGACCAGCTGTAGTTCCGCCGTGCCGCCGCCGAAGAGGTGCGTGAACAAACGCTGGAAGTGACCGTTGACCACCTCGAAAGAAGCCAGCAAGCGCTCCCGGGCCTCGCGGTTCAAATTTGAGATCCCGGTCCGCAAGCGACGAATTGCCTCAATCAAATCATCCCGCTCAGACGTCAGCGTGGTCTTTTGCTCGTCCATTTCGCGCAATTCTTCTTCTGCGCGCAGGTTGACCCCGCCCAAACGTTCGCGTTCGGCCTTGAGACGGTCCAGTTTCTTCTCCATCGTCTCCGGATCTGGCAATGGCGCGCCTTCCTTCAGACCGGCGATTTCCGGTAGAGCCACGACCGGCACTTCGAGGTCCTCGTCGATCCGCCGCTCCAGGGTGTCTTTCCGCTCCCGTGCCGCATCAAGGCGTTCTTCGGCGCGAATCTTTTGCTCGCGCGCCCCGGCCAGGCCTTCCATAGCCAGTTTTGCGGCCCGGTCGACATCGGCCAGATCCAGCTCGGCCTGGCTGAGCTGATCGTCCTTTTCCTTCTTGGCGTCTTCGGCTTTTGCGATCGCGGAAAACAGCTCCCGGCGTTTGATCTCGATGTCTTCGGGTGCCTCGATCAGCTCAGCCCGCTCTTCTTCCGCCTCATCGCGACGTTCGCTCAGGACAGCGATCTGCTGGGTCGCATTGGCCGCGCGGGACTTCCAGCTGTCATATTCCCGGGCGATCGCCTCCAGGCGCCGGTCGCGCATCTGTTGTTCCCGGGAGAGACCTTCCGAGACCGCCCGCGCTTCTGCAAGTGCTGTCCGCGCAGAGGAGACCTCCGTTTGCAGATCCCGGATTTGGTCGGCGTAGCCGATTGCCTCAGCAGCTGCTTCCAATTGTTCCTGTGCTTCTTCCAAGTAGGCCCGCGCTTCTTCTGCTTCTTCATTCAGGCGCTGAGCCCGGTCTTCCGCGGCCGCCTTCTGAGACGCCAGCTGCGCAACGGACCGCTCCGCAGCGGCCAACGCTTCGCGCGCCGCGGTGACCTGCCGCTGACCATCCCGGACCTTGCCCCGGGCGGTTTGTTCCAGTTCCACGGACTGCCGGACCCGGCTCGCAGCGGCTTCCAGATCCAGCTGGTGACGTTCGACGGCCTGACGCGCGGTCTCGATTTCGTCATCCAATTCGGCCAGGCGATTCTTCTGCGCCAACCGTTGAGCTGCCGGGGTTGGTGCATTGGCCGCAACGATAAACCCGTCCCAACGCCAGAGATCCCCTTCCCTGCTCACCAAGCGCTGACCGGGTTTCAGATCAGATCGCAGGAGTGGGCCGTCTTCCTGGGACACCAAACCGATCTGAGACAATCGGCGGTGGAGTTCTTTGGGCGCGGTTACGACATCCAGCAGCGGTTTGGCACCTCGAGGTAGAGCCGGATCCCCGTCCGTTCCGAGCGCATTGCCCCAGCGGACCGCAGCGGCCTCATCAAGGGAGGCATCCAGATCTTCGCCGAGCGCTGCGCCCAGCGCTGTCTCGTATCCGGTCTCAACGGTGATTTGCTCAACGACCGGCGTGTGATCCGCCTCGCTGTGCACGTTCAATACCTGTTCAAGGGTCCGGGCTTCTGTCTGAAGGCCTTGCAGCAAAGCTTTGGCATCGCTCAAGGGGGACCGCGCGGCCTGCTCCTGATCCCGTGCTGTTGCGGTGGCAGCTTCTGCTTCTTCGACGGCCGCTTCAGCCTCGGCGAGTTCTTCGCTTGCAAGTTCTAGCGTTCCACGGTGCTCCGCCACACCATCTTGTTCATCCATGCGCGCGATGAGAGCACCGAGCGCCGTTTGAGCTTCCTGTGCCTGCGACATCAGCCGGTCCGCCCGCTGGCGGCTTTCGGCAACGGCGCGTTCCAGCTGCTGGCGTTCCGCCGTTGCCCGCGCTTCCGCCGCCGTCAGCTCGGAGAGCATTGCCTCCTTGCCGCGCACGATGTCTTCGGCCTCGGCCACCTTTTCCCGGGCCGCTTCGGTGCGGTCCTGAACCATCTCGTTTTCTTCCAGAAGTTCGGCGCGCTCTTCTGCCAAGCGTTCCAGAACTTCGTCGTTTTCCGAGACCATGGACTGTTCGCGGCGGATATCCTCGGCCAACTGCACCAGGCGGCGTTCCAGATCCTGCAAACGTTCCTTGATCCGCCGTTCCTCGGCGTCCAAATCATTGCGCGCGATCACCAGCCTTTGCAGGGCAGCTCCGGCTTTTGCCGCGTCCTCCCGAAGCTCAGGCAACTTGTGCGCGGCGATTGCCTGAATGCGCGCACTTTCCGCCTGCAGGCCGGTCGCTTCGTTGACCTGGCTTTGCGCCTCAGTGAACTGTTTTTCAGCCGAGCTCAGGGCATCCCGGGCTTCTGTCCACCGGATATAAAGAATGGCAGCTTCGGCACCGCGGATCTCCGATGACAGATTGCGGTAGCGCGAGGCCTGACGCGATTGGCGTTTCAGATTGTCGAGCTGGCTGTCGATCTGCACCAGCACGTCTACCAGGCGTTCAAGGTTCTGTTCGGCCCCGCGCAGGCGGATTTCCGCTTCATGGCGTCGCGAATGAAGGCCGGAAATCCCGGCCGCTTCTTCCAGGATCTTGCGGCGCGATGTCGGTTTTGCGGCGATCAGCTCGCCAATTTGTCCCTGCCGGACCATCGCGGGTGAGCGCGCACCCGTGGAGGCATCCGCAAACAGGAGCTGGACGTCGCGGGCACGGACATCCTTGGCATTGATTTTGTAGTTGGAGCCCTGTTCCCGCTCAATGCGGCGGCTAACTTCCAGAAGATCGGCATCATTAAAGGCGGTCGGGGCCGTGCGATCGTTGTTTTCCAGAAACAGCGTCACTTCCGCGGTGTTGCGTGCCGGGCGATTGAGGCTTCCGGAAAAGATCACGTCATCCATACCGGACGCGCGCATATTCTTATAGGAGTTCTCGCCCATCACCCATCGAAGGGCTTCCACGAGATTGGATTTGCCGCAGCCGTTGGGACCGACAACCCCGGTCAAGCCGTTGCCGATGATGAATTCCATCGGCTCGACAAAGGATTTGAACCCGGCGATACGGAGCTTTGAAAACCTCATCGGCGCCCGCACCTCTCCGGTCCGGACGCCGACAAAGTCATATCAGATTGCAGATGCAGGCGCGTGGCCCGCAGCCCTGCTGCAGGATCAGAGGTTTTCCTCGATGATCTTGCCCATCTCTTCAATCGAAAGCGCCCCCGAGTGCTTTTCGCCGTTGATGAAGAATGTCGGCGTTGAGTTCACCCCAAACTCGTTCGCCCCGCGCTCACGCACAGCGTTTACTGCGTCAAGCAAACCCTGGTTTGTCAAGCATTCCTCAAAGGACTCCTGTGTAAAGCCGATCTGTTTGGAAAAGTCGAGCAGGGATTGGTACGGGTTGTCGGTGAACGCCCAGGCGCGCTGTTCTTCGAACATGATGTCCACAATGTCGAAGTATTTTTCCTGCGGCGCGCAGCGGGCCAGCATGAATGCCGCCGAGGCAACCGGGTCGAGCGGAAACTCCCGGAAAATAAAGCGGACCTTGCCAGTCTCGATGTAGTCTTTCTTCAGATCCGGCCAGGTGCGCTTGTGGAAATTAGCGCAGTGTCCACAGGTCATGGACGCATATTCGATGATCGTGACCGGTGCGGCCTCATCGCCCAGGATTTTGTCCCCCAGCGGACCCGGCTTCAGGAGCTCGTCTTCGTCGACCGACTGAGCCCATGCGGGCGCAGCAGATGCGAGCCCAAGCGCGGCCGTGGTCAAAGCGGTGGTTTTGAGAAACTGTCTGCGGGTCTGTGTCACGAAGATCGTCCTGTCACAAATTGATGTCCTGCACCTTGCGGTGCCATTGTTGTTCCATGTGCCCTTTTCAGGCCCTCAACGTCAACACAGCTTGGCAAATGTGGCACCAGCGTGGACATATTGGCAGGCAAAATCACAGTGTTGTTATTGCCGCGTGAGGGCTAGAAGCGATCAGGCGGCCGTGCCGGCGTTCCGGGCAATGACTTGCGCGCCCAGCTTCTTCAAGGCTTCGCGAAGGCGATCGTTTTCGACCGTCTCGAGTTTCGCATCGAGCTGCTGTTCTTCTGACCGGGTCAGTGGCCGCAGCGCCTTGCGCGTGCTGGCGCGTTTCACGGCGACCGGCTTTTGCTGGATCTTGATGCGGCCAATGGCGGCCCAGCCATAAAATGTGTTGATCCGCTCAATCACCTGCGGACTGTCGTGAGACAGCATCAGCGCAGTGGGGCCATCTGTATGAACCACGAGGGTTGCAGGTTGCGGCGGACGTTCCGGGTCACTAAGCTCCGGTTGCCGCGGCCAGATGAGCCGGTCCGGCTGGACGCGGGTGCCATAGCGCTCGCCGACAATGTCGGCCCAGGACGCGATGATATCGATGGACGCAAAGCCGCGTTTCTTGCAGGCAGGGGTCATCGCCTTGCCGACCAAATCGGCCAGCAGTTTTGCACCCTTTCGATTTGCCTTCGACGCGGTTATGGCCTACCTCCTGACGCCTGCGCGGACCTTTTACGCGGCGCGCAGATGCGCTTTTCGAAGTCTGTTGTGTTCCAGTAGAATAAGACAAAATGAAGACGATTACTTTAACACACGTTTTGGCGCCGGCTTATCACCGCAATTGTCCCCAAGCTATCCAGACGCAAATCACCGTTGATCAGCAGCAACTTGGCGCATACCGGCGTGCAGCAAACCATGGCTGAAACCCATCCATCACCAAGTCTTCTATCATCAAGTCTACTGGAGTGGTACGACCGGCATGCGCGCACTCTGCCCTGGCGGGTGAGCCCGGAAAACCGGCGTCTTGGCGAAGTGCCGGATCCCTACCGCATCTGGCTGTCGGAAGTCATGCTGCAGCAAACCACAGTTGCTGCCGTGAAGAGTTATTTCGAAACCTTCACCAGCACCTGGCCGACCGTCAAGGATCTGGCCGCAGCAGATGAAGAAGACGTCATGAAAGCCTGGGCGGGGCTGGGCTATTATTCCAGGGCGCGGAACTTGAAAAAATGCGCCGACCTCGTTGCCAGCGAGTATGACGGCCGCTTTCCGGATGCGGAAGACGATCTCTTGAAGCTGCCGGGCATCGGCCCTTATACGGCCGCGGCCATTGCCACGATTGCCTTCGACCGCCATGCCGCCGTTGTTGATGGCAACGTCGAACGTGTCCTGTCGCGCCTGAAACTGATCGAGACGCCTCTGCCCGCGGCCAAGCCGGAGATCAAAGCCGTGATGGCGGACCTGACCCCGGACGCCCGGCCCGGCGACTTCGCGCAGGCTGTGATGGATCTTGGCGCGACCATCTGCACACCGAAAAAACCCGCCTGTGCGTTGTGCCCCTGGCGGGAAGAGTGCGAAGGCCACCGCGCAGGACTGGCCGAAACCCTGCCGCGGAAAGCCCCGAAGACGAAAAAACCGACCCGGCACGGAGCAGCCTTCGTTGCCATCGACGCAGCAAGCGGTGCCGTGTTCCTGCGCCGCCGTCCGCCGGAAGGACTGCTCGGCGGGATGACCGAAGTGCCTGGTTCTGTCTGGTCGGAAGACTTTGACACCGACAGCAGCCTCTCCCATGCGCCCTTTGCCGCGAACTGGCAGAAGCGCGTTGGTGAGGTGAAACACACGTTCACCCATTTTCATTTGAAGCTGACCGTTTTCAGGGCAGAGATGTCCGGTAACGATCCGCTTGGCACCGACTCCGGCTGGTGGTCAGCTCAGGACACGCTTTCCGAGGAAGCTTTGCCGACAGTCATGCGCAAGGTTTTGTCAGCGGCGTTGGACTGAATAGGTCGTGCGTCGCGGGCGCACGTGACGCTTCAACACAGCGATCAGATCACGTCTTTTCTTGGAAAAGTCAGGAAAGACTTTTTCCTCATCCGTTTACCCACCCCTCCCGTAAGTGTTCACGTTGCAAGCAAAGACTGCATCCAAGTTTAACCCCTCGGAACATCATTTCCGGGAACGCTGATCTTTGGCTTGAACCTAAGCAAGGGAGTCATCTACATGAAATTGATCCAGAAACTCGCAGTTGCTCTACTTCTCGTTCTGCCGTTTTCCGCTGCGAAAGCTGCCGAGAAAGACATTGTTGACACTGCTGTCGGCGCAGGCACCTTCAACACACTGGTTGCCGCTGTTCAGGCCGCTGACCTGGTCGACACCTTGAAAGGCGATGGTCCCTTCACTGTTTTCGCTCCGACCGACGAAGCCTTCGCGAAACTGCCGGCTGGCACTGTAGAAGACCTGCTGAAGCCGGAAAACAAGGACAAGCTCGTCGCTGTTCTGACCTACCACGTGGTCCCGGGCAAAGTGATGTCTTCCGATATCGCAGGCAAGAAAGCTGATGTTGCCTCTGTTCAGGGCGACACAATTGCAGTTGACGCAACAGACGGCGTGAAAGTCGACGAAGCAAACGTTGTCACCGCCGACATTGAAACAAGCAACGGCGTCATCCACGTGATCGACAGCGTGATCCTGCCGGCCTCCTAATACCACCGGCGTCTTACCCCTCCTCTGGTAAGTCAACAGGCGCAGCTTTACCGGCTGCGCCTTTTGCTTTTTTGCGGCAGGCTGTTCCAGCGCCTTGCAATCAACCGATTTTGGACAGTGCGTCAGATACTTCTCCCTACATTCAAAAGCTCGCAAATTTCTGAAAAAAAACATGATTTAGACACTGGACACCTAGTGTAGAATAATTCTAAAGTACAGAAAATTTCGGCTACAAGGAGTGACGGCCATGAAAGGGAATGAAAAGGTTATTGCCTGTTTGAACGAGGCTCTGTTCCTGGAGCTTGGCGCGATCAACCAGTACTGGCTGCATTACCGCATGCTGGCCGATTGGGGTTACGCGAAACTGGCGAAAAAGGAACGCGAGGAATCCATCGAAGAGATGGAACATGCGGACAAGCTGGTTGACCGGATCATCTTCCTGGAAGGCCTGCCGAACATGCAAAAGGTCGCGCCGCTGCGCATCGGCCAGGACATCAAAGAAGTTCTGGAAGCAGATCTTGCCGGTGAATACGACGCCCGGACCGCCTACTCCAAATCACGCGAAGTCTGCCGGGAAGAAGGCGATTACGTCTCCATGGCGATTTTCGAAGAACTTCTGAAGGACGAGGAAGGCCACATCGACTTCCTCGAAACCCAGCTTGAGCTTCTGGAGAAAATCGGCGTTGAGCGCTACGGCATGCTGAACGCAGCCTCTGCGGACGAAGCCGAGTAAGGATACCGTCAGCCCAAATTTTGGAACGCGGCTCTGTTCGGGGCCGCGTTTTTTGTTGGCTCCACACGGTATAGCGAGTAATTCTTATTTACTAAATTATAAGTTGCATAACGTTACGGCATCGTGAGACACTCCCTCCACCGAGACTGCCTGGAGGTGAAGTCATGCATCAGCAATTCCGCAATATCGTCATATTGAAAAGTGCACTGGTCATCGGCGCATTGTTTTCGACCGCAGCGTCGGCGCAGAACTGCGATGCGATCTGCACAGATGGTGAAACCTGTATCTCCGCGGCGGTCTATCCATATGTCCCGGACATGGGCGCGTTCACGTCCGCCATCTGTTCGGCGTGGCAGTCAGCGGGGCAAACGGAGAAGCTCTATCTGATTGCAGATGAGAATGTCTGGGACGGCGGGTACGATTCCAATCCGGTCTATACCAATGGCAGCGGCAAACAGACGCCGATCGACGTCTTTGTCTATGACGCAATGTATCTGGAATACTGGAAGACCCAAACAACCCAGATCCCGGCGGCGCAAATTAGCAATCCGACAGACTTCGTGCCTTACGCCGACACAGCCTTGAAGCTTCCCAACAACGACATGTACGCCCTGCCCATGCTGGGCTGTACGAACATCATGTTCTACCGAAACGGCGATTCGGGCATGGCGGGTGTGACCACCCTATCGGACTTCGAGACCGTCAATTCGGCCGGGATCTATATCAGCCCCGTGCCTTTCGGCATGTCGGGCGCCATGATGAACATGTCCGGCAAGACGACCATCGGCGTCAATTACATGGTCAAGGGGTATCTCGACACCGGCAACTGGCCATCAATGACCCAACTGGATCCCTCGATTGTCCAATCTCTTGCTGGCATTGCGGAGACCGCGAGCTACTACAACGCCTTGACCGGAGCCGTACCACCGCTGCAGGGCGTTGAGGACCAGTATGTCCGGGCCGGATATTTCAGTGAAGGCTATGGGCGGACGTCCATCGGTTTTTCTGAAAGCATGTCACAGATGTCGAATGCCACCCGGCAGAACCTGAAACTCCGTGCGTTTCCCTGGACCGACAACACCAACTCCCCGAACATGTTTTACGCAGATGTTGCTGGCGTGAACAGCAACTCACCGTTCCTCGCCAACAATGGAACGCTGCCGTTTGTGCTTGCGAACATCATGACCAAACAAGCGACAATGCAGAACGCCATCGCGCCTCCCAATGGGCAGCTGTCCTATCTCTTCCCCGCGCGGACCAGTGTGCTCAATGCCTTGAGCTCGGTTGATCCGCTGTACCAGCAAATGTCCGACATCCTGAATGCGAAGACAACGGAACTGGTCAGCATGCCGACGACCGACCGGACTGCTTTTCATAGTTTCGGCGGATCCGTTCAAACTGCCGTCCTTGGCGACTTCAGCGGCCATTGCGATTTGGAGAGCGCCGATTTTCCGGGCGACAACTCGCAGGCGCCGTCCATCTGCACCCCGCTGTGCCAATCGGCAGGCGGCTGGATCGGCTCCTGGACCAACCAATCTCCTCCTGCCTGGCCAGGATATTCGGCCTGCGGCTGCAACACCTGCGTCCAGGCTTCGCCTCTTCCTCAGTCGGTTCAGGGCGAAGAAGCAACTACCATGGTTCAGTCCGGACCGGCGTTGAAGCGCTACATGCGGAACTAAATTCGCAGGCCCTGGTCGTCTGTATACCGGCAACAAAAAGGCTCCGGACTGCATCCGGGGCCTTTGCTTGGTGACAAAGTCAAATTCCCCTCGGGCGTCATGTTCGGACTTGTTCCGAACATCCAAAACTTATTGAAGAAAATGGATCCTCGGCACACGGCCGAGGATGACTTCTGAGAGGAATGGGTTTGACTAGCTTCTAGCTTTCGTTAGACTGAAACCAGCGGGGGTGCCTACTGAAACGCGGTTTCCGCAAAGCTTCTGAGTTTGCGCGAATGCAGGCGGTCGGCAGGCATCTGGCGCATCTTTTCCAGAGAGCGAATACCGATTTCCAGATGCTGGGCGACCTGGCGCTTGTAGAAGTCCGTCGCCATGCCCGGCAACTTCAGCTCGCCGTGAAGCGGTTTGTCGGAGATGCATAAAAGCGTTCCATAGGGCACACGGAAGCGGAAGCCGTTGGCGGCAATGGTCGCCGATTCCATATCAAGCGCAATGGCCCGCGACTGCGAGAAGCGTTTGACCAGCTCCGGCTGATCCCAAAGTTCCCAGTTCCGGTTGTCGAGCGAGACGACCGTGCCGGTCCGCATTACACGCTTTAGCTCATACCCGTCATATCCGGTGATTTCGGCAACCGCGTCTTCGAGGGCAACCTGCACTTCTGCAAGCGGCGGAATCGGCACCCAAATCGGCAAATCCTGATTAAGAACATTGTCATCGCGCACATAACCATGCGCAAGGACATAGTCCCCGAGGGTCTGGCTGTTGCGCAAGCCCGCGCAGTGCCCGAGCATGAGCCAGACATGCGGACGCAGGACTGCCACATGGTCGGTGATCGTCTTCGCGTTGGACGGCCCGACGCCGATATTGACCATTGTAATGCCGCTGCCGTCGGCCCGTTTCAGGTGATAGGCTGGCATTTGCGGAAGCTTTGCCGGTTCTGTTCCGCTGCAAGGCGCTGTTTCACCGGCCTTTGTCAGCAGATTGCCTGGCCCAACGAAGGCCTCATAACCACTGTCCGGATCCGCCAGATAGTCCTGAGACATGCGGCAAAATTCATCGATGTAGAACTGATAGTTTGTGAAGAGCACGTAGTTCTGAAAATGCTCCGCCGCTGTGGCCGTGTAGTGCTGCAAACGGTGGAGGGAGTAATCGACCCTGGGTGCCGTGAAAGAAGCCAACGGCATTTCGCCATCGGCCGGTTCATAGGTTCCGTTGGCGATGGAATCGTCCATTACGGTCAGGTCCGGCAGATCAAAGACGTCTGCCAGCGGCCGGTTGAGGCTCGCCGCGGCGGCACCGCCTTCCACGTGCGTTCCGTCATAAAAGGCGAAATGCAACGGGATCGGCATATCGCTATCGCCAACCAGAACCGGCACCTCGTGGTTCTTCATGAGAAGCGACAGCTGTGTCTCCAGATAATGGCGGAACAGGTCCGGCCTGGTAATGGTCGCAACATGACGCCCCGGCCCGGAGACAAAACCGTAGGACAAGCGGCTGTCATGGCGAATATGGCTGTCGGTGACGATCTGAACCTGCGGATAAAAGGCCCGCACCCGATGTTCCGGCTCTTCCCCGTCGAGAAGCGCCTGAAAATGCTTCCTCAAGAAGGCCGTGTTCGCCTCAAAAATTTCAATCAACCGCGCGACGGCTTCCTTGGGATCGCTGAAAACCTGCAAAGGATGCGATGGTGCAAGGCGGGTTGGTCGGGCCGGTTGTTGAAAGGCTCTGTGGATCGAGTTGGTCATATGATCATCCTTATTTTTGTTATCCTTGAACAGTCTCGCCAGATGCGCGCGCGGTCAATAGGTGCAGCTTCAGATAATGAATATTTTTGCACACGAAGAAATTATTTTCGCACACACGAGGGCATCCATCCCTGTGATAGGGATATCCCCTTATCTGATTGAATTTAGAAACTTGCCGGGACGGTTTTATGAAATCCTTTGAAGACATCGAAGCGTTGGCAATCGAGAAAAAAGGCGGCGCAGCTCAGCTCTCCGCCCTGTTGGCCGAACACAATGGTCCGAAGACACCGGAAGACCTGGAGACGATCGGGGATGACCGCTGGCTGTCCATGTTCACCAAAACGATCTTTCAGGCCGGATTTTCATGGAAAGTGATTGAGAAGAAGTGGCCGGGCTTCGAAGAAGCCTTTGAAGGTTTTGATACGGCCCGTCTCGCCTTCCTGCCGGATGAGGCTTTTGAGGCGCTTCTCAACAACAAGGCCATTGTGCGCAATGCCATGAAGATCAAGTCCGTCCAGGCTAATGCGATATTCCTCCGGGATCTGGCCGAAGCCCACGGCAGCGCTTCGAAGTTCTTTGCCCGGTATCCTGTCGAGGATCAAATCGGCCTGATGGATATTTTAAAGAAGCGCGGCAGCCGGCTTGGTGGCAACTCCGGTCAGTATGCGCTTCGCTTCATGGGAAAGGAGACATTCATCCTCTCCCGGGACGTGGTTAACGCTCTAATCCGTGAAAATGTCATTGGGAATGAGTCCATGTCGAAAAAAAATCTGATTGCAATCCAGGAAGCCTTTAACCATTGGCAATCAACTTCCGGTCGTTCTCTCAATGAAATCAGCAGAATTCTGGCGTTTTCGGTCGGCTGAGCCTATTAACTTCTCATTTAGGTTTTACCATTGTAAACAAAGCATTGATTCAACGGTAATTTTTGTTCTGACGGCTTAACGCCTGATTTACCAAAAGCGGTAACCATGACACTCGAAATTGCGTGAGGTATTGCGTCGCAATGAGAGTACTGCGTACCGGGGTGTCCCCTGTGGCACCCCATCCAACATCTTCGACGGAAGCTGATGCTTCCTGGCTGAACACGATCCTGAAGGGCGACTGCGTGGCCGCCCTTGAGAAGCTGCCGTCCCGGTCTATCGACCTGGTGTTTGCGGATCCGCCCTACAATCTCCAGCTGGGCGGCGACCTCCACCGGCCGGATCAGTCCAAGGTCGACGCCTGCGACGATCACTGGGATCAGTTCGAGAGCTTTGAGGCCTACGACGCCTTCACCCGCGCCTGGCTGCTGGCAGCGCGCCGGGTGATGAAGCCGGACGGCTCGCTCTATGTAATCGGCTCCTATCACAACATCTTCCGGGTGGGTGCGATCCTTCAGGATCTCGGCTTCTGGATCATGAACGACATCGTCTGGCTGAAGTCGAATCCGATGCCGAACTTTCGCGGCAAGCGGTTCACCAATGCCCACGAAACCATGATCTGGGCGACGAAATCCAAGGATGCCAAGCCGACCTTCAATTACGACGCACTGAAGACCTTCAACGAAGATCTGCAGATGCGCTCCGACTGGCATTTGCCGCTGTGCACCGGTTCGGAACGGCTGAAGGGCAAGGATGGCCAGAAAGTGCATCCGACCCAGAAACCGGAAGCCCTGCTCTACCGGGTGCTGACCGCCTCGTCCAAACCGGGCGACGTTGTGCTCGATCCGTTCTTCGGCACAGGCACCACCGGTGCTGTCGCACGCAAACTTGGCCGCAACTATGTAGGTGTGGAGCGCGAGCAGGATTACATCGATGCGGCAACAGCCCGGATCGCGGTAATCCAGCCGGGTGACGAAAAAGCGCTTGAGATGCAGCAAGGCAAGCGGGCCCAAAAGCGCATCCCGTTTGGTACGCTTTTGGAAAACGGCATGCTGGAGCCGGGCGCCGAGTTGACCTGTTCCAAGGGCAAGCATCTGGCGATCGTCCGGGCAGACGGCTCCTTGAAATCCGGCGACCACACCGGTTCGATCCACAAGGTGGGCGCGTTGGTGCAGGGCCAGGAGGCCTGCAACGGCTGGACCTTCTGGCATACAAAAGAAGGGTCTAAGAAGTCGCCGATCGACGAACTTCGCAAGGAAATCAGATCCCGGCTGCAGGCCAATTAGAGCTGTAGCCGGCACGAACTAACAAGCAGGAAGAAAAGACCTTCGCGTTCCCCGCGAGATCTTCCCTTGGCCCCGCCTCCCGAAAGGGATGGCGGGGTTTTTCTTCTGCCTGGCAAACGCCTATACACATAGGCGGACACCGAGTGGGATGTTGCAATGTTTCAGAACTGGCAAATCAGAACACTGCATGCGATTGCCTGGATCTCGCTGGCCTCAGCCATCGTTGGGCTATTTATCGGCTTGCTTCGCGCAGGTGAGCAAAGCCTGATCACGGATGTGAGTGTCGGCATGCTCACCGGTGTCCTGATCGGCTTCAGTTGTTCCTGCTCTGAGTTTTTTGTTTTTTCCAACTCCCGCCTGAGAATGGCCCGGCAGATGCCGCTTTGGCAGCTCCTGCTGCTTCGCACAATTGTTTGGTGCGTCTGCATCTTGGCCGGCATGAGCTTGCCCAATTGGCTCTTCGGCCAACCGTGGCAGCACCTCGATACGCATTTCATTGAGAATTTTGCGATTTCCGCGGCGATCGCCTTTGCGTTTTCCAGCGGTATTGAAATCTCCCGCCTATTGGGGACGGAAGCCACCACTGCACTTATCACCGGCCGGTATGCCCGCCCAAGACTTGAAAACCGTGTGGTGCTGTTTGCCGATCTTGTTGGGTCAACCGCGCTTGCAGAACGCCTTGGAGAACTTCAGTTCCATGCATTTTTGAGCGATGTCGCGCAGGAGTTTGCAGACCCGATTTACAAGACCGGCGGCGATGTTCATCGCTATATCGGCGATGCTGTAATTGTGACCTGGCCACTTGAAAAGGGTGTGAAGAATGGTGCCAGTCTCAACTGCGCGCTTGGCATGCATCGCATCCTGGATCGCCGGGCGTCGTTTTACAGGACGAGATACGATACGGAACCGCGCATTCGCATTGCCATCCATTGCGGCCAGGTGGCTGCCGGTGAAATCGGCGATTGGAAAAAAGAAATCGCCCTGCTCGGCGACACCATGAACACCACCGCCCGGATCGAAAGCGCTGCCCGCGATCTGGGCGAACAGATCGTTTTATCGGACGATCTCGTCAAAAGACTTCCAGATATCCTCAGGACGCCAATACGCGTTCTGCCTGCATATGAAGCTGCCGGAAAACAGGACAAGCTGACGCTTTGGGCTGTGGATCCACACGGCTAGATGACAAGCTGCGGATAGTCGGGACCACTCATTTGCCGAGCTTCGGTTTAACCCCCGCAACCTCAAGCAAGAAGTCGGACGGCGAATAGACCCTGGGTCTTCACTCCCGTTCGCGCGGGGAGACAGTTTGCAGACTTGAGTATTTTGCAGTGCCGGACCTGATCCGGGACCAAACCTCAATCGGTCGGTCCCGGCTCGGAGACCGGGACAGCAGAGATAGACTTAAATCACCAGCACAAAACCCGCCGCGAGGTCTCCCTCCGGCGTTTTGGCGATCAGAATACCGTTCGAAACGAACGGGACGGCAGGCGCGCCGGACTTGCCGGAGCGAAGAGTAAAGAGTGGGTTAGATTGGCAAGGCAGCACGCCTACCCGAAGGCTGTTCCCGGCCAGCAGTCTTGTCTTTCTTGGACAAACACCAGGCCCTGGCAGCGCCCGATGATCTTTAAGAAACTCTTCCGGTCTGACCTGCCCCCGTCTGGAACCCGGCGGCAGTCCAAAAACCAGCTGATTGCTGACGGCGCGTTTCTTGATCCGTTACCTCAAAAAAGCGCCCAACCTCCGGTTCCTGCCACCTCGAACGGACGGTCCGGCCTCGGCCCCGTGGGACAGGAACGGGAGGAAGTATACGGCTGGTTTGCAGAGCGTGGATAAGTTTTTCAAATCGACCAGGCGACAACCATTGATCAATCACGCAGGTTCCAGCGCTTGCGCCAGATTTGCATCGGCCTCCGCTTCTGACGGATAGTACCCGCTGCGGATCTTAAGTTTGTGCCCGACACGGACGATGCCCTCCAGGGCCGGGATCAGCTCCTGGCCAATCTCTGTCAACTCGTATTCAACGGACGGCGGCGATGTCGGGCGGACATGGCGGACGATCACGTCCCGCTCCTCCAGCTCCTTCAGCCGTGCCGACAGAACTTTCGCCGACACCGGCGGTATGTCAGCCCGAAGCTCGCTGAACCGCCTCGGTCCCGCTCTCAAACACCAAATGACGTTTGGGGCCCACGCCCCGGCGATCACCTGCATGCACTCAGTCAACAGGCATGGCGCGGGTGGCTGTGGGCTATTATTCTTTCGCATTTTCAGTACCATAGCAAGATCTCCAACCAACCGCCAACATGCAACAAGTTTCTTCGCGGTAACTTCATAATAGGAGTTACCATCAGTTACCATATTGTCAACAGAAACCAACGTGAGCATCTTCCGGTCATCGGAACCAGAAGGAGCCACCCGATGAAACTCTTCTACAAATCAGGCGCCTGCTCCATGGCAGCGCACATTCTCCTCAACGAGGCAGACGTTCCCTACACGCTTGAAAAGGTCGATACGGATGCCGGCACAACCGAAAGCGGCGCGGCCTACGCGCAGATCAATCCTCGGGGCTACGTTCCGGCCTTGAAGTTTGAAGATGGCGCGGTCTTGACCGAAAACGTCGCCATTCTCACCTGGCTGTCCGAACAGTTTCCCCAGCTTGGGCCCCAGGGTGGAACCTCCGCACTTCAGAAATACCGGATGCTGGAAGCCCTCAGCTTTTTAACATCCGAGTTGCACAAGGCCTTCAGCCCGTACTTCTCAGGCAAAACTTTCACGGCAGAGGAGAGTGCTCGTAATCTCGCCGTCTTGAAGAAGAAGATTTCCCAGTTCGAAGGCATGCTCTCGGATGACAGCGGGTATCTTCTCGGTGAGACCTTCACTGTTGCCGATGCCTATGCCTTCGTCATCTTGAACTGGGCGAGCTTTATCGGAGTAGCGCTGACCGAGTGGCCACGCACGACAGACTATGTGAACCGGATCAAGGCCCGGCCCGCCACGCAGCGAACGCTGCAGGAAGAAGGGCTGGCCGCATGAGTACCGCCCTCAATGAACTTCAGGCGGTGATCGCGGATTACTTCGAAGCGCTGTACCGCTGCGACGCGGATCTCTTGCAGACAGTGTTTCATCCAAAGGCGGTCTATGCGACCGCCGATGAAGCACCGCTGCTTCACCGGACCATGGATGCTTATGTTCCGGTGGTTGCCGCACGCCAATCCCCGGCCTCGCGCGGGGAAGTGCGCACAGACGCAATTGACGAAATCCAGCTGGCTGGGGCCAACACAGCCTTTGCCCGTGTTCGTTGCTCAATCGGGAACAACGACTTCGTCGATTTCCTGACCTTCGTGCGTGACGGTGGGCGCTGGCAGATCATGGCGAAGATTTTTCAGATCATCCCGCGCCAATCCGGGAGCGTTTAAAGATGCCTTATGTGCATATTCAAGTGACGGATGAAGGTGTCAGCAAAGAACAAAAAGCCGACTTGATCAAAGGTACGACGGATCTGCTTGTTGACGTCCTGAACAAGGAGCCCGCCACGACGTTTGTCGTCATCGAGGAGGTCCCCCTCGAGAACTGGGGGGTCGGCGGTGTGCCGGTAACCGAATTCAGGGCCCGGAGAAAAACCGGGACCTGATGAGAATGACAGACGGTGCCCCGGTCTTTTCGGGGCACCGTTGCGCAAGATCACTCGAAGCCAATCAGCGCCTTGCGCCGTTTGCCGACAGACAGGGACAGGCGGTCATTGGCACCAAGATCGCCGGAAGAAATCCGGCGGCGCGCATCATCAACCACCCGGTTGTTGAGACGCACACCACCGCCTTCCACAAGGCGCCGGGCTTCACCGTTGGAAACGGCGAAGCCGCTTGCCACCACAAGCTCCAGAAGACCGACCCCTTCAGCCAAGACGGACAGGGCCATTGTGTGGGTTGGTTCCGTCAACTCGGCATCGCCTGAAAACAAGGCATCGCCCTGCTCCAGCGCCACACGCGCTTCTTCCGGACCATGCACGATGGCGGTGACTTGCGTTGCAAGGATCTTCTTGGCCTCGTTCAACTCCGCACCTTGCAACTCCGACAAACGCTCCACTTCGCGCATCGGCAGTTCGGTGAAGAGACGCAGGAACTTGCCGACATCGGCGTCCGCCGTGTTGCGCCAGAATTGCCAAAAGCCGAACGGCGACAGAT
This sequence comes from Roseibium sp. MB-4, assembly GCF_053005265.1. NCBI lineage: Bacteria > Pseudomonadati > Pseudomonadota > Alphaproteobacteria > Hyphomicrobiales > Stappiaceae > Roseibium > Roseibium sp. MB-4. The sequence continues at coordinate 2,168,898 of NZ_JBRKQB010000001.1, forward strand.
GCTCCGGATGCAGCCAGACAGCGCCCGCTGAGGTCTTACCCATCTTGGACCCATTGGCCGTTGTCAGAAGCGGGACGGTCAGACCGTGCAGCTTGCGGCCGTCTCTCCGGCCAAGCTCGACACCGTTGACGATGTTGCCCCACTGATCGGAGCCGCCGACCTGGAGAACGCAGTCGTGGCGTTTGGCGAGTTCCAGGAAGTCCACGGCCTGCAGCATCATGTAGCAGAACTCAAGGATCGTCAGCGGCATCTGGGCATCGAGCCGCGACTTGACGCTGTCGAAGGTCATCATCCGGTTGACGGTGAACTGAGATCCATAATCGCGCAGGAACTCAAGGAAGCGGAACTCGTTCAGCCATTCCGCGTTGTCGACCAGCAGCGCCCCTTCCGGACCGTCCATATCAACAAGACGTTCCACCGAGCGGCGGATGGTCGCCATGTTGGCCTCGATCTGGCGTTCCTCCAGAAGCGGGCGTGCGTCCTTGCGGAAACTCGGATCCCCAACCTGGCTGGTGCCCCCGCCCAGAACCACGATCGGCCGGTGGCCCAGTCTTTGCAGCCAGCGCAAGGTCATCAAAGGCATCAAGTGACCGACGTGAAGGCTGGCCGCTGTTGCATCAAACCCGGCGTAAGCGGTGATCGGACCGTCGTTGAGGCGCTTGTCGAGAGCTTCCAGATCGGTGGACTGATGCACGAGCCCGCGCTCCAGAAGCACGGCAAGAGCTTCCGATTTAAGCTTAGTCGCCGGTTTTCCGGCTTCGATCATGTGTTTGGTCATTTTCGGCTTCCTGGGTCTTTTGGGAAGTTCCCGCCAGGGGCCGGTATCTTGAAAACCAAAAAGCCGCCTGACGCGGCGGCTTTTTAGGTTTGATTTGTCAGAGCAAGATCCTACGCAGCCGCCGATATGTCGGTGACGTAATAAAAATACACGAAGGATGCGCTCAGGTTGGTCATGGCATTTTTGATGCGCGAACTTTCAGGCAATGTCAAGCGGCTTGTTCGGCGTCTCTGATAACCTGCGCGCCAAGTGCTTCGAGTTCCTTCTTGAAAGTCCCCCACTTTTCCGGCGTGACGGTCATGGTTGCCGGTTCAATGATCTCAACGGAATAGCCGCGGTTGAGTGCCCCTTTGGCAGTAAACTGGACACACTGGCAGGCATCGAGGCCGGTCAGGCGGAGGTGACCGACATTTTTCTCCGCGAGATAGGCGTCCAGCTCCGGATTAGAGAACGCATCCCCGATCGGCTTTTCGAAAACGGGCGCATTGCCAGCCTTCAGATCCTCGTCGAACGCCAGCCCCTTGCGTCCCGGCGTGCCAATGCCACGCATCAGTAGTTTCATGGCCAGAATGGCCGGCCAGTGGCGAAACACCTGTTTGATCAGGATGACCTCTTGACCGGCAGCATGCGCTGCCTCGATTTCCCGGTTGATGCGCGCAATGCCGCGGGTCCGTGCGTCTTCCGAATAAGGTTTCGGACTATTGCGCGTGAAGTCTTCCTGGACATCAATCACTAGCAAGGCTGTGTTCGGGCGCGCCGCCCGGTCGATCGGTTTTCCAATGGTCGCCTTGCTTGAAATCCAGACAACCCAGAAAAAATAGCCGGTGGCCCATAGCACCAAGGTCCCCAGACCACTCACGGCTAAAGTCAAAAAAGACATATCGAACTCCTAAACAAACTCATTCCAGACCGCGCGGGCGGTTAGGGTCGTCCTCAAATTCTGCAAAGTGATCGAGCATGGCGCACAGAACCTGTTGGGCTGCCTGAACCTCCTCTTTGGAAAAATGTGCGCTGACGGCATCGATCTCATCGTTTTCCTTTGAGCGGATCTCGCCGAAAACATCCAGGCCGCGCCCTGACAGAGCAAAAAGAGGCGAACGCTTGTGCGCAGGGTTGGGGCGCCGCTCCAAAAGCCCGAGCTGCTCCAGCTCGTTGACCATCAGCTGAATTTGCTGTCGGGCCAGAAACAAAGACCGGCCAATATCGGGAACAGACAAGGCCCCGGCCTCTTCCAGCATTTCCATGACAGCCCGCATGCCGACCGATACGCCGGTGCCGTCCAGCTTTGCCTCAACAGCCCGCGCCAATCGCCTGTGCACCGGCCGGATCAACCGGATCACCTCATAGAGTTCATTAGAATTCTGATGCCGTGCTTTTATCATGACAATATATTTGTCATATTGACATATTTATTGTCAATATTTTCTTCGCTTGAATCAAAACGGGCGCCCGGATTTTTGTCCGGGTGCCCGCTAAAAAGCTTTCTTTGCTTTCCCCTTAAAACCCGATGACCAGCTCCGCGAGGGTGATGAAGAGCGGGATGCTCAAGATCGCCACCGGTGTCCCAAGCCCGGTCGAGGACCCGATGTAAGCGGACGGGTTGGCCTCAGGCAGGGCCGCCCGCATGGTCGGCGGACCGGAGATGTCAGAGCTGGAGGCCGCCATGATCGAGAGCAGTACGACGCCGCCGGCAGAGAACCCTGTGAAATGGTGCGCAACAAGACCCATGCCGAACCCAAGCAAGCCGTGCAGCAGCGGCGCTGTCAGGCCGTAGATCAGATAGGCATGAGCAACCTTCTTCAGCTCCGACAACCGGGCCCAGGCTTCCATACCCATGACAAGCATCAAGATGGACAGAAGCCCCCGGAAAAGCGGCTCGTAAAAGCTTTCATAGACCGCTTCCGGCCGGGCCAGCAGGCCAATGCCGATGCCAAGCAGCAGGGCAGAGATGGCCGGGCTCTTGATCGTGTCAACAATAATGCCTTTGGCAAGCTGGCCGTCAAAACCGCCGCCAAAACCGAAGCCGCCACCGCCGGAAGACATGGTCGCCGTGCCGTCAGACTGGACTGTGCCGGCGGCCCGCCGCTCGGCGCTCATCCGCGCCAGGAAAATTGCAGTCACCAGCGCTGCAACATCCATGAACGGGTAAAGCGCGCCGATGAAGCCCTCATAGTAGATGCCTTCGCTGTCGAGCATCGCCATGCCAGCGGCAAGCGTCGAGGCCGAGACCGCGCCGAACAGACCGGCCGTTGCCATGGCATCCGCGTTCGAAACGCCCCGCCACATGGCGAGGATCTTGCCGCCAAAGACGACAATTACGACGCCCAAGAGCGCGGCACAGATCGCCGGAACCGCGAGCGACATGGCATCCGCGGAGCGGACAGAAATCCCGGCACCCAGACCGACCTTCAACAACAGCAGCAAAACAACGAACTTGTAGACCGGCTCCGGCACTTCCAGCTTGCTGCCCATTGCGGCAATCAGCATGCCGCCCATCAAAAACGCCAGCGTCGGCTTTTGAAATTGCGCTGCAAGCGTCGTGATGATCTCAAAGAAAATGTCCATTCCGGCCTCGGTTGTTGTCAAAAAGCGTGGTCCGGGGGCTTATGACGCAGTTCGAAGAGAATAAAAAATATATGTTTTATTATTTATCGTTCTATTTAATAGAACTATTGATGGTTTGAGCGAGCTGGAAACCGATGGACAACCTCAACTACCACCACTTGCGTTATTTCCGGGAAGTGGCGCATGAGGGCAACCTCACCCGGACTGCGGAGCGGGTGAATCTGTCACAATCCGCGCTCTCCACTCAAATCCGTCAACTGGAGGCCCGGCTCGGCCATGATCTTTTCGAGCGGTCCGGGCGTCAGCTTGTCTTGACCGAAGTTGGACGGATTGTGCTCGATCATGCCGACCGGATCTTCGGGACTGGAGAAGAGCTGATCGCAACGCTGCAGCGGTCCAGTCAATCCACCCCACCCTTGCGGGTCGGGGCCCAATCGACCCTTTCGCGGAACTTTCAGATCCGCTTTTTAAAGCCGCTGCTGTCCAGCGGAGAAGTCGACTTCACCCTGCGGTCCGGCAGCGCCTCAGTCCTGCTGGAGGCGCTGGAATCGCTCGCCCTGGACATCGTCCTGACCACGGACCCGCCGGACAGCTCCTTGTCCGGAGACTTTACGGCACACCGGCTGGCTGAACAGAAAGTCACCATTCACGGAACGCCGGAGCGGATTGCCGGAAAGACGCTGCATCAGCTCTTGAGCGACGAGCCCTTGATTGTTCCCGATGAAAGTTCAATCCGGACAGGTTTCGACAGCCTGGTGGCCCGGCTTGGCATCACCCCGCGCATCGTAGCGGATGTTGACGACATGGCCATGGTCCGGCTGCTCGCCCGGGCTGATGTGGGCATCGCCATTGCCCCGCCGGTCGTCATGGCCGACGAGATTGCTGCCGGCCTCCTGCAAAGTGCCCCTTTTGATTTGCAGATCTTTGAAGCGTTTTACGCGGTGACCGTAACACGGTCGTTTCCCCATCCAATCTTGCGGGAGTTGCTGACAGGTCAAATGGATTGAACGGGGGACCTGTCAGCGGATCTTCAGATAACAGCCTCGATCAGGAACGGGCCCTTGGTGTTTGATGCGGTTTTCAGCGCTTCAGCCAAGCCTTCCTCACTGTCGACCCGCACGCCTGGCACCCCATGGCCGGCGGCCAGTGCCACCCAGTCAAGCAACGGGTTCTCAATATCGAACATTGCACTGGCGTTTCGTCCGGGCTTCGGTGCCCCTTGGGCTTCCAGTTCGAAATGCAGGATCTGATAGCCCCGGTTGGCGACGATCACGACCGTGATGTCCAGTTCTTCCCTGGCCGCAGTCCACAGGCTCTGCACCTGATACATGGCGGACCCGTCACCGGAGACCGCAAACACCGGACGGTCGGGGCAGGCGACTGCCGCACCCAGCGCATTTGGTAGACATTGACCAATCGACCCACCGGTGTTGTTGATCCGGTCATGGGCGGCAGCGGCGTTGACGAACGGCCAAATCCCGGCGCCGGCCGTCACGGCCTCATTGACCATAATGGCCCCTTCCGGGATGGCGTTGGCAAGACCGCGGCCAATCCCTTCGGCGGTCAGCGCACCCGGTTCAATGTCCGGGACGTGGCGTTCGATCCGCGCGATCGTCTCGCTGCCGTCAACACCCGCAGCTTCCGCCAACGTCTCAAGGGTCCAGAGCACATCCCAGTCGCCATAACAGAGCCGGTCCAGCGCGCACCCCGCCGGCTCCGGCGTGGACGGCTTGCCGGGATAGGCAAAGAAGTTCACAGGAGGATCTTCACCAACCAAAACAATCCGTGTCTGCCCGGCAAGGAACTCGGCGGTGAGATCGGCATTGTAAGGCAAGCTCTCAAAGGCAATGGCGCCCTCGCCCAGTGCAATGCGCGGCGCAAAAAACGGGGCCAGCAACCGGCAGCCTGTTCTGGCAGCAATCTTGCCGGCCAGTTCCGCCCCCTCTCCGTAAAGTCCGGGGCCACTCACCAAAAGAGCCGCGCCGGGTTCGCTCAAAGCTTTGGCCGCTGCCGTAATGCGATCCGTGTCCGGCCGGTGTTTTTGAGCCGGAGGTTGGGCTTTGGTCGGGCCAGTTTGACTGTCTCCCCACGCACAATCCGCCTGCAGGATTACGGTCGCGATCTCGCCGCCACGCGCAACCCGGATAGCCTCGGCCCCGGCACTTGCCACCATGGTGCTGTCGGTCGCCCGGCGTACCCAATGGGAAACAGATCCGGCCACTCCGTCCAGATCGGCCTGCAGCGGCGCATCATGCTTGAGATGATAACCAGCATGATCACCAACAATGTTGACGATGCCGGAGTGGCCTTTGCGGGCGTTGTGCAGATTGGCCCAGCCATTGCCGAAGCCAGGCCCAAGATGAAGCAGCGTCCCGGCAACGTTGCCGCTCATCCGGGCATAACCGTCGGCAGCACCTGTAACCCCGCCTTCAAAAAGGCAAAGGATACAGCGCATGTCGGGATGGGTGTCGAGGGCTGCCACGAAGTGCATTTCGGACGTGCCCGGATTTGCAAAGCACACCGACACATCGGACGCCAGCATCGTTTTCACCAGCGCTTCTGCACCGTTCATGGATAGCCCCCTCTTGAAATCTCAAAGCAATTTGAAAGACATGAATGATCCTACCCATATCGGGCAATGCGTTCTCCGGGCAATCAAAAAATCCCCTTAGCCGCAGTCACTACGGAGCAAAACTGTTTCATCAGTCATATTTCCAACACTACACACAAGCTGCCGTGGTCTCAGACAGACAGTGCCGCGTGAGTTCGCGCGGTTTTTGTTTGACACAATTGAGGAAACGGTATCCATCGGAGCGCTCCTTTCGGGACAGCGGATGCTCTTTCCCGATCGAACTGGATTTGGCAGAGGAACGTGGTGTGACATACAGCCTTGGGGTCGATACGGGCGGAACCTATACCGACGCGGTCATCCTGCGCGGCGAAGAAGAGGTCATTGCCTCCGCCAAGGCGCTCACCACCCGGCACGACCTTGCTGTTGGTATTGGAGAGGCCGTCCGATCGGTGCTGGTGCAGGCGAAAATCGACCCTGTCGAGATTCAGCTCGCGTCCCTGTCCACCACCTTGGCCACCAACGCACTGGTCGAGGACCAGGGCGCGCGGGTGGCGCTCATCGCCATCGGCTTTGAAGCCAAGGATCTAGAGCAGGCCGGTTTGAGCGCGGCCTTGAAGGACGATCCAGTGCTGCTTTTGCGCGGCGGTCACAATCATGCAGGCTCCGAGGCCGCCCCACTCGATGAAGAGGCTCTCACCACATTTTTGCAAGATCTTGATCCAGGCGTGACGGCGCTTGCCGTTGCTGCGCGTTTTGCCACCCGAAACCCGGCGCATGAAAACGTGGCTGCCCAAAAAATAGCAGAGATCGCGGGCCGTCCTGTGACGATGTCGCATACGCTGTCCGCCAAGCTCAATGGACCCAAACGGGCGCTTACCGCGCTCCTCAATGCCCGGCTGATCGGCATGATTGACCGCCTGATTGGCCGGGCCCAGGATGCTCTTGTTCAGTTGGGCATTCATGCCCCACTGATGGTGGTGCGCGGCGATGGTGCCTTGATGTCGGCGGCCGACGCCCGAGCCCGGCCGATCGAAACGATCCTGAGCGGACCCGCAGCCTCCGTGGTTGGGGCGCACTGGCTCACCGGAGTCGATACGGCGCTAGTGTCCGATATCGGCGGCACCACGACCGACATCGCCCTGATCCGCAAAGGACGCCCGGCGATTGATCCCGATGGCGCGCAGGTGGGATCGTTCCGCACGATGGTTGAAGCCGTCGCCATGCGCACGATCGGCCTTGGCGGCGACAGCCAGGTCCATTTTCTCGACACGGGCCTGACCGGCGGCCTCCACCTTGGCCCGAAGCGCGTGCTGCCCGTCTCCCTGATTGCTCATCTTGCTCCAGAGAAGGTGGTACCGGTTCTGGAACAACAAGAACGTTCGGACTTCCCGGGCGAAGATGACGGCCGGTTTGTCCGGTGTGTCGGCGGTGCAATGGCCGAACCGGACCTGAACGCCCGTGAGAGCGAGTTGATGGTACGGATCGGGGATGACATTCATCCTGTTTCTTCCATCGTTCGAAACCGCATGGAAAATGCCACGCTTGGACGCCTGATCGATCGCGGCATGGTGCAAGTGTCCGGGGTAACTCCCTCCGATGCGGCCCATGTCCTCGGACTACTGGGTGCCTGGGATGCAGAGGCGGCGCGCCTTGCGCTTAAGAAGCTTGCGCGGCGCAGGCGCGGCGATGGCAAGGTGCTTGCCTCAAGCGCGGACGCCATTGCGCAGATGATCATTGACCAACTGACGCAGCAGACCGTGGATGCGCTGCTCGAAGTGGCCTTTAGAGAGGAAGGCGGCCGGTTTCAGGACAACCCGCGCGCCCTTGCACGCCATGAATTGTTGCAGGCTGGACTTTCCGGCCATGCCGGTTTCATCGATCTGCAAGCGCGGTTGAACGTGGAGGTGGTCGGCCTCGGCGCTTCGGCTCCGACTTACTATCCGGAAGTTGGCAGGCGCTTACGGTGCCCGATGCTCTTGTCCCAGCATGCCGGGGTGGCCAACGCCATCGGCGCCGTCGTTGGACGCATAACCCTGCGCCGCAGCGGCACTGTCACATCACCGGCCGACGGGCGCTACAGAGTGCATTTGGAGAGCGGACCGGAAGATTTTTCAGAAACCGGAGTCGCTCTTGACCGGCTGGAAACCGTTCTTCGCGAAGAGGCCGAAAAGGCTGCCAAGGACGCCGGTGCCGTCGGCATCCAGGTCTCTGCGAAACGCGACGTGCGCTCGGTCGAGATCGAATCGCGGCCGATGTTCATTGAAGCAGAAATTGTCGTCGAAGCCAGCGGCCGACCGCGCGTGGCGGTTTAACTTTGACCGAAAAAGGGATGGGCCTGAAACTCGTCCCTGAGCTTGATGACAAACAGCATCCCTCTCAATAGTCATCCTCGGCCTTGTGCCGAGGATCCATAGTTTTCTATATTTTGTGGATGTTCGGAACAAGTCCGAACATGACGCTAGAGGGAATATTGGGCTGTAGCAACAGTCTGAAGGGCGGGCCTGACGCCCGCCCCGCTTTTCAATTTTATTCCGCAGCTTCCGGCGTCACTTGTGCCGGTTCCGGCTCGGTCCATTTCAGGACCGGCTTTCGGGCTGCGCCCGTTTCGTCCAGGCGGCGACGCGGGGCGAGATATGGCGCTCCGGAGAAGCGCTGTGTCTCACCGCGTTTGGCGCTCATGACCAGATCACGCATGGTGGCAACAAACAGGTCAAGTGAGGCACGGCTTTCCGATTCCGTCGGCTCGATCAGCATCGCGCCATGCACCACAAGCGGGAAGTACATGGTCATCGGGTGGTAGCCCTCGTCGATCATCGCTTTGGCGAAATCAAGCGTGGTGACGCCTGTGTCCTTCAGGAAGCTGTCGTCGAAGAGAACCTCGTGCATGCACGGCCGCTCGCCGAACGGCAAGCTCATCAGATCCTGAAGGCCAACACGAACATAGTTCGCGTTGAGGACCGCATCTTCAGAGGCCTGACGCAAGCCGTCCGAGCCGTGGCTCATCATGTAGCTGAGCGCGCGCACATACATGCCCATCTGCCCCTGGAACGCCGTCATGCGGCCAAAAGGCTGTTCGCCGTCTTTCGTGGCAGCTTCTGTTTCCACCAGCTCCAGGCCATCGTCCGTCTTGCGGATGAACGGCAGCGGGGCAAAGGGAGCCAGCTTGTCCGACAGGACCACCGGACCGGAGCCCGGACCACCACCGCCATGCGGCGTTGAGAAGGTCTTGTGCAGGTTGATGTGCATGGCATCAACGCCGAGATCCCCCGGACGAGCCTTGCCGACGATGGCGTTGAAGTTCGCGCCGTCACAATAGAAGAAGCCTCCAGCCTCGTGGATGCGGTCGGCGATTTCCTTGATGTCACGCTCGAACAGCCCGCAGGTGTTCGGGTTGGTCAGCATGATCCCGGCAATGTTGCCGGTGTGCTCGGCGATCGTGGTCTTGAGCGCTTCAAGATCGACCGTGCCGTCGTCCTTGGCATCAATTGAGACGACCTTGTAGCCGAGCAGAGCGGCGGTTGCCGGGTTGGTGCCGTGAGCACTTTCAGGAACCAGAACGATTTCCGGGCTCCGGCCGGCAGCGGTGTGCGCCGCCTTGATCGCCATCATGCCGCAAAGCTCACCATGGGCGCCGGCCTTCGGGCTCATAGCAACCGCATGGGTGCCGGTGGAGACCATCAGCCAGTGGGCCAGCTCGTCAATCAGCTCAATCGCACCCGGGACGGATGACACCGGTTGCAGCGGGTGCACATCGGCAAAGCCCGGCAGGCGGGCCATCTTCTCGTTGAGGCGCGGGTTGTGCTTCATAGTGCACGAGCCAAGCGGATACAGCCCGGCATCGATCGCATAGTTGTTGCGCGACAGGCGCACGTAGTGGCGCATGGCCTCAGGTTCTGCGAGACCCGGCAGACCGATCTCGGCCCGGCGGGCGTGCCCGCCAAGCTCAAACTCAGGCAGATCGCCTTCGTCGAGATCAACACCGCAGTTTTCCAGAGAGCCCACCTCGAAGATCAACGGCTCTTCCATGTCGAGGCCGCGGTTTCCGGTGAAGGTTTTCGGGCGGAAGCTCTCGCCCGCATCTCCTGCTGCCGTCGGGCGTCCTTGCGTGTTCATGCTCATGCCAGCACCTCCTTCAGCGCATCGGCAAAGGCCGCGCGGTCTTCATCCGTGTTGACTTCGGTGGAGGCCACCACCAGCAGATTTTCCAGATCCGCCTTGCCCGGCTCCAGGCGGGAGACCGGCAGGCCGGCGAGAATGCCTTTAGCTGCCAATGCCTCAACAACACCATCAGCTGCTTTCGGCAGGCGAAGGGTGAATTCGTTGAAGTAAGCCGAATTCAGCACGTCCACACCCGGTACGGCACCAAGCTGTTTCTTCAGCTTCACCGCGTTGCCGTGGTTGATCCGCGCCAATTGCGTCAGACCTTTCTGGCCGAGCAGCGACATGTGGATTGTGAAAGCCAGGCAGCAGAGACCGGAGTTGGTGCAGATGTTGGACGTCGCCTTGTCACGGCGAATGTGCTGTTCGCGGGTGGAGAGCGTCAGCACGAAACCGCGCTTGCCTTCCGCATCAACAGTTTCACCACAAAGGCGCCCCGGCATCTGCCGGACGTATTTCTGGCGGGTGGCGAAAAGACCGACATATGGACCGCCGTAATTCAGGCCGTTGCCGATGGACTGGCCTTCGCCAACCACAATGTCCGCGCCCTGCGTTCCAGGAGGCTCAATGAGACCGAGCGACACCACTTCGGTAAAGACGGCGATCAACAGCGCCTTGTGCTGGTGTGCCTTTTCCGCGATCGGCTTCAGGTCGATCAGCTGGCCATAGAAGGACGGTGACTGGACCACCACACAGGAGGTCTCGTCGTCGATCTGGGACAGAATGTCTTCCGTGCCCATTGGGTCGGCCGGCAGGCTGACGACCCGATCGCCCGCCATGTTGGACAGACCTTCGACCACTTCCCGGTACTGCGGATGCAGACCGCCGGACAGGACCGCCTTGTTCTTCTTGGTGACCCGGTGGGCCATCAGAACAGCCTCGCCGGTGCCGGTGGAACCGTCATACATGGAGGCATTGGCAACATCCATGGCGGTCAGCTTGGCAACCTGGGTCTGGAACTCGAACAGGTACTGCAGGGTGCCTTGGGTGATTTCCGGTTGATACGGCGTGTAGGACGTCAGGAATTCCGAGCGCTGGATCAGATGATCCACGGTCGCCGGAACGTGGTGCTTGTAGGCGCCCGCACCAACAAAAAACGGCACGGATCCAGCCGAGGTGTTTTTCGCGGCCATCGCGGAGAGCTTGCGCTCGACTTCCATTTCGCTGGCGCGTTTCGGCAGATCCAGAAGACCTTTGAAGCGAACATCCTCTGGAATGTCGGTAAAGAGGTCATCAATCGAATTGACGCCGATGCGCGCGAGCATATCGCCGCGGTCGGTGTCGGTAAGTGGTAAATAGCGCATTGTCTGCGGCTCCAGATTTACGGTGCGACCGTGCGGACCGGTTCCGGGTCCACCACGATCTCACATTTGACCGAGTTTGCGATGAAGCAGACGTCATGGGCCTTTTCGTGCAGATCCGTGATCCAGCTGGGATCTGGATCACTGTCGGCGACCAACACGATTTCGGGCTTGAGGACCACCTTGGTGATGGCCATCTTGCCGCGAGCAATCCGGCTCATCTCGCCTTTTGCGCTGTCGCGGTAGCTGGCAACGACGTAACCGGCGCGCCGGGCAAGATCCAGAAACGACATCATGTGACACGACGAGATCGCTGCAACGAGCGCCTCTTCCGGGTCAACGGCTGCTTCAATCGAATAAGGCTGAGGCACAACGGTCGGCGAGGCGCTTGCCGGGATCTTCAGACCACCGTCAAACTGCCAGATGTGGCCGCGCGAATACTTGTTGGCCGCGTAATCCCCGTCACACGCCCATTCGACCACCGCCGTGTAGTAATGCCCCGCCATGGATCAAAGGGTCTCGATGTAGGCCTTGTAGGCCGCTTCATCCATCAGGTCAGCGAGCTGGCCTTCATTGCCGACGGTCATCTTGATGAACCAGGCTGCGCCTTCCGGATCTTCGTTGACCTTGGCGGGCTCATCAGCCAGCACGTCATTGGCTGCGGTGACCTCGCCGTCGATCGGCGCGTAGACTTCACTGGCAGCTTTCACAGATTCCACAACCGCGGCTTCATCGCCTTGGGACAGGGCCTTGCCGGTTTCCGGCAGTTCCACGTAGACAACATCGCCGAGCTGTTCCTGCGCATAGGCCGTGATACCGATGGTGGCGGTGCCGCCCTCGACGGAGATCCACTCGTGATCTTTTGAGTAATAAGTCGTCATGTTTTGCGTCCGTTCTCTGGAAAAAAAGTCAGGCTTTTGGTTTTCGGTAATAGCGGTTGGGCACGAAAGGCATGGCTGAGACCGTGGCCGGCAAACGGCGGTTGCGGACGATCAGCTCCAGCTGTGTTCCCTCGCTTGCGTGTTCGGCGGGGACATAGCCCATGGCAATCGGCGCGCCGACAGTCGGAGCAAAACCGCCGGAGGACAGAATGCCTATGACATCCCCACCAGGCAGAGCGATTTCCGCGCCCTCACGTGCCGGGGCTTTACCGTCCAGCCGCAGGCCGACGCGAATGCGGTCTGTGCCCTCGGCCAATTCTTTCTGGATGCGGTCCGCAGCCGGGAACCCGCCTTCTTCGCGGCGCCGCTTTTGCATGCAAAAGGTGATGTCGCCTTCAACTGGCGACGTGGTTTCGTCGATGTCGTGGCCATAAAGGCAAAGTCCGGCCTCCAGACGGAGGCTGTCGCGGGCCCCAAGGCCGATCGCTTCGACCCGGTCATCCGCCAAAAGCGCGCGGGCAATAGCCTCGGCTGCTCCTGCAGGCACGGACATCTCAACACCGTCTTCCCCGGTGTATCCGGCGCGCGCGATGTGGCACGCAATGCCATCAAATTCCATGGGAGCTGCGGACATGAAACCGAGTTCGGCCGCAGCCGGTGCATGGGCTGCAACCGCCGCAACAGCTTCCGGGCCCTGCACTGCGATCAAAGCGCGGTCATCGACCACTTCGAGTTTGACCGTTTCCGGCAGCTTGGCGCGCAGGTGCGCGTAGTCGACATCCTTGCGCGCAGCATTGACCACCAACAGGAGACGGCCGTCATCGTTCGGATCGAGCGGACGGGTGACCATCAGATCGTCAATGATGCCGCCGTCTTCGTTCAACAGGACCGTGTAGCGCTGACGGCCATGACCAAGTTCAACGAAGTTGGACGGTGTCAGAGCTTCCAGTGCTTTGGCGGTGGTCTCGTGATCCGGGCCGATCAGAACAGCCTGGCCCATGTGGGACACATCAAACAAACCCGCTTTCGCGCGTGTGTGCTGGTGTTCACCCATGATGCCGAGCTTGTATTGAACGGGCATGGAATAGCCGGCGAACGGCACCATTTTGCCGCCCAGCTCGATATGAAGGTCGTGAAGAGGCGTTTGTTTCAGATCTTCGTCTGCAACGGTTTCCGCCATGAAGGGTCCTCGCGTTAGGGGTTGCGCAGTCCCGAACCTCGCCGCGAACGGTTTCGATTCGTCTGCACCCCCTCTGTCCGAGTACCTGAGAGATTTCCCAGCCAAACCAAACCGGCCTGGTGGTTACTCCTTCGGTGAGCAGTCCGCGCATGTGATTAGCGCAGATCACTGCTTTCCAGAGCGTTGAAGCCTCTGCGGTCCTTTTGCCTGAGAGTTTCCGGGGCGGTTGCTCCTTCGGCGCCAGGATCTTCTCACCTGGCCTCTCCCGCAGTGGTATTTCGTGCCAGAGACACGATCATCAGGGAACGACCCCAATTTCGCCGCGATTGTGAGTGGCCGACACCACCTTGTCAATACGCGGCAATCAAACTGTTCAATTGCGTAAGCCAGATGCCAGTAGGGATGGCCCTCAGACCCCTGGCTTAGCGTCGGCGCCCTTCGTCAAAACCAAACTGGATTTTGCTGCCCTGGTTCATCGGAATGACGAATTTCTCATCCACGTAGGTCCATTGTTGCCCGCGGCCACCGGCTTCGATGGAAACCGGGATCTGGATCACTTCAGAAACCAGCGGTTTTTGATCCGCATCGGAAGACGCCGGGATCGTGACACGCAGCGGAAGTACAACATCGCCACCTCTCCACGCCGGTCCGGGTGTCACGTCACCTGTGAACCCGAGCTTCAAACGGCGCTGGCCATCGGCTTCTTGGGAACAGCTGACCGCTGAATCCTCCACCAGTGCCTGGTAGATCAGGCCGTCGCGCTCGCCATCCTTGCCCCTTACAAACTCACGGATAAGATGTGAATTCGTTTTCATCTGCAGCGGCGGACACGGCACTGGCGGTGCAAATGTCTCGCGGGAGACCTGAACCGGTTCCGCACCGCCCGAAATCACGTTCTCCGCGATATCTCCGGTTGCGCCGCATCCTGTCAGAAAAGCGGCACATAATGCGACCGAAAGCGTGGTCTTGCTGTTGACATGAGACAGTGCTTGGAACGCCTTGAACATCGTGGACCTGTTGAAAACTATGTATTTGGCGCAGCTTCATAGCAGTTGACCGGCCACTTGGCGAGATGGCGGTAGGTATTTGTTGGCCCTGCACCTATATCAGAAAGCATGCCAACTGGGTTGACAGAACAGCGTCACAAGCCCTTATTGCGCCAAAGCAGGCTTTTCAATGAGCACCATGACACAGACCGCGACAAACAAACCCTCTCTGGAGATCAAGCTGTGCGCCCCTCGGGGATTTTGCGCAGGTGTTGACCGGGCAATTCAGATTGTGGAACTGGCCCTTCAAAAGTACGGCCAGCCCGTTTATGTCCGCCATGAGATCGTGCACAACAAATATGTCGTAGACGGCTTGAAAGCCAAAGGCGCGGTCTTTGTTGAAGAGTTGGATGAGATCCCGGCGGAGCACGCCGAGCGCCCAGTGATCTTTTCTGCTCACGGCGTGCCGAAATCCGTGCCTGCCGATGCCCAGCAACGCAACATGTTTTACCTGGACGCGACCTGTCCGCTGGTTTCCAAGGTGCACAAGGAAGCCGAGATCCATTTCCGACGCGAGCGCGACATTCTCCTGATTGGCCACGCAGGACACCCGGAAGTGATCGGCACGATGGGACAGCTCCCGGAAGGCACGGTCACCCTGATCGAGACCGAAGACGACGCGCGGCGGTTCGAACGCGAGAGCAGCGACCGTCCCCTCGCCTACATCACGCAGACCACGTTGTCCGTTGATGATACCGCCGGGATCGTCTCCGTTCTTCAGGACCGGTTTCCGGACATCGTCGCCCCGCACAAGGAAGACATCTGCTACGCCACCACCAACCGCCAGGAAGCGGTGAAACATGTGGCCCCGGGCGTTGAGGCCATGATTGTGGTAGGCGCGCCCAATTCATCAAACTCGCAAAGACTGCGGGAAGTCGCCGAGCGGGAAGGCTGCCGGGTTGCGGTCCTTTTGCAACGGGCTGATGAGATCAACTGGGCGGATTTTGAGGGAGTTACCAGCCTAGGCCTGACAGCCGGAGCCTCTGCGCCTGAAACACTGGTTGAAGAGATCATTAGCGCGTTTGACGCGCGTTTCGACGTCACGGTCGAGATCGTGCGGACGGCCGAAGAGACCATCGCCTTCAACCTGCCGCGCGAACTGCGGGACATGCCCGACCAAACTGAAAAAGCCACCGGATAACAAGAATGGCCGTTTATACGGAAGTCAGCGATGAAGAGCTGAACGCCTTCATCGCACAGTATGATGTCGGGCAGCTTCTGTCCTACAAGGGCATCGCTGAAGGCGTTGAGAACAGCAATTATCTCGTTCAGACCGATACGGCCTATTTCATCCTCACCCTCTATGAAAAGCGGGTGAACCCTGACGACCTGCCTTTCTTTTTGAAGCTCAAGGAACACTTGGCGGGCAAGGGCCTCTCCTGCCCCACTCCGGTCGCTTCGCAAGACGGAGAGCTTCTTGGCACGCTTGCCGGGCGGCCCGCAGCCCTCGTCACGTTTCTTCAAGGTATGTCGGTCAAGCGGCCGCGTCCGGAACACTGCGAGGAACTCGGCAAGGCCATGGCCGCCATGCACTTGGCTGGGGCCGATTATGAACTGACCCGCAAGAACGCACTGGACCTGAACGGTTGGCGGCCGCTGTTTGAACAAAGCCAAGACCGCTGCGACACCGTTCATCCGGGACTGGGCGCAGAGATCACCACTGAGCTGGACTTCCTTGAAAAAAACTGGCCGAAGGATCTCCCAGCCGGCGTTATCCATGCCGATCTGTTCACGGACAACGTGTTCTTCCTGAACGACCGCCTGTCCGGCCTCATCGACTTTTATTTCGCGTGCAATGACGCCCTCGCCTACGACATCGCCATCTGCCTCAACGCCTGGTGTTTTGAGCAGGATCTGGCGTTCAATGTCACCAAGGCCAAAGCCATGCTCAAAGGATATACATCCGTGCGTCCGCTAACGGCTGCCGAGTTTGACGCATTGCCCGTGCTTTGCCGCGGAGCTGCGCTGCGCTTCCTGCTGACACGTCTTTATGATTGGCTGAGTGTTCCTGAAGGCGCGCTTGTCACCCCGAAGGACCCGATGGAATACCTGAAAAAACTGCGGTTCCACCAAACCGTCGACAGCGCCAACGCATACGGGCTTGAAGGATGAGCCAGGAAAATCGCGTGACGATTTACACGGATGGTGCCTGTTCTGGAAATCCCGGCCCGGGCGGCTGGGGTGTCATCATGCGCTTCGGCGAACACGAGCGTGAACTGAAGGGTGGCGAGGCCGAGACCACCAACAACCGCATGGAACTGACAGCGGCGATCGAAGCGCTGAACGCCCTGAAGCGCCCCTGCGCCGTCGATCTTTATACCGACAGCACATATGTGCGCAGCGGTATCAGCGAGTGGATGTACGGCTGGAAGCGGAAGAACTGGAAGACGGCCGCGAACAAGCCAGTCAAGAATGCGGATTTGTGGCAGGCTTTGGACGCAGCCCGCGACCGCCATGATGTCACCTGGCACTGGGTCAAAGGCCATGCTGGCCACCCGGACAACGAGCGCGCAGACGAATTGGCGCGCGGCGGTATGGAACCGTTTAAGAAAAACGTTTAAGCACACTGCGTCGCTGCCAACGAGCAAGGATTTCGGGTGATCGATTCGCTGCAGACCGCTCCGGTTTTATCCGGAGTTGAGGCACCGGAGACGGCTGGCCTCGTGCTTATCATGGCCAACCCGACATCGGGCGGCTACAACAGCCAAAAATTGCAGGATGTCAAAGGCCATCTCGAAGCTGCCGGCTGCCGGGTTGATCTGCGTTTGACAACCCATGCCGGTGAGATCGGCGAGGTGTGCGCCGCACCGGGGTTGGCTGCAGAGACGTTGATCATTGCCGGTGGTGACGGATCGGTCAACGAAGCCCTCACGGGTTTGCAGCACAAAAAACGCGTCCCCAACCTGGCGATCATCCCATTTGGAACCGCGAACGTTCTGGCACTCGAGCTTGGTCTGCCGAAAGGCTCTAAAGAGATTGCCCGGATGATCCTGAACAAGCGCACCAAACCGCTGCACTATGGTCTCGCCAATGATCGTCCCTTTGTTTTGATGACTTCGGCCGGATTTGACGCCGAAGTCGTCCATGCGGTCCCGCTGGACCTGAAGCGGCGCTTGAAGAAATTTGCCTATGTGATCACCGCAATCCGGATCGGACTGACACGCAAAGCGACGCCACTGACAATCTCCCTTGATGGCGCTGCGCCGGTTGACGGGCGCTTTGCCGTCGCCAGCAATGCCCAGCACTACGGCGGCCCGTTTGTCATCTGCCCAGGCGGTGCGACAGATCCTGGTTTACATATGCTGATATTGGAGCGCGACGACCCCTGGTCCTCGATCCGATACAGCATCGCGTTGATGCTGGGCCGGATCTCCAAAGCCAAGGGCGCGACTGTTCAAGCCTTTCAGGAAGCCGTTATTTCCAGTCCGGAACCAGTTGCCGCGCAAATGGATGGTGATCCATTCGCGGTCACCCCACTGCACATCCAGGCCGCGGCAAATTCGGTTCCGATTCTTGTCCCCTAACGGCTGAGGCTGTTTACGCCGAAGCGGCTTCTGCCACCGGCATTTTCCGCAGCATCTTCGTGGCCTCCGCGGCTGATACGGCTTCGCCGAAATAGAACCCTTGTGCGTATTGGCAGCCAAGCTGGAACAGCTCCAGCGCGTCGTTTTCGCTCTCCGCGCCCTCGGCGACCACAGACATGCCGAGGTCGTGACCCATGGCGACGATCGTGCGCAACAGTACCGGACGCGCGGCAGACCCGTCGGGTTTGACGAAGGCCTGATCGATCTTGATCGTGTCGAACGGGAACCGTTGCAGATAGGACAGCGATGAATGACCGGTGCCAAAATCGTCCAGCGACAAGCCAGCCCCCAGACTGCGCAACCGCTCCAGAACCTTTGCCGAATACTCCGGGTTGGACATGACGAGGGATTCCGTCAGCTCCAGCTTCAGCGTCCCGACCTCCAGCGAGTTCCGGGACAGGATTGCCTTCACATCATTGATCAGGTCCTGCTTCAAAAGCTGCCGGGATGAAAGGTTCACGGACGCGAACAAAGGCCTCGGCATCGGAAATTCGCGCTGCCAGAACGCCAGCTGACTGGCGCCCTTGTCGAGCATGTACATTCCAAGGTCGTTGATCAATCCCGATTGCTCGGCGATTGGAATAAACTCGGCTGGTGAAATCTTGCCGCGCTTCGGATGGTTCCAGCGCGCCAGCACTTCAAACCCAGCAATTGCCTGATCTTCCAGTCGAATGATCGGTTGGAAGAAGACACCAAGCGTCTCCTTTTTAATGGCTTCGCGCAGGTCTGCTTCCAGATCGACAATGTTCTTGCCGAGGGGACGGAGGATCGGCCGGTAAACTTCCTGGCGGTCCCCACCGAGGCGCTTGGCGTGGTTCAAAGCGATTTCGGCGTTTGTCAGCATGTCCTCAACCGCCTGCTTGCCGCCTTCAAAGAAGGAGATGCCAACAGAGCAGGTCAGGAAGATTTCGCGGTCGCTAAAGGTAATGGGCGCGCGCACAGCCTTGCGTAGCGCATCGGCCAAGGCAACGATCCGGTCCGGCTCATTCTCTGACAAGAGCACCAGACCGTACTGGTCGCTGGACAGGCGTCCCAAGGTATCCTGCTGGCCGATGAGGCGGCCCAGACGCCGTGCGACGGTCAACAAAATGCTGTCCCCGGCAGACAATCCAATGCTGTCATTGACCTGCTTGAAGCGGTCCAGATTGATGACAAGCACGGTTGGCTTGGTTGTCTCTTCCGCCTGAGCCCGTACCACGCTCGTGTGCAAGCGGTCAACGAACAATTCCCGGTTTGGAAGGCCGGTCAGATTGTCGTGGACAGCATCATGCAACAAGCGTTCTTCGGCGGTACGCTCTTCGGTAACATCGAGCATCGTGCCGACACAGCGGATAACTTCCCCGTCGGCGCCCACGATCGGCCGGGCGCGCAGGCGGAACCACCGGAAATGACCGTCCTCAGAGCGCAGACGAAATGTCTGCTGGATCTTGCCGCGTCGCTGATCAATCACTGCATCGAGCGTTGCCCGGAACCTGTCCCTGTCTTGTGGGTGCAAGATCTCCAGCCAATCGCGCGCAGGCCCTTCCAAGGTGCCGTGCTTGAGATTCAAAAGATCTTCGACTTCGTTGCCCGTATAGATCTTGTCACGGTCGATGTCCCAATCCCAAATGATGTCTCCAGCACCGGTGAGTGCCAGCGCCTTGCGCTCGACATCAGAGATGAGCCCTTGGGCGATTGCACCACCGGCAAAGGCATGCTGCATCACCGTGAAACCGATCAGCAGAACAATCAGAACCAGTCCACCACCCAGCGCCGGCTGGACGATGTCGTTCGACAGACGGCCTGTCACCGTCATGGCCGCACCAATCAGCCAGGCAATCAGCAAACACCACGTCGGGATCAACAGGATCGCCCGATCATAGTGTTGATACGCCAGCACAGCGATTGTGACGAACCCCAGGATACCGATGATGCCCAGAGACAGACGGGCAATACCGGCTGCAATCGACGGATCCCACACCGCAACACCAAGCAGCCCCAATAGAAGGATCAGGGTCGTCAGTGCCAGATGGGAATAGTGAATGTTCCAGCGGTTCAGGTTCAAATAGGCATAGAGAAAGATGATCAGGCTGGCGGCCAGCATGACTTCCGCAGAGGCCCGGGCCAGTTGGCTGCTTCCGCCTTCCAGCTTGAAGACCATGCCCCAGAAGCCGAAATCAATGCAGAGATAAGCGAGGACCGACCATGCCAAAGCCGCCGTCGCCGGAAACATGACCGTCCCCTTGACCACGAACAAGATCGTCAGGAAGAGAGCGAGCAGGCCCGAAATGCCAAGAATGATCCCGCGATACAACGAATAGGCGTTGACCGTTTCCTTGTAGACATCCGGTTCCCAAACCCGGATTTCCGGCAAGTTCGGCGTTGTCAGTTCAGCCACGAAGGTGACGACAGAACCGGGGTCCAAAGTGACCAGAAAGACATCGGCTTCGAGGCTCTTTTGGCGAGACGGCGCGATCCCCTGGCTCGGGGTAATGCTTGCAATCCGAGAGGATCCGAGATCCGGCCAGAACAGATCAGACCCCACAAACTTGTAGTTTGGCGCAACGATCAGGCGGTCGACCTGTTCATCGCTGGTGTTGGCAAGCGCAAAGACAGCCCAGTTGGTGTTTTCCCCGCTGCGCGATGGCACTTCGATCCGCCGAACAATTCCGTCTGCACCCGGCGCGGTTGACACCTGCAAACGCGTTCCGGCGTCCCTGTGCATATCAATCGCATTTGTGATGTCCAGCGCCTCAATATCCAAGGGCACAGAAATCGGCTCGAGCGCACGGGCGGCCTGCGGCGCAACGATAAGCATCATTGCGGCGGCCACTAAAATGGCGCTTCGGATCAGATTGAAAATATAGACCGGCACAGAAATCGACATGGGGCGAAGAACTACCGGTTTGGAGCACATGTCACAAGAAGTCTTTCAAAATTCCTTCGACGAGCGGCGACACCGCATCCGGACGCGCCGCGTGGTCTTCCGCCAAACAGGAGAGCAAAAGATGGTCCTGCCAAGTTCCGTTTATTAACAGATAGTTACGCGCATATCCTTCCCGGTTGAACCCCGCCTTTTCCAAAAGACGGATGGACGGTGTGTTGGTTGGAATGCAGGCAGCCTCAATACGATGAAGGTTCAGAACGTCGAAACAAAACGGCAAGAACATGGCGACGGCCGCCGACATGTGCCCTTTGCCCGCGTGACGCTCCCCCATCCAGTAGCCAAGCGTTGCCGACTGGCTGACCCCGCGCCGGATGTTGCTGAGCGTCAGTCCACCCAGCAAATCGTCATTGCGCGCGTTGAAAAGGAGGAATGTCAGGCTGCGCCCTTCCTTGCGATCGCGCGCATAGCGGCGCAGGCGGCGCCGGAAACCGGATTTGGACAGATCATCAGACGGCCACAACGGTTCCCAAGGCGTCAAAAAGGCCCGGCTATCGCTGCGAAGCAAGCACCAGGCCTTGAAGTCGCTCATGATCGGGGGGCGCAGATAATGCGCGCCGGCTTCTATGAGAAGCTCGGCGTCAGGAGGTGGACCTGGGCGAAGGAGAGACATGCCGGTCCTCGCCCTATTACATTGATGCAGCCTGCCGGACCGGCGCCTGCTGAAGCCGCGCCGCCAGCTCATCGGCAGTCATGATGCCGTTGATCGGACCGATTGCCGTCAGTGTCGGCGTTGTGCCAACGAAGGTGTTGTAAGCTGCCTCGCGAATATCTGCTGCGGTGACAGCCTCAATCTTGGCCGAGATCTCATCTGGCGCCAGAACCCGGCCATGCACCAGGATCTGGCGGGCAATCTGACCGGCCCGGGCCGCCGGGCTCTCCAGAGCCATCATCAAACCGGCACGGATCTGCGCCCGGGAGCGCGCGACTTCGTCCTCGGTGATCGTATGGGCGGCAGACACCAGCTCATCTGCAATCATCGGCATCAGGGCGCCGAGATCCTCGTGACTCGTTGCGGCGTGAATACCGAACAGCCCCGTGTCGGAAAACGCCCAGTGGAAGCTGTAAATCGCGTAGCACAGGCCATGCTTTTCACGAATTTCCTGGAACAAGCGCGACGACATGCCCCCGCCCAGCACGGACGCCAGAATCTGGATGGCGTAGTAGTCTTTGGCCTTGTACGGGCGGCCCTCAAAGCCGATCAGGACCTGCGCTTCCATCAGGTCCTTGTTGAGCAGCTTCTCACCACCTGAATAGCGGGCATCAGGATCCGGGGCGGCCGGTTCGCTGTTGATGGCGCCAAACTTTTGGCGCGCGAATGAAACAAGCTCATCATGGTCCACCGCGCCGGCAGCCGACAGCACCATGTCCGGTGCCCGGTAGCGGCTTGTCAAATAGTCGTTGAGACTGTCGCGGCCGAAGCCTTGCACGGTTTCCGGTGTGCCCAGGATCGGACGGCCAATTGCCTGTTCCGGCCAAGCTGTCGCCTGGAACAAATCAAATGCCTGGTCTTCAGGAGCATCGTTGGATGCACCGATCTCCTGCAGGATCACGTGTTGCTCGCGCACGAGCTCTTCGGCCTCAAAGGTCGAGTTCTGCAGAATGTCCGCCAATATATCGACGGCAAGCGGAAGGTCTTCCGCCAGGATCCGCGCATAGTAGTTTGTGTGTTCAATGCTCGTAGACGCGTTCAGTTCGCCGCCAACAGCCTCGATTTCTTCCGCAATTCCGCGTGCCGACCGGCTCTTCGTTCCCTTGAACGCCATGTGTTCAAGAAGATGCGTAATGCCGTTTTGATCCGCGTTTTCCGCACGTGATCCGGTGCGGACCCACACACCAAGTGCTGCCGTCTTCAGGTGCGGCATTTGGTCGGTGACGACGGTTAGGCCATTTTCGAGAACTGTTGTTTCTACTTTCATTCAGTTACACCCCTGCCCCCACGGCACGGGCGTGTTTTTCAATATATTGTTCGACCGCGCCCTGCTCGGCCGCCAGAACCTGCTGGCGCTCCTCGGCAAACATCATGTCTTTCAGATTTTCCGGAAGATCCGGACGGACACCGCTTGCTGCTTCGACAGCATCCGGGAACTTGGCCGGATGGGCGGTGCCCAAGACAACCATCGGCGTTTCACCGCTCGAGTGCGCTTTGGCAACATGCACGCCGATTGCCGTGTGTGGATCAAGCAGATAACCCGCCTCTTCCCAGAGTTCAGCAATGGTTGCCGAGGTTGCCTCTTCATCACACCGGCCGGCGGCGAAATGCTGACGCATCTCAGCGAGAGGCCCGTCTTCGATCGTAAAGCTGCCGGACTGGTTCAGCTGGTTCATCATCCGGCGTACTACATCACCATCTCGTCCGTGCACCTCTGAGAGCAGACGCTCAAAGTTGGACGACACCTGGATGTCCATCGACGGAGAAATCGTCGGGTGAACACCCTTTTTCTCATACCGGCCGGTTTCAAGCGTGCGGGCCAGGATGTCGTTGACGTTGGTTGCCACCACCAGCTTGTCGACCGGCAGGCCCATTTTCATGGCCGCATAACCGGCGAAGATGTCCCCGAAGTTGCCGGTCGGAACGGTGAAGGACACTTTACGATGCGGTGCGCCCAGTGCGGCACCAGCCACGAAGTAGTAGACGATCTGAGCCAAAATACGCGCCCAGTTGATCGAGTTGACCCCGGACAGGGCCACGCGGTCGCGGAAATTGAAATGGTTGAACATGCCTTTGACGATCGCCTGGCAATCATCAAAATTGCCGGTCAAGGCCAAGGCGTGCACGTTCGCTTCAGTCGGCGTTGTCATCTGACGGCGCTGAACGTTTGACACCCGGCCATCCGGGAAGAGGATGAAAATGTCTGTCCGGTCCCGGCCGCGGAAGGCTTCGATGGCCGCCCCGCCGGTGTCACCCGAGGTAGCCCCGACGATGGTTGCGCGCAAGCCCCGCTTCGTCAGCACATAATCCATCATCCGGCCAAGCAGCTGCATGGCGACATCCTTGAACGCCAGGGTCGGACCATGGAAAAGCTCAAGGATAAATGTGTTGGAGCCAGTCTGAACCAAGGGCGTGACCGCCGGGTGCCGGAAACCAGAATAGGATTCCGCAATCATGGACTTCAGGTCCGCATCCGGGATGGCCCCGTCAACAAACGGGCTGATCACCGCAAACGCGACATCCTCATAGGATTTTCCAGCGAAAGAAGCGATGGTCTCAGGATCGAACTGCGGCCATATTTCTGGAAGATAAAGACCGCCATCGCGGGCAAGTCCCTGGAGCAAAACGTCCGAAAACTCCAATACAGGTGCATCACCGCGCGTACTGCTGTATTTCACCGCGTCACTTCCTCTAGTGTTTCCAGCCGAGTTAGAGGCATTAGAGCCCTTCACTGACCGTAAGCCTCAACCCTACCCGAATTTTGTCAACTTTGGAACAAAGCAAGCCAGTCTAGCGACTTACGCGCCATCCTAATCGGACGCAAGCCACAGGTCGGTAAAAAAGTGTCCGATTTCCGGCAATCCTGCTGACCGGTGACGCCTTAGGCGTGTCCGGCGTCTGAAAACAACATGGCTGGATCAATCCCGAGACTGCCGAGGGCCCGGTGCCATTTTTGTTCCGAATTCGCATCAAACAGGATGTCCCGATCCGCCGGGGCAGTTAGCCACCCATTTGACTGGATTTCATTTTCCAACTGACCGGGGGCCCAGCCGGCATAACCGAGCGCCAGCATGGCTTGCCGCGGCCCTGTGCCTTCGGCCAAGGCTCTCAAAATCTCCAGCGTCGCTGTCAGGCAGATCCCATTGTCGATCGCAAGGGTCGATTGATTGAGCTGGAAATCATCGCTGTGCAGGACGAAGCCACGCTCAACCTCAACCGGTCCGCCCTTATGAACACTCATGCCCCGGACCTGAGGTGGCAAGCGGATCGCATCATCGTCATTCACGATGTCCAGCTGGATCAGCAACTCTTCAAGAGACAGATGTTTTGCCACCTGATTGACGATCAGGCCCATTGCGCCTTGTTCGGAGTGAGAGCACACATAGATGACCGAATGCTCGAAGCGGCTGTCCGCCATGCTGGGCATGGCGATCAGGAATTGACCCTCCAGGGTGTCTGCTGCTCCGATTTCGGACATACGCACCTCGTTACTGTTCAACGCCCACCGCCTTCGTTCCTCAGCATAGCCCCAATAGGACTTCATGTTAATGACTGATTGAGTCGCATGCTCACAATCGCGTCACGAGGATATGACCATTCGAGCGTTGTGCGATGCTGACGCGCCGTCTGCTTTGGTGTAGCTGTTAGTCCATGAAATCTGCACTGGCACTCCTCTTTTTTTTGGCAATCACACTCCCATCCGCAGCTTTTGCTGCGGCCAGTGAATGGGTCACCGTCAAAGGTGGTGCCGTTCGGTTGATCACGGCAGGACCACCTGAAAACGGCACTTACTGGGCGGGACTGGAGTTTCAACTGGAACCAGGCTGGCACACCTATTGGCGCTATCCGGGCGAAGCTGGCATACCGCCGCAAATCAACTGGACCAACACGTCCAACATACAGGACAAAGAAGTTCTCTACCCGGTTCCGGAGCGATACAGCGATGGGTTCTCAGACTCCATCGTCTACCACGACGGCATTATCCTACCGCTAAAGATCTCGCCGGAAGATACCTCCAAGCCTGCGCAGATTTCGCTGGAGCTGTTTTTTGGCGTTTGCAAGGACATTTGCGTGCCGGGCGAAGCCACTTTGTCCCTTCAACTTGACCCGGATGCCCGCCCGGACAGCCTCTCAGCGAAACTGATCAAACGCGATTTGCAGGCCGTCCCCGGCATCGCCCCAACTGGCGGGCTGAATATTGTCTCTGTCACGCTGGTTGAAAGCGATGGCAAGCGTTTGAGGATTGAAGCTGAAACCGGATCAGTGGGCACTCCGGATCTTTTTGCCGCGGGGCCTGAAGGCTCCTACATCGCTCTGCCGAAACTGGCCGAAGGTGAAACAGGCAATCCAGTTTGGCACTTGTCGACAAAGGGCCTGAAAACAACCGCTTCCGATACGAGCCTGCGCCTGGTTCTGTCCGACGGCGAAAACGCGCTGGAACACCTCGCGCCGATCCAACCGGATTGGTTGAACTAACTTCTTTCGCAAAGATTTCTCGGCTCTCCCTCGACGGTCTGCTCTGGAAGCCCTATCTCTCCAGCGGGCTGCGGAATAAATGGCAGCGGTTTTTTAACAAGGGGATTTAGACATGACACTCAAGGTGGGCGACAAGCTGCCGGATGCAACATTCAAGACCATGACTTCCGATGGTCCTGGTGAAATTTCAACAGCAGACCTGACGTCCGGCAAAACAGTTGTCCTGTTTGGTGTTCCAGGCGCCTTCACGCCGACATGCCACATGAACCACCTGCCCGGCTTTGTCGAGCATGCCGATACACTGAAATCCAAAGGTGTCGACGCGATCGCTGTTGTGTCCGTCAACGACGTGTTTGTCATGGACGCGTGGCAGAAGGCCTCTAATGCCAATGCAATCACTTTCCTGGCTGACACCGGCGCAGAGTTTGTCGAAGCAGCTGGTCTCGGCCTTGGCCCGGCACCGATTTTTGGTCACCTGCGGTCTCAGCGATTCGCTTTGATTGCAAAAGACGGTGAAGTGAGCTTCATCGCCGTCGAAGACAGTCCGGGCGATGCGACCAAGACCGGCG
Source organism: Roseibium sp. MB-4 (assembly GCF_053005265.1). Lineage (NCBI taxonomy): Bacteria > Pseudomonadati > Pseudomonadota > Alphaproteobacteria > Hyphomicrobiales > Stappiaceae > Roseibium > Roseibium sp. MB-4. Next base: position 2,195,583 of record NZ_JBRKQB010000001.1, read on the forward strand.
CCGCAGCAATCCTGGAAGCGCTTTAATCCAAGTTCGCTGAATGCTCCCGCTTACGCGGCCACAATACGGCGGCCGCGTAAGCCAAGAAAACCCCTACGAGGGTTGCTGCAAGACCAAACCAGGTCAGCGCATATCCCAAATGATCGTTCTTGAAACGCACCAGGGTTTCACCGGCCTGCGGTAGACCACCTTCGGGCGTATGCCCGGCTTCCAGGTCGATGCTGTAGGGCGCAAGGTTTCCCTGAACGTTCATTGCCTCCGCCATGGCATCTGTATCGCGGGCAAACCAGAGTTTTGCATTCAGGTCCGGCGCCGGCGTGGTCCAGACAGGTGTCTCACTCAGCCGCAGCAGTCCAATAATTGACTGGTCTCCTGGTGGCGGAGTGAGAGCTTCACGCCGAATGTCTTCCGGAACGCCGTCGGGCAAAAAACCCCGGTTGACCAGGACCGTCCATCCATCTGCTGTTTCAAACCGGCTGTAGACGAGTTCGCCCGGCCCGCCATACGTACCGACCGGATCGGTGAGCGAGATGTAGTAGAAAACGTTTTGGTCCAGGAAACGGCCCGTGACCGAGACCCGGCGGTAATCGTCCTCATTACCGAGCCCCTCCCAATCGGCTATGCCGGGCGCGGCCACAGGAGCCGATTTCAATCCGGTCTCAACTTGTTCAATCAGTGTTTCTTTTTCAGCCAGCCGCCGAACCTGCCAAAAACCAAGATTCAACAGGATCGCCAATCCAATCAAAGCAGCAACGGCAGGAATGATGAGTTTACGGGCGCGGCCCATTGGCAAGTTTCTTTCTTACAACTGGTCAGTTTGATCGTCGTCGTTGTCCAGACGGCCTTCTTCCGCCTTATGCCGGTATTGCACGGCAATCATCAAGCCTTTCAAGGGGCGCAAAATGCCACCCGCAAGAACTACGGTCAGGGGCAGCCAAAGGATCAGATGGAGCCAAACGGGAGGTTGAAATGACAATTCAACAAAGAGCACCAAGCCGACGACAATGAACCCGACAATCATGATGACAAAGACGGCTGGCCCGTCCCCGCTGTCGGCAAAACTGTAATCGAGCCCGCAGGTGGAGCACGACCCTTTCACGCGCAAGAATCCGTCGAACAATTTTCCCTGGCCGCAACGCGGGCATGCGCCTGATAGTCCAGCTGTGACCGGGTTTACCGGTGGGAAATGTGCCTTGTCTTCCATCTTTTGGCTCCGGGGGCCGAATTTGAAAAACGCCCGGTCGGATGATCCGCCGGGCGCTTGTTTTTCTAGTGTTCGTTGAGAACGTCTTCCGGCTTATTCGCCCCAGATGTAGATGGCGACAAACAGGAACAGCCAGACAACGTCAACGAAGTGCCAGTACCAGGCTGCTGCTTCGAAACCGAAGTGCTGCTCTTTGGTGAAGTGGCCAGCAAGGGCACGGAACAGGCATACCGCGAGGAAGATCGTTCCGACGACGACATGGAAGCCATGGAAGCCCGTCGCCATGTAGAACGTTGCGCCGTAGATGTTGCCGCTGAAACCGAAGGCTGCGTGGGTGTACTCGTAGATCTGGCAGATGGTGAAGAGAACACCAAGCAGAACAGTCAGCGTCAGACCCCACTTCAGGCCCTCACGGTCATCGTGCAGAAGCGCATGGTGTGCCCAGGTAACGGTGGTGCCGGACGCAAGCAGGATCAGCGTGTTGAGCAGCGGCAGGTGCCACGGATCAAAGGTTTCGATGCCTTCCGGTGGCCAGACGCCGCCCGTTGCTTCAGCGCGGGCAAAGTTGATTGCCTCGCCAGCAAACAGGGCTGCATCAAAGTATGCCCAGAACCAGGCAACAAAGAACATCACTTCAGACGCAATGAACAGCAGCATGCCGTAACGCAAGTGCAGCGACACAACACGCGTATGATGGCCTTCATGCGCTTCCTTGATGGTGTCACGCCACCAGGCGAACATCACGTAAAGAACAATCAGCAGGCCAACTGCGAACAGCATCCACTTTGCAGCGGACAACTCCAGGCCAAAGAGTTCGAAAGAGTTACCGGAGGCGTAGCGCATCCAGGCAATCGAGCCGAGTGCGAGAATGAAAGCGCCAACGGACGCCATAAACGGCCACGGACTGGGTTCGACCAGGTGGTAATCGTGGTTCTTGGTATGTGCACCAGCCATCGGCAAGCTCCCCAAACACATTCTGTACGGGCGCAAAGCGCCAGTTTCTTACAAGTTCGTTTCAGCCGCAGGCGAATCTGCCCGCGCCGCAACAGGTTGTTCCGGTTGTTCTACCGGGAAGAAGGTATAGGACAAAGTGATTTCCTTCACATGCTCAAGCATGGGATCCTTGTCCATCTCCGGGTCGACAAAAAAGACGACCGGCATTTCGACTGACTCGCCGGGTTCCAGCGCCTGCTCGGTGAAGCAGAAACAGTCCAGTTTGTTGAAGTAAACGCCCGCCGACGTCGGTGTGACGTTGAACGTGGACGTGCCAACGGTCCGCCCATCGCTGACATTTGCCGCAATGTACGGCAACTGCGCGGTTTCACCCATTTTCAACGTGACAGAGCGTTGAGCAGGTTCGAAGTCCCAGGGAAGCGCGTGATTGACGTTGCCATCAAATCGAACAGTGATCACGCGATCGATCACCATTTCGCTTTCCTGTTCCGCAACCTGTGTCGTGCCGCCGAAGCCGGTGACCCGGCAGAAAAGATCATAAAGCGGGACGGCTGCGTAGGCAGCAGCGATCATAAAGCTGAACATACCCAGGCAAGCAAACGCGACCTTGCGATTGCTGCGGGACAGGTTGTTCTGATCGTTGACTTCGGTCATCTTACCTCTCGTTACAACGGACGGTTCATGATGTCAGGCCCCAGCTTAACAATCGTCACCAGGTAGAACAGCAAGACAAGAGCAGCCAGCACTACCGCGATCGCGATCGACCGGGAGCGGCGCTTCTTTTTTTGTTCGTCGGTGAGAACAATACCCTGTTCGTTGTTGTCCATTTCCGTCAGATCCCCGCTACCAGGCTTTCGCCGAGAAGAAGTGCAAACAGCATGAACAGATAAAAGATCGAGAACTTGAAGAGACGAAGACAGGCTTTGCGTGCGGCGTCGCCTTCCCGCTTGCGCCAGATGTCGGCAGCCATCGCAACGAAGGCCAGTCCAAGAAGACCGGATGCAACACCGTAGAACAGGCTGGCATAACCCATGAAGTATGGTGCCACGCCAATCGGTGCGAGCAGGATGGAGTAGATCAGAATCTGGTGGCGGGTGTTGGTTTCACCGGCGACCACCGGCAGCATCGGAACACCGGCCGTCTCGTAGTCACCTTTTTTGAACAGCGCCAAAGCCCAGAAGTGCGGCGGAGTCCACATGAAGATGATCAGGAAGAGAACGAAGCTTTCCAAGCTGACGCCACCTGTCACGGATGCCCAACCGACCATCGGAGGGAATGCACCAGCCGCACCGCCGATAACAATGTTCTGCGGTGTCGAGCGCTTCAGCCACATCGTGTAGATGACAACGTAGAATGCGATCGTGAATGCCAGGAATGCGCCGGCGAACCAATTCACCAGCAGTCCGAGCGTCAGGACGGAGCCGATCGACAATGTAATGCCGAATGCGAACGCTTCTTCTGGTGTGATCTTTCCTGCCGGGATCGGCCGTTTTGCGGTGCGCGACATCACTTCATCGATGTCCGCGTCATACCACATGTTCAAGGCACCGGATGCGCCTGCGCCAATGGCAATGCAGAGGATCGCCACGGCACCAAGAACAGGATGAATGGAGCCTGGTGCCAGCATCATGCCGACAAAAGCGGTGAAGATCACCAAAGACATCACGCGCGGTTTCAGGAGCGCCACATAGTCGCTCACTGACCCTTCGCCACCGTTCCAAACGGTGCTGCTTTGATCCATCAAATCCTGGCGCTCTGCGAGCGACATGGGCGCGTCCCTTAATTCTTTATCTTCTGCCGGATTTGGTGCCCAGCTTAGGGCTCGGTTCCGGACAGGTTGTTTTCAAGAGCGCACCGCGCCGGTGTCCGGCGCGGTGCGTAAGTTCAGAGCGGAAGGGCAGACCTTCCGGCCGCGTAATTACTTGATCCGCGGCAGGGTCTCGAACTGGTGGAACGGTGGCGGAGAAGACAGGGTCCACTCCAGGGTCGTTGCACCTTCACCCCACGGGCTGTTGCCAGCAACGCGCTTCTTGGAGAAGGCTTCGACGATACCGTAGATGAATACCAGCACAGCAAAGGCCGAGATGTACGATCCGATGGAGGATACGAAGTTCCAGCCAGCCAGCGCATCCGGGTAGTCGGCATAGCGGCGCGGCATGCCGTTCAGGCCCAGGAAGTGCTGCGGGAAGAAGATCAGGTTCACGCCAATGAAAGTGATCCAGAAGTGAGCCTTCCCGATCGTCTCGTTGTACATGTAACCGAACATCTTCGGGAACCAGTAGTACCAGGCCGCGAAGATCGCGAACACGGCACCCAGCGACAGAACGTAGTGGAAGTGAGCCACAACGTAGTAGGTGTCGTGGAAGGCGCGGTCGAGACCAGCGTTCGCCAGCTGCACGCCTGTCACACCACCAACGGTGAACAGGAAGATGAAGCCGATTGCCCAGACCATCGGGGTTTTGAACTCGATGGAACCGCCCCACATGGTCGCAATCCAGGAGAAGATCTTCACCCCGGTCGGGACCGCAATCACCATGGTCGCTGCCACGAAGTAAGCCTGTGTCTCAACGGACATGCCAACTGTGTACATGTGGTGGGCCCACACGATGAAGCCGACAACACCGATGGCAACCATGGCGTAGGCCATGCCCAGGTAACCGAAAATCGGCTTACGGGAGAACGTGGAAATGATGTGGCTGATGATGCCGAAGCCCGGCAGGATCAGGATGTACACTTCCGGGTGGCCGAAGAACCAGAACAAGTGCTGGAACAGAACCGGGTCACCACCGCCTGCAGCATCGAAGAACGTCGTGCCGAAGTTACGGTCGGTCAGAAGCATGGTGATGGCACCCGCCAGAACCGGCAGGGACAGCAACAGCAAGAAGGCTGTGATCAGAACGGACCAGGCAAACAGCGGCATCTTGTGCAGGGTCATCCCAGGCGCGCGCATGTTGAAGATGGTCGTGATGAAGTTGATCGCACCCAGGATCGACGAAGCACCTGCGATGTGCAGAGACAGGATCGCGAGATCCATTGCCGGGCCCGGCTGACCGGATGTGGACAGCGGCGGATAGATCGTCCAGCCCCCACCAACACCGTTGGCTCCCGGAGGACCCTCAACGAAGAGCGAGAGGATCAGCAGAAGGAACGCCGGCGGAAGCAGCCAGAAGGAGATGTTGTTCATCCGCGGGAACGCCATGTCCGGCGCACCGATCATGATCGGCACGAAGTAGTTGGCATACCCACCAATCATGGCCGGCATGACCATGAAGAAGATCATGATCAGACCGTGGGACGTGGTGAACACGTTGAAGGTGTGAGCATTTGCAAAGATCTGCATGCCCGGCTCTTGCAATTCCATCCGGATACCGACGGACAGAGCGCCGCCGATAATCCCAGCAAAAATCGCAAAGTACAAATACATCAGGCCGATGTCTTTGTGGTTGGTCGAATAGACCCAGCGGCGCCATCCGTAAGGATGGTCATGTGCCGCATGTGCTTCGGTCGCAGCCATTTTGGGCTCCCTCTTTAGTCGTTTTCAGCGGCGCTGCGTGTCAAATCGCGCGCAATCGCCAAATTGGCTCGCCGCCGCGTTATTTCGCGGCGACGGAGATTTCGTCCAGGTCGCCCTGTGCGGCAAGTTTCTTGGCTTCCGCGATGGAGGCCATCAGCTGCTCGTTGGCAACGTCCAGGTCATCTTGCGCTGCAGAAGCCCACTGCTGGAACTGATCCGCAGAGACCACACGGACTGCGATCGGCATGAAGGCATGATCCTTGCCGCAGAGCTCAGAACACTGACCGTAGTAGACACCTTCTTCGCGGGCGTGGAACCAGGTCTCGTTCAGGCGGCCCGGGATCGCGTCGATTTTGACGCCCCATGTCGGCATTGCGAATGCGTGGATGACATCTTCGGAGGTGACTTGCAGGCGCACTGTCGTGTCGACAGGAATAACCAGGTCATAGTCAACCGCAAGCAGGCGCGGCACTTCGTCGATGGACACGCCGCGCGCATCTGCGACGGCCTGACGATCTGCGTCCTGAACCATGATCGAGTCGAAGTAGAGCTCACCCATGTTTTCGTCAGTGTACTCGTAACCCCAGTACCACTGGTAACCGATCGCCTTGACCGTCATGTCGTATTCCGGGATCTCAAGCTGCTTGTAGAGCAACCGGAAAGACGGGATTGCGATGATGACGAGGATCAGGATCGGCACAACGGTCCAGACGATCTCGATTGTCGTATTGTGCGACGTGCGGGACGGCACCGGGTTGTTTTTGGCGCTGAACTTCACCACGCAGTACATCAGAAGCGCCAAAACAAAAAGCGTAATGACTGTGATGATGATGAGAGTGAAGTTGTTGAACCAGGTAATGTCGTCCATCACATCGCTGGTTGAAGCCTGAAATCCGAGCTGCCAGTTGTTGAACCCAGGCTCTGCTGCCAATGCCGCTGTCGAAACACCGGCGAATGCGGTCGCCATCGTGACCAAATTCATGAGACGCTTGAAGACTGCCTTCACGTCCGCGCTCCCTTCCCTCAGCCGCCCAAATGGCGGCGCATGCTAAATTCCGGACCCTGCCCGGTCGAATACCTAAGTGCCGCAGTAATAGGCTTGCCGGAACTGCGCAAGCTTAAACTGCCGGTTCCAGACCCGGTCGTCCTTCTAAAGGATTGCCGGATATAACCACATCCACGGTTAAAGAGCGATGCTACCAATCGGCTAGGGCGGCGATCTGCCGCATCTTTTCATCGGCCCCTTTTGGCCGCACAAAAACCACAAGACGCCGTGCGCTGCAACGAAATTTGCGCGATTTCACAAGTAGCTCGGACTTTTTTCCAATTGAGAGAGATCAAGGACAGGCGGATTTTCGACAAAAAAAACGGCTATCCAAGAGCTTTGCACCGGCGGTGACTGGAATCGTCCGCATTCATGCGGCAATGTCTGGCCGGAAAACACTCCTGATTCGCTGCGGTCAGCACGTTTTAAAACGTGCGCTGTGCGGATCTGACCACGAACGACTGGAGGAATTCTTGTCGACCCAGTTGCCGCAGCAGCGCATTAGCCGCTCGCTTCTCTCCGCCCTGCCGAAACTGGCGGCCACCGCCGCGATCGGCCTGACCGCATTTGCGCACAGCCTGCAACCGGCCAGCGCACAAGGCGAAATCCGCGCCAATCATGGCGATTGGCAAATGCGCTGCGACACGCCCCCAGGCGCCGCAACTGAGCAATGTGCGCTGATCCAGAATGTGACCGCTGCCGACCGTGAGAACGTTGGGTTGTCGGTCATCATTTTGCGGACGGCCGACAAGCAGGCCCGCATCTTGCGGGTTTTGGCACCGCTCGGCGTGTTGCTCCCCTCCGGCCTCGGCCTGAAGGTTGACGGCAACGACATCGGACGGGCGGGTTTTGTCCGCTGCTTGCCGAACGGATGTATCGCGGAAGTGATTCTGGAAGATGAGCTTCTGAACCAACTGAAGTCCGGTTCCCAAGCGACTTTCATTATTTTCCAGACACCCGAAGAAGGGATCGGTATTCCGATCTCGTTGAACGGGTTCTCTGCAGGCTTTGACGCCCTGCCCTAATATACACCTGATCTGAGACCGAAGAGGCGCCCTCATCAGGCGCCTTTTATTCTGCTGCAGCGTCCGGGTTGGTCGCCTCGGCCGTCTTGCGCGGCGTCACGCGGTGCAATTTGTCCGAACCGGCATACATGCCACCGGACAATTGCTCTGCGAGACGCTGTTCATCGCGATACCGCACGTCTTCCTCAATCTGATCAATCCGATCGAGCGGCGTTCCAAGAGCCTCCAGGGCAGCCCTACCAAACACCACACTCGATTCGAATGTCTCGCGAATCTGAAAGTCGACGCCCTGTTTGGTAAGGTCCATGGCATGCGCCCGGTCAGTCGCGCGGCAGAAGATGAGGGCTTTGGGGAAATCCTCGCGGATCATCTCGATCGACTGCGCCATCACCTTGTCGTTTTCAATGCACATGGCGACAAGCGCCGCATCGCCAGCGCCTGCTGCCTCCAGGACATCTGCGCGCGTGGCATCGCCATAATAGACCCTGTAGCCTAGCTTCCGGGCATAGGCGATCCGGTCCGGCCGGTTGTCGATCGCGGTGATCTCAAGGCCTTCCGAGGTAAGGATTTGCGCAACGACCATGCCGAACCGGCCGAAACCGACGACAAGTACCGTTGGCGTTGCCTCATCGAATGTTTCAATGGACGGATTCTCAACACCCCGCGCTTTGGCCCGCGTGGCCAGCAAATCCAACCCCAGACAGGCCACCGGGGTTAAAAGCATTGTCAGAATGACAATTGCATTCAACAGGTTGGCGGTTTCATAGTCGAAGATCGAATTCACCACGGCCGCGGTGAACAGGACAAACGCAAATTCGCCGCCCTGAGGCAGGGTCACGGCGATCCGCATGGCATCGGAGTTGCTGGACCCGGTCCCCCGCGACAAACCCCACAAGAAAAGCCCCTTAATCACCATGACCACGCACACTCCGCCCGCGATGTAAGCCCAGTTCGCCATGACCAGTGAAAAGTCGAGCGACATACCGACGGCTACGAAGAAAAGGCCCATAAGGAGCGATCGGAAGGGTTCGATATCGGCTTCCAGTGTGTGACGGAAACTCGATTCAGCAAGAAGCACACCGGCCAAAAACGCGCCCAACGCCATCGACAGGCCGACTGTGTGCATGATCCCGGCGCTGCCGAGCGCTACCAACAGGGCCGCGGACAGCATCACCTCGCGGGCCCGCGTGGCGGCGAGCAGCAAGAAGACCGGCGAAATCAGGTATCGCCCGGTCAGAATCACCGCTGCCACCGCAGACAAAACGAGCAGCACTTCCTGCACAATTTCCGCGGTCGTTGACGGGCCCTCTCCGGGTGCCAAAATAGCAACCATGGCCAAGAGCGGGACGATAGCGATATCCTGCAACAGCAAAATGCCGAAAGCTCGCTGACCATATTCCGATGAAAGCTGCCCGCGCTCCTGCAAGATCTGCAGAGCAAAGGCCGTTGAGGACAGCGCCAAGCCGAAACCCGCCACGAGGGCCGCTGATTGGCCCATGCCGGCGAGTTGTGCAAAGCCGAAGAGGCAGAACCCCGTCAACATCACCTGCGCTGTGCCAAGGCCGAAAATGTCACGCTTCATGCGCCAGAGTTTTTGGGGATCCAGTTCAAGGCCGATGACAAACAACAGCAGGACGACGCCGAGCTCGGCGACGTGCAGTACGTCCTCGCCAGAGCCCAGCAGCTGAAGACCGTGCGGTCCGATTGCAGCGCCTGCCGCCAGATAGCCCACCACAGAGCCGAGGCCGAGACGCTTCGCGATCGGCACCGCCACTACGGTCGCCGACAGAAAGATTATCGCTTCAGCAAATAAGGGAGGCGCGCTTTCTGCAGCCATGCTCTCTCCGGCCCCCAGCCTGGTGTTTCATCTTACCCAATTAAACGGCGGAAATCTCGAAAGATTCCTAAACATGTTAGCGATTTGTCAGAAAGAAACATTGAGATAGGCCAAGGCAGACAGTGTCTAAAGCAATACCGTGCCGCCAAGAAATCATCCTACCATTTCCTGCTCTCAGACTAGCGGTCAGGTGAGCGGGCTCATGACACCCTTCTGGTAGGCCGGACGTTCGGTCAGTCGTTTGTACCAGTCCGCAAGATACGGCTGATCGGGACGCTCAAAGTCCATATTGAACCAGGCATAGGCAAGGCTCCCAAGCGGGATATCGCCGACCCCGCACGCGTGACCGGACAAATAAGGCTGGTCTTTCAACAGTGTATCGACAACGGTGAATTGAGCGGAACAATGCTCGATACCATGCGTGATGGCCGCCTGGTCCCTGTCTTCCGGAGCCGTTCGGACTAGATTCCAGAACAGGTTTCTGAACGGCATCCCGAACGAAAACGTGGTCCAATCCATCCATTGATCCGCCAGCGCCCATTCCCTCGGATCTTCTGAGAGGAACGGCGCAGTGCCATAAGTTTTGGCCAGATAGCGGCAGATCGCGTTGGACTCAAAAATAGTGAACTCCCCGTCTTGCAGGCACGGAATCCGGCCATTCGGATTCAGCGCGCGATAGTCAGGCGTATCGACAACGCCAAAGGCCCCACCGGCATCGATCTGCTCGTAGTTCAGTCCGAGCTCTTCCAGACACCACAGCACCTTGCGCACATTGGACGAGTTGATCCGTCCCCAGACGATTATGTCTGACGCCATTTCGCTATCACCCTAAATCGAAAACGGCCGGCAGAACTGCCAGCACAGGAGAGGGTTTGTTGCTACTGCGATGCGCCGGCGATTGCAAAATAAAAAGGGCCTTCAGTGCTTTACTGAAGACCCTTCTTGTGTTGTTCAGATCGAAGTTATCGATGCCTAAACCGCAGTGCCACCCACTGTCATGGCATTGATCCGCATGGAGGGTTGGCCGACGCCGACCGGAACGCCCTGCCCCTGCTTGCCACACGTGCCCATGCCCGGGTCAAGCTCCATGTCATTGCCAATCATCTCAACACGGGTCAGGGCATCCGGACCGTTGCCGATCAGCATGGCGCCCTTGACCGGTGCGCCAACCTTGCCGTTTTCGACCTTGTAGGCCTCCGTGCAGGAGAAAACGAACTTTCCGGACGTGATGTCGACCTGACCGCCGCCGAAGGCGACCGCGTAAATCCCATCCTTAACGGAAGCGAGAATTTCTTCCGGATCCTTGTCTCCGTTCATCATGACCGTATTGGTCATGCGCGGCATCGGGATGTGGGCGTAGGACTGGCGGCGGCCGTTGCCGGTCGGCTCCATCCCCATCAATCGGGCATTCTGGCGGTCCTGCATGTAACCGGTCAAAATACCATCCTCAATGAGCGTCGTCCGGGCCGCTGGCGTACCTTCATCATCGACCGACAGAGATCCACGGCGGTCCGGAATGGTGCCATCATCCACAATGGTCACACCAGGTGACGCCACCCGCTCGCCCATCAGGCCGGCAAAGGCCGAGGTTTTCTTGCGGTTGAAGTCGCCTTCCAAGCCGTGACCCACGGCTTCGTGCAGCAAAATGCCCGGCCAGCCTGGTCCAAGGACAACATCCATCTCACCTGCAGGTGCCGGAATGGCGTCCAGATTGACAAGAGCCTGGCGCAGCGCTTCGTCAACTCCGCCCTGCCAGTTTTCCGTGGTGATGAACCGCTCGAACCCTTCCCGGCCGCCGCACCCATAAGAGCCACTTTCCTGACGGTCATCATTGCCCGCGACCACGGAAATGCTGAGGCGCACCATCGGGCGGACATCCCGCACAAGATGCCCGTCGGCTCGCAGGATCTCCACCACTTGCCAGGATCCGGCGAGCGATGCGGAAACCTGGCGCACGCGCGGGTCCTTTGCCCGTGCATAGGCATCGATTTCCTGAAGTAGTTTGACCTTGTCTTCAAAGCTTGGGCCGCCCAATGGATTGGCGTCGGTGTAGAGCGACAGATTGGTGCGCGCCGGAGCAGCGGCATAGGTCCCGGAGTAGCCTTTCGATACCGCGCTCACCGCGTCGGCCGCGCGTTTCAATGCCGCCTCGGAGATGTCCCCTGCATGGGCATAACCGGCCGCTTCTCCAGCGACTGCCCGCAAACCGAACCCTTGTGCCGTGTCGTAGTTGGCGCCTTTCAGACGGCCGTTGTCAAAAACGAGGCCTTCGGTCTGGCGGTATTCAACAAAGAGCTCGCCATCATCGGCATTGGCAAGCGCTTCCTTGGTGATGCGTCTGGCTGTTTCCAAACCCAGGCCGGATGTTTCAATCAGATCAGAACTGGACAGAGCCATCAGAGTTTCCTTGTTGATCCAGTGCCGCTGCCAGATACCAGACGGAGCTGAAAACCGGGCGGCATGTATGTCTTCTTGACAACAACATAGGGATTTGGCGGGGCAAATCACCCCAAAAGCGCAGAAATCCACTTGGCATCATTTTAATATGAATATAGTACTCATATTTAAGTGCGGATGATTTCCTGCCGCCGATCCAGCTGGGCATCTTCCGAAGACCCAAGCCAGACCTCCAAAAATCCTGAAAAACCGACTGCGGCCTCCCCGCAGCAAAGAGGCTTGCGCCATGACTGATAAGACCGGACGGCGGCTGCCGTCCAGCTTAATTGCATTCAACTCCTTTGCCGCAGCCCGTGGAGATGGCTTGCATCCGCGGCTTGCCGAGGCCTTGGCCAAGACCGGGCCTGTCTCTGGTCCACCCCTTTCATCTGAAACGGCCGCTAACGTGGTCCGCGTCTGTTTATTAAAAATCCAAGCACCTGATCGGAAGACAGGATCTGAAAGGTCATGAACGGCGTTTTGATCGCCCTTCACCTGGTCGCGTGTCAGCCTAATCTGCTGATCTGCGAGGACCTGTCCGCCTCCCGAGAGTATTGGGCGGATATGGACGCCTGTCAGATGGCCCGTGAACCGGAAATGGACCGGGCCCGGGACGATCTTCCAGACGAGACCGTTGTCATGTCTAGGTGCCGTTACACGATCGCGCCGGATGCCCGCACAGCGCCAATTTTCTAGGTAACATCGCCTTTGCAAACCGGACCGGACTTGCCGAACCCGCCCAATGTGCCATAAAGAGGCGCATGGGGACGTTAGACGTCCGGAACCAAAGCATCAGGCCATCATGAACCGCTACGAAAATCCGCGCATCCCAAGCGAAGCCCGCATCCGGTATCTCGATGGAGATTATCAGGTTGAGACGCCGGGAACCTTCGTGCGCTGCGCCGTGACGGGCACCGCGATCCCACTGGATGAGCTGAAATACTGGTCGGTCGAACTGCAAGAGCCCTATGTCGATGCCCACGCGTCCATGAAACGCTACTTGGAAACGCAGCGTAAGAACTAAACCGTTTTTTCGGTTAGGACTTGAAAGCGCGGTTTCTCAAGCAGTCCTTGATCAGCGACACCAGCCGGTCTTCCTCCGGGATCTCCATTTGCACATCAAGAACTTCCGTCTTGGCAGCGAGCCAATGGAAGATTTCGCCGCGCTGGGTGGTGATGCGCGCCATATCCTTGGCCGTGGTGACGAGTTGCAGCCCGTCCCGATCGGACTCCGTCAACAGTTCCCGGGCATCTGCTTCGCTGAAATCATGGTGATCGGCAAACTCCCGTGTCCTTGCCAACTTGTGACCAAGATCGGTGAGGGTCTTAAAGAATTTCTGGGGCCGGCCGATGCCGGCAAAGGCCAGGAGATCTTGGCCTGAGAGAGCGTCGTTTTCTTCCGGAACGATATATGCATGCAGGAAAGGCAATCCGCGCCGGCCCGCCAAATGGACAGCGTCCGAAGCCCGCTCCCCCTCTCCGACAAGAATCAAACAGTCGGCCTTGACGATCTGTTTTTCCGCCGGCGCACGCAGCGGTCCGGCGGGAAAACACAGACCATTGCCAAAGCCGGTCGCGCAGTCCACCAGGACCAAGCTGAGATCCTTGTGCAAAGACGGGTTCTGGAAACCATCGTCCATTAGGATCATGTCGACCGGCTGCTTTTCCAGCAATTCAGCTCCGGCCGGACGGTCGGCAGAAATCACTGTTGGCCCGGCTTGAGCCAACATCAGCGCTTCGTCGCCAACGTCCGCCGCAGTGTGTTGTGCCGGGTCAACAAGCACAGGCCCTTTGAGACGCCCGCCATAGCCGCGCAACAAAAAGCCGGGCGTGTGCCCTTCCTTGAGCAATCGGTCTGCCAAGCGGAGCGCAAAAGGAGTCTTGCCGGTTCCACCGGTCACAAAATTACCGATGCAAATAACCGGCAACGCGCTTCTTGCTTTTGAATGCTGCACCATCCGGCGGCCAGCGATGAGGCCGTAGATCCAGCCAAAAGGGGCGAGCGCGAGCGCAGCCGCGCTGCGATTGGGTGTCCACCAGAAATCAGGCGCCTTGCCCATCGCCCCTCTCCATGGTGTCGGCCCGAGATGTTTCTGACAGCATGGGCTTCAGCAAGTCAGCTGTCCGTGTCAAGGCGCCGCGTCCCTTGATGACCAGGTTCATCGCCTGGTCGACCTGCTCCTTGCGGTTATCAGGGTGCTCCATGAGGCCGGCAACTTCCGAGGCAAGCTGAGCGGGCTCCTCAACCTTTAGAGCTGCGCCTTGTTCCCAGAGGTCCTTATAAACGGCTCTGGCGTTGGCGACTTTCGGCCCTGTAACCAGAGCCGACCCCAAAAGCACGGCCTCGACAGGATTGTGTCCACCAGCATCGTTGAACGACCCTCCAAGAAATGTCACCGGGGCCAAGCGGTAGAACAACCCCATTTCGCCGAGCGTGTCACCTAAATAGACCCCGGTTTCGGCGGTCACCGGATCGCCGCAGCTCCGCCGGGCCATCACGTGGCCACATTCACTGACAAGTGCCGCCACATCATCGGCGCGGGCCGGGTGGCGGGGAATAAGGAGTAAAAGCAGGTCCGGATGTTCTTCAAGAAGACGCGCATGCGCCTTCAGCGCTATTTCATCTTCGCCCGGATGCGTGAGGGCCGCCATCCAGACCGGACGATCGCCGATTTGGTCTGCAAGCTGGCGGAGGTCTTCTTCATCGGTAGCTGGCTCAGCCGCATCAAACTTCAAATTGCCCGGCATTTCGACGTAACGGCATCCGAGCTTCAAGAACCGCTCCTTGTCTGCATCGCTTTGCGCCAGAACCAGATCGAGACATTTTAAGATGTACCCAGAAGTTTTCGGGACCTTCATCCAGTTTCGCGACGAACTCTCCGACATTCGTCCATTCAGAAGTGCAAACGGGATACCGCGTTGATGCACCTCGTCGAACATGCAGGGCCAAATCTCGGATTCCACCACTATGGCCAGATCGGGCCGCCAATGATCCAAAAAGTTCGAAACGCATCCCGGCGTGTCATACGGCGTGAACTGATGAATACACGCTTCCGGCAACCGCTTTTCGGCGAGTTCAGCAGCCGTGACCGTGACACTGGTCAAAAGCACCGAGTGGCCGTCGCGTGCGAGCTGTTCGATCAGCGGCAAGACAGACATCGTTTCACCGACGCTGGCAGCGTGGATCCAAACAAGTGATCCCTTTGGCCGCGGCACTCCAGGAACACCGAAGCGCTCCCCCTTACGGCTTTCGATTTCCTTGCCGTTTGCAGCGCGGCGGCGGAACAAAAGATGCAGAAGTGGCGTCAATGCCCGTCCAAGGGCCCGGTAAAGCGTCAGGGCGATGGGGCGCCGCTCAGCCATTCGGCCTTCCGACAAGCTCGTAGACCCGGCGCGTTGCGGTGTTGAGGCCGTCTTCCACTTTCTGGCGGTAGGCCTCAAGTCCTTCATCATCCGTGTCGGACGGCACCCAGATCAGGTTACCGCCAACGATTCCGCCGCGGCCAAAAGGCAAGTTGACACTCGCCTTGTCCCAGCTGTTCAGCTCGATGCTGCGGCTCGTGGCCACTGCGACCGGCAAGATCGGACGACCGGAGTGTTTCGCGAGCTGCACAATCCCGGAACCGGAGTGCCGTGCGGGCCCCTTGGGCACATCGGCAGTCATCGCAATGGAGTATCCGTCCTTCAAGGCCCTTACCGCCTCGATAAACCCGCGCATGCCGCCGCGTTTCTTGATTTGGTGCGCAGTCCGCCCGCCAGAGGCCCGGATCAATCCCATGCCCAGCTTCCGGGCGGCAATTGCATTGATCTCGCCGTCCGCGGATTTGGAGATCATCACCTTGGCCGGCCAATGCGATGGTTTGGCGAACGGCACCATGAAGTGCTGTCCGTGCCACATGGCCACGATCACGGGCAGGTCCTGGTCCGTGTCTTCATGGATGGTCACAGGTTCGATCGTAAACCGGTTCGTATAATAAACCAGCTTCAAATATCCAGCGAGCAGGGAGCCGATTGCCGAAAGAACAAGCGGATGTCGGCCGATGCGTTTTAGCATTTTTCTTTTTGCCCAAGTATGGAGCGGCGCCGTCAGCTGGCCGTATCGGGGTCCAGCAAGCGGTGCATGTGTACAATGAAGTAGCGCATGTGCGCATTGTCGACGGTGGCCTGCGCCTTGGCTTTCCAAGCCGTGTAAGCCTCCGCATAATTCGGATAGATCCCGACGACATCCAATTCATCCAGGTCGCGGAATGTCAGGCCGTCGGGGCTCTCCAGTTCGCCGCCAAAGACCAGATGCAGGAGTTGTTTCGGTGCTTCGGTATCGCTCATGAACAGTCCTTGTTTTGCCTGGATCCTCGCGGCCTCAAGCAATCAGCTTTCCCAGAACGTTGCGAACCGGCCCGCTCAGTTGCACAGGGGCTGCAACAAGTGCGGGATGGCGCGTCTTCGCGCGATTGTAAAGCAGTTGCTCACCCGACAGATCGGTCAGAGTTCCGCCAGCTTCCTGCACCAAAAGATCGGCGGCTGCAAGATCCCAATCGCTTGGCCCACCCCTTGCCGCTCCGACATCCACCCGGCCACAGGCCACCATTGCGAGCCGGTAAGCAAGAGACCGCAACACATCCGTTGCCTCAAAACCGGCCGCTTGAACGTCTTTGTTGGCGGCAATCGAATAGGGCCCGGTTAACAGGGCTCCTGCCGTTTCGGTTCTGTTCGAGACCGCTATCTCATCCTTGTTCAAGGACGCCCCACCGCCTTTTGCCGCAAGGAACATTTCCTTTCGTCTTGGACAATAGACCGCGCCTGCAACAGGCCGCCCCTTGTCGACAACTGCGACGGATACAGTCCACTCATCACCACCCGCCAGGAAGGCGCGGGTTCCATCAATCGGATCCACGATGAACACCCGGTCATGCTGCAGCCGGATCGGATCGTCAGCGGTTTCTTCCGAAAGCCAGCCGTAGTCCGGCCGGGCCGCGCGCAAGGTTTCACCAAGAAAACGGTCGACGGCGATGTCAGCCTCCGAGACCGGAGACTTGTTGCCCTTGAACCAGGTTTCCGGATCGCGGCCGAAAAAGGTCAGCGCCAGCTCACCGGCTTCCAGCGCCGCATCTTCCAAAAGCTTCAGGTCGGCTTCAAAGGCAGCAGCATCAATTCCCGGCAAGGGCCATTCCTTCAATCAGGATGGAGGGAGCCGCAGCCGCATAACGATTGTCCAGATCACTGCCCGGCACCATACGCTTGAACATGTCCTTCAAATTGCCTGCGATCGTGATTTCGCTGACAGGTCGGACGATCTTGCCGTTTTCGAACCAGAATCCGGCAGCTCCGCGCGAATAATCTCCGGTGAGGCCGTTTACTCCGTGACCAATTAGATCCGTCACAAGAAGGCCGTCGCCCGCGTCAGCCATCAACTCTTCCAGAGACTTTTCTCCCGGCATCAAGGTCACGTTTGTGGAGCCCGGAGACGTGCCACTGCCTGCGCGCCGGGCACGGCCGTTCGGGGTCAAACCGAGCTCTCGTGCCGAAGCCCCATCCAAATACCAGTGTTGCAGGACACCGTCTTCAACCATATTCAGAACGCTCGCCTCGGTTCCCTCACCGTCGAACGGGCGGGTTGCCGCGCCACGGCGCTTGAACGGGTCGTCAACAACCGTCAGGCCGGGAGCCAAAACCGCCTCTCCCATCTGATCCATCAGGAAGCTGGTCTTTCGCGCGACCGATGCGCCATTTATCGCACCGACCAGATGTCCAAGGATGCTGCGGGCGGCCCGCGCTTCATAAACCACGTTGGTGGTGCGCGTGGAAAGTTTGTCCGGGTTGAGCCTGCGCATAGCCCGCTCCCCGGCCCGGCGGCCGATATCAGCAGGTGCATCAAGGTCTTCAAAGAACGTGCGGCTGTCGAAATCGTAGTCCCGCTCCATCGCGGTGCCATCACCGGCCACCGCCGTCATGGACATGCCGAAACGGGAAGAAAGGTATGACCCTTGAAACCCATGGCTGGTGGCCATCACCACACCGGCAAGGCGCCAGGATGCCGATGCACCTCCGGATTTGCTGACCCCCTCCACGCTGAGGCCCGCAGCTTCTGCTTCGAGCGCTATGTTAGTGAGTTCGTCGGCCGACAGTTGTTTGCTATCCAAGAGCTCCAGTTCCGGCAACTGCTTAACCAGCAAGTCCGGATCAGCGAGGCCCGCAAAGGGGTCTTCCGGCGCCACCTTGGCCATGGCGACAGCGCGTTCCGCAAGATCTGACGGATTGTCCAACTGATTGGCCGACACAGCTGCACTGCGTTTTCCAACAAAAACCCGCAGCGTGACGTCATCCCCCTCGGCCCGTTCAGTCTCTTCGACCTTGCCGTCCCGGACTTCAACGCCCAGAGAGACACCAGTGACTGCAATGGCGTCGCAAGCGTCTGCGCCTGCATTGCGGGCTGCAGCAACCAAACGTTCGGCTCGGGATTGGAGTTCAGCTTGATCAATCAATTCGGACATTCATACCGCCTTAGTGTTGGCATACCGCCTTATGTTGGGCTGTTGTTTACGCTCCGGACGATAGAGCCGCAACCGTTGGAGGGTAACTAATGGTGTGCGGCGGAACGAAAACCGATTTGCATGGAAATTGGGGCTGCATGCTGCTCTTGCCAAGCCATTATGCTCAACAGAGTGTTAGCGGGCTCGTTACACTCCAGTAACCCTCTTTAAAAACACAGTTTTTTAACCGTGTCTCTTAAGCAGATCACGACTCTTCGGTGTGTAGAGTAACTTCATCAAGAGGCCAAAAGGCCCGGTGGAGAAGTCACAGTGAAGCGTCAAACAGAACAACAGATGACACAAGCGGCCGGGATCGGCACCGAGCAGGTGCTGCATCCCGGTTGCCTCCCAATCCAGTTCCAGCAACGCCTGGAAGCCCGGCCAGGAACAACCTCCCTTCCGGCCGATATCTTTCTTGATCGCGAAAAAGCAATCATCAAGCGCCGTGTTGGCGGTCTGCCAGTCACAATCGTTGTTCCGATGCATGGATTTGACGGCGTGATGGTGCGCATTGTTCCAGGCAATACGCCTGGAGAGATCCTCGCCAGTTTGATCCTGAAGCATCCTGACAGTGCGCTGTCGATCACCCTGGTGGAAACACATTCATCCGACGAGCTGGCAACGCATTGGAGCCGCTGGGCGCAAGTCTTGTCGTTGCCCATGCTGGTGTGTGATCTCGGTGGTGCCGTCAAACCGATTGAAGCTTTTCAGGCCAACCCGGCTGCTGCCCCTGCACCACGCCGGAAACTGCGTCTCCTGACCGGCCGCCGCCCGCGCTTCCTGAACCGCCGGCAAACAGGATCACTCGGCAAAGTGTCTGCGAGTTACGCTCACGAACGCGAGATCATCGCGCGGGACTGACCCTACGCTTTTCGATTTCCCGTCAGGTGAACATCCCTGAAATCAAAGCATCTGCTGCGAAGCCGATAAACAGGATCCAGCCGTAGATCTTGTTGGATCGGAACAGCTGGAGACACTGATCCCCGTCATCAATATCGATGATGACGATCTGCCAGCCAAGATGGATCGCGCCCAGAAGAATGCCAAGAAAGGCAGCCGGTCCGGCATCGGCCAAGGCTGCAGCAAGGGCGAACAGTAGGGACGCCAAAGCATAAAGCACGATCAGTGCAAGCCGGGTGCGATCGCCGAACAAACGAGCGGTCGACTTCACACCAACCAAGGCGTCATCTTCCTTATCCTGATGGGCATAGATCGTGTCGTAGCCGATGGTCCAGCATATCCCGCCGATGTAGAGCAGGATTGGCGCCAAGGACAGCTCTCCAAAAACCGCAGCCCACCCCATCAACGCGCCCCAGGAAAACGCAAATCCCAGGAACAGCTGCGGCCAGTTGGTGATCCGTTTCATGAACGGATAAATCGCGACCAGGATCAGCGACGCGATGCCAAGTGCAATCGCGAAGCTGTTGAATTGCAGCAGGACCAGCAGACCGACCAGCGCTTGAACCACCAGAAAAATCTTTGCCTGACGTTTGCTCACCTGCCCGGCAGGGATCGGCCGGGAGCGCGTCCGCTCCACCTGAGCATCGATATCAACGTCCACAATGTCATTGTAGGTGCATCCAGCACCGCGCATTGCAACGGCTCCGATCAGGAACAGGAGCATGTGCCAGGGATTCGGCCAGCTGTTGCCCGCCGCGATTGCCGCAAGCGCTGCGGACCACCAGCAAGGCCAAAGCAACAGCCACCAGCCGATCGGTCTTTCCCAGCGGGCCAGACGGGCGTAAGGGCGCAAACCTGCAGGCAGGCGGGTATCAACCCAATGCTGCTTGACCGCATCTGCAACCGGGCCGGTATCCCGGGTGGAAAAGAACATGGTGTGGTCCCTGATTGACGTTTCGCGCGTTAAAAATCCCGCCGAGTCCGCGTTTGATTTCCCGCAGCTTTACCGGCTGCGCAAATGAAAATCACCCCCAAGCGGCAATTCACACAGTAAAGCTCTGGAGATCCATTCGCGAGAGGCATAACTGACGCAGTCCGCCCCGCAAGACCAATTTGGAGCGACCTTCAGCAGGTTTCGTCACTTTCCTGATCGGAATACCGAATGAGAGCGGTTCGGGAAAACCCTTCGATTTCGTACACGGCTGCGAGCGGATCATCTTCCTTTACATAGGCGACCACCACGTCCGGACCGAAGTTTTCCAAGTCGCCAATGATTGCCCGGAGAACCCGCTGGGCAAGCCCCTGCCCTTCATAAGCCTTCAGTAACTGCAGTTCCTCCAGTACCGCAAGCTGACCTCCCCACGTAACAGATTGCTGAAACGACACGCTGGCATATCCCGCTGGGACACCACGCATATCAATCAGGTAGATGCGACCGGCCGATGCATCGACAAGAAACCGGCTGATGGCATTTTCATACTGCTTGTTGAAAGTGCGGCCCGTCTCTTCCCGGCATGTCCGGACAATGCCGAGTATGTCCCGCCGGTTGACCGGAGACCCCAACACGACCTGCCATGTACGGCTCATGTCCTCTCCTGTAGGCTGATGGTCGTCTTGTCGGGCAACGGTACACCTCCGGCCCAATTGCGGCACCGGCGCCGGCATGTTAGACCGCGCCTGACTTGCGGAAGCGGCCCTGCCGGCCCCGACATCCGCTCCCCTTCTTGTTGATGCATGTGAGATTGGCATTTCATGAAAGTTCTCCTGATCGGATCCGGTGGCCGCGAGCACTCCCTTGCCTGGGCCTTGGCGAAATCCCCGAAGCTCACAAAGCTTTATGCGGCCCCTGGGAATGCCGGTATTGCCGCACATGCAGAACTCTCCGATCTGGACGTTTCAGACCATGCAACCGTGATCACCTTTTGTCGTGACAAGCAGATCGAGTTTGTTGTCGTCGGCCCGGAAGCGCCGCTTGTCGCCGGGTTGGTGGATGATCTGGAAGCGGCGGGCATCAAGGCCTTCGGTCCAAGCAAGGCCGCTGCGCAGCTCGAGGGCTCCAAGGCCTTTACAAAGGCTGTCTGCGATGAAGCGAACATCCCGACGGCCAGTTATGGCCGGTTCGACAACGCTGCGGAGGCCCTGGATTACGTGCGCACAAAAGGCGCCCCCATCGTCATCAAGGCGGACGGTCTGGCAGCCGGCAAAGGCGTCGTGGTCGCCATGACACTTGCGGATGCGGAAGACGCTGTTTCGGATTGTTTTGATGGCTCGTTCGGTGCAGCGGGCTCGGAAGTCGTGATCGAAGAGTTCCTAGAAGGCGAAGAAGCGAGCTTCTTTGTCCTGTCTGACGGCATTAACGCTCTGCCTCTGGCAACGGCGCAGGATCATAAACGCGCCTTTGATGGCGACGAAGGCCCTAACACGGGCGGCATGGGCGCCTACTCTCCGGCTCCGGTTCTCACCGATGCTCTGGTTGCAGAGGTGATGCGTTCCATCATCGAGCCGACAATCGCGACGCTTTCCAAACGTGGAACACCATTCAAGGGCGTTCTCTACGCGGGCCTGATGATCACATCGGACGGCCCCAAACTGATCGAATACAACACGCGCTTTGGCGATCCGGAGTGCCAGGTGCTGATGATGCGCCTGAAAAGCGATCTTCTGGACCTGATGATTGCCAGCGCGGACGGCACACTCGATCAATCCCAAGCCGACTGGCACGATGATGTTGCATTGACCGTTGTTATGGCTGCCAAGGGGTATCCGGGCGCTTATGAAAAGGGCACGGAGATCAAAGGCTTGAATGCTATCTCGGCAAATGAAGCAGAAGTCTTTCACGCCGGAACAAAGTCCGATGGCGATAAGATCCTTGCAAATGGCGGCCGCGTTTTGAACGTTACGGCGCTTGGTACATCGGTGAAGGACGCACAGGAAGCTGCCTACAAGGCTGTGTCGAAAGTCGATTGGCCATATGGTTTTTGCCGGTCCGATATCGGCTGGCGCGCCGTTGCGCGTGAGAACTGAATTAACCCAATAGACCGATAGCCATAAACGTCTCAGATAAATAGGCTCCTCCCGACGACTTATGTTGGGAGGATACTGTGGGCGACACACTGCCAGACCTGTTTCCAGGTTTCGAAAGCCATTTCGTTGAAACTGCGCAAGGGCCCATTTTCTGCCGGACGGGCGGCAATGGCCCGCCGCTCTTGCTGGTGCACGGCTATCCGCAGTCACATGTCATCTGGCACAAGATCGCTACGGACCTTGCCAAGTCCTTCACGCTCGTGATGCCGGATCTTCCAGGATACGGGCAGTCCGTCATCCCGCCCTTGAGTGACGATCATGCCGCCTACTCCAAGCGGACGATGGCGCAGACCATGGCCGAGGTTATGGCACATCTTGGCCACGACCAGTTTGGGGCGGTTGGGCATGATCGGGGTGGGCGTGTGGTGTATCGTATGGCGCTGGACATGCCCGATCGGCTTTCTCGCGCTGCGGTTCTCGATATCCTGCCGACCTTTGACTACTGGAACCATCTTGACCGTACCTTCGCACTGAAGATCTATCATTGGGCGTTTTTGGCCCAACCGGCGCCCTTTCCTGAAAACATGATTGCCGCCGACCCAATCCCGTTTCTGGAGCACAAGCTCGCAAGCTGGAGCGCGGCAAAGGACCTGTCGCCCTTCTCTGAGGGTGCGCTTCAGCACACACGCGCTTGGTTTTCAGATGCGGCGCGCATCGCGGCGAGCTGCGAGGACTACCGGGCCGGGGCACATATCGATTACGATCATGATGCGGAGGACCTTCGGACAAATAAAACCATCTCTCTACCGTTTCTTGCGTTGTGGGGCGAACAGGGAATTGCGGCCAGTATCGAAGATCCGCTGGCGACCTGGCAGACGTGGTGTCCTCACGCCAAAGGCAAGGCAATTAAGGGCGGACACTTCCTACCGGAAGAGTCACCAAAAGAAATCGCGCAGGAGATACTCGAATTCTTTTCCTTGTAGAAAATACCAAAGTATAAAAAATCAAATTCCAGCTTCAACCAAACTTGCTGAGCTTAAATGCGCATGGTGTTAAGCTGTTAAAATGCAGTGCTTTTCAGTGAAAGTCCTTAATTTTCTTAACACTCTTATTCAATGCAATTTAACGAATACCCGCTATCGATAATTATGGCAGGGACTCTTCCTATCTGATTGGCGCCATCTGGGCTGCCGGAATTTACGGATAGTGCCTGACGAGATGCGGGGGGCAACCGTACGCAACGGTTGAAGATTTGGCGTGGTTGAGCGGAGTATGCGGGACACCGAAGTGAAACGGTCCGGATATCATTTTCTCGATACTGTGGAATCCCGGTTGGATCACATCGCCGCTCAATGGAGCGACGATGGCGCTCGGATTGAACGCCCGCTTAAAGCTGTCTTTATTGGTTTTCTGGCCCTCATCGTTTGCATTCTAACGCTCCAGAACATCGTCACTGAAATCGCACGGCTGCAAGTTCCATTCGATCGAGTGCAGTCCGCTTCCAAAAAGCTGGTCCATCAGGAACAGCAGCGCAATGCCCAGGCTCTTGCAACACTCACAGACCGTTTGACGTCCGATAACAATCTAACTTCGGCGATGGTCAAGAATGATCCCGCATCTGTTGCGCTTTATGTAGAGCGTGCTTTTGAAACCTTCAACGGCAAAGAGGGACCTTACCGGTTGGCAGTTTATGGACCTGATCGTTCGGTTCTGTACCGAAAAGGTCCTACGGCAGCCGCTTTGAAGACCTCGCCTGACATGACCGGAGACGACGATCATGCAAGTGCGCCGCGTGTCTCCAACAGCCTCGAATACGATCAGGCTGGAACCATTGTGGTTCGCAGCACGGAACCTTTCGTGCATGAGGGCCGGCTGCTCGGCTATCTGGATTTAAGTTCCAGTATCGAAACCCATCTGATGCATTTGAGTTCTGCCGTTAACGGCAAGATCCTCAAAACCGGCGGGCCGGTGACCGCTGTGTCCACCGTCGGTTCCAACGAGCAGAACCCACAAGCAGCATCAGCCGATGTTCCATTGCTGTTCAAGGAAGATGACACGGTTCTCATGACCGAGGGCCTCGCTCTTCCATTGGCGAATGCTGCGCCGGGCTCGAAAATCATGCTGCAGCGGGACGTTACAGCTGCTGCAAACGCCTTTTTCAAAACCACCCTCGTCGTGCTGCTTGTCTCCTTGGGCTTCGCGATCCTTGCCTGGGTTGTCATGCAGCGGCTCCTGGCCCGGCTTCAACGCCGAATTGGCCGCACATGGTCCAGCCTGGAAGAAGCTGTCAGTTCCAACACCAAGGAACTGGAACGCAGCCGTGCCCAGCTTCTTGAGGCTCAAGCGATTGCCTCAATCGGAAGCTGGGAGTGCGATCTCAGCACGAAAGAGATCTCTGCCTCGGAAGAGTTTTTCCGGATTACCGGTATTTCGCCCACGACAGCGTCTGGCAACCTGCTTGAGCGATTGATCGAGCGCGTGCCAGCAACCGATTTGCCCCGGGTCAAGTCAGTCATTCATCATGCTCTCGCGCAATGCCAGCCTTTTGATCTGGAGCATTCGATCTTGAGAGCTGATGGCTCGCTAGCACGGATCCACACCAAAGGGCGTGTCTTCAAAGGCGAAAATGGCCGGAGCGTCCGGGGTATCGGCACTGTCCACGACATTACGGAACGGTCCAACACGGAACGCCAGAACACGCTGATGGCAAAGATCCTCGAGACGTCGCTCAACGAGATCTATGTCCTCAACGCCGATACCTACCAAGTTGAATACGCAAACGCCTGCGCGATTACGAATCTCGGCTACACACTGACCGAGCTGCAAAATCTGACGCTCTGGGACATCAATCAGGAGTTTAGCCGCTCTACCATTGCTGAGAAACTCGTGCCTTTGGCTGAGGGTACAGAGGCCAATATCACGGGCGAGGCCCAACAGCGCCGGAAAGATGGAACAGATTATCCGGTCGATTTCCAGATCCAGATGGTGCGCGACCAGGGCCGTAATCGCATCGTCGCCATGGCGAACGACATTTCGGAGCGGGTTCAGCGCGAATCTGAAACCCGGGACGCGAAGGAACGCGCTGAGCGCCTTGCCTATTTTGATCCTCTGACGAAACTCTCGAACCGCGCCGGTTGTCAGCGCGATGCCGGAAAGCGGTTCGCCAAAACCAAAAAGCCGGCATTCCTCATCCATGTTGATATGGACAATTTCAAACGGGTCAATGACACGCTTGGGCACCTGGCGGGTGATTATTGCCTTGCAGAAACAGGACGCCGCCTGCGCGAAGTCAGCCGCGGGCTCGGGACGCCCTACCGTTGGGGCGGCGATGAGTTTGTTATTCTGGCCAATTCCTCAGACTCCGATCCGAACGAATTGTGTGAGCGCGCACGCCGGCTGATGCGTGCCCCGATGGAGTTCAACGGCACAACCTTCTGGCCGACCGTCAGCATGGGGATTGCCCTGTGCCCGGACCATGGCACGAACTTTGAAACACTTCTGGTGAATGCGGACCTTGCGCTTTACCGGTCCAAACACAGCGGCAAGGACCGGTTTACATTCTATTCATCCGACCTGCAGTCCGTGAACGACAAGGAAGCGGAACTTGAACGCGAGTTGCACATGGCAGCTCAACGCGACGAGTTCTTCCTGGTCTTCCAGCCACAAGTCAACATGCGCACGCACAAGGTCGTCGGGGTCGAAGCCCTTGTCCGCTGGCAGCATCCGGAGCGCGGCGTCGTCTCTCCAGGGGAATTCCTGCCCGTCGTTGAAAAGACGGGTTTTGCCGCCGTTCTTGGCGAAATTGTTCTCGACAAGGCGTTTGCGGCAGCCAAATCCTGGCAGGATGCGGGACTGGATTTCGGCCGGATTTCGGTAAACGTTTCTCCGGCGCACCTGTCCTCTGGCATGCTGTTCGATCAATTCAAAACCGCTATGGAGCGGCATGATCTGGCACCAGAACGGATCACAGCCGAAGTCTTGGAATCGGTGTTCTTGGACGACCACAAATCAGGTCACCTGTCGACGCTCAAGGATCTTTATGAAATGGGCGTGCATGTGGAGCTGGATGATTTCGGCACCGGCTATGCCTCACTCACTCACGTGGTCGATCTTCCCATCAACGGTTTGAAAATCGACCGCTCGTTTACCCAGCAGCTGCTGGAAGATGACCGCAAAGAAATCCTGATCAACCAGCTGATCCATCTGGCCCGCTCGCTCAATATTTCGGTTGTTTGCGAAGGTGTCGAGACGGAAGAGCAATATGACCGCCTGCGCATGATGGGCGACTTTGCAGTCCAGGGCTTCCTCATTGCCAAGCCCCTGCGTTTTGAAGACGCTACCAACTGGATGTCGGAAACCGCAGAAGACCTTTATTTCGTGTTTTAGGACCTGCCCATCACACCGTCACACTGCTGACGTTATGATCAGGCAACGAGTGGCCAACGGGCCGTTGAGCGACAATACGTCTCCGACACCCGCCGAACAATCAACAGAGGCATCAGGCCACATGCTGCAAAACGCGTCGTATCCCAAGATCGGCCTGGCCCTTGGCGGCGGCGGAGCAAGGGGCCTTGCCCACATTCCCGTTCTTGAAGCGTTTGACGATTTGGGGATCAGACCCCACAAAATCGCCGGAACATCTATCGGTGCGATCTTTGGGGCAGGCTATGCTGCCGGGCACAGCGGTGAGGACCTGCGCGCCATCGCTCTGGATTTGTTTGCCGACAGCAATAAAGTCCTATCGCGCTTTTGGAAACTTGGCCCCAAACGCATCCGGGACCTCTTCCGTGCCGGGCCGGTTCAATTCGACCCCGTCGGTGTGCTGGACGCCTTTGTCGCCGAGCATCTGCCACCCCGATTTGAAGACCTCGATGTCCCCTTGCGAATCCTGGCAACCGATTATTTCGGCTGCACTGAGGTCGATTTCGAAACCGGCCCGCTGCTACCCGCTATTGCAGCCTCTATTTCGATTCCAGCCGTTTTTCGTCCTGTCCGGCATCAGGGAAGATTTCTGATCGACGGAGGTGTTGTAAATCCGTTGCCCTTCGACGGCTTGCGGGAAGAGTGCGATTTTGTGGTCGCAGTTGACGTTGTCGGCGCCCCGGTTCCGCGTTCAAATCCGGCTGACATCAGCATGCTGGACTCGATTTTCGGATCTTCGCAAATCTTGATGCAGACAATCACAGCACAAAAACTCAAACTGGATCAACCGGATATCCTGATCCGCCCGCAGCATGACAATACCCGCGTCCTCGATTTTCTGAAAGCGGGTGCAATTCTGGAAAAGTCCGAAACCTTACGTGGTGTGACACGGGCCAAATTGACAGAACTGCTAAATACAACAAGCGATTCCATCAAATAATCTCAAATACTATTCAAGAAAGTTCCCTCGCTTAATTTACCGACTGTGGATACTTAAGACTCAATTAACTGAATTTCGCGATCCTTCTCTATGAACCGAGGAGTAGAGCAATACCGATGGCAAAGGGATCCGCAGATTTAGAGACTTGCCCCGTCACGGATGACATCCTGAAGAAACTTCTGGATTCTGCCCTGAACGCGACGGCTGAGATCACTGGCCAATGGCCAGCAGCGCAACGCGCTGCAATGGCAGTTTACTGCTACCGGCGCGCCCATTTGCGCAGTCTGGGCCTTCAACTTGCCGCCCAATGCGAACAATCCGACCTCGTCCGAGAAGCCGGAACAGCCGGCGAAATGATCTATCTGCAATCCAAAACTGCCGGTGCGGCCACTGACGACCTGAAGACCCGCCCCCGCGGCACAAGACCGCCGGTCAGCCTTCACATCGTTTGATTGAGTTTCCGGGGCGGGTCCTTCCTCCCACCTGCCCCCACCTGGCAACCGTCCAACAGGCCGGTTGCCTTTTCTTTGGGCAAATGATTGTCCAACCGATCAAATTCCTCGCGATCACCCATAATTCCTTGCCGGTCTTGCCTGAAAGCCTAGTATTATTTGGGTGACACTCGCGAGTGGGGATCGTTCAGCATGTGGCAGTCCATCCATTGCATCCGACCGGCTACCTGGTCTCGTCGACGCTTTGAAAGCAATGCGGCGTTCCTTCTCACCTTCTTTTCGGCAATTCTTCTCTTTGCTGGCCCTGCTCTGGCGATCTGCCAGGTCGTCGCTGATGCCCCGTACAAGCCGTTGCGACCGGGCGAAGTCCGGGTGTGGAACG
The DNA here is from genome assembly GCF_053005265.1 of Roseibium sp. MB-4. Classification (NCBI taxonomy): domain Bacteria; kingdom Pseudomonadati; phylum Pseudomonadota; class Alphaproteobacteria; order Hyphomicrobiales; family Stappiaceae; genus Roseibium; species Roseibium sp. MB-4. The sequence goes on from NZ_JBRKQB010000001.1 coordinate 2,224,248, forward strand.
CCAATCTGGAGCCAGATCAAGTCAGCATTCGCTACATCGGGCATTCTACCTTCGAGCTGGAAACCCCTCAGGGGATCCGCATCGCAACCGATTACAATGACATCTACCGTCCGTTTCTTCCGCCGACGATCGCCACGATGAACGGGGCCCACAGCACCCACTACTCGCTAAATCCGGACCCGAACATCGAACATCTTCTGTATGGCTGGAACCGGAACGGCGGGCCGATGGATCATGATATCTTTGTTGGCGATGTTCGCGTTCGAAACATTCAGACCAACATTCGTGGCTGGGATGGGGAGAGCCGCCGGCTCGGCAACTCAATCTTTATCTTTGAAGCCGCGGATTTGTGCCTCGCCCACTTGGGGCATTTGCATCACCGGCTGACGGAAAACGATTTGCTGCGCCTTGGGCAGATTGATGTCGTTTTCGCCGCCATTGACAACTCTTCGACCCTCAGGCTCGACAGCCTTATGGATGTGCTGGCTACCATCAGTCCGTCGATGATCATTCCGATGCATTTTCATTTCGCTGGGGCCCTTCCGGCGTTCATGGGCAGGGCAACGGAACAGGGCTACCGGATCGTCCGTGCGGAGACTTCAAGTGTGACCGTGAGCCGTAGCACCCTGCCAGCGGAAAAAACGGTCTACATCATGATGCCCGGCGGAGCATAGATCAGAACGCGATTACTCCTGATCAAACCGCAAAAACAGAACCTGACTGTCACCGGCCTTGCGCCGGTCTAGTTCCGTGAACCCCTCCGGGACATCAACGTCCGCGGAGCCTCGCTCTTCCAGAATGCAGATCGCGCCTGGCTTCAGCCATCCACCTGTCGCAGCAGAAACGAGTGCCCGCTCTCCCAGCCCCTTGTCATAAGGCGGGTCAGCGAAAACCAAATCGAAGGGTTCAATCGTTCCCGGTTCGCCGAGCTTGGTCGCATCCCGCCGGAATATCTTGGCAGCGCCATTGAGCCCGAGGCTTTCCATGTTCCGGCGGATGACACCACGCGGTTCAGCGGCTTCTTCGATAAAGGTGCAGTGCCGCGCACCACGGCTGATGGCCTCAAAACCGAGCGCTCCTGTGCCGGCAAAAAGGTCGAGGACCCGGCATCCATCAATCTCGAACTCAAGCCCATGCGCAAGGATATTGAAGACAGTTTCGCGTAACCGGTCGCTGGTCGGCCGCGTGGCATTTGACTTGGGCGCTGCCAATGCAGCGCCCTTGAAACGTCCGGCAACTATTCTCACGAACGGTCTCCGCGGCGCGGCGGACGGCCACCGCGATCCGGACGGCCGCCACGGTCTGGACGGCCACTGCGGCCTGACCGGTCGCCCCGATCCGGGCGGTCACCACGGCCTGCGCGATCCCGCCCTTCTGACCGTCCACCTTGATCTGAGCGATTGCCGCGCTCTGGCCGGTCGCCGCGGAACGGACGGTCTTCGCGAGGTCCGCCCTTCCGATCACCTTTGTCGCGGTTTGTGCGACGCTCCTGCTGTTTGTCCTCAACGAGGCCTTCATCTCCCCAAATCCGGCGTTGCGGCAAGGTCGGACGCTCTTCGTTGTAATCCTTGCGAAACCGCGGTTCGGACGTCATGCGGAACTTTGACCGCGGTGAGACTTTCTCCCGGCGTGGCCCTTCGTTTCTCCGCTTGCCCTGTTTTGGGCCACCGTCGTCGCTCCGCGAGGCTTTCTTTCGATCTGTCGCCGACTTGCCCTCACGCGCGGTCAGCCATTTGCCCTGACCTTTTTCCGAGGAGCCATCCCGGCCACCGCCACGCGGACCGGACCGTTTCTTGTCCTCTTCCTGCTTCGGCATATGGAAGATCGGTGCATCGAAGTCGGCGCCTGCCTCTTCCGCCAAGGCATCTCCCAGCTGGTCGCGAAGAACACGGCCGCGAATTTCCCGTACATCGCCTTCGGCGAGATCCATGAGCTGGAATGGACCATAGGATAGGCGGATCAGCCGGTTGACCGACATCCCCAGATGTTCAAGGACACGTTTGACTTCGCGGTTCTTGCCCTCTCGCAGACCAACCGTCATCCAGACATTGCCGCCCTGTTCCTTGTCCAGTGTCGCCTCGATCGCGCCATAGAGCACGCCGTCAATCGCCACACCGTCATTCAAGGTATCAAGTTCGGCCTGTGTAATCTTGCCAAAGGCGCGCACGCGGTAGCGGCGCAGCCAACCGGTTGCAGGCAATTCCAGGACCCGGGCAAGACCACCATCATTGGTTAGCAGCAACAAGCCTTCGGTATTGATGTCGAGACGCCCAACGGTCAAGACCCGCGGAAGATCATCCGGCAGGCGGTCGAACACGGTCGGCCGGCCTTCCGGGTCTTTGTTAGTCGTCACCAGGCCGCGCGGCTTGTGGTAGAGCCACAGCCGTGTCCGTTCGCGCATCGGCAGAGGTTCGCCGTCCACCAGAACCTTGTCCTTGCCGGTGACAGTGACTGCTGGCGTGGTCAATACCTTTCCATTGACCTCGACCCGGCCGTTCATGACCCAGGTCTCAGCCTCCCGGCGGGAGCACAAGCCGGCACGGGCCATGACCTTGGCGATACGTTCGCCGCTGTCTGTGTCAGGAATGGTCACGCGCGGTGCGTCACCCGCCTCGCCGGCTTTGGGAGCGGATTTGCGCGGCGCCGGCTTGCGCGGACCGCGGTTGTCTGCTGCGCGTTTGGGTCGGTTCCGGCCGTTGTCCGGGCCAGACCGTTTAGGAGGGAATTTCTTTGTCGTCATAGGCGCGTCATAGCAGAGCAGAACGCGTTCGGGAATCGCTTGTTTTCACCATTTCAAAGTAATCGTACCCGAAGACGGTATCCGGAACCCAAATTCTCGTACTTTTGCAGCTGACGGATGCCCCGTACCGCCTTAAAACGGCGGATATGGAAAAGACGGCATGACCTCTCAAGACAACAACTTTGCCGAAAAGACCTTCATGGATATCGCCCTGGAGGAAGCTGCGGCGGCTGCGGAACGCGGTGAAGTCCCCGTGGGTGCCGTTCTGGTGCGCAACGGGGAGATCTTGGCCCGGGACGGCAACCGGACCCTGGAACTGAGCGACCCGACCGCACATGCCGAAGTCCTGGTTATCCGCGCGGCCTGTGCCGCGCTACATTCCCAGCGGCTTCCGGAGTGCGATCTCTATGTGACGCTGGAACCATGCGCCATGTGCGCCGGCGCCATTTCCTTTGCCCGGATCCGCCGGCTTTATTATGGTGCCAGAGACGAAAAGGGCGGCGCTGTCGACCACGGAACCCGCTTTTTCTGCCAGCCTATTTGCCACCATGCCCCTGAGACATATGCCGGTATAGGAGAACGCCAATCGGCAGCTCTCTTAAAAGGATTTTTCCAAGGCCGGCGCTGACCACACTCTGTTGCGTAATTGCAACGAAGCACAGGTGAATTCACGAACACCCTGACTACGCTGAAAACTGTCATGCAAGACACGCTATGGTAACGGCTCGCGAACCATTAAACTATCGAGACATCGCGTCATGATCAGATCTGCCATCCTTGGAGCGAGCATGGTGATGCTCGCCGGTCCCGCATTTGCCGCCGACCTTCCCGTTGCACCAGAACCGATAGACTACCTGCGGATTTGTGATGCCTACGGCAACCGGTTCTTTTACCTGCCGGGCACGGAAACCTGCATGCGTGTTGGAGGCCGCGTTCGTATTGAAGCCCGGCTGAACAATTATGGCAGTGGACCGAACAATTGGTCAGACAAGGCGGCAACAGGAACAACGTTCCGGGCCCGCGGCTACAGCTATCTGGATTCGCGCACTTCGACCAAGTACGGGCTGTTGCGGACCTATAACGCCGTCTTCGTGACAAACGACAACGACAGCAGCTCTAACTCCTTGGAGCTGGAGTACAGCTTCATCCAGTTCGGCGGGTTCACCTTTGGCCGGGCTCAATCGTTCTGGGACTTCTGGACAGGTTATTCTTTCGGCGCCCGGGTCACCTCCTACTCCGATACCAAATCAAACGTTGCTGCCTATACCCGTGCATTCGGCAACGGGGTGTCCGCCAGCCTTTCAATTGAAAGTCCGGTTTCCCGCCGGGTGGAACTGGTTTCTCCGAACGCCAACGGGTATGGCGGCTTTAAGATCCCAGACGCTGTCGCCAACATCCGGATCGATCAGGCCTGGGGTTCCGCGCAAATAATGGGCGCATTACACCAAGTCTATTTCGTCGACACGGCATCAGAATCTGCTCTGGGCTGGGCTGTCGGAGCCGGCGCGGAGATCAAGGTTCCTTTCCTTGGTGACCGGGACAAAGTTGTTCTCCAAGTGGGCTATTCTGACGGCGCAAGCCGTTTCCCACTCGACAGTTGGAATGGCCGGATCACCGACGCCATCAATGTTGGCGGCTCCACCAAAACAACAAAAACATGGAACGTTGCCGGGGGCTGGCGTCACGCCGTAACCGACACGGTTACGGCCAATCTGGAAGGTGGTTACCACACCGTCGATGCCGCCTTGGACAGTTACGATTTCAATCAATGGACTGTGACCGGAAATCTCGTGTGGTCACCGGTTTCGAGTCTGGATATTGGCGCTGAAATGCAATACCGGAACGTCGATTTCGATAGAGCGTCCGGACTTTCCGATACGGATGAAATCTACACAACGCTTCGGGTTCAGAAGACGTTTTGAGCCGCGAGGAAGACTTCGGGCATTACCGCCGCGCAGTGCGTGATGCACACGGACATTCCTGAGCACTGTTCGGCTTGGGTTTTCGCCCAAACTCAACAGGTGCGCGTTTCAAGCTTCGAGGCGCAGTAAACGTCTTGGACCGCGTCCCAGAGACCGTTGCCCCAAAGACCGCTGTGGCTGACGCCTTCAACGATCTTGAGTGTCTTCGGCTCAGGCGCCAGCTCGTACAAGCGTTCTCCGTGCGCCACAGGGATCACCCGGTCATCCGTTCCATGCACGATGAGAACCGGGCTTTGAATGTTCTGAATCCGCTCCCGCGTCGGCATTGGATCCTTCATGAGCACTGACACGGGCAACCAGGGATATTGCTCGGACGCAATGTCGACCAGAGCTGTATAGGGCGCTTCCAGGACGAGCAACTCAGCGTCCGGGCGCTGTTCTGCGACGGCAGTGGCAACACCTGTACCCAAGCTCTCACCGTGCAGGATAACCGGTCGGCCAGCCGCCGAGGCCTTGTCAAAATGCTCCAGCGCATCTTGAATAAAGGCAGCCTCGGACGGGGCGCCTTCGCTTCCCGGATAGCCGCGATAACTCGGCGCATAGAGCCCAAAACCACTGTCCAAAACCTGCGCAAAGCGTTTGTGGCGCGTCGACAAATTGCTGGAGTTGCCGTGGAAATAAAGAACGATTGGCGTATTTTCACGCCCCTCAGACGTCCAAACGGTCACGTTGGTGCCGTCTTGCATTGAGACCGTTTCGACGGTGACGTTCTCCAGCCCTTTTACTTCCGGGGATTCAAGTTCACCGGTTGGCACAAAAACGAAATTCCGCTGATTGAGGTACATGTAGCCGGCCACAATGCCATAGGCGATCGCGCCAGCGACCAGGCCTTTTCTGACAGTCCTGCCAACCTTCCGCGCGGTTCCCGTGCCGTCCGGTGCAGGCGGTGTGCTGTTGTTGCTGTCTTCTGCGGTCATTCCGGTCTCCAAACGGCTGCCGATCTCGCCGTATGGGACGGATTTCCCACTGGCTGTTACTTGCGGCCGAAAAGCTTTTCGATATCGCTGAGTTTCAGTTCAACCCAGGTCGGGCGCCCATGGTTGCACTGCCCAGAAAGTGGTGTTGCTTCCATGTCGCGCAAGAGGGCGTCCATTTCTTCCGGCCGCATGCGGCGTCCGGCTCGAACCGATCCATGGCAGGCCATCGTGGCGGCAACGTGGTCAAGTTTCTCCCGAAGACTGTCGGCGGTCTCCCATTCGGCGAGTTCATCGGCGAGCGTGCGCACCATGCCCTGAATGTCCATGTCGCCAAGGATTGCCGGTGTTTCGCGAACCGCGATGGCACCCGGCCCAAACGCCTCAAGCGACAGACCAACCTTTTCCAGATCCTCTGCGCGTTCCGCCAGCCGGGCGGCATCTTCTTCCGGCAAGTCGACAACCTCCGGGATTAAAAGGATCTGCCGGGCAACATCCTTTTTGGCCAAGGCCACTTTCAGGCGCTCATAAACAAGCCGTTCGTGCGCAGCATGCTGATCGACGATAACAACGCCATCTTCTGTTTGCGCGATGATGTAGGTTTCATGGACCTGTGCCCGCGCGGCGCCAAGTGGCAGCTCGGTTTTCTCCGAGGCCAGCGGAACATCATGTGCCCTTGCATCGGCTGACGGTGTGGCCAGAGCAGAAAAGCCATTCTGGACCTCTGAAACCCGATCTTCAGCAAATCCCGGCACAGGATTTGGTGCCGTCTCCAATGGCCGAAAAGCCTCCGGCGCCCAGCGCTCCGCCGTTGCCGTTGCTCCGAACCCGTGCGCATTTGCCGGTCCGCTCGCTGCAGAACCGTAAGCGTGAGAAGTGGCACCGGATGGCCCTCCCGGCTGTGGAGATTGTTTTCGAAGCGCGTCCAAGGCGACGGCTGCGTTGGACGTCGACGACCGGTGCCCCGCTTGGACCAGAGCATGCTTGATCGCCCCGACAAGCAGGCCGCGGACCAACTGCGCATCGCGAAAGCGCACATCGAATTTGGCCGGATGGACGTTCACGTCCACCAGAGCCGGATCCAGATCAATGAAGAGCACCACCACCGGATGACGATCGCGCGCAAGAACGTCTGCATAAGCCCCGCGCAAACCGGACAAAAGAAGCTTGTCCTTCACTGGTCGGCCATTGACGAAAAAGAATTGATGCTGGGCATTGCCCCTGTGATGGGTGGGCAAACCAGCATACCCGGTGAGCCGGACCCCTTCACGCGCCGCATCGATTTCCATGGCGTTGTCGACGAAATCGGGCCCCAAAATCTGAGCGATCCGGGCCAGATGCGGCTCGTCTCCGCGCGCTGCCGGCCAGGATTGCGGCTGGCGGTCGGCACCGGACAGTGAAAACCCGATATGCGGATAGGCAAGCGCAATCCGCTTGACGATCTCGGTGATGGCGGCGGCTTCGGCGCGGTCGGACTTCAAGAATTTCAGACGGGCTGGTGTCGCGAAGAACAGATCACGGACTTCAACCTGGGTGCCCTTTGAGCGGGCGGCAGGCACAATCGGCTGTTCCTTGCCGCCTTCCACGGCGATCGCCCAGGCGTGTTCTTCTTCGCCGTGGCGGGTCTGAATGACGAGACGGGCCACGGAGCCAATCGACGGCAACGCCTCCCCGCGAAACCCGAGCGTGCGGATATCAAACAGGTCATCATCGGAAATCTTGGAGGTGCAGTGACGGCGGATGGCCAGTTTGAGATCGTCCTGACGCATGCCGGCCCCGTCATCGGCGACCCGCATCAGCGTTTTGCCGCCCGCAGCGGTGATGATGTCAACTTGCGACGCCCCGGCATCAACGGCGTTTTCAACCAGCTCCTTGATCACGCTGGCAGGCCGTTCAATGACCTCGCCGGCGGCAATCTGGTTGATCACCTGTTCGCCAAGTTGCCTGACCTGCATGAATTGCCCTTTGATTGGTTCCGTTTGACGCGCGCTTCGGATATGGTCCGCGCCGGATTTACTTCGATTCCGCGCAATCCTATCAGATAATTTCTCATCCGAGTGAGCCGCCATGACCGTTTCTGCACCGCTTCTTGTTGACGGGCTCCATGCCCTTGCCCCGCAATACAAGGGCATCTTGTGCGATGTCTGGGGCGTGCTGCACAACGGCGTGTCCGCGTTTGAAGAGGCACATATCGCATTGCGGCGCTTCCGGGAAGAAACCGGCGGCCATGTGGTTTTGATCACCAATGCCCCGCGGCCGGCAAAATATGTCGCCGAAATGCTGACGAACATGGGCGTGCCGGAAGAGGCTTACGACAGCATCGTCAGCTCAGGCGATGTCACCCGCGAAGTCCTGGAAGCTCAAGGTTCCAAGACGCTGCTGCACATCGGACCGGACCGCGACCAGCCGCTCTATCACAATCTGAAAGCGACCTTCACCAGCGTTGACGAGGAGGCAGACGCGATCAGCTGTACGGGGTTCCGGGATGATGAGACGGAAACACCTGACGATTACCGGGAGCGCCTGGAGAAACTGGCGGCGCGCAACCTTTTGATGATCTGCGCCAACCCAGACATCGTTGTGGAACGGGGCGACCGCCTGGTCTGGTGCGCCGGGGCTCTTGCGCGGCTTTACGAAGATCTCGGCGGCGAAGTTGCCATTCTCGGCAAACCGCACGCGCCGATCTATGAGGCGGGTCTGCGGCGTTTGGCCGAGCACGCCGGGACAACAATCGCAAAGGAAGATGTTCTGGCAATTGGTGATGGCCTGCCGACCGACATCCGCGGCGCCGTGTCCCAGGACATCGACGTTCTGTTCATAACCGCCGGCATCCACGCCTCGGACTTCGGACCGAGCGAAGCCCCGGAAGAGCACCTGATCCGCAAGCGTCTGATCGAAGAAGGCCTGCGCGCCCGCGCCGCCATCCCGCGGCTGTCCTGGTGAGGGGCTGAACTGGGCGAAATTCAGGCTCGTGTTGCGGTATGAATGACCGGCCCGCGGGAATTGCGCGGTAGCGGAATTACGCTTGAACGGGAACTCATTCATATTTGCCTTAGCTATACGTCTCAATATTCGAGCGAACACTCGACACGTCAAAGCGGGAAACCGGAACTGTCCTGCGAAGGTGGTCAGCGAAAGCCGTAACACGTCGCGGCTGTGCTCTTCCTGGCGGGAACATCATTTGGAGCGGGTTCGGCGGCGGCAAATGCTCAGAAAGCAAAGATACCAAGGCTCCGGATCGAATGTCTTCGGCGACATCCAACTCGGACTTTAAAACAATGCCGTGTCCTGCCAAGGCCCAGGACCGGATGAGCCAGCCATCGTTCACCACCCGGCTCCCACGAACTGTTACCCGTTTCTTTTTTGATTTTTTGCCGAATTCCCAAACATTGTCCAAGGTCTCTCCAAAGCGCATCACAAGACAATTATGGTTCATCAGATCTTCAGGGGTTTTCGGGGTGCCATGCCTCTTCAGATATTCCGGTGCAGCACAGATAAGGCGTTGAAAAGTCCCGAGGCTCCGCACCCTTAGGGTGGAATCTGTCACGTTTCCAAAACGAACTGCCATGTCAAATCCTTGACCGACCAGGTCAACGTATCCGTCCGACAAGGATAGTTCGATAGAAACTTCAGGGTTTTCTTCGGTGAATGCCGATATCGCCCACGAGACGATGCTGCGGCCCAAATCGACAGGCGCTGAGATCCGGATTAACCCGGAGAGGGTCTCGACCCCATGACGAATGCGTGTGTCCAGATCCGCAACTTCACTCAGAACCGCCCGTGCACCGGTAACAAGCGTACGGCCCTCCTCCGTTAAGCTGATGGACCGTGTTGTGCGATTGAACAACACCACGCCGTAATGAGCTTCGAGTGCAGCCAGGCGTTCGGAGACAGTGGTCGTCGATATTCCGGTTTCGCGGGCCGCTGCCGCGAGACTGCCCCTCTCCGCGATGATCATGAACAATCGAAGATTATCGAGAAGCATTAGCCGATATTTCCGGATTATGTTTTCGGAGAACTCCTGTTTATCCCGGATAAGCGGCCTCGTAAATTGCGGTTTGAGAAATAAAACAAAGGATATTTCCAATGACTAAGCTGACAATTGTCGCCAACATCAAAGCCTACCCGGACAAGATCGGCCTGGTGAAGGCTGAGCTTCTCAAGCTCATCGACGTCACCCGCGCCGAACAAGGGTGCATCAACTACGACTTACACCAGGACAACGATAATCCAGCGCACTTCATGTTTTATGAGAACTGGGAAAGCCGTGAGTTGTGGCAGACCCACATGGGTGCGCCACACCTGGCAGCATACATGGAGGCCACGGATGGTGCTGTTGAAGAATTCACGCTGAACGAGATGACCATCATAGGCTAAGCGCCAGATCAAAGGAGCACGCCATGAAAGCAGTTGGATATCTTGAAACTGGGCCGATTGACCGGCCCGACGCATTGATTGACTTCAAAACTGAAACGCCAACAGCGTCGGAACATGACCTCTTGGTGAAGGTCGATGCGATCTCCGTTAATCCAGTCGATACTAAAATCCGCCAGCGGCGTGCACCCACGAACGGGAAACCCGATATCTTGGGCTGGGATGCCGCCGGTGAAGTTGTTGGTTTAGGTGACGCTGTCACAAATTTCTCGATAGGTGATCGTGTCTTCTATGCGGGTGCGGTGAACCGGCCGGGCACAAACTCCGAGTTCCACCTGGTGGACGCAAGGATCGTTGGCAAAGCGCCAAGCTCAATACCTACCGATGCAGCCGCCGCCATGCCGCTGACGAGCCTTACCGCCTACGAAATGCTGTTCGACAGATTGCAGATAAACGAAGCGATCCCCGGCGGCAACAACACGCTTTTGGTCATCGGCGGAGCGGGTGGTGTGGGGTCCATTACCATCCAGCTGGCCCGTGCTCTTTCAGATATGACAATCATCGCGACAGCTTCGAGACCAGAAACGAAAGCATGGGTAGAAGAGTTGGGGGCGCATCACGTTATCAGTCACGCCGAGGCCCTCGGGCCGCAGATCGATGCTCTGCGCGTCGGTAGCATCGATTTCGTGTACTCGACGACCCATTCCCATCTTTATTCCGCAGAAGTTTCTGAGATCATGACACCGCAGGGCCGGTACGGGCTGATTGACGATCCCGACACCTTCGACATTATGCCCTTCAAGTCCAAAGCGATCTCGGTCCATTGGGAGTTCATGTTTACACGCCCGATGTTCGGAACAGCTGACATGCAACGCCAGGGAGACATATTGAATGAAGTTGCGTCCTTGATTGATGCAGGAGCAATCAAATCGACGGTCGCCGAGAGCTTTGGCAAGATCAGCGCGGCAAACCTTATGAAGGCCCACGCTTTGCTTGAAAGTGGAAAGTCTAAGGGCAAGATCGTGCTGGAAGGAATCTGAGAGGCCTTACCGGCATTTCGCTCGACACTCTCATCCAAGCAGCGGACTCGTTTTTGCCCTGGCAAGTTCCTGATGGAACAACAAAAAGGCCGCCCAAGGGAGCGGCCTTTTTCAATTCTGTGTCCGGCGATGATCAGTCGAACAGCTTGTCGATGTCTGCCTGGCTGTCGCCCAAGAGCGCGTCGATGTCATTTTGGGAAACGCCTTCGCCGGAGTGCTGCGGTCCGTGAAGGATCAGCTCCCGCTTGCGGCGCTCTTCATCGGTTTCCTCGATCTCGGTTTCAAAACTCGCCGGGATGCGCAGCTGTTCAATGAAGGAGGTCACCCGCTCATCAATGAAGCGCAGGGTTTCAACCACCTTTGAGATCCGCTGACCGGTGATGTCCTGGAAGGTACAGGCCTCGAAGATGCCGATCATCTTGTTGCTGACAAGATCCTGATAGGCCTCGGAATCACTCGGATCCGCGGCCATGATTTCTTCGGCGGCTTCCATGATGGTGTTGGTCGCGTTCTCGGTCGCTTCGACGATGGCGTCGAGTTCGCGGCCGGCATCCGGGATCTTGTTGCCGGTCATATCATTTGCACGAAGCGCGGAAATCTCCTGCTTCATACGCGTGATTTCTTTGGCAATCGCCGTCAGCTCTTCCGTAACAGCCGGCTGAACTGTCGACAAAAAGTCGTGCATGGACCCCGACATGACTTCGGCAAGATGCATGACATCGTTTAGGGAAACTTCCCCATCCCGGGTCTTGTTTTGTTCCAGGAAATCGATGATTTGCGCGACATTTTCTTGTTTTATTTTGGCCATGAGATCCAGCCTTTCAATGGTGTCCATTGCTTAACCGCCGCCTCCAAACAGCAGATGCCGAGCTCTTGAAAACCGGCAATAAAACATTTTTGGCGCAATTGTCCGGCTGCAGCCTGCCTGCCCAGCCCGGCTGCTTAACTTGAAAAAGAATGCCGGCAACGGCGGAGAAGGAGACGCACACCGGTCCCCGCCAAGCCAAAGTGTTTTAGTCGGAGAAGACAGCCTCAATTTTCCCTTTCAATGTCTGCGCATTGAACGGCTTCACGATGTAGTTGTTTACACCGGCTTTTTTTGCTGCAATCACGTTTTCGGTCTTGGATTCAGCTGTCACCATGATGAACGGTGTTTTGCTGAGGGAACCATCGGCGCGAACCTGCTTCAGCAGTTCGTAACCGGTCATCGGCTCCATGTTCCAGTCCGAGATCACAAGACCATAGCGGCGCTGCTTCATTTTTTCCAAGGCTTCGGTGCCGTCCGCAGCGTCGTCAATGTCTTCGAAACCGAGCTGTTTCAGAAGGTTGCGAATGATGCGAATCATCGTCTTGTAGTCATCGACCACGAGGACCGGCATCTGAAGATCAAGGGCCATTGTCTACTCCATACTGTCAAGGTGCGCGGCCCCTGGCCGTGGGCCGTTGGAAACGCGTTATGACTTCGAAGGAGAGCGACACATTCATTTGTGTCCTCACCTCCCCACACTCAACGCAAACTAACGGCAGCAACTGAAAAGACCGTTAATAACAGACACTTTTTTTCTTCACCGAAAGCCTAATTGTCAGAATTCCCGGGCGCGCTTAGCGTCCAACGCACAAAAAAACGGGAAATACAGGGCCGAAAACATCATGCTGGAATTGCAAAAACTCTGTTTCGAAGATCTCACCGTCGGCATGACGGAAGAACTCGTAAAACATGTCAGTTCCTCCGACGTGGTGGGCTTTGCCGAAGTGTCGGGCGACAGAAACCCGATCCACCTATCTGAGCACTTCGCAGCCAGAACGCCGTTCAAAACGCGGATCGCGCACGGCCTTTATACCGCAAGCCTGATTTCCGCTGTTCTTGGCACCCGCCTGCCCGGGCCTGGTGCGATCTACTTGTCGCAGACCTTGAATTTCAAGGCACCGGTAAAGATCGGCGATGATGTCACCGTGACCGTGCGCGTCGAAGAACTTATGGAGCGCGGCAACAGGGCCCGGCTGTCCTGCATTTGTAGTGTTGAAGACACCGTGGTGCTTGAAGGCGAAGCTTTGGTCAAGGTTCCGAGCAAGACCGAAGACCGCTCCCGGCTTTGATCTGATCAAACCCGGTTCAATTTCATCATGTGAGCAGCTTGACCTTTTTTGGTGTTGGCGGCACGTTCCACGCGGCTTTAAACGGGCGGGTTTTCTTCGTCCGCTCCGGATAGTCAAAACGAACGCCACCTTGCGCATAGGTCAGCTGCATGAACCGCACCCCATCCTCTGAGTTTCGAATCGCCGAATCGCTGGAGAGTTTTCCTTCCAGTCTCAAAGGCGGTGTGGTTGCGATTGGCAATTTTGACGGCGTACACCGTGGCCACCGGGCTGTTCTTGACGCTGCCCTCGGACTTGGCCGCGGAACGCATCACCCGGTCTTCGCAATGAGTTTCGAACCGCATCCGCGCACCGTGTTCAATCCGGCAAAGCCCGTGTTCCGGCTGACCCCACCGCCGCTCAAGACCGAAATGTTGCGCGTCTGCGGGCTAGACGGTGCTTTGATCCTCCCTTTCACCAAAGACTTTGCAGCCGTTGAAGCCAACGCGTTCGTTCAAGATATTCTGATCGACACGCTCGGCATTTCCCACGCCGTTACCGGCTATGACTTCCACTTCGGCCGCGCCCGCCAAGGCACACCGGATTACTTGCGCGCTGCCGGAGCCCAGCACGGCTTTGGCGTGACAATCGTCCAGCGCGAAGAAGACGAGAATGCTGACGTGATTTCGTCCTCGCGCATCCGGGAGAACCTTGCGACCGGCGACATGGCCGAAGCGAATGCCCTCCTTGGTTACCGGTGGTTTTTCGAATCGCAAGTCCAGCATGGCGACAAACGGGGCCGGGATCTCGGCTACCCGACCGCAAATCTTCGGATGCCCGAGGACTGTCCGCTGCTGCAAGGCATCTATGCGGTCAAGGTTAAGGTCGGAGACGATTGGTATGGCGGCGTCGCCAGCTACGGAAGACGGCCGACGTTTGACAACGGGGCTGCGCTGTTTGAAGTCTACCTGTTCGACTTCAAAGGTGACCTTTACGGCAAGACCTTGCGGGTGCACGTGGTCTCTTATCTTCGAGGAGAAGCGAAGTTCGACAGCGCCGACGCGTTAATAGCCCAGATGGACCGGGACAGTGAAGAAGCGCGCGCGGCCCTGGCGTCACTGCAGCCTTTGTCCGAAATCGATCTGAAACTCCTGGACTTCGCATCGTGAGACAACGGTCGCCTGCGATCGACGTCAGCGAAAATCCGTTGCAGGCAATCCTTTTGATGTCCAGCGCGATGCTGATCGTGCCTGTGATGGACATCATCGCAAAATACCTTTCGTCCTCCATCCATCCGCTAGAAGTCACCTTTGGCCGGTTTGTCTTTCAGTTTCTGGTCAGCTTGGTGTTCGCGCTGATCTTGTTGCGCTTGCCACGCCCTGGCGGACAGCAACCCTTCGTGAATTTTCTGCGTGGGATTTTGCTGGCCTCCGCGTCGTTATGTTTCTTCATCGCTGTGAAATACATGTCGGTCGCCACAGCCATCTCGATCTTTTTCGTCGAGCCGATGATCCTGACGATCCTTGCAGCCCTTATCTTGAAAGAACCTGTTGGCCCCCGGCGGATCGGTGCGATTGCCGTCGGTCTTGCGGGCGCGCTCATTATATTGCGTCCGAACCTTGCTGAGATCGGCCTCGTGAGCCTGTTGCCGGTCGCAACCGCCGTGCTGTTTTCGTTTTATCTGCTGCTCAACCGGCTCTATCCCGTTCGCGATGATTTGCTGACGATCCAACTGAGTGCAGGGCTGGCGGGAAGCCTCTATCTGGGTGTCATACTCATCGTGGCCACCACATTTGACGTGGGCGATGTCGTCTTCGTGTGGCCGAATGCTTGGCAAGCAGGGCTGTTGGCTTTGATTGGCCTTATCTCCTTCTGCGCCCATGGACTGGTGGTGGCCGCGTTCCAACGTGGCAACGCAAGCCTGCTCGCACCTCTGCAGTACCTGGAAATCGTAAGCGCGACCTTGTTCGGGTTTCTGGTATTTGCCGATTTCCCGGATTTGCTCACATGGATCGGCATCGGCCTTATTGTTGGCAGCGGTCTTTACATCACGCACCGGGAGCGGGTGAGGAAACAGGCGGCCGGATAGAACCCACAACGTTTGTCCGTCTATGTTCCCATTGCTTGTAGTAGCGATGCGTCAGGAACATGGTCAATAAAACCGGAGCGCTGCCCAGCGGGATCCCCGTGTAATCCGCAATAACGCGGGACATGCGTGAGCGTTGTTGGAGATGGAAATCGGGCTTACTGATGACTTGCCGTATGAAATCGACAGCATAACGGTTCGCGGCCGCGGTCAGGCAGCTCGGGCATAGGGAGACGCATAAGGCGGTTCTTGGTCGATCACACGATTTACAGCGAAAATTCACGCCAGCGCAGCCGGCCGAGGACGCGCGCTCAGCTTTTCCTGACAAGAGGCGATATCTCAAGCTACTGTGCCGTTTCCGCCATTCTGGTAGTGTCTTGCCGCAAGCTCCGATCGTCCCCGGCTGATAAGGGATACTCTGGTGATGCCGTACGCCACAACCCACTGTTGCCAGGCGTCAGTTTTGTCATTCTACCAAGATCCTACCGAGGGAGCAGATACCTCACGGCTTCCAAGTATACAGGAAGAGCAACCCGATCGAACGTATGCGCAACAGGTTAAAACAGTTTCGAAGGGTTTCTTTACGATACCATGAAACCATAAGACCCTTTACTGGCTGCCTCAATCACCCAGCCGCACGCATGTGGTTACGGAACTCTGTCAACATTAGCCAGAGTGCGCCATCAATTGCATCTGACGCCCTCGATTTCTTCCTTTTCAGTTTTAGGTGCCATTCTTCACTTAAAGTATTTCATATGAATTATAGGCCTTGAAGCTGTGTTGCAGTTCTATTTGCAGTTACTTGGCTTGTGCCTTCGCCAAAGACTGCCAGCCTCAATCCTACTATCAAGACCAGCAGACCTGCGAGGGGCCCTAACTGGATCAAAAAAGTCTGCGCGATACCGAAACTAAATCCTGTAATAAGCAAAGCAGTAGCGCACAGCGTAGTTGTCCACGGTGGCAATTTTTGATTTTCGCGCCCCCTCACTAAAAAAGCGATTGCGAGCGAGAGCAGCGTTAAATCGTAGACAAAAATGAACGGTGAAATCAAAGTGGAAGCTGATAGCAAGACTATCGCTTTTGCTTCAAAGTTTATCGACTTCCGCCAAATCCAAACAGTGATAAAAATAAGAAATAGGCCGAACATAAACTGTAGCATCGAGGCTACGGCAACGCTCCCTCCAATGCCGACAATGAATCCGAAAACAGAAGCCAAATGATACACAGGGAGAAAGCCATCAGTCATGGCCAGTTGCGCCGCCGGAATTTGTTGCAAGAAAGCTAACCAAGTATCTGAACCGAAGACAATCCAACTTGCCCCTGCAAACAGCAAAGTGGTTACAACTGCCGATAAAAAAGTAATCCAGTAACCTCCTGCCAAAAGAGCAAATGGTATCAAAACTCCTAGCTGGGGCTTAATCGTCAAAAGCCCAATAAACACTCCGGCCAGCACCAGACGTTGGTTCTTAAGACACAACAGGCCCGCTCCAAAGAGAACCGCAGTCAACAACCCATTCTGGCCGTTCATCATTGACATATACGCTGCCGGTGAACCGAAAACCAAGAATACGGCAAGCCAATGCCGCGCGATTTTTTTCATCACTACCGATAGCGCAACAGCGTTAAACCCCTGAAAAACAATGTATGCCGTGGTTGAACTGAAAAAGCCGAGTGGTGTGATCATCATTAAATACATTGGCGGATAAAAAAATGCGAAGAAGACGCCTGGGTCGTTGTAAAGCTCTTGAACACCTATGAACGCATTAATGTCATATGGGACTTCTGGCATCCCCATCAGAACCTGTCTGGCAGCCATCCAGAAGCTCAAAAAATCGTTGACTAAAACAATTGTTCCATCTGGCATCGTCTTAGCGAAATCGACTTGCCACAGGACGTTAAAAACAAAAAAAGAAATTGAAGAAACCGCGCCTATCAACAGTAGTCGGTCTGCTTTTGCCCAAGTCCCGTCCGCCAAACTCAACATCAAATTAACCTACTGGAAGATTTTGCAATTTTTGTCCTAAACTTGACCCATAAATATTTAGTTGATCACGTTCGACTTTCTCCATTTCTGATTGGATAACTAGTCTCTGGAAGGCGTATTGATTGGAAAACGAGAACGACCCAGCTGCCAAATTAGGCTGTCCGGTGGGCAGATACGGTTCAATTGCCCCTCTTTATTCCTTGTCGAACTGCTGCTATGTCCCATGCCATGCAAAAACAGGTTGTCTTCCGCCCCTGGATGAAGGTGGCGTACATCAAGCGAATTACCGGCCCGGCCCTCGGCTGACGCAATTGCGGCGCCAGGGACCGGGATAAGCCTCGTTCGACTGCCGTCATCGCGCCGGCAGACATTTCATGAAAATTGACTGCGGGCCTCGTCCCGCTGACCGGATCGACCACCGATGACCGACGCACCAAAACGCGACTATTCTGAAACGCTCAATCTGCCGAAAACCGAATTCCCGATGCGGGCCGGCCTTCCCAAAAAAGAGCCGGAAATCCTGGCGCGCTGGGAAAAGCTGAACATCTACAAGAAGCTGCGGGATCAATCCGCAGGACGCGACAAATTCATCCTGCATGACGGCCCTCCTTACGCCAACGGCAACATCCATATCGGACATGCGCTGAACAAGACCCTGAAAGACATCGTCACCCGGTCAATGCAAATGATGGGCTATGACAGCAACTATGTTCCGGGCTGGGACTGCCATGGTCTCCCGATCGAATGGAAGATCGAGGAACAGTACCGCGCCAAAGGCAAGAACAAGGACGAAGTGCCGATCAACGAGTTCCGCAAGGAATGCCGGGATTTTGCTGATCACTGGATCGGCGTACAGCGCGAAGAGTTCAAACGCCTTGGCATCGAAGGTGACTGGGACAACCCGTATCTCACTATGCGCTTTGAGAGCGAAGCGGTCATTGCCCAGGAACTCATGAAGTTTGCCATGTCCGGCCAGCTTTACCGTGGTTCCAAACCGGTGATGTGGTCCGTTGTCGAAAAGACTGCGCTGGCTGAAGCAGAAATCGAATACCACGACTATCAGTCCGACCAGATCTGGGTGAAATTCCCGATCGTTGAGGCCGGGGGCACCGATGAAGCAGCGGCAGAGCAGCTGCTCGACGCTTCGGTTGTTATCTGGACAACCACCCCGTGGACCATCCCTGGCAACCGCGCCGTGTGCTTCTCATCCCGGATCAATTACGGTCTTTATGAAGTCACCCAGGGCGGCCTGCCAGACGACAACTGGGTGCAAAAAGGTGATCTTCTGATCCTCGCAGACGCCCTTGCCGGCGACGTCTTCAAAAACGCTCGCATCGAGGACTTCAACCTGGTCCGTGCGGTGTCTCCGGATGAGATGGCCGCGCTCACGCTCGCCCACCCTTACCGGGACATGGATCTCGGCGGCTATCAGTTCGATGTGCCGCTGCTTGACGGCGACCATGTCACAGATGACGCCGGTACCGGTTTCGTACACACGGCTCCAGGTCACGGTGCCGACGACTTTGAAATCTGGATGGCAAACGCCAAGGACCTTGATGATCGCGGCATCGACACCGCAATCCCCTTCACGGTCGCCGACGACGGCTTCTACACCAAGGATGCGCCAGGCCTGGAGGGCAATCAGGTCATCACGCACAAGGGTGAAAAGGGAAAGGCAAACAAAGCCAACATCGAGTACCTGAAGCAGGCAGGCGCTCTGATCGGGCTTGGCCGCATGAAGCACCAGTATCCGCATTCATGGCGTTCCAAGAAACCGATCATTTTCCGCAATACGCCGCAATGGTTTGTCTATATGGACAAGACCTTGTCCAGCGAAGGCGACACGCTGCGGACCCGGGCCCTTAACGCAATTGACGAAACACGGTTCGTGCCAGTTTCCGGTCAAAACCGCTTGCGTTCAATGATCGAGAAACGCCCGGATTGGGTTCTCTCACGCCAGCGCGCCTGGGGCGTGCCGATCACGGTCTTCATCAACAAGGACACATCTGAAGTCCTCAAAGATGAAGCGGTCAATGCGCGGATCTATGAGGCTTTTGTTCAAGAAGGAGCGGATGCCTGGTTCGCAGAGGGCGCAAAGGAACGCTTCCTCGGCAACGATCACGAGGCTGATGAGTGGGACATGGTCATGGACATCCTGGATGTCTGGTTCGATTCCGGGTCCACCCATGCGTTCTGCCTGGAAAAGCGTGAAGACCTTAACCCACAGCGCAAGACCGCCGGCGGCAAGGACTACGTTCTATACCTGGAAGGCTCGGACCAGCATCGCGGCTGGTTCCACTCCTCGCTTCTGGAAAGCTGCGGCACCCGCGGTCATGCGCCGTATGATGCGGTCCTGACCCACGGCTTCACAATGGCCGAAGATGGACGCAAAATGTCCAAGTCGCTCGGCAACCAGGTGTTCCCCCAGGACATCATCAAGCAATACGGCGCGGACATCCTGCGTCTTTGGGCAGCGTCGTGCGACTATTCGGAAGATCAGCGGATCGGTCCGGAAATCATCAAAACCAGCGTCGACAGTTACCGCAAGCTGCGGAACACACTGCGCTGGATGCTGGGCTCCCTGGCGCATGCGACCGGCGAAGAAGTCGCCCTCAGCGAAATGCCGGAGCTGGAGCGCCTGATGCTGCACCGGATTGCAGAGCTTGATGCCATGGTACGCCAGGCCTACGCCGATTACGACTACAAGAAGATCTTCCACCAGCTGTTCACATTCATGACGGTGGAACTGTCGGCGTTCTATTTCGACATCCGCAAGGACGCGCTTTATTGCGACGCCGGGTCTTCCAATCGCCGCAAGGCATCTCTCTATGTCATCGACAAGCTGTTTAACAGCCTGGTCACATGGATGGCGCCGATGCTGCCGTTCACAATGGACGAAACCTGGGTCTCCCGCTACGGCGAGGAAACATCTGTACATCTGCAGCAATTCCCGGCGGTTCCGGCAGACTGGAAAGACGATGCGCTCGCGGAGAAGTGGGCCAAGATCAAAACGGTTCGCCGTGTGATCACCGGTGCTCTTGAGATCGAACGCCGCGAGAAGCGGATCGGCTCCTCTTTGGAAGCGCATCCTGTTGTTCACGTGACCGATCCAGACCTCATGGCTGCACTGGAAGGCCGCGATATGGCTGATATTGCCATCACCAGCCAACTCACCCTGAGTTCGGATCCGGCTCCGGAAGGCGCGTTTTCGCTGGACGATACCAAGGGCGTTGCGGTCGTACCCGCACTTGCGGAGGGCACCAAATGCGCCCGGTCCTGGAAGATCCTGCCAGAAGTCGGAACAGACCCGGATTATCCAGATGTGACACCAAGGGACGCCGACGCGCTGCGTGAATGGGACGCAGCCAACGTTGCCGCATAACGGATCAATGAGACCTTGATGACAAATGGCAGTGATAACTCAGATCACCCCGCAAAACCGACCTATGTCTGGGGCGGCTTAAGCTGGCTCGTTCTGTCTGTCGCTGCCATTTGCCTTCTTCTGGATCAAGCAACCAAGATCTGGTTCGTCCATGGCTTTGATCTTGCCGCAAACGGCCCCGTAAGTGTCCTACCGGTTCTGGATTTTGTTCTCGTATGGAATCGCGGCATCTCTTACGGCCTTTTCCAGCAAGACAGTGATTTGGGCCGCTGGTTGCTTGCCGGTTTCACCATTGCAGCGACGATCGCACTGTGGATTTGGTCGACCCGCGTCGATTTGAAGCTTCCGGCTCTAGCACTTGCCCTAATCATCGGCGGCGCCATCGGAAACGGTGTAGACCGGGTTGTTTATGGAGCTGTGGTCGACTTTGTCCACTTCCACGTCGGCACGTTCTCCTGGTACGTGTTTAACCTAGCCGACGTGTGGATCGTTGCAGGTGTCATCGGTCTCCTGTATGACAGTTTCGCAAACGGTCCAAATTAAGCCGCAAATTAGCGGTTTATAGCCTGGATCTATTATTTTCTGTTTGGCGGTGGTCAGACAGTGTCCGATTTCTTGAAGGATACGTTGTGGTGCGCACGCTCGGCGATTTTATCTCCAAAGGCCTCCTGCTCGCAGCAGTGACAGGCCTCGCAGCTTGTCAGGCAGCCGACGGAACGACCGTTGCTCCCGATACGGCTTTGGTGAACAACATCATGTCGGGCCTTGGCGCCGTCGATCCGAACAAAAAAGAGATCGAATACAAACCACGCGCTCCGCTTGCCATGCCGGCCGACAACACAACATTGCCGTCACCTTCAACTGAAGTTGCTGGTGCAGGGTCCCAGAATTGGCCCGAGCAGCGCAACGAAGATGAGATGAACGCCCTGCGGGATCGCTACAAAGTCGCCACGGACCACCGCGGTGACCTCAAGCGGCTTACACCAGAACAGATGGCAGGAATTGAAATCGTCGGTGTTGAACGTCCTGCGTCGACACCGGAACTGCGGGCAGCATCCGATCCTGATACTGCGCTTGGCCCGGGCAAACGTCTGTCACCAGAACAAATGAAAATCGAGTCAGAGCGGTTTAATGCGCTGAAACAGCAACAAGCCGGCACACAGACGGCTGGCGCTGCACTTCAGCGGCAATACCTGATCGAGCCGCCTGCAGCGTACAGCACACCGTCTGCCGACGCTCCGATGCCGTCGACAGAAATCGAAGTGAAAAAAGAATACGTGAAGGTACAGCGGGACCACGAAACGAACCGCCTCGATCCAAGATGTATGGCGGGCGAGTCCAAATACTGTAACTAACTCTTCACGCCAAATTACAGACAATTAATGAGGCCTCCGATCCATTCGACCCTATATGGGGTGTTTGGGCCGGAGGCCTTTTCGTTTGGGCATACAACAGGAGCTCCCCGTGATTGGATTGCGCCAACCAATACCGATACTCAGTTTTGACCGCGCTTTGCGCAGCACACTTTTGGCAAGCCTTTTCTCCGCCACGCTGTTCGCCGTTCCGCTATCCGGCGTAACCCTGTCCAAGGCAAACGCTTTGGAAGTCACGCAAGACGAAATTGTCATCGCGCCGAACCTGGAGCGGTTCGTCCTCGACAATGGACTGGAAGTGGTTGTGATCCCTGATCGCCGGGCTCCCGTGGTCACGCACATGCTTTGGTATAAGGTCGGATCGGCCGATGAGCCCGAAGGTCAATCCGGTGTCGCTCACTTCCTGGAACACCTGATGTTCAAGGGAACCGAGGACCATCCGGACGGTGAGTTTTCAAAAATCATTGCTGACCGCGGCGGCCAGGAGAACGCCTTCACCAGCTACGATTACACCGCCTATTTCCAACGTGTTGCAAAAGAACACTTGCCGCTGATGATGGAAATGGAGGCGGACCGGATGGAAAACCTCGTCCTCAGCGACACAGTGGTTGCGCCCGAACGGGACGTTGTGTTGGAAGAGCGGCGGGACCGGGTTGAGAGCGATCCCGGGTCACGCTTGCGGGAAGCGATGAACGCCATCACGTTCGTCAATCATCCCTACGGATCCCCGATTATCGGTTGGCAGAATGAGATCGAAACTCTCAACAAGGATGCAGCAATCGCGTTCTATGACCGTTTCTACACCCCGAATAACGCCGTGCTTGTCGTCGCAGGTGACGTAGAGCCAGCTACCGTTCTGGATCTCGCCCAAGATACATATGGCAAAGTCCCGCGCCGGGCAGAACCGGGCGAGCGTCTTCGTCCTGCGGAACCGCCGCTTGCCGGAGAACGGCGGATCGCGGTCACAGATCCGCGGGTCAGGCAAGAGGCGATCTCCCACACCTGGATCGTGCCGAGCCAGACAACCGGCGAAGGCCGGACACCGGAAGCGCTGGATATTCTGTCCTACGTCTTGGGTCAGGGCCCATCCAGCCGTCTCTATAAGGCCCTTGTGCTGGATGCTGGCCTCGCCACAAGTGCTGGCGCCTATTACCAGAGCACAGCCCTGAACAGCGGACGTTTTGTTGTCTACGCTTCACCGCGGCCCGGCCATACGCTGGAAGACGTCGAAGCGGCTGCAGCGCAAGAACTGAGCAAGTTGCTGGAAGAGGGTGTGACCGCAGAAGAAGTCGATCGGGCAAAACGCAGTATGATCGCGAGTTCGATTTACGCTCAAGACAGCCAGACTGGCCTTGCAAGGCTGTTCGGTGCGGCCCTCACAACCGGCATGGAAGTCGAAGATGTCCAGACTTGGCCAAGCCAAATCCAAGCTGTCACACCCGAAGACGTTGAAGCTGCTGCGAGAGAATTTCTGACCGCAACACCTGTGACCGGGGAACTCAGAAGCCCGCAATCAAACGCCGACACCGCCGATAAGTCCGGCAAGGAGTCCTGATCATGAGATTGCAACACGTATTCCCCACTACCCCGGCCCTGTTCGCATTCGTGTTTGCCGTTGTAGCGCTCGCAGTGCGTCCGTCTTTTGCTGTGGAAGTGGAACGGGTCATAAGTCCGAAGGGCATCGAAGCATGGCTGGTTGAAGACCACACGGTGCCGATCATTGCCCTAAACTTCTCCTTTGAAGGCGGCTCGGCTCAAGATCCGGCAGACAAAGCCGGTCTGACACGCCTTCTGGCCGCAACAATGGATGAGGGCGCAGGTGACCTGACCTCTGAAGACTATCAGGCACGGCTTGAGGAGCTGGCCGTGAGTGTCAACTTCAGCACCGGCAAGGACAGGTTCTTCGGCAGCATGCGCACTCTGACCCAAACGCTTCCCGAAGCGACGGAAATGCTCGCACTCGCCCTGAACGCACCGCGGTTCGATGTTGAGCCAGTTGAGCGCATGAAAACTCAGCTGATCACCCGCGCAAAGCGGAAT
This sequence comes from Roseibium sp. MB-4, assembly GCF_053005265.1. Lineage (NCBI taxonomy): Bacteria > Pseudomonadati > Pseudomonadota > Alphaproteobacteria > Hyphomicrobiales > Stappiaceae > Roseibium > Roseibium sp. MB-4. Next base: position 2,248,239 of record NZ_JBRKQB010000001.1, read on the forward strand.
GAGACCAACCAGGATGCCATTGCGGGCCTTGCACTGTCGAAGGCTGTGTTCGGCGATCATCCTTATGCGCAACCGACGCTAGGTACACCTGAGACACTGGAGGGCCTTCAACCGGAGGACTTGAAAGCGCACAAGCCCAAGCTCATCGCAACGGACGGGCTCAAAATCGGTGTTGTTGGCGCAATTGACGCTGAAACCCTGATGTCAGTCCTGGATACAGTCTTTGCAGGTTTACCGGAGAAAGCCGACCTGAAGCCAATCGAAGAGCTCACCCCGCGAACCGGAGACAATGTCGAAGAGTTCCTCGATGTACCGCAGACAACGATCCTATTATCGCTGCCAGGTTTGAAGCGGGACGATCCGGACTATCAAGCAGCGTTTGTCATGAACCACATTCTGGGTGGTGGAACCTTCACCTCCTGGATGTATCAGGAAGTACGGAAGAAGCGCGGCCTCTCTTATGGCACAGGCACGTCCCTTTCGCCTTACAAGCACACAGGCGTTCTCATTGGTTCTGCCTCAACAAAAGCCGAGCGTTCATCCGAGACCGTCGACGTCATGCTGGCTCAGCTAAAACGGATGGCCGATGAAGGACCGACAGAAGCCGAACTTGAAAGTGCCAAACGGTTTCTGACCGGTTCCTACGCGCTCCGGTTTGACAGTTCCGGAAAAATCGCCCGGCAACTGGTTGCGCTTCAAAATGCCGGTCTTGGCATTGATTACTTCGACCGGCGCAACAGCGAAATCGAGGCTGTCACTCTGGACGATGTCAACAGGGTCGCCCAGCGCCTCATAGCGGGTGTTGACCCGACAATTATCCAGGTCGGCCCTAACAACCCGCCTGCAACCGACTGACCTGAGGGCCAGGATTTAGACTTTAAAACAAAAAAAGCGGCGGGACTTTCCCGCCGCTTTTTGTTTGGGGCTCACCGTGAAGAAACGTATTCGTGACGCTAAGCTCATTGCTTTGCAGGATCGCCTGCGTCACGCGGCTGGCGGATCACAGACGGCTTGATACCGGGGCTGCTTTAGCCTGCCGCTTTTTTGCGTGGCGCCGGTGTGCCTTGCAAGACTTCGGCCCGCACGGGCCGCGGCGGTGAGAAGAGATTGCCCTGGGCCAGTTTTACGTCGAAGTCGAGAAGCTCAAGCACCTGGGACTCGGTTTCAACGTGATCAGTGATCAGTTCCATACCGTAGCGGTGAAGCAGATCCCCAAAATCGGACGGGTGAATGTGACCGTGATTGGTTTCCCGTCTACCGATCAGATAATCCGCATTCAATTTGCCATACTTGAAGCCACGGCCAGCCAAGCTGTTGAAGTCCATTCTCATGTCGTCAATTTGATCAACAGAGAAGCGGAAACCAGATTCAAAAAGCGCTGCAAGGCTTTCCAGCTCAACCGCACCCATCTGAGCGATATCGGATTGCGAGAACTCAAAAATCAGGGCGTCTGAGAACTCACGGTTGGACCGGACAAATTCCAGGAAGCCGGGAAAGAAAGTATTGTCCGACAACGACAATGAAGAGATGTTGCAGAACAGGACAGCGTTGCGATTGCGCGACATCAGCCTGCGGATAACCTGAACCGACCGGAACAGAAGCAAGTTGTCGATGCGGGCGATGTGTCCGGAGCGAACGGCCTCGGGCATGAAGGCTTGCGCCTCAATGGAGTCGCCATTGGCGTTCCGCAGGCGGGTAAACGCTTCGTAGTGCTTCACCTGACGCTGAGGCAAACTCACAATCGGTTGCAGAAAAAGCTCAACACGGTTTGCATTCAGCGCCGATGTGATGAGCTCATTCATGGCCGGGTTGGGGCCAGGCTTGGTCAGGCGCTCCGCAGATGGTTCAGCCGGAAGATCGGCAAAACCTTCATCGATTTCGCGCGCACCAGCACCACCATCAGGCGCACGGCCATCGCGTGGCACGTGCACACCATAGCGACGGTCCAGCTCAGACATATCACGATGGGTCGGAACGACGCCGTCATTGTAAGGGCCAGGCTGCGGCGCTTGCGGTGGCGCGTAAGGAGCATGGTGCGGGACAGGCGCTTGCTGCGGATACTGACCCGGATGAGATTGACCTTGGCCGTTGGTCTGCGGATATCCCTGGTTTGGCTGCTGAGGCTGCTGATATTGCGGCAAACTCTGCATGGGTGGCGGAGGTGCGATGGCCTTCTGATCCTCCACCTTGGTCTCCAGGTCGGACATGGCTTCTGCCATCTGCTTGACCAGCGTACCGAGCACTTCGACCTCTGCAAACAATGGATCGATTTCTGCCCTGGTCCGGCGCGGCATCGTATGTTCCATGCCAGTGAGACGGCCTTCAAGATTGCCGACATCCTCGTCGAGATCCGTAATGCGTTCTTCGAGGCGCTCTACGGCGTCGCTCACTGCACTGCGGTCCCGCGACCGTCCGATCAGCAGATGAACGAGGATCATCGTGCACATCAGCGCTAGGGACAGAGACACGGCTTCTCCAAATGGACGGCCAAATTGGAAAACCATCACTGCCGCTGAAGACAGTGCAATGATCACCATGCATATCGCTACAAATATGGTCGCAGTTCGGCCCATTTGGTACTGAATCTACCCGATGCGAATCAAAAAAGACTGGTTAATCATGCCTTAAGACAGCGCAGCCTCCGAATCCGTAAGCTCCTGTAAAACCTGTTTTTGGCGACTTGTCCCCGACTATGCGCGCAATGCGGCTCTAAAATGACCCGCACACCAAATCAGTGCCCCGTTTTCTCCCGCGCTAGCCGCGTTAGAGGGTACCGCCTTGCCCGTTCTCCGGCAATTAGGGATTGAAATCAAATACACATGTCGTAAGATTACCTTACGTAAGCTTTTGTTCTTCAGCAGTCTCACAGGAGCAGAAAGGCCTTCAAAATGCCCATACCGGGGCGATCATTGCGGTCGGAACCATTCGAAGAAGGTTCAACCACAACCGACATATCCCCCTCAATCCAGGGTCCACTTTTGTCTGGCGGTCAGGGCAGAACAGGCACGGCAAAAGCTTCACGATCCAAGCCTGGACAAAATGACCTCGGACCCCGAGCAGATGCCGTCCTAGGTTCTTTGAAACACATCCTCAACAGCCCGGAGTTCAAGTCAGCGCCTCAGTTGCAGGCTTTCCTGCATTTCGTGGTCGAAGCGGCCCTAAATGACCAGACCGAGAAACTTAAAGGGATCACAATCGCAGTTGAGGCTCTTGGGCGCGATGCAAACTTCGATCCGGACAAAGATCCAATCGTCAGGGTCGAGGCGGCTCGGCTGAGATCACGGCTATCCAAATACTATGAGGGATCAGGGGCGTCAGATCCGGTGAGGATCTCCATCCCGAAGGGCGGTTATGCGCCAGCTTTTGAATTTGCGAACATGAAGGGCACACCCGGTGTCCCTGCATCAGCCACCCTAAGACATGACGATCCGCTGGCGGAAAACCTTTCAGCAGACCCCACAACCGTTGACACCAGCAATGCTTCTTCGCCTCATTCAGGAATAGAAGAACCGCCAGGACCACGCGACCTGCCAAAAACTGCTCACCAAGGCTCACCCAGTGGACGTGCACTGCTCAAAAATGCAATGTCCCGTCCGCGAATTCCCATTGGCTGGCTGCTTGTAACAAATGCCGTTTGCTTGGCGGCCGGTTACTGGGCAGGCAGTGAATAACTTCCGCGTTTCAATGCCTTTCCGGGCAAAAACTGCATTTTGCGCTTTGTGACAACGCTTTGTTTACCCTGTTTGGCGAATTATCCCATTAGTCAATCTTTCGAGCCCCGAAGGATTATGACCAAAGCGATGGGAGTTACCCTGCGATGGGGAGTAAAGAGGGCAAGACCTTGCCTGTGATTGTACGCGTTTTGGACGCATCGGCGTCTGAAGCAGCCCGCACATCGGCAGTCTGTGCGAGACTATCGGCCGAGTGTTCTGAGCCAATCCTCTATACCGATACCGCTCCCTGTCTGCAGGACCTTGCTGATAAGACCACAGACATTCTCATCATCGATCTGGAGACGATCGGCGGCGACGAAGCACTTGAGGCTTACGCAGTCCGCTGCCCCAAGGCTGTTATTCTCGCGGTCTCCTCGATGGGGTCCGTTTCCCGCGCGGTCAGTGCCATGCGCGCCGGGGCTCATGATTTTCTGACAAAACCATTCTCTCTGGATGCGCTGGCATCAAAAATCAGCTTCCAACTGCAACAGCGCCGGCCTGTTATAAAGCCCTGCCAACAGACGCCAGATCGTACGATCCAGATCGAGGCAGTAAATCAAGACAACTTGCCAGCACCGCGCAGTCTTCCTGAACCCAAACAGGCTTTGGGGCTCGACAGACTGATCGGCACCTCCCCCGCAATGCTGGACATTCACGATCAAGTCCGACGCATGGCACCATCGCAGGCCCCTGTTTTCATCACCGGTGAATCTGGAACCGGAAAGGAACTATGTGCGGCCGCAGTGCATGAACTCTCAGATCGGAATTCCGGTCGATTTGTGACCCTGAATTGCGCGGCTATTCCCCGGGATCTGATTGAGAGTGAAATCTTCGGCTATGTCCGAGGTGCTTTCACTGGTGCTGCCGACAATCGTGCCGGCGCAGCAGAGCAAGCTGACGGTGGCACGCTTTTCCTTGACGAAATCGGCGAGATGGATCTGCTGTTGCAAAGCAAGCTTTTGCGCTTTTTGCAAACCGGCACGTTCCAAAGGCTTGGCGACACGGCAAGCCGGAATGTGGATGCCCGGATCATATGCGCGACCAATCGGGACCCATTGACTGAAATCACGGCCGGCCGCTTCCGCGAAGACCTTTACTATCGCTTACATGTTCTGCCAGTGCATCTTCCCGCCTTGCGGGAACGGCGGGAGGATATCCTGCCGTTGGCCGAAGCTTTCCTGAAACGGTATTCAGGTGAGGAACGCCGCAACTTCCGCGGTTTTGACGCAGATGCAGAAGCGCGGATCGTCTCTTACGGCTGGCCCGGAAATGTCCGCCAGCTTGAGAACACGATCCGCCAGATTGTCGTTATGAATGACGGCGCTGCCGTCACCCACGAGATGCTGCCTCTGGTCATTCGCGATGCGCAATCGCGCCCGAACGGCATCATAGACCTGTCGCGCGAACGATCGCGCGCAGCTCCGGCCAGTCGGCCATTCGGTGCGATTGAACCTCTCTGGGCTCAAGAGCGCCGCATTATCGAAGATGCACTCGATGCGTTTGATGGGAACATAGCCATGGCCGCTGCGGCATTGGAGATCAGCCCATCGACAATTTATCGCAAAAAACAATCCTGGTCCGCTCGCAGCCTTTAACCGGCTATATTTACCGCAACGCACACATTTCCTTGTTTCTTGGCGACGCTCGGTCTATATCGGCAAAATCGCTAAGAAAAGACAAGATCTAAGGGCGGCGGGGATTTATATGACGAAGCAGGCAAGCCGGTTTAAGCTTGGGCGGAATTCCACTTCTCTTGCATTGGTGTTTGGGATATTCGCGGCGGCGGGCTCCGCTGTTGCTCAATCTCCTGACTACAAGTCTCCCTCTCCGGCATTCACGGAAGCGTTGGCAGCTTTCGATGCCGCATGGACTGCAGACGGCCTTGCTTTTTCATCTGTGACGTTCACAGACGGTCCCGGCAGTGGATATGGGAAGTACACTGCCACAGAAAACAATGTGTTTTCAGCCGGTGAGACGATTGCGCTTTACGCTGAGCCTGTCGGATATGCATTCGATCAGTCGCAAGACGGTTACACATATAAACTAGCCGCCAGCTATCGCCTGATAAACACATCAGGTCAGGTATTGAGCGAACAATCTGATTTTGCAGAGTTCACCGGCACGACCCGATCCAAGCAGCGCCAACTGTCGGCCAGCTTGTCATTTCAGTTCGATGGTTTGCCCGAAGGCGACTATGAACTCGAAGCCACCTTCGCCGATCAAATCGGCAATCAGACAGCCGGCTTCAAGCTTCCAATTACAATTCAGGCCGCCAACTGATCCGCAACTAAAATAAGACTCGCAGCGCTGGAGCATCGACCACGCTCAGCCCGCGGCTGCACGCAGGGAAATCCAAGCGTTAACAGTGTCGTACCAATGTGCCGGATCTGGCCAGAAAATCTTCCTTCCGCCATTGACAAGCCCCTCCGCGATACATAAATCCTTGGGCGCTGTTAGCACTCGCCACTAGGGAGTGCTAATCGCGGATGGGAGGGGTAATTTCTCCTGTTCTCAGTAACCCAATAATCATGTCTCGCGCGCTGCCTATTGCGTGGGGCGCGCTCATGAGAGGAAACAGTCTTATGGCATTTCGTCCACTTCACGACCGTGTCGTAGTTCGCCGCGTCGACTCCGAAGAGAAGACCGCTGGTGGCATCATCATCCCGGATACCGCTAAGGAAAAGCCGCAGGAAGGCGAAATCGTTGCAGTTGGCAACGGTGCGCGTGACGACAGCGGCAACGTTGTTGCTCTCGATGTCAAAGCAGGCGACCGCGTTCTGTTCGGCAAATGGTCCGGCACTGAAGTCAAAATCGACGGTGAAGACCTCCTGATCATGAAGGAATCCGACATCATGGGCGTGATCGCTTAATTCAGCGAACCGCTTTTTGATCTCAATCGTAAATTCCAGAATAAGTGAGACGACTACATGTCTGCTAAAGAAGTAAAATTCTCGTCTGACGCACGTGAGAAAATGCTCCGTGGCGTCGACACCCTCGCAAATGCCGTTAAAGTAACGCTTGGCCCGAAAGGCCGTAACGTCGTTCTCGACAAAGCCTTCGGCGCACCGCGCATCACCAAAGACGGTGTTTCCGTTGCCAAGGAAATCGAACTCGAAGACAAGTTCGAAAACATGGGCGCACAGATGGTGCGTGAAGTTGCATCCAAAACCAACGACATCGCTGGTGACGGTACAACAACTGCAACTGTTCTGGCCCAGGCGATCGTCAAAGAAGGCGCCAAGGCTGTTGCTGCCGGCATGAACCCGATGGACCTGAAGCGCGGTGTAGATCTGGCTGCTGCAGAAGCAGTCAAAGCTCTGATGGCTGCTTCCAAAGACATCACCACGTCTGAAGAAGTTGCTCAGGTTGGCACAATCTCCGCTAACGGCGACGAGCAGGTCGGCAAAGACATTGCTGAAGCCATGCAGAAAGTTGGCAACGAAGGTGTCATCACCGTCGAGGAAGCCAAGTCTCTGGAAACCGAGCTGGAAGTCGTTGAAGGCATGCAGTTCGACCGTGGTTACCTGTCTCCGTACTTCGTAACCAACGCCGACAAGATGCTGGCTGACCTTGAAAAGCCGTTCATCCTGCTGCACGAGAAAAAGCTCTCCAACCTGCAGGCCATGCTGCCGATCCTGGAAGCTGTTGTTCAGTCTTCCCGTCCGCTGCTCATCATTGCAGAAGACGTTGAAGGCGAAGCGCTGGCAACTCTCGTTGTCAACAAACTCCGCGGCGGTCTGAAAATCGCAGCAGTCAAGGCACCGGGCTTCGGCGACCGCCGCAAGGCCATGCTGGAAGACATTGCGATCCTGACCGGCGGCACCGTGATCTCCGAAGATCTCGGCATCAAGCTGGAAAACGTGACCCTCGACATGCTCGGCACCGCTGAGAAAGTTGCGATCACCAAGGAAACCACCACCATCGTTGACGGTGCAGGTTCTAAGGACGACATCAACGGCCGCGTTGGTCAGATCAAAGCTCAGATCGAAGAAACCACTTCCGATTACGACCGCGAAAAGCTGCAAGAGCGTCTGGCGAAACTCGCTGGCGGTGTTGCTGTGATCCGTGTTGGCGGCGCGACCGAAATCGAAGTGAAAGAGAAAAAAGACCGCGTCGATGATGCTCTGAACGCAACCCGCGCTGCTGTTGAAGAAGGCATCGTCCCGGGTGGTGGTACGGCTCTGCTGCGGGCGAAGAAAGCAGTCGAAGGCCTGGCCAACGACAACGCTGACATTGCAGCTGGCATCAAGATCGTCCTGCGCGCTCTGGAAGCTCCGATCCGTCAGATCGCTGAAAACGCTGGTGTCGAAGGCTCCATCGTTGTCGGCAAGATCCAGGAAAACGACGACACGACTTTCGGTTTCAACGCGCAGACCGAAGAATTCGTCAACATGATCGAAGCTGGTATCATTGACCCGACCAAAGTTGTCCGTACTGCTCTGCAGGACGCAGCATCTGTTGCCGGTCTCCTGATCACCACCGAAGCCATGGTTGCTGAGCTGCCGAAGAAAGACGCAGCACCGGCAATGCCGGGCGGCGACATGGGCGGTATGGGCGGCATGGGCTTCTAAGCCAGCCACTCACAAGTCATACGGAAAGGGCGGCCCTCGGGTCGCCCTTTTTGTTTTTTTTTGGCTGTATACTGCGGAGCATACTACTGCTCACATACCGATGGCTGAGACGTCCTTGTCTTAGAACCCGCATTTGGCGGGCTAACGACAATGGTGTGCAGGGCATTAGGTATGACAGTTCAAGACGACAACACTTTAAAACTGATCACCGCCAAGAACCGACTTTTCGGAACCATCGACCTCACGACACAAGCCGTCGACAGCGACTACAAAAGCAATTTGACACTCAAGGTAGGCCAGATACCAAGCACCTATTTCTTCAGCTCGGCGTTGTTTGAAAACACCTCAACCCGCTACAGACCGTTTCACCCCCAAGGCTTTATCGCAACCTCTAGTGAAATGCGTATGTATTGGGTCCTTGCAGGATATTGGAACACGATCGGAAACCTAAGAAGCGCATTGTCGACAGATTTCGCGCCGATCAATCCTTCGCTTCCGGACACAAAAGCCTCGATACCGGCATTTTATGAAAGCCGGTATTTCGTCTATGCCCCAATCGGCGTCGACAAAACCGGTGTGGAGGCATCCATCCGGATGATGCAGAAACAAGCAACTCCCCTTTCGACCGATGCGCTGGTCACCATGAACCGCGATAATAAAGGCGGAGACAAAACGGCTACCTATTACATCAACGAGGGAGCTCTACAGGGGATGTTCTGGGCATCAAAACAAGGTGGCTGGAATTCGGGATCAGGTCAAAACACCAACCGGTTGTTCCCTTTTGAGATTATCGATTACCGTATCCCGGACACAGCTTTCCCGGAAGCAGCCGCACGTGGGAGCGATTTTCCAGAGGCCTTGAACGTTGTACCGGCAGATAACCGTGTCCATTTCGGGCACTCCCTGATGACGATCGACGCCATTGAGACCTATTACAAAGATCCAAACATGCAAGTCGGCTTGGACAATGTAATAACCGGTGCCGACTTGTGGACACGCATGCTTCGATTGGGCGCCTATGCTCAAAGTCTCGGATATTCGGCCAACGCCAGGCCGTTTGGTGCCCAATACATACAATCGGGCACCAACTATCTGTCTTTGAAGGAAGCTGGAGACTTAAATCGGCAGAAACAGCTTGTGACAGAACTTATCGCTAATTTTGTAGATAATTAGAGTGTGTACCGATCGAAGCCGCGGGTGCTGCCAAATGCTTTCTGCACTTTCTTTTCAATTACGAGGTCATTGAAAGAGCTCGTGTTAGGCAGCCCGGACCTGACCAAGGAAGTCTTTAACCTGAGAGCGCAAGTTCCTAGCGTGATCCGAAAGGTCGACAGCAACTTCAAGAACTTCCTTGGCTGCATTGCCCGTGTCGGAAGCGGCTTGTGCAACATCATTGATGGTGTGACCGACCTCAGCAGTGCCAGAGGCTGCCTGCTGCGTACTGGCGGCGATTTCACGTGTCGCGATGCCTTGTTCACTCACAGCACCAGATATCGTATCAGAGATATCCTTGATCCGGCCAATCGTTTGACTGATCGACTGGATCGCTTCAACAGCCTCCCCAGTCGCTGACTGCATACCCGAGATCTGCGAACCGATTTCTTCGGTTGCTTTGGCTGTTTGAGTTGCGAGGTTTTTCACCTCAGAGGCCACAACTGCAAACCCTTTCCCAGCCTCGCCAGCACGCGCCGCCTCAATGGTTGCGTTCAGTGCCAGAAGGTTCGTTTGTTCTGCGATGCCGCTGATCAGTTCGATGACCTCTCCGATCTTGCTCGCCGCATCTGCCAATCCACGGACCGAGTCGTTGGAGCGCTCCGCTTCTGCATTGGCCTGGTTGGAGATTTCCGCTGATTCTGCGACCTGTCTGTTGATCTCCCCGATGGAAGCCGACATTTCTTCCGCGGCCGAGGCGGCTGTTTGTACATTCTGCGATGCGTTTTCCGCCGAAGAAGCAACGGTGTTTGCCTGTTGCTGGGTCTGTTCAGCAACGGAGGACATGGACTGTGCCGTCGATTGCATGCGGGACGAGGAATCCGTAACGGTGTCGACAATTCCCATCAGAGCAGTTTCGAACTGATCAGCAAGCGCATTCATCGCCGCCCGCTTCTCTTCCGCTGCCAGGCGCTCTCGTTCGACTTTTTCTAGCTCGAGTTGTTCGACTTCGAGAGCATTTTCGCGGAAGACGGCAAGCGCTCGCGACATCTGTCCGATCTCGTCGCGGCGGTCAGTTGCCGGCACATCCACGTCAGAGTTCCCACCTGCAAGCGCGGTCATAGACCCAATGATCTGGACAATTGGGCGCGAAATCATGCGTGAAATCAGCCAGTTCGCAACCAACCCGACCAGAGCCACCAGGGCCACGGTCAGTAGAAACAATTTCATAGCTTCTTGCGCGCCATTGAGTGTCGCTTCGGTTGCCTCAACCCTCAGACCGTCAACAACGGTTTTCAACTTGTCGACATCACCAACAAGACTGGCGTGAAGTTGCGTCGCATCATTCATGAAGATGCTTGCAGTTGCGACATCCAGGGTTGCCATATCGGCTGTTCCAAGTGCGGATTCTGAGTACTCTTTGGCGTGCTTAATCGCCCCTTCTTGGAGCTCTGCCAGATCGGCGTTGTTGAGCTTGGACAAATCCAAAGCTTCAAAGTCTGCAACAATCGCCTTGAGCTGTGCTGTTGACTGTTCGAACTTGGAATTGATTTTGTCCATGTCCGATTCATTTTGCGCAGTTGTCATCAAGTCATAGAGGGACAACTGAGCGCTCGAGAGGTTTTCCTTAACGCGGTTCATGTCCGCAAAGGCTTTGATTTGAACATGGCTCAGATTTTCAACGGCAGCGCGTTGCTGATCGATCGCCATGAAGGAGATGACAGAAACAATTCCCAATCCCACCAACAGGATGACCGGTGTGACGAACATCTTTTTTGCTAAGGCAAGGTTGGCGAACCAGTTCATTTTTCCATCCAATATTGCATTTTAAATTGAAGGCCGATGGCCGAAGCGGCCATCGGTATCATTTGGTTGGCTAAGGCGTGCAGTGGCGGGCCTTACTTGTAGATTCCAACGCCGCAGATGTGATCGCCAGCGGACTTAACCACGGACGACTTTGGCTCGATTTTCTTCGAAACCGGGTTCGGCCAACGGTAGTCAACCCAGCCACCACCAGATTTGCCCGTGCTCACAAGTTCCATCACGAACTCTTTGCCATCAGCATCTTTTAGGCCAGACAGATCCCGGCCAATTAGTTTTGCGTTCGCCCCGTGAGCAACCGTTACACCCGCATCATCGAAGCAGAAAACGTAGAGATCTCGATCTTGCCAACCCTTATCGGTGGCGGAGAAGTCTGCGAGTGCCGTATCCGCCCCAGCAGACTGGTAATGCGCCACGGCTTTGTCGAGCATTGCCGTTGCTTCATCTGCCGTGCCGCGATCTGCTGCAAATGCAGTGGCGGATCCAGCCATCGAAAGTCCGGTAATCAGGAGTACCGCGATTTTTGATTTGATCATTCCCTTATCTCCTCCTGAGACGTCATCAAAGATGCTCTCAACAGAAGAGAGAAAACCTAATATTCGGATAATGGAATTAATTGGAGTTGATACCGATCAAGTAATCAATTTCTATTTTTGATTTAATAAAAATATATATACAATCCAAATTGAGAGGCGTATTTTGCGCCGCACAATAAAATTCCTATTCCTGCCACCTCTATACTTAATACTACCAATATACAACCTATCAATGAAAATGCATCTTTGTTCTGACCTGTCCCCACTCTTTTCGGCGACGTGTATTTTCTTCCAATTGCCATTGATTCTCTGAACGAAAAACCCCTCAAAATTACCTTACGACACTTTCAAATCCCATTTATTTCAAGGGCATCCCTTGCAGACACCCACCACGCGATACAACCAAAATCGAAGGTTCAAACACGACTCGGTCCGCTGATATGGCTCGCCAAGTTCGCGGCAAACCAACGCTCAAAATCCGCTAACGAACGCACACAAAATATCCAGGTCCGGGCCTATACTTTTTTGTTTTTCTCAGAAAAATCAGTGCCACGTACCATGTTGCAACCTGGTTCCACCATCCAACAGATTCGTTTGCCGTAAAGCGGGAATGGCACTAGACAGTGACCGAAGATTGTTTGATGCGAAGAGACCCCTATGAGTGCCGAACTGAACAGTAGGCTCGAAAAACTGGAGATCGATCTTGCGCACGCCACGCACACAATCGATGAGCTGAATGGCGTTGTCGTTGAGCAAGGGAAACAGATTGACCGGCTGACCCGAAAACTCCTCAACATGACCGATCAGGTCGAAGAGTTGATTGAAAACGTGTTGCCTGGTCACCAGGTCGAGAAGCCGCCACACTATTGAGCCCCGACAGGGCGGCCGCGTGTTGACGAACCGACAGAACAACACGGGTTATCGATGACCGTTTGAGTGCCCATCTTGCCACTTGCGCTCAATGTGATAGTTCGCTTACGTATAATGCGGTGCATATACACATATAAATAACGCCAAGGACACTGAGATGCAGAACCTGCGCTTGACCCTGAAATCCCGTCCCGAAGGAAAACTCGGACCGGAGCACTTCGACCGTGTCGAAGAAGACATGGGACCTCTGGCAGATGGCAAGGCGCGCATTCGTGTCGTTTATGTCTCTCTGGATCCAGCCATGCGCGGTTGGGTGTCGCCGGACACAAAGAGCTATATTCCGCCAGTTCAATTGGGTGAGACGATGCGCTCGTTGGGTGTTGGCGTTGTTGAGGAGAGCAAGTCTGATGCATACAAGGTCGGCGATTGGGTCTCCGGCACACCAGGCTGGACGAAATATGTAGACGTGGCTCCAGGCGAGATCAGCGTTGTCCCGCAAATGGACCGGATCGAGCACTATATGGGCGTTCTTGGCCTGCCAGGGGTGACCGCCTATCAGGGCCTGGTCATTGAGGGTCAACCGAAGGAAGGCGAAACGCTCTGTGTGACTGGAGCCGCCGGGTCGGTTGGCTCTTTGGTCGGCCAGATCGGCAAGGCGCTCGGACTGCGTGTGATCGGTATTGCGGGGACTCAGGAAAAGTGTGACTGGCTGACCAAGGACCTCGGCTTTGACGCAGCTCTCAACTACAAGACCGACGATCTGAGCAAAGGGCTTGCCGAGTTCGCCCCGGACGGCATCAACCTGCATTTCGAGAATGTCGGTGGTGCGCCCTTCAAGGCAGCCTTCCGCAATATGGCCGCGCATGGCCGTATGATCTTCTGCGGGTTCATTTCCGCTTACAACGGCGATATCGATCCGGACCCGCTTGACATGACAACCATCATACGGCGGCGTTTGATGCTCAAGGGCTTTACCATGCCGGACCATTATGCATCTTACCCAATGCTATTTTCAGAACTCGGCAAACTCATGATGCAAGGCAAACTCAAATACCGGCTTCATGTTGAAGAAGGGCTAGAAAACGCACCTGTCGTCTTCAACAAGCTGTTCGATGGCAGCAATACAGGCAAGCTGGTGGTCAAGGTCTCGGACCTCTGATTATCATTGCCTTTTGAGAATATCGCCGGTGGAGCAATCCGCCGGTTTTTTCTGAGCAGAACTGAGAGTTTAGATTCCTTGTGAAATCTGTCGATTGATCCACCGCATGGCGGACCACGTCAAACGGACTAGTTTGGCCAGATACGAAACAGGTAGTGCCATGCGATACTTCCGCTATTTGCTCATTTTAGCCGCTCTCGGCGCGGCTTTTTCAGCATGGAGCTGGTGGTCTGCCAGACCTCCGAAGGTCACCGTCACTGAAGCGTTTATTGGATCGGCTGCGGACGTTGTTTATGCGACGGCCGTGGTCGAACCGGTCAACTGGGCAAAGGTCACGTCCATTTTACGGGAACGCATCGTGTCCTTGTGCGGCTGTGAGGGCATGGTCGTGCAAAAGGGCGATCAGCTGGCCGAGCTCGACAGCGGCGATGCGCGGGCGGCACTTGCGGAACTGGAAGCCCGCCAATCCCTAGCGAAATCTGAGAGTGAGCGGGCGCTGCAGCTGCTGGAGCGCCGGGTCATCAGCCAGCATCTTTATGACCGCGCGCAAAGCGAACTTGTCCAGGTCAATGCCGTTATAGCCGCACAAACAGAACGCCTGCGGGACTATAGGATCGTCGCGCCGATGGATGGCGTGGTTTTGCGGCAGGACGGGTCTGTCGGCGAGGTCGCTGAACCCGGTGACATCCTGTTCTGGATCGGCCAGCCCAAACCCTTGCAACTTGTCGCAGAAGTCAATGAGGAGGACATTCCAAAAGTCGCCGCGGGCCAAACAGCGTTGGTTCGCGCGGACGCCTTTCCGGGGCAAGACCTCACTGCGACCGTTGCCCGGATCACGCCCAAAGGGGATCCGGTGCTGAAGAATTACCGCGTCTATTTGGATCTTCCAAAGGACACGCCACTTCACATCGGCATGACAACTGAAATCAACATAGTCACTCTTGAAAAGCCGGAAACGGTGCTCGTACCGGTGGCCGCTCTCGATGGTCAGCGGCTTCAGACTGTTTCCAGCAACAACACCGTTGAAACTATAGTGGTCGAAACAGGAATTACCGGAACCCGCGCTGTCGAAATTCTCGACGGTCTTGCTGACGGAGATGCTGTTCTCCTGCCGTTTCGCGACGATCTCTCTGATGGCCAGAAGGTGGAGCCGGTGGCTGAGGGCACACCAGAATGATCCTTCAGCTCCGCATCGCTGCGACCCATGTGCGCAACAGGCTCCGGCAAACGGTGGTCTCCACGCTTGGTGTTGCACTGGGTGTTGGATTTTCCATTGCCATGGCCGCCCTCATGGAGGGCTCTCAACGGGACTTCATGGCAACCTTAATCGACGCCATTCCGCATGTGGAGATCAAGGATGATAAGCGGACGCCGACAGCCCAACCGGCCAGCTCCGTTTATGATGCTGTTGCCTTTCGCGGATTGCGGCCGTTGGAGGACTTGCGTGGGATTCGCAATCCGACGGAAGCTTTGGCATCGCTGCGGGATTGGGTTGATGGCGACATCGCACAGCGCCTGACGGGTCAGGCTGTGCTGCGCTACAGTGGTCAGGACATTGGCATGACGCTGATTGGTGTCCGCCCAAAGCAGGAACTTCTCGTGTCCAACATTGGCGAGGACATCCGGGAGGGGGCCTTTGAGGACCTCGGCACAACCTCCAACGGATTGGTTCTGGGCGACAAGGCGGCAGAACGGCTTGGCGCTGATCTTGGAGACACGGTCACGTTGACCTCAGCAAACGGGGTCGCAAAACGGTTCAAGATTGTTGGCCTCTTCCATACCGGGATCACCACCAGCGACGAAAGCCTCGCCTATGCGCCTCTCAAAGCCGTCCAGATCCTTCTGGAAAAACCTGACATCATCAATGCTATCACGATCCGGCTGAGAAACATCGATGAAGCCGTCGCAGTTGCTGCAAGGGCCGAGCGGCAATTGGGCTACAAGTCAATCTCCTGGGAAGAGGCCAATGAAGGGCTGATGGAGGCTTTCTTTGTCCGCAACGTGATCATGTTTACTGCCGTCGGCGGTATTCTTCTGGTCGCCGGTTTCGGGATCTACAACATCATTTCAACGATCGTGCATGAAAAGGCCCGGGACATTGCCATCCTGAAATCGCTGGGGTTTCCGGAACCTGACATCCAGCAGATTTTCGTTCTGGAGGGTTTGGTGATCGGTGTGCTCGGAGCACTTGTCGGGTCTGCACTTGGATTTGGATTGTCGAGTTATCTTGCAACAATCAAATTCGAGGTCACCACCGACATCGAAATGACCCGTCTGCCGATATACTTTTCTCATGTGCATTACATGATCGCCAGTGGTCTGGCGCTTCTGTCTGCGGGCATTGCCGGTTTTGTGCCTGCCAGAAAGGCCGCCGCGCTCAATCCTGTCGACATCATCCGGGGCGCGACCTGACATGAACGTTGCCCCGATCCCAGCCACCCCTGCCCCACTTTTGGAAACGCGAGGCTTGACCCGGATTCTTCCGGCCATTGTTCCGGTCACCCTTGTAGAGGACATCTCGTTTTCGATCGGCACATCGGAGTTCGTCGCAATCACCGGCCCATCGGGCTCCGGAAAATCATCCCTTTTGTATCTGCTTGGACTCCTGGATCGGCCGACGGAGGGCGAAGTCCTGATTGGCGGCCGCAAGACTCACGATCTATCGAAGTCCGAAATGGCTCACTTGCGGCTGGAAAAGATCGGCTTTGTCTTCCAGTTCCACTTTCTCTTGCCGGAATTCACCGCTCTGGAAAACGTGATGATTCCGATGCAAAAACTTGGCGCTCTGGCTACAGCTGAGCAAAAAGACCGCGCGGCAGGTCTCTTGGAAGATCTCGGCCTGGAGGACTTTTTGCACCGGCAACCTGCCCAATTGTCCGGCGGGCAGCGTCAACGGGTCGCCGTTGCAAGAGCGCTTGCCAATGCGCCGGACCTCATCCTTGCAGACGAGCCGACCGGCAGTCTCGATTCTGTCGCGACAGAGCAGGTGTTTATGTCGCTTCAATCAATTGTCGATCAGCAAAAGACCACAGTGATAGCCGTTACGCACGACATGGATATTGCCGGCCGGATGCAGCGTCGCATTCATCTGGTCGATGGAAAAATCGACTATGACCGCAATCAATAACCGTTGGGGTCCTTCGGTTCTTGGATGACTTGCCAAAAAACGGAACTCATGGCATAAGCCCGCCATCATCAAGAGAAGGGCTGGCGCCCTCGCCAACCTGCCGACCGGGCAAGGTGGTTTCCGCAACAGGGATGCGGCCGTCCAGACACTCAAAAGAGGCTGCGCGGCAATGAAGCGGTAGTTTTCATGCGCCAGTCCTCCTCGGGCAACCGATGGAGGATTTTTTGTTTCAAGATGCGCTGGCCGGACACGCGGCCGAGTTGATCAGATACCAGGACGCCGAAGAGGCCGATCAGACAGCGGCCGAGATCTGGCAATCTACCGCGGAAGATTGTGTGCTGGCCCGCATGAAGACCATTCGGGTGTATGGCGGACTGCCACGCCACAAACGCCGGTTGACCCAGCATGAGCGGGTCGACCGCTTACAGGCATTGTTGCGCCTTTGGGCCAATGGCTGCATTTGCGCGCTCGATGAGGAGCTGTTTGCGGACCTGCTGGCGCGCAGATCCTTGCGCGCCTGATTACTGCGGAGCCGGAGTGTCCTTGGGGACTGGACGTGGCTTGCCTTGGTCATCAACGGCGACCATCGTGAAAATCGCTTCGGTGACTTTTTCCCGGCCGCCGAAACGGTGGCGCAAAGCCCAGGCTTCCAGTTTGATTTCCATGGAGCTTGTCCCGACGCGGCCGACGCTTGTGTAAACACACAAGACATCTCCGACATGGACCGGGCGGATGAATTTCATCTTGTCGACTGCGATCGTGACAACGCGGCCCTGCGCTCTTTGCCCCGCGGCAATCCCACCGGCGAGATCCATCTGAGAAAGTACCCACCCGCCAAAGATATCACCAGATGCATTGGTGTCGGCCGGCATTGCCATTGTCCGGAGGGTCAGTTCCCCTTGCGGTGTTTCTTCACTCAAAGCGGTCGCTCCAGTTTCGTGTTTTACCGAGCCTAGCCCAACCGCTTCAAAACACAACGCTATCAATCAGATAATCAGCATCAGAATGGCCATGATCCAGAGGGGCATTGGTGCTGCAATCCAGATCAACAGGATGGGTAAGCCACGATGTGCCCATTTTGAACTGAACATGAGTGTCTCCTGCAAACTTAGAATACTGGGATTTCGTAGTAAGTCAGTGCCGCCAATGCGGTCATTCCGACCGCAAAGGCGAGTTTGGCACTGCCAATCAACGTTCGCCCCGCCACATCGAGGCGTGGCAAAGGCATGGATCTGGAATCCAGGTACATGGACACCATCATTCCGATGAAGACCGCGAACCACAAAACAACCAGACCTTCGGCCACCAAGACGATTGCCGGTAACATGAGCCCCTCCTATCAGGCTTGTTCAGTAAAGAGTTCCGCCGGCGGTGTACTGCCGGCAAAACCGAACGTTGCGAGCCACAGGCTCTGAGCAATCCGTTCGGCAATGGCGATGATCTCTTCGGCAACGTCCGAAACAAAAATCTCGCGTGCTACCGGTCGGAATACGTCGAGCCAGTCGCCATAGTCCGAGCTGACCACTTCCTTTAGTTTCAGGTGTTCCGGAACCGGCTTGCCTTTGTAGGTCCCGTTCTTCAGGAGAACGGACTGCCAAAACCGTTCCATCTTCTCAAGGTGCTCCGGCCAACGCCCGCCAAGGCGCTTTTCAAAGATCTCACCGAGATGGGGTTGCTGGCGCAAAGTCCCATAGAATGAATGCACAAGGATCCGGATCGTCTCGGGAGTAACTTCGGCGTATTGCACCTCACAGGCCCCGTGGGAGCGGACGACCGTGCCGCCTGTTTCCTGTGGTGTTTGTTTGTTTCGCATCGCAGCCTCATAACATTCATTTAAAATGCATCTTTTAAATGACAGATACTCGCGCTAAAATCAACATATAAAATGAATGTTTTGAAAGTTCTGGAAATGCGCCTCAGTCAAGCCAGTGATTTTGCCTTGAGACTCTTGATGGCAATCAGCCAATCAGATACACCGCAGACAGTGGACAAGTTGACCGCGCAACTTGGCCTGGCGAAATCCCATGTCATGAAAATCGTGGCTCAACTTGCCAAGGCCGGCTATCTGGAAACGACCCGGGGCCGTGGCGGCGGGATCCGCATTGCCAAAGAGGCAGATGACATCCGCATTGGCGATGTGGTGAGGCTGATTGAACCGGATCTTGGCGTGGTCGCGTGCCTCAAGGATGAACCGGCAAGCTGCCCGTTTTTGCCGCGCTGCGCGCTCAAGGGCGCAATGGCAAGGGCGGCGGAAGCGTTCCTCGACAGCCTAAATGAACAAACGCTTGGTTCGATCCTGGCCGGCACGCAGAGGATATGAAGGTTTGGTGTCCTGACTAAAGTGTCGAAGCTTGTTCCAGGAAATCTACCTGTTCCAGGCAATAGTAGCCGGAGATCCGGCTGATTGTTCCAGAGCGCTTCCAATCGTTCAACACCCGACTGACATTTTCACGGGCAGCTCCGGCCATGTTGGCAATGTCAGCCTGACTGAGCTTGTAGTGGATGAGGACGCGGCCATCATCGAGAGGCTTGCCGAACGTTTCGGCCAGCTGCAGCAAGGTCTGCGCGACACGTCCTGGAAGTGGTAAGAAAGAACGCGCTGCCAGAACGTCGTTGGCATGGCGCAAACGTTTGCCGACGATGGACAGCATGTGGCGGTAAACGGCGGGGTTTTCGTCGGCGAACCGCTCAAAGGCAGACTTTTCAATGAATGCCAGCTGTGCTTCTTTCAAAACGCTAACCGTTGCAGACCGGGGACGGCCATCCAGCAGGGCAAGCTCACCAACCAGATCGCCTGGCCCGAGAACCGCAAGCAACTGCTCATCCCCATCAACTGACAGGATCGACACCTTCAAAGAGCCCTCCAGAACAGCATAACAGCCGTTTCCAGGGTCCCCGTTTTCGAAAAGTGTGGCATTTGCCGCCATTTTTATGGGGCGGGCGAGTTTTGACAGCCCGAGCGCCAGTTCCGAATCAAGCCCTTGTAAAGAAAAGCTGTTTTTCAGAAAATCATCGATCTTTGCCACACCTGCCCCCTGCAGACATTGCCGTCAAACCGGCCAATTTCGAAATACGCGCATTGTTGTGATGTGCATCACGTGCCCATGCGCAAACTACCCCTATATTGAAAAACATGGAAGCGGGGTTGCCCCTCCCCCTCTTCCGGACCTCCACGAAAAACGGCTCTGTTCCCCCCAGAGCCGTTTTTTCGTTTGGCTTGCTGTCCAAGCCCTCAATTCAGGAACACATCCTTTTTTTCCAGCGTGTGAAAGAAACGGTCACTCGCCAGGACATCATACTGACACTCCCGGATCGCGATCTTGGCTTTGGGTTCCTCCCGACGCAGCCGATCATCAGCTTTTCCAGGAATAGCGGCTACAAAGCTCATGTCTGCCATCCCGTCAAAGTGATTGTGCAGCAGCCGCTGCAGCTCTTCCCTGTCACTGACCTCCGGCAGCGGATCTGCCTTGGGCAAGAACTTCAAATCGTAGGGCTTCGCCAAGCGCTGAAGCCGGAGTGTTTTCAGGCCCGACCGCACCGGAGAAATGATATGCGGCGGCGTATCAAATCCCGCGTGTCCGATTGCCTTGAAAACTGTTCGGGCCACACTGCTGCGCGCCAGCATACCGTCTCGAACGGCAACGAAGTCCGGCTGCCGCTTCATCAAGACCGTGTAGCGGCCCAGTTGCGCCAGCGTTTCTTCCAACAGCAGCTCATCGGGGAGAAGCCGCAAAAGCGCCAAGCGGTTCATCTTAGAACGGGAAAACATCCGATCGCCGTAGGTTTGATGCATCCGGCTGCTGACGGGCGACACCCTGTCGCCGGTAAAGGCCAGCGTGATCCCGAAAAGGGTGCGTGAACTTGAGGCCTTGACGGTTTCGATCAGCGGCCGGAACTCCCGGGGCCACAGATCTGTCGCTACAAGCGCGCCAAGCGCACTGATACGCCCTTGCTCGGCGAGATCACGCAGTGCGCGGTCAACCCCGAATGCAAGACCGTAGTCCAAGGCTCCAAGCGTAATTCTTTTCATGTAGCGCGGTAAAGTTACATAAGAAACGACACGCTCCTCCCTGCAAAACTTCGTAGAGTTTTGCAAGTCTTATCGTGACATCCGTCTCTTATTGAGTCGGCGTTACTTGGTCTCTAGCGGATCAAGAGCATCCGTTTTCCGGCCGGAGAGCCTATAGACGACCAGCTCTTCCAGAGGCACACCCTTCACCAATCGCTCCAGAACCGCGACCTGCTGTACGGTTTCAAACCGGGCCTTGAGAACATCCGCTTGGTCACGGCGGCTTTCAGCGACGTAAAGCCCAGCGCCCTCAAATTCAGCCCCTTGCGGCTCTGGCGCCATGATGTAGCGGATCCGCTGGGTAAACTGGTGAACCGGCACCGTGTCTTTCATGAGGAAGTCGATTTGACCGTTGAGGCCATAGCCGGAGGTCAGAACAAAGGCTGCATCCGTGTCACCAACCACATCTTTGAGAGCTGAACCGATCTCTTGCCACCCGCGCAGCTGATGCGTCGGGTCTTTTCGCGCGAACTGCCCTGTAAAGGCCGAGACAGCATGGAGCTGAACGGCGAACGCGATCACAAGACCAAGGCAGACACCGGTTGTGGCAAGCTTGACCCAGTTTCTTGAGCGGCCTTGAAGATCGCCTACAAAGACCGCTGCCATCAATGCAATCACCGGAAACAACGGCGCTGGCCAGTTGGCCTGCACGCGCGAGTGCAGCGAGTGATAGGCAAGATAAATCAGGAACGGTAGCACGGTCAGGATGATCAAGGAGGCGACCACATCTTGTTTCAAAAAGCGGCCGAACAAACGGGCGGCGCCAAACGCTGCCAAAGGAGCGATCAACGGATTGAGCAGACCGACAAACGCGCCGATAAACTCAAAGATGTACTTGGCGGTATACCCATCACTGCCGGCCCGCCCGAACTGTTTGTAGAAGCTGACCCAGTCGTGCAGATGGTTCCAGTAGAGCACCGGCGCGAACGTCAGGACCGCAATCAATCCACCGGCCCAGAGCTGCCAGGTCAACAGCCAGCGGCGAGCGTCCGGAACCCATAAGAGCCACAGCACGATCCCCGCCCCGAGAAACAAAACCGAGTACTTCGACAAGAGCCCGCACCCGGCCATCAATCCGATAACCAGCCACCAGTTTGCGTTTTTGGAAATGATAAGCTCGGCCAGCGCCCAAAAACTCAAGCCCCAAAACAGGACCGACGGGGCATCTGGTGTTGCAAGGATCCCGCCAATACCGACCAGCAAGCTGGTGTTCAAGAACAGGACTGCCCAACCGGCGACGCGGGCATCAAACAGGATGGAGGCTGTCCGCCAAAGTGTCAGCGATCCGATAAGGCCGGAAAAGATAACCAATGCCCGCACCGCAAACACGGTGTCTCCAAAAATGAATTGCCCCGCTGCAATCCACCAGCCGATCATCGGCGGATGATCATAATAGCTGAGCGCCGGAAAAATTCCCCAGATCCGGTAGTAGGCTTCGTCCTCGACAAAATGCGCCTGGCTCGCGGCAAAAACCTTGAGAGCCATCAGGGCTACAACAACCAGCACAAGTCCGGCTGGCCGAAGAAAATAGGGCAAGTCTTCAGAGCTGTGTGCGTTTGTCACGAATGCCTCAGCTTTTCCGCCAGGTCAGTGCGGAACTTGCTGCATAGTTCCAGACAGCACCCATGATCGCACCTGCAGCGCCCGCAAACCACCAGTACGCCGGATCAGCATATATGAGGTTGGCGACACCGACATTTGCCAGAACGCCGACAGAACAGACTGCGTAGAAGGTCAAGAGACCGATCAGCGCTCCAAGACCGCGCAGACGCCGGTCCCGATAGGTCAGCTGGTTGTTCAGGAAAAAGTTCGACGTCATCGCAACAAAGGACGCCGCGGTCTGTGACATGTTGAAACTCATGTCTGCCAGCAGGAACACACGCAAGGCTGCCAAGTGGACAACAAGGCCGCTGGCACCAACAAGGCCGAACATCAGGAAGCGGACAGAGACGATGTCGCCGAAATATTTGGCGAGCAGCAGCCCGAAATAATCGAGCGTGACCAGGGTGTCGAGCTTGCTTTCGCCGTGTTGGCGCTCGCGGAACGTGAACGGCAGTTCCTTGATCTTCAAGGTACCGGCAGCTGACGACACCAGATCAAGCAAGATCTTGAAGCCTTGCGGCGACAGTTTCGAGGCCAGCTCTTCGGCTTTATCCCGGCGCACCATGAAGAACCCGCTCATGGGATCACTGAGCGCTACATTCAAAAGCTTCTGCGCAAGCCCGTTGGCTATGTTGGACCCCCAAGCCCGGACCTTGGACAGTCCCTCGCCGACGGTTCCGCCTTCCACTTTCCGGCTTGCAACCACAAGGTCGATATCTCCAGTCCTGATTTCGGCAAGCATCTTGGGCAGCAACGTTTCATCATGCTGCAGGTCAGCATCCATCACGGCGACATACGGCGCGGAAGAGGCAAGGATCCCCTCAATACAGGCCCCGGACAGTCCGCGCCGGCCAATACGCCGGATCACACGCACGCGCGGATCGCTCAAAGCCAGTTTCCGGGCAATTTCTGTGGTGCCATCCGGGGAATTGTCGTCAACGACGATCGCCTCCCAGGCAGTCCCGGCAAGCGCCTTGTCCAACAGGCCAATGAGGATTGGAATGTTCTCGGCCTCGTTGAAGCTTGGCAAAATGATGCTCAGCTCAGCGGGCAACACTTCGCGTTTCAAAGAACGCGGTGCGCTGGTCTCTCCGCCCTGATCACCCACCAGGTTCACGACGCCGTCCATGATTGTTCCAATTCCAAGCCTGAAAGATCCAGTCGCTTACTTTCAAAGCGCCGGGTCTTACTCGCGCGGACCATAGCCCGGCGCAGATTAAATACAAGAAAGAACGCACCGACCGCCCTGTCTCAAACAGTGGCAACCGGGACGACAATCCGTTGGCGTCCTTTTAGCCGGGACTGTGATGCAAACAAGGCATGTCGCGGCCTTTTTTCATCTCGGTTAAGATCACCGTGTTTTGCCGGTCAGCGCGATCCGCTACCGCGCTTGCTCTCAGAACCGCTTTCGTCTAGGACAACCGGCAACATCACAAGACTTTTCCAGATGCGTTCGCCAAAGGGTGCATGCGCGGAAAACCCGCCAGGACACAAAGATCTCATGGCCAAAAAACCAAACAAACTGAAGGCGCGCTTGCCGCGTGGCTTCATTGACCGCTCTGCCGCCGATATCCGTGCCACAGACGAGATGCTGTCCAAGATCCGTCAGGTGTACGAAAGCTACGGGTTTGACCCGGTTGAAACACCGGCCTTCGAATACACCGACTGCCTTGGCAAATTCCTGCCAGATACAGACCGGCCCAATGCCGGCGTCTTCTCCGTACAGGATGATGACGAGCAATGGATGAGCCTGCGGTATGATCTGACCGCGCCGCTCGCCCGGCATGTCTCGGAAAACATCAACGAAATTCAGCTGCCCTACCGCACCTATCGCAATGGTTGGGTGTTCCGGAACGAAAAGCCGGGGCCGGGCCGGTTCCGCCAGTTCATGCAGTTCGACGCCGACACCGTCGGTGCACCAGGTGTCCAGGCCGACGCTGAAATGTGCATGATGATGGCAGACGCCATGGAAGCGCTTGGCATTCCACGCGGCCAATACGTCATTCGCGTGAACAACCGCAAAGTTCTCGACGGTGTATTGGAAGCCGTTGGTCTCGGCGGTGAAGACGATGCGGAACGCCGTCTGACTGTCCTGCGGGCCATGGATAAGTTCGACAAGTTTGGCACCGAGGGTGTCCGTCTGCTTTTGGGCGAAGGACGTAAAGACGAAAGTGGCGACTATACAGACGGCGCTAAACTATCAGCTCCGGCGATCGATGCCATTGTCGAAATTCTGGAAGCTTCTGCGATCGACGATCTGATCGACTACACAAACGATCTGACTTTCAAGACCGCCGCGCTGTCCAAGTTTGCGATCAACGAGAGTTTCGAGGCTGGCTTTCGCGAATTGAAACTGATCTCGGATCTTGTGACTTCCGCCGGGTATCAATCCGACCGGATCTCAGTCGATCCATCCGTGGTCCGTGGCCTGGAGTACTACACCGGGCCTGTCTATGAGGCCGAACTCCTGTTCGACGTCACCAACGAAAAAGGTGAAGTTGTTCAATTCGGTTCTGTGGGCGGTGGTGGCCGTTATGACGGGCTGGTCAAGCGCTTTACTGGCCGCGACGTGCCTGCAACAGGCTTTTCCATTGGCGTCTCGCGCCTTATGACGGCGCTGAAAAACCTTGGCAAACTGCAAACAGCCAATGTCGTAGCACCGGTGCTGGTAACCGTTATGGACGGCGACACCGAAGCGCTCGGCCGCTATCAGAAAATGGTTCAGGACCTGCGCCAAGCGGGTATCCGGGCCGAGATGTATCAGGGCAACTGGAAGAAGTTCGGCAACCAGCTGAAATACGCTGACCGGCGTGGTTGTCCGATCGCCATCATTCAAGGTTCGGACGAACGTGAGGCTGGAGAGATCCAGATCAAGGACCTGATCGAAGGCGCCCGGCTGGCCTCTGAATCAACAGACGTCGACAATGTCACGTGGCGGGAAAGTCGTCCCGCTCAGGTCACGGCCAACGAGGCGGATCTAATCGAGACCGTTCGCGGAATTTTGGATGCGCAGGCAGAAGACCGCAGACAGGTAAACGGGGACTGATATGGCAACCGCGGGCGACACGACGGCTCTCGATCCAGCAAGAATTGATGCGGTCCTGAATTTGTTTCAGGCGGCCGGACACGCTCTGGTGTCGCCGCCCATGCTCCAGCCTGCAAATGTTCTGCTTGATCTGATTGGTGAGGACATTCGCCGCCGCCTCTACCTGACTCAAGGGGCAGACGGCGCGGATTTGTGCCTGCGGCCCGACTTCACCATTCCCGTCTGCCGCCATCACGTTGCGCATGGCGACAACACCCTGCCGACCGGCTACTGCTACCATGGCCCTGTGTTCCGCCAGCGTCCGGACGGACTTGGCGAGATCCCGCAAATGGGCGCAGAAAGCCTCGGCCGTACTGATATTGCCGAAGCCGACGCTGACTTGTTGGCCCTGGCGATTGAAGCCCTGAGCACCTTTGGTCTTGAAGATGTCTCCATCCGGATTGGCGATGAGACAATCTTTGCAGCTGTACTTGCGGGGCTCGGTCTCCCAGCCGTATGGCAGCGCCGCTTGCGTGACCTTTTTGGCGAAACCGACAAGCTGGCAGTAGCCGTCGAGCGGATGGCCGGTGGTACGACAAGCGACGACGAGACCCGCGACGTGCGCCTCGGTTTTCTGGCAGCGCTTGAGGGCGCCGATCCGAAGGCGGCACATGCGGTGGTCGAGGATCTCTTGTCGATTGCCGGGATTTCCGCCGTTGGCGGGCGGACGCCTGCCGAAATCGCTGACCGTTTTCTGGAGCAAGCCGCTTTGACCCGCGGAACCTCAGGACACGGGAAGGCAGCGGATGCTCTCAAGAGTTATCTCGCGATTATGACTGATGGCGCCAACGCGGTGACGGCACTCAACGCCTTTGCGGCGAAGTACGACCTGGACTTGAGGCAGCCGATTGCAGCGTTTGAGCAGCGTTTGGAAGCGTTGACGAATAAGGGCATTGAACCGGCCCGGCTGGCGTTCGCGGCCGACTTCGGACGGCGGCTCGACTACTACTCAGGTTTCGTTTTCGAAATCCATGGCGGAATAGAAACTCACGACGGCCCGCTCGTCGGCGGTGGCCGTTACGACAAGCTGGTCACGCTGCTGGGCGCACAAACGGATGTTCCGGCGATTGGATTTTCCATGTGGCTGGACCGGATTGCAGCGCGGATCGGAGGCTAACCCATGAGCAAACTTGTGATCGCGGTTCCCTCCAAGGGCCGGCTTCAAGAGAACACACATGCCTTTTTCGGCCGTGCCGGTTTGAAGGTAACGCAACCGGGCGGGGCCAGGAATTATCGAGGTGCCATCAAAGGCCTGCCGTCGGTGGAGATCGCCTTCCTGTCCGCTTCTGAAATCGCCCGCGCACTGGCCGACGGTGCTGTCCATTTCGGCATCACCGGACTGGATCTGGTCGATGAAAACATTGCCGATCCGGCAAGTGCCGTCCACATCGTGACACCGCTCGGGTTCGGCCACGCCGATGTCGTGATTGCCGTCCCGAAATCCTGGATCGATGTGGAAAGCATGGCGGATCTCGGCGATGTTGCGTCCGACTTCCGCAACCGCCACGGCCGGCGCCTGCGGGTCGCCACAAAATACGTCAACCTGACCCGGGCCTTCTTTGCAAAACATGGCATCGCCGATTACCGGATCGTGGAAAGCGCCGGTGCCACCGAAGGCGCTCCTGCGGCTGGCTCTGCAGAACTGATCGTCGACATAACCTCTACCGGCTCAACCCTTCAGGCCAACAACCTGAAGGTCTTGACCGATGGCGTGATGCTAAGGAGCCAGGCCAATCTGGTGGCCTCCCTCAATGCTGACTGGTCGGAAACGGCCCTCAGCGGGGCTCGGGAAATCCTCGACCGGGTCGCAGCTGAAGAAGCCGCGCGTAATGTGAAACTGGTCAAGGCTGTGGTCGATGACCGGACACAAGCGCTTCGGGCGGTTAGCAATGTCGGCGCGATCCAGCGGTTTTCCGAATCGGGGTCTACCGATTATGTGAGCGTGTTATGCCCGAAGGAGGCTGTCGCTGCCTGCGCCAAGTTGCTGATCGCAGAGGGCGCAGACACCGTGACGGTGGAGACGCTCGATTACGTCTTTTCGAAAGACAATCCGCTGTTTGCACCGCTGAAGGAAAAGGTTGGCGGATAACATCCAACCCAAACCCGCTTCACCGCGGCCGCTTGAATGCTCTGCGCGCCTCTTCCACGGGCTCCCGGCAACAGCACCCTTCAAGGTGGTCGTTGACCATGCCCATGGATTGCATGAAGGCGTAAACGGTGGTTGGGCCAACGAAGCTCCAGCCCCGTTTTTTAAGGTCTTTTGAAAGCGCAGTGCTTTCTTCTGTTTTTCCAAGTGTCTTGGCGACAGCGAAGGTGATTTCTGATGGCCGGTTTTCCGACTTTGGCTCATAAGACCAGAAATAAGCCGCCAGAGATCCGTATTCCTTTTTCAACTCGATCGCGCGTTTGGCATTGTTGATCGTGGACTCGATTTTTTTGCGGTGACGGACGATCCCTGCGTCGCCAAGGCACCGTTCAACATCGGCTTCCGAAAATTTCGCAACTTCTTCAAATTCAAAGTTGGCAAAGGCTGCCCGAAACCCTTCGCGTTTTCGAAGGATCGTCAGCCAGGACAAACCAGACTGAAACCCTTCCAGGCAGATTTTTTCAAAGAGACGCCGGTCATCATCCACCGGCCAGCCCCACTCCGTGTCGTGGTAATGCAAATAGTCTGGCAAATTGCCATGCCACCAGCAGCGCTGCTTGCCATCGGCCCCAAGGAGCAGACCGGTCTCCGGATCCCGCTCTGCCTTGATGGTTAGTCCTGCCTCGACCATTGCGCCTCTCAATTATTCACGTTTTGTTCCACTCCATTTGCTACACGAGATAACCGAGAGGTGCAATCTGAGACTTCCGCGTGCAGTCAACAAAAAACCCGGCTCAATGGCCGGGTCTTGTAGATCTTGTTGACAATATTTACGCAAAGAGCGCGTCGATGTCGTCCTGGGTTGCAACATCGATATCGGATTCCAGTGCCGGCCCATTGAGCAGCGCGGCGTCGCCTTCTGCGGCTTTGGCTTCTTCAACTTCAATGTCCTTGAAGCTCTCAATGCCGCCCCAGATGTCCATCATCTGGATGATGCGATCTTCAACGAAGCGCAGTGTACCGACCACTTTTGTAATCCGCTGACCGGTCAAATCCTGGAAGTTACAGGCCTCAAAGATCTGGATTACGCGGTCCTGGATGTCACCGGCAAGTTCTGAGTCCTGCCCGTTAAGACGGGCGGACAGAGTGTTCGCGGTTTCATCAATGAATTCGGCGGCTGACAGAATGCTTTCTGTCGCGCCTTCAGTACCGACCACGACTGCATCAAGCTCGTTCGTTACGCGAGTCATATCCTCGCCTTCCGAACCGGTCTTCTGGTGCAGGGTTGCGATTTCCTTCTTGGTCTGGGCGATCGCTTCATAGATCGCGTCCAGTTCCACCTTGAGCTTCGCCGCTTCCGAAAGCTCCTTGCGGAACTCGGACATGAACTTCTGGCTCATAGCTTCCGGGTCAAGTGCAGCTTGTTGCTGCTGACCTTCGCCCGATTGGATCATCGCCTTTAAGGTCGAGAGTTCAGCTAAAACTTCCTGATGCCGACGCTCTTCGGCAAACGCAGGGTCCGTGTTCGATACGGATTCCATACGTATTAAGGTTTCCGCTCGGAAGGATCGTTTCACAGCGGTCATACCTACTCCCGTCCCTGGCCCCTGCAGGCTTGTTCTCATAACGCTTCGGTCCTTATACCGACGGAAGCTTAAGGAATTGTTTTTTCGATACTAACAACATCGGCCAATGGTTTCCCGCATTGGTTACAAGGCGGCGCACTCGCACCCTGCCAACACTGCCTAGAACAGAAACAAGCTGGTGCCGGTTGAAGATCGCATCCCGGTATTGGGCTGGACAAGTTGCCAGGGGCGTGATCTGAATTCGGCATAGATCGGAGTGAAGTCTATTGCAGCGAACATGATGCGCAAGATCCTGATTTTCATGGCAATGTTGGCTTTGTCGGCAAGCATGCCAGCCCGGGCGTCGAGTGAAGCCTTTACGACCGAAGACATCATGTTCGGGTTTGAACAGACTGTCTTCGGTCTTGAACATCGCAGTTGGGGATGGCGGCCTTATCTGGTCAAAAAATTCACGACACCGGTCCGCTTTTATATCCATAACCTTGCACGCCGGGACCGAACGGCCACAGTCCGCCGCTTTGTAAAGGAGATCGATCGGCGGGTGAGCGGTTTGTCTGCTACGGTCGTCAGGCGGCCAGCAGACGCAAATTTCGAGATCTATGTTGTTGACCGCAAACAGTACAAACCGGTGGTGCGGACAGATATTTACAAGAACCCGAAGGCAAAGGTTCCAGGGCGATGCCTGGTCCGCGTCATTTCAGGCCGAAACGGCATAAAGCGATCAGCAGCGGTGATCGTTTCTGATGAAGGCGAATTCCTGTTTCAGCGCTGCCTTGTGGAAGAAGTGCTGCAGGGGCTTGGTCCCATGAATGACAATCACAAACTGGTGCATTCGGTCTTTAACGATTCCTCGCGTCACAACCGTTTTACGGTGTTCGACCAGATCATTTTGAACATGCTTTACGACCCGCGGATCAAGCCGGGCATGTCCGTGAAGCAAACACAAGACATTCTGCTTCAAATCGCGCGCGACGCCCGCAGACGCGTGCGTTAACCATCCTTTCATTAAAACCTTCATGTTCTCAATGGCAAGAAAATCGCTCTGAGCAGTACGTCATTCATCTTAAGTTTCGATTCATCTCGTTCTTCAACCAACAACTAACCATAAATGCCGAATGTCGGCACCAGATGCCGTTGATTCATCTTTGGCACAGCCCGCACACCTATCATCGTTGCCAATCCGTTAACCGGCGGGGCGAAAGTTCCGCTGAACGTGGTTATCCATAAGTAACGAGTTGTGCCATGTTCTCATTGTCTAAATCCGTGCCTGTCGCGGTGATTGCTGTTGGTCTCGCCTTTGTGGCCAGCGGGTTTGCGTCCGGTCCTGCCGCAGCTGGCCAGGTGTCACCACCGCCGCTCGTCTTGAGCCCAAATCTCACCGAACCGTGGATGCTGCAGCTCCAGCCGCGTGTGCAGCGGCGCACCGCTGCCCCCACGCGGCGGCAAGTTCAGCAACCTCGGGTTCAACGCCAGGTCCAACAGCCCCGTGTTCAGCGGGCCAATTGGTGGTCGCCGCGCCAACAGCCCGTTCGGCAGCAGCAACAACAGCGTGCTCAGACCCGCCAGGTTGCTCCACAGTTTTTGCCGACAATCGTCAGCTATGACAGCAAATACAAGCCGGGCACGATCGTGATCGATACAAATGCCCGGTATCTCTACCTCATCCAGAACGATGGGACCGCCCGCAGGTATGGTGTTGGTGTTGGAAAGCCGGGCTTTGAATGGGCCGGGTCGCACAAGGTGACCCGCAAGGCCGAGTGGCCGGATTGGCGCCCACCGGCAGCCATGCGCAAACGGCGCCCGGAATTGCCGGTCTTCATGGCTGGCGGACCGGACAACCCGCTTGGCGCACGCGCCCTATATCTTGGCTCCACACTTTACCGAATCCATGGCTCCAACCAGCCTTGGACGATCGGGCACGCCGTCTCTTCCGGCTGCATCCGTATGCGCAATGAAGATGTCATTGATCTTTATGAGCGGGTCGGCGTTGGCACAACGGTGCACGTCATCTAAAGGCGGCCACCCGCAACAGCCATCCGAAACGCGCGGCTTCAGCTGCGCGTTTTTTGCGTTTGAGCGGGTACGGCCTGCGATCGACTTCTTGCTGCAACAGCGGAATCGGTGCGAAACTATGCTCATCTCTCCGCCGCAATTAGACTTCGGCCTCTCGCTCACTCTTGAAAGCCCCAACTTTGCTGAAAACCTCAGACACTCCGTACTTTCTGAAGGCTGCTCTTGTTGGGATTCTGGTCGGTGGTCTGGCCACAGGTTTCCACTCCGGTGTGGAAATTCTCATCTCGACCTATGCCAACCTGCGCACGAGCATCGGCTCGGGCATGCTGACTTATATCGTCTCAGCGGTCGTCTCAGCGGTTTGCGTCACCGGTGCCTTTTTTCTCGTCGCCCGCTTTGCCCCAGAAGCCGCTGGCAGCGGCATCCAGGAAATTGAAGGGGCGATGGAAGACAAACGCCCGCTGCATTGGGCACGGGTTCTCGTGGTGAAGTTTTTTGGCGGCCTGCTCGCGCTCGGCTCCGGTTTGGTTCTCGGCCGCGAAGGGCCAACCATTCATATGGGCGCGATGACCGCAGAAGCGCTTTCCAGATCACAAGGATTGCAGTCGGCAGACCATAAGGGGCTGCTCGCGGCAGGTGCTGCCGCAGGGCTTGCCGCCGCGTTCAATGCACCGCTCGCAGCGATCCTCTTTATTGTCGAAGAAACCCGCCGGCAGTTTCCCTTTGGCTACCGGACCTACATGGCTGTCATCATCGCATCGATTCTGAGCGCGGCCATCACCGAACAATTGACGCATATCGGCCCACCGCTCCTCATTGAAGTCACTTACATCCCGGTTTGGAGTTTTCCCCTTCTTGGGCTCCTAGGCGTGTGCCTCGGGTTCCTGGGCGTCTTTTTCAATTGGGCGCTATTAAGGGTCATGGACCTCTTCCACGCCATTCCAAAGGGCGCGCGCTGGATCCCTGCCATGATGATTGGTGCTGCGACTGGCATATTGCTTGTCGCGTTTCCCGATGCAACGGGCGGCGGCGAGGATCTCGTCCGGGATCTCGTCACCAAGGATTACGGTATTCTCGCACTTTTGCTGCTGACCTTGTTCCGGTTCGGCGGCGTGCTTTTTTCATATGCCTCGGGCGTGCCGGGCGGGATTTTTGCACCGATGCTCTCGATCGCGACTTGCGCGGGGTTGGCATTTGGCGCAATCACGACAGATATCATTCCCGTTGGCGATGCCGACTTCAAAGTCGCCTGTGCGATTGCGGCCATGGGTGGTTTTTTCGCAGCTTCGGTTCGCGCGCCACTGGTCGGAGTGGTCCTGGTCATGGAGCTCACCGGTGCATATGCGCTGATCCTGCCGGTCCTTGTAACCTGCACCGTTGCAGCATTGACCGCGCATCATCTGGGCGGACGGCCTATCTATGAGCAGTTGCTGGAACGGACCTTGAGACTTGCCGGACAGGCCCCGGATGCTGAGCCAGACAAGACCCCGGTCCAACTTGGCACACGAAAAAGCTAAGCCTTATTCAGCCGCCTGAAGGCCTTTTTGAAGTTCGGACAAGGGTCAGTACAGCCGACATTAAGAGGTTTCCTTCCAGTTTGCGGCCCCTATCTGATCTGAATGAGCTGAAAACGCGTAACAACATGCGGCGGCCAAAGAAGTTTGAATACGGCCGATTTCGAGCGCGGCGAAACCGATACCAACACACAACTGTTGTGTTCTGAGAGTCTAAATATGAGCAACCTGACGGATATGGAGATTTTCGCAAGGGTCGTGAGTGCGGGCAGCATGTCGGCGGCGGGCCGCGAAATGAACCTGTCACCGGCCGTTGTTTCCAAACGCATTCGCCGACTTGAAGAAAAACTCGGCAGCCGCCTGCTTCAACGGACCACGCGCCAGATTGCAATGACAGAAGCCGGCCAAGGCTTTTATGAACGCGTGATCGCGATCCTTGCGTCAGTTGAAGAAGCTGAATCATTCGTGTCCCGCGGATCCGCAAAAGCGCGCGGTCACCTGAAAGTTGCTGTCCCCACTTCCTTTGGGCGACTGCACATTGCTCCACATGTCGGTAAGTTTTTGACCAACAATCCGGATCTTTCCATCAATCTGGACCTGTCGGACGAATTCGTTGACATCGTCGGCGAAGGCTATGACCTGGCAATTCGGATCGCAGAACTCAGCGATTCAAGCCTCGTTGCGCGGCGTCTTGCTCCGGTTCATCGCATCTTGTGCGCGAGTCCCGAGTATCTGGAAAGATACGGCACTCCTCAGTCCATCGACGACCTTCTTGCCAATCACGTGACTTTGGCAGCTGCCAATCAAGATCCATGGCGGCTGGCGGGGCCAAACGGCATTGAGACCGTGCGGACACAATCACCAGTTAAGACGAACTCCAGTGAAGTGGTCCGTGAATGCCTTTTGTCAGGCATTGGAATTGCGTTGAGATCGACCTGGGACATCGGACCGGAGTTGCGTGACGGAAAGCTTCAAATCCTTTTGCCTGAGTATAGGGCCTCCAAAGATGTGGGGCTTTATGCGGTATACCCAAGCCGGCAGTTCCTGCCTGCGAAAGTTCGGGTGTTTATTGACTTCCTTGCTGCCCTTTACGGCTCTTCGCCTTATTGGGATGCCGGTCTGGAGGATTGGCTACACCGGCCGAGAGCTGCGAAAGCGAGCTGAGGGAGAAGCTTTCGCGGGTCGAATTTGGTGCAACTGTGTCTTGGTGTTGCCTGCGACGGCGCGTCGCTTGCATCGAAACGCAACATACTGTTGATTTGTGAAGGGGCAGTCATTGCCCAATTTGAGGGAGATACACATGAAGCGACTGCTGATGATCGCCGGCACTGCGCTAATTGCATTTACGGCACAAGCCAGCGCTGAGGGCGACCCGGCCAATGGCGAAAAAGTATTTAGAAAATGCGCGGCTTGCCATGCCGTAGGCGAAGACGCGAAAAACAAAGTTGGCCCGCAGCTCAATGGCGTCGTTGGGCGCGCTTGGGGCACAATTGAAGGCTACAAGTACTCACCCAGCCTGATGGAAGGCGCAGGTGAAGGCCGCGTGTGGGACGTAGAGACCCTTGACGCCTACCTCTTGAAGCCGCGTGACGTGATCCCGAAAGGCCGCATGGCTTTCGCCGGTCTTCGGAAAGACGAAGATCGTGCCGATGTGATCGCATATCTGGCACAATACAGCGAAGACGGAACAACGAACTAAGTTCGTTCCTCAAATTCAAGAAAGGCCGGGTTTCAAACCCGGCCTTTTATTTTTACGAGAATTATAGGTCGTCTTTGTCCTGTTTGACGTGATGTGCCCGTATTCTGCGCACCGTCCACCAAATGAACAAGACAACAACCGGTACGGCGATTGCCGTTGTGACTGATGGCTGCGGTAACGGAAGCCCCGATCCGCTTGCCCCCTTTGCCAAATAGGAAAACAGACCCACGATATAATAGCTGACAGCTGCGACCGACAGACCTTCAACCGTCTGCTGCAGACGCAACTGCAGCCGTGCCCGCCTATTCATGGATTCCAGAAGCGAGCGGTTTTGCTGTTCCAGATCCACATCAACCCGCGTGCGCAGCAAATTGGTCGCTCTTGCTAACTTGCGCGACAGCATCGCCTGACGATCTTCAATAGCCTGACAGGTGCGCATCGCAGGCGACAACCTGCGAGATAAAAAAGACGACATCGTCAACTCGCCCGGCATGGCCTCTTCTTGAAGGGCAGACAATCGGATTTTCACGATCTCATAATAAGCGCGGCTCGCACCAAAGCGGAAGGTGCTCGCTGTTGCGCCGGCCTCCAGCGAAGCTGCTAGTTCCGTGAACTTGTTGAGCAGGTTTCGATTGCTGTCGAGGCCAGCTGCTGTTTTCATTTGTTCGGTCAAAGCGGCAAGCTCTATCTCGAACTTCCGGATATCGGGTGACAGGGCGTTCGCCTCGAACAGGCCCAGCATTGCCAGTGTTCGATAAGTCTCGAGTTCCAAAAGCCGTTGAACGATCGCCCCGGTCTGCACGTCGCTCATGGAGTGGTTCAACACAAGAAACCGGGACAAACCGTCTCCATCCTGACGAAAGTCCGTTGCGACGGTCGCTTGTCCGCGCTCGAGCGATGAGACCGTCAGGCTGCCTTCTTCGAAGGTGGGCCGCCAGCGGCTTTCATCAATTTCTTCCCTCAGCTCCAGACGCACAGCAACGAGCAACTCGCCCGGTGCCCGGAAAGCCGCCCCAAAAGGGTGGCCCGCCGGAGGCGCACCAAACAAGTGGTCAAGATCAGCTGAGCCATCCCAGGTATAGGTGGTGAATTCGGCGTGCTGCTCCCAGCTCAAATGCCCCTCACCGAACTCCAGAGTGTGATACCGCGCTCCATCGGCCGGTCCGGCCACTCCTCTGGATGTACAGAACTCTTTTAGCCATTCCTTGTCACCTGCCGCCTCATCACTGCTGGTCAGAAAGGCGTAGTGGAGAACCGTTCGCGGGGTCGCAAGTGGCCGGAAAGGCCGCGCGTGAACTTCACCGAGAACCCTTTGCCTCAGGGGTGACGCGCTGAATGTGGGCAGTGCCCCACCGGTATCCAGGTTTTTTTCCAACGACAGCCCCTCCTTGCGCTCAACAGCCGGTACAGCATGGCGGTTTCGACTGCTCAAGACCACAGGCATTTTGAAATTCTTGAAAGATGACATAAGCGCACGTGCGGCCTTTTTGGTTTGTTTGCATCAGCTGCGATCCAAAAATTGGATAAATTATTTGACCAATTTTATCGGCTCGACTATTTTCGCACGGTAATCACAGCGTAAAAACCGATGTTTCAGCCGATAGACACTCATAAAACGGCCGACGCCGCCGTCGATCAAATTGAAGAACTGATCCTCAAAGGGGTCCTTCAATCCGGTGACCGGCTGCCGGCGGAACGCGTGTTGGCAGAGCAGCTTCATGTATCCCGGCCCGTGTTGCGGGATGCCCTGAAAACACTGGAAGAACGCGACCTTATCGAAGCGCGCCAGGGCGGTGGAACATTCGTCTGTGATCTCATTGGGCCGATCTTTTCCGAAGCAATCGTTCAATTGATCTCCCGGCACCCATCTGCGGTGAGCGACTATTTCGATTTCCGGCGCGGGATCGAAGGTCAGGCATCTGCAATGGCGGCCATGCGCGCAGCTCCTTCGGATATCCGCAGGCTAAGTGACATCGTTGAGCAGATGGACACCGCGTACGCAGCGGATGACCCTCTTGTTGAAAGTCGTCTGGATGTGGAGTTCCATCATGCTGTAGGGGAAGCCGCACACAACGTGGTGCTGCTGCACACGCTCCACTCCTGCTACCGGCTTTTCGAAAACGGAGTCTTTCTGAACAGAGGCCGTCTCTACCATCACACATCGGCACGTGCTGAAGTGCTGAAACAGCACAAGGCGGTGTTTGAGGCGATTGCCGCTGGAGATCCGAAGCTCGCACAGCGCTGCGCGGAAGAACACATTGATTATGTCCGCGCCACACTCGCTGCCAAGGAACAACTGGATCAGCGCGAGAAACTGGCCGATCTTCGCCGCACACAAGCTTCCGATCGAGCCGTAAAAAAATAGCTCAGGGGAAAATGATATGCCGATTGTAACCGACGTCGCCGACATGCAGGCTCTTGCCAAACGGCGGGTCCCGAAAATGTTTTATGACTATGCCGACACGGGGTCCTGGACCCAAAGCACCTATTGGGACAACGAGGCGGCATTTCAAAGGCAAAAGCTGCGCCAGCGCGTTGCGCGCAACATTGACAACCGATCGGTCAAAACAACCATGATCGGGCAGGATGTCGCCATGCCTGTAGCACTCGCACCGGTCGGGTTGACCGGGATGCAGCATGCAGACGGTGAAATCCTGGCAGCACAAGCCGCCGAAGAATTCGGAGTGCCGTTTACGCTTTCAACAATGAGCGTTTGCTCCATCGAGGATGTTGCCGAACACACCAAAAACCCGTTCTGGTTCCAACTCTATGTCATGCGTGATCGCGGCTTTTCTGAGAACCTGATGAAACGCGCTCACACGGCTGGCTGCTCGGCTCTTGTCCTGACGCTGGATCTTCAGGTTCTTGGTCAACGGCACCGCGATATCAAGAACGGTCTCAGTACACCGCCAAAACCGAAGCCGCATGTGCTCGTTGATCTTGCCTTCAAGCCACGCTGGTGCTGGAACATGCTGCAAACCAAGCGGCGCGAGTTCGGCAACATCGTAGGTCATGTTTCCGGTGTTGAAGATATGACTTCGCTTGCCGAATGGACGGCCAGCCAGTTCGACCCGACGCTAGACTGGTCGTCAGTCGAGTGGGTCAAAAAACACTGGGACCGTAAACTGATCCTGAAAGGCATTAACGACGTTGAAGATGCCAGGATTGCAGCGGATCTCGGTGCAGATGCGATCGTTGTGTCGAACCACGGCGGCCGGCAGCTGGATGGCGCCCTCGCCTCCTATGACATCTTGCGCGATATCGTCGACACCGTTGGCGACAAAGTCGAAGTTCACGTCGATGGCGGCATCCGCTCCGGCCAGGATGTCTTCAAGGCTGTCGCCATGGGGGCCCACAGCACCTACATCGGACGCGCCTTCATCTACGGTCTTGGCGCTATGGGCAAGCCTGGCGTTCGCCAAGTCCTTGAGATCATGCACAAGGAACTTGATGTCACCATGGGCCTCTGCGGCGAGACGGACATCAAGAAGGTCGGTAGGCACAATCTCGTGCTTTAGGAAATCCGGGCGTTTCCTGACTGAAAAACCTGTGCCGCCTGAAGCCTTCGTGTCGTCAGGCGGCGCATCGCAGGACACCCGCTCGCATTCACAGAGCTGATCATCTCATCAAAAACTATCATTTGCGCTGAAGTATTCTGAAGCTCAAATTGTGCTTGTTCCTGCACAAACGAGTATTTCCCATGAGCATTGCCCAGCCAACGCTGAACCGGTCCGGTATGGACTCTACTGACCTTGGTCTCTATGCCGCCACGGTTTTTGCCTGGGGCTTCAGCTGGATTGCGATGAAAGGGCAGATCTCCGGTGTCGCCCCGGAAGTGTCTGTCTTTTGGCGCTTCGTAGTTGCCGCAGCGATGATGATGGCCTGGGTTCGCATGAGAGGTTATCCCCTGACCTTTCCTCTGAAAGATCACATTCGCTTCGCCGGACTTGGCGCGCTCTTGTTTTCAACGAACTTCACCCTGTTCTACTATGGCGCTGCCTATCTACCCTCCGGGCTTTTGGCCGTGGTGTTTTCAACGGCGTCTGTCTTTAACGTCTTTCTGGGACTTGTTCTCTTCCGTCAACGCCCGAGCGCACTCACTCTGGCCGCTGGCTTTCTCGGCGTCGCAGGCATTGCGCTGATGTTTTTGCCGGAGATGGCCGGAACGCAGTTCAATCGAAGTGTCGCGATCGGGTTGGGATTTTGTATCTGTGGGACCTTGTCGTTCTGCTTTGGCAACATGTTGTCCGCTGATACGCAGCGCCGCGGGATTGGGGTCATGCCCGCAACCGCCTGGGGAATGGTCTACGGGATGATATTCCTCGGACTGTTTTCTGCAATCCGTGGGCAAAGCTTCGCGGTTGACTGGACGCTGCCATACATCGGCAGCCTGATCTACCTGGCCTTAGTCGCCTCTGTCATTGCGTTTGCGTCCTATCTGACGCTCCTTGGACGGATCGGCTCCGCGCGGGCGGGATACGCTACAGTGCTGTTCCCGATTGTAGCGCTGGCGCTGTCAACGATCTTTGAAGGCTACCAGTGGACGCCGCTCACAATCGGCGGCCTCGCCTGCGTCATTGGCGGCAACGTTATGATGTTGCGCGCTCGATAGGTTAGATTTCAACGAGTGATCTGGGACCCGAAGAGTTACTCGGCCGCCTCACGGGAAGACACTGTCCCCACATTGCCAATGGCCGCGATGATGTGATTGCACAACCGGTCATGCATCGGTAGGCGGGCGTTATCTGAACGCAGCATGGCGATGTCACAATGCGGTAGGGCGGGGAAGCCGTCTCTTTGGTCCAGGATCCGCATGCCATCCCGGATAGCGCTTTCGGGAAACACCGTTAGCGCCAGTCCAGCTTGCACAGCCCCGATGAGGGCCGAGCCGCTCGCGCTCGTATAGGACACGCGGTACTGGCGTCCGGCGCGGTCCAAAGCATCCATGGACAACCGGCGCCAACTGCAGCTGGACGGGCCAAGGGCAAGCCGGAGAACATCTTGTGTGTGCGCGCTGTGCTGTTCAGATGTAACCCAGTAGAGGGGTTCACGCCGGATGATTTCACCGCGTAACTCACTGGTATCACCGGATGTCGTGATCGCAACATCGAGCTCATTGTCGCGCACCGCTTTTGTCAACTTTGCGCTGCTGGTGCATTCGACCTGAACCTCAATAGACGGGTTGAGGCGATTAAACGCGGCAAGCACCTGCGGAAGCAGCCGATCGGCATAATCGTCAGGGACGCCAAGCTTGACGAAACCAACCTCTTTTTTGCCGTTGAAGGCCAGCAAGGTTTCATCATTCAGCTGAATCATACGACGGGCGTATTCCACCAGGCGCAGCCCTTGTTCTGTCAAACGCGACTGCCGTCCATCTTTGATGAAAATGGGCTGCCCGACACGTTCTTCGAGGCGGCGCATTTGCATGGAAACGGCGGACTGGGTCTTGTGAACTGCTTCTCCGGCCTTTGTGAAACTGCCGAGCTCGGCAATTGCGAGAAACGTCCGAAGCTGATCAATATCCAGCGCGTGGCTCATGGAGCTCTCCTAAATGGACACATAACGCAGTCACAAGACCATCATAAAATATGATTGATTGATCTTGCTTACATCAAATTTTATGGCAATTCAATTTGTGATCATTCCGCCGCCTGCGGAACCGAAAGATTGTCGAGGGACGACATGATGTGTTCCACCAAGGCATCTGTTACGCGGGAGTTATTGTGCCAGGATCGCATGATGCCAATCTCGCAGTCCGGAAGCCGAGGAAACCCATCCGCTTCTGTCAGAACCCGCATTCCTGAACGCAACGCAGATTCAGGTAAAACGGAAATTGCCA
Organism: Roseibium sp. MB-4; assembly: GCF_053005265.1. Classification (NCBI taxonomy): domain Bacteria; kingdom Pseudomonadati; phylum Pseudomonadota; class Alphaproteobacteria; order Hyphomicrobiales; family Stappiaceae; genus Roseibium; species Roseibium sp. MB-4. The sequence continues at coordinate 2,288,681 of NZ_JBRKQB010000001.1, forward strand.
AGCCGGCCAAAACTGCAGCCCCAACAGCGGTTGAGTTCCAACTGGAATACAAAAGACGGTACTCGCGCAGCTGGTCCTCCAGCGCACTCAATGCAGCCTTGCGCCAGTCACATGTTGCACGGCCCAAGGCCATTGGTAGAACCGCTTCGTTTTCCGTTGCATGACGAGCAGACGCGACCCAGAGCAATGGTTCCCGGCGCAGGATCTCCACGTTTTTGCGCCCTTTTTTCTGAACGTGGGTGATGATTGCCACATCAAGCTCGCCCTCGCCGATCATGTCCGCAAGATTCGGCGTCGGCGCACATACAACACTCACTTCAGCCTTTGGATTGGATCTTGAAAACCTTGCGAGGATCTCTGGTAGAAACCGGTCAGCGTAATCATCCGGTGTGCCCAAACGAACCAGTCCAGCGAGTTCCGTGTCATCAAACGCCGCGAGTGTTTCATCGTTCAACTGCACAAGTCGTCTGGCATAGTGCAGGAGCCGTTCACCGTGTTCGGTCAGGCGGGACTGCCGCCCGACACGAACAAACAGCGGTTTTCCAATCCGCTCTTCAAGACGGCGCATCTGCATGGAGACCGCTGACTGAGTCTTGTGCACGTTGTCAGCAGCTTTGGTAAAGCTTCCGCTTTCTGCAATGGCAACAAATGTCCGCAGCTGATCCAAGTCTAACATGCCGCTTCACCGATAATTTCTGAAGATTCAAAATCGGAACCAAGCCATTCGAATTGGCTCGAATCCGCGAGTTTTTCCTAAGATACAGTCTTCATATCACAATATCTGATTATTCATATCAAAAACATTCGTTGGAATAATGGATTAATACATCGCATTTAGAGCGTGTTCCAAACAAAGGACTGCCCCAAGGGCGCGGAACAAGCAGCCGGAAATTCCTCCGGCGGCTCACAGGAGAATTACGCCATGTCACATATCGCACACCACCCCATTTTCGCTCTTTCCGGGCAGTTGGTTGCCCGTGCCCTGCGCGTGTTCAAGAACCGCCGCCAAATGGGCAAGCTCTCGGAGTTGAGCGACGCTGCATTGAAGGACATTGGACTGACCCGGAGCGATGTTCGACGAGCCATCGCGCTACCGGTCCACACCGACCCGGTACCTTTTTTGACGCAGATGGCCAACGGGCACAGCATCACCGCGCTGCAGCCTATGCCCCGTGCCGCCAACGAGGGTCCCAAAGCTCCGAGACTGACAGTTATTCCGGCACATCCCCGGTCGGAAATCGCAGCTTGATTGGAAATTGTTTAGCAGCCCCTGTCGGCAAGCCTTGCTGACGTCAACTGACCCGCCTTTTCGGCGGGTCTTTTTTTTTGTTCGTCTTATTTGCCGAGGTTTTTGGTAGCTGTCGCGAAGAAATCGTCAAACGCCTTGAACTGGCTGGACTGCAAGTCGCGCCCAGCCGACATCCAACCGGACACCATTTCATCGAATTCCGACGCCTCGTCTGTCTCGACCTCTTCATCGACCAGATCGTCTTCGAGCTCCGGCTCCAGCTCAGCTTCATCCTCGACATGGCGCGCCGCGGCAGGTTGCAGGAACGAGCCCCAGAAGGCATTCATTGCTTCCGTGTACCCTTGAAGGTAATCGATTGGAGCTGGCGCCCGTTTTGGCCGCCCGCGCGCAAAGCCGCGCAGGTAGGCATCCAACAGGACCTGAGCCTCCCCTTGCAAGAAAGGCCTCGCCACTTGTCCAAAGGCAAGTGTTGCCGCAACCGGCATCAACTCCTGCACAGCGTCTCGTTGAACCCCGGTCATTGTGGAAATCTGCGCAGCAACGGCCTGCTGAACGGCTTCCGGACCGAAGAATGGCGTCAGGGATTGTTGTGTGGGGGCTTGGAAAAATTTTGCATAATCAGCAAAGGGATTGCCGGAACCGGCTGACAGTTGCGCTGCCTGAGCAAACCAGTCTGGCATGCTTTTGCTCGGCGTACCGAAGTGCTGAAACCCGGACAGCGCGGCAGGCATCAGATGTTCCATGACACGATTAAGGTCGTCATTGGACCAGCCAAAGCGCTCTTGCATATCTTTGCTCAAGGAGAAGATATCGAACGGCGGCGCCGCCTTGTCATGTGCTGTCATCACGCTGCCTCGACTGTCTTGCGCAAGGCCCTGAGAAACAAGGCTATCTCGCTCACAGTGACTGCTTCATGGCAGAACGTCAATTGATCCCGGCAAAGCTTTTGCCGGGATAAGAAAAACCACTTAGGCTTTTGAGAGGATCAGTAGGCGTAATCCCTGAAGATCTGTGACAGATCTCCGTTCCACGATCCGTTGTACCGCTGAAGAAGAATGTCGGCCGGGCACATGCCTGCTGCAAGACCTTCCTCAACGGGTGCCAGATGGACCCGTTCATCCAGGTCGCCATCACTCATGCGGGCGCGGCGTTTGAGGCCTTCTTGAGACAACGCCAAGACGTCCTTGGCAACATCCAGCACGGTTCCAGTGCGGAACGGTGTCTGCAATGCGGTTTCCGGCACACCAGCCCGCAAAGCTGCCCGCTCTTCTGCTGTCCAGTCTTTCACCAGTTCAAACGCCTGATCCAGAACACAGGTGTCGTAGAGCAGTCCGACCCACAAGGCGGGCAGCGCGCATATCCGGCGCCATGGGCCACCATCGGCACCCCGCATCTCGATGTATTTCTTCAGCCGCACATCCGGGAACAAGGTCGACAAGTGGTTATTCCAGTCACCAAGACTCGGACGAGCATCCGGGATCTTGCCGTCTAGGGCCCCATTCATGAAGGCCCGGAACGTGGTTCCGGTGACATCGTGATATTCAGTGCCCCGCTTGACGAAATACATCGGCACATCCAGAGCCCATTCGACATAGCGTTCAAAGCCGAAGCCGTCGTCAAAGGCAAAGGGCATGTCGCCCGTGCGGTCCATGTCCGTATCGGTCCAGATCTGGGCCCGGAAGGACTTGAAGCCATTCGGCTTGCCGTTAGTGAACGGGGAATTGGCAAAGATTGCCGTCGCGATAGGCTGGAGTGCCAGACCGACACGCATCTTCTTGACCATGTCCGCTTCTGTTTCAAAATCCAGGTTCACCTGGATCGTCGACGTGCGGTACATCATGTCGAGGCCAAGGGATCCGACCTTCGGCATGTAATTTGTCATGATGTCGTAACGCGACTTCGGCATGCGCGGCATGTCTGCCCGGGCCCAGGTTGGCGCCATTCCAATACCCAGGAAACCGACTCCCAGCGGCTCTGCCACCTGACGGACATGGGCCAGGTGCTGGTTGGCTTCGCGGCAGGTCTGGTGGAGATTGTCGAGCGGCGCGCCGGACAATTCGAACTGGCCACCTGGTTCGATGGAGATCGCACCGCCGCCTTGATCATCAGCGAGGCCAATGATCTTTCCAGCATCCTCGATCCGTTCCCAACCGAGTAGGCGCTCCATGCCTTCCAGGACGGCTTCGACACCATTGGCGCCGCCGTAGGGGATCGGCGAATTGTCTTTTGTATTGAAGCCGAACTTCTCGTGTTCGGTCCCGATCCTGAAATCACTTGTCGGTTTACAACCCGCTTCCAGTGTTGCCGCCAGATCAGCGACCGTTTCAATCGGTGTGGCATCGACCGTATCGCGGGCCATACAACCATCCTTCAGTGTTTGCGGTGCAAATCATAAGGAGCCCAGCCCCCTTAAAACCGCGATGATCCGATGCCTTTTCCGGCGTTTATGAGTTCCGGTGATTTAGGAGTCTTGAAAGTAGAATGCAAGCGCAGATGCGACATGCAGGTGCGCCTCACGCAATCCTGAAGACCGTCAAAGCCTCCTCACGGCCCCTGAGTTTTACACGACCCAAGCTGGTTGCCTTCACTCCTTCAGGCAATTGCGCCATGGTGTCTCCGCTTGCAAGCGCAATTACCTTAGCACCTGGGTCAACGTGCTTGCCATACTCTTGCAGGCGGGCTGCAACGTTCACCGCATCACCGATGACCGTATAATTCATTCGCGAGGCAGAGCCGATATCACCAACAACGACCTTGCCAGTATGAATGCCAATCCTGAGGCGCATGTTCAACGCGCTGTCCTTTTCAATCTGCTCGGCCAATGCCGTGACAGCCGCGATTGCCTTGGAGGCATGGTCCGGTTGTTCGGACGGAGCCCCCCAAAATGCCATGACACCGTCACCAAGAAACTTGTCGATGGTCCCGTCCCTGTCGGCGATTACTTTTGAGACCGTTTCGAAATAGCCGTTCAGATAGGCCGCTGTTTCTTCTGCGCTCAAATTGGATGCCAAGCTGGTGAAGCCTGCAAGGTCCGTGAACACAATCGTCATTTCCCGGAGTTCAATGTTCCGGCTGTCGGTCATGCCTTCTTCGATCAGCCGGGTTACGAGCTGACGCGGCACATATTTGGCAAAGGCATTGAGTGCACCGATCGACCCGTTGAAGGCCTGATTAACATCATTGAGTTCAGCCAAAGGCGAAGACGGCAGACGATGTTCTTCATGAAATTCCAGCTTGCGGAGATCAGCGGCCGCTTCAGCCAACCGTCCCAGCGGACGCCCCAACTTGCGCCCAACTATGAAAGACAAGGCAGCTCCAGCGAGCAGCGCCGCCAATGCTGCGTAGAGCACCACCTGGGTCTGGTCCAATGCTTCTCCGAATTGGTCGGCTCGATAAAGCGTTCCGATGATCCAACCGTCGGCAGGTCCTGTGTCAAGCTCCGTGTAAATCGCGGTGTAGAAGCCGCCAAAAGCTGGAAACAAACGTCCGCTAATCTGTCCGTCAATCATGTGCGCCTGACGCCCTACATCCCAGATCAGGTGTAACGGTGTTTCCGTCATTTCTGTGAGCGATGGCAATGGCGTCTCCGGCGATGCCGAGTAATCCACTCCCTCCAAGCCGTGGACAACAATCACGTTGTTGCGGCCTGAGAGCAAAAACACTTGCTGTCGGCTATCCCAGGTCATGGTTCTGGCAACATCAAGAAACACGGCCCGCGGATAATGGACGAACAGGCTCTGACCGTTTCCAAGGTTCAATTCGGCAGTTTTCACGGCTTCCGCCTGCCCCTCGCGCCATTCAAATGCGGACCATGCAACGTCCGGCAATTCGTCGGCCGGCGCATCGTCCATGACCGATCGGCCAAGTTCAAACTCAGCATTTTCCGGAAGCAGCTTTTTATATGCCTCAAGATCGTCGCCGTTCAGGTGCCGCTGCATCGCCGCTGCATGAACTGCAATCGTGCGAAGCAGAACATCCTGCTCAGAGAAGAACTTCTCCAAAACAGCCTGATTGGCATTCAGGATTGCCGCGGCCTGCTGATCCAGCAAGCGGCCCGCAATACGCCGGTCCGCAGCGGCCATGTAAGCAATGATCAATCCGCAAATTGCGACTAGCAGCAGCGAGAAAACCAACCCGAGCGCCACACCAACCGGAATTCTGAAAGGTTTCCGGCCACGTCGCGAATGCATTGGCCCGCCGTGCTGGGAAAGGGCTGGAGAAGCGTTGCCTGGGGCAGAGATATCTTTGGCTGGGCGCTTCTCCTCGTCCATGGCTACTTCCAGTCTCCGACAGTTGCTTGGACAACAGCAAGGGCCGCGACTGCTGCCGTGTCGGCCCTTAAGATCCTCGGGCCCAACGGGATTGGGGTCACGAAATCCAGGTCTTTCAAAAGTGCGCGCTCGTCTTCCGAAAACCCGCCTTCCGGCCCGATGAGAATGGCCAACGGCGGTGGTCCGTTTTCTTTCAGCTGCACAAGGGTCAAAAGAGGATTGTTGGTCTCTTCGCCCTCATCGCAGAAAAGCAGTTTTCGCCCAGCGTGTGCCTCAGGCCATGCGGTTAGAACATCTTTGAGCGACATCGGAGACAAAACCGTAGGGACAGAAAGCACGCCGCATTGCTCGGCCGCTTCAATGACATTTGCCTCCATGCGCTCGACATTTACCCGGCTGGACTGTGTGTGCTGCGTCATGATCGGCATAAGACTGCCTGCCCCCATCTCGACCGCCTTTTGGACCATGTAATCCAAGCGTGCGTGCTTGAGCGGCGCAAACATGTAGATCAAGTCATTTGGCGCGGATTGTTCGCGCGTCCGTTCCATGAGTTGCAGCGAACAGGCGCGCCGGCCGCTGCTCTGGATCTTCGCCAGCCACTCACCGTCGCTGCCATTGAAGACCAGAACGTAGTCCCCGTCCTTTAAACGCAAGACGTTCAAAAGGTAGTTCGCCTGCCCGCGATCCGCTTCGATACGGGCGCCATCAGCCAGGATGTGACGCAGAAAAAGACGTTGCATATTAAACTCGTATTTCCCCATGCGTTTTAGGTAGGCGGTGGAATGTGCTCGATTCAAGGCGGATTTTTCAAAACGTCAGATGCTTCACAGCATTCCTGTTTCCAGGCGACTTTCAATCCTCGGGACTGTTTTAAAAGCTGCGGGCCTTGATTTTTGGTGCCCGTTCAGATGAGTAGGACATCAATTTACGATAACCGGGAAAGCAATTCACGTGGGACAGTTTGCCGACGATGTCTCCAAGATCCATGAGCTCCTGTCCGGAGTTCTGGAACCGACACCTCTCCAATACAGCCAATATCTGTCCGACCTCCATCAGGCCGACATCTGGCTCAAGCGGGAAGACCTTACCCCGGTGCGCAGCTACAAGGTGCGCGGCGCCTATGCCTTTATCCATCAGGCCTTGGACAAAGATCCAGACTGCGCTCTTTTCGTGTGCTCTTCCGCAGGCAATCATGCGCAGGGCTTTGCCTTTGCCTGCCGGCATTTCGGCAAGCCGGGCATCGTCTTCATGCCGCTCACAACACCTCAACAAAAAATCCAGAAGACCCGATCTTTTGGCGCGCCGCTCGTAGACATCAAACTGATTGGTGACGGCTTTGACGCCGCGAACAAGGCCGCTCTGGAATACTGTGCTCAGAACAATGGCCTGATGGTGCCGCCGTTTGATCACGAAACAATCATTCTGGGGCAAGCCACCGTCGGCAAGGAAATCGTGGAACAGACCCCTGATGGCACCAACTGGGACCGGCTCATCCTTCCGGTCGGCGGAGGCGGACTATCTGCGGGCGTCAGCCGTTATTTTTCCGAAAGAGGGCTCACCGCGAAATTCAGTTTGGTCGAGCCGGAAAACGCTCCCAGTCTTTACAACAGCCTCCGAGCAAATGAGCGGGTGCGGCTTGACTGGGTCGATAACTTCGTCGATGGCGCAGCGGTTGCCCAAATCGGCGCAGAAAACTTCAATCAGCTCTCCACCTTCGCACCAGATGACGTGATCCTCGCCCCCACCGACGGTGTGTGCGCGACCATGATCGATATGCTCAACATTGAGGGGATTGTGCTGGAGCCGGCAGGAGCACTGGCTATTGATGCACTCAATCGGCTCCCCACGGAGCAGGTGAAGGGGAAGAAAATCGTCTGTGTGGTTTCGGGCGGCAACTTCGATTTCGAGCGTCTGCCGGAGGTGAAAGAGCGGGCGCTAAAGTTCTCCGGCCTCAAAAAGTACTATGTCATCCAATTGCCACAGCGTCCGGGCGCATTGAAAGACTTCCTGTCTTTGCTGGGCCCGGACGATGACATTGCCCGGTTTGAGTACCTGAAAAAATCTGCCCGCAACTTTGGCTCGGTTCTTATAGGCATTGAGACAAAACAGCCGGAAAATTTCCAAACTTTGCACGACAGCTTCGACCGGTCTGACATTCGCTGGGAAGACATCACCGACAATGAGGCAATCGCGAACTTCGTGATTTGACCTAGTGACCTGCCCTTGACCGGCGTCATCCCAACCGCCAATTTCACGGGGCAAAAGGGAATCACGCAATTGGCCGATACTTCATCCAACGTCGCTGAGTTTTCCGTTTCGGAAATCTCGTTTTCCATCAAACGCACGATGGAAGACGCATTTGGCTATGTGCGGGTGCGCGGCGAGTTGGGACGGATTTCGCGGCCGGGATCGGGCCACATTTACTTGGATCTGAAGGATGACCGTGCAGTTCTGTCCGGTGTTATCTGGCGCGGCGTTGCATCCAAACTGAAGATCCAGCCAGAACAAGGTCTGGAGGTTATCGCAACGGGCAAGATCACAACGTTCCCGGGCCAATCCAAATACCAGATGGTCATCGACGCACTGGAACCGGCAGGCGCCGGCGCGCTGATGGCCTTGCTTGAAGAGCGCAAGAAGAAGCTTGCCGCCGAGGGCCTCTTTGCCGAAGAGCGCAAACGTCCGCTGCCATCTTTGCCAAATGTAATCGGCGTAGTGACATCCCCCACCGGGGCGGTGATCCGCGATATCCTGCACCGCATCTCCGACCGGTTCCCGGTCCATGTCCTTGTGTGGCCCGTCCGGGTGCAGGGCGAAACAAGCGGTGCGGAAGTTGCCAACGGCATCCGGGGCTTTAACGCCTTACAGCCTGGCGGGGCGATTCCACACCCGGACCTCGTTATTGTTGCCCGGGGCGGTGGCAGCATCGAAGACCTGTGGGGCTTCAATGAGGAAGCTGTTGTCAGGGCAGCGGCGGAAAGCCAGATCCCCCTGATTTCGGCCGTTGGCCACGAGACCGACTGGACATTGATCGATCTGGCGGCAGATCTCAGAGCTCCAACGCCGACCGGGGCAGCCGAGATTGCGGTTCCGGTCAAGGCAGAGCTGATGTCCATGGTCGATGATCGCGCGCGACGACTGTCGACCGGCTTGCAGAGGTTTGTCGGGTCGCGGCGAACGGAGCTGCGCGCCGCAAGTGCTGCCCTCCCCGCCCCACGAGATTTGCTGGCTTTGCCCAGGCAACGGTTCGACACGGCAGCCAACAGCCTGGAACGCGGCCTGATCGTGAACACCAAGCATCACCGTTCCACGTATCAGAACGCTTCGGCCCGCTTGTCCCCCATCGTGCTCACGCGGCTCAGCACAAAGGCACGGCAAGATCTTTTGGTTGCTGGGGATAGGCAACAGCGGGCCCTATCTGTCGGGATTGCGCAAAAACGCCAGGCGTTTGACGCTGTTGTGGCACGATTGACACCCTCTCGGCTGTCTCAGCAAACCGCCCTTTCCAAGGAACGCGTAACTGGCTTCGGCGACCGGCTTGACCGGGCTTACCTGACCCGGCTTAAGGACAGTGCAGCCAAGCTGGACGGCTTGCAGAAACTTTTGAAGTCGCTTTCCTACAAGGATGTGCTCGCCCGTGGCTATGCCGTGGTGCGCGATGCTGAGGGCCAACCGATCCGATCCGCTTCCGCGATTGAGACTGGTGCAGCGCTGTCCGTTGAACTGGCCGACGGTACACTTGATGCTGTTGCCATGAGCGGCGGCTCAGCGCCGAAAAAACCCAAAACCTCCGCGCCCAAAAAAGCAGCTTCACAAAAACCCGCCGCTGGCCAAGGCAGTCTGTTTTAGGACTGTTTTTTGCGGCCTGCTCTACCCGCTAATCATGCATATTGCGAAACCGCTCAATTTGAAAACTATTTTATCCATTCCTTTTCTGAACACTTAATTCGCCGCCCCTAGACTGCCGCTTCAAGAAAAGAGCTCAATGGAAGGACCGCACCGGCGGAGACCACACCGGGGCGTCCTTACATGAAAGTCTCACCGGTTAAATGACGGGTTATAGGCAATGCGCTTAACGTCTAACGACTTGCAAAAGCAGTTGGAACAGCAAAACACGACTCGAGGCCTGTCGGTGCCGCAGGTTGCCTCAACAACATTCACTGCTCCTGCTTACACTGCCGCGACACGAGAAACCAAACCCGGCAAAATGTCTTGCCTTTGGTCTGCAATATGTTTCGTAGGAGGAACCTTGTTCGGCTTCCGCGGCCGGGTCTCCCGTCTCGACTACTGGATTATCGGATCGGCCTACACGGTCACATCCATCATTGGCTACATTGCCTTTGCCCAAGCCGCAGGCTCTTTCAATTGGGGAGACATTGCTTCTACCAGCCATGACATCGGTTTTGTGCTCCGGTTCCTGACGTTCTGTTTCGTCATGATGATGCTGCGCTTCTCTCTCGAAGCGCGCCGGTTTCAAGACCGTGGTGTGACAGGGTATTGGTACTTGGGTTATCTCGTTCCGTTTCTGAACATCTATTTGCTGTTGGCCAACAGCCTGATGCCGGGAACCAAGGGCGCAAATCGCTACGATCTTTGATCACGGACTTGCCCGTTAAAAAGCCGCCGGAAATCCGGCGGCTTTCTTTGTGAATGAACTCGGCCTTAGATCTACCCCATCAACGATGGCAGCCAGGTGATGATCGACGGGAAGGCGAGCAAGCCGGCAATCGTCAGAACGTCTGCGATGAAGAACGGGATACAGCCGCGGAAGACTTCCTGAACCGGGATGTCCGGGCGCACGCCCGACACCACGAAACAGTTCAGCCCAATAGGCGGTGTGATCAGACAGAGCTCCGCCATCTTCACCACCAAAATTCCGAACCAGATCGCACATGCTTCGCCCGACATGCCAAATGTACTGTCGGCTGCAGAAACACCCTCGCCGCCATTTAGCGCCATCACCGCAGGATAGACTACCGGCAGGGTCAGGATCAGCATGCCGATCGCATCCATGAACATGCCCAGCACGGCATAGGCCAGCAGAATGCAGATCATGATCAGCCACGGAGAGAACTCCAGGGCGACGATGAAATCCCGGAACGCTTCCGGCAAGCCGGCAAAGCCCAGAAAGCGGACATAGACCAGAACGCCCCAGATCAGGGTGAAGATCATGACCGTCAGCTTGGCTGTCTCATGAAGCGCCTGACCGAGTTGCTGGAACTTCATGCCCCTTGCAAATGCGACCATCAGAACCACGAAGGCGCCGAGTGAGCCGGCCTCTGTTGGCGTGGCCAGCCCGAAGAAGAACGAGCAGAAGATAATTCCGATGACCGCCACAATTGGCAGCGTGCCCGGGATGCTCTCAAACCGCTGTTTCCAGGTGAACCCCTTAATGGCCGGTGCATCGCCGCGCCAGGCAGACACCCCAACAATGATCGCCACATAGATCAGTGCGGAAAACACACCTGGCAAAAAGCCTGCGATCAAGAGTTTGCCGACCGACTGCTCTACAAGGATCGCGTAGATGACCAGGATTGCTGATGGCGGGATCAGAGATGCCAGCGTACCGCCTGCTGCCACAACAGCGGCGGACAGTCTTGGCGAGTATCCCTCTTTGAGCATCTCCGGGATCGCAACGCGGGCAAAAACCGCAGCCGTCGCCACAGATGCACCGGATACGGCTGCAAAACCTGCCGTAGAGAAGACCGTGCCAACGGCCATACCGCCCGGCATCCAGCCAAGCCAGCGTTTCGCAGCCTCAAACAGCTGTTTCGTGAAGCCTGCATAGAACGCCAGGAACCCGATCAGAATGAAGGTCGGCAAAACCGACAGGGCATAGGTGACGGATTTGGAATGCGGAATCGTTCCCGCCATTTTGAGTGCAACAAAGAAGCCGCGCTCAATACCCATTTTCAGCGAGAAATGTAGAATTAGGCCAACCAGCCCTACGAAGGCAGCGGCAAAAGCCACCCGGACACCCATGATGACCAGGACCAGCAAGACGCCGGTCATCAGGAGACCTACTTCAAACGGTGTCATTTGGTGTCTCCTGCAACAGCGTCGTCGCCAAAAGCTTCTTCGATTTCATGTTGGGCGACCTTTTCAACGTCCTCGATGACAGGGACGGCAACCGGCTCACGGTCCGGATTGCGGACCAGGCGGGCATATCCGTAAATTTGCATGAGGAGGCGCAAGAACAGCAGGCTCAACGCAACGGGAATTACGAGTTTCGATGGCCAAGTCGGCAACCGGATATCCATGGTGCTGTCACCAATCGACCAGGACCGGTCGAAGTGGAACCAGGAACCCCAGATCAACAGAGCGACCGTAAAGGCGATCACGATCACACCGATCATTTCGCAGATGTATAGTGCTCTGCCGCGTAGTTTGCCGAGTACGATTTCCATCCGGATGTGACCACCAACTCTTTGGCAATATGCCACACCGGCAAAGGCAAAAATCGCCATGGCCTGTTCGGTGATGTCGATGAAACCCGGGATCGGCGTGTTGAAGAACAACCGGCCCAAGACCTGGGCAACAGCCAAAAACATCAGTGACAAAATGGAGAAGGCAGCGATCATGTTGAATCCGTTTTCAACGTGACCAAGCCATCCATCGAACCGGATATATGTTGTGGGGCGGTAGGTGTCTGAACCGCCCAATTGAGGAGAAGTGTTCATGAAATCAGCCCTGTGGAAAGTCTCCCCGGCAGTTGGTGCCGGAGAGACATCTTCGAGTTCAAGTGAGGCTGACGTTATTCAGCGATGGTCTTTTTGACCATGTCGAGCAACTCTTGAGCCGGCAAACCGTTAGCGGTTTGCTCTTCAATCCAAGCAGCGTGGATCGGACCGGCCTTTTCGGCAAATGCCGACAGTTCCTCATCAGAGAATTCAACCTGCTGAATGCCAAGCTTGTCCAGCTCCGGCCACCACTTGTCGTAAACCTTGGCGTAGGTAGCCAGGTAATGGTCGAGGGCCGGATCGACGGAAGAGTCGAGGGCGGCCTTGAAGTCATCCGGAAGCGCTGCGTAGGCGTCTGTATTGACAACGATCGGGCAATGAACGGTGCCCGGATTCAGGTTCTTGGTCCACCAATCGGCCACTTCAACGACCCGGAAAGACAGGTGCGCATGTGGTGCAAAGCCAGCGGCCTGCACTGTGCCGGAGTCAATCGCCTGATAGGTTTCAGATGCGGTCACGGATGTCGGAACAGCGCCAGCTGCTTCCATCAGTTTGCCGAGACCACCAAGGGCGCGCACACGCATGCCATCGAAATCGGAAACGGAAGCCGGTGCATCCCCTTTGCCAGCAAAATTGTACTGCGGCATTGGAGACGGCATCAGCAACTTGGCGTTCCAGCGGCCGAGATCCTGCTGGACTGCCGGATGCTCATAGAGCGCCTTGGAAACCTTTACTTCGGTCTCAAGATCGGAAACGCCCAGGAACGGCAGTTCAAGAACGGTCAATGTCGGGTTTTTGTCGGCGTGGTAAGATGCGCAGAACTGAGCCATCTCGAAAGCGCCGAAGGAGATACCATCGAGGTTCTCACGGGACTTGGACAGCGCGCCACCATAGTGCAGGACGATTTCAAACTTGCCGTCGGTCTTTTGAGCGACCTGCTCAGCAAGCTTCTCGACATGCTCGGTGAACGCCCGGCGCTTGCCCCAAAGGGACACGTTCCAGGTGACATCGGCAGCGAAAGTTTCAGTTGCGAAAATAAGGGCAAGGGCGCCCGCGGAGACCGCGGTCGCGGCTTTGAGTGACGTGAGCATGAAATCCTCCCAGATTATTGGCTCAATCTCTTGACCACCCGGCCAGCAATGAGGGGCTGACCAAGTCAGAGCCTGATAAGCATGACCCGTGCCAGCTTCAATTGACAACCGAAAACTGGGCAAACTGGCGGCTTTTTCGGGCTCAGCGCAAAACTACCGCAGTGCACCTAGGCGAGATCTTGCCGATGCTCATATTGCGTCGGCGATTTTTCGCCGATCGCCAAGTTTCAGGCGGCTCCCGTTTCCGGGTCGCTCGCTTGATCCCGGCTCAATCCGAGCCGTGCCATCTTCTCGTTGAGCGTCCGGCGAGGCACGTTCAGCTCGCGCATGACATCGGCAACCTTGCCACCATGACGCCTCAAGGCTCCTTCGATCAAGGACCGTTCGTAAGCGTCCATGAGATCCTTCAATCCACCTGCTCCCATCGGCGAAGCGTCATCGCGCCGGCCGGTGACGAGCGTTTCCAGAGGTTGCGGGTTGACCTGCGCGTTCAAAACGAACCGCTCGGCCGCATTGCGCAGTTCACGGACGTTGCCCGGCCATCCGTAGGTTTGCAAAAATGCTTCATCAAGCGCGCTCGGCGTTGGAGCCTCCATGGCATATTGAACTGCAAACCGGTTGAGAAACGTATCAAACAACAAGATGCTGTCACGGCCGCGTTCCCTCAAAGGCGGAATGACGAGTTCGATTGCATTCAACCGGAACAATAGATCTTCTCGCAACCGGCCGGAAGCCACCGCTTCCCGCGGATCAACGTTAGCCGCGCTCACCAGCCGGATATCGACGTCAACGGGCCGGTGGCCTCCAATCCGGTCAACTTTACGCTCTTGCAGCACCCGAAGCAGTTTTGCCTGGAGCGGCAGCGGCATGGATACAATTTCATCCAGAAACAAGACACCGGAGTTCGCGGCCTCGATCCGGCCGATCCGTTGCCGGTCTGCACCTGTAAATGCCCCGGCTTCGTGGCCAAAGAGTTCGGCTTCGACCATGGTCTCCGGCAACGCGGCCGCGTTGATCGCCATGAACGGAGCGTCCTTGCGCGCGCTGTAATCATGCAGCGCCTGAGCGATCACTTCCTTTCCCGTCCCGGTTTCACCGGTGATCAGAACCGCGGCATCGGTTTGCGCAAAATGCAGGATCTGTTGCCGCAGCGCTTGCATTGCCGGGCTGTTGCCGATCAGCCGGCTTTCAAGACTGGAACTGTCCGCGATCTGGGTCTTCAACGCCCGATTCTCCAGAACAAGCGCGCGGCGGTTGCACGCCCTGCGAACGACTTCCGCAATCAAGTCCGGATCGAAAGGCTTTTCGACAAAGTCATATGCACCGGCGCGCATCGCTTCCACGGCCATTGGAACGTCGCCATGGCCGGTGATCAGGATAACCGGCAGATCACCGTCCAGTTCTCCAACCCTGCGCAGCAAGGTCATGCCGTCGTCACCATCTAGCATCACGTCCGTGACGATACAGCCACCAAAATCCGGGCTCAGAACCGCCATGGCTTGGTCGGCCGTTGCCACCTCGATCGTCTCAAAATCGGCAAGCCGGATCCATTGACGAAGCGCTGCGCGCATGGACGGATCGTCGTCAACAATCAGAACCGGGGTGTTCGTGGATTGAGAGGGTTTTGAATTAAGCGTTGTCATTCAGCAACTTCTGCTTCCAGACGGACAAAAGATGCATCCGTCATTTCTGCCGATTTGACAGCCGGCACCGTGAGTTCAAAGGCAGCGCCGCGCGGCAGGTTGGCGGAGACCGCCAAATCACCGCCGAGGTCTTCTGCAATTCGCATGGAGATGGCCAGACCCAGCCCCATCCCTTCCGCACTTGTTTTGGTTGAGAAAAACGGATCGAAAATACGTTCCCGTAGATCCATGGGGATCCCTGGGCCGTTATCGAGCACCCGCACGACAACCGTGTCCCCAGTCTCAACGATATGCAGCCGGACTTCACCACTGTCTTCTGTGGCGGCCGCATCGGCTCCGTTGCGCAACAAGTTGACCAGTATTTGCTCTATCCGAAGCGGGGCCGTCTCAACGATCAAGGGCTGATCCGGCATCTCGATTTTCAGAGTAACACCTGTTTCTTCAAACCTGGGACGGACAATTTTTTCCGCCGCCAAAATGCTGTCTCGAAGGTCGACGGTTTCGATCCGGCTCTCGCCCGGACGCGCAAACCTCTTGAGCTCTTGAGTCAGGCTCGCCATGCGCATCTGAAGGGATTCAATCTCCTGCAGGTTTTCTGCAGCCGTGTGGGTATCCCCTTTTTCTAGGAACTTGCGGGTGCCTGCCACAAACATTCTGAGCGCCGCCAGGGGCTGGCTCAGTTCATGAACGACAGCAGCCGACATTTCACCAACCGCTGCGAGACGGCTGGAGCGCGCAAGGCCCCGTTGCGCTTCCAGAAGTGCGTGTTCCACGCGCCGGCGCTCCTTGATTTCCCCAACCAGCCGCTGGTTCAGTTCTTTCAAATCCGCTGACTCCTGGCGAAGCGCAGCGGACGCCCGGCGCAGCCTTTGCCCGCGCAAGCCAAGCACAATCACCGCATAGAGGAGGCAAAGCGTCAGGGTAATCACCCAAATCGGCAGCAGGCTCTTGTGCGCTTCTGCCTGCGGCACGAGGAAATGCAGTTTCCAACCGAGCAGATCCACATCGGTCGAGTTGTGCCGATAGGCCTGCCCGTCAATGGTCAGCTGCTTTGGGCCGGTCACCGGCGCGTCACTGATCGGGGTCAGCGGTTCATTTGCGTATTTCTGACTGCTGGCAATGGCATCCCGCGTAGCCATTGGAAGCTCGGCCAAAGTCCGATAGCGCCACTCCGGCTGGCTAGACAGAAAAATCACACCGTCTGCATCGGTGGCAAAGACGAGCTCTCCACCTTCCGCCCAGGCGTTTTCAAGCTCGCTGGTATCTACTTTAACGACGGCAACCCCAACCGGATCTCCGTCGACCGGCGTCGGCCGCGCCAGGAACAAACCGGGACGGCCAGTGGTCAAACCAATGGCAAAAAACTGCCCCTCCTCACCTCGCATCGCCGCCGTAAAGTATGGCCGGAACCCATAGTTCCGGCCGACGAGGGAAAGCGGTTTTTGCCAGTTGCTGGCCGCCAGCGTTGTCCCGGCAGCGTTCATGACATAAAGAAGGTCTGCACCCGAATTTTCCGCCATTTCTTCCAGAAAACGATTGGCGCTCTCTACCGGCTGACCAAGGCCAATTGCTGCCGTGGCGCGTGGATCCCGAGCAATCATGTAAGGAAGGTAGCGGTATTTCTGGTATTCGCCGATGATGGTTTGCCGGTACAGCGTCAACCGTTCTGCAGCTATGCGGTCGACGTTATCATCATCCAGTTCCTGGAAGACGTAAGCGAGCACAGCCGCGGCGACCACCATGAAAACAGGCGGCAGCAAGAGTATGAGCCAACGGGTCGACATGGTTTCTTATTACCGATTTTTTTCCTGGCCGCCAGCACACGCCTATTCCAAACCTGAATTGATAAGGGTCAAAGACGCCAAATTGCGGAGGCATATAGATTTTTCACAAGGCTGGGGCAAAACTGACTGCCAGCCATAGGAGGGTATTATGCCAATTAAAGATATTTTGACGGTCCTGGATTTGGCGGGCGATCAGCCGGCAGCAAAATATGCTTTGGAGTTCGGCCGTGTTCATGATGCACATGTAACTGGCCTCGCGGTTTCGTTTGAACCGGTTGTTCCGGCATTTGCCGCAGCTCCGATGCCCGTCGACTATCTTCAAGCAGCCCATGATCAGGCTATCGCAGCAGCGAAAGACGCCAAAGACCAATTCGACGAATTTGCCCGGCTGGCCGGCGTCAAAAGCGAAAGCCGTTTGGCAGAGATCCTCACAGGCGGACCGCTCGATAATGTTCTGGCGCATTGCCGGCCCACAGACCTTGTGGTGATTGGCCAGAGCAATCCGGACAAACCGGAGCCAATGCGCGAACTTCTGATCGAAACAATCCTTTTCGAAAGCGGCGTCCCGGTTCTGCTGGTGCCTTATATCGGCAGCAAAACTTTTGAGCCGAACAACGTGCTGATTGGCTGGGATGGCAGCTCGACGGCGACGCGGGCCATTCACGCTTCGATCCCGGTGCTTGAAAAGGCCGACAAGGTCACAGTCCTGGTCATCGAGAAGAAGGCAAACTCTGAGGCTGGTCAGCCCGGTGCGGAAGTTGCCAACTATCTCGCCCGCCACAACATGAATGTAACGATCGACGTCGTCTCCAACCCTCAGACAGGCGTTGCGGACACGGTCCTCAATTATGTGACAGACAACAACAACGACCTGGTCGTGATGGGTGGATACGGGCATAGCCGGATGCGTGAGTTCCTGTTCGGCGGCGCAACCCGCGAAATTCTGGAAGCCATGACAGTGCCTGTGCTTATGGCCCACTAACGGCCTGTCGATATGCCGCAATCCCGCACCCAACTTTTTTGGGTGCGGGTATTTTTTTGTCTTAAATCTCCGCTAGTGTTCGATTTGCCTGCTGTTGACCGGGAAAGGATCCCGACGTGACCATCCGCAATCTCGATGGTTTTTTTGCACCGACGTCCATCGCTGTCCTTGGTCCTTGCCGCCATCCCGGCGTTTTGACAGACAAGCTCATCGAATGCCTTCAGGCCATCGAAACCCAACACAAGGTTACACTGGTCGAGATTGATTATTCGGTGCCGTTCAACGGGACCAGCGTCCCATCTTTGGCCGATTTGGACAACGCACCCGATCTGGTGATCTACCTCGCCAAGGCCGAACATCTGCCCAAGGTGATTGAAGAACTCGGAGACCGCGGAACGCGCGCGGTTCTAATCCCCTCGCCCGGTTATGAAGACTGGCCGGAGCCAATCATGCAGGCCTGCCGGGAGGCTGCCCGCAAGACCACGCTTCGGTTGATCGGACCAGGCAGTCTTGGCATTTCCGTTCCGGCAAAGGGGCTGAATGCACTGTTGAGTGCCGAAGTGCCCGGCAAGGGCGACATTGCTTTTTTCTCCCGGTCCGGCGCTGTTTTGAATGCAACACTGTCCTGGGCTAAGACCCACAACACCGGGTTTTCATCAATCGTCTCACTCGGCGCGCGCATCGACGTCGATGTCAGCGACTTGATTGATTATTTCGCACAAGACTATCGGACCCGTGCCATTGTCCTTCATCTGGAAGGCGTCGCAGTTCCGCATAAGTTCATGTCTGCCGCCCGGGCCGCAGCCCGCGGCAAACCAGTCATCGTGCTTCGCTCCGGACGCAGCCGTGATACAGGCGGGACGGGCAGGACGCACGCCGGTCGTCTCGCAAAGTCGGATCTTGTTTATGAAACCGCGTTCCGGAGAGCAGGGCTCCTTCGGGTTTACGACCTTGACGAGATGTTCGAGGCGCTTGAAACGCTGTCTCATGTCCGCGTTCCTCAATGCCGGAACCTTGCTGTCATTGCGAACGGCCGGAGCCTGGCAAACCTTGCGTATGACCGGCTAGACGCCCTCGGCGCTCAATTTGCATCGCTGAGCCCGGAGACGCTTGAACACCTGCAGCCGTTCCTTGGCCCGTCGAACGATCTGGACGATACGTCAGCCGCGCAAGCGTCCGTCATCTTGCGCGAAGCAACAGCCGCCGAAGATCTTACGGAAACGATCATGACTGTCTTGAAAGACAAGAATGTCGATGGTGCGGTTGTCCTGCAGGCCGCAAGTGCGTTCCAGCCACTCCCCGTCCTGGCAACGGCCGTTGCTGAAGCTGCGACCTTGGACCGGAAACGGCCGGGCCGGCGGAAAGCCCTGGTTGCCGGGCTGATCGGCGGCGACAGTGCAACCCGCGAAGTTCTGACGGAAGCCAAGGTGCCGAATTACGCAAGCCCTGCGGAAGCCGCTCGAAGCCTGATGCATCTGGCGCATGATGCTCAGGCTCGGGAATTCCTGATGGCGGCCCCACCGAGTTTGCCGGCCAATTTTACGCCGAATAGTGCAAAGGCCCGGGCAATCGTCGAAGCGGCCCTCGCGGAAGACCGCATTTGGCTCACACCGAAGGAAGTCTGCGATATCCTGGCGGCCTATGACATTCCGATCATGGCGACCGATATGGCAGAAAAGCCTGAGGATGTCGGCGCTTTGTCGGAGCCATTTTTCAAGACGGCCAAACACTGCGTTGCCAAACTCATTTCCCCCGACTTACCCTTCAAATCAAAGATCGATGGTGTCCGGCTTGGTCTGGAAAACCCAGCGACCGTTGAAGACGCAGCGCGCGAATTGATCGCCAAGACGCAGAAAGACTACCCGGACGCCCGCATATCGGGTGTTTCCGTGCACCCCATGCTTGAAGACCGGCACGGGCTCGAGCTTTATCTTGGTCTTGCTGAAACCCCTGAATTCGGCCCGGTGCTTGTGTTTGGTCAAGGGGGCACGGCTATTGAAGAAAGCGAGGACATCGCCTTTGAGCTGCCGCCGCTCGATCTCAAATTGGCCGAAGCGCAAATCGACCGGACCCGGATTTCACGCCTCTTGGACGGCGGCCCGTCCCGTCCCTCACTCGACAAACCAGCTCTTGCAGAAGCACTGGTCAAACTCTCTCAGATTACGATCGACATTCCGGAAATTCAGGAACTCGACATCAATCCGATGGTGTTGCTGCCGAGCGGATTAATCGCCCTGGACGCGCGTATGACCCTGTGCCACCCGGAGAAAAAACCGGGCCGGACAGGCGGATCGAGATTGGCGATCGCGCCTTACCCCAAGGAGTGGGAACAAACACTGACTGTGAAAGGCGGACGGCAGATTTTCGTCCGGCCTGTTCGGCCGGAAGACGAAGACATGTTCAAGGCATTCTTTGAGCAGATTTCACCGGAAGACCTTCGCCTGCGTTTCTTCGCTCCGGTTCGCGAATTCAGCCACCGGTTTCTCGCCCGTCTGACACAGCTTGATTACGCCAGGGCCATGGCATTCACCGCCCTTGATCCGGACGACGGATCGCTTCTGGGTGTCGTCCGCCTGCACGCAGATCCCGACCACCAGACCGGCGAATATGCCGTCATGGTCCGCTCGGACCTGAAGAGCTTCGGCCTTGGCTGGGCCCTCATGAAACTGATCATCCGGTATGCCAAAGCCGATGGGATTCAGACCATCAAGGGTGAAGTCCTAAAGGAGAATACGTCGATGATCTCCATGTGCCAAGCGCTCGGCTTCAAGATCACGACATCCCTCGACGATCCCGGGATCTCCAACGTGGTGTTGCCCGTCAGCGATCTTCCAGAAGACGACAGCTGACCCCTGGGCGCGCCGGGCGATTCGATAAAATCGCCCGACGTTTTGTTTTTCCGTAAGTGATCTGAGATTACTTCTGCTGAGCTGCGGTCCGGATTTGTGAAAGGCTGGCCGCCGGCGTAATCGCTTCCGGATCCAGCTTCAGATGCAGGATCGCCGGTTTGCCGGAGGCACGCGCCCGCTCAAAGGCCGGACCGAATTCATCCGTGGTTTGCACCGTCTCGCCAAAAGCGCCATAGCAGTGGGCCAACGCCGCAAAATCCGGATTGACCAGTTTGGTGGCGGACGGGCGGCCTGGATACGTCCGTTCCTGGTGCATGCGGATGGTACCGTACATGCCGTTGTCGATGACCAACAGGACGATGTTGGCGCCGTCCTGACAGGCTGTTCCGAACTCCTGCATGGTCATCTGCAAGCAGCCGTCGCCGGCAAAGCAAACAACCTCACGTTCTGGAAATGTCAGCTTGGCCGCAACGGCTGCCGGCAGGCCATACCCCATTGATCCGGATGTTGGCGCCGCTTGGGTTCCAAACCGGCGAAAGCGGTGAAAGCGATGCAGCCAGGTGGCGTAGTTTCCTGCCCCGTTGGTGCAAATGGCATCTTCAGGAAGATTGTTTTCCAGCCAGTCCATGACACCTGACATCTGGAGATCGCCCGGCGTTTGCGGACGGGCACCGGACCACTCCAGATAATCCTGGTGTGCCTTGGCGGCTGCGCCTGCCCCTTTGAGCTCGGCTGGCGGTTGGAGGCCTTCGACCGCCTTGCAGAACCCGGTCGGGCTGGCATTGATGGAAAGATCAGCGCGGTACACCCGGCCAAGCTCTTCCGGATCAGCATGAACATGCACCAGCTGCTGGGTCGGCGACGGGATATCCAGCAAGGTGTAGGACTGGCTCGGCATTTCAGACAAGCGGCCGCCCACCAACAAAATCAGATCTGAGGATTTTACACGATCCAGCAGTTTCGGATTGATCCCGATGCCAACATCGCCGGCATAGTTCGGATGCAGATTGTCGAACAGCATTTGCCGGCGGAAGGAACAGGCCACCGGTAGATCGAAGCGCTCGGCAAAACGGGTAAACGCGGCAACCGCATCTTCTGACCAGCGGCTTCCGCCGAGAATCGCAATCGGGCGTTCCGCTTCCCAGAGACGCTTTTGCAGATCCGCCATCTGAGACAGTCCCGGATGCGTTTCGACCTGTTGCCAGGCCGGTGGCTGAGCCGCATCGGCGAGTTCAACGAGCGTGTCTTCTGGAAGCGCCAGAACGACAGGTCCCGGACGGCCGGAGGTCGCGACGTGATACGCGCGGGAAATAAATTCAGGAACACGGGAAGCATGATCGATTTCGGCCACCCATTTGGCGATACCGCCAAACATTTGCCGGTAGTCGACTTCCTGAAAAGCTTCTCTTTCGCGCATGCCGCGCTCGATCTGGCCGATGAACAGGATCATCGGTGTGGAGTCCTGGGCTGCCACATGAACACCCGCGGAGGCGTTGGTGGCGCCCGGGCCACGCGTCACCATGCAGATCCCCGGTTTGCCTGTCAGTTTGCCGTGTGCATCCGCCATCATTGCGGCGCCACCTTCCTGACGGCAGACCGTGACCGGGATCGACGCATCATGTAGGGCATCCAGAACGGCAAGGTAGCTTTCGCCGGGCACGCAATAGACCCGCTCTGCACCATGGCGTTCAAGAGCGTCCACCAACAATTGGCCACCGGTTTTCTGTGTCATGTTCATTATCCCGAGCCTAAAAAACTGATGGTCATTCTATAGCGTAACAAACACATTCGGGTGAGAGGGAATTATCAGATTAATTGGCAATAAGATCATTCCAATTGGTAAGAAACTTAAGTCCCATTCAAAACAAAAAGAGCGCCGAAAATGGCGCTCTTTCGTGATTGTTTGCAACCAGTGTTGAGATCAGATGGATTGAACCGTCACGACTTGGAAGGTGTGCAAGTCCCCATCCTCATCCTTGATCGACACATATTCACCCGGTGTGAAAGCGTGTGTCCCAAACCGGTATCCAGCCTCGTCATCGTCGTCGCCGTCGATGTCATAGTGAAACGCCCAAGACCCGCCTGGGCGGTGGATCAAGTGACCGATTTCCTCTACTTCATCGCCCCAGAACCGCCGGACACGGCAATGATCGCGCTCCTTTTTCCAGAGCCCAGCATCGATATGCCCGGTCTCGTCCAAAGGTGCCGTGAATTCATACCCATGGCGCGCCGAGCCTTGCGGGAACTCTTTCGTCCGGGCCAGGTTCAGCCTGATCTTTTTCAAAGCTGGAAAGTCGCTCATGGTGCCCTCCTTATGCTGACATTGAAATCTATATGTGCCACATCGCTGTTGCCTGACATTGAGAAGAATCAAATCTGTGAACGCCCTTAAGCGGCAGACTGCGCGTTGACAGATGAAGGACCCGATATGGATCATGCAGAGACACAGACCGAAGCGTTTGCCTTTCTTAACAGTCTTCCGTCTGACGATCCGGCGCGCCCGGATGTTGTTCGCATCGACACGCATGCGAACATCGTGTTTCTCTTGGGGTCCAAGGCCTACAAGGTCAAACGGGCTGTGAAGTTCCCTTTCCTGGACTATTCGACATTGGCGCTGCGCGAGGAGGCCTGCAAAGCGGAAATCACGGTCAATCAGGCCAACGCTCCGCAAGTGTACCGGCGCGCGTTGGCGATCACACGCCAAAGGGACGGGTCACTGGCCTTGGATGGCACCGGAGAGCCCGTCGAGTGGGCTGTCGAAATGAACCGGTTCGAACGCCGGGACGAGCTGGATATCCTGGCTAAATCCACCGAGTTCTCCAACGATCTTTGCGACAAGCTCTCCAAGATGATGGTGGACGCACACGCCAATGCCCCGCTTCGCAAAGGCGGTGACTTCTTTGCAGAACTCACGTCCTACATAGAGCAAAATGACACGGCTTTCCGGGAACATCCGGACCTGTTCCCGCCGGACGACGTTCAACACCTGACGCTTGCTTCGCGTACCGCGCTCTCCTCAATTCACGATCTGATTCTAAGACGCGGGGATATGGGCTTTGTGCGGCGCTGTCATGGCGACGCGCACCTGCGAAACATCGTACTGATCGAGGATGCATTGGTCTTGTTCGATGCTGTGGAGTTTTCCGACGCCATCGCGACAAATGACGTCTTGTACGATCTGGCGTTCTTGTTGATGGATCTCTGGGAGCGTGGTCAAAGAACAGCGGCCAATCGGGTCTTCAATCGGTATTTGGACTTGAGCGATCTACCCGAACACCTTGAGGGTTTGGCCGCGCTGCCCTTCTACATGATGATGCGCGCTGCAATCCGATCCAAGATCGCAGCGGCTTCCGCGCTTAATCAAGCCGATCCCGTCACCAAAGAACATCAGCAAAACCAGGCGAAAGAATACTTCGGCTATGCCTTGGCTTTCCTGGAACCCACGCCGACAAAACTGATCGCTGTCGGCGGGTTGTCCGGCACCGGAAAAACCACACTTGCCTATGGGCTCGCTCCTGATGTCGGCCGCGCACCAGGTGCGCGGGTCCTGCGAACAGACGTCAAACGCAAACGTCTGCTCGGCCTTTACGAAACAGAAAAGGCCCCGCAAAGCGCCTACACGAAAGAAGCGTCAGACAAGGTCTACCAAGCTATCGATAGCGATATTCAAACCGCACTGGCTGCCGGACATTCTGCAATTTTTGATGCCGTCTTTGCATCCGAGGACGAACGTGCCGCGATCGAGACCATAGCCGCCCGGGTGGAATCCGAGTTTCACGGCATCTGGCTAGACGCTGATCCCGATACGCTCAAAAGCCGCGTTGCCGCCCGGTCCGGCGATGCATCGGATGCGACGACCGAAATTGTCGACCGGCAACTGACTTATGATCTTGGCACCCAGTCCTGGGAAACGATCGACGCCGGCGGACCGGCGCAGATAACGCTGGAGCGGGCCAAGTCTGTGATCTAGATCCCGGCGGCCCGCATGCCGGCGGCGGCTGCCGCGGCGCAGAAAACGGCAATGTATTCCTTGCGAAGCTTGATCTGTGCAGCTGCAGCAACAATCAGGCAGAGCCCCACCGCAAGTCCGCCCTGCAACACGATCGGCAAGATGGTCGAAACGATGATCGCGCCGGGCAAAGCTTCGAGACCACGGCGAACCCGCTGGGTCAAAGGAAGACGGCCCATGACCCAATACCCACCGGCACGTAATGTATATGTTGCAACAGTCATGCCGAGCACGGCCAGCATAAACATTGCATCTGCGGAAAACATGCCATCAGTCATCGAGATAAGCCCCCGCCAGCGCTCCGGCTATTGCGCCGGTAAAAATACTCCAATACCCGCCGACCAGGGCCCATGTCGTTGTGGCAACTGCCCCTGCAACCAGCCAGCTGACGGTCTGGCGTTTTCCCTTCCAAAGTGGCACCAGAAGAGCGGCGAAGAAGGCAGGCAAAATGACGTCCAGGCCGAAAGCTTTGGGATCAGAAATAAGGCTTCCTGCGAAATAGCCGGGGATGACAGACAGCGACCACACAGTCCAGGTGAACAAACCGCTGCCGAGATAGACGCCCCAGTCGCGGGTCCCCTTCTCGTATTCGGAAAGAGAAATGAGCCAGTTCAAATCGGTCAGGAAATAGAGGGCTGGGTAGGTCTTGTAGGCCGGCACCTGTCCAAGCCAGGGACGCAGGCTTGCGCCGATCAGCAGCATTCGCATGTTCACGGCAGCGGTCACGCCGACCATTGCGATTAGCGAGCCCCAGGTCAGGGGATCACTATAAACTTCCATCGCGACGAATTGGCTGGCGCCGGCAAAAACCAGCGAATTGATCATAATCGTTTCCAGAAAAGTCAGGCCCTTTTGCGCCGCGACGGTTCCAAAAACCATGCCCAGCGCGACCACACCGGGAAACCCCGGCATACACAGCAAAGCCCCCTGCACACAGCCCTTGAAGCTGAGCGTGACATTCCGTTCCAACATAAAATTCCTATTGCCAGCCAGCGCTGATCATTTGTGAACATCTGCCCATCATTGTCCCTGATCCGCTTAGAGAGAACCAATGAAAGTTGTTCATCAACTTGATCAAGAAATTTTCTGAATCCGCCGGATCACATCAAGACATCGTAGATCATGCGAAGACCGGTGAAACCGAGAAATAGGGCAAAGATCAGTTTGAGTTTGGAAGGATCAATCGCATGCGCAATTTTCGCCCCAAGCGGCGCGGCGAAGGTTGACGCCGGTATGATCAAAAAGAACCCGATCAGGTTTACATAGCCGAGCGACAAGGGCGGAAGACCTTCCGCACCCCAGCCAAAAAAGATCGACATCAGTGTACCAGGCACCGCGATGATGAGGCCAATGGCAGCCGCGGTCCCGACCGCCTTGCGGATCGGATAATCGAACAATGTCAATGTCGGAACGCCGAGGGTCCCGCCGCCAATCCCCATCATGACCGAGATACCGCCAATGAGAAAACCAAGCAGCTCCTTGATCGGAGATCCCGGCAGTTTGTCTGCAAGTGCAGAGCCTTCTTTGCGCAGCAACATGTTGGCGGAGACCAAAAGAGCGACCACGCCGAACACCAGGGTCAGCGCACCGCCGGACATGTTGCCGGCAATCATTGCGCCTGAAATCACACCGATCGCGATCGCCCACCACCACCGCTTCAACAGGTCCATATCGACACTGCCGCGGTTGTAGTGTGCCCGCGCGGACGAAGTACCAGTTGCCAAAATAGTTGCAAGAGAGGTGCCGACCGCCACATGCATCAGGATCGCGGGATCGATCTTCAGGGCGGTGAACATGTAATAGAGCACCGGGACGATCACGATGCCGCCGCCAACGCCAAGGAGGCCTGCGATAATCCCGGCGACAAGGCCCGTCGCAAGCAACGCGCCCGCCAGCAAAGCGAGCGAAACAAAACTGAGATCTTCCACGTAGGCTCCTTGTCGTATTCCTGAGCGGATATCGGTGATCGAAAATCCCGCCGAAAGTCAAACGGTCCGCAGCGCGCACAATAGTCAGCTTGGTCAGAAACAAAAGGCCACAACTGCGTTTCCGGTTCGGCATAGATATGCATTTAAACCCCGAGCCTGGTTCGCACGGTACGACGCAACAACACTGGCACTTCTGAATTGCGCGCCATATCTTTCCGGAAGCAGCTTAAGTAGCGGAGCTGAAATGCAGTCCAAAATCCTTGCCGTATACACTTTCAATGAATTGGCTGCGCCGTTTCTTGCGGACAGGAACAAGGCCTATCGCGACGTCGAGCCTGGAGCCTTCGCGGCTGTCGAACAATGCGAGGGGTTCATCGCGCGCTCCGGGTATCGCGGCGAAGACGGACCGGCGAGCTGGGGCTCAATGGTCATGCCAAAGTGCTGGGAGAATTTGAACGGCGACGGTTGGGCCCCAGTGACCCTCTCGCTTTGGACTTCAATAGAAGCACTGATTGCGGCTACGTATCACGGCTATCATGGCCATGCGTACCGGCTCGGTCACCAATGGCATATTCGGGCAAAAGACATCCCCTCTTACGTTTTGTGGTGGGTACCCGAAGACCACAGACCAGACTGGGCAGAGGCCGTTGGAAGGTATCAAGGCCTACTGGACAATGGTCCGAGCGCGTCCGCCTTTTCCTTCAAACAGGTTTTTGATCCGGCGGGACGGCGAACGAATCCTGATGCACAAAAAGTACAGCTGCTCGCAGGGAGAATTACGCCGGCTCCGACACAAGATTGAGCACGAACTCTTGATGCTGACAGGACACACCAGTTTAGAAACACCTAATCCACGCGCAATTTTTGATTGATGTTTTGCATAACGCCTCTTTTGATGCTCACGCAAAATTGGAGATTTAATGCAGTCGCATCACCTGGCCGTATATACATTCAATCAGTTCATCGCTCCCTATCAATCGGATGCGATCAAAGGGTTTCGCGACGCCGAGCCCGGCGCGTTCGCGGAAATAGAGAACGCGAGCGGGTTCATCGCGCACTCAGGATACGAGGGCGAGGAAGGTCCGTTGAGCTGGGGACCGCAGGTGTTTCCCAAATGCTGGGACAACAGCAATGGTGACGGCTGGGCACCCTCCACCCTGTCTTTATGGGAGACGATCGAGGCCCTCATGGCGGCGACTTACCACGGACACCATGGAGACGCCTATCGGCAGGGCAGCAAATGGCACCTCGCAAGACCCTGTGTCCCGGAATATGTCTTGTGGTGGATCCCGGCTGGTCACCAGCCGGACTGGACGGAAGCGGTTAGCCGATTTGAGGATTTGATGGACAACGGCCCAAACGTCGGGGCGTTTTCGTTCAAAAAGGCCTTTGCTCCGGATGGCCAAACCGTCAAACCGGATGCGGCGCGGGTAAAAGCCATCGCCAGAGAAAACCAGGCCATCGCTGATATTGCGTGATGCCATCAGCAATCCATGTGATTGTTCAAAAAACGATGACTAATCGTTAAACACTCGGCTCATTGTATAAAACAGTACGCATGACGATCTTAGCCCCAGCAGCGCGGGACATTCCCGCCAAAGTATGAAAAGGATCGTCACCATGTCCCAGATTTATCGCGCCTCTGACGCCCGCGGCGATGCCGACTTCGGTTGGCTGAAAAGCAAACACACGTTCTCGTTCGGCTCCTACTTCGACCCGAATTACATCGGTTTCGGAGCGCTACGCGTCATCAACGAAGACCGTGTCGCACCGTCTGCCGGCTTTCCAACGCACCCGCATGAGAACATGGAGATCATCTCCTATGTTGTCTCTGGTGGGTTGGAGCACAAAGACAGCATTGGCACCGGCTCCGTCATCCGCCCCGGCGAACTGCAACGCATGACAGCCGGAACAGGCGTCCGCCACAGCGAATACAACGCGTCCGACACGGATCCCGTCCACTTCCTGCAAATCTGGATCGTACCAGAGCAGGATGGTCTCGCGCCGAGCTATGACCAAAAGGCGTTCCCGATTGAAGAGCGACAGAATGCGCTGAGGCTGATCGGGTCCCGTGATGGCCGTGAGGGATCACTCGTCATTCATCAGGACCTCGACCTTTATGGGTCGCTGCTTTCCGCCGATCGCAGTCTTGCATTTGATATCCGCCCAGGCAGAAAGGTCTGGTTGCAGGTCGTCAAGGGTGCACTGAGTGTCAACGGGCAACAACTCAACGCCGGCGACGGTCTCGGTATCCTGGAGCAAGGTGCCATCTCCTTGACCGCTCAGGAAGACGCTGAGTTCCTGCTCTTCGATTTGGCGGCGTAACCGCCCTACATCCTAGAGAAAGTCGCGTTCAAACGGATTCAGGTTTCTCTGCCACTCGGCTTTGTCCCGTGCGCGAAACCTGAAGCAGTCTGAATTCAATTGAACACGACACGCTATAAAGCGCGCGCAGAGGTACTCTGCGCGCCAATCTTCAAGGAGTTCATGATGTCGCATTCCGCCGAAATCACAATCACGCTGACGAAAGACAGCGCAAAGGGGCGCTACGTTGCAACAGTTGCCGGCATAGACGAGCCGGCAGAGCTGACCTTTTCGATTGTCAGCGATCACATGATCATCGCGGATCACACGGGCGTTCCCGACAGCATGCGCGGCATGGGCGTTGGAAAGGCGCTCGTGGAAAGGCTCGTGGCAGATGCGCGGGAGAACAGCATCAAGATCGTGCCGCTATGCCCATATGTAAATGCCCAACGGCAAAAACACCCCGAATGGGCCGACGTCTTTCAGGGCTGACCTTAATTGGATGATCCTTGTGCGGCCGCGTCCGCATCCTCCTGGATAACCACATTGGTGGGGACACCGCAGCCGCGTAAGGTATAGAGCGAATCTGTCAACAGATCGCCAGCCTGATCAAACGCGGCTGCGGTAATGTCCGGCCCCGCAGACCGAATGCCTTCCGCGGCCTGACGCAAACCAACCAGATTGGCATTCAGCTCACTGAGCTGGCCTCGAAGCGCGGCGTCCGGTTCCTCTCCGCGATCTTTCAGGCGCTGGGAAATCTCGCTCAGCCTGGCGTCCAGGTTTTCCAAACTATCCTTGAATTCAGCTGGTGTGACCTGGAGACGGGCAAGCGTTGCGCCGGTGACCGCCCCCGCAACGCGGGTTCCTGTTTCCTCAACCTTGTTCATCACGAGAAGAGCCAGCACACACGCCACAATGATCAGAAGGGCCGTTGCGTTAATCAAGGCCAGAAGCAAATTCCCCGGCAACCGGATCAATCTGCCCCATAGTCCCAGCCGTTCCTTCGCCATAAACTCACTCCCTGAAAATCTGTCGGGCGGACACGCATGTGACTGCCGCATCTCAAAAATCAGATGCAAGCTAACACGCTTCCGTTAAGGGAGTTCTGCGTCCCATCAGGATATCGAGGACAAGAATATGTGTGTGGGAGAGTAGTGGTACAGACGAGTGGATTCGAACCACCGACCTTCGGAGCCACAATCCGACGCTCTAACCAACTGAGCTACGTCTGCACAAGGTCCTTAAATTGGCACGGTGCGAAGCTTCCGTCCACCAATTTCAAGGGCGTCTTCTAACGCCGTTTTGCCGGACCGGCAAGCGTCAATTTTCAGAAATTTTTGCTTGTTGAAAAGCAAATGCCCGGAACTTTCAGCTCCGGGCACAATACGCAGTCCAGGCACCATGTGCCGATAGACTTAGTTTACCTTCATGTCTTTGAAGGTTTTTTCCATAGCTTCTTTAACCGGAGCGGAAACGTCGGTGCCCAGCTTGGTTGCCAGTTCCTGCATTTCCTTGCTCTGAGCGCTGAGGCTGTCGAACTGCTGACGTGCAAACGTGGACTGCAGCTCGATGGCTTCTGCCAGGGTCTTCACGGACATGATGTCCTTGATGAATGTGAAGGCAGCGTCGGCGTTGACTTTGGCAGCATCAACGGCCTTGTGGTTGAATTCAACAACGCCCTGACGGGAAGTTTCAAAAGTGTCTTCCATCAGATCGGTTGCATCTTCAGCAGCAGTCTTGACCTTAGCGTAGGTCTCACGTGCGCTCTCGATGCTCTTCTCGGTTGCTTCACGGAAAGCAGCCGGAACTTCCATTTTCGGCATTGCGAATGCTTCGAAATCCGGGAAAGCAGCAGCCGGTGCGGCCTTTGCTTTGGTTGCGCGGGTTTTAGAAGCTGTTTTGGTAGCAGTTGTCGTGTCAGTCATGATCTCATCTCCTAGAGTTCGGATGCGATCATTGGTGAATATGATTTCCGCCGGTCATCTCCCGACGGACCCTGTCGTCATCCGCATTCCCTACATAGGACATCTTTTGCTGCATTGCAATATTTTTTTGCAGTGCACAATAAAATTTCCGTTGCGTCTTCGGGAGTTTTTTGACCGGGTGCAGTCATGGCTAGCAATAAACGCGTCAACACATATCGCCTGAACGAGCCACGAAGAAAAGGCCGGGGACAGAGCCGACTCTGATACGATCACAAATAGTTGGGTTCGGACCAACACTGACTGGCGCAGATAACCTGCGCCAGCGTCAATCAGACACTCATAAGGGACTTAATCTTTCTGAGCGGCCTTGGTGGCGTCAGAGACAGCCTTCGTCGCGGAGTTGGAGAATTCACGAGCTTGTTCGCCAAGGGATTCCATCTGGGTCCGAAGGTAGTCCTGCTGCAGCTTCATCATGTCTTCGACATTCGATGCCTTCACCAGGTCCTGCGCGAACTTGAAGGCCGCATTCACATGCTCTTCTGCATATCCAAGCGCCTTTTTGTTGACATCTGCTGCCCCGGCCTGAACGACGTTGGCGCTCTCTTCAACATTGGTTACGGCCTTGTGGGTGGCCCCCATGAAATCATCAAAAGCCTTGCGCGCCTGGTCAACGCTCTTTTCGGCAAAGTCACGCATTTGTTCTGGCACTTCAAAGCCCGTTTTGTCAGCAGTCATCATTGCGCTCCTTGGATATCGAAAATGGATAGGACGTGATCTCGTGAGATATTTCCATGCCAAAAATTCGTAACACGCATATGGCAGTGCCGCAAATTCGCATGCGCCGATTAACCACGCCTTCATGTAACCCCTTTAGCAACCATGCTTATCGTGGACGGTGACGCTGTTTCCCGGTATTAACAGAGTGTTAACGCTGCTGAAAAATGCTGGGTTATTGCGTCGTGCGCCCGGTGCCACTTGATCCTTTGGAGCAGAGCATGGACCATCAGACCCGTACCTTTCTTGACCTGACAGGCATGACCGACCTGGTCGAGCTTGTGGCGGATCGGCGCGCTGCCTGGTTATGGTCCGCTGACGGAGGGCGGGTCTTGTGGGCGAACGCCGCTGGTGCAGCATTCTTCTCAGCAGACTCCGTTTCTGCATTAGCGAACCTGAATTCGCTCGAGCGCTCCCCGGCCCGCCCGCATATTGCGCGTATTGCAGCCTCCGGATTTGAAGATCGGTTCAGCATCGACCGGCTGCGCTTCTATCGTGGCCTGCGCGTGATGCTCCTCACCTGTCAGTGTAAAAAGGTCGTTCTTGAGGACGGATCGGCGGCAGCCCTCATCATATGCGCTGACAAAGGCTTCTCGACGACGAAAGACCCGGTCGTGAGCTTCGCTCAGCTTGTGAGCAACAGCGACGTGACTGTCTTCGTCACGGACAGAGGCATTGTCTCCGCGAACTATGGATCTTTGACCGGCACCCCAGAGGATATGGCTCCGCTGGACGGACATCACGCGGTGTTTGGTCCAATTGAACTGAACTGCTCACTGCACGAAGGCGCGCTTTTTCAGCTCTCCAAGGACCGGAAACTGATCACGTTGGACAATGAGTCGATCGAGGCACCGGAGGTTGAAGAGCCAGAAGTTGATGCAGCGCCCTTCAACATGCCTTCAGATGAAGTTGATGTCCCGGCTGACCCAGCAGGATCTGTGTGGGCTCGCGCCGATGTACTCGAGGAAGCTGCAGAAGCGCTGCCTTCCTTGGCCGTGGCAGATCCCGAAGAGGCAACTGCGGAACTACGAGACAGCCTTGAGTTGGCCACAGAGGTCTCTGCTGACCAAGCCGAGGCTGCCCAGTCACCCGCAGATGGGGACGACCGGGAACAAAAACCTGCAGATAATGCAGATGACACTGCCTTGATAGACAGCCCGCAGGCGTTGGAGGCTTCCGAAGATCTCGACGCCAGTGCCAATGATCCAGAGATCGTCCCAGCCGCGGAACATGAATCTGACTTTGTGTTCCAGCCTGGCCGGCGCCCAGTCCGTTTTGCTTGGAAGATGGACATCAACCAGCGTTTCACGTTCCTCTCTGATGAATTTGCCAACGTGGTCGGACCAGCCAGCTCGGATATTGTTGGACTGACCTGGGCCGAAGTTGCCAACCGGTTTGATCTCGACCCACGTGGAAGCATCGCAAGAGCGCTTGACCGCCGTGACACATGGAGCGGCAAAACAGTAGACTGGCCAGTCACAGACGCTGCCCTGCGCGTCCCCGTTGATATGGCGGCGCTTCCGGCTTTTGATCGGAACCGGACTTTCGAAGGCTACCGCGGGTTCGGTGTTTGCCGAGCGGCTGATGCCAAACCCGGCGCACGGATCGCAGCGCTCAGCCCGGCAATGGCAGCGTTTGATGAGCAGTTGGAAGGCGGGCACTCAGAGGCTGACGAAGAAGCTGAAGACACTCACGCATCAAATGAGTCTGAGCCGGTTGATGTTCATCATGATGTCAATGAAGGGCGTCCGGTCGAAGAAGCCGAGGGCTCAGAGACCAAAGTCTCACCGGTCCCCGCTGCAGAAGACCTGAAGCCCAAGCAACCGGACGCCTTGGCCGGAAAGATGGCAATTGGTGCGAGCGCGGCAGCGTTGGTTGGCTCTCTGTCACGTTTCTCGGACCCCACACCGAAAAGCTCTTCCGAACAAAATACACCGGGAATGGCAGAAGAAGCAGTCGGCCAGTGTGCGAGCCCATCGGAAGAGCCATTGCCGGACGAACAAACGACCATTGATGATACTGCAGAGGAGCAGAACTCGCCTCTTGAGGCTGCCATGAAAATGGACGCAGCGCTCCAACAGGGTGTGTCCGGCAATGATCTCGACCTGGAAACGCCGGAAATCGACAGCGACATTGAGAAAGTAGCTGACGAGGCCGGTGCGAATACCCTGTCAGAAGCGGTCAAATCAAGCAGTGCGGACGCGCAGGAACCAGAGATCGCAGATCTGCCGCAGAATGAAGAAGTAGAGACAGCTTGGGACGCGACGACCGCCAAAGCATCTAACGATGCGCCAGAACCTTCAGGTATTTCAGGGCCAGCCCCGCTCGACGCCTCAGAGATCGAAACAGCTGTCCGCTCGCTTCAAAAGTCATTCAAGAAAGAACGCAAACCCGCAGCGGAACAAGATCTCTTTGCGGAGGCTGAAACGGAAATCTCGGCGACAAACCCAGAAGATGAGGAAGATACGGCTGAAGAAACGGTCGCCGCCGACGGCAACAACCTCGAAGAGGCTGTCGATGATGTGGCAGATGTTGAGGCTGTTGCCGAAGTCGATGAAGCAGACGAAGCGACCTTCGATGCCGGCCTCTTGAGCACTGATCTGGAAGAAAACGAAGAGCGCGAATTTTTTGAAGAAACCGCCGCCTTTGAAGCTGAAGAACTCGCGGCCGAGTTTGAGGAAGATCTACAGGCGACCGATACGGCCGACATTCTCAAGCCAGAGCCTTCTTCCGACAATGTGATCCCGCTTGCAACGGTCAACCCGCGTGTTGTCCCGGTTGATACATCCGGCCTCTCGCGCCCGGAACGTCAGGCGTTCCGGAAGATCGCAGAAGCGCTTGGTGCCCGGCTGGAAGGGGACCTGGAAGGCTGGGATGAACCGGATGCGGATGAAGCTGATAATCGCGAAGATGATCTGCCCGACCTGCCGCCGGAGGTGCCTGAAGCTGGACCAATTGATCCGAGCCTTTTGGATAGGCTGCCAATCGGTATCGCCATCGCACATGACCGGGACGTCCTTTATGCGAACAAGGCACTCCTGAGCATCTTGGGATACCGATCGATCCGTGAATTGAGTGAAGCAGGCGGCCTGGAAGCGCTTTTCATTGACGAAGCCGAAGACCTCCCCGATGCCGACGGCATGGAAGGCGAAGTCGACGAGACCATGAAAGTCAGGCTCGCGGATGGCGGCGTACGCTCGGTAGATGCCCACATGCATTCCGTACCTTGGAACGGAAGCCGCGGGCTCATGATTTCGATCACCGAACGGACCAACAAGCCTGCACCGGCGGCTTCAGAAGGAACAGCGCCCAATTTCTTCAAGGAAGTCCGCAGCGAA
This sequence comes from Roseibium sp. MB-4, assembly GCF_053005265.1. NCBI lineage: Bacteria > Pseudomonadati > Pseudomonadota > Alphaproteobacteria > Hyphomicrobiales > Stappiaceae > Roseibium > Roseibium sp. MB-4. The sequence continues at coordinate 2,323,505 of NZ_JBRKQB010000001.1, forward strand.
CTGGACGGCGCCCGGACGCAAATTTCCGAGATGGAAACCATCCTCGAAACGGCCACCGACGGCGTTCTTGTGCTGGATGAGCATGGCACGATCTTGAAGGTCAACGGATCCGCGGAAGCCCTATTTAGCGCGAGCCGCGGCGAGATGATTGGTTCTCCGTTCATTGAGTTCCTGGCACCGGAGAGCCACCGTTCCGCCGAAGATTATCTCGACGGCCTGGCGCGCAACGGCGTTGCCAGCATTTTGAATGATGGCCGGGAAGTCTTGGGCAAAGTGCCAACTGGAGGTCTGATCCCGCTGTTCATGACAATGGGCCGGATCGGCGACAAGGACGACACAAAATTCTGCGTGGTCCTGCGTGACATCACTCAATGGAAAACCGCGGAAGAAGAGCTCACGCAAGCCAAGCGTCAGGCCGAAAACGCCAGCTCCCAGAAATCCGACTTTCTAGCCAAGATCAGCCACGAAATCCGGACGCCACTCAACGCCATTATTGGCTTCTCCGAAGTCATGATGGAAGAACGCTTCGGCCCGATCGGCAACGACCGTTACAAGGACTACCTGAAGGACATTCGGACTTCGGGCTCACATATCATGAGCCTGATCAATGATCTTCTGGATCTTTCCAAGATCGAGGCCGGCAAACAGGATCTTAAATTCTCAGCCGTTTCCGCCAACGACATCATCAATGAGTGCGTGGCACTCATGCAGCCGCAAGCGAACCGGGAACGGGTCATCATTCGGGCCAGCCTGCCGGATGCGGTGCCGAATATTGTGGCCGATCCGCGTTCCTTGCGTCAGATCGTGTTGAACCTGCTTTCCAACGGGATCAAGTACAACAAGTCCGGTGGACAAGTGATTTTGTCGACCACACTGGAACCAAATGGCGAAGTCTCCATCCGTGTCCGTGACACCGGTTCGGGGATGAACCCAAAGCAACTCGCCGCTGCGTTGGAACCGTTCCGCCAGGTTCATACGGCCCGCCGTGGCGGCGGTACCGGCTTGGGCTTGCCATTGACCAAGGCATTGGCGGAAGCCAACCGGGCTCAGTTCCATATTGATTCCACGCCGGATCAGGGGACGCTGGTCGAGATCACATTTCCGACCGAACGGGTGCTGTCAGAATGACACGCCCAAGGGGCCTAAGCATAACTTGACCTTTTGGCTCTTATTTGCCAGTTAACACCACGGGTATTGGCATCGTGAGAGGCTTCGGCTCCTAGAAACCAATGCTGCGTGAACCGGCATTCCCGAAAAGGTTGGCCAGGTTCACGTAACGAAATAGCTTTCCGGCTGAGGTTAGATCCTGTCCAGTTCCACATTCAGCTTCAGTTTGTCGGCGACGAAGTGGTTCAGAACACGGTCTGCCATGGGCAGCCGAACGCTGATCATCTGCACAATTGTCATCGGAGCAATGTGCCTGTTGCCGATGGTTGCGGTCGCAATTGCAGCGGCGCTCGGCTCCTTCGATACCCTGTCTCACCTGATCGACACCGTGCTGCTTCGTTACACGCTGACCACACTTGCCCTTATGGTGCTCGTGGCCATCTTTACCGCAATCATCGGGACTGGCACGGCCTGGCTTGTGACCATGACACGGTTTCCAGGGGTTCGCTTCTTTGAGATCTCACTGGCCCTTCCCTTCGCCTTTCCGGCCTATGTCATGGGCTATGCCTATACCGACTTTCTGGATCATCCAGGCGCGGTCCAGACCTTGTTGCGCGATGTCACCGGATGGGGACCGCGGGACTACTGGTTCCCGGAAATTAGGAGCGTAGAAGGGGCGGCGCTGATGCTGACCCTGGTGCTCTATCCTTATGTCTATCTCTTGGCCCGCACAGCCTTCTTACAGGAATCCGCAACCGCGACGCTCGCAGCCCGGTCCCTTGGCCGCGGCCCGTGGGGCGCCTTCTGGACTGTTTCCCTGCCGATGGCACGTCCGGCAATCGCCGGCGGCGTGCTTTTGGCAGTGATGGAGACCATAGCCGACTTCGGAACCGTCAGCTATTTCGGGATTCAGACGTTTGCGACCGGCATCTATACGAGTTGGTTTTCCCTTGCAGACCGCGGAGGCGCAGCGCAATTGGCGCTGTGTCTGCTGACATTCGCCTTGTTCATCGCGATCCTGGAACGAATGCAGCGCGGCGCTTCGAAACACCATAACGCCGGCAAACGGATCGAACGCGTGCCACCAACGCAGCTGACTGGCTGGGCAAAAATTGGAGCTATGACCGCTTGCGGTGCGCCAGTGTTTTTCGGTTTCATATTGCCATTGGTGCTCCTGTTCGAAATGAGCTTCGCCTCCGAGCAGGACCTGTTTTCCAGCAGATACATCGGTTTCATAGCAAACTCGATCATTTTGGCCGGTGTTGCCTCTGTCGTTACAGTTCTTGCGGCCATGCTGGTGGCGTTCAACCTGCGCCTTAATCCCGGCAGGCTCTCGCTTTCAGCCGCGCATGTCAGCCGGATTGGCTATGCGGTTCCCGGGGGCGTCATTGCTGTCGGCCTGCTTGTTCCGTTTGCCGCATTGGACAATGGCATCGACGGTTTGATGCGCAACTGGTTCGACCTATCGACCGGACTCTTGTTCACTGGCACGATCACTGTGCTCGTCATGGCCTATATGGTCCGCTTCATGGCCGCGGCCCTCAACACGGTCGAAGCCGGACTGTCAACGATACACCCGACGACCGATGCCGTTGCCCGGACGCTTGGACGGTCTCCGATGACCATGCTCTGGAGCGTCCACTTCCCAATTCTGCGACCGACTGTCTTCACAGCAATGCTGATCGTTTTTGTGGATGTGATGAAGGAGCTGCCCGCGACCCTCATCATGCGGCCCTTCAACTTCGACACGCTTGCCGTTCAGGCCTATAGGCTGGCATCCGATGAGCGCTTGTCAGGTGCCGCGGTGCCGTCGCTGGTGATCGTTGCTGTCGGATTGCTCCCTGTCATTCTGCTTTGTAAAGCACTGGCTAGGCGCCCGGGCCGCCAATCAAGCCGGCCCACAGCGGTCTAGTCTTCTCTGTTTCCATGTTCGCCCGCACGCTTGTTTCAAGCGCTATGATCGGGAACCACGAAGGCCATCCGTCTCTCCCTTGCAGTTAACAGAAAACCCCTCCGCGCGACTGCGCGAAGGGGGCTTTTGGAGTGTTCTGCTTTGTGCTAGCGAACCAGTTACTTCCAGCCAGCTTCGTTGAGGAGCTTCTGAGCCGCGGGGACGTTTTCTGCGATTGCAGATGCATCCACATCATCCGGCTTGAAGAAACCAAGCTGAGCAACAGACGGGCTGATGCCAACGCCCGGGACAGCTGGATACTCGTCGTTACCGGCAGAGAAGTACTGCTGTGCCTGATCAGATGCCAGATACTCGAGGAACTTGATGGCGTTCTCCTTGTTCGGGGCGTGCTTGGCAACACCGCCACCGGACAAGTTCATGTGCGCACCGATCGTGTCCTGGTTCGGGAAGACCCAGCCGATTTTCGCAACATCGTCAGACAGACCCTTGACCGGCTTGCGAAGCGCACGGCCGAAGTAATAGGTGTTGGACATGGCGATCGCGCACTCACCGGACACAATGCCGCGCAGCTGATCAGTGTCGCCGCCTTGCGGATCGCGGGCAAAGTTGCCCACAACTGCTGTTGCCCAGTCTTTCACGGCTTCTTCACCCAGGTGCTCAATCAGAGCGGCCGTGATGGTCTGCGTGTAAACGTTGGACGATGAGCGGATACAGATCATGCCTTTGTATTTCGGATCTGCCAGATCCTGATAGGTCCGCGGCGGCTCAGCAACTTTCTCCTTGTCGTAGAAGATGATGCGCGCGCGCTGAGAGAAGCCGAACCACTGATTGTCATCGTCCTGCACATAACCCGGCAGGCGCTGTTCCAGAACAGGAGACTCGACGGACTGAAGAAGGCCCATGCCCTTCGCACGCTCAAGTCGTGACGTGTCGACAGTCAAAAGAATGTCGGCCGGGCTGTTTTGGCCCTCGGCTTCCATGCGGGTCAGCAGTTCATCCGCTTTACCTTCGATGCGGTTGATCTTGATGCCGCTCTGTTCTTCGAAATCAGAGTACAGACGCTCGTCTGTATCGTAATGACGCGAAGAATAGAGGTTCAGCTCACCGGTCGCCAAGGCAAGCGGGGATGATGCGATCAACAACGCAGCAGCCAGACCGGCGCGGGATACTGTTGAACGGAATGAAGGCATTTGGGCACTCCCTGTTATTTCGTTAGGACAAAACATGACCTGCGCTCTCAAGTATAGAAATCTGAGGCTGGGTCAAGTAAAATCGGAACCTAACATTCCAGTTTTTGAATTCCGCGTTGAAACCAGGTTTGAAGGATCTACCGGGCACCTCTCCCTCGCTTCCGGTTTGCCAGCAGGAGCAAATGACTGCACAGGTGCCTAGCGCATGTTTCCCGCGCCCTACGCCCTAATATGCACGAAGAATGCACATTACCCCGATCAGTGTCCTCAAATGCACGGTTCCCGCAGAACAAATCGTTTATGAGTAAGCTGATATTTCATGAGGAGTACGACCGGTGACGACAAAGCTGCACGTCTATCAATCCATTGCCAGAGCGATCAAAGATCATGGAGTTGAGACCATGTTCGGCCTGATGGGCGATGCCAATCTATTCATGGTCGACAGCTTTGTGCGGGATTGCGGTGGCCGCTTCGTTCCAGCTGCTCACGAAGGCAGTTCGGTTCTCATGGCACTCGCCTACACCCATGTGAGCGGATCCGTTGGTATTGCAACGGTAACGCACGGCCCCGCGCTTACGAATTGTCTTACTGCGATCACGGAAGGTGTCCGCGGCCACTTACCAATCGTTTTGTTTGCCGGGGACACGCCTGCTGAGAATCCTCGGCACTTGCAAGGCATTGACCAGCGCGAACTAATCAAGGCAACGGGCGCAGGTTTTGAGCAGCTGCGCACACCGGAGACGGTCGCCAAGGATGTCGCGCGGGCCTTCTACCGCGCTCAGGTGGAACGCCGTCCGATCGTCTTGAACATGCCGGCAGATTTCATGTGGCAGGAAGCTGCTTATGAAAAGCACATCCTGGACGTCTTCACCGCTCCGGGCGGTGTTGCCGAAGGCGGCATTCTGGATGAGGCGATTGGCATGATCGCATCGGCACGCCGTCCAATGATCCTCGCCGGCGGTGGGGCCATTGATGCACGGAACCAATTGATCAAACTTGCCGACCGGCTGGAAGCCCCGCTTGCAACGACCTTGAAAGCGAAGGGCCTCTTCAAGGACCATCCCCACAACATCGATATCTTCGGAACACTCTCAACGCCGGCAGCCTACGATCTGATTGCACAAACAGACTGCATTGTCTGTTTCGGCACCGGCCTCCACGACTTCACGACGGACCGCGGCAAGCTGATGAAAGACAAGCGGATTGTTCAGGTGGATGTCGAACCCACCGCCATCGGCGGCGCGCTTCACCCGGACGCTGCGCTTCTTGCAGATGCTGGTTTGACCGCCGAAACGATCTTGTATTGGCTTAACGAGGCAGAAATTCCGGCGAGCGGTTTCACCCGCGAACTCGACACCGCTTCGCTGACCGCCCATCCGGTGGATAAGAAAACAACGGCAGACGGCTTCGTCAATTATGTCGGCGCCCTGGAGCGGTTTGAAGAGGCGCTTCCAGAAGACCGCATACTTGTGACCGATGGCGGGCGTTTCATGACAGAAGTCTGGTGCCGCATCTCCGCCCCGGATCCGAAGAGTTTCGTGAACACGGCCAATTTCGGTTCCATTGGCCTTGGCCTTCAGGAAGCCATTGGTGCAGGGGTCGCGGCTCCCGACCGGCCGGTTGTGCTGTTTACCGGCGATGGCGGCTTCATGATGGGCGGCATCAACGAATTCAACACGGCCGTTCGCCTCGGGCTGGACCTTATCATCATCGTGGCAAACGACTCTGCCTATGGCGCTGAACACATCCAGTTCCTCGATCGTCAAATGGACCCAAGCCTTACGACATTCCAGTGGCCGTCCTTCGCCGAGGTCGCGACTTCGCTTGGCGGAACGGGCGTTGAAGTCCGGTCGGATGACGAGCTTCAAACAGCGCTGAATGCATTGGAAAACCGCAAGGGACCAGTCCTGATCGAGTTGCGGCTTGACCCGCATGACGTGCCCCGTATGCGCATCTGATTGCACATCCATTTCAGGCAAAAGATACTTGGGCATCAAGCCGGTTGGCGGACAACAGGACGGCCAACCGGCTTGACACCTTTGTGCCGAAACCCACCAATGGGCATCGTCAAATTCAACGATTAGAGGACTCCCTTCCCATGGAGAAGAAGCACCAGATCAATCTTTGGTACGCCTTCATCGCAATGATGCTGGTGCTGACCTTTCAGAGCTGGTGGACGGCCTATAAGACCATTGAAGAGATCCCTTACAGCCAGTTCGAACAGTACCTCAAGGACAAGAAAATTGAGGAGATTTCCGTCAAGGAAAACACCATTCAAGGCAAATTCAAGGAGCCTTTGAAGGATGGCAAACAGTATTTTGTGACGACCCGCGTGGAACTGCCGCTCGCTGAAGAACTCACGAAATACGATGTGAAGTTCACGGGCGTGATCGAGAGCACGCTCATACGGGACATTCTCTCCTGGGTGTTGCCGGTGTTGCTGCTCTTTGGCCTTTGGATGTTCTTCATCCGGAAATTCGCCGAAAAACAGGGCATTGGCGGGATGATGACCGTCGGCAAGTCCAAGGCGAAAGTCTATGTGGAGACCGACGTTGAGGTCAGCTTTGAAAATGTCGCCGGGGTTGATGAGGCCAAGCGGGAACTGAAGGAGATCGTCGATTTCCTGAAAGACCCGAAGTCCTACGGCCGGCTTGGCGCGCACGTGCCAAAGGGCATTCTTCTGGTGGGGCCTCCGGGTACCGGCAAGACGTTGCTTGCCCGAGCAGTGGCCGGTGAAGCAGGTGTTCCGTTCTTCTCAATTTCAGGGTCCGAGTTTGTCGAGATGTTTGTTGGGGTTGGCGCGGCCCGTGTCCGGGATCTGTTTGAACAAGCGCGTAAGGCGGCCCCTGCCATCATATTCATCGACGAACTCGATGCACTGGGGCGTGCGCGGTCGAGTGGTGCCATGGGCACCAACGACGAAAAAGAACAAACCCTCAATCAGCTCCTGACCGAATTGGACGGGTTTGATCCCTCCAGCGGCATCATTCTGCTGGCAGCGACCAACCGGCCGGAGATCCTGGATCAGGCACTGCTGCGTGCCGGCCGGTTCGACCGGCAAGTGCTGGTGGATCGCCCCGACAAAAGCGGGCGGCGGGCCATCCTTGATGTCCATGTCAAGAAGATCCAACTCGCGCAGGACACGGACCTTGATCAGGTCGCCCAATTGACAGCCGGCTTCTCTGGAGCCGATCTTGCAACCTTGATCAATGAAGCCGCCCTGCTCGCGACCCGCCGAAATGCGGATGCCGTTACCCTGAAAGACTTCAACGAGGCCATCGAACGCGTGATTGCAGGGCTTGAAAAACGCAGCCGGGTTCTGTCCGAAAAAGAACGCAAGACAGTCGCCTTCCATGAGATGGGCCATGCGCTTGTTGCCGCCAATCTTGAAGGCTGCGATCCAGTACACAAGATCTCGATCATCCCGCGGGGCATCGGCGCGCTCGGTTACACCATGCAGCGGCCGACCGAAGACCGGTTCCTACTGTCAACGCAGGACCTGGAAAACCGGATGGCTGTTTTAATGGGCGGGCGTGCGGCAGAAGAAATCATCTTCAACGAGATATCGACCGGGGCGTCGGACGACCTTCAAAAAGTCACCGAAGTGGCCCGGGACATGGTGATGCGCTACGGCATGGAAGGCGGACTCGGGAACCGGGTTTACGCAAGCCCGCAGCAGAATTTTCTTGGCCAGCCTGTGCCGGACAGGGCGGATGTTTCAGAAGAAACCCAGCGGGAGATTGATTTGGCAATCCGCGCCCGGGTGGAGGCGGCCTTCGCAAGAGCAAAAGCAATCCTGAACGATCACCGGTCCGAGCTAGATGCCGGTGCGGAGTTGCTATTGACCAAGGAAACCCTGACCGATCAGGACTTCCCGGCCATCCGTCCCATCGCCGAGCGCAACCCCGCCGCAGCGGCGGAGTGAACAAACAAAAACGCCCGCAAACTGCGGGCGTTTTCCAGATCTTTGACTTTCACATCTGCCGCCCCGGACTTGAACCGGGGCCTCGTCAATGCCCGAGGTCCCGGCTCGGAGGCCGGGACGGCAGATACGAAACCATCAGTTTCCGATACTCAGACGACGTTCGCTTCGGTCTTGGATTTGACTTCGTCCAGGGAAACATCCGGCGCCAGTTCGACGACCGTCAGGCCGTGCGGCGTGATGTCGAAGACGCCGAGGCCGGTGATGACCCGGTCAACGCAGCGCACACCGGTGAGCGGCAAGGTACACTCTTTCAGCAGCTTCGGATCGCCTGCCTTGGAAGTGTGGTCCATGATGACGACGACGCGCTTGACGCCGGCGACAAGATCCATTGCACCGCCCATGCCCTTGACCATCTTGCCCGGGATCATCCAGTTGGCGAGATCGCCGTTCTGGGAGACTTCCATCGCGCCAAGGATCGACAGATCAATGTGACCGCCGCGGATCATGCCAAAGCTGTCGGCAGAGGAGAAATAGCTCGTCTGCGGCAATTCGGTGATTGTCTGCTTGCCGGCGTTGATTAGATCGGCATCAACCTCATCATCGGTCGGGAACGGCCCCATGCCGAGCATGCCGTTTTCCGACTGTAGGGTGACATGCATGCCATCCGGAATGTAGTTGGAAACCAGTGTCGGAATGCCGATACCGAGATTGACGTAAAAGCCGTCGTGAAGTTCTTTTGCCGCGCGCGCGGCCATATCGTCACGTGTCCAGGCCATGTTTTTATCTCCTCAACTCGATCAGGCTTCGCGGGTGGTGCGCTTTTCGATGCGCTTCTCATGGCTGCCGACAATGATGCGGTCGACAAAGATACCGGCGGTGTGGATGTTGTCCGCGTCGAGTTCACCGACTTCAACCAGCTCCTCCACTTCCACAACAGTGGTTTTGCCGGCAGTCGCCATCATCGGATTGAAATTCCGCGCGGTCTTCCGGTAGATCAGGTTGCCTTCCTTGTCGGCCTTCCAGGCTTTAACCAGGGAAACATCGGACACAAGACCGGTCTCCATGATGTAGGTCTCGCCGTTGAAGTCTTTGTGCTCCTTGCCGTCGGCAATCAACGTGCCCACACCGGTCTTGGTGTAGAAACCCGGAATGCCTGCACCGCCAGCGCGGATCCGCTCGGCAAGTGTACCTTGCGGGTTGAACTCGAGCTCCAGCTCGCCGTTGAGGTACTGCTTTTCGAAGGTTGCGTTCTCGCCCACATAGGACGACACCATTTTCTTGATCTGGCGGGTTTGCAGCAACAAGCCCAGACCGAAATCATCCACGCCGGCATTGTTCGAGATCGCGGTGATGTTTTGGGCGCCGGATTCCCGCAGAGCCACAATAAGGTTCTCCGGAATCCCGCAAAGGCCGAAGCCACCGGCCATCACAGTCATTCCGTCAAAGGTCAGGCCCTCCAGGGCAGCCTTTGCGTCCGGGTAGACTTTGTTCATTTTTCACTCCCGTTTGGTGTCGTAACGCACGTCGGCGGCACATTCGCTGCAAGTTTTCCTTCGGTCAAGGGGCAATGATGCGTTGCAGCGAAAAACATGAACCTTCATTCAGATCGCAAGGTTTACCCTGTTTGCGGTTTGTCGTATGCGAACAGCATCTTGACCCATGGATATGGTTTTGTGCTGATCCGGATATGGTATGTAATTCCTTAACGGTCAAACGAAGATTACCGACGAAAGACTCTGGAGCCTTGTACCAATTCCTGTCGACCCTCTTTAAGATTGCGGTGATTTCGCTGCTGGTCGGCGCCGGATTATCGTTCATCAACATCACAGCGGAAGATGTGCTCGGCTCCGTCGGTCTCAGCCCAATCCAATTGTGGATTTACATGCTGGAGTTCCGGGACTGGGCGATCCCGAATATGATTCTCGGCGCGTTTATCGTGGTGCCGGTTTGGCTTGTGATTTACCTATTCCGCCCTCCGCGCGCATAAAACTCAGCCGTCCGCGCCGAACGCTGCCCGTTCATCCCGTTCCCGCTGCACCTGCTGCCGCTTGGTGGCAATGGACGCTGCAATCACACCGATCGAGACAAGCACGACCAGGATCGTACAGACCGCATTGATTTCCGGCGTAACACCAAGGCGGACCTGGGAATAGATTTTCATCGGCAAGGTGGTTGCACCAGGCCCTGTGGTGAAGCTCGCAATGACGAGATCATCCAGGGACAGGGTGAATGCCAGCATCCAACCTGCAATGACACCGGGCAGGATGATCGGCAGCGTGATTAGGAAGAACGTTTTGACCGGCGGGCACCCGAGATCTTCAGCTGCCTCTTCAACGGATTTGTCGAACCCGACCAACCGCGACTGCACGACCACAGCCACGTAGCACATGGCAAACGTGGTGTGCGCTATGATCACTGTCCAAAACCCGCGCGCCTGATCCATCGCCACAAACAGAAGCAGCAGCGACAACCCGAGGATCACCTCCGGCATAACAAGCGGGGCGAAGATCATGCCCGAAAACATGGAGCGCCCCATAAACCGCCCTGAACGCACCAAGACCAATGCGGCCATTGTGCCGAGCACCGTCGCGACAGATGCCGAAACAAAGGCAACACGCAGCGTCACCCACGCCGCATCCAGCAGCTGATCGTTCTGGAGGAGTTCCACATACCACTTGGTGGAAAAACCGCCCCAGACCGTCACCAGCCGGCTTTCGTTGAACGAATAGATGACCAGAAGCACAATTGGCAGATATAGGAACGAAAAGCCGAGGACGATCGACGTCACGTTGAACCAGGAAGGGCCGCGAGTCATTGGTTCTTCTCCGCCATTTTTTGTTGCTGGTTCTGGAAAAGAACGATCGGAATCACGAGGATCAGCAAGAGGATCACTGCGACTGCAGAAGATACCGGCCAATCGCGGTTGTTAAAGAACTCCACCCACAGCGTCTTGCCGATCATTAGGGTTTCCGATCCGCCGAGAAGGTCTGGGATGACGAACTCGCCAACCGCTGGAATGAACACAAGGAAACAGCCTGCGATTACACCTGGAAGCGATAAGGGAACGGTGATCTTCCAGAAGGCTTTCCATGGCGGGCAGCCGAGGTCTTCTGCGGCTTCCAACAGACTGCCATCCAGCTTTTCAAGGCTAGCGTAAAGCGGCAGCACGAGGAACGGCAGGTAGGAGTAAACGATGCCGATATAGACCGCGACATTGGTGTTTAGGATCACCAGCGGCTCGTCAATCAGGCCCAGCATCATAAGGAACTGATTGAGAAGGCCCTCGTTTTTGAGAATGCCGATCCAGGCGTAGACGCGAATGAGGAAGCTGGTCCAAAACGGCAGGATCACCAGCATCAAAAGGGTCGGCCGCCAAGCTTCCGGGCTCCGCGCCATACCGTAAGCGATCGGGTAACCGATCAGGAGGGTCATGAATGTGGAAACCGCGGCAATGTAAACCGAGGAGACGTAAGACTTCCAGTAAAGGGCATCTTCCGTCAGCCAGACATAGTTCTCCAGGGAGAGCTCGCCAAGTCCTTCCCGAAAAGCCTGCCAACCTTCAGCCAAATCGAACGTTGGAAAATAAGGCGGGATCGCAACCGCGACCTGCGAGAGGGAAATCTTGAAGACGATCAGAAACGGCGCGAGGAAGAAAATCAGCAGCCAGAAATAAGGAACTGCAATTAATCCCCAGCCGCCGAGACCCCGTTTGGATTTAGATGCCGCTTTGCTCATGCCGCCCTCCTCATCCAGTCAGGATTACACCGGCGTCCCGGTCAAATGTCAGGACAACATTTTCATCCCATGTGATCGGGTTTTCGACCATGCGCGAGATGTTGGCCTTGGTGGCACGTAAAATGTCGTGATCGTCTTCACCAACCTTCGCATGGAAGATGGAAACGTCGCCAAGATAGGCGATGTCCCAAACGATCCCACCAATCTGATTGGTTACCGAACCTTCTGGCTGCCCCTGCGCAACTCGAACCTTTTCGGGTCGAATGGCATACCAGACTGTATCTCCGACAGAAGCAGCCGTTGTCTGCTCCGTATCAATGGCAAAGTCGCCAACAACCGCCTGCATACGCGTCCCGTTATCGGCCTTCTCCAGAACCTTCGCCTCGATCAAGTTCACATCGCCGATAAAGTCGGCAACAAACTTGGAGTTCGGCGCTTCATAAATCTCCGAGGGTGTTGCCACCTGAACAAGTTCACCGCGATCCATGACAGCGATCCGGTCGGCGACCGTCATTGCTTCTTCCTGATCGTGCGTTACGATCAAGAAGGTCATTTTCAAATCTTCCTGCAGCGCCATGAGCTCAAACTGCGTTTCTTCGCGCAGCTTGCGATCCAGCGCGCCCAGTGGTTCATCGAGCAGTAAGACCTTAGGGCGTTTTGCGAGAGACCGAGCCAGAGCAACACGTTGCCGCTGACCGCCGGACAACTGGTGAGGCTTGCGCTTGGCGAATTGCTCAAGCTTGGTCAGCCGCAGCATTTCGGCGACCCGATCATCAATTTCCGATTTCGGTAGATTGTCCTGCTCCAGGCCGAACGCAATGTTCTTCTCAACGCTCATATGCGGGAAAAGCGCATAGGACTGGAACATCATATTGGACGGCCGCCGGAAAGGCGGAATGCCAGACAAATCCTGGCCATCGAGAAAGATCTCACCGGAGGTGGGCGTCTCGAACCCGGCGAGCATGCGCATCAACGTGGTTTTGCCGCAGCCGGATCCTCCAAGGAGTGCAAAAAACTCCCGCTTGTAGATCTTGAGTGAGAGATTGTTGACCGCGATAAAGTTACCAAACTTCTTGGTAACATTGCGAAATTCGATAAACGGCTTTTGTTCTGGATCTTCCCAGGGAACAAATTCGCGGCGCACTGGTCCGATCGTCTTTTTAGCCAAGGTAGCCCCCACCCCACGAAGAACTAAGACACAAAAAGTCCACCGGACAGCAAATGCGGTCCGGTGGTTGTCTTGGGTTACTGTCCGCTTTTCACAGAGGTCCAGGACCGTGTCACAACGCGGTTCACCTTCGGCGGGTAGGACGTCACGGTGTAGAGGTTTTCGACAGCTTCTGCCGGCGGATAAATCGCCGGATCACCGATGACATCGTCATTCAGCATTTCTTGAGAGGCTTTGTTGCCGTTTGCGTAATAGACGTAGTTCGAGGCCTTCGCCATCACATCCGGGCGCATGATGTAGTTCAGGAATTCATGCGCTTCCTCTTTGTTTTTAGCGTCTGCTGGGATCGCCATCTGGTCGAACCACATCAGTGCGCCTTCTTTCGGAATGGCGTATTCCACGGTTACGCCATTGTCGGCCTCTGCTGCACGGTCACGGGCCTGCAGAACGTCGCCAGACCAACCGACTGCCAGGCAGATGTCACCATTTGCAAGCGCGTTGATGTACTCCGAGGAATGGAACTTTTGGACGTAGGGCCGGACCGATTTCAAAAGCTCAGTCGCTTTTTCAATTTCGCCGGTGTCCTTGCTGTCCGGGTCCAGTCCAAGGTAGTTCAGCGCAGCCGGGAACAATTCGGTCGGCGCATCAAGAACATGGATACCGCATTCTTGGAGTTTTGCAGCATTTTCCGGCTTGAACAACAGGTCCCAGCTGTCAACCGGTGCGTCTTCGCCAAGTGCAGCCTTTACCTTCTCGACATTGTATCCAAGGCCAGTTGTGCCCCACATGTAGTTGATAGAATAGGCGTTATCCGGGTCGTATTTGGCAACCCGCGCTTCGATATCCGACCACATGTTTCCGATATTGCTCAACTTGGATTTGTCGAGTTTGTCGAAGACGCCTGCCTGGATTTGGCGCGACAGGAACGTGCCGGTCGGGACCACAACATCATACCCGGTACCTCCAGCCAGAAGCTTGGTCTCAAGCACTTCGTTGGAGTCAAACACGTCGTAGACAACGTTGATGCCGGTTTCCTTGGTGAAGTCTTCCAAGATCGACTCATCGATATAGTCGGACCAGTTGTAGACATTGACCGTGCGATCTTGAGCCAATGCCGCCCCACCCAGCACACTGAGTGAAGTTACGGCGAGAAGCATAGTCTTGAGTTTCATATTCATGTTCCCCTGTTTTGTTTCGGAGGACGTTGACCGTCATCTTTTTGCAAACGGCGGTAACCGTTTGCGGTTCCCTTTGGTTTGACGCGAACTTTGCCACGCACGGTATTTTTGTCCAGAGTCGATTTTGGGCAAGCCTGCTTAGCTTATGTTCGTTTTCCGGTTTGCTTACAGATATGTCTGTCGTTCGAGTGAGGAAATTTCACGGCCGAACTCGTTCAATTCTTCTCGTTTGATTTCCGTCAGCACTTTGTGCATTTCAGGACCGACCGCCTTCTTCATCAATTTGGAAGCCTCAAACGCATCAATGGCTTCGTCCATCCAAGGCGTCAGGCGTTTTTTGCGCTTTTCATACGCATTGCCCGTTACTGCCGCTGGTGGATCTTTCTTCAGACGCAGCCCCTCCATCATGCCTGCAAGGATCCCGGTGAGAACCAGATATGGATTGGCATCCGCACCTGCAATCCGGTGCTCCACGCGTGCGGCCTCTGGAGAAGAAGCGGGAACCCGTAGAGCCACAGAGCGGTTGTCAAACCCCCAGCAGATTGATGCCGGAGCGTAAGATCCCGGTTGCATGCGCCGGAACCCGTTGAATGTTGAAATGAAGAGCAACAGAGCTTCCGGCATCGTCTTCAACAAGCCATTGATCGCATATCCGAGCCTCTCGCGGCCATGTTCCGGATCTGCAAACAAGTTGCCGTTGTCATCTTCCATAGAGACGTGAACATGCATGCCATTGCCGGGCCATTCCACAAACGGCTTGGCCATAAAGGACGCTTTAAGCTCATGTTTTCGCGCAACACCGGCAACAAGACGACGAAGCAGCACGACATCATCGGCAGCCAAAAGCGGGTTGTTTCGATGATGCAAGTTCAATTCAAACTGTCCAGGTGCGGCCTCCGACACAGCAGCGTCTGCCGGAATGCCTTGCGCCTCACATGCCTTGCGCAGGTCATCAACAACAGGCAGCAACGCTTCCAGATCAGACAGCGCATACATGTTTTGCCGCGCCGGACCGAGATGGGTCGAGAACAGGGGCTTTGGCTGCTCGGTCCAATCCCCGTCACTCTCCTCGAAAAGATAAAATTCCAGCTCAAAGGCACATGTGGCTGTGACGCCGAACTCTTCCTTCATCTGCGCCACGGTGTTTTCAAGCACATGCCGCGGATCAGCGAGGAAAGGTTCACCATCACGGTCGTACATCGACAAGAGCACCTGAGCGGTCTTCCGATCCGCCCACGGGACGAGCTTTAGAGATTCCGGGATTGGCCAACACACGCCATCCTTGTCGCCAGTTTCCAGGTGCATACCGGTCGCTTCGACTTCCCGGCCCCACACGTCCAGACCGAACAGGGAATAAGGAAACGCGACACCGCCTTCGAAGACTTTCGCCAGCGCTTTTCCGGGCAGCCATTTTCCGCGTAGAACCCCGTTCGTATCCGGCAGAACTACTTCGAGTGTATCCAAGTCTGGATGTTCTTCCAAAAAGGCTTCGAAAGCCGACTTCCAACCGGGCTCCGCCGGATGTTCCAGAATCTGGTGAGGAAGTTCGTTCATTTACGTCCTGTGTTTCTGCTGGCCTTGTTGGTTCTTTGGACCACCAGCTTATGATTGCGATATCGAAAAAAATGTGATCACTTTCTAGATAGACTGTCAAGACAATCGCGATGAAATCGCAAATCCAACATAGAAGGATATCACTATTGCCGGTCCGGCGCTCCGCACTCAATGCGGGTCCTGAGAAGACCCAAACGACCGCTTCAGCGCGCAGCGCAACCCGCGATCAAGTGGATATCGCTGTGCGATCAGGCCTGCTGACCGGACGGTTTATTCCCGGAAAAGCGGTAACGCTGCGGGGTCTTGCAGCAGAGCTCGGGGTCAGCCCGATGCCGGTGCGCGAGGTGCTTCAACGTCTGGCTGCTGAAAACGCTCTTGAAGTCAAACCCAATGGGCGCATCCAGGTTCCCGACATGACACCGGAGCGATTTGACGAGGTGTTGATGGCCCGTCTCCTGCTCGAGCCGGAACTGGCCGTACGCGCCATGCCCCACCTTAGTTCCGACGACATTGCAGAACTGAGGCGCATTGATGACGATATTGACGTGCGGCTTAGCTCCGGCGATGCGGAAGCCTATATGCGGCTGAACCACGCCTTTCACTTTGATATCTATCGAGCATCCGGCTCCCGTGTTTTGTTGCCGCTGATCGATAGTCTCTGGCTCCAGTTCGCCCCCTTCATGCGCACCGTTTACGGGCGAGTCGGCACAGTGAACTTGATCGACCAGCACAAGGCCGCCATTCATGCGGTCGAGATGCAAGACGCCTCAGCATTGAGAGAAGCGATCACGGCAGACATCGCTGATGGCATGGGCCTCCTTGGCCGGGAAATTCTCCAAGGCGAACAGCCCGGTTGATCCCGGCTCAACCTTGTGTCATTTTGTGATCACAAAATAGTCCTGACGGCATTTGGATAAACATTGAACAGCAGCCAATTCGTGATTTTCACGGCTGTTCGGTTGCGCCGATCATGGACAAGAATCTCTGGAGCCTCGCGTGACTGATACCCCACCTGCCAATTCGACCCCGCACAAGGATGAAAGTCTACGCGGTGTTTCAAACGTTGATGCCGCGCGGGATTGGCTCAACCATCGGAACATTCAGGATATCGAGTGTATCGTTCCGGACCTGGCGGGCGTTGCCCGAGGCAAGATGATGCCGACGGAAAAATTCTTTTCGGGCCCTGTCATGACCATGCCTGCCTCGATCTTCGCGCAGACGATCTCCGGCGACTATCCGGAGGACGACGAGCGCTTCCAACACAACCCGACTGACGGCGACCTCTATTTCCGGGCCGATTATTCGACTCTGACAACAGTCCCTTGGGAAAGCGATCCGACGGCACAGCTCATTCACGATGCCTATACGCGGGAAGGTGCGCCCGTGGAGACGGCGCCGCGAAATGTCCTGAAGCGCATTCTGAAGCTTTATGAAGACAAAGGCTGGCAGCCGGTTGTCGCCCCCGAGATCGAATTCTATTTGGTTCGTCCCAACACCGATCCCGATTATCCGCTGGAACCGCCGACAGGCCGCTCCGGCCGTCCTGAGGTCGGCCGTCAATCCTATTCGATTTCGGCCCTCAACGAATTCGACGACTTGATCGACGACATCTATGACCTGTCCGAACAGCAGGGGCTGGAAATCGACACGATGATCCATGAGGAGGGTGCGGCGCAGATGGAAATCAATCTGCGTCACGGCAATCCTCTGGAGCTCGCAGATCAGGTCTTCCTGTTTAAGCGCACCATCCGTGAAGCCGCGCTCCGGCATGAGATGTATGCGACCTTCATGTCGAAACCGATGTCGAACCAGCCCGGGTCGGCGATGCACATCCACCAATCGGTGATCGACAAAGAAACCGGTCAGAACATCTTTGCCGGCGAGAACGGGATGGAAACGGAGGCGTTCCTGTCCTTCATTGCCGGGCATCAGGTGTATCTGCCGCAAGTCACCCCAATCATGGCGCCGTTCGTGAATTCCTACCGTCGGTTCTCAAAGACTTCGACCTCGCCGGTCAACGTGTACTGGGGCTATGACAATCGGACGGTCGGGCTGCGCGTGCCGTATTCAAGTCCGGATGCGCGGCGCCTGGAAAATCGTATCCCCGGCTCCGACGCAAACCCCTACCTTGCAATCGCTGCGTCTCTGGCCTGCGGCTATCTCGGGATCGTTAAGGGTCTGAAACCCGATGCCCCGCGCATGGATGACTGCACCGAGCTCACCAAGTCCCTGCCGCGCGGTTTGCCGGAAGCCCTTACATTGTTCGAAAACTCAGAAGACATGATCGAGGTTTTCGGAGAGAAATTCGTCGCGACTTACCGCGCTATCAAATACGAAGAATTCGAAACCTTCATGTCGGTAATCAGCCCGTGGGAGCGGGAATATCTTCTGCTGAACGTGTGATTGGCCTTCTTCCGGAGCATCCTTTTATGACCGCCCATTCCAACATCTATCCGACCAAGGCGCTTCAGGAACTGGACGCCGCACACCATTGGCACCCGTTTTCGGACATGAAGTCTCTGAACGCCGAAGGCAGCCGGGTGATCACCAGCGCAGATGGTGTCTGGTTGACGGATTCCAACGGCAACAAGATCCTCGATGGCATGGCCGGGCTTTGGTGCGTGCAGGTCGGACACGGCCGCTCGGAAATCACCGAGGCCGTCACCAAACAAATGAACGAGTTGGCTTATTACAACACGTTCTTCAAGACGACCCACCCACCCGCAATCGCTTTGTCAGAAAAGCTCGCCAAGCTTGCTCCAGATCACATCAACACCGTGTTCTACTGCTCGTCCGGCTCGGAAGCGAACGACACCGTGTTCCGCATGGTGCGGACCTATTGGGACAAGATGGGCAAGCCGAACAAGAAGGTGATCATCGGCCGCTGGAACGGCTATCACGGTTCGACCCTCGCTGGCACCAGCCTTGGCGGCATGAAAGCCATGCACGCACAAGGGGACCTGCCCGTTTCTGGTGTTCATCACATCGACCAGCCTTACTGGTTCGGTGAAGGTCAGGACATGAGTCCGGAAGACTTTGGTGTTCATGTGGCCCGAAAACTTGAGGAAGCCATAGATCAGATTGGCGAAGACAGGGTCGCGGCCTTTATTGCAGAACCCATTCAGGGTGCGGGCGGCGTTATCATCCCGCCGGAAACCTACTGGCCTGAGATCAAACGCATCCTTGAGGAACGCGACATACTGTTTGTGTCGGATGAGGTCATTTGCGGCTTCGGCCGTTTGGGAGAATGGTTCGGATCCTCCTACTACGGCGTAAAGCCGGATCTGATGCCGATCGCCAAAGGGCTCACCTCCGGCTATTTGCCGATGGGTGGTGTTCTGGTTTCTGACTGCGTCGTTGAAGGGTTGATGCTGGCCGGTGATGACTTCAATCACGGCTACACCTATTCCGGACATCCGGTCTGCGCCGCTGCCGCGCTCGCAAATCTGGAAATCATTGAACGCGAAGGCCTTGTGGACCGGGTGAAGACCGATATTGGTCCGTACCTCAAAGAGCGCTGGCTGAAACTTGGCGAGCATGAACTTGTTGGCGAAGCGCGCATGACGGGTTTGGTTGGCGCTCTGGAGTTGGTCCCGGACAAAAATACCCCGACCAAGAAGTTCTCAGATGTCGGCGTGCCCGGCACGCTGTGCCGCGATGTTTCGTTTGAACATGGGATGGTGATGCGCGCCGTTCGCGACAGCATGATCATCTCACCGCCTTTGGTGCTGTCCCACGAGGAGGCGGATCATCTTGTCGCAACTGCGGAAAAAACACTGAACGATACCTATCGCATCTTAAAGCGCGATGGGTGGATGGGCTGACCCCATCGGGCAGGCTTTAGGAAGCTGAAGCCTGCCCTTCGATCCAATCCCTGAACTGGCGCATCGCCAGTGTTTCATTGCGGGATTTCAACCAGGTCAACCAGTACCGACCGAGCGATACGGTTTGCGGGAATGGCTGTTTCAGCCGGCCCGTCTCCAACTCCTCCCGAAACATCGTCACAGGTACGAGCGCAACACATGCGCCTTTGGCGGCTGCGGCAGCCATTGTCACCGATGAATCAAACATCCAACCTCTAATGCTCGGCGGTTCCACATTTACCGCCTCAAACCACCGGCTCCATTCATCCAACCTATACGACCGCAAGAGCGGAACAGCCTTTAGGTCAGCGGGTGACTTCAGGGCTTCCGCCATTGAAGGTGCGCAAACCGGAGACAAAGGCGCATTCATCAACTGAACCGCATTGGTGCTGTGCCAGGCCCCATCTCCAAACCGGATAAAGTAGTCGAGGCCATCTTCAAGAAAATCGGCCCGGTTGTTGTTGGTCTTCAGCCGCACATCGACATCGGGATAAGCCAGCGAAAAACTAGTGAGCCGATCAATCAGCCAGCCATAAGCGAAAGTAGAAACGGCACCGATCGTGAGCACCTCTTGAAAATTGCCATGTTCAAAGCGGCTAAGCGTTGCACTTATTCGGCCAAAGGTATCGCTCAGAACTGGTAGAAGTGTCTGGCCTTCATCTGTCAGCACGACGCCACGTGGCAATCTGTCAAACAGCGACACACCCAGAATTGCCTCAAGCGACTTTACCTGATGGCTGACGGCGGTCTGGGATACCCGCAGTTCCATGCCCGCCTTTGTGAAACTTCCAAGGCGAGCAGACGCTTCAAACGCCCGAAGAGCGTTCAACGGCAATTGCGAAATATTCATGAAGGCTAATCCAAGGCTAAGTTTTTCTCATGCCTAACCGGAGAAACCATCATTTGTCGATCCCTTGAGCTGCAATCATATTCCTATTCACCGATCGGCATTGCTTCAGAACCGCGGCTGGAGCGCCCATCATTGAAAACGAATGGACACTTCTCATGACGTTTCCCAAAGCGCTCACGTTGGGCGCAGCCGCTTTGTTTCTGGCTCTTCAAGGATCAGCGTATTCCGGTGGACCAGAGTTCGATCCGGCGCCTCTTGCCAAAGCTGCCAAGGCGATTGAAAGCCGTTTGAACACACGCATTGGCGTTGCCGTCTTCGATCCGGCCAGCGGGCTGAACTGGAACTACAATGGCGACGATCGGTTCCCGATGAACAGCACTATGAAGGCCTTTGCCTGCGCAGCACTGCTGGACCGGATCGACAAGAAGCAGAGCAGTCTCGATCAGCGCACCATAATCACCAGCGATATGATCGTCTCTTATTCGCCGGTCACCGAAAAACATATCAACACAGCGGATATGACTCTCGCCGATCACTGCGAGGCGACCATCACGATCAGCGACAACACATCTGCGAATATCATTCTGGAGGAACTAGGTGGTCCAATCGGGGTGACGACCTACATGCGCTCCATCGGCGATGACGTCACCCGCCTAGACCGCTATGAGCCGAGCTTGAACGAAGGAACTCCGGGAGACCCACGCGATACCACCACACCAGTGGCTGCAGCGCTGTCTCTCTACAAGGTTCTGTTTTCGGATGAGTTAAGTGCATCGTCCCGCAAACAGCTGATGCAATGGTTAGAGGCGAACAAGGTCGGTGATGCAACGCTTCGTGCAGGCCTGCCGCATGACTGGCGCATCGGAGACAAGACAGGTGCCGGAGCCTATGGTTCCCGCGGCAACATTGCGATTATCTGGCCGCCCAACCACACGCCCGTCGCTCTTGCCGTTTATGTCACCGAAAATGAGGCAGAGTTCCAAGCCCGGAACAAGGCCATAGCCGAGATTGGCACGGCCTTTAAGGCGAGCTTTGAATAAATAAAAAGACCGGGGCAGCAGCGCTGACCCGGTCACTTTTATCAATGCTCAAAGTTTGCGCCGCTACTCCGCCGCGATGGCTACATCCCGGTGCGAGCGACGGGCCCAAGGCCGGGTGCCTTCCGGGATTTCTTCGATCGAGCCGAAAGCCGGTTGCAGGTACTTGGTAACTTCCGGCCATTCTCCAGCTTTCAGTGCTTTCAGAACTTCTGGCTTCGAAATCTCAAAGCTTGAGACGCCGCAACGGCGGGCGAGCGGCACTTGGTCCAGGATGTAGCTGCCGACCGCACGGATATCGCCCTGATAGTTCAGGTGCTCCCGCAGGTCGCGGGCCGTCGAGAATCCGCGGCCATCGGCGAAGCTCGGGAATGCCACCGCGACATAGGCAAACCTGTCTAAGTATTCGGCAGCAAGTCCGACTTTTTCCCCGGCCTCGACCAGCAACGCCGTTTTCCAGGCGCGACTCAGATACGCTTCTGGAGCTTCAAGGAACGCCGACACCGGGACCAGCAAATCGCCGTCCGCAGCCGGACCGGTTTCACTGTCTGCCCTGACCCAGGTTTCCTCGACGAATTCACCGTCTTTGTAGATCGTTGCCATCTTTAGCGTCCTCAAACTCTCTCAGCGATGCAGCTCAAATGCCGCTGCCGTCAATTTCCTTGCCATGGGTCGGCCAATGAATGCCGCACTCAGTCTTGTCTTGTCCGCGCCAGCGCCCCGCGCGCGGATCTTCGCCCGGCGCCACCTTGCTTGTGCAGGACAAGCAACCGATGGACGGATAGCCTTCGGCGACAAGCGGGTGCGGCGGCAGGTCGTGGCTCTTTGCATAGTCCAGGATGTCAGCCGCAGACCAGTCGGCGAGCGGATTGATCTTGACCCGCCCGGCGTCGATTTCGAAAAAATCCAACTCAGACCGTGTCGAGCTCTGATGGCGTTTACGGCCCGAAATCCAGGCTTCAAAACCATGCAATGCGCGCTCGAGCGGCACGACCTTGCGAATGTGACAACACGCATCCGTATCGCTCATCCAGAGCATGCCGTCTGGGTCTTTTTCGGCAAGGTCATCCTTGGTTGGCTTGAACGTGCGCACATCGGTGAGGCCAAGCTTGGCAACCAACTCATCCCGGTAAAGGATTGTCGCCGGAAACAGCTTCACCGTATCGACGAACAGTACCGGCGTGGATGGATCCACCTGCGAAACCATGTGCAAGAGCACCGCGGAATCTGCGCCAAAGCTGGACACCATGGCGATTTCCCCGGCGAATTGGTGCCGTATGGACGCCTGAAGGATGTCCTGCGCAACGGCATCCTCGAACTGGGCGTTCAGCGCGGCAATTTCCGCCTGAAGTCCGAGTTCCGGATCAACACCGAGGCTGAAGGTCTCATGCAGCGCCATAAAGGGCCTCCTTGAACGGCGCCTCCCCGACCCGGCGGTACGCATCCAGGAAGGTTTCGTCCTTGCCGGACCGAAGTCCAAGATAGGTATCGACCAGTGTCTCGATCGCGTCGACGACTTCTTCAGAGGAGAACCCGCGCCCGACGATTTCGCCGATGGATGCGTTTTCGTTGGCCGAACCGCCCAGCGTCACCTGGTAGAACTCTTCGCCCTTTTTCTCGAGGCCGAGAATGCCGATGTGACCGACGTGGTGGTGCCCACAGGCATTGATGCAGCCTGAAATCTTGATCTTCAGCTCGCCAATTTCGGCCTGACGCTGAGCTGTGCCGAAGCGTTCGGAAATCCGTTGAGCCACAGGGATTGAGCGGGCCGTTGCAAGCGCGCAGTAATCCATGCCCGGGCAGGCAATGATGTCGGTGATCAGCCCGGCGTTGCCTTCGGCAATGTTCGCTGCAACCAACTGGTCGAACAGAGCCGGTAGGTCATCCAATTTCACATGCGGCAGGATTACGTTCTGCTCATGGGAAATCCGGATTTCATCCTGTCCATACCGTTCGGCAAGATCCGCAATCACATCCATCTGCGCATCGGATGCATCGCCCGGGATACCGCCGATCGGCTTCATAGACAGGGTCACGGATGTGTAGCCCGGCACGCGGTGCGGATTGAGATTGTGGGCAAGGAACTGTGCAAAAGCAGCGTCCGTCTCACGGCGCACTTCGACCTTGGCCGAGATGTCTGACCCGACCTCGAGCGGAGGGGGCGCAAAGTAAGCTTCTATCCGCCGCACTTCTTCGTCCGGAAGACGAAGAACACCGTAGCGGATCTTCTCAAATTCGCCTTCGATATCCGCCTTCAGGTCTTCCAAGCCGGTTTCATGCACAAGGATCTTGATCCGCGCCTTGTACTTGTTGTCCCGGCGGCCGTAGCGGTTGTAAACGCGCAGGATTGCCTCGGAATAGGCAAGCAGATCTTCTTCGGGAAGGAAGTCGCGGACCTTGCGGCCGATCATCGGTGTCCGGCCGAGGCCGCCGCCAACAAAGACCTCAAAGCCGATCTCACCGGCCTTGTTGCGGGTCAACTGCAGACCGATGTCATGCACCTGAACGGCCGCGCGGTCGTTCGGCGCGCCTGTGATGGCGATCTTGAACTTACGCGGCAAGAACGAAAACTCCGGGTGAAGCGATGACCACTGACGCAAGATTTCCGCATAAGGACGCGGATCTGCGATCTCGTCGGCTGCAGCACCGGCGAAATGATCTGCCGTCACGTTCCGGATGCAGTTCCCGGAGGTTTGGATGGCGTGCATCTCCACTTCGGCCAGCTCTTCGAGGATCTTCGGAGTGTCCTCAAGTTTCGGCCAATTGAACTGGATGTTCTGGCGCGTGGTGAAGTGGCCATAGCCCTTGTCGTAAGTTCGGGCGATGTGCGCCAGCTTGCGCATCTGACGGCCATTCAACGTGCCATAGGGAATCGCAACACGCAGCATGTAGGCATGAAGCTGCAGGTAAAGGCCGTTCATCAGGCGCAGCGGCTTGAACTCGTCCTCGGACAATTCACCGGCCATGCGGCGGCGGACCTGGTCCTTGAACTGTTCGGTGCGCTGGTTGACGAAACTCGCGTCAAATTCATCGTAACGGTACATGTGTCTCTCCTGCCGGGCGCTGCTCGATCTGGCGCTGCCCGCCGCGTGTGCTCATGTCAGGCGGAAACGGCCTGAGCCTGTTTTCCAAAATGGGGATGGGTGGTCGGAC
Source organism: Roseibium sp. MB-4 (assembly GCF_053005265.1). Lineage (NCBI taxonomy): Bacteria > Pseudomonadati > Pseudomonadota > Alphaproteobacteria > Hyphomicrobiales > Stappiaceae > Roseibium > Roseibium sp. MB-4. The sequence continues at coordinate 2,348,177 of NZ_JBRKQB010000001.1, forward strand.
CTTTCGCTCGGATGCGTTCGCGCAGCCGTACGGGAACAATGACGTCGTCCTCGACGGTCACATCCATCTCGTAAACGCCGACGACCTTCTGGTCTTTTTCTGCGGCCGCACCGATGGAAAGGCCTTCGGCGACCGCATCCTTGCCGTCGAAGATCCGGGCCAGGGTCACGCGCTCAACCCAAGCGTCGTTTTCTCCGAGCCAAACGACATCGCCATCCAAAAGGCGGTTGGCTGTGATGACTTTCATAAACTTCTCTCCTCAAGCCGCGGCAACAGCGCGCACGAGCTGCGGCGCCAGCGGTTCGGCCTGTTCAAGGGCGGCATGGCCGACGGCCTCGCCAATAACGATCAAAACCGGGCCATCGATCTCAGGGCGGTTTGACAGGACCGCAAGCTCTGACAGATCACCGGCAAACTGACGTTCATCGGGATGCGCCGCATTCTCGATGACCGCAACGGGGGTGGATGGGGTCATGCCCGCGCCAATGAGACGGTCCGCGACGGACGCTGCAACGGTCCGACCCATGTAGACAGCAACGGTTGCGCCCTTCAGCGCCAGACCTGCCCAATCAGGCAGTGTTTCCGACTTCGCATTATGGCCTGTGGCAAAAACCAAGTTGGAGGCCACACCGCGCAACGTCAGCGGGATCTGCGCCGAGGCTGCGGCGGCAAAGGCTGCTGTCACACCGGGAACGATTTCAAAGCCGATCCCGCCGGCGCGGAGCGCCTCCATTTCTTCTGCCGCCCGGCCAAAGATCATCGGATCCCCGGCTTTCAGACGGACAACCTTGAGGCCTTCCGATCCGAGCTTTACCAGCAAATCGCAGATTTCGGATTGCTGAACGGAGTGAGCGCCCTTGCGCTTGCCGACGGAAATGCGTTCCGCATCCCGGCGCCCCATGGCCACCACATCGACCGGGACCAAGGCATCATGGACAATGACGTCGGCTTCCTGCAGGAGGCGCTGAGCCCGAAGCGTGAGAAGATCCTCAGCTCCAGGCCCGGCACCCACCAGCCACACAAACCCCGGCTCATCGGCCATGCTGTTCAACAAGCGCTGCGCTTCGGCACGCGCAACATCTGCCTTACCCGCGTAAAGATTGGTTGCGACTGAGCCGGAGAAAAACCGGGCCCAAAAATTCCGTCGCAGGTTGCCGTCGGAAATGACTTTTGACGCCGCATCACGGAAACTCTCGGCGAGCCTTGCAAGCGCGCCGGTTGATCGCGGCAGCATGCCTTCGATCCGCGCGCGGATATGGCGCGCCAGAACCGGTCCGACGCCGGTAGATGTGATCGCCACGGCAATCGGCGCCCGGTTGACGAGTGCGCCAGTGTAAAAATCGCAGATCTCAGGCTTATCGACCGCGTTCGCCGGTACGCCCATGATCCGGGCCGCATCAATGACCGCCTTGTCCAGATCCCAGTCTTCCCTTGCGGAGAAAACCATGGCGGCATCGGTCAGATGTCTTGGCTTGAAGTCTTCGGCGATATGGGTCGCGGAGAACAAATCGACGGCGGATTGCAGTTCGTGATCTATATCCTGTCCGACCACAACGATTTCCGCATTGGTTTCGCCCAGAAGGCGCACCTTGGCTGCAGCTTCGCCGCCGTGTCCGACAACGACTACACGCCTGCCTGCGACCTTCATGAAGGCCGGGAAGACATCCAGCCGGTCTTCCGGCTTTTTGCGTGCCTTTTCTGTCTGTGATCTGCGGCTTGCCATCAGCAAGGGTCTCCAATCCCAATTTGATGACCTGAATGTAAGCGGTGGCGGAGAGAAGTGCCGGGTACGGGATTTCAAAGCCGGAGGAGATTGCGGAAAAGATTTTCCTGATTTGCCGCTTCGGCGATGCATGCGTTCATTTGCTGGTCCCTACACGCCGATCGCGGCGACGGCCTCTCCTAACCATGGAAAGCTCGACTACCTTTCAAATCCAACGGACACCCGGTTCAATGTGACAAACGGAAATTCCAAAGTCAGGGCTAGGAATTGACACCCGTTTCGGGCTAACAAATGAGTCGAAAAAACGAGTTACAGGGTCAAGTGAGGCTGCCAGTTTCAGCCCGCCGCACTTGCCGATTTTCTTCTCCCAAGACCAACCAATCGCCAATCTGTGAGTCAAATCATGCGCTTTTCGCTTTCGCTTACCGCGGTCCTCACCGTCATGTTTCTTCAGGGAACCCCAGTCCATGCCCAGCAGGCTGAACAGGGTGAACTCTGGCAAACAAGATGTGCCGGTGCCTCGCGGTCCGCAGAGGCGTTGACGTGCGAGGCCAGCCAGAGCCTTCGCGTGAAGGAAAGCGGTCAGCTTCTGTTCAAGGTAGATATCATCTATCCGGGGAACAACGCCGCGCCAGTCTTCCAGATGCAGGCTCCGCTCGGGTTTTACCTACCTGGAAAGGTGAAACTAACCGTTGATGGCACACAGATTGGCGACATGACCATCAGCACATGCGATCAACGTGGCTGCTATATCAGCGCCCCGGCAACCGATGCCATGATTGAAGCGATGAAGGCCGGAGCGCAGCTGCAAATCGACTTTGCCGCTTCAGCCAACCAGCGCCAGAAGATCGACGTTCCGCTGACCGGCTTCAGCCGCGCCATGGCGGCTATTCAGTAACGGCGACGGATTGCGCTCGAGCGCCGGAATTTCCCGGCTCTTGGGCGGTTGGACAGCCACTCAGTCCACTATGACTGCAGAGCCTTCCCGTCTGCGATCACCAATGCCTTCAAACTCGCCGCTTCCAGTTTTTTGAACCGCATGAACGCCGCCGAAGAACATGTTTGGCTCCGCCCAAATGCGGTGATCTGAAAACGCGTCTATCAGGTCTTCCAGTTGACGCTGTTCCAATCCAGCTTCGACATCCAGGTGACCGTTCTCGATATGAAGACGTGGCATTTGGACAGCTTGCAGCAGCGTCGCACCACCAAAACTCAGCCGCGCTACGGCTTGGAAAATTGCCGACCTGATGCGGCTGGAACCGCCCGAGCCGAGCGCAATCAATCGCCCATCTGGCGTCTCCAGAAGAGTCGGGCACATCATGGAGGCCGGGCGGGTATTCACCGGCCACCCAACGGACCCTCCAGGGTTCACATCCTCCTCGCCCAGGATATTGTTCAGCATGAAGCCGAACCCGTTGACGATCTCACCGCTTCCAGTCCCGTTGGAAACCGTCACTGAACACGCATTCCCGTCTGCATCGACAGCCGAAATGTGTGTGGTTCCGTTCTGACGCAAAGGGTGCTTCAAGAATGCTCTGAGATCACCCCGCGCTGAGACGCGCGCTTCATCTGCAGCGCTCAACGCAGTTGCCAGGGACACTGGCGTACAGTCTTCAAGATGTTGAAATGCATATTGGATCAAAGTGCCGCTGGCAGCTGGAAGCGGGTTTAAAAACACGCGCGCTTCGCCCACGTCCAAAGCGAGCGGTTCCCGCTCTTCAACCTTGTAAGCCGATAGATCTGCCTCGGAAAGATGTCCGTTGGCCGCCTGCTCTTCCAGCAGCGCTTCAGCTATTTTACTGTCGCGCCAGCGGGCTCGGCCTAGAACCCGGAACGTCTCTGCAAGCCCGGGATTGACGAAGGTTTCGCCTGCACTTTGAAGCTGACCTACCGGCGCGAACAAGGCGCGGGTGGCTTCTGTTGCCATCAAGATGGGCGCAACAACGGTGGACAGATATGATTGATATCCGGTCAGATTGATTCCGGAAGAGGCCGCCTCAATAGCCGGGGCAAAATGCTCTTGATGCGTGAGGCGTGCACCTCGGTTTGCTAAGGTATCAAGACCATCCAGAAATCCGGGCGTGGCCACGGTGGCCGGACCAATATGAAAGATCTGTTTGGTCGGTCCGAAATCAGCCTCGATCGTCTGAAATCCATCTTCAGAGTTGCCGCGCTTTTCAAGCGGCGTTTGCGTGAAGAAATCGAGGAGCTGTGTTTTTCCCGTGTTCCCGTCCCGGATCATGGCAAAACCGCCACCACCAGGAGACGCAAGAACCGGTTCGCAAACACAGGCCATGGCCAAGGCGGCTATAGCGGCATCAACGGCACTTCCGCCTTCGCGCAGCATCTCTGCGCCAGCTTCCGCTGTGAGGGTATGACCCGCGGCAACCGCGCCTTTTTGTGGTTTTCTCATGTGTTGGTCAAATCATGCGTTCGAGGGCGACGCAAGGGGGCCTTCGGCTAAAGCATGGCTGCGAAATAACGCCTGGCGTGAAGGCAACAAGCCGGCGCTTGGCCGGCTTGTTCGGTCCAACAAAAATGCCTAGCTTATTTCATCGACTGAAGGATCGAGACATAGTTGGCGACAGCTGCACCGCCCATGTTGAAGATCCCGCCGAGTTCCGCATTTTTCACTTGGATATCGCCAGCCGTTCCGGTCAACTGCATGGCCGTTAGAACGTGCATGGACACACCCGTTGCGCCAATCGGGTGGCCTTTGGCTTTCAAACCGCCAGACGGATTGACCGGCAACTTGCCATCCATTTCAGTCCAGCCTTCGAGAACAGCCCGCGAGCCTTCGCCCTCTTTGGTCAGTCCCATCGCCTCGTATTCGATCAACTCTGCAATGGTGAAGCAGTCGTGTGTCTCGACAAATGAAAGATCGTCAATCGCAAGGTTTGCGTCTCCGAGCGCTTGGCCCCAAGCCTTTGAACAGCCTTCGAATTTCAAGATGTCGCGTTTCGACATCGGCAGGAAGTCCTGCACGTGGGCCAGACCGCGGAAGGCAACGGCCTTTTTCATACCAAGCGCGGTCGCCGGGTCTGTTAGGACCATGGCCGCAGCGCCATCAGAGACGAGCGAACAGTCGGTGCGCTTCAGCGGGCCTGCCACAAACGGGTTTTTCTCGCTCTCATCCCGGCAGAACTCATAGCCCAAATCCTTGCGCATCTGCGCATAAGGGTTGCCCACACCGTTCTTGTGGTTCTTGGCAGCAATCTTTGCCAAAGCATCGGACTGATCGCCGTATTTTTGGAAGTAGGATTCCGCGATCTTGCCGAAAACTCCCGCAAATCCTGCCGGTGTGTCGCCATCCTCTTTCAAATATGACGCCTTCAGAAGGTTTTTGCCTATTTCCGGCCCCGGCGTAGTCGTCATTTGCTCCACACCGACAACGAGCACAAACCGCGCTGCTCCGGACGACACCGCGCGGACGCCCTGATGGACAGCAGCAGAACCGGTCGCACAGGCGTTTTCAACCCGTGTTGCCGGGGTGAACCGGAGCGCCGGATTGGCCTGCAAGACAAGCGCGGCCGTAAAGTCCTGCGCCGAAAACCCGGCATTGAAGTGACCAAGAACAATCTCATCGACGTCCTCAGGAGAAATGCCGGCATCGTGAATGGCATCCGTCGCCGCTTTCACGATCATGCTTTCAACTGTTTCGTCAGAGTGTTTCCCGAAAGGCAGATGTGCCCATCCAACCATTGCAGCAGTCATGACATTTCCTCCAAACCCGAAAGCTCTGCGCGGTCATGCTGCGAAATTCGTGTTCCGAACTGCGCTAACAGGGTGACCGAGCCTTTCAATTTGGCCTTACACTCCCAGCTTCGATGTTGCTTTGCAAGAAGAAATTGACCTAAACGTCATTCAAATTATTTTTTATTATTTATTTCATATATTTAATTATAAATCAAAATCCCGATACAGAGCTTTTGAATTTGCTTTGCCGGAAGGATGCCAAAGCCGTATCTGCCGGGTCATTTGTTTGTCACAGAAGTTGAGTACCTAGGGGCTCGTTTTGAGCAAATGACTTTTTTCGTCCTTTTTTGATCTGATTTTTGGCCCCGCTTTGCGGGGCTATTTTTTTGCGGCCACGAATGTGTTGCCATTACACCTCCAGTTTTCAAATGCAACGTTTTGAAAGAGCGACCCTGTTACCACTTCAAAATCCATTCGGGCACAGCTAAAACAGCGCGCCGGATGTGTTCCGGATAGCAGGCGCAACGACCCCGGATATCCAATGACCCAACGCCTTCCATTGTCCGCATTCATAATCGCGAAAAATGAGGCGGACCGGATCCCGGCTGCAATCAAAAGCGTTGTCGACTGGGTCGATGAAGTCATCGTGATTGACAGCGGCTCGGAAGATGAGACTGTCGCGGTTGCCGAAGCCCTTGGTGCAAGGGTCGTGTTTAATGAGTGGCCGGGGTATGGCCTGCAAAAACGCTTCGGCGAAGACCAATGCCGCAACGATTGGCTGCTGAACCTGGACGCGGATGAGGAAATCACACCCGAACTTGCGACCGAGATCCGGGCTAAGTTCGATGATCAGAGTTACCTGGATGCAGATGCATGGCGGATCATGATCCGGGACACCTTTCCGCATGAAACGACGCCGGCGCCTTGGGCCTACGGATACAATCAAATCCGGCTTTATGACCGCCGCAAGGGGCGCTTCTCGGTGTCAACCGTGCACGATACCGTCCGGCCGCAGGACGACGCGACCTTAGGCAACCTTCAAGGTATCATGGCGCACCGGTCTGACAGATCTCTTGAATTCAGCGTCGGCAAATACAACCGCTATTCGGATATGCAGGTTCAGGACATGCTGGACCGGGGCCGGAAAATGCCGAGATACCGGCTCTTAACCGAATTTCCGGTCAGCTTATTCAAAGGTTACTTTGTCCGGAAATACCGCAAATACGGCTGGTGGGGCTTCATTCTGGCAATGAACTATGCGCACGGCCGTTTTCTGCGTGTTGCCAAGTCCTATGAAGCCGAGCTGTTGAAAAAGACCAACCGAAAATAGCTTCAAGCGGACTCGTTGAGGACCGGTTCAGCTGCTTTTGATCGCCTCACACGGATCGGCTGCCGCACACCGGAGGTTTTGTTGAAGTGTTCCAACCGCCGGATCATCGTCGGGGTGAGTAGATGACCGCGGGCCAGAACCAACTCAAAAGATGTTTCAGTCCGCACATCATCGACAAGGATATCTCCGGGCCGGAGTGAACGGATGTAGCAATGCTGAAAGAGAGTTTTCTGTTCCGCAGGCTTTTCTTTCAAAAGGATCTCTTTGGCCAATTCCAGAAGCCGCGGATCATATTGCCGCCAGTTGATCATCAACGCGTCAAAAGCTGCAGCATCCGGTCCCCCTTCTGGGGATGCGTACCACAAGTCGGTGAGCAGCTTCAGGATCCTGGACACCAGCGGGATCTTGTCGCCCTCCGGGCCGTTTTCCGGGAACCCGGAGCCGTCATAACCGCAGGCTGATAAATAGAGATAATCGGCCACACGCTCGAGCTGCGGGATGTTTTGCAGCAGATCGCGCGTCTGTTCCGGGGCCTTTGCCAATATGGACCGCTCCTCACCGCTGAGGTTACGGGCTGCCCGGTACCGGGACAGGATCTCCTTTGGCAACATGGCTTCACCGAGCGGCGACAGCATCACGGCCATTTCCAATTCCCATGTCTTTTTAAGCCCGATCTCCTTGGCAAGCCGGACCGCTTGCTGGCGAATGAGCGGGGTCCGTCGAAACGCTTCCGGGTGGAACACGGACAGCATTTCGATCAGCATTTTGACTGACCCCGATAAGGTCCGCTCGAGCAGAGCCCGCTCTTTTGCCAATTGCCGATGATGAGAGAGGCCGGCCTCAAGAGCGGATATAATTTCCGCTCTTTGGCAGGGCTTCTCAAGATACATGAACGCGTGGCCCTCATTGAGCGCCTTCTTGATAACGTCCTTCGATCCCTCACGTGTGAGCATGATCCGGGCCGCTTGCGGCGCCACGACGGCACATTCACTTAAGAAAGCAACGCCATCGTATTCAGGGAAATTATAACAAGAAAACACAACCGCTGTTGCAGGATGCTTTTTGAGAAACTCGATCGCAGCCTCGGCGTCTGAAAAACAAGAAAGCGCGTGATGCTCTGAGAACAGTTTTGTCATGGCCGATTGCACGGAGACATCGGGATCCACGACGACAATTATCTCTTCTCGTTTCATCACCAAGTGCGCTCTCCTAGTGCCTAAACAAATACCTCGACTCACAAAAGAACTTGTTCGTTCCGGAAAGCATTTCACAAGACAAATAATAAATTCTTGAGATTGAACACCGAATTCAACTTTTACAACTTGAGCCTTCACCAATCGGTTCTGGTTTTTGGAAATACATTCGGATTATAAGGCCCGCATGATAGATGCATTGATCATCGGAGCTGGTCCAGCTGGACTGTTTGCAGCCGAACACCTGTCTGCCAAGGGGTATGACGTCGTTGTGGTGGACCGAATGCCATCGCCGGCCCGGAAATTTCTCATGGCTGGACGCGGCGGACTGAATTTGACCCACAGCGAAGCGTTGGAAACGTTTGTCAGCCGGTATCGCGAGGCCGAAAACTTTATCAAACCTCTCATCTCAGATTTTCCGCCCAAAGCCCTGATCGATTGGTGCGAAGGGCTCGGTCAAGAGACCTTTGTTGGGACGAGTGGTCGTGTCTTTCCTAAGTCCATGAAAGCGTCCCCGCTTCTGCGTGCGTGGCTTCGGCGTTTGGACGACAGCGGTGTCCGCCTCCTCACCCGCTCTGCGTTTCGCGGGTTCTCCCAAGATGGCAATGCGTTGATTTCAAGAGACAACGAGGCACCATCACCAATGCCGGCCCGCGCAGTCTTGCTAGCCCTTGGCGGGGCGAGCTGGCCGAAACTTGGGTCTGATGCTGCCTGGGTTCCCGTTTTGCGCGACGCCGGGGTTGAGGTGGTTGACTTTCAACCTGCCAATTGCGGATTTGAAGTGTCGTGGAGCGCATTCATCCAACAACGGTTTGCCGGGCACCCGCTAAAACGGATTAAAGTTACCAGCGGATCGCACTCGGTTTTGGGTGAAGCTATCCTTTCCGGAAAGGGCCTTGAAGGCGGGGCAATCTATGCCTTGTCGGCCGAGATCAGGACGCAGCTCAAGCAATCTGGGACCGCGCCTATTTCGATCGATCTGCGCCCCCAACTCACTCATCAGGCGTTGCACGAAAAACTCGGGCGCCCGCGGGGCAAGCAGTCCATGTCGACATTTCTTAGAAAGACGGTCGGCTTGCAACCGGTAGAACAGGCGCTCATCCGGGAAAGTGGCCCCCTACCGGAAGTCTCGGGAGAATTGGCAACTCGGATCAAGAACGTTCCGGTGACCTGTATCGCCACTTACGATATCGACCGCGCCATTTCCTCCGCAGGCGGAGTGGCCTTGCAGGAAGTCGATCCACATCTCATGCTGCGCATAATGCCAGGGGTGTTTGTCTCCGGCGAAATGCTTGACTGGGAAGCCCCCACCGGCGGCTATCTTCTGCAGGCCTGTTTCGCATCGGGATTGGCAGCCGCCAACGGGATCACCACCTATCTCACCTCAAAGTCACCGGAGACCCCTGGAACATGACCGTCCTTTATGTCGACGCGGATGCCTGCCCGGTCAAAGATGAGACAATCCGTGTCGGAGAGCGCCACAACGTCAGGATCGTGTTCGTGTCGAACAGCTGGATGAGGCTGCCTGATGGAGATCTCATTGAAAGGGTCGTGGTTGCCGAAGGACCGGACGAAGCCGACAACTGGATCGCGGACCGCTCCGGTCCCGGAGACGTCGTCATCACCGCAGATGTTCCGCTGGCAGCTCGCTGCGTGAAGACCGGGGCGCAGGTCTTATCGCCGAACGGCAAACCATTTCGCGAGGATGCCATCGGGATGCGGCTTGCCATGCGAGATCTCAACACGCACCTCAGGGAAATCGGTGAGATCCGTGAGGGCGGCCCCAGCTTCACAAAGCAAGACCGATCCCGGTTTCTCAATCAGCTTGAGACTGTCATGCGGGCAGCGAAGAGGCAATCTGGCGCCTGAATATGCGCATATTATAAGCCCCGCAGATTGGCGAACCAGTCTACGGGGCTGCTGGTGATTGCGCCCAGCTTATAACTGTTAACGGCAGAACCGGTAGTTGCCGGAATATGCGAGGTAGTAACCGGTACGCGGATTGAAAGACCGGTATTTGCTGCTGCAGTAATTGTACCACGCATTACTCCAGGGGGCCGGGCGATAGGTCACGACCGGGGCCGGGCGATACACGCGGCGCGGTGCATAATAATAGGTTGGAGGGCCAGCATATCGGGGCTGCGAGAGCGCGGACCCTACAAGTGCGCCAGCTGCGAAGCCACCGGCAACCCCGGCGGCGACGCCCCAACCGTTACCGGCCTGAGCGGTGTTTGAACCAGCGAAGATCATAGCACCAGCGGCGATCGTCACTGCAGCGGAAGTCGTAACAATAGTCTTGAACATGGTCTTGCTCCTTCAAGCTCCTGAGGCCTTACGCTTCCACCTCAGTTGATGAAGTTACCTTAGACCGGGCCGATTTCTGGCGATGTGACCACAATCACAGCCCAGCGGTTTCCGTTTTGCTGATCCAATCAGCCTCCAAACTCGCTCACAGTCCGAACATGTTGTTGCACCCAAAAGTTCGTTTGAGAATAACTGGCTTCTTTCCCTTGTCGGCAGCTACCGACGCCCTTACATTTGAAATATCAGCGCAAGTTGCGTTGTACGGGACATGATACTAGACCCGGTGAGACTGCCTTCGGCAGCATCCTTTTGGGTGCTGCTCTGAACTGCCAAGCTTTCCGTTTCTTTTTTGACTTCTCGTTTATCGGCTCGGTTCCCCAGGAACGGCTGCCTGCACAAACTACGGAAAGGCTTCTCCATGCGCGAGAACGGCACCATTAAATTCTTCAATCACGACCGTGGATTCGGCTTCATTACCCCGGAAAGCGGTGGCAAGGATGTTTTCGTCCATGTCACGGCGTTTGAACAGGCAGGTCTTGGAACACCGGTTGAAGGCGCAAAGATTTCTTTCGTTGCCGAAGATGACCGTCGCGGCCGCGGCAAACAGGCAGCTCAGCTGGAGCTCCTCTGAGGTTTTTTTAAGTTTCAGGCAGCGATATCGCGCCGAAGCTCAAACATGAAAACGGGGCCAACAGGCCCCGTTTTTAGTTCCAGATCAACGGGCGTACGCCCGAACACAGAATAATCTAGAGCATACACTCAAGCAGCTCGTTTTCACCTATCACACCGACTACGGCACCGTCACGCTGGACGACGACCGGCTCCGTGCTGTCTTTCTTTAGACGAGCTACCTCGCGGATGGTCGTGTCAGCCTTGCAGGTCGGTGCATTGGCCATAGATCCGGGAATGCTTCCCGGCGGCACCATAATATCGCGCGCCCGTAGTACATTGAGTGGGTTCATGTGGCTTACGAAATCGGCCACATAGGGCGTTGCCGGCTTCTTCACGATCTCTTGCGACGTGCCGAGCTGGATGACCCGTCCCCCCTCCATGATTGCGATACGAGATCCGATCTTCGCCGCCTCGTCCAGATCGTGGCTAACGAATATGATGGTCCGGTTGAGTTCCTTCTGAAGATCCAGAAGTTCGTCCTGCAACTTGTCGCGGATGAGCGGGTCAAGAGCCGAGAACGGTTCATCCATCAGAAGAAGGGGGGCATCGGTTGCAAACGCCCGGGCCAAGCCGACGCGTTGCTGCATGCCGCCCGACAGTTCATGGACGTATTTTTCACCCCACCCGGCCAGACCAACGAGCTTGAGCTGCTCTTTCACCTTCGCGTCGCGGTCTTTTTGCGCAACACCGGCAAGCTCCAAACCAAATCCGACGTTCTCAGAGACGGTACGCCAAGGCAGCAAACCGAACTGCTGAAAGACCATCCCGATCCGACTGCGGCGCAGCTGACGCAATTCAGCTTCCGAACATGTCTCAGGGTTGATGTAGCGCTCACCGTCATGGACCTGCACTTCCCCCCGGATGACGGGGTTCAATCCATTCACGCCGCGCAGGAGAGTCGACTTCCCAGACCCGGACAAACCCATCAGAACGATGACTTCGCCCTCGTAAATGTCAAAGGTTGCTCCGGCAACACCCAGGATCTGACCCGTTTCCTTCTGGATCTCCTGCCGTGTTTTCCCGGCATCAATCAAAGGCAAGGCCGATTGCGGATTGTTGCCAAAAACGATGTCGACATCCTTGAAGGAAACAACCGGTGTGTTCTCAGACGCACTCATGATTTGCCTCCTTCTTCCTTACGGAAAAACCGGTCCAGAACAATCGCGATCAGGACGATACAAACCCCGACTTCAAAGCCTTGCGCGATGTTCACCGTATTGAGTGCACGAAGTGTCGGCACGCCGAGACCGTCAGCGCCCACAAGTGCAGCAATCACGACCATCGACAGGGACAGCATGATGGTCTGCGTCAGGCCGGCCATAATCTGCGGCAGCGCATATGGCAGCTCGATTTTCCAGAGGAGTTGCGACTTGGTTGCCCCAAACGCTTCCCCAGCTTCAAGAAGAGCTGTTGGTGTCGAGGAAACGCCCAACTGCGTCAGCCGGATCGGGGCTGGAATGGCGAAAATCACCGTTGCGATCAAACCAGGCACCATACCAAGCCCAAACAGGATCAGGGCCGGGATCAGATACACGAATGTCGGGATCGTCTGCATGAGGTCGAGGACCGGCCGCAGGGCTGCAAAAAACCGCGGATTATGCGCACCATACACACCAATGGGAATGCCGACAGCCATGCAGACCACAGAGGCCGCAATCACCAGGGCGAGTGTTTCTGTGGTTTCTTCCCAATAACCCTGATTGATGATCAACATCAGGGAAACCGCTATGAACGCCGCCAATGAGATTTTCCGGTGAACCGCATATCCCGCACCTGCAGCAAGTGCCACGATGACAAGCGGGTGCGGAGTTTGCAACAGCCACAAGATGCCGTCGATCAGCGTCTCCAAGAATACGGAGATGCCGTCGAACACCCAATAGGCGTTGTCGGTGAGCCAATCGACCATGGTCCGCGCCCATGGCCCAATCGGCAATTTATATTCTGTCAGCCAGTTCAACCTGACGCTCCACTTTCAAGTGTCAGACAAAGAAAAGGCGCCGAGTCTGAGAGACACGGCGCCTGTTTGTCAGGTGTTAAAGACCAAGGTCGCCTTTGACAGCAGCGATGGATTCTCCGCCGTCGAATGTGGTGACACCGTCAAGCCATGCTTCGAACGTTGCAGGATGCGCTTTCAGCCATGCCTTGGCTGCTTTTTGCGGATCTTCACCATCGTTCAGGATTGCGCCCATGATCTCGTTCTCCATCGCAAGAGAGAACTCGAGATTGTTGAGCAGCTTACCGACATTGGCGCACTCGCTGGTGTAGCCGGCCCGCACGTTGGTATAGACCGTTGCACCACCGTAGTTCGGGCCAAAGATTTCATCGCCACCTTCGAGGTAAGCCATGTCAAAGTTGGCATTCATCGGATGCGGTTCCCAGCCCAGGAAGACGATGTCCTTGTCACGCTTTTCAGCGCGGGACACCTGCGCCAGCATGCCTTGTTCAGAAGACTCGACGACTTCAAAACCTTCCAGGCCGAACAGATTCTCGTCGATCATGCCAATGATCAGACGGTTGCCATCATTGCCCGGCTCGATGCCGTAAATCTTGCCATCCAGATCGTCCTTGAACTTCGCAATATCCTGGAAGCTCTTCAGGCCCTTATCGTAGGTGTATTGCGGAACGGCGAGGGTGTACTTGGCGCCTTCGAGGTTGGCACGGACGGTCTCGACAGAGCCGTCTTCGCGGTATGCCTTGATGTCGCCTTCCATGGTCGGCATCCAGTTGCCGAGGAAAATGTCGATGTCCTTGTTCTTCAAAGACGCGTAGGTCACCGGAACCGATAGGATCTTGACCTCAGTGTCATAGCCCAACGCATCGAGAACAACGGTGGTAGCCGCAGTGGTTGCGGTGATATCGGTCCAACCAACATCAGAGAAGCGAACGGTCTTGCAGCTCTCCGGCTCGGCGGCCAGGGAAGTTCCGGTCATCATCAATCCGAGAGCCAGACCGCTTACAAGTTTGGTTGTGAGTTTCATATTTGAAGTTCCCCTTTTTAGTTCAGTCTCTGGTCTCAGCCGCTTGAATTTTTCTTCGCGGCTCCGCATTTCTGCCGAGCCATCTCTCTCTTAGCAGCCGGTATGTCCGAAATGGAAACACTCTAGAGAGAATTTTGCAAGTTTTCATTGATTGATTGATCAATTAAAAATAGGAATTAGGAAAATCTGGAGAGCACAATGCCCAAAGTCGGGATGGAAGAAGAGCGGCGCCGGAGCCTTATAAATGCAACCGTTGACGCTATTCATGAGCGCGGTTACAGCGACGTCACGATGGCGCAAATCGCCAAGCGTGCCGGCGTTTCGGGCGGTCTTGTCCATCATTACTTTGGCTCAAAAGATCAATTACTTGCAGCCACAATGCGGCACCTTCTTACCGAGTTGGGGCGTGAAATTCAGGAAGGCCTGAGCAAGGCGTCAACGCCTAGGGAACGCATATCGGCGATCATCGCGGGCAACTTTGCCGTGGACCAGTTTCAACCTGCGGTCATTGCTGCATGGCTGGCTTTTTATGTTCAATCCCGCACCACAACGAGCAACCGGCGCCTGTTAAAAATCTACGCGGCACGACTTGCATCCAACCTGACGCACAACTTCAAGGCGTTTATTCCGCGCGAAGATGCTCTTCGCCTTGCGGAAGGAACCGCCTCCATGATTGACGGCGTCTGGATCCGCCAGGCGCTCAGTGACAGCAAAACCGACCGCCAGGCGGCCATCGCCTTGGTCGAAGACTACGTTGAAACACAGATTGCGGCCGCGACCGCACAGCGCCCGTCTCAGTGACGCGGCCCGGAGACTTGTCATGACGAACCAGTTCGACTTCATCATCGTTGGTGCCGGATCGGCCGGGTGCGTCCTCGCCAGCCGCCTATCCGAAGATCCGCAGAACCGTGTTCTCGTTCTGGAATTTGGTGGAACCGACGCAGGCCCCTTCATTCAGATGCCCGCAGCCCTCTCCTATCCGATGAACATGTCCCTTTATGATTGGGGTTTTGAGAGCGAGCCGGAGCCGCATCTGGATGGCAGGCGCCTCGCAACACCGCGCGGCAAAGTGATCGGCGGTTCCTCCTCAATCAATGGAATGGTCTATGTGCGTGGCCACGCCTGCGACTTCGATACATGGGAGGAAATGGGTGCTGCGGGTTGGGGCTATCGTCATGTCCTTCCCTACTACAAGCGGATGGAAACCAGCCACGGCGGCCAAGAGGGCTGGCGCGGCACTGATGGCCCGATGCACATCCAGCGTGGCAGCAAATGGAACCCGCTTTTCCGGGCGTTCAAAGATGCTGGCGAACAGGCCGGGTATGGCGTGACCGAAGACTACAATGGCGAACGCCAAGAAGGTTTCGCCGATATGGAAATGACGGTCCACAAAGGCCGGCGTTGGTCTGCCGCAAATGCCTACCTAAAGCCCGCTCTGAACCGCGGCAATCTTGATCTGATCAAAGGCGCTTTGGTCCGGAAGGTCATAATCGAAAGCGGCCGGGCGACGGGCGTAGAGTTTGAAGTCGGGGGCGAAATCCAAATCGCCCGTGCGGCTCGCGAGGTTGTGCTGTCGGCCTCGGCGATTAACTCCCCAAAGATCCTCATGCAATCCGGCATTGGCCCCGCGGATCACCTGTCTGAACTTGGGATCGATGTGGTTGCAGACCGTCCAGGCGTCGGTGCCAATCTGCAAGACCATTTGGAGCTTTACCTCCAACAGGCGTGTACCCAACCAATCACGCTTTACAAGCACTGGAACCTGATTTCCAAGGCTGTGATCGGCGCGCAGTGGTTGTTCTTCAAAAATGGCCTTGGTGCGTCCAACCAGTTCGAAAGCTGTGCCTTCATCCGGTCCAAAGCGGGTGTAAAGTACCCGGACATCCAGTACCATTTCCTGCCGTTTGCCGTCCGCTATGACGGCAAAGCTGCAGCAGAAGGGCACGGTTTCCAGGCACATGTCGGGCCAATGCGATCCAAGTCACGTGGCCGGATCCGTCTGACCTCGAATGATCCGCGCTCGAAACCGTCAATTCTCTTCAACTACATGTCTCATGAAGAGGACTGGGAGGACTTCCGCACCTGCATCCGCCTGACCCGCGAAATCTTCGGCCAGGAGGCCTTTGCCCCTTACCGCGGCAAGGAAATCCAGCCTGGCGATCATGTTCAGACCGACGAAGACCTGAACGCCTTCATCAAGGAACACGTCGAAAGCGCCTACCATCCGAGCTGTACCTGTAAGATGGGAGCCAAAGATGACCCAATGGCCGTGGTGGACCCGGAATGCCGGGTGATCGGCGTGGATGGTTTACGGGTTGCGGACAGCTCCATCTTCCCACAGATCACCAATGGAAATCTGAACGGGCCATCCCTGATGGTCGGCGAGAAAGCATCTGACCATATCCTTGGCAAGACGCCGCTTCCTGCGTCCAATCAGGAACCCTGGATCAACCCGGCTTGGGAAACCAGCCAGCGCTAACACATTCTCCGGTACAAACCGGACCCAAGACACGACAAGCAGGAGCCCCTTCATGCGCGCCCAACCGAATGCGTCCCACTACATCGGCGGAGCCTATACGGAAAGCCAGAGCGGAACGCCCTTTGACTCCCTTTACCCGGCAACAGGTGAGGTCATTGCACAGATCCATCCTGCAGATGACGCCATCATTGCAGCAGCCATTTCCGCAGCCAAGGAAGGCCAGAAAGTATGGGCCGCAACGCCTCCAGCAGAACGTGGCCGCGTTCTGCGCAAGGCAGCCGAGATCCTTCGGGAAAAGAACCATGAGCTTTCAGTTCTGGAGACGCTGGATACTGGCAAACCGCTTCAAGAAACCCTGATCGCGGACGCAGCCTCAGGTGCTGACTGCCTCGAATATTATGGCGGACTCGCGGCAACGCTCACCGGTGAACATATCGATCTCGGCGGCTCTTTTGCCTACACAAAGCGCGAACCGCTTGGCATTTGCTTCGGGATCGGCGCGTGGAACTATCCGATCCAGATCGCTTGCTGGAAAGCTGCCCCCGCACTCGTCTGCGGCAACGCGATGATCTTCAAGCCATCCGAAGTCACACCGCTCAGCGCTCTTAAGCTCGCGGAAGCGTTGACGGAAACCGGTCTTCCGGCCGGCGTTTTCAACGTCATTCAGGGTTTTGGCGATGTTGGCGCCAAGATGGTGGCCCATCCGGACATTGCAAAGGTCTCGCTGACCGGCTCCGTTCCGACAGGTGCAAAGGTGGCGGCGCTGGCCGGTGAGCACCTGAAAAAGACAACGCTCGAGCTCGGTGGCAAGTCACCTCTGATCATCTTTGATGACGCGGATATCGAAAACGCGATTTCAGCTGCGATCAACGCGAATTTCTATTCAACCGGCCAGATCTGCTCCAACGGTACGCGCGTTTTTGTGCATACCGCCATCAAGGAACAATTCCTGAAACGTCTTGCCGAGCGAATCGGCGATGCAGTCCTCGGTGATCCGCTGGATGAGACGACCAGCATTGGCCCGCTCGTCTCCGAGGTACAGCGGGACAAAGTGCTGTCCTACATGCAGATCGGTCAGGATGAAGGGGCCCGTCTTGTCTGCGGCGGCGGCGCAGCCGACATCGAAAGTTTCCCGAACGGATATTTCGTCCAGCCGACCGTCTTTGCCGACGTCAAAGACAATATGCGGATTGCACAAGAAGAAATCTTCGGGCCGGTGCTCAGCGTTCTCGATTTTGACAATGAAGACGATGTCGTTGCTCGCGCCAACGATACCGAGTTTGGTCTGGCCGCAGGCGTGTTCACGAAAGACATTCAACGTGCGCATCGGGTGATTGATCAACTGCAGGCGGGTACATGCTGGATCAATACCTACAATCTGACACCGATTGAGATGCCGTTTGGCGGCTACAAAAAATCCGGTATGGGCCGTGAAAACGGTCACGCGGCGATCGAGTATTACAGCCAGATCAAAAGCATTTATGTTGAAATGGGTGGTGTCGAAGCCGCTTTCTAATCAGACGTCTCTTTGTCCAATCAGTGAGCTCCCCGTTCTTAATGAACGGGGAGTTTTTGTTTCGACCGCCAGCAGGCGCATCTGTTGCCAATTGAATTTCCAGCAAAACCGTCCAGATAATAGACACCGCCTTTGAACCAACCGGATATTCATGACCCGTCACGCCCTCGATCCCTCTCCTAGAACGTATGCTGCGAGTGTACAGCTTTTGGCCCGCTCCAGCCGGGGGGCCTCCTGCGCACCGTCCGGCCAAACGCTCGAAGATGTTAAAAGCTGGCTTTTGAATGACGCGACCAGCATCAAAGACGTGATGTTGATGTACGAGGAGTTCATGTGGCGTTGCCATGCAGCCAATCTCGGCATTGACCGGGCTACTCTCCACGTTGGCACCCTGCACCCGCGTGTGATCGGATTTTCCTGGTTCTGGAGCGCGCTTGACGGTTTTTGCGATGAAATCGCTGCAGATGCCAATGCCATCCAGCATGAAGCCTTTACGCGCAACCCACTGTACAAGGTCATGGCAGAGGGAGAGTTCGTAAAAGTGGATCTTGAGACCAATGAGGGTCTCAACGCTTTTCCAATTATGACGGAATTGGCTGAACAGGGCTACACGAATTACGTCGCTATACCCCTCAGCGCAGCCGGGGCCATGAACAACGCCATGACCCTCGCGACCACGCGCAAGGGCGGTTTTCAAGATGGCGATAAAGAGCGGATCCGGTCCGTCATCGAACTGTTCGCGCTGCATGTTGAACGGCATATAGTTCAGCGCATCGCCCGGAATGTCGCAGATACCTATCTTGGGCCGATTGCCGGTCAACGGGTCCTGGATGGAGAGATCAAACGCGGTGATGGCGAGGCCATCGATGCTGTTGTCTTCATGAGCGACATGCGCGGTTTTACCCAACTCGCCGATAGGATGAGCGGACCTGAAGTGACCGCCATTCTCAATGCCTATTTTGACCGGGTATCAACCTCCGTACTGGCGCACGGGGGAGAAATTCTGAAGTTCATGGGAGACGGCGTTCTCGCAGTTTTCGATCAAAAGGCCCTGGGCCGGGAAGCGGCGGCAGACGCTGCGGTCCAGGCGGCCCGGGCAGTCCTGTCAGCAATTGATGATTTCAACGAAACGCCTCCGGAAGGCCTCCCCGATCCAGCCGTATGGCATCCGCTCAAGATCGGGATTGGCCTTCACATGGGTGAGGTGTTTTTCGGAAATGTTGGCGGCGAGGAGCGGCTCGACTTTACCGTTATTGGCCGCGCCGTAAATGAAACAAGCCGTGTGGAATCACTTTGCAAACCGCTTGGAAAAACGCTTCTCCTGACCGACCCAGTCCGGTCGGCCTTGCCGACCGGGTTACAATCTGCCCTTGATCCAATGGGAGATCATGAGTTACGCGGCGTCGGCAGCCCCGTCGCGATCTACTCAGCCCCGACACACGATATGGCGGTGAACTAAGATCATTTCGTCAGTATCAGTTTGCCCTGTTTCGTAATGGTCAACCGATAGGTGTCGTCATTGTGGAGAATGTTTATCTCCCGGGTGCCACTAAACAGGTCATCGGATTTGAGCTGAGGTTTTCCCTTCGATACCGGAACCTTCGTATATGCCGGCCGGGCGCCTGGCATGGAAAGGGACAAACGTTGTTTGCGGCTGTTTGTCGAAGGCGTCATGGCTATCATCCATCTCTTGGTGAGTGATCAGTTGCGCTGTTTTTCGCCAAAATCAGCGCTGTCTTGAAATGATTCTTATAAGCTGAGTTTTTAACTCCACTTTATACTTGACACTCATACTCAAGTTTTCCTATGAAGGCAATGCCTGATCGGAAAGGAACTGGAAATCGCGTCCTCTGGTTCTTCGAAGACAGGTCCCCTGTCTCGACAGGGTGCCAAATGCCGGCAAGCCAACCGCCCTCTCCTCTCCCTCAGCGGTCAGCCAGCTAGGCTTTGTTCAAAAGGGAAACCGACAGAACAGACAAATAAAGCCGCCCTTTGGGCGGCTTTATTTGTTTGAAGCAGGTCGAAAACGATCAGGCGTTCGCTGCGACCGGACGTTCAGTAGATTCGATGTTGAGAAGCGTCCGCATGCCAAACCGGTCTTCAGAGAGATCTGCAATGGACTTTGCATCGAGCACTTCCATAAACGCCTCGAGCGCCTCATGCAGCAGGCCATTGAAGCCGCAGGACATGATCAAAGGACAGTCTTTTCGGCCTGAATCGAAGCATTCGGCAAGGAGAAAACTCTCTTCTGCCGCCCGAACAACCTCGCCAACGGAGATATCTTCCGCAGGGCGGGCCAGCATAACACCGCCGTTCCGGCCACGAATGGTCCGGATCAAATTGGCATCGACCAGCACCTTCATGATCTTGAACAGGTGCGTCTCGGACATCTCAAAGCTGGCTGCAATATCTGCAACCCGGCTCGGCTTGTCCGGATTTACCGCGCAATACATAAGTGCGCGGACGGCATAGTTTGTCTGTTGTGTCAAACGCATGGGTTAGATATGCGGCTGCGGACTGAAAAGGTCAATCCTAAATTTGGAGTGTAATGGCCAAGTTTTTCGGTTTCTATGGCAAATTTTCCGCAATCACGGACATCTCAAGTACTCGGCCGCTCAGTCGTGCAGCCAGTTAAACGTCTTCCGGCAGATTTTCCTTGAGAAAAACATCAATACCAATGCGCTCCTGATCTTCGATGATCGGAACCCCGTCGCAAAGTGCCTTGAGCACCCGGATCGCACTTCTGATTTCGTGACCGGGATCCTGAGCAATGACAGCATCCATTATTCCATCCCGGAGCGCCTGGCGGGTGTAAGGCGTGAGTTCATGGCCGACAAAGACAATATCGTCCGCACGGCCGTTCTCCCGGATTGCTGCAATCACGCCCCTGTTGCCTGCGCCGATGTTGTAGACCGCAGTTAGGTCCGGATGTTCGGAGAGCAGCTTGCGCACCACATCTTCGTTTCTCCGATTATCGTCCCGGCCTTCGCGCACCTTCAAGAGCTCCAGATGCGGATACTCAGTGTCAATCACTTCGCGGCAGCCTGTGTATCGGTCAGCGTGGTCCCTCAGTCCAAGAGAGCCGGCAATCAACGCGATCTTTCCAGGCTCCTTCGGCAAAAACCGCCCCATCAACCGGCCAGCCGTCCGGCCAGCAGCAACATTGTTGATGCCGACGAAGTGCTGCCGGGCGGAGGCCGGATGATCGGACACCAGTGTCACAACAGGGACGCCGCGGTCCTGCAAACGATCAATAGCCGCGCGCACTTCCGGAAACGCGGGCGCAACCACTGCAACACCATCACAAACGGATTTGTCGAGAACGGCGAGTGTTCCGGTCACCCGGTGACCATCAAAGGCATCAATCGGCTCGACATGCACCTGCATACGCGCGCCACTCATGGACTGTGCATGCGCCCTGGCTTCCCGTGTCAGATCTTCCATGAAGGCATTCGGCCCGTTCGGGATCAGGAAATGCAGCCGGTAGGCGCTTTTCTTGGCGAGGCCCGCTGCAAAGACATCCGGCTGGTAGTTCAGTCTCTCAACAGCCTGGCGAACCTTTTCAATTGTCGCCTTGCGCACACCGGGCCGCGTGTTCAAAACCCGATCGACCGTCGCCAGGCTGACGCCTGCTGCTTCAGCCACATCATGGATCGTCACACGCTTCAAGAGCCCCTCCCGTTCAGGCGACTATAGCAAGAAATGAGGCACGGTCATCAAAAAATGGTGCAATGCGAAACTTTGCGCTGGTTAAGCACTTTGAGATCTAGACGAATTGACCGGCCGCGTGCCCGGACGACCACGCCCACTGAAAGTTAAAGCCACCGAGATGCCCGGTCACATCAACCACTTCGCCAATAAAATAAAGCCCGGGAACTTTCGCACTTTCCATGGTTTTGGAAGAGAGTTCTTTTGTGTTCACACCGCCCAGCGTCACCTCGGCTGTGCGGTAGCCTTCCGTGCCAACAGGTGTCAGCTGCCAGCGGTTGAGCTGCTCTGAACAGCGGCGCAAAACCTTGTCCGACAAATCCGCCAAACGGCCCTTTAACTGAAAAGCCTGCGACAGCTCGTCGGCCAGACGCGATGGCAACAACTGGGTCAACCCGGTTTTGAGATCCTGTTTCGGAGTCGCTGATCGCGCTGATCGAAGTACGTCAAACACATCCGTCCCGGGGAGAAGGTTCACAGAGATCGGCCTGCCTTCTTCCCAATAGGATGAAATCTGCAAGATGGACGGACCGGACAAACCACGATGGGTAAACAGCAGCCCTTCGCGGAACGTGGTCTTTTTGAAACTGACTTCTGCATCAACCGAGACGCCTGACAGACGAGCGCACAAATCCTTGTTGGCGTCAGAAAATGTCAACGGCACCAGTGCGGCACGCGGCGTGATCACATCATGACCGAATTGCTTTGCAAGATCGTAACCAAATCCTGTCGCCCCCATCTTCGGGATTGACGGCCCTCCTGTTGCAACAACAAGAGACTTGGCCCGCACCGGCCCTTTCGACGTTGCAACGGAAAAGCGGTCATCCGGTTTGCTCACGGCCGAGATCGAGGTTTCCAGCTGCAAAACACCGCCAGCTGCCTCCAACTCGGACAAAAGCATCTGGATGATGTCCTTGGCGGAGTTGTCGCAAAAGAGCTGGCCAAGCGTTTTTTCGTGCCAGGAGATCCGATGTTTTTCGACAAGTCCCAAGAAATCCTGCTGGGTGTAGCGTTTCAGGGCCGAGACGCAGAACCTCGGATTTTGGGAAAGGAAATTGGCCGGTGAGCAATGCAGGTTGGTGAAATTGCAGCGGCCGCCCCCGGAGATCCTGATCTTGTCTGCTGGCCGCTTGGCATGGTCCAGGACCAATACTTGACGGCCCCGCTTGGCCGCTTCAATCGCACACATCAATCCGGCGGCACCGCCACCGAGCACAAGAACATCCAGATCACGCATAGCGGCGGTTATACAGCGTTTACTCCCGCTTACCAGAGTCCAAACGAAACCGGCGGCCCTTTCGGACCGCCGGCTTACAAAACTCGCTTCTCAGAAAGAAAAAGCTTAGTTCATTTCGGACACAACTTCGAAACCGTCAGCGCCAACTTCAAAGAGAGCAAAGGTGCCCGGAACGTCGCCTTTTGCGTCGAAGTTATGGTCACCAGCAGCGCCTTTGTAGTCGATCGCGGTACCAGCAGCGATCAGCTCTTTTGCTTTCTGCCACTCACCTGGACGGATCGCTTCGCCTTCACCGTTGGAGACTTCTCTCAGAGCAGCACCAACGCCTTCTTTTTTGCCACCGGTTTTTTCCAATGCCAGTGCCAGCAAGAAAGCTGCGTCATAGGAGGTGTTTGCAAAAATCGCGTCTGGATCACCGCCAACGCCTTTGAAGGCTTCGTTGAAGATGTCCAGAGAGTCAGACTTTTCACCGACCGGCGAAGAAGAAACAAAGTTTGCGAGGTTCTCTGCACCAAGCTCATTGATGACTGCGTCGGACTTCATACCGTCGCCGCCAACGAACTTTTCAAAGAAACCGTTTTCCAGAGCCTGACGCAGGATGGTGAGGCCTGTGCCGTCACCGTAGTCGAAGATGACCAGCGTGTCGGCGCCGCCCTTGGCAAGCTCAGCCAGGTTTGAACGGTAGGACGCTTTGCCTTCTTCGTGCGCTGCGAACTGTGTGATCTCACCGCCGAGCGCATCGACGTACTCGGTCTTGAATGCGTTTGCGAGACCCGTGCCGTAATCGTTGTTGAGATAAGCAACCGCAACCTTGCCATATCCCATGTCTTTCAGAGTACGCGCCAGTGCACGGCCCTGGTAGTCATCAGACGGAACGGTCCGGAAAACCGAGTCGTTGTCTTCAAGGTTTGTGATTTCCGGGGACGTACCGGACGGTGTAACCAAGGTTACGCCAGCCGGAATGGTGACGGAACCGGCTGCTGCCAGAACGGCGCCGGAGCAATGCGGACCAACGATACCAGCAACGCCTTCGATATTGACAGCTTTGGTCGCAGCGTCCGTGCCGCCTTGCGGGTTACATGCGCTATCACCGACAACACCGACGAGCTTTTCGCCATCGCCGATACCGCCTTGCTCGTTGACCTGCTGAACAGCCAATTGCGCTGCATCGATCATGGCCGGAGCCATCGCTGCGATCGGGCCGGAGACACCGCCGATAAGGCCGATCTTCACATCAGCTTTCGCCGGAACGGTGGCCAGTGCTGTTGCCGTCATCAGGCCCGCAGCAAGCGTCAGAAGCTTGGTTTTCATGAAAGTACCTCCTCATTAACCGGTCTTTGCCGGGTCTTTTGAACGTCTTGGGTAGCACAACTCGTTAGGGTTGCGCCACCCTGGCGCGGGCCTAGTGGTCCGCACCGCCTTTTGCACTCCGCTGGTCGCCCCTAAGCGGCTCTGGAAGCAGCCCCTCCGGCCGGAACCGCAGCACCAGCTGCAGCATCAAGCCAATAAGGAACAAGCGGATATATTTTGCCTGGATCGCATATTCATGCGGCAGGCGATCTGTTGCAATCTCGGACACCGACCAGATGATCCAAACCACCGCTGCACCCAGGATGGCGCCGCGGTTGTTGCCGGACCCGCCCAGGATCAACATGATCCAGACCAGGAAGGTTGCGACCATCGGATCAATTGCCTCAGGTGTGATAGAGCGGTTGAAGTGCGCAAAAAGCGCTCCACCCAACCCCATAAGAGCTGCGCCAAAGATAAAGGCTTCCAGGCGGCGGAATTCCACATCCTTACCCATCGCCTTGGCGGCATCTTCATTGTCCCGGATCGCGCGCATCATCCGGCCCCATGGCGCGTTGAACTGACGCTCGACCAGCACATACGCGGCAATCAAGACTGCCAGGACGATGATGAGATAAGCGACCTGAGATTCCATATAACCAATGTCACTCATCGGCCGCGGGATACCCGGAATGCCGCGCGCGCCGTTGGTCAGCGCCGGTTCCGACTTGATTACCAGACGGATGATTTCAGCAATCCCGATTGAGGCAATCGCGAGATAATCAGAACGGAAGCGCAGACAGATTTTCCCAATTGGCCAAGCCACCAGCGCCGCGGCGATCATGGCTCCGACCCAACCGATGACAAAGTGAAGATCGAACCCGCCGATCCGGCCGTCGACGGCTTCTGTTGTCAGGATCGCCGAGGTGTAAGCCCCTACGGCAAAGAAGCCCGCGATACCGGCATTGAAAAGACCCGCAAAACCCCACTGGATGTTCAAGCCGAGTGCCAGAAGGGCATAGATGGCAATGAAAATCGCCATGAAGAGAGCGTAATTTACAAGACCCAGAAATTCCATCTTGTGCCCTCCCCTTAAAGAACCTTGCCCTTGAGCAACCCGGTCGGGCGCACAAGCAGCATGAACAACAAGATCGCAAAGGCCATTGCAGCCTTATATTCGCTCGGGATGACAAGCACGGACAGCTCTTCGGCAATGCCGACGATTAGTCCCCCAAGAACAGCCCCTTCAACCCGTCCGACACCGCCAAGAATGGCCGCTGCGAACATGGGCAGAAGCATGTGCCAACCCATCATGGACTTCAACTCAGTGTTCAGTCCGAGGAAGAAGCCCGAGGCAGCGCACAAACCACCGGCAATCACCCATGTCAGGATGATGACCTTGCGGTTGTCGATCCCTGACAGCAGCGCAAGGTTCGGGTTGTCGGACATGGCCCGCATGGCCTTGCCCCATTTGGACTGGGTCAGGAACACATGGAGGACGCCGACCAGCGCCAGCATTGCGATCACTGTGTAGATCTCGCGGTCCCGAATCCGAAGACCGAAGTAGTTTTCCGGTCGGACAATACCGCGCGAATAGGTTTCCGTATCCACACCCCAGACGACCTGAACAACCGCCCGGATCATGAGCGCAATGCCGAGCGATGCCATCACCGTGACGATCTTTGGGCGTTCTCGAAGGTGGTCATAAAACACCTTGTCGATGCCAACGGCCACTGCTGCAGTTGCGATGATCGCGACAGGCAATGCTGCGAGCGGCGACACGCCAAGCGTGGTGACCACTGCCAAAGCTATGAAAGCACCAAGTGTTGCCAAATCGCCGTGCGCCAGGTGCGCATAGCGCAGGATCGCGAAGATCAACGTGATTCCGACCGCGCCAAGCGCATAGATTGATCCGAGCACGATGCCTGGAATGACGTAAAAGTTTAGAAGTTCAAACAAATCCATACCGCTCAGCCCCCCAGGAACATCTCGGCGACCTCGCGGTCAGCCAGCAAATCGGCCCCTGAGCCTTCATGACGGTTTTTACCAGCTGCCAGCACATAGCCGCGGTCGGCAAATGCCAGCGCTTGTTTTGCATGCTGCTCGACGAGCAGAATGGCAACACCCGTGTCCCGGACGTCGCGACAGATCTGAAAGATCTGCTCCATATATTTCGGAGAGAGACCTGCGGTCGGCTCATCCAACAGCAGTAGCTTAGGATCCAGCATCAATGCCCGGCCCATCGCGACCATCTGCCGTTGGCCGCCAGACAAGCTGCCCGCCATCGTCTTGCGGCGTTCCTTCAGATCAGGGAACAACGCGTAAACACGGTCATAGGCAACCGACAGATCGCCTTTTTTCAGGAACCCGCCCATTTCCAGGTTTTCATGGATAGACATCTCACGGAAGATGTTGTCCACCTGAGGCACATAGCAGATCCCGCGCTGAACAATGCGGTTGGGCGCCCATCCGGTGATGTCATCACCATCGAACATCATTTTACCGCCGCGGATGTTGAGCAGGCCGAACACCGATTTCATCGCCGTCGATTTGCCGGCGCCATTCGGGCCAACAATGACGACGATTTCATCCGCCATCACATGCATCGAGACGTCTTCAAGGATGTTGGCATCACCGTAACCGCCAGTGATGGCTTCCATTGAGAGGAGAGCTGTCATGCGGCGTCTCCTGTCGTCTCACCAAGATAGGCTTCCAGAACCTGCGGGTTGGACCGCACTGTCTGGAAGTCACCTTCGATCAGCACTTTGCCCTCTGCCATGCAGACCACGGGATCGCAGAGCTTTTCAATCATTTCCATATCATGTTCGATCAGGATGAACGTGTAACCGCGCTCCTTGTTCAAAAGCTCGATCTTGCTTTCCAGTTTGCGCAGCAATGTCCGGTTTACACCAGCGGCTGGCTCGTCCAGCAAAACCAGCTTTGCGTCGGTCATCATTGTTCGACCAAGCTCAAGAAGCTTCTTCTGGCCGCCCGACAGGTTTCCTGCCCGCTCGTGCGCGATATGAGAAAGCTCGAGGAACTCGAGTGTTTCGTAGGCCCGTTTCTCAACCAGCGCTTCTGTCGACTTCACCTTGCCCCAGGATAACCAGTTCGAAAACAAGCTTTCTCCCGGCTGCGACGGCGGGACCATCATCAGGTTTTCAAGCGCTGTAAGTTTGTGAAACTCGTGCGGTATCTGGAACGTGCGTACCAGCCCCTTGTGGAACAGTTCATGACTGGCCAATGGCGTCACATCTTCGCCCAGAAAACGGATCGTGCCGCTTGTAGGCTGCAGCGCACCTGCGATCAGATTGAACAGGGTGGTCTTACCTGCACCGTTTGGGCCAATCAGACCGGTGATACTGCCTTCTTCCACCCGAAACGAGCAGCCGTTTACCGCCCGAAACCCACTAAAATCCATAACGAGCTGATCTAGCTCCAGCATCAAAGCTCCTCGCCGCCCCCCAAGCGGTCTTTCTTATTTTCCTTTGGCCGCTTCGATTGTCGCGCAAGATCCACGAAAGGATCCGCCGCCATATTTCCTTGGCGCGGCCCCAATCCTTCTAGCTTCATTGGCAGATCAATCAACTCATAAAAACCGCCCTTTGCACCAGAAAAGGCAAGTTTTTCCGATTATCGAGGCGTTTTGGTACAGCTGATCCGTATTCAACGCCAAGTCAAAAGATATGACAGCGGGAACAGAGCAAACAGGCGTAAATCAAATAGCAAAGACAAGACCCAATTGTTTCATACAAATCCTGGATGGGAAATTGCTGGGCTGTCTAGCCGCAGCACCACAGTCCTTTGCTGTCTTGAGAATACGCGTTTAGCGAGAAGCTTCTGCTGGAAAACGAAAAACCAGCGGCCGAGGCTAGTGTTCGAGAAAACAATGATAGGCACGCTCAATTGCGGTCAACACAACTAGTGCAGATACAACGCCAATCATGTACACTGTTTTTTGCGATTTAACATCATGGAGTTAGGAGAATTTTCACCACTCTTACCTATTTTTAAATACATCCATTAGGAACAGCCGCTTAGCAAGAAGCCATCTCTTATCCGGTTTGAGACATTGTTAGTCCTGCGGATATTGGTTTTTAAATCCTAGATTGCAGGTGGTTAAACTGTCGAGTTGGACGATGTTTGCAATGCGTATGCATGGCGTGGAGAATGACCCTGTCCGATCAACTTAAACTCCAAAAGATTGTGCGGCACTCCACAGATGAGTCTGAACATGCCGGAATAGCAATCACCGATCTCAGGTTCGATGCCCGCCTGATTACAAGCATTTATGACCGGCTTGACACCGGTGTCTGGATTTTTGATTTCGACGAAAAAAGAATAATTTGGGCCAACAAAAAGGCTTTGGAAATCACCGGCGCGCCAAGTCTGGAAGAGTTACGGGCCAGAGATATGGCATCCGACATGTCTCATTCCGTGGACCAACGGCTGAAACAATATCGGCAGGATTTCACTCAAAAGGACGTAAGTGTTTCCGAGATTTGGACACTTTATCCCAAAGGAAAAGCCCGGGTTCTTCAGGTCACTCTTAGTGGCATCATCCTAAACGACGGGCGCATGGCAATGCTGTGCGAAGCGCGAGACCATCACGAACAACAGCCAGAGACCCTTCGCAGCGCCGAAGCGTTGATGCACACCACCGTGATGATCTCGCTCTTTACGAAAGACGGCTCTCCACTTTACCGGAACACAGCAGCACGGGCTGCTTGCGTGGATCTTGAAACGAACTTCTATCAGCAATTTCAAAATCCGGCAGACATCCTGCACCTTAAGGAGCGGTTGGATAAAGAGCGGAATGCCCGCCTCGTCGCGCTTGTGCGCACCAGCCAGGGCGACCGATGGCATGAACTGACTGTACGTCCTTGCAGCGACGCGGTTACCAGCCAGCCAGCTTACCTAGGGTTTGTGGGGATTCATTTTGAATTGATGACGGCCGCTGCGATGTAAATGAATGCCTCGAAGCTGCGATCGGTTTTGCAGGCCCGCATGGCGATTCGCTTGAACTCTTTGAGTTGACAGAAGA